>CAWEZZ010000001.1:0-613830 GCA_963813805.1 uncultured Solirubrobacterales bacterium
GCGATCAGTCGTCCCTCCTGTTCGCCGGCGAAGTCCAGGCGCACGTCGGGCAGCGCCACGTAGGCGACCGCGTTGTCCTTGAGCCATGCCCGGTAGGCGTAGGGGGTGAGCGTGGGGTGGTAGAACAGTGCGGCGTAGCGCGTGTCGAGCTGGCGCTCCCAGCCGCGCGCCAGCAGGATCGGGCCCTGCTCGGGGAGGTACACAGACTCCCAGTGCGCCCCGGTGAGCGGGACCTCGACGCGCAGCGGCGCCTCGCGCGCCAGGCGCTGCAGCTCGGCGCGCAGGGGAGCGTAGTAGGAGGCGTTGACCGATGGGTCCCCGGCGAGCGCGACCACGTCGTTGATCGGCGTCTCGAGCTGCCAGTACAGCAGCGCAGGCGCGAGCAGCGCCAGCGCCAACCGCCGGCGCTCCCACAGCACGCCTGCCACTAGCGGCGCTGCCAGCAGGGCCCCCAGGCGCGCGGCGTTGCCCCCCACGGGGGTGTGCAGGGCGTAGGCGCCGGCTAGGGCGAGCGTGTATAGCCAAGCACCCCAGGCGAGCGCCTGCGCAGCGCGCGGCCGCAGCGCGCCAGCCGCGACCGCGCCCGGCGGGAGCAGGAGCGCGATCAGAAAGACTCCAGCCAACCCAGGCCAGAACAGCGACGGGGCGAACGGCTCCCAGCCGCCTTCGGGGAAGACGAGTGCGAGCACGAGAATCGGGGCGAGCGCCGCCGCGGCGAGCACGAGTCCCGCCACTGCGGCCACCGGCCTGACTGAGGTTGCCCATCCGCGTGTGCTTGGCGACCGATCTCAGATCGGTCGCTGCCGGCCAGCGCGTCAGCGAGCCCGGCGAGCGCGAGGAAGGCTCCGGCCACAGGGCTTGAGAGGCTCGTGAGCACGGCTAGCCCCAGCGCGGGCGCCGTCCACCCGCGCACCAGCGCGAGCAGCGCGAGCAGGCCGACGAGGAGTCCGAGGTCGTAGGCGACCCGGCCGGAGAGCAGCCCGACGCAGGCGCCGAGCGCGAACACCGCGGCGGCGACGCGGGCACTGGCGGGCGGGAACGGGCGCTCTGCGAACAGCCCGAACAGTCCGGACGCGGCGAGCACACACAGCGCGAGCAGCAGCCGCTCCCCGACCAGCGCCCCCAGCGCGGGCGCGAGCAGCGAGTAGCCCGGGAGGTAGTGCCCGCCATACCAGCCGTTGTCCCACAGCGTGAGCCCCACCCGGGCGAACAGGTCGCCGCGGTAGGTCGCGGTCGCCAGGTCCCCGCTGGGGGGCCCGACGATCAGGTAGGTGACCGCGAGCGGCACGGCCACCGCGAGCGCGATCGCCCAGGGCTTCCTCACGAGGCGGTCAGGAACTCGGCCACCCGCTCGATCACGTCCGGGCGGTCGAGCCACGGCCAGTGACCGGCGTCGGGGAGCTCGAGCAGCTCGGCGTTGGGCAGGGCCTCAGCGTAGGCGCGAGCGAAGCGGCCGGGGATGTAGGGGTCGCGCATGCCCCACACGACGAGCGCGGGCATCCGCAGGCGCGCCAGCCGCGAGCCGGCCGCCGCCAGCACGTCGGGCGGTGAGCTGCGGTAGAGGCGCAGGATCGCGCGCTGGGTTCCCTGGTCGAAGTGGTCAAGCACGCTGTCGAGCCACGCCTCGGGCATCGGTCCCGGCGTCGCGTTGGACTCCTTGGAGGAGAGGCGCAGGGTGAAGCGGCCGGTGCAGCCCATTGCCAGCTCGCCGAGCAGCGGGGTGCGCCACGCGCGCGCGGTGCGGTGCCAGCGGTAGCCGGGCAGGAACGGCACCGCGTTGATGACGACGAGGCGCTCGATCAGCTCGCGCCGGCGCTGGGCGAAGGCAAGCCCGACGGCGCCCCAGTCGCTCATGACGAGACTCACGCGCTCGACGCCGACCTCCTTTAAGAACCGCTCGAGAAAGTCGTCGTACTCGGCGATCGTGTAGTGCAGCGAGCCGGGCTTGCCCGAGCGGCCAAAGCCGGGGAGGTCGGGCGCAAGGCCGCCGGTGCGGGCGAGGAAGGGCAGCCATTCGTCAGAGTTGGTTGGCACGCCGTGCAGGTACAGCGTCGGCACGGCATCGCCGTTGCCGGGCGAAGGCGCGGCGCGCCAGAAGACAGGCAACCCGTCGATCTCGCTGGTGTGGTCGCTCACCTCGGGCACTCGGCGAGGATATCGGGGCCGTCGTCGCGGGAGCCATCGTCACGGGAGCCATCGTCGGCGGCTTGCATCCGACTACCGTTGGCCTGTGCCACCGATCACCTCCCGCCGCGCCGCCCGCCGCGCCGCCCGCCGTCCCGCAAAGACGTATGCCTCCGCCTGGACTCCACCGTCGCGCGCGCGGGTGCGCAGGATCCGCGACCGCTTGCGCGCGGTGTACGGGATACCGCTGATGAAGCCGCATGGACATCCGATCGCCGAGCTGGTGCTGACGGTGCTGTCGCAGAGCACGAACGACCGCAACCGCGACGTGGCGTACCTGCGCCTGCGGGAGCGTTTCCCGACTTGGGAGGCAGTGCGCGACGCGCCGGTGGGAAAGGTCGAGGAGGCGATCCGACCGGGCGGGATCTCGAAGGTCAAGTCGGCTCGCATCCAGGTGATCCTGCGCGCGATCTCCTCCGCCGACCCCCGTTGGCCGACCCAGCCATCCGGGACCCAGTCCTCCGGGCCGACCCAGCCATCCGGGGCCCAGCCATCTGGGGCCCAGACTCCGGCCTGACCCAGTCCTCCGGGACCCAGTCCCCGGACTAACCCAGCCCCGCGGGCTGTGCGCCCCCCGTGCCCCCGATCGGTCCCCTCACGAACTCTCACTCGACTGGCTGCCCCGTGTTCGGATCGACGAAGCCCGCGACTACTTGACGGCACTTCCCGGCGTCGGGCGCAAGACCGCGGCGTGCGTGCTGCTGTTTGCGTATGGCCTGCGCGACGTGCCGGTCGACACGCATGTCTCGCGCGTGGGGACCCGTCTGGGCCTGCTACGCGCGGGCGCCCCGTTTGCGGAACTGCACGACCAGATGCTCGCGCTGACCCCGCCCGGCCAGGAGCTGGAGCTGCACGTCAACCTGCTGCGCCACGGCCGGCGAACCTGCCATGCGCGTTTCCCCGCCTGCGACGAATGCGCCCTAGCACGCATGTGTCCAAGCCGGCAATCCACGTGAGTTCACAGAAAGTGAAGGGTCGTATGACCCAACTCCGGAAGGGTCGTATGACCTAGCTCCGGGGGGCGAGCTTGACATCCATTAGAAAATCTGCCACACTAACACTCAGATTTATAGCCTATTCCGAAGGAGCACAAGCACATGGCCAAGACAATCGGTATCGATCTCGGCACGACGAACTCGTGCATGGCCGTGCTCGAGGGCGGCGAACCCACCGTCATCGAGAACGCCGAGGGCGGGCGCACGACCCCGTCGGTCGTAGCGTTCACGGCTTCGGGCGAGCGGCTCGTAGGCACCGTCGCCAAGCGTCAGGCGGTAACCAACCCGCAGAACACGGTCTTCTCGATCAAGCGCTTCATGGGCCGCAAGGAGGCCGAGGTCCGCGAGGAGGAGGCGATCGTCCCCTACAAGGTCGTCGCCGGACCCAACGGCGACGCGCGCGTGGAGGCCGGTGGCGAGCAACACTCTCCACCTGAGATCTCAGCGATGATCCTGCAGAAGCTGAAGGCCGACGCCGAGGCCTACCTCGGCGAGACGGTCGACTCCGCGGTGATCACCGTCCCCGCATACTTCAACGACGACCAGCGCCAGGCGACGAAGGACGCTGGCAAGATCGCCGGGCTCGACGTCAAGCGCATCATCAACGAGCCAACCGCGGCCTCGCTCGCCTACGGACTCGACAAGGAGTCAGACCAGACGATCCTCGTATTCGACCTCGGCGGCGGCACGTTCGACGTGTCGGTGCTCGAGATCGGCGACGGCGTGTTCGAGGTCAAGTCGACGGCCGGTGACAACCACCTCGGCGGCGACAACTTCGACAAGGCGATCGTCGACTGGCTCGTCGCCGAGTTCAAGAAGTCCCAAGCGATCGATCTCAGCGCCGACCCGATGGCGCTGCAGCGCCTCTACGAGGCCGCGGAGAAGGCAAAGATCGAGCTCTCGACGACGCAGGAGACGCAGATCAACCTCCCGTTCATCACAGCCGACGCGTCCGGGCCGAAGCACCTCGACACGCGTCTGACACGGGCGAAGCTGTCCGAGCTCACCTCGGCGCTGCTCGACCGCGTGGTCGCGCCGGTGCGCCAGGCGATGGACGACGCCAAGAACAAGGGCGTCAAGGAGATCGACCACATCGTGCTCGTGGGCGGCATGACGCGCTCGCCGGCCGTCCAGGAGAAGGTCAAAGAGCTGACCGGCAAAGAGCCTCACCGCGGCGTCAACCCCGACGAGGTCGTGGCCGTCGGCGCCGCGATCCAGGCGGGCGTGCTCGCCGGCGACGTCAAGGACGTGCTGCTGCTCGACGTCACCCCGCTGACGCTGGGGATCGAGACGAAGGGCGGCGTGATGACGAAGCTGATCGAGCGCAACACGACGATCCCGACCCGCAAGGGCGAGGTCTTCTCGACGGCCGAGGACAATCAGCCGTCGGTGGAGATCCACGTGCTGCAGGGCGAGCGCGAGATGGCCCAGTACAACAAGTCGCTCGGCAAGTTCCAATTGACGGGTATCCCGCCCGCCCCGAGAGGGATACCCCAGATCGAGGTCGCGTTCGACATCGACGCCAACGGCATCCTCAACGTCTCAGCCAAGGACCTCGGCACCAGCAAGGAGCAGAAGATCGAGATCAAGTCCGGCTCGGGGCTGTCCGAGGAGGAGATCAAGAACATGGTCTCCGACGCGGAGTCCCACGCCGAGGAGGACCGCCGCGCGCGCGAGCTCGCCGAGGCGCGCAACAACGGCGAGAACGCCGCCTACCAGGCCGAGCGCCAGCTCGCCGACCTGGGCGAGCAGGTGGACGCCGAGTCCAAGGAGCGCATCGAGGCAGCGATCAAGGAGGTGCGCGAGTCGTTGGAGTCCGAGGACCCCGCGTCGATCAACGCCAAGACCGAGGCGTTGCAGACCGCCTTCCACGCGGTCTCCGAGGCGATGTACCAGCGCGCGCAGGAGTCCGCCGCGGCAGGCAACGGCGCCTCGGCCGAGGATCACGGCGCTTCCTCTGATGAGGAGGATGTCGTCGACGCCGAGGTCGTGGACGAGCCGAAGGCATAGCGCGCGATGAGCGACTCTGAGCAGGCGATCCAGGGCGAGCCCGTCTCCGCCGCCGCGGATGCGCCGGGAGACGGTGCGCAGCGGTCGGGCGGGGCCGAGGGACCCGCGCCCGACCGCTACCCAAGCGAGCTCCAAGAGAGCATCGACGACGTAGTGCCGGGCGGGCCCGCTGATGAGGACGCCAGCGAGATCGAGATCGAGATCGAGGGCGACCTCGATGAGCTGGTGAAGACCGCCGCGCAGCGCGATGAGTACCTGGCGCTCGCGCAGCGCACACAGGCGGACTTCGAGAACTACCGCAAGCGCGTCGCGCGCGACTCGGCCAACGCCCACGGACGGGGTGTGGCCAGCCTGGCCAAGGAGCTGCTCCCCGCTCTGGACAACCTCGACCGGGCATTGGAGGCCGCGGCATCCGATGACCCGCTGCTCGAGGGCGTGCGCCTGGTGCGCTCCGAGCTCACCGCCGCGCTCGCGCGGGCGGGCATCGAGTCCTTCTCTCCGGCCGGTGAGACCTTCGACCCGGCCCTGCATGAGGCGATGGCCACCGTGGAGCAGGCCGACGATGGCGCCGAGAGCGGAATCGTGGTGGAGGTCTACCAGCCCGGCTACCGGCTGGGCGAGAGCATCATCCGCCCGGCGCGGGTGCTCGTCGCGGCATAGCCAGGGGTATCTGATGGCATCGCGTCCCGACTACTACAAGACGCTCGGGGTCGACAAGAAAGCGACCCCCGAGGAGATCAAGAAGGCCTACCGCAAGCTCGCGCGCTCCTACCACCCTGACCGCAACCCCGATGACAAGCAGGCCGAGGCGCGCTTCAAGGAGATCTCACAAGCCAACGACGTGCTCTCAGACCCCGAGAAGCGCAAGCAGTACGACAGCGGCACGGGACCCTTCACGACCGGCGGCGGTCCCGGCGGCGGCTTCGGCGGCTTCGGTAACTTCGACTTCGATGCCTCCTCGATGGGTGACATCCTCTCCAACCTGTTCGGGGGCGGCGGCGGCGTAGGCGCGCGTTCCCAGCGCCAGCGGGCAGAACGCGGCGCTGACCTGGAGACGCAGGTTTCGATCTCCTTCGACCAGGCCGTTGCGGGCGCGCAGGTCCCGCTGCAGGTGCCGATGCACACGACCTGCAACACCTGTCGCGGCACCGGCGCCAAGCCCGGCACGACCCCCTCGGTGTGTCCCCGCTGTCAAGGGCGTGGGATCGAGACCGAGGGGCAGGGCATGTTTTCGATCTCCCAGCCCTGCTCGCGCTGCGGTGGTTCCGGGACGATCATCGAGGACCCCTGCCCGACCTGTCACGGCTCGGGCGCTGTGCGCACGGTCAAGCGCCTGCGCGTGAACATCCCCGCCGGCGTGCGCGATGGCAGTCGCATCCGCCTGCCCGGCAAGGGCGAGCCCGGCCGCCGTGGCGGCCCCCCCGGCGATCTGTATCTGATCACGCACGTGACGCCCTCGCCCGTGTTCACGCGCAAGGGAGAGAACTTCGAGGTCGAGGTTCCGCTGAGCATCCCCGAGGCGCTGCGCGGCGCCGAAGTGCAGGTGCCGACTTTGAACGGAGTAAAGACGCTGCGCGTCGCTCCTGGCACCAAGCACGGGACCGTCCAGCGGTTGCGCGGCGAGGGGCCGCCGAAGCTCGGCAGCGGATCGCCGCCCAAGCGCGGCGACATCCACTATCGCTTTGTGATCGACGTGCCGGATGACCTCAACGAAGAGCAGAGCGAGGCCGTCGAGGCGCTTGCGAAGACGATGAACGGCAACCCGCGCGCGCGGCTGTTCGAGGGGACCTCGTCATGACCGATCGGAGATCGGCCAGCAAACCAGTCGCGCACATCGAGGTCGAGACCGACCGCGGTGTGTTCATGATCTCGGTCGCCGCCGCGCTGGCGAACATGCACCCGCAGACGCTGCGCGTGTACGAGGCACGCGGGTTGATCGAGCCCAAGCGCTCGCCCAAGGGCACGCGGCTGTACTCCCAGGAGGATGTAGAGCAGCTGCGCCGCATCCAGGAGCTGACGGCAGACCTCGGGCTGAACCTCGCAGGCGTGGAGCGCGTGCTCGAGCAGGAGGCGGAGATCGAGCGGATGCATGCACGCATCGAGGAGCTCGAGCTGCAGGCGCTGCAAGCGCAGGTGCAGCTGGCCAAGGAGCTCGAGGAGGTCCGCCGCTCGTTCCGCGCGGAGCTGGTCCCCTACCGTGGCAGTACGGACATCGTGCGTGCCGCCGATGTACGCTCGACGTTCGGTTCATCTGTACGGAGGATGCGCAGCAATGGTTCCTAACGGTTCGGCAGGCCCCGTCCCAGGCCAGCAGGGTCAGCCCGAGGAGGAGCAGCAGAGCCCGCTGGAGCGCTTCGGCCGCGACCTTACCGAGATCGCCGAGGAGGGCAAGCTCGACCCGGTGATCGGCCGCGACGAGGAGATCCGCCGCGTGATCCAGGTGCTTTCGCGGCGCACGAAGAACAACCCCGTGCTGATCGGTGAGCCGGGCGTGGGCAAGACTGCGATCGTCGAGGGTCTCGCGCGGCGGATCGTCTCTAAAGATGTGCCCGAGTCGCTGCGCGAGCGGCGCGTGATCGCGCTGGACATGGGCGCGCTGGTCGCTGGCGCCGCCTACCGGGGCGAGTTCGAGGAACGGCTGAAGGGCGTGCTGAAAGAGATCTCCGACGCGCAGGGCACGATCATCTTGTTCCTGGACGAGCTGCACACGATCGTCGGCGCCGGCGCGGCTCAGGGGTCGGTCGACGCCTCGAACCTGCTCAAGCCGATGCTCGCGCGCGGGGAACTGCGCGCGGTCGGCGCGACGACGCTCGATGAGTACCGCAAGTACATCGAGAAGGACGCGGCGCTGGAGCGGCGCTTTCAGCCTGTGATGGTGGGTGAGCCGTCGGTGCAGGACACGATCGCGATCCTGCGTGGGCTGAAGGAGCGCTACGAGGTCCACCACAAAGTCACGATCCAGGACAGCGCGCTGATCGCGGCGGCGACGCTGTCGCACCGGTATATCGCCGACCGGTTCCTGCCGGACAAGGCGATCGACCTGATCGACGAGGCGGCCTCGAAGATCCGCATCGAGATCGACTCGGTCCCCACCGAGATCGACGAGGTTGACCGGCGCGTGATGCAACTGCGGATCGAGCTGGAGTCGCTGCGCAAAGAGAAGGACGAGGCATCCAAGGCCCGCCGCACCACGATCGAGACGGAGCTTGAGGAGTTGGAGAAGCGCTCGGCCGAGATGAGGGAGCAGTGGGAGCGGGAGAAGCAGGCGCTGCAGGGCGTGAGCGAGATGAAGGAGCGCTTGGAGCAGTTGCGCGCTGAGGCCGAACGCGCCCAACGCCCCGGCGAAGCCGATCTGGGGCTTGCCTCCAAACTGATTCACTCAGATATTCCCAAGCTCGAAGTCGAGCTCGCCGAACATGAAGCCGCCGAGCGCGAGCGCGCGGGGAATGGGGCCGCCGGGCCGCAATTCCTCAAAGAGGAGGTCGACGCCGACGACGTTGCGGAGGTCGTGGCACGCTGGACGGGCATCCCTGTCAGCCGCTTGCTGGAGGGCGAGACCGAGAAGCTGATCCAGATGGAGGACCGCCTGCACGAACGCGTTGTCGGTCAGGACGAGGCGATCGAGGCGGTCGCGACCGCGCTGCGCCGTTCGCGCGCTGGCCTGGCGGACCCGGACAGGCCGATCGGCACGTTCCTGTTCCTCGGTCCGACCGGCGTCGGCAAGACCGAGCTGGCGCGAGCGCTCGCGGAGTTCATGTTCGACACCCAGGAAGCGATGGTGAGGATCGACATGAGCGAGTACATGGAGAAACACTCCGTCTCGCGCCTCGTCGGCGCGCCCCCCGGCTACGTCGGCTACGAAGAGGGCGGCCAGCTGACAGAGCTCGTCCGCCGCCGGCCGTACAGCGTGGTGCTGTTAGACGAGATCGAGAAGGCGCATGCGGATGTGTTCAACACGCTCTTGCAGGTGATGGACGACGGCCGCCTGACCGACGGCCAGGGTCGCACGGTCGACTTCAAGAACACGGTCCTGATCATGACCTCGAATATTCCCGTCACGGCCGGCCTGTCCGACACCGAGCTGCGCGGCGCGCTGCTGGAGTACTTCAAGCCCGAGTTTGTCAACCGTCTGGATGACGTCGTGCGCTTCCACGCGCTCACCCGCGAGCAGATCTCCGAGATCGTCGACCTCCAAGTCGCCCGCGTGATCGAGCGCGTGGCAGAGCGCGGCGTGCAGCTGGAGATCACCCCCGCCGCGCGGGAATTGCTCGGCAACATGGGCTACGACCCGACATACGGCGCCCGCCCGCTGCGGAGAGTGATCCAGAAGCAGCTGACCGACCGCCTAGCGCTCGCGCTGCTGCAGGGTGAGCTACGTGAAGGCGACGAGGTCCGCGTCGACGCCGCCGACGGCGAGCTGGCGCTCGAGAAGGTCGGCGAGCGCGCGGCGGCGTAAGTTGAGTTGAGGACGGCGAGACGGATGCGCCCCGCCGTCCTCGGGCCTGCTAGTCGAAGGAAATCCAGAAGTTGGCGTCTTTGGCTTCTTTTTCGTCGCCCGTGAGGACAATGACGGAGGTGCCGGCCGGACAGACGCCCCCGGCGACTGCAGTTGGCACGACAGTCGTGTTGGCGCTGACTGTCACGCCATTTCCGCCTCCGAAACCGGGGTCCGTGATGCCGGTTATGTTTTGGAATGGAACGGTGACGGTGATGCAGAACTCCCCTTTTGGCACCGTTGTGACCCTGCTCACCGCCGATACGTTCTTTGCGCTGGTGAGCGTGGGGGTTGCTGCGACGCCTATGACATATGCGAACGCGACGGCGCTGCCGGCTGCACCTTCTTTACCTTGCGATCCTTCTTTGCCCTGAGGCCCAGTTGCCCCCGTCGCTCCAGTCGCTCCGGTCTTGCCCGTCTTACCGACGAACTTCTTGAGCACCTTCGGGCTGATCTGCTTGGTCGAGTTGATCAGATAGTGGTTTGCCGCCAGCGCCCCGCCGCTCATCGCAAAGACGAGCGCGAGCGTGGCGGTGATGTTGGCGTAACTGAGACGTCTGCGCATTGGGTGGACCCCCGTGGGATTTGCGGAATGGCGGAATGCGGATTCGAGCCCGCTACCCTACGCGCCCCGTCGGCGGATCTTCCAGGCTCTGGACGGAGGAACGATCGCCCACGCCCGGCCCCGATCCGCTACAAACAACACTGAGCGCGCTTTCGACCGAGCCTGGCCGGGCGCACCATCGGCAAACGGATGGAGGAGTCGCCATGCCCACGTACATCATGCTCTCAACCCTCACTCCCGAGGGCGTGCAGACCGTCAAGAACAACCCGCAGCGGATCAAGGAGGTCAACAAGGAGGTCGAGCAGCTCGGCGCCACTGTCAAGGCGCAGTGGGCGACGCTCGGGCACGTTGACTTCATCTCGGTCATGGAGGCGCCCGACGAGGGGACGATGGCGCGCGTGTCGCTGGAGCTGGGCTCGCGCGGCACAGGCCGCTATGAGACGCTCTCGGCGATACCGATCGACGACTTCATCGCATCTCTGACGTGAAGGTTCTGGTGGTGGGGGGCGGTGGGCGCGAGCACGCGCTCGTGCGCGCATTGGCGCGCTCGCCACAGGAGCCCGAGCTGCTGTGCACGCCGGGCAACGCAGGCATCGCAAGGGACGCGCGCGTCCTCGACATGCCTGCTGAGGAGGTGCCGCGCCTCGTCAGGGCAGCGGAAGGGGAGGGTGTTGACTTCGTGGTCATTGGCCCTGAGGTCCCACTCGTGAATGGCCTTGTGGACGCCCTCATCGCGACTGGCATCACTGCGTTCGGCCCTACCGCGGCGGCGGCCAAGCTCGAGGGCTCCAAGGCGTATGCCAAGGAGATCATGGACGCGGCGGGGGTGCCGACCGCGCGCTTTGAGCTGGTTGGCACTGTGCAGGACGGCCTGGCCGCGATTGATCGCTATCCGGTCGTGTTGAAGGCCGACGGACTTGCAGCGGGCAAGGGTGTCCTCATCGTGCAAGATGAGCGCGAGGCGCGCGAGGCCCTGCATGACTTCTTGGTAAACCGTCGCTTTGGAACGCGCATGGTGATCGTGGAGGAGTTTCTGGAGGGCGAGGAGCTGTCGCTGCTCGCGCTGTGCGACGGCGAGCGCGCTCTGCCGCTGGCGCCAGCGCGCGACTTCAAGCGCATCTTTGATGGCGACTTGGGGCCGAACACGGGCGGCATGGGTTCCTACTCGCCGGTGGCCGGCTTCGATGGCGCGCGCGTGGAGGGGATTGCCGCCGCCGTGCATCAGCCGGTCGTGGACCTGCTGCGCGAACGTGGGACGCCCTTCCACGGGGTTCTCTACGCCGGACTGATGCTCACGCCGCAGGGCCCGCGCGTGCTGGAGTTCAACGTGCGCTTCGGTGACCCCGAGACGCAGGCGGTGCTGCCGCGATTGCGCTCGGACCTGCTGGAGCTGCTGCTCGCCGCTGCGCGCCCCGGCGGCCTGGCCGGGGTCGAGCTGGAGTTCTCGCCGGAGTGGGCGGTAACGGTGGTGCTGGCGAGCGCCGGCTATCCCGCCTCGTCTTCCAGCGGCGATGAGATCCGCGGGCTCGACGACGTTCCGGAGAGAGTCGAGGTGACACATGCCGGCACGGCGCTCGCGGACGGGCGCGTGGTCACGGCGGGCGGGCGCGTGCTGAACGTCACCGCGCTTGGCCCCGACCTCCGCTCCGCCCGCGAGGCGGCGTATGCTGGCGCCGAGGTGATCTCGTTCGACGGCATGCAGCTAAGGCGCGATATCGCCGCGCGCGCAGCGGATGCGGTGGCGCTATGAGTCGCCCGGAGCCTGGCGCGGGGCTCTCGCTGGCGCCGGAGCCTATGCGGGAGGACGAAGTGCAGGCGCAGCTCGACGACATCGACGTCGACGCGCCGCGGGTGGGCATCGTGATGGGCTCCAAGAGCGACATGGACGCGATGGAGACGGCCGCGCGCGAGCTGGAAGAGCGTGGCATTTTGCACGAGATTCGAGTGATGTCCGCCCATCGCGAACCCGACGTGGTGGCCGACTACGCCAAGAACGCGCGCATGCGCGGGCTGCGCGTGATCATCGCCGGGGCCGGTATCTCCGCGGCGCTGCCCGGCGCCGTGGCCGCCCACACCGACCTGCCCGTCATCGGCGTGCCGCTCTCCAGCCGCCTGAGTGCTGCTGGCGGATTGGACGCGATCCTCTCGATCGTGCAGATGCCCCCGGGCGTGCCCGTCGCCTGCGTGGGCCTGGACAACCCGCGCAACGCGGCCATCCTCGCGGCGCAGATCCTCGGTGCGTAAGAGCATCGTCGCATCCGCGATAATCGAAGAAGTGATCGTGCGCTACACCCGCCCCGAGATAGGCCGTCTGTGGACGGACGAGGCGCGCATGGAGACCTGGCGGCAGGTAGAGGTCGCGGCGTGTGAGGAGCTGCCGGGGCTGCTCGGCGCCGGGAACGGACCCACGGCGGCTGAGCTCCAGGAGATCCGCGCCGCCTCGTTCACCGTGGCGGCGGTGGACGAGCGTGAGCGGGTGACCGATCACGACATGGCCGCGTTCGTCGACGTGCTCGCCGCCTCGGCGGGCGAGGCGGGGCGCTGGATCCACTTCGGGTTGACGAGCTCGGACGTGCTCGACACGGCGCTCGCGCTGCAGCTGCGCGCCGTCGGCGAGGTGCTCGTACCAGGCGCCCAGGAGCTCGTCGCCACACTGGTCACACGTGCGCGCGAGCATGCGCAGACGCTGTGCGTGGGCAGGACTCACGGAGTGCACGCCGAGCCGACGACGTTCGGGGTCAAGCTCGCGGGCTTCGCGTTCGAGGCGCACCGCAACGCGGAACGCCTGGAGCGCGCGTTCGCCCAAGCCACCGTCGGGGCGATCTCGGGCGCCGTCGGGACGTACGCCGCGACGAGCCCTGAATTCGAGGCGCGTGTGCTGGAGCGCTTGGGGCTCGCACGCGAGGACGTCTCCACGCAGGTCGTCGCGCGCGACCGCCACGCCGAGCTGCTGGGAGCGATCGCGCTCGCCGGTGCCGGTATGGAGCGGTTCGCGACCGAGGTTCGCCACCTCCAGCGCACGGAGGTGCGTGAGGTGCAGGAGCCATTCCGGGCGGGACAGAAGGGCTCAAGCGCGATGCCGCACAAGCGCAACCCGATCAAGAGCGAGCAGATCTCCGGGTTGGCGCGCTTGCTGCGCGGCAACGCCCAGGCGGCGCTGGAGAACGTCGCACTGTGGCACGAGCGCGACATCTCTCACTCCTCCGTGGAGCGGGTGATCCTGCCGGACTCGACGATCCTGCTCGACTACCTCCAGCACCGCACGATCGCGCTCGTCGAAGGCATGACCGTCGACGCCGAGCGGATGCGCGCCAACCTCGAGCTCACCCACGGCGCGCTGTTTTCCCAGCGCGTCCTGCTCGCGCTGATCGAGGCTGGCATGTCACGCGACGACGCCTATCGCATCGTGCAGGAGCTGGCGCAGCGCGCCTTTAACACCGGCACTCCGCTGCGCGACCTGCTCGCGGCGGACGACCGCGCCGCGGGGCTGGACCTGGACGCGATCTTCGACTACGACCACTACGTTCGCTACGCGCAGGAGATCCTCGCGCGGCTGGACGAGATAGCTGCACCGCGCGCGTCGATAGAGTCGGGAAAGCGATGACTGCGCTCGCCGACCTGCCCCTAATCGCCAAAGGCAAGGTCCGCGAGATGTACGACCTGGACGGGTCCGGTGGCGACCGGTTGCTGATGGTCGCGAGCGATCGCATCTCGACCTACGACGCGGTTCACCCCACGCCGATCCCGGACAAGGGCAAGGTACTCACGGGACTGTCGGTGTTCTGGTTCGAGAAGACGGGCGACATCGTCGCCAACCACCTGATCTCGGCGACCGACGGCATCCCCGCGGAGGCGCGCGGGCGGGCGTTGGTCGTGCGCAAGCTGGAGATGCTCCCGGTCGAGTGCGTCGTGCGCGGCTACATCACAGGGTCCGGGTGGAAGGACTACCAGGCGACAGGCAAGGTGTCGGGCATCGAGCTGCCGGAGGGCCTGCGCGAGTCAGAGCGCCTGCCCGAGCCGATCTTTACGCCTACGACGAAGGCCGAGGCAGGCCATGACGAGGCGATCGACTTCGACCGCGCGGCCGAGTTGGTGGGCGACCGGGAGCTGATGGAATGCGTCAGAGATGTGTCGATCGATCTGTACGCGTTTGCGGCGGAGCACGCGCGCGCGAACGGAGTGATCCTGGCCGACACGAAGTTCGAGTTTGGGTTGGATGAGAATGATCCCGCCCGGGGCGGGCGGGCCCTAATCCTCGGCGACGAGGTGCTGACGCCCGACTCCTCGCGCTACTGGCCCGCGGAGGGCTACGAGGTCGGTCATGGGCAGCCGAGCTTCGACAAGCAGTACGTCCGCGACTGGGCCGCGGCCAGTGGCTGGGACAAGAGGCCGCCGGCGCCCCCCATCCCCCATGACATCGTCATGGGTACCCGCGAGCGATACCTCGAGGCGTATGCGCTCATCACGGGGGAGTCCTTCCAGGCGTGGCTGGCCCGCACGGACGCCGCCGCCGAGGGGGAACCCTGGGGGGTGGCGTGAGGGCGCGTGTGCTGATCCGCCCGAAGGCGGGCATTCTTGACCCCCAGGGCGAGGCCGTGGAGCGCGCGCTGCCCGCGCTCGGGTTCAAAGGTGTGGAAAACGTCCACGTAGGCCGGCTGGTCGAGCTCGAGGTCGAGGACCCGACCCAGGTCGAAGCCATGTGCGAGAAGCTGCTCGCGAACCCGCTTGTCGAGGACTACGAGATTCACCTCCTCAACGGCATCGGCTGATGCGCAGTGAAGTTCGGCGTACTCCAGTTCCCCGGTAGCTGTGACGAGGTTGATGCCCTCCAGGCGGCGCGGCGCGTCGGCGACGCCGAGCTGCTGTGGCACGGCCAGCGCGACCTGAGGGGCGCCGATGCGATCATCGTCCCAGGGGGGTTCTCTTACGGCGACTACCTGCGCGCGGGTGCGATCGCACGCTTTGCGCCGGCGATGGAGGCGGTGATCGCGTTCGCGAATGACGGTGGGCTGGTGTTGGGGATCTGCAACGGGTTTCAGGTGCTGTGCGAGGCTCGGTTACTGCCTGGGGCGCTCCTGGGAAACGTCAACCGGCGCTTCACCTTTCGCCAGGTGGACCTCGAAGTGGTCAACCCAGACACCGTTTTCACGCGCGCGTGCGCGACCGATCGGAGATCGGTCAGCGAGCGGCTGAGTATCCCCGCGAAGCACTCGTGGGGGCGCTACTACGCAGACGAGGAGACGCTCCAGGCGATGGAGGAGAACGGCCAGGTGGTGCTGCGCTACGTGCGAGGGCAGAACTTCAATGGTTCGCTGAACGACATCGCGGGCGTGTGCAATGCCGAGGGCAACGTGTTCGGCTTGATGCCCCACCCCGAGCACGCGGTCGACGAGCTGATGGGAGGCTCGACCGACGGGTTGACGATCTTCGAGTCGATGCGCCTGCACATCGAGGGCGCGCGCGCATGATCGGTGCCTCGGTGGTGCTTACGGTTTCAAGACTCTGTATAGCGATGGCTATACAGAGCTCTCGAGCAGACATACAGCCCCCGCCAGGTCACAAACACGGCACGCCCGGTCACACACACGGCACAAACCTGCGCCGTGTCTGAGGGCACGGGCCTGCCGACCGTCGAGGACGCGCTTGCGCTGGGGCTGACACGTGCCGAGTACGAGCTCGTCTGCGAGCATCAGGGCGGCCCGCCCAACCTCCTGGAGCTCGCGATGTACTCGCTGTTGTGGAGCGAGCACTGCGCGTACAAGCACTCCAAGAAGCTGCTGCGCACGCTGCCGACCGAGGGCGAGTACGTGGTGATGGGACCCGGCGAGAACGCGGGCGCGGTAGACGTCGGCAACGGGCTGGCCTGCGCGTTCAAGGTCGAGTCGCACAACCATCCGAGCGCGGTCGAGCCGTTCCAGGGGGCGGCGACGGGGGTTGGGGGCATATTGCGCGACATCTTCGCGATCGGCGCGCGCCCGATCGCGGTGCTGGACTCACTGCGCTTCGGTGAGCCGTTTGACGGCGCCGGCGAGTCTGGCGGCGGATCGGGCGGCGGCGGCGGATCGGGCGGCGGCGACGGATCGGCCACGCACTCACCCAGGCGGGCACGTTATCTGCTCGATGGGGTGGTGTCGGGGATCGGCCACTACGGCAACTCGATCGGCGTGCCGACCGTCGGCGGCGAGGTGTATTTCGAGGGGCCCTACGAGCAGAACTGCCTCGTGAACGCGATGGCGCTTGGGCTCGCGCCCCGTGAGAAGCTCGTGCGCAGCGCGGCCGCGGGGGTCGGCAACGTCGTGATCCTGTTTGGCGCCTGCACCGGCCGCGACGGGATCGGTGGCGCCTCGGTGCTCGCATCGGCCGAGCTGAGCCACGACGGAGATGACGGCGAGGACAAGCGCCCGACCGTGCAGGTGGGCGATCCGTTCGAGGAGAAGAAGCTCATGGAGTGCTCGCTGGAGCTGCTGGATCGCGGCCTGCTTGTTTCGCTGCAGGATCTCGGCGCGGCGGGGCTGACGTCCTCGGCCTCGGAGATGGCGTCGAAGGGCGGGGTGGGGATCGACATCGACGTGGCGAAGGTGCCGTTGCGTGAGCCCGGGATGGAGCCGTTCGAGGTGATGGTGAGTGAGTCTCAGGAGCGGATGTTGTGCGTCGTGGAGCCCACGGACGTCGAGCAGGTGATGGAGCTGTGTGAGAAGTGGGAGGTGAACGGGGACGCGATCGGGACGGTCACGGACAGCGGTCGAATGCGGATCTTCGACAGGGCCGGCCTGGTCGGGGACATGCCGGTAGGAGCGCTCGTGGACGATTGCCCGCTGTATGCCCTTCAGCCAGAGAAGCCCGTGGAGCCGGTGTACTCGCCGCCCGCGGCCACGCTGGCCGCGGATGCCGCGCCCCGCGAGATCCTGCTGGCGCTCCTTGGCTCGCCCAACATCGCCTCGCGTAGGCCGCTGTTCGAGCAGTACGACGCGATCGTGCAGTCCCGCACGGTGCGCCGCCCCGAGCAGGCGGATGCCGCCGTGTTGGCCCTCCCGGCCACCGACTTTGCCGGCGGCGCCCGCGCTAGGGAGGTGGGAAGCGCGGAGAGGACCGGCGGCGCTCCGGAGGCAGAAGGACCCGTGCCCGCCCTGGCGGTGAGCATCGACTGCAACGGCCGCCGCGTGGCTGCCGATCCCTACTGGGGAACGGTTGAGGCGGTGCTTGAGTGCGCGGCGAACCTCGCCTGCGTTGGCGCCGAGCCGCTGGGAACGACGAACAATCTCAACTTCGGCAACCCCGAGAAGGGGCACATCGCCTGGCAGCTGACCGAGTCGGTACGCGGTCTGGGCGACGCCTGTCGAGCGCTCGATGCCCCGATCGTCGGCGGGAACGTGTCCCTCTACAACGAGGGCGCCACCGGCCCGATCTATCCGACACCGGTGATCGGCATGGTCGGCCGCCTGCCCGATGCCCGCCGAGCCGGGCAGCTGGGCTTCGCCCGCTCGGGCGATGCGATCGCGCTGGTGGGGCCGTTCGCCCCGTCGCTGGCGGCGAGCGAGCTGGCCAAGCTGCGCGGCGAGCCGCTGCCGGACGGCCTGCCCGAGATCGACATCGACGCGGTCCGCGCAGCCCAGGCGTTCGTTGCAGACGCCGTCCGCTCGGGCGTTGTCTCGAGCGCCCATGACATCGCCGAGGGCGGCATTGCGATCGCGCTGGCCGAGTGCTGCCTGGCCGGGAGTCTGGGCGCGAAGGTCGAGCTGCCGGAAGAGCCCAACCCGTGGCAGGCGCTATTCGGCGAGGGCGCGGGCGGGTTCGTCGTGAGCGGATCCCTGGAGGCGCTGCAAGCGCTGGGTGAGCGCGCGCCCGTGCGACGGCTCGGCACGGTCGGTGGCGAGGAGCTGACGATCGAGATCTCAGGGCTCTCGATCACCGCGACGCTTGCGGACCTGGCCGAGGCACATTCCGCGCTCGGGGTGCTCTTCCCGTGATGGCGCCTGCTAGCGTGAAACCAGCGATGGCTGATGGAAGGGCCACGAGGCCCGAGTTGGAGGATCGCGACGGACCGCGCGACGAGTGCGGGGTGTTTGGCCTATACGCGCCCGGTCACGAGGTGTCGCGGTTGTCGTACTTCGCGCTGTACGCGCTGCAGCACCGTGGGCAGGAGTCGGCGGGCATCGCGGCGGCCGATCGCGGCGGACACATCATCACGCGCCGCGAGCTGGGGCTCGTCAGCCAGGTCTTCTCAGAGAATGACCTGCGTACGCTCGCCGGCGAGCTGGCGATCGGGCACGTGCGCTACTCGACGACGGGATCGAACGCGTGGGAGAACTCCCAGCCGGTGCAGCGCTCGGAGGGCACCAACGGCTCCCGGCGCGAGGTCGCCCTCGCGCACAACGGCAACCTCATCAACGCGCTGCAGCTGCACGAGGAGCTGCTCGCGCGCGGGGTCACGTTCAGCTCGACTTCGGACTCGGAGATCATCGCCGCACTGATCGCCACGCATCCGGCGGAGCAGGTCGAGGACGCGATCGCTGAGGTGCTCCCGCGCCTGCGCGGCGCCTTCTCGATCGTGGCGATGACGAAGGATCGCGTGGTCGCCTTCCGCGACCCCCACGGCCTGCGTCCGCTCGCGCTGGGGGCGCTCGAGCCGAGCGATGGCTCTGACGGGGAGGTGCGCTATTGCGTGGCGAGTGAGTCGTGCGCGTTCGACATCATCGGCGCGAGGTTCCTGCGTGACGTCGAGCCGGGCGAGGTGGTGACGCTCGGCGCGGAGGGCCTGCAGAGCCGTATGGTGACGCCTGGCGGCAGGCGCGCGTTCTGCGTGTTCGAGTACATCTACTTCGCACGGCCGGACTCGCGCATGAACGACAAAGTGCTGCAGGTCGCGCGCGGACGCATGGGCGAGATCCTGTGGCACGAGGCGCCGGTGGAGGCGGATCTCGTGATCGCGGTCCCCGACTCCGGCAATCCTGCGGCGCGCGGTCTGGCCCGCGCGGCGGGCTTGCCCCAGGACGACGGCTTCGTCAAGAACCGCTATGTGGCGCGCACGTTTATCCAACCCGGCCAGGAGCTGCGCAAGCATGGGCTGCGGTTGAAGTTCAACCCGCTACCCGATGTGATCGCCGGCAAGCGGTTGGTGGTCGTCGACGACTCGATCGTGCGCGGCAACACGACACGGCAGATCGTGCAGATGCTGCGCGACTGCGGCGCTGCGGAGGTGCATCTGCGCATCTCCGCCCCGCCGATCAAGCACCCCTGCCACTACGGCATCGACATGTCTACGCGCGAGGAGATGATCGCCCACGGTCGCAGCACCGCGGAGGTCGCGGTCGAGCTGGGCTGCGACTCGCTGCACTATCTGTCGCTGGAGGGCGTGTATGAGGCTGTCGGCGCGACGCGTGCGACCCACTGCGACGCGTGCTTCACGGGCGACTACCCGCTCGCCGGGACCGGAGAGGCGAACGGTAAGTACGCGCTCGAGGAGCCCACAGGTCCCTCGCTGCCCCTCGTGCGGGCGTAGCGCCTACTCAAAGAGGGTGTAGTCGCGCGCGCCGGAGGCGTCGTTATAGCGGTTGTTGTACGGCCGGTGGACGATCATCTCGCCGTGGCGACCCGGTCGCGGGCCATAGCCGAGCGCGGCCATGATGATGAGGGTGACGATGATGGATGCAAGCATGGTTCATCCTGTCGATTCGACGGTTGCTCTCCACCTCGCGACCATTGAAGCTCGCGTCCTGAGCGTTCTCTGTGAGTTGGGTCACAGCTATCGTGCGGCGCGTGTCCGAGCCCCTTCCAATCGCTGTGCTGGTGTCCGGAACGGGCACGAACCTGCAGGCGCTGCTCGACACCGTGCATGGGCGCGAGGCGCGGATCGTGGGGGTGGCCTCCAGCGTCGCCGGCGCGCCAGCGCTGGAGCGTGCCGAGGCGGGAGGCGTGCCGAGCGCGGTGTTCCCCCGCTCGCAGTACGCCGACCGCGGCGCACGCGACGAGGCGCTCGCGGACTGGCTGGAAGCGCGCGGCGCGCGGCTGGTGGTGCTCGCCGGGTACATGGAGCTGCTCGGCGAGCCGTTCCTTGCGCGCTTCCCCGGCGCCGTGATCAACGTACACCCCTCTCTGCTGCCGGCGTTTCCCGGGCTTGGGGCGATCGAGCAGGCGCTGGAGTACGGAGTGAAGGTGTTCGGCGTGACCGTCCACTTCGTCGACGCGGGCGTCGACTCGGGGCCGGTAATCCTCCAGCGCGCGGTCGAGCTGCCCGACGCGCGCGAGCCCGCCGAGGTCTTGGCGGCGCTGCGCCCGCTGGAGCACGCGCTGCTGCCGCAGGCCGTGAGGCTGTTCGCGCGCGGCGCGCTGAGTTGTGACCCGGATAGGCTCCGGCCATGATCGAGAAGGTCGCGCCCGGCGAGGTGCGTGTGCGCAGAGCGCTGCTGTCGGTATCTGAGAAGCAAGGGATCGTCGACTTCGCCCGCGGCCTGAGTGAGCTGGGCGCGGAGATCGTTTCCACCGGGGGCACTGCACGCGAGCTCGCCGACGCGGGGGTGGATGCAAGGTCGATAGAGGACTTCACCGGCTTTCCCGAGATCATGGACGGGCGCGTGAAGACGCTGCACCCGCGGCTGTACGCCGGCCTCTTGGCCAGGCGCGACGAAGACGGGCATTTGCGCGCGGCGGAGGAGCAGGGGATCGAGCAGGTCGACCTGGTGTGCGTGAACCTCTACCCGTTCGAGCAGACCGTCGCGCGCGGGGACGCGAGCGAGGAGGAGGTGGTGGAGAACATCGACATCGGTGGCCCGACGATGATCCGGGCGGCCGCCAAGAACAGCGCGTTCGCAGCCGTGGTGGTCGATCCCGGCGATTACGAGGGCGTGCTCGCGGAGCTGCGCGAGTCCCAGGGCAAGCTTTCGCTGAGCACGCGCAAACGACTCGCGGCCAAGGCATTCGCCTGCACCGCCCGCTACGACGCGGCGATCTCAACGTGGTTCGCCATGCGTTCCTACGAGGGCTTTCCGCCGGCGTGGCGCGACGCCTACGAGAAGGTGAGCGATCTACGCTACGGAGAGAATCCACACCAGCGCGCGGCCTTCTACGCACGAGTGGGCTCGCCGACGCACCTTCTCGACGGCGTCGGACAGCTGCACGGCAAGGAGCTGTCGTTCAACAACCTGCTCGACCTCAGCTCGGCACGTGAGCTGGTGGAGGAGTTCGACGGGCCGGCGTGCGCGATCGTCAAGCACAACAACCCCTGCGGGTGCGCCGTGGCCGACAGCGTGAAGCTCGCCTACGAACGGGCCTTCGCCTGCGATCCGCTGAGTGCCTATGGC
Source organism: uncultured Solirubrobacterales bacterium (assembly GCA_963813805.1). GTDB lineage: Bacteria > Actinomycetota > Thermoleophilia > Solirubrobacterales > Solirubrobacteraceae > Palsa-744. The sequence continues at coordinate 21,547 of CAWEZZ010000001.1, forward strand.
GGGGTGATCGCGGTCAACCGGCGTGTCGACCGCGCCTGTGCGGAGCGGCTGGCCGACCAGTTCATCGAGGTGCTGCTCGCGCCCGGCTACGATCCCGACGCGCTCGAGCTGCTGCAGGTCAAGAAGAACGTGCGCCTGCTCGAGCTGCCTGACTGGCCGGCGCCCAGCCACGAGGTCGAGTCCAAGCAGGTGATCGGCGGCGAGCTCGTGCAGACCCGCGATGTGGTCTCAGAGACGCGCGAGCAGATGCGGGTGATGAGCGCGAGAGAGCCGAGCGAGTCGCAGTGGGCGGACTTGCTGTTCGCCTGGAGGGTCTGTCGCCACGTGCGCTCCAACGCGATCGTGATCGCGGCCGGTGGCGCCACGATCGGCATCGGCGCGGGTCAGATGAGCCGCGTCGACGCGGTCAAGATCGCGGTCGAGAAGGCCCACGTGGCGCAACCCGAGCTGCTCGCCGGCGCGGCGCTCGCCTCGGACGCGTTCTTCCCGTTTCCCGATGGCCCGCAGCTCGCGATCGACGCGGGCGTGACTGCGATCATCCAGCCGGGAGGGTCTGTGCGCGATGAGGAGGTCGTCGCGGCGGTGGACGCGGCCGGCATCGCGATGGTCGCCACCGATAAGCGCCACTTTCGCCACTAGCTCGTCTCGCCTTCTTTTCGGATGGCCCTGATGGGAGGACTTGACAGGATGCTAGTAACGATATATCGTGAGCGTACTTTGATAGTTCACGATAGGAGTTAGTTATGCATAGATGTTCAGAAGAAAACCAACCTGGACAGGGCCGTCACGGCCGCCACCGCCACCGCCATCACGGCTTCGGGCCGGGCCCGTTCGGGGGATTCGGTTCGGGCGGCGGCCCGCGAGGACGCGGTCGTAAGGCGCGGCGCGGGGACATCCGTACGGCGGCGCTGCTGCTGCTGAACGAGGAGCCGCGCAACGGCTACGAAATCATGCAGGAGGTAGAGGAGCGCAGCGACGGCGTGTGGCGTCCTAGTCCCGGTTCGGTGTATCCGGCGCTGGCGCAGCTCGAGGACGAGGGATTGATCCGCTCACAGGAGCTCGACAGCCGCAAGCTCTTCCAGTTGACCGACGAGGGCCGGGCTTATGTGCAGCAGCGCGGCGAGGACAAGCCGGCCCCGTGGGAGCAGATGAGCGGCGACGTGAGTAATCAGGCGCACGAGCTCGGCAAGCTCATGCGCGAGGTTGCGTCTGCCTTCGTGCAGGTTATGAAGACGGGCAGCGAGGCGCAGATGGGCGAGGCCCGCAAGATTCTCGTGGCCGCGAGGAAAGACCTGTACCGGATCCTCGCCGACGGAGATCCGGAGACCGCCTCCGGCCCAGAGGCGCGGTAGAAAGCTAGGGCTTTGGTTCGTGAGCCCGGGCGGAGACCCCGAGGATCGAATCCTGGCTGGCTGACTCGTTCGTGTCGGTGGCGAGCCGCATGGCCTCGGCCAGGCTCGCCTCCTCGCGCCGCGCGCCACGTTCGAGGAGTGGCTGCAGGATGCCGCGCAGCGCCAGCAAAGTCGAGGCGTCAACTCGCCGGATCTTTTGATCCGCTAACCGCCGGATTCCAGCCCGGCTGCTGCTCGGTATGGAAGCCAAGCGCGGAATCGGGGCTGACTCGGGAATGTCGCGCGGCGTGATTGAATAGCTGCGCCCGCCCAGCAATGCGGCTCAGGCGGCGTCGAGTGTGGCCGCATGTCGTAGTGCGCGGCTTGTCGGCGTCGAGGGACGACGTTACGCTTGGCGTCGTGAAGCCGTTCGGCAGCATCGAGGAGCGCCACGGGGCCGGTGGTGGCGACGAGGTGCCGACCGAGGTCCACGAGCCTTTGTCGGGTGGCAATCCCAAACGGCACCGGGCGGCGCTGAGCGCGCCGGTCGTAATCGTGCTGATCGTGGCGGGCGTGGCGTGGGGCATCCCGATCGTGCAGGGCTTCCACTTCGGGTGCAACGTGCTCGCGGGCGACGAAGTGCGAGAGGTCCGTCTCGGGTTCGAAATGTGTCGGCACAGGACCCAGGCTGAAGTGACCGAAGCGGCGGAAAAGCGGCAGAACGAAGAACGGTCGAAAGTAGAAGAACAGCAAAAGCGCGAAGCCGAAGAACGTAAACGGCATCAGCTGCAGGAACGCCAACAGCACGAAGCAGAACGGCCCGGCCTCGAAGCGGCGGCGGCGAAGCTCAAGGGCGACGCGGCCGAAGCTCGCAGGAAGCAGCACCAAGAAGAAGGGGCGGCGAAGCACGAGCAAGCTGAAGCGAAACGCCTGGAAGGCGAAGCGGAACGCGTCGGCCACGAAGAACCGGAAGGCGGGGACGGAAGCAAGGTCGCGAAGTCGGGCGAAATCACTGCGCAGTCGGGCGACCACACAGCGAAAGCCGGGGAACACGAATCGAATGCGGCGAGTGCTAAGAGCGACGCAGAAACGAAAGAACGAGAAGCGACTGAAGACGAACGCAAGGCGTCGGGGGGCTAGGCATCCCCGCAGCGCCACGGCATCAGTTGCTAGCCGTTCAAGCTGTCGCTTCCAGCCGAGAGGGGAGTACTGGCCGAACCTAACTGGACTGTGCTGCGGCGACAGGCTCCCGCCGACGCTGAATCAGCTTCTTATACTCCGCCGCCTTCTCGGAGTAGCCGAGGCTGGTCAGGAGCGCTGAGTCGGTCAGCGCGACGAGTGCCTGCGGCTCGCTCAACGGCAAGAATTTGCCCTCGGTGGCCACGTAGGCGCCGCTGGGTCCGTCATAGCCTTTGATCTTCCGTTGCTTGGGCATCGCGATCTTCAGTCTTCGTCCGGGAATCGTGCTTTGACCAGCTTATCGGCTATCAGTGCCTGGAGCGGGAGATAGGATTGCCGTCCGTCGCTGCGTAGAGCGGTGCCGAGCGCGCGTTGGTGCGCGTCGAAGTCCTTCAAGGCGACGCAGGCGAGGTCGCTGCGTACCAGCGCGTACTGCAGGAGCGTGAACGCGGTGCGGCCGTTCCCGTCAAGGAACGGGTGGGTGGAGAGAACCTTGGCGTAGAAGCGGACTGCGGTGAGCACGAGCTCATCGAGCGCAATCGTGTCGGGTTGCTCCTGCGCAGCGGCCGTCTCGTTGAACTCACGGCAGATCTCCTCAAGGCGGCGCGGGACACGAGCGCCGGCCGTGGCGCGTTCGCTCTTGACCACGGGATGCTCGGCGGTCCCCAGAACGACCCCGTAGCGTCCCTCTTCCTTTGGTTTGCGGAGATGCCCGGCGTGGTCAGGGAAGGTGGTCACGAAGATGATCTCGTGCAGGCGCCGAATTGCATCGACGGTGATGGGGCGCTTCGCGACGCCATGCACGACGGCGAGGACAGTGGCGAGCCCCACACGCTCGGCGATTCGCTCCCAGGTCTGCGTGGGCGACAGGTCCTCGGCCGCGTAGAACGGCGAGTCAGGAACGTCGTTGAAGGGGCCAAAGGTCTGGGCAGCCGCGATCTCCGCCGAGCCCCGCAGCTGATCGACCTGACTTTGGTCGGCGGCGTATAGGGCCTCCAGATGTTCGTCGTCGAACGGGTCGTGTTCGCTCATGGAAGGCGGCTCGGCAGTGGATCTCGGCGAGTTCGTGCTGCGCTCACGCTGCCACTGGACTCCGGAGGTGCCTTGGCTACGTCTTCGTCCTCAAACGCCGCCGCCAGTCTTTGCGCGGCGTCGGCCTTGGACTTGTAGTGCAGGTAGCGCATGGTGGTCTGGACGTTGGCGTGTCCCATCCACTCCTTCAGCTCCAGGATCGACTCAGCCTGCTCGACCGCGCGGGTTCCGAAGGTGGGCCGTTTCCAGGCCCTTCGCAATACCCCGTGCGGGACTCGAACCCGCCCCACCGGATTAAAAGTCCGGCGCTCTACCCGATGAGCTAACGGGGCTCGCGGCGACAGTGTGGCAGATGGGTCTGCCAGTGCCGTAAAGAACGCGGGGCGCCCGAGTCGGGGGCGTCTAGCCACCTGTGTCGCGGCGGATCAGCCCGCGCGGGGTCCGTTGAGGTCGTCCTCGCCGGGACTTTCGGATGCGGCGATGCGGAGCATCTCCTCGATCCGTGTGAGCTTGACGCGCGGGCGGCCGATGGGCTCGCCGAGGGAGCGCTCGTGGCGGTCGATCTCTGTCCAGCCGGCGTAGGTGACCAGATCGGGCTGGCGGGCCCGCAGCAGGCTCTCGATCGCGGCGGGGTCGGGCGATCCGGGGGTGAGCAGGTGGGCGTCGCCATCGTCATCACCAACACCCCCTCCGCCATCAACACCCGCGGAAGAGAGGTCGGCGAGGATCGCGTCGACGGTCTCCTGGGCGTCCTTCTTGTTCGTGCCGATCACGCCGGATGGGCCGCGCTTGATCCAGCCGACGACGTACTCGCCGGGGAGTGGGGCGCCGGTGGAGGGGTCAAGGACGCGGCCGGTGTCGTTGGGGATGACGGCGGAGCGCTCGTCGAAGGGAACGCCCGGAAGGGGGATGCCGCGGTAGCCGATCGCGCGGAACGCGAGGCCAGCGGGGATCGTCTCGCGCTCGTCGGTAGGCTGGGCGAGCAGCCCGCCGCTGGGACCGGGGACGAGCTCGTTGCGGATCAGCTCGACCGCGCCAAGACGGCCATGCTCGTCGGGGATGAAGGTGGTGGGCGAGAGCAGGAAGCGCAGGACGATGCGCTTGCGGTGGCCGCGGGAGGGGCGGGTTGCGTAGGAGCGGAGGATCTCGACGTTGCGTCGCGAGGTTACGTCGGCCTCGGCGTAGGTGTCGGGTACGGCCAGGGCGCGCTCGAGCTCTGCGGGGTCGACCACGACGTCGGCGTCGGAGAGCTCGCCGAGCTCGAGCAGCTCGGGGTTAGTGAAGGCGGACTGCGCCGGGCCGCGTCGCCCCACGACGACGACCTCGCAGACGCGGCTGTGAGCGAGAACGTCGAGGGCATGGTCGGCCGTGTCGGTGGGGGCGAGCTCGGATGCAGTGAGGACGAGCATGCGGGCGACATCGAGCGCGACGTTGCCGTTGCCGATGATGAGGGCCCGCTCGGCCGAGTGCAGGTCGACCTCCAGGTCGGTGTGGTCGGGATGGCCGTTGTACCAGCCGACGAACTCGGTCGCGGCGTGCGAGCCGGGGAGATCTTCGCCAGGGATCCCGAGCGCGCGGTCGGCCGGCGAGCCGGTGGCGTAGACGATCGCGTGGTAGTGGGAGAGCAGGTCTTCACGGGAGACATGCTCGCCGAAGTGGACGTTGCCGAAGAAGCGGAAGCGCGGATGGGCGGCGGTCTTCTCGTAGACGCGGGTGACCGACTTGATCTTGGGATGATCGGGGGCGACGCCGAAGCGAACGAGGCCGAAGGGCGTGGGCAGGCGCTCGAGCATGTCGACCTCGAAGCGGCCGGTGGAGTCCTTGAGCAGGTGCCCGGCGGTGTAGAAGCCGGCGGGGCCAGAGCCGATCACGGCGACGCGTATAGGGGAATCTGTCATGGAGATGGGCGCGGCCCGGTCGCAACCATCGTAGCGTTGGACTACAGCGCCGTTTTCATGGTTGAGCGCGAGCCGGTCCCGCCAAGTGCGCAAGTGGGGACCACCACCTACAGGACGTCTGGCACGCGCCTGTAGCGAAGGTAGACGACGCGAGAGCCAAACGTCTTCGTCTCGACCAACTCCAGGTTGATCCTTTCGTCCAGGGTCGGGAAGTAGGGCGTGCCGCCGCCGAGTAGGACCGGGCTGACGAACAGCCGCCACTCGTCGATCAGCTCCAGCTTCATACACGCACCGGCGAGGCCGGCGCCGCCGACGGCGATGTCCTTTCCGGGCTGTTCCTTGAGCCTCGAGACCTCCTCGCCGACGCCGTCCCTGGCCAGCCTGGTGTTGCCCACCACGCTCTGAAGCGTCGTGGAGAACACGACCTTCGGCAGGGCCTTCCAGGTCTGGGCGAACTCGACGTGCTCCGCGGCCAGCGGACTCTCCTCAGCGGTCTCCCAGTAGACCATCGTTTCATAGAGCCGCCGTCCGCAGAGGTGCACACCGATTTCCTGCACCTGCTGGTGGTGGAACCGAAACAGCTCCTCGTCGGGCACCGACCAGTCGATCGCGCCATCGGGTCCGGCGATGTAGCCGTCCAGCGACACAGTCATCGAGTAGATCAGCTTCCGCATCCCGGTCCTCCTTCGGTTGGCGCCCAATTCTTCCGTAGACAAGAACTTCGCGTTCCATATGACACAAGCTGGACCGCATTACTCCTGCGGGCGGACGAGCCGTGGGTTGTAGAGGACCTCCCATAGGTGTCCGTCGGGATCGCGAAAATAGCCGGAGTAGATCCCCCAGGGACGGTCGTGCGGTCGGTCGGTGAGCGTGGCTCCGGCGGCCTCGGCTTGGCTGAGCAGGGCGTCGACCTCGGCTTTGCTTGCCACCGCGTGTCCGATGCTGAACTCGCCGGTCTTCGGCGGACCGAGCGGGACTTTGGCGTCCTTCGCCAGCTCGGTGCGGGGGTACAGCGACAGCATCAGCCCGCCCGGTAGCTCGAACAGCGCGATAGCCCCGGCCGGCTCGACAGCGTCGCCGGCGAACTCGGTGCCGATGATCCCGCGCGACTCCAATCCGAGCCCGTCTCGGTAGAACTCCAGCGCCCGCTCCAGATCGGCGACAGCGAGCGTGATTATGTCGATTCGCGCTTTCATCTTCCGCCTTTCTTGTTCGCTCGGCACGAACACCTCCTCAACCGTCGTGGTGAAGCAAGCTCAGTCGTCATGGTCGTTGCACCCGGTACCGGATAAAGGTCGCGTGCGGCGACTGTCGCACACCGAGGTGCTCGAGCTCGAGCGACTGCGAGAACCCGTCGAAGAGTCGCTTTCCCGCGCCCATGACGACCGGCGCGATGATGATCGTCAGCTCCTCGATGATCCCGGCCGCGAGGGCTTGACGGATGATCTTGGCTCCGCCCATCACGTGGACGTCCTTTCCGGCCGCCGCCTGCTGGGCGCGCTCGACGGCCGCCTCGACGCCTGAGACGAACGTGAACGCCCCGCCGGGCGGCTCCTCCTCCGGACGGTGCGTGACGATGAAAAACGGCAGTTCCCAGGGGTTCTCATCCCCCCAGTGCCGAGCCGCCTCATACGTCCCGCGTCCACCGACGACCGCACCGATCCTCGACATGGTGTCGGTCAGCCAGGCGGCGTCCTCGCCGGTCGGCGCACGGCGCTCCTCCTCGGCGTAGGTCCACGGGCCGCCGAAGACCCAGTAGTGCAAGCGCTCACCGTTCTCGCCGAGGCCTTTCCCTGGGCCATCGTCGGGTCCGGTGATGTACCCATCGATCGATGTGGTGATCCCTGCGAGAACGCTGGCCATCAGCAACCATCCTTCCGTTGAACAGAACGAGTGATACCCCACAGACTGCGCGATGAATCAAAACTCATCACGGATCGCCAGCAAGGCGAGACGCATGCCTGCTTTGTAGCGATAGTGGGCGCGCCTCGACACCAGCCCCAGGCTCCCGCACGGGATGATCGGCGAGCGTACCGGCCGAGGGTCGACACACGCTCGCTTTCGCGGCGCAAACCACGGCGAAAAACGGCTCGCGCGAAGTCCAGCGTTTTCGCGGCGTTTCGCCTTCGTTCGCTGGAATTCGCGAATCTTCGCTTTAGTGGGCGCGGCCCGACTCGAACGGGCGACCCCCTCGGTGTAAACGAGGTGCTCTGACCAACTGAGCTACGCGCCCCGGGTGAGGGGACCTCAAGGCTAGCGGGACAAGCGCCGAGCCCCGTATCGCCGCACGCGACCCCGCCGGCCCCTGCGAGGGGGACCGTCAAAGAGTTCTCGCCACGTATGCCGGCGGCGCGTCTGCCAAACTTGCGTGCGTGGGCGGAAAGCTCAGAATCATGACGGGAGTGGCGGGAGCGATCGTCGTCGCGCTGGGGCTCGCGCAGGCGCTTCTGCCGGGGATCGCGGCGAGCAGGATCAGAGCGCGCGTGGGGAGGTACGGGACGGTCGTGAGCGTGAGCGTGAGCGCGTGGCCGGCGGTGGAGCTGCTGTGGGGGAGCGCGGATTTGGTGAAGGTGCGGGCGAGGAGCCTGCGGGTGAGCCCGGCGCAGACGGCAAAGCTGCTGTGGGAAGCACGGGGGGCAAACGATATGGAGATGACGGCGGGCAGCGTGGCAGAGGGATCATTGAGGCTGAGCGACGTGAGCTTCAGCAAGCGCGGCAGCGCGCTGAGCGCCCAGGCGCGGGTGACGGACGCGGACGTGAGGGCGGCACTGCCGGAAGGGTTCGACGTGCAGCTGGTGAAGAGCGAAGGCGGCAAGGTCGAGGTGCGCGCCAGCGGTGGGCTGTTCGGCGTGGGCGCGTCGGTGGATGCGGTCGCGGGCGCGAGCGAAGGCAAGCTGGTCGCGCGTCCGACGGGACTTCTGTTGGCAGGGTTGCAGCTGACGCTGTTCTCGGACCCGCACGTATACGTGGAGGGAGTGGGCGCGAGCGCGGTGGGAGGAGCCGGAGGGGCGCTGAGCTATCGCCTTTCGATGATGGCAAGCATGCGCTGAGACGCAAGGCTGGCCGCGTCCCTACGAGGGCACCACGGGTCGACGCATTTAGGCGGCCGCCGCCGAGAGATCGGCGTGAACGGAGGCGCCTCGAGCACCGACAACCATCGGCAGGCCGTGCTTGGGGCTGATCGTGGGCATCTGACGGACCTCCAGGTGGAAGTCCTCTGGCAGGGAAAGAGTGAAGCGGGAGAGGATGAGCGTGGCGATCGTGCGGATCTCGAGCTGGCCGAAGCGCATGCCGATACACGTGCGCGAGCCCCCGCCGAAGGGGACGTAGGCGCCCTTGGCCAGAGCGGTGCGCGCGTCGGGGGCGAAGCGCTCGGGGCGGAACTCCTCCGGCTCGGGAAAGACATCGGGCAGGTAGTGGGATGCCCAGGAGCAGTAGTTGACGAACGCGCGGCCGGGGACGGGGATGCCTTCGAACTCGAACGGCTCGATCGAGCGGCGGGGGCCGACCCAGGCGGGCGGGTACTTGCGGAGGGTCTCGTCGAGAACCAGCTCCAGCTCGGGAAGGGCGCCGGAGGTGAGCTGGGAGGCGGTGGGACGGCCGTCGACGAGGAGGGTGTCCTGCTCGGCGATGAGGCGCGCGACGATGGCGGGATGGCGGGCGAGCTCGTAGAGCATGAACGATACGGTCGAGGTGGTGGTGTCGTGACCGGCGAAGAGGAGGGTCATGACCTCGTCGCGGATCTGCAGGTCGCTGAGCGCCGAGCCGTCTTCGTCATGGGCGTCAAGCAGCAGGCTGAGGATGTCCTCGCCACGGGCGCCGGTGGCGCGGCGGGTGGAGATCTCCGCGTAGATGAGCGTGTCGAGCCGGCGGGCGGCCTGCTGGAGGCGCGCCCAGGGCGTGAAGGGGCCGCGCAGGACGCGCAGGGCGTAGTCGGAGGAGAAGAAGGAGAGAGCCTGCTCGAACAGGCCAGCGGCGTCGATGGTGCGGGCGGGCTCGCCGTCGGGATCCAGGCCGAAGAGCGCGCGTAGGGCGATGCGCATGGCGAGGCGGCGTGTCCAGGTGTAGAGGTCGATGGATGAGCCGGGCGTGAACTGGTCGAGTGCGCGGGTGGTCTCCTCGATCATGGTGTCGACGGAGGCGGCGATGTGGTCGCGGTGGAAGGCGGGGAGCATGATCAGGCGCGAGCGGCGGTGGAAGTCGCCGTCGATCGTGAGCAGCCCGTCGCCCATCAGGCCGATGAGGTCGCGGAAGTGGCCGTCGCGCCAGATGAAGTTGGAGGCGTGGGAGACGGTGATGTAGTGGTTGGCGGCGGGCCCGAGCATGAAGACGACGTTGCCGTGGAACAGGCGGAGCGTAAAGACAGGGCCGAAGCGCTCGTAGGACTCGAGTAGCAGAGGGAGCGGGTCATCGGCGAAGCGCCGCGTGCGCGCCAGCGAGAAGCGGGTTTCCCCAGGCGGGAAGGGAACGGTGCGAGAGCGCTCGTCGCGCAGGTCGCGAGCGATGGCGGCGAGGGGGCTGGTGTTCAGGAGCGGAGGAGGACCGACGAGCGCCACATGCGAAGGCTAGACGAATCCCCCCGAGCTTGGCCATCCGGCCAGTTTCGTCTGGTCATCTTCAGGCTCCGCCGAGGATGTCTCGTCCGGCAGTGCCCGTCAGCGCTCGTTGAGCAGCCGCCCGCGAGCTGCGTGCGGCAAAGCCTTGGCATACTGAGCAGGCGGAGGTCTCCCAGGCAAGAAACCCGGGGGGCGTAGCTCAGTTGGTTAGAGCGCTGCCCTGTCACGGCAGAGGTCGCGGGTTCGAGTCCCGTCGCTCCCGCTTGTCACCCCGCTTTTCCGGTCTGCATATGAACTATTCCGCGGCGTGCTCGGTCCCGGCCTGTTAGTCTCTCGCGGGTTGGAACCGCGCAGCTTCATGGCGCAGAAGCGCCGGGCACCGAAACTGCCCGGGCTGAGGGGCGAATCGCCCCGCGGCTGATTCAACGGCGGGGGGCGACTGCTGGTCGGCTGCACGGCGGTCCTGGCGGCTCGGATCAGGGGGCCAGCCCGCGAAGTGACGGCGCAGCGAAGCAGAAGTAGACAGGGTGATCATTCGCGACCTTCGACGTTGTCTATGGTCGATTCGTCCGCGTGCGAGGGACCGTCGGTTCTCTCGGGGTTGGTCAGTTGGCGTCCTCGTTGTAGCCACCAATCGGCGAACCAGTTGGCGAATGCTTCTAGGTCTCTCGGGTCGGTGGGCGAGTCCGCATCGCCGATGTAGCGGTATTCGCTGCGAGTTCCTCGTGGCAACCGACGCTGGCGGTAGAAATGTCAGATGTCCCAGATCGACGGCGCCGCAATGCTGCGGGCCTTGGCACAGGAGGACACGCTGCGAGTGTTCGCCGCCGTGGTGGCCGCGACCAGCATCGGCCTGCCCCAGCGCTCGGGGAGCACGACCAGCATCACGTGGACCACGATCACCGGGGTGTCAAGGCGGACCGGGCTGTCAGACAACGCCGTCGTGACAGCGCTGAAGGAGCTGACCGAAGCGCACCTGACCGTCGCCAGCCCCGATGGTCAGGGGTGGCACACCGACTTCGGTGCTCTGCGCCAGGCGGGGGCTTCTCTGCGGAGCTGATCAGGACGGGTCGTCGCTGACGGCGCCCTCGACGCGCGCCCTCGCTACCTCGCGCTCGGCCTTCTTCTTCTCCTTTTTCTTCTCCAGCTCTCGCGCTCGCTGCTCTACCGGCACGACGACCGCGGGTCGCTCCCGGCTGAACCGCTTGAGATACAGGTCCTCGATGAACTGTGGCAGCGGTGCCTTCCAAGGCTCTTGGGCGTGGTTGTCGATGGAGCCGAGCTTCTTTGGGTTCATGCCAAGCTCTCGTGCCATCTGCACGTGCGCGTGCGACAGGTGATGGCGGCTGCGCGCCTCGATCCAGGCCTGGAGTTCAGGCGGGATGGCCTTGCGCTTCTTCTTACTCATCGTGCGCCTCTGTCGTTCTGGCTCATACGCCGTGCTGCGTTGTGCCGGTGATCGAGCGCGGTGCGCCGCACGCCGGCCCTGCGCCGTTTGCAGGTCGAGCTGGCTCCGCCCGGTCACACACCGCGGTGAGCGGCTTCGGGAGGATCCTCGACGATCTCATCGTCGCGAACCAACGTGGTGGCGGCTGGCGCACCGATTTCAGCGCTCTGAACTGAGTGCTCGTCTCCCCGCCGAGCTGATCGCGTCTCGCTCGGCCCCCCTGCGCTCAGCCCAGCCAGTGGCGGTATGCCTCTATCCACTGCGCCCCTCCGGGCGGCGGGGTCGGCAGAGGCAGGTCGAGGAGCGGGATGGCCTGTCGCAGCTTCTCACGCGAGCAGATCGCGACGATCCGGTCGTCGTCGCTCAACGTCAAGCGCTCGACGGTGACGTCCACACCCAGCACCCGGGTGTTGAACGGAACCTCGAGCTCGTCTTCGATCACAGTGAACAGGCCGGTGATCTGCTCGCTCTCGTTGTAGCAATCGACGGTGGCCTCCTCGACCATCGCGTCAAGCTGCGCTTTGCTCATCGAACCAACCATCCGAGGAGGTTCCGGGATCAAGCCGCCATGTGGCGGGACATCGGACGGATAGACTGCCCCGGCTCGGTGATCGGCAGGCCGTCCAGTGAGCCAATGGAGACCGTGAAGTGGAAGTTCCCGGACCCGACGGATTCTTCAAGCGTGCGCAGGACCGCCGCGGGGTCGTCGTAGGGGCCTTGTGTGAAGCAGGGCTTTCCGTCGCGACCAAAGCGGATCGCGCTTGGGCCGTCCCATGCGCCGAGCTGACCGCTCGCCCGCTCGAAGTCGGGGTGCGGCGCGAACCCCAGGGCGCGGGCGTACTCGACGGCGCCGAACACGAGCTCGCGCGCGAGCTCGATCGGGGCGGGCACACCGCGGGTGCCCCAGGCGCCGAAGAAGGACCGCGCGAAAAACGGAAGCTCCCCGCGGCGCATGCGATCCGGTCCGAGCGCGTTCTTGACGCCCAGGCAGTAGACGTCGAGCAGGTAACCGCAGACCGAAACCTTCTGGTGACGATCCTCACGCGCGATGAGGACCCCGACCAGCCCATCGGTTTCGTGCTCCACGGTCTCGCCGCCGGGCCACTCGGCATGGCCAGCGACCGTGAGTCCGGCACGCCAGCCCGGGCTCACCCAGCACTCCGTCAGCTCTGGCTCCATCCCGACAACAGCGCGCTCAGCCGCGATCATCCGCACCATGGGCGCCACCACCGCCGGGCGTACACCGAGCGTGCGAGCGATCTCCTTGGGCGCATAGCCCTTGGTTCGCAGCCTGCGGACGGCCTGCTCCAGCTCCTCATCGCTCATGGGCTGCTTGTACCCTGCCGGTCGGACGTAACGAGGGGATGCCCAGGGAGAACGACAAGCGGATGGAGCAGCGTGTCGCGCGAGCGGCTGCGGCGGCACTGGCGGAGCGCAAGCTCGTCACACCGATCGATGTGCTCGTCGGCCTCGGCTGGCTGGCGCCGAGCCGTGTCGATGAGTGGCGTCAGGAGCGGGTGAAGTATCCGGAGGCTGTCACGATCGCGAGCCTCGGCAAGATCTCAAGCGCGATGCGGTCGTTTCGCCGCTGGGCACAGCGCCGCGGGCTGAAGCCCAGCGAGACGGCATATCTCGCGCGCACACGCGATACGCCGGCCGCAACTCGCCGGTCATCATCGCTTCACAACGAATTACGCTGCTTGCGTCATTGTTCCCCCTCAGAACCTCACCCTACGCCAGGATCAGCTCGAACGCCTCGGTGCCGAACCTTCGCTCCAATGCCACGCCCCCCAGCGCATGCTCGGGCGTCTGGAGAGCAGGATCGGCCGCGACGACCGCCTCCGCCCGCGGACGAGCCCGGCGCGAGTCGTGAGATAGCGGGGCAGAGCTGTTCATGGATCCGTGGGATGTCATCAACCGCCTCCTCCCACGCCGTAGCGAGCTGATCGACGAGCTTGCCGGCTGCCTCACGATCTCCGAAGCGCGCTGGGGCGGCGACCCCCAGACCGTCATCCACATCGACCGTCTCATCCCGACACTCGCGGCACCCAAGGGCGCCGCCGAGAACGATGATGACGACACGGACGCAGACGCTCGCTGGCGTGTTCTCACGTCCAAGCCGCCGCACCTCTACGGCTTCCCCGCGCGGACGACCGCTCTCGAGCAGTTCCACCGAGCCGACGCGAAGAAGGGACGCAGGCTGCTCGTCCGCGATCTCGACGCGGGTCACGTCGCGGCCGTGCTCTCATGGCACTTCGAGGAGGGACCGATCGAGGACATCGAGCACAGGCGCAGCCGCCGCAAACGTCTGCGCCCGCACCTGGTGACCAGCATGGTAGTCCGACAGGACGTCCCCGAGGCGACGCGCGGCGAGTACATGGTGATGCTCTGGTACCTGCTCATGATCGTCGCCGCGATCGACCGGCGCACGGTCAGGCGACGCCGTGTCGGCGTCCTCGCCGACAGCGCGATCATCCTCACACCGGACGAGCTGCAGGCGCTTGGTCTGGGAAAGGGCCCGTCCACCAGGCACGGCGGATACGCCGACCGTGCCTACTACGAGCTCTCGACGTAGCGCCGATAAATGCGCTCGGCCTGCTTGGCGTACTTCCCGGGCAGGGCCTCGCGCAGCTCGGCCAGGAACTGATCCTGCGGTGACGGCTGCGCCGGCTGGTGAACCTCGGCGAAATAGCGGTCGAGCTCGCCGCGTACCGCCGCCTGCTGGGAGGGATCGCTCGACGCGCGCTCCAGCAGCCCCCCGGCGACCTCCTCGACCGACGCACGACGAGCCTGCGCGGCGATACGCAGCACGTCGACCACCTTCAGGTGCTTCTCGATGCCGCCCCAGAGCTGGGGTTCAATGCCAAGCCTCGCCACCGCCCGCGTGATCCCCGAAGGATGGATTTCAATGAGCTCCGCGGCCTCCTGATAGGTGGGAAGTGCGCGAACGACGTCGGCTCGTGCGGATGCCTGGGTGGTAGCCATCGCAGGAGTATAGCGCACGCAGCGCACGTCTTGCAAGTCTTGCAAGCAAGCTGTGAGCCCAATGCGCCCGAGAGGGCTCGAACCTCCGCGAAGTGGCCTCCACGCGAAGGTGAACCGAGGTCGGTGAGCATAGGCTCAAAGCCACCGACACGCCTGCTCACAGAGCGATGCGAGCGTCTCGCTATCTCCGCACCGCGCTTGCGCTCCGGCCGGGCAACAAGCGTCTCTGACCGCACCGACTCTGGCGGTATCCTGGTTGTAGGCCGTTATGGATACTCGTGCACACATAGCTGCGGATGCCATCGGGTCGGTGCGAGCCGAGGGCTTGGAGCCGGGCACGACCGTCAGAGAGATCCTCGACCGCTGGGTCAACAGCGCGATCGAGACCGAGCAGCTCGGAGAGGCAGCGCAGCGTCTCGCGGCCAGCGAGTCCGTGGCGCACCTGCTTGGCCAGCCGGAGCCCGTGTCAACGCGCCGCTGATCGCGGCTTTCCCGGCGCGGTGACCGACCCCTACGTCTATCCCGGTACCGGCGTACTGCGCAACCTGGCCGGGCTGCAAGACGCCGACACGCTCGCCGACCACGAGGCGCAGGCGAGCACGCTACGGCTCGCGCAGCTCGCTGCGCTCAGACTGGAGGGGGCCTACGATCTTCTCCACCTGCAGGAGTTCCATCGCTTCATCTTCCAGGACATCTACTCGTGGGCGGGCGAGCTGCGCAGCGTGCCACTTGCCAAGCCGGGCAGCATGTTCGCGCTGCCCGAGCACATCGAGAGCTACGCGACCGAGGTGTTCCGCCAGCTCAACGATGAGCGGCATCTCCGCGGATTGCCGCGAGACCAGTTCGCCGAGCGGCTCACCTACTACTACGCCGAGATCAACGCGGTTCATCCTTTCCGCGACGGCAACGGGCGCGCACAGCGCGCCTTCCTGCGCCAGCTCGCTCTGGACGCCGGCCACACCCTCGCCTGGGAGCACTTGGACTCGCAGGCGCTGGTCCACGCTTCGCAGCGCAGCCTCCAGGGCGACAACCTCCCAATGCGAGATGTGATCGAGAAAGTCCTCGATTTACCCGCTCGCTGAGCGGCGATCTTGTGGCGGGGTGGCCCAGACCTCGATCTCGTGGTCCGGGGGGGCTGGCTTCAGCCCCCGTCGCTTGGTCGCGGGTCTCCGACCAGCACGATGTCCAAGCCCGGGTATGCGGTAACGATCTCGTCCACCAGCGACCTGCCCGGACGACCGAATCTCTGGTGGGGGTGGGGCGTGCCCATGACGATGTGGCTCGTCCCGTGGCTGACGGCCACTCGCATCACGGCGCGGGCAACGCTGCTGTCGGTCTCGACGATCAGATGCGCTCCGAAGACGGCGGCAAGGCGACGCAGCTCGTCCACGCGTCGGTCGGTTTCGCGATTCTCGACCTGCCGTGGGGAGACGACCCACAGCAGGTCCAGCTCTGCGCCCAGGCGCTCGGCGAGCGCCCAGGCGCGCCGGATGATGCGGTTGGCGCTCGGATCGGGCCTGATGAGACCGAGCAGCCTGTAGGAGCGCTCTGGCGCGACGTTGCTGATCAGGCGATCTTCGTCGTGGAGCAGCTCGGCGGTCAGCCGGTGGGCCTCGACCTCCTCGACGACCTGCAGCAGCGCCATCTCGCGCAGCACGTCGAGGTTCTCCTTGGTGAAAAATCTCTCCAGGGCGATGGGCACGCTGCCGGCCGGGAACACCTTGCCCTCCATGATGCGTGCCTGCAGGGCCTCGGGCGTCAGGTCGACGACCACGACCTCGTCGGCCTCGTCGATCACCCGGTCGGGCATCGTTTCCTCGATGACAATGCCTGTCTTCTCGGCGATCCGCTCGCTGACGCTCTGCAGGTGCTGCACGTTGACGGTCGAGAAGACGTTGATCCCGGCCGCAAGGACGTCCTCGACATCTTCGTATCGCTTCTGGTGCTCCAGGCCGGGCGCGTTGGTGTGAGCGACCTCGTCGATCAGGCAGACCCGGGGCGAGCGGCGCAGGATCGCGGGCAGGTCCATCTCCTCGACGACCGTGCCCTGGAAGGGGACTCGCCGGCGCGGGATCAACTCGAGCCCCTCGGCCAGAGCGGCCGTTTCGGGCCGCCCGTGGGTCTCCAGCAGGCCGATCGCGACGTCTTTGCCCTCTGCAGCGACCGAGTGGCCCTCCTGGAGCATGCGGAAGGTCTTGCCGACGCCGACCGCCATGCCGAGGAAGACCTTGTGCTGGCCGTGGGCCATCGCCGGATCAGGCTCCGAGGACCCCGTGTAGGAGCAGGTCGATCAGCTTGATGCCTACGAAGGGCGCGACCAGGCCGCCGACGCCGTAGATCGCGAGATTGCGGTAGAGCAGCGCGCTGGCGCCGAGCGGCCGGTAGCGCACGCCGCGCAGGGCAAGCGGCACGAGGGTGGGGATGATCAGGGCGTTGTAGACGATCGCGGACAGGATCGCCGAGCGGGGGGAGCCCAGGCTCATCACGTTCAGCCGCGCGAGCGGGCCGCTGCCGGCGCCAACCGAAGCGTAGGTCGCCGCGAACACGGCCGGCAGGATCGCGAAGTACTTCGCGACGTCGTTGGCGATCGAGAAGGTCGTCAGCGCCCCCCTGGTGATCAGCAGCTGCTTGCCAACCTCGACGATCTCGATCAGCTTCGTGGGGTCGCTGTCGAGGTCGACCATGTTGCCGGCCTCGCGCGCGGCCTGGGTGCCGCTATTCATCGCCACGCCCACGTCGGCCTGGGCGAGCGCGGGCGCGTCGTTGGTGCCGTCGCCCGTCATGGCGACGATCCGGCCCTGGCTCTGCTGTTCGCGGATCAAAGCCAGCTTGCGTTCGGGCGTGGCCTCGGCCAGGAAGTCATCGACGCCGGCCTCATGGGCGATGGCGCCGGCGGTCAGCGGGTTGTCGCCGGTGATCATCATTGTCTTGACGCCCATGCGGCGCAGCTCCTCGAAGCGGCGATGGATGCCCTCCTTGAGGATGTCGCGCAGGTCGATCACGCCGAGAACGGTCTCGTCGCGGCAGACCGCCAGTGGCGTTCCGCCCTCGCCCGCGATGCGGCCGAGCTCCCGGTCGAGCTCGACAGGCACCTGACCGGAGCGCTGGCGGACGTATTCGATGATCGCCTCTCCGGCGCCCTTGCGCAGCTCGTGGCCGTGAAGATCGACCCCGCTCATGCGTGTCTCGGCGGTGAATGGCACGAAGTGCGCGCTGGCGTCGCCGAGCTGGCGCTCGCGCAGCCCGTAGCGCTTGGCCAGGATCACGATCGAGCGGCCCTCCGGCGTCTCGTCGGCCAGCGACGCAGCCTGGGCGGCGTCGGCGAGCTCGCGCTCCTCGATCCCGGGCATCGGGATGAAGGCCGTGGCCTGGCGGTTGCCGAGCGTGATCGTGCCGGTCTTGTCGAGCATCAGTAGGTTCACGTCCCCCGCGGCCTCGACCGCGCGGCCGGAAAGCGCCAACACGTTGCGGGCGACCAGCCGGTCCATGCCGGCGATGCCGATCGCCGACAGCAGTGCGCCGATCGTCGTGGGCGCCAGCGCGACGAGCAGCGCGATCAGCGTGGCGATCGAGATCGCGGTATTCGCATAGTGGGCGAACGGCCCCAGCGTGATCACTACCGACAGGAAGATCAGCGTCAACCCGGCGAGCAGGATCCCGAGTGCGATCTCGTTCGGCGTCTTGCGGCGCTGCGCGCCCTCCACCAGGGCGATCATGCGATCCAGGAAGCTCTCGCCAGGACGCTGGGTGATCTCCACGACGATCCGGTCAGAGAGCACCCGTGTCCCTCCGGTGACCGCGGTGCGGTCACCGCCGGCCGCCCTCACCACCGGGGCGGACTCACCCGTGACCGCCGACTCGTCGATCGACGCGATGCCCTCCACGATCGTTCCGTCACCGGGGATCAGCTCGCCGGCCACGATCTCGACGAGGTCGCCCGGGGCGAGCTCGGCGGAGGGCTTGGCGGTCCCGTCGCGCAGGCGCGCCGGAGTGTCGCTGCGCATGTCTCTCAGAGCGTCGGCCTGGGCCTTGCCGCGCCCCTCGGCGACCGCCTCGGCGAGATTGCCGAAGTAGGCGGTAAGCCACAGCCAGCCGGCGATCGACGCGGTGAACCAGGCCGGGTTGTGGTTGCCGCCTCCGGCGCCGCCCACGCCGAGGCCCGTCGCCTGCGCGAGCCACAGCAGCGTCGTGAGCACCGCGCCGACCTCGACGGTGAACATGACCGGGTTGTGGATCATGCGCGTAGGGCGCAGCTTGCCGGCGGCCGAGGCGAGAGCCGGCAGGACGATCTCCGCCCTGATCGCGCCCGCGCGTGATTGCCCGGTCATGGCGCGCGGTGGCTTGGTCATGGCGAGTGCATCTCGTCGAGCGCCAGGTTGAGGGCGAGCACGTTGACCGAGGTTCCTCCGAACAGGCCGTCGGCAGTCCCTTCGGTGTGTTCGGCGAGGAGGTGCGTCACCGTCGCCAGAGGCAGGCGGCGGACCGCCGCGACGCGGTGCGCCTGGATGGCGGCGTTGGTCGTCGAGATGTCGGGATCGACCCCCGACCCCGAGGCAGTGAGCGCATCCACGGGGACCGCCGCGGCGGTCAGGCCCGGGTCATACGGCCGTTCGTGGTGCAGGAAGGCCAACAGGCGCGAGTGAATCAGGCGCGACAGTCTGGCCGAGTTGGGCCCGAGGTTAGACGCCGCCGTAACGACGGGGTCATCGGCGCTTGCCGAGGGGCGGCTTTGGAAGTAGCGCGCCTGACCGCGGAAGTCTTGGCCGATCAGCAGCGAGCCGACGAGCGTCCCGTGCCGCTCCACGCGACTGCCGTTGGCCTGATGCGGCCAGAGCACCTGCGCCAAGCCGGTCATCGCCAGTGGGTAGACCAGGCCGAGCAGCACGGTGAGCACGATCACTGCCAGCAGCGAAGACCTGAGCTGGCGCAGCATCAGAAGAGCCTCGGGGTCAGGGCCTGCACAAGCGGGCCGAGCATCAAGGAGGGCACGAATGTAAGTAGCGCGACGATCGCGATGGTTCCGAGCAGCAGCACCGCGAACACCGGCGTGTCGGTGCGCATTGTGCCCTCGCCCGCGGCGATAGTCCGCTTGCCCGCCAGCGAGCCCGCTACCGCGAGCGCGGCGAGCATCGGCAGGAAGCGCCCCACCAGCATGGCCGTGCCCCCAGCCAGGTCGGCGAACGTGACTCCCGCAGCCCCCACGTTGCCGGGGGTGTGTGGCTGAGAGAAACCGACGTACCCGGCGAACGCCGAGCCGTTGTTGTTGGCCTGTGAGGTGTAGGCATACAGGGTTTCCGAGAACCCCTGCGGTCCGGCGTTGAAGATCGAACGCGTGCCGTAGCGGGTGCTGATCGCCCAGGCGGTCATGAACAGAACGATCAGCGGCACGGCGATCGCGCCGATCGTGACGAGCTTGATCTCGCGGGCCTCGATGCGCTTGCCCAGGTACTCGGGCGTGCGCCCCACCATCAGCCCGGCGACGAACACGGCGAGCAGGACCATCAGCAGCATCCCGTACAGGCCCGAGCCGACGGCGCCGAAGATCACCTCGCCGGTCATGATGTTCGCCATCGGGATCGAGCCGCCGAGACCGGTGAACGAGTCGAGCGCGGCGTTCGCCGCCCCGTTGCCAGTCGTCGTGCCGACAACGGCCTCGAGCGTCGAGTCGGACACCTGCAGGCGCTGATCCTTGCCCTCCATGTTCAGCCCGTGGACGCCCGCGGCCCGCATCGCCGGGGAGGGCCGGCTCTCGGCCGGGTAGGCGACCGCCGCCCCGCCGATGAACATGACGACCATCACGGCGTACAGCACCCAGCCCTGGCGGCGGTTGCCGACGATCCTCCCGTACGTTGCCGTCAGCGCGGCCGGGATCGCCAGCATCATCAGCATCTCGAGGAAGTTCGCCAGACCGGTGGGATCTTCGAACGACAGCGCCGAGTTGACCGCGTAGAAGCCGCCGCCGTCGGAGCCCAGCATCATGACGGCCTTCTGCGAGGCGACCGGACCGAGGGCGAGCGTCTGGCTTGCTCCGGCCAGGGTCGAGAAGTGGACGTTCCCCGCAAGCGTCTGGATCGCCCCCTGGCTGACCAGGAACGCCGAGCCGATGATCGACAGCGGCAGCAGCACGTACAGCAGCGCCCGGATCAGATCCACCCAGAAGTTGCCCAGCGCCTGGCTGGAACGGTTGGCGAAGCCCCGGGCGATCGCGATCCCCACAGCCAGTCCGACCGCTCCGCTGAGGAAGCCCTGTACCGTGATCCCGGCCATCTGCGAGAAGTTCGAGAGGGTGACGTCGCCACCGTAGAACTGCCAGCCGGTGTTGCTCACGAACGACGAGGCGGTGTTGAAGCTCAAATCCCAGGGGGCGGAGCGATAGCCCTGGGGGTTCAGCGGCTGGATGGACTGCGTGCGCAGAACCACGAACAGCGCCAGCCAGGAGATCGCGCTGAACATCAGCACGCTGCCCGCGTATCCCTTCCAGTCCTGACCGGCTGGCTCCGATCCCGCCAGGAGCGCCGAGAAGCGCCGCTCCGCCGGCCCGAGGGCGCGCGTGAGTAGCACCCGCTCGCCGCCGAACACGCGATGGATGTAGGCGCCTAGCAGCGGTGTGACGGCGGTCAGGACAACGAGCAGCAGGACGATCTGGAGCCACCCCGACGTGGTCACTTAGAGTCGCTCTCCGCGCAGCAGGGCGTACACGAGATAGGCGAACAGCGCCACGCCGACGGTCAGCGCGACCGCTTCTGCGATGCTCATATGCGATCGAAGCCCGCGATCAGCGCGCCGAGGAGGGCGAAGATCAAGGTGGCGATGGCGATCGCTACGACATCCATCCCATCAAAGCATCCCACTTAGGGCTGACGCGAAAGGTCGCGTAAGAACACGCCGGCCCCGGATGTGCGATGGCTCCTCAGAGCAGGGGGATCAAGCCGGGCAGGTGTTAGGGTCGACGGGTGACTGCTCGGGTCGACTATGAGCGGCATGGGTGCACGTATGCGCAGCATCGGCGCCCGGATCCTCGGATTGCCGCGCATATTCATGCCGCGCTTGGCGACGCACGCACGGTGCTCAACGTCGGTGCCGGCGCCGGGTCTTATGAGCCGTGTGATCGTTGGGTGCTCGCCGTCGAGCCGAGCGCGACCATGCGAGCTCAGCGCCCCGCTGGCGCCGCGCCGGCGATCGCCGCTCGTGCAGAGGCGCTTCCCATCGATGATGGCGCGGTCGATGCGGCGATGGCCTGCGTGACGATCCATCACTGGGATCCGGTCCACGCCGGCCTGGCCGAGCTTCGCCGCGTCTCCCGCGGACCCGTAGTGATCTTCACGTTCGAGCTCGACGATCTGCCCGTCTGGCAGCAAGAGTTCCTCCACGAGGGGCTCGTGAAGGAGCGACCACGGTTCCCCGCTATCGACGACATCGCCGCTGCCCTGGGTGGGCGCACGCGCGTGGAGCGAATCCCAACGCCCGGCGACTGCCTCGACGGATTCTTCGAGGCGTTTTGGCGGCGACCCGAGGAGCTCCTGGACCCGGCTGTTCGCGGCGCCCAGTCAATGTGGGCGCTGCTCGAGCCAGACGTGGAGCAGCGCATCGTCGACCGGCTCGCTGTCGCGCTTGACTCCGGCGCCTGGGACGCCGAGCACGGTTACCTGCGTGAGCAGAAGAGCTTCGACGGCGCCCTACGCCTGGTGATCTCCGAAGTGCCCTGAAACGTAGGTGGCAGGCAGCCACGCGTGGCCGTGGTATGCCCGGCGTTACGTCTCCGTCACGCGCGGGGCATAGCGGTGGTGGAGCATGAGCGCGTTTCCGTCCGGGTCGGCGAAGAACGCCATGTGGCAGACGCCCGTATCGAGCGTCTCGCCGCTGAACTCGACTCCGCGCTCCTCGAGCGTTGCTCGCGCCGCCGCGACATCGTCGACGTGCAGCGCGATCGCATTGGCGTTGACGTTGTGTTCGAGGCCCATCCCCTCTGCGTTGTACACGCTGAGCGTCAGGTTGCCGGTCTCGAACTCCGCGTAGTGCCTCTCCTTGAGGTACACCGATCGACGCAGACCGACAGTCGAGCCGTAGAACTCGACAGCTGCCTCGAGGTCGTGCGTGGGGAGGCCGACGAAGTCGACGCCGGTGACGAGCTGCGGTGTGGTCATCATCGTGATGTCTCCTAACGCTGGTGGGTTGGTCATCGTCAGTGATAGCCCTCAGTAGCGTACGGGTTGAGGAACTGACGTCGCCAGAACCCTGCGCGGTCGACCTCGGTCAGGGCAGCCTGGTCGCACACGTCGGCCCACTGGGTTTCGATCACATCGATCTGGTGGTCGATGATCTCACGGGCGTCCGGCTCCGAGAGCCGGTAGGTGGATGCACGGGAGACGCAACCGGCCACCTGGCTCATCCGGTAGCCGTCCTCGCCGATCGCCATGAGCTGGGCGGTCTCGCCACCTGCGCGCGGCTGCGGGCAGATGTCGTAGGCCGGGGTGAGGGTGAGTGAGGTGCCATCCCAGAACGCGGAGTGGTTGCGGGCATGGTCGTCGTTGTTGCCGGTGAGGATGTTGAACGTGATGCGGGAGAACAGCTCGCGCAATGTCGGGATCGGATCGGTGAACCGAGTGCGGATCATCCGCGCGAGGTCGGCGTAGCTTGAGTACCTCGCGCCCGTCTCGTCGAGCTCGAGGATCGTCAGGGCCGAAACCATCGCCCGGCGGCCGCCGGTGGCGGGCCGGTCGAACCGATCGATCAAGAGCACGTCCTTGCCGAGTGCTTGCCCGAGCTCAACTCGTGGCACGTTCAGTCCCGCGCGGTAGGCGAGCTCCATCGCCACGAACTCGCCCTTGACGACTGGGTAGGTGTCCGTGGTCGAGCTGAACTTCGCAATCAGCCGACGGGCGCCGTCGCTCAGCAGCGCCTTCGGCCGCGCGCCCCCGACGGAGCTGCCATGAAGCAACGCTTGATCGAGCGCTGGCGAGAGCGGGACACCCTGCTCGACCCGCTCGGCAGACTGGGCAAGCTCCGAGAGTCGCGCGTTTCCCGTTGACCGTGCGACGTACTCCGAGGCCGACGTCTGAAAGTCCAGGGCGCCGATTCGGTCCGACCCGGACTCCAGCAGGTAGGTCAAGAGGTTCAGGTCGGTGGTATCGACGGCGTTCTGACCGACCCGGCGGTTCAGGATCACCCGCTGGCCCCATGCGTCCGGGGCCGCGTCGGCGATGCAGCCGGCCACCTCACCGACCAGCGGTGAGATCCGGCCGCGGCGTAGCGGCAGCTCCGGAAAGTAGAGCGCGATCCGGTCCTTGCGAGCGAGGTAGCTCTGCCCGTAGGTGAACGTGACGATCTGGCCGGCGGTGTCCAGGCGGCCGGCGACCACCGGGTCAGCCGCGCTGGGCAGCCACACCCACACGAACGCCTGCTGGCGCTCAGAAGTCATCGTCCACCTCTACCGGCTTGCGTACAAGCTGCGGCAGCACCGCGAGACGGTCATCGACACGACCGGCCTCCAGTGAGCGGCGGGAGCGGTCCTCGTGGAACAACTGAACGCCGAGGACGGCCGCGGCCTCGAACGCGACGCCCAGCCCAACAGTCAGATCACCGCGCTCGATCTTGCTCATCGTCACGTGCGAGACGCCGACCCGCTCGGCCAGTTCCTGAACCGTCCAGCGGCGCTCGCGCCGCGCCAGGCGGATACGAGCGCCGAGAAGCCGGGCTGCTTCAACTGTCACGGGGGAGTATGTGCGTGTCCTCTTCATTCACGACACTATATTAGCTATAAAGCAGCAACCACGATATTATAATTTTGCAATGGGACGATTGAGAGTCGCGAATCGTGCCAAGCGAGAGGATCGTCGTACTCGCCAGTGGAACCAAACCGCGAGCGGGTCACGGATGAGGGTCACGGATGACCTCGTGCTGCGGAAGCTCGCCTCGGACATAATCCCCGCGATGAGAGCTATCCAGATCGTCGACCTCACCGGTCCCGACAGCGCGCTGGCGCTGGTGGAGCTGCCCGAGCCTGAACCTGCGCATATGCTCACCCCTGGCGCGGGCGTCCTGATTGACGTGCATGCTGCCGGGGTCTCGTTCCCGGAGGTGCTGCAGACGCGGGGCTCCTACCAGCTCAAACCGCCGCTGCCGTTCGTGCCCGGAAGCGAGGTGGCCGGGGTGGTGCGCAGCGCGCCCGCCGGAGGGCAGGTCAAGGCCGGCGACCGCGTGGCGGCGTTCTGTGGCCTCGGCGGCTTCGCCGAGACGGCGGTGGCGCCTGAGTTCTTCACGTTTGCGCTGTCGCCGGAGCTCGATTTCGCGCAGGGCGCGGGGTTGATCCTCAACTACCACACGGCCTACTTCGCGCTAGTGCTGCGCGGGCGGATGAAGGCGGGTGAGACGGTGCTGGTGCACGGTGCGGCCGGCGGCGTGGGCACCGCGGCGCTGCAGGTCGCCAAGGGGATCGGCGCGCGCACGATCGCGGTTGTCTCCAGCAACGCCAAGCAGCGGGTCGCCGAACAGGCCGGCGCGGATGAGGTCGTGCGGTCCGATGGTGCGTGGAAGGACGAAGCAAAGGAGCTCTCGGGTGGCGGCGTGGATGTGGTGCTCGACCCGGTCGGGGGAGATCGCTTCACCGACAGCCTGCGCTCGCTGCGCGAGAACGGGCGGCTGGTCGTCGTGGGCTTCACCGGCGGTTCGATTCCAGAGGTGAGGGTCAACCGGCTGCTGCTGGGCAACACCGAGGTCGTGGGCGCCGGGTGGGGCGGCTATGTGATGGGCAAGCCCGAGCTGAACCGTGAGATCGGCGCCGCGGTGAACAGCATGGTGGATGAGGGCGTCGTGCGGCCGATCGTCGGCGAGCGCTTCCCGCTGGAGCGCGCCGGCGAGGCGTTGAAAGCGATCGACGAGCGCCGCGCGACCGGCAAGGTCGTCCTGGACGTGCGCGCGGGCTGAGGACCCATCCAAGAGGAGCTTGCGACTGGGGCGGTCGAGGGTCGACCGAGGACGAAAGCATCCGCGAAGGCCATATCGGCCGCCCCAGGGGGTTATCCCTACCCTGATTCGGGGGAGAGCTGCCGATGTTGGGTGGCCGGCCGCAGCGACAGAGACGATTCGCTCAGCCAAAATTCGGCGTATGAGCGCCGTCACGGGACCCTCCGTTACGGGACCGTACAGACCCCGTCACAGGACCCTCTGAGGGCCCATCCTCCGAGGAGATCCGGGTTCCCGTCCTGCAGAACGTGGACCGGGCGGTGACGGCGCTGATCACCGGGGTACCGCCGTTGCTGCTCCTGCTCGCCGGCTGGCAGCTGTGGAACCGCGAGCTGCACTGGCGCGACATAGCGATCTTCCTGATCATGTACGTGCCGATTGGGCTTGGGGTCACGGTCGGCTTTCATCGCCTGCTGACCCATCGCAGTTTCAAGACCTCCGCCTGGATGCGGGGGCTGCTGGGCGTCCTGGGCACGATGGCCGTCGAGGGCCCGGTGATCTCCTGGGTCGCCGATCACCGCAAGCATCACGCGTACTCCGACCGCTTCGGCGACCCGCACAGCCCGCACGTAGGCCACGGCGGTGGTTTGCGAGGAGCGTTGCACGGTCTCGCGCACGCGCATGTGGGGTGGCTGTTCAACCACCAACAGCGCGGTGCCCAAGAGCGCTTCGCCCCCGATTTGATTGCCGATCCGGTGATCGACTTCGTCGATAGGACGTTCGTGCTGTGGTCACTCGTGGGTCTGGCGATCCCGTTCGGGCTCGGCGTGCTGATCGGCGGCACCGTGGACGCCGGGCTGACGGGATTGCTGTGGGGCGGCGCGGTGCGTATCTTCGTGCTGCACCACGTCACCTACAGCATCAACTCGCTGTGTCATTTCTTCGGCCAGAAAAGGTTCGAGACCGACGACCATTCGCGTAACTTGTCATGGCTGGCCCCGTTCTCGCTCGGTGAGGCTTGGCACAACAACCACCATGCGTTCCCGACCTCGGCGATGCACGGTTTGGGCCGGCGGGAGATCGACTTCTCGGGGATCGTGATCTCAGCGCTGGAGCGCGTGGGACTCGTGTGGGACGTGCAGCGAATCGGACTGGACAGGCAGGCCGCGAAGTCCCTCGAACCCTGAGGCTCCCTCGCCCGCACAGCCGTGCGAGGATTGTCGGATGAGTGAGCAACGCGCTCGGTCAGTGGGGCGCCTGCCGGCTCTGTCGGGGGCTCGCGTGCGGCGCTGGATGCCGAGGCTGGCCGCCGGGCTGTCGCTGACGGAGTACGCCCGCTCGCTGGTGCGCCGCCTCGCGGCCCTGACGGCGGTGCTGCTGAGTGCGATCTGGGCGCTAACGGGACAGGGATACTTCTGGCCGGCATGGGCCTGGCTGGGGCTGGCCATGCCCGTGCTGCTCGATTACACGGCGAGCTGGGCGTGGCGGCATGAGCCCGGCGCGGTGCGCAGGGTCGCGTGCGTGTGGGCGCTGATCGGCGTGGCGGGAGTGATCCTGATGATTACCTGGCTGTTGACGTGGCTGCTGGCGGGGGTGCACGAGTTCTGGCCCGCGTGGGCGCTGTTGGGCCTCGCGACAGCGGGCAGCTCCTACTCGCTGATCGCGTTGCACGACCGCGTGGTGCTTGCCCGTGGACGGCGGGTGCTGCAAGCAAGGATCGGTGACGTGCGAGGACTGCTGGAAGCGCTCGAGCGAGTCGTCGCGGGCGGGACGGTGATCGAGCGCGAGGTGGCGCCCCAGCCGCTCGCGCCGCACGCAGGCGCAGAGGAGGTGCTGGCCCGCCTGACCGCGCGCGAGCGGGAGGTGATCGAGCTGATGGCCGAGGGGCGCTCGAACACGGCCATCGCCGAGCGCATGGTGGTGACTCCGGGCGCGGTCGAGAAGCACATCACCAACATTTTCGCCAAGCTTGACCTGCCGGCCTGCGACGACGATCACCGGCGGGTGCTCGCGGTGCGCGCCTATCTACGCGTCACGCGGTAGCGCCGTCAGACGCGCCCTCAGACGCTGGCGGCGATACCAGCTGCAGGCGCGGAGGCGTAGGCGCTTTCCTCCAGCGGGGCGGTGTGGCGGGCGTGGTGCTCGGCGAGGAACGCCTGGACCACATCGGGGTCGAACTGTGAGCCGGCGCAGCGGCGCAGTTCGTCGAGCGCTTCGGCTTCGATTTTAGCTTCGCCGGATGGGCGCTCGGAGATCATCGCGACGAACGAGTCGCACACGAACACGATGCGGCTGGCGAGCGGGATCTGCTCCGCGGACAGGCCGCGCGGGTAGCCGGCGCCGTCGTAGCGCTCGTGGCTAGCGCGCACGATCTCAGCGACGCGAGCAAGCGCGGGCGCGGCGCTCAGAACACTTGCGCCGATCGTGGGGTGGCGTTGCAGCAGCTCCCACTCCTCGTCGTCGAGCGGGCCGGACTTGTGCAGCACGGCTCGGGGAATCGCCACCTTGCCGATGTCGTGCAACTCGGCCGCGCGGATGGTGTCGGAGAGTGCTTGGTCTTTGAGTCCCAGGCGGCGGGCAACGCCCTCGGTGAGCTCCGCGACACGGGAGGAGTGCCTGAGCAGCTCCTTCTCGTGCACTGCGAGTATCTGCAGCGCGAGGTCGCGCGTCTGCCTGCCGGCGCTTGAGCGGCTCGAGTCCTTATATGCGTACATCCGCTCGTCGGCCAGCTGCAGGGCCAGCTCGGGATCCTCGGTTTCGGTGGGCAACAGCACCGAGCCGTAGGAGCTCGTGATCGAGAAGCCCTCGCCGACCTCGCTCAGCGCGTCCAGGCAGGACTCGACCATCTCCTCGCCGCTGTCGCCCCACAGCAGGGCGCAGAACTCATCGCCACCGAGACGATATGCGCGGCCGTGTGAGCCGACCGCGTTTTTGAACGCATGCGAGATGCGGCTCAGCAGCAGATCCCCACCGGGATGCCCGAACGTGTCGTTGTAGGCCTTGAAGCCGTCGAGGTCGAACATCAACAGCCGCACGGGCCGCTCCGGCGTGGCGTCGCTCCAGATCGAGTCGAGGTCATCTGAGAGCTGGCGGCGATTGGCCAGGCCGGTGAGGGGATCGAGGATCGCTTCGTCGCGTTGGTGAAGCTCGGCGGTCTCGAGCGCCCACACGATTGACACCACCGCGATCAGCAGCGCCAGCGTGGTGATCACCGGCACCGGGTCGTTGATCGTCGCTTGGGGGTCCACTCCGAACGTGGCTGCCAGGATCACCAGCACCGTCAGTGCGAGCGCGGCGATCACGACCTGCGGGCGAAAGCGCGCGGCGACCATCCCCGCCGGCAGCACGAGCCAGGGGAGCGCCGGGCTGTGCGGGCCGCCGCTGAGGACGACCCCAGTGGCGATCAGCACCATCGTGATCAGGATCGCGCAGACGCTCACGCGCTCGGGATGGGCGCTCGTGCGCAGGCGGATGTCGACGTTGATGAAGTTGAGCGCCGAGAGCGCGAACAGGATCAGCGTCCACCAGCCCAGCCACGGGGCTGAGATGACCAGCGCCACGCCGACCGCGCCGGAGCCGATCTTGCGGATCATGCGCACACGATCGTTCGCGTCGACGACGCGACTGCGGTCAAGGTCTGTCGGGCACAGCCAACTCTCGGCCATATTCCCCTTTCGTCCGCCGCGGGTCACGACTTGAGAGGTGCGTTGCGAGCTACAGCGCGTGTATGAAGCTCTTTTTCGGCCTAACCACTGATCGTGTGCGAGGTCCCGAGCACGACGCCGGATGCGTCGAGTGCCTGCACCGCGAGGAAGGGCTCGGGACCCGGGCGTGGCGATCGCCGTCTCAAAGCCGCTGCGCGACGCAGTGGCAAGAGGCGAAAGCGCGCGCGGGCTCGCGCCGGCGAGCAAGCGCCATTGCGCGACGGCGGTGGCTCCGTTCCAGCTTGCGTAGGCCACGAGGCCCCCGTGGGAGCCGGAGCGGACCGTGATCTGCGGTGGCTGCGCTGGGTTGCCCGACCAGGGGAACTCAAAGACCGTGTAGGACTGGTAGGCGGCGGGGAGATGGGCATCGAACAAAAGCTGGCCGCCGGGGGCGAGCTCGGAGAAGTAGGGCTCCTGGCCCCAGCCAATGAGCCGGTCGCCGCCGGCGAGCGCCTGAAAGTCTCCCTGACTCGCGGCCAGCAGCGGAGTCTGGTGGACGAAGCTCGAGACAAGGGTGGCAGTCATCGTTTGCAGGTCGATCCGGACGACGATCGCACGCGACTGCGGGTGCACCTTCGGCGTGCCGCCATTGTCGAAGAACGTGATCGTCCCGTCCGGCTGGGAGCGGGCGTCGTGCTGCCAGGCGGGGCTCGCACCCGGCCCCATTGCGAAGCTCGAGTGCCTGCCGCCGAGACTCCAGACGACCTGGCCGCTGCGACCGTCCACCTGGTAGGCGGCCCAGGTGTTGCGTGAGTCGATGAGCAGGTCCCCGTCTTGCTCTAAGTCGATCGCATTGATGTGGAAGTAATCCCATGGCGATTTCGGGCTGCCGCCGGGCCTCACGGGCATGTAGGAGTCGGCGAGCGCGACGTGGTCGAGGCTGTGCCACTCGAAGCGGACAAGGCCCGTCTTCAAGTCGATCTCCTGCACCAGCGTGTCGGCGAGCGCGCCGTCGGCCGGGCCACCGTACGCGCTCAGGTTGCAACGGATCGCGTCGTAGACCGTGAACAAGGCGGTGCCCTGCGGTGTGATCTTGAAAGCGTGCAGATCGGGCTCGTAGCCGTTTCCTGCGCGGACGATCGCGATGTCTCTGTAGGAGCTGTTGGCGATCACGAGCCCGGCGCCGCGATGGCCATCGGCGACGAGCGGGTCCTGCCACCAGGTCAGGACCGGCTGGCCTTCGTATTCCTGGACGCGCAGGTCCGCGGCCCGCGTCCTCGCCGGCAGCCGGTCGAACCAGAGGAGCCTGCCCGCGCCGTCGAGGATCATCGGCCCGTACTGACCCGGTCCGGCGTAGGGCGCGAGGAACAGGTCGCCCGGCGCTCGCGAGCCCGAGTTCGCGGTTACCGTGACCGTCGGCGGCTTGAGGTCAGGACGCGAGACGAAGTGCTGGTATTCCCTCGGGTTCGGTGGTGGTGGCGGTGGTGATGGCGTCTCGAGTGACCGGCTCACCTTGTCGCCCTCGGCGATTGTGAAGCTCCAGGAGAAGGGCGTCGTGCTTACGCCCTGGCGCAGAACCGCGCTGACGGTCACGAGCTCCCCCTGCGCGAACGGGGTGCTATCCAGGAAGCTCGCTCCGTCTCCCTGGGAGTAGGCGACGAGCCGGCCGGAATGGGAGCCGCTGTGAGTGCCGACGACGGTGACCCCGGCGATCTCGGCGGCCGGGACGCCGAGGAAGCTGATCTGGGTCAAGTACGAGGCGTCCATCGTGCCGGGCGCCGGCGAGACGGTGACCGCGCCGCCGGCGAGCGCCGCCGAGCTGTTTAGCGTCGACGGCACGCACTGGGGACCCGACGGGCGCGGGTGGGCGACGGTCTTGTTCGCCGCAAAGGCGTGCGTGGTGGTCGAACCGAGCAGGATGCTCACCACGAGCGGCACGAGCCCCCTGCGCAGCATCCTTTAGAAGACCGGCGTCTCTGAGAAGGTCAGCCGCGGACCGTGCGCGAGACGCCCAGGACGGCGCCGGCGCCATCGAGCGCCTGCACCGCGACGTATGGCGCGGCCGCCGGGGTGGTGATGGCGGTCTCGAATCCGCCGCGCGGGGCGCTCGCGACGGGCACGAGCGCGCTCGGCGAGGATCCGGCGAGCAGCTGCCAACTGGCGGTGCGCGTGTCGCCGTTCCAGCTCGCAAAGACGCTCACGCGCCCGCCGGCGGCGGGGGCGGCGGCGAGCAGAGGGGCGCCTGCCGGCGCTCCCGTCCAGGGGGAGCGGTAGCCGCGATAGGACTCGTAGGAGCCGTGCAGGTGCGCGTCGAACAGCAGCTGCCCGCTGGCGCTGTATTCCGAGAAGTATGGCTCCGGTCCCCATCCTACGAACATGTTCTGGTTGGCCAGCTGCTGAATGTTCCCCTGGCTGCCGGACGACAAGGCGGGATGGTGCTCGTACTGCGCCACGAGCGTGGCGGCGTCGGTCTGCCCGTTGATCGCCAGCACGAGTCCGCGCGACTGCGGATGGACCTTCGGCACGGCGCCGTTGTCGAACACGCTGATCGTCCCGTTGGCGAGAATCCTCGCGTCGTGCTGATAGGCGGTTCTCGTGCCCGGGCCGAGCTTCACGCCGGAGTGCCGTCCGCCGATCTCGTTGAGTAGCCGGCCGCTGCTGGTGCTCATCTCGTAGATCGCCCACGTGTTGCGCGCGGACAGCAGAGTCGTGCCGTCGGCGCGCTGATCGATCGAGTTGAGGTGGAAGTAGTCGAACGGCCATTTCTTGCTGCTGCCCGTCGCCGAGCTGTAGGAGTCGCCGAGCGGCACGTGGTCGACGCTGTGCCACTCGCGCCGCACGAGCCCTGTGCGCAGGTCCAGTTCCTGGAACAGGCTGTCGGTGACGGCGCCCCCGCTCGGCCCGCCGACGACCGACAGGTTGCAGTCGATCGGGTTGAAGACCGTCAGCAGCGCCGTCTCCTGGGGCGTGATGTGAAACTCGTGCAGGTCGGCCTTGTAGCCGTTGCCCGCGTGCACGCGCCCGATCTGGTGGTAGGAGCTGTCGAGGATGATCTCTTCGCCTTCGCCGAAGCCCTGCGGCGGGATGTAGCCCTGCCACCAGGTGAGCACCGGCTTGCCGTCCAGCTGCTGCACCTGCAGGTCGGCCGACGCGGAAATGTTCGCGGGCAGCTGGTCGAACCACACGAGGTCGCCCGCTTCGTCGAAGATCATCGGCCCGGGCGGCCCCGGGCCGGCGTAGGGCGCGGCGAAGATGTCGCCGGGCGCGCTCTGCGCCGAGCGCGCCGTCACGGTCACGGTGGGCGGTTCGATGTTCGTCGAGCGGAAGTGCTGCTTCTCGTTGGGATCCTTGCCGGACGGGGGGGTCGGCTTGGCGTAGGGCAGCACGTCCTCGTGGGCGACGACGAAGTGATAGGAGAAGCGCTGCGCGCGCGAGCTGGCCCGTACCTTGCCGCTCACGGTGACCGTCTCGCCGGCGGAGAAGGGCTTTGCAGGGACGAAGCTCGCGCCATCGCCCTGCGAGTAGCCACGCAGTCGCCCGCCGTGCGAGCCACTGCTGGAGCCGTGCACGGAGACGCCGCTGAGTGAGTGCACAGGCGCCCCCAGCAGGCTGATCTGCGTGTGCGCGGAGGCGTCGTAGGAGTCGGGCAGCGGCGCCACGCTGAGGCTCGTGCCGGGCAGCACGGCGGAGCGGTTGAAAGCGCTCGGGAAGCAGCGTGTGGCGGCCGGCGCGCGGGAGGCCGACTGCTCGGCGGCGATCCGCCGCGAGGCGATCGCGAGCGTGGCGGCGCTGCCGAGCGCGACCGCCATGCCGCCGGCTACGAGCCCTTTGCGTAGTCGGTGGCTCCTCACCCTCAGAAGACGGGCGTCTCGGTGTAGTCGCCGAAGACCTGCTGCAGCGACTCGACGATCTCCCCCTCGGAGGCGTGTGCGCGGGCGCAGGCGAGCAGGGGGTCCATCAGGTTGCGGCCCTCGTGCGCCGCGTCCTCGCGGAGCGCCGCCAGCGTGCTCTCGACCGCCGCGCCGTCGCGCTTGGCGCGAGCGCTCTGCAGCCGGCCGATCTGCTTGCCTTCGAGCGCCGGGTCGACGCGCAGTGTTGGGATCGGCTGCTCGTCCTCGGCGAGGAAGCGGTTGACGCCGACCACGACGCGCTCGCCGGCGTCGATCTCCTGCTGGTGGGTGAAGGCCGCGTCGGCGATCTCGCGCTGGGGGTAGTTGCGCTTGACCGCCTCGACCATCCCCCCGAGGGCGTCGATCTTGGCGAAGTAGTCGTAGCAGCGTCGCTCCATCTCGTCGGTAAGGGACTCGACGAAGTAGGAGCCCCCGAGCGGGTCGACGGTGGCGGTGACGCCGGACTCGTGCGCGATCATCTGCTGAGTGCGCAGCGCGATCGTGACCGCCTCCTCGGTGGGGAGCGCGAGCGCCTCGTCGTAGGAGTTGGTGTGCAGCGACTGCGTCCCGCCGAGCACGCCCGCGAGCGCCTCGATGGTGGTGCGGACGATGTTGTTGAGCGGTTGCTGCGCGGTCAGCGACACCCCGGCCGTCTGGGCGTGGAAGCGCATCTGCCAGGAGCGGGGGTCGCGCGCGCCGAAGGTCTCGCGCATCTCTTTTGCCCAGATGCGCCGCGCGGCGCGGTACTTGGCGATCTCCTCGAAGAAGTCGATCTGGGCGTTGAAGAAGAACGACAGGCGCGGAGCGAACTCGTCGACGTCGAGGCCCCGCTGGACCGCCTGCTCGACGTAGGTCAGGCCGTCCTTCAGCGTGAAGGCGAGCTCCTGCTGCGCGGTGGAGCCAGCCTCGCGGATGTGGTAGCCGGAGATCGAGATCGGGTGCCAGCGGGGCATATGGCGGGTGCACCACTCGATCATGTCGCCGCACAGGCGCATGGCGGGGTCGATCGGGAAGCACCACTCCTTCTGGGCGATGTACTCCTTGAGGATGTCCGCCTGGATCGTGCCGGAGAGGCGCTCGGGCGGGACCGGCCCCACCCGTCCGCTCGGGTCATCAGATTCCGCGGCGGCAACATAGAAGGCGAGCATGATCGCGGCGGGGGCGTTGATCGTCATCGAGACGGAGACCGAACCTAGATCGATCCCCGAGAACAGCGTCTGCATGTCGTCGAGCGTGTCGATCGCTACGCCCTCGCGGCCCACCTCTCCCAGCGAGCGGGAGTGGTCGGAGTCGTGCCCCATCAGCGAGGGCATGTCGAACGCCGTGGAGAGCCCTGTCTGGCCGTGGTCGAGCAGGTAGTGGAAGCGCTCGTTCGTCTCCTCTGAGGTGCCGAAGCCGGCGAACTGGCGCATCGTCCACAGCCGCCCGCGGTACATCGAGGAGTAGATCCCGCGCGTGAAGGGATAGGAGCCGGGCAGCCCGATCGGGTCCTCCTCGCCGCCGATGCCCGGCGGGAGGTCCGCCGGGGTGTAGAGCTCCCGCACGGGCTCGCCCGAGAGGGTCCGAAAGCTGGGCTTGCTTGCCTGTGAGGGAGGGGTTGCGCTCACCGCCATGGCACCACGAGATCCTACTGGCGCGCGCGCCCAAGAAGTAGCATCTGCCGAGATGACGCTCGTCGGCGAGCTGGAGCTTCCGAGCTTCGACTACACCGATCCCGCGATGCGCGGGGAGCGCTTCCACGCGGCCATGCGGGAGTTGCGCGAGCAGGGCTGGCTTGCGAGCGGTCCGTTCGGCTACATCGTGCTCGACCACGAGTCGGCCGAGTTCTTCCTGCGCACGCGCGAGGCGATCTTCCCGGGAATGACGATCGCCGAGATCTTCGGGGTGAGCGAGGGGCCGCTGTACGAGCAGATGAAGCGCAACATCCTGCACGTCAACGGGCCCGATCACACGCGGCTGCGCAGCCTCGTGAACCCCGCGCTGAGCGCGCGCGCCGTCGAGCGCTACCGGCCGGCGATGCGGGAGTTCTTAGAGGGCCTGTTCGCGCGGGCGACCACCTCGTCCGCCGACACCGGGCCGGACAGCGACGGGCCGGCCGACGGGGTCCTCAGGTGCGAGTTCGTCGAGGCGTTCGCGAAGCCCTACCCGTCGCAGACGATCGCGCTCGTGATGGGCGCGCCGATCAAGGACGCGCCGAAGCTGCACCACTGGTCGAACTGGATCCAGCGGCAGTTCGACGCGGTCAGCATGGCGAGCGAGCGCGACGGGATCGAGCGGGCGGTGGAGGAGTTCTACGAGTACGCCGAAGCGCTTGTGGCGGCGCGTAGAGAGGACCCGCAGGACGACCTGATCTCGAAGCTGATCGCCGCGGAGGAGGCGGGCGAGAAGCTCAACGACGTGGAGTGCATAAACCTCGTGTTCAACGTGCTCGTCGGCGGGGTGGACACGACGCAGAGCCAGCTCGCGCACGCGATCAAGCTGTTGGCCGAACACCCCGAGCAGTGGTGGGCGCTCGCCGCGGATCCGCAGCTCGCCGAGCGCGCGGTAGAGGAGGCGCTGCGGTACGAGCCGATCACGCCGTTCACGGCGCGGATCACGACGCAGGAGCTGACGTTCCGCGACGTGACGTTTCCGGCGGAGACGGTCGTGATGGTGTGCGCGTTTACGGGCAATCGCGACCTCGACGTGCAGGACGCCGGGGCGGGCGGGGTCGAGCGGTTCGACATTACTGCCGAGCGCGGGCGCGCGCGGGCGCTGACGTTCGGCGCGGGCGTGCACAACTGCCTCGGCGCGAACCTCGCGCGGCTGGAGCTGCGCGAGGCGCTGACGTTCCTATCCGAGCGCATGCCTGACCTCGAGCTGGACGGCGAGCCCGAGTACGAGAGCATCACGGGCATCTACGGCCTGGCGAAGCTGCCGATCCGCTTCTCGGCCTGAGTGAGAGAATTAGGTGGGGGTCATTGGATGCTCCGGAGCGACATACGGTTGAGATGGCTTTGCAGGCACTGAAGGGAACGTTCGTGGCGGGCCTCGTGCTGGCGGCCCTGGCGGGAAGTGCGTGGGCGGGCAAGTACCACGTGTACACGTGCCGGATGCCGTCCGGCCAGAGCGCCCCGGCGGATGGGTGGAGTCCCTCGAAGACCGGGACGTACACCTACGCAGAAGACACCTGTCAGCAGCCAGGCGGCGCACTGATCGCCAGGCTTGGCGATCAGCCGGTGCGCACAGCCAACACGGATGTCGCGACGTGGGCGTTTGGGGCGCCAGTGGGGGAGGCGATCGCGGGAGCAACCCTGTGGCGTGCAGGCGACGCTGACGGCGGAGCTGCGGTTAATGCCTTCTACGAGTTCTGGTTCGCCGGGCCTAACAACCTCAACGATCCGACGAATGCCTTTGGCTGGTGCGGCGCCGGATCTGAATGTTCAGCAGGCGTCGGGAACATCAGTCAGCCATTAGCAGCTGAAAATCGGTTGGTGGTGTCGTCTCCCAATCTGGGCTCACATCTCTACGTAAACGCGTCATGCGTTGGAGAATCCCCATACAAATGCCCAGAAGGCAAAGGCGATGCAAACGGGAATGCGGCTGTCGTGTACCTGTACGCGGCGGACATAGTGCTCGAACAGAATGGAGGGCCGAGCGCGAGCAACGTGAGTGGCGAACTGGCGAGCGCGCCGGCCGTGCGCGGGACGAGCGACGTGGCGTTTGACGCAACGGACCCGGGGGCGGGTGTGTACGAGGCGCTGTTCAGCGTCGACGGCCAGGTCGTGCAGAGCACGGTGGTGGACGAAAACGGCGGGCACTGCAAGAACGTGGGCCAGACCACGGACGGGCTGGCGGCCTTCTTGTACACGCGGCCGTGCGAAGCGAACGTGAGCGTGGACGTGCCGTTTGACACAACGAAGGTGAGCGACGGCACACACCATCTCGTCGTCAGCGTGATCGACGCCGCCGGGAACGCGGCGCCCGTGCTTGACCGCGAGATCACGGTCGCCAACCCGCCTCCGCCCGGCGTCCCGGGGCCGCCGAACGGGACGAACGCCTCGGCGCAGGCGACGCTGACCGCGGGCTGGAAGGGCTCGAGGAAGGCGCGGATCACAAGCGCGTACGGCCGCGCGCAGACGGTCACCGGCCGGCTGACGGGTCCCGGCGGCGTGCCGATCTCCGGAGCGCTGATCGACCTGATCGACACCCCGGCTTACGCTGGCGCAAAGCCGATCGCGCTGGCGAGCCCACGCACCGGGGCGGACGGGCGCTTCAGCGTGCGCCTACCGCGGAGCATCTCCTCGGGCACGCTCGCGTTGGCCTACCGCAGCCACCTCGGCGACGCGCTGGCAGTAGCGACACGCACGCTGACGCTGAGCGTGCGCGCCGGCTTGGCGCTGAGCGTCACCCCGAGGACCGCGAGCGTGGGGCGGAGCATCTTCTTCAAAGGACGGTTGCACGGCGGGCCGATCCCGCCGGGCGGCAAGCAGCTCGTGCTGGAGGCGCGCTCGCCCGGCAGCGGATGGATCGAGTTCGATGTGCTCAGCACAGACGCCCACGGCCGCTACCACGCGAGCTACCGCTTCAAGTTCCCCGGCCCCGTCTCCTACCAGTTTCGGGTCCTGTGCAAGCAAGAGGCCGACTTCCCGTTTCTGGAAGCGGCATCGAATGTGGTCAGGGTGAGAGAGCGGTGAGGGCCCGAGCGAGCGGTGGTCCAGAACGCCACTGAATGCTGGTCGAAAACGCTGCCTATTATTGGTCCAAAGCGGTAGTAAGAGTTGGTCCAAAGCGCTATTGAGAGTGCCAGCTACACCACTCCGGAGTCGGGCGCTACCGATCTACTCGGCTACGTCGAGCTTGCGCTTGCAGGCGGCTATCCGGAACCCGTTCTGCGCCTGCGAGGCGGTGCACGCGAACGCTGGCTGGAGAGCTATCTGGGCGAGCTGTTCACCCGCGACGCGGAGAATCTCGACGGCCCCCGCGACCCAGACCGGCTGCGACGCTACTTCGAGGCGCTGGCCGTCAACAGCGCAGGCATCGCCCGTGATAAGACCATCTTCGACGCCGCGGGCATCAGCCGGTCGACGGCCGCCGCCTATGAGCGGCTGCTGACCAACATGTTCGTGCTCGACCATCTCCCCGCTTGGAGCACAAACAGGCTTTCGCGTCTCGTCAAGGCCCCCAAGCGCCACTTGACAGACACCTCGCTGCTCACAGCCGCCCTGCACCTGGATGAGCTCGTCGTGATGCGCGATGGAAACCTGCTGGGGCGTCTGATCGAGACCTACGTGCTGGCGCAGATCAGGCCGGAGCTGGAGCTGGCCGGCTTCACGCCCCGCCTGTATCACTTGCGCGAGAAGAACGGTCGGCACGAGATTGACCTGATCGCCGAGCTCTCCGGCGGAGACGTCGTCGCGATCGAGATCAAGTCCTCCGCGGCGCCGACACGCAGCGACGCAAGACACCTGGAGTGGTTGCGCGAGCAGCTCGGCGAGCGCTTCCTCGCCGGCGCGGTCCTCCACACAGGCCCACGACCGTTCCAGCTCGCCGAGCGGATCTTCGCGCTGCCGATTTGCACGTTATGGGGATAATGCTCACCGCCGGCTGTTCTCGAGCTCCTCCTGCAGGCGCTCGAGGACGCGCACGACGCGCAGCCCGCTGTGGCCGTCAGAGCGTGGCGGCGTCCCGTCTTTGATCGCCGCGACGAAGTGCTCGCACTCCAGCCGTAGTGGCTCGTTGTTGGGGATGCGCGGCGAGAAGATGTCGCCGCTGCGGGTGATGTACTCGCCATAGGAGCGGGTGTCTTCTCGTCAAAGCCCTTGTCGTAGACGGTCAGCTTGCCCTCGACCGCCATGTCGTCGAATGTGGCCATGCGCTTGGAGCCGACGACCGTAAAGCGGCGCTCCTTGTGGGGATCGAGCCAGGACAGATGCAGGTGAGCCGAGATCCCCGACGGAAAGCGCAGGAAGCAGAAGACGACATCCTCGATCCCGGGCTGCAGGTAGGACTCGCCACGGGCGCTGACCTCGACGGGCTCCTCGCCCACGAGGTGCAGCAGAACCGAGATGTCATGTGCGCCGAGGCTCCAGAGAGCGTTCTCGTCGGCCCGTAGCTTGCCGAGATTCAGGCGGTTGCCGTAGATGTAGTGGATGTCTCCGAGCTCTCCGCTGTCGGCGAGCTCCTTGAGCTTCTGCACCCCAGGGTGGTACTCGAGAAGGTGGCCCACCATCAGGGTTCGTCCCGTCCGCTCAGCCGCCTCTACGGCACGCTCGGCGTCGGCGACCGACTGGGCGAGGGGCTTCTCCACGAAGCAGTGCTTGCCGGCCTCCAGAACGCGCACTGCGAGTTCGGCGTGGGTGGGCACGGGCGTTGCGAGCACGATCGCGTCGAGCGTCTCATCCTCCAGCAAGTCCTCGAAGCGATCGGTCATCTGTCGCGCCTGGCGTCATCGGCGCAACCCGCTCTCGAGCGGTCGGGCGAAGCGTCGCAGCACCAGACGAGCTCGGCGTCCGGCAGCGCATGGAAGTTGCGAGCGAGGTTAGGGCCCCAGTAGCCAAGTCCGACAACGCCAACGCGGAGAGGGTCGCTCATCGCGGGGGATGGTAACGGGGAGATCGGGATACGCGTGTGTGCGGCCAGCGGCTCACAGAGCACCCCGAGGCTAGCGCCGCTTCGATCGTCAGCGCCGGGTGATCCAGGCGTTCAGGAGCTGCTCGGGGCCGAACTCGACGTCGAGTCTCGCGTTTGGGGAGAAGCCGTTTCTACTGACGCCGACGAGCAGGGTGGCGTTGTTGGTGAGCGGGACTCGTGTGCGTACCGCGGCGAGTGCGGCGCCGTCTTCGCGTGAGAATGGCGCGCTCTCTCTCCACTTGATCGAGCCGAGGAACGCGGCGCTCTTCGGCTGGCGGTCCTCGGCGTGCCCGACGAGGTCCACCTCGGGGTCATTCGTCCGTGTCCAGTAGGCGCTTACGAAGTTGGCGTCGCCGAAGCGCTCGTCGGGGAGCATGCGCTCGATGCTGGCGCGCACAATCGGCTCGATCGCGTGCCCGCGGAAGGTGCTCCAGCCGTCCATGATGCGCGTTAGCACGAGATCGCCGCGGCGACGTTCGATGAGTGGCAGGTTCGGGGCGATGAACCGGAGCCAGAAGCGCAGGTAGGGATCGGCGATCGTGTAGCGACTGAGCTTGGCCTGGTGCTTGGGAGCGAATGGCAACTGGCGGTTTACGATGCGCTTCTGTGCGAGTGTCTTGAGCGTGGCGCTGAGGCTTGTCCGTCCCACGCCGGAGCGGTGCAGGATCTTCGTGAACTCGGTCTCGCCTGTGCCGACGGCCGTGATCACCGCGCGTGGCGTGGAGTGGGGCGGCAGCTCGGCGGCGATCACTCTTTCGCCTGTCACCACCAGGGGCGAGGTGGCCTCGCTCAGCTCGCGCGTGAGATATCGACGCACGGTGTCCTTGGCGCGCCAGGTCACCGCCAGTTGCGGGAAGCCGCCGAGCATGCAGTACGCATCGAGCGCGGTCGCCGGATCCGTGCGCACCATGCTGTTCATCTCGGCGGGATTGAGCGGCTCGATCACGAATGGCGTCACGCGGCCGTGCAGTGGCCGGTCGTAGCTTTCGAGCTCCTCCATCATGTGCAGATCGGAGCCGATCAGCACGAGCAGCATCGGTACTCGACTCAGATAGCGGTCCCATGCGGTCTGCAGCAGCCCCTCGATGCTGGGCTCCTGCTCTGAGAGCCAGGGAAGCTCGTCGATCACCAGGCAGGCGGGCGTGGCCGTCTTGGATGCTTTCGCGCTCGCGCTGCTCGTCGCGATCAGGCGCAGGGCCGCTTCCCAACTGTCCGGGCGCACTCCGGCGGTGAGCTCCTCGGCGACGGGGAGCGTGCTGCGCTGCAGCTCGCTCAGAAACCCCGCGAACGCCTCTGCCGATGGCTGGTCCTTCGATGCCGCGAAGAACGCGTGAGGCGGGTTCTCGCGCACCAGGAACTCTTCGATCAGGGTTGACTTTCCCACCGCCCGGCGTCCGCGCACGGCGATCGCCTTGCCACGGCCGGTTTGTGCGACCTCTTTCAGCCAGCCGTCGAGCCGGCCAAGCTCCGCCTCACGGCCAACGAATCCCGGCAGACGTCCATTCATGCTCATCAGGCTAGCAAAGTTCGCTCCAGCGAACTCCGGTCATCTGAACTCCATGCGGGTGGCGCTGAGCGGAAACATGGCTGCGCGATCAGCTCGGCGAGCGTTTCCTCGCCGGAGCGGTCCTCCACACCGGACCACGCCCTTCCAACTCTCCGAGCGCATCATCGCGTTGCCGATCCGTGCGCTGTGAGGTGCGCGGGGCTAGCGATACCCCTGCTAGCCTGCGCGACCCATGCGACTCGACGGAGCAAAGATCCTGGTCACCGGTGGAAGCGGCTTTGTGGGAGCGCCCACTGTGCGTGCCCTGCTCTCAGAGGGCGGAAAGGTATGTGTGCTGGATGCCGTTGCCTCTTCCCGTCTCGATGGACTCGACTGCGAGGTAGTGATCGCGGACATCGCCAACAGCGAGGCGGTCCTCAGCGCCTGCCACGGGATGGACGCGGTACTCCACCTTGCCGTGCTGCCGCTCACGGCGGCCAATACCGAGCACGAGGCCGCGTTTGAGACTAACGTGCGCGGCTCGTTCAACGTGTTCCGAGCGGCCGGCGAGGCGGGCGTGAAGCGGGTTGTCTACTCTTCCGCCTCCTCGGCGTACGGCCCGACGACTGCGGTGCCGATCCGCGAGGACCA
The DNA here is from genome assembly GCA_963813805.1 of uncultured Solirubrobacterales bacterium. Taxonomy (GTDB): domain Bacteria; phylum Actinomycetota; class Thermoleophilia; order Solirubrobacterales; family Solirubrobacteraceae; genus Palsa-744. The sequence continues at coordinate 63,160 of CAWEZZ010000001.1, forward strand.
CCCTCTGCGCCCCAATGCGTTCTACCCCGCCAGCAAGGCTGCAGCGGAGATGCTGCTCCGCGGACTCGCCGGCTCCTACGGATACAGCTACGCGATCCTCCGGTACATGAACGTCTACGGGCCCGGCCAGCGTGCTGGGGTCGTCCCAGCCGTCGCCAAACGCCTGCTCACCGGCGAGCGGCCGCAGCTCAACGGCGACGGTACCCAGGGGTTCGACTTCGTCCACATCGAGGACTGCGCTCAGGCCAACCTGCTCGCCCTCCAGGCCGAGGTCACCGGCGAGGACTTCAACGTTGGGCATGGCACCAGCGCTTCGCTGAACGAGCTGGTCGCAACGCTCGGTGAGGTAATCGGCAACCCGCTCGAGCCCGTCTACCAGGGAGAGGCCTCCGCGGCGCCGCCGCGCGTGGGCGACGTCAGCAAGTCACGCGAGCTGCTCGGCTTCTCCGCTGGGGTGACGCTGCGCGAGGGGCTGCAGAGCGTGGTCGAGGAGCTGCGCGCGGCCGAGGTCGCAGAGGTCAGCTGAGGACATGGCCTACCTCGTGACCGGGGGGAGCGGCTTCCTCGGTGGTGCAGTCCTGCTCCGGCTGGCGGCCCGTGGCGAGGTGATCGGGCTGCACCGCCCCGGCTCCCAGCCGGCCCCGGTCGAGGGCGTGCGGTGGGTATCCCAGGATCTCGCCGGGCCCCTGTCGGAGGAACTGCCGGCACGCATCGACGGCGTGATTCACCTCGCTCAATCACGTCGCTACCGCGAATTCCCGGACGGCGCCGTGGACGTCTACGAGGTCAACACCGGCGCGACCGTACGCCTGCTCGACTACTGCCGCCGTGCGGGGGCAAGCTCATTCACCTACGCTTCTTCAGGCGCCGTCTACGCTGCCGGACCCCAGCCCTTGAAGGAGGCCGATGTGCCGCAGCCGGGCAGCTTCTACGCGGCTTCCAAGCTCGCTGGTGAGCAGGCGGTCGAGCAGTACCGGGGGATCCTGCGCGCACACGCGTTGCGCTTCTTCTTCATCTATGGCCCGGGTCAGCGCAACATGTTTATCCCTGGGCTGCTCGGGAGAGTGGGCGAGGGTCAGGACGTGACGCTCGCTGGTCCCGACGGGATTCGCGTCAACCCCGTGTACGTGGACGACGCGGCCGATGCGGTCGTCGCGACGCTCGATCTGTCGGACTCCAAGACGCTCAACGTCGCGGGACCAGACGTCGTCTCCGTGCGGGAGATCGCCGAGCTCGGAGGGCATCTGCTCGGACGCCAGCCGAGCTTCGCCCACGGTGATGCCAAAGCCGACTTGGTGGCGTCGATCGAGTTGCAGAGCGCGGCTGTGGGTGCGCCGGTCGTTGGCTTTGAGGAGGGACTGGGCCGCACGGTGGAGGTGGGGGAGTGACGGTCGAAGACCTGCTCGTCTGCGGCGTCTGCCACGGTCAGCTCGAGGACGCTGTCGGCCAAGACGGCGTGGTGTGCACAGGCTGCGGCCGGGAGTATCCGCGCCGCGAGTCGGTGCTCGACCTGACCCCCCTACCACCACCCGACGCGATTCTGGAGTCCAAGTGGTCCCTGTGGGAGGAGCTTCAGGCCAACGGTGAGCACAGCTACATCACCAATCCCCAGGAGAACCTCTCGGTCGGTGAGCGCCAAGATGTGGCTCGCTTCGCGGAGTTCTGCAACATGCAGGGTACGGTGCTGGATGTCGGTTGCGGGCCGCAGGCGCGCCCGAGCTACGCCGGAGCCAAGCGTTTCATCGGCATCGACCCTCTACGCGGCGAGCGAGAACGCGATTTCGACTTTGTGCAGGGGATCGGCGAGTATCTCCCATTCCGCGATGGCACCTTCGATCAGGTGCTCTTCGCTACCTCTCTGGACCACCTGCTCGACCCGGTCAGAGCTCTTCGTGAGGCTGCTCGTGTGCTCGCCCCGGGCGGCTCAATCGAGATCTGGTCCGGGGAGGTCCCCGAGCCGCGGACCGCCGTCCAGAGCGCTGCGCTCGCACTGCGGCTGTTGCGCCGGGGCGAGGTACGCGAGTTCGCTCAGGGGGTGCGAAACCGAGTTGCGCTGGCACGCGGCGCTGGTACGGGCTATGAGGTGCCGCAAGGTGCAGCCGATGCTTTTCACTTCTTTCATGCGACCCAGGCAGGAGTCGATGGCCTGATCGCTGAGGCGGCGCTCGAAGTGCTCGCGGTCTCCACGCCCCAGCCGAGTCAACGCTTTGTGCGCGTTGCGCCGCTCCCACGGTGACCGCCGAGGCGCATCCCGTCAAGAGGCCGGTGGCAGACCCACGGCCGCGAATCCTCCACGCGCCCGCTGATGTCGGGGGTCACGCCTTCGGGCTCTCGCGCGCCGAGCGGGAACTCGGGCTTCCGAGCGACGTAGCGGTCCTCGCCGGTGGGCCGTTCGGCTATGGCGCCGACATCCGCTTCGATCTCGAGGGCAAGAGGACATGGCGTAAACTGGCCGCACGCACCGGATTGCTCGCTCGGGCGCTGCGGTCCTACGACATCATCCACTTCAACTTCGGCCAGAGTCTGATCCCGGTGAGGGTTGGCGGACGGATCCTCAATGAGCTGCCGTTGATCAAGCGCGCGGGCAAGACAATCCTGGTCACGTTCCAGGGATGTGATGTCCGGCCCCAGGAGTGTTGTTTCTGCAGCCAGGAGCATTGCCGCGCCGAGAATCCCTACCGCGCGCCGAACGCGGCCCGCTTCCTACGCTACGCCGACCGCTGCTTCCATCTCAATCCCGACCTCGGTCACTGGCTGCCCGGATCGCGGTTCCTGCCATATGCCAATGTGGATCCGCTGCTGCTGACACCGGGCGAGCCACGCCCAGAAGGTAAGGAGGTAATCGTCGTGCACGCGCCGAGCAACCGCGACGTCAAGGGGACCCGCTACGTACTCGCGGCGATCGACCAGCTCCAAGACGAGGGCGTCGCGATCCGCCTCGACCTGATTGAGGGTGTCCCCCGCACGGAGGTCTTGCGGCGCCTACGTGACGCGGACATCGTGGTGGACCAGCTCCTGATCGGTTGGTACGGGGGCTTTGCGGTCGAGGCGATGGCGCTGGCCAAGCCGGTACTCTGCCACATCGGCGAAGGAGCAGCCCAAGATAATCCGTTTGGAGCCGAGCTACCGATCGTGCGCGCGACGCCGGATACGCTCCTCGACCGTCTGCGCGACCTGGTGGCCGACCGCGAGGCGCGAACCCGGATCGGCGCCGCATCGCGAGCGTTTGTGGAGCTCCGTCACGATCCGCGAGCGGTCGCTCGCGAGGTGCTCTCCGGGCTCGCGGAGCTGCGTCTCGCTGGGGAGCGAGGCTAGCCGTGTGCGGCATCGCCGGCGCGCTGGATCGATCCGGTGCACCGATTCCGCTCGAGTTGCTGCGACGCATGAGTGACGTGATCGCCCACCGCGGCCCGGACGGTGAGGGTCAGTACGCCGACGGCCCGGTCGGGCTTGCCAACCGCCGGCTGGCGATCATCGATCCGCGGCCGGAGGGTGACCAGCCAATGTTCGATGCGACCGGCGACTACGTCATCACCTACAACGGCGAGCTGTACAACTACCGCGAGCTGCGATCCGAGCTCCAACGCAAGGGGCGCCGCTTCCTCACCGAGACGGACACGGAGGTCGTGCTGAGTGCCTACGCCGCCTGGGGCCCGGCGTGCGTGGAGCGCTTCAATGGGATGTTCGCGTTTGCGATCTGGAACAGGCTGACACGTGAGCTGTTTCTCGCCCGCGATCGCTACGGCGTCAAGCCGCTGTACTACGCCGAGGTCGGGCCGGTCGTCCTGTTCGGATCCGAGATCAAGTCACTGCTCCAGTACGACGGTCTTGCGGCCGCGGTGAGCCCTCCGCACCTGCTCGAGTACTTCACCTTCCAGAACATCTTCAGCGATGGCACCCTGTTCGCCGGCGTCAAGCTGCTGCGCCCAGGCCATCGCGTGACTCTGCGAGCCGAGTCTGGACCGGTACGGCCAGAACGCTATTGGGACTTCGAGTTCTGCGAGGCTGAGGAGGGCGTGTCCGATGAGGAATACGTCGAGGAGCTTGACCGTCTCTTCCGCCAGGCCGTGGCTCGCCAGCTCGTCGCCGACGTGCCCGTGGGCGCGCACCTCTCGGGCGGCATGGACTCGGGCAGCATCACAGCGTTGGCGGCCCAGGCTCTGCCCCACCTCAACACGTTCACCGTCGGCTTCGACATGACCTCGCGTGTGGGGCTCGAGGTGGCGGTGGACGAGCGCGTGAAGGCCGAGGCGATGTCCTACCAGTTCGCGACCGAGCACTACGAGACGGTGCTCAAGGCGGGCGACATGATGCGCTGCCTGCCGGCGCTCACCTGGCATCTGGAGGACCCGCGCGTAGGCCAGTGCTATCCGAACTACTACGTAGCTCGATTGGCCAGCCGTTTCGTGAAGGTCGTGCTGACCGGCTCGGGCGGAGACGAGCTGTTCGCCGGATATCCATGGCGCTATTACCGCGCCGTTGTAAATCAGGACTTTGACGAGTACATCCGCAAGTACTACGCCTTCTGGAGCCGCCTGGTGCCCGACGAGCAGCGCTCGGGCTTTTTTGCTCCCCGAGTCTGGCGAGAGGTCAAGGACATCGACACCGCCGAGATCTTCCGTGGGGAGCTCCCTGACGGCGAGGCGCCACGCTCGGCGGAGGAGTACGTCAACCACTCGTTGCACCTCGAGGCACGGACATTCCTGCACGGCCTGTTCGTCGTCGAGGACAAGCTGAGCATGGCGCACAGCCTCGAGAACCGCGTGCCGTTCCTCGACAACGACCTCGTCGAGTTCGCGCAACGGCTCCCGGTGCGACTGAAGCTGCGCGACCTCGGAGAGATCGTGCGGCTGAACGAGAACGAGCCCGGCCCGAAGACCGAGCGCTACTTCGAGAAGACGCGCGACGGCAAGCTTCTGCTGCGGCGCGTGATGGAGCGCTACGTCCCTGGTGACATCACCAACCAGATCAAGCAGGGGTTCTCAGGGCCTGATTCCAGCTGGTTCAGGGGTGACAGCATCGACTACGTGCGCGAGCTGCTGCTCTCACCCGACGCGGCGATCTACGAGTATCTCGACCCGGCGGGTGTTCGCCCGCTGGTCGAGGATCACCTGGAGGGGCGGCAGAACCGGCGCCTGCTGCTGTGGTCGCTGCTTAGCTTCGAGCACTGGTGCCACACCTTCCTCAAGGGCGCGCACCCGTAGCCTGGGTGTGCAGCAGCGGCAGCCTGCCTGCATCAGAGTGGTCGCGCCGCCCGGACGCTGATACCGCTCTCGATCACGTCGAGGTTGACGACATCGAGCTCCGCGTCGCGACACCACCCGAGGACCTCCTCCTCGGTGTGGCGTGAGCGGTAGACGGGGCTGTACCAGTCGTAGTTGATCATCACGCTCTGGCGCCAGCCGAGCTCCTCATTCCAGAAGCACTTGAGCATCGTCCAGTAGATCAGCCTCTGCACGTCGTGCTCGCCCGGCTCGATGCCCAGAAGCGGTACTCCACGCTCGAGCTTTACCTTCGCCCCGAGGCGCGACAGCTCGCGCCCGAGCTCGGTGATCTGCTCGCTGAGCTCGAGACACTCGTCGATCGACAGGCGTGAGGTCTCATCGATGATGTGCTCGTCCGCGAGCTCGCGCAGCAGCGCCTTCTTGCGATACACGTAGGCCGCGATCTGACCGCCGGGTGCTACGAGCTCGGCCATCGTCTGGAACGCGCGCACGCAGTCAGGCGTGTGGTGCAGCACCTGATCGGCCACGACGAAGTCAAAGCTCGCCGAGGCGAACGGCGGGTTGAGAATGTCCCCTTGGACGTAGTCGAGGTTCGCCTCCTCAGCGTGACGGCGGCGTGCCGCGGTGACGCTGTCTGAGAGGTCCATGCCGACGACGCGGGCGTCGCTGAGGCGCGCGCAGCGCGCGGCGCAGAGACCGGGTCCCGTACCCGCGTCGAGAATGCGGCGCTTGCCGGCGAGGAACTCCTTGAGTGCGGACTCCTCCTCGGCGAAGCCGAAGCGCTCGTCGAACCACCGGTACTGGAAGTCGGCGAGCTGGTCCTTCTCCTCCTCGCGGTACTGAGCCCACTTGGCGCCGAAGCTGCGCTGGGTCGCGCCCTCGTCGATCGTCACCGACGAGTCCCGCTCGGGCACCATGCGCGGTACGCCGTCGCGGATCGGGAAGCGCGTGCCATCGGAAGCGACGAGCGCACCGGAGATGACGTCAGGAACGTCGCCGTCGGCTTCAAGCGTCAGCGGGCCGCCTCCAGCGGGGGCGACGAGGATGTCGAGTAGCTCGCGATGCATCAAGAAGGCGCGCAAACGTAGCAGCTGTAGCTAACTCAGGGCTGCGGTGGCTCTCTACGTCGGCCGCGTAGATTCCCGGCCCACTCCAGGATCGCCGGCGTGAGCGCACGATAGTCGGCGATCTCCGAGCGTGTCGGGATCAGTCGCGGCATCACCGGCTCGCCGGTGGCCCGGCCGTAAAAGACGGCGACGAGTACGAAGCTGAGGGTGTAGGAGAGGCTCGATGCTAGTGCCGCTCCGGTCGCATGAAGGGGGGGGATGAGAAGCACGTAGAGCAAGACGGTCAGCGGTGTAACGATGAGCGTGATGATCAGCGAATAACCGGGGTGACCGCGTCCGACGATCGTCGATGCCATCGGGCCTCCGAGCCCAAGAAGCGCGACACCGGGCAACAGGATTAGTCCAAGGTCAACGGCCGGCCGGAACGCGGCGCCGTACACCGGTACGACGAGGAACAAGAGCACCAGGGCGAGCACGGCGCTCGCTACCGCCACGACCACGACCGTGTGCCTCAGGCTCTTGGTCTCGACGAACGCGCGCATATGCTCTCCCTCGCTACTGACACGCGCGCTGAGCGCGGCCACGCGAGGGAAGAGCACATCGCTGAGCGCTTGAGGCAGGAGCCACATCACGCCTGTGACGGCGATCGCGACCGCATAGTGGCCTACATCGGCGGCCGCGGCGACGCTCGCGAGGATGAACAAGTCGAGGCGGTAGTTGATGAACTGCAGCGCGTTGGCGGCGTACCCCTTGATCCCGAACGCGATTGCGCGACGCAGCTGAGCGTGCTCTTCGGTCGGCTGGGGACCGGACGCCGCAGATGTGAGAATCCTTCGCGCGGCTGCGCCGGCCACCACTGCCGTGATGACATGCGAAGACACCAAGCCCGCGACTGCTCCCGGAAGGCCGTACAGCGCGCCGAGGACGCCCACGAAGACGAGCCCCAAAGTGGATTGCAAGGTGGGCGGCAGGACGTATGCCTCGTAGTGGTCGACGGCGAGCGCGACGTAGCTGAGGTAGAACCACGACAGCGCGAACGGCAGCGCGAACGCCGCCAGGGCCGTCGTTGCCAAGGACAGGCCGCCGAACGCCGATGGCACGGCGACACGAGCGAGAATTCCCAGACTTGCGCCCACGATGCCAGAGACAAGGGCGACGCGCTGAGCGTCCCGGTGAGCGCTGAGGACGCTCCAACGGCCGGTGCTCACGTAGTAGGCGATGCCATGCTCAACGCCGAGGGTGCTGGCGACGGTCAGCAGTGCGATCAAGGACTGCGCGATCGCGTAGCCTCCCGCACCGCTTGGGCCAAGCAACCGTGCCACGTAGATCCCCGTCGCGGCTCCAGTCACCGCGACTGTGACGCGACTCGCGCCGGACATGACCACGCCGCCAGTCAGGGGCCGGGGAGTGGGCTGCGCAACCTCGTGTGCGACGGGCGCAGGCGGCTCGGTTTCAAGGCTCCATAGATCTCCAGAACGGTGCGCTTATGCTAGGGGCATGTGTGGAATCGCCGGAATAGCCGGAGGCGCGCCGCCTGAGGCGGCGGCGCTCGAGCGCATGGCGGCGACGATGGCCCACCGCGGTCCCGACGGCCAGGGCGTGTGGTCGGACGACGATGCGGGCCTGGCCTTCCGACGTCTGGCGATCATCGACCTCGACCCGCGCTCCGACCAGCCGCTGCACCTCGAGCACTCCATCTCGTCTTCAACGGAGAGATCTACAACTACCTCGAGCTGCGCGGGGAGCTGCGCGGCGCGGGCCACCGCTTCGACCGAAGGCGACGGCGAGGTGCTGCTGCACGCCTGGCTGCAGTGGGGCGAGGGCGCGCTCGAGCGCGTCAACGGCATGTTCGCGTTCGGCGTGTGGGACTCGCGCGAGCGCTCGCTGACGCTGGCAAGCGACCCGTTCGGCGAGAAGCCGCGTCTACTGGACGACCAATAGCGGGCGCCTCGTGTTCGCATCTGAGATGCGCGCGATCCTGCAGGCCGAGCCCAGCTCTCGGCGCTCCCAACGAGAGCGCTCTGGCACCGTTCGTCGCACTCGGCCTGCTGCCGCCGATCGAGCGACCTTCTTCGCGGATCTCCCGGCTCGCCGGGGGCGCACCTGCTGCGCTGGCGGGCCGGGAGGTCGAGACACGAACGCTACTGGTGGCCGCGCCGGGTCGAGGCTCCCGCCTCCTACGCACGAGGCCGTCGGAGAACTGCGCGAGCTGCTTACGCGACTCGATCCGACTGCGGCTTCGCGCCGATGTGCCGGTTGGGACCTCGCTCAGCGGCGGCGTCGACTCCTCCGCATCGTGGCGCTGTCGGCGCAGCTCGCCGGCGACCACAGCCGGCACGCTTTTACGGCCTCGTTCCCCGGCTTCGCGCGCGACGAGTGGAGTCTTGCGCACGAGGTGGCGACGGCGGCCGGGGTCGTCGAGCACTATCGGGTGTGTCCCGTCGCCGCGGAGCTGCTCGAGGATCTCGATCGGCTCGTCCTCGACCAAGAGGAACCTTTCATGACGACGAGCATCTACGCCCAGTGGCGGGTCATGGCGGCGGCACGCGAGGCGGGGGTCACGGTCTTGCTCGATGGTCAGGGCGCCGACGAGCTGTTCGGCGGCTACGACGTCAGCGGTGGGTGGGCGCTGCGGTCGATCGGGCACGGGGCGCCCTGCTGGGGGGCCTCGTCACCGGACCCGCTCGGCTCGATCGCGCCAAGGCCGCTGGGGCTTCGACACGCTGCCACGAGCGCTCGCGCGGCGCTACCGTCACTCGCTGGCCAGCCCGTATGCCTCTCGGGAGGCGGTCGCGCTGGCCGTGGGCATCGAGCCGCCGAGCGTTCCGGGACGCTCGCCGCTGCTGCGCGAGCTGCTGCGCGAGGCCTTCCATACCAGTCTTCCGGGCCTCTTGCGCTTCGCCGACCGCGATTCGATGGCTCACTCGCGTCGAGGTACGCCTGCCGTTTCTCGATCGTCGTGTCGCCGAGTTTGCGCTGTCGCTGCCGGCGGACTTCCTCTACAGCGGCGGCGTGACCAAGCGGGTGCTGCGCGACGCGGTCCGCGGGCTGGTCCCGACCGGCGTGCTGGAGCGACGCGAGAAGCTTCGCTTCGAAACGCCCGAGGAGGAGTGGTACTCGACGCCGGCCTTCGTCGACCGTGTACGCGAGGTCCTGCTCGACCCGGCGGTCGCCTCGCATGGGCTCTACGACGTTCGGGCGATCGAAGCCGATGCGAGAACGGGAGGCTGGCGCAACGCCTCGGCTCTGTGGCGTGCGATGAACGTCGAGCTGTGGCGGTCGGCCTTTGCCGCGCGCCGGCGGGCAGACGTCGAGGTCGTCGCGCGGTGAGCGTCTGGCGACTGCTGGTCGTGACCTACTACTACCCGCCGCAGCCGGGGTCGGGCTCGAACCGGTGGGCCGCGATGGTCAAGTACCTGCGCCGACTCGGCCACGAGGTCACGGTGGTCACGGCGGCTCCGCCCGGCCATGCTCCTGGAGAGTCCGAGGGTGTGGTGCGCACGGCGAACCTGAACTCGAGTCCGTTGCTGCGCCGCCTGCTGCTGCGTCCCGAGCGCGCGCCGGGCGGGTCGACCACGGACGTTGCCGGCAAACCCGAAGCGACCATCGACGTTGCCGGCGACGTCGGCGGCGAGCATGTCCCGGGCGGCGTGATGCCGCCGCTGCTGTGGAAGGGGATCGTGCCCGATCCGTGGCTCATGACCTGGGATCCAGCCGCTTGGCGTGCCCTTCGACACCTGCTTGCCGGGCAACAATTCGACTGCCTGATCACCAGCAGTCCCGCGGCGTCGACCCACCTTCTCGGCCTCGTGCTTGGGAGTCGCAGGCCGGCGTGGATAGCCGATTTCCGCGACGGGTGGCTGTTCGAGCCGCTCCTGCCGCCGTTTCCAACTTCTGCGCAGCGTGCACTCGACCGGTGGCTGGAGCGTCGCGTCGCGCTGAAGGCCGACGCGGTCGTCGCCGTCACGGCGCCGATCGCTGAGGACTTCCGGGCGCGGCTCGACGTGCCCGCAGAACACGTGCCCAACGGCTGGGACCCCGAGCTGGAGCCCGATCCCGCCTCCGCGCCGTCGTTGGATCGCAGGCGTTTCACGTTCGTCCACGCAGGCGCGATGAGCGGAGGGTGGGGGCGCGACCCGCGACCGTTGCTCCAGGCGCTACGGCGGCTGATCGACGAGGAGCCTGGGCTGGCCGAGCGCATCCAACTTGTGGTCGCCGGACGGTCCGAGGACGACGAACGGGCGCTGCTCGAGGACGCCGATCTGGGCGAGGCGATCCGTCACCTCGGCTACGTGCCGCGCTCGGAAGCACTGGCGCTGCAGCGCGCGGCGGGAGCGCTGGTGCTCATCACCTCGCGCAATCGCGGCGAGGCGACCGGCAAGCTGTATGAGTACATGGCCGCGGGACGGCCGGTCATCGCGCTCGCCGAAGGCAACGAGGCGGCTCGTATCGTCGCCGAGACCAACATCGGCGTCCTCGTCCCGCCTGACGATGTCGGGGCGATCGCCGATGCGTTGCGCGCGGCGATCGGCGGTGAGCTGGAGCGAGCATACGCGCCGCAAGGGACCGAGCGCTACGCCTACCCGGCGCTGGCCGAGCGGATGGCCTCGGTGGTCGAGGCCGCCTTGGAGCACCGGGCGAGACAGGACCCATTAGCCCGTGTCTGAGGACCCAAGCTCGCGGTAGGCGCGATGCTGGCGGAACGCCCGGAGCCATCCCTTGCGGGCCGAGCTGAGCTTCACTGGGCGCCGCCGCTCCGAGCTCTCACGGCGCAGTGACGCGCCACTCGCGCAGTCCCGCCAAACGGCCTCGCAGCGGCGCGAGGGTTCGATCGCTGAGAGCTGCGTAGAGCGACATAGGCAAGGTCGTAGAGCAGGATCCCCGGGAGCGAGCGCACGAGCTGCGCTGTGAGTGGCGTTGCGGGCGAGCAGCCGGACGCGATTGCGTCCGACCAGGAAGTACTTCCTCTGCGATCCCTCGCCGGAGCTTGCCGAGCCGTGGTGGTAGGCGACGGCCAGCGGCTCGTATACGGCGATCCAGCCCGCGGCGCGTGCTCGCCAGGCCAGATCGACGTCCTCGAGGTAGGCGAAGAAGCGCTCGTCCAGGCCGCCGACCGCGTCGAGCATCGCCGTCCGGTAGAGAGCGAAGCAACCGCTGACCCCGAACACCTCGCACGCATTCTGAGCCTCGGCCGCCGGCCGTCCGGCCAGCCGCTCCGTGGCGATGCCCAGCGAGTCCACGTCGATGCCGGCGGAGTTGATCAGGGCGGGATCGGAATGGAAGCGCACCTGCGCGGCGATCGAGCCGATCTGCTCGTCCCGCTCGCCGGCAGTGAGCAACCGGGCCAGCGCGTCGCGCTCGATGCGGGCGTCGTCGTTCACGAGCGCCACCCATTCCCCGCTCGCCACAGCCACGCCGCGCTGGACGCCCCCTGCAAAGCCGACGTTGCCGCCGGGCTCGATCAGCCGGACGTCCGGCCAGCGCTCACGGATGAAGGGCGCAAGGCCGCCGTTGTCGACCACGATCAGCTCGGCACCGCCGGGCACCGCCGCGGCCGCATCGAGACACGCCGCCAGGCACTCGGCCAACACCTCGCGCTCGCGGTAGGCGACGACGACTACCGAGATGGCGGGCTCGGCCATGGGACGCCAGCCTAACGGCAGCCGTATCGTGTCGCCGCGTGATCTCGATCGTCATTCCCGTCAAGAACGGGGGGGCCGACCTGGCGCGCTGTCTCGACGGCATCGGCGCGCAGGTCGTCGACGAGGAGGTCGAGATCGTCGTGATCGACTCCGGCTCCACGGACGGGAGCGTCGTGCAGGCACGCGAGCGCGGCGCGATCGTGCGCGAGATTCCGGCGCGCGAGTTCAGCCACGGCGCATCCCGCAACCTCGGAGCGAGCCTGGCGAGCGGTGAGCTGCTCGTCTTCATCAGCCAGGATGCCTATCCGGTTGATGAGCGGTGGCTCGAGCGCCTGACCGGTCCGCTGCGCGAGAAGGAGTCCCTGGTGGGCGGCGTCTACGGGCGCCAGCTGCCCCATCCCGGGGCGAGACCGCCGGAGCGCTACTTCCTGGACTTCCTCTACGGCGCGCAGCCGCGGCGTCAATCGGCGGCGGGCACGCACCAGCTGACGATGGAGACGACGCTCTTCTCCAACGTCAACGCCGCGATGCCCCGCTCGCTGTGGGAGCGGTTCCCGTTCGTCGAGGACATCATCATGAGCGAGGATCAGGACTGGAGCCGGCGGGTGCTGCTCGCCGGCTTCACGGTGGTCTATGAGCCGGCGGCGGCGGTACGCCATTCCCACAACTACACGCTTGGTGGGGCGTTCAGGCGCTTCTTCGACTCGGGCGTCTCGGCCGATCGCGCCTATCTCGCGGGCGAGCAGGAGTCGGCGCGTGCGCTACGCGCCGCCGCGATCCGCTATGCGCGCGGTGAGCTTCAGTGGCTGTGGCGCACCGGGCAGCGGCGCTGGATTCCCTACGCGGCGGTGTATGAGACGACGAAGATGGTCGGCCTGCTGCTCGGCGCCAACCACAGGCGCCTGCCGCTGGCAGCTAAGCGCCGCCTCAGCGCCCTGCCGGACTTTTGGGGATGAATGTGCCGCGAGCGCGCTTTCGAATCCGCTGGAGGGTGCGGTAGAGTCGGCTTCTTCGGCGCGTCACTTTTCGTTCTGGCGCGTGTTTCACGTTGTGCGATCGGACGCGTGCACAGCGCTCCCGTCAACGAACTCGCATGATGAGCACTGTCGAGCATCCAACTCCCGCGCCCGCCGACGCACAGGCTGCCGGACCCATTCCCCTGGTGTCCGTGGTGATTCCGTGCCTGAACGAGGAGCAGAACATCGAGCAGTGCGTCCGCGACGCCCGTGCCGCGCTAAAGGACGGCGGACTCGACGGCGAGGTGCTCGTCGTCGACAACGATTCTGAGGATCGCAGCGCCCAGGTCGCGCAGGCGGCCGGCGCACGGGTCGTCCTCGAGCTCAGGCGGGGCTACGGAAGCGCCTATCTGGCGGGTTTCGCCGCCGCCCGGGGCGAGTACATCGTGATGGCCGACGCCGATCTCACCTACGACTTCAGCGAGATCTCACGCTTCGTGGCGGAGTTGCAGGGGGGCGCCCAACTTGTCATGGGCGACCGCATGGACAACATCAAGCCCGGTGCTATGCCTTGGCTGCACCGCTACGTCGGCAACCCCGTGTTGACGGGCATCCTCAACCTCTTCTTCCGGACCGGCGTGGGCGATGCCCACTGTGGCATGCGCGCTCTCAGACGCGACGTGCTCCCAGCCCTCGATCTGCGGACCACGGGCATGGAGTTCGCCTCGGAGATGGTGATCCGGGCCTCCAAGAAGAAACTCGCGATCAGCGAGGTGCCGATCGAGTACCACCCGCGAGGCGGCGAATCCAAGCTCTCCTCGTTCCGCGACGGCTGGCGGCACCTGCGCTTCCTGCTCGTGCACAGCCCAACCCACCTGTTCATCGTCCCGGGCCTCTTGATGGTGGGCCTCGGGGTGCTCGTGTCGGCGACCGTGCTCCTCAACCTCGACGTGCTCGGCCGGCGGTGGGACCTGCACACGCTGATCGGTGGGTCGCTGCTGACCATCGTCGGCAGCGAGGTGCTGGCGATGGGACTGTGCGCGCACGCGTATGGCACGTATTTCATGGGCGAGAAGGACGCGTGGTTTGACCGCATGCGCGCACGCTTTCGCCTCGAGCACGGGCTTGCCCTCGGCGGCGCGGTCATGTTTGCGGGAGTGGTGGTCGGCGCCGTGGTCATCGTGCATTGGATCAACCGCGGCTTTGGAGCGCTCTCGGAAGAGCGTACGGCGATCGTCGCTGCGACGCTCGTGATCGTCGGTTTGCAGGTCTTCTTCTCATCGTTCCTGCTGTCGATCCTCGGTCTGCGCCGGCGCTGAGCGTGGGGTCTGTCCGCCGGATGCTGGCGGCCGTCTTTGCCGGCAATCGCCGCGTGTGGCGCGTGGCCGGGATCTTTGCTGTGCCGCTCGTGCTGTTGACCGTCTTCTACTGCACGAGCCCGCGCGCCTACTACACGGGCACCAACAACGTCGAGGTCTACACCTACATCGTCGAAACGCCGACGCACGCGCCCATGTGCGTGCCGGGCCTGCAGATCCCGGCGGGTACCGCGCGCCTGCGCTTCCAGCTGATCTCCCGCACGCGGGAGCGCCCAGCGCTGCACCTGGCGCTGAACATCGACGGTCGCACCCTCCACAGCGACCTGCTCCCGGTGGCGGTTGGCGCGGACCGCATCAGCGCGGCGATCTTCCCCATATCCGAGCGTCTGTCCACTCCGTCCTCATCATTGGCGTCGGTCTGCATCACCGCCGATGACCTCGTCAACTGGGGCGGGACTCCGCTGCCGGTGCTCCCAGCTCTCTCGCCTCCGACGCTGCGCGGCGTGCCGCTCAGCGGCCGCATCGCCGTCTGGTATGAGCCGCGGACTGGCGCACAGCGCAGCTACCTGTCAGGAGCGGGGGCGATCCTGCGCCGAGCATCGCTGTTTCGGCCAGGGGCGGTCGGTCCCTGGCTCTACGTGTTCCTGCTCCTGGTCGTGCTCCCCGCGCTGGCGCTCGCCGCCGTGCGCTGCCTGGCGCTTGCGGTTGAAGGTCGCGCGCCGCGGCGGCTGGCGGCCTGGCTATTCGCCATCGCCGCGCTGAACTTCGCATGCTGGGCACTGATCACGCCTCCCTTCCAGGCACCTGATGAGGTCGACCACTTCGCCTACACGCAATCGCTGGTCGAGCGCGGCCAGGCGCCTTCGCGAAACGCCAGCACGCCCCTGCCGCGCTGGTCGAGCGCCGAGAACCTCGCACTGGAAGACATGAGCTTCTTCACCGACCACCAGGTGGGAGACACCCGTCCACCGTGGCTGTCGCTGCAAGAGCGCTACTACCGGGCGCAGGTCGCAAGGCTTCACCCGCGCGCCGGCGACGGCGGCGGCAACGAGACGGCGGCGACCCATGGCCCGATCTACTACGCGGCGCTGGCCCCGGCCTATATGGCTGCCGGCTCATCGCCGTTCTCCCAGCTGACCCTGATGCGCCTGACCTCGGCACTGATAGGCGCGCTCACTGTGCTGTTCACGTTTCTGCTCGCGCGCGAGCTCGCGCCGGGGCGCCCGTGGCTGGCTGTCCTGGCGGCACTGCTAGTCGCCTACGAGCCCATGTACGGGTTCATCTCGGGCGCGGTCAACAACGACGTCGGCGTGAACGCGGGCGCCGCGGCCCTAGAGCTTCTGCTGATACGCATGCTGCGCCGCGGTGTGACGCTGCCGTGGGGCCTCTTCACCGGCGGCCTACTGATCCTGCTGCCCATCGTGAAGGGCACCGCCTACTCGCTGTACCCGGTCGCCGGGATCGCCTTCCTGGCCACCCTATGGCGCTATCACCGTCGCTCCGACGCCGCCGGCTGGGGGGGCGTGGCGCTCGGCGCCGTGGCGATGCGCGAGCTCTCGGTGCACATAGCCGGCGTATTTGAGCCCTCGCAGGGCAATACTCCCGGGACGGGCGTGGCCGTGAACGCCGTCAGCAGCGCCCTGGAACACCCCCTGGGCTATCTCGCCTACCTCTGGGAGGTGTTCCTGCCACGGCTCTCCTTCATGGCGCCGCACTTCGAGACCAACACCCTCCCGGCGTTCACGATCTTCGTGGAACGCGGATGGGGCGCCTTCGGGTGGTACGACGTGTTCTTCCCCCACTGGGTATACGTCGTGATCTTGGTTGCGATGCTCCTCGTCCCTGTTCTCGGCGTCGTGGCCGCCGCGCGCGAGTGGGCATTCCTGCGCCGCAACGCTCTGGAGCTCGCGGTCCTCCTGCTCGTTCCGATCGCGGTGGTGGCCGGCTTCGAGGCCGCGTTCTACACCATCGCAGTCCGATCGCTCGTACCCGAATTCGGACGCTACGCGTTCCCGGCGATAGGGCCGCTGGCAGTGCTGGTTGTTGCCTCGCTGCACGCCTTCGGCCGCCGCCGCGTTGTCGTGGCGGGCACAGGACTCCTGGTGTCCATGATCGCACTCAGCTACGCCTCCCAGCTACTGACGCTGACCGGCTTCTATGCCTGACCATGTCTGAGTCCGATCTCACCGTAGCCATCCCCGTGCGGAATGGCGGAGAGCTGCTGAAGCGCACGCTCGAAGCGGTTGGGGGGCAGACCGTGGCGCACGAGCTGCTGGTGTGCGACTCGGGCTCGACCGACGGGTCGGTTGCGGCGGCGCGCGCGCACGGCGCGCGCGTGATCGAGATCCCGCGGCGTGAATTCAGCCATGGGGGGACGCGCAACCTTCTGATGAGGGAGGCACGGGGCGAGCATGTCGCGCTGCTCACCCAGGACTCAGAGCCAGCGGATGAGCGCTGGCTGGAGTGGCTGCTGGGGGGGTTCGAGCTGGCGCAGGACGTGGGGATCGTCTACGGGCCGTACGTCCCCCGGCCGCAGGCTTCGCCCGCGATCAGATGGGAACTGGAAGGGTGGTTCTCCTCGCTCTCCCCCGACGGGCGCCCGCGAGTGGAGCGACTGCAGGCAGGCGAACGCACGCTGCCCGCGGTGGAGCTGATGGGCGCACGGGGGTTCTTCACCGACGCAAACGCCTGCATCTCGCGCGAGGCCTGGTCGCAGGCGCCCTTCCGCGAGGTCCCCTACGCTGAGGACAGAGTGCTGGCGATCGACATGCTGCGCGCCGGCTACGCCAAGGTGTTCATTCCAGACGCCGCGGTGCTGCACTCCCATGACTACACCGCCGGCGAGCAGCTGCGCCGCTGCTTCGACGAGTGGCGAGGCCTGCGCGAGGTGTATGGCTGGCGCGAGCCCACCTCACCTGCCCACCTGGCGGGTCAGTTGCGAGGCGCACTGGGGCAGGCGCGCCGCGAGTTGACCCGCGAGGGCGTGTCCTCCGCGCGACGCCGCGCGACGCTTGCCGCGGTCAGCCGTCACCATGTCGTGCGATTCGCCGGCGCGCTGCTGGGCTCGCGCGCCGACCGACTCCCCGCTGGCGCGTGCCGATGGCTGTCGCTGGAGGGGCGGGCGGGCTTCGCGCCGCTCCAGCTCGACGCCTCCGCGATGGCGCCCGCGAGCGAGGATTACGCGCAATGACCGACGACATAGACATAGACCGCGACCGCCACGCGCGCCGGCCCCCGATTGCCCCGTCGGAGTCGATCGCCGGTGCCGCCGTGGACGGCGCGAGTCGTGGACCGCTCGCCGGTCTGCGCAGGCGCGTCTATCTGACCTACCACTACCTCGGGTGGCGCACGCTGCTCTTTCGCGTGCTCACTCTTCCCCTGCGCCTCACCCCACTGAAGGGTCGGCTGCGACTGCGCACACATGCGCGGGACCGCGAGATGCGCCGCGCGTCGGCGTGGTATCGCGAGCATGGCAGGCACGTCAGCATCGTGATCCCGAGCTACCGCGACGCCGAGCGGGTGGCAACGCTCATCAGGAGCATCCGCAAGACGGTCCCGCGCGGTATGGCGCGGGTGATCGTCGCCGACGACGCGAGCGGCTCGGAGCACGTCGCCGAGCTGAGGCGGATCGCTGATATCGACGTTGTCGAGGGGGCCGAGAACGTAGGCTTCGCCGCGAACGTAAACCGCGGCCTGCGCGCCGTGCACGACGGAGACGTGGTCGTGCTGAACTCCGATGTCGAAGCTCGCCCGGGGTGGCTTGCGTGCCTGCAGTACGCTGCCTCCCAGGAGCAGGATGTCGGCATCGTGGGGGGACAGCTTCTGTACCCCGACGGTCGCATCCAGTTCGGTGGGACCGTGCGCAACCGCGACGTGCCCGAGTGGTTCGACCATCGCTACCGCTTCAAGCCGGAGGGCTGGGGCCCGGCGGGCCGGGCCGGGCCTGCGTTGGCGGTGACCGGCGCATGCATGTATGTCCGACGCGAGGTGATCGAGCGTGTGGGGTTGCTCGACGAGCGCTACCCGATGGCCTTCGAGGATGTCGATTGGTGCCTGCGCGCTTGGCAGGCGGGCTTTCGAGTCCTGTACTTCCCGGCGGCGCGGCTGGTCCATCA
This sequence comes from uncultured Solirubrobacterales bacterium, assembly GCA_963813805.1. Classification (GTDB taxonomy): domain Bacteria; phylum Actinomycetota; class Thermoleophilia; order Solirubrobacterales; family Solirubrobacteraceae; genus Palsa-744. The sequence continues at coordinate 81,484 of CAWEZZ010000001.1, forward strand.
CGAGTCGGTCACGCGCGGTACCGACGTGGGAGAGCGCGAGCGCGTCTCCCAGCGGCTGTTCTGGGAGCGTTGGGGTGACTTCTTCGACGCCCGTGCGGTGCACACCGAGGGCGGCAAGCTGAAGGTCGCCTACGTGACCGAGGGCACCGGCATCGGCGGCGGGCACCGCGACATCTTCGAGCATCTCAACCGTCTGTCCGAGCGCGGTCACGAGGTGGCGCTGTACACGCTCGGCGATCCCCCCGACTGGTTTCCGCTGCGCGTGCCGGTGCACAGCTTCGAGGACTACGACGAGCTCGTGACGGCGCTTGCCGGGGTGGACGCGATCAAGGTCGCGACGTGGTGGAACACCGCCGCGCCGGTGTGGCTGGCGAGTGTGCTGCACGGCATCCCCGTGTACTTGGTGCAGGACATCGAGACCTCCTACTACCCCGACGACGAGACGACCCGCCACGCCGTTCTCGACTCCTACCGTCCCGAGTTCCGCTACATGACTATCTCCTCCTGGAACCGCGAGCGGTTGCGCGAGCTGGGGCTGGACGCCGAACTGATTCCGCCGGGGATCGCCCTTGAGACCTTCCGTCCCCTCGAGGATGTGAAGCGCCGCGCGGACATGGTGCTTGCGCTCGGGCGCTCGAACCCGCTGAAGAACCTGCCGCTGACAATCGAGGCGTGGCGCGCTCTTGAGAAGCCGCGCCCGGAGCTGTGCCTGTTTGGAATCGAGCCCGAGCTGGCCACCGACACCGACATGCGCTACGTGGAGTCTCCGAGCGACGAGCGGGTGAACGAGCTGTTCAACGAAGCGACCGTGTTCGTGCAGACCTCCACCCACGAGGGCTTCGCGCTGCCCCCACTGGAGGCGATGGCGACCGGCGGTGCGGTCGTCTGCACTGACGCGCACGGAAACCGGGACTTCTGTGTGGACGGCGAGAACTGCCTGATGCCGGAGCCCGACACGGCATTGGTCAGCGCTGCGCTGGCGCGGCTGCTGGGCGACGCGGAGCTGCGCGAGCGTGTCGGGCGGGCCGGGATCGAGACGGCGGGGAAGTATGCCTGGGAGCTGCGCATCGACGCGCTGGAGGCGTTCTTGGAGGAGGTGGCCCAGCCACGACGGATCGCGGTATCGACTGAGGTCGTGCCCGAGCCCCGCCGCATATGAGTCCTTGGGGGTTCAGGAGCGCGCGCGGCGCGCCACGACGGTGAACAGCTCGACAGGACCCCCGATGCTCAGTTGGGTGTGGTAGGTAACGCGCTCGGTCTGAAAGCCGAGCACAGCGAGCATGCAAGAGATCGCGGCCGGGGTCAAGCGCCACCAGAAGTCGACCTGCCCAGTGTCGGGGTTGGGCATGAAGCTGATGGCGTTGTCTTTCTCCGTAGGGGTCACGCCTGGCGCCTTGACGGGCGTTGGGGTGAGGTAGCGGGCGAGCGCGCGCCGCCAGCGCGGGCCAGGGCTGGGCTCGAGTGTTGTGGCACTCGCTTCGTGGGTGGGCGCAACGTCGGTCACTATGGCGACCTGCTGCGTGGGCGCAAGCGCGCGCTGGAGAGCAAGGAACGGGTCTCGGACGTGCAGCAGCACCGAGCCGAAGATCGCGGCGTCGACCGGTCCGATGTCATCGGGGATCGAGTAGACATCTGAGTAGACGACCTGTGCTCGCGATCCGAACGCATGGTGGGCGAGCCAGTAGCCGTTGTTGATCCGCTCGATGTGCCGCCGGTAGGACTCGACATGGGCGCCGACGTCAAGGCCAGCGAACGGGACGATGTCCCAGCTCTGCTGAGGGGAGAGGTCACAGGCGATCACCGTGGCGCCCCGTTTCTCCATTTCGAAGCAGAGGAAGCCACTCGCCGTACCGATCTCCAGGACGCTGAGGCCGTTGAGGTCCACGTTGCCGAGGTAGTCATCGGCGCGACCTCTCAGGTCCCACTCCCCGCCGACGGTGCCGTGGTCGGGGATATCCATGCAGTGATAGAAGTAGCAGTCATCCAGGGCAGGAGGTGTTGCGGGCGGCGACGCGAAACGCATGGGGCGCCATTCTGGCACGCCAGCCCCATCGTCGAGTGGCGTAGGACAAAGCAATCACATAGCGCTCGCTGTGACGTACATCGAGCTAGAGATCCTCGGCGATGTGGGGTGCCGCGCGATTGAAGACCCAGAAGCCGAGCACGAAGATCGCTGCGATGATCCCCAGCGGCTCGAGCAGGTAGATCCAGCCTCCGAGTGCCTGTCCGGCGCTGAGCGAGGCGTGGTTGACCATCGCATGACGGAACTGCTGAAAAACGGTGACCAAAGGGTTGAGCAGATATACATGCATGAGAATCGGATCATGGATGAGCTTCTGCCGAACCGTTTCAACCGGAATGATCACCGGTGATGCATAGAAGAGAACCTGCGTAAAGACTTCCCAGATCGGTTGGATGTCGCGGAAGCGCACGAACAGCGCTGACAGCAACATTGCGATCCCGGTTGAGAACAAAACGAGCATCGTGAGAATCAGAGGAAGCTCGAGCCAGCTGAGCATGGGTTGTATTCCAGAAACCAGCGCAAAGATCAACACGACAACCAGGTTCATGGCCAGGTTGAAGAGGGCGAGTAGTGTGACCGCCAGCGGTATGACAAGCCGCGGGAACTGGATCTTGCGCACCAGGTTCTCCCGGTCGACCACGCTGCGAACTGCGCCCCCGGTGGCCTCGGCGAAGAACGTGAACAGCACGATCGAGCCGAGCAGCTGAACGCCGTAGTTGGCTTCACCTGGATGACCGCCCTTGCCGACATGGCTGATCACGACGAAGAAGACGTAGAGCACTCCAAAGAGCAGCAGCGGCCTCATCACCTGCCAGACGTAGCCGAGCGCCGAGCCGAAGAACTTGAGCTTGAACTCATTGCGCGCGATGTTGTAGGTGAGGTGCCAGAATCGCCGCCAGTCGTCGGTCAGCGCCCGGGGCCCGCGAATCGGCGTGCCGAGCGGCTCTGAGATGGTGCTCGCGCTCATGTCGTCGCCCGCTGCTCGAGCGCGACCTGGCCGTGCGGGGTGATCGCCGTCTGCACCGGCACCTCGACCATCCCGCCACTGGCGACGGACCCGGTGACCACGAACGAGAAGCGGCCCTCGTGGCGGTCGATCACGGACAGGCCGCTGCCACGATGGCTCACCGTGAATATCGGTTCGTAGCGGCCCGGCGCGAGCATGTTGTGAAAGGAGAAGGCGAACACGGCCTCCTCGCCTGCGCGAAAAATCCCGCTTTGCTCGCTGTTGCCGCCGGTGCTGCCCACGATCACCGGCTGGTGCTGCTCGTTGTGGATCGCGAGCGTCACCATCGGGTCGCGCACGGCGGCGTTGAAGGCGACCAGCGCCTTGAGCGTCGTCGGCACCGACTGCGGGGCGACCGCGCGTCGCTCGCCAGGGTCGTCCCCGAGCCACACGTCGGTGACCCGCGCCGCGCCGTCTCCAACGCGTGGAATCTCCTCGCTCAGGATCCGCGTAGCCGACATCCCGGCCGAAGCTCACCTCCAGGTACTTGTCGGCGACCTGGGTCGGATCTCCCAGCGCCACCATCTCGCCGCGCTCGAGCAGCATCGCGCGGTGGCAGAAGCGGTTGACGGCCGACATGTCGTGAGTCACGAACACGATCGTGCGCCCTTCGTCGCGCATCCGGTTGAACACGTCGAAGCACTTCTGCTGGAAGCCGGCGTCGCCCACGGCGAGCACCTCGTCGATCAGCAGGATGTCAGCATCGACCTGGATCGCCACCGAGAACGCCAGGCGCACATGCATGCCCGAGGAGTAGTTCTTGAGCTTAAGATCCTGGAACTCCTGCAGCTCGGCGAACTCGATCACGCGCTCGTAGCGGGCCCTAGCCTCGCGCGGAGAGAGCCCGAGCATGATCCCGTTCAGGGCAACGTTGTCGTAGGCGGCGAGGTCGGGATTGAAGCCGACCCCCAGCTCGATGAACGTCGACATCCGCCCGTTGCACCAAATCTCGCCCTCGTCGGCGCGATAGATGCCTGCCAGACACTTCAGCAACGTGCTCTTGCCGCTGCCGTTGCGCCCGACGATACCGAAGAACTCCCCCGGTTCGACCGCGAAGGAGACGTCCTTGAGCGCGTGCATCTGTTCGTGGTGCGAACGCTTGAACGGGTGCAGCGCCCGCTCCTTGAGTGTATGGCTGCGCTCCTCGGGGATCCTGAACCGCTTGTGCACCCCCCGCGCGGCCAGTGCGGGGGGTCCGAAAACGGCTGTCTTATCGGAGGGCATGATCGCTAGAGGGTATATCGGAGGATGCTCGCAAGGGCTCGGGCCGGCTGCCCTTGGGGTCGGAAGGGGCGAGGTCGCCCGTCCGTCGCGCTCGGCGGCGATCACGTCCGTCGCAGCAGGCGCCGGATGACCCGCCCGACGGCGCGCATCGACCTGAACGCGCGCGCAGAGCTGCCGTACAGCGGCCGGCTCAGCGCGGGATGTTCGCTGAGCGCGAGCAGCGCGCGCTGGACATCCTCGGGCAGCGCCCCGTGCGGGCCGATCAGACTCAGGCTGAAGCCGATCTCGGCGTTCAGCTCGTCGTACATGAGCTGCGCGTGCTTGCGCTCGTCCACCAGTCTCGCGACGAGGGCGTCGTGCGCGGCGATCCGCTCCTGCAGCTCGCGTTCGCTCTTGACCTCGTCGCGGCTCAGCGTTGCGGCCTCGCGCGCCGGCGCCATCGCGGCTTCGTCGTAGACCTCGACCATCGATGCGGCGGCGTCCGTCCAGGTCAGGCGAGTGGCGACCTGGGCGAGAGCCTCGACATGTCGTTTGCGCGCGATCGGATCTTCCAGCAGCGCGTGCGCGCGCGCCGCGGTCTCCTGCGGATCCCAGGGGACGATCGTCAGCGCCTCTCCGGGCAGCATCTCGGCCAGGGAGGACTGGGGCGCGAACAGGCACGGCACGCCGCTCAGCGCTGCCTCCAGAGGCACCAACCCGAAGCCCTCGTACACCGACGGATAGACAACCGCGCCCGCGTGCTCCATCAACCACGCCTTCTCCAGCTCGTCGATCGGTCCCAGCTCGACCACGACCTCTCGAAGCTCCGGATGCTCTCGCAGGTACTCCCGCTCCAGCTCTCGCGAGGAGCCGTGCGGGATGTGCGTGCCTGCCAGCACGAGGCTGCCCTCCCAGCCGTAACGCTCGCGCAGCTCGGCGAACAGCCTCAGCGCGAACACGCGGTTCTTGTGGCGGAAGTCGGTGCCAAGGCAGAGCAGAAAGCTGGCCTCGTCCCTGTGTTCACCGGGGGGGCCCAGGCGGGTCTCGTCCAGAGCGGCCGGGCGGCGAGGAGCACCGGTGGAGGGATGATCGAGACCGGGCGGGACGATCCGGATCCGCTCGTCCTCGGCGAGCTCGTCGGAGAGTAGCTCCAGGCGCGTGTGCTCTGAGAAGACGACGATGCGGTCGACGGCGGTCAGCGTCCGGCGGGTGATCTGGCGATGATGACGCCACGCGGCGGCGTCGGAGTGGTAGCCGGGATTGCGATAGGCGATCAGGTCGAGCTGATTGAGCACGAGCCGCTCCCCGAGACGCAGGGCGAGCCACAGGTCGCCGGTCTCAAACACCTGCTGGGGGCGGTGAAAGATCGTGCTGCGTGGCGTGCTCGCGTCGATCTCGCCGATCGGCAGCACCTCGGTGCCGGACAGCGCTCGCAACTGCTCGACGGCGTGGGGGCTCGTGTCCGGGCCGACGACCACGCGCAGACGCAGCGCGCCGGTTGCCGCCAGCGCCCTGACCAGCTCGAGGATATGGCGCTGGGTGCCGGTGATCGTCGCGCCGAGGGCGCGCGCGTCGACTGTCACCGACAGTCGCGACCGGGGTCGCCGCGCCGCCTCCAGAGCGCGCGGGAGCACGCTCGACGCCGCGATCAAGGCCTGGTCGGACGGGCGGAGGTCCTCGCCGGACGGCGCCTGTGCCGCCGGCCCGTACAGATAGGGGTAGCGCTCTCGCAACTGCACGGGCTGCTTCTCGGCTGTGTCGCGCGCGGGCGCCAAGCGTCCAACCACGACATCGTCGGCGGCGACGTGGGCGAGCCCGGTGAGCAGGCAGCGCTGCGCGAAGTCGATCTCCAGCGCCCAGCGCAGCTCCAGCTCCGTGTCGAGCGGGCCGACCAGCTCCAGTGCATCCCCGCGCAGGTAGACGCAAGGCCCAACGACCAGGCCCAGCCTGGGTCGCAGCGTCAGCGTGTGCTCGGCGACGGCGCCCGCCAACTCGGAGAGGTCCCGCGCCGGCTCGTCAGTGGCCCCGTCGTGCCAGACAGCGCGAGCGCGTGCCGGCGTCGGCGAGGGCGCTCGCGCTCGCGGTGTTGGTGTCGGCGTAGGCCGCTTCGCGCATTCGCGCGAGCCAGCCTGCGGTCACGCGACACGGCTCGCTCAGCAACGCGATGTCCGCCGGCCAGAGCTGCTCGAGCGCGCGATTCACTGCCGCCGCCGTCGCGGAGACGGTCAAAATCGGGATGCCCGCCTCGGTGTGCTCCCGCACGGACTCCAGGCAGTCGCGCTGATACTCGTCGCCGTCATCGACGGCGATCACCACGCAAGCGCTTCCCCGGATGCCGGGGTGAATCGTCTCCGTCAGGTCGTCGAGGCTCATCGGAATAGCGGCCGGCCGAGAGCGCAGCCTAGAGCAGTCCGGCGAGCATCTGCACCCTTGGGCGATAATGGCCACGCCCGCGCCGATGACAGCCGACGACCAGACCACACCAGCCGGCCGTGCCGCCGAGCTGCTCAGGCGGGGACCGAGCGCGCCGCCTGCGCGACGGAGGCGGCGGTTGCGCCGTGCCGTGCGCGGGGGCCTGCTGCGGGCGATGCGTCCCTTCACCCACCACCAGCGCGAGCTCGACGCTGAGATCGTGGCGGCGCTGGGGCGTCAGCAGGCCGAGCTGAAGCATGTGCGTGAGCGTCACACCGAGCAGATCGAGCGGCTCGAGCAGCTCACGCGCGAGCTGATCCTCACCGCGGAGTCGCTGCGGCGAAGCGCGGCGGACGCCGGCCGGGACGCCACCGACGGCGTTGCCCTGGCGCGTCGCGCGATCGAGTCGATTGCTCCAGCGGTGGCGGAGCTGAATGCGCTGCCCTACATGGAGGGCAAACCGTTCGAGAGCTTCAGCGCACCAGTGGGCGAGGTCCTCGGCTTTCGCTCGAGCGAGTTCATGCGCGGCGCCGGCGCCGGCTACGTGGCCTTCGAGGCTCTGTTCCGCGGGTCGGCGGCGCGCGTGGCTGAGTCCCAACGTCCGTACCTGGATCTCATGCGCGACCACCAGCCGGTGCTCGACGTCGGCTGCGGCCGAGGCGAGCTGCTCGCCCTGCTGGCCGAGGAGGGCGTTGCAGCCGGCGGCGTGGACAGCGACGCGGGCATGGTGCAGCGCTGCCAGGCGCTCGGGTTGGATGCGGCGCTCGGCGACGCCAACGAGCACCTGGAGGGCCTCCAGGACGGCACGCTTGGCACGGTCTTCTCCGCTCAGGTGATCGAGCACCTCCCTTACGAGGAGCTGCGGCGCATGCTCGCGCTCGCGCTGCGCAAGCTGCGACCAGGCGGGCTGCTGATCGCCGAGACGGTCAATCCGCACCGCATCTCCTCGCTGAAGACCTTCTGGGTCGATCTCACCCACCAACACCCAATCTTTCCCGAGGTCGCGCTGGCGCTGTGCGCGATCGCCGGCTTTCAGTCCGCGTACGTGTTCGCACCCGGGTTCGACAATTTCGAGCGAGCGCGCTTCGACTCGCCGGCGTATGCGGTGGTCGCGGCCACGCCCGACGGGGACGGCCCGCGGGACGGACAAGGCCCAGGAGTGATCGTCGCGGCGGTCCGGGCGTGTGGAACGATGTCGCCGATGCAGGTCCTCACCCTGGCCACTCCCGCGATGCTGCCGCAGGCGCGAGTTCTCTCCGCGTCGCTGAGCCGTCACCAGCCCGACTGGCCGCTCGACGTCCTGCTGATCGGCCGTGAGCGCGGCGCGAACGTAGGCGGACCGCGATTGCGATCGGTCGCCGACGAGCTCGACATCGACGTCGAGACGCTGATTGCTCGTCACAGCGAGCAGGATTTGATCGCCCTGCTGCTGCCCCGCCTGTTGCATACCTACTCCAAGCGGACGTCCGCTCCGGTGCTGCACCTGCCACCCACGGCGTGGGTGCTGGGTGATCTTGAGCCCGTTGCGGCGGCGCTGTCCAAGCGCAGCGTGCTGCTCGTGCCGCGGATGAGCGCCGACATCCCCGACGATGGGTTGCGACCGTCGCCCGGAGACATGGAGCGGGTCGGTCGTATCGCCGAGACGATCATTGGCGTCGACGGCACTCCCGGCGCCGAAGGATTCCTGGTCTGGTGGTCTGACGCTGTCGAGCGGGCGCTCGGATCGCTCGACGGTCGCCTGAGCGGCGCACGCCCGGAGGACCGGCCGTGGCTGGCGCGCCTGCTGGAGCTGGCGCCGGCACGCTTTTCCACGGCGGTGCTCGAGGATCCGGGATGCAACCTCAGCATGTGGAACCTGCATCTCCATGCCCTGGAGGCCGCCTCTGACGGTGTGCTTGTCGATGGGCGCCGGCCGCTACGTTGGCTCGATCTCCCGGGTTTCCGACCCGATCGTCCCCATCAGCTGAGCGCGACCGCCAGTCGCGTGCGGGTAAGCCGCTCGCCGGCACTGCACGAGCTGTGTGCGGAGTACGCGGTTGAGCTCGAACGAGCCGGCTGGTCGGTCGCCGACCGCCGCCGCGACGTGGGTCGCCGGCTGGCGAACGGACTCGTCTACGACGATGCGCTGCACGCCCTGCACACGTGCGCCGAGGCGCTTGGAGAGCGCTTTGGGGATCTCTTCGGCGTGGAGGGCGCGCGCGCGTTCACGGTCTGGCTGGAGGGTCCGGCGAGCCGCGGAGGCGCGCACGGGATCACCCGCTACGTGTTCTACCGCGTGGCGCGCGAGCGCCCCGACGTGATGCGCGCCTATCCCGACCTCGACGGCGCCGACGGCGCCGAGTACGTCGCCTGGTGCTGGGCGTTCGGGCGTGAGGAGATGGGGATCCCGGATCGCTTCATGCCGCCTCGGCCGGGCGAGGTGACGGCCGAGGAGCCCCAGACAGCAATCGAGGAGCCCCAGACGGCGAGCGAAGAGCCGTCAGCGTCCGCGGCGCCGGCGGCTGAGAACGGATCTACCCCGGCGGTGCGCGTCAGCGGATATCTCAGCCACACGCTCGGCCTCGGGGCGGCCGCGCGGGGCTATGCGCAGGCCCTGCAGGCCGCCGGCGTCCCGGTGAGCACCGTGAGCGTGCCGCTGCACCACCTGGAGCTGTCCGTTGAGTTGGAGGACGGGTATGGCCGGCACGGCTTCGAGGACGCGCTCCAGGACGGCGTTCGTCACGGGTTTGAGATCGTCGCGGTCAATGCCGACGAGCTCCCCGACTTCGTGGAGCGCCTCGGCGAGGACTACTTCCACGGACCGCGCATCGGCATCTGGGGCTGGGAGACGAACAGCATCCCCGCGCGCTGGCGGCGCGCGTTCGAGCTGGTGCAGGAGATCTGGGTCTACTCGCGATTTATGGCGGAGAACATCGGCGCGGTCGCGCCCGTGCCCACGATCGCGTTGCCTCCGCCGGTGCAAGCGCCCACCGGGCCCGCTGTGCCGACGCGCCTGGGTGTGCCTGAGGACGGCTTCATGTTCCTGTTTGTGTTCGACTACCTCAGCACGATCCAGCGTAAGAACCCAGTCGGCTTGATCGAGGCGTTCAAGTGCGCGTTCGCCCCCGGTGAGGGTCCACGGCTGCTGCTCAAGACGATCAACGCGCCGCTGCGCCCGCTGGCTGAGGAGGAGGTGCTGTGGGCCGCGCACGGGCGCCAGGACATCCATGTGATCGACCGCTCGCTCAGTGGTGATGAGCTGAACGGGTTGATGGCAGCCTGTGACTGCTACGTCTCGCTGCATCGCTCCGAGGGCTTTGGGTTGACGCTAGCCGAGGCGATGTCGATCGGCAAGCCCGTGATCGGCACCGGCTACTCGGGCAACCTCGACTTCATGAACGCCGAGAACAGCTACCTCGTCGACTACGAGCTCGGCCGCGTCGGCCCGGACTGCGAGATCTACCCGGCCGAGGGGGAGTGGGCAGAGCCGAGCGTCGAGCACGCGGCGGAGTTGATGCGCAAGGTATACGAGCGGCCTGAGGAGGCGGCTGCGATTGGCGCCCAAGCGCGCGAGGACATCGCCAGAAAGCTCTCGCCACAGGCCACGGGGGCGACGATGCGCCTGCGGTTGGAAGAGCTGGCGACACAGGCGCCTGAGCAAACTCAGACATCGGCCAAAGGCTGAGGGCCCCCCCCCATATGGCATATCTGCCTCATCAATATGGCGGAATGGCCATATGCATAGTCCTACGGCGTCTTCTGGATGGAGGGACCGTACCAGTAGGCCGGCTCAAGTCCCAGACGGAATCGCATCCGGCGGCACCCCGCCCGACTTGAGGATCTCAAGCCACTGGTAGCCGACCGGCGCCGCGCATACCTGGGCCGCCCTGCTCGCCGGCGCGACATACACGCGATCGGTGCTTGCGTCCTCGGCGGCGAACACAATCGCGCCGAGAGTGTCGCCTTCCGTGTCGATCGAAGTACCGCCGCTGCCCGGATGCAGGCTGCCGTTGCCGCGGACGACGCGAAGCGTGTGCGTGCCGGCCGCGAGCGTCGTTTCGCTCAAGAGCAGGAACTGGTTCGGGTAGCGCTCTTCGTAGCCGATCGTCGTCAGCCGACGGCCGTCCAGGTAGAAGGCGAGCGGCCGGCCCACGGAGCCCTGCATCCAGATGCCGTAGCGACCGGAACCGGGGAGCACGACCCGCATCTGCGCTGTGCCGGCACCGTAGGCGATCGCCGTGTTGGGCCCCACAACCCTCCAATAGTCCGGGTGCGTACCCTGTGGAACGCCTGTGACGACCGCCGGCGAAGCCTGCGCATACGCGACCTCGGCCCCTCGCCCCGCGCGGCGCACCCTTCCGAGGAACGGGCCGCAGAAACGGTGTTCCTGGCGCTCATGCTGCAGGCCGGCGAGCGGAAAGTGGGCGACCACCGTCGCCGACGGCCGGTCGCGGCGCCACACGTCGAAGTAGCGCGTTCGCTGAACCAGGTCGAAGTCGCTGGGGGCACGGCTGGACACCGGGCTGCGCGGCATCACGATCAGCGGAAACGACTGCACGAACGACGGGGCGATCTGGTTGAGGTCCCAGGTGAAGCTGATGCCTCCCCCCGGGGACGACACCCCCGGCGCCAAGGGGAAGCGTCCGTACGCGGGGTTGACCAGATCGGTCGAACGCTCGTCCCGCAGGAAGTACTCGGAGTACTCGTCGAAGGCCGGGAACAGGGTCGGGCCCTGCCCGGCGTAGCGTTCGCCGATGGCGGCGAGATCCTGGTAGCGGGCCGCGGGCGCGAGCGACGTGTCGTGGTAAATGACCGCGTTCCCGTAGAGGACGGCGCCCGCGACGAGCAGGGCGGCGAACCACCCCAGCAGCTTCAGCGGGCGATACCGCAGCTCGCACAGCGCCGCGGCGCCCGCGAACGCGAGCGCCAGCGCGATGGCGGCGGTCATCGTAAAGGCCTTGAGCTGAACCCAGGGGCCGGTGTGCTCGATCCAGAAGTACAGCGCGATCGGCGCCGCAAGGCCCAGGAACCCGATCGCCCAGCGCCGCCGGCGCAGAGCGAAGAAGATGCCGAGCACGGCAAGGACGATCACCAGCACGTCGAAGGCGTGGGTGGCGGTCACATGCACGAGCGGGTAGCGGTAGTCGCCGGTCAGCCACACTCCCGCGCCCGACCAGTCCGGCAGCGGAGCGGCAAGGTTGCCGAGGCCCAGTTCCAGCACCCCGCTGACCGCGGCCCCCGTGGCGGACGCCAACTTCACGCCATTGAGGATGTTGGGAAACGACAGCAGGACGCTCAGCGCGCCAAGTAGCGCCCAGCACTCCGCGACGTAGCGGCGAGGAGAGCCGCGCGCCGCAAGCGTTACCGCGAGCAGCCCGGCGAACACCACGCCCAGCCACGGCGCGATCCCGGCGCTGAACGCGGCGAACGCCGCCGACAGGGCCACCGCTGTCGGCAGCACGCCGCGGCGGGGACCCTCCCCGGGCAGCCGCTCGGCGAGCAGCGCCGCCACCACCATCAGGAGGGTCGCCATCGTGAACTCCTTGATCCCGCCCTCCAGCGCGTAGCCGTAGAGAATGTTAGGTTGGATCGCGACCGCCGCGCCAACGGCCCGCAGCGGTCCACTGGTCGTGATCCGGCCCAACAGCGAAAAGATCGCAAGCGCGCCCATCGCCGCGGCGAAGGCCAGGTACGCCTGATAGCACCAGGGCACGTCGGTCCGGATGAGTGCCGCCATAGCGCCGAGCGTGGCCTGTCCTCCGCTGGGATAGCCGGTCGCGGCGACCTTGGCGATCATGGCGTGATAGGAGGAGTCCGGCGGGGGTGCGACCCGTCCCGCGGCGGCCAGATACTTGGCGAAGTCCATCTGGAAAGCGATGTCGACGATGCGGGTGTAACTGGTCCAGGTCGGTGTGCCGGCGAGGAAGACCGGGCCGCCGATCGCCGCGAAAGCCGCAAGGGCGGCCAGGGCCGGCCACAGCCAGGCGCCCGGTGCGGACAAGAGCGCCGCGCGCGGGCGCGCCGGCAGCCGCAGGGCCCCGGCGCGCATCTCCAGCGCATAGCCGAACAAGGCCGGCGCGAGCACAAGCGTGCCCGCCGCCGGCGCCGACCAGGCGAAGGAGGTCGCAAACGCGCAGACGGCCACCATCAGCGCGAAGCCGACCGGCGCCACCAGTCCCGCCGACAGCGTCCCGCCGCTCAGCCGGCGCCGAGCAGCCCACCGCCGACGCTGCAGGCCAGCAGCACCACGGGAAACAGGACCCAGACCATGAGGAAGGTACCGGTCAGGCGCGCATGTATATCGGTTCGGTCGGCGCGATGCTCGGTGCGGTCGGCTGCGACGCCGCAGCGTAAGCCGCCGGAGCAGGCCGGTCGAGGCCATACTGTCCGGCATATGCATCCTGCCGAAGACGTCCTGGCCTCCGCCGAGGCCGGCGGCAGGGTCATCCGCGGCAGCGCGTGGCGGGTGGGGGCCAACGTCGCCGGCATCGTGCTGGGGCTCGCCACCGCCACGCTGCTGCTGCGCCATCTCGGGGTGGCGGAATCCGGCCGCTACGTCACCGTGCTGTCGCTCGTGGCGATCGCCGGTCAGCGTCGCCGACATCGGGCTCAACGTCACCGGCAGCCGCGAACTGGCTCTGCGCGGGCCGGAGGGTCGCGCTGGCTGATCGCCAACATCCTCGGCCAGCGGCTGTCGATCATGCCGCGTCGCGCTGCTGGTGATCGTCGCCTTCGCGGTGCTCGCGGGCTATCCGACGCGCATGGTCGTCGGGACGGCGCTGGCCGGCAGCGGCGTGTTCATCGTGGCGCTCGCCAACGCGCTGCTGCTGCGCCTGACGGTCGAGCTGCGCAACGCCGGCCTGGCGCTGGTCGACTTCCTCAAGCAGGCCGTGACCTCGCCGGCGTGGCGCTGCTGGTGGCGCTGGGCGCCCAGCTGACGCCGTTCTTCGCGGTCCAGATCGTCGTCGGCCTGGTGGTCGTGGCGCTCATGCCGCTGCTGGTGGGCTCGGGCGCCTTCGTGCTGCCGCGCTTTGACCGGGCCGAGCAGCGAGTGCTGCTGCCAGAGCGCTTCCCGCTGGCGGCGGCGCTCGTGCTCGGGCAGATCTACTTCCGCCTGGTGATCGTGCTCATGTCGCTGATCTCCATCCCCAGCAGACCGGCTACTTCGGGGGTTCGCTGCGCGCGATGGAAACGCTGGTGAACATGCCGATCCTGGTCGCCGGCGTCGCGCTCCCGCTGCTGGCGGCCGCGGCGCGCGACGATCGCGCGCGGCTGCGCTACGCGATCGAAGGCCTCAGCAAGGGGGCGGTGATCGCCGGCGTGCTGGTTGTGCTCGTCACCGTTCGCGCCGCCGAGCCGGTGATGGCGATCATCGGCGGCTACGCCTTCCGTCCGGCGGGGGCGGTGCTGCGCATCCAGGTGGGCGCGCTGCTGTTCATCGCGCTGTACCAGCTCTGGACGGCGGCGCTGCTTGCGCTGGGTCGCCAGCGGGAGCTGATCCTCACCAACGCGCTGGGCCTGCTGGGAGTGGCCGTCTTCGCCGCCGTGCTGGTCCCGCCCTTCGGCGCACGGGGCGGAGCGGCCGCCAGCGTGCTCGGCGACGCCCTGCTCGCCTCGCTGATCTACTGGAGGCTGCACGCGGCGGCCGGGAGGGTGATGGTGGGCGCCGGCTTTCTCGCCAGGGTCGCGGTGGCCGCCGCCGTCGCGAGCGCCGCGCTGCTGATCCCGGGGCTGCCCGATCTCGCCGCCGCGGCGCTGGCCGGGGCGCTGTTCCTGGGCGTCGGCCAGCTGATCGGCATGCTGCCCGAGGAGCTGCGTACGCGCTCGGGCCGCGCGGGCTGCTTGCCCGGCGAAGGTAGCGATGAGCGACGGCCTCCGGCCCGTGCGGGGCTCTTGGGACGCTCATTCCGCGATCGAGCGCACGACCACGGGCTGTTGCGCGGTCAGCCGGAAGCGCGAGGGGGCGCTCGAGGCACCGCGCCTGGTGAGGATCACGGCCTCGAGCGCGAGCCACGCCGCGCGGGAACCGAGGCACTTGCCGACAGCTCGCGCCGCTCGCAGGGTGACTGGCCGGGAAGCCCGGCCCGGCGCGAGATCATCCATTGGTGGTGGCCGGCGTCGTGTCGAAGGATGAGACGCCGGCAACGCGCTCATAGACGGCCAGCGTCTCTCGCGCGCAGCGCTCCCAGGTGAACTCGCGAGCGCGGGCGCGTCCGCGGGCGATCAGCTCACCACGGCGCGCCTCGTCGTCGAGCAGGCGCGCAATCGCGCCGGCCATCGCGGTGACGTCGAGAGGATCGAAGTATTCAACCGCATCGCCGCCGACCTCCGCGAGCGCGGCTGCGGTCGAGCTCGCAACCGGCACGCCTCGCACCATGGCCTCGAGGAGCGGCATGCCGAAGCCCTCGATCAGGCTCGGGTAAGCGAACACGCGCGCGACGCTGTAGAGACCCTCAAGGTCCGCGCGTTCGATCCAACCGGTGAGGCGGACGCGCTCGCCGACGCCGACGCGCCGCGCGTGCGCGGCCAGGAGCTCGCTGTCGCGTCCGGCGTGGCCAACGAGGACAGTGCGCCGTCGTCGCGGGCACAAGCCGCGCGACGCTAGTGATCAGGCGCTCAAGGTTCTTGTGCGGCAGCGCGGCGCTCGCGCAGAGGATCACCTGCTGCTCGTTGCCCAACGCGTAGCGCGAGCGCAAGACCCCAGGGTCGGTTCGCGCTGGGTTGCCGCTCACGCCGAGCCCGAGCGGCGTCACGGCGATCCGCTCGGGAGCGATCGCGAGGCGCCGCGATGTCATCGCGGCCCGCTTGAGATATCGCGATGACCGCCGCGGCACGGCGTGCCGCGAGTGGGACGATCAACTCCAGCGCGTAGCGGCTCGCGAGCGGGAACGTACTCGGGACGTGGTGGTAGATCAGGTCGAGGACGCTCACGACCGAGGGGACGCAGCAGAGCGCTGGCGCCGTCGTGCCAAGGCTGTGCAACAGCTGCACGCGGTCGGCGCGGCGCGCGCGGGCAGCCAGGTCTGCTCGATGAGGAAGCGGGCCGCCTTGTTTTGCGAGGGCGTGGGCGCAGCGATGAGCGACGCGGCGCGCGCCCACGGCTTGGCGGCGAGCGCGGCGCGCGCCTCGGGCGCACAGGAGACTACAAGCTCGAGCTCAGGCGCGAGCGCATGCATTGCCGCCAGCACTCGTCCGCGTACACTTCCGAGCCGCCTACGCGTCCTGGCACGAGGTAGAGCAGGTTGAGTCCCACTCGGCTCTGCGGACCGCGGGCCGACCGTCGGCGGGACGTCGAGGCTCCGGGGCGCGCGCGACGGGCGAGTCACGGGACCAAGCCGGCGAAGCTGCGTAAAGACGCATGTAGGGCAGGCAGAAGGCGTTGGCAAGCGCCGCCGCTCCGCGCGGGAGAAGAGCCGAGTCCAGGCGATCCTGAAAGAGACCAGGATCTCGACATCTGCGCATCTGCGCGAGGCCCTTACCCTGCGGCGCTGGGCGAGCAGGCGTCCGCGCAGGCCGAGCAGCGATGCGTAGCTCTGGAGCTTCTGCGAGAGCCAGCCGTGCGCGCGGCGAGGGCGAGCAGGCCGAGCTCCGTCGCCAACAGCAGGGGGGTCAGGAGAATGAGCGTCTTTGGTTCGTAGTTGGCCAGCACGCTGAACAGCCGGTTGCGCTCCAGATAGAACCACTTGCGCCCGCGACGAGCGAACTCATAGCCATGCGTGACGACGGCATCGGGGCAGTACACGACGCGCATGCCGGCGATGCGGGCACGCCAGGCGGGATCAACGTCGTCGTAATACATGAAGAGCTCGTCGACGAATCCGCCGAGTGCGACGAAGGCTGCCCAACGGTCAAGCAGCACGCTCCCGACACGACTGCCACATCGCGCGGCTCGCCGTGCTCTCGGGGCTCGCCGTAGCCACCTGACGGCGAGATGCCTGTCGGATGAAGCGGGTTGGCGCCGGCGTTGCGTGTCAAACCATCCTTAAGCAGGATCTGAGCGCCGACGAGCGCTATCCGAGCGTCGGCATCGGCTACGGCCGCAAGCTCGGCCAGGCAGTCCGCCTCGGCGTGGGCGTCCGGGTTCAGACAGAGAAGGTAATCGCCGCTCGCACGGGCGGCGGCGAGGTTGACGCCTGCAACATAACCGAGGTTCGAGCCGGAGGCAATCGTCGTCACCAGCGGGGGGTATGCGCAGATCCGGTGAGCCCTTGGCCCGGGCTGTTGTCGACGATCAGGATCTCCGTCGGCGGGCGAGTCTGCGCGAGCAGGCCATTAACGGCGGCGCGGATCTCCTGCGACTCGCCGTCGTAGTGCACGATCACCGCTGTGATCGTCATCGTCCGGGCGCTCAGTCGCCGAGGGTCCTGACGGCATCGTCAGACGCGCTTCTCGGCGCCGTCACCCGAGGGAACCTCCCACCTTCCATCCGCCGTCGCAACAGCGCCAAGTGCTGGGCCAGCACCTTGTTCTGGTCGGACAGGCGCGAGACGGTCATCGAGAAGTGCACCAGCAGCACCAGCACGAACAGGAACGCCACCGCGAACAGCGCCGACGGCGGGTAGTGGATGCCCACCGCATGCGACAGCGTCGTCAGCAGGCCCTGCCACAGCGCGAGCACGAGCACGGTGACTCCGGCCAAGAGCCACAGAATCGCGTAGCGCTCCATCAGCCGCTTGCGTCTGACCAGCTCGAAGATCAGCACGCAGACGACCACGGCCAGGGCGATCACCTCGAC
Organism: uncultured Solirubrobacterales bacterium; assembly: GCA_963813805.1. Lineage (GTDB taxonomy): Bacteria > Actinomycetota > Thermoleophilia > Solirubrobacterales > Solirubrobacteraceae > Palsa-744. Next base: position 98,842 of record CAWEZZ010000001.1, read on the forward strand.
GCGCTGGCCCAGCGCCGATGAGACGTGGGTCGCGGCGAGGATCATGTCCGCTCCGCGACGGCTCGCGACCGATCCCCGCCTTCGGCTGTCGGATCCGCGCCTGCGGGCGGCCGCGCTCGAAACAGCCCAACGAACACCGCCAGCAGCACCTTGACCATGTAATAGACCGACTGAGTTGAGGAGATCGCCGACTCGCCCGTCAGCCGCGGCCGCATGAGCACCTGGATCTCACAGCTGCGCAGGCGGTGGGGTGCATCAGCAGGATCGCCTCGACCTCGGGATAGTCGTGCGGGTAGTCACGGGCGAACAACTCGATGCCGCGCCGATTGGTAGTGCGAAAGCCGGAGGTCGGGTCGGTGACGCGCTGGCCGGTGATCAGCGACACCACTCCGGAGAAGAGGCGGTGCGCGCGGCGGGCGGCCGAGGGCATTTCCCGCGCTGCCAGGGTCCAGGAAACGCGATCCGGTGACCATGTTCAGCGCGGGATCGCCGTGCAGGCGGTCGAGCAGGTCGTGGATGTGGTGCGGGTCGTGCTGCCCGTCGCCATCGACCTGCACCGCTATCTCGTAGCCATGCTCGAGGGCGTAGATATAGCCGCTCTGCATGGCGCCCCCGATACCCAGGTTGAAGGGCATCCGAAGCACCGTGGCACCAGCGCGCCGCGCGCGCTCGGCGGTGGCGTCGATAGAGCCGTCGTCGACGACGAGCACGTCGAAATCAGGCGCCTGTCGTCGGATCGCCTCGATGGTCGCGGCGATCGCCTCGGCCTCGTTGTGGGCGGGAACGATGGCGAGATGGCGTCTCATGACGGTTCGGTGTGTTCCGGCGGCGGGCGCTAATGGCAACGTTTTCAACGGCTACTTGTCGCGAGCTCCTGGCCTGTGGCTTAGGGCAAGTGTACGGACAGACTCCATCATCCCGCCGATAACCTACGCCGCCATACATGCGCTCGGCTGCACCACCGCCGGCGAGCGCGTGTTGAGCGGGCACTCCCACGGCGAAGATGTCGAGCGGGTCGAGGTGGCAGTCAACCGACATCGCCTAGACAGTATGGGTTGGAGTCTGCGTCGCCCTGCTCAGCGTCCATCGCGTACGCCCAGGCGAACGCGTGTCCCTCGACGGTGCGTCTGCCACTGCCCGCAGCGGCTGTAGACCAGACTGGCGAGGTGCTGATGAACGGGTCCGGTCAGGCCGACATGTCACCGGAGTCGGCGTGCGACATGTGACGAGCACGAATGCGCTGTGCGGCCGCGCGCGCTGGCGCGGTCAGTCTCCAGCTATGGGATCGGTATACGACCTGCAGAGCCCGTGCTTGGCGTTCGAGCTCTGCCTCCGCGGCGGCGAGTCGGGCGTTGAGCCGGTCGAGCTCTTCAGTGGAGCCGTCGTGTTGCTCGCCGCTGTTCGGAGGTGAACCATGGTCAGGCAAGGAGAGCAATTCAGCTCGCATACGGTGGATGGCTGCGTAGGGCTCGTGGTAGCGCGACTGCCTGGTCGAAAGCGAATAGGCCGTTGAGCGGGGTGCGTCGCAGAGTATGAGGGCGATCCCACCCCATATCGAGTTGAGGGCCGTGCCCTCGCGAAACATGTAGCCGGGCACGAAGTCAAGCTCGTGGTAGACGACCTTCTCGTAATCATCAAGTTGGATGCTCTCGACGCCCGCGCGGACCTCCTCGTTCATGCTGTCGTGGACGAGGATCACAGACCGCGCGATGGTCGGTGATTCCAGCAGCATCTGGATGTCGTTGACAACGCCCGCGAAGGAGTGGTCGCCATCGACCAGTGCGAAGTCAACGGTTCTGCCGGAGTCGGCGAACTCCCGCAGCAGTTCAGGCAGGAGCTGAGCGCTGGGTCCCGTGTGGCAGTTCACGTGCTCCCCCAGCTCCACCGCTACCGGCTCGTGGGCGAGGTCGATCGAGTGGACCTCCTTGCTGTAGGCGGCGATTCGTGCCAAGCTCCCGCCTTCGGCTGTCCCAATCTCTATAGCCAGCTGCGGATGTACTTGCACGAGGATGCCCTCCAGGGCCGCGCGCTCGCCAAAGGACATCTGGCTGTGGCTCTCGCGCGTGAACGCTAGCGGCGAATGCTCAAGCGCCGCCGGCCGATTATCAGATGTCGGCGCGTAGGGTGTATTTAGCTCAAATGGAGCCGTCGCCTCGTGAGCTTGGTCGGGACTCACAGAACCAGGCTCAAAGCGACTGACATGGTCGCCAGCATACACATATTGGAGTCGGGTTTAGTGGTCACCCAACCAGCTCAGTGTCCAGTGGTGGATCGCGTAGGCCTTTGGGAAGCTCTCGTTGCGTCGCTGCGGCTCATCCCAGCGGTAGGGATAAAATGCTTCCGCCGCGAAGATGGTGACCTCCGGTTCCTGCTCGAGAATCAGGCTCAGAAAGTATGGTCCGTTTGCGTCGGCCGAGTGTGGTCCGATTCCAAGAGTTTCGCGGGCCTGCTGGGCTGCCCTGAGGAAGGCAGGGTGGCCTCTAGTGGCTCCCAGGACTGCGTTCCCGACGCGTCCGGGAAGCTCGAGTGCCGCAAACGCATCGATTCCTCGTAGTAGGCCGCTAAAGGACCTCTGCACTCAACATCGGTATCTACGTACACGCCGCCAAACCTGTGCAACACCTCATAGCGCACGAGATTCGAGAGCTCGGCGAAGGTGCGGGCGCGCTCGCGCTCACGGGAGGCTATGTCCAACTCCGCAAGGTTCGCGTCTGTCCAAAGACGCATCTCCCATTGTGCGTGATGACGCGCGAAGGTTTCGCCGAAGTGTTCCTGCTCTGCTGGCATCTGTTCATCACCGAGCCAAACTCGATGAATAGTCCGAGGTATACGCATGCCCCGCAAGCGGCGTAGACGAGAAGGCTGTGTCTCGCGCAGCCTGGCCCTGTCGTTGGAAGTCCCGCAGGGGCTCCCACATGGACAGGTACACGGCAGTTGCACCCAAACCAGCGTACGTGCTCGTGGACGATGTCCACCTCCAGGATGTAGTCACCATTTGATGGTGGCGCATCGACGTGCAACGGCATAAGAATACGCTCGCCGGGGTTCACCGCCCGGGGGAAGGGGGAGCGTGGGCCCTCCGCCGTATGGACACTCTCGTCGGGGTGTAGCCAGCGATAGCTCAGTCGGACGGGCGGCTCGCTACCAGCACCAGAAGGCCAGTGCTCCGTTCCTTCATTACTCACATAAAAGAATATGTGACGCTGCTCGGACGGGGTCATCGATGATGTCCGCTCCCTGGGCTCGATCGTCGCGCGGTAGGCATCTTGCCTAACCGTGCGTCCCTCCCAAAGACGGTCCATCTCCTTCAGGGAGACGAAGGGCACGTCTGCGATGGCGCTTGCGATTTCGACGTCAGCGGCGCCGTCATCGGGTTGATTGTCCGTCGCTTCGTTCGCGATTTTTGCCCGGTCCTCCTCTGGCACTTGAATGGTCTTCAGTGAGTCGTGCAACTCGGGCAGGTAGAAGGCCTCATTGATGCGGCCGCCCCCGGGCGCAAGTAGATGTGGGCGAGCAACCTCGTAGCGAACCACCTTTCTACGCCGCTGCTCTTTATCGGAGATGAGAAGCTCAAGGTGGTAGAAGGGCTCTTCGACGTACTCGCGCGGTGTGATTGGCTCGACGTGCAGATGCTGCAGCCCTCGTGCCCGTAGCGTGCCGTCGTTGCGCATGAGGCGGCTTGTGAAATCTCCTGACCATGGCGCAGTCGCGAGAACGCTGTTGGTGTCGGGAAATACAACCACGCCACCGATCCCCAGAACTGCTGGACCTCTCGTGAGGCGAGCATCTCGGGTAGTCGGCGGATAAAGGCTTGGCTCGGGACCTCATCACCGTCTAGTCTGAGGATCCAGTCGCCATGGCACTGCGCAAACCCACGAAAGGTGCCTTTCTGCCATGCAGAACTCGATCCTGAACAGCCGATCTGCGAGAAGCGAGTAGCCAGCTAGCGTCTCATCATCCACCCGTGAATCGGCGGCAATCAAGACCTCATCGGCGTAGGAACGCAGCGGCTCAAGGATGGCTGCTTATGCGCCAGGACGGGTCCGCAGTGATTAGACAGACAGAGAGCAATATGTGGGCAGACTATCCTGCTGAACTGCAAATTACGCTTCGCTCGGGGCTTCCCGCTGCTGGACGAGCTCAGGATTGCGCTTGACGTCAGCCGGTCTTAAAGGCGAGGTATCCGGGCTTGGCCGTGCCGTCGGTCTGGATCAGGCCGCCATAAGACTCGGGCGGTTCGTCGTAGAGATGGATCCAGCCCAGGGCGTAGATGCTCGGTAGTTCGCTGGCCACACGAAACGCGTCGGTGATCCACTGCGCCTGAAGCAGAGGTTCCACGTAGAAATTGAACTCCAGGTCTATGGCTGTTGGCACCGTCCACTCGGAGATGAAGAGCTTGGGATGGGGATTGCCAGGTCGGCCGAGGTAGCGATCGACGAGCTTGGACAGCCGTCCTAGATCAGAGAAGTCGATCTGCTGGTGCAGAGATGGAGGGTTTGACAGATTGGGTGCCCTGTAGCTGAACGGATTGTGTCCATACATGTCCAGGCTTGGCGGCTTGCCGTCGGGTAGCCGCAGGTTTTCGATCCATTGCTGCGTCGAGATATCACCGGTGGTGTAGGTCATTCCGCCGATCACAAGGTTGGAGCGGCTGACGCTCTTCAGAGCGCCGTAGGCGGCATTGAGGATGCGCGCGTAGTGCTCCGGGGCTGAACGCTGATGAACATTCAGCTTTTCAAAGGGCTTTGCCGGATCCTCAGGCTCGAAGTTGTGCGAGCGAGACGGCTCGCCCCAGATCATCCACAGATGTACGGAGGGATAGCGCCTGGAGGCGGCGATCGCGAAGTTGGCGTAGTCCCGCGGGTTTTTCGGCACCCAGTTCCATGCTTTACCGCCGTTCGCCCACGAGGGAGCTCCGATGATCTGGAGGGCGACTTGCATGTGATAGCGCCCGGCTTCGGCTACAGCCTGAGTGACCTCGGCGGGCCAGGCATATGCTGGATCATTGGGGTTGCGCGCGCTGCGGGGACGGCGCGGGGCGATCGAGCTCCAGTCCAGGCGGTCCTCGTAGATCTTCACGCTGAGGTCTCGGTAGGTGGGAAAGAGGGAGGTCCCGTCGTGGACAGCGGGGCCCCACATGGCCTTCACGTCCGCAGCCCCTGCCCCAGGCGGCGTCGCGCAGGTGCCCAGCATCGCGACTAGCGCCAGGGCGCCTATGCATGTCGCGAGAATTCTCCAGCCTGGGCTTGGCTTGCTGGGAGTGGGATGATCGGCCGAGGTGTCCATATGGTCCGGAGGGATCCCGATCATAGGGTTCGCATCTCCGCGTGGTGCCGTCACGAGGCCAAGGCGTGGTGACCGCGGCTCAGCGCTTGGGGGCTAAAAATTGGTGTGTAGGCGGCGGTATCGGGCGTAGCGGCCTCTTTGCACCACTTCGATTGCACCGCCGGCCCGCAGTTCTCCCAGAACCTTCTTGATGAGCGGGTCGCTGGCGGGTGTCGCCAAGCGGATGTCGTCGAGCGAGAACTCGTCCACGATTCGCGAGAGAATGAAGTCCCGGATCGCTGGCTGCTTGGTTCCGTAACCAGCTGTCATCTCGAGCCTCTGCTCAAGCTCGGTGTAAGCGGCGAGGAGCGTCCCCATGAGGATGCAGCTCGTGATGCCTGAAAGTCTGCATTCAACGGCTACTTCATCAGCTCAACAGCATAATTCAGCCGTGCTTTATGTCGTTAGAGCAGTCGATCCGCGCGATACGAGTGTTTGCAGTCGTGGGGTGGCGATCGTGGTTTCCAGGTGTCGCGTTCGATCGAGCGATGCGACGGAGATCTGGTACGCCAGAGACCTCGAAATCGTGGGTTTACACCCCTCGAAATCGCAGGCTCGACCCCCTCGAAATCGGGGATTGGATGCTACTGTTTGACTATGGATGGGGCTGTCTCGATAATCTCGGGCATCGTTGCGCGTCGGCTCCTGCGGGTGGCGCGCGAGCGGCTCGAGGATGAGCCGGTGATCGCCCTGCAGGGACCGCGAACGGTCGGCAAGTCGACCCTGCTGGCCGAGCTGGCCAGCTCTCGCGGAGTCGAGGTGATGGACCTCGACGAGCCAGCCACGCGCGCGGCGGTGGTGGCCGATCCGGGCGCGTTTGTCGACGGTCCGTCGCCGGTGTGCATCGACGAGTACCAGCACGTACCGGCCGTGCTGGACGCCATCAAGGCGGAGCTGAACCGCGAGCTGCGAGCCGGCCGCTTTGTGATCACTGGGTCCACCCGCTACGACGCGCTGCCCACAGCAGCGCAATCGCTCACCGGTCGCCTGCACCTGCTGACGGTATGGCCCCTCACCCAGGGAGAGATCGGAGGCGTCCAGGAGAACCTGCTCGCGGCGCTGCTTGACGATCCTGTCGGTGCGGCTCCTCGCGGGACCGTCACGGCGACCACCAGAGAGGAGTACATAGCGCGCGTGACCGCCGGGGGCATGCCGATTCCCCTGGCGAGGCGCAGTCCCGCGACCCGCAACCGCTGGTTCGGCGACTACGTCGAGCTGGTCTTGGAGCGGGACGTGCGGGAGCTGTCGAAGCTGCGCCAGCGCGAGCAGCTGCCGTTGCTGCTCCGCCGCCTGGCGGCACAGACCGCGGGGGTCCTGAACGTCACGACCGCCGCCGGTGAGGCGGGTCTGGACCGCACCACGGCGGCGGACTACGTCAAGCTGCTCGAAGCGGTGTTCCTGATCATGCGCCTCCCGGCGTGGGGGACGACCGTGAGAACGCGGGCGGCCAGCGCCCCCAAGATCCACGTGGTGGACGCCGGCCTGGCCGCCCGCCTGCTGGGACTCACTCCGGAGAAGCTCGCCCGGCGCGACGCCCCCTCCCTATCGCAGTTCGGCCACCTGCTGGAGACGTTCGTGGTAGGCGAGCTCGTACGGCAGGCCTCGTGGCTGCCGCAGATCGCCGCCTTGGGGCACTGGCGCACCTACGACGGCGACGAGATAGATCTGGTGCTCGAACGCGACGACGGCGGCGTGTTCGCCTTCGAGGTCAAGGCAGCAGGTCAAGTCGCAGGCCGCGACATGCGCCATCTGCGCAAGCTGCGCGACGCCCTCGGCGAACGCTTCCTGGCCGGCGTGGCGCTGTATACCGGCACCCGCGCGTACAGCTTCGAAGATCGCCTGCACGTGCTGCCGATTGACCGGATCTGGACCCCCATATAGGGACCTACTGACGCTTCCGTGGGTTGTTTAACCTGCCTGGTAGGGGTGGCCAGAGCCCGCCGAGGGGTCGGTTCGTCTGCGTAGCGAGTCTGCGTAGCGAGTGGCCGGTAACGGTGCGGACCCAACGTACCAGGCCGTGCGGAAAACACGTACCAAATGGTGCGCTCCTCCCGTACTATGCTGCTGCGCCACCGGGTGGCCACGGGCTTGGGCTGCCACGCTTCAATGGCGCAAGCAGTGGGCGCCGGCTGCGGTCCTTGTAGATCTCACGCCGAGATCGCGCTATCTGGGCGCATAGTCGAGCGGTCGTTGGTGGCTCGTCTATTGTCGGCGCGATGGTCGCCACTCCGCACATGCTCGCCGGCGCCGCGGGTGCGCTGAAGGCCCGTTCGGTGCCAGGCGGGCTTGCGATCGGGGCCCTGACGCACCTGGCCCTGGACGCGGTACCCCACCGCGACTATCGCTTGGGGGCCCTTGGCGGGCTTGCGCTCACAACGGATCTCCTCGCCGGCACGCTCGCCGTCTGTCGCCTGTCGGGTCGCTCTGATGTGGTTCTCGCGGGCGCCCTCGGCGGTGTGCTCCCCGACGCCATGCGTCTTGCCGAGCGAGCGCTCGGCATTTCACCCACCGGCTGGGCACACGACACGATTCACACCGATAGCCGCTCGTCGCCGTGGCGCTCGGCGGCAATCCAGGGCCTTACGGCCGTGACGGCTGCGCTGATACTGCTGGCGGCCGCTGGGCGTGAGCGACCAACAGGCTCGTGAAAGCGGACGGGACGTGAGCGCTACTGGCTGCGCGGTCGCGAGCCACCGTCCGCGAACGGTCGAGCCGCCCGGGCCAGTCGCTTACATGTGGATGGCGTGCTCAGTTGCCGTTGTCGGGGCCATATTGATAGATGGCAAGACGATCCGCGACACCGTCGGCGAACTCCTGAAGGCGTGGGCTGCTCCGATGGGCGTACGCACGGTCGTCCCGCACATCACTTGCCGTCGTGCGCAGCACGTTAGATGATGCATCGAGTCCGCAGAAGTCCACCAGGGTATTCAGCACGCTAAGGGGTTGTGCCACCAGGTCCTCGAAGCGAAGCTCAATCGCCTGGTTTCCCGTGCGCTCAACTTGTCGGCGAGCCTCGGACACGTATCGCTCCCAGACCTCGAAGCTGCCCTCAAGCGAGCCGCAGGTCACGGTGTCGAAAAAACGGTGGCGGTAGGGCGAGATCAGGTAGCGGAAGTGTCGAGAAGGGCTGCGGCGCCGTTCGGCGGCGACTGCTGCAAGGTGGCGCCTCGTCAGGCTCTGTGCGGCATCGACACCGTGGCGCATCACGTGGATAACCTTAGCTTCGGGGAAGCACTCCTGCCACAGCGGCAGCGTGAAGGTGCTCCGGGGGTCCTTCCAGCCCCACGGAAACCTCAATCGATCAAGTCGCCTCTGGCGGAGAAAGCGTCTCCATCCGAGGTAGGAAACCGTGTACGGAGAACGGATTATCGCGTCGGCGCAGGTTTGGGCAAGCATCCTCGCATCTACCGCGTGTTCGCTTGTAAAGAGCTCGCGCACGGGCTCCGGATGGTCCCAGGTGGCGCCGCTGCGATGCATCAGCCATTCGTTGAACCGCACGAAGAAGAGCGCCTCATGGTTGACGTCCTGCTTCTTGCCGGCGAACAAGCCAAGCGCTTCTAGCATTCGGACCACCATCGTCGTGCCCGAACGATGTGCGCCGATGACGATGACCGGTGCGCTCATGGATTTAGACTGCGTCACTGCATGGAGCACCTCTTGATCCCAACTCCCCCGCCGTCACGTATCACCAGCCTACAAACCGTCTTCTATTCTATCGATCCAAGCGTCTATCTACCCGGCTCGCGCCGTTCTCCAGGTTCCGTGGCAGCCCCGCGTTCAGCGAGACTAAGGTTCTCTGACGCATGCTCAACCACCTCCTCCGATACAAGCCAGTCGCGCGCCAGGTTGAGGCGACGTCAGGCCGCACGCTGCTGGAGGTCGGCAGTGGAAGCCGAGGCATATCCCGGTACGTTTCAGCTCGCTGGGAGCTTACGGCGTGCGACGTTGATTTCGCCGACTACGCAGCGCCTGTCGTCGGTCCCGCCGGCCGCGCAAGCCGAGTGGAGGCATCCGTATTGCAGATGCCCTTCGCCGATGACTCGTTCGATGTTGTCGTGGCGCTTGACCTGCTCGAGCACCTGGCCCCACAGGCGCGGCCACAGGCGCTTATTCAGCTGCGGCGCGTCGCCAGGCGGTGTCTGATCGTGGGCTGCCCGACTGGCGTCGCTGCGCTGCGTAGCGACGAGCGCCTGGCACGCTTCTACCGGCGCATCAGCCGGCCGGTGCCCCTCTGGCTCGAGGAGCATCTGCGCAACGGCTTTCCCGAGGTTGCGACGCTGACGGAGCATCTCGGCGAAGACGGGGAGCTTGTCCTGGTGGCAAACGAGGCTTTGACCGCGCATGCCCTAGTCTCGCGTGTCGAGGCGCTGCCGGTTCTGTGGCGGCTGACCACCGCGCTTTCTTCGGTCTTGGTTGCCTGCCTTGAGAATCCCCGTCGGCGCGCCGCGGCGCGCCGATTGGTGGCGCTCCTGCGAGCGGACGATCGTCTACCTGCCTATCGCACGATTGCGATCCTTTCAATACATCCCACCGACATGCCGGTATGAGATTCTCGATTGTCATCCCTACCAAGAACCGCCTTGCTGTTTTGCGTAACACCGTCAGGGCATTGGCTGAGCAGACGCTCGGCGAGCACGAGGCCGAGGTCGTGATTGTCGACAATGGCTCTACCGACGGGACGCTGGAGTGGCTCGAGCAGTGTCGCGCTCGCTTCCCGATGCCACTCGAGGTCCTCTCGGAGCCGACGCCTGGCGCCAGCGCGGCGCGGAATGCCGGGGTGAGGCGTGCCCGCCACGACCATATCCTCTTCCTCAACGACGACACCGCGCCCTCGGATCAACGGCTGGTGGCTGGGCACGCCAGAGTGCACCAGACAGCTGATCGCAAGGAGATTGCCGTCCTTGGACGGGTAACCTATCCTCCTGACCAGCTGGCCGATCCATTCATGAGATGGATCAACGATGGGGCGCAGTTCGACTACGGGCGACTTGATGGTGGTGAGCCACCGCGTGCCTCCCACTTCTACACTGCGCATATCTCCTTTCCACGCAGCCCGTTCGAACGGGCAAGCGGCATGGACGAGCGCATCCAGTTCGGATTCGAGGACGCAGTGCTAGGCCACCGGATGGAGCAGCAGGGGGTGCCGATCCACTATCACCCCGAGCTCGTAGTGCATCACGACCACCCGATTGACCTGAGTACCTGGCGTCGACGAGCCGCGGTCATGGGCCGCGCAGGCTGGCACGTCAATGTCCTGTACCCCACCGACCCACTCCTGGCGCAACCGGCCACGACACTGTACTGGCAAGCGCTTGAGGCAGCCGCCCGGACGCTCGCCTTCATCCCCACCGACTGGTCTCGGCTCCCATCCCCCATTCGCGACCGTGTCTACATAATTCTGAATCAGGGTTTCTACGCTCGTGGCTACCGACGAGCCGTCAAGATGGACGAGCTTGACGCAGATCATTAGGCCAGGCACTCGCCAGATGGCCAGCAATGTTTCACCAGAGGCCGAGGAGCCCGCCGCCGAAGCCGAGGAGCTCTTGGTCTCGTCGAACAGCGGTGCGACAGCGATCCGCGGCGGCGCGATTCGAGTAGTGGGATATGCCGTAGGCGTGCTGGTTTCTCTTGGGGCGGCCACGATCCTGGTGCGTCATTTGGGAATATCTGAATTTGGCCGATTCGTCACCGTCACATCATTGATCGGACTCGTCGGCGGTGTAACCGAGGCGGGCGTCTACGTCTACGGTATTCGTGAGTTCGGTGCCTGTGCCGAGCCTGATCGCCAGGATCTGGTGACGAATCTTCTCGCCATGCGCCTAATCCTCACTATGGCCGGAATCGGATGCGCAGCGTGCTTCGGTCTTGCTGTTGGCTATCGGCAGGTCCTTGTGCTAGGAACCTTGGTAGCCGGCGTCGGTCTGCTCATCCAGGTGACCGCTGATGTCTTGTCGATATCCCTGCAGGCGCAGCTACGACTCGGAAGACTGACCGTGGTCGACCTAAGCCGCAGGCTGGCCGCTCTGGTATTGATCGGCACATTGGCGCTCCTCGGCGCAAGTCTGCTGCCATTTCTGGCGGGACGGCGGTATGGGGGCAGTGGTTGTCTCCCTCCTTCGTGGATGGTCCGCTCATCCCTCACAATCCGGCTGAGCTTCGATTGGCGGGCTCCGCGAGACATGTTCGCGGAGACGCTGTCTTTTGCGATGGCCGTGTCCATCGGGGCCATCTACTTCTATGTGACCGTCCTCGTAATGTCCTTGATCTCCTCTGCCAATCAGACCGGTCTTTTTCAACTTCGTTTCGCGTTACTCAAGTGGCGCTCACGATCCCCGTCTTGTTGCTGACGGCGATATTCCCATTGATGTCGCGCGAGAGAAAAGATGAGGCGCCCAAGGCAGGTGAGATAGGCGGCAAAGTGTTCACCGTGGCCCTGATCTGCGGAGTGTGGATGTCGTTGGCGATGGTCCTCGGCGCTCCTTTTATAATCGACGTCATAGCGGGAAGGCAGGGACAGGGGGCGACGGCTTCGTATTCAAGGGCTTGTGCTCATTGCAAGTTTCATTTCCACATCAAGCGCCCTGGCACGAATCTCGCTTCGGCGCTATCGCCCGATGATCATCGCCAGCTCGTCAGCACTTGCGCTCAACATCCTGCTTGCTCTGGTCCTCGTCCCGGCACTGGGTGCGCGCGGGGGTGCCATGGCCGATGTCCTCACCGAGACGGTCGTGGCGATCGGGCTGACCGTGGTCCTGATGCGTGCCGTGCCTCGACTCCAAATTAGAACCTCTGTTGTGCCCTCTCTTGTTCTCGCCTCTGCGTTGTCAGCGACCGTCTTACTCCTCCCGGTTGGCTCCGTCGCACATGTGATCGGGGCCAGCGTCATCTACTTCGGCGTCTTGCTTCTCATGGGCACGATCCTGACGAGGTGACCAATGCGGCTACGACATCCATGCTGATGCCCAGGATATGGAGGGCAGCTCAGAAGTCACGCTGAGGGTCGCGAGAGTGGACTCGGCGCAATCGCGCGTACCCAGGCATGAAGATTGCCGAGGCGGGCGCCCGCGCCCGCTTGAGGCGCTGATGAATCTGGCGGTGTTCATTCATGGTTTCGGCACCGTACGTGCCGTAGTATGCAGGGCCCCTCTTGAGAAAGAATGGCCGCCCGCTGGCAACGATGTCCAATCCGGCGGCACCGAACAGTTGACGGTACGCCTGAAGATTCGGAACCCACCACAACGGCCATCCCGGAGCTGGGAAGCGCGCGAGTGGCTGTCTCGGGTGAAGAAACGTGAGGGGCGGAGATATGAAGTCGACCGAGAGTCTCGCCGCGGAAACGCTAGTGATCGCGGCCAACGCGCCGACAGGATCGCGCAGGTGCCCCAGAAGGCTCCAACGAAGACGAAGTCAAACTCCCCGATGTCTCCCGGAGCGAGGTCGTATACTGAGAGTTCGCGCCAGTGTACCTTTGATCCGAGCGCCTCATGGGCGATATCGAAGCACCGCTCGCGCGAATCCATCTGCATCTGTCACCGGTGGTTTTGGAGGAGCATTTCCCGGCCAGTCCAAGCGCTCGGGGCGCAGGTCGATAGCCACAACCTCTCTGCCCCACGGCGCTCCATCTCAAATGCCCAGAAGCCATCGGCCGTGGCCACGTCGAGACACCGCCGACCCTTCAGCGACGTGGGGAACGGCACCCGCGCAAGCTGATCGAGCGTATCGAAGGCGCCGCGGGTTACGACGCCGCCTGGCAGCGATATTGAGTGATACCAACGTACGTCAGCGACGCGCTGCGCCAATGCCTCCTTTGGGGTCGATTCAAGCATGCCATGGATCCTATCGATCAAGGTGCGGGTACAACTCTCAAGTGGAATGATGTTGGTATACCCGCAGGTCGCCCGCCAGTAGACTCTATCCGTTAGAGCTTGGCGGCGAGATCCGCCGCTAGCGTCGCCCAGGAGAACCGAGCCGCTGCCTGAATCGCCGCTGGCGCTGTGCTCATGATCAACCCTATCTCGAGCAGCTTCCGCATGACCGCGGCCCACTCAGCCGGATCATCGCCGTCTACGTATCGTGCTCCCGCCCCACCCGTTTCGCGCAGGCTTGGTAGACCGCGAACCACCGCGGGAACGCCACAAGCCATGCCCTCCGCGAGAGGCATGCAAAAGCTCTCCCGCTCTGAGGGCATGACGAACACGCGTGCTCGGCGATACGCACTCACGAGTCGATCGGGGAAGATTCCGTGCTCCAACACGATCGAGTCCGCCTGCGGCAGCGTTTCGATCCGAGCCAGCAGCGCAGCGTAGGCCTGCGAATCCACGGCAGGGTTCCCCACGAGGTGAAGCACCGGTCGCGGAGCGGGCAGGAGAAGCCACGCGTCGAGAAGGAGATCGTGGCGCTTTGCGCGAAGAAATCCGCGACGCAGAGTATCTCCTCACCGGCGTCCGCCGCCGGAGCGAACACGTCGTGATCGACGCCGAGCGGCGCTACCGTGCATTCGCGGCCGGTGGAGGCCGACACCAGGTCGGCCATGTACCGCGAGGGAGCGTTACATAGCACGCGCGACGGGCGGTGTGGCGCACAGCCCAGCGGCGCAGCCGGTCTGCTGCGCCGTCGTTTCGTACATCACCGGGTTGAACAGCAGGCACATCACACGGCACCCCATGGATCGCGGGAGCATGCCGGACATGCTGATCACCAGATCGCTGTGTTCGCGTGCCGCGAGCGCGGGGAGACGCAGCGCCTCCCAGACGACGCGCCGCATCAGCTCGAACCGCGAGCGCTCCGGCAGCGCGATGCATGTAACCGTCTCCTCGCTCGCAAGCCCCCGCTCGACGATCGATCCTGGCCTGGCTATGACCGTCACCGTCGCGACCTCAGGCCTCTGGGCGAGTGCCGGCGAGGTGACGGCAGCATAGGCGGTACGCCAAAACGCGCCGCGAGCGCATCGATTAGGATCCGCCGTCCCATCTCGAAACCGGCGGACTCGGAGCCCGATTCAGCTGGCCGATCGGCGAACATGGCGACGAAGCACGATCCTCTTTCGGGTGTTGAGAACGCCCCGTGCCAATCTCGCGGTCACAGCGCTGCCGGCGACGTGGCGTTCGTAGTAACGAGCCGCCGAGGCGTGGAACGCCTGATGGTGCGCTCGCTGTGGCCGCTCGATCCAGTGCTGTGGTGCGCAGCGTCGATGCAAAGCGTCGTGTTCCAGCCTCGATCCGCCAGCCGCCGGCAAATGTCGGCATCCTCCCGACATCCAGTAGCTCTCATCGAATCCACCGACTTGCTCAAACGCCCGCCGACGAATCAACATGCATGCACCAGAGACCCAGTCCACCTGGCCGCCCGACCCGAGCGCCCCCGACACGCCCGATGGAATCCGATAAACCCGACCGAACAGCTTCGTCAGAAGCGATGACCTTCCACCAAGCCTGTGGCCACGGTGGGAAATGCGCGGGCGGATAACTCAATCCCGCCATCGACACTGCAGATCCTCGATCCTACGACGCCGATCCCTCGATCGCTCTCCCCAGCCAAACAGAGGTGTTCGCAGGCTTCTCTACAGAGAACCAGATCGGCATTGAGGAAAAAAGATAATCGCTCTGGGTGTTTTGTGCGCCGAGGTTGCAGGCCGCGCCAAAGCCGAGATTGAGCTCTGAGCGTATCCAAGTCCAGTCCTCTCCGGACGCAGGTCGCTCATCGAGTGCATCGAGTGCCGATGAGTTGTCGACGACGATCACCTCATCGGGAGGCGAGGCTGCCTCCGCAGTCCATCGAGACACGCGGTCAAACATGCGGGGGTGCGGAAGTAGACGATGACCCGACTAGCCGCGCGGGCTCAAGACCACCACCTCGATCCACCGTTTTCGCACTCATCAGCAGGTCCGCACTTCCGCCACGGTCGTGCCCATTTGGCTCACGGCGAAGCACCGACGAAGCGCATGTCGTGGATGAAGAACTCCCCTTCGGCTTCCCGAAAAGACTGCGCACGCTCAATGACAGGACGCTGCTCGCGTGGGAGAAAGGGCCCATGTGGACCACGGCTGCGCGGCTGCTGATTATTACTGAGCGTACTTCTGTTCCGACGGTGACGCTGACCCGAAGAGCGCCACCCACGCTTACGCCCTGGAGTGAAAGATTGCAGCCCCCACGAATGCCTGGAGTCATCGCGAATCGTGTCGTCGATCCGCCTGCAAGAACACTCCACGCAGCCCGTCGGGACCGACTTCCGCCAACGCTGGCATCCCCGTCACCCACTCACCCTTGGCAAGATACTCGGCTTGGAGCGGAGAAAGAACCATATTAGAGCCAGGAGTGGCGCTGTGCGGCTGCACCGACGTGAGAGCAAGGCCGGTCGGCCCACGTTTGGAGTCGAGGAGCGGCCCGAAGTTGGTCACCTGGTACCGGCCGGACCTCACAAGTTCGATAGTCCGTTGGCCTTCGCTTGTGAGAATCTGAAGGCGGGCAGGGCCGTGCCGGACAACTGCGACTGCGCTGACCTCAAAATAACGCGACGGTATGCCATTGGGGCGTAGAAGGACGCGCCCGACCGACCGACCGAGTTCTCGCCACGCTTCTCCAAGCGTCGGTCGCAGACTTGCCACTGGGCTGCGCACGACCTTGGTAAGCCCATGCCCGTAGGTCGCGTCTGCACTGAAGGCAGCCTTCGTCGGGGACTTGTCCCTAGCTCCATTTACGATGGCTGGGGCGGCGGGCGATGATCGCTTGTGTCGGGCGACAACAACCGCGACCATGAGTGCCACTACTAGCGCTCCGAGGGCTACTGGGAGTATCCCACCAACTCGTCTCAGCCTACTCATAAGACCACCTGAGCTTGCTCGGGCGCGTTTATTAGACTCGCTGCCGGTTGCACGTCTCGTAAAAGCCGATACCCGGTGTAGCGTTACTCGACATTGGGCAGTCACAGCGAGCACCAATCCGAAGAGGACCCATTGGAAGTCGTCCATCCACACCTCATAGATGATATTCGCAACCGCAAGTCCCACGTATGCGGCAGCGAATCCGGCCAGGACCGCACGGTCAGTCGATAGCTCGCGTCGCGCCGATCGAATGGCAGCGATCGATGTCATCGCGATGGCAAAGACGAGCAGCGCAATGCCGGGAATCCCAAGCTCGGCGGCGACGGTCAGGAATGTCGAATGGGCAGAGGAGATGATCAGCGGTTGACCTGCGTAGCGACCGTAGCCGCCAAGGCCAACCCCGCTGAAGGGATGGTGAGAGACAAGTTTCAGGGCAATGTTCATTGTGTGTTCGTGGACCTGAGTGGATATCGCGTTTCCCTGTTCCGAGCTGCTGAGACGAGACACAATCAATGGACTCGCGAAGCCAAGGGCTACAAGGCCAGCCGCGCACACCGCAATCGCACGTTGACGGGTCCAAAAGGAACGGCCGAGCAGCACAGAAAAAACGATGACACCGACACCGGCCAGCAGCCACGCACTCCTCGAATAGGTTCCGACGATGGCGACGACGGTCGCAATCACAAGCAGGACAGAGCACGCCGCGGTCCTCCATAAAATTGGGGTTTCGAAGAAAATGACGCGGCAAGTGATCCCGAGGACCACTAGAAACACGGTGGCAATGTAGAAACCAAAGTGATTCGGGTCCGTGAAGGTCGCATTCAGTCGCTGGGTGCCATCCAGGAGAAAGCTGCCGCTTTGTCGTGCGGCTTCGATGGCCGGATTGAGTGGCAGTTCGGTCAGGCCCGGGAGATCACCGCTGCCTCCGTGACTGACCGAAAAGACCCGGTACGCAGCTGCCAATAGCGGCAGCACTGCCGCACCCCCAAACAGCGCGGCCACCACACGGAGGTCCTTGCGCTCGACATAGCACGTGATAACAAGCGCGGCGACGAGTCCGGCTACGTATTGGCCGAGAAATCGATAAGCCAAAGAGTGATTCGATGTGATGAATAATAACGAGATCAATTGCCAAGTCACGAGTGCACCGTAAATAACGAAGGGGACGGCCAGTGCCCATGGGAATTGCTTGCGGCCGCGGGCCAGGTCGAAAGCAAACGCCGCGATCGCCACGGCAAGTGCAAACCGAAAGAGGCTCAGGTTCGCGCCGGCACCACTGCTTGATCGGTAAACTTCCAGCGGAGCCGTCACGATCAGCAGAGCGACAGGCCACAGGCGAGTCGCCTTGCAAATCCTCAGTCCTACCATTACGACCGCGGCGATCAAGGCAAGCGCCACACACAGGATAAGGATCGCTTTCAAGTGCTTAGAGGGACTCTCGGACGACGATCAAAGAACATCCTCTTACACTCAGGCTCTGAGCGGCATGGCATCAGCACCCAAGACAATCGCACCCGCTGTCGCGGTGGTGGTCGTGGTTACGCCTTTGGAAGATGGCTGGAGACAGCGGCACGAAGGAGAGCAGTATATTCGTCAACTTGCCTGTCTCGGCGTCCACGCAGCGCAGCCCGCCCGCCGTAGACCGCCAGCCGTAGCAGCGCGTGCACAACCAGCACCCCCCTGGCTGCAAGCTTCGCGACCCGTCCCCTGCGCGCGAACCATGCCAGCTCGAACTCAACTCGCCGCCGTTGGGCAAAGCCCGGGTCTTGGGACTGACTGACGCTTGCGCCACCGATGTGGATGGCTGTGGCGGCTGGCTCGAACCAAACCTCCAGCCCGGCCTGACGGCACGCCAAGGCCCACGCTACGTCCTCTCCATACATGAACGCTCCCGTGGGTAGGTGGCTGGCGTCTCGCCGCGCTATGCAGAATGCGCCCGTCACCCAGTCCACTCGCCGTCGCGAGCGGTACAGCGCCTGGTGGGCGCTTAGGCCGATGCCCGCACGAGCCGCCAGAGGCATGCGATGGAGGAACAGCGCCACCCACAGCCCACCAGTCAACGACGGAAACCTTCCCACCGATGGCTGCGGCTCCCCGCCCGGATAGCGTAGGCGTCCACCCACGATCCCCGCGTGAGGCAGTTCGTCGATCGCCTCGATGAGTCTGTCGATGCTGCCGCGGTCTGGGAAGGCATCGCTGTTGACAAGAACTATCAGACGCCCCCGACTTACTTCGATGCCCGCATTGTTTGCCTGAGCAAAGCCGACATTTGTTTCGAGCGCGATTACGCGCCGAGGCCTAAGATCATCTGGAATAGCCGCGAGAGTGCCGTCAGTCGAGCAATTGTCGACCACAATGATCTCGTGGCTATGCAGATGTAAGCCGGCCCTAATGGCTCTCAGGCAATCGGCAATGAGCGACTCGTTGTTATGGGTAACGACGATGACACTCGCGTCTGGGCGTGTCGCCTCTGAATCATTAGGACTCATCGCGTTGCTGTGTCGTGCTAAGGCGCGCCCGTCCTTTCCACCCGGGACAGAAACGTACGCAGGCACACGCAGAGAGGGTCGCCTCTCTCCTCGATACGCTTCGCCCACCGGCATCCTCGCTTGTCCGAGCGGATGACTGTGTAGAGGCTACGAGCCCACCCATGACGCTAACTGTACGGCTTTCAATCGGTTTCGCGATGGCGTGCGCCCTCGCCTATGCGGCGACGCCCTACGCCATCTGGGTGGCCGGCCGCCTGCAGTTCTATGACAAGCCGATCGGCTACAAGGGCCACGCACGCCCCACTCCATATCTAGGCGGGGCGGCAGTCATGGTGGGCTTCGTGATCGCTGTCCTCGTGGCCGCTGGCGACACGCAGAAATCGCTGCCATTGGTAGGAGGTGTAGCCCTTCTTTGGGCGGTCGGGACAATCGACGACCGCCGGACCGTCCGCCCAGCGTGGCGGGTTCTGGTCGAGCTTGCCCTGGGCTGGATGGTGTGGGCCTCGGGGCTGGGCTGGGACCTGCATCTCGGCAGCGCGATCGATTTGATTCTGACCTGCCTATGGGTACTCGCGGTCGTCAACGCCTTCAACCTCTTCGACAACATGGATGGAGCGGCCAGCACGATGGCGCTCGCCGTCTCCGCGGGCGCGGCCATACTCGGCGTGGTGCGCGGCGATGCGTGGCTCGCGGTCGGCGCAGCCTCGCTGGGCGGCGCCTGCCTGGGTTTCCTCCCGCGCAACCTGTTCCCGCCCGCCCGCATCTTCCTGGGCGATGGCGGGAGCATGCCGCTCGGCTTCGCCGTAGCGGTGCTGGTGATGGTCGCCGCGACCACCTCTGTGGTCGCATGGCAGTCGCTGCTGGTCGCTCTCCTGCTCGTCGGCATCCCAGCCCTCGACACGAGCCTCGTGATCGTCTCACGCCGGCGTCGAGGCGTGTCGATCCTAAAAGGCGGACGGGACCACCTCACCCATCGCGTCCTCGGGGTCCTGCCCAGCGCCCGCGCTGTCGCGCTGGTGCTGGGGGCCGTTCAGGCGGTCGTGTCGGTGCTGGCCGTGCTCGCCAGCCAGGGAGGCGCATCGTTCGTCGTGATCGGTGCGATTCTCTACCTGCTCGCGGGCGCCTGCGCGATCGTGCTGCTGGAGACTGGAGGGATCAGAGCGCCCGCGGCATCGCCCGTCGCACGCGCGAACCACATCTCTGCGACAGCGACTCCGGCGGGGGAGCGCACCGCCGCGATCCTCCTCCTGATGGCGCTCGGCCTGGGCGCCGGCCTCAGCCCGTTCTTCTTCGCCTACTACGACGCCTCGGTCTGGGTACCGATCGGCTTGGCCTCGTTGCTGCGAGCGCTGTGGGTGTGGTGGCGCGCCCCACGCGCCCCTCCGGCCCGGCCGCCCTGGCTCTTGGGGGTCTGCTCGGCATGGGCGTTTGGTCTCTGACTTCCACCGCGTGGGCCGAATCAGTGGAGAACGCAGTGGTGAGCGGAAACCGCTGGCTCGTCTATGGCGCGCTGTTGCTGCTCATGCTCGTGCTCCTACGCAGCGAGCGGCGCTCGGCGGTGCTGCTCTGGGCTGCCGGCCTCGGGGTCGGCGCCGTGGCGATCTCCGTGCTCGCGCGCCTGCTCGGCGCCAACCCTGGAGCGCTCTTCCTCGGCGGGCGCCTGAACTCCCCGCTGGGCTACATCAACGGCGAGGGCTGCCTGTTCGTGATGGGCTTCTGGCTTTGCTTCGCCGCCGCCGAGGCCAAGCGAGCACTGGTGGCGGGCCCGGCGGCGGGCATGGCCACGCTGATGGCCTGCCTGGCGCTGCTGTCGCAATCCCGAGGCACCGCGCTGGCGATGCTCGGCTCTCTGATCGTCGTGGTGGCGCTGGTGCCCGGTCGTACCCGTCGCATCTACGGCCTGCTGGTGGTGGCCGCTGGAGTGGCAGCCGCCGCGCCCGACCTGCTGCACGTCTACGACCATCGTGCAGCGGGCGCCATACCGGCCGAGGTCGGTCACGCCGCCGGGGGCGCGGCACTGCTCGCCGCCGTTGCGGCGGGCCTTGCCTGGGGGCTGTTCACGCTGGGATGGGGGCTGGTTGTCTCCCGACGCCCGTGGAGCTCGCAGGCCAGGGCAACTGGATCGTTGCTGCTCGTTATCCCGATCGTGGTCGCGCTTGTCGTGGCGGCGGGCTCCGCGCAGCGTATCGATCGCAGTGTTCGCAACCAGTGGC
The DNA here is from genome assembly GCA_963813805.1 of uncultured Solirubrobacterales bacterium. Taxonomy (GTDB): domain Bacteria; phylum Actinomycetota; class Thermoleophilia; order Solirubrobacterales; family Solirubrobacteraceae; genus Palsa-744. The sequence goes on from CAWEZZ010000001.1 coordinate 119,689, forward strand.
ATGCCTTCACCCATCTGGCGGAACCCGGCTCCAGCAGCGTCACGTCCTCCGCAGGCCAGTCTCGGCTGCTGTCGGGCGCGGGCAACCGCTACGACTACTGGCGCATCGCCTGGAGGGTATGGCGCTCGAATCCGGCGATCGGCGTGGGGGCCGGCAACTACCCTCGCTCCTACTACCAGCAGCGGGCCACGACCGAGGACATCGAGCAGCCGCACTCGGTCGAGCTCCAGACCCTCTCCGAGCTCGGTCTCCTCGGTGCGCTGTTGCTCGCCTGCTTCATCGCGGGCGTCGGCTGGGGGGCCGTGCGGATGCGCCGGCGGGCGGCGCACGCATCGTTGCCGCGCGCGTTGATGGTGGGCGGTCTCGGAGCCTTCGCCGCGTGGCTGGTGCAGACGAGCGTGGACTGGATGCACCTGCTGCCGGGGCTCACCGCGATCGCGCTCGTCGGCGCGGCCGTTCTCCTCAGGTCACGCCCCGCGGCGAGGACAGGAGCAGAGGTGCGGTCGCGCTCGATCGACGTCGACCACGGGCGCCCCAACGTCCCGCGGGCGCTCACGAGCAGGCCAGCGCTCGCACTCGGGGCGTCCGCCGTCGTGGTCACGCTTGTGGTGGCGGGAGCGAGCCTCAGCCGCCAGGGTCTCGCCGACCTCTACCGGGCGCGTGCCCAACACGAGCTCGACGCTCAGCCCAGCTGCGGCACTGGCCGACGCGAACCGTTCGCTGGACATCGACGCGGACGCTGTGGCGACCTACTACGTCAAGGCGGCCGCCCTCGCGCGCTTCGACCAGGCAGCCGCGGCCGAAGCCACGCTCCGGCAGGCGCTTGCCCACGAGCCGGATAACTTCGTCACCTGGGCGCTGTTGGGCGACATCGCCGTGCGCGAGCGCCGGTTATCAGTGGCTAGGCGCGAGTACGCGCGCGCCCACCAGCTGAACCCGCGCAATGCCACACTGGTGCAGCTGTCACGCGATCCGGGCTCCGCGCTGCGTTAAGCCTGGATTGCCGGCGGCGGCAAATAGCTGTCGCGTTGTCGCTGGTGCCGGCAGCACGCGGCCGGTCAGTATGGAACGCCGTCACGGCTTGAGCAGCGGCACGTACCGGTCGCGCACGATGCGGATGACCTGCTCGGGCGTGTAGGGGTTGCGCAGGAAGCGGACGCCTTGCTGTTGGCGAGGCGTGATGGGACCGGGATGCTCCAAGGCCGCGATCACATTTGTGAGGCTGTGGAGATCTTGGTAGATGGCAGGTTGCAGTTTTCGCATGGTGTCGAGCTTGCTGCCGGTGAGATCGCGCAGAAGCTGATGATCGAGCCGGGGAGCGGTACCTGCAGCGCTCGTGCGCGCTCTGTGATCAGGCCCGTCGTGGGGAAGCGGATCACTGCGCCAGCCAGCCCGCGAGGGAGCGCTCGGGCACGTTGATCGTGACGCCCCATTCGCTGTCGCGGGGCCAGGTGCTCGCGCCGTAGCTGTGGGCGGCGTCCAGGAGCACCTGGTTGCGTCGTCCGCGTAGATCGCCGAGGTGCTCGACCGCGGTCTCGTGATGACCTAGACGGCTGAGCATGTAGCCGGTGCGCCGTGCCACGGCGATGCTCACGGCGCGCGCGCAGCGGCAGAGCGCGGCCAGGTCGAGGTCCTCGCGGCGTGCGGCGCGTACCCAGGCCCCGGCGATCAGCTCGATCTCGCCGCTCAGCTTGGGGCGGTAGAGGGTGTCGACGAGCGTGCGCTCGAGCGTCGAGCGCCAGTAGTACTCGCGCCTGGTGGCCCGAACCTGCTCCAGGCCGACCCAGCGCTGCGCGCCGGTTATCCGTGTCACGAGGACCGGACGCTGGTCGATGACCAGCTGCCTGCCCTTGAAGGTCGCGTCCGCGCGCAGCGCGACATAGACCTCCCAGCTGTCCTCATCCGTGAGCCGGTGCTCGATCAGCGCTGACATGAAGCCGAGGTAGTAGGCCCCGTAGGGACGCAGCGTGGCGTCCAAGAGCACGTTGAACGGGGCGGCGTGGGCCAGGCCGTCTCCGGCCCACGACGATACGACATAGCGCCCACCCCCAAGTGAGATCAGCACACCCTTGTCCGCCATCCGCGACAGCAGGTTGGCGTACGCCGGCGTGACGGACTTCAGAAGCGACCGATCCTCGCGCAACGAAAACGTGGTGCGCTGCGCCTCGGCGAGCCGCCGCAACAGGATGGCCTCCAGCCGGCCCAGCGTGCGTGCCTTCGTCTCCGTAGCCATTTGCACGATTCTATCCCAGCTGATGGCGTTTAGCGGTGCTGGTAGGGGAAGAACCGTGTGCACGAAATATTATCTAGCAGTCCCGCATCGCGCCAGTCTGCGGGAAGGTTTCGTGCTGCTGCCATCCTGGTTGATCCGCTGGCGCGACACCACACTGGCAGCACTGTCGCGCGATCCGGGCTCCGCGCTGCGCTGGTCGAGACACGCTCCCGCTGGTCGAACCGTTATCTTTCACAGACGTGCGTGCCCTCCGCGTGTCCGCGACCGGAGTCCTTGCGGCGCTCGCTGTCAGCTGTCTCGCGGTCCCCGTCCCGGCTGCCCTCGGCCTGGAACCCGGTGTCCACGCGGACCCGGGCTCGCCCGCGGCCAAGCAGTACGCGCTGCCGCTGAACCAGGCCAGGCAGACCGGGCAGGTCCCCGCCAGCCACGAAGGCTCCTCGGCGAGCGTCCCGTTCGGCGCTGGCATCCACCCCCCGGGGTCGGGCGGAGCGTCTCACACTGGATCTCCCACCAACGGCTCCCATGGGCAGCGCGGGGTTTCGAACGCCTCCTCGGCGAACGCGTCCGGAACGGGAGTCACGATCCCTCCCATCGTGCTGCACTCGGTCAGATCGCAGGCCTCCCCAGGAGGCGACGGCTCGCTGCTGGCGCTCCTGGGAGGTGCGGTCGCCATCCTCATCCTCGGCGGGTTCGGGGGAACGCTCATGCGACGAAGCCACCGGTCTGTCCCCTCGGCGTGAAGACCCCATGCGCTTCCTGATCACCGGCGGGGCGGGCTTCATCGGTTCGCATCTCAGTGATCTGCTGATTGACCGCGGCCACTCGGTGCACGTGCTGGACGACCTCTCTACCGGCGCGATCGAGAACATCCGTCATCTCAAGCACGATCCCGGCTTCGAGTACACGATCGACTCCGCCGAGAACCACGCCGTGGTCGCCGAGCTGATCGACGAGGCGGACATCGTCGTGCACCTGGCGGCCGCGGTGGGCGTATCGCTCGTCGTCGACAGCCCTGTGCGGGCGATCGAGACCAACGTGCACTGCACCGAGGTCGTGCTCAAACACGCCAACAAGAAGAAGAAGCCCGTGCTGATCGCCTCCACCAGCGAGGTGTACGGCAAGAGCCATGCCCTGCCGTTCAGGGAGGACGGGGACATGCAGATGGGCGCCACCGACAAGGGCCGCTGGGCCTACGCATGCTCGAAGGCGATCGACGAGTTCCTGGCGATGGCCTACTGGCGCGAGCGCGGCCTGCCGACCACGGTCGTGCGCCTGTTCAACACGGTGGGGCCACGCCAGACCGGATGCTACGGCATGGTCGTGCCGAGGCTTGTGGGCCAGGCGCTCGACGGCGAGCCGCTCACCGTCTACGGCGACGGTCGCCAGACGCGCTGCTTCTGCCACGTTTTCGACGTCGTCGAGGCCCTGTTCGGACTGATGACCGAGGAGAGCGCCTACGGAAACGTGTTCAACGTGGGCGCCACCACCGAGATATCGATGCTCGACCTGGCTGAGCGGATCATCGAGATCACGGACTCCGGGTCGGACATTTCCCTGATCCCCTACGACGAGGCCTACGGCGAGGGCTTCGAGGACATGTACCGCCGTGTGCCCGACATCGCCAAGGTGCAGGCACTCATCGGCTGGCGCCCGACCAGCTCGCTCCAGGACATCGTCGAGGACGTGGCAGCCCACCAGCGCGGCGCGGCGCCTGTCGCGATCGACCGGTCCGCGCACGCACTCTGACATAGGGATCATGCGTCGATTCGCGGCGCGCCCGGTCAAGTTCGCCACCAGGATCACCGATCCCAAAGGCGATGGCCATACACGCAGACGTCCGTACTCCTCGCCCACGCAGAGGTGGGGTGCGTCGGCTGCTTTCAGGGGCGCTCCTCACCGGGCTCTTCGGGTTCCTTCCGGTCGTCGTGCCCGCGACCAGCCGGGCAGCCGTCATGACGTTTGGCAGCCCACTGTCGGTGCCGGCCACCCTGAACACCTCTGCAAACCTCAACTATCTGGGCACCTACACCGCTGTGCCGCCTAATCCTGAAGCTCCAAATGGACTCTTCCACACATTTCACTTTGGTGCCGATGCCGCTCTCTGGAATGTGGCGCTGGCGAGCGGTGAGCCCACCGCGCCCGCGGCCGGGCAAGCTCTCAAGGTGAGTCTCGAGGGCTGCGCCCAGCCTGCTGCCGGCGGACCCTCACCGCTGACTCAGATTCACTTTCAGGATCTCTCCCCCCTGCCAGGCGGAGGCGCCAAGGTCAACGTCAGCTCACAACCGTTTGAAATTCCGATATGTGGACAGAACGGAGCCGGCGTCTCCACGGTCACCACCTACGAACCCATCAACCTATGCGTCAGCCAGGGCGACTACGTCGACCTCAACGAGGAGGGGGGGTACGTCGAAAATATCTACCGCGCCGGCGTCCCCTATCAGGTGCTGGGCGCGGTGGCGGGATCGAAGTCAGACTCCTTCATCAAGGGTGAAGGCACGGGCAACGGCGCCACCCTGTCTCCGTGGGACACCACCGCCAACGACGGCTTCGCCTCCAACCAGGGCGAGGAACTGATGCTCCAGGCCACGCTCGGCACGGGTCCGGACGCCACGCCGCTGTGCCCCGGCGGCACGCGCGGCCAGAGACAGGAAAATGGCGTGGCCATTCCCGCGGCGCAGTCCGCGACACCCGTTGCAGTCTCTGGCCAAACCGATGGCGTCAACCACTTGAGCATCGTCGCGGTGGCGATCTATTGCAGGCTGAGCTCTCCCTGCACAGGCGTCACCACACTGACCGCCATGGGCAAGCACATCGGCTACGGAAGCAAACACTTCAGCATTCCCCCCAAGAAGACCTCGCATGTTCCGATCCGGGTCAGCTCGCAGATGGTCAGGCTGCTGCGCAAGCACCGTGGCGGTGTGCGCGCGACGCTGACCGCTGTGGCTGGCGGCAAGACGGTGACGCACACGATCATGTTGAAGATCTTTTAGAGCTCATCCTGCCGCTGATCGGATTGCCCCGAAGAGCCCGGCGTCAGCGCGGCGCGAGCAGCTCGAGGTCTGAGCGGGTCATCAGGCGGATCAGCTCCTCGAAGCTCGTCTGCGGCTTCCAGCCGAGGTCGTGCTCGGCCTTTGCCGGGTTGCCGATCAGGTGGTCCACCTCCGCGGGGCGCACGAACGCGGGGTCGATCGTCACGTACTGCTCGAAGTCGCCCAGCCCGGCCTCGTCGAACGCGAGGAGGCAGCACTCGCGCACCGAGTGCGCCGCGCCCGTGGCGATCACGTAGTCCTCGGGAACATCGCGCTGGAGCATCAGCCACATCGCTTCGACGTAGTCCTTGGCGTAGCCCCAGTCGCGTTCGGCGTCGAGGTTGCCCAGGCGCAGCTCCTTGGCCAGCCCGTGCTTGATCGCGGCGGCGTGCCAGGTGATCTTGCGCGTCACGAACTCAAGGCCCCGCCGGGGACTCTCGTGGTTGAAAAGTATTCCGCTCGTCGCGTGCAGGTCGTAGGACTCGCGGTAGTTGACTGTGATGAAGTGGCCGTAGGCCTTCGCCACCCCGTAGGGGGAGCGTGGATAGAAGGGGGTCGTCTCGGTCTGGGGGACCTCGAGCACCTTGCCGAACATCTCGCTCGAGGAGGCTTGGTAGAAGCGCGCTTCGGGGCAGACTTCGCGCATCGCCTCGAGCATCCGCGTCACGCCCACGCCGGTGAACTCCGCCGTCAGCGTCGGCTGGATCCACGACACCGCCACGAAGGACATCGCCGCGAGGTTGTAGATCTCCGTGGGTTTGGACGCGCGCAGCGCGTCGACGAGCGAGCGCTGGTCCAGCAAGTCGCCTTGGTGCAGCGTGATGCGCTCGCGTATGTGCTCAATGCGGTCGAACTTCTCGGTCGAGGCACGGCGCACCATGCCATGCACCTCATACCCCTTCTCGAGCAAGAGCTCGGCCAGATATGAGCCGTCCTGGCCGGTGACTCCGGTAATGAGCGCGGATTGCCTGTCGGTCATGGGCGGGAGCCTATAAGAGGCATGAGGCTAAGCTCACGCCGTGACCAGGACGGCCGCGAATAGAGGACGGAGAGCGGTGAATGGCGGGGGGGGCGCAGAGGAGGCGCGGCGGGCGCTCCTCACAGGCCTGACTGGCCAGGATGGCTCCTTCCTGGCGGAGCTGCTGCTGGAGAAGGGTTACAGCGTCACGGGCCTCCTACGCGGAGCACCCGAGCGGTCGCTCGGCTGCTCTGAGCACCTGCGCGGCCGGGTGGAGCTGGTGGGAGGCGACCTGCTGGAGCCCGCCACTGTGCGTGCCGCGATCGAGCGGGTCCGTCCCGCCGAGATCTACCACTTGGCCGCGCCCTCGTTCGTGCCGGCCTCCTGGGAGCAGCCGGGCGAGACGCTGCGTGCGATCACGGGCTCCACCGCAGCCATCCTTGAGGCGGTGCGCGAGATCGATTCGGGAATGCGCGTGTTCGTGTCCGCCTCCGGCGCGATGTTTGGCGATGCGCCCGAGAGCCCGCAGCGCGAGGACACGCCGTGCCGGCCGGCAACGCCCTACGCGATCGCCAAGCTCGCCGCGCATCAGCTCGTGGGCGCGCTGCGCGCCCACGACGGGCTTCACGCCAGCTCGGGGATCGCCTTCAACCACGAGTCCGAGCGCAGACCGGAGCAGTTCGTCACGCGCAGGATCACCCGCGGGGTGGCCGCGATCGCACTGGGGCTGAAGGACGAACTGGCGCTGGGCGACCTTGAGGCGGTGCGCGACTGGTCGTTTGCGGGGGACATCGTGCGCGGCGCCTGGCTGATGCTCCAGCAGGAGCGCCCCGAGGACTACGTCCTGGCTAGCGGCGTGCCGCGCACCGTGGCCGAGCTGGCGCGGACCGCGTTCGCGTGTGTGGACCTCGACGCCGAGCCTTATCTGCGCGTCGAGCAGGCGCTGGTTCGCCCTGCCGAGGGCACCCCGAGCGTGGGCGACCCCGGCAAGGCGCGCGAGCGGCTCGGTTGGGAGCCGGAGGTGTCCTTCGAGGAGCTGGTGGAGCGCATGGTGCAGGCCGACCTGCGCTCGCTGCGCGGACCTGCTTGAAGTAGCGTTCCGCCGCATGCAGACGATGCCCAGCCGCCTCCAGGGCCCGATCGTGATCGAGCCGTCGGTGTTTCCCGACGAGCGCGGCTTCTTCTGCGAGACCTACCGCCGGGAGTGGCACGCCGAGGTGGGGATCCCTGCGGAGGAGGAGTTCATCCAGGACAACCACTCGCGCTCGACGCGCGGGGTCGTGCGTGGCATGCACTTCCACGTCGGCGCGGGTGTGGCCAAGCTCGTGCGTTGCGCGCGCGGGCGCATCCTCGACGTCGCCGTCGACCTGCGCAGGGGTTCGCCCACCTACGCGCAGTGGGAGGCGGTGGAGCTCGACGACGAGAGCATGCGCATCCTCTATGTGCCCGTCGGCTTCGCCCATGGGTTCTGCGTGCTCAGCGACGTCGCGGACGTCCTCTACAAGCAGACCGCCTACTACGACCCGGCTCTCGAGCGGGGCATCGCCTGGGACGATCCCGACGTGGGCATCGAGTGGCCGCTGCCGGTGGCGGAGCTGATCGTCTCCGCCCGCGACGCTTCGGCGCCTACGCTGCGCGAGGTGGCCGACGAACTGCCCTTTCAGTGGCATCCTTAAGGCCGATGCGCCCCCGTCTGCAGCGTCTGCGCGAGCGCACAAACGGCTACACGGTCACCCCGGCGCAGTACGCCCGCGTGGCCTACGTCGCCCTGGGCGCGCTGACGCTGATCGTGCTCACGGGCGCCGCAGTACGGCTGACCGGCTCGGGCCTCGGCTGTCCGGACTGGCCCCGCTGCTACGGGAAGGCCTACCCGCCGCTGAACACCCACGCGGTGATCGAGTTCTCCAACCGGCTGATCACCGTGCCGGTGTCGATCGCGGCTGGGGCGGCATGGCTGCTGGCGCTGCGCCGCCGGCCCTACCGGCGCGACCTGGCGCGGCTGGGCGCGCTGCTTCCGCTTGGTGTGATCGGGCAGGCCGTGCTCGGCGGCTTCACCGTGCGGGGCGCGCTCGACTATGGCTGGGTTATGGGTCACTTCGCGCTATCGATGCTGATTCTTCTCGCCGCGGTCGTGCTCGCCTGGCGCGCTGGCCGATCTCCGATCGGTCACGAGCCGCGAGAGCGCGAGCAGGGCGCCGACGGGTCGACCGCCGCCTCAGGCGGCACCCCCGACCGGACGCTGATCTGGTCGGTGCGCGCGCTCGTCGCGCTCGGTGCGCTGACGATCTTCGCGGGGACGGCCGCCACCGCCGCGGGTCCGCACGCGGGCGGCTCTCCGGGCCAGAAGATCAATCGTCTGAGCTTCGACGGGCGGGGGACGATGGATTTCGTCATCCACCGCCACGGCGAGATCGCCCTGGCCTTCAGCCTGGCGGCCGTCGGCGTGTGGTGGCTGGCGCGCCGGCGCGCGGATCCGGTGGTGCGGCACTCGCTGACGGCGCTGTGCGTGCTGCTCGCGCTCCAGGGGGCGGTCGGGCTGGACCAGTATGAGACGCACCTGCCCACCGAGCTGGTCTGGGTGCACGTCGCCCTGGCCTGTGGCGCCTGGCTGGCGGCCCTGTGGGCGGCGTGCGCGGCTGGCCGTCTGGCGCCGCGTGGGGCAAGAATTGCCGCCGAGCGGGCCGTGGATGGGCCCCTGAGACCAGGCTCGCCGATCGAGTTCCCCGGAAATTAGGGCTTTCTTTACGCGAGAATCCCGTGTTTGCGCGTGCGGTCGTCCTCACAAGCAGTTAGCCTGCGGGAAGTAAAGACATTCGAGAAGGGAGTGGCATGACCAAGAGCGAGCTAGCTGAACAGGTTGCGGGGCGCACTGGACTGGCCGCCAGCCAGGCGCGGCAGGTGTTGGAGACAGCGATCGAGGCGATCTCCGACGAGCTGGCCGCTGGGGGTGAGGTCGCGCTTGCTGGCTTTGGCAAGTTCAGCGTCAGCCACCGGGCCGCCCGGCAGGGACGCAACCCGTCCACGGGTCAGACGATCCAGATCGGGGCCAGCAAGGCCGCGAAATTCTCTGCGGCCAGCGCGTTGAAGAAGCGTCTGAACCCCTAAAGGCGCCTCACCCCCACCGTCCCCGGCGTCACCGGCCCATAAGGGGCCGGTGACCTGTGGACTACTCACGCCACTGACGTTCGAGAGCCAAGCGAGGCACGGAGCGCAGGGAGCGTGGCGTGCTGGACGATCTTGATGCATCTGATCGACGATCGGTACGGGAGCGACCGAGGACACAGCCTCGCGCCACTGACGTTCGAGAGCCAAGCGAGGCACGGACGCAGGGAGCGTGGCGTGCTGGACGATCTTCATCGGTCGCGAGCGACCGAGGACACAGCCTCGCGCCGGCTATCGAACGTCAGCCACAGCCGGTGTTGTTGCCGCAGCTTGAGCAGGTGTAGCAGCTGCCCGTCCGCTGCATCATGCCGCCGCACTGGCTGCACGCCGGGCCGAGGTCCAAGCCTTTCATGCGGACGGGGACGACCGGCGGGGTGTCGGTCAGCGCCGAGGTGGGGGCGCTCGCTCCGCCGTTACCGGCCGACGCGCTGGGCGTACCACCACCATTCGTGGGCTCCGCTTCCGCGCTCGGACCGGCGGTGTCGGCGCCGACCACCGACTGGGCGGTCTCCTGGGCGGATTTGCGGGCGCGGACCTCCGGGGTGAGGATGCCGAGCTCCTCCTGGGCGTCGGCATCGAGGAAGCGCGAGGCCAGCCAGCGCATGATGTAGTCGGGCAGTGACTTGGCGAACGGGATCTCGGGATTGCCCGTGACGCCCTCGGGCTCGAAGCGCATGTAGCTGAACTTCTGTACGAGGGTTTCCAGCGGCACGCCGTACTGGAGGGCGATCGAGATCGCCGTCGCGAACGCGTTCATCATCCCGCGCAGGGTTGAGCCCTCCTTGCCGATGTCGGTCAGGAAGATCTCCCCGACCGAGCCGTCGTCGTACATGCCGGCGGTGATGTAGCCCTCGTGACCGGCGATCGAGAACTTGTGGGTGATCGACTGACGCTCGCGGGGCATGCGCTTGCGCCGCGGGCCGGCTTCGGCCAGGGCCTTGCTGACCGCCTGCTCGACGATCGCCTCCACGTCGGCGGGCTCCTGCTTCCCCTGCTGAGCATCGGTGCGCAGCGCCTGCGCGGTCTTGGAGCCGTCGCGGTAGATCGCCAGCGCCTTGATCCCAAGGTGCCAGGCCTGCGTGTAGGCATCGGCGATGTCCTCGACGGTCGCCTCTTGCGGCAGGTTGACGGTGTTGTGATTGACGATGCCGTTGGCTACGAACGCATGCGTGACGGGGACGGATACGTCATAGACCTCTCGCTCACCGGCATCGTCGACCGATACGACCGGGCTGAAGTGGAGATTGCGCTCGAGCACGACATCAAGCCACTCCGGCAACTCGACGCCCTCGATAGTTGCCACTCGCTCGAGCGAAGTTCGGCTCACATTTCGTGTGCGCTCATCCTTGAGATAGCTGAAGGTGCGCGAGTTCCCCGAGCCCTTGCCTGAGTGTCCGCTTCGGCCGCGCGGGAGCAGACCGTAGAGCTCCTGGCCGGTGACGCCGGGCACGATGTCCGCCGTACTCTGGTGGAAGTCGCGAGAGCGGATCTCCCTTGACCTGAGTGCCTTGTGGGGCTCTACGAAGTTGAGCATCTCCACCAGCCGCTGTGCCTCACGGCCGGCGGTGTAGACCTCGTCGAAGGACTTTTCGTAAAGCGGGGCCTGCTTGGTGATCCTGCTGTGCACGATCCCGAGGTTCGTGAGGATCGCCTGTAGGTCGTCGAGTAGCCCCTCGGAATCCAAGCAGATACCCCATTTGACCGCGCCGCTTGTCGTGATGTAGGCATCGAGGCATAGCCCGTCCACGAAGCGCAACACCATGTCCCGAGGAGAGCGCAGGATGGCGTCGGGAATCCGCTTATTGGAGGCACGATCCCCACAGCCCAGGTAGTCGAGGAACTCGACCACTCGCTTCGACGACAGCTCGATCGACGGGCACTTATCTGCGTGCCGGACCACTCTCGGCCGGAATCCAAACGAGGCCTCGGCTGCCTCCACGATGAGCGGGATCACGGCCTCGTCCGCGTTGCTGATTCTTACGGTCCAAACAGATCGGGCAACGTGTCCCTCGGCCGCGTATGCGCCGAGGAAGAATGCAAGACGACTGTCCATTTCAGAGGGGATCGTCACGGGCTTCTGGCTGCCGTAGGCGGCAGTCGGGGTGAAGTCCTCGAAGCGCGCCGGGGTCGGCGACCAGAGGTCATCGCCATATTGGGTGGCGACGAACTCGTCGGGCTCCAACTCGTCTAGCCGGCGCCATTCGAGACCCTCGGCGCCGCAAGTCAGCAAGCGATGATTGGGTGTTCCGATCACGCGATGGCCGGAGCGGAGCTTGACCTCACGAACTTGTTGAGTGCCTCCGTAGTAGAAGGCGTTCGTGTTGCGCGTCCCATCGAGCGAGGCGATCCGTAGCTCCATGTCGCGGAAGCTGTCGGGCCGCTCACCATCACGCAGAGCGCTGATACGCACCAGCCCGTGCTCGCTTGCAACGAGCGTCTCGCCCGCCACGCACTTTGAGATCGCCCCCGAGATGAACGGCTGGACGGCGCCCATCATCTTCAGGTGGCCCATATGCGAGATCGCCCGCTCGCCGACGGCAACGTCAAACACGGGCAGGTGCTCCTCTTTCAGACCCGGTGCGCCGAGGATCGTGCCGTGCTCGGCAAGGTGGGCCTCGATCTGCTCCACCTGCTGCTCGGAATAGCCGAGCGTCTGGAGTGCGAGCGGAACGGTTCGGTTGACGATCGTCATCTGCCCGCCGCCGACGAGCTCCTTGAACTTGACGAGCGAGAAGTCCGGCTCCACGCCCGTCGTGTCGCAATCCATCAAAAAACTTATGGTCCCAGTGGGGGCAAGGGTGCTTGCCTGTGCGTTGCGATAACCGTGGCGCTCGCCCAACTCCACCGCCTCATCCCACGAGCGCCTAGCCGCCGCGAGCAGCTTCTCGTCTGAGCAATCGGCATCGGGGATCACATAGGAGGCATCCCTGTGCATGCGCATCACGCTGTTGTGTGCGTCACGATTGATCGCGTACCCTTCGTACGGTCCGAGTGCGGCCGCGACCTCTGCCGACCGTCGGTACGCTCGGCCGGTCATCAGCGCTGTGATCGCCGCAGCCGTGCCGCGACCCGCATCTGAGTCATACGGCACACCATCGGCCATCAGGTAGGCGCCGAGATTGGCATAACCAAGCCCAAGCTGGCGATAGGCGTGCGCGTTGGCGGTGATCTCCTTGGTCGGATAGCTGGAGGGGTCGACGACGATCTCCTGAGCCAGGAGCACTATGTCGACCGCGTGCTCGAAGGACTCGACGTCGAGTGTGCCGTCGGCGCAGCGGAACTTCATCAGGTTGAGCGAAGCGAGGTTACACGCCGAGTCGTCGATTGACAGGTACTCGCTGCACGGATTAGATGCGGTGATCCGTCCCGTGTTGGGATTGGTGTGCCAGCGGTTTATCGTCGTGTCGTACTGCACGCCAGGATCCGCGCAGCGCCACGCCGCCTCGGCGATCTCGCGCATCAGCTCGCGGGCGCTGACCGGGTCTCCGACGGGCTCGCCGGTTGTCCTGGCGGTCAGGTGCCACTCGGCGTCCTCCTCGACGGCGCGCATGAACTCGTCGGTCACACGTACCGAGTTGTTCGCGTTCTGGTACTGGATCGACTTGAAGCCCTCGCCGTCGATCGACAGGTCAAAGCCGGCGTCGCGCAGTGCGGCGGCCTTGTCCTCCTCCTTGGCCTTGCACCAGATGAACTCGCGGATGTCGGGGTGGTCGACGTCGAGCACCACCATCTTCGCTGCCCGGCGGGTCTTGCCGCCGGACTTGATCGTGCCGGCCCACGAGTCGGCGCCGCGCATGAAGGACACCGGCCCCGAGGCTGTGCCGCCCTTGGCGAGAGGCTCCATCGATCCGCGGATCTTCGAGAGGTTTATTCCGGAGCCGGAGCCTCCTCTGAAGATCATCCCCTCCTTGGTGTTCCAGTCGAGGATCGACTCCATCGTGTCCTCGACAGAGAGGATAAAGCACGCCGAGCTCTGTGGGCTCTCCTCGAAACCGACGTTGAACCAAACGGGCGAGTTGAACGCCGCCATCTGGTGCAGCAGGATGTGGGTCAGCTCGTGCTCGAACGCCTCGGTGTCCTCGTCCGAGGCGAAGTAGCCTCGTTCGCTGCCCCAGCCGGCGATCGTGCCGGCGACGCGGCCGATCATCTGCTTGACCGAGTGCTCGCGCACCGGGTTGCCGATCTGCCCGCGGAAGTACTTCTGGGCGACGATGTTCGTCGCGTTCTGCGACCAGCTCTTCGGGAACTCGACGTCCTTCTGCTCAAACGCCACGCGGTCGCCGTGGCCGATGTGCGCGTCGCGGCGCTCCCATTCGACGGCGTCGAAAGGATGTACCCCGGGCGTCGTCAGATAGCGATGGATCGACAGCGCCTTGCCGGGCTGGACATCCTGAGCTAGTGCTGTCTGCGGGGCGCTCTCCATCGACTTGCCTCCTCTTTCTTGCGCCGCAAAAATGCCAATTTGCGACCGAAATACGGTGTTTTTGGGGGTAACACCGAATCATCCGCCTCCGGTCGGACAGACTTTTTGGCGGTGGCTGAGCGAGGCTTGAATCCACCTACAGGATAGCGCTCGAAGTCCTCAGCTCAGGCCGCCCGGCGAGCCTCGCAAGACGCCTCAGTGCCCGAGCTTCACCCAGTCCGCAAATTCGGCCCATGTCGCCGAGGCGCGGAGGCCGGCCTCGGCCATGGCGTGGCGCAAGGAGAGCATCCAGTGAGGCTCGTAGGCCCGCCAGCGCGCGATGCCCCACACGGCGCACACGAGTGTCAGCAGGGCCGCGAACACGGCGATCACGATCGCTCCAGTGGAGAGCGAGGCGGCGTGCGCGGAGGCGGCATGTGCAGAGGCGGTGTGCACGGACGGCAGTCGGTTGGACATCGCTGTGCTCATGCAAGCAGATCCTCGATCGCCGCGAGCGCGTCGTGCAGGACGCGCTCGCGCGGCTGCGCGGCGTCCAGCGCGCGAATTCGTCCGGGCTCCTCGCGCGCAAGGTCGTCGTAGGCCGAGGCGACCGCTGCGAAGAAGCTCTCGCTCTCGCGCTCCAGCCGGTCGGGCTCCTGCGCACGCTCGTACTGCCGCGCGCGCCCGGCGGCCGGGGAGATGCGCAGCAGCAGCGTACGGTCGGGGACTAGACCGTCGGTGGCGAACAGGTTGATCGCGCGCACCTCATCGCGCCCCAGTGCGCGCCCGGCGCCCTGGTAGGCCAACGAGGAGTCCACAAAGCGGTCGAGCAGGACGAACACGCCCTCTCGCAGCAGCGGGTCCAGCCGCTCCTCCACGAGCTGCGCACGCGCGGCCGCGTACAGCAGCGCCTCTGCGCGTGGCGACACCGCCAGGGACGGGTCCTTCACGAGCGCGCGAATCCGCTCGGAGACGGCCACCCCGCCGGGCTCGCGCAGCAGCTCCACCCTCTGCCCGCGCGCGGCGATCTCGCGGACGAGCCCTGAGGCGAGCGTGGACTTACCCGCGCCGTCGAGCCCCTCGATCGTCACCAGTCTGCCGCGCGCCACCCCGGCACCGTACTGGAGTGGACGCGCTTCGACGGACACTGTCCGCGAAAGCGCGTCCACCCGTACCGCCTCTACGATGGCCACTGTGACGTTCGCCAATCCCACGGAGGCCCTGCCCGGCATCGACGCGCATCCGCACGCGCGCGCGGTGCTCGTACCGGCGCTGCCGCCGCACGGCAGCCCCTCACACGCCTACCTCTTCCACGGCCCGTCCGGAACCGGCAAGAGGACGATCGCCCGGGCGTTCGCCGCCGCCCTGCTTGCCGACGGCGCGGGCGACCCGGGCGCGGTGGCGGCACGGATCGCGCGCGGCACACACCCCGACCTGACCTGGGTGACGCCGTCGGGCGCCGCCGAGATGCTCGTGAGCGACATCGAGGAGCCGGTGGTGGCCGCCGCGGCGCGCACGCCGTTTGAATCCTCGCGGCGCGTGTTCGTGATCGAGGCTGCGCACACGATGAACGACCAGGCGGCCAACCGGATGCTCAAGACGCTCGAGGAGCCGCCCTCGTTCGTGCACCTGCTGTTGCTGACCGACCGTCGTGAGGACGTGCTTGCAACGATCGCCTCGCGCTGCCAGCACGTGCGCTTCGACCCGCTCCCCTCGGCACGCATCGCCGGGCTTCTGGAGGGCGTGGAGCCCGAGCGAGCGCAGGCGTGCGCGCGCCTGGCCCTGGGCGACGCGCGCCTGGCCGCGCGGCTGGCCAGCGAGGAGGGCCAGGCGCTGCGGGCGAGCGCCGAGGGCTTCGTACGCTCGGCGCTCGCTGGCGCGACGGGCGAGCGACGGTGGATTGGGCTGCTCGACGTCGCCAAGGCCGCCGGGGCGAATGCCGGCGAGGAGGCGCAGGAGCGGATGATGCGCGAGCTTGAGCTGGTGGGAAGCAAGGAACGCAAGCGCTACGAACGCGAAGGGCTGGACGCAAGGCGGCGCGTCGAGCGCCGCGCGCGCACGGGCACGCTGGACCTCGCATTGCGCCTGGCGGAGCTGTGGCTGCGCGACGTGCTGTGTGTCTGCGCAGGGGCGTCCGAGCTCGTCTACGCCGTGGACCGTCTCGCCGAGCTCGAGCAGGATGCGCGCGCCCGCGACGGCGTGCGCCTGCGCGAGGGGATCGAGCTGGCGCAGGACATGCGGCTGCGCCTGGCGCTCAACGTCTCCGAAGGGTTGGCCTTAGAGGCGCTTGCCTATCGTCTGGAAAAACTGTTGCAGCGCAAAGTCCCGGAGCCCGCAAGTTAGACTGCGAAACTCGTGCGATCAACGACGCTAGCGGCTGCGTACGAGCAAGGCGGAGCTTACTCATGAGCAGCCCTCACAGACAAGGCAACCAGGCATATCGTCGCGCTGGAGTCGACTACGCCGTATTGGACGCGGGCAAGCGCCTGGCTCTTAACTCGGCTATGGCTACCTCGTCGCTCATCGGCAAAAGAGGAGGCAAGGCGCTCGATGAGTCCCGTGGGGAGCCCGCGTTTGTCTTTGAGCTTGGCGATCAGACGCTTGCGTTTGTTCTCGAGGGTTTAGGAACCAAGTCGATTATCGCTCGAATAGTGGCGGAAGAAGGCAGCAACCGTTTTTATGCTGTCGCTTACGACACCGTCGCTGCCATCATCAATGATCTCTGTTGCGTGGGTGCTCGCCCACTTGTGGTTAGCGCTTACTTCTCCACCGGTACGCCAGACTGGTTCGGTCACGCCGAGTGGTATGAGCAGCTCGTTGAGGGCTGGCTGTCCGCATGTGTGGATGCAGGTTGTACTTGGGGAGGTGGAGAGTCCCCGTCTCTGCCGAAGCTCGTAAACAATGAGGACATTGAGCTTGCAGGAAGCGCGATCGGAGTTATTCCCCAGGGCACCGATCCTATCCTCGGACAGAATCTGTCGGCGGGCGACGAGATCGTGCTTGTTGGGAGCAGTGGCCTTCATGCCAATGGTGCCTCACTTGCTCGGGTGGTTGCGGATGAGCTAGAAGACGGCTATCGAACCTCGCTCCCGAGCGGGGAGACCTTAGGCCAGGCACTACTTAGGCCGTCGTGCTTGTACTCCGACTTGGTCGAGTCGCTTCTCGACGCAGGCTTACCAGTCACTTATCTCAGCCATATCACCGGGCATGGCTTTCTCAAGCTGATGCGTCCTGCACAAGAGTTCACTTATCGCATTACCGAGCTTTTACCGGTTCCCGAGATACTCAAGTTCCTTGTTAAGCAGGCGAAGATGGATGCTCACGCCGCTTATTCGACATTCAATATGGGATGCGGGTTCGCCATCTATTGTGCTGAGGGGAGCGGAGCCGAGATCGTAGATATCGCCGGGCGCAAGAAGTTAGATGCAATTGTCGCAGGGACAGTGGAGCCTGGCGAGCGCCGCGTCATGATTGAGCCGCTGGATATTGAATTTGGTGGTGACGAATTGCAGCTATCGCCGGATCGTTGAGCGCCCTTGTTCTAATAGTAGTCTTCGGATGGCCACCCGGAAGCTGGCTGTAGCGGGTGGGGCGGTAATCGACCCTGCCGCTGTACGATGCAAACGTCATGCCGACGTAGCTCAGTTGGCCAGAGCACCGCTCTCGTAAAGCGGGGGTCCGGGGTTCGAATCCCCGCGTCGGCTCTACACTTCCTCGACGGTCGCGGTTCCCAGCTCGCCCAGCTTCTCCAGCAGAGACTCGCCGTGCTTCTCGCAGAACGCTGGCCCGATCCCGCGGATCTCGATGAGCGCATCGATGCTCCGCGGGCGCCTGCGCAACACCTCCTCCAGCACCGTGTTCGCGGCTACCGTGAAAGCCGGCTTGCCCTCGGCTCGCTCCCATCGCCACGCCCGCAGCCACTCGAACTGCCCTTCATCCACAGGCTCCTCATCCACAGGCTCCTCCGCCTCCGGTGCCCGCCCCGACGCCCGCACGTTGCGCTTTCGGGATGCCACCGCAATCGGCGCCCGCAGCGCCTGCTCCAGCTCCGGATCCGGGTCGCACACGTCGCAGCATCTCCCGCTCGGCATCCCCTCCTCCGCGTCGCCGAAGTGGTCGAGGATCTGGCGCCTTCTGCACCTCTTCCCGTCCGCCATATACCGCTCTATCGACCTGTAGGATTCCCAGTTGCGGTTCTTCGCCGCTTTGATCGCGTCGTACGCCTTGCGCGGGCTCCCCTGGCCCGTGAGCCTCACCAGCAGGCCGTCCTGCCCGCCCGGCTGTAGCTCGACTGCGCCCGCGCGCTCGGCGATCGACAGCAGCATCCTGTCGCGCTCGCCCAGCTCGCCATGACCGATCACCGCTACCTCGTCCTCGGCGCTACGCCGCAGTCCCGCCACATACCCCTTCACGTCCTCCACGCTCGTCTCGCGCTCGTTGATGAACCTGATCAGTCGGCCCAGGTCCATTCGCGCCGCCAGCAGCAGCGCCCTCGCTGGCTTCCCATCGCGCCCGCCCCTGCCCGCCTCCTGGTAGTACGCCTCCAAACTCGTCGACAGTGCCCAGTGCGCCACCGTCCTCACGTCCGCCTTGTCCACGCCCATCCCGAACGCGTTCGTCGCCACCACCACCTCCGCTCTCCCCGCCATGAACGCGTCCTGGCTCGCCCGCCGTGCCTTCGGTGCCATGCCCGCGTGGTAGCCCACCGTTGCGATCCCTCGCTCGGCGATTCTCTCCACCACCTCGTCGGTGTCCTTTCTCGTACCGCAGTACACGATCGCCGGCCGCGCCTGTGGATCGCTCAGAACATGGAGCAGGGCGGCCCGCTTCCGCGCGACCGCGCCCTTCCCTTCCACGCTCACCACATCGAACGTCACGTTCGGCCGGTCGAAGCCGGAGTGAATCGATACCCACTCGCGCAGCCCCAGCCGCGCGGCGATCTCCTCGGCCACCCTCGGTGTCGCCGTCGCCGTCGCCGCCATCACAGGCGGGCGCCCCAGCGACGTGATCGCATCGTGCAGGCGCAGATAGTCCGGGCGGAAGTCGTGCCCCCACTCGGCCACGCAGTGCGCCTCGTCCACCACGAACAGCGCCACTCGCCTTTGCGCCAGCGCCTGGCGGAACGCGCGCGATCCGAACCGCTCTGGCGCCGCCAGCACGAGCTGTGTTACGCCTGCTTCGATATCCCTCAGCGCCTGAGCGTTGTGCCCCTCTTCCATACCCGACGCGAGCATCGTCGCGCTCACGCCTGCCTCCTTCAGCCTGCGCCACTGATCCGCCATCAGCGCGATCAGCGGGCTCACGACTACCACCAGCCCCCCGCTCGCGAGCGCCGGCAGCTGGTAGCACAGCGACTTGCCGCCACCCGTCGGCATCACCACCAGGCTGTCGCGCCCCTGCAGCGCGGCCTGCACCGCCTCGCGCTGCCCCGGCCTGAAGGCAGCCAGGCCGAACCGCTCGAGCAGCGCCTCGGGCGTCGGGGTCGTCGTAGGCGTCTCCATTCGCCAGAACCTACCCCTCGCTTCGGCCGGGACTCTGCGTCAGGTCCGCTTGTGCCAGACGACCCTTGCCCCGGCGGCCGGGACCAGCGTGATCGCGCGCCGCTGGTTCCACTCGCCCGTCCGCCACAGCCGCCCTCCGCGTGCCGGGACGCTCGGCTCAAGGGCGCTCAGCACCGTGCGCAGGATCAGCTTCATCTCCAGCAGCGCGAACGACGCGCCAATGCACCTGCGTATCCCGCCGCCGAACGGGATCCACGCGAACGTCTCCGGTCCGCTGTCTGAAAAGCGCTCGGGGCGGAATGCCTCGGGATCCTCGTACACGCGCGGGTTGCGGTTCGTCAAGTAGATCGACGGCACAACCCTTGTGCCCTTCGGCAGGTTGTGCGGTCCCACCTGCAGATCCTGGAGCAACATCCTCACGACCATCGGCACCACCGGGCGCACCCGCAGCGTCTCGTTCACGACCGCCTGCATGTACCCGTCGTCCTCGCCGCCCGCGTCGATCTCTGCCAGCAGCCGTCTCAACTTGTCCGGATGTCGCACCAGCCGCTCGATCGCCCATGCCACCGCCGTCGCCGTCGTCTCGTGCCCCGCCAGCAGCAGCGTCACGAGCTCGTCGCGCAGCTCTCCGTCGGTCATCTGGAGTCCATCCTCGTCGCGCGCCTGCAACAGCAGCGAGAGAATGTCCTTGCGCTGCTCCAAGTCCTCCTGCTCGCGCCGGCGCCCAATCTCCTCGTAGATGACCGCGTCCAGGTGGTCCAGCGCCTTGCCGATCGCTCCGCTCGGGCGCTGAAGGCTCGGGCGGCGCAGCGCGAACAGCAGCAGCCTCGGCATCCGCACTGGCTCCAGCAGACCCCCGATCGCTGTTCGCAGTGCCTCCATCCGCTCTGCCTCCACGCCGAACACCGCGCGCAGTATCACCTCCAGCGTGATCTTCCGCGTGCGCTCGTGTACCCGCATCGGGCGCCCCAGCGGCCAGCTCGCCATGTCCCGCTGCGTCGCCTCCACGATCACGTCTTCGTACTCGCGCATTCGCTCGCCGTGAAACGGCGGCAGCAGCAGCTTCCGCTGGCGCATGTGCTCGGGCCCCGTCAGCACGATCACCGAGCTCGGCCCCATGACCGGCGCGATCGGCGAGGACCCCGCCGCCGACGGCGCCACCTCCGGCGGCGCCGTGAACACCGTCTTGACCGCCTCTGGGTTGCTGACCATCACCAGTTTCAGCCCGCTCGGCGCGAACGTCAGCGTGAACGTCTCCCCAAGCCGCCTCGCGCAGCGGTCCATCACCCAGGTTGGCGCCACCGCCCACGCCAGCGTCTGCAGTATCGCCGGGGCTCTCGGGCCGGGCGGCAGCCGCTGCCGCCCCGGGATCTCTAGCTTCTCGTGTGGCGCCGCGACGGCTGTGGCCATGTCAGCAGCTTATCCGGACGCCCTCGGACGTCCGCCAGTGCCGCCGCCACCAGCCTGCGCGCCCGCTCGATGTCCTCCGGCGTGAGCGTCGCCGCGCGCCTCTCCAGGTACCTCCGCAGCATCCTTGCCGGCAGCACCCTCACGCCCTTGCGCCGGGCGAGCGGCCTGTCGACCCACGCGTCGGCTGTACACGATCAGCGGCTCCACCCTCATGCCCGTCACCCGTTCGATCGCCTTGCGCTGGGCCTGCGCCTGGCTCAACGTCGCACCATGCACCCGTCCCACCCGCACCGGTCCTGGGTGGCTCTTGGTCTCGACCGTGAACACACCCGCCGGCCCGATCAGGATGTGGTCCACGTTGCCCCGGCCAAGGCTCGCGTCGTGGATCACGCGCCAGTCCTTGCCCGCCAGCTTGTCCAGCACATCACCCACCTGCTCCTCGCCCGTCGCGCCGCGGTCGCGGCGCTCCACCAGCGGCAACACGTAGCGCGAGATCACGAAGATGCTCGCCAGCAGGGCGATCTCCGAGCCGAGGAAGCGCAGATCGTGCAACCCGAACGTCCGCCCCAGCAGCGCGGTCGCAACGGCCAGCACCCCGAGCGTGACCAGGGTGCGCATGCGCAGACGTCTCACGGTCGCGCGCGCGTGTTGCCCGGCCGTGCGGGCGCTCGGGTCGTGGCCAAGGGCGTACATCACTCTTTCTTCATCGGTCGATTGAGGCCGGCTCCTTGAGCGCGTGCGAACACGCGACAAATTCTCCACGACACGACAAATTCTCCCAAAAAGCGTGGAAGCTGGTGCCATCTTCTAAAGCCTGGGCACCCGCCCGCCGAAGCCAAGAGTAGATCGTCGATCTCCGTCGATCCTTCATCGAGCACGGATGCCTCGCATGACCCACCTTTCCGATTCCCCCGATTCTTTCCCCCCATCTGATGTCTGCCTGCTCCTGCGCGCACACGCCGAGCAGCGCTGGCTGAGCCACGAGGTGGTGCCCGTTCTGCGCGAGCTCGAGCAGCGCGACTCCCTCCCGGAGGAGCAGCTCGGCGCCGCGCTCGCCTATCTGGAGGTCCTCTGGATCGAGGCCTCCCAGCGCGCCGCGGAGACCGACGCGATCTATGCCAAGCTTGCTGCCGTCTGTGCCGAGGTTGGCGTCGCCTGCGCCGACAGGGACAAGATCCTGCCCCGCAAGGCCCGCCGCTACCACGCGGCTGTGCGCATCCTGCGCGAGGTCCTCGCCCGCCAAGTCGCCCAGCTCATCGCCGTCCCCGGCGACGCGTTCACGCACGATCACGCGAGCTTCTGAGGCGATTGCATACGCTCCGGGGTATGCCCCGCTTCGACCTGCAGTCTCACTCCACCCACTCCGACGGCGCTCTGGAGGCAGCCGAGGTCGTGGAGCAAGCCGCGCTCGCCGGGGTGGAGCTGCTGGCGCTCACCGATCACGACACCGTCAGCGGCGTCTCCGAGGCCATCGCCGCGGGCGGGCGCCTCGGAGTCCGGGTCGTCTCCGCAGTCGAGATCTCCGCCGTCGATGATGGCGCCCCCGTCGGGCGCGAACTACACATCCTCGGCTATGGCATCGACCATGCCGACCCTGCGCTCACGCAGAGGCTCACAGAGTTCCTCGCCGACCGCGAGCAGCGCACGCTGCGCATGGCCGCTGCGCTGCGCGAGCTCGGCTTCGAGCTGGACGAACGCGAGATCGCCGCGCGACAGGCAGCCGGACGGCCGATCGGTCGCCCCCATCTGGCTGAAGCCGTGCTGGCCCGTCCCGCCAACGCCTCCCGCCTGCAGGCCGAGCGCATTGACGACATCGGCTCGCTCATCAAGACCTATCTGATCGAGGGCCGGGCGGCCTTCCGCCTGCGCGAGACGCCGACTGTGGTGCAGGCCGTAGAGGCGATCCACGCGGCCGGCGGGGTCGCCGTTTGGGCGCACCCCTTCTGGGACGTCTCCGACCCCGCCGAAGTGCTCGCGAGCATCGACCGCTTCCTTGCGCTCGGGATCGACGGGGTGGAGGCCTTCTACGTCACCCACACGCGCGAGCAGACAGAGCTGCTGGCGGAGCGTTGTGCGACCCTCGGCCTGCTCACCACCGGCTCGGCTGACTTCCACGGGCCCGAGAACCGCCTCTTCTCGCGCTTCCTCGCGTTCGAGACGTATGGGCTCGAACCCAACCTCGGGCCGATTGCGGACTGAGTCTCAGGCACGACGAAGAAGTTAATAAGGATAGGCCCGGCAACCGCTCCTGCGCCGGGGGTGTCCGGGTTCCCTCGGTATCGTCTCGCATCAAGCTCGTCAGCCTGCTCGTCCAGCACAGTCTGCCCTATCCCGGATCCAGGGGGTTCGAAGGTGAAGGTCATCGACGCGCCGCAGCTCTCAGCACCCGCCGCGTCGCGCTGGGCGCCCCCGTCGCCGCTGACGGACGACGCCGCGATGGCGCTCGCCGCGCGTCGCGTCGGTACGCGGATCAGCCGGCTCGCGATCGCCGACGCCGAGACGTCCTTCTCCCAGGACGAGGTGCTGGCCCTGCTGGGGATGACGGGCGACGAGTTCGCCGAGCGCATCTTCAGCCGCTGTGGCGTCAAGCGGCGCCACCTCAACCTGACCGGCGACTTTCTGGCGACCACGCTGCAGGGCCGCACGCCGCAGATCGAGGAGGAGCTCTTCGTGCGCGCCGTCCAAGCGGTCGAGCGTCTGGAGATCGATCCCTTGGAGATCGGCACCGTGGTGACCGCGACCCTCTACTCGCTCGGCGGTCCCACGCTTGCCCACCGCATCGTCGACCACTTCCAGATGGGCCCGGCCACGGACAAGTACCACCTGGTCGGGGTCGGCTGCGCGAGCGCGGTGCCACTGATGCGGCTCGTCAGCCAGTCCCTGCACGATCCGCGCAAGCAGGGCCTGATCGTCGCGGCCGAGAGCATGGCCGGTATCCTCATGCGTTCCTCCGCGGGGAATTCCAAGGCGCAGGTAGTCGGCTCGTCGATCTTCGGCGACGGCTGCGCTGCGGCGCTACTGACGGACGATCCCGACGCCGAGGGCCCCGTGATCGTCGCTTCGAAGGTCCACCAGATCGGCAACACGCTCGGCGCGGTCCACATGGAACTAGCCGCCGAGAACAGCTACCTGCACCTGGACCGCGACTTGCCCGACGTCGCGGCGGCCGGCCTGCACGACCTGGTCGAGAACTTCCTCGACCGCAACGGCGTGAGCAGCTCGGCGATCGACCACTGGATGGTCCACCCCGGCGGGCGGCGGATCATCGAGTGCGTGCAGGCGGCGCTCGCGCTGTCCGATGAGGACGTGAGCGTAAGCTACGACATGCTCGCCAACCACGGCAACGTCGGCACGCCGTCTATCTTCTACGTCCTCAAGGGAACGATCGAACAGAGAGAACCCCGCCCTGGAGACCGCGGGCTCGTGGTGACAATCGGGCCCGGGATCACAGTCGGTCTGATGCTCCTGGAATGGTGAGAGCTCTTCCGAGCCCGAGGGCTGACTCCCTCCGAGCATGAAAAGAAACGGCCTCATCGTCCTGCTGCTCACAATCGCGGCGGGGATTGCCGTGGCGGCCGTGCTGGGCACAGGCGCCCTGCGCAACGCGGCACCGCGCAGTGAGGCGTCGCCATCGTGCCTGCCGGCCACGCTGGACCACAGAGCCAAGCTGGAAGGGCTGGGAGTCGATATCTCGCCGGCGCCGGAAACTGACACGGCGAACCCGTACACCCAGATCAGCTTCCTGGGCGTGCCGGCCACGGAGATCCACGAGGTCTCCGTCGTGGGCCGGCGCAGCGGTCGTCACTCCGGCCGCCTCCGCGGCTACTCGCAGGGCGACGGTGCGAGCTTTGCGCCCGACACTCCATTCGACGCTGGCGAGCGCGTGGACGTGCGCGCTGTGATCGGTGCTGGCCGATCCAGGACGATCGGCAACGGCGGCAAGCGGATGGTCTTCCACTTTCGCGTCGATACTCCGTATCCGACGGCAGGCGTCTCGCAGTTCCCCAACCCGCCGGCGGCGCCCGCCGACTATCAGAGCTTCTACACCCTGCCTGGCGTCCAGGCGCCGATCCTGAACGTCACCGTGCCGGATCACGATCCCGCGGCTGGCGACATCCTCACGACCAACGGACCCGGTCCGGGTCAGTACGGGCCGCTGATCTACACGCCGGAGGGCCGGCTCGTCTGGTTCGAGGAGCTGTCGGGGGGCGAAGCGGCGGAGAACCTGAGCGAGCAGACATATGAAGGTCAGCCAGCCCTTACGTGGTGGAAGGGGCGTGTGCTCTCGCTGGGCTTCGGCCAAGGGGAAGACATCGTCATGAACTCCCACTACCAGACAGTCGCGAGGATCGCCGGCGGCAACGGCCTGACGGCGGACCTGCACGACTTCCAGATCGCCTCCCACGACATCGCATATATCACCGCGTTAACCCGATCCGCTGCAACCTCTCCTCGATCGAGGGCTCCTCGGGCGGGACGATCGTCGACACGGCGATTCAGGAGATCGACATCAAGACAGGTCTTGTGCGCTGGGAATGGCACAGCCTCGACCACATCGGCGCTTCGGAGTCCGAAGTCGAGACGCCGACGGACGCGACGCCTTGGGATTATTTCCACCTCAACTCGATCGATCCCGAGCCGGACGGAAACATTCTCATCTCGGGGCGCAGCACCTGGGCCGGCTATCAGCTGGAGGGCGGCACCGGCAAGGTTCTCTGGCGCCTGGGCGGCAACATGAGTACCTTCAAGATGGGTCAGGGCACGAGGATGGCCTGGCAACACGATGGCCGCGTCCTCTCCGACGGGGAGCTCACCTTCTTCGACAACGGCTCGAACCCTCCGATCCACCACCAGTCGCGTGCCGTGCGGATCACGCTCGACCTCAAGGCCCATGAAGCGCATCTCGCCTCCGTCTATACGCACGCCAACTCGCCGCTGCTCGCCGCGAGCCAGGGCAACATGCAGACGCTGGCGAACGGTAACGCCCTCGTGGGCTATGGCGGGGTACCCGCGATCAGCGAGTACGCCAACGGTGGCTCGCTGCTCTTCGACGCCCATCAGCCATTCGACATGTCCTTCTACCGGGCCTTTCGCTTCCCGTGGAGCGGTCGGCCACTGAACCCGCCTGCAGTCCTCGCCAGCCTGAACAACACGGGCGAAGAGACGATCGTGCACGTGAGCTGGAACGGCGCGACCGAGGTTGCCTCTTGGCGCGTGCTGGCGGGCGAGCACCAGGGATCGCTGGCGGCGCAGACCACGATCCGGATCAGTGGCTTTGAGAGCTCGACGATCCTGCCTGAGAAGTACGCCTACGTAGCGGTGCAGGCGCTCGACTCAGCCGGCCACGTGCTCGGCACCTCGCAGACCGTTCGAGTGATCAGCTACGTCGCCTCGCTCCCGAGCCCGCGGCGGTCGGGATGAGGGCGATTCTCGGTGAGCCGGCGGATGCGCGGTCTCCTCGGCAGGCGAACCCGCGGTCTAGTAGGCCGGTTTGGAGGAGTGCTTGTGTGTGGTCGTCGTGGTCGTGGGGGTGCTGCTCGTCGTCGGCTTGGCGGAGGAGGAGCTCGCCGCTTTGCTGCCGCACCCACCCACTGCGACACTGGTCGCGAGGGCGGCCACTAGCGTTAGCATGGCGGCCAGTGGCGTTCTTTTCATGGGCCGGGCTCCAGTTGTCGCTCGAGGGCTCGGTGGCTCACCCTACCAGCCGTTCGCGGCGCCGGCCGATCCTGGATGATCGGTCGCAGTTGCCCGACAGAAAAAGAGGGGCCCGGCTCGCTGGCTCAGAGCCGGCTGCGCCACCCTCTGGGCCGTCATGAGCGTCGAGGCGACTGCGAGCCTGGAGGTTTCCGAGACATCTCCGGCCGAGAGCAGGCAGGGCTCGGGTTCGGCGTGGCTCCTGGCCGTTTGCTGCGTGGCCCAGTTTATGGTCATCCTCGACCTGAGCATCGTCAACGTAGCGCTGCCCCACATCCAGTCGGCTCTCACATTCTCCTCGCCTGAGCTGCTCTGGGTCGTCGACGCGTATGCAATCGCTTTCGCGGGCTTCCTGATGCTCGGTGGCCGCGTAGCGGATTACTTCGGGCAGCGTCGGGTCTTCGTTGCGGCGCTGCTGATGTTCGCGCTCGCCTCGCTCGTCGGCGGCGCCGCACCGGACCGGGGCATGCTCATCGGGGCTCGCGCATTGCAGGGCTTCGCCGGCGCTTTCATGGCGGCGTGCTCACTGGCGATCATCATCTCGTCGTTTCCGCCGGGCCCCAAGCTCCACCGCGCGATCGGCATATGGGCGGCGATGAACGGGCTCGGCGGAGCAGCCGGCGTGCTGCTCGGCGGGATCATCACCGAAGTCCTCAGCTGGCGCTGGATCCTGCTGATCAACCCTCCGATCGCGATCGCGGCCGCGACCGTGGCATACGCGGTCGTGAGCGAGCGTCGCAGGGCGCAGGATGGTGCAAGGTTTGACCTTGCCGGCGCGCTGACGTTGACGGTCGGCCAGATGGTGTTGGTGTACGGGGTCGTGGAAGCGGGCCTGCAGGGCTGGGACACGTTTGCCGCGATCGGCCCAATCGCCCTCGGCGTGGTTCTGCTCGGGATGTTCGGCGTGATCGAGTCACGCGTCGCGTCCGCGCCGCTGATCCCCTTCAAGGAGCTGACCAAGCCGCTGCGAGCCGCCAACACCATCGTCCTGCTGTTCAGCGCGGCGCTCTTCCCGATGTGGTTTGTCAGCTCGCTGTATCTGCAGCAGGTGCTGGGTCTCAAGCCGCTTCACACCGGTCTCATATTCCTGCCGATGACATTGACGATCGTGCTTGTCGCCTCGCGGGCCGGCAGGCTCGTGAGCCACTTCGGCGTGCGCCCGGTGCTCGGCGGTGGCCTGATCATGCTGGCCGGCGGACTGCTGCTGTTCACGAGGATCGGAGCGAGCGGCAACCCGATCGTGTACGTGATGATCCCCGGGCTGCTCACGGCGGCGGGGATCGCGATGTCGATCGTCCCCTCGACGATCGCCGCCACCCAGGGCGCCAAAGAGGGGCAGACCGGGCTCGCATCGGGCCTTGTCAACACGTCTCGTCAGGTAGGGGGCGGGCTTGGGCTCGCGGTTCTGATCACGCTCGCCACGCAGCGCACCACTCATCTGATCGGCACAGGCCAGCAGGTGCCACAGGCGCTGACCGATGGCTTTCGGCTCGCCTTCCTGATCGGCGCCGGCCTGGCCGTGGCGGCGGCGGTCATGACGTTCACCTCACTCCCCGGGCCCGGCGCGGCGCTGCGGGGAGCGGTTCGGCGTCTCGCGCTGGCGATCGGCCTCGTCCTCGCGGTTTTCGTCGCGCTGACGATCGTGTTCGCGGACTCGCACGCCGCTCCGATTGGGGCGTACACCACCCGCGGCGCCTACAGCTTCGTCACCGCGCCCTCGCTTCACCCGCCCGAGCTCCGCAGCACCGTGCGGGGGCCCGCAGCGCAGCTGGCGCCCGGCTACATCTTCACCACGAACTTCTACGACCTGAACGAACCGCCGATAGTCGGCCAGAGCGGGCCGCTGATCATCGACCGCCACCTACAGCCGGTCTGGTTTCAGCCGGTGCCGGAAAACCTCGCCGCCGCCAACCTCAGCCTCCAGATCTATGAAGGCAAGCCGGCGCTTGCCTGGTGGCAGGGCGCCGTCACGAACACGGGAGCGACGGAAAGCGGCGAAGACGTGGTCGTCAACCAGCATTACCAGACGGTCGCGAGGCTGAAGGCGACGGGCGGCTGGGTTCTCACGCTCCATGAGTTTGCGATCAGCGGAGGCCACGCCTGGGTGACCGCGAACAAGAACATACCCATGAACCTCTCCAAGTACGGCGGCGCTTACAACGGAGCGATGATCGACTCGGCGGTGCAGGAGTACGACCTCAAGACCGACAAGCTCCTTCGCAGCTGGGACGCGCTCGATCACATCCCGTTGAGCCAATCCCAGGCCTCGCTGCCCACCAACGGGTTCCCGTGGGACGCCTACCACATCAACGCGATCGACCTCACCGGAAACGGAACGTTCCTCGTTTCAATGCGCAACACGTGGGCCGCCTACCTCGTCGACGTCGCCACCGGGAACATCGAGTGGACGCTCGGCGGGAGGAACTCGAGCTTCAAGTTCGGCCGGGGCGCCGCCTTCCAGTGGCAGCATGACGTGAAGCTGGCGCCCGACTCGACGGTCAGCCTGTTCGACGATCATTGTTGCCAGCTGACCGGTGGCGGCACTTCCGTAACGGCGACGGGGCCCTCTCGAGGGCTCGTGCTCAAGCTCGACTCCGCCGCACACACCGCGACGCTTGCGGCCCAGTACACAGGTGACGGCCACTTCGAATCCGAATACATGGGCAACGCACAGCCCCTGCCGAACGGCAACGTGTTCGTCGGCTGGGGATCAGAACCCCACTTCTCCGAGTACGACCGATCCGGTCGGCTGCTGTTCGAAGGGGAACTCCCGGGGCCCAACCTCACCTACCGGGCGACGCTGGAGCAGTGGGTCGGTGAGCCGCTCTCCCCGCCCATGGGCGCCGCCCGCCAAACGGGCGGCCAGACAACCGTGTACGCGAGCTGGAACGGCGCCACCAAGGTCTCCTCCTGGAGGGTCCTGGCCGGCCCCAGCGCCAGCCGCCTGACGGTCGTGGCGAGGAGCGCGAAGTCCGGGTTCGAGACGGCGATCCCCGTGCCGCAGAGCTATGAGAGCTTCAAGGTGCAGGCGCTCAATGCCGATGGCCGGGCGATCGGAGCTTCCCGACCATTCTCGCGGATGGGTCGATGACGATTCGCGCCGCCATGCTGCTTGCGGCAGTGGCTCTGTGCGCGGGGATATGCGCGTGCGGGAGCACATCGGCGGCCAGCTCGGAGGTGTTCCACGCCGAAGTGTTCCACGCCGAAGTGGCCGTCGCTGCCGCCGCGGCCAACCCGGTGACCGTCTCGCCTCTGCCGGACACCCAGGATGCCTCCCCGGCGACCCAGATCAGCTTCCTCGGCGGCCCGGGCACAAGGGTGGCCGACGTGCGCGTCGTCGGCTCGCGCAGCGGCGTCCATGCTGGGCATCTGCGGGCCTACTCGACCGGGACGGGGGAGAGCTTCCTGCCGGCGCATCCCTTTATCCCGGGGGAGCGGGTGACTGTACACGCTCGCATCGGCGGCACAAGGGGTACCCCAACGCGGGCGGCGAGCACCACCTTCACGATCGCCAACCAGGCCGCGGTGAGCCCGAAAGAGTTCCCGATCCAAAAAGGCAACCCGAGCGCCGTGCAGCACTACAGCTCCGCCCCGACGCTCACCCCCTCGACGGTGACGGTCACCACGCCCGCCCAGCCCGGCGCGACGCCCGGCGACTTTTTCCTCGCCCCCTACCAGGGCGAAGGCTCGCCGGGGGAGATGATTGTCGATCAGGGTGGCAACCTAGTGTGGTTCCATCCACTCCCCGCGGGGCTCGAGTCGACGAACTTCCAGGTTCAGCAGTACGAGGGCAAGCCCGTGCTCACGTGGTGGCAGGGCCGGATCCTCGAAGTCGGCTTCGGCCAGGGCGAAGAGGTGCTCTACAACAGCTCCTACCGGCAGGTGGGCACGATCCGTGCGGGCAACGGCTACCGCGCCGATCTGCACGAGATCCGGCTCACCTCGGAAGGCACTGCATGGATCGACGTGTTCGATCCGATCCACATGAACCTCTCCGCGGTGCATGGCTCGACCAACGGCATCCTCACCGATTCAGTGGTCGAGGAGGTCGACGTAAAGACCGGCCTGGTGATGTGGGAATGGCACGCCCTCGGACACATCCCGCTCGCTGAATCGAACCAATCGGTGTCCGCCAGCAACTACCCGTGGGACTACGTCCACATCAACTCGGTCGACCCCGGCTCCGCGAGCGACGTGCTGCTCTCCTCACGCAACACCTGGACGCTGTATGACGTCGACCTCCACAGCGGCGGCGCGCGCTGGCGCCTCGGCGGCAAACGCTCGAGCTTCAAGCTCGGCTCGGGCACGCGCTTCTACTGGCAGCACGACGCGGAGTTCCAGCCCGGTGGGCTGATCTCGGTGTTCGACAACGGCTCGAGCCCGCCGAAGGAGAAGCAGTCGCGTGGCCTCTTGCTGCGTCCCGACCCCGCCCACCACACCGTCACTCTCGTCAAACAGCTCACCAACCCGACCAAGACACTGCTCGCCGTCGCGCAGGCGAACATGCTGAGCCTGCCGGGCGGGGACTGGCTGCTGGGCTATGGCGAGCTGCCGAACTTCACCGAGTTCGACTCCTCCGGCCAGGTCATCTTCGACGCGACGCTCGGCAAGAACGTCCAGGACTTCCGCACCTACCTGTCACCGTGGAGCGGGCAGCCGACGACTCCGCCGTCGCTGTCTGTGCAGCCCAGCGGCGCGGGTGCGGTCGCGGTCGCGGCGAGCTGGAACGGGGCGACGAACGTCGCCTCCTGGCGGGTGCTCGCGGGAGCCTCGCCGACCACTCTGACGCTCCTCGCCACCGCCCCGAAGACCGGCTTCCAGACCACCATCGCGGCACAGACCGCCGCCCCCTACGTGGCCGTGCAGGCGCTCGACGGCTCCGGCGCGGTGATCGGTACTTCGCCGGCCATCAAGATCTGAGATCCCGCCCACGTGGCCGGTACGCGCCCCTTCTGTGCGGCCCGTGCGCGCCGTCCACATGCTGGTTCAGCGGCCCGACCCTGTGTTCGGAGCGGAATTTACGGCGGGCCGCCGCGCTCGTCGCTGCGTGTCTTGCGGTTGAGAAGTAGTCGGCGAAGCCGCGCGCGTGCGCGGTGATCAGGCGCGTGGGCAGCGGCTCGCGCAGCTCGTCGGAGAAGGCGCGCTCGTATTTCGCGTGCATGGCTTCCTCCAGCGGGCTGTGGCCGGCGCTGTTGTGCAACTCCAGCCGCCCGCTGTGCGTGCGGTAGTCGTACAGCTCTCTTTCCTGTCCCCGGGAGAGCGGCGCTATGCCTTCTTCGGGCCAGTTGGAGTAGGTCGCGTACTTGGCCCGCGATGTGCGCAACGCGACAATGTGCAGCGGCGCGTCGGCGGCGTACGGCTCGGTCGCAAACTCGGTGACCGTCTCGTCGGTGGCGTGCAGCACGAACGGGCGGCCAGGCGCTGTGGGGTTGGCGAGGATGCTCGCCAGATCGGCTCGGCCCGCGATGTGCGAGTAGTGCGACTCGCGCCGCCAGTGCTCGGAGCCGGTCGCGATCGTGAGCAGCAGCGGGGCGACGTCGACGCTCGAGGTCATCTGGGTGCGGAGGTGTTCGGGTTCGCTCGTGAGCACCCCCCGAGGGTCCTTGACGATCAGGGGCACGCGGATGCACTCTTCGTAGGCGCTCGCGCCCTTACCCCGCAGGCCGTGCGAGGCGCCGTACTCGCCGTGGTCGGAGGTGAAGACGATCACCGTGTTCGCGGCCACCTCCGGCTGGCTTTCCAGGGTGCGCAGGACGTGGCCGATGTGCTGGTCGACCTCGAGCTGGATCTTTAGGTAGAGGTCGAGGAACTCCAACCATGTGCCGGCGACTTCGGGACCGGTGAAGGGCACCGGACCGAACGAGGCCGCCGCGGTGTCCTGGAAGGAGCGCTGCAGGAGCGGCTTGTGGCGCTCGATCAGCAGCTCCGGCGTCTCGAAGTTGGGCGGCAGCCGGTGCACGACATGCCTGGCTGTGGCCTCGGGCGGAACGCGGTCAGTCCACTCATACCACCAGGCGATGTCGTGCGGGTTGACGAACGAGACGGTCGTGCACCACGGCTCGCCACGTGCCTCATGCGCGAACCAGCGGTCGAACTCGGCCGCTATGTGCGGGTCCACGCGCCAGCCCTGGCCGGGGGCGCCGTCCGGCGATGGATAGACGCCTCCGGCGAAGCCGTAGCGCTCGAGCGCCTGTTCGCCGGTGGCGGCCGTCCAATGGTTGTCGCCGTGGGTGAGGTGCCACTTGCCGAGCCAGCGCGTTCGATAGCCGTGCTCGCGCAGCATGGTCCCCCAGGTGGGAAACCCGGGGTCCAGGGTGCTCCCGCCCGTGATCATGCAGCCGGTCTGGTGTGTATACAGACCGGTCAGCAGCGCCGCGCGCGCAGGAGTGCAGTCGTTGGAGGCCGTGTAGTGCCGGGCGAAGGAGACCGCCCCGCGGCGCAGGCGGCGGAGGTTGGGCGGGAGGCTCGGCCCGCTCGGCGTGGCTGAGAGCCACTGGGGGAAGCGCAGCTGGTCGACCACGATCACGAGGATGTTCGGGCGCTGGCGACTCCTGGCCTGAGCGGCATGTGCGACGGAGCGGGCGGGAGTCGTGCTCACCGGCGACTCCGATCCGCCGGTGGCGTTCACCAGCTCGGCGATCGTCAGACCGGCGCCGGCCAGGCCGGCGCCCGCGATCAGCCCGTCCTTCAGGAACGTGCGCCGGTCGACTCTCTTATCCTTCCCTGGATTCGTGTTCTCCATGCGCGCTCCGATCGTAGGCTTGACGGCGGTGGTACTGGGGTCGGTGCTTGCTGCTGGGAGCACCGCCGCGGCCCAGCTAGCTCCGACCTGCACGCCGACGACATCGAACGTCTCGGCGACGCTTGGCGGATCCGTGACGGTATCGCCGCTGCCGGGCAGCCGCGACGCCTCGCCGCAGACGCAGATTAGCTTTCTTGGCGTGCCGGCCGGCGAGCTGGGCGGGATCAGCGTGGCCGGCTCGCGGACCGGCGTGCACACCGGACGCCTGCTCGCCTACTCCCAAGGCGACGGCGCAAGCTTCCTACCGGCGCGGCCGTTCGCCGAAGGGGAGAGGGTCACGGTCCGTGCGCGGCTGCGCGTGGGCGGCGCCGTCCATCAACTGTTCGACGAGTTCGCGATCGCCTACCAAGACACGATCAGCTCCACGCCGGAGACCATCCACCCCGGCAGTCCGAACGAAGTCCAGAGCTTTCGCTCGCGCTCGGAGTTGCACCCGCCGGTGGTCACGGTGACCGCGCAATCCCCGGCCGTGGCGCCGGGCGATGAGTTCGTCGCGCCGTACACAGGGCCCGGCCAGGCCGGCCCGATGATCCTCGATGAGAGTGGCGGACTGGTCTGGTTCAAGCCGCTGCCGAGGAACACCTCGGCCACCAACTTTCAGGTGCAGGATTATCTGGGCAAGCCAGTGCTGACGTGGTGGCAGGGCGGCATCTCCATACACGGGTTCGGGCAGGGGGAGGGCGTGATCGCTGACAGCACGTACACCGACATCGCACACGTCAAGGCCGGAAACGGCTTCCAGGCCGACCTGCACGACTTCCAGCTCACCCCGCAGGGCACGGCGCTGATCACCGTGTATGACCCGATCTTCTGCAACCTCTCCTCGGTTGGCGGCTCCGCCGACGGAGCCGTGGTTGATGGGATGCTCCAGGAGATCGACGTCAGGACAGGACTGGTGATGTTTCAATGGACCAGTCTTGATCACGTGGAACTCAACGAGTCCTACGAACTTGCGAGGAAAGCGACCACCAGCTCGCCGTTCGACTTCTTTCACATCAACTCGATCAACCTCGACCATGACGGCAGCCTGCTGATCTCCGCGCGCAACACGTGGGCCTCTTACGACGTCAATGCTCACAGCGGCCAGATCGCCTGGCGCCTGGGAGGCAAGCGGAGCAGCTTCACGCTGGGCCCCGGCGTGCGCACCGCCTGGCAGCACGATCCGCGCGAGCACGCGGACGGCTCGATCAGCATCTTCGACAATGGCACCTCACCGAAGGTGCACGCTCAGTCGCGCGGCATCGTCGTAAGCCTCGACCCGCAACAGAAGACGGCCACGCTCGTCAGCCAGATCGTTCATCCGTCGCCGCTGTCGGCCGACAGTCAGGGGAACATGCAGGCGCTGTCCAACGGCGATTGGTTCCTTGGTTGGGGGCAGGTCCCAGACTTCTCGGAGCTCAGCGCCGCCGGTCAACTCCTGTTCGACGCGCACCTCCCGGCCCATGACCAGTCCTATCGGAGCTTTCGCTTCGCCTGGACAGGCACGCCCGCTCATTCTCCGGCATTCGCCATGCAGCCCGCCGCCGATGGCACCATGACGGTATACGCCAGCTGGAACGGCGCCACGCTCGTGGCCTACTGGAGAGTGCTGGCCGGCCCCAGTACAACGAGCCTGCGGGCGGTCGCTGAGGGCGCGCGCTCAGGCTTCGAGACCGCCATCCCGCTGCCCGCCGGCACAGTCGGGCCTTATGTGACAGTGCAGGCGCTCGACGCCACCGAACGTGTGCTGGGCACCTCGGCGTCTGCCTCCGGGGCTTGACTGAGCGCTTGTCAGTCGGCCCTGATGGACGCTTGGCGCTAGATGCACTACTTTGCCATTCAGAGGCGAGTTCTATAACGGAAGGGGGGGTGTGTGGTTTCAGCACACACTGTGATGTGTCGCGACATCGGAGACAGATGTCGCGACACATCACATAACGGAAGGGGGGGGATTCGAACCCCCGAAGCGGGGGTTGCCCGCTTGCTGGTTTTCAAGACCAGTGCATTCAACCGCTCTGCCACCCTTCCACGGACACGACGAGAAGGCTAGACGATTCGCAAGGGCCCGCTCAGGGACCAGGCGACTCGTCCGCGATGACGATCATCCAACGGTCGGGCGCGGCCGTCGATTCCTTGACACGCCCCTCGGCGGCAAGCGCTCTGAGCCGGTCGCGAACACGCTCCTCGGGCTCGTTGAAAAAGACCGCTAGGTCGGCTGAGGTGAGGGACCGCCGCGGGTCGTCTGAACTGGAAAGCGAGGCCCGACGTCGCTCCTACTGCGCGCGGGGCCCGACGAGTCGATTGAGGGCCTCGAGTTCGCTACTGCGGGGGTAGTCGCAAATCGGCGCGGGCTATTGCGGGTGCTAAGAACGCCTATCAAAATAGGCGGTGCGGTCGGGGTGTTCATGGACCAAGCTGGGCGACGCGGGACGGAGAAGCGCGTGCTGGTAGCACGCGCGAGCCGTCACGTGGCGATCCAGCGCCGTGTCCAGGGGCGCACTCCGGGCGTGCCGATCTTTTTGATAGGCGTTCTAAGCCGGCGGACCGTCAACCGGAGGTCCGCCTCGCCCCTCAGCGCGCCTCTCCGCCGCGCGCTTCTGACGGCCGCGCGTCGATACAGCGAAGATAAGGACGATCAGCGCCACGGCTATCGCAACCACGATCACTACGACGCCCGTCCCAACGGCCAGAGGCACCATGATCGTCTAAAGACTACAGAACGAATACGACCGGTGCAGACGCCGACCCCAGGGTTCTCGCTCCGCTTAGTTGTCTCGCTCGCAAGTTCGCCTACGTATCGGCTGTGGACGCGCAGCTACGGCGAGGGTGTGGTTCGACGGGGTGCGTTCTCCTCGGCGATTGCCTCGTGCAGTGCCTGCGCGAAGGATCTTGGTTGGAAGTCGAATAGGGCCATTCCTGATGGGTCGGTGACGGTTGTGTCGGTGGAGAGCCCCTCGATCAATGGTCTCGCGACGCCCGCGTCGACAGGTGTGATGAGTCCGATCCAGTGTGAGGAGAGCCAGGGTGTCAGCAATGGGACCGGGATGCGTGGGCGTCGGCGCAGTCCCAGCGCATCGGCCATCTCATCGAGCATCTGACCGTAGGTGAGTATCTCCGCAGACCCGATCTGGATTTCGCGGGAGCGCGTCTGCGGAATCCGAGGAGCCTCGATGAGATAGCGCAGCACATCGCTGATGCCGATTGCCTGGGTGGGTGTGGACAGCCACGAAGGTGCGAGCATTACCGGCAGACGCTCGACAAGCGAGCGCAGCGTTCGGTAGCTCTCCGAGCCGGCACCCACGACCATGCCGGCGCGAAACCAAGTCAGTGGTGGTCCTTGCTCGCGCAGGATCTCTCCGACGCGCAGACGCGAGCGCAGATGCTGGGACGCAGGACGATCACCGAGGCCGCCGAGGTAAACGACCCGCTCGATGCCGGTGGCGAGCGCGAAGTGGGCGAAGTTGGCGGCCGCGATGGCATCACGCTTCTCATAGTCGGCATCGCCGCCGCGCCCCATCGAGTGAACGAGGTAGTAGGCCGTCGTGTAACCGTCGCCGATGACGGTCAGGGAGCTCGGGTCGAGCATGTCGCCGCGATGCACCGTTACGGCTGAATCGAAGTTGACCCGGCTCGGGTCGCGCACTACGCACCCGACGGGCTCGCCGAGCGCGTGAAGCTCGCCAACCAGACGGCTGCCTACATAACCAGAAGCTCCGGTGACGAGCGCACGGACCATGCAGAACGAATGAGCATACGCCGCGGGGCGGGACGCCGGACATGAAAGAAAGTCTCGTAGCGATGTCCAGGTCGTGAGCCCCGGCTCAGGAGCCCGTCGCTAGTAGGAATAGATCGAAGATGGCTAAGGCGGTGCAGGCGAGTGTCAGCACGATCACGATAAGGGCGTTCGCCCGTTCGCTGCGCTCTTTAACTCCCGACTTCGACATCGGGGGTGGCAGGTAGGCCGGCCTGTCAGGGCGAATCCATCTGACGTCCGGTGCGCCGCTCACGGGCGTGAACCCCACGCGGCTGGACGGTCCTGCGCTCAGATCAAAGGGGCTCATAGCCGGACCTCGGTCCCTCCCTGCTCCCAGCTCCACCCAGGGCAGCATGCGTGAGCCGCTGCATCAGACCGGCATTCGCGTCGCGGCTGGGCGCGAGCAGCTCGAGCACCATCAGCCCCTGGCGCGCCAGCACCAATGCGATCAGCCCGAACGCCATCAGCCAGGCCGCATGGTCGAGGTGCTGGCCGAGTCTGATCTCCACCGCGGCGACGGTCAACGCGAGCAGCACCGGCAACAGTGGGGATATAAGTGACGCTAGCGATGGCCTCGAGGTTTCGGCCCTGGGGACCGCAGCGGCGCTGGAGCGCGAGCTGAACGCGGCGAGCGCGATCCCGAGATAGGCCGCGACCCAACCGATATCGATCAGGCCCGGGCTCGTGTAGCTGGTCACGTCGGTGAGGTAGGTGAAGGTGCTGTCGGTGAGCGCCATCGCCAGTAGGGCAGCCAAGAGGCACCACAGCGTCAGACGGTTGCCGCCGGTCATCCCGCGGATCGCGAGCACGATGAAGAACACGATCACGACGTCGCCGAACGGGTAGGCCAACGTCACGATGCCGGCCCATGTGCTGAGGTTGGCGCTGCGCCACAGCGGGCCGAGGACGAGCGTCCAGCTGAGGAACAGCAACGCCGTAGCGATCACGAGGCCGTCGAATACCCAGCGGGCCTTGTGTGTGCCGCTGCCCCTCGTCGCCGGGTGCACGACGAGCGCCGCGACCGCGAGCGGGATCGCCGAGAGATACCCGAGATCCGCCCAGGAGGGCACGGGCACTTCCATGTCAAGGATCAGCGCGTAGTAGCCCCAGATGACCTCAGCCAGCGTCCACGACGCGGTGGCGCAGCCGAGCAGCGTCCAGAACAGACGCATCCGCCCACTGTGCCGAGCACGAGCGCGCAGGCACAGCACACATGCGATCAACGCCGCCAGCGGAGTGGCGACGTCATCGACCCAGAGCGTCACCTTACTACCGCCGATGTGTAGTCCGATCCAGGCTCCGACCACAGCGGTCGCGAGCACGACAACGCCTACTGCCCCGAGAAAGCGCCTACTCGTGAGAGTTTGTTCCACCAGTCAGATATCGACCGAACACTTGGACTCCTTGAAGCCGCCGAGCGGAACATAGCGCCGCCGTGCCCCGATCCGCTGGTATGCGAGCGTCACTCGTCCATTCGTCCAGAGTCGGACTTATCGAATCTTCGCCATGTGCCGATTCGTTAGTTGAGATGCCCGTTGGACGTTCCAGCCCTGAGAGGGATGAAAAGCACCCGCCGCCGGTGCCGCCTGCCGTGCTGCAGCAGCCTGTGGAGGATCTGCCTGCACTCGGCGAGGCGCTGAAGGCGCGCGCT
This sequence comes from uncultured Solirubrobacterales bacterium, assembly GCA_963813805.1. GTDB lineage: Bacteria > Actinomycetota > Thermoleophilia > Solirubrobacterales > Solirubrobacteraceae > Palsa-744. The sequence goes on from CAWEZZ010000001.1 coordinate 158,264, forward strand.
GATGATGTGCTGGCGCAGACGGTCGCGCTGACCACCGGGCCGGACTACCAACAAGTCGACGGTGTGGTCCAGGGGAGCTTTGAGCGGATCAGCATCAGCTCGACTATGGCGGTGTCCCGCTGGATCGCGGGGGAGGGCATCGAGGTCGCGGTCGAGGTCGGCCGGGAGACGTGGGAGATCTTCGCCGAGCTGGCGGCGCAGCGCGCGGCGACGCTGAACGAGGTGACCAAGCGCTGCTTCGCCTGGCGCAACGTGATGGCTGAGGTGCTGCATGAGAGCGCCACAGAGCTCGGCAGCTCACCGGAGGCGGTCGCTCAAGCGCTGAGCATCCTGCAGCTGAGTCTCGAGTTCAGCCTGCTGCGGATGTGCGAGTGCTTCGAGGACGAGCGGCTGCTGATGGATGAGCAGCTGGGGCGCCGCGAGGAGGAGCTTTCCTTCCTCGCGACGCACGACCCGTTGACCGGACTCCCAAACCGTACGTTGATCCTGGATCGCGTCGAGCAGATGCTCGCGCGCTCGCGTCGCAGCCAAACACCGGTCGCGGCGCTGTTCATCGATCTCGACAACTTCAAGTCGATCAACGACACGCTCGGCCACGGCGTCGGCGATGAGCTGCTGCGGGCGGTCGCCGCGAGGCTCGACAGTGTGATCCGCGACGCCGACGCGCTGGGCCGTCTTGGCGGGGATGAGTTCGTCGTGATCTCCGAAGCGCTCACGCTTCAGGTAGGGCCCGAGCTGATCGCCGAGCGGCTGCTCGAGGCGCTGGACCAACCGTTCAAGCTCGGAGCGGACAAGCAAACCCGTGTGACCGTCACGGCGAGCATCGGGATCGCAGCGGGAGAGCACATCCCCGCCGAGGAGCTCCTGCGCAACGCGGACATCGCGATGTATCGCGCGAAGTGGGACGGAAAGCATCGCTACGCCGTGTTCGAGTCTGGCATGCAGGACACCATGCAGAACCGCATGGAGCTCGAGATGGACCTGCGCGAAGCGCTCGAAAAGAAAGAGTTCGTCCTCGCCTACCAGCCGACGATTGACCTCAACGACATGAACCCCACCGGAGTGGAGGCGTTGATCCGCTGGAAGCACCCGGTACGCGGGGTCGTTCAACCAAACGATTTCATCCCGCTGCTCGAGGAGACGGGACTGATCGTCGCGGTAGGTGGGTGGGTTCTGAGGGAGGCCTGCTCGCAGGGCGCCGCCTGGCGCGCGGCGGGGTATCCGATCGGGATGGCCGTGAACGTCTCCGGGCGCCAGCTCGACACCGATCAGCTCATCACCGACATCGAGAGCGCGCTCGCCGACAGCGGCCTTCTCCCACAAGCGCTGACGATCGAGATCACCGAGACGACGCTGATGCGAAACGTCGAGGACACCGTCCGTCGCCTCACCGAGATCAAGGCACTCGGCGTGCGGATCGCGATCGACGACTTCGGCACCGGCTACTCATCCCTCGCCCACCTGCAGCGCTTCCCCGTTGACGCGCTCAAGATCGACCGTTCGTTCATCTCGCAGCTGCAGCACAACCAGGAGGGCGAGACGCTCATCCACACCCTCGTCCAGCTCGGCAAGGCGCTCTCGCTCGAGACCTTCGCGGAGGGCATCGAGGACCAGCAGGAGCTCTCCCTCCTACAAGACGAGGACTGCGACACCGGACAAGGATTCCTCTTCGCCCGCCCCCTCGACGCGGACGCCACCGAGGCATTCCTCCAGAACTGGGCCGAGAACAACAAACCCATCCTGGCGGGAGCTCCCCAGCGCGCGTAGAGACGGGTCAGACGCGTGGATCTCGCGCGTGCGTCACATCCCCCCGATGACACGCGCGGCTCACAGCGACACGCCCGCTTTTGTTCGTCATCGAGGTTTGAGCTTCTGCTCGCGTCGTTCTTGTGCCTCTTGCTTGAGCTGGGCTTGCTTTCCGGCTATCTCAGCGGTGCGCTCGGCTTGCACGCTCTTGGGCCATGCTGCGTGATTTGGCGGCGTTGGCTAGGTGCTCCTTGCGCGTTTGTTGTTGATCCATGCGGACCCCCGTAGGGGAGGTGGTCTAGTTGGGGTTGGTGAGCTCGCCGAGGACTGCCTGAGACTCCGTGAGGCTGGAGGTCAGGATCTGCCTGGAGACTTCTAGGAGCTGGAAGATGCGGGGGTCGCGAACGGTGTAGTAGACGCTGGTGCCCTCGCGGCGGCCCTCGAGGATGCCGTGCTTGCGCAGCACCCCGAGGTGCTGGGAGGTTCCGCTCGAGTCCATCTGGAGCTCGTTCTGTAGATCGCCGACGGTGCGCTCGCCATCTCTGAGGAGCTCCAGGATGCGTACTCGCACCGGGTGGCCGAGAATGCGGAAGAACTCGGCCTTCATCTGGTAGACGGCGCGATGCTGGACGGCCTCGGCTGTCGCGCTGGGTCGTGAACGCGGGCTCATCGCAGAGCCCTTTGGGCTGAAGTTGAGTTCATAGTGTCTGCACCGGGCGCAATCGTGATTGCGTGAGGAGTATGGCGCACGCGACGGCGCGATCCATAACCTTATTTGTATGTAGCCTTATAAGACTACAATATAAGCATGTCTTTGAGGAATGTCCATCCGTTCGCCGGGTCTCCTCAGCGGTGCCCGGCGCGGTGCCGGCGCTGGTCGGGAACTCGATGTCAGGCATGTTCACTCCCTTGGGTCGATGGGTTACCTGCAGCATTGGCTGGCGGGGCGGTGATGTTCTCAGTCGAGGCTCGGGACATTGGCGGGTGCTCGGCTACCTCGCGCATGAGGCCGAGCAGCGCGTCGGCGATCTGCTGCGGGTTGGGCGGGCATCCCGGAATACGCAGGTCGACCGGCAGGATCTCCTCGAGCGGCCCGGCGAGCTGTGCGGGGTCTCCGAGCGCCGCGCAGCCGATAGCGCAGTCGCCCAGCGCGGCCACCAGGCGCGGCTCTGGCATCGCCTCGTAGGCGCGGCGCAGCGGGTCGACCATGCGGGTCGTGATCTGCCCGGTGACAAGCAGTACGTCGGCATGACGGGGCGAGGCGACGATGTTCAGCCCGTGACGCTGCAGGTCGTAGTAGGGGTTCGCCGTCGCTGCCAGCTCGTGCTCGCAGCCGTTGCACGAGCCCGCATCGACATGGCGCAACGCCAACGATCCACGCCAGCCCGAAGTCGGTAGCGCGATCTCGCGGCGTGCGGCCTGTAAGTGTCTGAGCAGCACGAACATCGCTTAGCGGTCTGCGCAGGCGTAGCAGAGCTCAAAGCTCTTGTTGATTAGGGGAAAGTCTGGAAGCAGGTTCTCCCGGGAGGCGTGCGCAAGCGCGGGCCAGTTGGCGTATGAGCCGGTGCGCAGATGCAGACGCGCGATCGTGTGCCCGTCGCTCTGCACAGCGCAGACCGTCTCACCGCGCGGGCTCTCCACGCGCGCCACGCCGAGGCCACTCGCCGGAATGTTCATGGTTTTCATCCCGCCGGGCGCGAGGTTGCCGCTCAGCAGCTCCTCGAGGATCGCGAACGTCTGGGCGAGCTCGACCCGGCGCATGTCAAGGCGCGCGGCGACATCGCCACTTGGCTGCTCTGGAGTCGCAGGTGTGAACTCGCCGTAGGCGAGTCGCGGGCTTTCGCTGCGTGTGTCCAGACGCACCCCGGCGGCACGAGCGGACGGACCGACCGTGCCCAGACGGATCGCGTCCTCCTTGGTAAGCGTCCCGACCTCGCCGAGTCGATCCTGCACCGAGGCCGCGAAGCGCAGCTCGCGCCATAGGGCTCGCTGCTCATCATCCAGGACACTGAGCTCCTCGCGCGCCGCGCGCGCGTCGGCCTGCCCGATCCGCAAGCTGCTGGCGGCTAGCGTTACCGTGTCAAACAGGAAGCGGTGACCAGTCAGGCGCTGGTTGAGTCGCTGCGCGCGCTCCTTGAACGCCGCGAACGCCATCGACCCGGGCGCGAAGCCCACCCCGGCGCAGATAGCGGAGACGTCGTTCAGGTGGTTGTAGAGCCGCTCGAGCTCGAGCAGCAGCGTGCGAGCACGCCGCAGGTGACGGTCGGGCGCCAACCCCAGCGCGGACTCGCACGCCTGCGCATAGGCCACGGTGTTGGTCACCGCGCACGCGGCACAGGCACGCTGGGCGTAGCGCAGCCCCTCGGCGAGTGAACGACCCTCGGCGGCTGCCTGCAGTCCACGGTGCTTGTAGAACAGGCGCAGGTCGAGGTGCAGGATGCGCTCGCCCACGACGGTGAAGCGAAAGTGACCGGACTCGATCACCCCCGCGTGGATCGGGCCGACCGCGACCTGGTAGGCGTCGTGACCCTCCACGGGGACCGTCCATACCTCGGGCTCGGCGGAATGGTCTAGGAGTGGCAGCAGCGGCTCGTGCCCGGCAAAGCGCAGACCGTATGAGTCGTGTGCCTCGCGCTCGTCCTGGCCCGCCGCCGCGAACAGGTCGATGAGCGTGTCGATCGCCCCCGACGGCACGGGCGCATAGAGAACGTGCTCGTAGCCAGCTCGCGCGAATATGCAGTTCACCTGAAGGCCCTGTGCTCCGTTGCTTGCGAACAGTCCACAGAAGCGGCCTCCAGCTTGCGCGTGGCGTTCGCACGCCGCGCGCCATTCTCGTGGTGTGACCCGCTCTACCGGTCCCGGCGTGAGCGCCGGTACGATCGGTCGCTCGCGGCTGCTCACGCGATGCCTCTCATCAACGTGGTGCCGGCATCCGAGTCGGCAAGCAGGTAGGCGCCGACCGAGAGAGCCAACAGGCCCAGGGTGAGTCCGACGGTCAGCCGGCCGGTGAGTCGCACCGTGCGCCCGGAACGCCAGCGATGCCCGCGGCTCTCACCTGCGAGCGTCTCGATCAGCGCGTGTGCGAGCCCGAGGAACCCGAGCCCCATCAGCACCGCGGCGATCGAGACGACCGCGACCTGGTGCGCGGCGATCCCGCCGAGCAGGATCAGCAGCTCGCTGAGGAACAGCGGCGAGGGCGGCAGCCCGCTGAGCGTGGCAAGGCTGACCCCGGCGGCGGCGGCGACAGGCTTGCTGAGCCGCGCCAACCCGCGTGGAGCGCGGTGCGCGCTCGAGGGGTCGTGGCGCAAAAGCGGGATCGCCGCGTAGAACCCGAGCGACTTCGCGAGGGCATGCCCGGCGAGGTGAATGATCACCCCAACTGTCGCCAGCGGGGAGGCAAAGCCGATCCCGAGCGCGAGGATTCCCATGTGCTCGAGACTCGAATAGGCGAGCAATCGCTTCCATGCCATCGGCCGCCACAGGAAGGGGACCGCGATCGCAAGCGAGGCGAGCCCGAAGGCGAGCATCAGATGATCGGCGAGATGGTGCGGAACCGCCACGCCGAGGGTGAGCACCACGCGCCAGACGATCAGCATGACCGTCGGCAGCAAAGCGGCGGAGAGCAGTGCGCTGACCGGGGGCGGCGCCTCGCTGTGTGCGTCGGGCAGCCAGTTGTGTACTGGCGCCCATCCGATCTTCGCGGCGAGCCCGACGAGAATCAGGATCAACGCGAACAGCGCCGTTTGATGGGGTAACCCACGGGCGTGTCGGGCGATGCTCTGCCAGTCAAGCGTCGAGAGCGTCCCGCCGTGCGGTGCCAGCCCAACGAACAGGATCAGGATGCCAAGCAACGCGACCGCAAGCCCGAAGGTCGTGAGCACAAGGTACTTCCAGCCGGCCTCCAGCGCGTTGCGCCGTCCGCTGTAGGCAACCAGCAGCGCCGAGGCACCCGTCGTCGCCTCGACCAGCAGCCACGCCACCCCGAGATTCTTCACCAAAGCGAGCGCCAACAGCGCAGCCCAGAACAGGTAAAAAGCGGTGTAGTACCAAGCGCGCGCCCGACGCGCGGTGAACAAGCTCTTGCCCGCGCTGGCCAGGTAGGTCGGTGAGACCATCGCGCTGCACCACCCGACCACCGCGATCACCGCGAGAAAGCACGCGCCGGCGCGGTCAAGGACAAACCAGGAGCCGTGCAACCCCCGCGCACCATGAACGATGCCGAGCACACTCGCCGCGAGCACCACCGCGGCACTGACGCTCGCGCCGATCAGGTTCATGCGATCGGCGCCGCCCGGCGTGCGAGGCAATCGCACCAGCAGCGCCACAACGAGCGGCACGGCCGGTACGGCGATCAGGAGCACCTCAATCACGCAGCGCCTCCAGCAGAGAGCTGTCGCCGCTACCTAGCTGCTCGTGAATCTTCGCCGCGAAAGCCGCCGCGACCGACACGATCACCACCAGATCGAACACGAGTCCGAGCTCGATGAACACCGGCAGACCACCAGGCAGCGACAGCCCGGCGAGATAGATCCCGTTCTCGGCTATCAGGAACCCGAGCGCCTGGAAGAGCACCGCGCGGCGCACAACCGCGGTCAGGATGCCGAGTGCCAGCACGCCGACCGCGGCGTGTTCCACGCCGGCGCCAGTCAGGCCAAAGCGCGGGATCAACTGCTCAATCGCGAGCGCCGCCGCCACAGCGATCGCCAGGCGCCCGAGCGCCGGGAGCTCGGTGGCGATCAGACGCTCCTTACGAGCACGCCGCACGGTGAAGAACAGGAGCGCCGGTAGCACCAGCGCCTTGGCGATCAGCACCGTTCCCGTCACCGCCAGTGCGGTCGAGGTACGCGACCCCTGCGTCAGCGCGTAGAGGCCGAGTCCCAGCGACTGTGCCGCGACCAGCACGATCGCCAGCGAGCGACGACGTACCACGATCACCGCCAGCGAGCTGACGACCAACCCCCACGTCACCGCGCCGGTCATCCGCCACCCCCGGCGAACCAGCTCAACAGTCCCAGCAGACACAGCGCCACCCCGAAGCCCAGCAGCAGCGGCACGCGCAGCACCCGCATCTTCGCCTGCACCGTCTCACACACCGCCAGCGCGACGCTGAGCGCCAGCACGCCGGCGGCGAGCACCGCGAGCTGCGCCACGAACGGCCCCGGATGAGGGACCAACAGCTCACACGCGAGCACGAGCATGATCCAGTGCCGGGCCGCCGCTGCCCATTGCAGGTAGGCCAGCTCACGTCCCGCGTACTCCAACAACGGACCCTCGTGAACCATCGTCAGCTCCAGATGGGTGTCGGGATTATCAACCGGCTGGCGGCCGGTCTCGGCAACGATCACCAGGCAGAAAGCGACCGCCGCCGCCCAATGCGCCGGCCTTGCCCACACCTCGGGCAACGTGGCCGCATGGCTGATCGACAGCAGATCGGTGCTGTGCAGCGGCAACGCGAGCAGCACCAGCACCAACAGCAGCAGCCCCTCGACGAACACCGAGAACATCAGATCCCGCGCGGCGCCCATCAGCCCAAACGCACCCGCGGTATCCCACGCCGCCAAACTCACCCCGAAGCGAGCGAGCGCCAACAGGCCGACCAGCACGAGCGCGTCGTGGCCGAGCCCCCATTCGGGGGCGTGCCCGCCGATCGGCAGCAGCAATAGCACCAGCGCGGTACATGCGACAGCGACCGCCGGTGCCAGCGTGTAGATCAGCGTGTGTGGCTCCGGCGCCACCCCGCTCTTGCCCCACAGTCGGGCAAGCTCGCGGTAGGGCTGCAAAACGGGTGGTCCCCGCCGGCCCTGTAGACGAGCCTTCAGATGCTGGATCAGCCCAACGATCGCCGGTGCCCCCAGCACACCACCGGCGACCTGCACAACACCCGCGACCGTGGTGGCCAGGTTCATCCCAGGAGCCCGGTTCGAGCGAGCGTCAACAGCACGCCAAGCAGCACGAGCAGGTAGATCAGATACGTGCGCAGGCTGCCCGACTGCATCCTGCGCGCGATTGCAGCGGCGTGCAGCGCCCCGCGCGACACTGGGCCGTAGAGGAGCGTGTCGAACAGGTGAGGGACCTCAGCGTGATAGGCGACGGCCTCCACGGCTCCCGAGGAGACGGTTACCTGCACCTCGCGCCGTGGACGCAAGAGCACCTCCAGTACCAGGCGCAGCGGCTTGGTGAACCCGGCCGAGGTCCATTGCAGTCCGGCTGCCGGCGGCTGCCCGCACGCCCATGTCGGCGCCGGGGCGGCACGGCGGTCGCGGGCGAGTCTCACCAGGCCCGCGACCAGCACCAGCAGCGCCAGCGCCAGGGCTAGGGTCGGCAGCGACCCGGTACCGGGCACGTTCAGTGCTGCGCCCTCGTGCAGCCTCACCCGCCCCGGCCCCAACGCGGCGAGCGTGGGAACCAACAGCCCGGGCAGCACGCCCAACGCCACACACGACCCGGCCAGGAAGACCATGCTCGCCCGCATCCCCACGGGAACCTCGCTGGCCTGCGCGCACTCCACACGGCGCGGCAGGCCGAGCAGCACCAGCCCGATCACCTTCACGAAGCAGTACACGGCCAGCGCCGCGGTCCCGGCCAGCACCGCGGTAGCCAGCGCCCCGGCGAGCGCTATCCCGAGGTGGCTCGTGACCCCGAGGTGCAGCAGCGACTGAAGTGTCAGCCACTCCGAGGCAAACCCGTTCAGCGGGGGCAGCCCGGCAATCGCCATCGCGCCGAGCGCGAACGTCCCACCCGTCCACGGCATCCGCCGCAACAGACCACCCAGCCGATCGAGCTCCAAGCCGCCGACAGCCTTGCTGAAGGCCCCGGCGCCGAGGAACAGAAGCCCCTTGAACAGCGCGTGGTTGAGCGCGTGCAGCAGCGCCGCCGCGAATGCGATCGCGCTCCACGTGGGTTGCCCGATATCGCCGAACACGAGCGACGCGCCCAGCCCCAGCGCCACGATCCCGACGTTCTCGATCGAGTGAAACGCCAGCAATCGCTTGAGCTCGTGCTGTATCAACGCATACAGCACGCCCCCCAAGCACGACAAGGCACCAATTCCCATCAGCGTGATCCCGACCCACAGCCCGGGCGGGGCCAACCACTCAAACAGCACACGCACGAGCCCGTAGAGCGCGAGCTTGATCATCACGCCCGACATCAACGCCGAGATGTGCGCGGGCGCCAGCGGGTGCGCGCGCGGCAACCAGGAATGAAGTGGCATCAACCCAGCCTTGGTGGAAAACCCGACCAGCGACGCGCACGCGACGAGCGCCGCCAGGCCGCCGCCCAGCGGGTGGCCGCCCAGCGCGCCATGCTGGGCGAGCACCAGCATCGCCACCCACACGCCCGCACCCCCGATGTGCGTGATCGCCAGATACACGAACACCCCGTGCCGCGCCTCCCGATCCTGCCGCGCCAGCAGGATCGCCGCCGCCGGCACGAGCGTCATCAGCTCCCAAAACCCCAGGAAGGTGCTCACGTCACGCGCGCAGACGAACCCGACCAGCGCCAACAGGAAGACTCCTGTGGCGAGCGCGACCGAACGGCCTTGCCAGTCCGCGTCCAGCGCGTCACGCGCGAACAGCGTTGCCGGTGCCCCGACGACGGCAATGACCAACAGAAAGAAGCCGCTGAGACCGTCAACGCCAAACGCCGGGCGCACCTCGCTGCGAAACCCCGCGCCCACAGCGTGCCCAGAGGCGAGCGCCCACACGCCGGCGACACCAAGCAACACCACGCCCACCGACTGCACAGTGAGCCCGGCGCGCGCGGAACGACAGACCCCCGCAGTCAGAGTACCGGCGATGATCGCCGACCCTGCGGCGAGAACCAACGCCTCGGGTGCGCCCATCAAGCGTTCAACCCGCGCGCCAGCAATGCCAAGTCAGCCAGCCGAGAACCACTGCAAGCGGCCGACGCGGCCTGCTCTGTCCCGCCGCGCGGGCCTTGCTCGTGGAAGGCACCCGGCTCTTTGGGCACGCCTGCACGTCGTGTGGGCCTACTCTATGGGCGCTCATCCCAGCAGCTCCGTGAGGCGCCGCTCGAGCCTTCGCATGCCCTCTGTAGCTACGGAGGCCGGCGCGTTGTCGTACAGCACTGCCAGCGGCACGTCGCCCTCCTCGCCAACGATCGCCTGGACGACTAGCCCCACATGATCCTCTGGTGCGGCCTCTACATCGCGTCGTACCGCGCGCGGCAGCCGCATTCGGATCTCGTTGAAGTCGCGGCGGTCTAGCACATAGCTACGCAACCTCCATTGCCGGCGGCGGGTAAAGCGCTCATCTGTCGAGGGCGGCGCCACCGAGCTAATCCCAGGCGAGGTGCTTCAGGTGACGGTATGTCTCCCAGGCATCCGCGACCGCGACACAGTTGAAGGCGTCCTCCGTCACCGCGCCTTGGTCGGCAACCAGCGCAAGCGAGGCATCGAGCGTCGCAGGATCGCGATACTCCAGCAGCGTCATCGCTGCCGTCGAGGCGTTCGACCCACCCTCAAGGATGGCCCGTGCCAGGCGAGTCTCATAGCGCTCGGAAACGACGACCCTCGCGCGTGCCGCTCTCAAGCCCGACATCCGGACAATCTCGCCTCCAAACCAGGCATCTCTTATAAACCTACCATCTTCTAAGATAGATAGACTGGGTACACGGGCCATGCAGCCGCCACTCGGCGTGTCCAACACATCGCTCAGCCTGATGCTACGCGCACGACACGCGGACGGCGATCAGGGTGGTCGTGCGGGGTTCGGGTCACGCGGGCGCAGTCGCCCGGCAGGCTCTACACTGGCATCCCGATTCCAGGGAGAGGTGGCCGAGTGGCTGAAGGCACTCGCCTGCTAAGCGAGTATGGGGATCAAACTCCATCGCGGGTTCGAATCCCGCCCTCTCCGTCCCACACACCGCCCTCTCCGTCCCCGTCATTTGTACGATGTTCGAACCCTGGACCGGATTCGCACGTCCTCCCGAGCTCTCCGTTGCATCTCCATGGCCCTCAGTCCTCCGATCCCTCCGAGGAGGCGACCGCGAACACGATGTGCCGGCGGGCGAGCGTCAGGTAGGGGTGGAGCTCGACAGGGCCTCCCTGCAGCGGCTCGACCGTGACGTCGGTGAGCGTGAGGAAGTCGCGCTCGGAGGCGTTCAGCACGTCGGACACACGGCTGCGGTAGCCGTCGCGGGCAAGGGTGAGGACGCCCTCGATCCGGTGTCGCTCAGTCTCGATCCTGACCCGCTCACGACGTTGATCCATGCTCGGCTGGTCGTCCTGCAGGGAGGCTTCGTCGGAGGTCATGGGAGCATTATCGCTGTACCGCTATAGGTACGGGTTACGGCGTACGCCGGCCGGCCGCCACCCCCGCGCAGGCTCATGCGAGGGCGGCGGTCAACCAAGATGGCCGGCCGCCACCCCTGCGCAGGCTCATGCGAGGGTGGCGGTCAACCAGATGGCCGGTCGCCGCATCGGCTGGCGGTGCCGGTCGCTAGGGGATGATGATCGTGAACGCGTAGCCGGTGGCCAGTTTAGGGCTGGCGCCCGGAGTGTAGGTGTCGACCTCGAAGCCGGTAGGGCAGTGCGAGTGCTGCGCGTTCACCGCGACCACGCCCAGCCCTCCGGAGCTGTAGCTGATCTCCTGTGAGGCGACAGGCGGATACGCGGACGGGTTGATTCCGGCCGCGGGGACGACGCAGTAGACGCCTTCGCTCGGCTCGCTGACGCCGGTGATGTTGGCGGTCTGCCCGGCGATGAGGTTGGCCGTAGTCGGCGAGGTTGGTTGCACTACCGCATAGGCGCGGGCCGTGCCGGCTGGTCCCTGGGGGCCGGTCGGACCGGCGAGGCCAGTGTTGCCGGTTTTGCCAGTACTGCCGGTTTTGCCAGTTTTGCCGGTTGCGCCTCGTGGGCCTGTCGCTCCGCGCGGGCCGGTGAAGCCGGTGAAGCCCCGCGGGCCGCGTGGACCCGGGATGAGGCACTCGCGCACGCGACGGCGGCCGACGCGGGCGGTGAAACAGTGCATCTTGACGCGGGCCTGGTGGGCGACGGGGTTCGCGCTTGTTCCGGCGAGCGCCGGTACGGCAATGGCCATCGCCCCCATGACAGCGGGGGTAGCGAACAGGGGAAGGGTTCGGCGGTGCATGTTCATCGAGCCTTTCTGGTCGAGGGGATGCAGCGAAGGAAACACAAGACCGCCCCCGGCGGAGCGGTGTTATCCCACGTTTTCGGGGGTGCGAGCCGGGAGGCCCGCGCGCGCGGTGGCCTCTGGAAGCCGCCCGGCGCCAGTCGGCCGGTTGCGCTCGTCGCGGACGATGTACAACGGTCGGTGCTTGACCTCATCGTAGATGCGCCCAACGTACTCGCCGATCACGCCGAGGGCGATCAGCTGGATGCCGCCGAGCAGGAGGATCGCGATCGTGATCGAGCCGAAGCCCGGGAGGTAGGAGTCGAAGATGCGCAACACGATCACCACGGGGATCGCGATGAAAGCCACGCCCGCCGAGAGCAGCCCGACGTAGGTGGCCAGCTGCAGGGGCAGGTGCGAGAAGGAGGTGATCGCGTCGAGCGAGAAGCGGAGCATCTTGCGCAGCGTGTACTTCGTCTCGCCAGCATGGCGCGCATCGCGCTGGTAGGGGACGGCGATCTGGGTGAAGCCGACCCATACGGTCATGCCGCGCAGGAAGCGCGAACGCTCGGTCATCGCCAGGAGGGCGTCCAGAGCGCGGCGGTCGAGCAGGCGAAAGTCGCCCGAGTTGGGCTCCAGGTCGACCTGGGCCAGCTTGTCGAACAGCTTGTAGAACCAGGAGGCGGTAGCCAGCTTGAAGGCCGTCTCGCCCTCACGCTGTTCGCGCACGGCATAGACGACGTCTGAGCCCTGGCTCCACTGGGCGATCATCTTTCCAATCAGCTCCGGCGGGTCCTGCAGGTCGGCGTCGATCATCGCCACGACGTCGCCGATCGCGTGCTCCAGCCCGGCGGTGAGCGCCGCCTGGTGGCCGAAGTTCCGCGACAGATGGATTACGCGCACGCGTGGATCGGCGTCAGCGATGCGGTCGAGCAGCTCGGGCGTTCGGTCGGAGGAGCCGTCGTTAACGAGCACCAGCTCGAAGTGGTAGTCAGCCACGGCGGCGCAGGCGCGCGCGACGAACTCCTCGACGAGCTCCTCCTCGTCGTAGACAGGGGCCACGACGCTGAGCAGGGTGGGGGTGCGAAGTGGTGTGTCCGACATGATCGTTGCCTTCCTGGGATGCCCATTTTCGACGAGCGTCCTAAGCCGCGGATGAATTTATCGTTCATCCTGTCTGCGCATGCCCTCCGACCACAACACATCTCAGAGGTCATCCAGGAGCCTACCGGGACCGGCCGGCAGGCTGAGCGCGCCGACGATCATCCAGTTCGTGAAGTTCGGGATCGTCGGCGTGTCGAACACGCTGCTGTTCTTCGCCATCTACACAGTGCTGTTGAAGGGCTTTGGCGTCTGGTACATCGCGGCGTCGGCGATCGGCTACGTGGTGGGCGCCGTCAACGGCTTCCTGCTGAACCGCCGCTGGACATTCAAAGAGCATGTCGGCGACGCGCTGACGCCGGTGCGCTGGACGATCGTGCAGGGCTGTGGCCTGGCGCTCAACCTTGGTCTGGTGTATCTGTTCGTCGACGGCGTCTCGCTGGACAAGTTGATCGGGCAGGCGTGCGCGACGGCGATCGTGACGGTGCTCACGTTCCTTGCCAACCGCGCTTGGACCTTCCGTACGCATGCGCCGCACGCCGCCTGAGAACGTGTTTTCAATTTTTACGCAGTGTGCGCTTTTGTATGTACCCGATACATACGATGGCACACAGTGCATGAAATTCAAACACATACTGAGAGGGGCTCGTCCATATTTTTGGGGAGACAATTTCGCGTCGTCAGCGAATGAAGCTTGTGTCGCCGGTCGCCGCTGGGCGTCGCCGCAACCGGCTGAACGGCTCAGCGAAACACAGCCAGCAGCGACAACCCTGCCGGGATGCGTCTGCCGCGCCCGATCAGCGCCGCCTCCAACGCCAGTGGTCGCTCCAGCAGCCAGTTCAGCGGCGCTGGGGGCACCCACAGGTCGAGGCTCGACTCGGTCGTCTTGGTGTTCAGCCGCTCAAGGATGCGCAGCAGGATCGCCACCGGCAAAAGCAGCGAGTTGAAATAGGTGGTGCGCACGGGCTTCCACCCTGCCTGCTCGGCGACGCGCAGGAGCGAGCGGCGCGTGTAGCGGCGATGGTGGTGGTTGATCTCGTCGTGGCCGCTCCATAGCCACTGGTAGGCGGGCACCGTCACGAGCAGCGACCCGCCGGGCGCGACCGTGCGGCGCAGCTCGCGCAGGGCGCCGAGGTCGTCCTGCAGGTGCTCGATCACGTCCAGCGACACGGCCAGGTCGAAGCTGTCGGGGGCGAACGGCATCTCCATCACCGACCCTTCGATCACCTCGCCGGCTTTGCGGGCGCGGGCGAGGCAGACGCTCGTGTTTGACAGCTCCACCCCTGTCACCGTGCCGTGACGGGCGAGCTCGATCATGTTGCGTCCGCTGCCGCAACCTGCGTCGAGAACGCGCGCGCGCGCGGGCAGCCGCAGATCGGCGATCACCCGCTCGAGCACGGTTCGCCGTCCCCGGTACCACCAATGACGGTCCTCCGCGCGGTGGGTCTGAAGCTCATAATCACGGTCCATCCCGAGAGCATCTTTTCCTAAAGGCCCTCCTTCGCGCGGTGCGCCCCCCTCACAGCCTCCTAGCGCCGCCTATCCGGCGGGCGCGAACGGAGGCTCGGGACTGGCCCCGCGTAGCGCTGTTAGCAGTACAGTGCGGGCATGGATGACATGACGCCTGCCGAGCCCACCGTCAATCTCCACGACAGCCAGCGCCGCCGCGAGGAGCGCCGGGCCGTGGATGAGGCAGGAGGAGGCGAGTCCGAGGGGTTCGAGCTCGCCGAGCAGGAACTGATCGAGCACGCGTCTCACGGCGACGAGCACACGCCCGCCCGCATCATGCAAGACGCGGGGCCGGATGAGGAGCCGTCCGCCTCGGTGTACGGCGAGGCAGACGAGGAGCACCAAGCCGACTGAATGAGATGGATGCGCGTCGAGCTTCTGTTCTGGGCCGGTTGTCCCTCCTACCCGCAGGCGCTTTCCGACCTGCGTGAGGTGCTCCGAGAGGCCGGGCTTGACCCTGACAGCGTGATCGTCCGCGAGGTCGAGAGCGAGGCCGGGGCGGCAACGGAGCGCTTCGTCGGCTCGCCGACGATCCGGATCGACGGCGTCGACGTGCAGCCTCCGGGCGATGAGCCGGTCGGCCTGACGTGTAGGGTGTACAGGCGGCGCGACGGGCGTGTGTCGCCGACGCCCGATCCGGCCGACTTGCGCGACGCGCTGCGCGACGCATCCTTGACACCCGTACTCCCAGCCCCCAGCAGTTCACTCCCGTCAACCCGGACCCGCGCCTGACGGCCGGACTCCCTGCACAGATTAGGAGCTGAGATGACCGCGATCGGCGAGCGTGCACCGACGTTTGCCCTGCCCGACACGAGCGGGGCATACCACGAGCCGGGCGGTGCCCCGGCGACGGTGGTCGTGTTCACCTGCAACCACTGCCCTTACGCTCTGGCGTGGCACGAGCGGATCGTCGCTGTCGCAGAGGACTATGCCGGGCGCGGCGTGCGCGTGCTGGCGATCAACCCCAACGACGCCGAGCGCTACCCGCGCGACTCGGCCGAGGCGATGAAGGTTCGCGTGGAGCGGGGCGAGCTCGACGGGGTTCCCTACCTGCGCGACGAGTCCCAGGAGGTCGCCCGCGACTACGACGCAAAGACGACCCCCGACATCTTCGTGCTCGATGCCGACGGGATCCTCCGCTACCGGGGAGCGCCCGACAGCAACCACGACGACCCGTCGCAGCAGGCCGCCTGGCTGCGCGCAGCGCTCGACGCGGTGCTCGAAGGCCGCGCTCCCGATCCCCCCGAGACGCCTCCGGTCGGATGCTCGATCAAGTGGAAGGAGTGAGGAGCCCAGGCCGATCGTGGGCTGTCAGGCTGACTGGCGGGAGCAGACGAGGTCTACCGTCCCAGCGTGCGCAGGAGCCGGCGGGCCTGCCCCGGGACCTCACCGATCAACCGGCGCACATCCTCGAGACCCGCTCGCAGCTCCGCGTCGCCGACCTCGATAGGGAGCATCGAATCCTGGAGCGTCGCGAGCGTGCCGTCCGCCCTGCCGGCCGCCTCCACTGCGCTTGAGATGAAGCCCTTGACGCCCTGTGAAGGAGCCCCGGGAGCGGCCGGCTCGAACGGGCGGCCTGGCAGGTCGTGACGGCGGGCAAACTCGGCGTGGGTGCGCTTGGCCCTGCCGTAGGCCGTCTGCACGGGCCGGAAGATCTTCTGCTCGAGCTCGTCGGCTTTCTGCTCGTCGAGCAGCTCATAGGCCTCGCCCAGGGATGCGAGCGCGAAGGCGATCTCCTCGATCGCCTGGACGAGGGTGTCGAGCAGCTGCTGCCTTGCGTCGGCGGTGGCGTAGGCCATCGACTCGTAGGTTATGCGCCCTTCATGCCAGCAGAGCTTCTGACCACGAACAGTGGACAGACGCTCCAGCCCAAGACGCCGGTTGGACTTCCCCCGGTTCAGACGACACTTTGATCTCGAAACCGGGGGAAGTCCAGGTGCTGCTCAACAGTGCGAGCCCCGAACGTGGCTGTGCTCGCGTCGCCCTTGCCTGATCTCACATTCCGGCGCGGGCCGCCGTTGATGGGGTATGAACCGTCAAGATTGCTGTTTCTGCTCGGGCGAGGACTCGTGCGCCGCCTGGCTGTACTCTGCCGCAAGCGACGTGGCTGCGGTGCCGATCGTGGTCATGGCTCACGGCCTCTCTGGGACGCGCCGCGACCGGCTTGGGGCGTTCGCCGAGAGATTCGCAGCGGAGGGCATTGGTGCGCTCGTGTTCGACCACCGCGGGTTCGGGGATAGCACCGGCGAGGCGGATCTATTTCATCCTGCACGCCAGCTCGAAGACTGGCGCGCGGCGATCGCGTTCGCTCGGTCGCTTCCCCGCATCGACGCCGATCGCGTGGCTACGCTCGGGTCCTCGATGGGCGCTGGCAACGCGCTGGCGGCCGCGGCCGAGGACGCGCGCGTGGCGGCCGTCATCAGCCAGGTTCCCTTCATCGACATGTGGCGTCAGGCCCACCGATCCTCGCCGCGGGTGACCGCGAGGATCCTGCTCGCGGCGGCGCGGGGGAGCCACCTCCCGGTCGTCGGGCAGCCCCACGAAGCTGCGTTCATCAATGCCCCCGGAGGAGAGGCAGGCTGGCGCCACGTGGTGGCGATCGGCGAGGATTCGCGCTGGCGCGATCGCGCCTCGGCACGATGGCTTCTCGGCCGTCCCTACCGGCCGGCCCGCCACGCCGCCACGCTGCACTGCCCGTGGCTCGTCTGCATCGGGGAGGCCGACCAGGTTGCCAAGCCGGGTCCCGCGATCGCGGCAGCCCGGCGAGCTCCGCTCGGCGAGTTGTGTACGTACCCCGGCGTCGACCACTTCGACATCTACGACGGCCCGCAGCACGAGGCGGTCGTCGCCGACGAGCTTGACTTCCTACGCCGTCATCTCTTACGCCAGTAGGCAGGCTTACGCCAGTAGGCAGGCACCAGCGTGTCGGCCCACCGGGAACCCCGTCACCGTGAGCTGGGTCGCCAGATCGAGCGCAGCAGCATGCTTACGATCAGTGCCACGATGAGAATGAGCACGCCGAGACGGACGGGTCGTTGCTGACTCCACACTGCCAGATACCCCAGCATTGGGATCTTCAGATCCTCGTGCCAGACGGTGTTGCCGACGATGTGCGCGTGCCATTGGTCCTTGGCGTTGTTGGCGTCGCCCTTCGTCTGGATGACGACCCCGTTGCTCCTACGCTCGATGGAGACTGCTCGGTGCATGACGGTCAGGTGTGGTTCGCCGGGGGGGTGGAAGGCGACGATCTGGCCCTTCTGCAGGTCGGTGGTGGGCTCGGATGTCAGCACGGCGACATCCCCCGGGCTGAGGGTCGGGCGCATCGACCCGGTGTCGATGACGGTGAATCGCCAGGCGCCGAGCGCCATCCCGACCGTGCCCGCCAGGATCAGGAGAACGACGCCGGCGAGCAGCGTCGAGGAGGCGATCCTCGCCACTCGGCCCCGTCGCCGAGCCCGGAGGCGTGGCTCGGCCGCGATGCGTGTCCGCAGCGTGTCTGCGTATGCCGTGTCTGCGTATGCCGTCGTTCCCGGGAGCATTACTGCCAGCCTCCCTGATCCCAGCCGAGCCGGTAGGCCACCGACGCGCTGATTTTGCTCTGCCAGCCGCCGTGCCCTGCCTGCAGCTTGTAGAAGTATTCGGAGGGGGTCGCGAGCACCGCATATGGGTTGGCACCGACCGTCGCGGTGGCCAGGGTGGCGGAGACGGTGTTCGTCGAGGTTTCGATGACCGACACCGAGCCGCTTGCGAAGTTCGCGACGTACACGTGCGCGCTGTCCGGCGTCACCGACATGCCGGTCGGGTCTCCTGTGGTCCCGACTACCGGGGACGCAGCGACCGCGTCGCTGGACACCGTAATCGCGTCTACCTGGTTGTTTGCGTGGTCGTGGACGTAGAGCTGACAGCCGTTGGGCGTGATGGCGAGGGCGTTCGGGTTGGGGCTGGCTCCTAGGAGCGTGATCGTGTTCATCACCGTGTCGGTCGAGGTGGCGATGTCCGCGACCGTGCCGGCGGTGTAGCTCGCCACGTAGAGCTTTGACCCTTCCGGAGTGATCGCCAAGATGTTGGGGTCTCCGCCGCCGGCGACGTTGGCGTCGACCATGCTGCCGACGGCGATCGTTTTGGCGACGGTGTCGCTCGAAGTTGTGATGTCGTCGATCTGCGCGTTGCCTTGGTCGGCGACGTAGACATCGGCCGAGCTCGGGGTGACGGCGAGCGCGATTGGCTTACCCGTTTCGCCGGCGCCGATCGTGACGGTGGCGGTCACCGTGTTGGAGGCCGTGGTGATCACCGACACGCTGTGAGCGGAGTAGTTGGCGACGTACACCTTTTCCCCATCGGGCGTCACGACGATCGCTCCCGGGTCGCCCTGGGCGCCGACGGTGATCGCGGTGCCCAGGGCGCCCGAGGAGATCGTCATGGGGTAGACGAGGTTGTTGGCGCCGTCAACGACGTACGCCGTCAGCCCGTTGGGAGTGATGGCGACCGCATCTGGTCGCGATTTGATGCCTGCGACTTCCGGGATCGCCACCGTTTTGGCGACTTTGTCAGTGGCAACGGTGATGATCTGCACCTGGCTGGAGGCGCCCTCGGCCACGACGACTTTTGTTCCTTCGGGATTGACGGCCATGTCGTTGGGCTCGACGCCGACTGTCCCGGTTACGATCGATGTGCCGACATTGGTGGACGTGTTGACGGCGTGCACCGTTTTGGTGGCGCCCCCGTTACCGACGAAGACCTGCGGCGTTGCCGCCCCGGACGGGTTGACGTCGGTAAAGCTCGTGGCAATACCTGTCGTGCCGACGGAGGAGTAGCTGCCCCCGGAGGTGGTCGACCGCAACAGGGTGTAGCCGTTGACTAGGGTGTTCCCGTTGGCGTCGAGTTCCGCGGAGGCGGTCCATGTGGCGGATACGTTGGTCTGCCCGTTGCCGCCGGAGCATCCCCCGTTGCTGGTTGCAAGGCCGGTCGGGGTCGCGAGTTTTGCTGCCGCCAGTGCGGTCGTTTTCACGGCTTTCGTGCCGGTGAAACTCGCCAGCGCCAGCGATGCGCCTAGGACGGTGAGTTGCACGATGGCGATGAGCAGCGCGCCTGTGAACCGTCCAGCGCGACCGCGTGTCGAGCGGTACAGAGCAACCGTCGCTCGGTCTGAATGACGACTCCCGTGAATGGCCCTGTGTGCCATCGCGATATCTCCTCACCCCGGCGGGCGCGGGGGCCGGCCTGTGCTGGTCGGCCCCCGCGTGTCCGCTGGAGAAGCCATCGCTACTGGGCGGCTCCGTTCCTTTGCGTCGCCTGGAACGTGTAGGTCAGGGTCGAGCTGCAGCCCTGCAGATCCTCGGTCGCCACCGTACCGCCGACGGGGCCCGTGCACGCGGCTATTTTGGACAGGTCGCCGGGCGCGGCTTCGGGGAGAGTGAGCGTGAACAGCAGGTAGTCCTGGCCGCCCGTCGCCAGCGAGTTCAGCGGCGTCAGGGCAGCGGCTGCAGCCTCGAGTGAGCTGACCGATGCTGTGGCGGCGCCGCCGATTTTCACGAGGGTGGCGCCAGGGGTGCAGGTGTAGGTGAATGCCGGAGGCGGAGAGCCTACGACGGTACGTTTCCACGCTTCCGAGCATGCCTGCACGCTGACCTGCAGCCCGTTGGTGGCGTCGCTGTCGAGTTTCGACGTTGGCGACGCGGAGAACTTCAACGTGATTTCCTTGTTCGCAAGGGTCGCCCCGGTCGAGTTGAGATCGGCCTCGCGAGCGATCGTGTCTCCGGCGGCGATGTTCGTTGCCCCGGTGCCCGCGTCGTTGACCGGGCCAACGGCAATTTTGACCGTGCCCGAGGAGATCGCCTGGGGACCTGCGGTCACTGTGTCGGTGAAGGTCGCAAAGGCCCCACCGATGAGTGCGCCGGTCGCCCCAAGCAGCAGAGCGATCGAGAGGGCGATCTTGCGATAGTCCCTCGACCGGTCACTGGCGGTCTCGGTTGTTTGGTGTTGATAGCTCATGGGTGCCTCCCGTTGTCGGTGTTGGCAGCCGAGCTATCTCGTGTCGAGACCTCTGGCTTTGCGTCCCCGCCTCGCGACGAGTTTGCCTTTTCTCGGTCCTTGATTTCGCTGAATTCGGCAACGTGGAGCACGAAATCGACCGCCGCGGAGCTCTCTGGACGTTTGTTCTACTATCTGGTTGACGGAGACCGCGCTATGTCTCTTCCTCATCGACTAAACGTCAACGGAAGACCGCCCACTTGCAGGCGATTCTCCATGGGCGCCGCTGGTTTCGAACCTGCGACCTCTCGCGTGTGAAACGAAAGCAAGCGTCTCGATCAGCCCTTCGCGGGTGCCTGCTCCGGACGAACGGGAGCAGTCCGATGCACGCGCCGCCGCGAACGTGCTCAGGTTGGACGTACTAGTGATGAAGTGCCCATAACCCACCGAGCAGGACCACGGCGGTCACGCAGACGTCAAAGATGAGATCGCGTGGCTCGCGTCCCAGTTTCCGCTTCTGTCGAGCACTGAGCGCCACGACAGCCATATCGGCAGAAACTCGAAGTACCCGCGGCAACCCGGTGGGTTCTCAGACGAATGACGCACAGGCGAATTGCCTCGCCTGTGCGCTGTCGCGGTGTCGATCTCCGCTCCGACGATTGGCGCTGCTCGATCTGACTCGATGGTGCTGTTCGCATCGACACGCTCGACGCTGGCCTTGAGTGGCGTGGAATGCCTCCGTCCTCTCTTCCGACGAGGGGGGCGGGATCATGCCTCGGCGAGCGGCTGAACAAGAGGTTCGAGAGTGGACTGTCTCCGATCTGTCCGGGCTGACTAGTAGTGCTTTGTTAGGTTCACTCATGTTGTCTGATGGGTGGGAGTGGCAGCGGGCGAGGTCGATTGCCTGTTGGCAGGTTTGGCAGCGGCCGGCCCAGCACTTGAAGATCGGCTGCAGTAGCAGCACGGCCTTCGGGAGTGTCAGGCCGACCGCGGGTGAAAAGGGTGAAGCCGCTCGAGGGTGAGGAACCCGTGCGCAGCGGTAACCAGCGCTGTGTGGTGGTACCAGCCCAGCCAAGAGCGGCCCTCGTAGTGGTCGAGTCCGAGCTCGCCCTTGAGCTGTTTGTAGTCGAGCTCCATCTTCCAGCGCATCCGTGCCAGACGAGCGAGCTGCTCGGGTGGGGTGTCGGCGGGGAGGTTTGAGATCCAATAGTCGGTCGGCTGCGTCTTGGTCTTCGGGCCACTCGGCGATCAGCCACTCCTCCCGCGGGGGCACCTCGGCGCCCTCGCGCCACCCCTCCGTCGGTGGTCATCGCGCCAGCCATGCGCGGCGTGAACACGCGCGAAGACGAACCTGGAGGTGACCGGCTCGCCTGCGGGGTCGTCGCGGAAGGTGACTGTCTGCGGCTGTCTGTTGCGAGCCGGCGATCAACTCGCCGATCGGCTCGGGCCTGCGGTCTGGTCGCGGCAGGACCGGCCCGCGAGTCGCCTTGGGCTTCTTCGGGGGCACCGCGAAGACGGCCCCTTGCGCGAACACCTTCGTGGTTGGCCCGACCGACAGTACGTACTCGCAGTCGGCCTGATGCAGGCGATCACGCAGCCAGGTGTTCTCCCCGTAGGCGTGATCGCCGAGCACCGGTGCCTTGGGGACATCCCAGCCAGCCGCTTGCTCGACCAGTTGACCCCGAGCTGCGGCTTGGTCTTGAACACAACCTCATCCGGGATCTTCGTCTTACGCCGCCGCTGCTCATCTGTGCACCAGTCCTCCGGGAGATACAGCGCCCACCCCAGCGGCACCGTCCCGCGCCCGCCGACTGCGTGCACAGAAACACCAATCTGACAGTTACCCGTCTTCCCCAGCGTCCCCGAGTACTGGCGCTTGACACCCGGCGAGTCTTTGCCGTCCTTCGGAAACCCGGTGTCATCCAGCACCCACGCCTGCACATCGATCTCGCCCGCCACGCGCTCGGCCACCGCCTTGACCACCAGCGCCGGGTCCCACGGACTGTCAGCCACAAACTGCTGCAACGACTGATAGTCAGCGTCCCCGCCCAGCCGCTCGACCATCGGCTCAAGCGACTTACGAGGACCCTGCTCCAAAAGCCCCCGCAGATACAAGGCAGCCGTTGACCAACTGCACCGGCCGGTTCATCGCCTCCGCGAGCACCTCGCCCGCGAACACCTCCAGCCGCTCCTTCACCACGATCGGAGCATCCACATCCACCGTCATCACAGCCATGATGCCTCCTCGCGTCGATAACCACAGACACACGAGGGTTCGCCACGACCAAGCCGAACTCCTACACCAAACCTAACAAAGCACTACTAACTGCTCGTTGCGTTCAGTGTGTCGCTGGGCCGGTCTGGATGATCTGCCGGCGCCAGCTTGCGCGCGTCCTTCTTGGCCTGCTTGTCCAGTCGACGCTCGCGGAGCCTGCTTTCGCGCATGAGCTTTGCCATCGTGGTCTTCTTCTTGCCGCTTGAGGCCATGCGTGCTACGCCACCTGGACGTTGGCGGCCTTGGGCCCCTTGTCGCTGGATTCGGTGTCGTAGGACACCTTCGCGCCCTCGGCGAGCGAGCGATAGCCCTCGCCGACGATGGAGCTGTGATGGACGAATAGGTCCTTGGACTGGTCGTCGGGCGTGATGAACCCGAAGCCCTTGTCGTCGCTGAACCACTTGACGGTTCCTGTAGCCATTGTATTTCCTCCGGCGTTGATAGTGCTGCGAACGCGGAGATTGCTGAGCAAAGGCTACGAGCGCTGGCACTGCGATGTTGGGCAAACCACCCAACCTGATGTGTCAACCCTAGCAGTAACCACGATCAGCACTCCTCCAGCGTCCCGGCAGTGGGTCACACGCCCAAGCTGAGCATGGAGTCGCTCGGGTCGCTCGATCACGTTTCCTTCGCCGGATACCAGCCGCGACCCTCCTTGCGGATCTTCCCTTCCTGCTCGAGCGGTGGGAGCACCTTGTAGAGGTAAGTCCCGTCGATACCCATCTTTTTGGCCATCTCGGAGACGGTGATACCGGGATTGGCGCGAATCAGCGCCAGTGCCTGGCGCGCACGTTTGCGTCCCTGCGGTTTGCGTTTTGCGACGGGCTTTGCAGACGCTGACTCCGGCGAAGCTGGCATGCGTGCGGGCGTGACCGTGGCTTTGGAGCGGCGCGGGCGTCCCCGTCGACGACGGCGGGTGACGGTTGCGGCGGCGGCTGAGGTGGCCTCAGATGCAGCCGATCCGATCACTTTCGCCAGTGCCGAGGCGGCGTCCTCGAGGCGGTTGAACTCGTCGACCAGGGGTTTGAGCTCCTTCAGCCGGCTTGTGATCTCTTTGTGCTTCTCGTCAAGGAAGTCGGACACGGGCAATCCTCGCTGATTGAATATGGTAGGGAGAGAGACCAGCGTATACAGCGGAGGACCTTGGCCGATACCCGGCTGCCGCGGGTCGGGCGGCGGTGCTCGCGGGAACGCGGCAGCCGGAGGCGTTATGTCGAGGACTATCTCGGCGACTATCCCTGGGAGTACTCCGAGGAGGTCCCCGACAGCGAAGGCATCCGGATGCTTCGCACGCGCGATGCCTTCCCGGACATTCCGCCGCTCTACGTCTACTACCGAGTCGAGGAGCAGCCCAACAAGATCATCTACCTCGGTCTGAGTCGCGCTTGGTCACAGGAGGAGTCCTTCTGACGCGTAGGACGGGCGCCACCGGCTCGGCCACCGTCGCTTTGGCACCAGCCCCGGACACCGGCGACTCCTGGACGAGCGGCTCCCGGGTCCCGCGGACTCGGCTGATTTCGCCGCGATTACAGTCACGGCGTCGGTACACTTCGTCCATGTCCTCAGTTGAGCATTGGCCTGATGTTGCCCCAGAGGCGCGGTGGGCGACCGAGTTGATGGATGAGCTGCTCGCGACGACGACGCAGACCGCAGAGGAGCTGTTGGCTCGTGCCCGTGAGTTGCGCGCGGAGGCCGCGGCGACGGATATCGAGGGGTATCGCGCCGGCGCGTTGAAGCTCGCGGCGCGGTACGAGCAGACCGCCGCGGCGCGAGTCGCGAGCGCCTGATCGTCAGGCGCTGTCGGCGGACAGGGCTCTGAGCTCCGGGGGCGCTCATCGAACAGCATGCGCCCCATCATCGCAACCACGCGGGCGAAGGAACTTCAACCCCCAAGAACTACGCCCACCGTTTTGCCCACCAAGCGATTTTGGGGCCTCAGCGGACATTTGCCCGCCTCCCGAGATTGGCTTGAATACTGGGGAAACGACCGATGGGCGCGGCGGGTTTCGAACCTGCGACCTCTCGCGTGTGAAGCGAGCGCTCTCCCACTGAGCTACGCGCCCTGGTCCAGCGATTCTATTGGGCCTCGACCGCCCGCGGCGGACGGTGTGCTCAGAGCGCTGGAAGCTTCTGGAGGAGCGATAGGACCGGGGCGAACAGGTCGCCGCGCTCGGCCACCCGCTCGAGCACAGCGGATGCCTCGAAGACCAGGCCAGCAGGGTCGCCGGCGTCGAGCGCGGCGCGCACCTCGTCCCACTCGACGGGCGTTGAGACCGTGGGACGCTCGCCGGCGCGGAGTGAGTAGACGCAGACGGTCGTCTTGTTGCGGTCGTTTTGACTCCAGTCGATCAGGACTCTGCCGGTGCGCCTCGCCTTGGTCATCTGCGAGACGACGAGGTCGGGTTCGCTGCCCTCGAGCAGCTCGGCGACCGCTCTGGCGAACTGCTTTGTCCGCTCGAAGGTGACGTCGCTGGAGTTGAGCGGGATGTAGACCTGCAGCCCCTTGGACCCGGAGGTCTTGACGAAGCTCTCAAGGCCGAGGTGCTGGAACATGTCGTGCAGCTGCAGCGCGACGCGACAGCACTCGACGATCGTCGCTGGGTCGCCGGGGTCGAGGTCGAACACGAGCGCCGTCGGGCGGTCGACCGCCTCGGCTCGCGCCAGCGGCGTGTGCAGCTCGATCGCCGCGAGGTTCGCCAGCCACACGAGGGTCGGCAGATCGCCGGCGAGCGTGTAGTCGATCGGCTTGCTCTTAGTTGGCACGGAGACAGTCCGCACCCAATTGGGCCGGTGCGCTGGTGCGTGCTTCTGAAAGAACGACTTTCCCTCCACGCCATCGGGCCAGCGCCTGACGGTCAGGGCGCGTCCCTCCAGGTGGCCAATCAGCACCGGCGCGATCGCGGTGTAGTAGTCGATCACGTCGCGCTTAGTGAAGCCCGCTTGCGGATAGAGCACCTTGGCGAGGTTCGACAGCTTCAGCTCACGGCCGTCGACTGTCACCGAAGCCGTCTTGGAGCCGTCTGTCTCGTGCACGAGCAGCGGACCGTGCGTCTCTGCGCCGTCTGCTTCGTCGTGCTCGCCACCCACTGCAGTCGCGTCCTCACGCACGACCTGCTCAGCCGGCTTGTCGTCACGCAGGCCCTTGTAGATGGGGTGGCGCAGGCTGCCGCTCTTGGTCCACTCCGCGAACTCGATCTCAGCAACGAGCTGCGGCTCGCAGAAGACGGCGTCGCGCGGCAGCATCGAGCCGGCGGAGAACGGCGACCCAGATCGCTCAAGCGGGATGAGCAGGCGAGCGAGACGGTCGAGCTCGGAGTCGCTAAATCCGCTGCCGACGCGGCCGACGTAGCGCAGCGCGCCGTCCTCGTAGACACCGAGGAGCAGCGCGCCGATGTGCTCGGTGCGCTTCCCTTTTCCGGGCATCCAGCCGCCTATGACGAACTCCTGGCGATCAACGGTCTTCACCTTCACCCAGCCCCTGGAGCGCAACCCCGGCTGGTAGGTGGAGTCAAGGCGCTTGGCGACGATCCCCTCGAGACCCTGCTCGACGCTGGCCTGCAGCACGGCGGAGCCATGCCCGATGATGTGGTCGGGCATCTGCCAGTGTTCGCCGCGCAGCCGCAGCTTGCCCAGGCGCTCGCGGCGCTCGGAGTAAGGCAGGCCCATCAGCGAGCGACCATCGAGCCACAGCAGGTCGAAGATCATGTACGTCACCGGCGTGTCCTGCGCCTGCCGTTTGGCCTGGGCCTTGGACGCCGTGTGCATGCGCTGCTGCAGGATGGCGAAACTTGGGCGACTGTCACGGTCGAAGGCGACGATCTCGCCATCGAGGATCGCGCTGTGCGAGCTGAGCACCCGGTTGAGCCGGCTCAACTCGGGGTAGCGGTCGGTGATGTCGTTGAGGTTGCGGCTCTCCAGGCGCAGGCGGCCCGGCTGCGAGTAGGCGATCGCACGAACGCCGTCCCACTTGATCTCATAGGCCCAGCCCGTCGTCCTCGGCGGGCATGGGGCCAGTGCTGGCGAGCATCGGCACGAGCCGCTGCGGCATCGGCTCGCGGTCGGGGTCCGCCGGTGAATCCATACGGTGGATCATCCAGTTCTTCGCGTTCTCATCCTTGTCGATCGGGAAGAGCGCGTAGCGGGCGTCGACCCGCTCCCCATGCAGCCACACCTCGATCTTGCGCGGCTCCCACTTCAGGCACTCGTAGGAGCCCTGATCCCAGATCGTGATCGTTCCGGCGCCGTACTGGCCCTTGGGGATCTTGCCCTTGAAGTCCAGATACTCGAGCGGGTGGTCCTCGGTACGCACAGCCAGACGGTTGTCCTTCGGCGTCTCCGGGAGACCCTTTGGGATCGCGAAGGAAGCGAGTGCGCCGTCACGCTCCAGGCGCAAATCCCAGTGCAGGCTGCTTGCGCTGTGCTCGTGGATCACGAAACGCGGCGTGCCCGTCACGGTGGCGTCGCCGGTCGCTGGCTCGGGCGTTATCGCGAAGTCGCGTTTCGCGCGGTAGCTCTCAAGCCGGGCGGCCCGCGCGTCGCGATTGCTCTGTTTGCGTATAGCCATGGTCATACGCTGTCGGTAGAACGAAACATCAACCGGGAGAGTGAGGCGATCTTCAGGGAGAACGTTATGCACGTCCGGGCGGCATCTGCGTCCGGGCGGCACCTGCGTCCGGGCGGCACCTGCGTCCGGGCAGTACCTGCGTCCGGGCAGTACCTGCGTCCGGGCGGCACCTACCTACCGCTTGGCGGAGTTTCGCGCTGCTCCGGCTTCTTCGCGGCGGGCTTGGGCTTCTTCTGGGCGCCGTCGCCTTCGCGTGCACGTATCGCCTCGAGACTCGCCTTCAGCGCGCCCATCAGGTCAGGCGTCGGCGCTGCTACCTCTTCGGGCGGAGGCTGGACCGCGATCTCCTTGCCTTCGGCCTTGCGCTCGATCAGTGCGAGCACCTCCTCACGATAGGTGTCGCGGTACTTCTCGGGATCGAAGTCGCTCGCGAGCGAGCCGACAAGCTGCTTGGCGACGTCCAGCTCGCGCTTGGTCGACTTGACTTCGGAGGCATCTGAGACCTCGTCAAGCCGGTCAGGTGGGAGGACTTCGTCGCCGAACAGCATCGTGGCCATCCCCAGCACGTCGCCCATAGGACGGATCGCCACGAGCTGCTCCTTGGAGCGGATGACGACCTTGGCGATCGCCACCTTCCCCGTCTCCCGCATCGCCTCGAGCAGCAGCCGGTAAGGCTTGGCGCCACCGGGGCCGGGCACCAGGTAGTAGGGATGGTCGTAGAAGACAGGGTCGATCTGCGAGAGCTCGACGAAGTCCTCGATCTCGATCGTCCTGGTCTTCTTCGGCTCGAGCGCGTCGAGCTCTGAAGGCTCAATCACCACATAGCGATCCGGCGCGATCTCGTAGCCCTTGACGATCTCCGCGTAGGGGACCTCCTCACCCGTGTGGGGGTCGACGCGCTTCTGGGCCACGCGCACGCCGGTCTTGCCCGAGAGCTGGTGGAAGCGCACGGCCTTGCGATTCACTGCGCTGTAGAGCTTTACCGGGACCGACACCATCCCGAAGCTGATTGCGCCGGTCCACATCGCGCGGGGCATGCCCACACGTACTACCACGTCGCGGTATCCCGCTCCACTGCTGCAAGATCTCGCGCGCTGACCTTCGTCCCTACGACCCTAGTCGCACTCCGACGTGAGGGTGCAGCCGGCCGGTCGGTTCGGAGTAGGCGCGCGCCAGGGCGTCCACTTCGCCCTGGGTCAAGGCTCCCCCGAACGTGGCCGGGCCGCCGAGCTTGTGGTAACCGTCGCGCAGCTTCTTGTCGATCTGCGCCAGGTCGAAGTGGCCGTCGTAGACGCTCTCGATGTACAGCGCTACGTTTTCGCGCGCGAACTTCGCGGCCACTGGGGAGCCGTGTTCGATCTCGTCGATCGCCGTGCCGATCAGCCTCCACCCGCGCGTGGTCAGGTCGTCGTAGGTGCGGAACAGGCCCGCGAGCGGAGAGCCCGGGCCGGTCAGGGAGACGAACTCGGCTTCGCTCAGCAGCGGGGGCGTTGGGATCTTCGCCGCGCTCGCCGCCACCGCTGCGACTGGCGCACGCGCACTCACCAGCGCTTGTGCGCCAGTCGGCAGGCCATTGACCACATATGGCCACGCCCGCTTGGCCGCCGCGAGCTCGTTTGCGATCGGACCCTGCACCTGTTTCAAGGCCCGGCTCACGGCGATCAGGTCTTCGCGCTGGAGCTTCAGTTCGGCCGGGCTCGGCGTATCGCTCGTGCCGCAGCCCGCGACCACGATCGCGGCGGAGCTCAGGAGAAGTAGCAGCGCCGCGATGCGCACAGCTTTGCCGGGGGCCGGCGTAGTCGCCCGAAGGCCCGTGGCGACCGAACCCTACGTGCCGAGCAGGTCGACCACGAACACGAGCGGGGCGTTCGGCGGGATCGTGGGGGGCGAGCCTTTGGCGCCGTAGGCGAGCGCCGCCGGGATGATCAGCTCGCGCCGTCCGCCGACCTTCATTCCCGCCACGCCCTGGTCCCAGCCGGGGATGACCGCGCCCTTGCCGAGCGTGAACGTGAAGGGTTCGCTACGTTTCCAGGACGCGTCGAACTCCTTGCCGCCGCGGAAGAGGACGCCGACGTAGTTGACCGTCACCGCCTGGCCGGCTTTCGCTTCAGGGCCGGTTCCCGTGATGATGTCTTTGACGACCAGCTTGCTCGGCGCGGCCCCGGAGGGCGGCGTCACCTTCGGTTCTTTTGACAGCGGGCCGCTCGTGGGCGTTTTCGCCGCGATCGCGCACGGTGCCGGAGTCCCCGACGGGCATTTTTCCGACGTCGGGGTGGAGGTCGTTTTTTCGGTGGACGTCACCAGCGCGTTGTCGGCGCTGTTCTCGTTGCCGACGCCGATCGTGCTGCTCGAGCCGCTCGAACCGCAGCCGGCGATCAGGACCGCGGCGCCGAGCGTCGCCAGGCCACGGCCGGTGCGGGAGCGAAGAATGGTGGGGAAAGCGTTGAAGTAGGTCACGGTCGGGCAGCCTAGCGGAACTTGCGGTTGCGCACGAGCACCGCTGCACGCAGCGGCTCACCACCGCTTGCGGGTTGCCTGACCCGTTAGGATCAGATGCGGACCGTGCTAGGCGGGGAGGTAGCGGCGCCCTGTATCCGCAATCCGCTCTAGCGGGGCTGAACTCCCCTCCGAGGGGTTCGGTGCTGGTCGCCCCGCCGCTCGGGGCGTCGATGGTTCGGGTCCCGCGCGGTGTCGGCTTGCGAACCAGGTCAGGTCCGGAAGGAAGCAGCCTTAAGCGATGTCCGGCAAGCGCAGCGGGAGTTCCCGAGCCGGAGCCGTGGGTGGCGGACAGGCGTCAGGCACGCGGAATCTCGACGCGGGGTGCACGGTCCGTGCCGCGCTCGACCGCGCTCGACCGCCCGCCCGGGCCATCCGTGAGCTGCTGAGGAGCCGCCCACCGCCATCCGGCTATGAACAGCGCTGGAAAATCAGCCACGAGCGGTTGGCGTGCGCCTCGGTGAAGCCCGGCGGTACGGTGACGGGCAGATGGGGGTCGTGGGGATCCAGGACGTAGTCTTCTTCGACTTCCTTGCTCGCCGGGTCGACGTACACCCCTGAGGAGATCGGCGCGACCTGGGCGCTTACGATGTTGCCAGGGCTCGTCTTCAGATACAGCGAAAGCAGCGGGATCGGCGCGTGGTTGGGCACGCCGACAGGCCCGCAGCGCAGGTTGATCGCGTGGTCGTCGACGAGCGCAAGCAAGTCGTCTTCGATGCTCTGCTGGCGGGCCAGTTTGTCCAGTTCGCGGTGCGCCGAGCGGTACTGGGACGGAGCGTACGCGAGTAGTACTACCAGCACCAGCGCTCCCCCGGCCATCCACCAGCGCCGGCGCGGATCTCCCCGCTCCAAGCACGTCCAGCCAAACGCGCCGGCAGCGCAGAAGACGCAGAGGATCGCCGCGGCGAGGAAGGCATAGCGGGTGTCGATCGGCAGCCCGGTTGCGGCGAACGCAGCGAACACCACCACCGCCAGCACACCCGCGACGGCCCCCAACAGGGCTCGGCCCCGCAGCCACAGCAACGAGAGAACCCCTCCCAGCGCGGCGCCAGCGAGCACGGGCGGGCGCAGGATCTCGCCAATCCGCCGGGGGATGTACTCGGGGACGTTGGCGATCCCGGTCACCCGGCCGAGGGTAGAGGCGGTGTGACGGGTGTTCGTCAGCGACCACAGCGGATCGCCGGTGATCGCCAGGTCGCTCAGCAGCCACACGAGTGGGGCCGCCGCAGCGAGCAGTGTCAGGCGCACGATCTCCCCCTGCGCGCGGGGCGCCGGGCGCTCGCCGGCGCCGCGGAGAAAGCGCGGGGTGAAGCCCATCAGGTACAGCCAGTAGAGCCCCGAGAACGCCCACGCCTCCGGGCGCAGCAGGCCGGCTAGCGCGAGCAGCACGAGCACCGGCGCACCCGCTGGCCGATCTGCTGGCCGATCTGTGATCGGTCCTCGCCGGTGGGACTCGACGAGCAGGGCGCCGAGCACGAGCAGCATGTAGGGCACGTCCACATAGGCGCGCACGCCATAGGAGAGCACCGGCACGCGCGTGACCAGGATCAGCGCCGCCAGCGCCCCGGCGGCCCGTCCGAACCACTCCGTGCCGAGCCTGTACACCACCCAGACACACGCCGACAGCGCGAGGAAGCCGAGCGCCACCGTCACGTTCTCCACAGCGCGCGGGCCGAGCGGAGAGAGCACGACGCCGAGTGCCTCCACCAGCGGATGGGGTGTGGGGGCGATCGGGAGCCCGTACGCCGGGGCTCCTCCGCGCGAGAGCTGTCCCCCCCAGGCGAGCGCATAGAGCGTGTCGTAGTTGGCGAAGCCCACGCCGCTCACGACGCGCAGCAGCACGGCCCCGGCAGCGATCGCCAGCGGAGTGCCCAGGCGGGCCGCAAGACGCTCGATCCGGGCTGTCACGAGCGCGCACGCTATCCGCTCGGCGGGGCTCGGGCGGGGCCGCGGCCGTGGGTAGACTCAACCGACGGTGTCGACACAGCAGCCACAGGAGCAGCAACAGTCTCTGTATCGCAGGCACCGGCCCCGTACCTTCGCCGACGTGGTTGGCCAGGAGCCGGTGGTGCGCACGCTGCGCAACGCCGTCGAGCGTGGGAAGGTGCACCACGCGTACCTGTTCGTGGGCTCGCGCGGGACGGGGAAGACCTCGATGGCGAAGATCCTCGCAGCGTGCCTGAATTGCGAGCGGGGCGGGCCGACGACAGAGCCGT
This sequence comes from uncultured Solirubrobacterales bacterium, assembly GCA_963813805.1. Lineage (GTDB taxonomy): Bacteria > Actinomycetota > Thermoleophilia > Solirubrobacterales > Solirubrobacteraceae > Palsa-744. The sequence goes on from CAWEZZ010000001.1 coordinate 190,235, forward strand.
GCGGGGAGTGCGAGTCGTGCGTGTCGATCGCACGGGCGCATTCGTTGGACGTGATCGAGATGGACGCGGCGTCGAACAACTCGGTTGACGACATCCGTGAGCTGCGCGAGAGCGTGGCGTACGCGCCGGTGAGCGGGCGGCGCAAGGTGTACATCCTCGACGAGGCTCACATGCTCTCGACCGCCGCGTGGAACGCGTTTCTGAAGACGCTCGAGGAGCCACCGCCGAATACGGTGTTCGTACTCGCCACCACCGAGGCGAGCAAGGTCCCAGCGACGGTCGTGGACCGCTGCCATCGCTTTGACTTCCACCGTCCCACAGTGGAGCAGATCGCGAGCGTCGTGCGCCGCACGGCGCAGGCCGAGCAGATCGAGATCCCCCCGGCGGCGGTCGCCGCGCTGGCCCGCTCGGCAACAGGCAGCTTCCGCGATGCGCTTGGCACGCTCGAGCAGCTCGTTACCTACAGCGGCAAGCAGATCGTGCTGGAGGACGTGCTCGCGGTGCTGGGCGTAGCGGACGCGCGTCTGCTCGAAGAGACGGTCGACGCGATCGCCGCCGGCGACGCCCGGCGGGCGCTGAAGGCGCTGGAGGAGTGCGCGGAGAGCGGGCGCGACGCCGGCTCGTTCGCCTCGGACCTGGAGGTGCGCGCGCGCGAGCTGCTGATCGTGCAGACGCTCGGCGAGGTACCTGCCGAGCTATCGCTTACGCCGGAGGCCGATGCCGCCCTGCTGGCACATGCCGAGCGCGTAGACCATGCCGCGGTCGTGCGCCTGCTGGAGCTGCTCGGTGCGGCGATGGAGGGCGTGCGCGCGGGCGCGGACCCACGCACGCGCCTCGAGCTGGCGCTCGTGAAGGCGGCCAAGCCCGAGGTCGACGCTTCCATCCAGGCGCTGCTCGAACGGATCGAGCGGTTAGAGCGCGAGCGGGGCGTCGTCTCCGCCGTTGCGGTTGACCAGGCACTGCCTGCGGGTGAAAGGTACGGTCCTGTCAGCGAGGGTCCTGTCAGCGAGACGCCGTCCGTGGAGTCGGTTAGTGGTGGAGCGCCGGCCGTGACGCCGGTTGCGGATGTGGCACTCAAGGCCCCGGCGGAGCCCCAAGTCCCCGGCGGACCCGGCGCCCGTGGTCCAGGGCGCGGACGAGGCACCGCCCTCCGCCCCCGTCGCGGAGGTGGACCTAGAGTCGGTGGCCGATCTATGGCCGGCGGTAGTCGCGCTCGTCAGCGCTGGGCACGCGCTCTGCGGAGCGGTGATCGCCGAAGCCAGGCCGGTAGTGGTCTCGGGGAAGGATCTGACTGTGGGGTTTCCGACGTCGGCGGCGTTCTTGAAGAGGCAGGCCGAAGACCCGGCCAATCGGGCGACCGTGACCGAGGCGTTGCATGAAATCACGGACAGGCGCTGGCGCCTGTCCTATGAGCTGCGCGAGGAGCTCGACGACGCAAGTAGCGACGGCTCGGAGCCGGGCACGTACACCGAGGAGGAGTGGGTTGCGCGCTTCAAGGCGGAGCTAGACGCCGAGGAGGTTCCGGTCGAGCCCGAGCCTGTGCCAGCCCAGAGTGCAGAGAAAGGCGAGTGAGCACGATGACCAAGCAGCCGCGGATACCAAACATGCAGCAGATGATGCAGCAGGTTCAGAAGATGCAGCAGGACATGGAGCTGGCCCAGCAGGAGCTGAAGCACGAGGTCATCGAAGCCTCCGCCGGCGGAGGTATGGTGACGGTGCAGGTCACGGGTGAGCTGGAGGTCAAGGCGGTGAAGATCGACCCCGCCGCGGTCGACCCCGAGGACGTGGAGATCCTGGCCGACATGGTGCTCGCCGCCGTCAACGAGGCGCTGCGCTCAGCCCAGGAGCTGGCGGCACGCAAGCTGGGCGCGACCACCGGTGACCTTGACCTGGGCGGGCTCGGGGGTCTTGGCCTGCCGGGCCTATAGCGGTGAACAGCTACGCCCCTCCTGTCCAGCGGCTCGTGACCGAGCTGTCGAAGCTGCCCGGCATCGGCAACCGCACCGCCCAGCGGCTGGCCTTTTACATCCTGCGCGCCTCCGCGGAGGATGCGGCCGCGCTGGCGGAGGCGATCAGGGACGTGAAGGAGAAGATCGGGCTGTGCGAGGTGTGCTTCAACCTGACCGACGAACCCCGTTGCCGCATCTGCCAGGACGCCCGCCGCGACCACGGGCTGATCTGCGTGGTAGAGGAGCCCAGCGATGTGATCCCGATGGAGCGCACGCACGAGTACAGTGGCGTCTACCACGTGCTGGGGGGAGCGCTGTCGCCGATCGACGGGGTTGACCCTGAGGACCTGAAGATCTCAGAGCTCCTCACACGCGTCGTCTCCCCCGAGGGGATACCTCCCGCGGGGGCGGACGGACAAGCGGGGAGCGAGGGCCGGCCGGCCGTGCGCGAGGTGGTGCTGGCGACCAACCCGACGACGACGGGCGAGGCCACCGCGCTGCACATCGCCGAGAAGCTGCGCGCGCTTTCTCCTCAGATAACGGTGACCCGTCTGGCCAGCGGCCTGCCGGTGGGCTCGGACCTGGAGTACGCCGACGAGGTCACGCTCGGCAAGGCCTTCGCTGGGCGCAGGTCTTTGTAGTTCCGGTCGGCGCATGCGCCGACCGGTGGGGCCGCGCATGCGCGGCCCCAAGCCAGGGCCGCATGCGGCCCTGGCCGAATGATCTATCGCCTGTCGGGGTTCCATCCTGTCTAATGGGCAGGTGGCCGACATCCTTGCCATGGGAGCCAGCATGGCCACGACGGGTGCCGCGCCCGCAAGGAGCGATGCGCCCATCGCGAGCGCTACGCCGGCAGCAGGCGCCACGCCGAGAACGGACGCTGTGCCTGCCACGAGGACCGAACAGCTCGCCGTCACGGCGCTCATGCTCCTCCCCGGCGCCCTGATCGTCTTCACGGGATTCAATGCCGGAGGCTTCTTCCCCGCGACGCCGGCCATAGCCGCCATCGTTCTCGCCCAGATCCTGCTCGTCAGGATCATGCAGGCGCCACGGCCATTCGAGGGCCTGACGCTCAGCACGCTCGCCGCGCTCGCCGCGCTCGCGTGCTACGCGCTTATTACGCTCCTCTCGGCGGTCTGGTCGCACGCACTGAGCCGCGCCCTGATCGAGTTCGACCGCGCTTGGCTCTATCTGCTGATCCTCCTTCTGCTCGGGTCCGTGCGGCCTAGCACGCAGGGCCTGCGCTGGCTCGTCCGCGGCCTTCTCCTCGGCGCGTCCATCGTGTGCCTGGCGGGCTTGATCAGTCGCGTGCTGCCCAACGTGTGGCACACCGCACCCGACGTCGCAAACCAGCGGCTTAGCTACCCCGTCACCTACTGGAACACGCTTGGGCTGCTCGCCGCGCTGGGCATTGTCCTCGCGTTCCACCTCACCTGCACGCTCAACGAGCGGCGTCTGGTCGGAATCCTGGCGGCGGCCGTGCTGCCGCTGCTCGCCGCCACGCTCTTCTTCACCTTCTCGCGCGGCGCGATCGCCGCCGGGGCGATTGGCCTGGTCCTCTACATGCTCTTCGCTCGTCCTCGTGGCCTCTCAAGCGGCGTGCTCGCGACGGCTCCCCCCACCGTCGCGCTGATCGTGGTCGCCTACCACGCCAATCTCTTAGACACGGTCGACCCGACGACGCCGGCGGCCGTGTCGCAGGGCCATCGCGTCGCGGTGGTGGCCGGCGTCTGCGCGTTCCTCAGCGCCGGCCTTCGTTTGCTCCTCGCGATTGGGCTCGACTCTCGCCTGCTACGCCGCTCCCTCGGCATGCCCTGGATGAACCGGGGGACTCGCCGCGCCACGATCGTGGGCGCCGCCGCGGTGGCCGTCGCGCTCGGCCTCGCGCTCGGCGCTCCCCAAGGCATCGCAAACGACTGGAACCGGTTCATCAGCGGCGCCGCCACCCACGGCAGCCATGACCTGCGCCAACGCCTGACCGATCCGTCCAACGACGGGCGCACCGACCTGTGGCGGGTCGCGCTGCACGGGTTTGCTGCCTCTCCGATCCACGGTAGTGGGGCGGGGATGTACCAGACCCTGTGGGACCGCAATCGCCCCCATTTCGCCTACGTCATCAACGCCCACAGCCTGTACCTCCAGGCGATGGCCGAGCTCGGGCTCGGAGGTCTCGTGCTGCTGGCGATCCTCGTGGGCGTGGTTCTCGGCGGGTTGGCCATGCGCGTGCGCACACGCGGGCCGCGCCGCTCGCTGTACGGCGTGCTGCTCGCCTGCGGCGTCGTCTGGGCCGTGCGCGCCGGCGTGGACTGGGACTGGGAGATGCCCGTGGTCACGCTCGGATTCTTCGCCGCCGCGGGCCTTGCCCTGAGCCCCCGCAAGGAGTCCGGCACGGGCTGGGTGCCCGGCTACCGCAGTCGCCTGATCCTCGGCCTGCTCTGCATCGCAAGCGTCACCCTGCCCGTGCTTATCATCGGGTCTCAGAGCCAGCTCGGTGACGCCGAGCGTGCTCTCTACGCATCCAACTGCACGACCGCCAGCTCCGCGGCGCTGTCATCGATCGGATGGCTGGACGTCCGCTCCGAACCGTATGAGGTACTCGGCTTCTGCGATATACGTCGCGGCCTGCCCAGGCAGGCTGTCTCTGAGATGCGCCGGGCGGTGCACCTGGATCCGGGCAGCTGGGAGACCTACTACGCGCTCGCGATCGCCCAGGCCTCGGCGGGAATCGACCCCAGGGCAGCCGCCCAGCGGGCCTTGCGCATGAACCCGTTCGAGCCGCTCACCAGGCAGGCGGTTAGGGAGTTCCAGACACCTACTCCGACCGAGTGGGTCAGCCGGGCGACCGTCGTGCGCGCCGCCGCGCTGGCCAGTAACGATCTATCGACAGTCCCGTCGTAGTAGACGATCTGTCGACAGTCCCGTTGACCGGCCCCCGTTCATAGGTCCCGAACTTACGGGGTCGGGCCACCGTCGTAGTAGACCGCGCATCGCCTCGCCATCGACCTGTCGGTCTTTCGTCCAGGCGAAAGAGCATTCAGACAGGAATCTGGCTGCTCGTTCGTATCAGCCTCCATGAGCCACTCACACGACGAGGAACGCTTCTCGGACGACCTCCAGAAGGTCGCTGATGTGCTTCGTGACGGGCGTCCCATGCTGGACCCGCTCATGCTCGATCGAGTCAAGCTGCGGGCGATGAACGGGGCGCACCGGTCCACCTCCTCACGAGACAAAGGATTTTTCATGAGGTCACGCATAACGACGTTTCTCACCGTTGGATTTCTCGCCGTCGGCACCGGCGGGGCGCTGGCATTGGCCGGCAGCGGCGGAGGGAACAGCGGGGCCAGCGCCAGCTTCGCCCAGTACAAGCCTCCGTGTGAACATGGCAAGGGCCGCGGTGGCGACCACGAATGTCACGGCCATGAAGGCGAACACGGCGGTGGTGGTAAACACGGCGGTGGTGGTAAACACGGCGGTGGTGGTAAAGGCGGCCACGGTTGTAAGCCCAGCCACGGTCGTAAGCCCAGCCACGGTTGTAAACCCGGCCATGGTCGTAAACCCGGCCATGGCCGTAAACCCGGCCATGGTCGTAAGGCCGGCCACGGGCGTAAGGCCGGCCACGGGCGTAAGGCCGGCCACGGCCGCCGCTAAAGGGTCCGTCAAGAAATATCTGCCGGGGTTGAGGCCGCCGTTCCGCGGCGGCAGACGCCACCCACAATGCTCGCCGTGCCACCAGCACGTCTACCGATCGGAGATCCACAGCGATCTCCGATCGGCCAGCGTGCGGCGTCTGCCATCCACGGCCCGATCCCCTCAACCCACCATCTACTTCTTGAGGAACCCTGAGAACGTGTTCTCAATTTTTACGCAGTGTGCGCTTTTGTATGTACACCGTAGATACCATGGAGCACAGTGAGCACAAATTGAAAGTCCTACCCGCACATGCGTGCGCTTTTGTATCTACTCTATATATACAATGGCACACGGTGCGTTTATTTCAAACACATACTAAGCCGAGTCTCCTGTCAGACCGGTCAGTCCATCGCCTCGCGCAGCTTGCGCAGGGCCCGATACACGCGACTCTCGACTGTCGTGAGCGGCTCCCCGGTCAGCTTGGCGATCTCCGGGACGGTCAGCTCGGCGCCGAAGCGCAAGGCGATCGCCTCGCGCTCCTCGGAGCTTAGAGTGGCGAGGCTCCTGTTGAGGAGGTCGCGGTCGGCAACATCGTCGAGCTCGCGGTCAGCCGTCTCGTCGAGCTCGCCGAGCTCGCCGGTCAACCCAAAGTTCGGGCCCGCAGCGACGCGTTCCAACGCCCTGCCCTCGCTGGCTTGCCGCCGGACGTGGTCGTTCAGGCAGTTGAGCGCGATGGCGTAGAGCCATGTCTTGCCGCTCCCCTTACGCGGGTCGAACCGCCGGCGCGCGCGCAGCGCCCGCTCGCAGGTGTCCGCGAGCAGTTCCTCGGCCAGCACCGTATCGCCGGTTCGATATCTGAGGAACCCGAACAGTGCCTGGGCGTGCTCGGCGTAGAGCCGCTCAAATGCGTCGTCCCGCATCGCTCGCACATCGCCCTATCGACCATTTGTCCAGGCGGGCAAGCTTCAGGCAGGAATCTGGCCGCTCGTTCGTATCAGCCTGCATGAGCCACTCACACGACGAGGAACGCTTCTCGGACGACCTCCAGAAGGTTGCCGACGTACTTCGCAATGGACGTCCCTTGCTGGACCCGCTCACGCTCGATCGAATCAAGTTGCGGGCGATGAACGGGGCGCACCAGTCCATCTCCTCCTCACACAACAAAGGATTCTTTATGAGGTCACGCATAACAACGTTTCTCACGGTTGGATTTCTCGCCGTCGGCACCGGCGGCGCGCTGGCGCTTGGCGACGGCGCGTTCGTCGGCGGAGGGCAAGGTGGGGGGAGTGCCAGCTTCCACCAGTACCGTGAATGTGACCACGGCAAGGGCCGTGGTGGCGACCACGAATGTCACGGCCATGAGGGCGAACACGGCGGTGGTGGAGGAGACCACGGCGGTGGAGGAGACCACGGCGGTGGCGGTGGGCACGGCGGTGGCGGTGGCGGCAAAGGCGACGGTGGCGGCGGCGGAGGTGGCGAGAAAGGCCACGGGGCAGGCGGCACCGGCGACCATCATCACCACCACTAGTCGCAGCCTCACAGTCTGTTGAATCAAAGAGGGCCCGCAACTTGCGGGCCCTCTTTGCGATGACCCATCTATTCTCCGTGCGTGCCAGGTCTGATCGTCATGAAGTTCGGCGGCACCTCCGTCGCCGACGCCGAGCGCGTGAGGCGCGCGGCGCGCCGCATCGTGGACAAGCGCGAACAGGGCCACCGCGTCGTCGCGGTGCTCTCGGCGCGGGGCAAAACCACCGACGAGCTGATCGCGATTGCCGAGGAGGTCTCCGCGGCGCCCGACCCGCGCGAGATGGACATGCTGCTCTCCTCCGGCGAGCGGATCTCATGCGCGCTGTGCGCGATGGCGATCCACGACCTCGGCCACCGCGCGATCTCGCTGACGGGCTCTCAGGCGGGGATCGTCACTGACGAGTCGCATACCAAGGCGCGTATCATCGATGTGCGCGCGGACCGCATACGCTCGGCACTCGAGGAGGACAGCATCGTCCTGGTGGCGGGCTTCCAAGGCGTCTCATCCACAGCCAGGAACATCACCACGCTGGGTCGCGGCGGCTCGGACACGACCGCGGTGGCGGTCGCCGCCGAGCTTGGGGCAGAGGTGTGCGAAATCTACACCGACGTTCCCGGCGTGTTCAGTGCCGACCCGCAGATCGTCCCGCGCGCGCGCAAGCTTCAGACGGTCTCGTTCGAGGAGATGCTTGAGATGGCCGCCTCCGGTGCGGGCGTGCTGCAGCTACGCTCGGTCGAGTACGCGCGCAACCACGGCGTGCGTATCCACTGCCGCTCGTCGTTCGACGACTGTCCCGGTACCGTGGTGGTCTCAGAAGGAGAGAGCATGGACCATGTCGAGAAGCCCCTCATCACAGCCGTCACCCATTCGACCTCCGAGGCGCGGGTCACGCTTATCGGCGTGCCCGACGAGCCGGGCGTAGCCGCGAGCATCTTCGAGGCGCTCGCCGAGGCCGGCGTGAACGTGGACATGATCGACCAGAACGTGCCCATCTCGACGGGCGGCCTCGCCGAGATCTCGTTCACGGTCCCGCGCGAGGATCTGCGCGCCGCGCGCGCGGCGCTCCAGCCGCTCACCGGCGAGGCGTTCTCAGAGCTGATCGCGCAGGAGGAGATTGGCAAGGTCTCGATCGTCGGCGCCGGCATGCGCTCGCACCCGGGCGTCGCCGCGCGAGTGTTCAGGGTGCTCGCCGACGAGGGCGTCAACATCGAGATGATCTCCACCTCGCCGATCAAGATCTCCTGCGTCATCCCCCGTGACCGCGTCGAGCTCGCCGTGCGCGTTCTGCACGATGCGTTCGAGCTGTCCGGGCCGGGCACGGTCGGAGAAGAGGAGCCGTTCTCGGGACGCTAGGGGTTCTGTGGGGCCTCCGTCGGCGCGAGTCGCCCGATCGCGGCCACACAGCGCTCTGCCGCGTGGCCGTCGCCGTACAGCGCCATAGGGTGCACGGCCGGGGGCTCCCGCTGAAGCGCGGCCAGCGCGGCCGAGGCGTCTAGGTCGACAAGGGTGTTCCATCCGGCCTTGACGGTCTCGACCCACTCGGTGTTCGCTCGCAGCGTGATGCAGGGGACCCCGGCGAGGTACGCCTCCTTTTGGAGGCCCCCGGAATCGGTCACGACCGCGCGCGCCTGGCAGACCAGGGCGCTGAACTCTACGTAGCCAAGCGGCTCGGTCAGGCGCAGGGCGTCGATCCGCGTCAACTCCTCGAGCAGCCCCGCATCCGCCAGGCGCGCGTGTGTGCGGGGGTGGACCGGGAACACGACCGGCACCGGCAGCGCCTTCACCAGGTCGACCAGCGCGCGCAGGCGGTCGGGGTCATCGACGTTGCCCGCCCGGTGGGCGGTCAACAGCAGGTAGGTGCCGGACCGCACGCCGTATGCGCTCAGGGTCTCGACATCCGCGCGAGCGCTCGGCTGCCGGCGTAAGGCGACGTCCACCATCACGTCTCCCACGACCTCGATTCTGCCCGCGACCGACTCGTCCTTCAGGTTCGCCGCAGAGACCTCCGATGCGCACAGCAAGAGGGCGCCGAGATGGTCGGTAAGGACGCGGTTGAGCTCCTCCGGCATCGTGCGGTCGAACGAGCGCATGCCGGCCTCCACGTGCACGACGGGGACGCGGGCCTGCGCCGCGGCGAGCGCGCCTGCGAGTGTCGAGTTGGTATCGCCGTAGACGAGCGCCGCATCGGGCTGCACCTCCGCCAGCAGCGGCTCAAGCGCCGCGAGCATGCGCGCGGTCTGCGAGGTGTTCGATCCCCCGCCGATGCCCAGTTCCCGCTCGGGCTCGGCGAGACCCAGCTCGGTGAAGAACACCCGCGACAGCGAGTCGTCGTAGTGCTGGCCGGTGTGCACGAGGATCTCCTCGTGGCGCTCGCGCAGCAGGCCCGAGACGGCCGCGGCCTTGATGAACTGCGGTCGGTTGCCGACGATCGTGAGGATCTTCACGGGCGCAACCTGGGCTGATAACGCGGGGGGAGGTCGGGAGGGGGGCCTGCCCCCCTCCTGCTCGATTGCTGCGGTCGGTTGCCGACGACTGTGAGAATCCGCACGGGCGCAGCCTACGCTGCTGCGCCCACCACTGACGTCGACCAGTCGATCACCGAGCTCGGCCTGACCACATGGCGGTTGAGCCCGAGCTCCTTGGGCTCCAGGCCCAGCGCCAGGCCGACGAGCTGGGGCAGGTGCAGAACGGGCATCTCAAGCTGGCGGCCGACGACCTTCTCGGCGAGCGGCTGCTGGAGGTCGAGGTTCAGGTGGCACAGCGGGCAGGGCGTGACCAGGCAGTCGGCGTCCGCGTCCACCGCGTCGCCGAGGTGGCGGCCGGCCTGCTTGAGCGAGGCCTGCTTGTTCATCGTGATGATCGGAAAGCCGCAGCACTTGCGCGCGCCGGCGTACTCGATCACGGTGCCGCCGAGGGCCTCGATCAGCTGCTCGAGGTAGTGGTCGCGCGGGTGCTCTGCGTCGATCCCCAGGCGCGCGCGCGGACGCACGATGTAGCAGCCGTAGAACGGTCCCACTTTGAGGTTCGTCAGCGGGCGCTTGACGCGCGCGGCGAGGTCCTCGAGGCCGATCTCCTCGACCAGCAGCCACAGGAAGTTCTTGTTGGTGATGCCCCTCTCGTAGGTGAGGTTCTCACTGGCCAGCGTCTGGTTGATCTGCGCGCGGTAGGAGGCGTTCGCGTCGAGCCGCTCCTGGCACTCGCTCTGGGCACCCTGGCAGGTCGAGCAGATGTTCATCATCAGCTCGGCCCCCTGCACCTGCTGGGCGAGCGCGAACGTGCGCGCGTTGAGCGTGTCGGCGAGCTCCTGGTTGTGCTCGGCGATCACGCCGCAGCCGCAGCAGTTGCCGCGGTCGAGCTCGACCAGCTCGATGTCGAGCAGCGGCGCGACCTTGGCCATCGAGCCGTGCAGCTCGGGGGTGAACCCGCGGCTGACGCAGCCGGGCCAGTAGGCGACCTTCATGTTGTGCTCCCTTCGCCTGCCGACGGCGCCTGCGGGTCGTCCGTCTGTGGTTTCGCGCCCGGCGCGCTCTCGCCCGCCGCGACGCCCGCGGGGACCGGCTCGGCGTCCTCTTCGTCATAGCCGGTGACGTACAGGTTCAGCTCGTAGCGCTGCGGGCGGGACTCGACCTGGTCGTAGATCGCCTTCACCGCGTTCAGGTCGTCCTTGGGGATCTTGTGTCCCAAGATCGCGATCTTGGGGTTGACTTTGCCGCGCAGCACGCCCTTGATGACGGTCGGCAGCGAGCTCAGCAGCTCCCGCCCGGCCGCGGGGTGGAACTTGCCGAACCATGAGTTCCCGCCGTAGGAGCGGGGCACCATCTCCGCCTCGTGCAGCAGCCCGTAATCGCGCACGAGCGTGGTGACGGCCTGCTCGTGGCGGTAGCCGTTGTTCTGATCGACGATGTGTTCGTCAGAGCCGGCGATTCGGCGCAGGCGCATAATCTGGCCCATCGGGTTGACGCCCTTCGGGCAGGCCTCGACGCACTTGAAACAGTGCGTGCAGTCGTAAATTCCCTGCGGGTCTTCGGCGAGGTCTCTGAGGCGGATGTCGTGCTGGTCGTCGCGCGGGTCCCCGACGAACCGGTAGGCCTTAGCCAAGGCTGCGGGCCCGATGAAGCCGGGGTCGACCTCCATCGCCAGGCAGTCTGAGACGCAGGCGCCGCACTGGATGCAGGCCATCGTCTGCGTCACGTCGACCATCGACTCGCGCGGGACTATGTACTCGCGCTCGGGCACGGGCTGCTTGGCCAGCAGCCACGGCGTGATCCGCTGGATCTTCTTCCAGTGGACCGCGTCCATGTCCACGATCAGGTCCTTGAGCACGGGCATGTTGCCCATCGGCTCGATCTCGATCACTCCCCCCCCGCGCCGCGCTTGGCGGCGTCCAGGTGGGTGTGGCAGGCCAGTGACGCCTCGCCGTTCACGCGCACGCCGCACGAGCCGCAGATCGCCTGGCGGCAGGAGCAGCGGATGCCGATCGAGCCGTCGAAGCGGTCGCGCGCCTGCAGGATCCCCTCGAGCACCGAGCGGTGGGGCTCGAGCTCGACCGTGTGCTCGTCCCAGTAGGGGGCCTCGCCGGACTCGGGGTCATAGCGACGCATCCGCAGGGTGAACTGCTCGGGTGGCCTGTCGTGTATCTCAGCCATCGTTGGCGCTCCTGCTCGGTGGGACGGGACGGGATGAGGTGCGGAGATCGGAGGGCATCAGGCGGAGATCGGAGGGCATCAGTATTTCCTCACCTCCGGCTGCCACTGCGTGAACGTCACCGGCGAGTAGCTCACCTGTGGCCCGTCACCGCCCAGCGAGATATCGATGTGCTTGAGCCACTCCTCGTCGTTGCGCTCGGGGTAGTCGGTGCGGTACTGGGCGCCGCGGGACTCCTTGCGCTCAAGTGCGGCGATCACCGTGGCTTCGGCGCAGTCGATCATGAAGCCGAGCTCGATCGCGCCCAGCACGTCCTGGTTGAAGACCGTCCCGCGATCGTCTATCCAGGCCGAGCCGGCCTCCTCGCGCAGGCGGTGAACGGTCTCGAGCGCCTCCTTCAGGCCGTCCTCGTCGCGGAAGACCGCCGCGTAGCGGTTCATGACGTCACCGAGCTCGTTCTTGATCTCCGACACGCGCCGGCCGTCACGCGGGCGGGCGATGATCGCGTCGATCTGCGCAGCGTCGGCCTTCAGGTTGGCATCCGCATCGACCTCGGGGACCGGCATCCCGGCGGCCCTGTCGGCCGCGTGTTCGCCGGCACGGCGGCCGAAGATGAGCGTGTCCAGCAGCGAGTTCGCGCCGAGCCGGTTGCCGCCATGCACCGACACGCACGCGACCTCGCCGGCCGCGTAGAGGCCCTCGATTGAGGTGCGCCCGTCGACGTCGGTCTTGACGCCGCCCATGATGTAGTGCTGGCCGGGGCGGATCATGATCGGCTCGCGCGTGATGTCGACGCCCGCGAAGTCGCGTCCGAGGTTCACGATCTCCCGAAGCGCCTCGAGCGTGCGCTTACGCGGCACGACGGTCACGTCCAGGTAGATGCCCGCGCCGCCGGGACCGACGCCGCGGCCCTCATTGATCTCGATCTGCTCGGCGCGCGATACGACGTCCCGCGACGCGAGCTCCATCTTGTTGGGAGCCGACTTCTCCATGAAGCGTTCGCCGTTCGCGTTCAGCAGGTGGGCGCCCTCGCCGCGCGCGCCCTCGGTGATGAGCATGCCGGTCTCGACCAGGCAGGTGGGATGGTATTGGACCATCTCCATGTCCATCAGCGGCGCGCCGGCCCGGTAGGCCATCGAGATGCCGTCGCCGGTGACGATCAGGCCGTTGGTCGTCGGCCTGTAGGCCTGACCGGCCCCGCCGCACGCGAGGATCACGTTCTTGGCGGCGAAGACCTCCATGCGGCCGCTGCGCACGTCTCTGGCTATGACCCCGCAGCAGCGTCCGGACTTGTCGGCGATGAGCGAGGTCGTGAACCACTCCTCGTAGCGCTCGACCGTCTCGTGGTGCTTCATCAGCTGCTCGTAGAGCACGTGCAGCATCGCCTGGCCGGTGATGTCCGCCACGTAGGCGGTCCGCTTCATCGAGGCGCCGCCGAACGCGCGCAGATCGAGCTCGCCGCGCTCGTTGCGGTGGAAGGTGACGCCGATGTGCTCGAGGTGCATGACCTCCTGCGGGGCCTCCGAGCACATGATCTCGATCGCGTCCTGGTCGCCGAGGAAGTCAGAGCCCTTCACGGTGTCGTAGGCGTGCGAGCGCCAGTCGTCGTCGACGGCGATCGCGGCGTTGATCCCACCGGCGGCCGCCACCGAGTGCGAGCGCACGGGGTGGACCTTGCTCACGATCGCCACGCTCGCGCCCTTCTCCGCCGCCGCGAGCGCCGCTCGCTGCCCGGCGAGACCGGCCCCGATGATCAGTACGTCGTGTGCTGGCATGGCTTCCTGGGGTCGATGAGGTGCGAGTGGGGGAGCATCGAGACCGGCACTCTATAACGAGCGGCCGGGACGAGCACGCGCGGCCGGGACGAGCGGCCGGGACGAGCGGCCGGGCGAGCCCCCGGCGGTTGATCGCAGGGCTCACCCGCCTCAGGTTGCCGGGCGCAGCGCGCGGCGCACCTGCGCCAGTGTGACGACGCCCTGCAGGACTCCGTCGCTGTCGACCGCAACCATTGCCCCGAGGCGGCCAAGGCCCTCGGAGCCGAGCAGCGATTCCAGCGGCGCCTCCTCCTTGATCCGTACCGGCATGTCCTCCTCGAGCACGTCCACTACTGCCAGCGCCGGACGTCCGGCGGCGATCTCGCTGTCCACGCGCTGCTGGCGTACGACGCCGAGAAAATGGCGTGCCGGGTCCACGACGGCGAACCACGGCCAGCGGTAGCGCAGGAAGAACTGCTCCTCCGCGTCGAGGACCGTCATGTCGGCGGGGATCGTGACGGGCTCGCGGTCCATGATGTCCGCCACGGTGACGTTCTGGATGCGCCGTCCCAGTGCTCCCTGTATCACCGCTCCGCCGGCGGCCTGGTAGAGGATGAAGGCGAGCAGCAGGGTGAACAGGCCGAGCGTGGCGCCGGTTGCGAAGGACCACAGGCCAACAAGGCCGAGGATCACCGCGAAAGCCTGTCCGGAGCGTCCCGTGAGGCTCGTGGCGCGGTTGCGGTCTCCCGTGCGCCACCAGATGTACGCGCGGGCGATCCGCCCTCCGTCGAGCGGGAACGCGGGCACGATGTTAAACAGCAGCAGGATCCCGTTGATGAAGGCGAGCCAGCCGACGAGCGCGAGCGCGGGCGTGGTCTTGAAGCCCTGCCTGGTGAGCGCGACGTCGGTGATGTGGCCGCCGCTCGCGAGTGCAGTGCCGATGCCCAGGAAGATCGCGAACAGGGCGAACGTGACCGCGGGACCGGCCGCCGCTATCTTGAGCTCCTCGCTCGCCGTCTGTGGCTCGCGGCGCATCTGCGACAGCCCGCCGAAGAACCACAGGTCGATGCCGGCGATCGGGATGCCGAGCCGGCGCGCCGCCAGCGCGTGGCCGAGCTCGTGCAGGATCAGCGAGGCGAAGTAGCCGAGCGCCCCGGCCACCGCAACGGCGTAGGCGGTCGTCCGCGAGCCGTTCAGGACCTGCGGGAAGTATTCCGAGCCGAGCCAGTAGATGAGGAAGAAGAGAACGAAGAACCAGCTGGTGCTCACCCCGATGCGAATGCCGAAGATGCGGGCGAGCTGGAAGTTTGTGCGGGGCCTCATGTCTCAATGTTAGGCCCAGACAGGGCCCGAGCAGGAGCCTTACAGCTGCGGGCGACCGCGGGCGATTATGCCCTCGAAATCGACCCCCGCCGGCAACGTGCCGTACTCGAGGCCCCCGTCGCCAGCCAGGCGCGAGGCGCAGAATGCATCGGTCACCGCCGCTGGGGCGTGGCGCACGAGCAGCGAGCCCTGCAGGCACAGCGCCATGTCTTCGACCACGCGCCGCGCGCGGGACTCGAGCGTGGTCGGGTCGACGAACTGCTGCTTGAGCTTCTCCACGCGCGCGTCCAGGCGCGCATCGCCGCCCTGAGCCTGTTGAACCTCGCCCAGGAACACCTCCAGCGAGCGCGGCGAGCGCGTTAGTGCGCGCAACACGTCGAGGCTCATCACGTTGCCCGATCCCTCCCAGATCGAGGCGAGCGGCGCCTCACGGTACAGGCGCGGCATCCCGGACTCCTCCACATACCCGTTCCCCCCCAGGCACTCCAACGCCTCGAAGGCATGGTTGGGGGCACGCTTGCACGTCCAGTACTTGCCGACCGCAGTGGCCAGGCGCTTGAACAGCTGTGCGTCGGTGTCGTTCTCGCCCGCCTGCGCGTCGGCATGCGCCTCGTCGTAGGCGCGCGCCAACCGCATCGCCAGCGCGGTGGTCGCCTCGGACTCGATGCACAGGTCGGCGAGCACGTTTGCCATCAGCGGCTGGTCGATCAGTGTCTTGCCGAACGCGCTGCGATGGGCGGCGTGGTGGGTGGCGTTCACAACCCCCACGCGCATGCCAGCGGCGGTGCCGATCACGCAGTCCAGGCGCGTGTGGCCGACCATCTCGATGATCGTCGGCACACCCCGGCCGGGCTCACCGACCATGCGCGCCCAGGCGTTGTGGAATTCCACCTCGCTCGAGGCGTTGGAGTGGTTGCCGAGCTTGTCCTTCAGGCGCTGGATGTGGAAGGCGTTGCGACTGCCGTCGCTCAGCATGCGTGGCAACAGGAAGCAGGAGAGGCCGTCGTCGGTCTGGGCGAGCACGAGGAAGAGGTCGGACATCGGCGCCGAGACGAACCACTTGTGGCCGATAAGCGCGTACTCGCCGCCCGGCCCGCCGCCGTTCAGGGGGTTCGCGACGGTGGTGTTGGCGCGCACGTCCGAGCCGCCCTGCTTCTCGGTCATCGCCATGCCCGCGATCGCCGAGCCCTTCTCGTGCGCAGCGATCAGGCGGGGGTCGTACGTGTTGGCGGTCACGAGCGGCTCCCACTCCGCTGCCAGCTCGGGCTGAGCGCGCAGCGCAGGCACCACGGCGAAGGTCATCGTGATGGGACAGGCGAAGCCCGCCTCGGCTTGGATCGCGGTCATGTACATGGCGGCGCGCGCGGTGTGCGCGAACGGCTCCTCGCTCGTCCACGGCAGCGAGTGCAGCTCGTGTTCGACGCCCATCTTCATCAGCTTGTGCCAGGCGGGGTGGAAGTCGACCTCGTCGATGCGATTGCCGTAGCGATCGTGCGTACGCAGCACCGGTCTGTTTTCGTTCGCCAGCCTCCCCCAGAACTGCTGCGGCAAGCCGCCCACCAGCTGGCCCAGCTCCGCGGCGCGCTCGCGCACCCATCCGGCCCCCTCGCGCTCGACCGCCTCCACCAGGGGCAGGTTGCTAGAGAACACGTCCAGTCCCTCCAGCGGGGGTGGCTGGTTTGCGACCGTGTGCGTCTGCCACTGCGCGGCATTCTCGCGCGTTGGTTGCGAGACGGTGGCCATATGACGAAGTGAAGCAGATAGGGAGGTTCGCCGTGTGGCGCGCGGTCGATAGCATCGGCTGCTGTCGCGGAGACGCGGCACCCCGACGCAGAGAGACCGAGGACCGACTACATGGCCAAGATCAAGGTGCAGAACCCCGTCGTCGAGCTCGATGGCGACGAGATGACCCGAATCATCTGGTCGTTCATCAGGGATCAATTGATCCTGCCCTACCTGGACGTGGATCTGAAGTACTACGACCTGAGCATCGAAAGCCGCGACGCCTCAAGCGATCAGATCACCGTCGAGGCGGCCGAGGCGATCAAGCGCTATGGGGTGGGCGTCAAGTGCGCGACCATCACTCCCGACGAGGCTCGCGTCAAGGAGTTCGGGTTGAAAGAGATGTACAAATCGCCCAACGGCACAATCCGCAACATCCTCGGCGGCGTCATCTTCCGCGAGCCGATCGTGATCTCGAACATCCCCCGGTTGGTGCCGAGCTGGACAAAGCCGATCGTGATCGGCCGTCACGCGTTCGGCGATCAGTATCGCGCGACTGACCTCGTCGTCCCCGGCGCGGGCCAGTTGACGCTTACCTACACCCCCGCTGACGGCTCAGAGCCGGTCGAGTTAGAGGTGTACGACTTCCCGGGAGCGGGAGTCGCGATGGCGATGTACAACCTCGACTCCTCGATCCGCGATTTCGCCCGCGCGTCGATGCGTTACGGCCTGGACCGCGGCTACCCGGTCTATCTGTCGACCAAGAACACGATCCTGAAGCGCTACGACGGGCGCTTCAAGGACATCTTCGCCGAGATCTACGAGAACGAGTTCAGGGCCGACTTCCAGGCCGCCGGCCTAACCTATGAACACCGCCTCATCGACGACATGGTGGCGGCCGCGCTGAAGTGGGAAGGCGGTTACCTATGGGCGTGCAAGAACTACGACGGCGACGTGCAATCCGACACTGTCGCCCAGGGCTTCGGCTCGCTCGGGCTGATGACCAGCGTGCTGATGAGCGCCGACGGCAAGACGGTCGAGGCTGAGGCCGCGCACGGCACGGTCACACGCCACTACCGTATGCACCAGCAGGGCAAGCCTACGTCAACCAACCCGATCGCCTCGATCTTTGCGTGGACGCGCAGTCTGTCTGCCCGCGGGCGGATGGATGGCACGCCTGAGGTGATCGGCTTCGCCGAGACCCTCGAGCGCGCGTGCGTGCAGACCGTCGAGAGCGGGAAGATGACCAAGGACCTCGCCCAGCTGATCGGCCCGGATCAGCCGTGGCAGACGACACAGGAGTTTCTTGCCTCAGTCGAGCAGAGCCTCAGACAGGCGATGGTCTGAGGTCTACTTCGCACCGATGAGGCCTACGCCACACACACACCACAGAACCTCTTACACGCACAGCACGTCACCCAGGAGATGAACCACCGATGAGTAATTCCCCAGTACGAGTGACCGTCACGGGCGCGGCCGGACAGATCGGCTACAGCCTCGTCTTCCGCATCGCTTCAGGACAGCTGCTCGGTGCAGAGCGGCCGATCGAGTTGCGGCTGCTCGAGATACCACCGGCGATGGGCGCGCTGGAGGGCGTCGCGATGGAGCTGATCGACTGCGCCTTTCCCCTGCTCTCGGGCCTTGACCTGCACGACGACCCGAACGACGCTCTCGACGGTGCGAACATTGCGCTGCTCGTCGGCTCGCGACCGCGCACGAAGGGCATGGAGCGCGCTGAGCTGCTCTCAGAGAATGGCAAGATCTTCACCGTCCAGGGCAAGGCGCTCAACGATCGCGCCGCCGAGGACGTGAGCGTGCTCGTCGTGGGCAACCCGGCGAACACGAACTGCCTGATCGCGATGAGCAACGCGCCCGACATCCCGCGCGAGCGGTTCACGTCGATGATGCGCCTCGACCACAACCGCGCGATCGCGCAGCTCGCGACGAAGCTGGCTGTGCCCGTGAGCGACATCTCGCAGATGGGCGTCTGGGGCAACCACTCGCCCACTATGTACCCCGACCTGTTCCACGCTCAGGTCCGTGGTGAGCGGGCGGTCGATGTGGTCGACGACATGGAGTGGATCAAAGACCAGTTTCTACCCAACGTCGGCAAGCGCGGTGCCGCCATCATCGAGGCGCGTGGCGCCTCCTCCGCCGCCTCGGCGGCCAACGCCGCGATCGATCACGTGCGCGACTGGGTTACCGGCACAGATGGAGGCTGGGTCTCGATGGGCGTCCCCTCCGACGGCTCTTACGGAATCCCTGAGGGCCTCATCTGCGGGTTCCCATGCACTTGCACCGACGGTGAGTGGTCGATCGTGCAGGGCCTGGAGATCGACGACTTCTCCCGCGCACGCATCGACGCCTCGGTGGCGGAGCTGACCGACGAGCGCGACACGATCAAAGGTCAGGGCCTTATTTGACGGTGACTGTGGGCGGGCGTGGGCGGGCGACCGGTCCCGTGGCTGTCGTCCCGTGGCGTCGGCCCGGCTATCGTCCCGCTGAGGCGCGTAGAGGAAAGCAAAAGGGCGCAGCATATGCCGCGCCCTTTTGTGGCGAGTCGTCTCAGGCGGTCAGCCTGTCAATTCGATGGGATCGTAGTTCCTGGCGAGGACGCAGTGAGCGACGTGTGTTCGAATCCGCCTTTCTGCACGCCTTTCTGCACACGAGTGATCGAGGACGTCGCCAGAGGCTTCGAGACTAGGATTGCGGGTGCCAGCCGCGGCCTTTCTTGGCGACCTTGCCTTCCTGCTCAAGGCCAGGGAGCACGCGGTAGAGGTAGTTCTGCTTGATGCCCATCTTCGCGGCCAGCTCGGGGATCGTGATACCGGGCTGTTCCCGCACGAACGAGTGTGCCTCGAGCGCGCGCGTGCCGCTGCCTTTACGTCGTCCGGCGCGACGTTTCGTGGTGGTCGCAGCGGCTTTTTTGCCACTGCCGGGTGGACGACCCACTTTGGCGCTCGACGACCGGCCGACTTTTTTCGGGCGACCTCGTTTTTTACGGGTTGCTTTGGCTTTGGCGGGAGTCGCTGCGCTGGTGGGAGTCGCTGCGCTGGCGCTGCTCGCGGCGCCACGCGGGCGTCCGGGTCCACGGCGGCGAGGAGCGACTGTGGTAGCGGCGGAAGTCGATCCGCTCAGCCTGGCCAGGGCCGATGCCGCGGCCTCGAGGCGGCTGTGCTCATGCTTGAGCTCAGCCAGTCGAGCGGCGATCTCTTTGCGCTTCTCGTCAAGGAAGTCGGTCACGATCAAGTCCTCTTCACTAGTGTAAATGTGATCTAAGCCACATCGTTTCTATCTTGACCCTACACGATCCTTCCCCAGAGCTCTCGACCGTACCGTCTATTTTGCAAACAGACTTTGTGTGAGCACAGGCGATCAGGTGCTCACAGGCGATCAGGTGCTCACAGGCGATCAGGTGCTCTCCAGGTGAGCGCGCAGACGATCGAGCGTGCGCTTGGCCTCTCGCTCGGGCATTCCTCCCACGAGCGCACGGCTGACTATCGCCCCCACTGGCCCGAGCGGTGGGCGGAACTCGTTGCGATAGTCAAAGCGCGTGCCGCCGGCCTGCGCGTTCAAGCTGTATTCCGTGCGAGCACGCGAGCGAGCGGGCCCACGACCCTCCCACACCGCGCGCTTGCAGGGGTGGCAGTCGACGAGCTTCCAGTGAATCTCGAGGCCGACTCCCCGCAGATGGATCTGTTGGTCCATCTCGTACCCCACCCGTGGAGGGCCGTCGTCGGCGTGCAGCAGCCTGCGGTGAATCGTGACCCAGTCCTCCAGACGATCGGGGTCCATGACCATTTTCCATACATCCTCGGGCGCGGCGGCGATCTGGATTGAGGCCGTGACTAGGCTCATGGGGTTCGTGGGTCCATAGCGGGCGGGAGAACCGTATCTGGCGGACATCCCGCAGTGACCTGTCACCCATCGACGTGCCGCCAACCGCCCAGACTCAGCGTGCGGCCAGCGGCTCGGATTCCTCCCACTCGCCCAGCGCATGCTCGACGGCCGAGTCGAAGGAGTGCAGCTCCACGTTCAACAGCTCCGCGGCGCGATCGTCGGCCGGCAGGAGGTCTCCTTGCAAGCTCTCCATCAGCGGCAATATCAGCTCGGGGTCCTCCTTGGCGATGGCGGCCGCGAGGCGAGCCGCGATCGGTGTCGCGTTCACCGCCAGTCCGAGCGCAGGGCGATTCACGAGCATCAGCTCGGCGATGCGGGCGATCATCTCGCCGTAGGTGAGCACATCGGGCCCTGCGATATCGAGTGAGCGACCTGCCACCGCCGGCTCGTGGGCGGCGTTGGCGAGCATCTCGATCACGTCGCGAGAGTCGATCGGCTGTGTGCGAAAGCGCCGCCAGGCGGGCAGGGCGAGCACGGGCAGGCGCTCCACCAACCTCACCATGAAGCGAAAAGAGCGCGAGCGCGCGCCGATCACGATCGAGGCGCGCAGGGCCACTGAGCCAGGAATGGAGTCCAGCAGGATGCGCTCGACCTCCAGGCGGCTGGCCAGGTGGCGCGAGACGGCCTGTGTCTTTGGCAGCGGGCCACCGAGATAGACAATGCGCTCGACATCCGCCCGGCGGGCGACGGTGGCGAAGTTCTTCGCCGCCAGGTGCTCGCGTTCGGGGAAGGAGCCCTCGTAGGAACTCTCCTTGTCCGTCCCCATGACGAGCCCGCTCGCCAGCGGGGATGATCCTCTCCGTGGAGGGTGTCTTGAGGGATTCTCCATAGAGTGGATCAGGTAGTAGGCGACCTCGACTTCGCTCAGCGCCTGCGCTAACCCCTCGCCGGTAAGCGCGTCGCCACGGACTACCTCGACCTCGCCGGCGACCACGTGCGGGCGCTGTAGCTCGAGCGCTTCGTGCACCCGCGTGGGATCTCGCCCGAGCGCGCGAACGACATGCCCGTCGGAGAGGAGCCGGGGAACCAGGAGCGAGCCGACGAAGCCGCTTGAGCCGGTGACGAGGATGCGCATGTGAGCAGATGATGACGTCGGCGAGCAGGTCGTGGCCGGAGCCTCGGAAAATGCGCGGTAATCGGTTCGATTGTCACAGGAAAGTGACTCGTTCTCGGCTATTTCCGGGTAGAAAAGCATTTTCTCTGCGATTTGCGGGATGGCCCTCGCGCAGTCCGCCGGACGGTGCTTTGATCCCTGTCGTCCCGTTCCACTCCGCCCCGATGTCAGATCGCGGCGGGCCTAGACCAGATGAGGGGAAGCAAGTGCCGAGAAAGCAGAGCAAACGTGCTGTCCGGAAGGTGAGTTGCGACGAATGCTACTTTCGCTGTAACCTCCTCTGCGCTCTCGACCTCCCCGAGCCATGCTCGACTTTTCGTCCCAACGAGGCCCAGCTGAAGCCGCCGCAGCAGCTGCGGTTCGTGTTCCGCCAGGAGCGCCGCTCGCGCGCAGCGTGGGCGTTCCCGACTGCGCAGGAGCAGGCGGCGCTGCACGCTTAGCTCACCCCGAGGGTATATTGGGTGGACCAGCAAAGCTTCCGGCAGAGACGAGGTGTGGAGATGGCAGCGAAGGACCGAATCGGCAAGGCTTCAGATGTGGCCAGAGCGGCGCAGCGCAACCGGTATCTCAAGCGTCTCATCGAGGACGAGGATCTGCGTGGCAGCCTGTTCGCGGCGTACGGAGCGGCGCGCAGCGCCTATGGGCGCATGAGCAACGGCAAGCCGGCAACCGAGGCGCTGTTCGAGGATAAAAAGCTCCAGCGCGAGCTGAAGGATGCGGTGAACGCGCTACGGGACGCCTCCAGCGCGCTGCGAGAGCCTCCCAAGCGCCGCCGCCGTAGAGGTGGCCTGGGTCGCTCGCTGCTGTTGCTGACGGTCGCCGGCGTGCTCGCGATGGCTCTCAGCGAGAGCCTGCGCTCGAAGGTGCTCGACCTCCTGTTTGGCGCTGAGGAGGAGTTCGACTACAGCTCAAACAACGGGCATGCGGAGCCGGCCCCGGTGGGCGCCTCCGCCGCCTGAGTAAAAGCTCCCCACCGAACGATGATCGCCGCTGTGGATGGCGTCGCCGTGGAGACCGGTGCCGCGGAGACCGGTCGCCTGCGGAGACCGGTGCTGCGGAGGGGAACGCCGTGGCCGGGGGCTCGTCGGTCCCCGCCGCGGGGGCGCCCAGGTCGCTGTCGGGCGAGAAGGCTCAGCGCATCGTCGAGGCGATGCGCCGCAGTGTCGCGCGGCGCGGCACCGCGGGCTCGACCTTCGATCACGTCTCGCGCGAGGCTGGCGTGTCGAGGGGCCTCTTGCACTACTACTTCGGCACCAAGGAGCAGCTGCTCGTCGAGGCCGTGCGCCGCGACTGCGAGCTGCGCATGGAGATGCTCGAGCAGCAGCTGGCCGGGGCACAGACCGCCGATGGCTTCATCGACCTGATGGCGCAGAACCTGCAGAAGACCGTGCACGAGGACCCCGACTTCGTGACGCTCGTGTTCGAGCTGTTCACGCTGTCGCGCCGCAACGCCGAAGTCGCCGTCGAGTACGCCGGGTTAACGCGCCGCACCCGGGAGCAGGTCGCCAGGATGCTCGCGACCGCGCAGCGGGAGGGGGTCCTGCGCCTGCACGCCGAGCCCGAGGTGGTCGCCGAGATCCTCTTCTCGCTCGGCGACGGGTTCGCGTTGCGGATGCTCACCGAGCCAGACCGGGACTTCACCGCGACGGTGCGTGGCGGAATCGCCTGCGCGCGGGCGCTCTTGTCCGACTGAAGTCCGACCCGCCGCCGCCCCAGTAGCGTGCCCGCCGGCCCCGCCCATTGGCACTCTTATAATGAGAGTGCCAATGCCGATCTACGAGTACAGACGCCCCGACGGAACGACGTTCGAGCTCCAGCAGTCCTTCTCTGAGGCATCGCTCACCCATGACCCCGACACGGGGGTGCCCGTGCAGCGCGTGCTGCACGCCCCGGCGGTGCACTTCAAGGGGAAGGGCTTCTACAACACCGACTACGGCACGCGCAATCGCCAGCGCGAGACGGCGGCCGCAGCGGAGGGGTCGTCATCCTCCAAGGACTCCTCACCAGATGGTTCCTCCTCGAGCGGTGACTCTTCGAGCTCGTCTTCCTCGGAGGGCGAGAAGAAGAGCGAGAAGAGCCCCAAGGACTCCGCGAAGGCCAAGGACTCAAAACCGGTCACGGCCAAGAGCTGAGCGCAGGCCGCGTGGCGTAGATCGAAGATCGGCCAGCACGCGAGCGGCCGAGGACGCCGAGATGCGCAGCCCAGCAGCGCTCTGAGTATGTGTTTGAAATAAACGCACCGTGTGCCATTGTATATATAGAGTAGATACAAAAGCGCACGCATGCGGGGGTAGGACTTTCAATTTGCGCTCACTGTGCTCCATGGTATCTACGGTGTAGATACAAAAGCGCACGCTGCGGAAAATTTGAAACACGTTCTGAGGGCCTCAGCCGGCCAGAAACCGCGCGACGGCTGCGCGGCGCTCGGATTCGGAGACCGTCAGACCTTCGCCGCCGCCCGGCAGGGTCGTGCTCCCCGACGGCTTGAGCACCTGCGTCGGCGGTGTCCCGGAGATGGCGAGAGCGCCGAATAGCCCGAGCAGCGTCTCGCCGCCCATGTCGGAGATGATCGCCGGTGGAGCGTCCCAGGCGATCCACGGCAGGCGCAAGAAGCTCGACGGCGAGAGCAGACGGCTCTTCATGGCGGTGAACAGCGCCTGCTGATGTTCCTCGCGCTGCAGGTCGGTCTGGTTGGGCGCGCACATGTTCTCGCGGGTGCGCGCCAGGGCGAGCGCCGCCTTGCCGTCGAGATGGTGGGTGCCGGCGCTCAGCCTCAGGGTGTAGCCGCCGTTGCGGAAACCGCCGTCCAGGCGCGAGACAATGCAGCCGCCGGTGTAGTCGACGCCGCCCATCGCGTCGATCAGCTGCGGGAAGTTTTCGAAGTTGACTTCGACCATGTGGTTGATCGGGACGCCGAGCCAGCGCTTGATCACGGAGATCGACAGCGCGGGACCGCCAAAGGCGTGGGCGGCGTTGATCTTCTGCAGGCCATGCCCGGGGATTTCAACGACGGTGTCGCGCGGGATCGACAGGCGTGCTGCGTGCCCGCCGCCAGTGCGGATCAGCATGATCGAGTCCGAGCGGCCCGGACCCGAGGTTTCCGCTCCGGGTTCCTTTGAGTTCTTCTGACGGCGGTCGGAGCCGAGCACGAGGATGTTGTTGGCCGAGGTCAGCGGGTAGCCGGCCGGGTCGAGCACGCCCGCTACGTCGGCTGGTGGCGAGGTGCGTTCGAAGTGCGAGCTGATCAGGAACAGCATCAGTGACAGCCCGAGCCAGGCGAGGGCGAGCGCTAGCAGGCCGGCGAGCAGGCGCTTTGGGGTGGCCCAGCGCCGCCAGGCTACCCCGCGCCCGTCCTGTCCCTCACGGTGAGGAGATAGCGGCGGTCGTCCTGGCTCGGTGAGGTCCTCGCTCTTGCGCGGCAGCAGTCGGCGCCCAGCACGGTAGCGGGTGTATTGCGGTGGCTGATCTTCCTCGGCTGGCATCGGCGGCAACCTATATTTGCGTGATGGGCGCCGAGAACCCTCCGGTTGAGTCCGCGACGCATGGATGCTTGCTTGTGTGTCCGACCCCGATCGGCAACCTCCAGGATGTGACGCTGCGGGTGCTCGCCGCGCTTGCAGAGGCCGACGTGGTGGCGTGCGAGGACACGCGACACACAAAAGTGTTGCTCGACCGGCATGGGATCGTAGCGTCGCTTCAGAGCTTGCACGAGCACAACGAACGCGCGCGCGCGGGCGAGCTCGTGGGGCGGATACGCGCGGGAGCAACGGTGGTGCTCGTGTCCGACGCGGGGACGCCGCTGGTGTCCGATCCTGGGTTCGCGCTCGTGCGGGCGTGCCACGCGGCTGGGCTTCGGGTCGAGGTGCTGCCGGGGCCGAGCGCGGTCACGACCGCGCTCGTCGCCTCTGGACTACCGGCCGAGCGCTGGCGCTTCGTCGGCTTCCTGCCGCGTAAGCGCGCTGAGCTGGAGGGCCTGCTGGCGCATGCGGCAGAGACGCTCGTGGCGTTCGAGTCCCCGCGCCGCCTGGTGGCGACCCTGAGCGTGCTCGCCGCGCGCGACCCGGAGCGTCCGGTGGCTGTCTGTCGCGAGCTGACGAAGCTCCACGAGGAGGTCCGCCGCGGGACGGCGGCCGAGCTGGCGTCTCACTACGGCGCCGGCCGATCTCCGGTCGGTGCGCCGCGGGGTGAGGTGGTGCTCGTGGTCGGCGCCGCGGGATCAGATCCCGCCCACCAGGCGCCGCGCGAGGAGGCGCTCCAGGCGTTGCGCGATCTGGTTGCGGCGGGCGCGAAGGCGCGGCCGGCCGCGGCGACGGTGGGGAAACTGACCGGGATGAGCGCGAACGAGCTGTACCGGGAGCTGATGAGCAGAGGACAAGTAGCCTGAGGCGAACCCTTCATGTCGTTCTACGTGACCACCCCCATCTACTACGTCAACGCGGCCCCGCACCTGGGGCACGCGTACACGACGATCGCCGCCGACGTGATGGCGCGCCATCACCGCCAGCGCGGCGAGGAGGTGTTCTTCCTGACGGGGACCGACGAGCACGGCGAGCCGGTGGCCGACGCGGCGCACGCGCTGGGGGTGGAGCCGCAGGAGCTGGCCGACCGCAACGCTGAGCGCTTCAAGGCGCTCACGCCGTTGATCGGAGCGACGAATGACTTCTTCATCCGCACCACCGATCCTCAGCACATGGCGAAGGTGCAGGAGGTGCTCGCGCGCGTGAAGGAAAACGGGTTCGTCTACGAGGGGACCTATGAAGGCTGGTACTGCCCACGATGCGCGGACTTCAAGGCTGAGAACGAGATCGAGGCGGGCAACCGCTGCCCCATCCACCACATCGAGCTCACGCGCGAGCAGGAGGAGAGCTACTTCTTCAAGCTCTCCTCCTTTCAGGAGCCGTTGGAGCAGTTGTATGCCGAGCGCGAGGACTTCGTCGCGCCGCGCACGCGCTACAACGAGGCGCTGTCATTCATCCGCTCGGGGCTGCGCGACGTGCCGCTTACACGGCACAAGCTGACCTGGGGGGTGCCGGTGCCGTGGGACTCCGAGCACGTCTTCTACGTGTGGTTCGACGCGCTTCTCAATTACTACTCGGCACTGTCGTATGCGCCGATACCGTCGATGACCGCCTCCGGCGGCGAGGGCCGCGGCGTGGCCGCCCGGGCGGCAGGCGAGGATCTGACGGCGAGGTTCTGGCCGGCGAGCTACCACGTGATCGCCAAGGACATCCTGCGCTTTCACGCGGTCTACTGGCCCGCGCTGTTGATGGCGGCCGAGATCGAGCTGCCCGAACACATCTTCGTGCATGGCTATCTGCTGATGGACGGAGAGAAGATGTCAAAGTCGCTGGGTAACGTGCTCGACCCGTTCGCGGTCATCGACCGCTTCGGCTCAGACGCGCTGCGCTTCTATCTGCTGCGCGAGGTTCCCTTCGGACAGGATGGCTCGGTGTCGACGGCTTCGTTCGAGCAGCGGTACGAGAGCGAGCTTGCGAACGAGCTCGGCAACCTCGCCAGCCGTACGATCGCGATGCTCGAGCGTTATCGCGACGGGGCGGCGCCGCGCGACGTCGGGGTTGACCCCGCGCTCGTCCCTGACTTCGCGGGCCTTCCCGAGCGCGTTTCAGAGCACCTCGACCGCGCCGAGCTGACGCTCGCACTGGATGAGATCTGGCAACGGGTGCGGCGGCTGAACCGCTACGTCGAGGAGCAGGCGCCATGGCAGCTGGCCAAGGACGATGCGCGCGCTGAAGATCTCGATCGCGTGCTCCGAACGCTCGCCGAGGGACTGCGCTCGGTGACGGTGCTGCTCTGGCCTTACCTGCCGACGAGCGCCGAGAAGCTGCTCGCTGCGCTCGGCGCCCCGGATGTGTCGCTTGCGGGTGCCGGACTCGGAGCGGGAAGGATCGAGCGCGTCAGCCCGGTCGAGATGCTGTTCCCAAAGTCATGATCGACAGCCACACCCATCTTGACCTGTGCGAGGAGCCGGACGCGGAGCTGGTCGCCGCGGCTGACGCGGTGGGCGTCACGCGGATGCTGACTGTCGGCACCGAAAGTGCCTCCTGCCGCGCGGCGCTCGCCGCGGCCGAAACGTTCCCCCAGGTGTACGCGGCGATCGGCCGTCACCCGAACGCGGCGAAAGGCTTCGACGACGCCGATCTGGCCGAGCTGCGCGCGCTGGCCGCCCACGAGCGCTGCCTGGCGATTGGCGAGACCGGGCTGGACTTCTACCGTGAGGGTGCGTCGCGCACAGACCAAAAGCGCGCGTTCGCGGCGCAGATAGGGCTGGCGCGCGAGACTGGCAAGCCGCTGGTCATCCACTCGAGGGCGGCCGAGGACGAGACGCTGACGCAGCTTGCGCGCGAAGCTACGGGGTTGAGCGTCGTGATCCACTGCTTCTCGATGCCTGACCGCCTCGAGGAGTGCCTGGAGCGTGGGTACGCGATCTCGTTTGCGGGCAACGTCACCTACAAAAGCGCTGCCGACCTGGCCGCTGCGGCGCGTCAGGTGCCGGATGAGCGGCTGCTGGTCGAGACGGACGCCCCCTACCTCACGCCCCAGGTCGTGCGCAAGCAGCGCAACCAGCCCGCGTTTGTCGCCTACACGGTGGCTTTCCTCGCCGAGCTGCGTGGGGTGTCGGTGCAGGAGTTGGGCGCGGCGGTCGAGCGCAACGCGGCGCGCGTGTTCGGCTGGTGATGAGCGCCGCAGTCATGGCCGATGCCCAAGGACCCGGCCGAGCTTCGCCACTTGGCCTGGCCGCGCGGTCGCCAGACTCCGCAGCGCGAGAGTCCATGCAGCCAGGGCCCGCCCAACCGAGCCTGCGGCGGATGCGCCAGTTCGACGTGCGCCCGGACCGTGAGCTCGGACAGAACTTCCTGATCGACTCGAACATCCTCGGCGTGATCGGACGCACCGCGGAGCTTGATCTGGAGGATGTGGTGCTCGAGATCGGCGGTGGCCTGGGGGTGCTGTCCGAGTACCTGGCCGAGCGCGTCCGGCACGTGCATGTGGTGGAGGTCGATGTGCGCCTCAAAGAGGCGCTGCTGGACGCGACCGATGCACACACCAACGTGACCGTGCGCTTCAACGACGCGATGACGATCGACCTGGGCCGGCTGCGCCCGGAGCCGACGAAGGTGGTGGCGAACCTGCCGTATGGGATCGCAGCGGGTGCTGTGTTGCGCACGATCGAGGAGCTGCCGCGTGTGGAGCAGTGGGTGGTGATGGCGCAGCGGGAGGTCGGCGAGCGCCTAGCGGCGGCTCCCGGCGGCGGCGCCTATGGTGTGCCCTCGGTGATCGCGCAGCTCGCGTGCGAGGTGGAGGTGGTGCGGGCGATTCCGCGCACGGTGTTCCACCCGGCGCCGAACGTTGATTCGGTGCTCGTGAGTCTGCGCCGACGGGGACCCGCGCCGGTGCCCGCCCTGCGTGCGTTGGTGAGTGGCGCGTTCGCCCATCGGCGCAAGACGCTGGCGCGCTCACTCCTGCTGGCGGGAACATCTCGCGGCGGGGTGGCGCATGACGGGGACGCGGTGCGCGCTGCTCTGGTGAAGCTGGGGCACCCGCGCGACGTCCGCGCGGAGCGTCTGTCGCCGCAGGATTTTGGGGAGCTGGCGCGCGCGCTCGGCATCTGAACGTGCGCATGCGGCACGCAAAAACGCGGGTGCGGTACGTGACGGAAGATGTATTTTTTTGAGTCGCGTATAACGATCGCTATACACGGCTCAAATTTTTATATGCACATCCACGCCCCTTTATCTTTCGGTGACTACCAAAGCAATACGCGTGCGCGATCTTGATCTTCCTCTCCACGCGCTGGCCCCAGCGAAGGTCAACCTCGGGCTGTTCCTCGGGCAAGCGCGCGCGGACGACGGCAGGCACGAGCTGGTGACTGTGATGCAGTCGATCTCGCTGGCGGATGAGTTGACGCTCCAAAGCGCCCCAGACGGCGCGGCGGCGGCGGAGGAGGAGGACGAGGTCGTCTGCCCGGGGGTGCCCGGCCCATCGACTGAGAACCTCGCGGCGGCGGCGTTGGGAGCGTTTCGCGATGCCACCGGCTGGGACATCGGTCCGCTGCGGTTGAGCATCGTCAAGCGGATCCCGGTGGCCGCCGGGCTGGGAGGCGGCTCTGCGGACGCGGCCGCCACGCTGCGCCTAGCCAGGCACGCCTCAGGGCTGGGCGACGAGGCGCTGCTGCGCGAGTTGGGCGCGCAGCTGGGCGCCGACGTCCCCGCCCAGGTGTCGCCTGGGCGCTGGCTGGCCGCGGGCGCCGGCGAGCGCCTGTACGAGCTGCCGAACCCGAGCCGGTCGTTTGGGCTGCTCGTCCTGCCGGCGGCGACCGGGCTCGCCACGGCAGCGGTGTACGCCGAGGCAGACCGGCTTGGCCTGGCGCGTTCGCCGCAGACGCTCGAAGAGCGGCGGCGCGCGTTGCGCGCGGCGTTGGAGCTTGGCGCACCAGTCCCCGCCGTGAGGGAGCTCCTGCACAACGACCTGCAGGAGGCGACGATCTCGCTGTGCCCGGAGATCGCCGATACGCTGATCGAGGCGCGCGAGGCAGGGGCGGATCTCGTGCTGGTGAGCGGGTCGGGGCCGACGGTGGTAGGGCTGTTTCCGCGGGCCAACGGTCTCGGACGGGCCGAACGCGCGGCGGCCGGCCTGGAGGGGCGCGTGCCCGCTCCGATCTGCGCGACACCGGTGGACGCCACATTCGCGCGGGCGATGACGGTGGCGGAGCCCGGGTAGCGTGGCAGGCGGGCGATGACGGTGGCGGAGCCCGGGTAGCGTGGCAGGCGGGCGATGACGGTGGCGGAGCCCGGGTAGCGTGGCAGGCGGGTAGGGGTCCGCGCAGGCGACTGACATCCCCGTGCGTCACAATCAGGATCCTCGGGATCTCAGGATCCTCGGGATCGCGGACCGAAGACCGGAGAACGCACAATGAGCAGGACAGCCATCAACGACCTCGTCGCCGTCTGTGCCGCAGTGTTCGGGCTGGCGCTCTATGCCGGCCTGATCCTCGTACCGGCGTGGACGTCCTACTCGCGCCTGTGGGAGCGGCTAGCAGCGACCGTGCTGTCGCTGTACGTGCTCGCGGTGCTCGTCGGCGTCGGAGTGGCCGGGGCGCTCGCGATCGTCTACTTCTGGGGCTAGTCCCCGTGACTGCTGACCCCACGGACGGTGCTTCCCCCACGGACGGTGCTTCCCCCACGGACGGTGCTTCCCCCACGGACGGGAGCGCGGGAGGATCGAAGCGCGCTGCCCCGGAGCTGGCGGCGCTGGACGCGATCACCGAGGCAGTCGAGTCGGGAGCGGGCCTGCCCGAGGTTGTGCGCGCGGCGGCGAAGGCACTGGAGGAGAGCCTGGCGGTGACGGACGCCTGGGGGGCGACCCTGGCAGTGGCGGCCAGATCGCCGGCGGATGAGCGTTCGCTGCTGTCGCAGGGCAAGGGCGTGAGCAGCACTCCACTGCGCGTGGGGGACACGGTCGTGGGGGCGCTGCACATGCGTACGAGGACCGACCGATCAGAGATCGCCCAGCACGCGTCGATGCGCAGGGTGCTGGTGACGATGATCGCCTCGGAGGTCGAGCGGGTGAGGGCGCCGGATCAAGCCTCCGAGACGGCGACGGCCGATTTCCTGCGTGCGGTGCTACGTCGCGAGCTGACAGGGCGCGAGGAGCTGCTGGCGCGCGCGAAGGAGCTGTCGTTGGATGTGCAGGATGGGGCGAGCATGATCGTCGCGCGCGCCCACCCGCAGGCGCCTACCGACGAGGGCTGGCGCGGGCGCGTGCGCGCGGTCGCCGAGCGCGGGGCACGGGCGGTCGTCAACCGCTCGATCGCTGCGCTGTCCGAGCGCGAGGGGATGGTGGGCGCGGAGGTTCTGCTGCTGGTACCGGGCGGCGAGGAGTCGACGGCCGCGCGTGCCGCCGATGCGGTTCTGCGCGAGATGGAGGCCGGGCTTGCGGGGTACACGTTCGCGATCGGACGCAGCCGGATGGCGGAGGATCCCGCCGATCTCCCGCGTGCTGCCAGCGAGGCGCTGCTGGCGGCGAATGTCGCGCAGGGCTCGGCGGATGGCGGGGTGCTTGCCTTCGAGCAGACCGGCGCCTACCGGTTGCTGCTGTCAGCGATGAGCGAGAACCCGGCCGAGCTGCAGCGCTTCTACGCAGAGACAGTGGAGCCGCTGGTGGCTTACGACGAGCAGTACGAGACCGATCTCGTGCGGACGCTCGAGACCTTTTTGGAGGCTGACGGCAACGTGGCGGGGACGGCCCAGCGGCTGTTCACCCACCGCCACACGATCTACTACCGCCTGGAGCGCGTACGCGATCTCTCGGGGCTGGACGTCAGCTCAAGCGATGGACGGGAGAAGCTCAGCCTCGGGCTGAAGGCGATGCGGGTGCTGGGGATCTCCTCGGCAGGCGGTCCCGCCTCAGAGGCCGGGGCCGGAGGCGGCCGCGTGCCGCGCCGACCGATCTCCGATCGGTCAGGCAGGCGCTCCTGAGGTCAGCCGCGAGCGCCGAACTCCACGGCGTATGTGGCCCCGCTCCGGCCCTCCGCCACGATCGACGGCGCCGGGATGGCCACCCCGACTCCGGCGTCGCGATATTCGCCGGTGAGGATGATTTCGCGGTGCTCGGGAGAGTGCATCCACGCGGCGACCATATGAGCTGGCGTCGCGTAGGCGCCTGTGCCCCACCCGATGTTCTGGGCGGTGGACAGGCTTCTGGCGTGCGCGGGGTAGTGCGTGGCCGCGACGCGTGCCGCCGGCGTCTCTCCGGATGGGCTTTCGTGGGCGAAGTAGTCGCGGCTCACCATTTCGACTGCCTGGGCGCAGGCCACCGTCTGCAGTTCGCGGTTGACCTGCAACGGGCGCAGGCGATGGGTGACGCGAATCTGGTCGATCAGGCATAGCGTCGCCGTGTTGATGGCCGCCGTATTGGTGGTGTTCGGGAGCAGGTTGGCTCCCGCACAGGTGCTCGACTTTGCATGGTGGACGGCGGCGCTTGCGCCCACGGGCAGCACCAGTACGACCGCGAGTACGGCGCTGACGTACCACCCCGGTCTCTCGACTCCCCGAAACAGAGTGCAGGAATCCTTGCAGAAGCAGGAGATGGGCGTGTTGCGATGTAGTTACGCCCTCTCTCATTCCGGTCAAGATGCCCAGCTCAGGGGATCTCGTGAGACGATGTGCGTCCCTTTGGGGGGTCGTCCAATGGCAGGACATCAGGTTTTGGTCCTGAGAATCGGGGTTCGAATCCCTGCCCCCCAGCCTGCCCCCCAGCTTTGACTTATAAGGCTGATGATGTCCCGACCGGCGCATGCGCCGGTCGGCGGAGCCGCACATGTGCGGCTCCGTGGCCGGGCCGCATGCGGCCCGGCCTTTCAGAAAAAGATTGATGGGACCTGCGTCGACTCGAATACCATCATCCCGTGGCCGCTCCCACGATCTTGATCCTCGCCGCGGGGCAGGGTACGCGCATGCGCTCGCGGATCCCGAAGGTCTTGCACGAGTTGTGCGGCAGGCCGATGGTGCTGTGGCCGGTGGAGGCAGCGCTTCAGGCGGGAGCCGGCCGGGTCGTGGTGGTGGACTCCCCGGAGCGGGCGTTAGAGCAGGTGTTGCCCGAGGGGGTGGAGCTGGCGGTGCAGCCAGAGTCCAACGGCACCGGCGGGGCGGTTGTGGCGGGCATGTCCCAGATCGACTCGGACGCGCCGGTGGTGATCCTCAGCGGTGACGTTCCGCTGGTGGGCGCCGAGGCGATCCTGGGGCTGACGGAGGCGCACGCGCAGAGCGGCGCCGCCGCGACGATGGCGACGACGATCCTCGAGAATCCGGCGGGCTACGGTCGAGTGGTGCGCGACGAGCGTGGCGCGGTCGAGCGCGTGGTGGAGACGAAGAAGGAGGGGGACGCCACCCCGGAGGAGTTGGAGATAGGAGAGGTGAACACGGGGATTTACGCGTTCGACGCAAACGCGCTGAGGGAGGTGCTGCCGCGGTTGAGCGCAGAGAACGCGCAGGGCGAGCTGTATCTGCCTCAGGTGCTCGACCTGCTGCGGGCCGGCGGCGCGGCGGTCGCCGCCCACGCGGTGGAGGATCCGAAGCTGGTACTCGGCGTCAACGACCGGGTGGCGCTGGCGCGGGTGCGCAAGCTCGCGCAGGAGGCGATCCACGAGCGGCACATGCGCTCGGGGGTGAGCATCGTCGATCCCGCGGCCACAGTGATCGAGGTGGGCGTGGAGATCGGCCAGGACACAACGATCGAACCGTTCACGACGATCAAGGGTCACACGTTGATCGGCGTAGGCTGCACCGTGAGGCACTCCTACCTCGTGGATTGCGTGCTCGAGGACGGCGTGAGCGTCGGACCGTTCGCCTACCTGCGCCCCGGGACAGTGCTGCGCGAAGGAGCCAAGGCGGGGACGTTCGTGGAGGTCAAGAACTCCGATATCGGCCCCAGCACGAAGATCCCGCATCTCTCCTACATCGGTGACGCCGACGTGGGCGAGAGGACGAACCTCGGCGCCGCGACGATCACGGCCAACTACGACGGCCGTGCCAAGCATCGCACGAAGATCGGGCGCGATGTGCACACGAGCGTCGACACGACGTTGGTCGCCCCGGTGACCGTCGGAGATGGCGCCCGCACGGGCGCCGGATCGGTCATCACCGAGGACGTGCCGCCCGGCGCGCTCGGCATCGCCCGCGAGCGCCAGACCAACATCGAGGGCTATGCCGAACGGAGCCGCGAGCCCTGATGACCGATCGTCCCGGGCGATGTTTACACTCAAGGGCGAAATGAGCGCGATAGACACGCGCACGCAGTCCTCGGCCAGTCTTCCGATCGACTACAACAAGCGCCTGATGCTGTTCAGCGGGCGTGCGAACCCGCAGCTCGCCGTCGACATCGCGGACAAGCTGGGGGTGGATCTCGGGCCGGTCACGCTGAAGACGTTCTCCAACGGTGAGGTGTACTGCCGCTATGAGGAGTCGATCCGCGGGGCGGACGTGTTCATCGTGCAGTCCACGTGCGGCAACCCCCAGACCGGCGTGACGGCAAACGACTCGCTGATGGAGCTGCTGTTCATGATCGACGCCGCCGTCGGCGCCTCGGCGCACAGGGTGATCGCCGTGACGCCGTGGTTCGGCTATTCGCGCCAGGACAAGAAGTCTGCGCCGCGCGAGCCGATCTCCGCGCGGATGGTCGCGCGTATGCTGGAGGCCGCCGGAGCCGACCGGGTGCTGACGATGGACCTGCACGCCGGCCAGATCCAGGGGTTCTTCCAGAAGCCGGTCGACCACATGACCGCCCTGTTCATGCTCACGCAGTACTTCAGCGATCTCGGTCTACCCGACCTCGTGGTCGTCGCGCCGGACGCCGGCAGGGTCAAGCTGAACAAGAAATTCGCGTCGAAGATAGGCGCTGAGCTGGCGATCCTCGACAAGGAGCGCCCGGCCCAGCAGGTCGCCGAGATCGGCTACGTGATCGGTGACGTGAAGGGCAAGACGGCGGTGATCGTCGACGACATGATCGACACGGCGGGGACGCTCAAGGCGGCCGCCAAGACGGTCAAGGAAGAGGGTGCCGCGCGGGTGTATGCGGCGGCCACGCACGCGCTCTTCTCGGGGGACGCGTTTGAGAACCTGCGGACCTCCGGCTTGGAGGAGATCGTCGTGACCGACACGATCCCGGTCCGAGCGGACCGTCCGCAGAACGTTCGCGTGCTGCCATGCGCCGAGCTGCTGACAGAATCGATCCGGCGGATCTTCGTCGATGACTCGGTCAGCGAAGTGTTCGGCGGCGAGAACCAGCTGTTCTGAAACGCATCATCCTCATCTCGATGGCGGTCGTGCTGTTCCTCGCGATCAGCGGCGCGCTGGCGAGGTATCTGTCGACCGAGAACGCCGAACGCGACGACATCCTGGCGGTGCTGCAGGCGCAGGCGAAGGGTGACTTGCCGGGCATGCTTGCCCACCTGGGCAGCGGTTGTCGGCGGAGCCCGTCGTGCGTGGCGACGGTGCGGGCGAACGCGACCAGCCTGAGAAGACCCGGCGCGGTGAAGATTCTGTCGCTGAAATCGTCCACCGCGTATGCGCTGACGGAGGCCACGGGGAAGACGCGCCTGGCGTGGACGGTGATCGGGAGGCTGCCAGTGGTGCAGTGCGTGGAGGTGCGTCGCACGGGGAGCTTCCTTGCGGGCATCACGGTCACGCTGCTGTCGCTGAGCGCGCCGATCGGAAACGAAGCCGATTGCTAGTGCCATGAGGCATCGCACGATCAAATCAGCCAAGCAGGAGCGGGACTTTTCAGGCCGGCCATCCCCGCGAAGCGGCTTTTCGGCCGGATGAAAAGTCCGCTCCTGCGCTGCTAGAGTCTCCACCCTTCCGATGGCTGAGACGACCACCAAGCTCGACGTGAAGAGCCGCGCCGCGGACGGCTCGCGCGCGGCGCGACGCCTACGCCGCTCAGGTCGCGTGCCAGGGGTGCTGTACGGCGGTGGCGGAGAGTCGGTGGGCTTCGACGCGGATGCGCGCGAGCTGCGCCTGGCGCTGGCCAGGTCAGGCGCCGTGCTGGACCTGAGCGTCGACGGGAAGCAAGCGACGCCGGTGGTGCTGAAGGAAGCCCAGCGCGATCCTGTGCGCGGCGAGACGGTCCACGTAGACCTGCTGAGGGTGCGATTGGACGAGGCGATCCACGCGGTCGTGCCGCTGGAGCTAACAGGCACGGAGGACGCGCCTGGTGTCAAGGAAGGCGGCGTGCTGGAGCAGATCACGCGCGA
Source organism: uncultured Solirubrobacterales bacterium (assembly GCA_963813805.1). Classification (GTDB taxonomy): domain Bacteria; phylum Actinomycetota; class Thermoleophilia; order Solirubrobacterales; family Solirubrobacteraceae; genus Palsa-744. Next base: position 226,569 of record CAWEZZ010000001.1, read on the forward strand.
GCTGAACGTGCAGGCGCTGCCGACAGCGATCCCGGAGTCGATCGTGCACGCGGTCGGCGAGATGCAGATCGGTGAGACGATCGGGCTCGCGGCGGTGGCGATCCCGGAAGGCGTGACGCTACTGGACGACGTGCAGGAGACGGTGGTCGCGACCCTGTCCCCGCCGCGGCTGCAGGTCGAAGTGGAAGAGGAAATCGAGGCCGAGACGGAAGTCGTCGGCGAGGGCGAGGAGCCGGGCGAGGCCGCCGAGGGCGCCGAGGGTGCCGACGCCGAGGGCTCCTCAGGCGAGGAGTAGCAGCTCCTGCGAGGCCTCTTTGGCGGCGGTGGTGGTGGTGGGGCCGTCGACTGGCTGATCGTCGGGCTGGGGAACCCCGGCCGCGAGTACGCAAAGACGCGGCACAACGTGGGCTTCATGGTCGCTGAGGCGCTCGCCGAGCGCTGGGGGCTGGGACGGGCCAGGGATCGCTTCCGCGGGCGGATCGTGGAGGGCCGGATCGGCGAGGGTCGCGTGGGCGGAATTTACGCAGGCGGCGACGCGCGCCCGCGCGTGGCGGTGCTGTGTCCGCAGACGTTCATGAACGATGCCGGGCGCTCGGTTGGCCCGGCGCGTGGAGCGTTCAAGCTTGCGCTCGAGCAGGTGGTGGTCGTGCACGACGAGATCGACCTGCCGTTCGGGGAGGTGCGCACTCGGCTGGGCGGCGGCCTGGCAGGACACAACGGGCTGAAGTCGCTCAAGCGCGAGCTGGGCAGCGGGGAGTTCACGCGCGTGCGGGTGGGTGTGGGTCGGCCTGACTCAACCGACCCGGAGATCGTCTCGGCGTACGTGCTGGGGCGCTTTCGCGAGGAAGAGGCGCGGGTGAAGGAGCTCCTCGAGCGCGCATGCGACCAGGTCGAGCGGGTCGTGCTGGGTGAGGATGGAGCGCCGGGCGAGAACGCGACGGTGAGCAATGACCCGGCGCCGGGCAAGGACGCGAGGTAGATGGCGACTGGGGCGCCTTCCCTGCGCTCACTGCTGGGGCTCGTCGAGCAGGACGAGTCGGCGAAGAAGCTGGCGCGCGAGGGCGGCCACGCATTCGTGTCGGGGGCGCTGCGGCCGTATCTGATCGCGGCGCTCGCCGACATCGAGGAGCCCGCGCGGGCGCGGCCGACGCTGGTCGTGGTTGGCGACGACCGCGCCGCACGCGACATGGCGGCGGATCTGCGCGCATGGCTTGCCCCGCGACAGGTGCGCTACTACCCGTCGCGGGGCGTCGCCTACGAGTCTCATCTCGCTCCGCCTCCGCACCTGGTGGGTCTGCGGGTGGCCGCCCTGGACGCGCTGCTGGCCGCCGAGGCTGCCCCGCCGAGCGAGGCGGGGGCAGCCCAGCCCGTCGTGGTGGTGAGCGCGGTGGCGCTGTCGGAGAAGGTTCCCGATCCGCAGCTGCGGCCACACTCGTTCACCCTGCGGGTGGGTGAGCTACTGGACCTGGAGGAGTGCGCCTCAGAGCTCGCGGCGGCAGGCTATGAGCGCGTCGATCAGGTCGAGGAGCGAGGCCAGTTCGCGCTGCGCGGCGGCTTGCTCGACGTGTTCGGAGCAACCGAGGAGCGAGCGGTGCGGGTCGACATGTTCGATGTCGAGATCGAGTCGCTGCGGTGGTTCTCGACGTTCACCCAGCGCTCGCTCGGAGAGACCGAGGAGGTGGAGCTGGCCCCTGCTGCGGAGCTCGCCGTGGAGCACCGCGAGCTCGCCGAGATCGCAGCTGCCACCGGGGCTTTCGCCGACGGGGACGGCGAGACCGAACGCCCGGACATCGCCGAGCTGCTTCCCGTGGAGCGCTTCGGCGCGCTGCTCGACCTCGTCGGCGAGGGCGCCGAGCTGATCGTGGCGGCCGAGGAGGATATGGCGCCGGTGCTCAGCGATCACTGGAGCGACGTGTGCGCGGCGTTCGGAGACGAGGACACCCACCACCTCTACGTGAGCCCGGAGAGCATCCAGGAGACGCTCGCCCAGCGCGCACGGATCTGGCTTTCCTCGCACGCGGCGGGCCAGGAGATCGAGCTGCGGGCCCAGACCGCCGATACTGCCGCCCGTTCGCTCAGAGAGGCCGAGCCGGAGCTCGAGAAGCTCGTCCGCTCCGGCTATAGGACTGTTGTGGCGTTTGCCCGTCGCGGCGAGGGCGAGCGTGCGGCCTACAACCTGGGACGTTTGCAAGCGACGTGGCTGGGCGAGGGCGAGGGGGTCGGTGGGGCGCCACCGATCGGCGGCGCCGCCGTCGCAGACGGTGGTGGGCCAGCGCCGTCGCTGTGGTTCGCGGCGGCGTCGCTGCGCGAGGGATTCATCGCCCCACAGCTGAAGCTCGCGGTGTTTCCCGAGCACCGGCTGCTGCGCCGGCGCCGTGCCGCGCGGCCGGGCGAGGCCGACGGCGGGGGTCCGGGTGCTCGACGCCGGGGCGCCCTACGGTCCTTCACCGAGCTCCGCACGGGTGACATCGTGGTGCACGAGGACCACGGCGTGGCGCGCTTCGCGGGCTTTGAGACGCGGACCGTGGCCGAGGTGACGCGCGACTACCTGTATCTCGAATACCAAGGCGACGACCGCGTGTTCGTGCCCACTGACCAGCTCGCCAAGATCTCGCGGTACGTGGGCGCGGGGGGCGAGCACCCGCCGCTGAGCAAGCTGGGGGGGACGCGCTGGGAGACGATGAAGGCCAGGGCGCGGCGCGCGGCGCAGGAGCTGGCGGGTGAGCTGCTGAGCCTCTATGCGGAGCGCCGGCGGCGGACAGGGCACGCGTTCGCGGCGGACTCCGACTGGCAGCGCGAGTTCGAGGGGCGTTTTCCCTTCTCAGAGACGCCCGATCAGCGCGAAGCAATTGAGCTGGTGAAGGCAGACATGGAGGCGCCCAAGCCGATGGACAGGCTGATCTGTGGCGACGTAGGCTACGGCAAGACTGAGGTTGCGCTGCGGGCGGCGTTCAAGGCCGCCGGCGAGGGCAAGCAAGTGCTGATGCTGGTGCCCACCACGATCCTCGCCCAGCAGCACTACGGAACCTTCGCCGAGCGCCTGGCCGACTACCCGTTCACGCTCGAGCACGTCTCCCGATTTCGCACCCCAGCCGAGCAGAAAGCCGCCGTCGAGGGGTTTGCCAACGGGCGGGTGGACATTCTGATCGGCACTCACCGTGTCCTCTCCCGCGACGTGCGCGCGAAGGACCTCGGCTTGCTGATCCTCGATGAGGAGCAGCGCTTCGGGGTCAAGCAGAAGGAGCTGCTGCGCCAGCTGAAGCTGAAGGTGGACGTGATCTCGATGTCGGCCACGCCGATCCCGCGCACGCTGCAGATGTCGCTGGCGGGGCTGCGCGATATCTCGGTGATCGAGACGCCGCCGGAGGGCCGACGGCCGGTGAGGACGTATGTGGGCGAGTACGAGGAGGAGCTGGTCAAGCGGGCGATCCTGCGCGAGCACGAGCGCGGTGGGCAGGCGTTCTTCCTGCACAACCGCGTCGACTCGATCGACGAGACAGCCGAGCGGCTGCGGGCGCTGTGCCCAGAGGTGCGCTTCGCGGTGGCGCACGGGCAGATGGGCGAGGGGGAGTTGGAGACGGTGATGATGGACTACCTGCGCGGTGGCGCGGACGTGCTGGTGTGCACGTCGATCATCGAGTCGGGCATCGACATCCCGCAGGCGAACACGCTGATTGTGGAGCACTCGGACACGTTCGGGCTGGCGCAGCTCTACCAGATCCGCGGGCGCGTGGGGCGCAGCCGCGAGCGAGCGTACGCCTACCTGCTGTACGACTCGGCGGCGACGCTCACGCTCCAGGCGGCGCAGCGGCTGGCGGCGCTGTCGGACTACACCGAGCTGGGGGCGGGCTTTCAGATCGCGATGCGCGATCTGGAGATCCGCGGCGCGGGGAACCTGCTAGGTGACGAGCAGTCCGGGCATGTGGCGGCGTTGGGGTTCGAGCTGTACATGCAGATGCTCGACGAGGCGGTTCACGCGGCGGAGCCGCAAGCGGAGGGCGAGGAGCTCCCCGAGCCGGTGCGGCTGGACGTGAACGTCGATGCGTACGTGCCGGCGGACTACGTTCCCTACGAGCAGGCGAAGATCGAGGTGCACCGGCGCGTGGCGGGGGCGCTGGAGGTGGCCGACGTGGAGCAGCTGCGCGAGGAGCTCGAGGACCGCTTCGGCCCGCTGCCCGAGCCGCTTGCGAACCTACTGGCGTTGCAACGGGCGCGCATCAAGTTCGGCCAGGCTGGGGCACGGACGGTGAGCTTTCGCGGAGACCGCCTGGCGGTGGTGCCGATCGAGCTCGACTCAGCGCGGGCGAGACGGCTGCGCGAGGAGCTGCCCGAGGCGCTGTATGAGTCCGGGCGCGCCCAGGTGTCGGTGCGGGTGCCCCGCGAGGGGGCCGAGCGCTTTCCGACGGTCGTCAGGGCCGCGGATGTGCTGCTGGCGATTGCCTGTGAGGCCGCGTGAAGAGCCGGTCCGGATGGCCTGCACGGATGGCCTGCACATACCCATGCACATCCCCTCAGAACGCTATGCACAATCCCTTGGAACGTTCTCAGACTGGATTTCAGTCGCGCCCGCGAAGGCGACGTGAGGAACTTCTTAAGCACGGCTTGTGAAGTTTCCGCTAGGATGCCCGCCTCGTGTCCAAGCAAGCCCGCTTCGTCCCGGCGCTAGGCGCCGTTTTATTTGCCGTCGTGGGTCTGTCCGCGTGTGGGGGCATCCCCGGCAACGCCGTGGTGCAGGTCGGCGGCAGCTCGATCACCAAGGCCACGTTCAACCATTGGATGTCGGTGGCGTCGGCCTCGACCGCTGGGACGGTGCCGGGGCAGACGGCGCCCAAGCCGGTGGTTCCCGAACCGCCGGACTACACGGCGTGCATCGCACACCTGGCGGCCACTTCTCCGAAACCGGCCAAAGGCCAGTCTGCGCCGACGACAGCGCAGCTGAAGTCCCAGTGCGAACAGCAGTACAAATCCCTGCAGCAGGAGGTTCTTGGCTTCCTGATCTCCTCCGAATGGGTGCTCGGGGAAGCCTCCTCGTTGGGCGTAAAGGTCACCGACGCCGAAGTCAAGAAGCAGTTCGAAAAAATCAAGAGCACGCAGTTCCCCAAAGCGGCTGAATTCGAAAAATTCCTCGCGAGCTCGGGGCAGACGGTCTCTGATCTGCTGCTGCGCGTGAAGCTGAACATGCTCTCGACGAAAATCCAGCAGAAGATCGTCAAGACTAAGAGCACGCCCACCCAGGCGCAGATCGAAAAGTACTACAACGAAAACAAGCAGCGCTTCGGGGCGCCGGAAAAGCGCAACCTGGAGATCATCCTCACCAAGACCGAAGCGGCGGCGAAGAAGGCCAAACAGGAAGTCGAATCCGGGAAGAGCTTCGCGAGCGTGGCCAAGCACTCCTCGATCGACCCGACGAGCAAGGCCAACGGCGGCCTGCTGCCGGGGGTGATCAAAGGTCAGGAGGAGAAGGCACTCGACACAGCGGTCTTCTCCGCCAAGGCGAACGTGCTGAGCGGTCCCGTGAAGACCCCCTTCGGCTACTACATCTTCGAGGTCAAGAGCATCACGCCCGGCAGCCAGCAGACGCTGGCGCAGTCGCAGGCGTCGATCAAGCAGCAGTTGACCGCCACTCAGCAGCAGTCGGCGCTCAGCAAGTTCGTCAAAGAATTCAAAAAGAAGTGGATGGGCAAAACGGAATGCCGCTCGGGCTACGTAGTCGCGGACTGCAAGGAGTACAAAGCTCCGAAGACGCCGGTGCTCCCCACTGGTGCTGGTACAGCGGTCCCACAGACGAGCACACCGCCGCAGACGACCAAAGTACCCGTCACGCCGACCAAAAAATAGGTCGGGTTCGGGTCGTGCCGGTGACTGAAGGACCGCTGGTATGAGCCAGATCGAGCGAGTCCACGCCCGCCAGATCCTCGACAGCCGGGGCAACCCGACGGTCGAGGTCGAGTTAGGGCTACGCTCCGGCGCTCACGGCCACGCGGCGGTGCCTTCGGGCGCGTCGACGGGCGAGTTCGAGGCGACAGAGCTGCGCGACGGCGGCGAGCGTTGGCAGGGCAAGGGCGTAACGCGTGCGGTGGCCAACGTCAACGGCGAGATCGCCGAGGCGGTCACCGGCATGGACGCCTCTGAGCAGGACGGCCTGGACCGGGCGCTGATCGAGCTCGACGGCACCCAGAACAAGTCGCGGTTGGGTGCCAACGCCATCCTGGGCGTGTCGCTGGCGGCGGCACACGCGCAGGCGGCCGAGGAGGGGCTGGCGCTGTGGCGATACCTTGGCGGCGAGGCGGCCAGGGTGCTGCCTGTTCCGATGATGAACGTGCTCAACGGCGGGGCGCACGCCGACAACAAGGTGGACTTCCAGGAGTTCATGGTCGTGCCCTGCGGCGCGGAGACGTTCTCGGAGTGCCTGCGGATGGGCGCCGAGGTGTTCCACGCGCTCAAGCGCACGCTGCACGAGCACGGGCTGAGCACTGCGGTGGGCGACGAGGGCGGTTTTGCGCCCGACCTGAGCTCCAACGAGGAGGCGCTGAAGATGCTGATGGTGGGGATCGCGGCGGCGGGTTACAAGCCGGGAGAGGACGTGGCGATCGCGCTCGACCCTGCCGCGAGCGAGCTCTATCGGCACGGCGGCTATCTGCTCGAGCACGAGGGCCGCACGCTGAGCGCAGCCGAGCTGACCGACTATTGGGCCGATCTGGCTGTGCGCTACCCGATCGTGTCGATCGAGGACGGCATGGATGAGCAGGACTGGGATGGCTGGAAGATGCTCACCGAGCGCCTGGGCGCTGCCGTCCAGCTGGTCGGCGACGACGTGTTCGTGACGAACACCGAGCGCTTGCGCAGGGGCATCGAGGAGGGGGTGGCGAACTCGATTCTGATCAAGGTCAACCAGATCGGAACGCTGACCGAGACGCTCCAGGCGGTCGCGATGGCGCGCGAGGCGGGCTACACCGCGGTGATCAGCCATCGCTCGGGCGAGACCGAGGACGTGACGATCGCGGACCTCGCGGTGGCGACCGGATGTGGGCAGATCAAGACGGGCGCGCCGTCGCGATCGGACAGGGTCGCAAAGTACAACCAGCTGCTGCGCATTGAGGAGCAGCTGGGAGCCGATGCGGAGTTCCCCGGGCACTCGGCGTTCTCCCGGTAGGCTCTTGGTCGGCTTGCAGGAGGTTCATAGGCAAGCGCGAATGCGGGAGGAGCATGCCTCGAGCCTTGGCCTCTCAAGCGCGCTCCAGTCGCTCCGCGGGGACGCGTGCCCAGACACGACGCGCTCGCCCTGCCAGTACACCGAGCGCGAGCATCCGAGCGCGCGTACGCTGGGACCGGTTGGGCCGCGTGGCGATGGGGGGCGTGCTGGTGGCCCTCGCTCTACCTATATTTGAGCGCCGGCATCCACATCCTGTCCACGTGGCGCCAGGCGCGCAGCGACAACGCCGCGGTGGTGACGATGGAGCGCGAAAACAGGCTACTCGTGCGCCAGCACGAAACCCTGAGCAGGCAGGGAACGCTGGAAGCGGAGGCGCGCCGGCTGGGGATGATGAAGAAAGGCGAGCGACCGTACATAGTGAGCGGCCTGCCCAACAACTGAGTCCGGTGCCGGGACGCTACCCTCGGGCGGGTGTCGTTCGAGAACGCGATCTATCAGTGGCAGCAGGGCGAACGCCGCCTGCGGGCCGCGCCGGCCGAGCGCGGGTCGCTGTTGGAGCGCGTGACGGACGCGCTGGTCGCGGAGCTGCGCCGGCGCCTGGGCGGGCGGTTCTCGACGGAGGAGCTCGTAGAGTGCTATGGCGCAGGCACCGCGTGGTGCCTGCAGGTGGCGATGAAGGTGGCCCCGGATGATCCCTGGGCGTGGGAGGCCGGCGTGGTGGTGGACGCGGCATTCGGGAGGTATCTACGCGAGGCGGCCGACTACGCCGGAGGCCGCAGGGAGGTCAGGTCCTAGGGTTCGCGGGACACTCATCCGCATCAGCCACCGCCACAGCCGCCATCATGCCTCCTCGCGTCGAGAATTGACAGACGCAAGGAGGGTTCGCCGCCCAGCCCGCGAAACCTACCCCAGACTTAACAAAGCACTACTAGTGTCATGAGTCAGAAATTCGCTGGCGTTCCCGGCGCCTGAACGCGCCTGACGCCCGCCGGCATCGGCCATGTGCCACCGGCACACTCACCGACACCGTCGAACGCCAGACCACGTCCATCCATCCGGCAAACACCGACCGAATTTCTGACTCAGGACACTAGTGGAGCAAGGCCCCGCGCGACCGATCGGAGATTGGGGCAGACAGCCCGGAACACAGCCCGGAGGGCTGGATGTCGCTCAGCGACGTCCTAGTCGTCCTCGCCGCCGGTACGGCGGATGACTATGCGATCCTCTTCGACAGTGACCTCGACCGGTCGGTGGCCGGCCCAGTGCTCGGCGTAGATCGGGTTGTCCTGGATGGCGGGGTCCAGCCACAGGCCGTAGCCCTCCTCACCGTGGTCGAAGGTGCCCTCTAGGGGGCCGACGTTGCGCGCGGCGCTGCGCCGTCCACGACCGCCACGGCGGCTGCGGCGGCGGGCGCGAGGGGCGTTCTGCTCCTCAGGCTTCTCTGTGTCCCCCACATCCTCCACATCCTCTTCGTTTCTTCGTCCTCTTCGTCCTCTTTGTTCTCCTCGGCTTCGGCTCTTGCGCGCTCGGCCTCCATTTCGGCGGCCTCCATTTCGGCGGCGATCAACGCGTCGTCCTCGGCTCGCAGGTCGATCTCCTCGGGGTAGTCCGCCGCGATCGCGCCCTCGGGAGACTCCCCAACGCTTGAGAGCTCGTTCTGGCGCTTGAACTGCTCGATATCGCGGACGGTGACCTCGAGCTGGTGGGCCACCCAGGCGTCGGTACGACCCTGCCGTACCCAGGCTCGGATCTGGTTCAAGTGCGGGCGCAGGGATTTACGAGGCATGGACGGTGCGGGAGACTAGCGCATAGGGTTCGCGGCCGGCGCGGCCCATGGCTGCGGTGCGCCGACGGCGGGGATCGCCGAATGTCGTGGAGTCGTTGGTGCTGCGTTCGGCCAGGCGGGAGTCGAACTATGGGGGTCGCTTTCCCCCGGTCGTGTGACTATGCTTGCCGGACCGGCGGCGGGGGTTGCTGAGCCGGTCGCCCGTCGGCAAAGAGGAAGGTGCACCGAATGTTGGTTCTGACGCGCAAGTCTAACCAGAGCATCATGATCGGGGACGAGGTCGAGGTGTCGGTGCTGTCCGTCATGGGCGAGAAGGTGCGCATCGGCATTCAGGCGCCTCAGGACATTCCGGTGTTCCGCAAGGAGATCTATCTGGAGATCCACCGCGAGGACGGCGCGGGCACGCCGAAAGATGATGTTCGCACTGAGGTAAGCGACGCGCTACGCGAGCTCGGCGAGGGCGATCGCTGAGCGGCGCGATGCTGCGTCCTCGGTCGCTCGTGACCGATCGAAGATCGTCCAGCACGCCATGCTTCCTGCGTCCTTGCTCGCTTGCCCAGCGACCGCCCTCGCAAGCCAGTGCCAGATTGAGCGGTCAGCCCAGCAGCAGGTAGAGGGTGCGGAACATGACCACGGTGACGATCGCCGCGGTCATGATGAGGGTGAGGACGAGCAGGACGAACCGGATCGAGCCGTGCTTGTGACGCCGATCCACCTCGCGCTTGAGCGCACGCTGCTCGGTCGTGCGTCTCAGCGAAGCGCGCCTGTGGCGATCGAGCGAGATCTCCTTGACAAATGCCCGCTCCCACTCCGCCAGGCTCTGGCGCATCTTCATGACGGCGCCTCGTCGTCCCTGGCTGCGTCCTCAGTCGCTCGCGTGCCAAGCACGCCACGCTCCTTGCGTCCTTGCCAGGAGCGACGATCCATCCGCCGAGAGCCCACGCCACCTACCGATCATCTAACTGACCAGTGTCTCGGCGTGCTCGTAGACCTTGACGAAGCGCAGGTAGTTCTCAGCAATCTTCTGCGCTCCCGCGGCGCGTTCGATCTTCCCGTCTACGTATGCCTTCAGCGGGTCCCACCAGATCGAGCGCCCGATCGCAAAACCGACGAAGCCATCGACCGGAGCCGCCTGGCTCAACCAGTGGTCGACCTTGGCGTCGTCGGCGCCGCGGCCGAGGACCACGCAGACCACGCCATCGCGCCCGCCGGTGCGTGCCTGGGCGACGAGCATCTCGCAGTCGGCGCGCTCGTCGACGCCCTCGATCTTCCAGACATCCACCTCGATGCCGGCATCCTGGATCTCGGCGATCGTGCGGCGCATCAGCTCGGGGCGCAGCTCTGAGTCATAGCGGTCTGAGTCCCCGTCGACCGTTTGGAGCTGGGCGGGCTCGGCGGGGACGAGCAGCTCGAACAGGAACTTGCGCTCGCGCTGCTTCAGCCAGTCGGACAGCCGTTCCAGCTTGGTCAGCTGCTCGCGGTTGGCGGCCGCGTCGCCGTCGGGGTTGTAACGGACGAGCACCTTCGTGAAGTCGGGGTCGAAGCGCTCGATGTGCGCGCCGAAGTCCTCGCCGTACTGGAAGTCGAAGAAGTTCTGGCCGGAGCGCTCGGCGGGCATCGCCAGCCGCAGACCCTTGGCGCGCGTCTCCTCGGGCACGGTTGAGCCGAACTGCTCGTCTACGAGCACGCCCGTGACAGCGGGGTCCGCGCCGGCGGCCACTGCCTGGGAGAGGCCCTCGAAGATCAGGTGCTTGGCGTCGGCGATCACCGCCGTCTGTTCGGGATCTGGTTCGCCGTCGATCCCAAAGAACTTCTTCTGAAAAGAGCCGCGGTGGTCGAAGGCGAGGATGTAGAGCTTCTGGTCGTAGCCGAGTGTCATCGATCGGTTTCCTTTGCAGTCGCTGGTACCGCCTCGTCTGAGGCCTACCTGGCACCCGAGGGGTGTGGACGAGCACAAGGACTCTACCGCCGAGACCGTTCTGGTGGTTCTCCAGCGGGCCTAGAATGGGTCGACGATGTCCTCGGGTGCCGATCTGTTCGTGGTGTGCAAGCAGTGCGGATCGGAGGTCAGCCGGTACGTCACCGAGTGTCCCTACTGCGGCCACCGGCTGCGTCGGCGCGCCCCCAAGCTGCCGCGCGAGAATGCCCCCGGCCGATCTCCGCGCGGTCTTTCGCGCCGCCTTTCGCGCCGCCTGCACCGACCGATCTTCGATCTGTCCACCACGTCGCGCTCTCGCCCGAGTCCTAGCCGGTCTCGCCGGGCGCTGGAAAGTAGAGCGGATGCGCCGCCCTACGCGACGATCCTCCTGGTGGCAGCGAGCTGCGTTGCGTGGGTGGCGTGGCGCGGGGGCTATGTGAGCTTCGACAAGCTGGCGATCGAAGGTCCCCTGCACGGTGACTGGTGGAAGCTGTTCACCAGCCAATTCGCCTACGGAAACGGTCTCTACGAGTTCGTCACGCTGATCGCGGTCGCGCTCTTCGGCTGGCTGCTCGAGCGCCGCCACGGGCCGGTCGTCGTGCTCGCGCTGTTCCTGGGGGCAGGGGCGACGGGGGCGCTGGTGGCGAGCGCTGTCTACTCCGAGCCGCTCGTGAGCGGCGGCAACGGAGCGGCCCTCGCCCTGCTGGCAGCCTGGGCGGCCCCCGACCTGCAGGCCGCGCGGGCGGGTTTCCACTACGAGGGCGACCTGCTCGGCACTGCGGCATTCGCCGCCGTCCTGCTGGCGATGCCGTTGGCTCTTGCGGAGGCGAGCTGGCTGGCCGGAGTCACGGGCGGGGTGCTCGGGTTGGTGCTCGGGCTCGGCCTGCACCGCGCCGACCCGCAAGAGCTGTAGTGGCGACGGGGTCGCTGGACGCCGCCCGACGCTCCTGGCGCCGCTCGACGCTCCTGATGCCGCTCAACACTCCTGGCGCCGCTCGACGCTCCTGATGCCGCTCGACGCTCCTATGATGATTTCTTCTCGTTCTTCCCTTCCTCGTTCTCTCTCCCCCTTCCCTACGTTCCCGACACAGAGGAGCAGCAAAGATGGAGATCCGCTTCCTGGGCCATGCGGCCTTCGAGCTCACCGACGGCGATACATCAGTGCTCATTGACCCGTTCCTGACGGGCAACCCCAAGGCGGCGGTCGCCGCCGAGGATCTGTCCCCTCAGGCGATCCTGCTCACTCATGGTCACGACGATCACATCGGCGACACGGTCTCGATCGCCAAGCGCGCCGGATCGGAGGTCGTGGCGATCGTGGAGATCGCGAACGAGCTCAAAGAGAGCCTCGAGAAGGTGCACGACCCCAACATCGGCGGGACCATTACGCTTGATTGGGGCTCGGTCAAGCTCGTGCCGGCATGGCACACCTCGACGACCTCCAAGGGCACCGTCAACACGCCAACCGGGCTGGTCGTGCGGTTCGCCGGCCAGACGATCTATCACCTCGGCGACACCTGCTTGTTCTCCGACCTGCGGCTGATAGGCGAGCGCGAGGCGCCGATCGACGTAGCGCTGATGTGCATCGGCGGCCACTACACGATGGATCGCTTCGACGCAGTGGAGGCGGCGAAGCTGATCGGCGCCAGGCAGGTGATCCCGTGTCACTACGACACGTTCCCGCTGATCGAGACCGACGCGCAGGCTTTCAAGGGAGAGGTGGAGGCGGCGGGCGTCTCCGAGGTCATCGTGCTAGCACCCGGAGAGAAGCACTCGCCATGACCATGACCAATGCGGTGGTGCTGATCGAGGCCGAGCGCGACGCGCTCTCCACGTTGGGGGGCGCGCTCGCGGACATCGAAGGCGTCGCCGAGGCCTACTCGGTAACGGGTGAGTGGGATTTCGTCGCGATCGTGCGCGTCCCCGACCACGAGCAGCTTGCGGACGTCGTGACCGGCGAGATCGGCGGGCTCTCAGGCGTGACGCGTACGCAGACGATGGTCGCCTTCGCTGCCTTCTCCCGGCATGACCTAGAGGCCCTGTTCTCGATCGGGGAATGATCTGCGTCGCAGCGGGCTTCCTGGCGGCGCTCGTGCCACCGCCGTGCCTCCATCGCCGTCGCGCCGCTTCCAGTCCGCTCCATAGACTGCAGGGCCAATGGCCGCGGTGCCCCTGAAGCCGGAGTACGGACCGACGTTCGGTCAATTGCTCTCACCCCGCTGGCGCGCGGCGTCGGTCGCGGCGCGTGGAGTGGTGGTCGCCTGCGGCGTCGGACTGGTGGCGCTGGCGGTCGCGGTGGCGCTGACGCTCGAGGACGCCACGTTCTCCCACGGCGGGCCGGTGCCGTTCAGCTTCGGCTACCGGGGTCTCTACAGGACGGCGCCCGACCCCGGCGGGTACGTCAAGGTGCAGCGTCGTCACGATGGCCGGCTGGAGGATTCCTTTGCGGTCAAGCCGCTTGCGCTACCGCCCTACTCCGGCTACCTCTCAGGCGAGCTGCCGCTGTACGCAGCAGGCTACATCCGCGGGCTGAGCCGGCGGTACGCGGGCTTTGTTCTGCGTGGTGAGGGCAAGACTCGGGTGAACACGGTTTTCGGCTACAACGTCTTCTACACTGCGGTCCTTGAAGGACGGAGGATGTACGGACGCGACGTTCTGCTCCTGCCGGAACGGCCCGGTGTGCGCGAAGGAGTGGACATAGTGATGCTCACGTCTTCCACGGCGAACTCTCGGGTGACCTCACCGTCGGAAGTGGCGTCCACGGGCATCCTGCAGAAGCCGCTGAAAACGTTCACGTTTGGCTAAGGGCCCGCGACCCTAGTGATCCTCCCTCTGCGAAGGGACCTGCGTGGGCACCGCCGCCGTTTCCTTGGGGTGCGGATGTCTACTGTTGGGGAGTTGGTTCGGTCGTAGGTTCGCTGGCGGTCGGCGGCGGGGGTGCGGGGGGAGCCGTTTCGGTGCTCGACGTTGGTGGTGGTGGTGGAGGAGGAGGAGCTTCGCTTGAAGAGGTGGGTTCCGCCGGAGTCGTCGGTTGCGCCCCGCTCGTGGCCGTCGCAGGAAGCTGGGTGGTCTCGGTCGTAACCTGTGTGACCGCGGGTTTGGGCGGGGCTGGTTTGACAGGTGGGACGACGGTGGCCACAGGTACGACGGGAGGAGTGGGCGAGGCGACGATCCCGACGTTGGTCTTGGTCTGCTTCTTCTCCGCAAGATGGTGGCGAGTGCGATGCGTGGCGGCGGCTCCGGCGGACCCATGGACACCGGAGCTGATCGGCTGAGGTCTGTCCTGAACGACGATCGGTTCGCTTGCGTGGCGCGCAACGGGTACGTAGGCAGAAGGCGCGGCGCCGGCGGGATGGTGACGGGCCGGGTGGACGGCGTGGTTCGCAGCGACGGCGCCCGCGGTGACAATGGCGGCGGCGGCGAGCCCGGCGACGGCCTTGGTCGCGAGAGCTCCCGCCCCGACCGTGAAGATGCTGCCGGCGGCGCCAGCTCCTCCGGCTGCTCCTGCACTCGCGGCGACACTGGCGCCGGCCCCCACCGTGGCTCCGGCGCCGCTGGCGACATGCGCGCTGCCCGCCGAGGCGGTCGAGCCGAGCTTGGTGAGCAGCAGCTTCTTGACTAGCAGCAAAGGGCCGACGGGGAGGATGGCGGCGAGCGCGTGGTTGTTGTCCTTGAGCTGCTTTTTGAAGGCGTGGCAACGTTCGCAGTCGCGCACGTGCCGGCGCGCGGGGGCACCCAGCTTGACCAGTCCCTCGGCCACCTCGCCCAGCTCTAGGCGGACCTCCGCGCAGCTCAGCTTGCGTGCCTCGGCGGCCTCGGCCAGGGAGATGCGGGCGCGCACGAGCAACGACTTCACAGAGGGCACCGTGGTCTCCATCGCGTGGGCGATCTGCTCGTAGGAGAGCGCGTCGATCTCGCGCAGCAGCAGGGCGGTGCGCTGCGTCTCGGGCAGCTGCTGCACGTCGGCGAGGAGCTGACGGAAGCTCTCCCGGCGTATCACCCGATCGCTGGTCGACAGACCGTGGTCTGCGAAGTGCACGTCCATCGAGTCCACGCCGATCGCGGGGGTGCGGCGCAGGTGGTTGAGCGAGCGGTTGCGCGCGATTCGGTAGAGCCAGGGCCGGACGTTGATCTCGCGCTCGTCGGCGAGGACCGCGTTGAACGCGGCGGCGAACACCTCCTGCAAGACGTCTTCGGCGTCCTCGCGCGAGGAGAGCATGTGCCGGCAGAAGGAGAGCAGGCGGGACTGGTAGCGCGAGCAGAGAACCTCGAACGCGGCATGCTGTCCGCGGCGGGTTAGCGCGATCAGCCGCTCGTCGGCCTGCAGGCGCAGCAGAGGAGAGGGACCGCGCAGGCCCGGCATGCCGCTTGTATGTGTTAGTGCGGAGACCTCCACGGGGGTCCAATCGCTACTCGTCCTCTTTATCCTTCTTGACACGGTAGCAACCGGGGAGTTGCGGTTCCAGAGGACAAGGCCGCTCCCATAAACTGGGCGTTGCCGACCAGCCCGGGTGGCGGAACCGGTATACGCAGCCGACTTAAAATCGGCAGCCCAAAGAAAGGGTATGTGGGTTCGAATCCCACCCCGGGCATCTAGCGGCTTGGGGTTTCCGTCCGGGCGGCGCGCGCGGAGCCCGAGCAGGTAGAGTCGCGCGAATGTCCACAGAAAACGCGCTGCAGGAGACCGCGACATTCCACGGCGGGCGGCTGATCGCGCGCCGGTTGAAGGCGCGTGGCGTAAACAAGCTGTTCACGCTCTCGGGCGGGCATCTGTTCTCGATCTACGACGGGTGCCGCGAGGAGGGGATCGAGATCGTGGACGTCCGCCATGAGTCCACAGCGGCGTTTGCGGCGGAGGGCTGGGCGAAGGTCACGCGCGAGCCGGGTGTGTGTGCGCTGACGGCCGGGCCGGGGGTGACGAACGGGATGAGCGCGATGGCGAGCGCGCAGGCGAACCACTCGCCGATGGTCGTGCTCGGCGGCCGGGCGCCGGCGATGCGTTGGGGGCAGGGGTCGCTCCAGGAGATCGACCACGTGCCGTTCGTGCGACCGCTGACGAAGCTGGCTGCCACGGCCCAGAGCACGGCGGAGATCCCCGGCCTCGTGGATGAGGCGTTCGACGCGGCGCTCGCGCCTCACGGCGGACCGGCGTTCCTGGATTTTCCGCTCGACTACGTGTTCATGGAGGCGGCCGAGCCAGAGTCAGACCGATCGGAGATCGGCGAGCAGGACGGCGCAGTGGCGGGGGTGAGTCCGGCTGCGACCGGGCAGGGCGCGGCCAGCGCGGCGATCGAGCGGGCAGCCGAGCTGCTGCGGGAGGCAGAGCGCCCGGTGATCATGGCGGGTACGGATCTGTACTGGGGGCACGGCGAGCAAGCGTTGCTGGAGCTGGCGGAGACGCTGAGGGTTCCGGTGTTCCTCAACGGGCTGGCGCGCGGGTGCGTGGGGGCTGATCACGAGCTGTTCTTCTCGCGCGCGCGAGGGCAGGCGCTGAAGGGCGCCGACGTGGCGCTCGTGGTGGGCGTGCCGATGGACTTTCGCCTCGGCTTCGGCGAATCGTTCGGCGAGGAGACGGAGATCGTCGTCATCGATGTGGCCGAGCCCGAGCGGCCCCATCCCCGGGCGCCAGCGGCGGAGTGCTACGGAGCGCTGCCACAGACACTTGCGGACCTGCGCGTGGCGGCCGGCGCGAAGGCGTTGGAGAGCGAGCGCTGGGTGGCGGAGCTGAGAGCAGTCGAGGCCGAGCGGCGCGAGGCTGAGCGGGTGGAGCTGGAAGATGAGCGGGCGCCACTGCATCCGATGAGGTTGTACGCGGAGCTGGGCAAGGTTCTCGATCGCGACGCGATCGTGATAGGCGATGGCGGCGATTATGTGTCCTATGCGGGGCGGATGATCGACAGCTACCGGCCGGGCTGCTGGCTTGACCCCGGGCCGTTCGGCTGCCTGGGAACGGGACCGGGATACGCGCTGGCGGCGAAGCTCGCGCACCCTGAGCGCCAGGTGGTGCTGCTGTTGGGAGACGGGGCGTTTGGGTTCTCGGGGATGGAGTTCGACACGCTGGCAAGGCATGGGGTGAACGTGGTGGGGGTGATGGGCAACAACGGGATCTGGGCACTGGAGAAGCACCCAATGGAGTTCTTGTACGGCTACTCGGTGGCGGCGGATCTGCGCCCGGCGACCCGGTACGACAAGGTGGTGGAGGCGCTCGGCGGATACGGTGAGCTGGTGGAGCGCCCTGCGGACGTGCGGCCCGCGCTGGAGCGCGCGTTCGCGGCTGGCAAGCCGGCGCTGGTCAACGTGCTGACGGACCCGGCCGTCGTGTACCCGCGCAAGTCGAACCTGGCCTGAGCCGCGGATTCATGGCAGGTTCTGCCGGTGCCGGTGCCGGTGCCGGTGCCGGTGCCGGTGCCGGTGCCGGTGCCGGTGCCGGTCCGCGGGTGGGGGTGGGCGCGCTCTGGGGCGCTCAGCCCACGCCGGCTAGGCGCAGGGCGCCACCGTAGAGGATGTCGTGCTCGGAGACCTCCACCTGGTCCAGCTCAAAGGCGCGCATGGCCTCGCCGAGCAGGATCATGCCGGCGACGATCGTGGGGGCGCGGTCGGGGTGCAGGCCAACGACTTGGCGGCGATGCACTTCGGTCATGTCGGCGAGGCGGGCGAGCAGCAGCTCGACGGTGGCGAGCAGCAGGGTGTAGCCGTGGATGCGCTCGGGGTCATACGGGTCGAGCTCCTGGTCGATCGCCGCCGCCGAGGTCGCGGTGCCGGCCACCGCGATCCCGCGTATCACCGGAGCACGCTCCTCGGGGGGGAGGCCGTCGAGAAAGATGGTGCGTGTGTCGAGAGCGAGACTCTGCAGCTCGGAGGGAGTGGGAGGGTCGGAGTGGATATGACGTTCGCTCATCCGGACCACCCCGGCTTGCAGGGAGGTATGGAAGCCGGCGGTCCGCCGCCGGCCGACGACGAACTCGGTGGAGCCGCCGCCGATGTCGATCACGACGGTGGGTTCGGATGAGGGCTCGCGATCGCTCATGGCGCCGAGAAAGGTGAGCTGGGCCTCCTCGTCGCCGGAGAGGGTGCGAGCGTCGAGGCGGTAGTCGCGGCGGACGCGCTCGGTGAAGGAGGGGCCGTTGGCGGCGTCGCGGACGGCGGAGGTGAGGACGGCGAGGTTGGCCTCGCAACGGTGGCTGTCGATCAGCTCGCGGTAGTCGGCGAGCACGGAGCAGGTGCGCTGGATTGCCTCCGGCGAGAGCCCTCCGTTGGAGTCCACTCCGGCCCCGAGGCGGGTGACGCGGGATTGCCGTAGGAGATCGGTGACCGACCCGTCGGAGTCGATGTCGGCGATCAGCAGGCGGGTGGAGTTGGTCCCGATGTCGACCACGGCGACGCGCATGGGCGGGGATGGTAGAGACTGTGAGCGTGTATGAGCGAGAGGAAGCACGATGAAGCGGGAGAGAGCACGATGAGCGAGCAGGAGCGGCAATGGCGTGGCGTTGGTGACCGGGGCGAACCGTGGGATCGGGCGGGAGGTCGCGCGCCAGCTGGCCGAGCGCGGGTACGAGGTGCTGCTGAGCGCCCGCGACGGCGAGAAGGCGAGCGCGGCGGCGGCGGAGCTGGCGGAGGGCACGGGCGCGGTAGTGCGGGCACTGACGCTCGACGTGGCCGACCCAGCCAGCATCGCGGCAGCGGCCGAGCAGGTGCAGGCTGACCCTGGGCGGCTGGACGTGCTCGTGAACAACGCCGGCATCGGCAGCGACTTTGGCGTCTCGGGTGTGGACCCGGACTTCGACAAGATCCAGGCGGCGCTTGAGACGAACTTCTACGGAGCCTACCGCCTGACGATCGCGCTGCTCGGATTGCTTCGGAAGAGCGAGCACCCAAGGATCGTGAACGTGTCAAGCGGCATGGGAGGCGTGGCGGAGATGGGCGGCTGGTCGCCGGGCTACCGAGTTTCGAAGGCGGCGCTGAACGCGATGACGCGCATCCTGTCGACCGAGCTGGCCGGCGAGGGCTTCCTCGTCAACTCAGCCTGCCCGGGGTTCGTGAACACCGACATGGGCGGGCCGATGGGCGCGAAAAAGCCGGTCAAGGACGGGGCTGCTGGGATCGTGTGGCTGGCGACGCTGCCAGACGACGGGCCCACCGGCGGGTTCTTCCGAGACGGGAAGCCGGTCGCGTTCTGAGTGCAGGAGAGAGCGGACGAGCGGGGACATCCTCCGCATGGCTGAGCCCAGGTCAGCTGGAGACGGAGTTTTGCTAGAATAAAAGGGCGACGCGGGGTGGAGCAGTCTGGTAGCTCGTCGGGCTCATAACCCGAAGGTCACAGGTTCGAATCCTGTCCCCGCTATGAAGAAAGGCCCTGGTGATCGGGGCCTTTTTCGTGGGGCGGTGGGCATCGGCGCACGGCCAAGGTTCCAATGGGGTTCCGTTTGTGCTCCGAATGGCGTTGGGCACTGTAAGCCGGGACGCCCCCAGGATCACGCGCGGCAGGACACCTAGCCACGGCAACCCTAGGAACGCAACATCTGCCGCAGGGCGCCGAGCGCGTTGACCCGCAACTCGCCAAAATCGCACGAGACCTCGTCAAGAGCATCAGGGAAGACCTGACGGTTGACTGGGCCGACCGGGCATCGACTGAGGCTGCGATTCGCCGCAAGATCAGGCGCCTCCTCCGCGAGCACGAGTACAAGCCATCGGCCGTGGCACCCGGGGGCGAAAGCACCCAAGACATCAATCACTTCGCCCAGCTCGTGCTCGATCAAGCCAAGACGCTCTATCGGTACTGGCCGGACGTCGAGGGCAGGCTGTTCGAGTAAGGAGTGTCCATAGGTTTACTGGCTGGGGACATTTGCGAGGACAGCAAAATAGCTAGAACAGATAATCTTTTCTGATATTCTACTTTCGCTATGCTGGCAAATGGGACTATCGAGCAAACCGATCTTATCGACGCGGCTGTTGTGCAGCTACGCCAGATGCTCCCGGAGAGCTGGACCGTAGAACGGTCGAACAGAGCCGAGGTGGGCGCAAGCTCGAGCGAGCAGCGCTCGCTGGCGGACGGAGCGATTGACCTTCGCGACTCCAGGGGCACCTACGTGACCCTCGCGGTTGAGGCGAAGCGATCATTCGATCCTCGCGCCGTCGAGCAACTCTCCGGCGGGCTGTCGAGCGTCATCCGCTCGCTCGCCGGCAACATCCCGATCCTCGCCGTCTCTCCATGGATGAGTGTGCGAAGCCGAGAGCTACTAGCCAGGGACGGCATCAACTTCATCGATCTCACCGGTAACGCGCTACTCAAGCTGGAGAACCCCGCGCTCTACGTAAGTGCCGTCGGAGCCGCCCGGAACCCTCAGCCTATGCCTCGCGGCCAGGCGAGGGTCCGCGGGCCCAAGGCGGCACGGCTGATCCGTCTGCTCATCGACGTCAGTCCGCCCTATGGAGTCAGCGAGATCGCTGCCGTCACGAGCCTGACGCGGGGCTACGTCTCGCGGCTGCTCGACGCGCTGGACCAAGACGCGCTTGTCGAGCGCACCCGTCGAGGACGGGTGCGGGACGTCGATATGCCTGGGCTGCTGCGGCGGTGGGCGGAGTCATACGACGTGCTCAAGAGCAACGATGCGTCCACCTTCCTCGCGCCGGGCGGGGCAAACGATGCGCTCTCGCAGTTCGCCGAGCTGTCCGACCCGCCGTCGCTGGCGGTCACAGGATCGTTCGCCGCCGTGCGCCTCGCACCCGTCGCCGCACCGGCCCTGCTCATCGCGTACTGCAACGAGATCGAGGCGCTGGCCAAGACGCTCGGGTTGCTTCCGGCCGACGAGGGAGCCAACGTCGTCCTGCTCCGAGCGTTTGATCCGGTCGTTTGGGAGCGGGGGACAGAAGATGCGGGACTTCGCTACGTCGCGCCCTCCCAGGCCGCCGTCGACTGCCTGACGGGCACAGGTAGGATGCCGGCCGAGGGGGAAGCGCTCATCGCGTGGATGGCGGAGAACGAACCGCGCTGGCGGCTACCCTCGATCGGCGATCTGCAGCTCTCGCAGGCGGACGCATGACCGGCCCGAGCGATGTTTCGCGACCCGAGGACCTCGACCCGCGATACGTAGCCGCGCGGCGAGTCCTACTCGATGCGCTGACCGTGCTGGCACCCCACGGCGACGCCATCATCCTCGCCGGTGCCCAGGCCGTCTACCTCCACACCGGCGCCGCTGACCTGGCCATCGCCCCGTACACCACCGACGGCGATCTCGTGCTGGACCCGCTTCTCCTCGGCGAAGCCCCAGAGCTCGAAGCCGGGATGTCCGCCGCAGGGTTCCATCTGCAGCAGCAGCCCGGCGGCCACGTCGAGCCAGGCATCTGGCTGGCGACGGCGTTCGCTGCTGGCGAGGAGTTCCTGGTTCCGGTCGATCTCATCGTCCCCGAGGGGGCCGCGTCGGGCACTGGCAGACGCGCCGCACGCCTCGGCGGCCACGGCGCTCGCGCCGCTCGGCGCGCCGTCGGACTCGAGGCGGCACTTGTCGACAACAGCATGATGACCATCGCTGCGTTGGACCCAGCAGACGAGCGCTTGCTACAAGCGAGGGTCGCCGGCCCCGCCGCGCTGCTCGTCGCAAAGGCCCACAAGCTCCACGATCGCGTCGCAAGCGCTCGCGCGGCCCGGCTCGACGACAAGGACGCCTCCGATGTCGTGCGAATCATGCAGACGACGAGGCCGAACGAGATTGCACTCACGCTCAACGCCCTTACCCAGGATGCGATCGCGGGACCTCCGACGACCGTGGCGCTCACCTACATCGAGGAACTGTTCGGCAGACGTGGACGCCCCGGCGTCGAGATGGCCTCGAGAGCACTGCGAACCGCGATCCCCGAGGCCCGGGTAGAGGCGATCTGCGTGGCATACGTCACCGCGCTGCGCCCTTAGTTCAGTCTGCAAGCAGCGCCTGCTGGGCCGTCCTGGGGCGGTCCTCGGCTTCGACGCGCACCCGGCCGTCGTAGACCGCGTCATCCAGGAACGCGCGCATGAGCTTGTCGTGGGCGCGGTAGCGCAGCGCCTGCGCCTCGCGCCGGACGGCCGCTGCATAGTGTGCGGGGTCCGCCGGTCGTTCCTCGGCCAGGCGTCGCGCGAGGATCTCCTCCGCGGCCCAGGTGTACAGGGTGTTGGCTGCCACCTCGACCTCGAGCATGCGGTAGGGGAGGTATTCGCGCACCCGTGCCTTCGACAGCCCCGAGCGACGTGCCGCTCTCTCAAGCGCCTTGAACTCCCGGCGGCCCTCGTACACCGTGACGATGCCGGTTTCCGGGTCGAAGTGGGCCTCGATCTCTGCGTCCTCGTCCTTGCGAGCGATCTCGCGTACCCACCCGGTGGCGTGGTGGCGCACCACGAGCACGACCAGCTCGGCCGTGTGGCCGCCGGCCTCGGCGAGCACGCTGAGACGGGCACCGGGCTCGGCGGACACGCGGCAGCGCAGATTCGCGTCGATTCGTGACCAACCGCTGCGGTTGGGCTCCGGAACGGCGTCGCACGACAGGTTGATTCCCAGCCCCGGATCGACGGCCACGTGCATGGGGGTGTCGGGCACGATCCGGGTCGGGTCGACGAGCAGCGAGACGCCCCGCCGCTCGCCCGGATGCAGCCGCACGAGCGCCTGCTTGAACCGCAGCGGCGCCTTCTCGACCGCCGTGCGGTCGGCTTCACCGCGCCCGGGCGAGCCGGCTGTCATCTCGGCGTCCTCGTCTTGCATCACCGGCGGACCTGCCGACGGCTGCCCACCGGACTCGAACCCAGCCGTGCCGGGGGTGTCGAAGGCGTTCTTGAGTGCGTCGTTGAGAGCGCGCAGGCCGACCTGGTCCCGTGCCCGCAGCGCTCCGCCGGGGCGAACGAGATGCGCCCCCGCGCGACGCTCCTCCTCGGCGACTATCGGCCTCAGCACGCCGTCGATCGCGGCATAGAGGGCTTTGACGACCGAGTGGTTCTCGTTGAGTCCGCTGCGATCGACCTTCACGACGACCTGCGGTCGCGGTCGGTCGAGAGCCGCGCGTTGTAGCTCCTCGAGCGCATCACACGTCACCTCTCCGTACAGATGCCTGGTCCCGGGCAGACCCTCCTGCCCTGCGAACGTAGACTCATGCGCCGCGCGCCCCGATCGCACCACCAGGCCACCCAGACGAGTCGCGCGGGAGGTTCCGGGCGGGAGCGGCCTCGCGCTGCGGCGGACAGTCACGCGCGCGCGGACGCCACGACTCACCTCGACCTCGTCGTCGAACAGCACTGGGCGCTCGCCATCGGGCTCCGGTGCCGGGAGGCGCACGATCTCGACGACGCCCGATGGGAGCTCCAGCCAAAGCTCGCGCGCCGGATCGTCCAGTACCGGCCGGATCTGGACCAGCTGCGAGACGAGCGTCCGTAGGCGGCCGTCGGGGGGTAGTCGCTCGAGCGCGAGCGGCACCGTCACGCGCGTGCGCGGCCGCTCGCTCGGTGCCGGCTCGTCACGGACGTGCAGATACGCATACGGATCATCGCCGGCCGCCGGGAAGAACCACGACTCGACACTCCGCTCGTCCCGCACGCCCTCGATGCGACCCGCGCCCTGCGCCAGCCACACGTCGCGGAGGCCGCGCCCGAACAAGCCACGCTGTCCGCCCTGCTCTGGAAGCTCCCCGAGCGCGCCGAGTCGGCGGTCCACCGCCGCGGCGTTGACACCCACGCCGTCGTCTGCGCAACTCACCTCGAAGCGCCAGGAGAGCAGGGCGGGGACCCGCAGCGCACGCATCTGCGCGCGCCAGGCGTCAAGGAACGAGGCATCGGGCGCGCCGAAGCGCACCTCGATCCGTCCACTCGCGCAACCGCCGGCCGCGATCGCCGCATCCGCATTCGTGACGAGCTCGGGCA
Source organism: uncultured Solirubrobacterales bacterium (assembly GCA_963813805.1). Taxonomy (GTDB): domain Bacteria; phylum Actinomycetota; class Thermoleophilia; order Solirubrobacterales; family Solirubrobacteraceae; genus Palsa-744. The sequence continues at coordinate 250,300 of CAWEZZ010000001.1, forward strand.
CGATCTGCACCAGGTCGATGCCGCCCTGCGCGAAGTTCTCGCGGAAGTAGCGCCCCCGGACCGCGCCAACTCGCACGGCATCAGCGGACAGCAGCCCATCCATGGTCGATCAGCGTACCGGGTGGGCCTCCGGACTCCTACCGGCAGGCCCCGTCCAGCCTCCCGAGCCCGAACTTGACAGGCATCGGCTGTGCGTCTACTTCTCGGGCTCTGAGCGGTCGCGGTAGCCATCGTGGTCGGCTGCCACCTGCTGCTCGTGCCAACGACGGTCGCTGCGAGCGCGGCCACGATGGCGCTCGGCTTGGTGCTTGTGCGGCTTGCACAGCAGGCATCCGGCGCGCGTACTCTTGGGACCTCTGCGCCGGTGGTGTGCCATCCGAAAGATGGTTGCATGACTCGCCACGGATCGGCGTGACCAGGCCTCTCCCAGGGTTCCATTCAAGGTTCCGTTTTGAGCAAATCCGGCGCCACCGAGCCCGAGCTAACCCCAGCAAACACGGGCGACCTGGCCCTACTTGACCCCCCTTCGGCGACCTCATAACCCGAAGGTCACAGGTTCGAATCCTGTCCCCGCTATAGGAGAAGCCCGCTGGAAACGGCGGATTTTTTTTCTTTGCCCACGATCGCGACTCGGCGCCCAAAGTTCTCCCGGGTCAAGCTCTGGGTCAAGGTCTTGCGGGCTTCGTTGAGTGCCAGCCAGAGGGATGGGGTCCAGCAATCTGGGGGACGGGTGCGCCCTGCACAGCGGCTCAGGAAGTGCGTGGCGAGAACTGCAACGTGCGTGCGGCGATCAGCAGGGCCACGGCGCCCCACGCGGCGACGACGAGCAGGTCGGTGGTAGAGATGCCGGCGCCGTGCGTCTGGATGAACGGCTCACGGACAGCCTGGGCGAGGTGCTCGACGGGAAAGACCGTCGCGATGTCGTGCATGAACTTGGGGATCTGGGCTTCGGGCACGAACACGCCGGAGATGAAGTACAGCGGCAGCACCGCGAGGTTGGTGGCGGGCGCGGCGGCCTCGGCCGTGCCGATGCGCGTCGAGACCGCGAACGCGATGCAGGCGAAGGAGGCGGCCCCGACGACGACCGCGATGAGGAGTCCCGGCATCGTCGAGTGGGGGATGGGCACGTTGTAGGCGACCCGGCCGATCGCCAGTAGCAGGGCCGACATCACGATCGCCACGACCACGCCCACCGCGGCGCGGCTGGTGATGACAAAGCCCGTGGGCAGCGGCGTGCCGCGCAGGCGCTTGAGCTCACCGCTCTCGCGCTGGGCCACCACGGCCTGGGTCAGGTTGACGAAGCTCGCCGAGATGATCCCCAGCGTCATGATCCCCGGGACGTAGAAGGTGGTGATGGTGATCCGCTGCCCGTCGATGATCGTGGTGCCTTTGAAGATCTCCTCGAAGATCACGAGGAACACGATCGGCAGAAGCACGGTGAAGTAGCGCGACTGGGGATTGCGCCAGAACCGCATGAGGTCCGAACGGAACTGGTGGGCGAACAGGCGCAGACCGCTCATCGTGGTTGCTCCTGGGCTTCAGTGAGCTGGAGGTAGACGTCCTCGAGGGTCGGGCGGCCCACTGTCAGATCGCCCAGCTCCCGGTCGTTCTCGAGCGCCCACCTAGTGAGCGCATAGAGCGAGCGAGCGGGCTCCACCGCGGCGATGTGGACCCGGCCGTCGCGCACCTGCGCTACCGATGTCAGCTCGTCGGGCAGCTCGGAGAGAGCTGTGCCCGCAGGGTGGACGAACGAGATGTCGCTCACCGCTCGATCGCGGCCACCGAGAGTCTCGGGCGTGCCCTCGGCGACGACCTCCCCCGCGACGATCACCGCGACGCGGTCCGCCAGCGTCTGTGCCTCGTCCATGTAGTGCGTCGTGAGGAAGATCGTCTTGCCGAGATCGCGCAGGTCGGCGATCACCTCCCAGGCGTGGTGGCGAGCCGAGGGATCAAAGCCGGTCGTCGGCTCATCGAGGAACACCAGCTCCGGGTCGCCGATCAGCGCCAGGGCGACGTCGAGGCGACGCAGCTGCCCACCGGAGAGCGCTCTGGTGCGCGCGTCACGCTGCACCGTCAGACCGACGAGCTCGATCGTCTCAGCCGTAGGGCGAGGATGTAGGTAGTAGCCGGCATAGAGCTCGACGAGCTCCCCGACCGTCAGCTCGGCGGGCATCGTGCAGGACTGCAACACCAGGCCAACACGCGAGCGCCAGCGGCGATCGGCGGTGGCCGGATCCTCGCTCAGCACGCTCACCTCACCGGCGTCACGCGAGCGATACCCCTCCAGAATCTCGACCGTCGTGGTCTTTCCGGCGCCGTTGGGCCCGAGAAACGCAAACACCTCCCCCCGGGCGACCTCGAGGTCGATCCCGCGAACCACCTCATGCTCGCCATAAGACTTGCGCAACCCGTGAACATGGATGACCGGCTCACTCACATCAGTCTCTCGATCGACGCTGTAAGCACGGCCCTTGGGCTCGATTGTCATGACCAAGCTATTTTAGGGGGCCCTAACATCGCGAGGTTAGAACATGTGCCTGCGGACTTCGTCCGTGCTTGCTACGGACCGCGTCAAGATACGGAGTCGCTGATGCTCAAGCGGCAGGTCGAGATTGGAGGCGAGTATGCCTGGCAGGATCAGTACTCGTTCAGCCCTAACGAGTACCGCAAGGTCATGGTGCTGAAGTTCCTGAACAAGCCCGGCAGCAGGCATGTGCTCGTCCGCGACAAGGACGGCGAGTTCGAGACGCACCTGGAACGTCTCATCAAGCCGTGGTCGGCGCTTGGGCCGAAGGGAAAGGAGTCGGAATTCCGGACCCACGCTGAGAAGCACGAGCACGAGCGGCGTCTCGCCCAGGAACGCGACCCGGTTGGTTTCGAGATCGAGAAAAGCTGGCGAGCGCTCTCGCCCTTCAAGCCGGGCAAGGGCGGCGTCCCGCGCGTTCCCGAGTGGCTTCCCCGCATGTTCAACGACATGGCGAGCGGCGTCCTCAAGCTAGACATGGGCCAGTACCAGGTCGTGCAAGACGAGCAGATGGCCTGCTACGAAATGCTCCAGAACATGGTGGACGTCTGCGAGCGCATCCGCGATGTGGCGCGTGAGATGCTTCCGGCGTGGGAGGCCGAGGACAAGGAGGCACAGTACCCGCGCTCGATGGCGATGAAGGTCCAACGCCGGCTCAATGACGGCGACCTGCCGTTCGCGAGCAGCGAGATTATGCCCGTCTACGGAGACTACGGGATGTCTCGCAGTCGGGCCACGACGCAGTACCGCACCGGTAGCACCGTCGCGGCGGACTTCATGGAGCGCGTCGCCGACGATTATGAGGAGCTTGACCTCTACGCGTCGCTTGCGGTCCGGTGGGGTTGGGGCTTCTACCTGCGCTGGCGCACAACGCACGAAGCCGAGATTCTGCGGACGGTGCCCCGGACAGGGCGCCGCTCCGGTCGCAGGCCTTGACCTGTGTCGCTCCGCCAGCTACCGGTAGCCCGCGGCGCGCAGCGTGGCGAGCGAAACCATCAGCGTCTGTGGCGTAGTGCTGGGCGCTCGGAAGCCAAACCGCTCACGCCCCGGGGTGATACGCGCCTGGTCTGCGCACCGTGTTTCAGAGGACCGGTGGTGGCGTTCCCTCGGCGCTTGCGGCGAGCACCGGATCCCAATTGCACACTATGCACGCATGGCGGAACGCTGAACGGGCGAAGTCGAGCGCTGATGCATGCGGGTCGGAGCTCGACCGGAGATCGTCCCAGTCAAGGACATACTCGCCGAGCGCCGCCTCCCAACGCGCAGCCGCAGGTGAGAGCTTCGCGCCCGCGAACCCATCCGGCGCCGGGTGTGCGTAGGCGTAGAACGCCGCTCGCTCATATCGCACATCGCCGGGCCACCAGCCGACCGCGATCTCCTGAGCATCCATCGCGTTGCGCATGATGAAGTCCTTCGACGGGGGATCGGCCGGCGCTCCGGAGAACAGATTCACCGCCAGATCGAAGGAACCCCACCATGCGTTGACCGGCGTTGAGCGTCCGCGATACGGCGCACGGAAGGCCGCGAGGACGAGCGCAGCCTGGGTCGCAGCGGCCAAGTAGGAAGTGACCTGCCCAGGGTCATAGTGCGCGTGCTCGTCATCCTCGTCCAGTGGAACGCTCCACGGTACCTCCTGCGGCGTCGGGTCGATCTCGACGGGGCCAGCGAGACTGCGCACGGCCGCCAACAGCTCGCGCGCGACCTCCCCAACCGGCCGGTCGGGGGTGAGCGCGACGCGCCCCACACGTCCGTCGCTGTGCTCGGCAACCGCCTCGTGGGTGTGCAGATCGAGCGCGACGACAAACGCCCCGGAGCCGTCCGGTGCCGGCAGTGGAAGGGTCTCCCAGCCTCGTGCGGTCAGCCGTAGCGCTGCATGCTGTAGCTGCGGCTCCGGTGGGGCGAGCGCCACCGCCAGCTTGCCGAGGACCTGGGTATGCGCATGGAGCGTGTCGCAGGTCTCGCTCCATGCTGTGTAGGAGAGCGCAGACCACTCAGAGGACATGTACGTACGCTACAATCCCCACTGGACACTCACGCCCGACGGCGGCGTCAGGCTGGCGTGAGGCCATGGAAGTTAGCAAGAATGGCTCATCGCCCGAACCCGACGGGCCGTTCCGGGTCCAGCTCATAGCCGTGTACGCGCGCGAAGAGGTTCGCGAGCGTCGCGTCCGTCACACCCTCGTAGTCGGTTTTGGTTCCGTGCTCAGCCTCGTGCTCGGTGAGCCAAGCCGCGGCCTCCGCGGCCGAAAACGGCTTGAACTCGAGTCGCGCGGCACACCGTCCCGGCCTCGCAACCGCGGGGTGCAGGCGCTGGAGTGGCTCGTTGGTTGTCACCAACACGAGCACCCGCAGGCCCTGCCCCACGATACCGTCGACCACGTTGAGAAGACGTGAGAGCCCTTGTCCCGTCCGCTCCTTCGCGTCAGCGGCAAGCAGCTCGCCGGTGTCCTCGAGCACGAGCAGTCGCCACTTGCGCTCCTCTTCCTCCTCGTTCTCCTCCTCCCAACCAACGCTGTACTCGTCGTGGAGCATGACCTCCAGCATGTAGTCGGCCCGCTGACCGAAGAACACCTCGGGATCGATCACGTAGTGAAGCTCGCACCAGTTCCGCCACTCCCAGCCGAGCGCGCGCAGCGCATATGTCTTTCCGGTTCCGGGCGGCCCATACCAGAGGATGAGCTGGCCTCCCTCTCCCGGCTGGAAGTCGGGGCTGAGCAGCCGTCCGAGGCGCTCCCGCACGGCTCGCGGATAGTTGCCGGCGATCTCGCCGAATTCGGGCACAGCGATCGTACGCGAGACGCGACTCGCGCCGTGGGCGCCACATGACCAGAAGCGCACGGGCACCTCGTGGCTGGGGGTTGCCTGTGCCACGGGGAAGCACTGGCGCAGCCACCGCTCGATGTCAACGATGAGCGCCTGCTCGGCCGCGGCGATGCGGACGTGGGCAATGGCGCTGCGCAGCACGACGAGCGCGAGGGCACGCTCACCGAACAGCGCCTCGAGATCGAGGAGCGCTGACTGCGCGCGCGCCGAACGCGTGGTTGTCAGGGCGTGCGGCAGGACATCGTCGAGCGAGCTACACGATGTCTCCCACTGTGCCTCGGCGGTGTGCGGAATTCCCTGCTCGAGGACGAGCGTCGCGAACTGCGTTTCACCGATCGTGGACAGCCTCAGGCTGTCCACGATCGTCAGCGGACCCCACGGTGCCGACCGGTCCTTGAGCCGGTCGCGCTCGGTTGTCGTTTGCTCAGCCAACGCTTCTTCTTCTCCAATCAGTTTTGCAGTCCCCTTACCCACCCTCGTCTAGAAGTCAGCGTCAGGTCGTGCTCGATGCCGGATGCGTGGTGCACTTTGCACGTTGCTGGGCTGACGGTGCTGGGTTTAGCCCTGTGCGCCGCCCCGGCGCTACCAGTGAGGGTTTCGATCCCTTGGGTGTGGCCCTTTTGGCCGGGCCACTGGCCTTGACGCTCGCCCTTCGTTGACTACCAACTGCAAGCAAGTTACGTGATCAGAGAAGTCGTCCAGTTATGCTCCTGAAGCCGGGTGTCGAGCTCACGCTGCTGCTTCGCCAGCGTGTCGAGCTGACGCTGGATATCACTGACGCCGATCTGGCGCACCATGCGGATCTCCGAGCGGCTGTAGCGTGAAAATCCGTCATTGGTCGCGGCGCGCACTGCCGTCCGCAGGGTGCCCTGCCGCAGCTCAAGGACATCGCGTCGCGCGAGTCCCTCGGTCACGGTCTCTCCCGTTGAGAGCTTGGTGCTCGCGTTGGTGTGGTTGATCTGCGCGATGAGGCGCTCGAGCTCGTCGCAAAGCGAGCTCACCTCCGCCAGCAGCTCGTCCGCGCTCTCCGGCGGCTCATCTCCCTCCTGCACCAGGACGTTCGCGCGTAGGCGCTCCTGCAGCTGCGCGATGCGCTTCTGGAGGTCGGCACGACGATTGAGGGCTTCGCCAAGGATCATGCGAGTAGTATTGCACACTATAAGTAGCAATGTCGTGTGGCCCTGGCGGAGGCTTTTCCCAAGCAATGCTACTCATCGTATGTAGGCTCATAGGCTGTATCCTGGCAAGGGTGGCGTGGCAGTGAAGCCCTCCTCGCCGGAACATGCCGCGCTTGGGCGGGCGATCCGCGAGCTTCGGCGCAGCGTGGGCGTCTCCCAAGAGGGCTTGGCGGATCGCTCTGGCTTGCACCGCACGTACGTCGGCGGCATCGAGCGGGGCGAGCGCAACGTGAGCTTCGGCAACCTGCTCAAGCTCGCGAAGGCGCTGGGGGTGCGACCCTCAGAGCTGTTTGCCCGCTATGAGAGTTTCTCCCCCGCTATCCGCGCGCCGGCGAGCTCTCCCGGCGAGCATGAGCAGGCGGGTGCTCCAGCCCGGGACGCAAGTGCTCCGGGTCGACAGGCGAGCTCTCCGGACCGGCAGTCCGCCGTGTAGTCCGCGCCGCAAGCTCGGTGAGCTCCCGGGCGCATTGCTCGACGACGCGCCAGTCCTGATCGGCGTCGCTCACCGCGTCGAGCATGCGCTCGGCGAGATCGGCTGCTTGGGTGGTCGGGTCTTCGTTGCTCATCTAGATCGTCCATCGGGTTCGAACGCGCGTGCATAGGCGTATGGAGGAAAGCGCGCGCGTGCGCTAGGAGACGACCATACGCGGGTGAAGTGGGCGGCGACCACCGTCATCGCGCCACGGTGATGAAGTGTTGCAGAGAGGTCGCGTTTTCGTCACAAAGGCGAGGGCTGTGCTCAATTCTGACCCGACTGACCCGACTACGTGGTCCGACTACGGCTGCTCGCCGATGACCCGCTCGAGTCTCTCCTTGTACGACATCCGTCGATTAACCTGGAAATGAACGCATTTGTACGACGACCCGGCCGTATGCTCGTCGCATGGTCATCCGGCACCGGGCTTCTTCGCACCCGAAAGTCGGTGGCGCGCACAAGAGCAACCCTCACCACAAGCGCGGCAAGCTGAAGAAGCACGTAAAGCACCGCGGGCACGTCAAGCACCACAAGCGCCACCACCACCGCAAGCATCGCAAGCCGGTCCACCACGCCTCCGGCATGCTCGGGGCGCCGCTCCCGACCGCCCCGTCCTCGCCGCCGCCTCCCTCGAACGCGCCGGTGCAAGCGCTCGGCGCGCCGATCACGCTGGCCCAGGCTCACCGCCTGCTCTGGCGCGCGGGCTTCGGACCGACTTCCGGGCAGGCCGAGGCGCTCGTCGGCCAGCCCTCCTCGCAGGTCGTCTACGGGCTGACGCGCCCCTCTGGCGCCGCGGTTCTCAGTGGCCCGGAACCGGTGGACGATGAAGGCCATCCGCTGGCTCCTGCCGACGCATATGGCCACGACCACTGCTGGTGGCTGGATCGCATGGTCCGCTCTGACCAGCAGCTGGTCGAGAAGATGACCTTCATCTGGCACGACTGGTTCGCCAACTCCAACGAGAAGGTCGGTAGCCAGCAGCTGATGCTCGACCAGAACAACCTCTTCCGCGAAAAGGCCCTGGGCAACTTCCACGATCTATTCCTGGCCGTCACAGCCAACCCGGCGATGCTCGTTTTTCTCGACGGGATCTACAACGAAAAGGAAAATCCGAACGAGAACTACGCGCGCGAGATGATGGAGCTGTTCTCGCTTGGTGCCGACCGCGGCGCATATACCGAGGACGACGTGCGCGAAATGGCTCGCGCGCTGACCGGCTGGACCGCCGAATGGTCATCCGAACTCGGCCAGCATAACTTTCACTTCGATCGTGAACGCCACGATGAAGAAGAAAAGACGGTGTTTGGGCAGAAGGGCAACTGGAACTGGGAAGACGCGGTGCGTCTGTGCATCAACCATCCACTGCACGCCTCGTTCTTCGTGACCAAGCTGTGGGGCTACTTCATCCCCACCCCGCCCAACGAATCGACGCTCGCCTCGCTGCAGGGCTTGTACACGAGCTCCGGCTTCAACATCCGCGCCGTCGTGGAGGCGATTCTTCAGCACCCCGACTTCTACGAAGGCCCGGAGCTGCTGACACCGCCCGTCGTCTACAACGCCGGCCTGCTGCGCGCGATCGGCCGCCCGATCGACACCACCTCTTGGGCATGGCTGTCGGCCGCCGCCGGACAGCAGCTGTTCTACCCGCCGAACGTTTCCGGCTGGGACTTCACCCGCTGGCTTGACACCTCCACGGCGAAGGCACGCTGGGAAATGGCGAGCTACGTGACCCAAAAGACCTATCCAAATCCGTGGCCCAAAGAAGGCGAACCTGAATATGACGCCACCGAGGAACCCGCCGCGGCGCTCCAGAGCGCAATGGCCTACTGGGCGAACCCGCTGCTGTCTGGCGAATCGGAGCTGTGCATCGCGGCCTTCGCTCAGTCCTGCCTCACGGGCGTGGCCACCGCGGAATGGGAGCAGAGCCCCTACCGGGCGATCCGCCAGAACGCGCTGCGCATGCTGATCGCCACCTCCCCCGACCTCCAGGTGAGCTGAGCGATGGCCAAGGGCTGCTCGTGCAACGACTTCAACCGCTCCCAGCTCTTGCGCCGCGGCATCGCGCAGGCCGGTAGGGGTCTGCCCAACATAGAGCCCGGGATGCCGCTCCCTGCCGGCACCGGCATGGATCGGCGCACGTTCCTTTTGCGCTCGACGGGCGCGATGCTGTCGGTCTACGGCGCCTCGATGCTCAGCCCGCACCACTTCGAAGAGGGCATCGCCGCCGCCGCCGCGGCCGCGCCCAATCAGCCGGTGCTCGTCTCGATCTTCATGGAAGGCGGTTGGGACGCGCTGTCGGTGCTCGCGCCGGTGAAGGAAGCCAAGTACAAAGAATTGCGCCCCACGCTCGGCCTCGCCGAAGGCGCCGGGGAACCCTTCACCGAGGACACGAACCTGATGTGGCATCCCCAGGCGAAGGGCCTGGCCCAGCTTCACAATGAAGGCAAGGTGACGGTGTTCCCGGCCGTGGGTTATGACCCGCCGGATGAGAGCCACTTCACCAGCCGCCACTATTGGGAGGTCGGCGAGCTCGACACGAATACGCGCTCGGGCTGGATGGGGCGCTATCTGGACCTGGCTGGCGAACCCGGCAACCCGCTGCAGGGTCTCTCGCTGGACTACGACCTGGCTCCCGCGCTGGCGACCACGAAGATGCCGGTGGCGGCCGTCTCCTCGCCATCGGACTACAACTTCTGGGCCTACGGTCTGGACGAACCGTTGGCCGCTCCGACGCTCGACACCTTCGGGCAGCTGGGCGCTCTCGGGGCGCCCTCGTCGGCCTATGCCCAGGCCCGCGCGGCCTCGTTGGACTCGAGCATCATCCGCCAGAAGATGGCGCCGTTCGTCGAACACGAAGGCAAGAAGCCATACGAATCGCCTGTTCCCTACCCCAAGGAAGGCGGCGAATTTCCCGAACGGCTCGCGGTGCTCGCGGCGATGCTCGCCGCCGGGCTGCCGATCAAATGCGCGTCGCTAACCGCCGTGGGCGGCTATGACACGCACTCCGACGAGGCGACGACTCTGAGCACGAACCTCGGTCAGACGGTCGAATCGGTGCTCGCCTTTCAGCGTGACCTCGAAGCTCGCAAACTGGCCGACAGGGTGCTGATCCAGCTGTGGTCGGAGTTCGGCCGCCGTCCGCAGGAAAACGGGTCGGGCACCGACCACGGTGCTGCCGGGGTCGCCTTCCTGATCGGCACGCGGACAGTGGGCAAAATGGTCGGTGAATTCCCGGGGCTGAGCAACCTCGACGAAAACGAAAACCTCCGCAACACCTCGGACTTCCGCGCGATGTACTCAGCGCTGCTCGAACAGTGGTTCCAGACCGAAGCGGGGCTCGTCATTCCCGGGGCCGGCTCGTTCGGCACGGTCCCCAAGCTGGTCGTGTGATGGCGCGCGCGCCAAGGTCTAGGACCGCACGTCTGGAGGCCGCACGTCGGGGAATCTCAGCGCTCCTGGCCTGTGGCCTGTGCGCGCTCGGCGTGCTTGTCGCTGTGGCGATCGCCGCACCCAAACAGCAGCACCCACGACCGCAAAGGAGAAGCAATCCCGCGCGCGTGTGCCATCTGCGCCGGGATCTGCGCCGGGGCCATCATCAGCGCCACTGTTCCAGTGGTGCTCATCACACGCCCGCAGCCCATCATCTCGGCCCGGCGGCAACGCCCCCCGGATCCTCGACGACTTCGGCCGCGGGCTCGTCTGGCGCGGTAGGCCCGTCCGGCGGCTCCACTGCGCCATCGGCGCCCGGGGGATCCTCGCCGGCCGCCCCGACGGGAGCCGGGTCGTCCCTGCCGCCGCCCGCCCGTGCCCAGGTGACCGCGGTGGAGTTCAAATTCACGCTGTCGCGACCGGAAGTGTCCGCGGGGAAGGTCATCCTCGAGTTCGTCGACAGCGGGCAGGACGAACACGACCTGCACATAAGGCCCGCCGCTGGGGGTCCGGACGTCGCTGCGTTCGGGGCGACCAAGGCCCGTCAGCATGTGGATGAGGAAATCAACCTGGCCCCGGGAACGTACACGTTCTACTGCTCGCTACCCGGTCACGAAGCTCTGGGCATGAAGGCAACGTTCATCGCTCGCTGAGGCATGGTGACCGCTGAGGAAGCGCCGCCCGAACCGCCTGAGCCTGGGCAGCGGGAGTGGTGAGGGAGTGGTGAGGTTGACAAGCCCACGGCGTGCTGCGATGCTCGCCGCCATGATGGGCCGGGTGCACGTCGGACCAACGCTCGGTCACGCTCTGCGCGGGGCTGCGCTGGCCATCTCTCTCGCGCTCGTCGCAGGCCTTGGAACGGCCACAGCGGCGTCGGCCGCGGAAACGGTGGTCGGCTTCGACCACTTCCCTGGAGGCGGCGCAGTGCCAGCGGGAACAGTCGTGACCAACCAGTGGGAAGCTGAAGGGCTGAAGCTGGGCAAGGCGGAAGATTTCGGCCAAGCCTCGCCGGGAGCAGGCGACTGCGGCGCACCGACTGTCCAGGGCGACGCCGTCAACGAACCGCCCTCGACTCCCAACTACGCCATTCTCGCCAACTGCAAGCAGAAGCCCGGCGAAGCCGAACTCCAGCGGTACCTATGGCGCGCTGCTCGATCATCCGACCGGCGCCCTGTCGGTGGACGTGCGCGACATCGTGCCGGGATTCACGCGTCGTTCAGGTGAAGATCACGGCGTACGACGGCGAAGGCAAGCCGCTCAGCTACAGCCGAAGGCGAAGCGGGGCAAGGCAAATGGACGCACCTCACGCTCGCCAACCCCGCCAAAGGGAAGATCAGCTACTTCGCGATCACGACCACCAAACCGAGCCCAGACACGATCGCGATCGACAACCTCAGTTTTGAAAAGGTCGAAGAAGAACCAAAAAAGAAAAAGAAGAAAAAGGCGGGGGTGCAGAAAAAAGAGCGGTGGCGAGCAAAGGCGGCGGCGGTGGCTCCACCACCCGCACACCCCCGACGGCGGTGGGGACGGTCGTGACGCCCAATCCGCATGGCGGTTCGCCGGTGACGTTGAGCGGCGCCGGGTCGAGTCCGGGTAGCGGGCACATCATCTCCTATGAATGGGACTTCAACAACGACGGGAAGATCGACACGAGCACCGGCACGAACCCGATCGCCCACGTGATCCTGCCGACGGGCCTGCACAACATCGGTCTGACGGTCACGAACTCCAATGGCGAAAAATCGAGCTCCAAATTCGGCGTGCTGCTGCAGGGCGTCTCGATCCCACCCAGCGACGGCGGCGAAGGCCCTTGCCTGACGAGCCTCGAAGTCGCCAACGCCGAGCTGCTCGCCGAATGTATCCAGACCAAGGGCTCTGGGGAATGGGTGATCGAGTCCAAGGAACTCGAGCTCAACGGGATGGTGCTGGTCGCCCAAGGGAGGCGGCTATGGGATCTACCACGTCACCTCCCACCGCCAATTTGGGATCGGCACCGAATACAAGCTCTCCGGCACCCCGGTCAATATCGAGCTGCTGAACACGCCCGATCGGCGACATGACGCTCGGCGGCTATGACCTGGAAACCGAACCGGTCACCCTCGGGACGGCCTTCGAAAAACGCCAGGTGCTCAAAATCACGGCCGGGCTGCGGGCGCATGCGGCCGACGAAGAACGGGTGAAAAACCTCAAAGGCAACCCGCTGATGAGCTTCGGGGTCGGCAAATCCTGTATCGGCGGCGACAAAAAAGTCGGCTGCTGCCCGCCGAACGGGCCCAACAAAGCCTGCGCCACGCTGCCCGGGAACTTCCCCCTCACCGGGACCGTCGTCGTCTATCTGACGAGCAAAGGCCAGGCGCTGTTCGATGTCCAGGTGGGCCTCAACCTGACGGCCGTGAACTTCGAAGCGACGGGTGAACTGGAGCTGCTCTCGAGTCAGGAAACGGGGATCGAACTATCGACGCTGCGCTTCAGCATCCCCGAAGCGAGCCTGAAACCAATCTTCAAGGTCAAGGAAGCTTCGTTCGTCTACTACTTCCCGGGAAACCCCGATCCGGCAAAGCGCGACACGTGGCAGGCGAAGGCGACGATCACGTTCGGACTGCTGAACGAACCGGGCCTGGAAGGGGAACTCTCCTTCCAGCACGGCCAGTTCCACTCGGCCGGCATGACGCTGATCCTGCCACCGCCCGGAATACCGCTCTATCCGGGGATCAGCCTGAACAAAATCGGAGCGTTCGTCGGCGTCGAACCGCTGACCTTCGGTGGCAATCTCGGCGCCAAGGTCGCGGCCGTGCTCGAGCTGGAACTCGCTTTCAAGTACGCCGAACAGGAAGGCGAACGGCTCGGCTACTTCGGCGGCAAGGGGACCCTGAAGTACGAAGAAAACGAAATCGCGACGCTCGAGGGCGACGTCTACTCCGACGGCTACTCAGATGCCCTGCTGCTGCTGAAAATCGGTGTGCCGTTCGGGTCCAAAGAACCGGTCGTCACAGCCGAGGGCGAAATCGGCTACTGGGATGAACCGTCGAGCGGGCTGTGGGAAGCCTACGGACGTGTTCACCTCAAGATCTGGGTCATCGATGCCGAAGTCGCTGGCCTGGTCAACAACCACTACATCGCCGGCTGCGCGTACGCGGGACCATTCGGGGCACTCGGCTACTGGAGCTTCGACACCTCGAGCGTCGGCGGCGAAGGCTTCCTCGGCGGCAACTGCCACGACGACCTGAAACCCTACAAGCAGGTCCCTCTCACGCACCACGAAGGCGGGTTCGTCAACGAAACCGAAACCGAATCGCTGCGAGGCCGGCCCCCTAGCGGCGCGTTCGCGGCCGTGCACCGGCGCGCCGGCGATGCGACGATCGCACTGGCATCCAACCCGATGGGCCGCGACCTGCGCATCAGCTCGAACTCGGGCACGCCGGTAGTCAAGCTCATCGGACCGAACGGGCAGAGCTACACGACGCCTTCGCAGCCGGGCAAGGTCTCGATGGCCGGCAACCAGTTCATCGCCGCTCTGGGCACGGACCCTCACAACGTGATCGTCTACCTGAGCACGCCCGCGGGCGGGGAATGGCACCTCAAGCGGGCCCCGGGCTCGGCCCCCATCAGCAAGGTCGAAGAGGCCGACGTCTCTCCGCCGCCCTCGATCAAGGCCACGGTCCATCACCGCGGCAAGCACTGGGCGCTCAGCTACCGGACAAAGAATCTCCTCGCCGGGATGAAGGTCCGCTTCTATGAACGGGGGAAGGACAGCATCCATGGCCTCGGCACGGTGTCTGCGGCGAAGGGCAGCGTGGCGTTCACGCCCACGGAAGCCCTCGGGAGGGCTCGCAAGATCTATGCGACGGTGATCGCCGCGACAGGCGTCCCATCGCAGACCGTGACCGTCACCTCCTACAGCGCCCCGCGGCCCTTCCGGCCCGGCCGGCCTGCGCATGCGCGCTTCCTGCGCAGGGGCAAAACGGCCGTCCTCAGCTGGGGAGCGGTGAACGGCGCGAAGGTCTACCGGGTGAAAGTCACCGGCAGCGACGGGCGCATCGACACGTTCTTCGCGAAGCCCTCACATCGCTCCGAGACGCTTCCCGGCGTGCTCGCAACGGAGAGCTTCAAGGCCACGATCACGGCCGTGGGCGGCAAGGATCTCCTCGAAGGGCGCCCGGCCGAGGTCAGGCTGAAACCGCTGAAGATCAAGGCGCCATCCTCAGTGAAACGACGGACCGGCAAGAAAAAGCGATAGCCGGTCGCGCCGAAAGAGTGGACGTCGGAGAGTGGACGTCGGCTCGTATGACGTGAGTTCGGTCTACCCGGCGTTCTCGGCTGCCCGCAGCCCGCTGAGCAGCCAGATCGCGAACAGGCAGATGAGCGCGACGGCGCAGATGAAGGCCAGCCCGGTGTGGTTGTGCGTGCCCGAGATCAGCCCGCGGCCGGCGTCGAGGAAAGCAGTGGCCGGGTTGACGCTCGCGACTGCGTGGATCCAGCCCTTGAGCAGCCCGAGCGGCACGTACACAGGCGCGAGGAAGAGGATCAAAAAGACCGGGGTCTGCATCAGCGGGCCGGCCTGGATCGAGCGGAAGCGGAAGGCCACGCCCGCGGCCCAGCTGTAGCCGACGAGCACGAGCAGCGCAGCCAGGCCGTAGAGGCCGAACACGTCGACCCCCCGGCCGGTGATCCGCATCCCCGCGACCAACGCCACTGTCGTCAGAATGGTTAGCGTGATCGCGGCGCGGGAGAGCGCCACGAGCGCGTAGCCGAGCGCGATACCCCGCCGGTCCTCGGCGGCGAGCATTAGGCGGCGCGCGAACCCACTCTCGAAGTCGAACGCGACCGTGAAGCCGGTGAACAGCCCGCTGAACATCGATGCCTGGCACAGCACGAACACAAACTGGAACGCGGTGTAGCCGGCGGAAAAGTGAAAGCCCGGCACCGAGCCGAGCGCCGACAGGCCGCCCGCGAAGCTGGCGAAGAAGACGAGCGGGAACACGATCGAGGGGATGAACAGGTCGGGCCTGCGCACGTAGGTGTGCAGGCTGCGCCAGGCGATCGCCTGCGCGACGCGCCACAGACCCCCGTGTGGACGCCCAGCGATCGAGGACGCCGATCCGGCGCCGCCATGCGAACCCAGGGTCATGTGCGCTGTAGCCTCGTTCGCATTGCGCCTGCGACGCCGAGCAGGCCGACGATCAGCAGCCCGACGGCCACAGCGAAGCCGCGCCACAGCGCGGCACCGTCCCAGCCGACGATGAACAGCGAGCGGAAGCCCTCGATCAGGTAGGAGATCGGGTTCCAGGTGGCCACGGTGTGAAACCAGCCTGTCCTCAGCAGCTGCCGGGGCAGGTTGCTGGAGGATAGGAAGATGAACACGAAGAACAGCGGGAACAGGCCCTGCACGACCTCGCCCGAGCCGGTGCGCAGCGCGGCGACGCAACCCAGTGCGCCGAAGGCGACCGCGGCAAGCGCACCAAGCACGATCACGACGAGCCCGCCCACGATACCCGCCTGCAGATGAGCCCCAGCGATCAGGCCGATGAGGATGTAGACCGCCGACTGCATCGCGCCCAGCGCTGCCACCCCCACGAGCAGCCCGGCGATCAGTGACACCCGTCGCATGGGGGTCAGCGCGAGGCGGTTAAAGAAGCCGCTCTCGATGTCCTCGGCCAGGTTGGTGCCGGTGTTGATCAGCGAGAACATCCCGCCCTGGATGAACGCCACGGCGATCGCGAAGGTGACGTAGGAGTGCGTGGGGAAGCCTGGCAGGCGCGTCGCTGCGCGCAGTCCGCTGGCGTTGACCGCGAGCAGCATCGCCGGGAAGAAGACGATCGGGAACATCTGGAACGGCTGGCGCAGGGTCTTGAGCATCGAGCGCCTGGCCAGCGCGCCCACCTGGGTCGCGTGCACGCCGGTCATAAGGCCACGGGCTCGGCTGACGGTTGCTCATCCTCCTCGTCCGCGCCGCCGTCGGCGGCGCCCTCGAGCGAGCGGCCGGTCTTGGCGAGGAAGACGTCGTCCAGGGTGGGCGAGTGCAGACGCAGGTCGGCGATCGGAAGGCCCTCGGCGTCCAGCGCGCGGACGATCTCGGCCAGATCGCCGACGCCCTCGTGCAGCCTGATCGCGGCCCCGCTGGTCGAAGGTGCGGCCTCCGTGCCGAAACGTCCCAGCACTGCGGCAAGCCGCTCGCGGTCGCCAGGGTTCTCCGGGATGGCCTCGACGCTCGGGCGGCCGATCCCGGCCTTCAGCTCGGTCGGCGTACCCTCGGCCACGATCCTGCCACGATCGATGATCCCCACCCGGTCGGCCAGCACGTCGGCCTCCTCGAGGTACTGCGTAGTGAGGAAGACCGTCACGCCGTCGTCCGCCAGGCGGCGGACCTCGTCCCACAACGCGGTGCGGCTCTGCACATCAAGGCCAGTGGTGGGCTCGTCGAGGAACAAGATCCGCGGGCGGTGCACGAGCGCCAGCGCTAGGTCGAGCCGGCGCTTCATGCCACCGGAGTAGCCGCCGACCTTGCGGTCGGCGGCGTCGGTCAGCCCGACTCGGGCCAGCAGCTCTGAGCCGCGCGCGTCGCGTTCTGACTTGCCCAGCCCGTGCAGGGCGCTCTGCAGGCGCATGTGCTCGCGCCCAGTGAGGAACGGGTCGAGCGCCGATTCCTGCAGCGAGGCGCCGATCGCGCGCCGCACCTCGGCGCCGTGATGCACGACGTCGAGCCCGGCCACGCGCGCCGTGCCGGCGGTGGGAGGCAGCAGCGTGGTGAGCACCAGCACGGTCGTCGACTTCCCCGCCCCGTTGGGACCGAGGAAGCCGTAGATCTCGCCTGGCGCCACCTGTAGGTCGATGCCGTCGACCGCGCGCACGCCGCCCTTGAAGTCGCGGACCAGGCCCTCGACCTCGATTCCATTGTCGTTGCGATCCATCGTGTGGACGTTATAGCCGCTCCTCGTATGGAAGACCGCTCCGCATGCGGAGCGGTCCGGGGCCGCGCATGCGCGGCCCCGCCGGTCGGCGCATGCGGAGCGGAACAGCAATCGGGACGGCCGATCGCCCGACCACGTGTTCCGTAGTTCCCCACAACGGGGCACGACCTTCAACTGAGGCGGATAGTCCCGGCAAACGGTGTAAGATGGGGTCTGTAATGGAAGGATGGAAGGTGCGTACGGTGATCGAAGGTGCGTACTGTGATCGAGCTTCGTCTGCATCGGATCTGGGTCCTATGAGCTCGTCCGGTGAGGATTCTCGGGCGACCGCAACTTTCGGGAGTACGGGGAGTCGAAACTGGGTATAGAGGTCTTGGTTCTATAGGGGAGGTTGCCGTCATGAGGTCGCATGCTCGCTTTGCTCTTCTGGCACCGCTGATCGGTGCGATCCTCGCCGTCTCCGTGCCCGCGGCCGCCCAGGCTGCTGCAGAAGTGCCGATCGTCGAAAAGCTCGTCGCGGCCAACTGCACAGTCAGCACCTGCGGACAGGAAAACGTTCTCGGGCCGTTCAACGAGCCGAAGGCCGAAGTAAGCAAAGAAGAAGCCGAAAAAGAAGGCTTCACGCAGGCCGGCGGTCGCGTTCCCTTCGGCGTGACCGACTTTCAGGTCTTCACGGTCCCAGGCACCAAATACCCGGACAAGGTCCCCACCTCGCTCGTCACGCACCTGAGGACGGATGTGGCGCCTGGGCTCGCGACGAACCCGTTTGCCGTTCCACGCTGCTCGCTTGCGGAACTCGGCAAAGAAATCACCGGGACCCCGTTCTTCACGGCGCCGGGCTGGCGGAATGCGAAAAAAGCGTGATCGGCGCAAAAACGCGGTGACGGTGTGGCTCGGTCCCGAAGCCAACCAGGGTGCGCCGCTGTCGGGGTCCGTCTATAACCTGGTCCAGGCGAAGGCGAAAAGGTCGGCCAATGGCTCGGGGCTTAATCCGTCGCTGTATATGGGGTGAAAAGCGCTCGGAACATTGAACTGCCCGATTGGCTGAAGCCTTGTCAAAAGGCGCCATCGAAAGCGACAGTCTTCGTGCACACATTGATCAAGGGCGGCGTGGAATGGGGCGAGGAAGCCGGGGCACCGGTCAAGGCGACTACCACGACTACTTCGAAATCAAGTGTCGCCGAAGCTGCCCCTGATCAGCTCGCGCCTTACCTTCGAAGGCACCCTGGGCAAAGAAGACAAAACCGGGGAAGGCGGATTCATAACCAACCCGACGAGCTGTCCGGGACACGACACCACGACGCTGAAAATGACCGACTTGGAAGCGCGGAGGGGCGCCAGTCAAGGCGATCACGACCCGCGATCGGGTTGAAAGCGGATGCGGCTCAAGAAGCCCAATTGACCTGTTCGAACCGGCCTTCGCGCTGGCCGCCGGAACGAGCCTCGGACCAGCCCAGACGAACATCACGACCGAAGCTCGGTGCCGAACGCGCCGAAAGCCAACGCCGCAATCCCAGGTCAAGACGGCACGGTCGCCTGCCCGAAGGCATGACGCTGAACCCGTCGGCCGCGGACGGGCTCAAAGCATGCACGGTCGCGCAGGCCAGGATTCACAGCGAAGTGTTCGGCTCGGCGTGCCCGGCGGGCTCGGAAATCGGCACGGTCAGCCTCGAAGTTCCCACGCTCCCCGCGGGGTCGTTGACCGGCAACATGTACCTGGGCGGTACTGTCACGGGTACGCGAAACAGGACCCATCACGGGTCCTCCGTACATCGATCTACATCGTCGCCAACTCAAAAAGATACGGCGTCTCGGTGCGCCTGAAAGGCGCGGTCGTGCCCAACGAAGCCACCGGTCGGGTGACGACGATCTTCGCAGGAAAACCCCGAACAGCCGTTCACCGACCTGATCCTCCACTTCAACAGGGGAGAGCTCACACCGCTCGCCAACCCGCTCATCTGCGGTGGAACCGAAGGGCACGACCAGCTTCGTACCGGTCGCGAACCCGACGAACCTCGCTGGAAAAGTCGTTTGGAGCAACGGATCAGGCGGGTGCCCTTCGCCGCTGCCGTTCTCGCTGAGCCAGAGCATCTTCAACCAGCCTCCGGGCTACGCGGGTGCGAAGACCTCCTACACGCTCAACATCGGACGGGAAGACGGCCAGCAGTACCTGTCACAGATCAAGACCGTGTTGCCGGCGGGCCTCGTCGGGTTGATCCCGACGGTGACGCAGTGCCCCGAACCGCAGGCGGGCAAAGGCGAATGCTCGGGAGCCAGCCAGATCGGCACGGTCAACGTCTCGGCGGGTGCCGGGTCGCGTCCGTACGGGTTCAGAGGATCCGTCTACCTGACAGGACCGTACGGCGGTGCGCCGTTCGGGCTCTCGGTCGTGGTGGGGGCGGTGGCCGGGCCGTTCAACCTCGGCAACGTGGTCACCCGCGGCACGCTCAACGTTGAACCGTATACCGCGCGTGTGGTCGCGACGAGCAACCTGCCGACGATCGTCAAGGGTATCCCCCTGCGCTTGAAGGGGATCAGCGTCGAAATCAACAAGCAGGGGTTCCTGATGAACCCGACCAATTGCGGTGTGCTGGCGACAGAAACGACGCTGACCTCCACGCTCGGCGCGACGCAGAGCCTGTCGAGCCCGTTCGGAGTCAACAACTGCAGCGCGCTCGCGTTGAAGCCCTCGTTCAAGGCCGCGACCGAAGCGAAGACCTCGAAAGCTAACGGGGCGAGCCTGGAAACGACGCTCAACCAGGGGGCGGGGCAGACGAACATCAAGTCAGTGCTCGTGCAACTGCCCAAGCAGCTCCCGTCGCGGCTGACGACGCTCCAGCAAGCGTGTCCGGAAGCAACATTCGCGGTGAACCCCTACACCTGCCCGGGCGGCTCGTTCGTCGGCGGTGTCAGGGCGAACACGCCGACGCTCTCCGCGAAACTGAAAGGGCCGGCGATCCTCGTCTCACACGGCGGAAGGGCATTCCCGGATCTCGACTTGCTGCTTGAAGCCGAAGGCGTGCGCGTGATCCTGGTCGGCCACACGGAAATCAAAAACGGAATCACGACGACCGAATTCGCGACGACCCCAGACGTCCCCGTCTCGAGCATCACCGTGAACCTGCCGATCGGCGGGCACTCGGCGCTGGCGGCGAACGGCAACCTCTGCACCAACCCGCTGGTGATGCCGACGACGATCACCGGACAGAACGGCTTCCAGGTCAAACAGAATACGAAGATGAAGGTGAAGGGCTGCGGTGTGATGATCGTCGGGCGCAAGGTCATCGGCAACACGGCTTACATCACCGTGCAGACCTTCGAAGCAGGGCGCATCAGTGGCAGCGGATCGAACCTGGCGACGGTCTACCGGTACCTGGGCAAGGCTGAGAAAACCGCGACGCTCAAGGTTCCGCTCTCGCGCAGAGGGCAGAGCAGGGGCAGGCCGCTGCGGGTCCGCCTGCGCGTCGGTTTCGTGCCCAAGCACAGGGGCGCCCATTCCGCGGCGTACGCCACGGTGACGTTCCGGTAGCGGCGGATGCCATAGATTAAAGGGATGGACATGGGCGTCGTAACCGGTACGGATACCTCAACGTCGCCCATGAACGGCGATCCTCTGCTGGCCGGCGTGCGGCGCCTGACGCTGCTAGCCGACGACGCCACCGACTCCGAGGCGATCTTCCGTGCGCTCGCCCGCGAACTGCTGTCCGTGCCGGGCGCCGAGGAGGTGCACGTCCACCATCTCGCCACGCCGGGCGTGGAGGAGGAGTTGGTGGCCGTCTACATGTTCGAGGGCTACGGGCGGCTGAGCTACCTTCTGCCTCGCGGCGAACGGCCGCAGGGCGTGAACTGGGTGGCGAGTACCGGCCGGAGCCTCCTCGCTGCCGACGACCGTGAGCTCGCCGCCAACGTTCCGCGACTCGCGGCGACCGGAGCGATGAGCTGCGCGCTGCTTTTGCCACTCGTCGAGCGGGGCGATGTCGAGGCGGTCGTGACGCTCGTCCGCCGGGTCTCCGAGGCCTTCGTCCCGCGCTCGATCGAGCTTGCCACCACGCTCGTTGACCAGGCCGCCACCGCGCTGGCGCTGGTGCGCGCGCGCGCCGAGGCCGGCACCGACCCGGTCACCGGCTGCATGAACCACCGCGCGATGCGCCGGCGCCTGGACGAGGAGATCGGCCGGGCAAGGCGCACGGGCAGCCCGCTCTCCTGCCTGCTAATCGACCTTGACGACTTCAAGCTCGTCAACGACCGTCACGGTCATCCGGCCGGCGACGCGATCCTGCGCGGGGTCGTCCAGGCGCTGGTGGGCGAGTTCCGTGCGTTCGACCGCGTCGCGCGCTACGGCGGCGACGAGTTCGTCGCGATCCTGCCCAACGCCGATCTGGAAAGCGCCGCCGCCGCGGCCACGCGCGCGCTGGAGCGGCTGCGGGCAATACCCTCTTTCGACTCGAGCCCGCAGGGCGTCTCCGCCTCGGTCGGCGTCGCCCAGTGGCAGGAGCCGATGAGCACCGACGCGCTGCTCGAGGTCTGCGACGCCGCCCTGCTGCGCTCAAAGCGCAAGGGCAAGGGGCGCGTCACCAGAGCCTCCGCCTAAACTCCAGGTATGTCGCAGAACAGCTTTGGCGCGAAGGACACGCTCAACGTCGGCGGGCGCGAGTATGAGATCTTCCGCCTGGACGCGCTCCAGCAGCGCTTCGACGTGGCGCGGCTGCCGTTCTCGCTGAAGGTGCTGCTGGAGAACCTGCTGCGCACCGAGGGTCATGGCGCGGTCAGCGCGGCGGACGTCGAGGCACTTGCGAGCTGGGACGCCAACGCGCAACCGAGCAAGGAGATCGCATTCACGCCCGCGCGCGTGCTGATGCAGGACTTCACCGGCGTCCCCGCGGTCGTCGACCTCGCGGCGATGCGCGACGCGATGGCCGAGATGGGCGGCGACCCTGCCAAGATCAACCCGCTCGTGCCGGCGGAGCTCGTGATCGACCACTCGGTGCAGGTCGACGCGTTCGGGACGCGCGACGCCTTCCGCATGAACGCCGAGCGCGAGTTCGAGCGCAACCAGGAGCGCTACGCGTTCCTGCGCTGGGGCCAGGGCGCGTTCGAGCACTTCGCGGTGGTGCCGCCCGACACCGGGATCGTCCACCAGGTTAACCTCGAGTACCTCGCGCGCGTGGTGTTCGCGGATCCTGCTCCCGGCGTGGAGTCCACCGGCCCCGGGGCGCAGGGGCATCTCTTGCGTGACACGCCCAGCCAGGCCTACCCCGACACGCTGGTCGGGACCGACTCGCACACGACGATGATCAACGGCCTCGGCGTGCTCGGCTGGGGCGTGGGCGGAATCGAGGCCGAGGCTGCGATGCTCGGCCAGCCGCTGTCGATGCTGATCCCGCAGGTGCTCGGCGTGGAGCTGCACGGCGAGCTGCCGCAGGGCGCCACGGCGACCGACCTCGTGCTGACCGTCACCCAGCTGCTGCGCGAGCGGGGCGTGGTGGGGATGTTCGTCGAGTTCTACGGCGCCGGCCTGGCAGGACTGCCGATCGCCGACAGGGCAACGATCGGAAACATGTCTCCGGAGTTCGGCTCGACGTGCGCGATCTTCCCGATCGATTCAGAGACGCTCTCCTATCTCGAGTTCTCAGGGCGCTCGCGCGAGCAGATAGAACTGGTTGAGGCCTACGCCTCCGAGCAGGGCCTATGGCACGACGAGAACTCACAGGAGCCGACGTTCTCCGAGAAGACCGAGCTCGACCTGAGCACGGTCGAGCCGAGCCTCGCCGGCCCCAAGCGCCCTCAGGACAGGGTGTCGCTGGGCGGCGCTCAGAGTGCTTTCAGGCAGGCCCTGCGTGAATACGTGCCAAGCAACGGCGAGCAGTCAGACGCTCAGGACGAGGCTGTGGCCGAGTCCTATCCCGCGTCGGACCCGCCCGCCAACGGCGCGCCGGGGCACAGCCAGCCGGCGAGCCAGACTGCGGCGGAGCCCGCTCCTGCGGGAACGGCCACGTTGCCACGTAACGGCACGGCGCGGCCGGTGAGCATCGACGGAGAGAGCTTTGAGCTCGACCACGGCCACGTGGTCATCGCGGCGATCACCAGCTGCACCAACACCTCCAATCCGTCGGTGATGATCGGCGCGGGCATCCTCGCGCGCAACGCCGTCGCCCGCGGCCTGCGCTCCAAGCCGTGGGTCAAGACTTCGCTCGCGCCTGGCTCCAAGGTAGTCACCGAATACCTCGACCGCGCCGGACTGACCGAGCCGCTCGAGCAGCTCGGCTTCAACCTCGTCGGCTACGGCTGCACCACCTGCATCGGCAACTCGGGTCCGCTGCCCGAGCCGATCTCCGTGGCGGTCAACGATGCTGACCTGGCCGTCGTGTCTGTCCTCTCGGGCAACCGCAACTTCGAGGGTCGCATCAACCCGGACGTTAAGATGAACTACCTAGCCTCGCCGCCGCTGTGTGTGGCTTATGCGCTCGCGGGCACCATGGATCTTGACATCGTGGCTGACCCTCTCGGCCAGGACCAGCAGGGTAAGGATGTCTACCTCAAAGACATCTGGCCGCCCGCGCACGAGATCGCGCAGACGATCGGAGAGGCAGTGCGCGCTGACATGTTCCGCTCAAGCTACGGCGAGGTGTTCGCTGGCGATGAGCGCTGGAACGGCCTTGAGGTGCCCACGGGCGAGCGCTTCGCGTGGGATCCGGCCTCGACCTACGTGCGTCTCCCACCGTACTTCGAGGACATGCCCACCGAGCCACAGCCGGTCAACGACATCGCGGGCGCGCGCGTGCTCGCGCTGCTCGGCGACAGCGTCACTACCGACCACATCTCCCCGGCGGGATCGATCAAGCGCGACGGGCCCGCGGGTGAGTACCTGCAGAAGCTGGGTGTGGCGCCGAGGGACTTCAACTCCTACGGCTCGCGCCGGGGCAACCACGAGGTGATGATGCGCGGCACGTTCGCCAACATCAGGCTGCGCAACCTGCTCGCTCCAGGCACAGAGGGCGGCGTGACCCGCCATCTGCGGGCACCGACGGACAGCCCGGAGGGCGGGCCGTTGGTCTGCGAGGAAATGTCGATCTACGACGCTGCCATGCGCTACATAGACGAAGACGTGGATCTGCTCGTGCTTGCAGGCAAGGAGTACGGCTCGGGCTCCTCGCGCGACTGGGCGGCGAAGGGCACCAAGCTGCTCGGCGTGCGGGCGGTGATCGCGCAGAGCTTCGAGCGCATCCACCGTTCGAATCTCGTGGGCATGGGAGTTCTGCCGTTGCAGTTTCCCGACGACCAGAGCGCACGGTCGCTGGGGTTGACCGGCGAGGAGGTTTTCTCGATCACGGGCCTGGCCGAGGCGATGGCGAATGGCGGCTCGCCGCCGGATGAGGTGCGGGTCACTGCCGAGCACGACGGCACCGAGCCGTTGGAGTTCGATGCGCGCGTGCGCATCGACACGCCGCGCGAGGCAGAGTACTTCCGCCACGGGGGCATCCTCAAGTACGTCCTGCGAGGACTGCTCTCCACATGAGTGACGCGGTGAGTGGCCCGGCGGCTGGCGGCGGGACCGACGTCCCGCAGGTTCTGCTCGATCTGCTCGCCGCGAGCGGGCCATCCGGCTATGAGGCCGCTCCCGCCGCTGTGTGGCGCGACGCGGCTGGTGCGTTCGCCGAGGTGAGCACCGACGTGGTGGGCACTCCGC
This sequence comes from uncultured Solirubrobacterales bacterium, assembly GCA_963813805.1. Taxonomy (GTDB): domain Bacteria; phylum Actinomycetota; class Thermoleophilia; order Solirubrobacterales; family Solirubrobacteraceae; genus Palsa-744. Next base: position 275,324 of record CAWEZZ010000001.1, read on the forward strand.
TGGCGCGCGTGTCCCCACAGCACGGCTTCGAGCAGTCGCCGCAGCGGCTGCTCGTGGTGGGTCACATCGACGAGATCGGGCTGATCGTCACGCATATCGACGACGAGGGCTACCTGTGGTTCCGCGAGGTCGGCGGCTGGGACGCACAGATCCTCGTGGGTCAGCGCGTGGTACTGGACACCCGCGAGGGGCCGTTGACGGGCGTGGTGGGCAAGAAGCCGATCCACCTGCTGCGCGAAGAGGACCGCAAGAAGGTCGCGGAGATCCGTGACCTGCACATCGACATCGGCGTCAAGGACGGCAAGCAGGCTGCCAAGCTGGTGCGGATCGGCGACGTCGCGGTGATCGACTCAGAGCCGGTCGAGCTCCCCAACGGGCGGCTGACCTCGCGCGCACTGGACAACCGCCTGGGTTCGTTTGTCGCGCTCGAGGCGGCGCGGTTGGTGGCACAGGCTGGCGGCGCGCGGTGGGAGCTCGTGGCGGTGGCGGCCGCCCAGGAGGAGATCACGTTCGGCGGGTCGCGCACGAGCGCGTTCGCGCTGGAGCCCAGCGCGGCGATCGTCGTGGATGTCACGCACGCGACGGACGCCCCCGGGATCGAGGTCAAGGAGACCGGCAAGCACGAGCTCGGCTCCGGGCCGGTGCTTAGCCGGGGTTCGACGCTACACCCGGGGCTGTTTGAGCTGCTGTTTCAGACGGCGCGGGATGAGAAGATCCCGTTCACCGTCGAGGCCTCCGGGCGCGCCACGGGGACCGACGCCGATGCGGTGCATGTCAGCCGCGACGGCGTTCCCACTGGCCTCGTCTCGATCCCGATCCGCTACATGCACTCACCGGTCGAGCTCGTCCAGCTCGATGACGTCTACGCCTGCGCTCGCCTGATCGCGGCGGTGGCGCTGCGTTTGGACTCAAAGACGTCGTTCGCGCGCTAGCTGCTGCTAAACGATCTCGATTGATGAGAGCTGCGTCCTAGAGTGCCGCTGGGCAAGCGAGGCAAGGACGCAGGAAGCGTGGCGTGCTGTGCACGCGAGTGACCGAGGACGCCGCATCGCGCCGCTCAGCGGTGCCCTAGGAGCCGGCGGCGACGCTGAGCTCGGTGGCCGGCACGATCTTGTAGGGCTCGCCGGGAGTGCCGCCGATGACCAGCATGCGCAAGCCGTCGGGTCCCGAGTGGACCTTGCGCCTCGCCGCCGGGCCCACCCGCACGAGTGTCTCGCCGTCAAGGTCGACCCGCTCGCCTTCGATCTCGATCCAGCCGGAGCCGTCGAGCACGAGGAAGACCTCCTCCTGCCCGGTCTCGGCGTGATCGTGCTCGGGGTAGTCGGTGTAGTCCGGTGGAAGCTTGATCACCTGGAAGCCGAATGCCGTGACGCCGAGCTCGGCCCGCGCCTTGACGAACCCTCCGCCGAAGCCAGCCTCCATCTCGTCGATGCGCTTTGCCGTGTAGTCGACCATGGCGGCAACCCTAGCGGATTGCAAGCGGCATGAGGATGGCGAGTTGGCGCGACTGCGCAAGCACGGTGCCGTCGGCGGCCCAGATCACACCGTCCTCCTCGAAGAAGCCCTCGTGGACGAGGCCGCTGCGGAAGCGCGCGAGGCACAGCTCGTTCGGGTCGGGACTCGCGGTAAGCGGCAGCGAGGCGCGGAAGTGGACGGTGAGGTCGATCGTGGGCGAGGTCGCGCGCTCGGTGAGGCGGACGAACGGTGGTGAGAAGAGCGCGTCGCTGAAGAAGGCGAGCGAGAGCGCGTCGATCGGCCGTGGCTCGGACAGGCCGAGCCACCCGCCGATCTCCATCGGCTGCTCGGCGCCCGTGAAGGGGAAGGCGCCAGTTCGCGGCTGCAGGACGATATGGCTCGTGAATGGTGGCGCGCCGTACTTCAGCAGCGTGCCCGGCTCGCGCGTCGCATCGGGCGGGGCGACGTCGGGCATCTGCAGGTCGGTCAGCTCGGGTGCGCTCCAGGGGACTGAGAACGCCGCGAGCACGAGCGCGACGAGCGAGCCGTCCTGCTCCATGCGCGCCGAGAGCGTGCTGAGCGATCGTCCCGTCCGCTCGAGTACCGTGCGGATGCTGACCGGCCCGGGCTTGGGCGCGCGCGCGTAGTGGATCGTCAGCGAGCGCGGCGAGCGAGCCGGGTCGGCGACGGTCTCGATCAGCGCGCGGAGCAGGATCGCCGCCAGATAGCCGCCATGCGGTCCGCGACCGGCGCGCCAGTCGGATGAGACCTCGGCGGTGAACCTGACTTCCGCCGCGTGCTTTTCGTTGGTGCTCTGCTCGTCGACTCGCCGGACGGCCGTGTCGCGGTCAAAGACGCTGAGCGCGGCCGGGCTCGGCGAGGGCGCCTGCTGGCCGGTCTTCGATCGGTCAGCCACGGACGAGGCGCTTATAGGTGATCCGATGGGGCCGGTCGGCGGCCGCCCCGAGCACCGAGTGGCGGTGCTCCTCGTATGCGTCGAAGTTGCCCTCGAACCACCTCACCTGGGAGTCGCCCTCAAACGCCAGCACGTGGGTGGCCACACGGTTCAGGAACCAGCGGTCGTGGGAGATCACCACCGCGCAGCCGGGGAATTCCAGCAGCGCGTTCTCCAGCGCGCGCAGCGTGTCGACGTCGAGGTCGTTGGTGGGCTCATCGAGCAGTAGCAGGTTGCCGCCGCTGCGCAGCAGCTTGGCGAGGTGCACGCGGTTGCGCTCGCCACCGGAGAGCTTGCCGATCCGCGCCTGCTGGTCGGTGCCCTTGAAGTTGAAGCCGGCGGTGTACTGGCGTGAGTTGACCTCACGGTCGCCCACCTTGATGTGCTCGTAGCCTTCGGAGATCTCCTCCCAGACGGTCTTCTCGGGATTGAGCGAGTCACGCGACTGGTCGACATAGGCGAGCTTCACTGTGTCGCCGAGCTCGAGCTTGCCGCTGTCGGGTGGCTCCTGGCCGGTGATCATCCTGAACAAGGTCGTCTTGCCAGCGCCGTTGGCGCCGATGACGCCTACGATGCCCGCGCGCGGCAGGTCGAAGGAGAGGTCCTCGATCAGTAGGCGCTCGCCGTAGCCCTTGGACAGGTTGGTGGCGGTGAGCACCTGCTCGCCCAGGCGCGGTCCGGGTGGGATGTGGATCTGGACCTCGTCGAGCTTGACATTGCGCTCCTCCGCGATCAGCTCCTCGTAGCGGGCCAGCCGTGCCTTGGACTTCGTGCGTTTGCCCTTTGGGTTCGTGCGCACCCATTCGAGCTCGGCGGCGATCGTGCGCTCACGGCCCTTCTCCGAGCGCTCTTCCTGGGCCAGCCGGGCCTGCTTTTGCTCGAGCCAGCTGGAGTAGTTGCCCTGGTAGGGGATGCCCTTGCCGCGATCGAGCTCGAGGATCCAGCCGGCGACGTTGTCGAGGAAGTAGCGGTCGTGGGTGACCGCGACGATCGCGCCTTTGTACTCGGATAGATGCTGCTCCAGCCAGGCGACGGACTCGGCGTCGAGATGGTTGGTGGGCTCATCAAGCAGCAGCAGATCGGGGGCGCGCAGCAGCAGCCGGCAGAGCGCGACGCGCCGACGCTCACCTCCGGACAGGGTGTCGACGTCCGCGTCAGGCGGCGGCAGGCGCAGCGCGTCCATCGCGTATTCGAGCTGCGTGTCGAGGTTCCACGCGTCGGCCGCGTCGATCTTGGCCTGGATGTTGCCGAACTCCTCGGCCGTCTCATCGGAGTAGTTGGCCGCCAGCTCGTTGAAGCGGTCGAGCAGCGCCTTGGTCTCGACGACGCCGTCCTCGACGTTGCCCTTGACGTCCTTGCTCTCGTCGAGGTGCGGCTCCTGCTCGAGCATTCCCACGCTTGCCCCGGGTGCGAGCGCGGCCTCGCCGCGGTACTCCTGATCCTCCCCGGCCATGATCCGCAGGAGCGTGGACTTGCCGGAGCCGTTGTAGCCGAGCACGCCGATCTTCGCGCCGGGATAGAAGGCGAGCGTGATCTCGTTGAGGACGACCTTCTCCGGAGGGTGGAGCTTGGAGAGGCGGTGCATCGTAAAGATGTACTGAGAGGACATTCGCAGGCAGGATAGGAGGTTGCGCGGGTCGCTAACGTTGTTGGGTCATGCCGACAACGGTGTTGGACATTGAGCAGCACCTGCTCCTGCTGGAGCTCCAAGCGCCGTTCGACAAGCGCGAGGTGCAGCTCGCGCGCCGCAGGATGGCCAAGCGCTGGCACCCGGACGTGGCACCGGCGGGCCGGCAGTTCGAGCACGAGCGTCACCTAAAGGCGGTCAACGAGGCGGCGGACCAGCTGGAGCGGCTGGCCGAGGGCTTCAGAGGCGGGCGCGTTTCGCGCAACGCCGTGCGCGCGAGTGCGGCGGCGGCACGCAGGGAGCGCGAGGAGGCGGGCCGGCGCGCGTACGAGGCCGAGCAGCGCGCGCGCGAGCACGCGCAGGAGCGCGCGAAGCACGATCCGTTCGGCTCAAGGGTGCCCGACCACTCGGTGGTCCACCGCTACGCGCGCTGCATCTCCTATCCGGAGTGGGGCGTTGGGACCGTGGCGGGGATCTACTTCAGTGGGGACCCCGACGGCGAAGAGGAGGTACAGCAGTGGGCGCGGGTGCGCTTCAGCCACGGCGTGCGCACGGTGCCGGCCGGGAGTATGCGCTTCGTGGACTTCTCCAAGCCCGACCCGGCGGAGGAGAGGGTGGAGCGGTTCATGATCGCTGCTCAGCGGGCGATGGCCGAGGGTGACTACCTGCTCGCCGCGCAGCGGCTGATCTATGCCCGTGACGCCCAGCCGCGAAACGTGGCGGTGCTGAGGCTGATGACGCTCGCGTTCTGGCAGGCGGGGAAGCTGGAGGAGGCGGCGCGGGCCGTGCGCGACTGGGCGCGGGTGGATCCGAGCCGTCCGGCGGCGCATCGGTTCGCGGCGCGCATCTACGAGGACATCGGCGCGGTCGACCTGGCCGAGGAGGCGGCTGAGCGCGCGGTACGGCGTGGGCCTTCAGATGCAGGAGCGTGGGAGCGGCTTGGGCGGTTGCGGCTGGCGCTGCTGGATCGCGAGGGCGCGCTGAAGGCGCTGGAGCGCGCGCTGGCACTCGGCGCAAACGACCAGGCGCGGGAAATGCTGGCTCAGGCCCTGGCGCTCGAGCCGCAGGTGGCGCCGGTGACCCACGCCTAGAGGATGTTGACTGCCCGTGAGACGATCAGGCCGATCGTGACGAGCGAGACGAGCGACTGGGCTCCCATGATGAGCTTCGCCATCGGCGTCAGCGGCATCGTGTCGGTGGGGGAGAAGGCGGTGGCATTGGTGAGCGAGACATACAGGTAATCGACGAACTGGGGGCGCCACTGGATCGGCTCGATGCGGTCGTCGGTCATCTGCGGGAACAGGAAGTCCGGAGCCTCGTCATGACCGGAAGCACGTTTGCCAGGTCCGCCGCGGTCGAGCTCCCAGTACCACAGCGCGAAGATGAGGAAGTTCGTCAGCCATATCAGCACGCCGGCGACGAGCAGCGGACGTGGTTCAGGGGTGGCGTGGCGCAGGAGGTAGTGGGTGAGCGCCCCGAGCGAGAAGATGTTGGCGGCACTCACGAACGCGGTGAGCCCGAGCGCGACGCGTCGGCGTCGCGGGTGCTCGTGCTCGAGCTGGCGGGGCGTGGCGAAGAACATGCCAATCAGCAGCGCGCCCTCCAACGCGGGGATCAGCCAGGAGGGACCGACGGTGAGCCTCGCTGGCAGCAGCAGCTGCAGGCCGATCGCCGCGAGCACGGTGAGTTGCGCCGGCCAGAAGGGCTCGGCGGCGGGCGGCGGCGGATAGGGACGGCCACGCGAGGAGGAGGAGGGTGAGACGGATGACTCGGGTGAGACGGGTGGCTCGGGTTCACGGGTGGCTCGGGTTCCACGGGTGGCTCGGGTTCCACGCTATACAGCGTAGAGTCGGCTCCGGGCGTATCGACCCTCGGGTCCCTCCAGACCGGTGGCGCCGGCCTCGCACGCTAGCCTTGATGGCCGGATATGGCTACGGGCGCGTAAGGAATCGCATGGGAATCGAGAGCCCCGTTCATCTGCTGTTCATCGCCGCGGTCGCGCTGGTCGTGCTCGGTCCCAAGCGCCTGCCAGAAGTGGCGCGTGCCCTCGGCAAGGGCATCCGCGAGTTCCGTGAGGCGTTCAACGAGGCGGCAGATGGAGGCGAGCACACGGCTGAGACTGATCCTCTACGGGTGTCGTCCATGGCTCAGCTGGAGGCGGGTCCCGAGAACGTTTCTGAGCAGCCGTCGAAGAGTACCTGAGGGGTCCGCCGCGCCGGGTATTTTGCCTTGGTGCGCTTGATCGTCGCCCGCTGTGAGGTTTCCTACATCGGCCGCCTGACGACGGTCCTGCCCGAGGCGGTCAGGCTGCTGATGTTGAAGGCTGACGGGACGTTCATGGTGTGGGCCGACGGGGGTGGGCCGAACGTGAAGCCGCTGAACTGGATGATCCCGCCGACAGTGATCGAAGAGCGGACCGACGAGCAGGGCGCACTCACGGGCCTGGTCGTGCGCAAGCAGCGCCAGGTTGACCGCGTGGAGATCGGAATCTCAGAGGTGATCTCCGACATCGAGCACGAGCTGGACGTGCTGATCTCGCTGGAGAAGGAGGGCTTGGAGCGCGAACTGCAGGAGCTGCTCGCCGACGCGCCGCAGTGGTGCGGCGAGGGTATGCGGCTCATCAGGCGCGAGTGGCCCACGGACATCGGGCCGGTCGACCTGATGTGCCGGGACGCCGAGGACGAGTGGATCGCCGTGGAGATCAAGCGGATCGCCACGATCGACGCGGTGGAGCAGTTGACGCGCTACCTGGAGCGCATCCGCGTGGACCCCACGCTCGGCTCCTGCCGTGGGGTGCTGGCGGCCCAGATCATAAAGCCCCAGGCGCGCGTGCTCGCCCAGGCGCGGGGGATCGACTGCGTGGAGGTCGACATCGAGGTGCTCCGCGGCGAGCGCGAGCCCGAGCTGCGCCTATTCGCCGCCTGAGCGGCCGCGTCGAAGACGGCCTGAGGCGGGCATGGGTAGGCTGCTGTCTCCCCGACCAAGGAGCCTGTAGATGACCGCCGATCAAGTCGCCGCAATGTCGTCTGAGCCCGTGCTCACCGAGCGTCGGGGCAACGTACTGTTGATCACGCTCAACCGCCCCGAGGTGCGCAACGCCGTAAATGCGGCGGTGGCTGAAGGCGTGGCCGGGGCACTGGATGAGCTCGACAGCGACGAGGGCCTGTCGGTGGGCGTGCTCACCGGCGCCGGGGGATTCTTCTGCGCTGGCATGGATCTGGGGGCGTTCGTGAAGGGGGAGTCGCCCTGGTTCGGGGATCGTGGCTTCGCCGGAATCGCCCAGCGCGCCTCGCGCAAGCCGCTGATCGCGGCGATCGAGGGGTTCGCGGTGGCGGGCGGCATGGAGATCGCGCTCGCCTGCGATCTGATCGTCGCGGCGAAAGGCGCCAAGCTGGGGATACCCGAGGCCAAGCGCTCGCTGGTGGCCGCCGGCGGGGCACTGCTGCGCCTGCCCCGGCGCATGCCCTACCACGTCGTGATGGAGCTGGCCCTTACCGGCGACACGCTGCCGGCCGAGCGCTTCTACGACTTCGGTGTCGTCAACCACCTGGCTGAGCCCAGCGAGGCGGTGCCGGCGGCGCTGGAGCTCGCGGGCAGGCTTGCCAAGAACGGGCCGCTGGCGCTGATCGCATCCAAGCGGATCCTGCAGGAGCAGTTCGATTGGTCGAGCGCGGAGATGTGGGAGAAGCAGGGCGCGATCTCCGGGCCGGTGCTCACCTCCGAGGACGCCCGCGAGGGATCCTCGGCGTTCAAGGAGAAGCGCGAGCCTGCCATGTTGTGGAAGGGCCGTTAGCAGACCGCGGCGCTTGCGCTTGCGCTGGCGGCGGATCGCCAGGAAGCGTCTCCACAGTGCCCGCATCATCAGCGCTCTCCGGGCGTCTTGCGCGGGTATTGCGAGATCGGCTGGCCCAGGTCGATCGCGGTGGTGACGATGCGGTTCTGTTCGTCGATGTGCGCCGCCGGATAGCCCTCGCCGGGGCTGGCGCGCTCGGGTCGCCCGATGTAGCCGAAGCGCATCCCCTCGGGCATGATCTGCATGAGCCGGGGGAACATATGCGCGCGTGCCCCCATGTTGCGCGGCTCCTCCTGCACCCACACCACCTCGCGTAGCTGAGGGTAGCGCTGGATGAGCTGAAGGACCTGGCCTTCCGGGAACGGGTAGAGCAGCTCCACGCGCGCCACCGCCAGGCCGGGGTGGGCCTTGCGGTCTGGGTGGCCTACGAGGTCGTAGTAGATCTTTCCGGTGCACAGCGCCAGGCGCGTGACCTGCGCGTCGTCCACCCCGGGCTCGGCGAGCACGGGGTGAAAGTGCGTGTTCTCCGCCAGGTCGGAGAGTCGAGCTGCGTCGCCTGCGGCAGGCGCAGCAGCGACTTGGGGGTCATGATCACGAGCGGGCGCTGCTTGGCGATGCGCGCCTGGCGGCGCAGCAGGTGGAAGTACTGGGCCGGAGTCGTCGGGCTCGCGACGCGAATGTTACCCTCGGCGGCGAGCGCCAGGAAGCGCTCCAATCGCGCGGAGGAATGCTCGGGCCCTGAACCCTCGTAGCCGTGGGGCAGCAGTAGCGTCAAGCGCGAGGTCTGACCCCACTTGGCCAGGCCCGAGACGATGAACTGGTCGACGATCACCTGCGCGGAGTTGACGAAGTCGCCGAACTGCGCCTCCCACAGCACGAGCGTCTCCGGGGCCTCCTGGCTGTAGCCATACTCGAAGCCCATGCACGCAAGCTCCGATAGCGGGCTGTTGTGCAGCTCGAGCGGCGCGAGCGCCTCGGGCAGGCTCTGGATCGGGCAGACCGTCTGCCCGGTCTTCGCGTCGTGCAGGACCATGTGGCGCTGGCTGAACGTGCCGCGCTCGGTGTCCTGCCCGGTGAGGCGGATCGGGATGCCCTCGGTCAGCAGCGACGCGAACGCGAGCGCCTCGGCGTGCGCCCAGTCGATGCGGGCGCCGCTCGCGCCGGGGGCGGACGGGCCACCGTCTGATGCCGATGTCCCGCCGGCACCGTGGTTCGAAGAGGCGCCATTGCCGTCGGCCAGCAGCGCCTCGCGCCGGCGCTCCAGCTGTTTGACGAGCTTGGGGTGCACGGTGAACCCGTCGGGCACCCGCAGCAGCTCCTCGCCCAGCTCGCGCAACCGCCCGGCGGGCACTGCGGTGTCGACATCGGGGCTGGGCGAACGGTCGAGCTGGTACTCGCCCGTGCGTGCTCGCGGTGTCGTGCTCGGCCGCGGCGGCGATCTTCGTCTTCAGGCGCTGGTGCAGGATCGTGAGGTTGTCCCACACCTCCTGCCCCTGGCGCTCGACGTCCTCCTGAGAGACGACTCCGTCGGCCACGAGGCGATCGGCCCACAGCTCGGCCACACGTTTCTTGGTCTTGATCTTGGCGTACATCTCCGGCTGGGTGTAGGCGGGCTCATCGGACTCGTTGTGCCCGAAGCGGCGGTAGCCGATCAGGTCGATCAGCACGTCGTGGCCGAACTCCTTGCGGAACGCGAAGGCGAGGCGCACGGCGCTCATGCAGGCCGGGACGTCGTCGGCGTTGACGTGGATGATCGGCACGTCGAAGCCCTTTGCCAGGTCCGACGCCCAGCGCGTCGAGCGCGCGTCGTCGGGGTCGGTGGTGAAGCCGACCTGGTTGTTGGTGATGAGGTGGACGGTCCCACCGACCTGGTAGCCGTCGAGCGCCTGCAGGTTGAGCGTCTCCGCCACCACTCCCTGGGCGGGGAATGACGCGTCGCCGTGGATCACGATCGGGACCGCCGCGTCGGTGTCCTGGTGGGCGTGGGGTCCCTGGCGCGTGGTCTGCGCCGCGCGGGTCGCGCCCTCGACGACCGGCGAGACGTGCTCCAGGTGGCTTGGGTTGGACTCCAGGTTGACCTGGATGCTCTCCCCGCCGGGGAGCTCGTAGGAGCCCTGGGTGCCGTGGTGGTACTTGACGTCGCCGGTGCCGCCCTGCGGGATCGTCGTCACGGCCTCCAGTGTCGAGGCGCCCTCGAACTCGGCGAAGATCGTGTCGTAGGTGCGGCCGAGGTTGTGGGCGAGCACGTTCAACCGCCCGCGGTGGGCCATGCCGATCACGACCTCTTTCCCGCCGTGCGCGGCGGACAGCTGGATCAGCTCGTCGAGCATCGGCACGGCCATGTCCAGGCCCTCGATCGAGAACTGGTGCTGTCCGAGGTAGGCCTTGTGCATGAAGCGCTCCAGCGCGTCGACCTCGACCAGGCGCTTGAGCAGCGTCTTGCGCTCGTCGGTGGTGAGCGGTTGACGGAAGGCGCCGGACTCGATGTGCTCGCGCAGCCACACGCGCTGACGGTGGGAGGCGATGTGCTCGATCTCATATGCGATCGTGCCGCAGTAGGTTTCGCGCAGGTGCGGGAGCGCATCGGCGAGCGTTGCCCCCGGCACGTACATCTGCAGGATCTGGGCCGGGATCTGGGCCATGATCTCCGCGGTGAGTCCGAGCGCCTCGGGGTCGAGCCCCGGTTCACCCTCGGGCTCGTAGCCGAGCGGGTCAAGGCGCGCCGCGAGGTGGCCGTGGCTGCGGAAGCGGGTGACGAGCGTGCTGGCCGCGTGTACAGCCTTCATCAGCTCCTCGCTGGGGGCGACAGCAGGAGTCTCGCCGGGCGCCGCAGCGCGGCGCGGCCGCCGCGGCTGCGGGCGCGGGCAGAGATGGGGCGGGGCCGAGCTCCACGCCGAGTGAGGCGAACACGCCATCGTAGAAACCGTGCTCGCCCTGCAGGTACTCCTCGATGCGCGCCAGGAAGCGACCGGACTCCGCGCCCTGGATGATGCGGTGGTCGTAGGTCGAGGTAATCGTCATGGCCTTCTCGGCGCCGATCATCGCGCCGATGTTTCCGAGGCCCACGGGGTAGGCGATCGAGCCGGTGGCCACGATCGTGCCCTGACCGCTCATCAGCCTGGGGACCGAGGCGACCGTGCCCAGCCCGCCGGGGTTGGTGAGCGTGATGTTTGCTCCCTGCAGGTCGTCCGCGGTGAGCGTGTTCGTACGCGCCTTCTCCACGAGCGCGTCGTACGCCTGCAGGAACTGGTCGAACGACAGCCTGCTGGCGTCGCTGATGACGGGGACCATCAGCGTTCGTGTGCCGTCCTTCTTCTCCACGTCCACCGCCAGCCCGAGGTTCACCTGCTCGTCCTGCATCCGGTGCGGCTTGCCGTCGATCTCGGCGAAGTGGTCGCCCATCACCGGCATGTCCTTCCCCGCGCGGGCGATCGCGTAGGCGATCAGGTGTGTGAAGGACACCTTGCGTCCCGCTGCCTTCAACTCGCGCCGGCGCGCGTCCAGCGCGGTGACGGTGAGCGTGCGGAAGCTCGTGGCTGTGGGTATCGACCGCGACTGCTCCATGTAGCGCGCGAGTGCCGCCGCGGCGCCCTTCATCGGCTGGGCGCCCGCTGGCGCCCCGGTCACGGCGCTCGGCGATCCATTGCCGGTGACGTCAAGCACGTCGGCCTTCGTGATGCGCCCCGCCGGCCCGCTGCCGGATACGGTTGCGAGGTCCACTCCCTCCACAGCGGCCACGCGCGCCGCCACCGGGGAGACACGAGCGCCGTCGGTGGTCTGGACCGTTGCGGGCGCTTGCTCTTCAGGTGTCCCACCGTTGGTCGCGGGCATCTCGGTCGATGACTCCTCGCCGCCAGCGACGATACGAGCGATCACCTCACCGACGGTAACCGTGTCTCCCTCCTGCGCCAGAATCTCCGTCACCGTTCCGCTCGCGGGCGAGGGCAGCTCGACATCGACCTTGTCGGTGGAGATCTCGACGATCGTGTCGTCGACCTTGATGAAGTCGCCCACCTTGGCGTGCCATTCGAGGATCGTCCCCTCGGTGACCGACTCGCCCGCGGCAGGGGTAACGACATCTATTGTCTGCTGAGCCGTGGTGCCCGTGGCCATCGGTTCCTTACTCTAGCGCGGCCAGTTGGCGGATAGCTCAGTGATCCGTTGCGTCCGCCCCGCGCGCTCGCCGTCTCTGCTCACGGACGAACTCATAGCTTCCGATGAAAGGGCCGAGGCCGCCCAAGACCGCCACTGCGACCCCGACACGCAAGGGGATCACCCTTCCGCGCACGGCCGTGATACAGGCCATCGACATCACTATCCAAAGGATTCCGTGAGTCCAGCCGAGCACCAGCGTGGGGACGGACCAGCCCGCCAGCGCACTGACGATCAGGCTCAGGTAGACGACCGAGTGAAAGAACGAGGTCCACTTCAGACGGGTGAAAGTCAGTGGCCCTGAGTGGTCCCGTGGCGAGGCCCTCGCTCCAGCCGGCTCGCTCACTGTGTCAGCCAGTGGGCCATCCGGGGCAGTGCCTCGCCGGCCTCGGCGGGCCACTCGTCGATCTCGCGCGGCCACCACGCGAACGCGTCATGCTCGTGATCCGGTGTTACCTGTGCGTCGGCGCCCTCGGGGAGCCAGGCCTGCCCGACGAACATCACCATCTGGTGAGGCAGCCGCACCAGCGCCTCGCCGCGCACGCGCTCGGGCGACACCGCCCACTCCTCTCTCAGCTCCCGCACCAGCGTGTCGGCCGGGTTCTCCCCGAGATCGACCGCGCCGCCTGCCCCGAGCGCCCAGCGTCCGGCCCATGAGGAGACCCACTCGGCTCGTCGCCCGGCCAGCCAGCGGCCATCGGCCGAGCGCGTGACGCACAGCGCCGCCACGCTGTGGGAGGCGTCGCCGCTGACCAGGCGCAGCGCCCAGCGCAGCGGTTGCAGCTCGATCGCGATTCCGTTTGGATCCTGGCGATAGTCCACCAGGCGCGCCGCCACACCGTCGTGGCTGGGAGAACCTCGATCCTGCAGTTCCTGGATCGCCGCGTCCGCGGCCCGTGTGTGCGATGAAGATGGCTCGAAGTGCTCCTGGCGCCAACTCGCTTTCACCTGCTCCAAAGCCCATGGTCCGCGGGCGAGAATCTCAAGCTGCTCGGTGGCTTTGGGTTGTGGTTGTGCGGCCATGCCCCGCTACAGGCTAGTGCCCATAGACTCGGTACGGTGAACATCCGCCGGCACAAGCACTGGGGCTGGGGCTTTGAGGATCAGCAGCCGTCGCCCGCGGAGGTGCGCTCGGCGGCGTCCGGGCTGGCGGCCCACCTGGATGTGACGCTCGGGGAAGTCGAGGATCCGGTGGCGCTGGAGGCGGTGCATCTGAGCCCGCCACGCTTGCGGCCACCCGCGGCGCTGGCGGAGATCTGTCTCGATGACGATCACGCGCGCGCATCGCACGCCCTGGGCAAGTCCTACGCGGACGTCGTTCGCGGCTTTCGCGGGCGCTTTGACCATCCTCCCGACTTCGTTGCGCGCCCGCGCGATGAGACCGAGGTGGAGTGTCTGCTCGAATGGTGCTCGGATCAGCGCGTCGCGGCGATCCCCTACGGCGGGGGCACGTCCGTCGTCGGCGGCGTCACCCCGGATGTGGGGCCCGGATACAACGGCTCCGTCTCAATCGACCTACGCGCGCTCGACCGCGTACTGGAGGTCGATCCCGTATCGCGCGCGGCTCGTATCCAAGGCGGCGCCTCGGGTCCCGTCCTGGAGGCACAGCTCTCAGAGCACGGTCTGACCCTGCGCCACTTCCCCCAATCGTTCGAGCTCTCCACGCTCGGCGGCTGGATCGCCACGCGCGCGGCTGGCCATTTCGCCACGGTGTGGACACACATCGAGGATTTCGTGGAGTCGGTGCGCGCGATCACGCCTGTGGGCGTGTGGGTGTCCCGCAGGCTGCCGGGATCGGGCGCGGGAGTGAGTCCGGATCGGATGCTCGCCGGCTCGGAGGGCGCCTTCGGGGTGATTACCGAGGCGTGGGTGCGCGTCCAGCCTCGTCCTGTGCACCGGCGCTCGGCGGGGGTGCGCTTCGAACGCTTCAGTGAAGGTGTCGAGTGCGTGCGCGCGATGAGCCAGTCGGGGTTGAGCCCGGCCAATTGCCGTCTGATCGACGCGCGCGAGGCGCGGATGACGATGGCAGGCGATGGCTCGTTTGCGCTGCTCGTGCTGGGCTTCGAGTCGACCGACCATCCCGTCGAGGAGGCGATGGAGCGGGCGCTTGAGATATGCGCCGAGCATAGAGGCTCGGTGGGGGAGCGCGGCGGGGGAAGTGGGACCGACCGCACGGGCGGCGGTGGAAGTGCGACCGACCGCACGGGCGGCGGGGGTTCGGGGGTCACTAAAGACAGCCAGCGTCAGGATGCGGTGAGCTCCTGGCGGGAGGCGTTCCTGGGCGCGCCGTACATGCGTGACGTGCTCGTCGCGATGGGCATGTTGAGCGAGACGTTCGAGACGGCGATCACCTGGGAGCGCTTCCCTGGCTTCCACGAACGGGTCACGGCCGCGGCCGAGGAGGCGGTGCGCGAGGCGTGCGGTGGCGCAGGGCAGGTCTCGTGCCGCTTCACACACGTCTACTCCGACGGGCCGGCGGTCTACTTCACCGTGATCGCGCCCGCGCGGCGAGGCGAGGAGGTTGAGCAGTGGGCGGCGATCAAGCGCGCTGTCTCTGAGGTGGTCATCGCCGAGGGTGGGACCATCACCCACCACCACGCCGTTGGGCGCGACCACCGGCCGTGGTATGACGTGCAGCGGCCGGAGCCTTTTGCCGCGGCGTTGCGCGGGGCGAAGGCAGCTGTGGACCCACACGGCATCATGAATCCGGGCGTGCTCCTCGATCCTTCACCTGCCGACTCATCCTCTCAGTCATGACCAGACATCAGCGTGAGCTCGCGACCATCCGCGGAGCGAGGCGGTGAAGATCGCGGTCCTCGGCCCCGGTGGGGTGGGTGGCCTGGTGGCCGGCGCGCTCGATCGGGCGGGGACGTCCGTGATCGTGGTAGCGAGGGAGTCCACCGCGGAGGCGATCTCCGCGCGCGGCCTGCGGGTGAGCAGCGTGATGCTCGGCGATTTCGTCGCCCACCCGCAGGCGGTCACCCGGTTAAAGGAGCCGGTGGACGCGCTGATCGTGGCCACGAAGGCCTCGGGGCTACAGGAAGCGCTGGAGCGAATCGATGCGCAGCCGACGCTGGTGCTGCCACTGCTCAACGGGCTCGACCACATCGCGGCGCTGCGCGCGCGCTTGCAGGCGGCGGGCGCACCCGAGTCGGTGACGGGTACCCATCCGCCGAGGGCGGTAACACACGTGCTCGCAGGCACGATCCGCGTCGAGGCCGACCGTCCTGAGCCGGGCGTCGTCGTGCACACGAGCCCGTTTCTGCTCGTGGACATGGCCAGCCACGACCCCGCCGCACGCTCCGGGATGGAGGCCCTGGCAAAGGCGCTGTCAGATGCGGGAGTGCCGGTGCGCGTGCTCGACTCTGAGGCGGATGTGATGTGGTCGAAGCTCGTGCGGCTGAACGCGCTCGCGTGTACCACCAGCGCCTACGACAAGCTGCTGGGCGAGATCCGCTCGACGCCTGAGCTGCGGGCCGATCTCCTCGGAACGATCGAAGAGGGCTGCGCCGTGGGGCGCGCCGAGGGCGCGCAGGACGTCGACCCGGCCACGGCGATGGCCGAGCTGGGCATGGCGCACGACACGTTGGGAAGCTCGATGCAGCGGGACATCGCGGCTGGTCGGCCCCCCGAGTTGGACGCGATCCCGGGGGCGGTGCTGCGCGCGGCGGCGCGTCACGGGCTTCGGTGTCCGACGATCGAGCGGTTAGTCGCGATTATTGCCGCGCGCGCTGGGATCCCCGCTCCGCTCGTCGCTCGCTGAGCGGTCTGAGGCCCCGGTCCGGCTACTGCTCGAATGGGTGTCGCGTCGGCGTCGAACCCGGCGCCATCGCGGGAACCGAGCGCGTGGCGATCGCCTCGACCGCCTGCTCCTCGGCTTCGGTCAGCTCCTCATCGTGCTCGCCGTCGCACAGAACGCGGAAGTTCCCGGTGACGCCGCTGTCGGCATGGATCGTGATGCCGGGCAGGATCTCCTCGCCCTCGTCGAACCCGAGGCGCTCCATGTCGAAGTGGGCCAGGCCGATGCCGTGGGCGGTGTGCGTCGGGTTCTCGCGGTCGTGCGCGGCCACGGCCTGCGCGAAGCGCTCGAGGTTCTTTGCGATCTTGCCGGTGGTGTCCGCCATCGCCGCTCAGGGGCAGGGTAGCGCGAGCGCTATACATTGAGTAGCGATGGCTCCCGCTCAACCGGTTGAGGCCCTGCTGCCTACCCGCCTCCCGGCCGGAGTAGGCGCCGAGGCTGATAACGACGGTCGTGAGGTCATCCGCACGGTCGCGTTGACCAAGGTCTACGCCGGTACCGACTTCGCTGCGGTCGATCGACTCGACCTGAGCGTCCATGCGGGCGAGATCTTCGGGCTGCTCGGGCCGAACGGCGCCGGCAAGACGACGACCGCCGGGATGCTCACGACGCGCGTGGTCCCGACCTCGGGATCGGCGTACGTAGGCGCGATCGACGTCGTCGCTCAGCCCGCGCTGGCCAAGCAGCTGATCGGGATCGTCTCCCAGCAGAACACGCTCGACCGCCAGCTGACCGTGGGGGAGAACCTGTATTTCCACGGCCGGCTGTTCGGCATCTCCGCCCCGGAGTCCCGCCGGATCGCCGATGAGCTGCTCGAGCGGTTTCAGCTCGCGAAGTGGGCCAGGGCGTCGGTCTACGAGCTCTCTGGGGGGATGGCCCAGCGGCTGATGATGGCGCGGGCCATCTTCCACCGCCCGGCCGTGCTGTTCCTCGACGAGCCGACCGCGGGCCTCGATCCGCAAGGTCGCCTGGCTCTGTGGGAGATCCTCGGCGAGCTCAACCGCGAGGGCCAGACGGTCCTGCTCACCACTCACTACATGGAGGAGGCCGAGGAGCTCTGCGATCGGGTGGCGATCATGGACCACGGCAGGATCCTCGCGCTCGACACGCCCGCAGCGCTGAAGCAGTCGGTGGGGGCGGACACCATCGTCACCATCAAGGCGGGCGGTGACCCGGACGCGCTCGCTCATCGGCTCTCGCAGGAGCTCGGCGTCGTGACGCGCACGCGCGTGGTCGACGGGAGCGTCGAGCTGAACGTCAAGGGCGCCGAGCGGCTGGTGCCGCGCGTCGTCAACGCGGCCGAGAGCGGCGGCTTCGACGTGGTCGACCTGTCCGTGTCGGAGCCGAGCCTGGAGACGGTCTTCATCAACCTCACCGGCAAGGAGCTGCGCGACTGATGCCGTCCACCGGCACCTCGCCTCCCGTCGGCGCCTCACCTCCCGTCGGCGCCTCGCCCGCCGTCGCCCACGCTCGGATAGCGCTCGCGCCGACGCGCTCGGTGATGGCCGCGAGCCGCGTCGCGCTGCGGGCGTTGATCCTCCGTGATCTCGTAGTGCTGCGCAAGAACTTCGGCGAGTTCGTCGTCCGCACGCTGATCCAGCCGTTTCTGCTCGTGTTCGTCTTTCTGTACGTGTTCCCCAGGATCGGCCAGGGCATCGGCGGCGGTGGAGGCAAGTCCTCGGAGTCGGCGTTTGCCACCGTGCTAGTTCCCGGCGTCGTCGCGATCTCGATCATGTTCCAGGGCATCCAGGCGGTCGCCCTGCAGCTCTCCACAGAGTTCGGCTACACGCGCGAGATCGAGGACCGCGTGCAGGCGCCCTGCCCAATCTGGCTGGTCGCCGTGTCGAAGGTGCTCTCAGGCGCCACCCAGGGGCTGCTCGCCGCGGTGATCGTGTTCCCGATCGCCGCCGTCGTCCACGCCTCGGGGGTGCACGCGCACCTGTCGGTGCACTGGTGGGTGGTGCTCACGCTGATCCCGCTCGCGTGCGTCACGATGACCTCGCTCGGGCTGCTGCTCGGGACCGCGTTTGAGCCCCGCAACATCGGGCTGATGTTCGGGTTCGTCGTGCTCCCTCTGACGTTTCTCGGCGGCACGTACTACCAGTGGACGCGTCTGGCCCCCGTGCAGGTCGACGGCGTGCACTGGCTGCAGATCCTCGTACTGGTGAACCCTCTGATCTACGTGGCGGAGGGCATGCGCGCTGGGCTCACCCATGCCTCCCACATGCACCTATACATCATCTACCCGGTTCTGATCGCCTTCTGCGCGGCATTCCTCACGCTCGGTCTGCGCAACTTCCGCCGGCGCGTGCTCGCCTGAGAACGTGTTTTCAATTTTTACGCAGTGTGCGCTTTTGTATGTACACCGTAGATACGATGGAGCACAGTGAGCACAAATTGAAAGTCCTACCCGCACATGCGTGCGCTTTTGTATCTACCCGATACATACGATGGCACACAGTGCATGAAATTCAAACACATACTACGGCCGCGGCATCTCCAAGATCTCGATCCGGTAGCCGTCGGGATCGCGCACGAAGCACAACCGCGAGCCGCCCTCGCGCACCGAGTAGGGCGGCTTCTCGGGCGCGATGCCCTGCTCCTCCAGGCGCGCGAGCGTCGCGTCGAGGTCCTCGGCAGTGATCGCGATGTGCCCGTAGCCTGTGCCGAGGTCATATGAGTCCACGCCGAAGTTGTAGGTCAGCTCCAGCCGCGGCATGTCGCCGTCGCCGGGCTGGTTCATGAACACGTTGACGGCCTCGTCTCCGATGGGGATACGGCCGACCTCCTCGAAGCCGAGGGCTTTGTAGAAGGCCACCGAGCGGTCGATGTCGGTGATGCGGTAGCAGGTGTGGATGAGGGGCATGAGCGTCTTAGGCAGCTAATGCTTGGTTCGCTTGGATCTGAATGATGCCGATGCGCTCGAACCTATGCGTACAGCCAGCGGCACGTGCGCGCGCCTTCGTGCAAGTATGGCCGCAATGATCGTCGAGCGCGCGATGAGCGAGCAGTTCCTGTCGAACACCTATCTCGTTGCCGACGGCGAGGGGGGACCCGCGTTCTTCGTCGATGCCGGCGGGCCGGTCAAGGGACTGATCGAGGCGGCCGCGGACCTTGGGCTTGAGCCGACCCATGTGCTGCTGACCCATCATCACTTCGACCACGTCAGCGAGGTGGGCGCGCTGCGCGAGCGCTGGCCGAAGTTAGAGGTCCTGATCAGCCCGCTCGAGCGCGAGCTCCTCGCGGGCGCAGCGGATGCGACGGGCACGGTGCAGGCTGGCCAGACGCTACGGTTCGGCACGCTGGAGGTGCGTCTGCTGAGCACCCCCGGACACACCGCCGGGATGCTGTCGTTCCTCGTCGGCGAGGCCGGAGGGCAGGCGCAACGCCCATCGTCGAGCACCGCGCCAGGGGGGTTCATGGGTGGCGAGGCGGTCGTGTTCACCGGCGACACCCTGTTCAAAGGCTCGGTCGGGGGGGTGAGGGCGCCCGGCCATACCACGTACACGGATCTGAGGGACTCGATCATGGGCACGCTGATGGAGCTGCCTGGAGAGACGGTCATCTACCCGGGCCATGCCGATGCGACCACCGTCGCATGGGAGTGGGAGAACAACGGGTTCATCCGCATCTGGCGGGGCCTGGATGCGCAGGGCGTCGAGTCGTGTACGGCGCTCGGCGAGCCGGCCACGTTGGTGCTGCTCGGCGACGACTACGACGGTGGCAAGAAGGCCTGGGTGCGCTGGCCGGATGGCTCGGACGATATAGTGCCCGGGTCGCGAGTCGAGCGGAATATATGATGGGCCTCGTGTCGGATATATACGTTCGTGATACCGACTACGAAAGTACATAAACCTCCCGCCCCCTACTCTCCGTAACGGGCCCAGATCGTCCGTTAACCTCCCAGCCCTCGACCCTCGCAACGGGCCCAGGACTGGCCGCGGCTCGTAGGATGGGGGGCATGGCGCGCGACGAGAGCGAGAATATCCCAACCTCCCGCGTGCGGCGCACGGCGACGGTGGGCAGGCTGGCGGCGAGCGAGGCGGTGAAGCAGTTCGGGACCCGCGCCGCGAACGTGGCGCGCGGCGAGCAGGCCTCCGAAGATGCCATGGCCAGGCGTCAGCTGGAGACCGCGAAGCAGATCGTGGCGGTGCTAGGGACGATGAAGGGCGCGGCGATGAAGCTCGGGCAGGTGATGTCGTTCCTGGACGTCGGCTTGGTTGGAGAGGAGCACCGGGAGGAGTTTCAGCGCGAGCTGGCCAAGCTGCGCGACGCCGCGCCGACGGTGTCCTTCAAGCAGATGCGCCGAGTGATCGAGGAGGACTTGGAAGAGCCGATCTCCGAGGTGTTCGAGTCCTTCGATGAGGAGCCGATCGCGGCGGCCTCGATCGGGCAGGTGTACCGGGCGACGCTGCGCGAGGATGGGCGCGAGGTGGCGGTCAAGGTGCAGTACCCCGGCGTGGCGGCCGCGGTCCGCGCGGACATGCAGAACCTGGACATGATCATGCGCCTGCTCAAGCGGATGACCCCGGGGATGGACGTGAAGGCGATCACCGCGGAGATCAGAGAGCGGATCGGCGAGGAGCTCGATTACGAGCTCGAGGCGCAGAACCAGCGCTCGCTCGCGCGCATCTTCGCCGGACATCCGTTCATCGTCGTGCCCGACGTCGTGAGCGCGCTGTCGCGCGAGCGCGTCCTGGTGAGCGAGTTCGTGCGTGGCGCCGGGTTCGAGGAGCTGAAGGGCTATCCGCAAGCCCAGCGCGACCGCATCGGGGAGATCGTGTTCCGCTTCTTTCTCGGCTGCCTGTATCGCCACCGGCAGTTCTCGGGTGACCCACATCCGGGGAACTTCCTGCTGCTCGACGACGGCCGCGTGGCGTTTCTGGACTTCGGTCTGTTCAAGCGCATGGATACGGCTGCGGTGGAGCTCGAGCTCGCCGCTCAGCGGGCGGTCGTGGAGGGCGATGCGCCGGCGCTGCACAGCCTGCTCGCGAAGTCGGGGTTTCTGCCCGAGCCCGGGCGGGTGGACCCCGATCACCTGCTGGCATTCATAGAGGACGCGATCTGGTGGTACACGACTGCTGACGAAACGGTCGAGCTCACGCCCGAGATCGCCACGCAGGTGATGATCGAGAGCTCCGACCCGCGCTCGAGTCACTTCCGCGAGATGCGCCATCAGGACATGCGCCCGGAGCACCTGTTCGGCCGACGCATGGAGATGTTGACGCTCGCTGTGCTCTCGCAGCTGCGCGCGCATGCCAACTGGCACAGGATCGCCCGCGAGTGGATGTACGGCGATGAGCCCGTCACCGAGCTGGGCAGGCAGGAGGCCGAGTTCTACGCACGTACCGGCGTCAGTGCGGCGGGCTGATCACAGCACCTGGATCTGAATCAGGCTCGTGGTGCCCGGGCGGCCGGAGGGCAGCCCGGCGGTGATGCCCACGCGCTGGCCAGTCTCACACCAGCCTAGCTCCACCACGCGCTGCGCGGCGTCTGCGATTAGTGCCTCGGTCGTCTCATGGCGGCGCATCGATCCAGCCTGCACGCCCCACATCAGCCCGCAGCGGCGCACCGTCTCCTTGCCCGGCGAGAGCGCGTAGATCGGCACGGTCGGGCGGTGCGCGGAGACCAGGCGCGCGGAGCGGCCGGACAGCGTGGGGACGATCAGCGCGTCGAGGCTCAGCTCGCGGACGGCCAGGCACAGGCTGTGCGCCAAGGTGTACGCCGGATCGGACTCCGTGCGGCGCACGCGCGAGGCGTTCCAGTCCTCGTACGGCGCGATCGTCTCGGCCTGTTCGGCGACCCCCGCCATCATCGCGACCGCCTCGACCGGGTAGGCGCCGATCGCGGTCTCCTGGGAGAGCATCACTGCGTCGGTGCCGTCGAGGATCGCGTTCGCCACGTCGGCCACCTCGGCGCGGGTCGGGCGTGAGGAGCTGACCATCGAATCGAGCATCTGCGTCGCGGTGATCGACGGCCGCGCCATCCAGCCCGCCAGCTCCAGCAGTTGCTTCTGCACGATCGGCACCCGCTCGATCGGCAGCTCGATGCCCAGGTCGCCGCGAGCCACCATCACGCAGTCGGCCGCTTTCACGATCTCCGCGGCGCGCTCGACGGCCTGAGGCTTCTCCATCTTGGCGATCAGCGGCAGGCGCGTGTGGTTGCGCACCGATTCGACGTCCTGCGGGCGCTGGACGAACGACAGCGCAACCATGTCCACGCCGATCGACTCTCCGTGACGCAGCAGCTCGAGATCCTCCTCCCCCACCGACGGCAGCGAGTCGACCGGCCCAGGGATGTTCAGCCCCTGGCGGGAGGCCACCGCGCCACCCACCTCGACCTCGGCGTCGAACTCGTTCACCTGCGGGCGCACGTCGGCCACGCGCAGCCGTACCGAGCCATCGGCGAGATAGAGCACGGCTTGCGGTTCCAGGGAGTCGGCCAGACCAGCCCAGGAGATGGTCATGTGGCCGGCGTCCCCCTCGCCGAGTTCGCCGCCGCAGGAGAACGTGACGCGGTCGCCGGGCTTCAGCTCGACGACGTCCTCGCGCAGCGGCCCGATGCGCAGCTTCGGGCCGGGGAGATCCTGCAGGATCGCCACCGGCCGCCCGGCTCGGTCCGCCGCGTCGCGCACGCGTCGGACCGTCTCTGAGTGCTCATCGAGCGTCCCATGCGAGTAGTTCAGTCGCGCCACGTCCATCCCGGCCTCGACCATGCGCAGGAGCGTCTCCGGCTCGCGCGAGGCTGGTCCGATGGTGGCAACGATCTTGGTACGGCGTGGCATCGACCGGAAGGTATCGGTCGGCGGGGTCGTGCGCGTTGGGCCGCCCGCATCACCTGCGTTGGACGCGTCATGCGCGTCGGGGAGCCCGCGTAGCATCATCGATTCGTGCTCGGTCCCTCTCGACCCGTTCCCCGCGTGGGTGCCCAGGCGCGCATCGCGCATTTTGGCGGCGGCTTTGAACGCGGCACGATCGTCGTCGTGCACGAGGAGGGACGGCGCTTGCAGGTGCGCGGCGAGGGTGGTGAGCTACACGAGTTCGTGCTCAGCCCGGCGACCGCCCGGTTCGTCGCGGCAGGCGTCTCGCACGGTCCGCGACTGGAGCTACTCGACTCCGCCTGAGGTCAGGGCGCCTTGAGGTCGGGGAAGTGCTCTGCGCAGTGCTCGCGCAGAACCTCTCGCACCCACGCGCGCTCCTCAACAGACGCGAAGCGGAAGCGCATCAGCAGCTCGCGCTGGCGGTCGATCGGTGCTCCGGCGATCTCCCAGCGCACGGCCAGATGCTCGAACAGGAGCTCGACCGCCCGCTGCCAGGTGTCCTCTTGGGTGTTGGACGCCCGCCCGCCCATGCCTGAGAGCGCCTGCACGTACTGGCGTCGCGTGGCGGGCGTGAGCGAACCGCGCAGGGTCAGCACGTTGCCGTGCGCGTCGGCGTAGTCGCTCGTCGGGGCAGCCAGCTTCTCCGCGCCCGCGCTCCCCGTGGCGCGTCGGCGGCTGCGCCTACCCACGCTCAGCCTGCGTCGGCGGCCCGTTCGAGCTGGGTGCGTACGTCGCCCGTCACCGGCTTGCCATGTCCCGGCCACGCTGCCGCGGGCTCCAGTTCCGCGAGCTTGCGGATGCTCGCCAGCGCTTGATCGGTGTCGTAGTTGTACGTCGGCTCTGGCACGTGCGGGGCGCAGTTGCGCCCCCACGTGTCCAACGTGTAGAAGCAATCGCTGACGAGCGCCAAACGGTCTGACTCGCGCCACAACCCGATCAGCCCGGGTGCATGGCCGGGAAGGTCGATCACGCGGAAGCCCGCCACCTCGTCGCCCTCGGTCACGGTGCTTGAGATCTTCACCGGCCCGCCGTCCCAGGCGTAGCGGTGCAACAGGCGGTGGATCTGGCGCTGGGGCATCGGCAGTCCCGCCAGGTCCGCCGGCCAGTAGCGAAAACCGCCGCTGCCTTCGGCGTCCTGCACCTCATCGGGATGGCATAGCACGGGCACGCCCAACGCGGGCGCAACGCCGCGGTGGTCGGTGTGCCCGTGGCCGAGCACCACGCGGCGGATGCCGCCGAGCTTCGCGCCAGCGCTCGCGACCGCGCGGGTCATCGTGCGCGCGCCGGCGTCGAACAGCGTCACGCCGCCGTCGTCCTCGATCAGGTACACGTTGCAGCGCCCCGGCTGGCCCTGCACGAGCCACACGCCCTCGGCCACCAGCTCGGCCTCGCCCGCGGCCAGGCCTCCCGTCACGCGTGTCTTGACATTGAAGGCGCCCATCAGCCGCTGCTCGGCGGGCGAGTGAAGCGGCGGCATCATCCCGATCTGGCGCGGCACCGCCATCGTGTCGGTGAATACATCGTTTGCCTGGATCAGGCCGTCGCGGACCGTTAGCACGTCGACGCCCTCGAGCTGCATCCGGTCGCCCGTCGGCGCGATCCCGTTGAACGATCCTGGGCCGGCGAACGTGCCGCTGAAGCGCCACTCAAGCGCGCAGCGCTCGCCCTCGGTCGTCGTCGAGACGATCTCCACGCGCAGGTCTGGGATTGCTTCGATCAGGCTGGCGATGAACTCGTGCAGCCCCTCCGGGCCGACGAACACGCCCTGGCCGCGCACGTCCTCGCGTCCGTCCGGCGCCCACATCGCAGCGGCGCCCTCCACGTTGTGGGCGTCAATCGCTTCGAAATAGCGGCGCGCGACCGCCTCGGCCTTGCTGCCCGAGATGCGACTACGCCTGGTCGTCGCCTGCTGCACATTTGCGGCCACCTCCTGCACCTTCGTGGCCGCTCTACCTGCGCTCTGCTCCTCCTCGGCCATCTTGCTCGCCTCCTTTACGCTGCCGCCGAAGAAACGTAGTCTAGTCTCCCTGGCCGTGGCCGAGGCAACACGTAAGCCCGAGCTGGGGCGGGGCGAGCGCGTGCTGCCCGGCGTCTTTCGCCTGCGCTTGCCACTGCCCTGGCCCGGTGTTCCCCACTGCAACGCCTGGGCGGTCGCGGCCGGCGACGGGATCGTGCTGTTCGACACCGGCATGCACCAGCCCGGCTCGCTCGCGCACCTGGAACGGGCGCTAGCGATGTGCAACCTGAGCATCGAGAACGTGCGGCTGGTGGTCTGCACGCACGCCCACTCCGACCACTATGGCCAGGCCGCCTCGATCGTCGAACGCGCCGGCTGCGAGCTGTGGATGCACCCCAACCACGAGCACATGACCCGCATGGCCGAGGATCCCGACGCCGCATTCGCCCGGCGGATGGAGGTCGCCCGCCAGAGCGGCGTTCCCGAGGAGCCCCTGCGCCGCTACGCCTCCCAGCGCAACGCCCGCGAATCGGGGATCGCCGCCGTGATCGAGCCCGACCGGGCACTGCTGGGAGGGGTGGTCGTCGAGACCGACCTCGGCCCCTGGACCGTGTCACGAGACGCCCGGCCACGCGCCGTCGCACGTCTGCTTGTTCCAGCCCGAGCGGCGACTGCTGATCTCCGGGGACCATCTGCTCGGGCGCATATCGCTGTACTTCGATTACGGCGCCTCGCCCGATCCCGTCGGCGAATTCCTACATTCCTTGGACGTGGTCGAGGGACTCAACGCGCGTCTGTGCCTGCCAGGGCACGGGCGCACATTCACCGACGTGCACGCGCACATCGCGGGCAACCGCAAGCTGGTGGACGAACGCCTGACGGCTGTGCTGAACGCCGTGGATGAGCCGCTCACCGCTTTCGAGGTCGTTCCGCACGTCTACGGCGACGCGCTTTCGCCGCTGAACGCCCACTGGCTGCTGTCGAAGATCCTCTGCTACCTCACGCACTTGCACGCCACCGGGCGCATCCGGCGCGTCCCCGGTGAGCCCGAGCGTTGGACTGCATAATCCCCCGATGCGCATAGACCAGATCCTGGCTTCCTCAGGGCCGACGTTCTCGTTCGAGTTCTTCCCGCCCAAGACGGAGGCGGGAGAGGAGAACCTGCGCGCCGCGCTCGCCGAGCTGCGCGGCCTGGACCCGTCGTTCGTGTCCGTCACCTATGGCGCCGGCGGCACCACGAGGGGCAAAACGATCGAGATCGTCAAGCGCATCCGCGAGCAATACGGGCTGGAGGCGATGGCGCACTTCACCTGCGTGGGCGCCACCGTGCCCGAACTGCGCGCCACCCTCAACGAGATGCAGAGCGCGGGCATCGACAACGTGCTCGCGCTGCGCGGCGACCCGCCGGCCGGGCAGGAGCAGTGGCGCAAAACGGAGGGGGGCCTTGAGTACTCACGCGAACTGGTGGAACTGATCGCCGCCGACTACCCGTTCGCGATCGGCGCCGCCTGCTTCCCCGAGACGCACATCCACGCGGTCAGCCCCGAGGACGATCTGGAACACCTTGCCGAGAAGGTAGCAGCGGGCGTGCAGTTCCTGATCACCCAGCTGTTCTTCGACAACGCGCTCTACTTCGACTTCGTCGAGCGCGCATGCGCGGCGGGCGTGAACGTGCCGATCATCCCCGGCGTGATGCCCATCACGCAGGTGGGGCAGGTAGAGCGCATGGCCAAGCTGTGCGGGGCCTCCATTCCCGACGGCCTGCGCCGCGAGTTGCACGCGCGCGGCGAGGACCCCGAGGCGGTACTCGACTTCGGCGTCGCCTACGCCACGCTGCAGTGCGTGGAGCTGCTGCGCGAGGGCGTGCCCGGCATCCATTTCATAACGCTCAACCGCTCACCGGCGACGCGCGCGATACTCAGCGCATTGAAGCTGGCGCGTCCGTGGGAGAAGGCGGTCTATCCGGGCTCGATCTCCAGGCCCTCGGCCACGCGCGGCGAGCCGTCGGCGGCCTCGTAGCGCACGTCGACCGAGTCGTTTTGGCGGTAGGTGCCGACGCCCCAAGCGCCCAGCAGCCAGCGCCAGCCGCTGATCCTGTCCTTGTGCAGCTCCCGCTCGAACACGAGCGATCCTTCTTTGACCACGTAGTCCACTCCAAGCCGCTGGGGCACCCCGTTGAGATAGACCTCGTAGGGGCTGCGCACGTCGCGGGGCAGCCGCACCTTGGATCTAGTCATTGTCGCGATTATGACTCTCCTGCCGCTAGGCACGACCCTCCGGATGCTCGGCTCACGGCTGCCGAGCGTGACCGCCGCGGCGGCGTTGGTGACGGCCGTACTCCCGCTGGCGGCGGTGCCCCTCATCAACGATCGCGCACACCTCCGAGGGCGCACTCACCCGATGCATGATCGTCAGGTCACCGGGATCGATCCGGCCCTCGGCCAGCGGGTGCGCGCGCAACCATTCCAGGAGCCCATCCCACTTGCCGTCGCCGACGAGGATCACTGGGAAGTGGCGGATCGTGTGGGTCTGTATCAGCGTCAGCGACTCGAACAGCTCGTCGAGCGTTCCGAAGCCCCCGGGGCAGATCACAAAGGCGCTGGCGTAGCGGACGAACATGACCTTGCGGGCGAAGAAGTGGCGGAAGCGCAGGCCGACATCCACATAAGGGTTCAGCCGCTGCTCGTGTGGGAGCTCGATATTGCAGCCGATCGACAACGCGCCCACATCGCGGGCTCCACGGTTGGCCGCCTCCATCAGCCCGCCGCCACCGCCGGTGATCACCGCATAGCCCGCGCGCCCGAGGCACGCGCCGACCTCGCGTGTGAGGACGTAGTCGGGGTGCTCCGGCGGCGTGCGAGCCGACCCGAACACGGTGACCGCCGGCCCGATCCCGGCGAGCGCGTCGAATCCACGGGCGAACTCGGCGGCGATGTCGCGAATCCGCTCGGCATCGGCCGCCCGCACGCGTGGTGGCTCGTCGCCAAGCCATAGCAGCAGCTCCTCATCGAAGGTCTGCTCGTGCAAGACAGGGGTCTCCCGATCGCAGTCCACAGCCACGCAAGCCTATGCCCTACAGGGTGGCGCCAGGGCGTCGCTGAAAAGACGCCCGCACGGGCACGTACTCTCACTCCTGCGATGGCCGACAGCCCGCCAGTGGGTGAGATCCCCTATACCGTCCGCCGCTCGGCTCGCGCCCGGCGGGTGCGGGTGAACGTGCACGCCCACACAGGCGTCGAGGTCGTGCTGCCGGCCCGTGCCCCAGAGCGCGCCGCGGCGGCCGCGGTGAGCGAGCTGCGGCCATGGATCGAGCGCCGGCTGGCCGACGTACAGGAGGCGCTCGCGCGGATCGCCGCTCGCGCCGGCACGGTGCCCTACCTGGGCATGCCGCTAGAGCTGGTCCCGCAGGCGGGCCGCACGCGCGTGCATCGCACGGGCGTGCGGCTGCTGGTTCCCGACGGCGATCCTCGCCCTGCGCTTGAGCGCTTCTATCGGCGGGCCGCCCGGGCGGAGATCGCGCTGCGGCTAGACCGCGCCACGGCGCTAGCCGGCAGCGCCTACAGCGGCCTCGATATCCGCGCCCAACGAACGCGCTGGGCCTCGTGCTCGGCGAGCGGGCGCATGAGCTTCAACTGGCGGCTGCTGCTCGCCCCGGAGTACGTGCTCGAATACGTCGTCTGGCACGAGGTCTGTCATCTCGAGATCCTCGACCACTCGCCCCGCTTCTGGGCGCTGCTGCAGCGCCGCTGGCCCTCCTGGCGCGAGGACCGCGAGTGGCTGCGGCGCAACGGCGCCACGCTGGTGCTCTAGCCGCGCCGCTCGATCGGCACGTAGTCGCGGTCGCGCTCGCCCGTGTAGATCTGGCGGGGCCGTGCGATCTTCTGCTCGGGGTCCTGAACCATCTCAAGCCACTGGGCGATCCAGCCGCTCGTGCGGCCGATCGCGAACATGACCGGGAACATCGCCACCGGCAGGCCCAGCGCCTCGTAGATCAGGCCCGAGTAGAAGTCGACGTTGGGGTAGAGCTTGCGCTGAGTGAAGTAGTCGTCGTCGAGTGCGCGCTTCTCGAGCTCGGTCGCGACATCCAGCAGCGGGCTCTTGCCGCGCACCTCGAAGACGTCATCGAGGTGTTTGCGGATGATTCGTGCGCGCGGGTCGTAGTTCTTATAGACGCGATGGCCGAAGCCCATCAGGCGCTCGTTGCCGGCCTTCACGCCCTGCAGGAAGCTGGGGATGTTCTCCACGGTGCCGATCCTTCGAAGCATCCGTAGGGCCGCCTCGTTGGCGCCGCCGTGGAGCGGTCCGTAGAGGGCGGCGACCCCTGCGGCGACCGCGGAGTAGGGATCGACCTGGGTGGAGCCCACGGAGCGCACGGCGCTCGTTGAGGCATTCTGTTCGTGGTCGGCGTGGAGGATAAAGAGCACGTCGAGCGCACGCTCGAGGCGAGGATCGGGCTCGTATTTGAGCTCGGTCATCTTGTACATCATCGACAGGAAGTTGCCCGCGTAGTCAAGGTCGTTGTCGGGGTAGACGTAGGGCTGGCCCATGTTGTGGCGGAAGGCGAACGCCGCCAGCGTCGGCATCTTCGCCAGCAGTCGGATGATCTGGATTGCGCGCACTTGACCGTCGTGGATCTGGTTGGCGTCGGGGTAGAAGGTCGAGAGGGCGCCCACCGAGGCCACCAGCATCCCCATCGGGTTGGCGTCGTAGCGGAAGCCCTGCATGAAGTCCTTAACGTTCTCGTGCACGAACGTGTGGATCGTGATCTCGTGGACCCACTCCTGCAGCTGCGTCCCCGTGGGGAGGGCGCCGTTGACGATCAGGTAGGCAACCTCGAGGTAACTTGAGTGCTCGCAGAGCTGCTCGATCGGGTAGCCGCGGTGCTGGAGGATCCCGGCCTCACCGTCGATGTAGGTGATCGCTGAGCGACAGGAGGCGGTGTTCGTGTAGGCCGGGTCGTAGGTCATCAGGCCGAAGTCCTCCTCACCGGTCTTGATCTGCCTTAGGTCCATCGCCCGGACCGTTCCGTCCTGGATCGGTAGCTCATAGGTCGTGCCGGTGCGGTTGTCGGTGACCGTCAGCGTCTGAGAGCTCATGTACGCGATTCTCGCACGTGCTCGGCTTAAACGCTGCACAGGCTCAGCGCCCGTGCAACAGCCTCTCAATGCCGCGCGAGACGGCTGTGCGCGACGACCGTACGCACGCGGCGGGGCGATGCCGGCGAGGGGTCGCCGTGGGGGCCGCGGCGGGGTGGGCGGGGCGAGCGCGAGCGCGGATGGTGGGGGTGCAGCGGGCGCGAGGGCGGTCCGATGCCGCCGTCCTCGTTTGCTGCGACCTCGGGTTCACGCGCTGCCCATCGCACCAGCAAGAACAGGGCGACGATCGGGATCTTCAGGAAGATCGCCAGCCAAAAGAAGGTCCAAATATCCACGTGGACCGATCGTACACTCGCCGCGGCAACCGTACAACCCCCGGATATGGCATCCGTAGGATCCCCTTGTACGGCATCCGTAGAACCCCGCAGCCGGAGGTGTCCTGCTCGCCGAGCGCAGAGCGCAGCTTCGCGTCGGTGCACTCCTCAGGCTCAGCCTCGCAGCTGCAAGGGGGCACCGCTGAACTGGGTGACCGCGCGCAGCTCCTCCATGCGCGCGACGATCTCCCCGCCAGTCAGGCGCTCGATGCGCTCGGTCCCGAACTCCTCGACGTTGAAGGAGGCCAGAACGGTTGCGTGGGCCATCGCGCGGCGCAGCAGTTCGTCCGAGAGCTCCTGGTCGGGATGGGCGGCGATATAGCCGACGAGACCGCCGGCGAACGTGTCGCCCGCTCCGGTTGGATCGATGACAGTCTCTAGCGGGTAGGCCGGCAACGCGAAGAAGCTCTCCCGCGTGACGAGCGCCGCGCCGTACTCCCCCTGCTTGGCGACGATCACGCTCGGGCCGCGGCGCGCGCCGGGTGACGGTTCCCAGGAGAGGACCTCTCGTGCAGCGGACACTAGGTTGGGCTTACCCGTCAGCTGGCGCAGCTCGGCGTCGTTGAGGATCACGCAGTCCACGCTCCTGATTACCTGCACGAGCGAGTCGCGCGCGTCCTCGATCCACATGTTCATCGAATCCAACGCTACGAAGCGCGCGTCCGGCAGTTGCGCGCGCACCTCGCGCTGAAGGTCCGGCTGGATGTTCGCGAGGAACAGCACGTCGCTGGAGCGCGAGCCCTCCGAAAGCTTTGGCTGGAAGTCCTCGAACACGCCCAGCTGGGTGTCGAGCGTCTCACGGGAGTTCAGGTCCCAGCCGTACTCGCCCCGCCAGAAGAACGTCTTTCCGCCGGATACGCGCTCCACGTCGGAGACGTCCACTCCACGGCGGCTTATCGTCTCTAGCTCGGCCTCGCCGAAGTCCTCGCCGACCGGCCCGACCACGCGCACCTCCCCGAAGAAGGAGGCCGCCAGCGCGAAGTGCACGGCGGCGCCACCGAGCATTCGCTCGCGTTCGCCGAACGGCGTCTTGACGGTGTCGTAGGCGATCGACCCGACCACGGTGATCGACATCGGCGGGACCCTATCGTGTCGACTGCGTCTCGGTCCCCGACGGCTGGCCCGCGCCCGTCCTTCCAGCCGCGAGGGCCGACCGACCGATAGCCTAGAGAAGATGCCGTCGATGAGGGCGATTCAGATGACCGAGTTCGGCGGGCCGGAGGTGCTCAAGCTCGCCGAGCTTCCTGTGCCCGAGGCTGGGCCGGATGAGGTCCTGATCAAGGTGACGAAGGTGGGCCTGAACTTCGCCGATACGCACACGCGGACGAACTCCTATGTGCAGCAGGCGACGCTGCCGCTGGTGCCCGGCGGCGAGGTGGCGGGTATCCGCGAGGACACGGGCGAGCGGGTGGTGGCGCTCGTTGGGACCGGCGGCTACGCCGAGTACGCCAAGGCGCCGAAGTCGCTGGTCTTCCCGATCGGAGACGACCTGGACGACGGCACGGCGCTCGCGCTCATTGTGCAGGGCACGACCGCTTGGCACCTGTACCGCACGTCCGGGCGCGTGGCGGAGGGAGAGAGCGTGGTCGTGCACGCGGCGGCTGGCGGCGTCGGCTCGCTGGCGGTCCAGCTCGGGCACCCGCTCGGTGCGGGGCGCGTGATCGCGACGGCCTCCAGCGAGGATAAGCGCAAGCTCGCACTGGAGCTGGGTGCGGACGTTGCGGTCGACTCGGCGCCGGAGGGGCTGAAGGAGCGGCTGATCGAAGCCAACGAGGGCAAGAAGGTGGACGTTGTGTTCGAGATGGCGGGCGGCGAAGTGTTCGAGGCCTCATACAACGCGCTCGCGCCATTCGGGCGGGTCGTGGCCTACGGGATCGCCTCCCAGCAGCCCAACGAGGTCGCGACTGGCTCGCTGCTGCGCCACTCGCGCGCGGTGGTCGGCTTCTACCTGTTCCACTGTCTGGTGCGGCCGGGGATGTTCACCGATGCCTTGACCGACCTGTTCGCCCGTGTCGCGCGTGGCGAGTTGAAGGCGGTCGTCGGGCACACCTATCCCTTGGGCGAGGCCGCCCAGGCGCACATCGACCTGCGCGAGCGACGTACCACCGGCAAGCTGCTGCTCGACCCCTTCGCTTGACCCGCCGGCTCGAAGCCCAGCCGGTTCCACGTCGGTGACTGGAGTCGGTGACCGTGGCGGCAGCCGTCAAGTCCGTAAGCTGCTGCCCAAACGATGACCACGTTTGCCGACCTCGGACTGTCCGAGTCCACCCTGAAGGCCCTACGCGATGTGGGGTATGAGTCTCCCAGCCCGATCCAGGAGCAGGCCATCCCGTCGGTTTTGCAGGGCCGGGACGTGATCGGCCAGGCGCAGACCGGCACGGGCAAGACTGCCGCCTTCGGACTACCGATCGTCGAGTATGTAGACCCGGGGCTGGGGGAGGTGCAGGCGCTCGTACTGACGCCCACACGCGAGCTGTGCATCCAGGTCACGCAGGCGCTGCGCACCTACGGCGCGCATAAGGGAGTCGACGTGGTGGCGGTGTTCGGCGGCGCTCCGATCCGCACCCAGCAGTCCCAGCTGCGTGCTGGCGGGCACGTCGTCGTGGGGACTGTCGGACGCGTGCTTGACCTGATCTCGAGGCACTCGCTGATACTGCACGACTGCCGTTTCGTCGTGCTCGACGAGGCTGATGAGATGCTCGACTTGGGCTTTCTGGAGGATGTCGAGAAAATCCTCTCGCTCACCCCCTCGAGCCGGCAGACGGCGCTCTTCTCGGCCACGATGCCCCCGCCGATTCGCAAGCTCGCCGACCGCTACATGTACGACCCGGCGATCATCCAAGTCGAGGCGGCGACGCTGACAATCGACACCGTCGCGCAGTTCCAGCTCCCCGTCGACGCCAAGGGCAAGCCCGACAAGCTCATCGAGGTGCTGCGCGCAGAGGAGCCGGAGCAGGCGATCGTGTTCGTGCGCACGAAGATCCGCTGCGATCAGCTGTTCCGTACGCTGCGCGACCGCGGCATGAACGTGAGGGCGCTGCACGGCGACATGTCCCAGGGCTCGCGCGATGGCGTGATGCTCGCGTTTAAGGGCGGACGCGTCCCGATCCTGGTGGCCACCGATGTGGCGGCGCGCGGCCTTGACATCTCAACCGTCACCCACGTGATCAACTACGACGTGCCCACGAGCCCGGACATCTACGTGCACCGCATCGGGCGCACCGGGCGCGTGGGGCGCTCGGGCCGGGCGATCACGTTCGTGGAGGATCGTCAGAAGCGCGAGCTGGAGGCGATCGAACGGCATATTGGGACGTCGATCGCGCAGTGGGAAAAGGGTGTCGTGGCCGCGCCGACGCCCGTGAAAGAGCGCCCGCGCCGGCACTCAAAGCCGCACGTCTCCCGACGCGACAGCGAGGAGCCCTATGTCAAGCTCGTGCTCGGAGGTGGACGGGCCGCTGGGTTGCGTGTGGCCGACATCGTCGGCGCGGTGACATCCTCGGCTGGTCTCGACGGCGAGGCGGTGCGTGACGTGCTGGTGCTCGACCGTTTCTCCTTCTTGTCCATTCCGGCCGCCGAGGCCGAGCGTGTGATCGAGGTGCTCGACGGGCGCGAGGTGCGCGGACAGGCGCTCAGCCTGCAGCGGGTCTCCGGCTGAGCATCGATGCGACGGGCTCTCTGCCCACGGTGGGCTCGCTATCGTGGCTCGCCATCCATCCCGTCAAGCTGAGGAGACCGTCCGATGTCAACCGCCACGATGCAGACCACCGAAGGCGCGATCGTCTTTGAGCTGTTCGACGAGGACGCCCCGAAGACGGTCGAGAACTTCCGCAAGCTCGTCGCCGACGGCTTCTACGACGGGCTGACCTTCCACCGGATCATCAAAGACTTCATGATCCAGGGCGGCTGCCCGCTGGGTACGGGTACCGGCGGTCCTGGCTACACGTTCGAGGACGAGGTCAACCCGCACAAGATCGTCCGCGGGGCGCTGGCGATGGCGAACGCCGGGCCGAACACGAACGGGTCGCAGTTCTTCATCGTCACCACCGAGAAGGCTCCCTGGCTGGACGGCAAGCACACGGTGTTCGGGCAGGTGACGGACGGGATGGACGTGGTGGACAAGCTGGAGGGAGTCGCCACCGACGGCGGAGACCGTCCCACCGAGCCAGTTGGCATCGCCTCGATCGAGCTGTCATAGGAAGGTCACGCCGCATGCGCTGACCGGAACTGAAGACCGGACGAAACCGCGATAGAGGTGTAGCCTCTTGTTACGAGAGCGAACGAGCAGGGGAGATGCAAATGGCGACCGTCGAGCAGCACCTACAGGACCTAACTCAGACGCACAACGGCGCCGCACACGCTGGGGAGGATATTCCCGTCGAGAATCCCGCTACCGGCGAGATCGTCGCCACGGTCCCCGATCTCGGCGCGGACGCCGTCGCGAAGATGGCGGCTCAGGCGCGGGCGGCGCAGCCCGGCTGGGAGGCGTTCGGTTTCGAGGGTCGCGCCCGCGTCCTGCTGCGGGCGCAGAAGTGGCTGATGGACAACGCAGAGCAGGTCGTCTCGACAATCGTCTCGGAGACCGGCAAGACCTTCGAGGATGCCTCGTTGGCGGAGATCGGCTACGCGGGCAATGCCTTCGGCTTTTGGGCAAAGAAGGCCCCCAACTACCTGGCTGACGAGCGGGTGAAGACCAGCCAGAAGCTCGTGTTGGGCAAGAAGATCATCCTGCGCTACCGCCCGCTGGGGTTGATCGGCGTGATCGGCCCCTGGAACTACCCGCTGACGAACTCCTTCGGCGACTGCATACCGGCGCTCGCTGCCGGCAACTCGGTGATCTTGAAGCCCTCAGAGATCACTCCACTCACCTCGTTGTTGATGGCGGAAGGGCTGCGCGAGTGCGGCCTTCCTGAGAACGTCCTGCAGATCGCCACCGGACGGGGAGAGACCGGGGCGGCGCTGGTTGAGGAGGTGGACATGATCATGTTCACCGGCTCCACCCGCACCGGTCGCAAGGTGGCCGAAACCGCCGCCCGGCGGCTGATCCCGGCCTCGCTCGAGCTTGGCGGCAAGGACCCGATGCTCGTCCTCTCGGACGCGGACGTCGAGCGGGCTGCGAACTTCGCGACCTACTACTCCATGCAGAACGCCGGCCAGACGTGCATCTCGATCGAGCGCGTCTACGTCGAGGAGCCCGTGTACGACGACTTCGTGGCGAAAGTCTCCGAGAAAGTGCGCGCGCTGCGTGTCGGCAAACCCGAAGGTCCAGGCTCCGTCGAGGTCGGCGCGATCACCTTCCCGCCGCAGATGGAGACGATCAAGGATCACGTCGCTGACGCGGTGCAGAAGGGCGCACGGGTCCTTACGGGGGGCAGCGAGGTCCAGGGCCCGGGGCGGTTCTTCGAGCCGACGGTGCTCGTGGACGTCGACCACTCGATGAAGTGCATGACCGAGGAGACCTTTGGTCCGACGCTCCCGATCATGAAGGTGCGCGACGCCGAGGAGGCTGTGCGGCTGGCCAATGACTCCCCTTACGGCCTGGGCGCGTCGGTGTTCTCGCGTGACACTGAGCGTGGCGAGGCGATCGCACGGCGGCTGGAAGCAGGTGCGGCGAACGTAAACGATGCGATGATCAACTACACGGTGCTCGAGCTGCCGATGGGCGGCGCAAAGGCCTCGGGGCTGGGCTCGCGACACGGTCCCGGCGGCATCCGCAAGTACTGCTCCCAGCAGGCGATCGTCGTCACGCCGAAGCTCGCGATGAAGAAGGAAGTCTTCATGTACCCCTACAAGAGCCGCACCTCGCGGCTGCTGGCAGGGTTCTTTAAGCTGCTGTACGGCCGCGGCAAGCGCGACTGAGGCGGTCGTAGACGCGGCGCGAGGCTTTGTCCTCGGTCGCTCGCGACCGATCGAAGATCGTCCAGCACGCCACGCTCCCTGCGTCCGCGCCTCGCTTGGTCTACAACCGCCTCATGGGGGGCGGTGGGACTTCAAGCGCCGCTGACAGCGACAGTCCCAGCAGCCGCTCCAGCTCGGGAATGGTGGTCTCAGCGGAGGTGTGGTGGACGGTGGCCATGCCGAGCTCCTGGGCGGGCGTGAGGTTGAAGGGCAGGTCGTCGACGTAGACGCAGCGCTCGGCCGGCGCGCCGGCGCGCTCGGCGCCGAGCTCGTACATGCGGCGGGAGGGCTTGCGTATGCCCTCGTCGCCGGAGATGACGACGCCGTCGAAGATCTCCGCGAACAGCTCGTGCGGGTAGCGGTGGGTGCCCCACGAGTTCGACACCAGCGCCGTCCTGACACCCGCCTCGCGCGCGCGGCGGACTGCTTCGATCATGGCCGTGTCCGGCGCCACGCCCGCGAACAGGCCGTCGATCAGGCCCTCGGACTCGACGTCGAGCAGACCGGCGAAGCGCAGCTCGAACGCCGGCTCGTCGAGCTCGCCCTTCTCCAGCGCGATCAGCAGCTCCCTGAAGTCGGGGTCTGCCTTGAAGCGCCCCGCCAGCGTCTGCGGGTCGATCTCGGCCGCGACGCAGTAGGCCTGGAAGGAGGCGAACAGGTTGGTCGTGAGCACCCCGCCCCAGTCGATCAGCAACGCCGTACGCTGCTCGCCGTGTGCGTCGCCGTCGAGAGCCCCGTCACCCGTGTCTGTCCGCTCGTCAGCCTTCACCGAGCGCCACTCCCTCCGCCTGCTTGGCGAGCTCCACGACGCCGTCACCGAACTGCTTCAGATACGGATCGTCGGTTGCGCCCGCGATCGCGCGCTTGTAGTTGCCCTCCATGAACACGACCGACTTCCACAGCGCGAGCGTCGTATACCAGCGCAGGTCCTTCATCGAGCGGCCCGTGCGCCGCTCGTAGCGCTCGATCAACTCCCCGCGCGTGGGGAAGCCCTCACGGCGCGTCACGCCGCCGAGGTACTCGCGCATTCCGCCCTTCGGGTCGCCGCCCTCCGTCCACATCATGCACAGGTAGCCCAGATCGGCCAGCGGGTCACCGATCGTGGCCATCTCCCAGTCGAGCACAGCCGCTAGGCGCGCCGGTCGCTCGGCCGCGAAGATCGTGTTGCCGAGGCGATAGTCGCCATGCACGATCGTCGCCGGTCCGGACTCGGGCAGGCGCTCGCTCAGCCACACCCCGACACGCTCGACCTCGGGGATCTCGCGCGTCTTGTTGACCTCCCACAGGCCCCCGAAGCGGCGCACCTGGCGTTCGAGGTAGCCGGTCGGCTTGCCGAAGCCCTCAAGGCCCGCCTTCTGCCAGTCGACTTCGTGGATCTCGGCGAGCGCCTCGATCAGCTCCTCGCCGATCCTCCGCCGCTGCGCGGGGCTGTCCAGCGCGGGGGGAACGCTTGCGACGATAACCTCGCCCACGATCCGCTCCATAACGTAGAATGGACAGCCGATCACCTGCTCGTCGTCGCACACCGCCAGCACCTCCGGCACGCGCGCGGGCGTGTCCTTCAGCGCTCTCAGCAGGCGCGCCTCGCGCAGGACGTCATGCGCGCTCGGTGGTAGCGGGGGGCGGGGCGGGCGGCGTAGAACCACCTCCGCACCAGCGCGCTCGATCAGATAGGTCACGTTCGAGTGTCCCTCGCCGATCGGGCTCGCCTCGATCTCTCCCTCGCCGAGGCCGTGTTCGTCTAAGAACCTGCGCAGCGGCTCTAACACCAGCAGCGGTGGCCTGGCATTGGCGGAGGTATCGGCGTGCGTGCGAACGATGTCGTCCGGTGCGATCGAGGCGCTCACTCACCTTACGCTACATAGACCCAACCTTCTCCGCGTTGAACACCAGCGGCTCGCCCAGCGGCTCGCCGGTTCATGACTCATCCGGTCAGACCCTCGGTCAGGCCCTCCTACAGTCAGGCCCTCCTACAGTGAGGAGCGATGCCCGAGCTGCCCGAGGTCGAGATCACCGCGCGTCTCCTCGATCGCGCTCTGCGGGGAGCAGAGATCGAGTCGGCGCTGGCCCCGGGGATCAACGCCCTGAAGACGTTCGACCCGCCGCTGTCTGTGCT
Source organism: uncultured Solirubrobacterales bacterium (assembly GCA_963813805.1). Lineage (GTDB taxonomy): Bacteria > Actinomycetota > Thermoleophilia > Solirubrobacterales > Solirubrobacteraceae > Palsa-744. Next base: position 313,363 of record CAWEZZ010000001.1, read on the forward strand.
CGAGGGCAAGGAGATCGCAGGCGTGCACCGGCGCGGTAAGCACCTGATCGTCGAGACCTCAGACGAGCGGGCGCTGCTGATCCATCTGATGTCCGCCGGACGCTTGCAGCTCTACGACAAGCCCGCCGGCCCGCGCGATCGTACCTCCCGCCTGCTCGTCAGGATCTCCGGGCACGCCAAGGACGGACGGCCTCGCGAGATGGAGCTGCGCCTGCGCGAGTTCGGCTCCAGGCAGGCCGCCTGGGTGAAGCTCCTGTCGACAGATGTGCTCGAGCACGACGAGGCCATTGCGACGCTCGGCCCGGAGGCGTGGCCGGATCCGCCGCTGCTAAAGGACCTGCTGGACGTGCCGCGACCCCTGCACAAGCTCCTGCGCGACCAGCACACGATCGCCGGCATCGGCCGCTCGTGGGTCGATGAGATCCTGTGGGTCGCCCGGCTCTCTCCGTACAAGCGCGGCGCCGACCTGGACGCCGAAGAGGCCGAGCGGCTGAGGGCCGCCATCGTGGAGACCCTGGGTTCGGCCATCGCGCACTATGAGGAGGTGGTGAGCCTGCCGGTCCCCGACAAGCTGCCGATGCCGCTACGCGTCCACAGACACGAGGGCGAGCCCTGCCGGCGCTGCGCCACCACGCTGCGAGCGGTCCATTTCGAGGACTACATCATCGCCTACTGTCCCGCCTGCCAGACGGAAGGGCGGGTCCTCAAGGACCGCAGGCTCTCACGGCTGTTGCGATGAGCATTACCGTCGACCTACCAGAAGAGAGAGGAACCAGATGATCGAGCAGGGATCACAGGCACCCGACTTCGAGCTACCCGACCAGGACGGCAGGGCGGTGAAGCTCTCGGACTTCCGTGGGCAACCGGTCGTCGTCTACTTTTACCCGAAGGCAGATACCCCCGGCTGCACGACCCAAGCGTGCGGTGTGCGCGACCATCAGGCCGACTACGCGAAGGCCGGCGCGGTGGTGCTGGGCATCTCTCCCGACAGCGTCGCGAAGGTCAAGGAGTTCCATGAGAAAGAGGCGCTGAACTTCCCCCTACTGGCGGACGAGGGCCACGCGGTCGCGGACTCTTACGGCGTGTGGATGGAGAAGTCGATGTACGGACGAACCTACATGGGCAACGAGCGCACGACGTTCATCGTCGGGTCTGATGGGAAGGTCGCGCAAGTGCTACGCAAGGTCAAGCCGGCCGAGCATGACGAGCTGGTGCTGAAGGCGCTCAACGAGGTGGCCCGGCCTGCCTCCTAAGCGCTGGCGGGCGCCGCGTCCGGCGATCCTAGCTCGGCTCGCGCGTCATCCCGCCGACCAGCATCCCGGAGCCAAGGTGGGCGCCCAGCACCGGCCCTACCTCAGTGCAGAACAGCGGCTCGGTGCCGAAGATCGCGGTGCCCTCTGCCACCAGCCGCTCAGCGTCCCGCGGCGCCTGAGCGTGCTGAACGATCCAGTCGGTGGCAGCGCGGTCGTGCAGCTCATGTAGGTAGGCGACCATCCGCTCGAACGCCCGCTGCTGGGTGCGGACGCGTCCGACGGGGACGATCTCCGTGCCGAAGGTCAGGATCGGCTTGACCTTCAGCGCGGTGCCCACCATCGCCTGCGCTGCCCCGATCCGTCCGCCGCGGCGCAGGTACTCGAGCGTGTCCAGGCAGAACCATATGTCAAGGCTCTCGCGGGCGCGACGGACGGCGTCGATCACTCCGTCAAGCGTCGTCCCCTGCTCGGCGACGCTCGCGGCGACGACCACCATGCAGCCAAGGCCACCGGCGCCGGTCTGGCTGTCGAGCACCTCCACCCGTCCGGGATGTCCTTCTTCAGCTGCGATCCGAGCCGCTTCCCGCGCGCTCTCGCATGTGCCCGACAGGCCGGCGGCCAGGTGCACGGAGACGACATCGCGACCGGCGCTGACGAGCGGCTGGTAGCAGGCGAGGAAGTCCCCCACCGAGGGCTGGGAGGTCGTGGGCAGCCGCGGGGAGTCGCGCAGCCGCGTGTAGAAGGCGTCAAGGTCGTCGTATTCCTGCTCGGGTCGCAGATCACCGTCCCAGCCCACGTACAGGCTGACTTGGCAGATCCCCCACCGCTCGATCAACGCTTTAGGAAGGTACGGCGTGCTGTCGGTGACGACGGCAACGCCGGTCCCTGTCTGAGAGGGGTGGATGTCTTCAGAGACGCTCACTTACCGCCGTAGCCTACGGACCCGCCACAGCTAACGGATGAGGCGGTCCAGCCGGGCCGATGTGATCGTCTCGCGCAGGGTCTGCAGAGCGTTGTGCTTGGGGCGCCAGCGAAGCTCACGCCGTGCCTTGCTCGTGTCCATGATCACGGGCTCGCGAAGGGCGGAGATCCACTGTGCTTGTGCGGGGAGAAAGCCGAGGCGCCCGATCATCTCTGCGACGGCGTCAATGGCCAGCTCGGGAACTGGGATCGAATACCAGCCGAGCTCTTCGGCGAGCTGCTTGACGGTGATCTGACCGGCCCCGGCGAGGTTGTAAATACCGGGAGTGCCTCGACCGAGTATGGCGGCGCGCATCGCGCTGGCCACGTCATCGTGGTGCACCAGCTGGAAGGGGACACCCGGGTCGGGCAGCACGGGCTTGAGGATCGGCACGCCGTCGAGCAGACTCCGGACCGGCTCTGGGAGCCGCTCGGAGATCTGTGTGTAGGGCAGGCTGTCGATCAAGAGCGGCGCGTCGCGCCCGCCGACGATGCAGGGCCGAAAGACATAGGCCGCGGTCGCGCTGGCGGCGAGCGTCTCATCCAGCAGCGCCTCTACCTCGGCCTTCTGGGCGGAGTAGTAGTGGCTGGCCGTTCCGCGTGCAGGGACATCCTCGGTGAGCGGCTGAGGGTTCTCGCGATGGAAGCCGTAGGCGGCCACCGAGGAGGCGTAGACGAGCCGCTTCACACCGGCTGAGACGGCGGCCTTGAAAACGTTGCGTGAACCGTCGAGGTTCACCGCGCGACTCTCCTTCGCTCCGCCCATGATCATAAAAGCCAAGTGCACGACCACGTCCGCGTCCTTCACGAGGTCTGCCACCGCTCTGCGGTCAAGTACGTCACCCCGCCGGTAGGAAACCTTCTTAAAGCCCCGCTCCGCGGGGTCGAATGGCCGGCGCGCCATGCCCAGCACGCGTTCCACCTCGCGTGAGCGCTCGAGCGCCGCGAGGACCGCCTGGCCCATCTCGCCGGTAGGGCCGGTGACCGCGACGGTGAGGCCGGTGGATGGGGCAACGCTGGGTGGCATCAGTCCGTTCTATCGTATGCCCCTGCCTGACGGCGATCTGACGGACGATAGATTCAGAGGATGAGCGGAGCGGAGTTCGGCCTATCGGTGTCGGTGTTTCTCGCCTGCGCCGTGGAGGCTGTCGAGGCCATGACCATTGTCATGGCCGTCGGCTACACACGCCACTGGCCCTCGGCGCTGGCCGGGGTCGGCGCCGGCGCGCTGATCCTCGCGGCGATCGTCGCCGCTCTCGGCACTGCCCTCACGTCGCTGCCGATCGGCGATTTACGATTCCTCATCGGCGTCCTGTTGCTCCTGATTGGACTGCAGTGGCTGCGCAAGGCGGTCCTCCGAGCTGCCGGTCTGAAGGCGCTGCACGACGAGCGCCAGACCTATATAGCCGAGACCGAGGCTGCACGCACAGCGGGGGGGAGGCGCGGCGGGTGGGACCGCTACGCCTTCGCGGTCTCCCTCAAAGGGGTCCTCCTCGAGGGTCTGGAGGTGGCGCTGATCGTCGTCACCTTCGGCGCCAACCACCACCGCATCCCACTCGCCGCGGCCTCGGCCGCGATTGCCGTTGCCTTCGTGGTGGCCGCGGGATTCGCCGTGCGAGCTCCACTCGCCCGTGTTCCCGAGAACGCGATGAAGTTCGCCGTGGGCGTGATGCTCTGCTCCTTCGGGATCTTCTGGAGCGCCGAGGGAGCCGGGGCGAGCTGGCCAGGCGGCGATGCCTTTCTGCCTGCGATCATCGCCGCGATGCTCATCGCCGCGCTGGCCACGGTGCTCTCCTTGCGCCGAACCGCTCCGCGCTGAAGCCGATGCGAAAGCGGTGCGCGCCGGGGGCGGCGCGGGGCCAGAAGTGTGAAGGCGTGGCAGGCTCCGTACGCTTGAGAGCGTGCCCGCGCTACTGGTGTCAACCTCGATCGGCCACAGTCTCAGCTCGTTCTTCGACGCGGCCGGGCGGTTCTTCTCCGACATGGCGGCGGTCCACTGGGGGGCGTTGTTGCTGGGTCTGGCCTTCTTCGGGTTAAACCTCACGCTGCGCTCGCGCGCGTTCTTCCACAGCCTGCGTGCTGCCTACCCTGCGGTGGGCTTCCAGTGGCGGCGCGTGTGGGGCGCCTACTTTGCCGCGGTTGGCTTCAACAACGTGGTGCCGGCGCGTGGCGGCGATGTCATCAAGCTGTTCCTCACGCGCTCCTCGATCTCGGGGTCGAGCTATCCGACGGTGGCCGCCGCGTTCTTCGTGGAGTCCGTCTTCGATGCGAGCGTCGGCGTGCTCGTATTGATCTTCGCGTTCACCCAAGGAGTCTTCCCCAAGCCCCCGGACTTCTCCAAGCTGAACTCCTTCGACATCTCCTACCTGGCCGGGCACTTTCGCCTCACGCTCTTCCTGATCACGGCGTTCGCCATCCTCGGCCTGCTCGTCTTCGCGCTGCTGTCGGTCCGCGTGCAGGCCTTCTGGGCGCGCGTGCGCCAGGGCGTAACGATCCTGAGCGATCGTCCTCGCTACCTGCGCGAGGTCGCCGCCTGGCAGGCGGTCGCGTGGATCTGCCGTTTCGCCGCCTTCTGGTTCCTGCTCGACGCCTTTCGCGTCGGCGGCTCGGTCAAGAACGTGCTGCTCGTCTTCGGCGTCAACCAGGTGGCGGGTGCCGTGCCGTTCACGCCCGGTGGGGCGGGTGTGCAGCAGGCGCTGCTCGTGAAGGTCTTTGCGACGTCCGCACCGACGACGGTGGTGGCGGCGTACTCGGTCGGCCAGCAGATCGCGATCGCCGCCTTCACCGCGCTTGCGGGGCTCGGTGCGGTCATCTTCATCTTCCGCTTCCGCTCCTTCAAAGAGGTGCTCTACGCCGGGCGCGCCTCACGCGAGGCCGAGCGGGCGGCCGAGCGCGCCGGGGTGCTGCTGGTCGATGAGGACCCTCCATTCGAGGATGATCTTCCGCCGCCGGGCGCACGCCGCTCACACGGTCTGCGCGCGCGCTACTGAGCGTGCGGGCGGGAGGTCTTTGAGGCGCTCGGGGTCTTCGAGGCGCTCGGGGTTTTGCCACCGCGTGCTACTGAAGCCCCTCGCGCGCCTCGCGCACGAGCGCGACGGCCTCGGGGAACACACGGACTATCACCGTGCGGATCTGGTCGGCCTGAGCTTCGGCGTTGCCCTGCAGGTTGACGCGCTCCACGGCGGCGACGGTCATGTCGACCGCGAGCTTGATCGCGTTGTCCGCCCAGGCCAGGCGCTGGTTGCCCTGCATCTGCTCGGCGAACTCCGCCAAGCGCCGCTGAAGCTCCTCGGGATCGCCGAACAGGTCTCCGAGACCACCACTCTCCATGCGCTCATCATAGACTGCCCTCCTCGTGCCCAGCGCCAACGAGATCTCCGAGCAGGTGACGCGCGAGTCCGAGCGCCGAAGCCGCTTGGCCGTGCCGGCCTTCGCCGGCGGCGTGCTCTACCTCCTGGGCGGGATCATCATCGCCTCCACGCTGAACGGCGCGCCAACTGTGGGCCTGCTGCAGGGTCTCGCTCCGGCGCTGCGTGGTGAAGCGAACCCGTCCGTCAGCCCGCGCGCGGCCGAAGTCAAATTCATCAGCCACCACGCCTTCGCCCTGATCGCCGGCAGCACGCTCGCGGCGATCTCCATCGGTGCGCTTACGCTGATCCTGCTGCTGCTGCTCGACGCCACTCGCTTTCGGCGGCCCGAGACGTGGTCGGCGGCTCGTCCGCTGGTTCTCTTCGGGGGTGTCGGGGATGGCGCTCGTCAGCTTCGGCCATCAGGTGGTCAGCTCGATCGAGACGCACAGCTTCGCCGTGGGCCACGACTTCTCCAGCCACGCCGTCGATCAGGCGCTGACTAAGGGCACGACGAACGTGGTCATCGCCTATCTCGGTCTGCTCGCGGGGCTCGCGCTCGCGGCGGGGATGATCGCGGCGATGATAAACGCGATGCGCGTCGGGCTGCTCGTCCGCTGGATGGGCATCCTCGGCATCTTCGCGGGCGTGCTCATCTTCCTGCCGATCGGAGGAGCCGAGCTCGAGGTTGTGCCCGCCTTCTGGATGGTGATGATGGGCATCCTCTACATGGGCCGCTGGCCGAACGGCGAGCCGCCTGCCTGGGCGGCGGGAGAGGCGCGTCCGTGGCCCTCGCAGGCGGAGCTGCGGGCCGAGCGCGGCGGTCAGGGAGGCGCCAGGCAGGCGGGCAAGGGACAGCCGGCGCTTTCGCCGGCGGGAGCGGATGTGGCTCCCGCGCCGGCCCAGCCGGCGTCGAGCGGCCCCTCGCGCAAGCGCCGGCGCAAGCGTCGCTCACACGGCTGAGGGATGTGAAGAGATGGCAACCAACTCCGAATGGAGGGGCACCGCCGGCGAAGCTAGTGGTCGGCGAGGCACTCGACGTGAGCTGGCCGGGCTGCTCGAGGTCGAGCGCTTCGATCCCCCGGCGGAGTTTCGCGAGCACGCGCTGCTGAACGACCCGGCGGTGTACGAGCAGGCGGCACGCGACCCGCAGGCATGGTGGGCGCAGCAGGCCGAGGAGCTGCACTGGTTCCAGAAGTGGGACAGGGTGCTCGACGACGACGATCCGCCTTTCTACAAGTGGTTCACGGGCGGCACGCTGAACGTCTGCGACAACTGCCTGGACCGTCACGTGCTGGCGGGCAGGGGCGATCGCGTCGCCTTCCACTGGCGCGGCGAGGAGGGGCAGGAGCGCGACATCACCTACGCCGAGCTGCTCGCCGAGGTCAAGCGCTTCGCCAACGCCCTGAAGGACCTCGGCGTGGGCAAGGGCGACGTGGTCGGGATCTACCTGCCGATGATCCCCGAGGTCGTCGTCGCGATGCTCGCCTGCGCGCGCATCGGTGCTCCGCACAACGTCGTCTTCGGTGGCTTCTCCGCAGAGGCCGTGCGCGAGCGCATGGAGTTCTCCGAGGCGAAGGCGCTGATCACAGCCGACGGCGCCGCGCGCAAGGGCAAGATGGCGCCGGTCAAGGATCGCGTCGACGAGGTGATGGGCGACCTGGCCACGCTCGAGAAGATCGTCGTGGTCAGGAGCAAGGGCACGCCTTGCCAGATGCAGGAGGGGCGCGACGTCTTCTACGACGAGATCGTGGCGGCGGCCGATCCGGAGTGCCCGGCCGAGCCGCTGGACTCAGAGCACCCGCTCTACATCCTCTACACCTCCGGCTCGACCGCCAAGCCGAAGGGCATCCTGCACACGACCGGCGGCTATCTGACGGGCGTCTCGGCGACGCATCGCTACGTGTTCGACCTGAAGCCGGAGTCCGACGTCTACTGGTGCGCGGCCGACGTCGGCTGGGTCACCGGGCACTCCTACATCGTCTACGGCCCGCTCTGCCAACGGCGCCACCTCGGTGATGTGGGAGGGCGCGCCCGACTACCCCCACAAGGGCATCTGGTGGGAGCTCGTCGAGCGCTACGGCGTCACCATCCTCTACTGCGCGCCGACCGCGATCCGCGCCTGCATCAAGTGGGGCGCGGAGTGGCCGAACAAGCACAACCTCGACAGCCTGCGCCTGCTCGGCTCGGTCGGCGAGCCGATCAACCCGAAGGCATGGCTCTGGTACCACAAGGTGATCGGCCGTCGAGCGCTGCCCGATCGTGGACACGTGGTGGCAGACCGAGACCGGCGCGATCATGATCACGCCCCTGCCGGGCATCACCGCCACCAAGCCCGGATCGGCCACGCATCCCTTCCCGGGAGTCTTCGCCGAGGTGCTCGACGAGTCCACCGGCGAGCCGGTGCAGGAGGGCCAGGGCCTGCTCGTGCTCACGCGTCCGTGGCCGTCGATGCTGCGCACGCTCTACAAGGAGGAGGAGCGCTTCATCGAGACCTACTTCAAGCGCTTCGGCAAGCGAGACCTATCTCGTCGGCGACGCCGCGCGGCGCGACAGCGACGGCTACCTGTGGGTGATCGGGCGCATCGACGACGTCGTCAACGTCTCCGGGCACCGGCTCTCGACCGCCGAGGTGGAGTCGGCGATCGTGGCCCACGCCGACGTCGCCGAGGCGGCCGTGATCGGCCAGCACGACGAGGACACCGGCCAGGCGATCGTCGCGTTCGTCACGCTGCAGGGGGATCTCGACGGCGACGAGGACACCGTCGAGGGCATCCGCGAGACGGTCGCCGAGCGGATCGGCAAGTTCGCGCGCCCCAAGCGCATCATCTGGGCCGATGACCTGCCGAAGACGCGCTCGGGGAAGATCATGCGCCGGCTGCTGCGCGACATCGCCGAGGGTCGCGCGCTGGGCGACGTGACCACGCTGCGCGACCCGGCCGTGATGGCTCAGCTGGAGGAGCGGGTGAAGGAGCTGCAGGCCGCCGAGGAGTAGCCACGCCCGGTGTGATCCTCATCGAATCTTTAGGCTGGCCTGGAAGGCTGCGCGCAGAGACGCAAGTCACGCGGCGACTCGCCTTGATCACCGAAGCGACAGACCATTGCCGAGCTGACAGCCCACGACCCCTCCAGCCCAGATCGCGCCGCCCGACGCCCCGGCGATCGAGACCACCGGCCTGACCAAGCGCTTCGGCGAGCGCACGGCGGTCGACGGCGTCGACCTGCTGGTGCCGCGCGGCTCCGCGTTCGGCTTCCTCGGTCCCAACGGCGCCGGCAAGACGACGACGATCCGGATGCTGCTCGGACTCACGCAGGCGAGCGCCGGGCAGATGCGCGTGCTCGGACATCCCGTGCCGGCCGAGCGCGGGATCGCGCTCCAGCGCGTCGGTGCGATCGTCGAGGATCCGCGCTTTCACCCGTATCTCTCAGGCGTCGAGAACCTGCGCATCGTCGCGGCGGTCCGCGGTCCCGAGGCCGCCGAGCGCATCGCGCCGGCGCTCGCACGCGTGGGTCTGTCCGAGCGCGCCGGTGACAAGGTCAAGAACTACTCGCAGGGCATGCGCCAGCGCCTGGGGGTGGCCCGCTGCCTGCTGGCCGACCCGCTGCTGCTGATCCTCGACGAGCCGACCAACGGCCTCGATCCCGGCGGGATCCAGGAGTTCCGCGAAATGATCCGGGCGATGGTCGAGCAGGAGGGGCGCACCGTCTTCCTCTCCTCGCACCTGCTCGACGAGGTGGAAAAGATCTGCGACGCCGCGGCGATCGTCGACCGCGGCAAGATCATCACGCAGGGTCCGATCGCCGAGCTCGCGGAAGGCGGTGCCCGCCACGAGCTGATCGTGGGCGTGGACGACGTCGAGCAGGCGCTCAGCGCTCTGCAGACGAGCGAGCTCGTGCGCGAGGCCCGCCGCTCTGATGAGGGCATTCGCGTCGTCCTGGCCGGGGACCCGAGCACCGCGGCGCAGATAAACGCGATGCTCGTCCGAGCCGGCGTGGGCGTCACGCGCCTGGAGCCCGTCCGGCACAGCCTCGAGCAGCGCTTCCTGGAGATCACCTCGCGGCTGGACGCCGCGCCCCGGGACGCCCCCGGGAGCGAGGCGCACGAGCAGGTGCGGACATGACCGCCGTCGCGCTGCGGATGACCGGCGCCGACTTCCTCAAGCTGCGCAAGAAGCGCGGCACGCTGATCTGGGTGCTGGTGCTGGCTCTCCTTCCGGTGATCATCCTGTTCACGGTCAAGGCAATTCAGCACTCCTCCAATCCGCTGAAATACGAACCGGCCGGTGGCACCGCGGGCTTCACCGACGGCCTGCGGCTGCTGTGCCTGTTCTTCGGCCCGCTGGCCGCGATCCTGATCGGCGTCGAGGCCGGCACGGGCGACGCCTCGGCCGGCGTCTTCCGGGACCTCGTCGTCACCGGCCGCTCGCGTCTGGCGCTGTTCGCCTCGCGCGTGCCGGCCGCCCTGGCCGTGTGCTGGTCGGTGACGCTCACCGGCTACGCTGCTCGTGCTGCTGGGCACGTATCGCGTTCGCTTCCAATCTCCCCACGCCCGACGGCGCCCTGGTCCTCAACGGGCTCGGCTTCACGCTGCTGGCCACCGGCGTCGTGTGCGTGGTCGCCGTGGGCTTCGCGTCGCTCACGACCTCAAAGCCGGCCGCGATCACCGCGCTGATCGGCTGGCAGCTCGTGGCCAGCCCGCTGATCGCCAACATCAGCTCGCTCGGGCAGCGGGCGCGACGGCGTCCTCAGCCAGGCGATCGCGCACTTCAGCCCCGTTCACGTCGGCGGGGGACGCGGTGCGACGGTCACGATGTCGCAGGGCACGGGCCTGCTGGTGCGTGGTCGCCTGGCTCGCCGTCTTCCTGGCGCTCGGCGCCTGGCGCACGCGCACGATGGACGCCTGAGGCCCATTCCGCTAGGACGGCGGCTGAGCAAGCGAGGCAAGGACGCAGAGAGCGTGGCGTGCTCTGCACGCGAGCGATCGAGGACGCAGCACCGCGCCGCTCAGCCGTCGTCCTAGACCTTGCGGTGCTCGGGCACCCAGGAGCCGTCGTCCTGGCGGGTGAAGTCCTGGAAGAGGTCCGGGTGCCTCGGCCTGCATGATGCGGGCGATCTTGTCGAACACCAGGCGCAGCTCCTCCTCGGCGCCCTCGGCGGTGCGCATCTCGATCACGTGGCGCAGGGTGCGGGCGTTGGCGGTCCACACGATGTCCGTGCTCAGGCCGATCGGGGCGAGGCGGCGCAAGCGCGGAGGTGACCTCCTTCTTGACGTGGAAGGGCACGCCCTGCTCGTCGATCCCCAGCTCCTTCGCGGCGCTGATCTGGAACTCCTCGAGCTGCTCGACGATCGAGAGCACCTGCTCGCGCACCGGCTCAAGGGCGGGCGGCACGCGAAAGCCGATGTCGGCCAGGCGCACGTAGCGCAGGCTCTCCTGGCTGAACGCCGAGCCGGCGCGATGCCTTACGAGCTCGTGGGTGAACACCCTGCTCACGTTGCGCAGCGCGAACGAGTAGCTCGCGTGCTCGAGCACGCTGCCGTGGGCCGAGCGCAGGATGTTGGCGAAGTACTCGCGCTGGTCGGTGCGGACCTTCGTCACGTTCGGGTTCAGGCCCGGCTCCCAGCTGCGGTAGCAGGCACGCCCGCCGAACTCGACGCAGCAGTTCTCCCGCGCCCAGCTCCCGGGACTCGCTCTCGGCCTCGCTCGAGACGCCGCTCCAGCCACGACTCCCCGCCCACGTCCTTCAGGTAGGCGCGCATCCCGTCGAGGTCGATCGACGGGCGGGCGATCAGGAAGACCGCGGGGCTTGTCTGGTGCATCGGGCGGACGATGCTACATACCGTGTCGGGCGTCCCTATCGCCGGGTATATCAAGTAGCTTGGAGGCCATATGGCGACAGTCGAAGAGACAACTGCGACGGCACCACCCAGCGTCCCCGTCTCGGCCCGCGCGCTGACGCGTCGCTATGGGGAGGGCAGCACCGCAGTGGATGCGCTTCGTGGTGTCGATCTCGACGTGCGCGCCGGCGAGCTAGTCGCCGTGATGGGCCCGTCGGGCTCGGGCAAGTCCACGCTGATGCACCTGCTCGCAGGCCTGGACAAACCGACATCGGGCACGGTGACGATCGCCGGCACCGAGCTCAGCGCTCTTGGCGACGCTGCGCTGACGCGGCTGCGCCGCGCGCACATCGGCTTCATCTTCCAGTTCTTCAACCTACTGCCGATGCTCGACGCCGAGGAGAACGTCGTCCTGCCGCTCTCGATCGCAGGCGAGCAGGCCGGACAGTGAGTGGGTGCTCGAGCTGATGTCGAAGGTCGGCCTGGACGCGCGCGCCAGCCACCGGCCATCCGAGCTCTCCGGAGGCGAGCAGCAGCGGGTGGCCATCGCTCGCGCGCTCGTCACGCGGCCCACTATCCTGCTCGCCGACGAGCCGACGGGCAACCTCGACTCCAAGACCGGCGGCGAGATCCTCGAGCTCATGCGCGACTCGGTCGACGCGTACGGGCAGACGACGGTGATGGTGACTCACGATCCGCGCGCCACGGCGATCGCCGACAGGATCCTATTCATCGCCGACGGGTTGATCGTCAAGCAGCTCACCGGGGCGAGCGCGGCGGAGGTGTTGACGGTGATGGGCGGCCTGTCGGCGTGATTCGCGTTGCGCTCAAGGGTCTCGCCGGCCGCAAGCTGCGCGCGGTGCTGACGGCGACGGCGATCGTCCTCGGGGTGGCGATGATCAGCGGCACCTACATCCTCACCGACACGATCAAGTCGGCGTTCGGCACGGTCTTCACGCAGGTCTACCAGCACACCGACGTGGTGATTTCCGGCAAGAGCGCGGTCGGCGAAAACGAACACAACGGCGCGAGGCAGGCGCCGGCGTTTCCCGAATCGCTGCTGAACACCGTGCGCGGGCTCCCCGGGGTGGCCGAAGCGCAGGGCGGCGTCTCGGACACGGCGCAGCTCGTGGGGCGCGACGGCAAGGTGATCTCGAGCGGCGGGGCGCCGAGCCTGGCGTTCAGTGTGCACCCGCAGGGCAGCCAGCGCTTCAACCCGCTGCAGCTCGTCTCCGGCGCGTGGCCGGCGGGGCCGGGCGAAGTGGCGATCGATGCCAACACGGCGGCAAAGAAGCACTACGCGGTCGGCCAGACGATCGGTGTGATCGCGCGCGGAGCCGAGCAGCGCTTCCGAATCGCGGGCGTCGCCAAGTTCGGCGGGGTGTCCTCGCTCGGCGGGGCGACGATGGCGATCTTCGACTTCCCGGTGGCCCAGACGATCTTCCACAAGGTCGGCAAGCTCGACTCGATCTCGATCGCGGACAGGCCGGGCTACACGCCGGCGCAGGTCGTGCGCGAGGTCGCTCCGCTGCTGCCGCCGAGCACCCGGGTGCGCACCGGGCAGGCCGAAGCGAAGCAGGCGACCAAGAACACCAACGGCTTCTTGTCGATCATCCAGGACTTCCTGCTGGCGTTCGCCGGCGTGGCGCTGTTCGTGGGCAGCTTCGTGATCGCGAACACGCTGTCGATCACGATCGCGCAGCGCACGCGCGAGCTCGCGACTCTGCGCACGCTCGGAGCGACGAGGCGTCAGGTGCTGCGCTCGGTCCTGCTGGAGGCGCTGGTGATCGGTCTGCTGGCGTCGGTCGTCGGCCTCTTCCTCGGCCTGGGGCTCGCCAAGGGCCTGAACTCACTGTTCGTGTCGTTCGGCATCGACCTGCCGCAGGCCACGACGGTGTTCGCGACGCGCACGATCGTGGTCTCGCTCCTCGTCGGCGTGGCGATCACGGTGCTCGCGGCGCTGCGCCCGGCGATCCGCGCGACGCACGTGCCGCCGATCGCGGCGGTGCGCGAGGGCGCGCTGCTGCCGCCGTCGCGCTTCGCTCGCTTCGGAACTCCAGTTGCCGCGCTGACGATCGTGGCGGCGCTCGCCCTGATGTTGCTCGGGCTGTTCGTCGGCGGCCTGTCGACGACGCAGCGGCTGCTCGCGATCGGGGTCGGCGCGGCCGGCATGTTCGTGGGGGTGGCGATGCTCGCCAAGGTGCTCGTGCCCCCGCTGGCCTCCGTCCTCGGGTGGCCGGCGACGAGGATCGGCGGCACCGCCGGCAGGCTGGCGCGCGGAAACGCGATGCGCAACCCGGCACGCACGGCTTCGACGGCGTCGGCGCTGATGATCGGGCTGGCGCTTGTGACGCTCGTGTCGGTGCTGGCGGCCGGCCTGAAGTCGACGTTCGAGCACTCGGTCAACCAGATCTTCACCGCCGACTACGCGCTCACGGCGACCAACAACTTTTCGCCGATCTCGGTCGCGTCCGCCGAAGCGCTGCAGAAGGTGCCCGGAGTGCAGGTTGTGTCCGGGGTGCGCTCAGGCTCGGGGCGCGCGTTCGGCTCAGAAGTGGTCGTGAGCGCCGTCGCGCCCGACATCAGCAAGGTGATCGACGTGAAGTGGCAGGCCGGATCGCCGGCGGTGCCGGGAGAACTGGGGGAGAGCGGCGCCTTCGTCTCCAAGGACTATGCGAACAGCCAACACCTGCACGTAGGCTCGCCGATCGACGTCGAGACGACGGCCGGGAAGATCATGCGCCTGCGGATACGCGGCGTCTTCGCGCCTCCGAAGGGCGGCTCGCCGTATGGCGATGTGACGATCTCCACTCAGCGCTTCGACGCCGAATACCAGAATCCGCAGAACGTCTTCACCTTCGTCAACATCGCCGGTGGGGCCACGGCCGCGAACACGCACAACCTCGAGGTCGCGCTCGCGGGTTTCCCGGACGCGAAGATCCAGACCGAGAGCCAGTTCAAGAGCAGCCAGGAGAAGGGGATCGACACGCTGCTGAACCTGCTCTACGTGCTGCTGTCGCTGTCGATCGTCGTGAGCCTTTTCGGGATCGTAAACACGCTCGTGCTGACGGTCTTCGAACGCACCCGCGAGATCGGGATGCTGCGCGCCGTGGGAATGACGCGCCGGCAGCTTCGCCGGATGATCCGCCACGAGAGCATCATCACCGCCCTGATCGGCGCCGCGCTCGGGATCCCCGTGGGGATCGTGCTCGCGATTATGGTCGGGCAGGCGATCGAATACCCAACTTTCACGATCCCCGTCGGGACGCTCGTCGTATTCGTGATCGCTGCGATCATCGCCGGCATCCTCGCCGCGATCTTCCCCGCCCGGCGAGCCGCACGGCTCAACGTACTGCGGGCTCTGCAGTACGAGTAGACAGCTAAGCTCCCGGGCAGTGGCCGCCGTAGCCCCCTCCGAGCCGACCGACCCCGAGCTTCAGGTCACCGCCTGGGATCTGGAGCCGCTCGTCGACGGGGAGGGCCAGGACGGCGTTGAGCGCCGCTTGGCCGACGCGCTCGGACGGGCGGAGCGTTCGCTGCGCTCTACGCCGGCAAGGTGTACGAGCTCGATGGGGGTCGTCTGGTTCACGTGATGCGGGAGCTGGAGGCCATCCACGAGCTCCTCGGCCGGGCCGGCTCCTACGCCGCGCTGCGCTTCTCCACCGACACCGCCGATCCCGCCAACGGCGCGCTGCTGCAGAAGGTGCAGGAGCAGGAGACCGCGATCGAGACGACG
The DNA here is from genome assembly GCA_963813805.1 of uncultured Solirubrobacterales bacterium. Classification (GTDB taxonomy): domain Bacteria; phylum Actinomycetota; class Thermoleophilia; order Solirubrobacterales; family Solirubrobacteraceae; genus Palsa-744. The sequence goes on from CAWEZZ010000001.1 coordinate 328,495, forward strand.
CTGCTGTTCTTCGAGCTGGAGTGGGCGGCGCTGTCGCAGAGAGCGTGCTGAGGAGCTGCTGGCCGGCGAGGGCCTGGACTTCTGCCGCCACCACCTGCGCAACGTGCGCCGCTATCGCGACCACCTGCTGTCAGAGCCCGAGGAGAAGATCCTCGCCGAGAAGACGCTCACGGGCGCGGGCGCGTGGACGCGCCTGTTCGAGGAGCTGACCTCGGCGATGGAGGTCGAGCTGCCCGTGGGCGGCGGGGGCGAAGGACGGGAGGATGGCGGTGTCGGGGCCGGCCGGGCGGACGCCGGGGAGAAGGTCGCGCTCGACGTCGCGCTCAGCCGTTTGTCGCTGTCCGACCGCGAGGTGCGGCGAACCACCGCCGAGGCCGTGACCGCCGCGCTGGCGCCCGGGTTGCGCACGCGCGCGTTCCTGTTCAACACCCTGCTGGCCGACAAGGCGACCGACGATCGCCTGCGCCGCTACCCCAACTGGCTGGCGGCGCGCAACCTCTCAAACGAGGCCTCGCGACGAGTCTGTGCGCGCGCTGATCGAGGCGGTCCGTGGGCGCTATGAGATCCCCCGCCGCTGGTACCGGCTGAAGGCGAAGCTGCTCGGCGTCGAGCGGCTGGCCGACTACGACCGCATGGCGGCGGTGACCGAGGATGAGGTCAGCTTCTCCTTCGCCCAGGCGCGCGAGATCGTGCTCGACTGCTACTCGTCGTTCTCTGCCGAGCTGGGGGCGCTGGCGCAGCGCTTCTTCGACGAGCACTGGATCGACGCGCCCGTGCGCCCCGCCAAGCGCGGCGGTGCCTTCTGCGCTTCGGCGGTGCCGTCCGTGCATCCCTACGTGCTGCTCAACTACACCTCTCGCCGGCGCGACGTGCTCACGCTGGCCCACGAGCTGGGCCACGGCGTCCACTTCGCGCTCGCGGCCCGCCAGGGGATCTTCCATCAGGGAACGCCGCTGACGCTTGCCGAGACGGCCTCGGTGTTTGGCGAGACGATCGTCTTCGGGCGGCTGCTCCAGGAGGACTCCGCGCCCGCATCGCGCCTGGCCCTGCTGGCGGAGAACCTCGAGGACACGATCGCCACGGTCTTCCGCCAGGTGGCGATGAACCGTTTCGAGGATCTCGTGCACACCGCGCGGCGTGAGCATGGGGAGCTGTCGGTGGAGCGCTTCGGCGAGCTGTGGGCGCAGAGCCAGGGCGAGCTGCTCGGCGACTCGGTCGAGCTGACCGAGGGCTACCGCTCGTGGTGGTCGTACATCCCCCACTTCATAGGCAGTCCCGGCTACGTCTACGCGTATGCCTATGGACAGCTGCTCGCGCTGTCGGTGTACGAGCGCTATGAGCAGAGCGGCGCAGAGCTCGTGCCGCGCTATCTGGAGCTGCTCGCGGCGGGCGGCTCGCGCAGCCCGGAGGAGCTGGGGAAGATCGTCGGCGTGGACCTCGCCGACCCCGGCTTCTGGGAGGCGGGGCTCGATCTCGTCGAGCGCCAGCTGCAGGAGGCCGAAGCGGCTGCGCAGGCCTCGGGACGGCTGTAGCTCAGAGCAAGCCCAGCGTGCTGCCTGCGTCATGCACAAGGTTGAACAGCGGCTCCGGGAGGATGCCGAAGAAGATCGTGGCCGCGCCGGCAACGACTGCGACCAGGATCACCTCGGGCTGAGGGTCGCTGCCAACGGCGAGCGGGTCGACCTCAGCGGCGATCTCCGTGTCCAGCTCGGGCGACCCGCCCGCCAGCGCGGGCAGCGCTCCTGCGGAGGGCGGTGTGGGATCGGAGAGCTCCTCGCCGGCCGGTGACCGATCGGAGATCGGCCAGCCCATCCACATCGCCGCTACCACCGGCAGGTAGTAGCCGAGCGAGATCATCGAGCCCACGACGATCGCCACTCCCAGCCACGTGTAGCCGCCGGAGACGGCGGCGTCGATCAGGTAGAACTTGCCGATGAAGCCAGCCGTCGCGGGGATGCCGGCGAGGGCGAGCATCGAGATCGTCATCGGCCAGGCCAGCCACGGGCGCTCGCGGCCGAGGCTCTTCACTGCGTCGATCGAGTCGCCCAGCCCGGTCTCGCGCTCGCGCGCGACGATCACGGCGAACGCGGCCATGTTCATCAGCACGTACACCGCCAGGTAGAAGACGGTCGCCTGCACGCCCAACCGGGTGGCGACGACCACACCGGCGAGCATGTAGCCGGCCTGCGCCACCGAGGAGTAGGCGAGCATCCGCTTCAGCGATGACTGCCCGAGCGCGCCGACGTTGCCGACGAGGATCGTGATAGTGGCGAGCGCCGCGACTGCTGGCCCCCAGCTGGCCTGCGCGTCGATCAGCGCCACGTCGAAGAAGCGCAGGAAGACGCCCAGCGCGGCGACCTTGGTGGCGACTGCCATGAATGCCGTCACCGGCGTCGGCGCCCCCTCGTAGACGTCGGGCGTCCACTGGTGGAAGGGCGCGACCGAGGCCTTGAAGCAGAGGCCGGCCACGCACAGCGCGATCCCGGTCAGTGTCAGGGGATCGCTTGCCAGGCCGCCGTTCGAGAGTGCGCTCGCGATCGCGCTGAAGTCGGTCGCGCCGGTCGCGCCGTAGATCATCGCCAGGCCATACAGCAACGTGGCCGAGCCGACCGAGCCGACGATCAGGTACTTCAGCCCCGACTCCAACGAATGCTCACGCCTCATTTCGGTGGCGCACAGCACGTAGAGCGGGATCGACAGCAGCTCGAGGCCGACGAACACCGCGACCGTGTTCTGCGCCGCTGCCAGCAGCGACATCCCGCCGATCGAGGTCAGCAGCAGCGCGTGGAACTCACCATGGGCGGCTTCCCGTGCGGCGAGCGAGCGCCAGGCCAGCAGCACCGTGCAGGCGCCGCCGGCGATCAGGACCAGGTTCAGCGCGAGCGCCAGGTCGTCGATCCGCAGCGCGCCCGAGACGATCGACTTCTGCGCGTTCCACTGCCAGATCGTCAGCCCCAGCGCCGCGCCGAGCGCGGCCAGGCTGAGGCCGGCACCGCCTGCGCGCGCACCCAGCGCGAGCCGAGCAGGCCGACCAGCAGCACGAGCGATCGCGCCGCCCGAGCAGCGCGATCAGCGGCGAGAGCCCGGCGAAGTCGACGTGCGGGCCTTTCAGGTGGGCGGTGGCCAGAGGCGGTCACCGACGTGCTCACTTGGCTGACGTATCCGCTGTGGTTCCACCGTGATGCGATTCACGCGGAGCTGCATCGGCACGGCGTGTGGCCGTGCCGACGGCACCGTTAGGCCGAGGCGGACCGAGATGAGTTTGCGTCTCGCTGGCGAACACCGCGCGCCTTGACCGAGCCTTCGCTGCGGTGCAGCGCGAACTGGGGGTAGAGCGCGAGGAACACGATCACGAGCACGAGCGGCACGAGCACGGCACCGTCGCGCAGCGAAATCTCGCGCGAGTCCACGCCTGAGCCGACGCGGTTGTGCATCGCGCGGATGAACAGCCGCAGCGCGTACACGCTCGCCATCACCACGCCGCTGAAGGCGATGATCGCGATCGCGAGCTTCGCTTTGAAGACGCCGAGCAGGATCAGGAACTCGCCGACGAAGTTGGCAGAGCCGGGCATCGCGAGCGTGGCGAGCGACACGATCAAGAACAGCGAGGCAAGCACGGGCGCGCGGAATGCAATCCCGCCCATCTCGCGCACGTCCTCAGAGCCCCCGGCGCGCTGGGACAGCAGCATGATGATGAAGAACAGCGGTGCGACGACCAGACCGTGGTTGACCATCTGCAGCAGCGCGCCCTGCGCGCCCTGAGGGTTCAGCGAGAAGATCCCTAGCGTGATGAACCCGAGCTGTGCCACCGAGGAGTACCCGGCGATCAGCCGCGCGTCGGTCTGGGTAAAGGCGACTGCCGAGCCGTAGACGATCGAGGCGAGCGCGATCACCAGCATCAGCGTCTGGAAGTGCGCGGCGGCCTGGGGGAACAGCGGCAGCACGATCGCAAGGAAGCCGTACGCGCCGACCTTTGACAGCACGCCGGAGAACACCATCAGCACCTCGATCGGCATCGCGCGGTAGCCGTCGGGCATCCAGCCGTGCAGGGGGAAGGCCGGCATCTTGACCAGGAAGGCGGCGGCGAAGAAGAGGAAGATCCACTCCTGCGAGCCGGAGCTCAGCGGCAGTGCCTGCAATGAGGAGAGCACGAACGTGATGTGCCCGCCGCCCTGCTGGGCTGCCAGTACGCCCGTGGCGATCGCCGCGACGAGCATCAGCAGCGAGCCCACCAGCGTGTAGATCACGAGCTTGATCGTCGCCTTCACGCGGCCCGGTTCAGAACCCCAGCCGCCGATCAGGAAGTAGAACGGGATCAGCATCAAATCGAAGAACGCCACGAACAGCGCCAGGTCCTGGGCCAGAAACGCCCCCAGCACCGCCGACTCGGCGAGCATGAAGTGGAAGTAGAAGAGCCGTGGGCGTTCCCACGAGCGAAGGTTGGCGGCGAGCGTCGCAGCGGCGAACAGCAGCGTGGTGAGCCCCACCAGGAAAACGTTCAGCCCGTCGATCCCGAGCTTGTAGTGGATGCCCAGCTCGGAGATCCACACCACGTCGGTGACGTGCTGCAGGCTCGCGGCGCCCGATGAGTAGTCGGCGATGTAGCCGATCGCCAGCACGAGCGCGACGAGCGAGCAGATCAGCGCGAGGACGCCGGGGACGCGCTCTGAGTGGGACCCGCGACGGCGAGACAATCGCGCCCAGCACGCCGCACGCCGCCGGCAACCAGATCAGGATTGAGAGAGGGAGCATGGGCTAGGTCTGGGAGCTCTCGGTGGGTAGGCAAGACGCAGGCATGGACTGGATTTCAGAGGTCACGACTGCAACAGGAAGTAGAAGCCGACACCCGTGACACCGAGCACGAGCAGCGCGGCGTAGTAGCGCACGAAGCCGCTCTGCGCCGCGCGCACCGCGGCCGATCCAGCCCGGACGAGTCCCGTGGTTCCGCCGATGAGCGTGTCCTGGACGAACACGCGCTCGAACGTGCTCTGCGCGAAGCGCCCCGCCGCGGCGGCCGGACGCACGACGAGCTCCTCGATCGCCTCGTCGAAGTACCACTTGTTCACGAACAACTCGTACACCGGGCGCAGACGCGCGCGAACGACCGCCGCGGATCCTGGTCGTGCCACCCACACGCGATAGGCGATCGCGATCCCCGCGAGACCCAGGAGCGTGCCCAGCATCAGTCCGGACACGAGCAGACCGTTGCGTGTGTGCGGTTCGTACAGCTTCGAGGAGGCGAACGACGGGCGCAGAAAGTCGTCGATCACGAAGTCCACTTTCGGGATCTGCACAAGCCCGGCCCCGATTGCTCCGAGGGCGAGCACACCCATCGCGATACGCATCGGCAGGGCACGCTCGGCGATCGTGTGGTACGGCCCGGGGAAGCCCACGTCGGTGTCCTCCTCCTCACCCGTGGCGGGGTTGGTGGGGACCGCCGCGTGGTGAAGATGGGGTGGGTGGGATTCCGATCCAATAAGCTCGCGCGCCTCGCCCACGGGCGCGCCGTGGAAGGCGCGGAAGATCATCCGGAACGTGTAGATCGCGGTCAAGAGCGCGCCGATGTAGCCGGCCGCGTACAGCCCCCAGTGCCAGCCGCCCCGCTCGCCGGTGACGAGCAGGATGTCGTCCTTGGAGAAGAAGCCCGAGAAGGGCGGTATCCCCGAGAGGGCCAGGCCGCCGACGATGAAGCAGCCGTACGTGAACGGCATCGCCTTGCGAAAGCCGCCCATGCGGTCGAGCGACTGCTCGCCGGCCATCGCGCCGATGAGCGATCCCGCCGCCATGAACAGCAGCGCCTTGAAGAACGCGTGGGTCATCAAGTGGAACAGGCCGGCGGCGTAGGCGCCGACGGAGACGCCCATGATCATGTAGCCGATCTGCGACATCGTCGAGTAGGCGATCACGCGCTTGATGTCGGTCTGGGCCAGGCCGATCGTGCCGGCGATCAGGAGCGTCGTGGCGCCGGCGATTGCGCCGACATCCTGCGCGGCGGGCGCGAGCTCGAACAGGGGGTGCATGCGCGCGATCAGATACACGCCAGCGGTGACCATCGTGGCGGCGTGGATCAGCGCGCTCACCGGGGTGGGGCCCTCCATCGCGTCGGGCAACCAGGTGTGCAGCGGGATCTGCGCGGACTTGGCGAACGCGCCGACGAGCAGCAGCATGCAGCCCGCGACGAGGTCGCCGTCGCCGGCGGGGCCGCCGGCGGGGGTGTGGCCGAACGCGCCCGCGCCGGCCGCGTGGAAGGCGCGCAGGAATTCGAGCGTGCCGGTGTGCTTGAAGATGAAGTACGTGCCGAGCACGAGACCTGCGTCACCGACGACGTTGATCACGAACGCCTTGATCCCCGCTTTCGTGGCCGTTGTCCGCCGGTACCAGAAGGAGATCAACAGGTAGGAGGCGGCGCCGACGAACGCCCAGCCGACGATCAGCAGCAGGAAGTTGCCCGCCAGCACCAGCAGGAGCATCGAGAAGACGAAGAAGTTCAGGTAGGCGAAGTACCGCGCAAAGCCGCGGTCCTCGTCCATGTAGGAGATCGAGTAGAGATGGATCAGAGCCGACACGCCGCTGACGATGAGGATCATGAACACGGACAGCGGGTCGACGAGGATCGACATCTGCGCGTCGACGCCCGACCGTGGAGGCGTAGCTCCACAGCGACGAGGCGACCTGGCGGTGCGCCGGCGCCAAGCCCTGGATCTCGAGCAGCGCTCCCACCGCCGCCAGGAAGGCGAGGAAGATCGCGCCAGTGCCGATCCACCCCGCGCTGCGTCCGGGCAGCGAGCGGTAGCCGAACGCGACGACGAGCGTGCCGAGCAGGGGGAACACCAGTACCAGCCAGCCGAAGGTTGTGGCGCTCACCGGCGACCCCCACTCATCCTTGGAGCTCCCTGAGCTCGTCCACGTCAATCGGCAGCCGGCGGCGGTAGATCGCGACGATCATGCCCAGCCCGATGCAGACCTCGCAGGCGGCGACTGTCATCACGACGAGCGCCAGGATCTGGCCGTCGCCGTTGCCCCACATGCGCGAGAACGCGACCAGCGCAAGGTTGGCGCCGTTGAGCATCAGCTCCAGGCAGAGCAGCACGACCAGCGGGTTGCGGCGGGTGATCACGCCGAGCGCGCCCAGCGCGAAGACGATCGCCGAGACGGCGAGGTACCAGGCGATGCTCATGAGGGGCGCCTCCCGACGCCCTCGGCCATCGTGCCCGTACCCGGCGGGCGCAACAGATCGAGGGGCGTGAGCAGGTCGCGCTCGTCCTCCGCACCGAGGCCGCCGCGGCGCCGGGCGAGCACGACCCCGCCTACGGCTGCGATCAGCAGCAGGAAGGAGGCGACCTCGAAGGCCAGCAGGAAGCGGGTGAGCAGGAGCTTGCCGATGAAGGCCGGTGTCCCGAAGGTCTGCGGGCCCGGCGCGTAGCCGGCGCCGTAGCCTTCGATCGCCTCGAGGCCCGTGCCAAGCAGCGCGATCAGCAGCTCGACGAGCAGCGCTCCTGCGAGGACCGCCCCGCCGAGGCGCAGGCCAGAGGCGACCGGACCTGTGCCGCGCAGGCGCTCGCCGAGGGACTCGCTCTCGCCGCCGATGTAGGCGACGACGAACACGTACAGCACCATCACCGCACCCGCATAGACGACCACCTGCACGGCGGCCACGAACTCCGCGCGCAGCAGCAGGAACAGTACGGCGAGCGAGACCAGGTGGCCGACGAGTGCAAGCACGCTGTAGAACGGGTTGCGCAGGACAACGACGCCGACCGCACCGGAGATCACGCCGATCGCGGCGATGAAGAACAGAACAGAGCTCATCTTGCCTGCATCCGGTCGGCGCTCTTGACACGAATGCGCACCATCCGGGTGCGCTTGACCGGACCTTCGGTCCTCATCACTCGCCCTCGTTCCTCAGCGGTGTGCGCTCGAGCGGCTCGGCGAGCAGCATCTCCTTGGTGAAGATCAGGTCCGAGCGGTCGTAGTCGGAGAGCTCGTAGTCGTGCCCCATCGTGATCGCGTCGAACGGGCAGGCGACCTCGCAGTAGCCGCAGAAGATGCAGCGGGACAAATTAATCTCATACACCGCGGCGTAGCGCTCGCCGGCGGAGACGCGGTGCTCGGGCGTGTTCTCGGCGGCCACCACGCGGATACAGTCGGCTGGACAGGCGGCTGCGCACAGCGAGCAGCCGACGCACTTCTCAAGGTGGGTGTCCTCGAAGCGGTGCAGCTTGTGACGCCCGCGGAAGCGCGGGTAGACGGGCGTCTTCTCCTCCGGGTACTGGATCGTGACTGGCGTTTCCCTGAAGCGTCCGAACGTCGTCAGCAGGCCGCGGGTGGTCTCGCGGAACGTTCGCCACGTGGCGCGCGCGGGGCCGGGAGCCGGCGTGCGCTGGACCTCAACCACGTCCTCGCCGGGGCTCCAGGCGATGACGGTCACGGCGGCCGGCGGCGCGGGCTCCGGGGCGGTCGGCTGGGGCGGCGTTGCGGATGGCATGTCAGTGCGTGGCCACGACGAGGATTGCGGTGACGAGGGTGTTGAGGGTGGCTAGCGGCAGCAGCACCTTCCAGCCGAAGCTCATCAACTGGTCGTAGCGCAGGCGCGGCAGCGTCGCGCGGACCCAGATGAACAGGAAGGTGACGAGCGACATCTTGAACAGCACCACGATCGGATCGACCCATCCGGGGGGATGAACGCCGAACGGCAGCAACCAGCCGCCGAGGAATACGGTCGTGACGATCCCCGAGACGACGAGCACGTTGAGGTACTCGGCGAAGTAGTAAGAGGCGAAGCGCCCACCGCCGAACTCGGTGTTGTAACCGCCGACGAGCTCCGCGTCAGCCTCGGTCAGGTCAAACGGCGCGCGGTTGGTCTCGGCGAAGCCGGCGACGAGGAAGACGAGGAAGCCAAAGAACTGCGGCACGACGTACCACATGCCCGCCTGGGCGTGGACGATGCCGGTGAGAGAAAGGGTTTGGGCGGTGAATATCACCCCGAGGAGCGCGAGTCCCTGGGAGACCTCGTAGGAGATCAGCTGGGCGGCGCCGCGCATGGCGCCGAGGAACGAGTACTTCGAGCCGGAGGACCAGCCGCCGAGCATGATCCCGTAGAAGGCGATCGCGCCGAACGCGAACAGGTATAGGGGCCCGATCGAGACGTCCACCCCGTACAGCCCAACGGGCGTGCCGAAGATGTGCTGGACGTCGCCGAAGGGGATGATCGCGAATGCGGCGACGGCGGTGAGGATCGAGATCATCGGCGCCAGCGCGAACAGGAAGCCGACCGACGTCGTCGGCCGAAACTGCTCCTTGGTGAGCAGCTTGAGGATGTCGGCGAGCGGCTGAAGCGCGCCGTAGGGGCCGACGCGATTGGGGCCGTAGCGACTCTGGAAGCGCCCGAGCAGCTTGCGCTCAGCTATTAGCACGACGGGCACGAGCTGCAGGCCGACGGCGAAGATCACGATCGCCTTGATGATCTGGATCCACCACGGCTCGTAGTAGCCGACGACCGCGAGGATCATGGATTCTCCTTGCGCGTCGGTATAGCAATGGCTATACGTGTTCCTAGATGATACGTGTACTCTCTGCGCGTCGGTATAACAATCGTCATACGCACTCCTGCGCCGGGTAGGCGCTCGCCGCGGGGCGTTCTTGCCAGCGAACACCTTTGCCGCCGATCTCCTCCAGGGTGAGGCCCGCGTAAAACGGCACCGCGTCGAACAGCTGCTGGGAGGTCATCACCCCGGTGAGCAAGTCCAGGTCGAGCCCGATCCGCGCGGCGACCTCGGCGAGCACTCCCCATCCCGCGCGTGTCGAGCCCGGGTGGGCGACGGCGGGCCGCAGGCGCTGGATGCGCCCGTCCGGATGGACGATCGTCCCTTCCTTCTCGGCGTACGCCTCCGCCGGGAACACCACGTTCGCGTGCGCGCGAATCCCGTCCGTGAGGAACGTTGCTTGCGCCACGACCGTTGACGCGCGCTTAAGCGCCCGCTCCCACAGCTCGCGGTCGGGCAGGTCGAGCAGCGGGTCGGACTGCAGCAGATACACCCCCGAGAGGGCGCCCTCGGCCAGTCCGCGGGCGATGCCGCGAGCATCAAGGCCGTCTTTCCGGGAGACACGTTCGCGCGTGCCCTCGCCAGCGCTTGTGGCGCCGGTCACCGCAGTTGTTGCGCAGAGTCCGGGGTTGGCGTTGGGCAATACCCCTGCCTCGCGCAGCCCGCGGCCGTTTGCGCCGGAGGGGATTTCCAGCAGTCCCGCGCCCTCGACGCCAGCCAGGGAGAGCGTCTCGGCCAGGGCGAGCAGCGCCTGTGCGGTCGCCGCGCCGTCGGGGCCGGCTGTGAGGCGCTCGCTCCACAGCACGACGATCTCCTCGCCGGCCTGCGATAGCGTTGCCGCGAGCTCGCCTGACCCCGCCCGCAGCTCTCCGGCGGTTGCCTGCACGAGCTTCATGCCGTGGCGGCGAACTCCCTTGCGCAGGCGCAGGTCGAGGATCGGCGCGTCCACGATCGGATCCGTCGCGAGCACAAGCACGGCGTGGGCGAACTCGAGGTCTGACACCTTCGCCTGCAAGCGTGGGTCGTTCAGCGCGCGGTGCAGCTCCAGCGGCAGCGTACCCGCCATGCGCGAGTCGATGTGCGCGGAGCCCAAACCCTCGCGCATGAGGCGCGCGAGCAGGAAGCCCTCCTCGTTCGTGGCTTCTCCGCCGGCGATCGCGCCCGTGCGCTCTCCGGCTCGTTTCAAGCCCGCGGCGGCCTCCTCTAGAGCGCGCTCCCAGGAGACGGGGCGCAGCTCGCCGCCATCGCGCAGCAGCGGCTCGGTCACGCGCTCGCCGTTCTCCCGGCCACGGCCATCCTTCGAACGTCCGCCGCCGAGCGCCGGATAGGCGAAGCGGCCTCTGTCGCACAGCCAGCCGTCGTCGACCTCGGGGTGGTCGCGGGCGAGCACGCGCAGCACGCGCTCGTCGCGGACGGTCAACGTGACGTTGCACTGCGCCGGGCACAGCGTGCACACTGAGCCCGCGTCCTCCACGTCCCACGGGCGTGCCTGGAAGCGGTAGGGCTGCGAGGTCAGCGCGCCCACCGGGCACAACTCGACGATGTTGCCGCTGAACGGCGCTACGTAGGGATGGCCGTCGAACGTCGAGACGTAGGAGTGCGCGCCGCGCTCGAGCAGCACCAACTGGTGGTCCTCGGAAATCTCCTGGGAGAAGCGCACGCAGCGGTAGCACAGGATGCAGCGCTCGCGGTCGATCGCGATCGTGGGCGAGAGCTCTAAGGGCTTTACGAAGTGGCGCTTGGGCTCGATGAAGCGCGAGCGTCCGCCGCCCCAGCCGAAGCTGATGTCCTGCAGCGGGCACTCCCCGCCCTTGTCGCACACGGGACAGTCCAGCGGATGGTTGATCAGCAGGAACTCGACCACCGCACGCTGCGCCTCATTCACGCGCTCGGTCTGCGTGTGTACGACCATCCCGTCCTTCACCGGCGTTGAGCAGCCGGTCTGCAGCTTTCCAATCCCCTCGATCTCGACCAGGCACATGCGGCAGGCGCCTACCGGGTTGCCGAGCTTGGGCTCGTAGCAGAACACTGGGATCTCGACATCACCGTGCTTGGCGGCGTCCACCAGCATCGCGTTCTCGGGCGCCTGCACCTCGCGGCCGTCGATCGTCAGGGTGATTGTCCTTGGCTGCGGGCGCGGCATCAGGCGGCTACCCGTGGCGTGGTTGGCACGGTCATCGGTCGATCCCGCCGAGGATCGGATCGAGCATCGCGGTGGTGGCGATCAGGTCGGCGATGTAGCTGCCCCGGACCATCGGTGCGAGTGCCTGGAGGTTGACAAAGCTCGGGTCGCGCATGTGCACCCGCGCAGGCTTTGACGAGCCGTCCGAACGCACATAACAGCCGAGCTCGCCGCGGGGGGACTCGATCGGGTGGTAAACCTCGCCGGGCGGCACGCGGAATCCCTCGGTGACAAGCTTGAAGTGGTGGATCAACGCCTCCATCGAGGTGGCGAGCTCGTGGCGGGGAGGTAGGGAGATCTTGCGATCCTCGGTGATGTGCGGCCCCTCGGGCAGCCCGTCGAGCGCCTGCTCGATGATCTTGACGGACTCGTATATCTCGGCCAGCCGCACGGCGAAGCGGTCGTAGTTGTCGCCGACCGTGCCGACGGGGATCTTGAACTCGAAGTCCTCGTAGGAGCTGTACGGCGCGGCCTTGCGCAGGTCCCATGGGTTGCCCGCCGCGCGCAGCAGGGGACCGGTGACCCCGAGCCCCAGCAGCGTCTCGGCGTCCAGCGGGCAGGTGCCGCGCAGGCGCTGGAGCACGATCTCATTGGAGCTCAGGATCGCGCCATACTCGTTCGCGCGCTCGGGCATGACCTTCAGGAACTCGCGCAGCTTCGCCGGGAACCCGGCGGGGATGTCCTCGATCACGCCCCCGACCTGGAAGTAGCGCGTGTGCATGCGCGCGCCGGAGGAGAACTCGAACAGGTCGAGGATCAGCTCACGCTCGCGGAAGCAGTACCAGAACATCGAGATCGCTCCAAGGTCCAGCGCGCTCGTGCCGAGCCAAAGCAAGTGCGAGGCGATCCGGTTTAGCTCGAGATGAATCACGCGCAGGTACTGAGCGCGCTTGGGGACCTCCACCTCCAGCAGCGTCTCGACCGCGCCGATGTAGGCCATCGCGTTGAAGTAGTAGGAGGCATAGTCCATCCGCTCGATGATCGGGATCGCCTTCCAGTAAGCCTTGTCCTCGGCGGTCTTCTCGATCCCCGTGTGCACGTAGCCGATGATCGGTTTGATGTCGCGCACAACCTCGCCCTGAAGGGTGACGAGCAGCCGCAGGACGCCGTGGGTGGCGGGATGGTGCGGGCCGAAATTGAGCGTCAGCAGCTCCTGCGTGGCGTCGTCGTCCTCGAACCCGGCCAACTGCTCTCCGACGGCGGACAGCGTGATGCTCTCCTCGCGACGGCGGTACTCCGACAGCGCCGGCGGTGGCCCGGTCGCGTCAGGCACCGGGGAGGATCTCCTCAGTGCCGACGGCGTCGTAGCGCTCGCGCCAGCCCATGTCGGGGTCGTCCTGGACCAGCTTGCGCAGCTTGAGCACCCCGTGCACTACTGCCTCCGGGCGGGGCGGGCACCCAGGCACGTGCACGTCGATCGGCATGAACTTGACGGCCGGCACCAGCGCGTAGTTGTTGAACACTCCCATCGAGCTGCAGCAGGCCCCCATCGAGATCGCCCACTTGGGCTCGAGCATCTGGTCGTAGATGCGGCGGATGATCGGCGCCATCTTGATCGACACCCGCCCCGCGATGATGATCAGGTCGGCCTGCCGCGGCGAGGCCCGGAACGCTTCCCACCCGAACCGCCCGATGTCCATGCGCGAGGCGACGACGTGCATCGGTGCCTCGAGCGCGCAGCAGGCAAGCCCGAAGCCCAGCGGGAAGAACGAGTTCGAGCGCCCCCACGCGACCGCTTTGTCAAGCGTCGTCGTCAGGATGCGCTCTTCCACGTAGCGTTCGAGCTCGGTGCCCTCCAGGCGCGCCGGTCGGTTGGCGCCCTCCAGGTCTCCGCCGCGCAGTAGCTGGCGGGCGTTCAGGCTCTGCACGCGCAGCGCCGCCGGCCCGGCCGGCCGATCGGAGATCGACCGATCAGAGATCGGCTCGCGTTTTATCTCCACTCCAGCGCCCCCCGCCGCCACACGTACACGAAGGCGACAAACAGCAGCACGATGAACGTGATCGTCTCGGCCAGCGCGTAGGAGCCGTAGGCGCGCAGCTCGATCGCGATCGGGTAAAGGAAGACGACCTCGATGTCGAACAGAATGAACAGCATCGCGATCAGGTAGAAGCTGATCCCGAAGCGCATCCCGCGCTTGACCTCCGAGGGCAGGCCGCACTCGTATGGGTCCTGCTTGTGCGGGGTTGCCCGGCGTGGACCGATGAAGGAGTTGATCGCCGCGAACGCTCCGCCCACGGCCCCGCCGAGAATGAGGAAGACGATCGCCGGGAGATAGCTGCGCAGCACCGCGCGCTGTTATATCACCGCTTGTGGCAGAGTGTTACATAGTGGCAATCGGCTCGATATCTCAGGCATGACAGAAGCTGTGGTGGCAGGCACGCTCGCGGTGGCGGTGCTCAACGCGGCCCCCGCGCTGCTGGGCGCCTGGCGCTGGTATCGCGGCGAGGTGAGCCGAGGGTTCTGGGTGCTCTTGCGTGTCGGGCAGGGCTCCGCGCTGACACTCGCGATCGCCGTGGGTTCGCTGGCGGCGGCGGGAAAGTACTCAAGCGAACATCTCTTCTACCTCTATGCGCTGCTCCCGCTCGCGGTGGGGTTCGTCGCCGAGCAGCTGCGCGTCGCCGCTGCGCAGACGATCCTCGACCAGCGCGGGCTGGAGGATGCCAGGGCGGTGGGCGCTCTGCCCGAGATCCAGCAGCGCCGGGTGGTGGCCGAGATCGTACGCCGTGAGATGGGCGTGATGACGCTGTCGGCGCTTGTCGTGGTCTTTCTCGCCCTGCGCGCGGCGGGGACCGCGCACGGCTTCTGAGCGGCGCAGGGCTATATATTCCCCGCGCATGAAGGTTGCAGCCACGACGATGGTCCTGCTCGCCTGCGTTGCAGTCCTAGGCGCGTGCGGGTCGCAGGGGATACAGGTCGCCAAGACCAGCCCGTACTACCGCGGCGCGGTGCTGTTCCGCGACCACTGCTCGGGCTGCCACACGCTGTCCACGGTCGGCGCGGAGGGGTCGGCGACGAGCATCAAGAACCGCGTGAAGACGAACGGGCCGAACTTCAACATCCGCAAGGAGAACGTCGAACAGGTGCTCTACGCGATCCGCAACGGCGGCTTCTCGGGCGCGATCATGCCGGAGAACATCGTCCTCGGCGACGATGCGCAGGCCGTCGCCGCCTTTCTCGCCGAGTACTCCGGGCGCCAAGCGCAGAAGGTGCCTTCGGTGAACATCACGCTGTCCACCAAATAGCGCAGGATCCGGACGTTCGTCACGACCGGAAAGCCCGCTTCGCGGGGTCGGTCGGGACGAAGTCGCGGACCTGCTTGGCTGATTACGGTTTGACGGACCCAAGCGCGCCCCGGCGACGGGTAGGCTGCCGATCATGCTCGACCTCAAGCGCATCCGGGAGGATCCCGACGCCGTGCGCGAAGCGCTGGCACGTCGCGGCGACGAGGTGGCCGGCAGCCTCGACGCGGTGATCGAGCTGGATGGGCGCCGCCGGGCGTTGCTGCCCAAGCTGGAGGGACTGAGGGCCGAGCAGAACGAGGCGAACGCGCGCATTCGCTCGACGAGCGACGCGGCCGAGCGGGAGCGCGAGATTGAGGCTATGCGCTCGGTGGCCGCACGCGCGAAGGAGCTGGAGGAGGAGCTGGTCGAGGTTGAGCTGAACCTGCAGGCGGCGCTTGCGCCGCTACCCAACCTGCCCGATCCGACTGCCGCTCAAGGCCCCGAGGACGAGGTGCTCCGCACGGTCGGCGAGGTCGTGGCAGGAGCGTTTGAGCCCCGTGATCACCTGCAGCTGGCGGGGGAGATGATCGACATGGATCGCGCCGCGCGCCTGTCTGGCGCGCGCTTCGCTTATCTGAAAGGCGATCTCGTGCTGGTCGAGCTGGCGCTGGTGCGGTGGGCGTTGGAGAAGGTCCGCAGGCACGGGTTCGAGCCGGTGATCCCGCCGGTGCTCGTGCGTGAGCGCGCGCTGTACGGGACGGGTTTCCTGCCCGACACCGAGCAGCAGATCTACAGTCTGCCCGGGGATGACCTCTATCTCGTCGGCACCTCCGAGGTGGCACTGGCGTCGCTGCACGACAACGAGATCATCGAGGCCGAGCGGTTGCCGCTGCGCTACGCCGGGTTCTCGCCTTGCTTCCGCCGTGAGGCCGGTGCGGCCGGCAAGGACACGCGGGGGATCTTCAGGGTGCACCAGTTCGACAAGGTCGAGATGTTCAGCTTCGTCTCGCCCGAGGAGTCGGCCGCCGAGCACGAGCGGATCCTCGCGATCGAGGAGGAGATCTTGCAGGAGCTCGGGCTGCCCTATCGCGTGGTGAACATCGCGGTGACTGACCTCGGAAGCTCGGCCGCGAAGAAGTACGACTGCGAGGCGTGGCTGCCCAGCCAGGGCCGCTACCGCGAGCTGACGTCGTGCTCGAACACGACCGACTACCAGGCCCGCCGTCTGAACATCCGCCTGCGCAGGGAGAAGGGCGCCGAGACGCTGCACACGCTCAACGGCACCGCCGTGGCGGTGGGCCGCACGATCGTCGCCCTGCTGGAGAACGGTCAGCAGGCCGACGGCGGCGTCGAGCTACCTGCAGCGCTCGTTCTCCATGGCGCGCCGGCGCGGCTGGCTGGGGCAGCCGCCGGCAATAGCGGCGTCGAAGTGCGAGTGCGGCCCCCGTCGGGGATCGCCGTCCGCTCGACCGGAGCTTGCCGTGCAGGGCTCGGGCGTTGTTCATGGCTCGGCCGGTCGTTCGGACGCCGACGCCCGCCGGGGGCGAACATGCCGTGGAAGCTTCACGTCCTCATCCTCAACGCGGTGTCAGGTCAGGATCGACATCACCCCAAGCCACGGTATTAGTAGAACAGTCGCGGCAGCGCCGGCAGCGCCCCAGAATATGCGGGGTCGTCTCAGAGCGCGGCTTGCTGCTGTCCCTATAAGGACAATCAGCAGCGGCAGGGCCAGCGTGAAGTTTTCGTAAAGGTTGTCAGCAGAAGTCGGGGCGCCTTTCCCGTGCCAGTTCGCGAGCTCGATTTCGCAGACCGCTGCTGCAGTCGATCCCGGCGCG
This sequence comes from uncultured Solirubrobacterales bacterium, assembly GCA_963813805.1. GTDB lineage: Bacteria > Actinomycetota > Thermoleophilia > Solirubrobacterales > Solirubrobacteraceae > Palsa-744. Next base: position 345,276 of record CAWEZZ010000001.1, read on the forward strand.
ATGTTGGTGCTGTTGACGCAAACGCTGCCTACTCCTACCCAGGAGATCCAGGACGCTACCGCGAAGATGGCTATAGCGATCACCGCAGCGACGCGAGAGGGGCCGGCAGGAGACGGCCGTTTGTTTTCGATCTCGGCTGCCATGAGCTCCGGCGGTTCGCCCGATTCTACACCGGTGCTTCGCAACCCCTAGCACTTTGTTCCGTTCTCCGCTTAGGGCCTGTAGATAAATAACATTGCAGGGTCTGTGCAAGCGACGGTAGACCAAGGTCTCGGGACGGCCGGCGATCACGCGAGCTCGTGCTCTCAGCGACTCAAGGCAGATCGAGTACCAGCAGCAGGGCATCCTCCACCGCACGCAACTCGTCATGCGTCAGGTGTCCGGTTCGCTTACCCAGCGCATGTGCGTCGACGGCGCCAACCACCACGCAGCGTCTCCATGAGGCCGGCGACCTCCCGTGCTTCTCGCAAGTAGTGTTTGTCCTGCATCAAACGTCTCGCCTCCGCTGCGAGTCCGCCGCGCCTACCCTCGCGCTCCGATGCCACGCCCATAATGTAGCGCGAACCACCGAACCACACTACACGCGCGTAGCAGTGCGCCAGAGCAAACTCAAGGATACGCTGGGTGGCGCCGAGAAAGCATGAGAATGGGAATCGTGAGGATCGAGCACACGAATAGGACGCTGGCGAAGGCCATAACGGCGCTCGGTGCACTGGCCGCGCTGGTCACCGGGGGCGTGGCTGTGAGCGGCTGCGGCGCCTCGGCCACGCTGGACCCGGTCGCCCGCGCCGCCGAGGTCTCGAGCCAGCAGGCGGGCGCCAGGATCTCGCTCACGATGCGGCTCGCCTCCCCCGCGTTGCCCAGGGGAGGGTTCTCGGTCACCGCCAACGGCTACGTCGACGAGCGCAACCGCTCCGGAGAGATGAGCATGGATCTCTCCAACATCCCAGGCGCCTCGGCCCTGTCCGGGGGCGGAGCGGGTGCCGTGCGGATGATCTTCCAGTATCCCGTGATCTACATGAACATGCCCTTCCTCGCCGGGAAGCTGCCGGAAGGTAAGACATGGATGAAGCTCGACCTCACCAAGGCCGCGCAGTCGGCGGGGATAGACCTTTCCCAGCTCTCCTCGCTCAACCAGACTGACCCCACTCAGTTCCTCGAGTACCTGCGCGCCAGCTCCGGAGGTGTGGCCGTCGTGGGCAGCGAATCGGTCGACGGCGTGCCCACGACCCACTACCGTGCCACCCTCAAGCTGAGCAACATCCTCGGTCGTCTTCCCTCAAACGAGCAGGCGGCAGCCAAGGCCGCGCTGGAAAAGCTCGCGGCCGGGGGCGCAATTCCCGTTGACGTGTGGGTGGACGTGCAGGGCAGGGTGCGCCGCATCCAGCTCTCCATCGGCGCGAGCGTCCCCACTGGCACGTCCGGTGGCGTGGCGGGGGCCACCACGAGCATTGGCGGTACTACCACGATCGACTTCACCAGCTACGGCCCCGTCCCCCAGATCATCCTGCCGCCCGCCGGCGAAGTGTTCGACGCCAGCGCGCTGGCCGCCGCCGGGATCGCGAGCGGGCAGGGCGGTTAGGGCGAGCTGAGGGGACAGCGCGCCGGCTCGGTGCTGGGGCGCTGGTGACCCAGTCCGCCAGTCCGGGAAGGGTTTCTCGCGCAGACCTCAGCCGATCTGAAATACGAGCGCAGCGCGCGGTCCCGTGCGCGGGCGTGAGGGTAAGGCGGTAGAGCCCGGGTGTGAGGGCGCCCTGGCCACGCAGGCGCCGATTGTTGCGTCCCCTCCTCACGGCGATCGTGAGCGAGTGCCGCAGGGTCTGCCAGTGCGCGCGTCCGTGCGACCGAACCAGCTTGGCCAGCGTCACCCGCACGCGGACGGCCACGTTGATGGTGAAAGCGAACGCCACCAGGGAGACCTTCGGCCGGGTGCGGTTGAGCGCGACGAGGGCGTTGGGGTGAGGGTAAGCCCGGATAGGTGGATGGTGGGTTGCCGGCGTGGCTGGCCGACGAGCTGCGGTTATACCCGGCGAGGGAGGGCCGCTGGCGGGGTGGATGGCCGCGGGCGGCGGCGCCCTTTGGATTGCTCCTTGCTTCTTCTTCTGTTTTTTCTTTTCTCTTCTGTTCTGCTGCTTTCTTTTCTTCTTCGGTTTTCTTTTTGGCTTCTTCAGGTCAGGGTTCGAAGGCGCGATGCCCGTTGGGCGTACCCACGCCGCTGGGGCCGTCATAGCCTGGGACCGGCGAGGCAGATGGCTTGGGAGTGGGCATATTCGCCGCCTCTTCGTTGAGCGTGCAGCCGGAGAGCCGTGTTCGGTCAAAGGGCTTCAGGCATTCTCCGTTGGACCCGGTTCGACATCATGCAGCGAACTGGGCGCTGTGGCCCGATTTTCGTAAAGGGTCCGTGCCGGATATTCCACGCCGTTTGCTCCCCCGGCGAGCGCGAACACGGAGGCGATGATCGGCGAGGCGACGCTCGTGCCGCCGATGGTCGCCCAGCCGGTGTTCTCCTTCTTCGTATTCGGGGTCGAGTCGTACACCGCCACGCCCGTGTAGGGGTCGGCGTCCGCGGACATGTCGGCGACGGCGCGGTGTTCGCCACATCCGACCGTCGACCAGTCAGGGACGCTCTGCTGCCAGGGCGGAGCGGCGAAGAATGCGCTGCAGCCGCCTCCACCGGCGCCGGCGCCTTCAATTTCACCTTCTTTGCTTACACCCCCATCGTTCCACACCGTCTCGCTTTCCCACGTGTGCCGGGATCGCTCAGCATCAGACGCGTGCCGCCGACCGCGACCACGTGCGGCGAGGAGGCGGGATAGTCGGCGAAGCCTCGTTCCGAGGGTTCTGTGGCAGCCCAGTCCAGGTAGCCGTTGTCGCCGGCGGCCGCTGTGATGACGATGCCGGGATGGTTGAAGGAGCCGCGTTGTCTTCGGCCGCCGTCACGCCCTGCTCGGGGCCACCCCACGAGTCGGAGATCTCGCTTGCGCCGAGCCCGGCCGCTGTTTTCTCCGCCGCTTCGAGATTGACGAACGATGCCGAGTTGGCCTCGACGAGCACGATGTGGCAGCTCTGGCAGACGGCGTGGGCGACCTCGATGTCGAGGGATATCTCGCCCGCCCATCCATCGGCTTCTTCAACTTCCTTGCAGGCTTCTCCTGCTGTCGGTTCTATCCCTGTTTTGCAGACCGCTTCTTCGCTACCCTCGATGCTTCGCTTGCGGGAAAGGGCAGGTTCCCGGTTGCGCCGTTCTGATTGACCTTCTTGAAGCATTGGTTCGCTTCGGTGCATTCGGGTAGCCCAAATGCATTGCCATAGACGTTGAGGTCGGCTTCGGCGCCCAGGTCGTTGTAGGCGTCGACAATCGCGATCGTCTGCGTGGAGGACGCGGTGGTCGGTAGCGCGTAGGCGCTGTGCAGATCCTGGGGACGCAGGCCGTAGCAGCCTTCTCCAGCCGTGGGCGGTTTGCAGACTTCCGTAGCCTTGCCCGCCCTGGTCGGAGCACTGAGGGTCATTCCCAGCGGGTGGGTGTGGGCACGTGCCGCTGCCGTTAAGGGCACCAGCCGCAGCACCAGGCAGCCGGCGTGTCTGGGGGCGGGCGCCGCGCATACGGGACGCACGGTGTAGTTAGAGGCGGGCAGCGGTTCGACTGTGCTCGCCGCGCCGGCCGAGGCGCTGGGCAGCGTGCAGCAGGCCACCACGGCCGGAAGGCAAAGCACAGCGGTGGCGCGGATGCGTGTCTTCATCGTCCTCTGGATCTCCCCCTCAATATTGTCGTCGGGGAGCAGGGCCAGCTTGAGAGATGGTAGGCGACTCAGACGGACAGTCGGGCGGTAACGAAACCGTCACACGTCCGTCACGTTTGCGTTACGTGCTGTCCGTTTCGGGGTCACAGGATGACGGTCACGGCGGGATCGACCGCCGAGCAGAGCGCACCGATCGGGGCGGGAAGGGAGTCCCGCCTCGATCCTCATTACGCTGAGGCATGTGTCGCCCCCGTTCGGCTTCCTGCTCTCCCCCGATCCGCCACCACGGCGGGTGGGCGTGGTCGTCGCGCTGGCCGCGGTGGCGCTGTGCACGCTGATCGTCTACCCGCTCAAGCACGTGGCGCCGGTGGTGTCGCTGGGCGTCGTGTACCTGCCGGCGGTGCTCGTGGTGTCGGTCACCTGGGGGGCGTGGCTGGGGGTCGCGACAGCGGTGGTCAGCGCGGGGGCGTTCAACTTCTTCCACCTGCCGCCGGTCGGCCAGTTCACGATCAGGGACTCGAGCAACTGGGTGGCGCTGGTCGCGTTCCTGGTGGTCGCCGGTCTCGCCAGCTCGGTGGCGGAGGTGACGCGCGCGCGTGCGCGCGACGCGGAGGCGCGTAGGGTCGAGGCCGACCTGGCGGCGGAGATGGCCCGGATCCTGCTGCGCGGGAACAGCCTGGCCGAGGACCTGCCGACGGCCGCAGCGCGTTTGGCGAATGCGCTGGCGCTTAACTCGGCGGCGATCGAGATGGAGGCGGTCGAGGGGGACGAGCGCACCGTAGCGTTCCCGCTGCGCGAGGGCACCCGGCGGCTGGGGACGCTGCTGGTGGGCGCCGACACCTCAGAGGCGAGCCTGCGCAGACTGCAGGAGCGCGTCGTGCCGGCGCTCGAGGGGCTGATGAGCGCGGCGCTGGAGCGTGAGGGGCTGCTGGGCGGGGTGGTCGAGACGGCGGCGCTGCGCCGGGCGGACACCGTCAAGACCGCCCTGCTGCGCGCGGTCTCCCACGATCTGCGCTCGCCCCTGACGGCCATCTCCGCTGCCGGCGAGGCTGTGGGCTCCCCGTCGCTGTCGCTACAGGAGCGCAAGGAGATGGCGGCGGTCATCCAGGAGGAGACGCGGCGGCTGTCACGGCTGGTCGACAACCTGCTCGATCTCTCGCGACTGGAAGCGGGCGCGGCGGAGCCGCGCAGGGACTGGACATCGGTCGAAGAGTTGATTCGCGCGGCACTGCGGGAGCTGGCGGCGGGCACGGAGGAGTTCACCCTCTCGATCGACCGTGACCTCCCGCTGGTGAGCGTCGACCCCGCGCAGATGGAGCGCGCGTTCGTGAACGTGCTGGAGAACGCGCGACGGCACTCCGGCGGGCATCCGGTGTCGGTGCGTGCCCGCGCGGTGCGCAGCCTCGCGGGCGCCTCTCGAGGTCCCGCGGCGACGGATGGCGACGGTGAGCACCTCGACGGAAACAGGCCGGCGGGCGATCGGGTGATCGTGCGCGTGGTCGATCGCGGGCCGGGGATCCCACCGGCTCAGCTGGAGCGGGTGTTCGAGCCGTTCTACCGCGCTGGCACACCTGGCGGCGGGCACCGTGGCTCGGGCCTGGGCCTGGCCATCGCCCGCGGTTTTGCCGAGGCGAACGCCGCGTCGCTGCACGTCGAGTCGCTCCCGGGACAGGGAGCGACGTTCGTGTTCGAGCTGCCGCTGGCGCAGGCGGCCTGCGCATCGAGCCCCGGCCAGCCATGCCGCGCGTGCTGGTGGTCGACGACGAGCCACAGATCGTGCGTGCGCTGAAGGTGGTGCTGCGCGAGGCGGGCTTCGAGGCGGTGCCGGCCGAAACCGCCTCCCAGGCGCTCGACCTCGCGGCCGTGCGCCCGCCGGAGGCGGCGATCGTCGACCTGGTGCTTCCAGACGGCGATGGCGTGGAGGTGACGCGCAAGCTGCGCGAGTGGAGCGAGATGCCGATCCTGGTGCTGTCCGCCGTGGGCGAGGAGGAGCAGAAGGTCAGAGCGCTGGAGGCGGGGGCCGACGACTACATCACCAAGCCGTTCGGCACGCGCGAGCTGGTGGCCCGGCTGCAGGCCGCGCTGCGCCGCGCCGGGCGCGGGGAGGAGGAGCCGAGCATCGAGGTCGAGGGCCTCGAGATTGACCTGGCCGCGCGGGCCGTGCGCCGCGACGGCGAGCTGGTCCACCTGACCCCGATCGAGTTCGACCTGCTGCGCGTGCTCGTGCGCAACCGCGGCCGGCTGATGACCCACCGCAAGCTGCTCGCGGAGGTGTGGGGGCCGGAGTACGTCGATGACATCCAGCCGCTGCGCACGCACATCGCGCGGCTGCGCGCGAAGATCGAGCCGGAGGGCCAGGCGGGGCCACGCTACATCGTCACCGACCCGGGGTCGGCTACCGCTTGCCCTTGCGGCTCGGGACCGGCTTGCGCGCGGCCTGAGCGCGTCGCCGGCGCAGCGGTCGCGGCGCCGTCACGAAATCGTTATGCGGGCGCGCGGATCGTTATGCGGCCGTGATGATGCCGCCTCCATAGTGGCGGTCATGGACGTCGTAGCCATCGTTCTCGGGATCGTCATGTTCGCGATCCTGCTGCTGCATGATCGAGGGGATCGACCGGGTATGAGCCTCTCGCTTCCCCTCGGCTTCTTCATCGCGCACATGAGCGGCGCCGACTTCTTCGGCCTGGTCGTCGCCGTGCTGGTGATCGCCTACCTCTTCTACGCGCTGGTCCGCGGGGAGAAGCTCTAGGCATGACCTTCACCGGCTGGCTCACGATCGTGCTGTTCGCGGTCATCCTGACCGCGCTCGCGCTGCCGCTCGGCGGCTACATGGCGAGGGTGTACACCGGCGAGCGCGTGTTCCTGTCGCCGCTGTTCGCCGGGCCCGAGCGGTTCCTGTACCGGTCATGCGGGTCGACCGAAGCGCGAGCAGGACTGGAAGCAGTATGCGAAAAGCCTGTCTGATCTTCTCGCTCGCCGGGTGGCTGCTGCTGTACCTGATCCTGCGCACGCAGAACGCCTTCTACGTTCCCCACGCGCTGAACCCGCTCGGCTACCACTCGGCGCCGTGGAACGTGACGTTCAACACCACCTCGTCGTTCCTGACGAACACCAACTGGCAGTACTACGGCGGCGAGACGACGATGAGCTATCTCAGCCAGATGATCGGGCTGACGGTCCAGAACTGGCTGTCGGCCGGGGTCGGCATCGTCGTGGCGGTCGCGCTGATCCGCGGGATCATCGGGCGCAGCGGCAAGAGCCTCGGCAACTTCTGGCAGGACCTGGTGCGCACGGTCCTCTACGTGATGACGCCGATCTGCGTCCTCGGTGCGCTGCTGCTCGTCTCCCAGGGCGTGATCGCAGAACTTCTCCACCTACCTGACGCGCCCACACGGTCACCGGCCTGACGCAGTCGATCGCGATGGGCCCGGTGGCCTCGCAGGAGGTGATCAAGGAGCTCGGCACCAACGGCGGCGGCTTCTTCAACGTCAACTCGGCGCACCCGTTCGAGAACCCGACGGCGTTCACCAACTTCTTCGAGATGCTGCTCGTGCTGATCATCCCGGCGGCGCTCGTGTTCATGTACGGGCGGATGACCGGCAACCGCCGTCAGGGCTACGCGATCTACGGCGTGATGATGGTGATGTTCCTCGGCGCCGCGTCGGTCGCCTACATCGCCGAGGCGCACGGCTCGCCCGCGCAGCACGCGGCCGGCCTGCACACGCACGTCATCTCGGGCTCCGGCCGGCGGCAACATGGAAGGCAAGGAGCAGCGCTTCGGCATCGCCGGCTCGGCGCTGTTCGACACCGTCACGACGGTCACCTCGTGCGGCGCGGTGAACAGCGCGATCGAGTCCTTCACCGGCATCGGCGGGGCGGTGCCGATGGCCAACCTTTCCGCCAGCGAGGTGATCTTCGGCGGCATCGGCACGGGGCTGTACTCGATGCTGCTGTACGTCCTGCTGGCGGTGTTCATCGGCGGGCTGATGGTCGGGCGAACCCCGGAGTGGCTGGGCAAGAAGCTCGAGGCGAGGGAGATCAAGCTCGCCGGGCTGGGCATCCTGATCACGCCGCTGGCGGCGCTGTTCTGCACGGCGATGGCCACCGCCAGTCACGCCGGGCGCGCGTCGATCTCCGAAGTGGCTCTGCAAAGCGGCGGCTACGCCGCAGGGCTTCTCCGAGACCTTCTACGCCTACCTCTCGCAGGCGAACAACAACGGCTCGGCGTTCGCCGGCTACACGGGCTTCATCCAGCCGAACGCCGGCAACCTCGGCTCCCACGGCGTCACGTTCGCCGACCTGCTCGGGGGCTTCGACATGCTGTTCGCCCGCTACGCGCCGATCCTGTTCGTGCTCGCCGTCGCGGGCGCCCTGGCCGGCAAGCGCGTCACGCCCGCGGGCCTCGGCACGATGCGCACCGACAACCCCACGTTCGCGGTGCTGCTGATCGGCGTGGTCATCCTCGTCGGCGCGCTCACCTTCTTCCCCGCCCTGCTGCTCGGCCCGATCGTCCAGGGCCTGACCGGACACCTCTACTGACATGCGACGCGACATCGTCACCTCGGCCATCGGCATCGTCGTCCTGACGATCCTGCTCGGCCTCGTCTACCCGCTGTTCATCACCGGCGTCAGCCAGGTCGTGTTCCCCGGCAACGCCAACGGGCAGAAGGTCTATGTCGGCGGCAAGCTCGTCGGCTCGAAGATCATCGGCCAGAGCTTCGCCAAGCCGGTGATCGGCAAGAACGGCAAGCCCGAGGAAAAGGAAGAAGAACTCGTCACCGAACCGGACCCGCGCTACTTCCAGAGCCGTCCCTCGGCCACCGAAGGCGGCGCGTACAACGCCGCGGCGAGCACGTTCTCCAACCGCGGCCCCAACGACAAGGCGACCGAGGAAGCGGACGCCGAAAACATCAAGGCCTACCTCGAACTCGAGAGGCCGCTACGACCCCGGCCTGACCGCGGCGGAGCGTGCCGGTGGACGCCGTCAACACCTCCGCTTCGAACCTCGACCCCGAAATCTCGGAAGCCAACGCCCGGATCCAGGCCCACCGCGTCGCGGCCGTGCGCCGCCTCCCGCTGGCGACGGTGGACGGGCTGGTCTCCAAGTACACCGACGCACGCGGGCTCGGCTTCTCGGGTGAGCCGGGCGTGAACGTGCTCGAGCTGAACCTCGCACTCGACCGCATGACAGGAGGAACGGGCTGATGTCCGCGCAGATGCCGGCAACCCACGAGCGACAGGCGGTCTCGCTGTTCCAGCGGGACATCGTCGTGCGCGCGCTGATCGACAGCCTCAAGAAGCTCGACCCGCGCGTGCAGATCCACAACCCCGTGATGTTCGTCGTGGAGATCGGCTCGGTCATCACGACCGTCACCTGGCTGATCCAGGCGTTCGGCGGCAAGCCGCTCGGCGGCGGCCACGAGGAAGCCTGGTACACGTTCACGATCGCCTTCTGGCTGTGGCTGACGGTCATCTTCGCGAACATGGCCGAGGCGTTCGCCGAGGGTCGCGGCCGCGCGCAGGCCGACACGCTGCGGTCGATGCGCAAGGAGACGGTCGCGACGATGGCCGACGGCTCGCACCAAGGCCGCCACCGAGCTCGTCCGCGGCGACGTCGTGGTCGTGACCGGCCGGCGAGCTGATCCCCGGCGACGGGACCGTGATCGAGGGCATCGCCACCGTCGACGAGTCGGCGATCACCGGCGAGTCCGCGCCGGTGATCCGCGAGTCCGGCGGCGACCGCAGCGCGGTGACCGGCGGCACGCGCGTCACATCCGATCGGATCGTCGTGGAAATCACCCAGGAGCCCGGCCACTCGTTCCTCGACCGCATGATCGCGCTCGTCGAGGGGGCCGAGCGGCGCAAGACGCCCAACGAGATCGCGCTGAACATCCTGCTCGCGGCGCTGACGCTGATCTTCGTGATCGTCGTCGCCACGCTGCGCCCGTTCGGCCTGTTCGCCGGCACCGCCATCTCCGAGACGACGCTGATCGCGCTGCTCGTCGCGCTGATCCCGACCACGATCGGCGCGCTGCTGTCCGCGATCGGGATCGCCGGGCATGGACCGGCTCGGTGCGCCGCAACGTGCTCGCGCTCTCCGGCCGCGCCGTGGAGGCCTCCGGCGACGTGGACGTGCTGCTGCTCGACAAGACCGGCACGATCACGATCGGCAACCGCCTCGCGTCGGAGTTCATCCCGATGCCCGGCGTGCCCGAGTCCGAGCTGGCCGAAGTCGGCGCAGCTGTCCTCGCTCGCCGACGAGACGCCCGAGGGCCGCTCGATCGTCGTGCTCGCCAAGCAGTACGGGATCCGCGAGCACGACATGTCGACGCTGCACGCCGAGTTCGTGCCGTTCACCGCGCAGACCACGGATGAGCGGCGTCGACTATCGACGGCAAGCAGCTGCGCAAGGGCGCGGGCGACGCGATCATCGACGCTCGTCGAGCGCGAAGGCGGCTCGCCGCCGCCCGAGCTGCACGAGCAGCTCGACCGCATCGGCCGCGAGGGCGGCACGCCGCTGGCGGTCTCGCGCGACAACCAGGTGCTCGGCGTGGTCTACCTCAAGGACACGATCAAGGAGGGCATGAAGGTCGCGCTTCGACCAGCTGCGCGCGATGGGCATCAAGACCGTCATGGTCACCGGCGACAACCGCCTGACCGCGGCCAAGATCGCCGAGGAGTCAGGCGTCGACGACTTCCTCGCCGAAGCCACGCCCGAGCGCAAGCTCGAGCTGATCCGCGAGCAGCAGGCCGACGGGCGCCTGGTGGCGATGACCGGCGACGGCACCAACGACGCTCCGGCGCTCGCGCAGGCCGACGTGGGCGTGGCGATGAACACGGGCACCCAGGCGGCGCGCGAGGCCGGCAACATGGTCGACCTCGACTCCAACCCGACGAAGCTGATCGAGATCGTCGAGGTGGGCAAGCAGCTGCTGATCACGCGCGGCGCGCTCACCACGTTCTCGATCGCCAACGACGTCGCCAAGTACTTCGCGATCCTGCCGGCCGTGTTCATCGCCACCTACGCCGCACTCCGGGCGAGCGAAGGGCCGCTCGCACGTGCTCAACATCATGGGCCTCGGCTGACCCGCAGAGCGCGATCGTCTCGGCGATCATCTTCAACGCGATCGTCATCCCGCTGCTGATCCCGCTGTCGCTGCGGGGTGTGCGCTACCGGCCGATCGGCGCGAGCGCGCTGCTGCGGCGCAATCTCTGGATCTACGGCCTCGGCGGGATCATCGCGCCCTTCATCGGCATCAAGCTGATCGACCTGATCGTGCACAACCTGCTCGGGGGCTAGCGGCTCAGTACGCCGTCGCGAGAAGGATGCCGCTGAATAGGAAGTAGGCGACGATGATCACCAAGCCGGCGCTCCGGCGAAGCCCTCGGTTGACGTATGCGGACACGAGCACGAGTACCGTCATCGCCAGATAAGAGGCGACGAGGAACGTCGTCTGTCCTGAGGGAGCGGCGATCCCGAGGAGTGTCGTCGGGATCAACAGGCCGGCAACGACGTTGAAGGCGTTGCTGTTGAGAGACGTGCTCAGCACCGCCGCCCCGCGGCCCCGCGCGGCCAGGTACACGGCTGCGACGGCGTTGGGAAGGCTAGTCACGCCGGCAAGGACGAGAGCGCCGACGACGATCGCGGGGACCGCATGATGCCTGCCAAGCTCCGAGGCCGTCTGCTCCATCGCGATGCTGGCAACGACGACGGCCACGATGGCGCCCGCCGCCATGAAAGCGTCACGGGTGTGCCCACGGCTCGGATGAATCGCAACCTCTAGCTCGAGCTCCTCCTCGGCGATAGCCGCAACCAACCATCTTCTCCACGCAGCTGGAAGTCGCAGCCGATCCAGGCGCTCGTGGCCCACGCCTAGGATCAGGATGTAGGGTGCCAGCACGGCGAGTACCAGGACGAGGCCGACGAGAGGTGAGCACCAGCCTCCAACCACAGCGAGGGACGCAGTGGCAATCAACAACGCCACTGCGCCGGCCAACTCGATCACGCGTGGGTGCAGCGCGACCCGGCCCGCGACGACACCTGCGAGACCGATGAGCGCTGCCAGGTTGAACACATTCGAGCCGATCACCACGCCTGCGCCGATACGCTGGTCATGGTGGGCGAGCGCCGTGACCGCCGCGGTGATCTCAGGTGCGTCGGCCGCCAACGCGGCGAGCATGCCGAGTAGCCCCTCCGAGAGACCGAGCCGCGCCCCCACCCGCTCGATTCTGACAACCAGCATCCAGCTGGAGCAGAGGCTCACCACGATGCCGGTCACGAAGACCGCGACCAGAGGCGCGTCGGACACGGCTATCGCCGCTTTCCCGTCACAGAGCGGCGCGACAGACGCTCCTTGCCGGCGCAGAACCCTGCGATCTCGAGATGGGTCACCATGGCCTCCACGGGTAGTGGCACGCCGACCAGGCTTCCCGGCTCTCCGCGCCACACTCTACTCGCAGCCGCTCCGTGCCGACATCCCGTCGCGTGCAGGACAATGCCCGCATGCCCGACGAACGAGGACACCTGAAGGTCTTCATCGGCATGGCCCCGGGCGTGGGCAAGACCTACCGCATGTTGCAGGAGGGCGCCGCCGAAGCCGACAGCGGGCGCGATGTGGTGATCGGCTATGTTGAGCCCCACGGCCGCGCCGAGACCATGGTGCAGGCCGAGGGCATGGAGACGATCCCGCGCCGGCGCGTCCTCTATCGCGGCACACCGCTCCAGGAGATGGACCTGCCGGCGGTGCTCGCGCGCAAACCGGAGCTCTGCTTGATCGATGAGCTCGCGCACACCAACGCGCCCGGCGTGGAGCACGAGAAGCGCTATGAGGACGTGCGCGACGTTCTGGAGGCGGGGATCGATGTCTTCTCGAGCGTGAACGTCCAGCATCTGGAGAGCCTCAACGATCAGGTCACGCAGCTCACGGGCACGCGCGTGCGCGAGACCATCCCCGACGAGGTGCTCTCCTCTGCCGATGAGGTCGTGCTGATCGACCTCACCCCCGAGGCGCTGATCGGGCGGCTGCGCGCCGGGAAGGTTTATCCGCACGAGCGCGTTCCGGCGGCGCTGAATAACTTCTTCAAGATCGAGAACCTGGCGGCGCTGCGCGAGACGGCGCTGCGCCAGGTCGCGGAGGACGTGGAGGTCAAGCGCCTGGTTCGTGAGCCGGCCCCGGCCGTGCGCCGCGACGAAGAAGGGCTGCCGGCCGCGCCGGAGGCTGGTCCACAGCAGATCGCCGAGCGACTGCTTGCGCTCGCGACGCTCGCGCCGCACTCCGAGCGCGTTGTCCGCAGGGCTTCGCGCTCGGCCCAGCGCTTGGACGCCGCGCTCGACGTGCTGGTCGTGCGCCCCCCGGGCCGTCCGCCGAGCCCCGAGGATCGCAAGCGCCTGGAGGAGCTGCGACGGCTGACCGCGATGCTGGGGGCGCGCCTGCGCGTCGAGGAAGGCGAAGACGTGGCGGATGTCGCGATCAGGGTGGCGCAAGGTCTCGGCAGCACCTATGTGCTGATGGGCCCACCGTCGCTGCGGCGTGGCCTGGCCCGGTTCAGCCGGTCAAGCCCCGATCTGTCGTTGCTGACACGCTTGCTGCGAGGACTGCCCGGTGTGGACGTGCGCATCGTCACCGACCCGACCCTACGCCGGCCGGCTGGCGCGGAGGAGAAGCCCACTCAGGCGGAACCTAGCTTGTGAGCACTGAGTGTGCGCCGGTGCGGGCGCCAGCGTCGCGGCGCCCGCGCGGCGGGTCGGGCTCGTTGCGCAGCAGCCGCATGGCGCTGAGCGCGAGCAGTCCGGCGACGGTCGCGATCGGCGCGAGGGTCTTCAGCGGGTATCGGCTACCGTGGTGGAGGGTCAAGCTGAGGGCCGTGTGATCTCCAGCTTTGACGATGCTCTCAAGGCCGCGGTGATCGATCCCGAGCACCGTCGGCGCGAGCGCAGCGAACAGGCCCCAGGCGAGCAGCGCGAGCGCGCCGGCGCCGAGGGCGCGTGCGCTCAGCTGTAGGCGCGGCAGCGACCAGGCCGCCAGCACGATCGCGCTGGCCACCGCGAGCAGGAACGGCCAGATCGCCGCCCAGCCGCGGCCGGCGCCGAAGGCGGATGCGATCGTCGGCTGGAAGAAGCCCTGGCCGAGCAGCCGGCCCCACACGACGGTCTCGGTCTCGTAGCCGACGAGCGGATGGGTGATCGTGGCAACCACCGCCACAGCGATCGACGCGCCCGCCATTGCGATCGTCGCGCCCGGCACCCGACGCAGCGCGAGCGCGATCGGGAAGCCGAGGAACGGCAGCGTCGTGATCAAAAAGCGCGGCCCCATCGAGCCGCCTCCGAACGGGAGGTAGTAGCCCGAGTTGTAGCCGAGGTAGCAGACGCAGACCCCCGTGATCGTCAGGGCCTCCGCGCGGTGGCCACGGCGGTACAGCAGCACCGTCCCGACGGCGCCCATTGCGAGCACAGGGCACAGCGTGAAGAGGCCGCGCGAGTCGAACAGCAGCGTTGCGAGCACCGTCAGGCTGGGCGCCGAGATGCCGAAGAAGCCCTTCTGCTGCTGGGGGATGTTCGAGTAGGCCAGGTGCGTCCAGGAGTGAAACGCGGCGTGGTTGTAGAGCAGCAGCGGCACGATCCCGATGAGGCCGCCCGCGACGTAGGCCCCGGCGCGCATCGCGACGAGTCGCGCCGTCAGCGCCCCCGGCCGCGAGAGGAGGTATCCACCCAGCACGAGCGCCACGAACGCCAGCGGGTACTCCGAGGAGACCGCGTAGCCCATCAGCAGGCCGGCTGCGCCGAGCAGCAGCGGACGCGGCGGACCGGCGCGCTCGCGGAGCATGATCGCGAAGGCGGCGAAGCCGAGCATCGCTGCGAAGACGTGCGAGAACAGCAGCGTCGAGAACGGCAGCAGCATCGTCCCCAGCCCGACGATCACCGCGGCAGCGGCGCCGTAGCCCGGCTCGAAGTTCTCGGCCACGCGCCAGACCAGCAGCAGCAGCACGAGCGCCGGAAGCACCGTCCCCCACTCACCGACGAAGTCGATCATCTCGTCTTCGCCGCGCAGCGCGTGCGAAGCGCGCGCCACCGCCGGCGCGTCGACGACCTTTAGAGCCTCGTAGAACGGCAGCGAGTAGATCGCCAGGCCGGGCGCCCGCGCCGAGTACCAGTGACCCTTGTAGTAGGCCTTGTCTTTGGTGGGATACGGGCCGTAGTCGATTGTCGTGCGGCCTGCGTCGAGTGCGCGGATCAGGTCGTAGTGGGAGCTCTGGTTGTCCGACCAGTTCTGGAGCATCAGCGCGGAGGAGAGGCCCACGAGCAGGATCGCCGTCAGTGCAAGCCTCTTCTTGGTGAGCATCAATCAGTTCCGTGCAAGGCCTTGGGGCCAGGGCCGATTTCATAGATGACGAGCGAGCCGACCCGACGTCGCTTGACGCCCAAACCGGCGACCGGTTTGGCCGCTGCCGCATACACGTTCGGTGGCTCGGCGAGTGCGTAGCCGACGATTCCCGGCAGCTTTGGCATCTTCAGGTGCAGGACCACGGTGCGGATGCCGAGGTAGCGCAGCTTCTCGACGCTCGCGCGATCGGGAAAGCCGTTCATGCCCCCGCGCAGGTCATCGACGGCGGTGATGTCGAAGGTGCTGTTGCCGACTGGGATCTCATAGAAGCCATTGGTCGAGAAGTACTGCCAAACGCGGTCGGCGGCTCCGTCGGTGGGTAGATCTAGAAGCGGCCCCGGTAGGCCGATCTCCGCGCGCGCTGGCTGCGGCACGACCGGGTGAGCGAGATGCCCCGCTCCTTCTCCGAGGAGACCGATCAGCAGCACCACGCCGATCAGGCCGGGTAGTCCGCGCAGCGCCTGGCGCTCTCCCCAGGAGCCGATGCGCTGTATAAGCAATTGCGCGCCCGCGCCGGCGAGCAGCGCGTAGAAGAGCGTGGCCAACGTGAAGACCCTGCCGGGCACGCGCACGCCGTTCCAGCCCGGGGCGTAGTTGTACAGAAGGCGGTAGGGGTAGCCGGCGCCGGTCAGGCCCATGCCGAGCGCGAGGATCGAGACGACGGCGATCCCAACGGCCAGCCCGATGCGTAATCGCCGGGTATATGGATTCCCACCCACCCCATTTCCGCCCACCCCATTCCTGCCCACCCCCGGCCCGCGCACTCCGATGAGTCCAACCAGGGCGAGCACGAGGATCAGGCCTCCGGGGAAGAAGACGCTCTCGTTCTTTGAGTGCACTTTCGCGCGCATGCCCGCAGTGGCGGCGCCCCACACCCGGTTCTCTGAGGAGGCCGCCAGCAGCGCGGCTGGGCCGGCGGAGTAGTTTTTGACTTCCTTGATCGTGCGTTTCGCCGTCGGGTACTCGCTGGCGACCTTCAGGTAGGGCCGCGCCTGGTAGATCGTGACGATCCCCACCACCGCCATGCCCACGAGCGTTACGGCCACCAGCTGGCGCGGCAGAGCCGGGCGTTCAGCCCGCCACCAATAGATGAACGCCAGTGCCGCCAAGACCGCCAGCAGGTAGGCGAACTGCAAGCCCAGCGTGAAGCCGAGGCTGATCTGCCAGGCCGCCACCAGCCAGCCCGCCACGATCAGCCCTCGCCCGGAGTGACGGTAGCCGCGCAACAGCAGGAACAGCGCGAGTGGGATGCCGCCGCTTGAGATCACGTGCAAGTGCCCCGCCTCGGTCACGCGATAGGGCGCGTAGGCGAAGGCGATTCCCACGGCGCTGGCGGCGAGCCGGCCGAGACCTAGCTCGCGTCCCAGCAGATAGGCCCCGGCGAAGCACAGCGACCATGCAAAGAGGAACAGCAGGTTGTAACGGATGAGCGCGGCGACCGTGCCGTGCCCGAAGAACGCGGCCGGGCCATACCCGAGCAGCGAATCCGAGAAGGCGAGGCTCAGCGGATGGGGGTAGAAGACGTTCGCGTTGAACAGGTGCAGAGGGTTGTGCAGCATCGCGTGACCGACCCAGGCGATCTGCCAGGCGGTGCGCACCGGGTCGCCGAGGTCCGGCGCGATCCGGCTGGGCAGGTGCAGCACGAGCGGCCAGCTCGTCACCACGGCCAGGGCGACCCCGGCGAGGATCACCCACAACAGCTCCGCGCGCCCCAGTGAGGGTGAAGCGGGCCAGCGGATCTCGCGCCGCTCGACGGTAGGGGTCGAGGGCCTGTCCAGGAGCGTGCTCGCCATCGGTCGGGGCAGCATACGGGAGCCGTCCGGCCGCAGTCGGGCAGTCGAGGTATGTCCTTTGCGGCGCATCCGTGAGGTCTTCTTAGGCCGTTCGGAGATGTCGTTCTGCGTCACACTGGAGTGCATGCGAGTATTGGTGGTCGGGTCCGGGGGCGTGGGGGCGGCGTTTGCGGCGATCGCCCAGCGGCGGCCTGTCTTCACCGAGGTCGTGATGGCCGACGTCGCGCTCGAGCGTGCCCAGGCGGTGACTGAGCGGCTCTCCGAGCCCGACCGCTTCAGCGCTGAGCGCGTCGACGCCTCGAGCCGGGCTGATCTCCTTGAGCTGATCGGTGCTGTCAAGCCCGACGCGGTGCTCAACGCATGCGACCCGCGCTTCAACGAGCCGATTTTCGACGCTGCCTTCCAGGCTCAGGTCACCTACCTCGACATGGCGATGACGCTCTCTCATCCGCACCCGGAGCGTCCCCACGAGCTGCCCGGAACGATGCTCGGCGAATACCAGCTGGCCCGTCACGAGGCATGGGCGCAGGCGGGCGTGCTCGCGCTCGTCAGTATGGGCGTGGAGCCCGGCCTGTCGGACGTCTTCGCTCGCTACGCCGCCGAGGAGCTGTTCTCGAGCGTCGAGGAAATCGGGGTGCGCGACGGCGCCGACCTCGTTGTCGAGGGCTACGACTTCGCGCCAACCTTCTCGATCTGGACGACGATCGAGGAGTGTCTGAACCCGCCGCTGATCTGGGAGCGCGGGCGCGGCTTCTACACCACCCCACCCTTCTCTGAGCCGGAGGTTTTCGAGTTCCCCGAGGGGATCGGGCCGGTTGAGTGCGTAAACGTCGAGCACGAGGAGGTCGTGTTGATTCCCCGCGAGGTTGACTGTGAGCGCGTCACGTTCAAGTACGGCCTCGGCCAGGAGTTCATCGACGTGCTCCGTACGCTGCACAAGCTCGGGTTGGACTCCACCACGCCGGTGAGCGTGCGCGGCCAGCAGGTCGCCCCGCGCGACATGGTCGCCGCTGCGCTGCCGGACCCAGCGACGCTGGGCGAGCGCATGACGGGGCGCACGTGCGCGGGCACGTGGGTGACGGGAACGGGGAAGGACGGCCAGCTGCGCTCCACCTACCTCTACCACGTGGTCGACAACGAGCAGACGATGCGCGAGTACGCAAGCCAGGCGGTCGTTTGGCAGACGGCGATCAACCCGGTGGTCGCGCTGGAGCTGCTCGATGAGGGCGCGTGGAAAGGAACGGGCGTGCTCGGCCCCGAGGCGTTCCCACCTGTGCCGTTCCTGGAGCGCTTGCGAGAGCTGGGCTCCCCGCACGGGCAGCTGGAGCTGGCGGTCGACGACACGCGCTGACCGGCTCGCCCAACCGACGCCACCCACTCCGCGAGCGGATATACTCGTGCTGTCTTTAGGTTTCAACAGGGGATCCGAGGGAGAGAGTTGGGTCAGATGGCACACGGGACTGGTATTCGCGATGTCGCTGAAGGATCGGCGCGGATCCGATCCCGATCTAGATGCGAGCGCACGCGCCTGCGGGCCCTGTTGATGGCCGGGGCGATGACGTCGCTCGGCGCCGTCGCGGGCGTGGCGGTGCTCGGGGCTGGCGCCTCCAGCGCGGCGGGTCCGGTCGGGACCGCAGCTAGGACGCTGAACCTGAGCGAGACCGGGCATCTGCACCTCACGAGCCACCACTCCTTCACGCTCAACGAGCAGGGCTCGGCGTCCGGCACGATCTCCGGGACGATCTACATCCACCTGAACGTCGTCTCCACCAACCGGGTTACCGCGGAAGTCAACATCTATCCCAGCAGCGGATCGTTGACGGGGTACGCGAACGCGAGCTACCACCCCTCGGGAGGAGTTGCCACCTTCAACGGCACGATGTCCATCGCACGAGGAACGGGCCGCTACAGTCACGCCCGCGGGTCCGGTCTCGGCTTCACCGGCACGATCCACCGCTCAAATGACGCCGTCACGGTCCACGTGAACGGCAGGATGTCCGCTTGACGCGGACACGCTGAGGCCGCGGTGTCAAGGTTCCCCGCCATAGCAGCGCTGTCCGTCGCGCTCATGTTCGCCCTTGCACCGACAGCCGCACAGGCGATCTCGGAGAATGCGAGCCTGCACGCCTCCTTCAGCCCCGACCGGCTAGGCGCCCCGACGACGATCACTTTCAGCTTCCACCTCTCGACTACCGAAGGCACGGCGCCTCCCCCGCTGATCGGTATGGATCTGCGGATGCCCGCCGGCATGAACTACACGACCACGACGTTGGGCCTCGCGATCTGCCAGCCCGCCGCCGTGCTCACCAAAGGGCTCGCGGGCTGTTCGCCGAACGCGCGTCTCGGTTATGGCAGCGCGCTTGTGGAAGTGCCGTTCGGGGTGGGCGCGGGCCACGAGATCCCTGAAATCCAGGCGGTGGCAGGCCCGTCCCCCAACGGTAACCTGGTCGTCCTGTTCTACGCCAACGGCCTGTTCCCCGTCTCCGCCCAGCTGGTGTTCGCGGGCGAAGTCCTCCCCGACACCGGTCGCTTCGGTTCCCAGCTGGCCGCCAAAGTCCCCCTTGTGACGAGCGTCCCGGGCGGTCCGGACGTCTCGATCGTGAGCGTCTCCACGACGATTGGCCCGAGCCATCTCATCTACTACAAGCATGTCCACGGCCGCCGCGTCCCGTTCCGGCCCCGCGGCGTGTCCGTCCCGGAACGCTGCCCGCACGGCGGGTTCCCGTTTGCCGCCGACTTCACGTTCCAGGACGGAAGCCAAACGAGCGCACAGACCACCGTCTCCTGCCCGCTGCACCACCGCTAAGCACGCGGGGGATCGGATGAGCACGGCGATACACACGAATAACGGCCGCCTCGCCCAACACCCTCTGGCCGAGGGTCCGGTCGTCGGTACTCCGCGACTTGTGCCTGCGGTAGAGGCTCTCGAGTTCACCGGCGTCTTCACCGGCACGGTCGTGCGCTACCTGTTTCGGGTGCTGCCGCAGGTGCGTTCCGAGCTCGCGTACTGGCGTACTAGAGCGGCCGAGATCCCCAACCCCAACCTCCGGCGCCATGCCCTGCAAGCGCTCCGAAAGCGAGGGAACATCGAGGGCGCCGCCCTGTTCGCCACCCTCGCCCCGGCCGCGCAGCGCCGGCGCACGGTAGGAGCCCTGGTCGCCTACCAGGCCGCCTACAACTATCTCGACACGCTTTCAGAGCTTCCCTCACCGGACCCGGTGGCCAACGGCGACCAGCTGCACCAGGCGCTTCTGACGGCTCTGCACCCGGGCGTGTCGCACTCTGACTACTATGCCCATAACCCGGATAGCAGCGATGGCGGCTACCTCCGTGCGATCCTCGACGCCAGTCGTGACGCTGTCGCCGGCCTACCGTTATACCCGGCGCTGGCACCTGCGGCGAGGGCGGCGGCAGCTCGAATCGTCGACTTCCAAGCGCTCAATCTCTCAGAGGAGCAAGGCGGCCACGATGCGCTGGAGCGCTGGGCGACCGAGACGACGCCGGCGGGCAGCGGCCTTGAGTGGTGGGAGACCGCGGCGGCGGCCGGCAGCTCGCTGGCGGTGCACGCGCTGATTGCCGCCGCCGCCGACCCGGACCTCGACCCATTGGATGCCCGCGAGATCGACCGCGCCTACTTCCCGTGGATCGGGGCGCTGCATTCGCTGCTGGACAGTCTCGTCGACCGCCGAGAGGATCACGATGGCGGGCGGCGCTGTCTGCTGGACTACTACGACTCCACGACGTACGCCGCGAGCCAGCTGGCGGGCCTGGCGATGCGCGCGGCAGACGCCGCCGAGCGCCTGCCGAAGTCCCATGCGCACAGGGTCATCCTCACCGCGATGTGCAGCTACTACCTGTCCGCTCCGGAGTGCGACACTGCCGAGGCGCAGACGATCGCTCGCGCCCTTACTGGTGCGCTCGGGCTCCCGCTGAACGTGGCGATCCTGATGTTCCGCGCCAGGCGGCTCCTTCACACCCTCACAAACCGCACGTACACCTAGTGTCATGAGTCAGGGCAGCCTGATGCTCGAGCTGCGCGATCTCGTAAAGCATTATCCGGAGGCAGACGGGGAGCCCGTGCGAGCGGTCGACGGCGTCTCGCTGTCTATGGGCGCGGGGGAAATGGTCGCGCTGTACGGCCCGAGCGGCTCGGGCAAGACGACGCTGCTGCTGATGGTCGCGACGCTGCTTGAGCCCACCAGCGGCACCGTCTCGATCGCGGGCCGGGACGTCTCTTCCCTGTCCGAGCGTGAGGCCTCTCAGTTCCGTCTCTCCCAGCTCGGATTCATCCGCCAGAACTTCGACCTGCTTCCGGGCGTCAGCGCGATCGACAACGCCGTGCTGAAGCTCCTTAAGTCGGTTCGCTGGCGGGAGGCGCATCTGCAGATCACGCCTCTACTGGAGCGTCTGGGCCTCGGCGAGCGCTTGGCCCACCGGGCGGAGACGCTGTCGATGGGGGAGCGCCAGAGGGTCATGATCGCCCGCGCGCTCTCGACCGAGCCGAGCCTGCTGCTCGCCGACGAGCCGACGGGCAGCCTGGACACGCAGCGCAGCCGCGAAGTCCTCGAGCTGCTGCGTGAGCTGTGTCGCGAGCGCAATGTGGCGGTCGTTCTGGTAAGTCACGACCCGCTCGCGGCGGGCTACGCCGACCGTGTCTACGCGCTCCGTGACGGGAAGCTCTCCGACTACGAGGCCGATCAGCCCGCGACGCTACCCGCCGTCCACTAGCCGGACACCGCTCGGACCGTGAAGCCGGGAAACGTCCTTCATCTCTACCGCGTCCGTGTTCGCGCACGCCTCGTCCAGGAGCTCTTCGCCGTCGTCGGGATCGCCGCCGGTGTTGCCCTCCTGTTCGCCTCCCAGGTCGCGAGCCAAAGCCTCAAGAGCAGCGTCGCGCAGCTGTCCCACGGGATCACCGGTCGGGCAACCCTGCAGCTGCTCGCGCGCGACCCGCACGGTATGCCAGAAGACCTGCTTGCCCAGGTTCGCGGGATCCCCGGTGTTCGTGTCGCGGCGCCGCTGCTGGAAGCGAGCGCCGACGCCACCGGCCCCAAGGGCAACCAGTCCGTCGAGCTGGTGGGCGCCGACTCGAGTCTGAGGCAGCTCGGAGGTGCGCTTGTCCGTCACACCGAACTGGAACCGTTCGCAGGGATCGGCGCGGTCCTGCTCCCGGCCCCGCTCGCCAACCATCTCGGCGTCACCAAGTTCGGGAAGGAAGTGACGCTGCGGCTCTACGGGCGGACGCAGCAGGCACCACTGTACGAGGAGCTCCACGAAAAGCAGATCGGGGGGCTGGTGGCGAGCCCGATAGTTGTCGCGCCCCTGTTCTTCGCCCAGGAAATGAGCGGGTTCGCTCACCGCGTTTCGCGCATCCTCGTCCAGCCCGCCGCTGGTATGGAAGGGGGGGTCCACGCGGCGCTCCAGCATCTAGCTGCTGGCCGTCTGAACTTGGAGAACACGGGCTATGACGAAAGGCTGTTCGCGAAGGCGGCGTCCGCGAGCAACCAGTCGACGGCGCTGTTCGCGGTGATCAGCGCGCTGGTGGGGTTCCTGTTTGCGTTCAATGCCATGCTCCTCACGGTTCCTCAGAGAAGACGGCTGATCGCCGATTTGCGCCGCGACGGCTACGCCCCCCGCACCGTGATCGCGGTGCTTCTCCTTGACGCGGTGGTTCTCGGTGTGGCTGCGTGCCTGCTCGGGCTGGCGCTTGGGCAGGAGCTGTCGATCCACCTGTTCGGATCGAACCCCGGCTATCTGGGCTCGGCCTTCGCCGTCGGAACGCAGCGGGTGGTGGGCTGGCAGAGCGTCGCAATAGCCACGGGCGGCGGGATGCTCGCCGCGGTGGTGGCGGTGCTGAGCCCGCTGCGCGACATCCTCTCCCGCGACCCACTCGCTGCAATCACGCCGAAAGAGGGCTCCGCCGCCGGTCGCGCCAACATCAGTACCGCGCTCGGGGGTGTGCTTTGTCTGATCGCCGCGACTGCGATCCTGCTCGGCGCGCCCAAGTTGGCGATTCTCGGCATGGTCCTCCTCATCGGCGCTTTGCTCCTCGTGCTGCCGGCGGCGCTTGATCTTGCGCTCGGCCTCCTCACGAGGCTGGCGCGGCGTCTTACGGGCGTTGTGCCGCACGTCGCGGCGATGGAGCTGGGCGCGGCGCGCGCGAGGGCGATCGGCGTCGCGGCGACGGGTGCCATAGCCGTCTTCGGTGCGGTCGCGATCCAGGGAGCTCACGCCGACCTTCTGGCCGGCCTTGAAAACGCCGGACATGACATGAACGCCTTCACCGACGTGTGGGTCTCCCCGCCCGGCTCCTACAACCTGCTCAGGACCTCCCCGTTCAGCCCCACGCAGCAGACGACGCTTGAGCGGCTCCCGGGCGTGCGGTCGGTGCGGGTGTATCGCGGAGGCCTGCTGGACTGGGGCGAACGCAGGGTGTGGGTAATCGCCTCACCGAGCGAGGCGACCCCGTTGCTCCCCGCCTCGCAGATAGTCGAAGGCACTGTCACCCAGGCGACGGCGCGCCTGCGGGCCG
Organism: uncultured Solirubrobacterales bacterium; assembly: GCA_963813805.1. Lineage (GTDB taxonomy): Bacteria > Actinomycetota > Thermoleophilia > Solirubrobacterales > Solirubrobacteraceae > Palsa-744. The sequence goes on from CAWEZZ010000001.1 coordinate 368,722, forward strand.
GCGGTTGGGCTGTGTTTGCGCAGGCGCTGGCGGGGGAACACCATCTCCACATCGACGAGCGGGTCACTCTGCCGACTCCGGTGCCGACGACGGTGAGAGTGGCGGCGCTCTCGACGAACATCGGCTGGGCCCCGGGCGCGATCATCATGACCGCTGAGGAATACGCGCGCGCGTGGGGGAGCACGGACGCGAGCGCGTACAACGTCCTTCTCGACCCGGGCACCACGCCTGCGCAGGCCGCTGGCGAGATCAGGCGAGCGCTGGGCCCGTCCTCGGGCCTATCCGCCCAGACCGCATCCGCGCACGCGGCCGAACAGAACGCTCTGAGCCGCCAGGGTCTCAAGCGCTTGACCCAGATCGCGACGCTCATCCTGGTGGTGGCTGTGCTGGCGATGGCGGCGGCGATCGGCAACATGGTCTGGCAGCGCCGCCCGCGCCTTGCGAAGCTGAAGCTCGAGGGTTTCCCCCGCTCAGAGCTCTGGCGCACGATCCTGCTCGAGAGCGTGCTCCTGCTCGCGGTGGGCTGTCTGACCGGAGCCGTGTTGGGCCTCTACGGTCAGCAGCTCCTGGATCGCGCGCTCGCGAACGTGATCAACTTCCCGGTTGTCTACTCCGTCGCGGCCGTTTCCGCCCTCCTCAGCCTCGCAATCGTGACCGCTGCGGCCGTCGTAATCATCGCGATCCCCGGCTACATGGCAGCCGGTGTGCCTCCCGCAGTCGCGCTGCAGGACTGACTCCCGCCTGCAGGCACGCGGCCTCCTGCCGCGCACCTACTCCCTGTCTCAAGGACAGTTTGATCAAGAACCCTCAGAAGTGCGCCGGAGCGCGCTCCACTGGTTCCTCGAACAGGCCGGGCTTGACCGTTTCCGGGCGGTGCGTGCGAAGACGGGACGGTAGCGAGCCTGAGAGCAGCATCAGCACCACGCCGAGCACGAGCCCGCCGATCCCCATCCACAGCGGCAGCGTGATGCCAAGAATCGGCGGCGAGGAGACGTTTTCCGATTCGCTGTAGTAGACGACCGCCTTTACGAAAACGCCGAACAGAATCAGCCCACCCAGCAGCGGGGCGAGGCCGAGCAGGATGAAGTCGCGCACGCTGCGCGTCAGCTCGTGGCGGTAGTAGAAGATGCAGGCGATGCCCGTGAAGCCGTAGTAGAAGCAGATCGGGAAGCCGATCGCCGGCAACGAGTCTTCCAGCGCGTTTTCGGAGATCGCGAGGATCGCGACCGTCCACACGATCGACACAGCGCCCATCAGAGCGTCGAGAAGTCCGGGGTCTGGAAGCGCTTGTGCACGCTGCCGAAGACCCGCGGGATCGCTTTCCAGTAGCGCCATCGACAGCGTCGTGCGGGCGGTCGGCAGGATCGTCGTCTGCGTCGAGGCCGACGCTGAGGTGAGCACCGCGATGATCAGCAGCTTGTTCAGCACGGCGAGCCGAAGACTCGGTGCCGAGCACGCTCAGCACGTCGCTTGGTTGGCTTCGTTGGTGAGAGCGCCGTGCCGCCGTAGGCCTGCCCGGCGGTAGAGACGATCACGTAGATCAACACGAGCAGGATCGTCGACATCACCGCGGCGCGTCCGGGTCCCTCGTTGGGGTCCTCGGACTCCTCGTTGACGGCCACGCCGGAATCCCAGCCCCAGTAGATGAAGACCCCGAGCAGGACGCCGGTGACGGGTGCCCCAAAGCCGAGTCCGAAGGGGTTGAACCACGACAGCGACGGCTTGATCGAGTGCGGCCGGGGGGCTGCCGTAGACCTTGATGAACGTGACGATCGCGAACGCTCCGAGGATCGCGATCTCCGCGCTCAGCAGGATCTGCTGCATGCGCGCAGACAGCTCGATTCCGCGCCAGCAGATCCACGTCATCACGGCGATCCAGATGACGGCGGCGACGATCTGCGCGAAGGTCGAGTTGGCGGCGGCTTCCCATGCGACGAGCTTGTAGGTGTAGATCGCCGCGATCTGCGCGAGCGAGGCCATCACGAGCACGTCGGCGAGGAAGATCGCCCAGCCGTTGACCCAGCCCAGACCCGGGCCGAGCGCGCGCGTGGTCCACGCGAACGTCGTGCCGGCGTCGGGGTCTGCGCGGTTCAGCGCGCGGTACGCGCCGGCGATCAGCAGCATCGGCACGAACGACACGAGCAGCACGGCCGGCGCGTGCACGCCGACTCCCTTGACGGCGACGATGAATCCCAGCGTCGCCGCCAGCGAGTAGGCCGGCGCGGTCGAAGCGACGCCGATCACGAGGTTGGAGAGGTAGCCGATCGCGTTCTTCTTTAGGCCCTTGTCCACGACCTCCGAAGATGCCGGGGCTCCGGATGCGACTCGAGCTCCAGATGCGGCGACGCTGTCGGTGGCCATCACTGCTCCTCTCGGTGGATTGTGACAGATGCTACAGAATCCGTTGTGACAGAAGTTACGTCTCCGACCAGCGGATGCCAAGGGGCGCGATCCCCAAAACATCGAGACGAAGTTGTACATCTCGTACAATGGAGGCAGAGCTTGTTGAACGAGCGGCTGCTTGAGCCGCACATGACGGGGGAGTAGCGTTGTCCTCGGTGTCTAGCGATCTTCAAGAGCTGGCCAAGCGCCACCTGTGGATGCACTTCACGCGGATGGGCTCCTACAACGCCGAGCACGAGGTGCCGGTCATCGTGCGGGGCGAGGGGTGCTACGTGTACGACGAGCACGGCAAGCGCTATCTGGATGGGCTCTCAGCGCTGTACTGCGTGAACATCGGTCACGGCCGCTCCGAGCTCGGGGAGGCGGCCGCCAAGCAGGCGAAGGAGCTCGGGTTCTATACGAACTGGAGCTATGCCCACCCACCCTCGATCGAGCTGGCCGCGCGCATCGCGGCGCTCGCGCCCGGGGACCTGAACCGTGTGTTCTTCGTCAGCGGTGGCTCGGAGGCGGTGGAGTCGGCGTGGAAGCTGGCTAAGTCCTACCACCAGGCCACAGGCGAGCCGCGCAAGCACAAGATCATCTCTCGCTACCTGGCCTACCACGGCACCTCGATGGGTGCGCTCACCGCCACTGGCTTGCCACCTCTGCGCGAGCCGTTTGAGCCGCTGACGCCCGGGGGCAGGCACGCCGCTAACACCAACAGCTACCGCTGGCAGGAGGACCGTCATCCGCTGTGGGCGGCGGACGCGATCGAGGAGGTCATCCTGTTTGAGGGGCCGCACACGGTGGCGGCGGTGATCCTCGAGCCGGTGCAGAACGGCGGCGGCTGCTTCGTGCCGCAGGATGGCTACTTCCAGCGGGTGCGCGAGATCTGCGACCGCTACGACGTGCTGCTGATCTCTGATGAGGTGATCTGCGCGTGGGGGCGCCTGGGGCACATGTTCGGCAGCGAGCGCTTCGACTACGTGCCCGACATGATCACCACAGCCAAGGGCCTTACCTCGGCGTATGCGCCGATGGGCGCGGTGATCGCCTCCGACCGCGTGGCCGAGCCTTTCTTGCACGGGGACTCCACGTTCGTGCATGGCTTCACGTTCGGCGGGCACCCGATTGCCTGCGCCACGGCGTCGGCCAACATCGACGTGATCGAACGGGAGCAGCTGTGCCGGCATGTCCTCGACTGCGAAGGTGAGTTTCGCGCGATGCTTGACAGCCTGCGCGACCTGCCGATCGTGGGCGACGTACGCGGCGCGGGCTACTTCCAGGCGATCGAGCTGGTCAAGGACAAAGACACGAAGGAGACGTTCACACACGAGGAGGCCGAGGAGTTGCTGCGCGGCTTTCTCTCCGGCGAGCTTTACAGGCGCGGGCTGATCTGTCGGACCGACGACCGCGGCGACCCGGTGGTCCAGCTGTCGCCGCCGCTGATCGCAGGCGAGGAGCAGTTCGAGGAGATCGAGGCGGTCCTGCGCCCGGTGCTGAGCGAGGCGTCAGAACGGGTGGGGAGATGGAGCTCACTGTCGAGAGCCTGATCGCGGAGCTGGGGCTGACCCTCGTCTCCGGGCTCCAGTCCGCGCGGGCACACGTGCGCTGGGTGCACAGCACCGAGCTGATCGACCCGACGCCGTGGCTGAAGGGCGGCGAGCTGCTGCTGACGATGGGCATCCAGCTGGAAGGGCCGAAGGCCCAGCGCGAGCTGATCGACAGGCTGGCAGACCACGAGATCGCCGGGTTGGGGTTCGGCACTGGCTTCACCCATAAGAAGCTACCGGCGGCGCTCGTGACCGCCGCGCGCAAGCGCGCGTTCCCGCTGTTTGAGGTTCCGTACGAGCTGCCCTTCATCGCGATCACCGAGCGCGCGTTCGCGCAGCTCCTGGACGAGCGCTACGAAATGCTGCAGCGCAACATGGTGGGCGACGTGCTGGCCGAGGCGCTGACCGGACACCTGTACCCGGAGGAGCTGCAGGCGCGGTTGCGCCCGTTCGGGATAGGCGAGCAGGCAGCGGTGCTGGCCTTCAAGCCGCCGGACCCGAGCACCGCGGCGGCGCTGCTGGAACGGATCCTCGAGCGCGAGCAGGTGCACAACCTGGTCGCGATCCGCGCGGGGCTCTTGTGTGCGGTGATCGATGCCGGGGATCTCGACCCGATCGAGCTGGCGCGCAAGATCCGCGTGGAGCTGGCCGCCCGCTTTGGCGAGACGGTCGCAGCTGCGGCGAGTCGCTGTGCCCCCACGCACTCGCTGCGGCTGAGCTTCCACGAGGCGCGCTGCGCGCTGGAGGCGGTGCGCTTGCAGAACGGCGACGCACCCGAGGTCGCCTCCTACCGCGACCTGGGAGCCTTCCAGCTGCTGCTGTCGCTGCAGGACGACGACGCGTTGATCTCCTACTGTCGCGGCGTGCTCGGCCCGGTCGAGCAGGGTGAGGGCGACTACGGCGACGAGCTGCTGCGCTCGCTGGACGTGTTCATCGAACACAACGGCCACTGGGAGAAGGCGGCGAACGCGCTGTACTGCCATCGTCACACGCTGCGCTACCGCATCCGCCGCATCGAGCAGCTGACCGGGCGCGATCTCTCCCATGCCCGCGACCGCATCGAGTTCTGGCTCGCCCTGCGCGGACGGGAGCTCGCACGATGAGGATCGGCGTCCCCAGCGAGATCAAGCCTGACGAGTACCGCGTCGCGATCACACCGGCGGGGGTCAGGGAGCTGAGCGCGCGTGGGCATGAGGTGCTCGTGCAGGTCGGCGCCGGCGAGGGCAGCGCGATGTCCGATGAGCAGTTCCGGGCGCAGGGCGCGCAGATCGTGGTCGACGCGCGGGCGGTGTTCGCGGAGGCCGAGCTCGTGCTGAAGGTGAAGGAGCCCCAGCCCGAGGAGGTCGAGATGCTGAGAGAGGAGCAGACGCTGTTCACCTACCTGCACCTGGCGGCCGAGCCGGAGCTGGCGCGGGGACTGCAGGAGTCGGGGGCGACATGCATCGCGTATGAGACGGTTGAGGACGCCGACGGGCGACTGCCGCTGCTGGCGCCGATGAGCGAGGTGGCGGGCAAGATTGCCACGCAGGCGGGCGCGTTCATGCTGGAGAAGCCGCTCGGCGGCCGCGGGATCTTGCTGGGCGGGGTGCCGGGCGTGGCCGCCGCGACCGTGCTCGTGATCGGCGGCGGCGTGGTGGGCATGAACGCCGCGTTCATTGCGATCGGGATGCAGGCCGATGTGTTCGTGTTCGACCGCTCGATCGACCGCCTGCGCGAGCTGGAAGTGGCGTTTGGGGGGCGCGCCTCGACCGTGTACTCCTCGACACTCGCGATCGAGGAGATGCTGGGAGTGGCGGATCTGGTGATCGGCGCGGTGCTCGTCCACGGCGGGCGCGCGCCGCACGTGATCACGCGCGAGCAGCTCGGACTGATGAAGAAGCACGCCGTACTGGTGGATGTATCGATCGACCAGGGGGGTTGCTTTGAGACCTCGCACCCCACGACCCACTCCGAGCCGACGTTCGAGGTCGAGGGAATCACGCATTACTGCGTGACGAACATGCCGGGGGCAGTGCCGATCACCTCGACATACGCGCTGACGAACGCGACGCTCCCCTACGTGATCGCGCTCGCCGAGCACGGCGTGGACGAGGCGGTGGCGCGTGACCCCAGCCTGGGCCTGGGGGTAAACGTCAGGGACGGCGAGATCATCCATCCTGCGGTGGCGGAGGCCCTCAATCTATCCGGACCTGCGTCTGGCGATGCGGATGGAAGCGCCACCAATGTAGGAGCTGCCGCCGATGGAAGTCCTGCCGAGCCACGGACCTACTTTCAAAATAGAGAGTCCGTATAACTATAGTAGCTACTTAACCACGACTGGCAAGGGTAGTCCTTATGAAAATCCGGACTGTGTATAACCATAGTTATACACAGTTTGAAAAACAATAAAAACAATAAGTACCTCCGCACCCTCCCAAGGAGGAGACACAGATGGCGAGTACAGCGGGCACCCTGAGCAACTTCATCGACGGCGAGCGGGTCTCCTCGGACGGCGAGATCGAAGTAATCCTCAACCCGGCGACCGGCGAGGAGCTGGCGCGGGCGCCGAGGTCGAGCGCCGAGGACGTCGACCGTGCGGTGCGGGCGGCCCGAAAGGCGTTCGACGGCTGGTCGAGCACGACGCCCGCGCGGCGCGCGCAGGCGCTGCTCGCGCTTGCCGACCTGGTGGAGGGGCACGGGGCGGAGATCGCTCGTCTGGAGGCGCTGAACGCGGGCAAGCCGATCGAAGCGGTCACCAACGACGAGATCCCCGTGATGGCGGACAACCTGCGCTTCTTCGCGGGCGCTGCGCGCTGCCTGGAGGGCAGGGCGGCGGGCGAGTACATGGAGGGCTACACCTCCTTCACCCGCCGCGAGGCGGTCGGCGTGATCGGACAGGTCACCCCCTGGAACTACCCGCTGATGATGGCCATCTGGAAATTCGGACCGGCGATCGCGGCGGGCAACACGGTCGTCCTGAAGCCGGCGGAGACCACGCCGATCACGACCGTGCGCCTGGCAGAGCTGGCTGCGGAGATCCTGCCCAAGGGAGTCCTGAACGTAGTCATGGGGCCTGGACAGCCGACGGGTGAGGCACTGATCAACCACCCCGAGGTGGACATGCTGGCGCTGACCGGCTCGGTGGACACGGGCAAGCACTTCGCGCGCACGGCCGCCGACAGCCTCAAGCGCGTGCACCTGGAGCTCGGCGGCAAGGCGCCGGTGGTGGTGTTCGACGACGTCAGCCTTCAGAGCGCGATGGAAACGATCGCGGGCACCGGCTACTACAACGCTGGCCAGGACTGCACGGCAGCTACGCGCGTGCTCGCGGCGAGCGGCGTCTACGACGACGTCGTGTCCGGCCTGGCCGCTCAGGCTCAGGGCCTGGTGATCGGCGACACGCTCGCGCCGGAGACCACCCTCGGCCCGGTCAACTCGGCCCGTCAGCGCGAGCGCGTGTCCGGCTTCCTGTCACGCAGGCCCGACTACGCGGAGATCGTGACCGGCGGCAGCGAGCCCGACCGTCCTGGCTTCTACCTGGAGCCCACCGTGGTGGCCGGCCTGCAGCAGGACGACGAGATGATCCAGCGCGAGATCTTCGGACCGGTGATCACCGTCCAGCAGTTCTCAGACGAGGAGCAGGCGATCGCCTGGGCGAACGCCACGCGCTACGGGCTGGCCTCGTCGGTGTGGACGCGCGATGTCGGACGCGCCCTGCGTGTCTCGGAGGCGCTGCGCTTCGGGTGCGTATGGATCAACGACCACATCCCGCTCGTCTCCGAGATGCCCCACGGCGGCTTCAAGGAGTCCGGATACGGCAAGGATCTCAGCGTCTACTCGCTGGAGGACTACACGGTCATTAAGCACGTGATGGCCAGTCTCCGGTAGGCCGACGGGCGGCGCCTGCCGGCGGGGTGCTTGCAGGGATCGGGTGAGTCTCCTGCTACGGTCCCCATATGGGCGGCGACGTCGCCCGTGAGGTTCTTGTCTTTGTTGGCGCTCTGAATGCGCGGATGGGGTCAGTCGAATCTCCATCCGCAGTGACGGCCATAGGGCCGTGAGAAGGAGCATCACCAACATGAAGCATGAAACATTCGCCGATCTCGGCGTGTCCGAGATCGTCGTAAAAGAGCTTGCCCTGCGCGGGATCGATGCGCCGTTCGCTGTACAGCGCATGGTCATCCCCGACGTGCTGGCCGGCCACGACGTGCTGGCCCAGTCGCCGACCGGATCGGGCAAGACGCTCGCGTTTGGCGTGCCGCTGGTCGAGCGGTTGAAGGACTCAGACGCGCGGCCCTCCGCGCTGGTGCTGGCGCCCACACGCGAGCTGGCGATCCAGATCGTCGACGACCTGCGCCCGATCGCGCACGCCCGCGCGCTGTCGATCGCCGCGGTGTACGGCGGCGCCGGCATCGTCAAGCAGGCGCGAAACGCCGCGCGAGCGCACATCCTCGTCGCGACGCCGGGACGGTTGCTCGACCTGATCGACCGCAAGGACGTGTCGCTGGGTCGCATCCGGCTGCTCGTGCTCGACGAGGCCGACAGGATGCTCGACATGGGCTTCCGACCGGTCGTCGACAAAATCGTGAAGATGACCGCGTCCGAGCGTCAGACGCTGCTGTTCTCGGCCACGCTGGAGGGCGAGGTCGGGCGTATCGCAAAGGCTTACACAAGCAATCCGCGCCGTCACGAGCACGCGCACTCCGCCGAGCGCAAGGGAGATGTGGAGCACCGGTTCGTATCGGTCTCCCACGAGGGCAAGGTCGCGCGCCTGGTCTCGGAGTTGAACGACGCAGAGCGCGGGCTGACGCTGGTGTTCGTGCGCACCAAGCGCGGCGCCGACCGGCTGGTCAAGCGGCTGGCGAGCAGCAGTGTGAAGGCGGTGGCAATGCACGGCGACAAGTCCCAAGGCCAGCGCGAGCGGGCGCTCGCCAACTTCGAGGCCGGGGTCGTCGACACGCTCGTGGCCACCGATGTCGCCGCGCGCGGGATCGACGTCGCGGGGATAACACACGTGATCAACTACGACATTCCCGCCACGCGCGATGACTACGTGCACCGCGATCGGGCGCACCGCGCGTGCGGGAGCGAGCGGCGTGGGTGTCACCCTCGTCGCTCACGACCAGGCCCGTGAGATGGTGGGCATGGTCCGCGATCTCGGCTTGCACCGTGAGCTCGAGCTGGGCGGCCTGCCGAGTGACGCCACCGCCGGACGCGGTGGCTCTCCCCGGCGCACCCCCGGGCAGGGGCGCGGGCGCGGGCGCGGCGGCGCCACGCCGCGCCGGCTCCAACTGATCGGCGTCGTTGCGAGGAGTCATGTGCGCCGTCGCGGTCAGCTAACGTCGCGCGGATGAGCGCTTCGCTTCCGCGCGACGCCGACCTGCTGAGGACTACGACATCCTGCACGTGCGTGCGCCCAACCCCGGGCCGTTCACCCTGTCGGGCACCAACACCTGGATCGTGGGCCGCCGGCCCACCTGGATCGTTGACCCCGGCCCGCTGCTCGACGAGCACATCGAGCGCCTCTTCGCCGCGATCGACGATCGCGGCGGGCTCGGGGGCGTCGTGCTCACCCATGACCATCACGACCACTCCGAGGCCGTCCGGACCGTGCTCGAGCAGTACCCGGCGCCGCTGGCGGCCGGGCGCGGCGAGGTGGACGTGACGCTCGCCGAGAACATCCGCTTCGGCCCGTTCCAGGCCGTGGCCACCCCCGGACACTCCTCCGACCACTTCGCGCTGGTGGCCGGCGGGGCCTGCTTCACCGGCGACGCAGTGCTCGGCGACGGCAGCGTCTTCATCACTCCCCACCGCGGCGCGATGGCCGGCTACCTGCTCGCTCTCACGTGCCTCAGCCTGCGCGAAGACTTCAACGTCCTCTGCCCCGGTCACGGCCCTCCCGTGTGGGACTCTCGCACTAGGCTCGAGGAGTATGTCGGGCACCGCATCGACCGCGAGAACTCCCTGATCATGGCGCTCGACCAAGGCTGCCGCACGGTTCAGGAGCTGCTCGACGCCGTCTGGCCCGAGGTGCCCGACGCGCTGCGCCCGCTTGCCACCGTCACGCTCGCCGCCCACCTCGACAAGCTGGACGAAGAGCAGATCCTGCCCACGGGCGTCGAGCGCCCGAAGTTCGAGCACATCGACTGGTGAGCGCGCCCGACGCCACTCCAACGCAGGGGGCTGAACGGACGCGCGATGCTGCGCCTGCGCCGGGGGCTGAACGGATGCGAGATACCGGGACGGGGACGGGACAGGCGCCTGCTGCCGCCAGCGCCCGCTCAAACGTCTCTTCGCTGGACTCGCCCTTCCCGCCGATCGCCGACTACGGCTTTCTCTCGGACTGCCACACCGGTGCGCTCGTCGCCTCCGACGGATCGATCGAGTGGATGTGCCTGCCCCATTTCGACTCCTCGTCGGTGTTCGGCGCGATGCTGGATCGCGGCGCCGGCAGCTGGCGCGTGGGGCCCTACGGCCTGTACGTACCCGCCGGCCGCCGCTACATCCCCGGGACGAACATGATCGAGACGACCTGGATGACACCGCAGGGCTGGCTGTGCGTCATCGATGCGCTCACAATCGGCGAGTGGCACGACAACGAGCGCGGCTCAAGCCACACACGCCCGCCGACAGACTTCGACGCCGACCATCTGCTGGTGCGGGTGGTGAAGTGCATCCAGGGACAGGTGCAGGTCGAGGTTGTGTGCGAGCCGATGCTCGACTACGGCGCCACGCCGGCGAAGTGGAGCGTCGCGGACACCGGCGCCGAGGGCGGCTACGCCCTGGACGCGAGCGATGGCGTCACCGCGTTTCGGCTATTCAGCGACATGCGCATGGGTATCGAGGGCAACCGCGTGCACGGCCGTCACACGATGGTCGAGGGCGAGCAGCGCTTCTGCGCGCTCTCCTGGACCGAGGGCCTCGGCGGCCCGCGCACCGTCGAGCAGGCCGAGGAGCACATGGAGCGCACCAGCCACTTCTGGCGCACGTGGCTGGCCGAAGGCTCCTACCCCGACCACCCGTGGCGCTTTCACCTGCAGCGCTCGGCGCTCGTGCTGAAGGGGTTGACGTTCATGCCGACCGGCGCGCTCGTCGCGGCGCCCACCACCTCGCTGCCGGAGACGCCGCGCGGCGAACGCAACTGGGACTACCGCTACTGCTGGATGCGCGACGCGTCGTTCACGCTGTGGGCGCTGCACGCGCTGGGCCTCGACTGGGAGGCTGATGACTTCATCCAGTACGTCGCCGACATGAGTCGAAACGAGGATGGCTCGCTGCAGATCATGTACGGGATCAGGGGCGAGATGGACCTCAACGAGTCGACGCTCGACCACCTCAAGGGCTACGAGGGCGCGCGCCCGGTGCGCATCGGCAACGGCGCCTTCAAGCAGCGCCAGAACGACGTCTACGGGGCGGTGCTCGATTCGGTCTACCTGCACTCCAAGAAGCGCGACCACATCCCCGAGCGATTGTGGCCTGTGCTCTGCGATCAGGTCGAGTGCGCTGCCAGGGTCTGGCGAGAGCCCGACCAGGGGATCTGGGAGACGCGCGGCGAGCCCCGTCATTACATCTCTTCAAAGCTGATGTGCTGGGTCGCGATGGACCGCGGCGCGCGGTTGGCCGAACGGCGCGGCGAGGAGGAGACCTCAGAACGCTGGCAGGCGCTCGCCGAGGAGATCCGCGCGGAGATCCTCGACCGCGGGGTTGACAAGCGCGGCGTGTTCCGTCAGCACTACGACACAGACGCGCTCGACGCGTCCAACCTGCTGGTGCCGCTGGTGCGCTTCCTGCCGCCGGAGGACGAGCGCGTGCGCGCGACCGTGATGGCGATCCGCGACGAACTCACAGAGGGTGGCCTGGTCTTGCGTTACCGCACCGATGAGACCGACGACGGCCTGGACGGGGAGGAGGGCACATTCCTGATCTGCTCTTTCTGGCTCGTCTCCGCGCTGTCAGAGATCGGCGAGGATCGCGCGGCCGAACACCTGTGCGAGCGACTGCTCTCCTACTCCTCGTCGCTGGAGCTGTACGCCGAGGAGCTCGAGGCCTCCTCCGGTCGCCACCTCGGAAATTATCCCCAGGCGTTCACGCATCTCGCGCTGATCAACGCGGTGACGCACGTGATCGACGCCCAGCAGCGGGGGTGAGGGGCCGGCCCTGCCTTCGCCTGGAGACTGGTGGAGGTCGAAGACGATTGATGGGACCGATCGGGTGTCACGGCAGAGCGGGCTGGCGCTCCCGCTGACCTCTGAACGTTCCTGACCTCTGAACGTTCAGTACCCGGGCTCGCCGGGGAGGAGCACACGGGCGACCTCGCCCTCGACGATCACCTTCGGTTGGACGGGTTGTACATCGCGTCCGCGCGCGTGGGCGAGCAGCGCGTCGACCGAGGAGAACTCGCTGAGCTGCTCAAGGTGCTTGATCGTGGGGAAGACGAGCAGGATCTCCCCGGCGCTGTGCGCGGCGAGTGCGGCCTGAGGGGCAAACCAGCCATGCTCGACGCACTCCTCGCCGTCGACTTCAGGCTTCTGCCCAAGCGGCAGCGGAGCGAGGAAGAAATGGGTATCGAAGCGAACCTTCACCTCGGCGGGGGTGATCCAGCGCGAGAACTTCACAAGTGCGTCAGGGTCCTGGAGCGCGATCCCTGCCTCCTCGTGCAGCTCGCGGATCGCCGCCGCGCGGTGGGCCTCCTCACCGTCACCCTCGCCGGAATCGACCGCGCCGCCGGGGAACACCCACACGCCGCCCATGAACCGCGCGTTCGGCGTACGCCTGACCAGCAGCACTTCGAGCTCATCGCCACCGCCGCGCAGCAGGATCACCGTCGCCGCCTGGCGCGGAGGGGTTGCCGGTCCGGAGTTGTACTCCTCGCCGGCCGCTGAACGATCACCTTGTCGGTAGGTGCTCATAGGACGACCCTACCGGCCGGTAATCTTTCGTGCATGAGCACGACGACCGAGGACGCTAAGACCCTCCAGCGCTGGATCTGCGAATCCTGCGGCTATATCTACGACCCCGAGGAGGGCGACCCGGACGGGGGCATCCCAGAGGGAACCGCATTCCAGGACATCCCCGACACCTGGTTCTGTCCGGTGTGCGGTGCACGTAAGCGGGACTTCGTCTTGTACGAGGATTAGGCACCGTCTGACCGACTGGGAAGCACTGCTCGCGCTCGACCGCGAGCACGTCTGGCATCCCTACGCCGCGCTGCCCGCCGTGCTGCCCTCGCTGCCCGTAGTCTCGGCGCAGGGCGTCCGGTTGAGACTGGCCGACGGGCGCGAGCTGATCGACGGCATGGCCTCGTGGTGGTGTGCCATTCACGGCTACCGCCATCCCGCGCTGGACGAGGCCGTGCGCGAGCAGCTGGGACAGATGGCGCACGTGATGTTCGGCGGGCTCACGCACGAGCCGGCCGTGCGCCTGGCCGAGCGGCTCCTGGAGCTCGCGCCAGACGGGTTGGAGAGGGTGTTTTTCGCCGATTCGGGGTCGGTGTCGGTCGAGGTGGCGATCAAGCTGTGTTTGCAGTTCCAGCGGGCGCTGGGACGACCCGGACGCACACGCCTCTTGACCGTGAAGGGTGGCTACCACGGGGACACGTTCGGCGCGATGGCCGTGTGCGATCCAGTCGCTGGGATGCACGGCCTGTTCGCGGATGTCCTGCCGAAGCATGTGTTTGCCGAGCGCCCGCCCGACGGGTTCGAGGCGGGCCTGGACGAGCGCTGGGCGAAGCACGTGAGCGAGCTGGTCGCAGCGCACGCGAATGAGCTGGCCGCTGTGATCGTGGAGCCCGTCGTGCAGGGGGCAGGGGGCATGCGCTTCCACGCCCCGGAGTGCGTCGCGCTGCTGAGGAGGCTGTGCGACGAGCACGACATGCTGCTCGTGCTGGATGAGATAGCGACCGGATTCGGGCGCACCGGCGCAATGTTCGCCTGCGAGTACGCCGGAGTGGTCCCGGACGTGATGTGCGTAGGCAAGGCGCTGACCGGCGGCTATCTGACGCTCGCCGCGACGCTCTGCACGCGCGCGGTGGCCGACGCGGTCTCCTCGGGCGAGAGCGGCGGGTTGATGCACGGCCCGACATTCATGGCCAACCCCCTTGCCTGCGCCGTGGCCCTCGCCTCGCTAGACCTGCTCGCGGGCGGAGATGGTGGCGCTGGAAATGGTGGCGCTGGAAATGGTGGCGGAAACGGAAACGGCGATTGGCGCGCGTGCGTGGCGGCGATCGAGCGCGGGTTGCGCGCGGGGCTGGCGCCGGCTCGCGAACTCCCCGGGGTGAAAGACGTGCGCGTGCTGGGCGCGATCGGCGTGGTGCAGCTCGCCCGCGACGTGGACGTCGCCGCGGTCACCGCGACGGCCGTCGATCACGGCGTGTGGCTGCGCCCGTTCCGCGATCTCATCTACACGATGCCGCCGTATGTCATCGACGAAGACGATCTCGCGTGCGTGACAGCAGCCGTCGTGGACGCCGCGGGCGCGAACCCTTAAGCACCTGCGCACCAACGTCGCCACGGCAGCGTGTCGCCCGCGCTCGCTAGGTCGGCCACGGCGGGACTCCTGACGTGGGTCAGAACCTCGACGTCAATGTCGCCAAGGCGGGCGATCGTCTCGCGGTTGGAGCACTCCAGGGTTGAGGGCTGCTGCGGCCAAGGGGTGAGCACGACCGCACGCACCTGAAGCTCAGCTGCGCGCGCGGCCTGGAGGGTGAGCAGCGTGTGGTTGATCGTGCCCAGGCCCGGGCGGGCGGCGAGGAGCACTCCCAGCCCGAGCGCGACGGCGAGGTCTCCTACCGTGTAGTCCTCGGCGAGCGGCGTCAGCAGGCCGCCGACGCCCTCGACTATCAGCGTCCTTTCTTCCCCTGCGGCGCGGGCGGCGGCCAGCAGGCGAGCTGGGTCGATGCGCTCACCCGCGAGCTGTGCCGCCAGATGAGGGGAGATGGCGGGGCCGTAGCGCAGCGGCGCGACCTCCTCGGGCGTCATGCCGGCCACGGCGGCTAGCAGCTCGTGGTCGTGCGGCCACTCGCCTGAGGGCTCATCCAGGCCGGTAACAACCGGCTTGTGCGCGCGCACCGACTCGCCGGCGGCGGCTATCGCGGCGAGCAGCGCTGCGCTCAGGATCGTCTTGCCGACGCCGGTGTCGGTGCCCGTGACAAAAAGCCCACGCATGCCGGCGCTTGCGGTCGGTGGCTCTAGGCCGCGCGAGGAACGGCGGCAGCCTCGCGCTCGCCATCGAATGGCGCGCTTAGCCTGTCCGTGCCTCTCGAGACCGGGACCGCACCTGGTCGCAGGGCGCCTTGCTCGAAGTCGAACGGAGTGCCCTGTCGTGGCTGGGTCGTGCCCATCGGCACAACATCCGGCTCCTCCGTTTCGTCGTAGCCGGTGGCCGAGACATCGCGCGCGACCAAGGGCGTGCCCATCGCGGCGAGGTCCAACCCCAGCTCGCGGGCGGCGTCGCCGAGCACGCTCGCCGCCATGCGCAGATCCGAGGCCGTGTGCGAAGCCATCGCCGCCAGGCGCAGGCGGGATGTGCCCGCGGGCACCGTAGGAGGACGGATCGCCTGGGCGAACACGCCCCGCTCGATCGCCTCCTCACACAGGCCCATCGCCGCGCGCTCGTCGCCCACGATCAGCGGGACGATGGGCATCTCTTCATCGGCGACCGGGAAGCCCTCGACGGCAAGTGCGCGGCGCAGGACGCGCGCGTTCGAGCGCAGCCTCTGTACGCGGTGCGGGCGCTCGCGCAGCAGTTCGAGCGCGGCCAGCGCCCCAGCGATGGCGGGCGGCCCGGGGGCGGTGGAGAAGATCAGCGAGCGCGCGGTATTGATCAGATAGCGGATCATCTCGGCGCTTGCGCACACGTAGGCGCCGTAGGAGCCGAGCGCCTTGCCGAGCGTGCCCACGATCACGTCGACCTCACGCTCCAGACCCGCGTCAGCGACGGCCCCGCGCCCGCCTGGTCCAAGGATGCCGGTGGCATGTGCCTCGTCGACCACCACGCGCGCTTCGTGCGCGTTCGCCAGCTCGACGATCTCTTCGAGCGGGGCGACATCGCCGTCCATCGAGAACACCGAGTCAGTCACGATCAGCCGTCGTCCTACCTCGTCTTGGCCACCGCGGGAGGAGCCGATGCCACGGGAGGAGCCGATGCCACGCGTGGACGAGCCGCCGCCGTGCCGGTGCAGACTCCAGTCGAGGTGCTCGACGTCGAGGTGACGGTAGACGACGACCTGCGCTCGGGAGAGGCGGCAGCCGTCGACGATCGAGGCGTGGTTGAGCTCGTCGGAAAAGATCGTGTCGCCGCGGCCGGCGAGCGCGCCGATCACGCCGATGTTCGCGAGGTAGCCCGACCCGAACAGCAGGCATGCCTCGCTGCCCTCGAACGCCGCCAGGCGCTCCTCCAGGCGGCGGTGGACGGTCATCGTCCCGGACACCAACCGCGAGGCGCCCGCGCCTACGCCCCAGCGCATCGCCGCCTCCGCCGCCGCCTCGCGCACACGCGGATGGTCGGCGAGCCCGAGGTAGTTGTTCGAGCACAGCAGCAGCACGGGCTTGCCGTCGAGCAGCACTGTCGGCCCCTGCGGCCCTGAGACCAGGCGCAGGCGGCGGCTGAGATCGAGCTGCTCCAGTTCCGCCAGATGCTCCTCGATCTCGTTCATCGTCTCCTCCCGCCTAGCCGACCGGAACTCTGTTGAGTGCCCCATCCGCGCGCGGGGGAACCGAGCGCTTGGCGCGATAGCGCAGTTGCGTGGATGGATCCCACAGCCGCACCTGCAGGTCGATCTCCTCCGCGGGCGCGGCGTCGTCCAGGAGCTCCTGCACCACATTCGGCGTCTCGCCCGAGAGCCAGCCCGAGCGGTTGTCGGGCCGGGGGTTGACGGCGTTGTCGGGCTGGCGTGCGACGTTCAGGCCGAGCTCCTCGAACATCGCCCGATCCTGCTCGGGCTCGTTGCCCAGCGTGGTCAGGAAGTTGCCCATCATCACGCCGTTGATACCCGCCCTGACGGCGAGTCGCTGCAGCTCGCCGAGGTTCTCCACGCGCCCGCCGCACAGCCGGAAAAGCGCCTCGGGCAGGATCAGGCGGAAGATAGCGATCCACTTGACCGCCTCCCACGGGTCCATGTAGTCGCGGTCGCCGAACTTGGTGCCTGGCCGCGGATTCAGCATGTTGATGGGCACGCTCGTGGGGTCGATCGCCGCCAGCTCAAACGCCATCTCCACGCGCTGCTCGCGCGTCTCGCCAAGGTTGAGGATGCCCCCAACGCAGGTCTCAAGACCCGACTCGCGGACCGCCTGGATTGTGCGCAGGCGCCCCTCGTAGCGCACTGTGCTCGTGACCTCGTCGTAGTAGCTGGACGCCGTCTCGACGTTATGGTGCACGCGCTGGACGCCAGCCTCTCTGAGTGCCGTTGCGCGAGCGAGCGACATATGCCCGATCGAGGCGCAGCGCTTGAGGTTGGTGTGCTCGGAGACCAGGCGCACGCCCTCTAGGTACTTCTCGAAGTCGCGCTTGGACAGCCCCTGGCCCTGAGTGACCATGCAGAAGCGGTGCGCCCCCGCTGCCTCGGCCGCGCGCGCGTGTTCGAGGATTTGCTCGGGCTCCATCATCGCGTGCATCGGCGTCTCGGCCTCGGCGAAGCGTGACTGGGCACAGAAGCCGCAGTCCTCCGCGCAGCCGCCCGACTTGGCGTTGACCAGCGAGCACATGTCGGTGGAGTCGGCGAAGCGCTCCACGCGCGCTTCCCAGGCGCGCTGGATCAGCGCTTCGATCTGCCCGTGATCCTCGATCTCTCCGAGTTCGAGGGCCTCCTCGCACGTTATCAGCGGCGCCATGCACCACAAGCTATGAGGTGTGGCGGACGTCTATTCGCCGCGCCAGTGTGCGCGGCGTTTCTCGGCGAAAGCACGCATCCCCTCGCGCATGTCCTTCGAGGCGAACGAGGCGCGGCGCAGCTCGATCAGCTCCTCCTCGAGCCCAGCATCCAGCTTGCCCTCGGCGCTGAGCAACGAGGCGATCACGCGCTTATTGCCGGTCTGCGACAGCGGCGCGTTGCTCGCCAGCTCGCCCGCCAGCTCGAGCGCGACGGCGTCCAGTTCCTCGGCGGGAGCCACGCGGTTGACTAGGCCCCAGGCAAGCGCGGTGGGGGCGTCGATATAGCGACCGAGTAGGAACAGCTCGCGCGTGCGCGCCGCGCCGATCGCGTCGATGAAGCGGCGCAGGCCGGTGTGCGAGTAGACCAGCCCGAGCTTTGCAGGGGGCATACCCAGCTTGATGTCATCCTTGGCCACGCGCAGGTCGCATGCCAGCGCCAGCTCCAGGCCACCGCCGATCGTGTGGCCCGGGAGGACGGCCAGCGTTGGGTATGGAAAGGCCTCCAGCGCGTCGATCGCTTCGGTGAACGGGTGCGCGACCAACTGCTCGGCGCGCTCCTCGAACTCCTCGTCGGGAATCTCGCCAATGTCATAACCCGCCGAGAACATGCCGTTGGCGCCGGTGACAATTACGCAACGAGCTTGCGATCCCGCGTCCGACAGCTCGCTGAGTGTCACGGTGATCGCGTCGAGGATCGGGTGGTCGAGCGCGTTGCGCTTGGCCGGGTTGGAGATCGTCAAGCGGACGATGCCGTCGCCGGACTCGTCGATGAGCAGCTTGCCATCGGCGAGCTCGCGTGTGGAAGCGCTGGATGACACCCGCCGACAGGCTAGTCGAGCACGACGAGCGTGTCGCCCTCGTTGACCGACTGACCCTCCTCGCAGCGGATCTCTGTGACCGTGCCCGCGTCCTCGGCCTCGACGGGCATCTCCATCTTCATTGACTCGAGGATCGCAACCGTGTCGCCCTCCTCGATCGTGTCGCCGACGGCACACTCGATTTTCCATACCGTGCCGGTGATATGGGCCTCTACCTCAGCCACGCAGGAACCTCCCAGGTACGTCGATCGTCATGACGGCCGAGACAATAGCCTCCGCCACCGACCGACCCATGTCCTCGGACACCTTCGTCATCGTCACCGCCTACAACGAGGCCGATCGCATCGGCGCGACGCTGGCCGCGCTCGGACCGGCGTTCCCCGGCGCGCCAGTGTTCCTCGCCGACGACGGCTCGACTGACGCCACGTCTGAGATTGCGCGTGCGGCTGGTGCACACGTCGTGCGCAGCGAGCGGATGATCGGCAAGGGCGGCACGGCCACGCTCGCGGTCCAGGAGGCTTTGCGGCACGCCCATGCGGTCGTGGGCGGCGAGGATGGACGATCGCCGATCTGCGTGCTCTGCGACGGCGACCTGGGGGAGTCGGCCGCGCGGCTGACCAAGCTCGCCGAGACGGTGCGGCGTGGGGAGGCTGACATGGCGGTGGCGGCCTTCGCCACGCGCGTTGGAGGAGGGGTTGGGCTGGCGGTTGGGTTCGCTCGCTGGGCGATACGCCGGCGGTGCGGGCTGCAGACGCGGGCGCCGATCTCCGGACAGCGCGCGCTGCGCGCGCGTGTATTAGGGGACGTGTTGCCGTTTGCGCACGGCTTCGGCATGGAGATCGGAATGACAATCGACGCGGTGCGCGCCGGGCAGCGCGTCGTTGAGGTCGAGCTCGACCTCACCCATTGCGCCACGGGCAGGACGCTCGCGGGGTTTGTCCACAGGGGGCGCCAGCTGATCGACTTCGTGCGGGTGTACCTCGCTCGCAGATAGGCTCGCATCGAGATGATCCTCGCGATCGATCAGGGCACGACCGGCACCACGTGCCTCGTCTTCGACGAGCAGGCCGAGCCGATCGGGCGGGCCTACCGCGAGTTCGCCCAGCACTTCCCGCGGCCGGGCTGGGTGGAGCACGACGCGCGCGAGATCTGGGTCCTCACGCAGGCCGTGGCGGGCGAGGCGCTAAAGGACGCTGGGGTGCGCGAGGGTGAGCTGACGGCAGTTGGCATCACCAACCAGCGCGAGACAGTGTGCGTGTGGGATCCCACTGACGGGGAGCCGCTGCACAATGCGATCGTCTGGCAGGACCGTCGCACGGCCGCGCGCTGCGACGAGTTGCGGGCGGCAGGGCACGAACCGCTCGTGCGCAAGCGCACCGGGCTCGTGCTCGACCCGTACTTCTCTGCGACGAAGATCGAGTGGCTGCTCGACAACGTGGAGGGTCTGCGCGAGCGGGCGCACAACGGCACGGCGCTGTTCGGCACGGTCGACTCCTGGCTGATCTTCAAGCTCACCGGCGAGCACGTGACCGATGTCTCGAACGCGTCGCGCACGATGCTCTACGACATCGCAAGCGGCCGCTGGGACCCCGAGCTGCTCGATCTGCTCGGCGTGCCCGAGTGCGCGCTGCCGCGCGTGCTTAGAAGCGCGGGGGTCCTTGGTGAGACGCGGCCCGAGGTGCTGCACGGCCACGCGGTCCCGGTGGCGGGCGTCGCCGGCGACCAGCAGGCCGCCCTGTTCGGTCAGGCGTGCGTGGAGGAGGGCATGGGCAAGAACACATACGGAACCGGCTCGTTCGTGCTGCTCAACACGGGCTTCACGCCGCCCGAACCCTCGCCCGGGCTGCTCGCCACGGTCGCCTGGGGCATCGGTGGCTCGACGACCTACGCGCTGGAGGCGTCGATCTTCGTCACCGGCGCCGCCGTGCAGTGGCTGCGCGACGGCCTTCAGATCATCGAGCGCGCCGAGGAGACCGAGGCGCTCGCCGCAGCGCTTGACAGCAACGACGGCGTGTACTTCGTCCCGGCGCTCACCGGGCTGGGGTCTCCCTACTGGGATCCCTACGCGCGCGGGACGATCGTGGGGTTGACACGGGGTACAGGTCGCGCGCACCTGGCGCGCGCGACGCTCGAGGCGATCGCCTACCAGACGGTTGACGCGGTGCGCGCGATGGAGGCTCAGGGACAGCCGCTGAGCGAGCTGCGCGCCGACGGCGGGGCGAGCGCGAACGGCTGGCTGATGCAGTTTCAGGCGGACGTGCTCGGGGTGCCGGTCGTGCTTGCGGAAAGCGCCGAGACAACCGCGCTCGGCGCTGCGTATTTGGCGGGGGTGGGCGTCGGGCTGTGGACGGTGAGCGACATCCTGGTTCGCGGTGGCCGGCGGGAACGGGCGCGCTACGAGCCGCGGATGAGCGAGGACGAGCGTGCGACTCTCCTGACCGGTTGGCATGACGCGCTGACCCGCGCGCGTAACTTTGCCGGGCCGGTGATGTAAAGCGCTCAGATGAGCGATCTGGCCCCGATGCGCGAGCAGGTCTACGCCGATGAGCGGCCGAAGGAGCACTTCGACCGCTTCCACGAACGCGCACGCACGCGCGAGCCGGACTGGGCATACGAGCTGACGCGCATCATCACCTCGCTGTACGCGTACACGTTCCTGCGCGCGCGCTCCATTTCCACCGAGAAGGTCCCCGGCAGTGGTGCGGTGATTCTCGCGCCCAACCACTTCTCGTTCATGGACCACTTCCTGATGGGTTGCTACATCCGGCGGAAGGTCAGGTTCATGGCCAAGTCACAGCTGTTCAAACCGCCGATGCAGTTCATCTACACCCACGGCGGCGTCTTCCCCGTGCGCCGCGGAGCACGCGACGAGGAGACGTTCATCACCGCCGAGACGATCCTCGGGCGGGGTGGGGCGATCACTATGTACTGCGAGGGTGGTCGCTCGCGCACCGGCAAAGTGGCCGAGCAGGCCAAGCGCGGGATCGGGCGTCTGGCCCTGGAGACGGGCGCACCGGTCGTGCCGATCGCGATTCATGGCTCCTCGCGCATCCGCAACTGGAAGCGTCTGCAGTTCCCGCAGGTCACGGTGCAGTACGGGGATGCGATCAGATGGGAGCGGATAGAGAACCCCACACGCGAGCAGCAGCAGGCGGTGGCCGACGAAATCCTCGTGGAGATACGGCGTTTGTATGCCAGCCTGGAGGAGCATGGCCGCAAGGGGGTCCTCCGGCGCGTGCGCGAGCAGCGCCGCTCCGAGCGCCAGACGCCGAAGGGCGCGGCGGTCGCCTGAGGTGGCGCCGTCCGGCGCATGACCTAGAGTTTTCCCGGTAGGACCGTCGGCGAGCGCGGGAGAGCAGATGCGGGGCAGGCTTGACGTTGGCGGGGTGATCGGGCGCGTGTTCGGGATCTACGTCGACCAGGCGTCGGTGCTGATGCCGGCGGCCGCGGTGGTGTTCGTGATCACGGGGATCCTCAGGCAGGTCCTCGTCGCGGCGGGGCCCGGAACCGCCCTGCTCGCGGAGGTGATCAGCCTGATCGCGGGAATGCTGTTCACGGGGATGGTCGTCGAGCTCGTGGCTGACATCCAGGACGGCCGCCGCGACGCCACCCCCGGCCAGCTGCTGAGGGCCGTCACGCCGGTGCTCGGCCAGCTCATTCTCGTGGGGATCCTTTACGGCGTGGGGGTGGTGATCGGCTTCATCCTGCTGATCGTCCCCGGCTTGATCCTGCTCACGATCTGGGCGGTGGCGGCTCCGGTCGTGGTGCTGGAGCACCCCGGCGCGACGGCGGCGCTCGGGCGCAGCCGCGAGCTCGTCCGGGGCAACGGCTGGCAGGTCTTCGGCGTGATCTTCGTGCTCGGCATCCTCGTCCTGATCGTCGCCTTGCTGCTCGAGCTGGCCGCGGCCTCGGCGGGCACCGGGCTCGGGATCGTCGTGGAGGTGATCGTGGGCGTGCTCACTGCGCCGCTGTCCGCGCTCGCCGCAGCGGTCCTCTACTTCGAGCTGCAGGCGCTCGCGCAGGCTGGCGTCCCGCCGGCCACCGTCACCGCCGTCGGGGGCTCGGGTAGGGGCGAGGCGAGCTCCGGCGCGGGCGGGGCAGGCCCGCCGTCCGGCCCCAGTGCGCCCGAGCCTCCCAGGACCGGGCTCGAGTCGGAGCCCGGCGAGCCGGGCGGTGATCCGTTCGGCGCGGCCTGACCGCGGCGACCCCACCCTCACACTAGGGTGCGCACGGCGCGATGCCCGAGACCGACACATCCGAACTGTTGCGAAGCGGCCTCCTGGAGGGCGTCTCGCTGCTGCTCGCGCGCGCCGATGAGGGGGCCCGCGTGGAGGCCTCGGCGGCGGATGCGATCCGCACGGCGTGCACCGGGCTCGGCGCCTGTGTGCTCGAGTGCCGCCCGATCCCCGCCGGCTCGCCGCACGGGCTGGGGGAGGCGGAGTGCGAGGCGGAGGTGGAACGGGCGCTGGCTGAGGCGGGGAGCATCGAGACGCTCGTTGTGGACGGTGCGGGTCTCTACGCGGCCGCAGCAGCGGCCGCCAGCGGGGACGAGAGCGAACGGGCCAGGAGCGCGCTTGCGGCGTGCCTGGACGCGAGCTGGAACGTGACGCGGTCGCTGGCCAACCGCGCCTTTCTGGAGCGCGAGCACCCGGGTCAGATCGTCTACGTGGCCCCCGCCCCGTCGGCGGGCGAGCATGCGGAGGCGGCTCGTGCGGGCCTGGAGAACCTGGCCCGTACGCTGTCGATCGAGTGGGCTCGTCACGCGATCACCGTCGTTACGATTGCCCCGGGCAACGCGACCCTCGCGGGCGAGGTGGCCGCATTGACAGCCTACCTCGCCTCGCCCGCAGGGGCCTATTTCTCAGGCTGCCTCTTGGACCTTCAAGGTCCCTGATGAGGCTTTACTGCAGCCGAGTGAGTATAACTATGGCTATACCGACGAGGGAATAGTGTTGTTGCCAACGGCGTCAGTATAACCATAGTTATACCAGCAAAAAAATAACAAGAACCGTCCCGCCGCCGGCTGCCCACCGGCTACGTCAGCCGGACATCCCGCCGCCAGCTGCCCACCGGCTACGTCAGCCGGACATCCCGCCGAACAGCCCGCCGGTGACGTGGAGCGTTTGGCCGTGGACGTAGTTGCTCCACGGCGAGCACAGGAAGAACACTCCGCCTGCCGCCTCTTCGGGCGTGGCGGGGCGGCCTAGCGGAATCAGCATCGAGGCCATCCCGCGCATCTGCTCGGGGATGCCCAGCTGGATCTTCTCGCCGTCCTTTTCCATCGTGTTCTCGTCGACCTTCGCCTGGGTTAGGCGCGTGTCGATGAAGCCGAAGGCGACGGCGTTGACGTTGACCTTGAACTGGCCCCACTCCTTGGCGACGGTTTTGGTCAGGCCGACGACGCCCGCCTTGCCGGCCGAGTAGTTGGCCTGGCCGGCGTTGCCGAACGTACCCGAGGTGGAGGAGATGTTGACAATCTTGCGGAACACCTCCTTACCTTCCTCGCGCTCCTTCTTGGCGGGCTCGCGCAGGTACGGCGCGGCGGCGCGGATCACGCGGAAGGGCACGACGGTGTGGATGTCGATCATCGCCTGGAAGTGCTCGTCGGACATCTTGTGGATCGGTGCGTCGAGCGTATAGCCGGCGTTGTTGACGATGATGTCGATCTTGCCGAACGCATCGACCGCCTTCTGCACGAGCTGATCGGGGACGCCGGGCTTGGTCAGGTCGCCGGCGAACACCGCCGTCTCCCCAGCAATCTCCCCAGACGCCTGCTCGGCGATGTCGCCGTCGAGGTCGTTGATGAGGACCTGCGCGCCCTGCGAGACGAGCAGCTCAGCGGTGGCGCGTCCGATCCCGCGCGCCGAGCCAGTCACGATCGCCGACTTGCCGTCGAGTACTCCCATGGTCGTTGTGTCTCCTTGTTGTGGTCGAGGTGCGGGCCGCGGAGGTTATCCGTCCCGACCGCGAGGAGTCGCCTCAACCGGTGATGATGACGCCGAAGTCCTGCGTGTAGACCCCCCCTGGCTGGCCTTGGGCGAGCGAGGCCGGGGGGTGGGGGGAGACGCCGATGGCGGTGTCGCGGAAGTGGGCGTCGAGGATGTTGGCCCGGTGCCCGGGCGAGGCCATCCAGGCGGCGACGATCGCGCGGGGCGTGGCCAGCCAGAGCGTGCCCCAGCCGATGTTCTCCCCCACTTCGTAGCCGATCTGCGAGCTGTAGATGTAACCGGCGGCCCGCATGCGGTCAAGAGGGGTGTCGCCTTTTGACCCAACATGTTCGAAGTAGTCGCCGAATGCCATGTCCTCGGTGTGGCTCTGGGCCGCCCGCTGAAGCTGCCCATTGGGCTGCAGTGGGTTCTCGCCGTGGCCGACCCGTTCGCGGTTGATCAGACAGAGGGTGGCGGCGCGGATGCTTTCGACGTTGTTCTGATCGGGCTTGAGGTTGGCGTTGGGGCAGGTGTCGCTGTTGGCGGCCGCCGGGATGGAGTGGGTCGAGATGTGTCGCCTGGCGAGATGGTGTGGTCGCACCGCCCTTGAGTGGCGGCGGGATCGGCCGCGATGTATGCCGGTGGCGTGGTGTCCACCGCGTCGCTTGAGGCAGCTCACGTGGCGTCGCCGGTGGCGGGGATGGCCGCCCCTGGCGTGAAAGCTGCTGCGCTTGGCGCAGGGAGTGGCGTGGTGAGCGCGGCGGTATTTGGCGTTTTTGCGCTTGACCCGCCTGGTGCGCTTGGTGCGGTTGGTGCGGATGGTGCGCTTGGCCGCGGCGCGTGCGATTGGCGAGCCGGAGGCACGTGGTGACAGGTTGTCG
This sequence comes from uncultured Solirubrobacterales bacterium, assembly GCA_963813805.1. Lineage (GTDB taxonomy): Bacteria > Actinomycetota > Thermoleophilia > Solirubrobacterales > Solirubrobacteraceae > Palsa-744. The sequence goes on from CAWEZZ010000001.1 coordinate 394,128, forward strand.
GCGGCGAAGGCTGTCGAGTAGGCGCACAGGCAGATCGCCAGGAGCGCAGGGACAATGACGAGGCGGAGTCGAGCCACGTTTCAGGCATCGACCCGAAGGCCCGCGGCCATGAGCGCGGACGGTAGGTTTGGACATCTTTAAACGTAGATGAGCTGTTACAGCCCGAGCACGCGACCGAGGATCTCGCGCATGATCTCGTCTGAGCCGCCGCCGATCGGCCCGAGGCGCGCGTCGCGGGCGGCGCGCTCGACCCAATACTCGCGCATGTAGCCGGCGCCGCCGTGGATCTGCAGGCAGTCGTCCATCAGCTCGAAGGCGGCGCGCTGGGTGAGCAGCTTGGCCATCGTGACCTCGCGCAGCGGCTCCTCGCCGGCGACGAAGCGACGCAGCGCGTCGTAGGTAACGCAGCGGCAGGCGTGCGCGCTGGTGGCGAGATCCGCGAGCTTGTGGCGGATGGCCTGATGGCCGCTCAGCGGACGGCCGAACGCCTGGCGCTCGCGCGCGAACGCAGCGGTGCGCTCCCACGCGATCTGCATTGCACCGACCGCCCCGAGGGCCATCGCCAGGCGCTCCCACTGGAAGTTGGCCATGATCTGCTTGAAGCCCTCGTGCTCGGCGCCGAGCAGGTTCTCAGCGGGCACGAACACATCCTCGAAGGAGATCGTGGCCGTGTCCGAGGCATGCCAACCGAGCTTCTCGAGCTTGGCTGAGCGCACGCCCTCCTGGCGGTCGACGATCAGGAAGGAGATCCCGTGGTGACCGCCCTCCTCGGTGGTCTTGACGGCGGTCACGATGAAGTGAGCGCGTACGCCGTTGGTGATGTAGGTCTTCTCGCCGTTCACCACCCAGCCGCCGTCTACCTGCTCGGCCTTCGTGTGCAGTGCGGCCACGTCCGAGCCGGCGCCGGGCTCGGTGATCCCGAGCGCGCCGATCTTCTCACCACGTATCGCGGGGGCGAGGTAGCGCTGCTTCTGCTCCTCTGTGCCGAACTTCCAGATCGGTGGGGTGGCGATGTTGACATGTGCGCCGATCCCGGCAGCGGTGCCGCCTGAGCCGGTCCGTGCGAGCTCCTCGACAAGCACTGCCTCGTGCAGATAATCGCCTCCCTGCCCGCCGTACTGCTCCGGGTACTTCAACCCGAGCAGGCCCTGGGTGGCGAGCTTGGGAAAGACCTCGTCGGGAAACCAGCGCTCGTCCTCCCATTCCTGCGCGTGTGGGGCCAGCTCGCGGTCGAGGAAGCCGCGGACGGAATCCCGCAGCTCTTCGTGCTCCTCAGTGAACGGGGTCGGGCGTTCATTGTGCAGTTCCGACCGGTACATGTACCGGTCGGCCCGACGGTGCATGCACCGTCGGGGACCGGGCCGCATGCGGCCCGGTCTATAGACCGTAAGAACGACCGATGACCTCGAGCAAGTCTGAACGGGAGGGGGGCGGGCCCCCCTCCCGCACCCCCCGGGCAGTACAGCGCCGGCTGAGGATCAAAGTCCATAGGAGCGTCCTATGACCTCGAGCATGATCTCGTCCGTGCCCGCGCCGATGCGGTTCAGGCGCATGTCGCGCCAGACGCGCTCGACGTTGTACTCCTTCATGTAGCCGGCGCCGCCGTGGATCTGGATGCACTCGTCGGCGACTTCGCAGGCGATGCGCGAGGCGTGGAGCTTGGCCATCGAGATCTCGCGCACGGGGTACTCGCCGTTTGCGAAGCGCCAGGCCGTCACGTAGACGAGCTGACGGGCGGTCTCGATCTTCGTGGCCATCTCGGCGAACTTGTGGCGGATGACCTGGAAGTGGCCGATGGCTTTGCCGAAGGCTTCGCGCTCCTTGGCGTATTCGAGCGTGCGGTCGAAGCACTTCTGCGCGCCCGCCACGCTCCCGGCGGCGCCGATCATGCGCTCGCCCTGGAGCTCCCACATGATTTTGTAGAAGCCCTTGCCTTCCTCGCCAAGCATGGCGGAGGCGGGCACGCGCACGTCCTGGAAGGCGAGCAGGGCGGTGTCGGAGGCGTGCATGCCCATCTTCAGGAGCTTCTTCTCGCGGATCACGCCGGGGCTGTCCATAGGCACGAGGAACAGCGTGAAGCCGTCATAGCCAGCGTCCGGGTCGGTCTTGGTCACGAGCACGATCACGTCGGCGCGGTGGCCGTTGGTGATGTACGTCTTAGACCCGTTGATCACGAATTCGTCGCCGTCGCGGACCGCGCGGGTCTTTATCCCTTTCACGTCGGAGCCCGCGTCCGGCTCGGTGATGCCGAGGCAGAGGATCTTCTCGCCCTTGATCGCGGGCGCCGCCCATTCCTGCTTCTGCTCCTCGGTGCCGAACGCGAGGATCGGCGGCATCGCCATGTCGGTCTGCACGGCGATGCCCATCGCCAGGCCGCCGCAGTTCGCGTTTGAGATCGCCTCGGCGAGGACCATCGCGCTGAAATAGTCGCCGCCCTGGCCGCCGTAGGACTCGGGCTTGTCCAGGCCGAGGAAGCCGAGCTCGCCCATCCGGCGGAAGACCGAGTCGGGGAAGGTCGTCTCCTCCCACTCCTCCGCGTGGGGGGCCAGCTCTTTGATTGCGAAGTTGGTGATCGACTCCCTCAGCTGTTCGTGCTCGTCGTTGAAGATGAAGTGTTTGCGCGCGCTGTGGAAGTCGGGCTTCAGCACGCTCTCGGCGGTGGCAGCCATCGGTGGGGCTCCTTGTCATGCTCGCTTGTGTGCGCAGAAACTAGCGCTTCAGCCAGGAGAAGGGAAGGAGGCTAGGATGCGAGCGTGTCTGCTGAGCCGGTGCTCTACGAGGTTGCCGAGAATGGCGTCGCGACGGTCACCCTGAACGAGCCCGACACCCGCAACGCGCTGTCGGCGGAGCTGCTGGAGGGGTTGATCGCGGCGTTCGAGCGCGCCCGCGACGACGGCGAGGTGCGCTGCCTGGTGCTTGCGTCCTCGCACGAGACGGTGTTCTCCTCCGGCGCGAACCTGGGCGGATTCGCGGGCGATGTGCCGCTCGTGTCCAAGCACTTCGGCTCCGCGCGCTTCGTAGAGTTGTTCAAGCTGATCGGGAGTCTCGGCAAGCCGACGGTGTGCGCCGCGCGCGGGCACGTGCTGGCGGGTGCGCTGGGGGTGGCGCTGGCGTGCGATCTGATCGTCGCGTCCGAGAAGGCCACCTTCGGGACGCCGGAGATCAACGTGGGGGCGTTCCCGTTCATGATTATGGCGCTGATCTACCGCAATGTGCCGCGTAAGAAGGCCAACGAGCTGCTGTTGCTGGGCGAGCGCTGGAGCGCCCAGGAGGCACTGGCGGCGGGGATCGTCAACAGGGTTGTGCCGGTGAAGGAGTTCGACGCGGCCGTGGCTGAGTGGGCGGAGAAGCTGGCGGGGTCCTCGCCGGTCATCATGCGGCTGGGCAAGGAGGCGATGCGCCGCCAGCTGGACATGCCCCTGGACGACGCGCTTGACTATCTGCGCGCACAACTGACGCTGGCACTCTCGACCGAGGACATCGTCGAGGGTGTGACCGCGTTCTTTCAGAAGCGCGATCCTCAGTGGAAAGGTCGATGATGAGCACCGACGTAACACCTACGCCCGAGGCGCTCGCCGCCGGGGTGGACGGCCCGCCCGCCGGGACCCCGGACGCGCTCGCAGCCCCGCCGGTCTCGCTCCTGCGCCCGCTGGTCGAGGACCTGGAGGCTCGCCGCGCGCAGATCAAGCTCGGCGGGGGCGAGGAGAAGATCGCCAAGCAGCACGAGCGGGAAAAGCTCACCGCGCGCGAGCGGATCGCGCTGCTGATCGACGACGGGACGTTCGTGGAGCTCGGCATCCATGGCCGCCCGCACTTCGCGGCGCGGGCAATGGAGGGCGTGGAGGCGCCCGCGGACGGGGTGATCACCGGCTACGGCAAGATCGATGGCCGCCTCGCGGCGGTGTGTGCGTATGACTTCACGGTGATGGCGGGCTCGATGGGAATGACCGGCGAGATCAAGGTCACCCGCCTGCGCGAGCTGGCGCTGACCAAGCGCATGCCGTTCGTGTGGCTGCTCGACTCTGCCGGCGCGCGCGTGCAGGAGGCGGCGGGCGCGATGTTCGCCGGCTCGGGGCATCTGTTCCGCGAGGAGGTGATGATGAGCGGCGTGATCCCGCAGGTCGCGGCGCTGATGGGCCCGTGCGCGGCGGGCACCGCCTACATCCCCGGGCTGGCGGACTTCGTGCCAATGGTCAAGGGCCGCGGGTCGATGGCGCTGGCGGGCCCGCACCTCGTCAGGGCAGCGGTGGGCGAGGACGTGACTCAGGAGGAACTGGGGGGCTCGCGTGTGCACTGTCGTAAGTCGGGCGTGGGCGACATGGAGGTCGCCGACGACGAGGAGTGTGTCGAGCGGATCAAGGAGTACCTCTCCTACATGCCCCAGAACTGCGAAGAGCGCCCACCCGTGCGGGCGGGTGGGGTGGGCGGGGCCAAATCAGACCCGATCGACCGGCGCGAGGAGGAGCTGCTGGACGTGCTGCCGGAGTCCAATCGCAAGCCTTATGACATGTACGACGTCATCAAGCTGATCGTGGACGACGGGGAGTACCTCGACATCAAGCGCCAGTGGGCCAAGACGATCATCACGTGCTTCGCGCGCTTCGGGGGGCGCCCCGTGGGAATCGTCGCCAACCAGCCCAAGCAGCTCGGGGGGATCCTCGACAACGACTCCTCCGACAAGGCTGCACGCTTCGTCAACCTCTGCAACGCCTTCGCGATCCCGCTCGTCTTCATCCAGGACGTGCCCGGCTTCATGGTGGGCACGAAGGTCGAGGCCGAAGGGATCATCCGCCACGGCGCCAAGATGCTCTATGCGGTCGCCAACGCGACCGTGCCGAAGATCACCGTGATCACCCGCAAGGCGTACGGCGCGGGGTACTACGTGATGAACGGGCGTGCCTACGAGCCCGACCTGATCGTCGCCTGGCCGAGCGCTGAGATCAGCGTGATGGGCGCCGAGGGGGTCGTCGAGATCGCGTTTCGCAAACAGGTCGACGAAGCCGAGGACCCCGAGGCGAAGAAGGCCGAGCTGATCGAGGGGTTCCGCAAGATGTTCGACGTGTACATCGCTGCCGGCAACGACCTGATCGACGACGTGATCGACCCCCGCGAGACCCGCGAGACGATCTGCCGCGGGCTGGAGATGTCGCAGGGCAAGAAGATCGAGCGCCCGTGGAAGCGCCATGGCGTCGTGCCCGTATGACCGTGAGCCCGTATGGCGGCGCCCCGCGGCGTCCTCGGTCGCTCGTGTGCAAAGCACACTTCGCTCCCTGCGTCCTTGCGGTGCTTGCCCTACGAACTCACGGAGCGTGGTGACACAGATGGCCATAGACGACCCGGTCGTGATCACGTGCTCGATCTCGGGGGCGATCGCCAATCGCGAGCAGTGTCCGGCGATCCCCTATACGCCCGCGGAGTACGCGGCGGAGGCACGGCGGATTGTGGACGAGGGCGGGGTGATGATCCACATCCACGCGCGCACTCCCGAGGGCATGCCGAGCTATGAGATCGAGGACTTCCAGGCGATCTCGGATGCGATCCGCGAGGAGGCCGGCGATACGGTGATCGTCAACTTCTCCACGGGCACGATCGGCGTGCCGGTGGAGAAGCGCGTGGAATACCTGCGCGAGTGCCGCCCGGAGGTGGCGGCGCTGAACATGGGCTCGATGAACTACGCGAAGTACTCGAAGTCGAGGAAAGAGTTCGTGTTCAAGATGGTGTTCGCGAACCCGTTCGAGGAGATCATCGAGCTGCTCGAGGCGATGAACGAGCTCGGCATCAAACCCGAGCACGAGTGCTTCGACATCGGGCACGTCGGCAGCCTGGCGCCGCTGATCGACATGGGCGTGCTGAAGACTCCGCTGCACGTCGACTGTGTGATGGGCGTCGTGGGGGGCATCCCGCCGACGGCGCGTAACCTCGCGGCGATGGTCGAGAACATCCCGGCGGGGTCGCACTGGGGGGTGATCGGGATCTCCCGCGACCAGTGGATGCTCGTGGCTGCCGCGCTGACGCTCGGCGGGTCGATCCGGGTGGGTCTGGAGGACAACCTGTACCTGCCAAACGGCGAGATGGCCAAGTCCAATGGGGAGCTGATCTGCAAGGCGCGGCAGCTGACCGAAGACCTCGGTCGCCGGCCGGCCACTGTGGAGGAGGCCCGGGCAATGCTGAACGTTCCGCAACGAGGGACATGAGCCTGCCGCTCGAGGGCATTCGCGTGCTCGACCTGTCGCGCCTCTTGCCGGGCGGTTTCTGCTCGCTGTTGCTGGCGGACTTCGGCGCGGACGTGGTGAAGGTCGAGGACACGGGCATGGGCGACTACATTCGCTGGTCGCCGCCCTACTACGAGGGCGCGCACGAGAGCGCACGCTCGGCTCTGTTCCTGTCGTTGAACCGCAACAAGCGCTCGATCCGCTTGGACCTCAAGCACGAGCGCGGGCGCGAGGCGCTGCTGGCGCTCGTGTGCGAGCACGACGTGGTGCTCGAGTCCTTCCGCCCGGGGGTGCTCGACCGTCTAGGGGTCGGCTACGAGCGTATGCGCGAGGTCAATTCCGGGATCGTGTACTGCGCGATCTCCGGCTACGGCCAGGACGGCCCCCGCAAGAGCGCCTCCGGGCACGACATGAACTACCTGGGGCTGATCGGTCTGCTGGGCCTTACGGGGGAGCGCGGGGGCGAGCCGGTGCAGGCCGCGGGCCAGATCGCGGATCTAGGCGGCGGCGCGCTGATGGCGGCGTTCGGGATCATGGCCGCGCTGCGCGAGCGCGACGGCGGTCCGGGGCGCGCGGGCTCGGGCGAGGGACAGGTCGTGGACGTGTCGATGACCGACGGCGCGCTGTCGTGGCTGGCGATGGTCGCCGGCGCGTACTTCGCCGACGGGGTCGTCCCTCGCCGTGGTGACTTGCCGCTGGCGGGTTCGCTGATCTGTTATCGGCCGTACGAGTGCGCCGACGGCTGGGTGACGCTGGGGGCACTGGAGCCGAAGTTCTGGCAGGCTTGGTGTCAGGGCGTTGGTCGTGAGGATTTGATTCCCAAGCAGTTCGAGCGCCCGGGGTCCGATGCGCATACGGAGGTCAAGGAGATCTTCAAAACGCGCAGCCGCGCGGAGTGGGAGGCGTTTGCGCAGAAGCACGACTGCTGTCTTGAGTCGGTACTGGAGCTGGACGAGGCGCTCTCCTCCGAGCTGGTGCGCGCGAGGGAGATGGCTGTCGAGATCGACCAGCCCGGCGCCGAGCGTCCGGTCCGCCAGCTAGGGATCCCCGTCAAGCTCGCGCGCACGCCAGGCGAGCATGGCCGACTGCCTGGCCCCGCGCTCGGCGAGCACACCGAGGTCGTGCTCCTGGCGGCCGGCTACTCCGAGGCGGAAGTGGCCGACCTCCTTTCCTGCGGCGCCGCGGCGGGGCCGGCCGGTGCCGAGCAGGGTGTCGCGTTCCGCGCGTGAGCTACCAGTGCGCGCGGTCACCGTCCCGGCTGGGCCGGGCGTTATGCTTGAAGATGTTGACTGACCAGTCAATCTATTCTGCGGATGGAACGCCTGCGGGGCCTGCGGGATCTCCGAGGTGACGCCTGCGGGAGGGGATGCGCTTTGAAGGTCGCAGCAGTTCAGCTCAACTCCACCGCCGATCGGGCCGCGAACCTCGCTGCCGCTGATCGCCTCACGCGCGCCGCGGCGACGGACGGCGCGAAGCTGATCGTACTCCCCGAGAAGTGGACGGTGATCGGCGCCGAGAAGGAGCTGCGCGCCGGGGCCGAGGAGCTTGATGGCCCGGCGATCTCCTGGGCGCGCGAGACCGCGCGCGAGCTGGAGGTGGACCTGGTCGCGGGCTCGATCGCCGAGCGCATACCGGGCAGGGAGAAGCTCGCGAATACCTCCGTGCACGTCAACCCGCAGGGAGAGGTAAAGGCGGTGTACCGCAAGGTGCACATGTTCGACGTGGAGATCGACGGCAGGACCTACCGTGAGTCCGCAGTGGAGGAGCCGGGCGAGGAGATTGTCCTCTCAGAGACCGGCGGCGGCGTTGAGCTGGGGCTGTCGATCTGCTACGACCTGCGCTTCCCCGAGCTCTACCGGATCCTCGCCGTGCGGGGCGCGCGCGTGATCGCGCTGCCGGCGGCGTTCACGTTGCCGACTACGCGTGACCACTGGGAAACGCTGGTGAAGGCGCGCGCGATCGAGAACCAGACGTTCGTGGTGGCGGCCAACCAGGTGGGGCCCCATCCGGGAGGCTTACACTCCGGCGGGCGCTCGATGATCGTCGATCCCTGGGGGGTGGTGCTGGCGCAGGCCCCCGACCGCGAGAGTCATATCGTCGCCGAGCTTGACCTGGAACGTCAGCGGGAGATACGTGCGCAACTGCCGGCGCTCGCCAACCGTCGCCCGGACGTCTACCGCTGGCCTGAAGGGGCGGATGAGCGTGGGGAGACGATCACGCGGGAGCCGATCATGCGGGAGCCGATCGGGCACAGAGGCGGCGGAGGATGAGCGCTGGCCGATCTCCGATCGGTCGGGGCAAGACGGCGCCGGACAAGCGCCGCGTGATCCTGGACGCGGCGGTGCGGGTGTTCGCCCGCCGGGGCTTCCATGCCTGCCGGGTAGCGGACATCGCGGATGAGGCGGGGGTGGCGTACGGCCTGGTGTATCACTACTTCGCTTCAAAGGACGAGGTGCTCGACACACTCTTTCTGGAGCGCTGGAACGTGATGCTCGAGACGATCCGCGAAGTCGACGCCCAGCCGATCGCGGTGCGGGAGAAGCTGGAGGCGATCGCGTCGTTCATCATCGATTCCTACCGCCACGACCCCGATCTGATGAAGGTGATCATCGTCGAGGTCACGCGCGCGGCAAACTCCTTTGGGCAGACCCACCTGGGCGAGATCCGCGCGGCGTACGAGCTGATCGGAGAGATCGTCTCGGAGGCCCAGGCGGAGGGCTCCTTCAAGCCGGAGATCGAAGCGCGGTTCGCCGCGATGGCGTTCTACGGCGCGATCGAGCAGCTTCTCACGGGCTGGATCTTCGGCCTGCTGCCGCAGGGCGACGAGCACTTCGAGCGGGCGAAGTGGCTCGTGGTCGAGACCGTCTGCGGCGGCTTGGAGACGAGCGCCGTCGGCGAGGGGACCACCGCGAGCACTAGACTGCCGCAGTGATGGAGAACGACATGGTCAAGCGGCTGATCTGGTCGGGCCTTTTGGCGGGGATCGGCGCATTGTCGAGCATCGCTGCCCACCGCGCGGCCGGCCTGGTGTGGAGGCGCCTGTTCGACGAGGAGCCGCCGGAGTGAGCGAGTCCTCGTTACCCCCCTCTGACGGGCAACGCTCCGATCAGCCCCAGAACATCGCGACGGCGATCGCCGATGTCTCCGAGCGTGCCACGCTGCTCATCCGCGAGGAGATCGAGCTCGCCAAGGCGGAGGTCACCGAGAAGGCCACCAAGCTCGCCAAGGGTGCCATCATCGGGGCCGCGGCGGGGATCTTCTTCGTGATGGCGCTCGTGTTCGCGCTGGTCGGGTGCGCGTGGTTGCTCTACTACTACCTGCCGGGCAACGACTTCACCTACTTCTGGGGCTTCTTCGCGATGGCCGTGATCCTGGTAGTGCTCGGGGTGATAGCCGGCTTCGTGGCCGCCAAGGCGGTCAAAAGAGGGTCCCCTCCCATGCCGAGCATGGCGATCGAGGAGGCGTACAAGATCCGCGAGGCGGTCGGCGCGAGCCCGGCCAGCTCGGCGGCCGCCTCGGCCGCCGAGAGCGCCCCCTACCCGGCCGCCCCGGTGGGTGAAGGCTGATGCCCCAGCGCTCGCCGGCCGAGATCCGCGGCTCGATCGAAAACAACCGCATGGAGCTGGCGGTCGCGGTCGAGCGCCTGCGCGGCGAGGTGGCTCATCTCACCGACTGGCGCGGCCATATCGAGCGTCACCGCACCGAACTGACGATCGGGGCGGCGGCGGTGGGGCTCGTGCTCGGCGCCCGAATGATGCGCCGCCGCCGTCGCCGTCGCTGAGTATGTGTTTGAATTTCATGCACTGTGTGCCATCGTATGTATCGGGTAGATACAAAAGCGCACGCATGTGCGGGTGGGACTTTCAATTTGCGCTCACTGTGCTCCATCGTATCTACGGTGTAGATACAAAAGCGCACACTGCGTAAAAAATTGAAAACACGTTCTGCGAGTCACGGGTCCTAGACGGTCGATGGGGCCGGTCAGCGGTCGTCTAGGAGCGCACGTGGGATCGCCCCGACGCCAATCAGGCCAGGGCCGGTGTAGGTGCCGATCACGGGCCCGACTTCGGAGGTAAAGACAGGCTCGGAGTCGAAGATCTCGCGGCAGCGGTCGATCAGCCGCTGAGACTGCTCGGGCGCCTGGATGTGCTGCACCACCCAGCCGTCGGACCCGCGGTCGTGGAGCTCCTGCGCGTAGGCAACCATGCGCTCGAAGGCCCGCCCGGCGGTACGCACGCGCTCGACGGGCACGATCTCGTGCTCGAGCGACAGGATTGGCTTGATCTTCAACGTGCCACCCAGCCACGCCTGTGCCTTGCCCACTCGCCCGCCGCGTCGCAGGTACTCGAGCGTGTCGAGGCAGAACCAGATTCTCAGCGCCTTGCGCGCCTCACGCACACGCGCGAGCACAGCGTCTTTCTCGCCGCCCGCGCGGGCGGCGGCGCACGCGGCGAGCACCAGCAGGCCCGTTCCTCCACACGCGGTTTCTCCGTCGATCACCTCCACGCGGTCTGAGAGGCCGCGCTCGGCGAGCAGCCCGTACGCCTGGCGGGCGGCCTCGCAGGTGCCCGAGATGCCGCCGGCTAGGTGGATCGAGACCACGTCCTGCCCGGCCTCGATCAGCGGTTCCCACACGGCGAGGAAGTCGCCGATCGAGGGCTGGGAGGTGGTGGGCAGCTCCGGGTCTGAGTCCAGGCGCGCGTAAAAACGGTCGAAGCCGTCCAGCATCTGCAGCTCGCGTTCGGGCTCGCCTTTCCAGCCCACGTACAGGCTGACCTGGTGGATGCCCTGGCTGTCTGCGACGGCGCGTGGCAGGTAGTGCGTGCTGTCGGTGGCGACCGCTACGGAGGGCATGCGGCGCGGGACGCTACAGCAACGCCTGCGTGAGCTCCCCGGACTCGTACATCTCGATGACGATGTCGCAGCCCCCGATCAGCTCGCCATTAGCGAACAGCTGGGGGATGGTGGGCCAGTTCGAGATCGCGGACAGCTCCTGGCGGATGCGCGGGTCGGCAAGCACGTCGACCGCGGCGAAGGGCACGTCCAGCTCTTGCAAAGTGGCCACCGTGCGGGCGGAGAAGCCGCACGCGGGAGCCTCGGGGGTGCCCTTCATGAACAGGATCACTTTGTGTTCGTCAATGGCCTGCGCGATCGCCTCGCGAATGGGGTTGGGCTCGCTCGCGGTCGTGCCGGGCACGGGGTTTGACTCGCTTGCAGCTGCGCCCGGCGCGGGGCTGAACTGGTTGCTGGACATGGGAAGCTCCTGACTCATTGAACGTGGGCCTTTTCTGGGGTCTGGGTCTTCAATGCCAGGGCGTGGATGGCGCCGCCGATCTCGGTCGGAAAGACCTCGTAGACGAGGCGGTGCTGCTCGATGCGGCTACGGCCCTCGAAGGCCTGAGCGGTGACGGTCGCGCGGAAGTGGTCGCCGCCGCCGGTGTAGTCCTCGACCTCCGCCTGCGCCCCTGGGATGGCGGCCTCGATGCGCTGCTTGATGTCCTCGGCATTGGGCATTCTTGGCTCAAGATTAGAACAACGTGGGCGCTATACTTTAGAAAGCGATGATCACGATCAGCGATAAGGGTGCCGAGAAGGTGCGCGAGTTCCTCGCCTCGCAGGACGCCGACGTCAACATGGCGGGCCTGCGCGTAGGCGTGCGCGGCGGCGGCTGCTCCGGTTTCCAGTACCAGCTGGCGTTCGACGAGCAGCGCGACGGTGACGCCGTGTTCGAGAGTCACGGGCTGAAGCTGCTCGTGGACAACGAGAGCCTGCAGTTCGTGAGCGGCTCGACGATCGACTACGAGGAGAGCCTGCAGGGCGCGGGCTTCAAGGTGTCAAACCCCAACGTCGTGGCCGCATGCGGCTGCGGCTCCTCCTTCCGGGTAGCCGAGGAAGAGCAGGTCTCCGCCGTCTGAGGGCCGGGGAGCGGCGCGATGCTGTGTCCTCGGTCGCTCATGTGCTGAAAGCACACTACGCTCCCTGCGTTCTTGCCTCGCTTGCCCCTCGACCATCAGACGGGGCTGCAGGGTCACGCCGGCTCGTTCCGCAACGAGCGCCACAGATAGCGGCAGGCCAGCGTGCGGTGGGGGCGCCACGGCTCGGCGATCTCCTCCATCGCGGCCGCCTCGGGCAGCGCGTCGAGCCCGTATGCGCGTTCGATCGCCCTGCGGATGCCGAGGTCGCCGACGGGGAGCACGTCCGGGCGCTCCAGGTGGAACATCAGGAACATCTGCGCACTCCATAGGCCGAGGCCCTTCACGGCAGTCAGCTCCACGATCACCTTTTCGTCGTCCAGCTCGTCTAGCCGCTCCAGCTCCAGTTCGCCCGAGAGCGTGTGCTCGGCGAGCGATCTCAGATAGCTCACCTTCGCGCGTGACAGTCCCGCCGCGGCGCGCAGCGCTTCGGGGTCGTCGTTGCAGATCTCCTCCGGCGTCGGCGGCCGGTCATCGAAGCGGGCCGTCAGCCGCCCGTAGATCGCGCGAGCCGCGCTCACGCTCAGCTGCTGCCCAACGATTGCGCGCACCAGCGCGCCATAGTGGTCCTCGCGATCTGGTCGTCCGTCGCGCGCATCGCCCAGCTTGCCGACGGTTGCGATGACCTCGGCAAGCACCGGGTCCGCCCGGCGCAGGTGAGCGAGACCTTTAGGCAGTGGGCAGTGCCTCTAACGTGACGGGCTCGCCGTCGAGCGCGTTCAATGCACGCTCCAGTGACATCGCCAGGCACGTGAAGCTCGGCGTGTCGCGCACCGTGTACCGCGAGGCCTCGGTCGAGCGCAGCCGCTGCACGAGCTCGAGGAACGTGCCGACGTCGTCGGTGTCGAACGCGACGATGAACTCCTGGTCGTCTAACCCAAACGAGTACGTCGTGTGGTTGTCGACCCCCGGGTATTCGCGCCCGACCTCGATGTGCCCCTGCATAATCCGCCAGCGTTCCTCTGCCGGCAGCGCGTACCACTCGCGCGACTTCACGAACGGATACACGAACACGTACTTCCCCTCAAAGCCGCGTGGGATCGTGCGCTCGTCTTCGGAGTATTCCGAGCTCTTTCGCATTCCTAAAAACGAGTAAGGCGTCTGCGCCCACTTCATCAGCCCGCTCTGTCCCAGCACCACGTGGAACTCGTGGATGCGATCGAGGTTCTCTGCCTCTGAGATCAGCAGCAGCTCGGCATCCCCGCGCGTGCCCACCAGCGAGAACGCCTGCAACAGATGCCCGTCGGCGAAGTTCTCGCACGCGGCCACGAACTCGCGCTTGTCCTGTTCGCGGCGCTCGTCGTCGAGCCGGCGCCAGGCCGGGTCGAGCTTCAGAAACGTGTACTTGACGAAATGCCGTGCGCCCACAGCGTCGATTATCGCACCGGGGGAAGGAGTCGGCTGCGCAGCGGATACAGTTCACCTGTGCGGATCGCGCTTGTGTCGCCGTATTCGTGGACCTACCCGGGTGGTGTGACCCGCCACATCGAGGCGCTCGCGTTCGAGCTGACCGCGAGCGGCCACGACGCTCGCATAATTGCGCCGTTCGACCCCGACGATCCGCTCTCCCGGCGCCTGCATCGCGGGGCACGCCCGCAGAGCTGTGAGGAGCCAGAAGGGTTCGTTTCGCTCGGCCGCACCGTTGGCCTGCCCGCGAATGGCGCCGTCTCGAACATGGCGCTCACCCCGCACGCTGTCTTCACCCTGCGCCGCGAGCTGCGCTACGGCGGCTACGACGTCGTGCACATCCACGAGCCGGTCGTGCCGGTCGCTGGCTGGGACGCGCTGTGCTGCGCGCGGGACCTGCCGCTCGTGGGCACGTTCCACACCTACTCCGAGAACGCTCTCACCAACGGGATTGCGGCGGTCCCGCTCGGCGGGCGGCGACGGATGAACCACCTGCACGTCCGCATCGCCGTATCCGAGGCTGCCGCCTGGACAGCCCGCCGCTTCTACGGCGGGCGCTACCGAATCGTCCCCAACGGCGTCCACCTCGGTAACGGAGTCGGCCCTGCGCACACCGGCGTCGACGAGAACGATCTCGCGGACACCGGCCTGCCCGTGTACGCGTTTGCAGACGAGCAATCCCCACACGCAGAAACCCATCAGCCGCAGCCGCAGCTGCGGATCCTCTTCATCGGTCAGGCGGTCGAACGTAAGGGCCTACCGGTCCTGCTGCGCGCGTTTGAGGCGCTGCGCGACCAGATCCCGGCGACGCTCACGCTCGTCGGCGCCAGTGCCGAGGAGGTCGCCCACATGATGCTCGACGACCGTGGCGTGCACGCGCTGGGCAAGGTCTCTGAGGAGCGCAAGCTGGCGGAGCTCGCCCGTGCTGAGGTGTTGTGCGCGCCGTCGCTGCACGGCGAGAGCTTCGGCATGGTCCTCACCGAGGCGTTCGCCGCCGCCACGCCTGTGCTCGCCTCCGACATCCCCGGATACCGGGACGTCTTACGCGACGGGCTCGATGGCCTGCTCGTCCCCGCGGGGGACGCGCTCGCCCTCGCGGAGGCGCTGCGCGTCCTCGCGCTCGATCCGGGCCTGCGCGCGCGGATGGCGCTGGCCGCGCGCGCGCGCGCTGAGCGCTTCGCCTGGCCGCACGTGGCCGCCGAAGTGCTCGACTGCTACGAGCAGGCCCTGTCCGTCGGATCGCCCGTCACCCGGTCTCGACGCGCTGCGGTCCGCTACGGCCTCGTTCCCGCCGACCTGCTGCCGCGCGTGCCCGCCGAGCGGCTGCCATCGCTGATCCCCGCCCGTCCCCCGCTGGTCGGTCGCCCACGCCGCCTGCGCGTCTTGCGCCGCGCCGGCCTCGCCGCCAGCTCGCTCGCCGGCGCCGGGCTTGCCGTCGTGGCCCTGCAACGCGTGGGCGTCACCCGTGTGGTCGCTTCGCTGCTCGCGTCAAAGCCCGGACTGCTCGCCGCCGGTTTAGTCCTGATGTGTGCCGCGATGTTCGCTCGCGCGCTCGCTTGGCATTCGATCCTCGCCGCTGCACCCACCTGGCGCCGGGCCAAACGCCGCGACGCGATGCAGGGCACCTTCATCGGCGTGCTCATGTCCGCCACGCTGCCAGCCCGTCTCGGTGAGTCATCGCGTGCGCTGATCGTCGCGCGGCGCCTTGGCCGTGCACGCGAGACCCTGCCCGTCGTCCTCGGCACGATCGTCTCCCAGACGCTGCTCAATCTGCTCGCCCTCGTCATTCTCGGCGGCGTCACGCTCTCGAGCGTCAGCGTTCTCGGCGGGCACGATCGGGCGCTGCTGCTGATCGCGCTCGCGCCGCTCGCCGCGCTGCTCGTGCGCTCGCTCGTGCCGGTGCTGGTCCAGCCCGCCGCGCTCTCGTCCGCGCGCCACTTACACACCCTGTTCGCCGGTCTGCGCCGCTCCATGTTGCGCCTGCGCGACGGCCTGCGCGTGTTCGCCCAGCCCCGCCGCGCGACCATCGCCACCGTAGCTCAGCTGGGGGCGTGGGCTCTGCAATGGCTGTCTTGCTGGCTGCTGTTGATGGCGCTCGGCCTCGACTCCCACGCTGGCGCCGCCGCCGCTGCCGCGGTGTTGTTCGCCGTCAACGTCACTGCGGTCCTGCCGGCCACCCCCGCCAACGTCGGCGTCTTCCAGGTCGCCTGCGTCGCCGTGCTCGTCGGCGCCTACCACGTCTCCATGCCCGACGCCATCGCCTACGGCATCGTCCTGCAGGTCGTCGAGGTCGCCACTGCGCTGATCATGGGCATGCCCGCGCTCGTCAACGAGGGCCTCTCCTGGAGAGAGGTGCGCCTGCGCACCATGCACGCCGCGCCTGTCAAGCTCGGCCCACTGCCGGCAGGCAGCTCATCTCCCAGGCACGCGCACTCGCAGGCCCAGCCATAGCGTGACCGGGTGTGGTCCGCCCTTAGGGCATGATGGGGGGCATGGCCACACGCCCTGGAGCCCGCAGCGTCAAGATATCGGCGGACGAGCGGACCGGATGGTCCTCAGATCGCCCGCGCCCCGACGGCGCTCCTCCACGGCCCGCCGATCTCACCGTCCATTGTCGCGTGCTAGCGCCGGCAGATCGACTGCGCTACTCCCCCGGGAGCCTGCTCGTGGTTGCCTCCGCCTCGCACGCCGAGCGCGACCGCTTCCTCGATCGCCTGATCGAGGATCGCGCCAGCCTGCTGTCCCTGGGCAAGGTTCGCACGCTCCTTGAAGGACGCGTGGCCGAGGAGGAGCTGCAAGCGCGCGCCGAGGAGCTCCTGCGCGCGGCCGTGTCCAAGCGCCTGGAGAGCAGGGAGACGGTGGTGCTCGCGGTAGATGATCTGGATGCCGGCACGCGCGAGCCATTCGTACGCATCGCCGCTGCGCTCAAGCGCCCGCGCCATCTGATCCTGCTCGAGACCGCGCGCGACCAGGTTCGGGAGGAGGACCATGCAGCATTGAATGAGCTACGCCGCGCCTTGGACGCCGGCGAGCTCGGCGGCGAGGGCTTTCAGACGGCGCTGCGCCTCGGCGGCGGCTCGGCCTCAGAGGTCAAGCGGATCCTGTTCCGCCCTCCGCCCCGCGAGGAGCCGTAGGCGCCCAGGAGTTACGAGCCCGCCATCGCGGGCTCGTCCTCGGCTTCGATCGCGCCGTCCGGTGGGTCTGAGTCCTCGAGGTCGCCGAACAGGGAGGGGTCGCGCGCGGAGCCGCGGATGAGGTCGTCGGGGGAGCCCTCCGCCGGCAGGCGGCCCTGGCGGGTGCCGAAGTAGATCGCCTGCGGGTGGTGGGCGACGAGCGCGAGCGTTGACTGCTCGGGGTTGGGCGCGTATCCCTCGGTGATCGTCATGCCGATCGTCTCCAGGCGCAGCAGCTGCTCCACCTTCAGATGCTCGCTCTGCTCGGGCACCGCGGGGTAGCCCCATGAGTATCGCCGGCCCTGGGAGGCCTCGACGCCGAGCATCTCCCGCGCCACGTAGTGCAGCCACTCGGCCAGCCCCTCGGCGGTCTGCACTCCGAGCCCGTGCACGAAAAGCTGCTCGGCGAACTCGCCGTCGGACTCGAGCTTGGCCATCAGCTCGGTCACCTGCGAGCCGACCGTCACGGCCTGCACCGCGATCACGTCCAGCTCGGCGGGTGGCTTGCCGTCGACCGCCGGGCGGAAGAAGTCGGCCAGGCAGATCCGCTCCCCCTTCGGCTGGCGCGGGCAGACGAAGCGGGTGAGCTCTGACTCGCGGTCGGAGGGGTCGAGCACGACGATCTCGTTGCCCAGCGCGTAGCAGGGGAAGAAGCCCAGCAGCGCGCGCGGGTGCAGGTAGTCCTGCTCGCGCCACATCCGCTCCAGGCGCGGACGGAAGTCATCGCGCAGCAGCGTCTGCCAGGCCTCGCCTTTGACGCCGCGCCCGCCCCAGTGCAGCTTGAACAGCACGTGCGTGTCGAGGTGGCGGTAGACCTCGTCGAGGTCCACCGGGATCTCGCGCACGCCCCAGAAGGGCGGGGTGGGGATCGGAACGTCGGTGCGTGCCGCGGAGCGCACCGAGTCGTCGGCGAAGTTGAGGTCCTCCTCGGGCGCCTCGCCCTTGGCGCGGAACTCCGTGGCGCCGGCGAGCAGCTTCTCAACCAGCGCGCCGCGCGCGTCCGCATCGATCAGCTGGTCCATCACAGCGAGGCCCTCGAATGCGTCCTTGCAGTAGAAGACGCCCGGCTCGTAGACCTCATCGGACTCCTTGCCGCCCGGATACAGCGCGCGATAGCTGAACGCGCGGTTGATCGCCGCGCCACCGATGAGCACGGGGTAGGAGAGGCCCTTCGCATGCAGCTCCTGGATGCAAGCTGGCATCTGCTTGGAGGTGGAGACCAGCAGCGCGGAGAGGCCGATCGCGGTCGCCTTGTGCTCCTGGGCGGCGTCGAGGATCGTCTGGATCGGTACCTGCTTGCCGAGGTCGACCACCGTGTAGCCGTTGTTCGTGAGGATCGTGTTGACCAGCGACTTGCCGATGTCGTGCACGTCGCCGAACACCGTCGCCAGCACGACCGTACCCTTCGTGTAGCCCTCGATCTTGTCGAGGTATTTCTCAAGCTGGGCGACCGCACGCTTCATCACCTCGGCCGACTGCAACACGAACGGCAAGATCAGCTCGCCTGCGCCGAACTTGTCGCCGACCTCCTTCATCGCCGGCAGCAGCACCTCGTTGAGGGTCGGAACCGCGCCGATCTTCTCCACGCTGCGGTCGATCCAGTCCTCGACGCCCTCCTTGCGGCGGCGCAGGATGTGGAAGTGCAGCGCCTGCTCGGGCTCCATCCCCTCGGTCGGGTCGGCGGCGCCTGGTCCTGCTGTCTCGTCCTCGCCCTTGGACTCGAAGTGGGCGATGAACCTCTCCAGCGCATCCTCGCGGCGGTTGAGTACAAGGTCGTCGGCCAGCTCGCGCTCCTCATCGGAGATCTCCGAGTAGGGGGTGATGTGGTTGGGGTTGACCATCGCCAGGTCCAAGCCCGCGTCGACGCAGTGGTGCAGGAACACCGAGTTGAGCACCGCGCGCGCGCCGGGGGATACGCCGAAGGAGACGTTGGAGACCCCCAGCGAGGTCTTCACGCCCGGGATCTGCTCCTTGATTGCTTTGATCCCCGCGATCGTCTCCACGGCGGACGGGCGCCACTCCTCATCGCCGGTCGTCAGCGTGAACGTGAGGCAGTCGAAGATCAGCAGCTCGGGGTCGAGGCCGTGCTCCTCGCAGCACAGGTCGCGGATCCGCTTGGCGATCTCGACCTTGCGCTCGGCGGTCTTTGCCATCCCGACCTCGTCGATCGTCAGCGCGATCAATGCCGCGCCATGCGCGAGCGCCAGCGGAACGACGCGGTCGAGCTTCTCGCGCCCAGCCTCGAGGTTCACGGAGTTGACGATCGCGCGTCCGGGGATCTGATCGAGCGCCGTCGCGATCACCTCCGGCTCGGTCGAGTCGATCTGGATCGGCGCGGGCTGTGTCAGCGAGACCTTCTTCGCGACCAGGCGCATCTGTTCGTCCTCATCAGAGCGCTCGGTCAGCGCCACGCACAGGTCGAGCACGTGCGCGCCACCCTGCACCTGGTCCTCGGCGATCTGCACGAGCCCGTCGTAGTCGTCGGCGAGCAGCAGCTCCTTCGCCTTGCGCGAGCCCTGTGAGTTGACGCGCTCGCCGACCATCGTCGGCGCTGGCTCCTGCACGAGGGGCGTGGCGGCGATCATCGAGGACAGATGCGGTGCGCGGGGAGAGGGGCGTGGCTCGACAGCCCGTCTGGCAACTCGCTCCGCGATCGCGGCGATGTGCTCGGGTGTGGTTCCGCAGCAGCCGCCGACGACACCGACGCCGTAGCGCTCGACGAACTCCTGTAGCGCCTGCGCGAGCGGCTCGGGCTTCTCGGGGAAAATCGTCTCGCCGTCGGGGCCCTGCAGCGGCAGCCCGGCGTTCGGGATGCAGGCAACAGGGACAGGACAGAACTCGCCGAGGAAGCGGATCGCGTCGCGCATGTCCTCCGGCCCGGTCGAGCAGTTCAGTCCGACCACGTCGACCTTCAGCGCCTCCAGCGTTGTGAGCACCGCGGAGATGTCCGTCCCGAGCAGCATCTTCCCGCCGTTGGGCAGCAGCGACACGGACGTGTGGATCGGCAGCGTGCGGCCGGTGCTCTGGAACGCCTCCCGCGCGCCGAAGATCGCCGCCTTGACCTCGAGGATGTCCTGCGCCGTCTCGATGATAATCAGATCCGCGCCTCCGTCGATCAGCCCGGCGGCCTGCTCGGCGAACACCTCGACGAGCTCTCTAAAGCGGATCTGCCCGAGCGAGGCCTCCTCCGAGGCCGGTAAGTACCCGGTGGGCCCGATTGAGCCCGCGACGAAGCGATCCTCGCCCGCCGCCTTACGCGCGATTTCCGCCGCCTTCGTGTTGATCTCCACGGTGTAGTCGGCGAGGCCCCACTCACCGAGCTTGATCCGCGAGGCCTGGAAGGTGTCGGTCTCGAGCACTTCGGCGCCCGCCTCGAGCATCGAGGCGTGCACGCCCTCGATCACGTCCGGGCGGTTGAGCACGAGCGCCTCGTGGCACTTGCCCTGAAGGCCGCCGTAGTCCTCGCTGCTCAGGTCGAACTGCTCGAGCGTCGCGCCCATGCCGCCGTCGTAGACGACGACGCGGCTGGAGATCGCTTTCAGGTAGTCGCGGGCCATCAGACAATGCTAGCCAGCCGGCGGACTAGAGCTAAAACGATCAGCCAAGCAGGTCCGGATTTTCTCCCGGCCGATAGGCCCGCGAAGTCGGGCCGGCCGGGAGAAAACCTCCGGAGCCTGCGCTACTTGATGAAAAGCATCTCCGAGTACTTCGGCAGCGGCCAAAGGTCATCCGCCACGACCTTCTCCAGGCGGTCTGCGACCTCGCGCACGTCTTCCATCGCGGGGATCACCTTGTCATGCATGTAGGCTGCCCACTTCACCGCGGATGAGTCGTCTTGGTTGTCCTTCAGGTTGATGTCCTCGAGCGCCCGCAGCGCGAAGTGGAACTCCTTGACGACCGGCTCGATCTCCTCGATCAGCTCCTCCAGGCCGGCGGCGCGCAACTCGTTGAGGTGGCGGACGGCCGCGGGCAGGATCTGGGTGCGCGCGATCGCCGCCGCCGTCTCGGACTCGATGTTGATCTTCGTCGCGTACTGCTCGAGGAAGACCTCGTGGCGCGACTCGAGCTCGCGCTTGGACAGCACGCCGTATTTCTTGAACAGCGCCACGGTCCCTTTCTCCACGAGCCACGGCAGCGCCTCAGGCGTGGAGCGGAGGTTGTAGAGGCCGCGCTTCTCGGCCTCGTCGTGCCACTTGGGGGCGTAGTTGTCGCCGTCGAAGATGATCCGCTTGTTGGCGGCGTAGCTCTCGCGGACCACTTTCGCGACGGCCTTCTCGAGGTTCGCCGAGCTCCCTTTCAGCGCTGTCTTGAGCTTACCGGCGAGGTCGTCGATCGCCTCGGCGACGATCGTGTTTAGGACCGTGTTGGGGAGCGCGAGCGACTGCGAGGAGCCGAGTGCGCGGAACTCGAACTTGTTGCCGGTGAAGGCAAACGGGCTCGTGCGGTTGCGGTCGCCGCCGTGCAGCGGCAGCGTCGGCAGCACGGGGGTGCCCAGGCCTAGGAACGACCCCGGCTTTGAGCGCTCGGCTTTGCCGGACTCGATCGCCGTGTAGACCTTTTGCAGCTCCGCGCCGAGGAAGATAGAGATGATCGCCGGGGGCGCCTCGTTGGCCCCGAGGCGGTGGTCCTGCCCCGGTGAGGCAATCGACGCACGCAACAGCGCCTGGTGGATGTTGACAGCCTGAATCACGGCCGTGCAAAAGAACAGGAACTGCAGGTTCTCCGACGGCGTGTCGCCCGGCTCGAGCAGGTTCACGTGCGTGTCGGTGCCCATCGACCAGTTGTTGTGCTTGCCCGAGCCGTTCACGCCCGCGAAGGGCTTCTCGTGCAGCAGACAAACCAGGCCATAGCGACGGGCGACGTTCTGCATGACCTGCATCGTCAGCTGCTGGTGGTCGGAGCCGACGTTCGAGTTCTCGAAGATCGGCGCCACCTCGTACTGGTTCGGCGCGACCTCGTTGTGACGCGTCTTGATCGGCACGCCGAGCTTCGCGAGCTCCAGCTCGGTTTCCAGCATGCAGGCGAGGATCCGCTCGGGGATCGAGCCGAAGTAGTGGTCGTCGAGCTCGTGGCCCTTGGGGGGCTTGGCGCCGAAGAGGGTGCGCCCGGTGGTGAGGAGATCAGGCCTTTCGAAGTAGTACTGCTCGTCGATCAGGAAGTACTCCTGCTCCGGTCCGACCGTCGTGAACACGCGCCGGGACTCCTCGTCGCCGAGCAGCTGCAGGGCGCGGATCGCCGCGCCTGACAGCGCATCCATCGAGCGCAGCAGGGGGATCTTGTGATCCAGCGCCTCGCCCGTCCACGAGGTGAAGGCCGTCGGGATGCAGAGCAGAGCGCCGTTGGGGTTCTCGAGGATGAAGGCGGGCGAGGTCGGGTCCCAGGCCGTGTAGCCGCGCGCCTCAAACGTCGCGCGGATGCCGCCCGTGGGGAAGGAGGAGGCGTCGGGCTCGCCCTGGATCAGCTCCTTGCCAGAGAACTCCGCGATCGCGGTGCCGTCGCCGACGGGGGCGTAGAAGGAGTCGTGCTTCTCGGCGGTCGAGCCGGTAAGGGGCTGGAACCAGTGCGTGTAGTGGGTGGCGCCCTTTTCCATCGCCCACTCCTTCATGCCCTGCGCGACGGCGTCTGCCAGCGAGGTGTCGAGCGCCTCGCCGTGCGCGAGGGTGCGCTGCAGTGCCTTGTAAACGTGCTTGGGCAGGCGCTGGCGCTGGACGGCGGGCGAGAAGACGTTCGCGCCGAAGACCTGGTTGCCCGGGAGAGTCAGGTCGAGCGACCCAAGCGCGCTTCCGTTGGCGCTCCACTGCGCGGCGGTGACGTTGTGCTGGCGGGTGCGTGGCATGAGCGGGATCGGTTCCTCCTGGAGGGTGGGGCGAAGAGGGCGTAAAGCCGTAAGTAATCGTAGTGCCAACCTGGCCGAAGAGCATCACCGCCTGGCGAAATCGTAAAGACGATCTTTCGACAGTGGGCCAAACGGCGCGGGGCCTACGGAATGAGCTGGTAGGCGCCGGAGACGATCCGGCCCGTGCTCGGGTCCACGTGCATGGCCGGAGGAGCCGGGGCGATACTGGCCGTGAGCTGTCCCTGCACCGGGCCGCCGGAGGCGAGCTCGGCTTTGGCCTTGCCGGCGAGCCCGGCGGCGACGGTGAAGTGGACCGTGTGCAGGCCGGCCTTCACGGGCGTGACCCGCCATAGGAACGTCCGCGTGCTCCCGGGCGCGAGCGGGCCGAGGGCCCAGGTGTTGACGTAGGCCGTCTGGCCGCCGCCGGGCGGGCTGACCACCTGGCTCTCAACAGGGGGCTTGGCGATCGCGCCGGGGCCCCGTTCGATGACCCAGACCGGGCGCTTGTTGACAGCGAGTTCGGGGTAGTTGTCGGTGTAGTAGAAGGAATCGAGTGTGACCGCCACGTTCGGCGCCGTGCGGGGGCCGGTGTTGCGCACCTGCAGTTCGAGCCTGGCCGGCCGCGCGATCGATTGGGAGACAGGGAAGCTCGCGTGGACGACCTGCATGGTGAAGGTGCCCGCGGGTTCGTGGGAGTCTTGGCGGGCGCCGCCGCCACAGCCGCTCGCGAGCAGGGCAGCGAGCAGCACTCCCAGCGTTGCGGAGAGCGCGCCGCGAACGCGACGGACGCCACCATAGCGGCGCGAGACCAGCGAAAAGACTCTAGGCCTCCCCCTCACGATCGGGCCACGATACAACAGAGGGTGGCGTACCGGGGGCGCATGGCGTAGAGTTCCCATCGCCGTCGACCGCCACCCGAGGAGGGGTTAGAGTTGGTTCGCAGCGCCGCTGAGCGGGCATTCCTCCCGACGAGGAACCTGCTGGAGGAAGTCGGGGACATGATGATCCTGACGGGCAAGACGATCTGGTCTGCCCTGCGTCCACCGTATCCGTACGGGGGGGAGTTGGTGTCGCAATTCCTGTTCACGCTGCGGCTGTGCTGGTTCCCGCTGCTCGTCTCGACCGTGGCAATCAACTACGGTGCGCCGGGGCTGCAGGCGGCGAACGGCCTGCAGATCTTCGGGGCGCTCGATCGTCTCGGCGGCTTCTTCGTGCTTGCCGCGGTCCGCGAGATCGGGCCGAACGTGACCGCGATCGTGCTCGCCGGCGTGGCGGGCACGGCGATCACCGCGGACTTGGGGGCGCGGAAGATCCGTGAGGAGCTCGACGCGCTGCAGGTGCTCGGCGTGGACCCCGTCAAGAACCTCGTCGTGCCGCGCTTTCTCGCGCTGATGGTCGTGACCGGGCTGTTCGACGTCTACGCGCTGTTGTTCGGCATCTTTGGCGGGATCATCGCGGCTCTCGTCAGCGGCCAGCCGTTGGGGCCGTTCTGGGCGACGTTCTTCGCCAACGCCTCGACCACCGACCTATGGGGGTCGGTGCTGAAGGCGACGGCCTTCGGGGCGATCATCGCGATCGTGTGCTGCTACAAGGGCATGACCGCCTCCGGCGGCGCCGAGGGCGTGGGCCGCGCGGTCAACCAGGCGGTCGTGGTCACCGTGCTGGCCATCTTCGCGTTCAACTACGTGTTTACCCAGACATTGCTCGCCACGCATCCGAACATCCTGGTGATCAAGTGAACGAACTGCTCGCAATGCCGCGGGAATGGCTGTCGGCCACGGGCGAGATCGGCAGGTTCACGGGGAGCATCGTCCGTGACGTTTGGGGCCTGCGCGTATTCAGGTTCTTCGGCGAGGCGCTGCGCCAGTCGGGGATCTTGATCATCTCCTCGGCGGCCGTCATCTGGGCTCTGATGTTCGTCCTTGCCCTGACGTGCGGTATCGAGGGCGCGTACTTCGGTATATCTCTGGGCGCGCCGACCGTCGCCGGTCAGTTCGCCGCATGGTGCGACCTGCGCGAGGTCATTCCCTACGCCTTC
Source organism: uncultured Solirubrobacterales bacterium (assembly GCA_963813805.1). Taxonomy (GTDB): domain Bacteria; phylum Actinomycetota; class Thermoleophilia; order Solirubrobacterales; family Solirubrobacteraceae; genus Palsa-744. The sequence goes on from CAWEZZ010000001.1 coordinate 418,766, forward strand.
GGCTACATGATGGCTGCCAAGGTCGGCACGGGCATCGTGGCGGAGCTCGGCGCGATGCGGATCTCCGAGGAGATCGACGCGCTCGAGGTGATGGGGATCAACTCGGTGACGTTCCTGTGCGCCACGCGCCTGCTCGCCGCCTGGCTGGTGTTGCCGTTCATGTACCTCATCGGGATCGGTGGGGCCTTTCTTGCCTCCTACATCGCGGTCGTGCAGCAGGTCGGGGCGGTCTCCTCAGGCGGGTTTCTCCTGCTCTTCTGGCAGTTCCAGAACCCCCCGGACTTCTTATACAGCCTGATCAAGGCGATGGTGATGGCCACGGCGATCGTGCTCGTGGGGTGCTACTACGGCTACAACGCCAGTGGCGGGCCGGTGGGCGTGGGCAGGGCAACGGCGAAGTCGATGGTGTTGAACCTCATTCTCATCCACCTGATCGGGATGCTCGGCACACAGGTATTCTGGGGCGCCAATCCGCGAGCTCCGATCGGGGGCTGAGGCAATGGCCGTGGAGGAGCCCGTCGAGCCCGAGAGCCACGGGGTCAAGGAGACAGAGTCCGAGCCAGAGTCGGCGCACGCGGGCGTCGTCTTCGAGCCGCCGCCGCGCGAGGGCGCGGGCGAGGAGGAGGAGTTCGAGCTCCACACGGGGACGATCCGTCCTTCCAAGGCGCCCGACGCGATCGAGTTCATCGATGTGCACAAGTCATTCGGGCGCAACCACGTGCTGCGCGGCCTGAACATGGGGCTGCCGGAGGGCCAGATCTCGATGATCATCGGCCCGTCGGGCACGGGCAAGTCGGTGTGCATCAAGCACATCGTCGGCCTGCTGTACCCCGACGAGGGCGACGTGCTCGTGCACGGGCAGTCGATTCCGAGCCTGCCCGACGCCGAGCTGTTCGAGATACGCAAGAAGTTCGGCGTGCTCTTCCAGGACGGCGCGCTGTTCGGGTCGCTGAACCTCTACGACAACGTCGCGTTCCCGCTGCGCCAGCACACCGAGAAGGGCGAGGAGGAGATCGCGGAGATCGTTAACCGCCGCATGCGCGAGGTCGGTCTGGGGGGAGAGGGCACGAAGATGCCCAACGAGCTCTCCGGCGGGATGCGCAAGCGCGCCGGGTTCGCCCGTGCGCTTGTGCTCGATCCCCAGATTGTCCTGTTCGACGAGCCCGACTCGGGGCTTGACCCCGTGCGCACGGCGCTGCTGTGCGAGCTGATCAAGGAAGTCCACTCCGAGCACGGCGGGTGCTACGTGGTGATCACGCACGACATCATGAGCGCGCGCCGCGTCGCCGAGCACATCTCGGTCCTGTGGAAGGGCCGGATCGTCGAGTCGGGGCCGGCGCAAGAGCTGTTCGCCTCAGAGAACCCGTTCGTCCGCCAGTTTCTCTCTGGTGCAGCGGCCGGCCCCCTCGGAATGGAGTGACCTCGGCAGGGCTTCTCTCCGCCGTGGCGGGTGGCACGGCCCGCAGGCCGCGGCTGATCCTCGCACTCGCGATCGCGCTCGGATTGGGTGGCGCGGCACTCGCCCTGCGCCTGAAGCCGACAGCGGCGACGAGCACGTTCGTGTCGAGCTCGAGCCCGGAGTACAAGGCGACCCAGCGGTTCTACGAGAGCTTCGGCGAAGAGCCGATCGAGGTGCTGGTGAAGGGCGACTTGCAGCAGCTCGTGCTCAGCTCGGACATCGACCGGCTGGTGGGGTTGGAGGGGTGCCTGTCGGGTAACGTCCCCGCCGCCGGGCTCGTCCACGAGGGTGGGCAGAACGGGCCGTGCGGGCAGCTGGCGCGCGCGCGGACGGTGAAGGTCGTGTTCGGTCCCGGCACGTTCGTCAACGAGGCGGCGAGCCAGATCGACGAACAGCTCGCTACGCAGACCAAGCAGGCCGAAGCCCAGGCAAAGCAGGCCGAACAAGTCGTCTCTAAAGCCGCGCTGGCCCGCGGGCTAACGGCCGCCGAAGCGCAGACGCTCGGCAGGCAGGCGGGCAAGATCACGACGGCACGCTTCCAAGAGGGCCTCGCCACGCTCGCGCTGCAGTATGGACTGACGGCACGGCCAAGCCTCGACGATCCGAACTTCGTCTCGACGCTCGTGTTCGATCCGAGCAAGCCGGCGGGCACGCCGAAGCAGCGCTTCGCCTACCTGTTCCCGAGCCGGGATGCGGCGCTCGTGTCGGTGCGAATGAAGGCTGGGCTATCCGAGGGCGCAAGGACGCGAACGATCGGGCTGATCCGCCGGGCGGTGGCGATGAGCCAGTGGCGGTTGGCGCACGGGGAGTCCTACCTGGTGACGGGCGAGCCGGTGATCGTCGCAGATCTGAACGACTCAATCACCCGTTCGATCGAGCTGCTGTTGGTGGCCGTGCTGCTGGTGATGGCCGCGACCCTCGGCCTTATCTTCTCCGGGCGCCCGCGGCTGCTGCCGCTCGCGGTGGCGCTGCTCGCCGCGGCGCTCACGTTCGGCGTGCTGTCGGTGGCGGGCGGGTCGCTGACGATGGCGTCGATCGCCGTGCTGCCGGTGCTTGTGGGGTTGGCGGTGGACTATGCGATCCAGTTCCAGTCGCGCGTGGAGGAGGCGTTCGCGGAGTGCGTTGAAGACGGAAAGGACGCGAGCGTGGCCGACCGAGCGGAGATTGTCCAGCGCGCGGCGGCGGTGAGTGCTCCAACGATCGCCACTGCCGGCGCCGCGAGCGCGGGCGCGATGTTGGTGCTGGCGCTTTCGCCGGTGCCGATGGTCCGCGGCTTCGGGGTGCTGCTGGTGGTAGGGGTGGGGATATCCCTGCTGTGCGCGCTCACCGCAGGCGCGGCAGGGATGGTGCTTGGCGGCACTGGCCGCGCTAGCGGTCGGTCCGCGAACGCGCTAGTGGGAGTCCATCTGGGAGCCGCGTGGCGGGGGGCGCGCGAGCTGCTGTTCGACAATCCAGTCACCCGGCTGGTGTCGACGGTCGCGCTGGTCGGAGCTGTGCGCCGGCCGGAGCGCGTGTTGGGCGTAGGGCTGGCGCTGGCGGCGCTCGGCTGGGGGCTCGATACGCAGACCAGGGTGGAGACCAACATCACCAAGCTGGTCCCCCAGAACCTGAGCTCGCTGGCGAACCTGAACACGCTCGAGCGCGCCACGGGCGTGGGGGGCGAGATCGACCTGATGGTCGGCGCGAAGGACTTGGCCAAGCCGTCGACGATCGAATGGATGAGCTCGTATGAGAGCGCGGTGCTTAAGCGCTTCGGCTACAGCGCCACGCGGGGCTGCGGGCAGGCGCGGCTGTGTCCGGCGTTCTCGCTGCCGGACCTGTTTCAGGGCAGCTCGACGGCGAGCGCAGGCGCGGCGGGCGCAGGGACTGGGTTCGCGCCAAGCGCTACTAACGGAACGAGTCCATCGTCGAGCGCTGGAGCCAAGCGCAAGCTGACCCAGGCGGAGGTGGGCGGTCTGCTCAGCGCGATCCCGCCGTACTTCTCCCAGGACGTGATCACCTCAGACCGGCGTGTGGCGACGCTGGCGTTCGGAATCCGCTTGATGGGGCTCGATCAGCAGCAGCGGTTGATCGACGCAATGCGCTTGAGCCTGCACCCACCCGCTGGGGTGAGCGCACAGCTCGTTGGGCTGGGAGTACTGGCGGCTCAAGCCAACGCCGAGGTGGCCTCGCCGTGGCGACGGCTGGAGACGCTGATCGCGGGTCTCGTGGCGGTGGCGCTTGTGCTGCTGATCGCGTTTCGCGGAGATCGCCGCCGCGCACTTACGCCGCTGGCGCCGATCGCCCTGGCGACGGGATGGTCCGCGCTGATCCTGTTCGCGGTGCGGGTGCCGCTGAACCCGATGTCCGTCACGCTGGGGGCGCTGGTGATCGCGATCTCGACAGAGTTCAGCGTGCTGCTGTCCGAGCGTCACCGCCAGGAACGGTTGGCGGGTCACGATACGGTGCAAGCGCTGCGTCGCAGCTACCGTCGTACGGGTGCCGCGGTGGTGGCCTCGGGGGTGACGGCAATCGCGGGCTTCGGCGTGCTGGCACTGGCGGATATCGCAATGCTGCGCGACTTTGGCTTCGTGACGCTGATCGACCTGAGCGTGTCGCTGGTGGGCGTGCTGGTGGCGCTGCCAGCAGTGCTGGTGATCGCCGAACGCAGGAAACCGGTTCTCCCGTGACGCCGACGGACCCGCGGTACGGGCGCTACGTCGGCTTGCTGGGGCTGCTGATAGTGGTGCTGATAGTGGTCAACGCCGCGCTTACGAAGCCGAACGGGGTCACGGGTGTCGAACCCGGCCACAGGCTGCCACCGTTCGCCGTGCCGCTCGCGCTGGGTACCTTGAACGGCGACGCGGACGTCGCCCAGCATGCCGATGAAGGCGCGAGTGGGCGTGTGCCGGCGTGCTCCGCGCGCGGCCCGCAGATCCTCAACGTGTGCCAGCTATACGAACGGGGGCCGGTGGTTCTGGCGCTGTTCGTCGACGCTGGTGCTTGCCCGGCGATCGTGAGTGACCTGCAGGCGCTGGTGTCATCCTTCCCCGGCGTGCAGTTCGCGGCGGTGGCGATCAAAGGGGATCGAAGCGAACTGCGTCGGCTGGCGCGCTCGCGCGGCCTGAGCATGCCGCTCGGCATCGACAACGACGGGGCGCTGGTTGCTCTCTACAAAGTGGCGAGCTGCCCGCAGGTGACGTTCGCCTATCCGGGAGGAGTGGTGCAGAGCAAGGCGCTGCTGACGCGCCCTTCGCGAGCGACGCTGTACGCGCGCGTGAGCGAGCTGGTGGCAGCGGCGCGGGCCCGGGGCTGGATGCAGCCAAGCTGATGAACGCTGATGCACAGCCGGCGCTCGGCTGGTGCGCGCGCGAGGTCCAGGAGGAGCTGCCGGAGCTGCGACTCCTCCTCGTCGAGGCACAGGTCGGTACAGAGAGGTCGCCGACAGGCGGCTCTCCGCCGGAGATCCAAAGTCGTCTGCGGGAGCTGTCCAACCGCTTCCGCGGCGCTCAGGCCGTGGGCGTGCGCCGAGAACCCGTGCCTGCGGCCTACCGGGTCTTCTTCCGTCACATCGGTCTGGACCCGGACGTCGTGCGCACGCCGATCGAGGCGGCGATACTCGAGCGCATGCTGCATGGCGGTTTCCTCTCGTGTGGTCTGCTCGAGGACGTACTGAGGATCGCACTGGTGGATACGGGCGTGCCGGTATGGGCACTTGACTCAGAGACGGTAGACGGCCCGCTCGGCATCCGCGTGAGCAGCGAGGGCGAGCCGCTGGGGCGCGGAGCCCGCGCACCGCTCATGCCGGCGGGTCGGCTGGTCGTCGCGGACGCTTCGGCGGCGCTGGCGATCCTGTTCGGTGAGCTCGCCCCGGGGCATGAGCCTCAAGGAGGCACGCGCCGTCTCGAGCTGTTCGCTGTACAGGTGGCCGGGGTGCCAGCGTTGTACGTCGAGGAGGCGCTCTGGACGTGCCGCCTGGCGCTTGAGCAGGTGTGATCGGCGCTGGTAGAATCGTCCCTTCCGACGCTACTGGGAGGCACCGAGTGTCCGAGCAGCTGCTCGTCATCGATCGTGGAGCTCCAGCTGGAGAGCATGCCGCGCGGCGCGCTCTGCGTGCACAGATCGCGAGAATGGAGCACGAGCTGTCGGGAATCGTCGCCGACACGTTCCCGCACATCTCTCCGACCCCGGCCTTCGGCGGCGGTACCCCCGCCTCCAGCGGAGCACGCGCAGGAGAGGACGCCCGCCTCGGACCATGCCTGCTCACGCTGGCGGAGCTTGAGCGGATGCGCGACCGGCTCGTCGGCCGCGTGCAGGAGTTGCGCCGGCTCGCGGCCGGGCGAGGCGAGCACGAACGCCGCGCGCGCGAGCTGCTTGAGCGGATGAAGCTCGAACCGGGTCGCTACAAGTTCGTGCGCCTGCCGGTGAGCGATCTCGGCCAAGGTGGCTGCGGCGTGTGGGAGGTACGCCCGCGGCTCGGCCTGATCGGGATGCTCGCCGGGTGGTGGCAGGTCAAGCTCTCCTCGGGCTGTCCGTTACCCAGGGGGTCGCGCTCGGAGCGCGACCCCGCGATCCAGAAATGCTGAGCCATGCTTAGGAGCTGAGCACCATTGCTCGGCGCTCGAGCGAGAGGTGTCGCTGCGGCGCCTGTATCACAGGCTGGTGTAACTGAGAGTTGAGCTCCACCTGCTCACGGCCCTGGGGCATAGGGCTCAGCATCGCGGCGAGCGTGCGACGCTGACGGTCGGTCATCGACCCGATGGTCTTCTTCTCGGACATCGGGATCTGGGCAAGGAACTTGCGGCAGCGGGTCTGACCCCAGCGACGCTGGCTCATCAGCAGATCGGCCACCGCCATGCTGTGCGCTTCCCAGGGGCAGTCGAGGATTATCTTGGCGACATCGATCTCGCCCATGGCCACCCTGCGCTTTAGCCCGGCACGTGCAAGGCGGACCTTGTTGGCTCGTTCCAAGGCACGCATGTACTGTGGACCGGCAGGGGCGATCGTCGCTGTCGCGTTCATGTGAGCACTCTCCCCGTTGCCGTCGCGAGGCTCCCCGCGGCGCGCAACATCCTTGCTTGATTTTGTACGAAGTAGGCGCCCACCATGACGTCTGAGATCCATCCACAACGGGTCGGTGGCCCTGGCACATCCCTATCCCGGTGGCTTGCGGGGCGAACCTCGAACGGTCATGCAGTGCGCTCTTGAAAGCTATGCGAGCACGGGGTCTGAGGTCAACCGCGCGCCTACAGTTCGTACGCTAGAAGCGACCTTTTTCTTGCCCGATCGACTTGTGAAGAAATGGACAAGTCGCAAGCTCAGGTTGAGGGGCCGGGCAGCGGCCCGTGCTCGGCCTCGAAAGCGCGCTTGATCTGGGCGAACACCTCCAGGGCATGATCGAGCGTGTCCTCATCGTGTGTGGCCATCACGCTCGTGCGCAGCATTGCCCCCCCGGGAGGCACCGCCGGGTGCAGGGCGGTGTTGACGAACACGCCAGCGTCGTAGAGCGCCCTCCACAACAGGGCCGCCTTCCAGTCGTCGCCGACCAGCACGGGCACGATCGGGGTGACGATCGTATGAGGGCCACCGGCTCCTCGGCGGACGCCAGGGGCGTGGGTCTGCACCCCGGGGCTGGGGGGCAGCGGCTGGGGGGAGACGACCGCGAAGCCGCGCTCCTGCAGACCGTCGCGTAGGCGGTGGGCGTTTTGAAGCGTTCGGGTCAGCAGCGGCGGCCCGTCATCCGAGCGCAGCACGCGCAGGGCGGCGAGCGCGGCACCGAGCGCGGCGGGGACCGCGGAGGCGGTGAACAGGAAGGCGCGCGAGGAGATACGCAGGTACTCGATCACCTCGTGCGAGCCCGCGACGAAGCCTCCGCAGGAGGCCAGGGACTTCGAGAAAGTGCCCATGCGCAGATCGACGCGGTCCTCTACGCCGAGCAGCTCGGCGGTGCCCGCGCCGCGCGCGCCGAGGACACCGGCGCCATGAGCCTCATCCACCATCAGCCGGGCGCCGTAGCGCTCGCACAGCTCGCAGATCTCGGCCAGCGGTGCGATGTCGCCCTCCATCGAGAAGACGCCGTCCACCACGACCAGCACGCCGCCGCCGTCGCCCTGGGCGCGGTCGAGCATCTTCTCGAGCTTCTCCAGACGGTTGTGGCGGAAGGGGCGCAGCTTGGCCCGCGAGAGTAGGCAGCCGTCGAGGATCGAGGCGTGGTCGCCGGAGTCCACGATCACTGTGTCGGCGGGTCCCAGCAGCGTGCCGAGTACGCCGAGGTTGGCCTGGTGGCCGGTGCTGAAGACGAGCGCATCCTCGGTGTCCATCCATTCGGCGATCTCGCGCTCCAGATCGAGGTGCAGGGGGATGGTCCCGTTGAGCAGCCGCGAGCCCGTCAGCCCGGTGCCGTATCGGTGTAGTGCGTCCTCGGCGCCCTTCATCACCCGCTCGTCGGCGGTCAGACCGAGATAGTTGTTGGAGCCGAGCATGATGCGCTCTGAGCCCTCCATCTCGACCACCGGCATCGCCGGGGAGGTGAGAACGTGAAAGTAGGGCAGCACGTCCGCCTCCCGCGCCGCCGCCAAGAGCTCTTCGCGCTCGTGGCCGCGAACCTTGGCGAAGACGTCTATCGAGGTGTGCATATAAGGTGGGCGCCGCGATGGCAGTCGAGATCCGGCCCGTAACGTCCCGGCGCGAGCTGGACACATTCGTCAAGTTGCCGTGGCGGCTCTATCGTAACGAGCCCAACTGGGTTGCGCCGCTGCTGATGGATCTGAAGAAGCGGCTGGACCAGAGGAAGAACCCGTTCTTCAAGCACGCCGAGGCCCAGTACTTCCTCGCCTGGCGTGACGGTCGGGCGGTCGGGCGCATCAGCGCGCATATCGACAGAAACTTCAACGAGTTCCAGGACAACGAGTGGGGTCTGTTTGGGTGGTTCGAGTGCGAGGAGGACCCCGAGGCCACCCGCGCGCTGCTGGACGCCGCGGAGGGGTGGCTGCGCGAGCGAGGCCGCGACCGCATGGTGGGTCCGATGGACTTCACGACGAACGACGAGTGCGGCCTGCTCATCGAGGGCCACGAGCATCCTCCGATCATCCTGTGCCCCTGGCACCACCCCTACTACCAGCGCATGTTCGAGCAGGATGTCGGCATGGAGAAGGCGATGGACCTGTACATGTGGAGCCTGTATGTGGACACGCGCGAGAAGGTCCACCCGGCGATCTGGGAGATGGCGGACAAGCTCGAGTCCGAGCACGGGATCGTATGCAGGAACTTCCGCAAGAAGGAACTCCAGGCTGAGGTGGGCCGCTTCCTGGATGTCTACAACTCCGCGTGGGAGCGCAACTGGGGCTTCGTGCCGCTGACCGAGGAGGAGGTCCGGCACATGGCCAAGGATCTGAAGCCCGTGTTGGACGAGAATTGGGCGATGGTGGCCGAACGCAAGGACACCGGTGAGGTGGTGGGGGCCGCGCTGACGCTGCCCGACTTCAACCAGGTGCTCGCCAAACTGAACGGACGGCTGCTGCCGTTTGGCTGGCTCACCGCGCTGCGCGAGAAAAGCAAGATCGACGCGGTGCGCGTGTTCGCGCTGGGAGTCAAGCCGGAGTATCAGCACACGGGCGTGGCTGCGCGCTTCTACCAGATGCACTTCGACGCGGCGGAACGCACGCCGCAGAAGGGTGGCGAGATGGGCTGGATCCTCGAGGTGAACAAGCCGATGAACCGCGCCATGGAAGGCATGGGCGGCAAGATCAAGCGCCGTTACCGCGTGTACGAGCGCGCGCTGTAGAACCCGTCCCGCGGGACCCGCACGTCTCCTGGGGGTGCGTTAGTCGACCCGGGTCAGAAAGAGGTCTGGCACGCTCTCTACACTTGACCGCGTGAACGACACTGGTGTGAGCGGTACGGGCGACACCGAGGAGATTGATGCCCTCCCGGTACTCGCGGACGGGCCGACCGTGGTGCGCGCGTCGTTTCCGCGCGCGCTTCCGAGCGATCGGAGATCGGCCAGCGCCGTCGTGCCGGCCGTGCAGGCGGCAGCGGTGGCTGCCGGTGGGTTCGTGGCGGGAGCAGCGGTCGTCGGGCTCGTGCACCGGCGCGGCCGGCGGCGCGCCCTCGCGCTCGCAAGGGGTGCTCGCAAGGGGCGTGGTCTCGGGCATGGTGCTCGCAAGGGCGGCAGAGCGGGCGAGCTGGTGCAGATCGTCGGCACGAGATCGCTGCTGGTGGACTTGCATCTGCTTGGCGGCACCGGCGCAGATCGCTGAGGGTCAGTCTTGCTCAACCGCGCTCGCGCTCGACGAGCAGCGCGAACGTAGGACAGGCCTGGGCGGCGCGCCTGGCGTGGTCGAGGAGCGCCGGGGGTAGGGGCACATCGTCGATTACCGGATAGCCCCACTCGTCCAGCGTGATCCGCTCGGGCAAGAGCTCGGCGCACATGCCATGAGCCTCGCAGGTGATCGGGTTCACTCGCAGGCTGTGGCTCATCGGATCGACACAGGTTCGCTGGCCGATCTGCGATCCGTCGAGGCGGCCGTTAGCGGTGCAGCGGGCAACGGCAGCTCTGCTGGCCGCATGCACCCATCGCAGCGTCCGTGTCGCGCGTGGTCGGCGAAATCCGTGGCGAACACGTCAAGGGCGGAGAGGATGAAGTTGACGGCTCCGTCGGGATGGCCGCAGGCGCCGCGGCGCCGCACGAGCGATGCCAGGCGGTCGATGCGCTGCGTGGCCTTGGCCTGCGCGGCGCCTGCGGCGATCTCCTGGACTGTCGTGGCGAGAGCATCCAGGCCGTTCACGCAGGGTCCGCACTGGCCCGTGCTCTGCCCTGCGAGCCAATGAGCCACGCGGGTGGTTTCGGCGACGGGGCAGGCGTCTTCGGAGAGCAGCAGCACGACGCCCGCTCCGAGCGAGGCCCCATGTGGCGCGAGGTGTTCCTCAGACAGTGCGAGACCGTACAGGAACTCGCCGCCGATCCAGGTACCGGCGTAGCCGCCCAGCAGCGCGGCACGGGGGCGGGCAGTGGTCCCGCCGGCGGCGTCGATCAGCGAGGAGAGCGACGCGCCGTGCTCGATCTCGTACACCCCGGGGTGGGCTACCGGACCAGAGAGCGTGACCAGAGCCGAGCCGGGCTGGGTGGGGGTTCCGAGTTGGCGGAACCACTGCGAACCTTGACGAGCGATCAGCGCGATGTGCGCGAGCGTCTCAGCGTTGTTGATCAGGGTCGGGCGGCGCCTGACCCCCTGCTCGAAGGGCATCGGCGGCGTGAAGGTCGGCGTGGCGGGGCCGCCGTTCAGGTAGTTGACGAGCGCCGACTCCTGGCCCGCTACGTAGTGCTCGGGCACCGTGGTCAAATGCAACCTCGGCGAGCCGTCAGGCGTAGGCGGCCGTTCTTTGATCGCCCGTGCAACGCTGTCCACGCTGGCGCCGGCGGACTCGCAGACGCACACGATCAGCTCATCGGCGCCGACCGCCTGGGCGGCGAGGATACCGCCGTCGAGCACTAGATGGGGGAGCGTCTCCAGCAGTGTGCGGTCCTTGAGGCTCGCCGGCTCGCCCTCGGCGGCGTTGGCCACGACGATCGCGCGCCTGCGTGCGGTAGCGACCGCACGCATCTTCGTGGCGGTGGGGAAGCCGGCGCCGCCGCGACCGCGCAGGCCGGAGCGGTCGAGCTGGTCGATCAGTGTGGACGCTCCGCGGCGACCGCGGGCGCGGCCGCGTGCGAGAGGGGCCTGTCCGTGAATGGCGAGGTGTTCGTCCAGATGCATGGCTCCGTGTGCAGGGATGCCTGCCAGCAGCCGTGGCAACGCGGGAGCAGCGTGTGACTGGACGATCGGCGGCGCCTCGATCGTCAGCGGCTGCGACCAGGTCATCGATGGCTCCCGCTCGAGGTCGTGGTGCCATGAGCGTGGGGGAGCAGCGACGACGGTGTGCCCGAGCGTCGCGCCCATTCAGAGCCAAGCGGACCGCTTGGCAGCCACACCAGCAGGAACAGTGAGAAGATCCCCGCGCCACCGAGGGCCGCGCTGCGACGACTCAGGTTCTCGGGCCAGCCGGCGAGCGTGCGTGCGAGCACTGCCGCGAGCACGACCGCCAGGCAGGCGATGCTGAGCGCGAGCAACCACGTGCTTTTCACGTCGCTGCCCGTGCCGAAGCCGTGCAGCAGGGCGATCGGCCAGCTCGCGTACGTCAGCCAATGAATCGCGCGCCAGCTGGCGTAGCCCATGCGTTGGCGCAGCAGGCTGGTGAAGGTCACGGCGAGGAGCAGGTCGAACGACACCGCGCCCAGCCCTAGCCAGAACGGGCGGTAAGAGCCGGCGAAGGGGATGAACGCGTCGAGCGGCGAGATCGGGGCGAAGCTGTCCAGCACCGAGGTGAGGATGTGGAGCGTGAGGAACACCATCGCCAGCAGCGAGACATTGCGGTGTAGCGAGTCCACGAGAAAGCGCGGCCAGCGCGGCGTGCTCCAGCGCCGGACGTCGACCACGCCCAGCGCGATCGCGAATGTCAACAGCAGGAGCGCCACGGCGCCCGTCGAGCGCGTCAGGTACCAGTAGATGCTCGGTCCGGCGGCGGCCAGCGACGGGGTCGTCATAGTGCCCTGACCTTCTCGGAGTACGCGGATGACTCAGCCAGCCTGTCCTCGACGCCATGCACGTTTCCGTCCCTTCCGAAGTCCTCAGCTGGCCAGTCGCCGACGGCCTTCACGTGACCGTCCCAGTCGACCAGCCGCGCGGGCAGGCCCATCTCTGCCAGCCAGGCAGGAGCGGCGTGCGCTCGCACGAGCGCGGCCGTCGTGGCGATGTTCGCGTCGGTGCAGTCAGCGGCGGCGACGCTGACTGTGCGCCAGGTCGCTCGCACGGGCGCTCCCGTATTGGGGTCGATGATGTGGTGCATGGTGTGGCCCTCATGGCTCCAGCGCCGGACCGCCGTGCTGGAGGTCGCAAGGCCGCCGGAGCGGATGGAGATCGTCTGACCCGGCGCGAAGGGGTCGCTGCGGTGGTCGTCGGTCACCCGGATCCGCCAACCGCTTGCGGGTGCGGGGCCGGAGGTGGCGATGTCACCACCGAGGCTGACTAGCACGCCGCAGCCGGTCGCCTCCGCGGCGGCATGAGCGGCGCGATCGGCGGCCCAGGCTTTGGCAGTCGCGCCCAGGTCGAGCCGGACTCCCGTGGGAACGCGGATCGAGGAAGTTGCGCGATCGAGCGTCACCATCTGCCAACCGGCCCGCAATCGCACGGTGATCGTCGTTTGCTCGGGCTCGTCGCTGGGTGTAGCGAGCAGCTGCCAGTCACGGTCGTATCCGGCCAGCTCCAAAGCCTCACCGACGGTCGGGTCGACATCACCACCGGTCAGCTCAGCGGCGCGTAGGGCCACCTCAAGCGCCTCGATCAGCAGGGGGCTCACCCACACCGGCCGGCCTGCGCGTGCGTTCACCCGCGAGAGCTCGGAGTCCGTGCGAAACCGACTGCACGCGCGGTCGATCGCATCGAGCTCCCGTTCGATCCGCGCGCGCGCCGGCGCCAGCGCGTCGGGGTCGGTCAACCGCAGCACGACGCTCGTGCCGAGAGCCTCCCACCGCGCGCAAGCCAGCGCGCCGGAGACCGGCGGGCTCGGGCGCACCTCAGGATCCCCCCGAGACGACAGGGGCTGAGGATTCCTGCGCGGGAGCCGATTCCTGTGCAGGTGCGGATTCCTGTGCTGGCTGTGCTGGCGCGGATTCCTGTGCTGGCGCGGCCGGCGTGGATTCCTGCGCAGGCGCGGATTCCTGTGCTGGGGCGGATTCTTTTGAGGATTCCCCGGCGGGTGGAGATTCCGATGAGGCTTGCGGAGCCTGTTCCGGCGGATGTAGGGACCCGGACGCCGCCGCGGGGGATTCGCCCGAGGAGGAGCTGCTCGTCTGACTCTGGGCGGGGGCGCTCGAGCTCTTCTTGGTCGTGGAGCCGATCGTCTTGCCCGGGAACGCCTGGGCTGCCACCTCCGAGAGCACCCCGGTGAGGGTGACGCTGCCGGCGATCAGCCAGCGGTTGATGCGGGTGAGCTTGCGCAGCGCGGCATCTCGGACGGTGGTTGGGGGATGGACCGTCATGAGATGAGTTTCGTCACGCAGGGTAAGTAACCGCTAAGTGAATCGTGAGAAAGCTCATCGAATTCACCGTAGGCAGAATGGCGGGGCTGGCGACGCCTATCCTGGACGTATGCAGAAAGCCGTGGATGCAGACCGGCGTGAAAGGCCGGCGCCTGGAGCCGGGGATGCGAACGTGGGAAACCCGTCTGAAGACTACGCCCGGGTTCTCCTGGTAGAGGACGAGCCGGGGATCGTCGACTTCGTGCGGCGAGGTTTGGAGGCCGAGGGGTACGCCGTGGAGGCGGCACTAGACGGGGTCGAGGGTGAGCGGCTGGCGCTGAAAGGCAGCTTCGATGCGATCGTGCTCGATCTGATGCTGCCCGGCCGCAACGGCCTGGAGATCCTCGCCTCCGTGCGCCGAGCCAAGCCGAGTCTGCCGGTGATCGTGCTAACCGCTCGCGGCGAGATCGAGGATCGCGTCGCGGGGCTCGATGCGGGCGCGGTGGACTATCTAGTGAAGCCCTTTTCGCTGGCCGAGCTCGTGGCTCGCATACGCGCGCAGCTGCGCGTCGTCGCGCAGGCGTCCGCGAGCACTCTGTGCGGCGCTGATATCGAGGTGAACCTGCTCACGCGCAAGGTACGCCGAGGAAGCGAGTCCGTGCAGCTGTCGACGACCGAGTTCGAGTTGCTGGTCTACCTGCTGCGCCACCACGGGCAGGTGCTCTCGCGCGAGCAGATCCTCAGCGCGGTGTGGGGCTATGAACACGATCCTGCCACCAACGTCGTGGACGTCTACATCGGCTATCTGCGTCGTAAGCTGGGTCGTCCTGATGACCCGGCGCCGATCTTTACGGTGCGCGCGGTCGGCTATCGCCTCGGCAGCGCGACCTGATCGATGAGCGCGAAGGTCGTCGATCGCCTGGTTCCCTCTGGGCTGCGCTGGCGCCTGGCGGGCTGGGTCGCGGTGGTGACGCTGATCTGTACCGGGATCACCTTCGTGACCGTCTACCGCGGCACCGGGACTCAGCTGCGTCACCAGATCGACCAGGAGATCGCGGGCGACGCCGGCGAGCTCGCGCACAACCTCGCGCTCGCGGACAGTCGCTCGCCCAGGCGGGTGGCTGAAACGGCCACGCGCTATGTAACCGACCAGCCCTTCCGCGCGAGCTCGACGTTGCTGTTCGCGGTCGTCCCGGGTGCGGGAACGAGCACCAACCGCCCCGAGCTGTTTACCAGTGTGGCTCCGGACAATGGCGAGACGCCCGCCGAGCAGACCCAAGAGGACCGTCTGTCTATGCAGCTACTGACCGTGCGCGCCGGCTACTCAACCCTGGCCCTTCCCGACGTCGGGAACCTGCGGCTGCTCAAGCGCGTGGTGCACGTCCCCGGGGGCCTGCGCGTAACCGTGGGGGTGGGCGAGCCCCTGGCCACAGTGGCGCACGCCCAGCGAGGGGTCGCGCGCGCGTTCATCCTCGCCGGCATCCTCGCGCTCGCCGGCGCCCTGTTCGCGTCCTATCTGATCGGCATCCGCGTGTCGCGTCCGCTGCGCCGCATGGCCGCCGTGGCCGCGCGGGTGGACGCCGGGGATCTGCACCCTCGCATCCACGACCCGGGCGGTCAAGGCGATGAGGTGCGAGTGCTGGCCGACGCCTTCAACCACATGCTCGACCGGCTGACCGACGCGTTTGCGGGCCAGCGCGCGTTCGTCGCCGATGCCTCGCATGAGCTACGCACGCCGCTGACAGTGATCCGTGGCCAGCTTGAAGTGCTCGCCGCCCAGCAGAGCCCCTCTGGCGAGGAGGTACGCCGCGTGGACCGTCTCGTGCAGGCCGAGATCGCCCGCATCACCCGCCTGGTGGACGATCTGCTGCTGCTGGCGAAGACCGAGCAGACGCAGTTCCTTCGCGTGGAGCCGATCGACCTACCCGCCTACGTCCGGGAGCTGTGGGACGGGATGAGCCTGCTGGCCCGGCGTCGCTTTGAGCTCGGCCCGATCCCGGCGGGTACGCTCAACGCCGACCCCGACCGTCTCGCACAGGCGCTACGCAACCTGGTGGGCAACGCGATCAACCACACCGCCTCCGAGCGGGGGCTGGTGCGTATGCGCGTCGAGCGCGCAGGGAACGAGAGCATAAGGTTCCTCGTGGAAGACGATGGTCCTGGCATTGCCGTCGATCAGCGCGAGCGCGTCTTTGACCGCTTCCACCGCACCGACGTCGCCCGCGACCGTGCCTCCGGCGGAACGGGCCTGGGACTGGCGATCGTCCGTGCCGTCGCCGAGGCTCATGGCGGTCGGGTGGCGGCGGGGGAGTCGCCCGAGGGAGGCGCTCGCATCGAGCTCGAGCTCCCCGGCTTCATGCCCGCGCATGAGCGCGCGCCGGCGCCGGGCGAGGTGGCCCGGGTGGTGACCGATCGGAAAGCGCCCGGCGCGGCGGGAGGTGAGCGTGTCCAGGCGGGCTGAGCGCGGGTGAAACGCGGGCGCTTTCAGGCGCCGGCCTTGACGAGATGGTCTTCAGCCGAAGAACAGCTCGGCAGTCTCGTACAGGGTCGGGTCCAGCAGCTTCGGCTCGCGCAACGCCTCCTGCAGCGACACCTCGATGATCTCCGTTCCCCGCAGCGCCACCATCTCACCGAAGCGCCCGCCTGCCGCCGCATCCATTGCCGCCACCCCGAAGCGGGTCGCGAGCACCCGGTCGTAGGCTACGGGAGTGCCGCCGCGTTGCACGTGTCCGAGGATCGTTACGCGGCTCTCGTAGCCGGTCCGCCGCTCGATCTCCTGCTCGAGCGTCACACCGATGCCTCCTAGGCGTGCGTGCCCGAAGGCGTCCGTCACCGTTCCCTCCTGCGTATGAAGCGTGCCCTCACGCGGCGTAGCGCCCTCGGCCACCACCACGATCGAGAAGTTGGGACCGCGTTCGTGGCGGCGGCGCAGGTGCGCCACCACCTCCTCGATGCTGAACGGTCGCTCAGGCACGAGGATCGCATCTGCACCCCCTGCGATCCCGGCGTGGGTCGCGATCCAGCCGGCGTGCCGGCCCATCACCTCGACGACCATCACGCGGTTGTGAGACTCGGCGGTCGTATGCAGCCGATCGATCGCGTCGGTCACGATCTGCACGGCAGTCTGAAAGCCGAATGTCACGTCTGTGCCGCCGATGTCGTTGTCGATCGTCTTCGGCACGCCGACGACGGCCAACCCCTCCCGATGGAGGCGCAGGGCGACCCCGAGTGTGTCCTCGCCGCCGATCGGGATCAGCGCGTCTAAGCCGCGATCCTCCACTGTGCGCCTGATGTTCGCCGTCCCGTCCTGCCCATCAGCGAACGGGTTCGTGCGCGAAGTCCCGAGGATCGTGCCGCCTCGCGGGAGGATCCCGGTGGTGCTCTCGCGCGTCAGCTCGATCGCGTCGTCCGTCAGCACCCCGGCCCAGCCATGGCGAAACCCGAAGAAGCTGTGCTCGCCGTCTGTGAGCCCTCGCCGGACGACGGCGCGGATGACGGCGTTCAGCCCGGGACAGTCGCCGCCACCAGTAAGCAGCCCCACCCGAGCCATCAGATGCCCTGCCCGGGGAGGAACTCGTTCGTAAAGGGTGGAAGGCCGCCGTTCGGTTCGTGCTGGAGCAGCTTGTGCGAGAACATCCAGCTCCCGAAGGCGGCCCACGCGGAGGTGTCCTGCCAGCCGAACGGCTTGCTCGGGTCGGCCGGCAGCGCGGCCGGCAGCGCCTGCTCGATCGAGGCGATCTGGAGCTTGGGTTCCAGGGATGGGTTGGCCTTGACGACGAGCGCGGCCGCGGCGGCCGGGTTGGCGCGTACCTCTCTCTCGCCGCGCGTCAGCGCTTGCAGGAAGGCACGCAGGTCCTGCCCACGCGTGTGCGCCTCGTCTTCTCCCACCACCAGGATGAGCTCATCGTAGGTGGGCACGCCAGTCTGGTCCACGGGAATCACGATCGGATGCCTGTGCCGCAGTCGCAGCTGGATCGCCTCGTAGTTCCAGAAGCCCCCGAGCGTCGCTGCCACCTTGCCGGATAGCATCGCCGGCACCAGGTTGAAGCCCACGTTCACTTCCTTGACCTTGTCGGGGTTCACCCCTGCGGTCTGCAGAGCGGTTCGCAGCTCGGCGGACTGGTAGGGAATGCCGGCGGTGCCCACGGTCTTGCCCGCGAGGTTTGCCACCTTGGCGACATGCTGGCCGGGCAGGGCGATGATCGACGTAAGCGGACGCTGCACCAGCGCGCCCACCGACACCAGCTTCAACCCTTGATCGCGCGCGAGCAGGAGCTCGGGCTCGTAGGAGATCGCCATGTCCACCTTGCCCGCCGCCAGCAGCTTCAACGGTTCCGCCGGGTCTGCCGGGGCCTCGGGCTGAACTTCCAGGCCCACCGCACGGAAATCTCCGTGGGCGATTGCCGAATACAGCGCCGCGTGGTCGGCGTTTGGGAAGAAGTCGAGCATCACCGTAAAGCGCTTCACACCCGGTGCGGAGATTGCGTCCTGCTTGGTCCCGCATCCCGCCAGCGTGCCTACGTAGGAGAGAGCCCCCGCGGCGAGCAGGGTGGTCATCAGGCGGGATGACGGTGACTTCATCGATGCAGCTCTCCTTGTTGTCGGGTGGTCCAGGGGGCCAGCTTGCGCTCGGCGAGGGACAGGGTGTAGAAGCAGGCGATCGCGAACACGAACAGCACCGCTGTGCCGGCGTATGCGCGTGGGGTCTGGAAGTTGACGTCGGTAATGATCTCGCGCCCCAGCCCGGGGTACGGTCCAGAGGTGGGTGTGGTGGTCTCGGCGATGAATGCGCCGATCACGCCCACCGTGAGTGCAATCCGCGCGCCGCTGAGTGCCGCCGGCAGTGCCGCGGGCAGCTCGGCGAAGCGAAACGACTGCCAGCGCGAGGCATCGAGCGTGCGCAGCAACTTGAGCTGGTCAGGGTCTACGGCGGCCAGGCCGTCGACGGTCGTGACGAGCACTGGAAAAAAGCAGATCAGAGCGATCACGACGAGCTTGGGGAAGATGCCAAATCCCCACCAGAAGACCAACAGCACGCCGATCACCGGGATAGGCACGGCCTGGGAGCCGACCGCGAGCGGGTAGGCTGCGCGACGCAGCAACGGCGAGAGGTGAATCATCACTGCCAGCGCAAAGCCGCTGAGCAGTGCCAGCCCGAGCCCGAGTACGACCTCCTCCGCGGTGACCGTGAAGTTCCTCAACACGAGGTCTCCGCTTTCCCACAGAGCCGTGACCACCGCATGGGGGGCGGGGAGCAGATCTCCTTCCACGCCCGCCACGTCCACGTACAGCTCCCATGCGGCCAGCAGCGCGGCGGCCAGCAGCACCGCAGGGAGAGCGCGCAGGAGCCGGCGTCTCATCGGTGGCCGCCCAGCCTCAATGTGAGCAGCGCGCGCTCGCGCAGCGTGATCACCTCGGCGTCTGTGCGAGCGCGCGGGTGTGGGATGTCCACTTCGAGCTCCTCGATCATCCGCCCCGGCCTGGGCGAGAGCACCGCGACGCGGTCGGCGAGCATGATCGCCTCCTCGACGTCGTGGGTCACGAGGACCACGGTGCGCGGTTCACGCGCCAGGGCCTGAGCCAGCCATTCCTGCATCTCCACGCGCGTGATCGCATCCAGCGCGCCGAATGGCTCATCCAGGCAGAGGACCGACTTGCCCGAGAGCAGCGTGCGCAGGAAGGCCACGCGCTGGCGCATCCCGCCTGAGAGCTCGCGTGGGTAAGCATGCTCGAAGCCGTCCAGCCCCAGCTCGGCGAACAGCGTCGCCGCGCGGCGACGGGCATCGGCGCGCGAGAGCCGGGCGATGCGCAGCGCGAGCGCGGCGTTGTCGATGGCGCTAAGCCATGGCAGCAGCAGGTCACGTTGAGGCATGAGCACGGCCGGCGCACACGTGACCGAGCCGCGGTCGGGAGCCTGCAGTCCGCAGATCAGCTCTAGCAGCGTGGTCTTGCCGCAGCCGCTCGGTCCCACCACGGCCAGCAGCTCGCCGCGGCCCACCGCAAGCGAGACGCCTGCGACCGCCTGGATGGCGCCGCCGCGCTCGCGGCCGTACGAGCGGCTGACGTCCTTGAGCCGCACGTCCTCGCGCGCTGAGGACTCCCGGTGCGGAGAGTGTTCGCGGGGCTGGACTTCGGTAGGCACTTCGCTCCCTTCGCGGGCATTACCCCACAGGTTCTAAGGGTCGGCGCCGGGGGAAATCGCTTCCCGTGCGCCATCTCAGCCGGCCTGCCCGCCAGCACCCCTGGTATCAACTCTGCTCCTGGCGCTGATGCTAGCGCGCGGCGGCGATCACCGGCCGGGTGAGCGCCCGCACGAAATCCTCGAGCTGAGCGGTCGTCCAACACTCGAATGCCTTGCAGTGCTGCTCGTAGGTGGAGATCACCGAGTCGCCGTAGTTCCAGTACAGCCGCGGCTCGGGGTTCAGCCAGAATGTGCGCCCGGCGCGGGCGGCGATCTGCGCGAAGATGTCGGCGCGTGGGTCGCGGCCATTGGTGCGCGCGTCGCCAAGCACTATCACGGTCGCGCGTGGGTGCAGGTCGTCCTGCACCTGCGCCAGGAACTCCGACCACACACGCCCGTAGTCGGTGTAGCCGGAGATGTCAGCCACGCCCGCATCGTCCGCGATGCGTTCGCTGACCGCCCGGAAGTTGCGCTCGCGTTCGAAGATGTCGGTGACCTCGGAGATCCGCTCGATGAACACGAACGAGCGCATCTTGCGGAACGTGTCGTGCAGTGCGTGGAGCACGGACAAAAAGAACACCGATGCCGAGGTGACACTGGTGGATACATCGCAGAGCACGTAGATCTCCGGGCGCCGGGGGCGGCGCGGGCGGTACTTGAGCACCACCGGCACGCCGCCTGTCTGCAGCGAGGCACGCATCGTGCGCCGCACATCCACATGGGCGTGGCGGCGGTGCCCGCGGGCCTGCAGTCCTTGCGTGGCCAACCGCCGGCGCAACTG
Organism: uncultured Solirubrobacterales bacterium; assembly: GCA_963813805.1. Lineage (GTDB taxonomy): Bacteria > Actinomycetota > Thermoleophilia > Solirubrobacterales > Solirubrobacteraceae > Palsa-744. The sequence continues at coordinate 439,221 of CAWEZZ010000001.1, forward strand.
GGTCACGACGCGGTGCACAGCGGCCAGGTCCGCCAGCGGGCCCGACGGCAGCGCCCGGTCCAGCTCGCCCAGCGGCCGTGCCGGCGGCAGGCTTCCGGTGCGCTCGATCTGTGCGCGCTCGAGCTCACGGCGCAGGAGCGCCTCGAAGCGGCGAAGCGCGTCGCGCGGCAGGCCCTCCCGCCGCGGGTCGCCCTGAGGCATGTCGGGCTGTTGACCGATCTCCGATCGGTCAGCGCGCAGGCCGAGCGCCCGGCGGATCCGCTGAACGTCCACGCCGATCACCCCTGAACCCTCCTGGCGGCGAGCAAACGCGGCGATCGCCATGCGCGCGAGATCGCGCATCGCCCCCTCCGAACCCTCGCGCAAAGCGGCGGCGATCTGCGCGCGCAGCGCCTCCAGCTCTTCGTCGGTCAACTCGTCCAAGTCCAGGCTCCCGGAGGCGGTTTCGTCCTGCTCGCGGACACCCTCCCTCGCCGCGGCGAGCTCGACGGCGCGGAAGAAGAAGCGGTCGAACACCAGCTCGAACACGCGACGGTCCTCCTGGCTCTTGGCGAGCGTCGCGGCGAGCGCCTCGCGGAAGTCCTCCTGAGAGGTCCAGCTGATCTCTCCCAGCACGGCGAAGGCGTCGAGCAGCTCTGAGGTGCCGACCGCCACGCCTTCACGGCGCAGCTCCTCGCCGAGCTCGAGGATGCGCGCGGGCAGGCCCGCGGGCGGGGAAGGAGTCTTAGAACGTGTTTTCAATTTTTACGCAGTGTGCGCTTTTGTATGTACACCGTAGATACCATGGAGCACAGTAAGCACAAATTGAAAGTCCTGCCCGCACATGCGTGCGCTTTTGTATCTACCCGATACATACGATGGCACACAGTGCATGAAATTCAAACACATACTCAGACGACATCGGCGGGCGAACCCAGCTTCAGCCCGACGCGCTCAGCCACCACGTCCATGTCGGTTCGGTGCTTGACGATCACCGACATCGTTTCGGTAAAGGTCGCTTCGTCGATGTTGTCCACGCCCAGCAGCAGCAGGGCGCGCGCCCAATCGATCGACTCGGCGATCGACGGCGGCTTCTTCAGGTCGAGCGCTCGCACCATGCCGATCACCTCCACGAGCCTGCGCGCCACCGTCTCGGACAGGTTGGGGACGTGCAACCGCACAATCTCCAGCTCGTGCTCGAGCTCGGGATAGTCGAGCCACAGGTACAGGCAGCGGCGCTTCAGCGCCTCGGTCAGCTCGCGCGAGTTGTTAGAGGTCAGCAGCACGACGGGGCGCGTGCGCGACTCCACCCGGCCGAGCTCGGGGATCGAGATCTGGAAGTCGGAAAGCACCTCCAGCAGCATCGCCTCGAACTCCTGGTCGGTCTTGTCGATCTCGTCGATCAGCAGCACGACCGGCTGCTCGGAGGTGATCGCCGTCATCAACGGCCGTGCCAGCAGGAACTCTTCGCCGAAGATGTCCTCCTGCACGGCGTCCCAGCCGGCGCCGTCGGCCTCCGCCTGGATGCGCAGCAGCTGCTTGCGATAGTTCCACTCGTACAACGCCTTGGCCTCATCTAACCCCTCATAGCACTGCAATCGCACGAGCTCGCGGCCGAGATAAGAGGCGAGCGCCTTCGCGAGCTCGGTCTTGCCCACGCCCGCGGGTCCCTCCACGAGCACGGGCTTGCCAAGCTTCGTCGCCAGGAACGAGACGAGCGCAGTCGACTCGCCGGGCAGGTAACCCACGCTGCGCAGTCCCTCGGCTATTTCTGCGACGGAGGCGGGCGCCGGGGATGGGGAGGTGGGCATCTCAAGCGCAATGATAGGCCGCGATCGTCCCTCGGCGGGTGACGTTAATCGGAACCTGGCGGGGGGTCCTCGAAAGACATCTGCTCAGGCGGAGCGGGAGGATAGCGCGGACGTCCGGGAGCCGATCTCCGATCGGCTCTTACCGGAGTGGACCGCTTGGGGCGTGCCGGCTCCGGGGTGAGCACCGTGCCTTGCACGGCGGGATCGGGCTGGGAGCGTGTGAGGTCTTCCTCGGGACGGGGTCGCCGGTAGGGGTCTTGCGCCTCGGGATCGGGCTGTCGATGCTGACCGCGGGTGCGCGTCAGTGGGGGCTCGGGCCGCTCCGCGGCCCGTATCCGTCCGCCGGCGTAGACGAGGCCAAGCGCCAGCAGCAGCGCGATGAAGATTCCCCACTGGACCCCCACCGTCGCCGTGATGCGCTGGGTGCCATGGAGGCCTGGCTTGTCGAGCAGGCGGTAGAAGATCAGCAGGGCCGTCCAGCCGCCGGCGATCATCACGATCGTGCCGTCGCCGCCGGGGAGCTGGAAAGCGTGCCGCTCGACGCGCGCGAACAGCAGGGCGAGCACCCCGGCGCTGACGAGCAGCACGGCGGCCTCCACGAAGGAGAAGGCGTCAAATGCGCTCAAGCTGGTTTGGGTGGCCTTGGCTGCGTTGCCTACCACGACCGTGTCCGTCTGGCTGTACCAGGGCAGGAACATCGACACGAACAGTCCGAGCGCGGCGAGCGCCGCAAGTCGTTGTTCGGGCGCCATCGCGCGCCAAGCGTCCGCTGGCCGATCTGTGATCGGTCGTGTCATGTGTTCGTCGGCCGGTTCGCGGGATCGATCGTCTCGGGAAGCGCCATCTGCGCTTAGTCTAGGAGCGGGACCTGGCGCTAGTGGTGTGTCAGGGTGATCGTGCCGATCGCGGTGGCGAAGTTGCCGGCCGGGTCCGTCGCGGTGAGCGTGACCGAGAAGGTCCCTCCCTTGGTCGGCGTGACCCACAAAAGGCGCGGCTTGCCGCGTTCCACCGTTGCGCTGTTCGTCCACACCGTGCGGCCACCTTGGCGGACGGTCAGATCGACGGTCGAGGCCTTCGAAAGCGACATCTGCACGCCCGCGCGCGTGCCGCCGCGCAGGGTCTTGGTGAGCAGGACGATGACCGGCGGGGCGCTCAGGTCGGCGGTGAAGCGTTGGGCGGTTGTGCAGTAGATGGCGTCCGCCTGAATCGGGGAGCTCGTCTGCGTTGTCTGCGCGATCGACGCGTTCCCGCCGGCGCTCGCGGCGCTAGCCCCGCCCGGCCCGGCTGGCCCGGCCGTGCCGCCGCCGGCGCCCGTCGATCCACTGCCTGTTGTTTCTGGCGGAGTCGGTGTCGGAGAGGGAGGCGGCGCTGGGATGGGAGTCTGGACGAAGGGCGGGCCTTTGCGGGTGCGTTCGCACAGGTGCGCCAGGAATTCTGTGAGCAGTTCGTGGTAGTTGAGGTTCGATTCCCCGAACTGGTCATACAGCGACCACGCCCCCGTGTCGTAGTGTGGGACCTCCACGCGCGCCTCGGCGTCGCCTGCTTCGAATAGCGCCAACCCGAGCGGGTCTTTGGTGATCGATGTGTAGTCGTACAGCCCGACGTCCGCCTGGATGAAGCCGTTGAGGATCCTGTCGCTTGGGGCGTAGGTGTACTCCGCGTACTCCGCGCCAGCGGCTGTCTTCACGCGCACTCCGGTCGGAGGAGGAGCCTCGAAGATGCCGAGCGCCTGCTGAGCGGCGGTCAGGTCGGCGGGTTCTTTGAACCGCGACCAGGCGCGCGCGAACACCTGCAGCGCGGTGCCCTGCGAGAGGCCGCTCGTCCACGGCGGCAGGCCGCCGTCGAACTTGAACATGTACTCCCACGCGATGCCCCCTGCGCGTTTGGTGGCGAGTGGGATGACTTCACTTACGAGCTGGCGCAGGTTGGCGTTTTCGTGGCCGGACAGGTAGTAGCCGTTGCCCTCGCCGAACGTGCCGAGCCACTGGATCTCGATTCCCTGCCCTGCGTAGTACTCCCACACGAGCCTGCTGGGAGGAAAACTCACGCGCTCGCCGTTGGACAGCAGCGGTTCGGTTGTCCACCACTGCCGGTTGCGTTCCAGCGTGAGGAACAGCGCTGGCAGGCGCGTAGGCGTGAACTCGCCGGCGGCGGCGATCTGCTGCACGTTGGCAATCACCGCGCCGAGCTCGGTTCGCCGCGTGCCGCTCAGTCGCTTCAACGAGCGCCGCGCCGCGGTGTATGTGGACGTGTACTGCCCGTATGCGGCTTCGGTGATCGCGCCACTACGCTCCAGGCTCAGCAGCGCCGCCGACACGCTCGGGCCGCGGCGGGCCTCGATGTGGGCATGGACGGCCGACACGCTCGGGCGGTGGGCGGCCGAGGCCGGAAAGGCTGTGAGCCCGCCGAGGACCAGGCTCAGGGCGATGGCATAGAGCAGCTTTGCGCGCACAGCGCGGATGCTACTCGCGGTCGACCTCCAGCTCATCCGGTTCTAATTCGTCGTCCTCGTCCTCGTCTTCGTCCTCATCCAGAGGATCGTCCAGCGAGCGCTCGCCGCCCGGTTGGTAGGTGACCTGGAAGCGCTCGACCAATTCGTCGCGCTTGTGCTCATCCAGCGGCGAATCGTCGGAGATCAGCACCCATTCGTCGCCCTCGAACTCCTCCATATTGAAGATCTCGTGGTCCAGCTCCGGGGAGTCGTCGACCACGATCAGCACCTCTGTCTGGGGGTTGAAATAGGTCCCCGGACGGATGCTCAGCTCGTCGAGCTCGTATCGGCGATGGTCGGTCATGGCGCGTTTATACCCGACTCGGCGGCCGAAATGTTCACGGGTCTAGCTCGTCTAAGGTGCGCGCCACCTCGGCCTCCACATCAAGCTCCTGTAAGCCCTGGCGGGCGCGCCGTTCGTTGCGGGCCACCACGAGCTGGCGCACCTCCTCGGCGAGACCCACCTCGTGCCCGCCCGCCGATTGGGGATCGGGCTGCGCCGGCTCGAGCAGCCGGGCGACCTCGGCGTCGATGTCCAGTGCCGGCAACCCCTTGCGCACCAGGCGCTCTGAGCGGGCGCTCAGCAGCTGGCGGATCTCCCGCTCCCGCTCGGCACGACCCGCGGGGGAGTCGGGCTCCGGCGCCGACCGATCTTCGATTGGTGGCCCGCCGCCGGAGCCGCCTTCACTGGACAGGCCGCCCTGCCCGATCTGGTCGTACATGCTCCCGCTCCCGCGGGTGAGGAGGAACAGGAGCGACATCACCACGGAGAACGCCACCGTGCCGAACACCACGTAGCTGAGCCCGTTCTCAGCCATGCCGAAAACGATGATCGGGAAGGTGATCTGCACACGGGAGATTGTTGCCCATCGTGTTGCCCATCGGCCTGCGCTTCGCTAACCTGGCACATCGAGATTGACTGATCAGTCAATCTCTTCCAGCTCCAGCCCAGTCAGGAGATCACGAGAATGGTCGATTTCACGCTGACCAACGAGCAGAAGAGCCTGCGCGAGCTGGCCCATGACTTCGCCGAGAAGGAGATCCGCCCGGTCGCCTGGGAGTACGACAAGGACGGCACTTGGCCCGGAGAGATCCTGCTGAAGGCGTGGGAGTTGGGGTTGATGAACACCCACATTCCCGAGGAGTACGGGGGCCCGGGCCTCGGCTACTTCGACGGATGCCTGATCGAGGAGGAGCTCTCCTGGGGCTGCTCGGGAATCCAGACCTCGCTGGGCTGCAACGGCCTGGCGACCGCCCCGATCGTCCTGGGCGGCTCGGAGGAGATCAAGAAGCAGTACCTGGGTGCGGTCACCGAGGAGCTGAAGCTGGTCTCCTTCTGCCTGACCGAGCCCGACGCCGGCTCGGACGTGTCGGGCATGCGCACCACGGCGGTCAAGAAGGGCGATAAGTACGTCCTTAATGGCTCGAAGTGCTTCATCACCAACGGCGGCTACGCGGACTACTACACGGTCTACGCGAAGACCGACAAGGACGCCGGCCACCGCGGCATCTCAGCCTTCGTGGTCGAGCGCGACTGGGGCGTCGTTGTCGACAAGAAGGAGGACAAGCTCGGCCAGCGTGCCTCGAACACGGCGACGATCACCTTCAACGACGTCGAGGTCCCTGCGGAGAACCTGCTGGGCGAGGAGAACAAGGGCTTCAAGCTGGCGATGATGACGCTCGACCGCACCCGTCCGGGCGTCGCGGCGATGGCCACGGGCATCGCGCGCGCGGCCTTCGAGTTCGCCACTGAGTACTCCAAGGAGCGCGTCCAGTTCGGCGTGCCGATCGCGATGCACCAGGCGATCCAGTTCATGATCGCCGACATGGCGACCGAGATCGAAGCGGCGCGGCTGCTCACGTGGAAGTCAGCCGTGATGCTTGACAACGGGGAACGCAACACGCTGATCTCCTCGCACGCCAAGCGCTTCGCCGCCGACACTGCGATGAAGGTTGCCACCGACGCCGTGCAGGTCTATGGCGGATACGGTTTCATCAAGGACTACCCCGTGGAGAAGCTGTTCCGCGACGCGAAGATCATGCAGCTATACGAGGGCACCTCGCAGATCCAGCGCCTCGTGATCGCTCGCGAGACGCTGCTTCCCCGCCGCGTGGAGGAGCCCGCGGCCGTAGCGGTGTAAGCCCCTCCGTCGAGGCGCTCGGGAGCAGCGCTCGTTGGGAGCAGCGCTCGTTCTCAGATGGGGCTGGTACTCGCTCTGGTGAGGCCGGCGCTTATTGCCGTGAGCAGGCCTAAAGTAATGCTTTCCAGGTGCCGATTGGATCGAATATGTCGGCCCTACCCTCAAGCTCGCGAAGCGATCGCACGGGCGCGGGGCGATCATCCGCGGGGACGCAGGTAGAGAGCGCCTCTCAGCCGTCGGCGGCTCCACTGGATCCGGCCGGCGATATCCGCCGTCTCGGCGAGGTGTTGCAGGCGCGAACCGACGATGTGGTCGCGGGCATGCTCAAGCGCTCCGAGGCGTCTGACCATGTGCTCGACGCGGTGGTCGAAGACAGCTTCGCGCGAGTGGGCACGGTCTCCACGATTGCGGTCGCCCGCTGGATGGCCGGCGAGGGCGCCGACGTGGCGCGCGAGGTCGGTCAGGAGTCCTGGCGTATCTTCGGCCAGCTGGCCGCCCAGCGCGCGGCGCCGCTGAACGAGGTCACCAAGCGCTGTCTGCGTTGGCGCGACGCGGCGGACGACGTGGTGCGCGAGACCGCGATCCAGCTCGAGCTTTCGCCGGAGGTGCTCGCACAATCTCTAAGCATGTTGCAGCGCAGCCTCGACGTCACGCTGGTGCGCATGTGCCAGTCGTTCGAGGACGAGCGCTGGCGCGCGCATGAGGAGCTCACCCACCGCCAGGAGGAGCTGGCGTTCCTGGCGACCCACGATACGTTGACCGGGCTTCCGAATCGGACGTTGATCCTGGATCGAGTCGAGCAGATGCTGGTGCGCGCACGCCGCGCCCAGGCACCCGTGGCTGCGTTGTTCATCGACCTCGACAACTTCAAGAGCATCAACGACACGCTCGGTCACGGTGCCGGCGACGAGCTGCTACGGACGGTCGCCGCGAGGCTGCAGGGCGTGGTGCGCGATATCGATGCGCTCGGACGTCTCGGTGGGGATGAGTTCGTAGTGGTCGCTGAAGGAATGTCGCTCTCGGCAGGCCCCGAGCTGATCGCCGAGCGTCTGCTCGACGCGCTCAAACAGCCGTTCGAACTGAAGGGATCAGAGAAGAATCGCCTGATCGTGACGGCAAGCATCGGTATCGCCGCGGGCGACCGGTCCTCGGCCGAAGAGCTCCTGCGCGACGCGGACATCGCGATGTACCGGGCCAAGTGGGACGGGAAGAACCGCCACGTGGTGTTCGAGTCGGGTATGCAGGACGCAGTCCAGACTCGGATGGAACTCGAGATGGACCTGCGCGACGCCCTCCAGAACGACGAGTTCTTCCTCGTCTATCAGCCGACGTTTGACCTGCGCGATATGAGACCAACCGGGATGGAGGCCCTGATTCGCTGGAACCACCCGACACGGGGTGTCGTCCAGCCGGACGATTTCATCCCTCCGCTCGAAGAGATCGGCATGATCTCCGAGGTCGGAAAGTGGGTCCTTGAGGAAGCCTGTCGCCAGGGCGCCGCGTGGCGCGCTGCCGGGTATCCCGTAGGCATGGCCGTCAACGTGTCCGCGCTGCAGCTCGACACCGACGAGTTCGTGACAGAGACACGGGACGCGCTTGCGGCGAGCGGGCTCGATCCCAGCGCGCTGACGATCGAGATCACAGAGACGGCCCTCATGAGCAACGCCGAGGAGACGGCCGTTCGCCTGAAGGCGGTCAAGCAGCTCGGCGTGCGCATCGCGATCGACGACTTCGGCACCGGCTACTCGTCGCTGGCCTATCTCCAGCGGTTCCCGGTCGACGCACTGAAGATCGACCGCTCGTTCATCTCACGACTGACACAAGACGAGGAGGGCGAGACGCTGATTCGCACGCTCGTCCAGCTCGGCAAGTCTCTCTCGATCGAGACGCTCGCCGAGGGTATTGAGGAGTCATCCGAGCTGTACGTCCTGAAGGAGGAGGAGTGTGACAGTGGCCAGGGCTTTCTCTTTGCTCGCCCGCTGGATGTCCCCGCCTGCGAGTCGTTCCTGCAGGACTGGATCGGCAGTGCCGCGGAGAGAAGCATCACGGAAAGCGCCGCATCGGAAAGCAGCGCTTCAGCTTCCGCGGACGCGCACAGCGCCGCTTCGGTTCCCGCGGACGCACCTCGGTCCGCATAGGGTTCGCGCCAGCGCGTGAGCGGGTTCCGTCTCGCGGGGTGCGGCAAGCTCGCGGGATGCGGCCTTATTGACTAGGCTCCCGCGACCCAGTCAGCAGAGGAGACCGAAAGCATGTTCGTATTCAAAGCCGCCGTCGTGGGCGCCGGGACGATGGGTGGCCAGATCGCCCAGACGATCGCCGCCGCGGGTATTCCAGTAGTGCTCAAGGACATCGACGACGCGCTCGTGCAGGCGGGTCTGGACGAGGCCCGCAACGTGACCAGTGGCCAGGTGGGCAAGCTGGTCGAGAAGGGCAAGCTCACCGCCGAGCAGGCCGAGGCTCAGATCGAGGAGATCCTTGGGCGCATCCACGGCAAAACCTCCTACGAGGGCTTCGGCGATGTCGACTTCGTGATCGAGGCGGTGCCTGAGAAGATGGAGATCAAGCAGAACGTGTTCACCGAGCTCGACGCCACCACCCCCGGTCACGCGATCCTGGCCTCGAACACCTCTTCGCTGTCGATCACCGAGATCGGCGAAGCCACGCTGCGGCCAGAGCAGGTCGTCGGCTTCCACTACTTCTACCCGGCCTCGATCATGCCGCTGATCGAGATCGTTGAGGGCGAGGAGACCTCGGCAGAGACCGTCGGCGCGGCGGTCACGTTCGCCCAGGCGATCCGCAAGCAGCCGATCACCTGTGCGGAGGTTCCCGGCTTCGTCGTCAACCGCATCCTCAACTCGGGGATAGCTGAGGTCTGGCGCGAGCAGGAGGAGAAGGGGCTGTCGATCAAGCAGATCGACGAGGGCGTCGGCGCTGCGGGCGTAGTCCCGGTCGGTCCCTACCACCTGGTCGATCTGCTCGGCCTCGACACGGTCCTGCACGTCGCCGAGCACCTCGTCGAGTCCTACGGCGAGGAACGCTTCTACGCGCCCAAGGGCATGCGCAAGCTGGTCTCTGAAGGCAAGCTCGGCGCGAAGACCGGCGGCGACGGCTTCTACAGCCCGCAGGGCGAGGCGAACATCTCAGGCGACGCCGACCCGGACGTGGCGGAGCTGGTGGAGCTGCTGTCGCTGAAGACGTTCCTCGAGGCATGCCTCGTGCTCGAGGAGGGCGTGGCTACCCACCGCGACATCGACTTCGGGATGATGGCCGGCGCGGGCCTCGACCCGCGCCGCGGATTGCTGCCACCGTTCATGAAGGCGGATGTCGAGGGGCTGGACACGATCCTTGAGCGCATGGAGAACGCCCGGGAGCATTACGGCGAGCGGTTCTCCCCGCCCACGATCCTGCGCCGCCTCGTCGCCCAGGGCCGACTCGGGCAGAAGAGCGGGCAGGGTTTCTACGCCTACCCTCAGCCCGATCCAGAACAGCCGGCTGAGGTCGTCAAGTTGGAGACGCGTCCCGACGGGGTGGCGATCGCGTGGCTTGAAAACGGGCAAATGAACTCGATCTCTCCGCAGGTCATCGAAGACCTCGGCAAGGTATGGACGCAGGTCAAGGACGCCGGTGTGCGTGCGCTGGTGATCGCCTCCTCGAACCCGTTCCTGTACTCCGCCGGCGCCGACATCAAGGCTTTCACCAGCATGGACGAGTCCTCGGGCGAGCAGCTGATCAACGCTGCCCACGCACTGTTCAAGGAACTGGGGTCGGACGGGATTGCCACGATCGCGGCCGTCAACGGGCTCGCCTTCGGCGGCGGTTGCGAGCTGGCGATGGCCTGCGACGTGCGCATCGCGGCGCGCTCGGCGCTGTTCGGGCAGCCGGAGATCAAGCTCGGGATCATCCCCGGCTTCGGCGGCACCCAGCGCCTCCCGCGCCTGGTGGGCACCAACAAGGCGCTCGAGATGAACCTTGTGGGCGACCCGATCCTCGCTTACGAAGCGTTCGAGCTCGGCCTTGCCAACCGCGTGGTCGAAGATTACGAACTGCTCGACACCGCGCTTGCCTGGGCGCGCAAGCTGGCGGGCCAGGCACCGCTGGCAATGGAGCAGATCAAGCGTGTCTCCGGCGCGGGAGACCTCGACGAGGGGATTGAGGCCGAGAAGCGAGCCTTCGCCACCGTGTTTGCAAGCGGGGACGCCAAGGAGGGCATCTCGGCCTTCCTCGGCAAACGCGCGGCGCGCTTCCAGGGGCGCTGATTTGGGTGGTGTTGGTCAATTGACGTGCTTCCCCTGAAGGGTGTGCATAACCATGGTGATACGCGGTCGGTGGCGAGACACCCTGCAGCTCTGGCCCACTCGACCGCCGCGCGCGAGCTGGCCCGCCTCGCCGAGCTGATTCGCGTGGCGCGCTCGGTCGTGGCGTTGACCGGCGCGGGGATATCGGTGCCCTCGGGCATCCCCGACTTCCGCTCGCCCGGCACCGGGCTGTGGGAGAAGGTGGATCCCATGGAGGTCGCCCACATCGACGCCTTCCGCAGCGACCCGGCGCGCTTCTGGCGCTTTTACGGCGAACGCTTCGCCACGCTCGCGGACAAGCTCCCCAACGGCGCCCATCGGGCGCTCGTGGCGATGGAAGAGCAGGGGATGCTCGACGGTGTGGTCACTCAGAACGTCGACATGCTCCACAGCAAGGCGGGCACCCGCGAGCTCGTCGAGGTACACGGGAGCATCGCCCGCTGCGAGTGCCCGAGCTGCGGTGGGAGCGTTTCCCTGCAGCAGGCGCGCGCCCGCCTGCAGGCCGACCCAGACGGGATCCCACGCTGCGAGGAGTGCGGCGGCCCGCTGAAGCCCTCGGTGGTCCTCTTTGGCGAGATGCTCCCCAAGCGGATGATCGAGCGGGCGCGGGAGCTCTGCGAAGGGGCCGACGTGCTCCTCTGCATCGGCTCTTCCCTGGAGGTCCAGCCCGTAGCCGGGCTGCCCAGGCTCACCCACGAGGCGGGCGGGACCGTTGCGATCATCACCCAGGGCCGGACTCCGCTCGACGATCTGGCGGGCGTGCGCCTGAGCGGGGACGTAGTCGCCGAGCTGCAGGCGCTCGCCGCGGCCGTGGGCGCGGGTGAGGACGGGCTGTAGACGGCGCGGCGGCTCCAGCCGGGGCGGCCTCATCCGCGGTGGCTCCAGGCACCGCGGAGCGCTCAGGCGGGCATCTGAGCGACCGTCAGCAGATACTCCGCCTGCATGCGGAAAGTGCCGTCGTCGGCCTCGTTGTGCTCACGGCTGCCTCCTCATGTCTCGTTTACCGGCGCAAGCGCGCGCTGGGCGAGGTCGCCCGCTGGGCGAGGTCGCGCGCCGGGTCGATCCCCCAGCGGCAGGCCACGCCCGAGAGCGCCTCGTCCAGCTGCCAGCGATCCGGCCGCGACGGTCCCTCGTGTTCGGTGCTGGCGCCCTTCAGCGCCATACAGCCCGTATTGTCGCCGATCTCCCTGATCGCGTCCACCTCCTCGGTGCTCAGCAGCTCACCGCCCCGGGCAGCCGCCAGGGCTGCGTCGGTAGTGCCGCCCGCGACGACTGATCGACCGGCGCCCAGCTCGGCGAGCTCGGCGCGCTTGTCCTCGATCGGACGGGGAATCGAGTCCCCACCCACCCCGCTCTCCTGGATCAAGGTCGGCGCGACGCAGCGCACGCCCGGCTGCGCAAGGTTCCACGCGCACGCGAGCTGCAGCATCGTCAGCCCGTGGCGCTCCGCGTAGGGACGCATCAGCTCAAGTTTCTCACGCCCCTCGCGCACCCACCCCTCGGGGCGAAACTTGCGGTGGTCGTACTCGGCGAAGACATGGCCTGGGAGGACGTCGTCATGGAACAGGCCCCCGTAGTCGACCACGCGCGTGATCAGGCTCACGTCGTGAGCGGTCGCGGCGCCGAGCACGAGCTCGCCGGGCCAGGGCTCGAGCGGGTTGAGGATGATCATCGCCCAGTCGATCAGCTCCGAGAAGCGCTCCAGACAGTCGATTAGGTCCAACGTGAAGCCGTTCGCCGGGCCGGGCGCCACCCCCAGCAGCCGGGTGAGGCCCGCGTCGCGGACGGCTCGCATCCCCTCCCACACGGCTGGGCTGGAGTAGCCGGTGCGGTCGGGGTTGTGGAGCAGGAGCAGGTCGAAGCGCTCGACTTTCAAGCGCGCAAGGCTGCGCTCGGTGGCCATGCGGATGTAGTCGGCGTAGCCGCTCTCCGCGCGCAGCCGAGAGTCGGTGAAGCGGGGGAAGCCCCTGGCGCCATCGCGCTCGCCGTCGTAGAAGTCGTGCCCGATTGCGCCTACCAGGCAGTAGCTGTCGCGGTCCATCCCTTGCAATGCCTGTCCAAGCAGGCTGTCGGCATCGCCGGCGCTGTAGGCGTCGGCGGTGATCACGGTGTCGATGCCGTCGCCCGGGCACAGGAGCGCCGCCAGGCGCTCGTCGGGGAGAGGCTCGCCGAAATGCATGAAGCGCCCGCCGCTCCAGGTTCCGATCGCGGTTGTCGTGGGGTCCATCGTCACTTCTTCAGACTAAAGCCGGCGGCGGTACGCGCGCGCAGCGCGGCTTCCAGCCGCTCGAGCGCGTGACGGACGATCTTCTCGTCGGGCTCATCGACTGCGTCGCCGACGCCTGAAGGATTCAGTGGGGCTGCCGATCCGATCCTACCCCCCACGTCTGACAGTGCGGCCTGCGCCTGCAAAGTCACCCCGGTGCGTAGCTGCTCGAGCTCCGCGACGCGCATGGTCAGGTCCTGGCGGCCCTCGGCGCGCAGCTCTCCGAGCGCCGCCGCGTAGGCGCCATCCAGCTCGATCGCGGCATGAGCAAGACGTCCCTGATCGAGGTCCAGGCGCGCGCGCAAAGTGAGCTCCTCGCACAGCAGCATGGCGCCGCGGGCGCCGAGCAGCTCCGCGAGGCGCTCCAATGGGCGTAGCGCCGCTGACCGATCTCTGATCGGTCGCCGTCGCGCACGGCGCGAAGAGAAGGGCAGCTCGCGAGCGTGTAGCCAGCGCCCGTCGGCCACCTGCTCACCCTCGCCCCAGCCGGCTCTGATCACGAGTGCCTGGCCGGGGGAGACCTCGTGGACGTAGGGATCGGCGGAGGCGATGCGGTGAGCATGCAGGACGCGGTTGAGCACGGCTGCGGCCGCGAGCGATTCACGCTCGGCGTCGAGGTCGGCCAGCCACGCGTGGGCCTGGCGCTCGGCGGACAGAGGGACCGGATCAACGATCGTCGCCCGCGCGGTGGTCACCGGCGCTGGCTCGGGCGTGGCCTTTAGGCGCGCCCTGCGTCGTCGTCGCGCGGACGCGCGCCGAACGGTCGAGACGCGGGCGGCGCCGAGCGTACCGAGCACCACGACGCGCTCGGGCTCGGCGTCCGGCAGCGGGCGCAGCAGATAGCGGCCGTCGGGCGGGCCGAGCGCCCAGGGAAACTCGAGCTGGATGAAGAGGAACAGCCGCTCAGGCATGGCTGCACCGTATCCTTCCTGTCCGGCTGTGGGCGGATTCCCCGCGGGGAATAGCGCTCCCGGTCAGACCTCGACGACTAGGAGCGACAAAAAGGATGCCCGACGCGAACGACGTCGTGAAGAATCTGCGCGAGCGTCTCGCCAGCGCGGGCGAGGATCGTCTCGGCAAGGCGCTGTCCGACCTACTAGAGAACCCCTTGCTCACTGGGGCGATCGGCAGAGCATTCGACGCGCGCGAGAAGGCCGCCCAGGCGCAGGAGCTGGCAATGGGCGCGCTCAACCTTCCGTCCGCCGCCGACATCGAACGGCTGACGCGCCGCCTGCGCGCGGTATCCCAGCGACTGGAGGGCATCGAGGACGGCGTCCACCGTTTGGACCGTGCGCTTTCGCCGAGTGGCGTCGAGGCGCGGTTGTCGAAGATCGAGGAGCAGTTGGGGACGCTGACGAAGAAGCTCGGTCAGGCGCAGTCCAAGCGCGCGTCCGCGGCCAAGCCCACCTCTGCGGCCAAGCTCGCCTCTGCGGCCAAGCCCGCCTCTGCGGCCAAGCCCGACTCTGCGGCCAAGCCCGCCCACAAGCCGGCCGCGCGCCGTTCGACATCCAGCCGCGGCGGCAAAGCCAAGCAGGACTGAGATCTTCCGGTCAGGTGAGAACGGGCGACGGATGAGCCGTCACCCTGACAGGGCGGTGACGGCGACGGCGCCCATCGTTTCGGCGGCGGCGAGCAGCGTGTGGTCGTCGATGCGCGTGCGCGCGCCGGCGGTGTCGAACGTGTCGGACACGGCGAGCAGACAGGCGACGGGGACCTCGGCGGCGGCGCCGACGGCGAACAGGGTGGCGGACTCCATCTCGACCGCGAGCGCCTCGTGGGTGCTCCATCCCGGGCTGCGCTCGGGGGAGGGGTCGTAGAAGAGATCGACGCTCACGATCGTGCCAGCGTGCACGCGGTGCGCGGAGGACCCCGCCTCCTGGCGCGCCGCGGCGGCGCGGGCGAGCGCCTCGGTGAGCGGCCCGTCCGCGGGGACGCGCTCGCAAGCACCTAGCGCCCGTGAGGCGCCATCGGCGCAGATCGACTCGCGCGCGATCACCAGGTCGCCCAGCGCGAGCTCTGAAGCCAGCGCGCCGCAGGTGCCGACGCGGATCGCGCGGTGAGCGCCCAGGGCGATGAGCTCGGAGAGGACGATGGCCGCCGAGGGGCCGCCCATCCCGGTGGACTGGATCGTGAGCGGCTCGCCGTCGGCGACGGCCGGGCCGGTGTAGCCCCACAGGCCGCGGTGGTGGTTGAACATGCGCGGCTCTTGCAGCAGCGATTGGGCCAGGGCGAGCGCGCGGCCGGGGTCGCCGGGCAGCAGCACGCGCTCGGCGAGGGTCGCGGTCGGGCGCAGGTGGATGGGCTCAGGGTGGATCACGGGCGGCGACTCTAGACTGCCGCCGATGGGAACGTCCCCCGCCAACGAGCTCCCCGCCAACGAGCTCCCCGCCAACGAGCCCCCCGTCAACGTACTCACTCTTGCGGAGGTCGCCGCGCGCGCTGGCGTGTCGTCGGCGACGGTCAGGCGCTGGGTCAAGGACGGGCTCGTGCCACAGTACGAGGGCGCGTGGACGCCCGCTGCGGCCTCGCACGTGCGGATCGTCGCGCGGCTGCGTGAGCGCGGGCACACTGTGCAGCGGATTAAGGAGGCAAGCCAGAGCGGGAAGCTTGCGTTCGGGTACATCGACGAACTGCTGCCGAGCACCGAGGCGCGCTACACGCTCGACGAGACCGCCCGCGAGATCGGCCTGGAGCCGGCGGTGATCGAGCGGCTGGTCGGCGCGCTGGGCCTGAGCGCGCTCTCGACCGAGGAGATCTCCGAGGAAGACCTGCAGATGCTGCGCTATGGCGCGGATGTGTTCAAAGCGGGCCTGCCGCTGCCGGCGCTGCTGCAGCTCGCGCGCGTTTATGGGCAGGCGATGGCGCAGATTGCCGACGCGGAGGTCAGGCTGTTCCACCTGTACCTGCACGAGCCGCTGATGCGCAAGGGGGTGCCTGGCGTCGAGATCGCGCAGGCGATGGAGGGGATGACGCGCGCGATGCTGCCGTTCGCGATGCCGATCATCAACTACCTGCACGGGCGCATGCTCGGGCATTTCGTCGAGCAGGACGTGATCGGCCACATCGAGGCCGACCTCGACGACGAGGAGACCGCGGAGGAGGGGCGGATGCGGGTGACGATCGCGTTCGCCGACCTGGCGGGGTACACGAAGCTGACCGAGGAGCAGGGCGAGGCGGAGGCGGTGGGCGCGGTCGAGCGCTTCGTGGAGGCGGTCGAGCAGACGCTGCCGATCGACGCGCGTGTGATCAAGACGCTGGGCGATGAGGTGATGATCGTCGGCGCCGACCCGGCCGCGCTGACCGTCTGGGCGGTTGGGCTGGAGGACGAGCTGCCGGAGGGCTCGCCGCCACCGCGGATTGGCATCCACAGCGGGGCGGCGCTGTATCGCGACGGTGACTACTACGGCCGCGAGGTAAACCGAGCCGCGCGCGTGGTCGCGCGGGCCTCAGGGGGCGAGGTGCTCGTGACGCGCCCGGTCGTGGACGCGACCGGCAGGGTCGATGGTCTGGAGTTCGAGTTGATCGGCGAGGTCGGGCTGAAGGGCTTCAACGAGCCGACCGAGCTGTTTCTGGCCTCGCGACGGCGATGACACCCGAGGAGGTTCAGGAGGCGGTGCGCTCCGGGGGCCTGCTGCCGGGGGATAGGCCGGTGGTGGCGATGGTCTCGGGGGGACGGGACTCGGTGTGTCTGCTGGACGTGGCGGTCGCGCTATGCGCGCCGGGGGACGTGCGGGCGCTACACGTCAACTACGGGCTGCGCGTCGAGGCGGACGGAGACGAGCGGCATTGCGCGGAGCTGTGTGCGCGGCTGGGGGTGGAGCTCGAGGTCGTGAGGGCGAAGCCGGACGAGCGCGAGCCGGGGAACCTGCACGCGTGGGCGCGCGAGCTGCGCTACCAGGCGGCTGGGCGCGTGGCGGAGGAGAAGGACGCGCTGATCGCGACCGGGCACACGGCGAGCGACCAGGTGGAGACGATCCTCTACCGGCTGGCCGCCTCGCCTGGTCGAAGGGCGCTGCTGGGGATGCAGCCGCGCGAGGGGCGGCTGATTCGCCCGCTGCTGGGGGTTACGCGCGAGCAGACGACCGCTTACTGCAAAGCCCGCGGGTTGGAGTGGCGTGAGGATGAGAGCAACGACAGCGAGCAGTACGCGCGTGCGCGTGTGCGGCACGGGCTGGTGAAGGCGCTGCGCGCGGTGCACCCGGCGGCGGAGGCCAACGTGCTGCGCACGGCGCAGATGCTGCGCGAGGAGACCGAGCTGCTGGACGGGCTCGTGACGGACGAGCTGGCCGGGCAGGACAGTATCGCGATCGCGCGCTTGGAAGAGCTGCCGGCGGCACTCCAGCGCCTGATCGTCGTGCGCCTAGCCGAGGAGGCCGCAGGCGCCTATGTCCCCCAGGCGGGCGGACGCGTGGAGGAGATCCTCGTGCTCGCCCGCCGTGGTGGCAGGGCGGAGCTGCACGTGGGGGGCCAGGCGGGCGCGGCGATCGAGGGCGGGCGGCTGCGCATGGTCAAGCTCCCGCCGCGGTCGGGGGGCCGTCAGGGCTAAACTGCGCCGAGTGGCCACCCCCGCGCGCGTCGCAGTCGAGCCCGGAGTCGGAGAGGTGCTCGTCACCGCCGAGGATCTCCAGCGGCGGGTGGGCGAGCTGGGCGAGGAGATATCGCGCGACTATGCCGGTAGGCCGCTGCTGCTAGTTGGGGTGCTGAAGGGCGCGGTGTTCTTCTTGAGCGACCTGATGCGCTTCATTGTCATCCCGGTCGAGGTCGACTTCATGGCGGTCGCCTCCTACGGCTCGGCGACCGACTCCTCGGGTGTCGTGCGGATCCTCAAGGATCTGGATACGGCGATCGAAGGCCGCGACGTGCTGATCGTCGAGGACATCGTCGATTCGGGGCTGACCCTGCAGTATCTGCTGCGCAACCTGGGTTCGCGCAACCCCCGGACGCTCGAGGTATGTGCGCTGCTAATGAAGCCGGAGCGGCGCGAGGTGGACCTCCCGATCGGCTATGTCGGCTTTGAGATCCCCGACCGGTTCGTGGTCGGATACGGGCTCGACTACGGTGAGCGCTACCGCAACCTGCCGTTCGTGGCTGCGTTGGAGAGGTAGGGCCAGGCTGCAACGGCCGGAAAATGGGGCCTCTCATGGTACGCTGGGGGACTGGTGGCCACGACTTCAGACGGCGCCGGGACCCTCAGGATTAAGCTATGAGCCGTTTCTTCAAGAGCGCCGCATTCCCGATCCTCATCGTGGTGGTGCTGGGCTTCCTCGCCGTCAAACTGGTCAACCCGAGCTCGAACAGCCACCGGCCGCACAGCTACCAGACGCTGGTCAGCTCGGAGCTCCCCAACGGCGAAGTCGAATCGGTCGAGCTCAAGAACAAAGGCAAAGCCCTCGAAGTCAAGCTCAACGCGCGTGGGAAAAAAGAAACGTACGAAACGGGCTTCATCGACCAGGCTGCTCCTCAGCTGATCGCGCAGCTCGAAAAGACTCCGAACATCAAGTTCAACGTCGAATCGGAAAAGAGCAGCGTGCTGCTGAGCCTGCTCACGTACATCATTCCGTTCGTCCTGTTCTTCGGATTCTGGATATTCCTGATGAACCAGGTCCAGGGCGGTGGCTCGAAAGTCATGTCGTTCGGCAAGTCCCGCGCCAAGCGCATGTCGGCCGACTCGCCGAAGATCACCTTCCGCGACGTGGCCGGCGTGGACGAGGCCGTCGAGGAGCTGCACGAGATCAAGGAATTCCTGGAGAACCCGAAGAAGTTCCAGGCGCTCGGCGCCAGGATCCCGACCGGGGTGCTTCTCTACGGGCCGCCGGGCACCGGCAAGACTCTGCTTGCGCGCGCGGTTGCGGGTGAGGCTGGGGTCCCGTTCTTCTCGATCTCGGGCTCTGACTTCGTCGAGATGTTCGTCGGCGTGGGCGCCTCGCGCGTGCGGGATCTGTTCGAGCAGGCCAAGCAGAACAGCCCGTGCATCATCTTCATGGACGAGATCGACGCCGTGGGCCGCCACCGCGGCGCAGGGCTCGGGGGAGGGCACGACGAGCGCGAGCAGACGCTCAACCAGCTGCTCGTGGAGATGGACGGGTTCGAGGCGAAGGACAACATCATCATGATCGCGGCCACCAACCGGCCCGACATCCTCGACCCCGCGCTGCTGCGCCCGGGGCGCTTCGATCGCCAGATCGCCGTCGACAGGCCCGACCGCAAGGGCCGCGCGAAGATCCTCGAGGTCCACACCCGCGGCAAGCCGCTCGCGAAGATGATCGACATCGACGCGCTCGCCGGCCAGACCCCCGGCTTCACCGGCGCGGATCTGTCGAACTTGATCAATGAGGCGGCGCTGCTGTCGGCTCGCACCGGCAAGCGCGAGATCGGCCAGGACGAGCTCGAGGAGGGGATCATGCGCGTGATCGCCGGCCCCGAGAAGAAGACGCGCGTGATGAGCGAGAAGGAGCGGCTGATCACGGCCTACCACGAGATGGGCCACGCGCTGGTGGGCCACTTCCTGGAGCATTCCGACCCGGTGCACAAGATCTCCGTGATCTCCCGCGGCCAGGCGCTTGGGTACACGATCTCGATGCCCCAGGAGGATCGTTTTCTGACGACACGCGCCGAGCTGAAGGACGCGATGGCGATGACTCTCGGCGGGCGCGCCGCGGAGGAGATCGTGTTCGGCGAGATCACGACGGGCGCGTCGAACGACATCGAGAAGGTGACCGCGACAGCGAAGCAGATGGTGATGCGCTTTGGCATGAGCGAGAAGCTCGGCCCGCGCGTGTTCGGCCACGACCACGGCCAGCCGTTCCTCGGCCGCGAGTTCTCCAACGAGCCGGACTACTCGGACGAGATCGCACGCGAGATCGACGACGAGGTGCGCCGCATCATCGAGGCGGCGCATCAGCGCGCGACGGAGATCTTGACCGAGCACCGCGAGAAGCTGACCACGATCTCCGAGATCCTCGTCAAGCGCGAGACGATCGAGAAGGAGGAGTTCCTCGCGCTGCTGGCGGGCAAGAGCGAGGACGCGGTGTTCGGTGAGGAGGAGGGGGCCAAGCCCGAGCTGCCCGCTCCGCCAGCGCCGGCCGACCGCGCGGAGCGCGAAACGCCGCGAACGATCCCGCGGCCGGGGCTCGCGGGCGGGACCGCCGAGCTCAGGGCCACGGACAAAGAGCGCCCCGAGCCCGTCTGACGGGCGTAGGAGGCGCACGCGTGTCCCCCGGGGACGATCTGCTGGGGCCGCGCCGCATGCGGCGCGGGCGGGGTCGTGCATGCACGACCCCGCCGGTCGGCGCATGCGCCGACCGGGACCTCCGGAGGGGTGAGCAGGACCGATCTCCGTCGAGGGGCGTCGGAGGGATGTAGGTTGCGGCTGTGAGCAGACCCTTCCGCCTGATGGGGATCGTGAACGTCACCCCGGACTCGTTCTCCGACGGTGGGCTCTTCCTGGAGGCGAACGTTGCGATCGAGCATGGCCTGAGCCTCGTTGCCGAGGGGGCCGCGATCCTCGACGTCGGCGGCGAGTCGACCCGGCCCGGCGCCGAGCCGGTGGCCGGAGAGGATGAGCTTCGCCGCGTGCTTCCCGTGATCGAGGGATTGGCCGCGGCGCAGACGGGCGCGCAGATATCGATAGACACCTCCAAGACTTCGGTAGCCGCGGCGGCGCTGGCGGTCGGGGCGAGCTTGGTCAACGACGTGAGCGCGTTTAGGGTCGACTCGGAGATGGCCGGGCTGGTGGCGGACAGCGGCGCGGAGTGCTGCTTGATGCACATGCTCGGCGAGCCGCGCACGATGCAAAAGGACCCCCGCTACGCGGACGTGGTTGACGAGGTGAAGGGGTTCCTGGAGGAGCGGCTGGCGTTCGCGGTGCGCGAGGGGGTGCGGGAGGAGCGCGTGCTGCTCGATCCCGGTATCGGGTTCGGCAAGACGGTGGAGCACAATCTCGAGTTGCTGCGCCGCCTGGACGAGCTGCTGACGTTGGGTCGCCCGATCGTGATCGGGACGTCGCGCAAGAGCTTTCTGGGTCGCATCACGGCGGACGCGCTCGACGCCTCCGAGCGACTGCCGGGCACGCTGGCCTCCAACGTGTTGGCATACGAGCGCGGCGCGAGCGTGTTCCGCGTACACGAAGTTGCGCCTGTGCGCGAGGCGCTCACGGTGGCGGCTGCTACCTTGGACGCGCGATGGACGGCGAGCACGGTGAGGGCCCCGACGAACTAGAGAACGGCGCGGACGGCGCGGACGGCGCGGACGACTCGGACTATGAGGGTGAGCTGGACGAGGACGAGGATCGCGAGGAGTCGGCCGAGTCGGTCACGGTCGAGATTACCGGCCTTTCGCTGTATACCCATCACGGGGTGAGCGAGGCCGAGCGCGAGGTGGGCCAGCGGCTCGTGCTCGACCTGCGCTTGGATCTGGGCGAAACCGACGCCACGGTGACCGACTCGATCGAGGACACGGTCGACTACGCGGAGGTCTGCCAACTGGTGGCGTTGATCGCCCAGCAGCGCTCACATAAGACGTTGGAGCGGCTGTGCAGCGCTATCGCCGACCGGCTGCTGGCCGACTATGAGCTGGAAGGCGTGTGGGTGAAGGCGGCCAAGCCCGAGCCGCCGATCGCTCTGACCGTGGACGAGGTCTCGGTCGAGGTCTGGCGCGAAGCGGAGTGATTCGCCCCTTGACAAATTAGTTAGCAGTCACTCATAATATCGGCTGTGCGGTGGCGGAAATCATCGAAGGAGCGGTGATCGCGCGGTGATCGAGCGCCTGTCAGAGTTCACGGTGAGTCGCGCCCGCCGGGTGTTGATCGGCGCGGGCGTTCTGTTTCTGCTCGCCGCGGCTTTCGGAGCGCCGGTCGTCTCGATCCTGAAGAGCGAATCCTCGGACTTCCAGGACCCGGCCGCCCAGAATCAGCAGGTCCTGCGGGCGATCGAGCGCGCGACTGGGCAGTCCGCCTACTACGGCGTGGCGGCGCTGGTTTCGAGCAAGACCGACGTTCGCACCGACCCCGCCGCACAGGCCCAGGCCGCGCGTGTGGTCGCGCTGCTGTCCAGGCAGCCCGGCTTCCAGCGCGCGCTCGCCTACGGGGGGGTGGGACCCAATTCCCACCTGCCCGCGCTCGTCTCGCGCGACGGTCGCCAGACGCTCGTGCTCGCCGCGTTCGCCACCCGCGACCGCTCCGCCGAAGCGGTCGAGCACGTGAGCCCTCAGCTTGCCGGCAGCCATGTGCGCCTCGGCGGCAGTGACGTCGCCTTCCACGAAATCAACAAGCGCACCTCCTCCGACCTCGCGCGCGCGGAGGCGTTCGCGCTCCCGATCCTCCTCTTACTCTCGTTCTGGGTCTTCCGCGGGCTGATTGCCGCCGCGCTGCCGCTGCTCGTGGGCGGCTTCGGGATCGTCGTCACGTTCATGCTGCTGCGCCTGATCGACCAGGTCGCGGGGCTGTCGATCTTCGCGGTCAACCTCGTCACCGGCATGGGCCTCGGTCTGGGGATCGACTACAGCCTGATCGTGCTCTACCGCTACCGCGAGGAGCTGGCGCGCGGTCTCGATACGCACGCGGCGATCAAGCGCACCCTGCAGACCGCCGGGCGCACCGTGCTGTACACCTCGCTTACGGTCGCCGGCGCACTCTCCTGCCTGCTTGTGTTCCCGCTGCGTTTCCTCTACTCGATGGGGGTCGGCGGCGCGCTCGTGGCGCTGTCCGCGGGCGCTGTCTCGCTGATCGTGCTGCCCGCCGTACTCGTCGCGCTCGGTCCCAGGATCAATGCGCTCGCGCCCGCATGGCTGCAGCGCAGCGCCGCGCGGGCCGCCCAACCGGCCGAGCGCGGCATCTGGTTCCGGCTCGCGCGCGGGGTCATGCGCCGCCCCGGCTTCGTCGCGCTCGCCACCTCCGTGGCGCTGATCGCGATCGCGCTGCCCACCCTGCGCCTGCAGCTCACCCCCGCCGACGCGCACGTGCTGCCGTCCTCCTCGCAGGCGCGCCAGGTCGCGGAAGCGATCACCCATGACTTCGCCGTCGACGGCTCACAGACGCTCACGATGGTCGTGCACGCTCCGGGGCCGACGCCGGTGAAGCCGGCGGGCGGGAGCACCGCCGCCGCCCAAGGCGGTGGTCAGAGCGTCGTCGCCGCGCTCGCGCGGCGCGCGCAGATCGCGGCCGCCGGCCAGGCGAGCGTGGCGCCGCCGCGCTACCTCGGCCGCGGCACGTGGGAGATCGAACTGCTGCCTCAGGGCAGGGAGGGCTCGCCCGCGAACCAGCGGCTGTTGCACAGACTGCGCGCGCTCGAGAGCCCACCGGCGCTGCTCGTCGGCGGTGCGACCGCGTGGTTCGTCGACCAGAAGGCCGCGATTGCGGCGCACACCCCGCTCGCGCTGGCGATCCTCGCGCTCGTCACGGGAGGATTTCTGTTCATGATGACCGGCTCGCTCGTGCTGCCGTTGATGGCGTTGACGATGAACCTGCTGACGGTCGCCGTCGGCGCCGGTCTGCTCGTGCTGATCTTCCAGGACGGCCATCTCGCCTCGCTGCTCGGGTTCAGCCCGATCGGCGGCCTGGAGGAGTCCAACCTCGTGCTGCTGTTCGTCGTTGCGTTCGCGCTGTCGACCGACTACGGCGTGTTCCTGTTCGCGCGCATCAAGGAGGCCCACGACGACGGTCTGCCCACGCGCGAGGCGGTCGCGCACGGCCTTGAGCGCACCGGCCGCGTCGTCACCGCCGCCGCGCTGCTGTTCTGCGTCGCGGTCGGCGCGTTCGTGACCTCGCACATCTTCTTCGTCAAGGAGTTCGGGGCCGGCACGGCGCTTGCGGTCGCGATCGACGCCACGTTCGTGCGCGCGCTCCTCGTCCCCGCGCTGATGGGCCGTCTCGGCGAGCGCACCTGGTGGGCGCCACGCCCGCTGCGCCGCCTGCACGCACGGGTCGGCCTGCACGAGTCAGAGCTCGGGGAGGTGGGGGCGTGAGCATGCCTACAGAGTTCCGCTCAGCGGTCGAGCGTTTTGACATCGAGGCGATCGGTCCACTGCTGGCACCGGATGTCGTCTTCCACAGTCCGGTCACCTTTCATCCCTTTGTCGGCCGCGAGACGGTGACGCAGCTACTCGACCTGGTCGCTCATGTCTTCCAGGACTTTTGCTACACCGACGAGCTGGAGGCCGACGGGGCTCACGCGCTTGTCTTCCGCGCCACCGTGGACGGTAGGGAGATCGAGGGTATGGATCTCCTTCGCTTCGATGCGCAGGGCCTGATCACGGACTTCACGGTCATGCTACGCCCGCTCTCGGGACTCGTGCCCTTCGCCCAGGCGATGGGTGAGAAGGTGGCGGCCGCCGAACTGCAGACGACGCGTCCCTGAGCGTGCGCCACGGTAGCGTCTCGGGAATGCCGAAGCGGATCGGACTGCTCGGACTCGGCTCGAACGTCGGCGAACGCCGCGCGCAGCTGCAGGCTGCGGTGAATGCGCTGCCGGCGGCGGGGGTGCGGGTGCTCGGCACCTCGTCCGCCTATGACACCGACCCGGTCGGGAAGGTGCCAGACCAGCCGAGCTTCCTCAACGCCTGTCTGCTGGTCGAGACGGCGCTCGAGCCGCTGGCGCTGCTCGACGCGGTCAAGCGGGTGGAGCGCGAGCTGGGGCGCCGGGACGCGGACGTCCGCCACGGTCCACGCGCGATCGACATCGACGTGCTGCTGCTGGGTGAACTGGAGCTGCGTCACGAGCGCATGTCACTGCCGCACGAGCAGCTGCTCAGCCGGCGCTTCGTCCTGATTCCCGCGCTTGAGCTGGACTTCGACCTGTCCGCGCCCGGGGGCGGGGGACTGGGGCGAGTCCGTCTTGCCGATGCGCTGGCCGCGCTCCCGCTGGAGGAGGGCGTGCGCTGGGCGGGTCCGCCGCTCACCCTGCCGGCCTGAGCCTCCGGTCCGCCGGACGCCGGCAAATCCGTTGCGCGGGGACAATCACCGGACGATGATCTTGCCTTTCATGCCTTCGTGCCCATGAACTTCGCAGTGGTAGGCGAACGTGCCGCTGCGCGTGAACCGCACCGTGTAGGTGCCGCTCGACTGCAGGGGTGAGTGCTTGGTGCGGAAGGTGACGGTGTGTTCGATTTCACCGTCCCGCCACACCCACTTCACGCTTTCGCCCCGATTGATGCTGAGCGTGCTCGGGTGGTAACGGATGTTCTTGAGGATCACCGTGTGCACTCCCGCCGCGCGCGCGCCGCCGAAGGCGCCGGTGGGGACCAGGACCCCGGCGACGATCCCCGCCAGGGCTGCCATCAAGCCGAGTAGTGCCTTCCTGCTCATGCGAAGCTCCTTCCGGTCATCGTCATCCAGTTTCGCTCGTCTACCCCCAAGACTCCACTCGACCGTGGATCTTCCCGCGCATTCGTGCGTCCTGGGGATTGGATGGTAAGGAGATGAGTCCGGTCTGGTGGAGCCTGCCCATGTGGTCCCACGATGCCGACCGACCTCCATTGCTGGTCCAGGGGAGGGGATCATCCGGGAAGGATCCGGTGGCTGCGCAGTCATCACCAGTAGCGGCATTGCAAGCCGATCCGATGCGCTAGATAGGAGCCACAATGCGCCAGTCGATGAAGTTCCTGATCCCCACGCTCGCGACGTCGGTTCTGCTCTCCGCGTGCGGCAGCAGCTCGAGTAGCAAGAGCAACAGCTCGGCCACTGAAAGCCAACCGGCCGCCTCTCAGACCACCAGCAGCGGGTCGAGCGCGCTGGTGAAGACGGCCTCGAACTCGACGCTCCGGGCAACGGTCCTCGTCGACGCGCAGGGCATGACGCTCTATCGCCTAAGCGGCGAGCAGAACGGCAAGTTCATCTGCACCGGCGCTGCGTGCCTGCAGGTATGGCGCCCGCTCGCCGCGCAGGTGGGGAGCACGCCTAGCGGAACCGTCGGCTCGCTCGGCACGGTGAAGCGCCCGGACGGTACCGAACAGGTCACCTACAAGGGCATGCCGCTGTACACATTCGCGCAGGACCAGACAGCCGGGCAAGCAAGCGGTCAAGGTATCAAGGACGTCGGCACGTGGAGCGCGGTCACGGTTACCAAGGGTGTCAGCACACCCAGCGCCCCGGCGAGCGTCCCTGCGGCGCCTGCAGCCTCCGGCGAAGGCAGCGGCGGCAAGGGCAGTAGCGGCGGAGGCAGCGGCGGAGGCAGCGGCGGTGGCAGCGGCGGAGGCAGCGGCGGTGGCTACGGATACTGAGCTTGCGACGGCGCGCTATGCGTTACTCAGCACGCTCGTCTCTGGCTTGGCACAGCGCCGGCTGGGTGGGCTGCCCGACACTCAGAACGTGTTTTCAATTTTTACGCAGTGTGCGCTTTTGTATGTACACCGTAGATACCATGGAGCACAGTGAGCATAAATTGAAAGTCCTACCCGCACATGCGTGCGCTTTTGTATCTACCCGATACATACGATGGCACACAGTGCATGAATTCAAACACATACTCATTCGGCCTAGCTTGCCAGCCGCAACAGCGTGGCACCGCGCACGCTCCTGCCCGACAGTACGCATAGCCTGCCGTTGCGCTGCCACGTCACTACAGAGACGCCGTGCTCGCGCAGCAGCCGGTAGGGCACGCCGCCGCGCCAGGAGATCGTCCCGCCGGTCGCGCTCGGCGCCGGCAGGCCCGCGACGATCGCATAGCCGATCCGCTGCCCGCGGCTGTTCGCGTAGAAGACCGTTGTCACCGCCCGCCCGCCGACGCGGTCAGTGCGCGCGCCGGTCGAGCGCCAGCCAAGGCCCCCTCCCCAGTAGGGGAAGGCGATGCCGTCCACCGCCGCCGCAAGCTGCTCACGGCGTGTATGGCTCTCTCGGGGAGCGGCCACCGTCGCCGGGCGCAAGGTGAGCGCGAAGGCCTGGCTCAGGCTGAGCGTCCTGGAGGCGTCTTGGCCGCCGGTCAGCGCCGCGACGATCGCGCCCGCCGCCGCCGCGGCGGCGATCGCGCCGGCGAGCTTGCGCGAAGCGAACGGGCGCGCACGCGCTCCCGGCGCGCCGGAGAAGCCCCGCCCACGCGCAGATCTGTGGTCGGCGATGAGCGACTCCACCCGCCTGTGCAGCGCCTCGGGCGCCCGCACGTCAGCCGAGCGCACAAGCTCGACCAGCTCGGATTCGGTGCGTGGCGGCAGTTCGGTCATTGCGTTCCCCTGCCTTGCAAGACTCCATCGGCCGACGTCCCTTCCCGACCGCCGCCTCGGGCGGCGGTGCGCGCGGGCGGGACATGTGGCTGTTGCTCGGCGCTCCTGCCCTGCGTCACCGCCGCTGGCGGTTCGAGGGCTAGCCGCTTGGTGACCTGCTTGCGAGCCCGGAACAACCTCGTCGTGATCGTCGCCTCGCGCACTCGCAGCGCGCGGGCCGCCTCCCGGTAGGAGAGCCCCAGCACGTCCACCGCCACCAGCGCCAGGCGGAAGTCCTCCGGCAGCTCGGCAATCGTCGCGTACACCTCGCGCATCTCGAGGGCGTGCTCTGGCTGGCCCATCGGCTTGGGATCGGCAGCGCCGACGTCCTCGAGCGTGGCCACCGTGACCGGCCGCCGGCCGGCGGTGCGACGGCTCGTGAGGAACGTGTTGCGCAGGACGCGCATCAGGTAGTAGAGATCGTCGTCGCCGTGCAGCACGCGCGGGCGGGAGAGCACACGGGCAAAGGTCTCCTGCACGAGGTCCTCGGCGTCCTCGCGCGAGCCACACAACGCCCACGCGGCGCGGTAGAGGCGGTCCACGTGCTGGGTGAGGGACTGCGGGTCCAGGGTGCGCATGGTGTTGGCGGATCGGTCGTCCGAGCACGACGGTAGATCTCGCCCTGCGACTGTAGCGCCGCGAGCGACTTACACGCGGCGGGAAGGATCGGCGTGGGCCGGCGTCCTTGTCTTCGACGGTGCTTCGCGCGTGGACGCGCAGGCGCCCGGCCGGTATTTGATCGGCTCAGGCTCAGTGTCGGGTCATCCAATCGAGAAAGGCGGGTTGAGATCGTGAGACTGCGCAGGCGTTACCTACCGCTGGCGGTCGTGCTCGGGGTCGCCGTTGCCGTACTCCCGGCGCTCGCCGCGTCTTCGACAGCAAAGCTCGAAGTGAACGAAAACTGCGTCCAGCCGAACTGGCCATGCTGGGCGACCCCGGGATCGAGCCAGCCGGCTTTCAAGACGACGGTTGCTTCCGGCGGCACGGTCACGTTCGTCGATCACGGCAAGGAAGCGAACATCGCGTGGACCGGCACCGCTCCCACATGCGAACCGTCGGTGCCGGTAGCCCCCGCTTCGCCGAAGACGGGCTGGGAAGGAAAGTGCACGTTCGCAACGTCGGGCACCTACAAATTCGAAAGCACCACCCTGTTCAAGGATTATTCAAATGACTACACGAAATACGAAATCGTAGTCGAAGGCTCAACCACCACGACCACCACGACGGGCACGACCGGCACCACGACAACAACGACGACGACCACGCCGCCCCCCTCGCCCGAATCCCTCTCGCTGGCTCGGAATCGCAAGCCGTGAAGGTCGCGAAAAGCCAGCACGGAGGGTCTGTGAAGGGCTCGATCAACCTCTCCAAGGCCGCGGCCGGCGACCGTCTTGAGGTCGATTTGCTCACTCAGAGCGCGTCCCTGGCAAAGGCGAAACACAGCACGCGGGTGCGCGTAGGGCGCTACGTGCACAGCTCGCTGTCCGCTGGCAAGCTGTCCTTCTCGGTCAAGCTGAACGCCAAGGCACGGCGAGCGATCAAGCGTCACCACAGGCTCGCATTGACGGTCGAGATCGTGCTCACACCGGCTGGCGGGGAAGCGCTGACCATCACCAGATCCGTGACCCTGCACGCGTGATCGGCGACGCAGCGCGCGGTCATGAACACCGTGGAAGGATCGGCACCGGTCGGGTCTGCAAGAGGCAGGTGCTCCAGCACCGGGACTACGGGATGACGAGAGAAAGGCGGCTGAGACCGTGAGATCGCGCACGCTGTTGCTTTTTGCCCTTGTCGTTCTGCTGGGAGCGGCGGCTGCCGTTCCGGCGCTGGCCGTCACCTCGGAAGTGAAGCTTGAAGTGAACCAAAACTGTGTCGAGCCGAACTGGCCATGCTGGACCTCCGGCTCGGGGGCGAACCCCGCACCCGCGCTAAAAGTCACGATCGCCACCGGCGACGAAATCAAGTTCACCGACCACTCGATCACCGCGGCGACGGTCTCATGGACGGGCTCTGCGCCGATGTGTTCCGGTATACCTGTGAGCGCTATGACCAACTGGGAAGGCAAATGCAAATTCGAACAAGAAGGAACCTATAAGTTCGAAAGCCCGACCCTTTTCAAAGAAGCACAGAGCGCATACGGCAACAACATCAACTACACCAAATACGAAATCACAGTCGCAGGTGCGCCCACGGACGTAACGACTTCCGCGAGCGACGAAACCCAGACGGAAGCGATGCTCAACGGCAGCATCAATCCCGAGGGAAACACCGTCGAATACCACTTCGAGTACGGAAGCGGGAGCGTAACCGAACACACGACATCGGCCAGCACGCTGAGCGCGGCTGACTTCGCGAGCCATTCCGTTTCGGCCCAGGCGACCGGCTTGCAGCCGAGCACGATCTATCACTTCCAGCTGGTGGCGACCTATGCAGGGAAAACCGTGGCGGGCGCTACGACACAGACGTTTACGACCCATGCGGTAACTGCGCCGACCGCTACAACGCTCGCCGCCGAAGGGCTCAAAGAAACCGAAGCCACTCTCAAGGGCACGGTCAATCCCGGAGGCGAAGCGACCGAATACTTCTTCGAATACGGCACTGACACGAGCTACGGTCAGAAAACCGCAAAGGCGACTCTCCAAGCGAGCGGAGGTAGCAACCAGGGTGTCTCCGCCACGCTCAAAGGCTTGACTCCCGGCACGGAATACCACTTCCGGCTTGTCGCGAAAAACAAACAGGGCCCTGCCGAAGGTCTGGACCGCAGCTTCAAAACGATGTCTCCTGCGGCCAAAGAACCAACCAAAGAACCTCCTGCGAAAGAACCAACGCCATCGCCGACACCCACCCCCGGCCCGATCTCCCCCGAGCCGGAAATCGCCCCGCTGGTCCGCCCGCTCGTCGAAGGCTCCCTGAAGCTGACAGCTCCCCGCCACGGCTCCTCCGTGCGCGGCTCGCTCGATGTCTCCGTCGCCGGGGTCGGTGGGCGGCTGGAAGTCGACCTACTCGCGAAGAGCGCCTCGTTGGCGCGGCGCGGTCACTTCAAGCAGGTGACGGTGGGGCACCTCGTGCGCACGTCGCTGTACGCCGGCAAGGTGTCCTTCTCGGTCTCGCTAAACGCCAAGGCCAAGCGCGCGCTGAGCCATCACCGCCGTCTGGCGCTGACCGTGCAGATCGTGCTCACGCCTGTTCACGGCTCCGCGGTGACAGTTGCCCGCAGCGTGGTGCTTCAAGCCTGAGGGTAGTCTTCGGGCTGCCATGGAGCCCAATCATCAGATAGAGCTTCCGCAGGGCACGATTCGCTACCGCGATATCGGCCTGGGCAGCCCGATTGTGTTTGTTCACGGTCTGCTGGTCGATGGACTGCTGTGGCGCAAGGTCACGCCGCTGTTGGGGGGTGAGTTTCGCTGCATCGTGCCCGACTGGCCGCTGGGCTCTCATCGGATTCCGCTTGCGCCGTCGGCCGATCGCTCGCCCCGCGGTATGGCGCACCTGATTGCGGACTTTCTGCAGGCGATGGAGCTGGAGGAAGTGACGCTCGTGGCCAACGACACCGGCGGGGCGATCGCGCAGCTGCTCGTGACCGAGCGCCCCGAGCGGATTGGCCGGCTGGTGCTGACGCCGTGCGACACCTACGAGAACTTCCTGCCGCCGGACTTCCGTCCGCTGCAGTGGGCGGCGCGTGTGCCGGGGGCGCTGACGGCATTTGCCCAGCCCATGCGCCTGGCTGCGGTGCGCCGTTCGCGGCTGGGCTTCGGCCTGCTGACCAAGCGCCCGATCCCCGACGAGATCACGTGGGGCTGGCTCGAGCCCTCGCTCGGGGATCCGGCCATCCGGCGCGACGTGATCGGGCTGTTGCGTGGGATCGACAAGCGCGACACGCTGGCCGCCGCCCAGAAGCTGCGCAGCTTCGATCGTCCCACCCTGCTCGCCTGGGCGCGCGAGGATGTGGTATTCAAGCCGCGCTTCGCCGAACGCTTAGCGCGTGATATCCCGAGTTCACGCTTGGAGTGGATCGAGGACAGCCGCAGCTTTGTCCCCGAGGATCAGCCCGAGCGTTTGGCGGAGCTGATCGGCGCCTTCGGGCGCGAGTCCTAGACGCCTGCGGGCGCGGGCAGCCACTCGGCGGGCAGCACGCCCGCGTCGACTTCGCCGGCCACCGGCGGGAAGTAGCGCGTCAAGCGGGCGGCCGGGCGGCCCTCGATCAGCGGGCGGACGTCGCCGATGCTCAGCAGCAGGCGGATCGTGCTGCCGATCTGCAGGTCGGCTGCATTCGGCTGCTCGCCGCCGAGCACGCCCTCGGCGATCCAGCGCGTCGATCCGCTCCAGCTGGCCGGGCAGCGCCGCGATGTCGGCCCGCGCGGCTCGTCCGTGGCCTTGTTTTTGAGCGCCATCAGACGGGCGGTCAGCGGCAGTGCCGGGCGCATCAGCGCTGCGCGGCATCGGCAGCTTGGCGTCGCCCGCGTAGCTCTCCATGCACGCGGCCTGCGCAGGAACGCGACGTCGATGATCGCGCCGCGGTACGCTCTGGAAGACCTCGTCGCCCCAGCGCTCGGCCTCCAGCACCTGCGCGCGTCTGCTCGTCGCCGGCGGGCAGCAGCGGCGGGCTCGGGCACCAGCTCGTCCAGGCGGCGCATGATCGTGCGCGAGCCGACGATGCGCTCGCCGTCGATGCGCATGCCCGGCACCGTCGTGCCGCCGTAGCATGAGCGGCCCGATCACCATCTGGGTCATCGGCAGGTCAGGTTCACGCGGTCTGTACGGGATCGACTTCAGCTCCAGCGCCGCCTCCACCGCCGCACAGGGGTGCGAGCCTGGCAGCACGTACAGCTTCAGCTTCTTGGGGTGTCTCCGTTCCTCGCCATCGCCACACGAGCATATAGGAGGTCCCGTCTCGGGTCATCGCTCGCTAGGCTCTCGACTGCCATGCTCCTGGTCGTCGACGTCGGCAACACCCAGACTCACTTCGGAGCGTTCCGCGGTGAGGAGCTGCTCGAGCACTGGCGCTTCGCCACCGTCCGCCAGTCGACCGCGGATGAGCTCGGGGCCGCGTTGCGCAACCTGCTGGGGCTGCGCGGATACGGATTCGAGGACGTGGAGGCGTCGATCGTCTCCTCGACCGTGCCGCAGCTCGAGCCCGAGTGGACGGCGATGGCCAGCCGCTACCTCGGCCACGAGATGCACGCCGTGGGGCCGGGAACGAAGACTGGCATGGCGATCCGCTATGACAACCCGCGCGAGATCGGAGCCGACCGACTCGTCAACGCGGTGGCGATCCGCGAGCGCTACAAGGGCTCCGCAGTGTGCGTCGACTTCGGCACGGCTACGACGTTCGACGTGGTTTCACGCGATGGCGATTACGTCGGCGGCGCGCTGATGACGGGGATCGAGATCTCGCTCGACGCGCTGTCCGAGCGGGGCGCCCGGCTGCCCAAGGTCGACCTCGCGCCGCCGAAGAGCGTGATCGGCAAGAACACGATCGACGCGATTCGCTCCGGGGTCGTGTTCGGCTACGCGGGCGCTATCGACGCGATCCTACGCCGCCTGTACGACGAGCTGGGCGAACGCACGGCCGTCGTGGCCACAGGTGGGCTGGCCCATCTCGTGGTGCCCTACACGGAGGAGATAGAGGAGATCGACGATCTGCTCACGCTCACCGGGCTGCGGTTGTTGCACGAGCGCAATTCCTGAGGATACTATAGTATTTATAAGAAGATAAAGGAGCGGGTGGTGGTATAAAAATTTGGAGTGCGTATAACTATGGTGAGACGCAGTTCAAAAAGTACAACGTCTTCCACGCCGGCTTTATGTAGCCACCCCGCCCACCCCGCCGGAAAACCACGCCCATAATGGGGTCCATGCCTCCCCGACTGACCGACCCCTGGATGCTCGGTCCCCTGGAGGTGCCCAACCGCGTGCTGCTGGCCCCGCTGGCCGGGATCGGCAACTGGTTCGTGCGCCTGCAGGCCAAGCGCTACGGCGCGGGAATGGCGGTCTCGGAGATGGTCTCCTCGCACGCGATCCACTACGGCAACGAGAAGACCTGCACGGAGATGCTGCGCATCGACCCGCGCGAGCGGGGACGGGGGGGTGGGCCGGTGTCGATCCAGCTGTTCGGCGAAGACCCGGCGATGATGCGCTCGGCGGCGGCCCATGTGGCGCGGGCGGGAGCGGACGCGATCGATATCAACATGGGCTGTCCGGTGCCGAAGGTGCGAAAGACCGGTGCTGGAGCCGCGCTGCTGGCCGACCACGACCGCGCCGTCGCTGTGGCGCGCGCCACCGTCGAGGGCGCGGACGGCCTACCGGTTACGGTCAAGCTGCGCTCGGGCCTGCGCCCCGGCGAGACGAGCGGCTTCGAGCTGGCGCACCGCCTGGTGGAGGAGGCGGGGGTGGCCGCGATCGCGTTTCACCCCAGATCGGCGGCTGTGCAGCACAAGGGTGCTCCCGACTACGCTCTCGTGGCGCGTCTGGTGGCGTCACTCCCGGCGCCCGTGATCCTCACAGGCGGTCTGAGCGACTCAGAGCGCGTGCGCGAGGCCTTCCGTGAGACGGGCGCCGCGGCGGTGATGCTCGCGCGGGGAGCGCTGGGCAACCCGTGGCTGTTCGCCGAGCTCGTGGGCGGGCGCGAGCAGGGACCTACTCGGGCGGAGGTGGTGGCCGAGCTGGACTGGACGATCGACCGCGCGGTGGAGCACCTCGGCGAGGGGCGCGCGACGCGATACTTGCGCAAGTTCTACCCCTGGTACGTCGTGCGCCTGGATCTGGAGAAGGCGGAGGCGAAGGCACTAGGAGAGTCGCTGCAGCAGGTCGCAACGCTCTCCCAGGCGAGGGAGCTGCTAGAGCCGCTCGTGCCGTCCCAGCCCCGCTATACTGCTGCGCTCGCTGAAGCCTCCGGGCCGCGACATCCCCGCTGATTGGCGGGGTTTTTGGTTATCCCGGCCGAACCACGAACCCGCGATTGAGGGTCACATGCCGAAGGACGTCATCCTCACCCCCGAAGGCCTTGAGAAGCTCAAAGAGGAGCTCGAGCTGCTGTCCACCGAGAAGCGCCGCGAGGTGGCTGAACGCATCAAGGAAGCGAGGGAGTTCGGGGACATCACGGAGAACTCCGAGTACGACGATGCCAAGAACGAGCAGGCGATGGTCGAGAGCCGCATCCTGCAGTTGCAGGAGAAGCTGCGCATGGCGAGCGTGATCGAGACCAAGGATCTTTCGACCGACGTGGTGCAGGTCGGCTCGGTGGTGCACGTCAAAGACGAGAAGACGGGCAAGTCGGTGAAGTACACGATCGTCGGCTCCGCGGAGGCCAGGCCGGAGGAGCACAAGCTCTCCAACGAGTCGCCCGTGGGTCGCGCGTTGATCGGTCGCAAGCGCAACGAGACGGTCGCCGTGAAGGTCCCCCGCGGACCGGCCCGCAAACTGAAGATCACGAAGATCGACGTCGGCCTCAAGTAGGCTCGCCGCGATGAGCGGAATCGAGGAGCGGACCCCGGACCCCGGACCGGGCAGGCATGGCCTACCCGAGCTGATCGCCGAGCGGCGGGCCAAGGGCCAGTGGCTGCGGGAAACGGACCCGGAGTCATTCCCCTACTCGTTTCCGCACTCTGAGCCGATCGCGACGATCCTCGAGGCATACGAGCATCTGGCGTCCGGTGAGGAGACCGAGGAGGTCCACCGGGTGGCCGGGCGGCTGGCGGGGCGGCGCGGCGCTGGCGGGGCGGCGTTCCTGGATGTGGTGGACCGGACCGGGAAGATCCAGTTGCACGCGCGCGTGGACGTGCTCGGCAAGGAGGCGTTCGAGCGGCTGACCTCGCTCGATCTCGGCGACCTGATCGGCGTGGACGGGGCTGCGCTGCGCAGCCGCAGGGGCGAGATCTCGCTGCGCGTAGACGGATTCCAAGTACTGGCCAAGGCGCTGCGCCCGCCGCCAGACTCTCATCATGGCCTGAGCGACGTTGAGACGCGCTACCGCAGACGTGAGCTCGATCTGATCGCCAACGAGGATACGCGCGGGCTGTTCGTCGACCGCGCGCAGATCATCTCGACGGTCCGCGCCTACCTGGACGGGCAGGGGTTCATCGAGGTCGAGACGCCTGTCCTGCAGCCCCTCTACGGCGGCGCGCTGGCGCGTCCGTTCACCACCCATCACAACGAGCTCGATCGGGATCTGTACCTGCGGATCGCCACCGAGCTGTATCTCAAGCGCCTGATTGTGGGGGGGCTGGAGAAGGTGTACGAGCTGGGCAAGGACTTCCGCAACGAGGGGGTCTCGACCAAGCACAACCCCGAGTTCACGATGGTCGAGTGGTATGAGGCCTACGCCGATTACAACGACGAGACAATCCGCCTGGAAGAGCTCGTGCGCAGGGCCTCCGCGGCAATCGACTACGCCGGCGAGCTCGACTTCCAGGTCCCGTGGCCGCGCGTCACGTTTGCCGAGGCGATCACCGAGAAGACCGGCATCGACGTGCTGGCGCATCGCGACGTCGAGCAGCTGAGGACAACCATCGCCGGGCTGGACCTCGATGTCCAGATCAACGGCGACACGTGGTTCCAGCTCGCCGACGACCTGCTCTCCAAGCTGGTCGAGCCGACGTTGCAGCAACCGACGTTCGTGACCGACTACCCGATCGAGCTCTCGCCGTTCGCGCGGGAGCACCGCTCAAAGCCCGGCCTTGTCGAGCGCTGGGAGGCATTCGCGGGGGGAATGGAGATAGCCAATGCGTTCAGCGAGCTGATCGACCCGGACGTTCAGCGAGAGCGTTTTCAAGCTCAACAGCGCCTGGAGACCCTCGGCGGGGAGGAGGTTCAGCCATACGATGAGCTGTTCGTGCAGGCGCTCGAGCAGGGGATGCCCCCGGCCGGCGGGGTTGGAGTGGGCATCGATCGGCTTGTGATGCTCTTAACAGGCCGCGACTCGATCCGCGAGGTCGTGCTGTTTCCGGCGCTGCGCCACTGAGTATTGGCCGTGCCGTATACGGCACGGCTAGCAGGGCAGCATGCGGCCCTGCTCGGGGCCGCGCATGCGCGGCCCCGAGGTCGGCGCATGCGCCGACCGGACCCCAGCTCTCAAGGCATTGCGCTCCCGCGACGATTGGACCTGGACAGAGAAGGGGTGGTCGGTTGGTAGACTGCCGAGAAGGCGTCGACAGACCACATAGCGGTTGAGGCACCGTCCTCGTAGGAAGGATTTACACCATGTTCGAGCGATTTACAGAACGGGCCCGGCAGGTGGTCGTTCTTGCGCAGGAGGAGGCGCGGACGCTCAAGCACAACTACATCGGCACCGAGCACATCCTCCTTGGGCTGCTGCGCGAGGAGGAGGGTCTGGCGGCGCGCGTGCTGGAGAGCCTGGACATCACGGTCGAGCGGGTGCGCGCGCAGGTGGTGCGCATCGTGGGCTCCGGTGAGGAGGTCACCTCTGGGCAGATCCCGTTCACGCCGCGCGCGAAGAAGGTGCTCGAGCTGGCGCTGCGTGAGGCGCTGAGCCTTGGCCACAACTACATCGGCACAGAGCACATCCTGCTCGGCCTCGTGCGCGAGAACGAGGGCGTCGCGGCGCGCATCCTGCTCGACTTCGACGCCGACTCCGAGAAGATTCGCAATGAGGTCATCCGCATGCTCTCCGGCCCCGGTGGGCGCCGCCAGCAGGGCGCTGGTGCTGGCGCAGGCTCCGGTCCCGGCCCGGCCGAGGGCAAGAAATCCTCGAAGCTGCTCGACCAGTTCGGCAGAAACCTGACAAAGCTGGCCGCCGAGGGCAAGCTCGATCCGTGCGTCGGGCGCGAGACTGAGATCGAGCGGATCATGCAGATCCTCTCGCGTCGCACGAAGAACAACCCGGTGCTGGTGGGCGAGCCCGGCGTGGGCAAGACCGCGGTGGTCGAGGGCCTGGCTCAGCGCATCACTAGCTCCGAGGTGCCGGAGCTTTTGAAGAACAAGCAGATCTACACGCTCGACCTGGCCGCGCTCGTCGCCGGATCGAAGTACCGGGGCGAGTTCGAGGAGCGGCTGAAGAAGGTGATGAAGGAGATCACCCAGCGCGGCGACATCATCCTGTTCATCGATGAGCTCCACAACCTCGTTGGCGCCGGCGCCGCCGAGGGTGCGATCGACGCCGCCTCGATCCTCAAGCCGGCGCTGGCCAGAGGCGAGCTGCAGACGATCGGCGCCACCACGCTGGATGAGTACCGCAAGTACCTGGAGCGCGACTCGGCGCTCGAGCGGCGCTTCCAGCAGATCCGCGTGGAGGAGCCGACGATCGACCAGACCGTGGAGATCCTCGAAGGGGCTGCGCGATCGGTACGAGCAGCACCACAAAGTGCAGATCACCGACGAGGCCCTGCGGGCGGCGGGCGAACTGGCCAGCCGCTACATCTCCGACCGCTTCCTGCCCGACAAGGCGATCGACCTGATCGACGAGGCGGCCTCGCGCATGCGCATCAAGTCGATGACCTCGCCGCCGGCCAACCGCGAGCTCGAGGGCGAAGTCGAGACGCACGCGCCGCGAAAAGGAGGCGGCGATCGAGGCCCAGGAGTTCGAGAAGGCTGCGGCGCTGCGCGACTCCGAGCGCAAGCTGACGAACAAGAAACGCGAGCTCGAGCAGGAGTGGGAATCCGGGGAGTCCGGTGACCGTCCGTCGATCGGCGAGGAGGAGATCGCCGACATCGTCTCGATGTGGACCGGCATCCCGGTGTTCAAGCTGACCGAGGCCGAGACGCAGAAGCTGATGCGCATGGAGGACGAACTGCATAAGCGCGTGATCGGACAGCACCCCGCGATCGAGGTCATATCGAAGGCGATCAGGCGCTCGCGCGCTGGGCTGAAGGACCCCAAGCGGCCGACCGGGTCGTTCATCTTCCTCGGCCCCTCGGGCGTGGGCAAGACCGAGCTGGCGCGCACGCTGGCGGAGTTCCTGTTCGGCGACGACGACGCGATGATCCGCATCGACATGTCCGAGTACATGGAGAAGCACGCGGTTTCACGGCTGGTCGGCTCGCCTCCGGGCTACATCGGCTATGACGAGGGCGGCCAGCTGACCGAGGCGGTGCGGCGTAAGCCTTACTCGGTGCTGCTGCTCGACGAGATCGAGAAGGCCCACCCGGATGTCTTCAACATTCTTTTGCAGATCCTCGAGGACGGCCGCCTGACCGACGCCCAGGGGCGGACGGTCGACTTCCGCCACGCGATCGTGATCATGACCTCGAACATCGGCGCCGCCGAGATCGCGCGCAACACGCCACTGGGTTTCGCGGTGTCCGACGACGAGACGGGCATCACCTACGAGGACATGAAGAACCGGATCATGGGCGAGCTGAAGAAGGTGTTCCGGCCCGAGTTCCTCAACCGCATCGACGACGTGATCGTCTTCCACAAGCTGCAGAAGGAGGAGATCAAGCAGATCGTCGAGCTGCTGCTGCTGCGCATTCGCGAGTCGATGGCCGAACGCGAGCTGCAGCTCGAGCTAACCGACGAGGCGAAGGACCTGCTCGTCGAGAAGGGCTGGGACCCCTCGATGGGCGCCCGTCCGCTGCGCCGCGCGATCCAGCGCTACATCGAGGACCCGCTGGCCGACTTCGTGCTGCGCGAGGAGCTGACCCCCGGTGCCACCGTCGTGATCGACCCGACCCCGGATGACGAGGAGGGCGAGGTGCGCCTGACGATCGTCAAGCCCAAGAAGAAGCAGAAGACGCCGGTCGCCGTCGGGGCCGAAGGCGCCGTCGGCGAGGCCGAGGAGCTCCCCGAGCTCCCCGAGCTCCCCGAGCTTCCCGTGGGCGAGGGCGATAGACCCGGCGGCGACGAGGACGATCGATCGGAGATCGACCAGCCCGACGAGCAGTAGGTTAGGTGCGCCATAGTATATATGGTCGATACATAAGCGCACGCTGGCCGCGAGCGACATTTCAATTTGTGCTCAACGTGTGCCATTGTATCGACGCTGTGAATACATAAGCGCACGCTGCATGAAATTTGAAACATGGACTGAAAGAACCGTCCCAACCGATCCGTAGGCTGGGGCAGTCAATGTCCCGCGACACCATCCATAGCTGCTCGAAGTGCGGCTTCCAGTCTCCCCAATGGCACGGCCAGTGCCCTGGGTGCGAGGCGTGGAACACGCTCATCGAGGAGCGCATCCCGGCTTCGCGCACGAAGGGGCGTAAGCGTGATGGTCGTGGCGGCGGGGGCGACGGGCGTGCGGGTTGGGGCCGCGGAAGCGCCGCCGGTGGGCCCGGTTCCGGGCCTAAGGTCGCCCCGCGTCTGCTTAGAGACGTCGGAACGACCCCGGTGGCGCGCATGTCGACCGGAATCGGCGAGTTCGATCGCGTGCTGGGCGGAGGGCTGGTCCCGGGCTCGCTGGTGCTGCTGGGTGGATCGCCGGGGATCGGCAAGTCGACGCTGACGAACATGGCGCTCGGCTACCTGCACGAGGCAGGCCTGCGCACGCTGTATGTGAGTGGGGAGGAGTCGGCCGAGC
Organism: uncultured Solirubrobacterales bacterium; assembly: GCA_963813805.1. Lineage (GTDB taxonomy): Bacteria > Actinomycetota > Thermoleophilia > Solirubrobacterales > Solirubrobacteraceae > Palsa-744. The sequence goes on from CAWEZZ010000001.1 coordinate 478,864, forward strand.
AGGTGCGGCTGCGCGCCGAGCGGCTCACGGACGGCGCGCTGGGAGTGCCGATCCTCGCGGAGACCGATCTCGACACCGTGCTGGACACCATTGCCACCGAGGCGCCCGAGGCGTGCGTGATCGACTCGGTGCAGACGCTCCACACCGCCGAGCTCTCGGGTGCGCCGGGCTCGGTGGGGCAGGTGCGTGAGGTGGCAGGGCGGATCATGGAGCTGGCCAAGGCACGGGGGATCGCGGTGATCCTGGTGGGGCACGTGACGAAGGACGGTGGGCTGGCGGGGCCGCGCGTGCTGGAGCATCTCGTCGACTGCGTGCTGCAGTTCGAGGGCGAGCGCGAGCGGCCGTATCGCGAACTGCGGGCGCTGAAGAACCGGTTCGGATCGACGAGTGAGGCGGGCCTGTTCGAGATGCGCCAGGGCGGGCTGGTGGAGGTGCTAGACGCCTCGGCCAGGTTCGTCGCCGAGGCCACACGCGCGCCCGGGAGCGTGGTGCTGGCGGCGATGGAGGGTTCGAGGCCTCTGCTCGTGGAGGTTCAGGCGCTGGTGGCGCCCTCGGAGCTCGAGCAGCCGCGCCGCGTGGTCTCGGGTCTCGACCGCAACCGGCTGGCGCTGGTGCTGGCGATTCTTCATCGCCACGGCCGCCTGGGAACGGGCGGCGCGGATGTGTTCGTGAACGTTGTTGGTGGCGTGCACGTTGACGAGCCCGGCGTCGATCTCGCGGTCGCGCTGGCGGTCGCGAGCGCGAGTCGTGGGGTGCCGGTTCTAGGAGCCCACCCACCCGCGCCGAGGGCGTGCTTCGGCGAGCTGGGACTGACGGGCGAGCTGCGCTGGGTGGGTCATCCCGAGCGCCGTCTGGAAGAGGCCGCCAAGCACGGACTGAGCGGCGTGATCGCGCCCGTGGACAGCGGCGGGGAGGCGTGCGAGGCGGCCACGTTGCAGGAGGCCCTTGCGGTGGCATTACCCACCGGGACGACCGATGGCCTTCACGGGGCGGTGTCCTACCGATCGGAGATCGCCGGGATCTCCGATCGGCCAGCACGCGTACCGATCGTCGATCAGATGCGATCGACTGATCGGCCAGCACGCCACGCTCCCCTGCGTCCTACCCCCGCTTGACCCTCGGCCGCCCCGGAGCGCGTTGATGGCCTAAGAGCGGTGTCAGCGAAGAGCGGTGTCAGCGCTGCTCCAGCGTACGAGCCGATTAATAAAGGCTAAATGTCCTAGAATGGTGGGTTGTGCCCCCAAGATTCGGCGAAGATTTCGACAGCGAAGTAAGGCCGGAGCCGGGGTTGATGAAGGCGCTGGAGATGATCGCTCCCGGGACGGCGCTGAGGGAGGGGATCGAGAGCATCCTCAACGCCCGCACGGGCGGGCTTATCGTGATCGGCGAGCCGGATGACCTGAGCTTTCTGAACAGCGGGGGGATCAAGCTGGAGATCGACTACACGCCGGCGTTTCTCTACCAGGTGGCGAAGATGGACGGAGCGATCATCCTCAACGCGAACGCGACGAAGATCACGATGGCGAACGTCCAGCTGATGCCCGACCCGACGATCCTCTCGCACGAGACGGGCACCAGGCACCGCACGGCCGAGCGCGTGGCCAAGCAGACCGACGCGCTGGTAATCGCGGTGTCGCAGCGCCGCGAGGTGGTCTCAGTGTACGTGGATGGCGCGAAGTACATCCTCGAGGATATCCCGGTGGTGCTGGCGAAGGCCAACCAGGCGCTGGCGACGCTGGACAAGTACCGCACCCGCTTGGACCAGGTCTCGACCCGCCTCACAGCGCTCGAGTTCGAGGGCGGCGCGACGCTGCACGACGTGCTCACGGTGCTGCAGCGCGCGGAGTTCGTGACGCGGATGGCGGTGGAGATCGAGCGCTACATCGTCGAGCTGGGCAGCGAGGGGCGGTTGATCGAGATGCATCTGGAGGAGACGATGGTGGGCGCCGCGGCGGAGAAGGCGGCGCTCGTGCGCGACTACCTGTCCGGCCACTCCGATGAGGCGTACGCCGCTGCGCTGGAGGAGATCGGGCGGCTCGCCCGCCAGGACCTGCTCGACTTCGGCCGCATGGCCGAGCTGCTCGGGTACGACCGCAAGCTCAACACGCTCGACTATCCCATCTCGCCACGCGGCCACCGCGTGCTGGGGCGCATCCCCAGGCTGCCCAAGCTGGTGGTCGCTCAGATCGTGGGCGAGTTCGGGGGGCTGGACAATCTGCTGGCCGCGACCGACTCAGAGCTCGAGGCGGTTGAGGGCGTGGGGGAGATCAGGGCGAAGGACATCCGCGAGGGCCTGCGCCGGCTGCAGGAGCTCAACCTCGTGGACCGCTACCTGCAGACTTGACACGGGCCACCCTACGGGTAGGCCGCAACGAAGGAGGACATCATTCCGCAAGCAATTCAAGAGACATCGCTGATCGAGGAGCTCGAGGCGACCCGCGAGATCGAGTACATCGAGTTCGAGCTGGGAGATCATGTCGTCTATCCCCATCACGGGGCTGGCAAGGTGCTCAAGAAGGAGAAGATGGAGATGCTTGGCGAGCGGCGCGAGTACCTCACGATCAAGATCCTGCACAACGACATGACGGTGAGGGTGCCCACTGAGAATGCCGGTCTGGCTGGTCTGCGCCGGGTGATCGACGAAGAGACGGTGAAGAAAGTGCTGGATGTGCTCCGGGACGAAGTCTCAGAGATGCCGAAGAACTGGAACCGTCGTTTCAAGCACAACCGCGACAAGATCAAGACGGGCGACATCTACGAGCTGGCAGAGGTCGTGCGCAACCTGTCGCTGCGCGAGTCAGAGAAGGGGCTCTCGACCGGCGAGAAGCAGATGTTCACGCGCGCCAAGAAGATTCTCGCCTCCGAGCTGATGTACGCGCTCGACAAGGACGAGGAAGAGGCCGAGAACTATCTCGACGAGCTGCTCGCCGACTCGGCCACCAGCCAGATGGCCGTAGCCGCGAGCAAGTAACGAGGCTTTTGCGCACGCGCCAGCACCTCTTGCGGTCCGCCTGGCGCGTGCGCGACAGTCTCCCGAGTTCCGAGTAATGACCATCGCCCTGATCGTGGCCGCCGGGCGCGGCGAGCGTCTGGGGGCCGGTCGCCCGAAGGCGCTCGTCGAACTCGCTGGACGGCCGCTTGCTCAGTGGAGCGTCGAGGTCCTGCGGCGCGTGCAGGGGATCGAGAGGATCGTCCTCGCTCTGCCGTCTGGGGAGGCAGACGGGACACACGAATGGGATGTTGCCGTGTCCTCGCCGCCGGATGTGATCGCGGTCGAGGGCGGCGCAACGCGCTCGGAGTCGGTGAAGCGCGCGCTCGCCGCGGCGCCGGAGGGCGATCTAGTGCTCGTTCACGACGGTGCGCGCCCGCTGCTGACGCGCGAACTTGCGCAAGCCGTGATCGCGGCGCTTGCCGCTGACGCCAGGGCGGACGCGGCGATCGCTGCTTTGCCCGTGACGGACACCATCAAGCGCGTGGGCGACGGGGGCGTGGTGCGCGAGACGCTCGACCGGGGCGAGCTGTGGGCGGTGCAGACGCCGCAGGTGTTCCGCCGCGCCGCGCTGGCGCGCGCGCTCGACGCGCCGCCCGAGGTGCTCGCGCAGGCCACCGACGACGCCTGGCTGATCGAGCGGCGCGGAGGGAGGGTGATCGTCGTTGAGTCGAGCCCCGAGAACATCAAGGTGACGACGCCACTTGATCTGCGGCTCGCCGAGGCGCTGCTCGCCGGTCGTGGGCCAGCGCCGTCCGATAGTGCTTGAATCGCAAGACCCGCGGCTGCCCTGAGGATGCTCACCGACTACCACCTCCATCTTCGCTCCGATGATCTCGACGCCACTGCGGCCGAGCACTTCACCCAGGCCAATGCCGAGCGCTACCGGGCAGTGGCGGTGCAGGGGGGGATCGCCGAGCTGGGGGTCTCCGAGCACGTCTACCGCTTCGAGCAGGCGCTGGAGGTGTGGCGGCACCCGTTCTGGGTCCAGAACGCGCACGACGATCTCGACGCGTACTGCGGGTTCGTGCGCGAACAGACTGACCTGCGCTTGGGCATCGAGGCGGACTTCGTTCCCGGCGGCGAGGACCGCATGGCCAACCTGCTGGATGCGCGCGACTTCGACTACGTGATCGGCGCGGTGCACTTCCTGCGCGAGGAGGCGGTGGACATGGAGGACTACAGCGTGTGGGATAGGGGACACAGCGCGGAGGAGATCTGGCGGCGCTACTTCCAGACGCTCGGGGAGGCCGCGCGCAGCGGGCTGTTCGACGTGCTGGCGCACCCCGACCTGGTGAAGGTGTGGGGGCGCGAGCGCCCACTGCCCGAAGGGGATTTGCGTCGCTACTACGAGCTGGCCATGGAGGGGATCGCGCAGTCGGGCATCGCCGTGGAGGTGTCCACCGCGGGTCTGCGCAAACGTGTGGCGGAGTTATACCCGGCACCGGCGTTCCTTCAGATGTGTCTGCAGGCCGGCGCACCGGTGGCACTCTCCAGCGATGCGCACCGCCCCGAGGACGTGGGCGCGGACTACGACCAGGCGCTGGAGCTGCTGGAGGAGCTGGGTGTGAGCGAGCTGTGCGTGTTCGAGCGGCGCGCGCGGCGCCTTGAGCCGATCGGGGCAGATGCGGCAACCGGGACTGACGTGGCGACTGGGTCTGACGTGGCGACTGGGTCTGACGTGGCGACCGGGACTGACGTGGCGACCGGGACTGACGTGGCGACCGGGACTGACGTGGCGACCGGGTCTGGTACGCCGATCGGGACGATCGAGGCTGGGTCAGCGACTGGGGCTAGCGAGGCGAGCCCGCGATGACCCTTACGGGGATCGGCTATGACTCCCACCGTCTGAGTGCCGGGTGCAGGCTGGTGTTGGGCGGCGTCGAGATTCCCCACGATCGCGGCCTTGAGGGCCACTCCGACGCCGACGTCCTCACCCACGCGGTGATCGACGCGCTGCTCGGAGCCGCGGGCCAGGGCGACATCGGCGAGCACTTCCCGGACAGCGACGAGCGCTGGCGCGACGCGGACTCGATGCGGCTGTTGCAGGCCGTCGTGGAGATGGTGATGGCGGAGGGATTGGAGATAGTGAATGTGGACTGCACCGTGATCATGGAGACCCCCAAGCTCGCACCGCACCGGCCGGCGATTCGCGCCAGCCTCGCGAGGGCGCTCGGCCTGCAGGCAACGCGTGTCAACGTGAAGGCGAGCACCGGTGAGGGGATGGGGTTCGTCGGCCGTGGCGAGGGCGTGGCGGCGCTGGCCGTGGCGAGCCTTCGCAGCCTCGGCTGAGGGTCCCGCCGGCAGGAGCGTGCAGGCGGTCGAGAGACACGCCCGGGCCGACTCCCGCCCAAGGCGGCTCGGGTGACCGCTAGGGTTGCCCCGCGATGCGCGAGATCCTCCTGCACGACACGCTCACCGGGAAGCTGCTGCCGCTGCGTCCACGCGACCCCGGGCAGGTCGGCGTCTACGCATGCGGCCCCACCGTGTACAGCCGGATACACATCGGCAACGCGCGGCCCTTCGTGGTCTTCAGTCTGCTCAAGCGCTTCTTCGAGCATGAGGGCCTGGAGGTGACACTGGTTGTCAACGTGACCGACGTCAACGACAAGATCTACGCCGCCGCCGAGGCGGCCGGCGTGCCGAGCGAGCGGCTGGCACGCGAGATGACCGATGCCTACATCGCCGACACCGGGGCCTTGGGTCTCGGCCGCCCCGATCACGAGCCACTGGCGTCGGAGACGATGGGGCCGATCATCGAGTACATCGAGGTTCTCGTCGCGGCTGGGCATGCCTATCCGGCGGGCGGTGATGTCTACTTCCGCGTGCGCTCTGATGAGACCTACGGGAGCCTCTCTCACCGGCAGCTCCAGGACTCAGACCAAGGCGAGGGAGTGGACCAAGGCGAAGGAGTGGAGGGCGCCGACCGCAAGGAGGACCCGCTGGACTTCGCCCTGTGGAAGGGCCACAAGGAGGGCGAGGACACCGTGTGGGAGTCTCCCTGGGGAGCTGGGCGCCCGGGCTGGCACATCGAGTGCTCGGCGATGGCCGAGGAGTATCTCGGCGTGGGCTTTGACATCCACGGCGGGGGCTCGGACCTGCTGTTCCCCCATCACGAGAACGAGGCCGCCCAGACGCGCGCGGCGCGGGGGAAGGAGCTAGCGCGGCTCTGGATGCACAACGGCATGATCCAGCTCACTGGCGAGAAGATGGCCAAGTCGGTCGGCAACATCGCGCCATTACACGAGGTGCTCGAGCGCTACGGACCCGAGACCGTCGTGATGTACCTCATCTCCGGCCACTACCGCCAGCCGCTTGCCTTCTCGGAGGCCGAGCTAAAGGACGCAGAGCGGCGCGTGTACAGGGTTCGCGATGCGCTCAGACGGGTCAGGGCGGGACAGAGCAGTCCGTCTGACATGGCGCGGTTCAAGGAGGCCTTCTTTGACGCGCTGGCCCAGGACTTCAACACGCCGAAGGCGCTCGCTGCCTTGTTTGAATGGCTGCGCGAGGCAAATCGCCGCGGCGAGGGCGTCGGAGACTCCGATATGCGGGCGATGCTTGAGGTCCTCGGCCTGGATGGGCTCGAACCGCTGGAGTCGACCGGGGACCTTGAGGCCATCGACCCGCAAGCATTCGCGCTTCTGCAGCGGCGTCAGGCGGCACGCGAGCAGCGAGACTTCAGGCAGGCGGATCGTGTGCGCGACGAGCTGCTCGCTCTGGGCTGGGAGATACGCGATGGACCGGACGGCTCCGAGCTGATCCCGACGTTCGACTCGTGATCATCTACGGCCGCAACCCGGTGCTGGAGGCGCTGCGCGGCCGCAGGGCCACAGACGTGCGTGACGTGTGGGCCACGCCCGGCGCGGCCCGCGAGCCGTGGCTTGAGGATGTGCCGGTGAGGACGGTCGCGGCGGAGGAGATCGAGCGCCGCTGCGGCTCGGCCGCCCATCAGGGCCTCTGCGCCGAGGCGGGTGTCTACCGCTATGCGGGGGCCGATGAGCTGCTCTCAGGCGAGAACCCACTGATCGTCGCGCTCGACCAGGTGCAGGACCCTCAGAACCTCGGCTCCATCTGTCGCACCGCGGAGTGCGCCGGCGCGGCCGGCGTCGTCATCCCCGAACGGCGCGCGGCCGAGGTCACACCGGCCGTCTGCAAGGCCTCCGCAGGGGCAGTCGAGCATCTGCGCATGGCGAAGGTGCGCAACATGGCCGACTTCCTCGCCGATGCCCGTCGGGCGGGGTTCTGGTGCTACGGGGCAAGCGCGCCATTGGCTTTCCGGGGGATAGTCTCCGGGGAGGGCAGCGCCGCGACGAAGGCCGCCGCCGTGCGAGCACCGGCGTCCGCGGAGCGGACGCCGGTGCCCTACGACTCCCCGGACTACCGCGACGCGGGGGTTGTGCTGGTGTTGGGCGGCGAGGGCAGTGGCCTGCGTCCGCGGGTGGCAAAGGCGTGCGATGAGCTGATCGCTCTGCCCCTGCTGGGGCGGATGGAGTCGCTGGGAGTGAGCGCTGCCGCCGCGGCAGTGCTGTACGAGATCTTGCAGAATCGCAAAGCGAAGCCTTGACAACGCTCCATAACTGTGCGAGGCTCGCGCCTACATAACGCTGAACCTAAGGTTGATGAAACCTTAGGCGTACATAGCTTTGGCGCCGGGGGAGGAGTGCGCCACTGAGCAAATTGGGGGCTGCCCGTGAGAGGACGGTCCCGAGAAAGGATCTGCTCGTGGCACGAATCTCCAGTAACTCTAATTCTGAAGTCAAGGTTGAGGATGGCTTCTTGATCGCGTTGGCGAAGCAGGGCGATCGCAACGCATACGACCGGCTCGTCAGGCGCTACCACGGCTTCGTGCGCTTGAAGGCCTCCTCCTACTTCCTGGCGGGCGGCGACTCCGACGATCTCATCCAGGAGGGTCTGGTCGGTCTGTACAAGGCGATCCGCGACTTCCGCACCGACCGCGAGTCGAGCTTTCGCAACTTCGCCGAGCTATGCATCACGCGCCAGATCATCACGGCGGTGAAGACCGCCACGCGCAATAAGCACACGCCGCTGAACCAGTACGTCTCGTTCTCCTCGACGCCCGCCGGCGCGGGCGACGACGTGCCCACGCTCGACCAGATGCTGCCCGGCCCGACCGTGCACGACCCCGTCAACCAGGTCATCTCCTCAGAGGAGCTGCGCTCGCTCGTCGGATGTCTCTCGACGGCTCTGTCGGAGCTCGAGAGCCGAGTCCTGGGGCTGTACCTCGATGGCTACTCCTACGAGCAGGTGGGCGAGCGCCTCCGCTGCGATACGAAGACGGTGGACAACGCGTTGCAGCGGGTCAAGCGCAAGGTGGGCGCGCACCTGGAGTCCCGCGCCGTGGCCGCCTGATCACGTCTGTGGCCGCCCCCGCAGGGACGGCCACAGAGTGTCGTGGAGGGCGTCGTCCTCCGATTCAGGTGGTGCCTTCGCCGGGCAGCGAGGAGTTGCCCGGCGCTTCCGGCGCCAACGCGGCTGCCGGCGCGGGCGTCACATTGATCGTAAACGGCGGGCTGGCTGCTCCCTCGTTCTCCGGGCCGCCGGGAATCTTGACCCGGAAGACCTTCGTGCCGGGATCGTAGACTGTGTGCACGATCGAGTAGACCGAGCCGGCGGTCACCGTGCCGACCTCCACCACGTGGAAACCTGTGCCGGAGGCGTTCTGGCGCTCGAGGTAGATCACGTGACCGGTGTGGTCGGGAGCGACGCTGCCGGAGAACGTCAGCGACTGGCCGGCCTGGACTGTGGTGGCCGACACCTGAGCGGTGAGCACGTCTTTGACGCCCTCGTACAGCACCGCCGAGGTCGTCCGGGGCGCATTGCATGGCGCGCGTACGCACACCGGATCTGCAGCTTGGACCTCGTAGAAGGTGTTGTTGATCGGGTCCTTGAGCCGGGAAGCTGTAGTTGCCGCTCCCGTCGGTCGTGACCTGGGCCACCGGCGCGAAGCCCTGTTGATCGGTGTGCGCGAGCAGCGTGACCGGCTGGTTGGCGCCGCCGGCGAGAGTGCCGGAGATCGTCACCGTCTGTCCATAGGAGATCGGATCGGCGGAGGCCTGGATCGTCAGAGCCTGGTTCTGCGCCTGGGAGATCTCATAGGTCAGCATGTTCGATTCGCTTGGGATGTTGCGTCTCTGGCTGCGCACGAGCACGCGAATGTTGGCGTCACCCGGCACGACGAATGTGTGGGTGATCGAGTAGGCGCCGCTCGCTTCCACGGTCCCGTGGCCGATTCGGTGCCATTCGTTGCCGGTCACGGCGTTCTGGCGCTGCAGGATCACACGTGCACCGGCGTCGGCCGGGTTGACCGTGCCGGTGAACGTCACCTTGTTGGGCGCGCCGGTGAGCAGCTGCGTGCCTTCGGGGGGACCGGTGAGGGTCACCTGCGCTTCGACGTTGACCCGCCTACGCCCGCTGGCGGCGCCGTGGGAGCGGACGTAGAAGACGCTGTTGGTGTTGACGCCGGCGGTAGCGAGCTCATACAGGCCGCGCACGCCGGTGGTGGTGGTCTGCACCACGCTGAAGCCGGGCGTCCCGACCGCGTGTTGAAGAAGCTTCACCGTCTGGTCGACTGCCTTCGCCGGGCGGCGGCAACGGAGCCGCCCGAAGACGACGACCGACTGCCCGGCGGTGATCCGGTGAGGCGCTACGTTGATGTTAACGTTGCAGCGGCCGCTGGGGCTCGGGTGCTTGAGAGCCGAGGCGGCCGAGGCCAATGCTGCGAGCAGTGAGGTAGCGGCCACGACGGCCGGAACAAGGTTACGAAAACGCATGGCACGTTCCTCCCGTTGAGTTGAAGTGTTGAAGTGCATGTCTGGGTCTATGACCGGCCGAATTCGGCAAATCTGCGGGGGTCATGCACCAGCATCACCGTTCAAACCCCGTCGAAGTTGGCGAGTTGCGCCGAACGCCGAGTCAGCCGGCCGGGAAATGCAGCGCGAACGTTGCGCCCACGGGGCGAGGACTTTGCCCAGGCCTGGCCGGAGTGGGAGGTTTGCTCACAAGCCGTGAGCAAATTGCCGTGGGGCCACAATCTAGAGCTGGTATACAAGCTCGATGATCCCGCCGGCCGCCTCTGGTATGCCCAGAGCACTGTTGAGCATGGCTGGTCACGCAAGGTGCTCGAACACCACATCGCGACCGATCGCTACGAGCGCGAGGCAAGGCGCTGACGAACTTCTCGAGCACGTTACCGGCCCCTGAGAGCGAGCTGGTGCAGCAGATCGTCCACGAGGACTACAACTTCGAGTTCCTTGGTCTCGCCGGGGACGTTCACGAGGGCCGGATCGAGCGCTCCTTGGTCGCAGACATCGAGTGTTTTATGCTGGAGCTCGGCGCCGGGCGGCGAGATTCGCCTACGGCTCGTCCCGAACACGCGCAGGCACAACCTGGAGGGATTTATCGAGGGCACCGTGGACGACGACACGGCCACGATCTACACCGACGAGCTGGCCTCCTACCAGGGCATCGCGGGCAAGAATCACCAAACGATCGATCACAAGCATGAGCAATGGGTTCACGGCGACGTGCACACGAACACCGTGGAGTCGGCCTGGTCGTTGCTGAAGCGATCGATCGTGGGGACCTATCACAGCATCAGCGTCAAGCACCTGCCTGCTTATCTCGCGGAGATGGAATGGCGGTTCGACGAGCGCGAGAACCCCTACCCGTTCCGCGACACGCTGCTCGTGCTCCTACACGGCGATGCGCTGCCCTACCACATGCTGATCGAGCGCGACGATCCCGGCGAGCGCCAGCGCGAGAACGATGCGCTGATGCGTCGCGAGGCTAAGCGCCAAGCGCGTCGCCCATGCTGACCGCGAAGCGTATGATCCAGTGCTGGCTGCCAAGAGATTTCTCCGCTATTTGCGTGCTCTTTACAGCACAGCGGAAGGAACCGGACACGCGGGTTGGAAGGCATAGTCGTATTCCTTTCCCAGAACTACAGAGGGTGATTTAGATGTCAGGAAGCGAAGGCGGTCCACACGTTCAGCTGGCACTGTTCGCGGAGAAATTCATTCGGGGCGCTCAGAGCGGTGCTCTCAGCGTCATCAACATCATCGATGGCTTAGCCCTACAAGGTCCGAGCGCCAACGAAATGCCGCCATTCTCGATGGAGCAACTCATGATCTTCATCAATCTGTGGGCCGACAAAACCAAAGGGCGATACACGATCAAACTCAAGCCTCAAGAGCCGAGTGGCCTCTATGGCGACTTGCTCGAAATCGGCCCAGTCAACTTCACGGCGACTGCGCTGGGCGTGGAGATTGCTAGAGCGATGGTGCCTTACGAGATCACCGAGGAAGGCACGACGTGGTTCGATGTGATGTTGGTGGCACCGGGAGATGAGGAAGGGCAGGTGTTGACCCGTATCCCTTTCAATGTGACCTACCAGCCGACCGTTACGCTCCAGGGGCCTGGCGGATGATCTCTCTCGTGTTGGTTTCCTAGCGTTCGGACGGATCACCCTGACTGCGCTCTGCGCCACGCCGCGTGATCTTCCAACCACCTTCGATTGTTGTCGTTTCGAGCGTTTCCTCGCCTCCCGCGGCAAGCGGCGGAAGGGAAGGGACCGGCGCGGGAGATGGAGCGGCCGACGTGTTCCCGGCCGTCCTTGGTGGGCCAGCTCCTTTCCCAGGGCGACGCACGATGGAGATGCGGAATGGAAACACTTTGTAGCCCAGCACGGCTAGTAGAACTCCCGCGCCCGCGCCGACTCGTATCGCCGTCGGCACGGTCAGCTTGAGAGCGAACACCTCGGCCGCTGCTACATAGCATACGGTCGCAGCAACTCGGGTAAAGCGACCCTTCTCGGGAGGGTGGATGCTCAGGCCGATTGCAGCCACGGCTAGTCCAATGCCGATCAGTCCGACGAAATCAGTTTCGCCGCTCGCCACAGCGTGAGGGGCGGTCGTAGCATTGGGCCGTGGCATGCGCACGAGCCTACTCCCGTCAGGGGAACGCGCATGGTTGCTGTATCCGGCATCTTGCCTCCCGCGAGCATTTGGTGGGGACCGTCTCCGCAGACTGACCGGTCGGGAGACGGTCCCCTATTGGCATCCAGATGAGTCACCGTTCGCACCCACCGCCGGGACCAGTCCTAGCGGGAAGTACAATGACGGTGAAGGTTCGCCCACCTGACCGGTCGGGGCGAAGACACATCCAGACGAGGATTGATGGAGGTCGGCCGTGACGGCGACTGAACGCCCAGAACTATATTTTGCCTTCGCCGGCGAGGTAACCGCATCCAGCGTCACTGTCGCGATAGGTCACCTCGACGCAGCCGCCGAACTCGGCGTGGGCCGTATCACGGTGGCAGTCCAAAGTCCCGGTGGAGACATCGGCGAGGGTATGCGTCTATATAAACGACTGCGTTCGATGGGGCAGCTGCCTTGCAAAGTCGTCACACACGCGATCGGCGTCGTGGGCTCGATGGGTATCCCGATCTTTCTGGCGGGCGACACACGAGTTGCTGAACCGCAGTCTCTGTTTGCACTCCATCGCCCAGGAGTAGAAGTCGAAGGCATCTACCGAAATGCCCCCGAACTACGCGCTTTTGGACTGTACGAAGAGGCTGAAACGGTCGAACTTGCCGAGCAGAAAACCCGAATGGTCTATCAAGAACGCACACCGCTGACGCAGGCTACGATCGACGCGCTGAAAGCCGCCAACAGCAAGCTTGGCGCCCACGAGGCCGTCCTCCGTGGCATTGCCCACCAGATCGGCTGGATGCCGAGACCCCAGGGGCAATCCCTCGTTAGGCTAGATCAGCCCTGAAGCGGCTTGGTTATAGGCACCGCAGGCCGGACACTGGAACACGATGGTGCTATCAATGCAGCCCTCGATCGGCCCCCGGATCAGCAAGAAGCCGCACAGCCCGCACCCGTGGGCTTCATCCTCCAGCTCACCGAACACGATCGGACCGACAGTGACCCAACCATAGGGCGCGGGCGGCTTGATGGACGCACCTGGAACGACATGCCGAACCATGGGCTCGCTCCGGTGCTCGCTCCGACTAGGCAAAAGATGCCTCGACAGGGATTCGAGCCGGAACACGACGGAGCCCTGATATCAACTACAGAACTGCGCGAAGCCGCCGATGACTACCTCTCGCAGGTAAGCGTTAATCCGCTTGAAGTCTTCAAGTAGCACCAGCTCGGCCTTGTTGCGGCGTCCAAACGCGATGAACACGGGAACACCGCCTTCCATCCGCACTCGGGAATGGCGCCCGTGGCGGCTAACGCGGAACCGCGCGAGCATCACGCCTGGCACGACGTCCTGCCCGTCGTGCATGAGGTCTTCGAAGGCCGTGATGTGCACGCCAGGAGGCGTCCTGAAGCGCTCCTCCATGTCAGCAACCCCCCGCCCGCCCACGAAGGAGGCGTGAATTGCGTGGTGTCGATCATCTCGCGCCATGCGGTTCAAAATGGACAGACAGAAAGCAGGCGGGTTCGCAAAGTTATACGGCTGCAGTCCCTCGATGCGCCTAATCGCCTCCTCAGACACCCCAGCAAGCTGCTTTCGGCTCGTGAGCTGTAGGAAGGCGTCGGCTGTGCTCTGCCCGCCGCGCGCCGTACGCGGATGGTCCCAGATCGGGAAGGTGTGATTGCGCCCGGGCGTGTTTCCGTTACCCCTAACCAGCGCCCAGACAAGGTGCTCGAGGAATGACCGTCCGTGGTAAAGGCTCTCACCAATCAGGACAGCAAAGCGTGGCGGCAACGGCTCATGGTATGCGACGTAGGCCGTGTGCCAGCCAGTCAGGAAGTTGAGGTTCATCCCGATCTTCACGGGCTCGCTCTGGGAGAACTTCGCCAGCTCGAAGTCGAAGCTGCGTAGGCTCTCGTCAGCCCGGTCGAGCTTCGCGTTCAACTCAGCCAGTGGAGCAGCCACAGGCGCGAGGTTACCGGAGCGTCAACTTAGGTCGGACCGCATCCGCATTGCCCCAGGTGAGGGCTCAGAACCCCGGCCCAGGCCGGGACCGAAGTGGTTCATATTTATTTAACCCATATAAAGAAACATCCAGGTCGACGATCACGCCCAGAGGCCACCAAGCGGAAGGTGCTCACGCACTCCCTCAGACAGGATCGCTCTTGCAACCCGCGCGCTCGTGGTCTGCTACCCGCTCAGCAGCGGAAGCCGAGGGCGTTCAGCACCCGCTTGGGCACCCGTGCCGAGTAGAAGTCGTTGGTTCCCAGGAAGGCCTCATGCCAGAAGCGCAGCAGCTTGGTCAGGCAGCAGCGGTCCGTCGAGGCGCCGGGCAGTGCCGTAGGCATCGGCGGCTCTCGCCGCCGATGCGGAGCCGGTCGAACCCAGGGGCCTAGTTGTAAGTCCCAGGCAGGTTGGTTCTCCGCTCGGTAAGGCGAGCGATGGGCGGTTGGTGACCGAGGGCTGAGTGTCGTCGTCGATAGTTGTAATACCAGAGCCATCCCTCCAGGGCTGCAGTGCGCTCTGATGAGCTGCGGTAGATCGCCCCGTAAGCCCAGCCGCCGAGCATCGTGCGGATGAAGCGCTCCGCCTTCCCGTTGGTCTGGGGGCGGTAGGGACGGGTGCGCAGGTGGCGGATGCCAAGCGCTCTGCAGGCGAGTGCGTGGACGGTGGAGATGTAGGCCGAGCCGTTGTCCGGGGATGAAACTGCTGTCCGACCCTGCCGGGAGCATCGTGTTCCCGGGACATGGGGCTTGTTGGGAGACGCGGATGGGCAGGCCGTTCTGACTGATGAGCTGCGAGCTCGACGTTGTTCGTGGCCGCCCCTGCGACTTGCCCGGGTGTGCTGAGAGCACGAATCCGTCTTTGTCGTGTGTCCCGCCGCGCTCCCGCTGATCGTCGACGAAGGGAGCATGGTGCGCGGGTTTGGGTTGGATGTGCATCGCGACTTCTGCGAGGTCGCGATCGCCGAGAACGGTGGGGTCAGGTCGGCGGGCCGGATCGCGACGCGGGTGGCGGCGCTGGAGCTGTTTGCGGGGAGCCTGGTGGCGGGCGATGTCGTCGCGCTGGAGGCGACGAGCGGCACCGACAAGATCGTCTCGGTGCTGCAGGCGCACGGCATCCGGGTCGTGGTCGCCAACACGCGCAAGCTGCGGTCGATCACCGAGGCGAAGGCGAAGACCGACCGGCTGGATGCGAGGACGCTGGCGAGGCTGCTGGTGTCGGGGTTGCTCGACGAGGTCTGGACGCCGGATGAGCGGACGCGGGCGCTGCGGCGGCTGACGAACCGCCGGGAGCGGATCGTGCGGGCCAGGACGCGCGCGAAGAACGAGGCGCACGGGGTGCTGGCGCGCAACCTGTGTGAGCGGCCGCCGGTCACCGACGCGTTCGGCAAGGGCGGCCGGCGGTGGCTCGCCGCGCTCGAGCTGCCGGTCGATGAGCGGCTGACCCTCGATGGCTGCCTGCGCCAGGTCGACTTCCTCGACGCGCGAGATCGCGGCGCTCGACCGCGAGATCGCCACGCAGGCGCTCGCATGGCCGGAGGTGCTGCGCCTGATGAGCGTGCCGGGCGTCAACGTCCAGACCGCCGCGACGTTCATGGCCGCGGTCGGCGACATCCGCCGCTTCTCCTCGCCGCGCAAGCTGGTCAGCTATCTCGGCCTCGACCCGCGCGTCCGCCAGTCCGGCAACACCCCCGCCCGCCACGGCCGGATCTCCAAGGCCGGCGCCTCCGAGGTCAGGCACATGCTCGGCGAGGCCGCCTGGAAGGTGACGCTGACACCCGGCCCGCTGCGCGCGTTCTTCGAACGCGTCCGTGCCCGCCGCGGCCCGCAGATCGCGGCGACCGCGACCGCGCGCAAGCTCGCCGTGCTCTTCTGGCACCTGCTCACCCGCGGGGAGGACTATGCGTTCGCCCGGCCGGCGATGACCCGCAACAAGATCCGCCAGCTCGAGCTGCTCGCCGGCGCCCCCTCACAAAAGGGCCGCCACGGCATCGCCGGCGGCAAGTCCAAGAAGGTCTTCGACGCCGAGCGCGAGCTCTCACGCCAAGCCGAGGCCGCCTACCGCCGGCTCGTCAGCGACTGGCGAGCCAGCGGGCCAACCAAAGGGGGTGCGGGCGCGACACCGGGGCGCGCATCTAATCAGGCCCTCGAAGGGCAAAGCCGCGCGGCAGGCTCACAAGCCCCGACGTCTGCGCTTCGCTCCGTCAGTCACCCGCACCGACACAAACTCAACCACAGGAGCCCACGACGACAGCACTTGACTTTCATCCGTCGGTGAGCAGCTGCTCGACCTCGATCCCGTAGCGGCGATAGAAGCGATGGCCCGGCGAAGGAAGCCGACCGCGGTGCTGGCCTTCTCATCCGAGGACCTCGGCGTAGGCGAGGCGGGTGTAGTCGTCGATCGCGATGTGCACGAACTCCCAGCCAGTGCGACTCCTTGCGTCGAGATCGCTCCGCCGTGGCTCGATGGCTTGCTGCCGCTGATCCGCTTGCCCGCGCCACCGCGGATCCGCCCGAGCTTCTTCACGTCGATGTGGATCAGCTCACCGGGGTTGCTCGCTCATAGCGCTGGGCGGCTCGAGGCCGAGCCGGCCGAGCGTGCCCAGCCCGATCCGGGTGAGGATGCCGACACCGTCGAGAGCGGCATCCCAAGCGACCTCCGCGATCTCGGCGGCGGTCAAGCGCAAGCGACGCAGCCCGCGATCGCCGCGACCCGCTCCGGCGGTCCGGTTCGACGACCCGGGCGCTGAGGAGCGGTCGAGCAGGTCCGTCGCCCCGGCGCGATAGCGGCCGACCCACTTACGCGCGCAGCGCTCACTGACTCCGGCGGCCTCGGCCGCCCCCTTCAACGTCCACGCATCGACAACGACACGTCGACAGAGCTGCCGGCGCTCCAGGCTGAGCGCCGCGTTAGCGTGCAGATCCATCCGGTGTCCTCCTTGGGACTGAGCTGCTTGACAGCGCTCAGCCTCCAAGGAGGCCCGGATGAACCAACCTACTCAGGAACTACAGCTAGGCTCGTAGTTCGCGAGCTGGTTGCTCGCTTGAGTGCCGTCGGCGCCGGCCGGCGCTCGCCGTCCAGCTCGAACCCCCTCAGGCCGAATCGCTCCTCCAGCAGCCGTGGGACCATCTCCATTGTCACTGGGGTCGCGCTCGTCCCGGTGGGCGTGCGTTCTGTCAGCGTCAGCTCGCCGCCCCAGTCGCTGAGCACCGAGCGCTTTCCCTGTGCGTCCTGGATCGTCACCACGAGACCTGTCACGAACGGCGAGCTGGGATTGGTGCAGACCCACCAGTTGATCGCCTCGATGTCGATGGGCGGGCTCGGGTGCGGGATGTAGGCATACAAGTCGACCCACCCGTCCTCCTTCTAACTGCTGCAGCACGTGTTCGGGGCCTTGATCGATGACGCGGTAGCGCCAGCCCTGTTGGTTGTGTTCCTCGCCGGGACTGAAGGGGATCGGTTCGAGCAGGGTCCCCCGACCCGAAGCCGACGTCGGCATGCCAGATCCCGTTGCCGTCGTCTACCCGCAGCAGCAGATGTGAGCGGGGACGCACGACTCCCGCCGGCGCGCGGTAGAGGACACGCGCGAGGAACAGCTCGACATTCCAGCCGAGCGCCTGTAGCGCGGCCGCCAGCAGCAGGTTCTGCTCAAAGCAGTAGCCCCCGCGGCGCCTTGAGACGAGCTTGTCGAACAGGTCCTCGGCGGCCAGCGAGACCTCCACGCCGCGATGGGAGTCGAGGTTCTCGAAGGGAATCGAGGTGCTGTGCGCCCGGTGCACCTCGGCGATGCTCGGACGTCCGTTCAGCCCGATCCGCTCCAGATATCCATCGAGGTCGAACATCGCCCGGCACTGTAATACGCACCGTGGGTTAGGGTTGATCGGCCTCGATCAGCGCCTCTCGCACTACATGCGTCAGCCAGTAATGCTGACGACTTCCGTCCCATCGGGACTCCAAAAACCTAGGCTCGGCGCCCATTTCTTCGTCGATTCGTTTCGTAGCGCGCGACATATTCCTGTGCCAAGACCGGATGCTTTCGATGTCGACACTGAACGTGTGGACCAGGTTCTCGAACGTGAACTCCTGCTCGGGCTCATAGCAGTGGGCAATGGTGCGCACGAACTTCCAGGTGACGTCGCCGACTCTTTCTCGCAGTGCCCGTGCCTTTCGGGTCGCCATTTCCTCCGGGTTGCTTGTAGGAAGCGAAAAGCCGTGTTTCGCCAGGAGGTCATCTATGGACGCTCGTGCTTGCAGGAGGCCCTGCTCCGAAAGCTCGCCAGTGATCGTAAAGGTCGTTTGCTGCATGAGTCGAGACTATAGGTACCTAGTAGGTACATTTCAAGGGCCTATAGACACCTAGCCATCCGGCCTTCACGAGCGGGCGGCCCCGGAAGGAACTCAGGCGGCGCATAGAATGTTCAAGTAGTGTGCAATAGGGTGCCGATGAATGACTGCCATGACGCTTGACCTACCCCAGGCTGAGGACAGGATCGCGGCTCGGCGCACGGTCACGATGGCGATTTGCCAAGTTCGCTACGACCAGCAGGCGAGCGTCGGTTCTGGCGCGACTGCGCTCGCGTTCCACGAGAAGCTCGGCGGCACCGACGGCCCGTACCCGAATATCGAGGAAGTCGAGGGCGCCAGCCGTATGGTCATGGGCGTCGGCCGGGGGCGGCCGATTGCCGAGACGACGCGTATCCCCGGCTGGAGCCTGACGTCTGCCGACCAGGCATGGTCGCTCGCTCTGCTGCCAGGGAACATGGGGCTGCAGTCCGACAGCTACGGCGGCTGGGAGGACTTCGAGCAGCGTCTGTCCGCCGCGATCGACGCTCTGCGCGAGATCGTCCGGCCAGCGGTCGAGCAGCGCCTCGGTCTGCGGTTTGTGGACCTAATCCCCGGCAAGAGCGTCGGCGTCGACGCAGCGGCCAGTTGGGCGCCCTACATCAACCGGGAGTTCCTCGGCGCTCTGCTGGTGCCCGGCCTCGGTCCGTCGATCCGCGTCAGCTTCCAGCAGGCGCTGATCGATCTGGGCGAGGACGCGGTCTGCAACCTGCGCACAGGGCCGTCGGGCCCGAACGACGACGGCAGCGTCGACTTCGTGGTCGACTGCGACCTGTACCGGGAAGTCGGCCGGCCATTCGACGGTCCGGCTATCCTGAACAGCGTCAGCAGGTTCAAGGAGCAGGCCGACCGGTTTGTCCAGTCGGTAGTCACACCGGCGCTGCCCGACAAGTTGGACTCATGAGCGTCGTATTCGCAGAAGCCGCGCGAGCCGAGCCTCGCATCAGCTGTCAGCCGGTTGGCTGGGATCTCGAACGGGGATGGCCGGGCGTCGTGACAGAGCCGGTCGGCATGCCGACGCGGACCTATCGCGTCGCGCCGACGCCGTACGGCACGACCGGGAACGTGTACGGCGAAGGATTCTGCTACTCGCCCACGCAGCTGCCCACCCTGCACTTCATCGGGGAGCGCGAGGAGGATGGGGACGACGGCGGCGAGTTTGCGTTCGCGGGACTCGGTACTGTCGGCGCGTTCCGCAACGTGTTCGTCAGAGGGACGGCGACCCGCACGTTCAAGATCGAGCAGACGCCGTTCCTAAAGGTTTCCACGGGCACGTGACCGTCAGCGACGATGAGTACGCGTGGTGGGTCAATACGACGAGCCTGTACCAGGTCACTGGGGTCGTCGCGATACGACCGCCTGGGAGACGAGCTCGGTATCAGAAGCCGTCCCGCGCCTACGATGTGTTTAAGGAGCTCGAGCGTGGCTCGAAATGTCGGACGAGGAGCTGGGCCGATCGAAAAGTGGCTGGTGGCAGATTCTCGAGGTCCTGGAAAAACGGCACGGAACCGCGCAAGCGCGAGCAGGCCAGGCGACTGTTCCAACTGCACGGACTCGCATCCGCCCTGCACAGCGTGTTGGGCGACGGGCTTGCGGTCTGGCTGAAGCGTGGCTCCCCGTGCCCGCTGAAGCTGCTTGAGATGGGCGACATTGACCGGTTCGAACGTCTCGCCGACGAGGTAATCTTTGCTGGTGCTGGAGCCCCCCGGCCTCGTCTAGACACCGCCTGGCCTCCGAGCACCGCCGGCAAGGCACCGACCAACTCAACGTTGCGGATGAAACCCGCGACCCGCGCCAGGAGCAAACGACTCTCAAGTGATCGACAAGGGGCTAACAGATGAGTGGCCCAAGAGGCGGCCGCAGCCGCAGATAAGTTTCAGCAAGGTGATCTCATCTGCAAGCCGCCGATCGGGTTCGCGGCATCGCTGAAACATCCGATCTGGGAACTCTCTCGTCTAGAGGCAGAGGCTGATCCCGAGGAGGAGGTCGCGTTCCTTGTCTCGACGAGGACGACCTCCCGCCGTTTGGGATCATCCTCTCGCAGACGTGTGATGTGGCCGAGGACCGGCCAGAGCCGGTACAGCCGTGGGTTGAGGTCTCGCCCGTCTACGAATACAAGATACCTGAGGATTCCCAACCTCCCGAGTATCTTTACCCGCTCGAGGCGATGGACGCCGATGAGGGGTATGTATGGGTCGCGGATCTTCGGCTCGTGGTGCCGGTCGAAAAGGGTTTGCTCGTTCGTCAAGACCCGATCAATCCGTTCGGTGGGTCCGAACCCGCGCGAATCGACTTCGGAGTTGCGTTGGGTCGACGTCGTGCCCGCGCGGCGCTCTCGGAGGGAGTGCATGTTTTCATTGACAAAACGCTGCAACGTTATAAGCCGCGGAAGACCGGCAAGCGGGTGGCGGAGCGCGTATACGCGCTCCTGCTGGACATCACTGAAGGCGGTAGGCTCGATCCGAAAGTAGTGCGGCTGCACGTGGTGTGCCAGGAGACGGAGCGGATCAATCAGGAGGACACGGAAGAGTGGTTCCAGGAGTGGTGGGACGAGGCACGCCTCGTTGCTGAGGAGCACAGCGTCAGCCTGCTGGCGCCGACGTTCCACGACCGCACGAGCATGGACGTCAAGCTCTACAACCGGCTTGTCGCGATCCGCTGCCCGCTCTGACGCGAGGCGTCTAGTACCAGATCGCGATCTGCCGACCAAGCCTCACCTCGAGGGGAACGGCCATAGGGCGTGTGGCCTAGACCGAGTTCCAGATGTGGCTATATTCCCGGCGTGAGCATGCGGCTTCGGGACTACATTACTGGATGAGGATCTTGTCGAGCGACTTCTCTCGCAGGTCGAGGGCGGCATAGCGGACGAGGAGACCCAAACCGACGTGGAGAAGCTGGACAAGCGGCGGGGAGGGAGCGTTCAGGCCGCTCCGCTCAAGGCCGAGTTGGGACGAACTAAGGGGACGGAGAGCAGCACTTCTAGAACGGTCCGTCAGACACCGGATAGCGCCTGCTCACGCTTGATCGAGCTGCTGGAGGGGGCAGGCTCCTTGCAGTTCCTTGAAGTCTTCGATGAGGACATCTGGAGCCAACTTCGGAGGGGTGAGGCGCTTGAGATCGACGCGACGATCGGGCTGTCCGCAATCGCGCAGCTCGGAGGGATCGCTGCGGCCTTCAGCCTCTGATAGCCGTCATGAGCAGCGCAGGTCAAGAGGTGGATGCGGAGGGCAAGGAGGCGATCAAAGCGTTCTCGGCGCTCTCGGGTTGATGTAGGCGATCCCGGTTCTGGCTCGACCGACCGGCGCGCCTGACTACACGTTCATCGCCAGCTTGAAGTCGGAGGCTCTCAGGGTTGACCAGGATCAGCTCAACGGCGACGCCACGATCCTTGGGACCTTGCAGCGGCGACTCCGACCAGACGAGTCTTGGTCGATCTTCGATGCGTTTGGACTGGCGGGGCTACCTCAGAGCTTGCGCAAACAGATGGAGCAGAACATGGCGCAGACGGACACGGATTCAGAGCTTGGAGCGATGGTTGTCAAGCCACCTGCGGCCCTGCTCAACCCGATAGCGATTTACCGCTGAACCGCGTCCGCTCTCACCGGTACGCAACCTCGGTTCATCGGGGATGAGCGTGTGTTGAGGCGCTATTTGTCGCCGACTGGTTCCGTGCCGGATCCGGGCCCTTTGGCGCTGCACGCTGGTGCTCGCAATCGGCCATTGCTGGATTGATGAGACCCGCATATCCCGGTTCAGGGTCGTAACAGAAGATCTGTTAGAACCGCCGATCATTACAAGGACTCTGTAATGACCGAAGCTTCGGGCAAGAACCCAGACCACTGCCTGCTCTGGACGACCGCACCTCACTGCCACCCCGTCTTACGAACCACTGCCTATCCACGTGGTCCTGTGTCCGCACCGTCCGCAAGACTTGAGCGATGTTCCCAGCAGCTCTACTAGCAGCGACAAGTAAAGAGGTGGGCGAACCTCTGGCGTTCTACAGCGTTGCGGCGACCGTGCTCCCTGTGTTCTTTATCGCCCTGGCCTATCAGGCCAACATTCTCGAGCACTCACCCTTTGACGCTGAGCCTCCCAGCCGTGATACGAACCGTAAACTGCTCCAACGCGTTTTAGATTCAGATGGCAAGGCACTTGCCTACTGGATGCTGGTCGCGAACCTCACGGGAGAGTTTTGTGCCTTATGGGTGTTGGCGTCACAGATACCAAACGACCACTATAAGGCGTTTATTGGCCTGGTGCTGTACGCAAACGGCCTGACTATGCTTTTGCAGCGGACCATGCTAGCTCTGGAGAGTGACACGGGTCATCACAGTGATGACGAGGAGAGGTCACGTGTCCTCATACGGCGCCGGGAGTCCGTAATACTCGTATTCATGATCCTTCTCTTGGTCGGCATCCTCGCATACGGCAGTACTGTGGTGCACCTCTAGCCTCGATTCGTCAGTAGCGTTCTCGAGTCGGATGCTGCGGGTGATCTGAAACGTCCGCCCTGGCGGGGAGGATTGCGGTTGTCAAGACCAGCAATCCCCCAGCCAGGAGGTTCACCTTGAAGGTGATGGGACGTTCAACGATCGAAACGGTAGATGTGAGGGCGGACGGCACGGGTTTGTCGTCTCGTGCGGGCACCGCGCTGCTGGCGCTCACGGCCCAGAGGCTCGGCCTCGCCGATGGCCTGAGCGCGGCGCTTGAAGGTACGCGCGAGCGCCGCTCGGGCCACGATCCGGGCCGGGTTCTCTGCGATTTGGCGGTGATGGCAGCCGACGGCGGGCAGTGTGTCTCAGACCTCGCCGCGCTGGCCGGGCAGCCTGCGCTGTTCGGGAACCTCGCGTCGGTTTCCACGGCGCGGCGGGTGCTGCTCTCGATCGGAGAGGCGGAGCTCGATCGGGTTCGTCAGGCGCGTGCGGTCGCTCGTGCGCGGGCGTGGCAGGCGGGCGCGGCACCGGAGCGTGTGATCCTCGACTTCGACGCGACACCGATCACCATCCACTCTGAGAAGGAACACGCCGCCGGCCATTACAAGGGTGGCTTCGGGTTTCACCCGCTGCTGGCCAGTTGCGGACGGGAGGTGTTGGCGGGGATCCTGCGGCCCGGGAGCTCCGCAGCGAACAACTCAGGCGATCATCTGCACGCGCTGGAGCTCGCACTGGAGCAGCTCCCGCAGAGTGCGCTGGATGGGCCGATCCTCGCGCGCTCGGATTCGGCCGGGGCGAGCCACGACTTCGCGTTCGGATGCCGGGAGTGCGATATCCGGTTCTCACTGGGCTATGCGATCAGAGTGCCGACGCGTGAGGCGATCCTCGCTCTCGGAGAGGCCGCGTGGAAGCCCGCGATCAACGCCGATGGCAAGGCACGCGACGGCGCCTGGGTCTGCGAGTTGACCGACCAGGTCAATCTCGAGGACTGGCCTTCGGGAACACGGCTGATCTGCCGCCGCGAGCGACCGCATCCCGGAGCGCAGCTCTCCTTCACCGATCTTGACGGTCACCGCTTCCAGTGCTTCATCACCGACCAGCCCGACCAAGACATCGCTGCCTTGGAGGCGCTTCACCGTCAGCACGCCGAGGTCGAGGACCGCGTCAAGACGCTGAAGGCGACCGGCGCCTCACATCTCCCGTTCCACTCCTTCAAGGCGAACGCCGCGTGGTTTGAGCTCGCCCTGACAGGCCACGACGTGATGGTCTGGACACAGCTATTGACCCTCGACGGCGAGCACCGGCTCGCAGAACCCAAGCGACTGCGCTACCGCATCCTGCACGTCGCCGGGCAGCTCACCCGCCACGCCCGACAAACCACGCTGCACCTGCCCGCCGACTGGCCCTGGGTCGGGGCGATCCTACGCGCGTTCAAGCGCCTGCGCGCGCTGCCCGCTTACGGCTGACCGCCGTCGGAACCTCACCACCGAACACCATGACCCTGAAGCGCCCACCGCACAGGGCTGCTCAGAAACGAGGCGCTGCACGACCCAATCAGCAACAGGAGCGCGTCCATCGACCTCGCGCGCTACATGACGGCATTCCACCCAGCCTGAGCGCGCAGCCCGTCCCCTTTACCACGGTCACCAACGCCTTACTGACGAATCGAGGCTAGATCGGTTCGGATGTCGGCAGAAACTACCCCTCGCCAGCTACTTGCTGCGACTTCTGTGCCAGCTCGCGATGGGACGCTGGCTTCCACACGCGGACGAGCTCGCCGTCCCCAGCACATGTGAAGGCAGTTCGTGCTCGACCTGGTGTATAACCTGCTCTGCAGCGACAGGTATGACCGTTGAGCTATCTCCCGAGACCATTGACGCGATCGCACACCGCGTCGTCGAACTGCTCCAAGAGAGCAACCCACAACCCAACAAGCTCCTGACGGCCGCTGAGCTTGCACGCCACTTTGGGGTCAGCCGTGCCTGGGTCTATGAACATGCCAATGAGCTGGGCGTGATCCGTCTCGGGGAAGGGAACAGAGGACGACTGCGCTTTGACATGCGCGTCGCAGCGGAAGCGATCAACGCGCGCACCCGCACAAATACAGCGCAGCCGCCGCGCGCGCCTAAACGGCGCCCGGGTCGTCCCCGCAAGCAGCCAGCGTCATCGATACCCCTACTCCCATACCGAGGATATGACAGCAACGGCAAATGGGTCGAAAGCGCCGGCGGCGAGATCCCAGGCGGCTAGCACGAAGTGACAGGGCAGGAGGCGCTAGAGCAAGTAGCCGCGTGGTCACTGTTCGCCCGATGGACGGGCCGATGCTCGCGAAGTGGGCTGTGAGGCTCAACGTCGCACCCGAGACAATCCGCGAGGAGGTACGCCGCTGATGCTCAGCGAGGCCATCATTCGCCAGTACGCCCACGGCGCCCGGGTCTCACCAGCGGTCGCCGGACAGGACAGAAGGGCCGGAGGCGGTCGCGCAGCTACGCTCGCTCGACAGCCACTTCCACATCGCCGGGCAGCTGCTCGCGCTGCGCCGCCGCCGCGGACTCACTCAGCGCGGGCTAGTGAGCTCTCGGGCGTCCAGCAGGCCGATATCAGCCGCATCGAGCGCGGCGAGACCCAGCCGACCACCGTCACCGCCAGACGCCTCGCCGACGCGCTCGGCGCCGACTTCGGCTTCTACGAGACCGACACCGCGGGCAAAGCCGTCCCAGTTGAGCCCGCCTCCGTCAAAGCGGCGTAGCACCTTGGCCGACAACAGTGCGATCGAGTGGACGGAGGCGACCTGGAACCCGGTGACGGGTTGCGACAAGGTTTCGCCGGGCTGCGCGCACTGCTATGCCGAGACGTTCGCCGAGCGCTGGCGCGGCATCCCGGGGCACCCCTACGAGCAGGGTTTTGCGCTCAAGCTATGGCCACAGCGGCTGGAGCAACCGTTGAAGTGGTCACGCCCACGGATGATCTTCGCGAATTCGATGAGCGACCTCTTCCACGAGCAAATACCAGAGTCGTTCATACGGCGAGGCCAGTTCAGCCCTGCATCTCGACGGAGTACCAGCTAACCACCCGCTCGCCAACGCCGGCAAGCTGATCGGGCGTCGTTGATAGCCCCATGCGCTCGGTCTGAATGTCGGAGAGGTATTCACAGACCCCACGAGCGTCGGCTCCCTCACGGAGCTTCTTGGCCAGCGGCCCCAAATATGAGTCGTACTCGTCGGAGGCCTCTGGAATTCCGTTGACCACGATTGGATCCCAGTACGTCATCAGAAGCATGCGCAATTCAGAAGCCCCGCGCGTCTTCCACCAGCGATGCCACTCCTCGAGCTCCACCCCACAAGCGTAGCCGCTGAGTGCCTCCCGCGAAACAGACCCATCGCGTCCCGTCCCAAGCCGGCGTAGCTTTGGGGTCATGTTGAGTCCAGACCTACAAGAGAGGTAGCTCGATGGCTGCTCGGCGTGGCCGCACGCAGGCTGTCTTCTACCGAACCTGATCGTCTTGCTGCACGCTTTTGAGAAGAACACGGGCGCCGTCTCCGCGAGTGACCGGCAGAAGGCTGAGAGGCGAATGGCTGACTTTCGGGCGCGAATGAAGGAGCGTCCTCGTTGACGGCCTCGCGCGGCCGGGCGTGATGCTCCTCCGGGTTCGCGGAGAAGGTGACAGCGCTTACCATCAATGATAAGATCGTCTAATGACTAGCACTCTTCACAGCCCAGTCGGACATAGCGCTATCGAGGCCGCCAAGGGTCGCACTGAACGCAGCCAGCCCTACCGTGACGCGCGCGCCGAATACGAGCGTATCCGTGCTCTGAAGGAGATCAGTCCCATTGCCGCGCATCTGCGTGAGCGCCGCTTCGAGCTCGGTCTCACCCAGGAGCAAGTCGCGCAAGCAGCCAGCACCTCCCATAGCGCAGTCTCTCGGCTCGAGAAGGGGACCCACATCCCGCAACTACCAACGCTTCAGCGCATCGCCGCCGTCCTAGACGAGGAGCTACTCGTGTGCTTCCAACGCACAGTAGACGGCGAGATCGAGCGCGAGTTCGCCGCCGTGGCATAACCACCTGGCCGACAACAGCGCAATCCGTCTGCGGATCTTCAGCGCAGCGCTTCGATCAGGTCCAGTGTGCCGCCGCCGGTGCGGTAGCGGCCGAACACGGTGACAGCCGAGAAGCCGGCGTGGGAGATGATTTCGGGGAGTTCGCCTCGCGCGTGCGCGCGCGTGTTGGGGAATCCGTCGAGCAGCTGCACGGCGAAGAAGGCGGCGCGCATCACCGGATCGCTGGCACGGCCGATGTCGCATACCAAGAGGCGCCCGCCAGGAACAAGGACGCGTCGTGCCTCCGTAAGCGCGGCGCGCTTCGCCGACGGGACGAGATGGTGAAACATCAGCGTGCTCACCACACAATCGACGGTTGCGTCCGGTAGGGGGACGCGATCGGCAAGCGCCTCGTGAAGCTCGAGCTCGACGCCCTCAGCCCGCGCCTTCGCGGCTGCTCTCTCGAGCACGCCGGCATCGCCGTCGACGCCGATCAGCTTCACGTCTGGGGAGACACGGGCAATCGCCAGCGCCATCTCGCCGGTGCCGCAGCCGAGATCCAAGATCCGCCTCGGAGCAGCACCGTCCAACGCGCGCGCGGCGAGGCGTGGCCGCCACCGGCCCTGTCGCATCGCCACCGCGTTGACCGTGTCGTAGAGCGGCGTAAACATGCCACGGCCGGCCGCGGGGACGTATCGATCGCTCACTCAGCTCACAATAGTCTCGCGCCAACGATGTCGCGGAGAAGCCGAGGAGCCCGTGGTTAGCTGTCGGGCGCCTCGCTGCGGACGGGCGGCAGGTATTCGCTCCCTCCGAGTCAAATAGCTCTCCAAGCCTGTTCAGCCCACGGCTGGTGTGGCCATCGGCGCATCTGTGCTCGACAGTCCTCCTCTACAGGCCCGAACGTCCCGTCTCAAGCAGCTGGCATCTTGTTCTGACCATGGCGAGTTTTGAGGAACGTATCTACGAACTGGGGTCTGGGGCGCTTGCCGACCAGGGGCGGCAGGTCGCAGAGGTTCGCGGGCGCGGAGCGACGCTGCTGGCTGCCGGTGCCGTGATCGCGTCGCTGCTCGCTAAACCCGTGTTCCAAGATGGCCATCCGATCGGCTTCTGGGAGGTTGCGGGCACGGTGGTCGGGCTGCTTGGGTGCGCCGGCGTGCTTCTGTTTGTGGTGCTGCTGCTGCGCCCTTATCAGCTTGGGTTCAGCGTCAAGCCGGGAGTCACATATCGCGCGCTGTGGGACCAGGGCATTCTTGAGCAGCCGATGGTCGACATCGCTCTCGCCGAAGCCTTCGAGGAGCGTCGTGAGGCGAACGCCAAGGTCGTCAAACGGCTGGTGTGGTTCCTCGCGCTGGCGCTTGTGTCGCTTTTGCTGCAGACCATTGGCCTGGCCACGGCTGCCGCGCTAAGCTCTTAGACATGCCTGATCCACGCCCGCAAAGTTCTCCACCTCCGCCGGCCAAACCCACCAACGTGCCGCCGCCGGGATCGGTGCCCAAACTGCCGCAGACGATCTTCAACCTGGAGAAGCGAGGCGGCTCGGTGGCTCCTCGTTCTCCCCGCCCGTCCAGCGGTAAGTAGCGCACCGCTGCGCTCACCGGAAACGCTCGACGAGTTCAGGAGCGGGATCGTGGCCGCATTGCGTCGTCTCCGCCGGAGAGGGCTCCAGGACAGGCGACCCTGAGCCGACCAGCTGAGCGTCTCGGCCGCCTTGCGGTCACGACGACGCCAGCCCACCACCACCTGATCCGTCGCCCACAACACGATTGCGCCGTATCGGCGATACCGCGTCACGCCGTCCTGGCAGCCGCTACCGGCCTGTCGTACAACCGTCCCCTTGCCGCGGGCTCGGCAGCCCGGTCGCTTCGCTTCAACGGCCAGCACAGACCAGACCAGATGCACAAGGATGTTGTTGCTGTGCGCGTCCTGTGCAAAGTCGTTGGCCGCTCCGGCGTGCTGACGGTCATTAACCATGTGATGACGGCGGCGAGCATAGGTGCCTCCCGGGGCAGCGAGTATGCGCGCTATCTGGAGGGCAAGACGGTGGTGCCCGAGCGCGGGGACTGCTATCTGACCCCGGACGGGGAGATGACCCAGGCATCCGGCCAGTGGCTTGCCTCGCCCTAGTATCCATGTATCCATGCGGGATTACGGGTCGTGCGAGGCAAGCCGGAGAGGGTGTCTGGGTTCAGGACATGTGTCTCAGTTGATAGGTCTCTCGTGAGTCGGGACATAGGTCTCTCCTTAGGCTGAGCGTCTTTCCGGGTGCTGGCCGTGGAGGCGCGGCCCGGAGGGCCGGGCCGGAGCGGCTAGCACCGGCGCGGCGTCTGGGGCTAGGGCCACCTTGGCGGGTATGTCACGAGCCCGCGTTGCTGTTCTCCAGGTCGTCTCTGATCAGCTGTCCGTCACTGCTGCTGCTGCCGAGTACGGGTTCTCCCGCCGGCATCTTCATCGCCTTTTGGCTCGTTATCGGGAGGGAGGCTTGGAGGCGCTTGAGCCGCGGTCCAGGCGCCCGAAGACAACGCCTATCGCAACGTCCGAGGACGTCCGTGGGCGGGTGATCGAGCTGCGTCGAGGGCTGACCGCGGACGGGCTGGACGCGGGGCCAGTCACGATCGCCTGGCATCTCGAGCAAGAGGGGCTGAGCGCACCGTCGACATCCACGATCAGGCGGATCCTGCACCAGGCTGGGCTGATCGTCCCCGAGCCGCGCAAGCGCCCCAGAAGCAGCTACATCCGCTTCCAGGCGGCGCAGCCGAATGAGATGTGGCAGTCGGACTTCATCCACTGGCGCCTAAAGGACGGAACCGACGTCGAGATCCTCAACTGGCTCGATGACCACTCCCGCTACCTGCTGTCCTGTACCGCCCATCAGCCTGTCACCGGGGATACGGTCGTGAGCGTGTTCCTCGCCACGGTCGCTGAGCACGGGGCACCGGCGAGCACGCTCACGGATAACGGCAGCGTCTACACCTCCCGCTTCACCGGCGGGCGCAACGCGTTCGAGTACGTGCTCGGGCTGCTCGGAATCCAGCAGAAGAACGGGTCTCCGGGACACCCACAGACCCAGGGGAAGACCGAGCGCTTCCACCAGACCCAGCAGCGTTGGCTCAGGGCCAGACCACCCGCCGCCAGCATCGCGCAGCTGCAACGTCAGCTCGACGAGTTCCGAGCGCACTACAACGAGAAGCGCCCGCACCGCGCGCTTGACCGACGCACGCCAGCTAACGCCTACCGGGCCACACCGAAGGCGCTCCCAGCCAGCAACGGACACCCACCAGGTCACTACCGGCTGCGCTACGACCGGCTCGATGACACCGGCAAGATGAGCCTCCGCCGAGCAGGCCGGATGCACCACCTCGGCGTCGGCGCCAAACACGCCCGCAAACGCGTCCTCGCGCTCGCCGACGACCACCACATCACCGTCACCGACCTCACCACCGGCGAGATCCTCAGCCGCCACCTGATCGAGCCCGAAAAAACCTACTGGCGCAACCAAAACAAAGAACCAGGCCGCTGGCCCGGCCCCTCCCCAAGGACTGAGACCCAAGTCCCGACTCACGTGAGACCTATGTCCCGACTCATGACAAGCAAGCCGGAGAGGGGACTCGAACCCCTGACCCCCTGTTTACAAGACAGGCGCTCTACCAGCTGAGCTACTCCGGCGCGGTGCTCGTCGGCGGCCCTCGCAATCAACTGTAACGGTGCCCTCACGCGCGGGTATTCCAGTGTATGAACCATCGTCGGCCCAGCGAGCAGGCGGCGAGCTTGAAGGGCTTTCACGAGCGCTCGCTCAACCGTGGCGTCAACCCGGTCTTCTACTGGTCCCTGCGGGCGGTCCTGGTGCCGTTCTTTCTCGTCTACTTCCGCCTGCAGCGCATCGGCTCAGAGCACCTGCCGCGGCGCGGGCCGCTGCTGCTGGCGGCCAACCACCGCAGCTTCCTCGACCCGTTCGTGATTGGGACACTTGTGCGCCGTCCCGTCTACTACATGGCCAAGCGAGAGCTGTTCGAGAAGCGCTGGCAGGCGGTGTTGCTGAACGCCCTCGGCGCCTTCCCCGTCGATCGAGGCGTCGGGGACAAGGACGCGATGGACACCGCCCGCGCGATCCTGCAGCGGGGAGACTGCGTGGTCGTCTTCCCCGAGGGTACCCGCGTGCGACCGGGGCCCCTGGGCGAGCCGCGACGCGGGGTGGGACGCCTCGCGCTGGAAACCGGCGCGCCCGTGGCGCCAATCGCGGTGATCGGCACCGAGGATGTCCGCCGCGGCTGGCGCATACGCCCGCGCAAGGTCCGTATCCGCGTCGGCCGTCCGCTGCGCTTTCCGACGGTCGAACACCCCTCGCCGGCACTCGCGGCAGGCGTCACCGCGCGCATCTGGGCGTGCGTCAGCCTGCAGTGGGACTGGCTGGGCGGCGCCAAGGCTCCTCGACCCGTTCTCCTCAACGAGGCATCCTCGCGCGTGGTATCTCGCGCTGCTTGAGTGCGGCACGGGTGCGAAGGTAGGGTGCGATGAGTGGAGGAAGAAGGCAGCCGGAAGTCCAAGGCCCAACTCGACGCGGAGTTCTCCGATCTCTACCGCGCTCACCTGCGCGACGTCTACAGCTACGCCTACTATCGCGTGGGCGACCACCACGACGCCGAGGACCTCACCGAGCAGACTTTCCTGCAGGCCTACCGCCACTTCGAGCGGGCGCAGCGCGAATCTCGCGGTCGCCCGCTGCGGCCGTGGCTGATCCGCATCGCCCACAACCTCGCCGCCAACCTCTATCGCGACCGCTCGCGCAAACCGGCCTCGCCGATCGACGACACCACGCCGCTGGCGGCGCTGCACACCACCGAGGAGCTCGTAGAGGGGCGCGACGAGTTGAGTCGGGTGCTCGGCGGGGTGCAACAGCTGCCGGACGACCGGCGCGAGGCGTTGATCATGCGTTTCGCGCTGGGTATGGACAACCGCGAGATCGCCCGCGCACTGGGTCGTACCGACGGCGCGACGAAGGTTCTCATCCACCGTGCGATCAAGCAGCTGGAGGAGATCGTGGAGGAGTCCAACGGGCGACCGCAGGGCGAACGTCCGGATCAAGACGTGGGGCCGGATCCGGATCAAGACGTGGGGCCGGATGCCCCACGGGGGTGATCATATGAGTGAGGCCCTACCCAACTTCGAAGCGTTGCTGCGCCAGGCGCTCGCGCCGGTCGAGCCGCCCGAGGATCTCGCCAACCGGCTGGAGAGCACGCTCACCAGCATCACCGAGATGGCCGCGGACGAGCTCCAGGAGTGGGAGCTCTCGGCGATGCGCGATCCGCGCAACTGGGCCCGTCCGGCGGCGGCGCTCGTGGCAGGTGGCGTCGCTGGCACGGCGCTGGTGCTCCTGCGCGCCCGCCGGCGCGCGCACGGCTCACCCGGTGGCCTGGACGGCGCGCGAGAGACCGCGGAACGCACTATCCGCGATCTCGGCCGCGAGACGCGCAAGCTGCTCGGCGACCGCTGAGCGTCCAGCGGAGAGCTCCGCGGAGAGCCCCCGAACAGGCTCTCGATGATGCGACCACGGGCCGAGATAGTCTCTCTGCCCGGACATGGACACCTGTTATCGCCACCCCTCGCGCGAGACGGGGGTTTCGTGCTCCAACTGCGGCCGGCCGATCTGTCCCGACTGCATGACGACCACGCCCGTCGGCATGCGCTGTCCCGAATGCGCCAAGCAGCGCACCAAAGTCGTGCGCCTGCGCGAGATGGCGGCTGTGCCGCGCGTCACCTACGCGCTGATCGCGATCAACGTCGTCGCGTTCCTGACCGAGCAGGGGCAGTTCTCGCTGTTCGGCGCGAACATCCACGGCCCCGTCATCGACGAAGGCGTGCTCGACCGCTTCGACGTCTCGGTCAACCACCAGTACTGGCGGCTGATCAGCGGCGGGTTTCTCCACGAGAACTTCATCCACATCGGCTTCAACATGTATCTGCTCTACCTGCTCGGAATGATGCTCGAGCCGGCGATCGGCTCGGTCAGGTTCGCCACCATCTACCTCACGGCTCTGCTGGCCGGGTCTTTCGGCGCGCTGTTCGCGACCGCCGCGCCGAGCCTGGGTGCCTCGGGCGCGGTCTTCGGACTGATGGGGGCGGCGGTGGTGGAGCTGCGCGCCCGTCGCATCAGCGTGATGGAGTCGGGGATCGGAGGGTTGATCGTGATCAACCTGATCCTCAGCTTCAGCCTGGCCAACATCTCGGTCGGCGCGCACGTCGGCGGCCTGATCGGTGGGGCGCTGGCGGGGCTTGCTATTCGAACCGCGGACGAGCGCCGGGTCCAGGCGCTCGGGCTGATTGCCTGCCTTGCGCTGTGCGCGGCCGCGGTCTTCGGGGCGATCGCGGTCGCCGGCTCCTCCGGCACCGGTATCGCCTGAGCGCGGCCTCGGTATTCTCGAGGCTGCGATGACACCGCTCACCGACGCGCAGATCGAGCAGCGCCTGCAAGGCGCCGGCGATTGGCACAGAGGCGAGGGTCAGTCGATCGTGCGCGAACTGAGCCTCCCCGACTTCGCCGCCGCGATCGCGTTCGTCAACCGCGTCGCCGAGATCGCCGAGGCGGCGAACCACCACCCCGACATCCTCGTTCACGGCTGGAACAAGGTGCGCCTGACGCTCTCCACGCATTCGGCGGGCGGCCTCACCGACGCCGATTTCCAGCTGGCCAGCCAGATCGACGGCCTTGCCTGATCCCGCAAGCCGCCATCGCGCTTCCGACCCTCGCCCTTGCTACCTTAGGCAGGTCGGCAAGCGATGAACGACGACGAAGAACTTCCCCGAAGTAGCGTGGCCCCGATGGGCCGTCTGTGCCCCCGTCGTCCTGGGCGGCGCCTACACGCCAGACGCCCTTGCGCCTCACGGATCGTCGCCCTGGCGTGAACGGTCTGAAGCTCATCTTCGCG
This sequence comes from uncultured Solirubrobacterales bacterium, assembly GCA_963813805.1. Classification (GTDB taxonomy): domain Bacteria; phylum Actinomycetota; class Thermoleophilia; order Solirubrobacterales; family Solirubrobacteraceae; genus Palsa-744. The sequence continues at coordinate 512,537 of CAWEZZ010000001.1, forward strand.
GCCGTACTGGTCGCGATCAACGCGTTCTTCGTGATCGCCGAGTACGCGCTCGTGCGTTCCCGCCGGGCGCGGCTGGAGCTCATGCGCGAGGAGGGCGTCAAAGGGGCGGCGCTGGCGCTGGAGCAGTTGGGGAGCATCAACGAGTACATCTCTGCCGTCCAGATTGGGGTCACGATGACCTCGATCGGCATTGGCGCGCTCGGCGAGCCCGCGCTTGCCGATGTCCTCAAGGGCGCCCTCGCTAACACGCTCAGCCATGGCGTGGCGATTGTGATCGCGGTGGTCGTCGCGTTCCTGGTCATCTCCTCCGCGCAGCTGATCGCAGGCGAGATGGTGCCCAAGTTCTATGCGATCGACCGCGCCGAGAGCGTCGCGCGGCGCGTCGCTCGCCCGCTGCAGGCCTTCAGCGTCCTGTTCCGCCCGTTCATCGTTGCGCTGACCGCCGTCGCCGATCGCATCCTGCGCCTGCTCGGCGTCGACATGAGCCTCGAGCGGCGCGGCGGGTCCCCGGACGAGCTTAAGCGCCTGATCGCCGAGTCCTACGCCGGCGGGCATCTTGACCCGGGCGAGGCGGGCATGCTCACCGGCGTCTTCCACCTGCACGAGCAGGAGGCCCGCCAGGTGATGACCCCGATCCCGGCGGTCGTCACCGTCGACATCTCCCAGGACGTCGAGGCCGCGCTGCGGGTGTGCATCTCCTCCGGGCACACCCGCCTGGTGGTGACCGAGGACGCGAACCCCGACCGTGTGCGCGGGCTCGTGCATGCCAGCTCGCTGGCCGACCGGCTGATGCGGGAAGGCCCCCACGCGTCACTGCAGCCGCTCGTGCACGACGCGCCGATCGTGCCCGAGACCAAGGCCTTGGACGACCTGCTCGCCGAGTTGCAGCGCGAGCGCACCTCGATGGCCGTCGTCGTGGACGAGTACGGACGCGTCGTTGGCGTCGTCACAGTCGAGGACATCGTCGAGGAGGTCGTCGGCGAGATCGCCGATGAGACCGATCCCACCGCTGGCGAGATTCGCAAGCTCTCAAGCGGCGACTGGTTCGTGCGCGGGCACGTCGCCGTCACTGATCTGGCCGACTACGGCCTGCACCTGCCCGTCGACAGCGACGCGTACAACTCCGTCGGCGGCTTCGTGTTCGCCGAGCTCGGGCGCCTGCCCCGGCGCGGAGACACGGTCGCCGCCAACGGCTTCTCGATCCGTGTGGAGTCCGTGCGCAACAACCGCATCGAGGCGGTGCGCATCCGCGAGCGCCGCCCCATGCCGCCGTCGCCGCGTGAGCACGAGGATCGCGACAGCGCGGATTCCTAGCCCCTCGATTACTGTCCTTAAACACGATTGCTAGCCTTAAACACGTCCGGCCCGCGGGGGGAGCGGACCGGAGCGTGTGCACTGGGAGGAGGCGGATGTGCGTTGCGACTTTGACGTCGTCGCATGCACAAGTATCGCCATCTTGATGAACGCCAGCTAAAAGTCCTCTCAGTCGAAATAAATTCTCTGAAAGAGTCCGCGACAATGCGTCAGTAGGCGTGAAATCCGCGCCCGCTCTTGCGCCCGAAAGCGCCCTGCGCGATCAGCTCGTCGATGCGCGCGGGGACCGGCTCGCCGATCGTTTCGCCGATCGCCTTGGCCACATCTAGCCCAACCAAGTCGAGCAGCGCCAGGGGGCCCATTGGGTGTCCGGCGCCGAGTCGCATGCAGGTATCCACGCTGGCTGGGTCCATGCCGGTCTCTTCCAACAGGCGCACCGCGCTGTAGAGATAGGGGAAGAGCAGGCGGTTGACCACGAACCCGGGCACGTCTGGAACCTCGACGGGCGTCTTCTCGAACGTCTCGCACAGGGCAAGCGCCCGCTCCCTGATTTCGGTGCTCGCCGCGGCAGGGAAGATCAGCTCGACGAGCGCCATCTTCGTCACCGGGTTGAACACATGCAGGCCGAGGAAGCGCTGCGGCCTGCCGCTGGCCTGCGCGAGCTCCTGAACCGACAGCGAGGAGGTGGTGGTGGCGAGGATCGCCGCGGAGTCGAGAATGCCGTCGAGCTCTGCCAGCAGCTGCGCCTTCACGTCGTGATCCTCCACAACGGCCTCCACCACGAACGTGGCAGTCGCGAGCGTCGCGGGGTCGGTCACGACCTGAACGTGCTCCGGGTCCACCTCTGCGCCGAGGCGACTGAGGGTCTTCTCAACGGTGGCACGTGCCCGCTCGGCCGAGGTCTCAGAACGGGCGAGCAGCAGCACCGGGCCGTGGTGCGCCACGGTCGCGGCCAGGCCACAGGCGATCGCGCCGCTGCCGACTATCGCGAGGCGCTCGTTCATTTCGATGGCTCCGTTGGGCGGGAAAGCGGTTTCAGAGGATGGTTGACTGACTGGTCAATCTACATTGACGATCGGCGCGGTACAGTAAGGGATACGGAGCCGGGCATACTCGCAGAAGCTCGCGTATCCTCTCCACCAAACGCCGCGCAAGACCTTAGGAGGACGTCCAGTCATGAGGCAACCAGAGGGCCGCGAGGTAGTGATCGTCGAGGCGGTGCGCACGCCGATCGGCCGCGGGCACAGGGAGAAGGGCTACTACAAGGACACCCATCCCAACACGCTCCTTGCCAAGTGCTACACGGAGGTCATCGAGCGTTCTGGCATCGACGCCTCGGAGGTCGAGGACGTGATCGCGGGCTGCGTGCAGCAGTTCGGCGAGCAGGGCTTCAACATCGCGCGCAACGCCTGGTTGCAGGCCGGGCTGCCGATCGAGACGCCCGGGACGACCGTCGATCGCCAGTGTGGCTCGGCCCAGCAGGCCGTCGGCTTCGCCGCGGCGCTGATCGCCGCGGGCGTGCACGACGCGATGATTGGCTCGGGCGTGGAGCACATGGGCCATTTCCCGTTCGCGGCGGGGATGAAGACCCAGGAGGACTTCGGCTTTGCCTTCACACCGGAGCTGATGGCCAAGCACAATATCGTCGGGCAGGGGCTCGGCGCCGAGATGATCGCTGATCAGTGGGAGATTCCCCGTTCAGAGCTCGACGAGCTGGCGGTGCGCTCGCACAGGCTCGCCCACCAGGCGACCGAGGAGGGCCGGTTTGAGCGCGAGATAGTGCCGATGTCGGTGAACGGCGACACATTTGTGACCGATCAGGGGATTCGCCCGGACACGAGCCTCCAGGCGCTGTCGCAGCTCAAGCCGGCGTTCAAGCCGGACGGCAAGATCACCGCGGGCAACGCGTCGCAGATCTCCGACGGCGCGGCGGCCGTGCTGCTGATGTCGGCCGAGAAGGCCAAGGAGCTCGGGTTGACGCCGCGCGCGCGGATCGTCGACCAGACGACCGTTGGCTGTGACCCGGTGAAAATGCTCGAGGGGCCGATTCCGGCGACGCGGAAAATCCTCGACCGCAACGGGATGAAGATCGACGACATCGACTTGATAGAGATCAACGAGGCGTTCGCGCCGGTCCTCGCCGCCTGGCGGCGCGAGCTCAACCCCGACATGGACCGCGTGAACGTCAACGGCGGCGCGATGGCGTTGGGGCATCCCCTTGGCTCGACCGGCGCGCGGCTGATCACCACGCTGCTACACGAGCTCGAGCGCTCCGACAAGGAGATCGGGTTCGTGACAATGTGCTGCGGTGGCGGTCTCGGCACCGGCACGCTCATTCAGCGCGTCTGATCGATCTAGATGAAGCTAGGCCAGGCCGCATGCGGCCTGGCCCGGGGGCGCGCATGCGCGCCCCCGCCGGCCGGCGCATGCGCCGGCCGGAACAGCATTAGAGGGCTCAGCCGGTCGGCCCGCCGCCGGTCCAGTCGACCGCAATCGGCGGTAGGGACAGCAGCGCGGCCCAGGTCGCGGCGTCGGTCCTTCCACTCGCCGGGATGCCATGGGCGGTCTGGAACTGTTCCAGGTTGGCGGTCGTGGTCGCGTCAAAGATGCCCGTCGTTTCCTGGCCGGGGATCGCGCTGGCAAGGTGCTCTTGCATCCACAACACGGGATCACCCTTGTTGCCCTTTTCCAGTTCGCTGTAGCTCGGGTTCGGAGTCACGCTGCTCAGCGGCGCGAGCGGTTCGCCCAGCGCAGTCCAGCCGCTGGCCGGGGTTTCCTGCCAGTCCCACCATGACACTCCGGTCGCGCCGTAGTCGACGGCCTCCTCACGAAAGCGCAGCTCCTCAGAGGAGGAGACGCCGCCATAGGTCTGCCCGAGGGGAAAGATCGGGCGGCCGTAGATCCTGTTTGAGATGTACGTGTTCGCGAAGACGGTGTCGACCGAGTTGCCGATGTCCTTCCAATACATCTGTGGCGCGTTGAACTGGGCCCCGTTTGGCCCCAGGAAAACCGAATAGGGCAGTGCGGTGTGGTAGTAGACGTACGGGAAGGAGGCCAGACCGACCGGATAGGAGGGGCCGATCTTCGCGCGCAGGTCGGTGATGTAGATCTGCGCCGCAGCGTAGTGGCCTTCGTACTGGGACTCGGCGTCGATTACCAAGCAGTCGGCGCCGTTTGCCACAGCCTGCGCGCCAAGGTTCGCCTCGCCCGCTGGGCTCGAGCCGTACACATACTGCCAGGCGCACACCTTCAGGCCATTCGCGTGCAGCGCCGCCACGAGTTGGGGGGAGAACTGGCTCCAGTAGTTGGTGGAACCGTCCGAGCTCTTTACGAACACCGTGCTGACTCCTGCGGCGTGGGCACGGGCGGCGATCGAGGCTATGTTTCCACTCTCGGACTGACTCAGATACCAGATCCACATGCCCTGGCCGTCGAACGCTGTTCCGCTCACCGCGCTGGTGTTCGCGGGCGCAGGCGCGGGTGGGGAATCCTTCGGCGGCGCGGGTGGGTGGAGCGCGTGGCGGTAGACGTAGATCGGTCCGTAGGAGCTCGTGTGGCGACCATGGCTGAGCAGCACCATGATCTTCCCGGAGTGCGCGTTTTTCGGGACGGTCACCTCCAGTCCCGCCGCCGCTCTGCGCAGGTGTGCGCCTGGCGAGGCGCTTGAGATACGCGCGCCCGGCGCGTGCGGGAAGGCCACGACCATCTTTGTCGTCAGTCCTCTGCCGGCGATCAGCAGCGTGCCGTGGATCGAGACCTGATGCGTGTTGCCGCTACATTTTGCGGCCGGCGTGCAGCTGACGCTCGTGATACGCACCGTCAAGACGTGCAGGCTCGAGGGCGGGGAGGCCGGCTTGCTCTTGCCGCTCGAGCCCTTCGCTGGCATCTTCCCCGTCGCGCCGCCGGGCGCCTGCGCACCGCCGGGCGCCTGCGCACCGCCAAGGTTGGCCGCCGCCGCCAGCGGAGTATGGCCGAGAACTGTGAGCGCGAACACGCCCAGCGTAAGCGAGCACAGCAGCGAGGCGGCGGCTGCTGTGGCGAGAGATCTCGATCGCTTGTTGGCGCCTGCGTTTGCCACGGGAACTCCTTTGCGCCTTTGCGCCGGTTTAGCGGCATCGACCTTAGCCGCTATGCCCTTGCAAACCGACCGGCGAGACAGAAGTTGCGTTCGACGGTCCTGTCTGACGGCCTGTAGTGGCTGTGACTCATGACACTAGGACATGCGCGAGCCCCCGGACAACGACTCCGATCCGGTGATGGTGGCGGGGACCTCAGCCGCCCGGCGCTTCCCAGCGGAAGCCCAGCGGGGAAGGCGCTGGCGCGAGCGGGCTGGACGGCAGGTCCGCGGGGGGCTCGGGCAGGTTGAAGCCCGCCGGCGCGACATCGTTGGGCGTGTCCGGGTGAAACAGTGAGGCGAGGTACTGGATCTGCCCGCGTCCAGGCCCGAGCTCCGACTGTCCCCCGCCGTAGGTGGAGATGCCGTGGGCGGCGCAGTAGTCGTATGTATCCAGCAGCGAGCGCAGACCACCGAGGCGGGAGGGCTTGATGTTGAGCGTGCGCGGCGCGAACGGCAGCGCCTCGATGTCTGAGATGCCATGGATCGGTGCGTCCCACGTGATCCGCTCGCGGTGGGGCAGCAGGATTGGCTCGGTCTCGGGCGTCAGCTTGGGATCCTCGATCCAGGCATCCGGGAAGGCATCCACGATGCGCTGATAGAGAGCGGGGTCGGCTGGATTGTCGACGATCGTGCCCTCGTACTGGCCCTTGAGGTCGACCGAGTCAACGGCACCAAGCGCCACGAGCTCTGCGATCAGGGGGGCGTCCCAGGAGGGTGTCGGGTCGAGCTTGAAGCGAAGCGTCGGCGCGATCGCCAGACGCCGCTTCAAGGGCTCAAGCGACGGCGGCTCGCCGAGGCGTAGAGAGGCGACGAACGTGACCGGCTGAGGATCACGTCCGAGTGCTGCGTGCAGGGTGCTGTGAGCCTGGCGCAGCGCCAGGTCGAGCGCGGCCGAGTCAAAGGCCCAGTTGCGATACAGGCGAAACTCCGGACGCTCGGTGGGTAGCGGAAAGAGATCGAGCGAGCGCAGGTGCTCGGCGAAGGAGGAGAGCGTGAAGCTCTCGGTCAGCGGCAGGTTCGCGCCGGCGTGCTGAAAGGCCTCCTGATCATCGACGGCGTAGGTGACATCCTCGCCGACGCCCTCCTCGCCGCCACCGTGCAGGTGAATGACCGTCGTCTTGCGCACGAACTCGTTTGAGAAGGCGGTCTGCAGTGGCTCAAGCTCATAGCCGTCGATCTGCAGGGGCAGCTCGGCGAGAAGCTCCCAGGTGCTCATAGGTCGTTCACCTCGGCGAGATCTCCGGTCTCGTCGTCTGAAGAGGACACCGGTCCTTGAGCCCGCCGCGAGCGCCCGGTCTCTCCTTCCAGGCGACTGACCAGCTCGTCGAGACGCAGCTCCTCCAGCGCGTCGCCTACAGCGGCGAGCTCGCGCGCGCAAAGCTCAATCAGTGTCTTGCCCTCCCTGACCAGCTCGAGCGTCTCGTTCAGGCTGGCCTCGCCGGAGTCTAGGCGGCGGATGATCTCCTCGACGCGGGCAGCCGCGGTCTCGTATGTCTGCGGTTGAGGCGTTGGTGGTTGAGGCGTTGGTGGCTGGGGTGTCTGTGGCTGGGGATCGGTCATCGGCGAAGGACTCTCGCGGGAACGACGTCGTCGGCGAAGCGCAGCTGCACCTCATCCGTCTCGCGGGCTCGCGCCGCGGTGGGGAGTGGCTCGCCGTCGGTGGACTGCACGAGGGTGTAGCCGCGCTCGAGCGTGCGCTGGGGGTCGTGGGCTGCGAGCGTGAGCGCTAGTCGCTCAAGCTCGCGCGGTCGCCGCTCGCGGCAGTCGAGCAGGGAAGAGCCCGCCTTGCGCTGGAGCACGAGCATGCGCCGCTCGGTCAGGTGCTGCTCGGACTGCACCCGCCGGCGCGAGCCGGCGCGAACCTCGCGCAGCTGCTGGTGAAGGCGCGCACGCTGACGGTTCAAGTGCGCGGCGGGCGCGCGCGAGAGGGTTGCAAGCAGGCGGGCGCGGGAAAGGACTGCCCGCCGGCCGTGGTCGCGCAGCCGTGCGGCGATAGCCACCTGCTCGGCACGGGCGCGCAGGCAGTCCACACCAACGGCAGCCTCCGCGGCGTGGGTCGGCGTGGAGCAGCTGACGGCGGCTACGTCGTCGAGCAGGGTGCGGTCGGTGTGGTGGCCGACGGAGGCGATCACGGGCACTCCCAGCAGCGCGACCGTGCGGCAGAGGGTCTCGTCGCAGAAGCACAGCAGGTCGGCGAGCGAGCCGCCGCCGCGGGCCACGATCGCCACATCGACCTCGCCCACAGCGGTGAGATCTGAAAGCGCGCGGACGATCGCTGGCGCGGCGTGGCGGTCCTGCACTGGGGCGAAGGCCCATACGACGCGTCCGGCCCAGCCGCGCCGCGAGAGTCCCGCCAGGATGTCGTCGCGGGCCTTGCCGCCCTCTCCGGTGACTACGCCGATCGTGCGCGGGAGCAGCGGGAAAGCGAGGCGCTTCTGGAGCTCGAGCAGACCCTCGGCGAAGAGCTGCTTGCGCAGGCGGTCGATGCGGGCGAGCAGGTCTCCCTCGCCGGCCACGCGCAGGTCTGAGACCGCGAAGGAGAAGCCGGGGGAGGAGGTGGCGCTCCCAGGGTAGTAGTCGCAGCCACCGGCCACGACCACCTGCATTCCGTCCGCGGGCGGCCCTCCAGCGCGGGCTGCGATCACGTCCCAGTCCTCCAGCCAGGCGGCACAGGGGATCGCGCCTGAGGAGTCGCGCAGCTCGAAGTAGACACGCGCCCGTGTCGTGCGCAGGTTCACCAGCTCGCCGACGAGCTGGACGCGAGCGAAGGAGCGGAGCTTCAAGCGCAGGGCGGCGGCGTACTCTCCGACTCCGAACGGGCCGGCGAGCCCGCTGTCCGGAATGCCCGCCGGCTGGGGCGCAGGTGGCGAGAGCGTGTCGTTGCCGGACATTAAGCTCAGCATAGATAGCCGCTAGGATCGATTCCCCGATGGCCCGTGCCCGCTCCCGCAAGCGTCGCCCCGCCGGCGCGAGACGGGCACCGGCAAACACCGCTCGCAAGCCGGACTCGCCCGCCAAGGCCAGCGACGGCGCGGGCGTCCCCCGCGGCGCGGGCGCTCGGAGCCGCTCGCGGCCCACTTCTCCCACCGCGCCCACATATGGGGAGCATCCGCGTGCTCCCTGGCACCCCCTGCCGCTCTCGGAGCTCTTGATCCTCGTCGGCTTGATCGGCGCCGCGATCGGGTTTTCTCGTGCGTCGCGACATGGGCTCTCAAGTGGAGGGCCCGCCCTGTTCGCCGGCGTCGGCGCGGTGGCGATCGGCACGATCGAGGCGACGCTGCGCGAGCACCGCACCGGCTACCGTTCGCATGCCGTGCTGCTCGCCCTGCTGCTCGTGCTCGTCTTCCACTCCGCCGTAGTGCTCGGGCTCTCCTCCATTACCACCGTGCCGCAGCTGCTCAACGTGGGCCTGCTCGCCGTCGACCTCGCCCTGTTCGCGTTCCTGTTCAAACTGCTGCGCGCGCGCTTCCTTGACGCGCGTCGCGAGCGTGTGTTCAGCCAGAGATGATGAGGTCATGCGCGGATGTGGCATGCGGCACGTCCGCGTCCGTGCGAGGTGCTCCAAACAGCTCAGTGGCAGGCTGGTTGGCTGAGCGCGACGATGGCCGTGGCACGTCCTGATCCAGTCGTTTGTCCTGACCCAGGATCGCAACGGGATCGCCGCAAATCTCCATCAGCCGGGAAAATGTTCGCTTACCGATGTGCTCCTCAAGCTCGCGAGGGTTCGGCATCAGCGGTCCATCCTCATCGGAGTCGATGTCAGATGTGAACACGATTGAACGCTGCCCCTCGTAGCGGGCGTTGATGATCAGGTAGAGCTGCTCCAACACCCACTCGGTCGGGCGGACCACGCGCAGATCCTCGATGTGCAGCAGCTCTACGTTCGCGAGCGTATCGATCACCTCCTCAGCGGTCTCGCGGCTGTCAGGATTGAAGGTGGTCTTGACGCGATTCAGGAGCGCGACCGCATTGAAGCTCAGGACCGAGTGCTGAGTGCGGGTTGCCGCGGCGGCGACCATATAGCCCAGTGTCGTCTTGCCCGTTCCCGTGTGGCCCATCAGCCAGAGGCCGTTGCCCTCGGCGAGGTTGCGGTCGATGTCGGTGCAGAAGCGCTTGACCTTGCGGACCGAGTCGGCGTTCGCCGGGTCCTGGGCAATCTGTATCAGCGGGTGGCGGTCCCAGGAGAGGTCCATGTACCGTCGCGGAACGCGCTCACGGAGCCGGCGGGCGCGGGCGTTCGCTATGCGCTGGGCTCGGCAGTCGCAGTCCTGGGCGGTGTTTGTCTCTGTATCGACCAAGAAGCCGCTGCCGTCGCATGCATCGAACGGGCACTTGGCCAGGACGACGGGTTTGGGGCGCCTGGAGGACATCGATGTCCAGTCAAGCAAGCGCACCGGCGGCCCCGAGGAGCGACCTACGCATGATCCGGGATTTTTTGGCTGTCAGGGTTTAGCTGTCAGGGCCCCCGCGAACTGTCAGGGCCCCCGCGAACCCTCAGAACGTGTTTTCAATTTTTACGCAGTGTGCGCTTTTGTATCTACACCGTAGATACCATGGAGCACAGTGAGCGCAAATTGAAAGTCCTACCCCCGCATGCGTGCGCTTTTGTATCTACCCGATACATACGATGGCACACAGTGCATGAAATTCAAACACATACTCAGCCGGTCTCGGCGGGAGCGTGCTCCAGCGAAGGCAGCGGGCGCTCGCCGGCGTCGCCCGCCTCGCCGCGGGTCTCGCCGTTGAAGCCCAGCCGCTCCAGACGTACGATCTCGCGTTCGCCTTCCACGCGTGCCGGATGATCGGAGGGCAGCTCGGCGATCAGCTTCGCGATGCGGTCGCGCAGTTGCAGCGCGAAGTGGGGGGTGGAGGCGCCCATCAACCGGCGCACGTCCTCGACGGTTGGCTCGGTCGAAGGACGGGTCATTCGATGGGAGATGCAGACGGTTCTGACGGTTCTTCTTCAGAAGACGCTTTACTCGGGGCTTTGCTTGGGGAGATCTCGAGCATGGAGTCGAGTTCGGCTTGAGTGAGCGCTGAGATCGATCGTTCATCCCCGATCAGCCAGCCGTGATTGTAGAAGCCGCGGACCGGCGGAACCGCTGCTGTGTAGCCGGGCTGGATGTCTGAGAGGTAGTGGGCCAGCGCGGGCGGGATCGAAGAGGGGCTTTCGAGCAGTAGCAGCGGGCCGTAGTTGCCATGGGCGGAGAGCGGGGCCGCGGCGGGAGCGTCGAGCGGGCGCGAAGCGGTCGCGAAAACCAGGCCGTGACCGGCTTCGTGGATGCCCCACCCGAAGGATCCGTCAGCGAAGCGGGACACGGCGATCGCGTTGATGGCCGGGCTGGTGCGTTCGGCTTGGCTGCTGCGTTCGCCGGGAGCGGAGCCGCCGGTGACGGGCGTGACAGGGCCGAAGCGCGCGAGTGCGGCCAGCGCCCGGCTGGAAGCAGCCGCAGCACCGATGACGTATATGGCGGGTCGGTGCAGGCGGGTCAACACGGCGCCCGTCGCTGTGGGGACACTGCCGGCGGCGGTGACGAACAAGATCGGGGCGCCGCTCTCGGCGGACAGGCCCGCCGCGGGCATCGCAAGCGCTCCGGGACCGTCGGCGGCGGTCACGATCACACGCCGGGGAGCGGAGCCGTGGGTTTCGCTCACGAGCTGCTCGACAGCGCTCGCCACGGCGGCTGGTTCGCCGGCCGGAAGCGAGCGTGTGCGATAGCCGCTAGGCACGGCGGCGGAGGTTCCGATCCGGATCACCTGCACGCCGTCCAGGGCGGACGCTCCGATGGGATGCATCGCTTCCAGCGCGTGCAGGCTCGCGTCGGGGAGGGCGTTGCCATCGCTGTACAGCAGCGGTGCGCCCAGCGGGGCGCCGGCCAGCGTCGAGGCGGCCAGCGCGGCGGCCCAGTCGCGCTCGTCGACCAGCACGACCGCCTGCGGTCGGGTGGTGGAAGTGAGGCCGGGGTAAACCGCGCGGGCGACCGCCGCCGCGTCAAAGACAGGATCGGCGCCGCCCAGTCGGGTGGTGTTCTTCGTCGCCACCCCGGCAACGCCCTCGCCCTGAGCGGGGGCCAGGAAGCCAGAGCTGCCCCCGCCGGCGCTCTGCGGTAGGGCCGACTTGCCGCATCCCGCGAGCACTCCGCCGAGCGCGAGCACGACGAAGAGCAGCCTAGGTGATAGGGCGGCGCGCATCGGCAAGGACACTAACGGGCGCGTCGGGGGCGCGTCGGCGTGCAAGCCCGGCGATCCGGCCTGCGGCGGCAGGCCGGTAGCGGCCGTCAAGCGACTCTGCAAGACGACGGTCGTACTCACAAACCTCCCGTATTTGCGGGCAGAACGTGCGAAAAGCTGTGCATGTCGTGCATGCGTCCTTGCACTTTGCTAGCCTGCCGCCACGAACGCCGAATCCTTGACTAGATGCCAAGGAACGGGGGACCCAAGTTGTTTGGGGCGAATCTCACGGTGAAGCCGTGGGAAGCGCAGGCTCTTTCAGCGCTAGCCCGTCAGCTAACCCCGCAGGCCGACGAAAGAGGTTGTTGTTTTGCGGGTGCGTACCCTAAGCGCGATTTTCTGTAGCTTGACGATTCTGGCCATGCTGCCGGGCACGCAGGCCCTGGCACACACCACCAGCACCGCCGTCGCCGGCGGCGTCACTGTCGGTTCGATCAACACCTCCGCTAGCGGCGGTGCTTCCCCGCGCGCAACGACCAAGCCGACCAAGCCCGCTAAGCCGCTGCACCTCTCGCCGATCACCGCCAAGACTCCAAGCGTCACCTACAGCGGCCCGGTCTATGAAAAGACCGTGACCGGCCAGGTCGTCCCCTACACGCCGCCGCCGACCACGACGCCCGGCCAGGCCAGCGGTCCCACGGGCGGCAGCGCAGTCGCAGCCACCGTTGCGGCCAAGCCCGAGCTGCTCGTTCCCGGCTCGCTTGCCCGCTACGTGAACGGGCTCGCGGCGGCGCCGATGTCGGCGCCCGCGGTTGTGCAGGAGGTCATCTGGGCCGGCAACCAGATCATCGGTCTGCCCTACATCTTTGGCGGCGGCCACGCCTCGTTCGTCTCACCCGGCTACGACTGCTCGGGCACCGTCTCCTTCGCCCTGCACGGCGCCAACCTGCTCTCTACGCCGGAGGACTCCTCTGAATTCATGGTCTGGGGCTCGCGCGGTGCGGGCCGCTGGATCGCGATCTTCGGCAACGCCGGCCACGCCTACATGGACGTCGCCGGGTTGCGCCTGGACACCAGCGCCGCCGATGACCCCACCAACCAGCAGGGTCCCCGCTGGCGCCCGCTGCGCCCGGCCAACAGCGGCTTCACGATTCGTCACCCGCTCGGGCTCTAGGACTCGCGGTCGGGCAGCCGGCTCGGCTCGGCTAGGCTCGGCTAGGCTAGGCCGATCGGTCGGGCAGCACGCTTCGGCTAGGCTTAGCCGATCGTACGCGCGAACAGCAATAGGAGGATCAGATGGCCGGTTTGACCGGGCGCATGTCAACCGTCGTGAAGGCGAAGGTCTCGAAGCTGCTGGATCGCGCGGAAGACCCCGCCGAGACGCTCGACTACAGCTACTCCAAGCAGGTTGAACAGCTGCAGAACGTCAAGAAGGGCATCGCGGATGTCGTCACCGCCAAGAAGCGGTTGCAGATGCAGGAGGCGACGCTGCAGCAGAGCGTGGTCAAGCTCGACACGCAGGCCCGCCAGGCCCTGTCCGGCGGCCAGGAGGACCTGGCGAGGACCGCGCTCGAACGCAAGAACGTCGCCCAGACCGAGCTTCAGTCCCTGGACCAGCAGGTGAAGGAACTCGAAGACCAGCAGCAGAAGCTGACCGACTCAGAGCAGAAGCTGCGCGCGAAGATCGAGGCGTTCCGTACCAAGAAGGAGGTCATCAAGGCGCAGTACTCGGCCGCCGAGGCCCAGGTGCGGATCTCCGAGGCAGCCACCGGAGTCGGCGAGCAGATGGCCGACGTTGGCCTCGCGATGCAGCGGGCGGTGGACAAGACCGAAAACATGAAAGCGCGCGCGGACGCGGTCTCAGAGCTGGAAGCGGCGGGAACGTTCGAAGACCTGACGGCGCTGGGATCCGGCGAAGACGACATCGACCATCAGCTCAAGCAGCTCTCAAGCCAGCCGGCGGTTGATGACGAGCTGGCGAAGATGAAGGGCGAACTGGGGCAGAGTGGGGCGGCGCCCGTCACTCAGATTCCCGCTGCGCCTGACGATTCATCGGCCGCCCCGGACCCGGCCCCCGACGCAGCGGGCACCGCCGGCGCAGCCGGTGGTCAGCCGACCGGGGGTGGCCAGTCATGATCGTGCGCATCTCCGGCGAGGACCAGTACCTGCTGCCGGACAGCGCCTCGGAGCGGCTGAACGAGCTGGAGAAGGCGGTCATCGCCGTGGTCGAGGGTGCTCAGGAGGATGGCTTCGCCGATGCGTATGGAGCGTTGCTCGACTACGTGCGCGCGGGGGGTACGCGCCTCGGCGACGACGAGCTTGAGACCTCAGACCTGATCCTGCCCCCGGCGGACCTGACGTTCGAGGAGGCCGGGCGCGAGTTCACCGGCGAGGGCCTGATCCCGGACTGATCCGCTCGTCTGGCTTCCACCGGCGCCGCCCGTCGCTGCGGGACATGCCGGTCGGCTCATGACACTAGATCGGGATTCCCCACAGCGGGAACCAGCGCTCCAGTTCCGGCTCCATCGGCAGTTCTGAAGCCATCTGCGCCTTGATCTGTAGCTCGCGCTCGGTCGAGCGCTGTTGCTCGCCGTCAGCCGGCACGAACGGGTACCAGAAGCCGCGCTTGTAGTTGTAGATGAAGTAGACGCGGCGTTTCTGCGTGTCGGCGAAAGCGAACACCGCGCACAGCAGGCGCTCGCCGTGGCCGGCGGTCTCGATCGAGCCGGAGACGGCGTTGATGCCCACAGCGAGGTCTTCCACAGAGGGCGCGCCGTCGGGGTTGCGCAGGACCATCCAGCGGTAGCCGAAGCTGTCGTCCTCGGTGGACACCTGAGTGCCGGTGTCCCCGCCGGTGGCCTTCACCACCTCTTCCATGTCGCGCAGCGTCGCTTCGAACTCGCTCGTGGCGAGCGCCTGAAATACGATCGCGGCGGTCCCGACCGGCTCGATCTGGTGCTCAGCTTCGAGGGCGATGTAGGCCGTCGAGATCGCGAACAGGCGATCGGGCGCGGGGCCCTTGACCTCGTGGCGTCCGGTGAGGATGTCGCGCAGGCCCACGGTCAGGCGGTGCCCTGCAGCTGGGACTCCAGCCGCTCCAGCGCCGCCAGGCGCTGCTCCAGCGGTGGGTGGTCGGCGAAGATGTTCATCAGCGACTTCTTGGTCCTGGCGGGCAGGATGAAGAAGGCGCTCATCCCTTCCGCCTTGCGCAGGTCCTGGCTGGGCACCCGCTCCATCGTGCCGCTGATCTTCAACAGCGCCGAGGCCAGCGCGCTGGGGCGCCCGGTCAACACGGCGGAGCCGCGGTCAGCGGCGAACTCGCGATAGCGCGAGAGCGCCCGCAGCAGCAGGAAGGACACGGCGTACACCACCACTGAGACGAGCACCACGATCATGATGTCCTCCTCCTCTTCGCTGCTGCCGTAGCCGCCGCCGAAGAACAGGGCGAACTGGGCGATCATCGAGGCCAGCGTGGCGAAGAAGCTCGCCAGCGTCATCACCATCACGTCGCGGTTGATCACGTGGGTCAGCTCGTGCGCGATCACCCCTTCGAGCTCGGCCGGGGAGAGCAGTTCGAGGATGCCCCGCGTCGCGCACACGGTCGCCGACTTCTGTGATTTGCCCATCGCGCAGGCGTTCGGCATCGACGTCTCGATCACGGCCACCCGCGGCTTGGGCAGGTCGGCCTGCACGCACAGCCGCTCGATAATCCCGTGCAGCTCGGGCTCCTCGGCGGGGGAGACCTCCTTGACCCCCATCGTCGCCATCGCGATCTTGTCCGAGCCGAACAGCTGCACCACCAGCAGCACGAGCGCCACCACCACGATCACGCCGGCCCCGGCCCCGAGCGCGAACAGCACCCCGACGAACACCGCATAGACGAGGCCCAGCAGGAACATCGTCATGAGCATCCGCGCCTGCAGGCCGGTGTCTTTGCCGAAACTGGATCGTCGCGATGCCATTGGCGTTGGATTGTGGCAGAAGCAGCTACAGGTGCCCTAAAGTGCCGCGAGGATCACGATGCCTGCACCGCCGATGCCATGAAGCCTGAAATCCATCTCCTGGGCATCTCGATCAAGACCTTCGGGGTGATGTTCGCGCTCGGTTTCCTCGCGTGCGGGGCGGTCGTGGCGCGCAGGCTGCGTGAGCTGGGCCGGCCGGTGGACTGGGCGTATGAGATCGTGTTCGCGGCGCTCCTCGGCGGCATCGTTGGCGCGCGCGGCTACTTCCTCATCGAAAAGTGGTCCACGGTCAAACAGGACCTGCTGGGAAGCATCTTCTCGGGATCTGGTCTGGTGTGGTACGGCGGCGCGATCGGCGGCGCGATCGGGGTGATCGCGTGGATGCGCTGGCGTCACGCGCTGGAACTGCGGATGTTCGACATGTGTGCGACCGCGCTCGCGCTCGGCTATGCGATCGGACGGATCGGCTGCCAGGTCTCAGGCGACGGCGACTACGGCATCCGTTCGAGCCTGCCGTGGGCGATGGGGTATCCGCACGGCACGGTGCCGACGCCGCCGGGCGTGCGGGTGCAGCCGACGCCGATCTACGAGACGGTGGCGATGTGCCTGCTCGCCTACCTGCTGTGGCGCCTGCGCGACCGCGTGCGCCCGGGTGTGGTGTTCGCGCTGTATCTGGCGCTGAGCGGCCTGGAGCGCTTCCTGGTCGAGTTCATCCGCCGCAACGCCGAGGTGTTCGCGGGCCTGACCGCGCCGCAGCTGGAGAGCATCGCGCTGTGCGCGATCGGGTTGGCGTGGCTGGCGGCGATGGCGCGCCGGGGTGGCATCGCCGCGCTCCGTCCGACGACGGCCTGAATCTCCAGCGATAATCACCGGCGATGGTCACAGGCACGAGTCTCTCGCACGTTTTCCCCCTCGGCAGCCGGCTGAACGAGCGCGGCCGGCTGGAGGTTGGCGGCTGTGACACGATCGAGCTCGCCCGCGAGTACGGCACGCCCGCGTACATTGTCGCGGAGGACGACCTGCGCGCGCGAGCGCGCGCGTTCGTGCAGGCTGGACGCCAAGCGGGGCATCATGACTTCCACGTGGCGTTCGCATCCAAGGCGTTTCCCTGCACGGCGGTACTCGAGCTGTTCGCGCGGGAGGGCCTGTGGTGCGACGTGGCCTCCGGCGGCGAGCTGCACCTGGCGCTGAACGCGGGGTTCGAGCCGGAGCGGATCGTGCTGCACGGCAACGCGAAGTCCGAGTCCGAGCTGCGCACGGCGCTGGATCGCGGGGTGGGGCTGATCGTGATCGACAACTTCGATGAGATCGACCGGCTGGAGCTTCTGCTGGCTGATTTCCAGTCGGCGCATGCGCCGACTGGCGGGGCCGCGCATGCGCGGCCCCGGGACGCGCCGCATGCGGCGCGTCCTTCCCCGATAGGAGAGGGACTGCGCACTCACGACCAGGATGTGCTGATCCGGGTGACGCCGGATGTGCGGGGTGACACGCACGATCACATCTCCACTGGCCAAGCCGATTCGAAGTTCGGCTTTGGCATGGCCCAGGCGGAGGAGGCGATCGCGCGGATAGAACGTGTCGATGGGCTGTCGTTGCGGGGCGTGCACGCGCACATCGGCTCGCAGTTGCTCGAGCTCGAGCCGTTCCGCAGGGAGGCGGCGGAGCTGGCGAAGCTCGGCGACTTCCCGGTTTGGGATGTCGGCGGTGGCTTGGGGGTGGCCTACACCGAGGATCAGCATCCGCCTGAGATCGAGGAGTACGTCGGCGCGATCGTGCAGGCGGCGCACGCGCATGGCCTTAGCCCCGATAGGCGTCTGTTGATCGAGCCGGGGAGGGCGCTGAGCGCGAATGCGGGCGTGACGCTGTACACGGTGGAGAGCGTCAAGAGCAACGTCTCGCGCTGGGTGGCGGTCGACGGCGGCATGTCGGACAACCTGCGGCCGGTGCTCTACGGAGCCTCCTACGAAGCCCACGTGGCCGACCGATTCGGCGGCCAGACGAGGTGCGTGCTGGCCGGTAAGCACTGCGAGTCTGGCGACGTGATCGTGCGCGACGCGCTGCTTGAGGACCCCAGGCCGGGCGACGTGATCGTGACGCCGGCAACGGGCGCGTACGCGTACGCGATGGCGAGCAACTACAACGGCGTGCCGCGGCCGCCGGTGGTCTTCTGCAAGGACGGCCAGGCACGCGTGGTCGTGCGCCGCGAGACCTTCGATGATCTGATTGCGCGCGATGTCCGCTAGCGGGAGCACACCGTCGGCCGGGATCGGGGGCGCCGCGGCCGCTGTGGGTGGCGGGGCGGCCCCCGCGCCGTTTCGCGTCGGCTTGCTCGGACACGGCACGGTCGGCGCGGCGTTCGCGACGCTGCTGGGCGAGCGGGCCGACGAGATCGAGCGCTTCAACGGCTGTCGGCCGGTGATCACCGGTGTGCTGACGCGCACGCGGGGCAGCTTCGCGGAGATCGTCGCGGGCGCAGACCTCGTGGTTGAGCTGATCGGCGGGGTCGAGCCGGCGAAGGAGTACCTGCTTGAGGCGATGCGCGCGGGCAAGCACGTGGTGACCGCGAACAAGCAGCTGCTCTCCCAGCACGGCGAGGAGCTGTTCGAGACCGCCCGCGAACACGATGTGCGGTTGCGCTTCGAGGCGGCGGTGGCCGGGGCGGTGCCGGTCGTGCGGGTGCTCGAGGAGTCGCTTGCCGCCACGCCCGTCGAGCGCATCCACGGGATCGTCAACGGCACGACCAACTTCATCCTCTCCGAGATGGCGCACGGCAGCTCCTACGCGCAGGCGCTGACCGAGGCTCAGCGCAGAGGCTATGCCGAGGCGGACCCGTCAGACGACGTCAGCGGCCGCGACGCGGCGGCGAAGATGGCGATCCTCGCGCGGCTGGCGTTCGGCACGCCGGTGCATCTGGACGACGTGAGCTATGAGGGCATCGAGCACCTGCGCAGCGACGATCTGGAGTATGCCCGCGAGCTGGGCCTCGGCCTGAAGCTGATCGGCACCGCCGAGCGTCGCGACGGCGGGCTGTCGGTGCGGGTACACCCCGCGTTCCTGTACGCCGGGCATCCACTCTCCTCAGTGTCGGGGCCGTTCAATGCGGTGACCGTCGAATCCGAGACGATCACCGAGATCACGATGTCGGGGCCCGGCGCCGGCGGCCGGCAGACCGCAAGCGCGGTGCTGGGCGACGTGGTGAGCGTGATGACCGGCGGCGCCCGCCCGCCCGCGGAGCCGCTGCAGATGCGTCTGCTCGAGGATGTCTCGAGCGCGTTCTACATGCACATGGAGGTCGCCGACCGGCCGGGGGTACTGGCAGGGGTGACGCAGGTGCTGGGCGAGCAGGGGGTGTCGATCAAGTCGGTCGTGCAGCGTGGCCTCGGCGAGAACGCGCGGCTGGTGATGGTCACCCACCAGGTGGCCGAGTCGCGCCTGCGCGCGGCGATCGAACTGCTTGAGGGGTTCGACTTCCTACGGTCGACCCCCAGAACGATCAGGGTCATAGAAGAGGAGTTCGGATGAGCGGGCGCGTCGGAGACCCGTGCGCCCTACCGAGAGTCGAAGGGGCAGCTTTCTCCGGCACGCACGTGCCGCTGATCGAGCGCTATTACGAGCGTCTGCCGTTCGATCCCGGTGACCCGCTGGTCAGCCTGCAGGAGGGCTCGACGCCGCTGCTGCGCGCGCCCGTGCTCTCGGAGCTGGTCGGCGCGAGGGTGCGATTGAAGCTCGAGGGCGCCAACCCGACCGGCTCCTTCAAGGACAGGGGGATGACTTGCGCGGTGTCGGCCGCCGTACGCGAGGGTGCCAAGGCCGTGATCTGTGCCTCGACTGGCAACACGGCGGCGAGCGCGGCGGCTTATGCCGCGCGCGCGGGCATCACCTGTGCGGTGATCGTTCCCGAGGGGAAGATCGCCCAGGGCAAGATGGCGCAGACGCTCGTGCATGGCGCGCGCGTGATCTCGCTTGAGGGCAACTTTGATCAGGCGCTGACGCTCGTGCGCGAGCTGACCGACACGCACCCAATCGTGCTGGTGAACTCGGTCAACGAGTTTCGCATCGAAGGCCAGAAGACGGCGGCGTTCGAGATCGACGAGGGTCTCGAAGGTGGCCTTGAAGCGCTGTTCATCCCAGTCGGCAACGCGGGCAACATCACCTCCTACTGGCGCGGCTTTCGCGAGGTTGGTGCGGCGCCGAGGATGTTCGGCTTCCAGGCCGAGGGCGCGGCGCCGCTGGTGCGAGGGCCGGGTGATTGAGCATCCGGAAACGGTGGCCAGCGCGATCAGGATCGGCAACCCGGTGCGCTGGGAGGACGCGATGGCCGCGGCGACGGACTCCCGTGGCTCGATCAGATCCGTCAGCGACACCGAGATCCTGGCGGCCTTCCGCCTGCTGGCCTCCCGGGAAGGCATGTTCTGTGAGCCCGCCTCAGCGGCCTCGGTCGCGGGCCTGCTCAAGTACGGGGCGGACGGCGCGGAGCAGGTCGTGTGCGTGCTGACCGGCCGCGGCCTGAAGGACCCGGAGACTGCGATCGCCAACAACGACGGAATGGTGATCCAATGCGTGGCCGAGACGGAGGCGATCGAGGAAGCGGTGCTGGGTGATCCGTAGGCGGGTCGTGCGCGTGCCGGCCTCCTCGGCCAACCTCGGCCCGGGATTCGACTGCATGGCGACCGCGCTTGCGCTGCACATGGAGCTCGAGGTGGAGGAGACCGGGGAGCTCGTCGTGGAGACGGACCTGCCGGTGGCGCAGGGGCGGGAGAACCTGTGCGTGAAGGCGTTCGAGCGGCTGCACCCCGCCGCTGGCTTCACGTTCAGGATCCGCTCAGAGATCCCATTGGCGGGTGGGCTGGGCTCGAGCTCCGCGGCGATCGTCGCGGGGCTGATGGCTGCCGACCACCTGTTCGAGCTGGACGCCGACTTGCTCCGGGAGGCGAGTGAGATGGAGGGCCACCCGGACAATGTCGCAGCAGCGCTGCGCGGAGGATTCGTCGTGTGCGCGGACGGGGAGGCGACACGGTTTGACCCGCCGACGGGATTGGAGGCGCTGGCCGTGGTGCCCGAGCAGCCAGTTCGCACGCGCGAGGCGCGCGAGGCGCTACCGGCGGAGGTGCCGCTGGAGGAGGCCGTGTTCAACGTCGCGCACGCGGCGCTGCTGACGCTGGGTCTGGCGAAGGGCGACTGGGACCTAGTGGCGCGCGGACTGCACGACCGTCTGCATGAGCGCCGGCGCGCGCACCTGTTCCCCCGCTCGTTCGAGTTGGCTTCGCGCGCGCGGGCGCTTGGCGCTCTCGGGGCGACGATCTCCGGCGCGGGTCCGACGGTGCTGGTGTGGTGCTTCTACGAGCAGACCGGAGCCGTCGCGGAGGCGCTGCGCCCGGAGATAGACGGCTGGGCGACGCTTTTGAGGACGCCGTTCGAGCCGCAAGGCGCGTACGTCGAGGAGCTATGAGGATGTATCAGTATAACTATAGTATATGTATTCAAAAATACTATGGCGCACACTCGCCGAAAGAGAAACATCAAAACAACCTCTCCGACTCATCAAAACAGCCTCTCCGACTCGCTGTCTTGTTGTTCTCTTTTCAAACTGTGTATAACGATCGTTATACGCGGCTTTGATTTTTATATACGTAGCCGAGCGATCACTTCGTCGGCGAGCGTGAGGTAGTCCGCGCCGAGGTCGGGCCGGTGATCGAGGATCGAGACGGCGCGCTCGGCCGACTCGGCATAGGCGATCGAGGGCCTGATCGCCGTATCGAAGACCTGCTCGCCGAAGCGCTCCTTCAGCGAGGCGAGCGCCTCGCGCGAGTGGACGGTGCGCATATCGGCGAGGTTGAGCAGCACGCCCAGCAGCGACAACTCCGGGTTGAGGCTGTCCCGCGCGAGCTCGATCACCTCCATCGCCTGCTCGACCCCCTGCAGCGCGAAGTACTGGGCCTCGGCGGTGACGAGCGCGCGATCGGCGGCGACGAGCGCGTTGACGGTGAGCAGCCCGAGCGAAGGAGGGCAGTCGATCAGGATCACCTCGTACTCGCCGAGGATCTCGGCGAGCGCGCGCCTGAGCGTCTGCTCGCGGCCCATCTTGCTGCCCAGCATCAGCTCGGCCTCGGCGAGGCTCAGGTTGGCTCCGATCAGGTCCTCGTGGATCGCCTCCGCCGCTGAGGCGCGTCCGGAGAGCACGTCGGCGATCGTGGGCTCGACGTCGGGAGGCAGGTCGAAGTAGTCAGACAGGTTCCCCTGCGGGTCGAGATCGACGGCCAGCGTGCGCACGCCGCTGCGGCGGAAGGCGTCGGTGAGGGTGCGCACGGCGGTGGTCTTGCCGGTGCCGCCCTTCTGGGAGAGGACGGCGATCGTGTGGGTGCTCGCCATGTCGAGGCGATACTACGCGGCGAGCCCGGAGGGCGCGCGTGGGCGTCAGTGGGCGGTGTGGTGGAGGGAGGTGGCCTCGGGGGCGGGAGCCGAGTCGGGCGTGGGCACGACGCTGAGGAAGCTCAAGCGGTAGCGGCCGACGATGATCTCGTCGCCATCTTTCAGCACCTTGCCTTCGATCCGCGCACCGTTCACGAACACGCCGTTCAGGCTGCGGTCATCGAGCACGCGTACGCCATCGGGCTGGCGCACGATCAAAGCGTGCCGGCGCGACACGGTCGGGTCGTCGAAGCGCACGTCGGCGGCGAGGCTGCGTCCGATGCGTGTCCACTCGCGCGTGAGCGCGACCGTCCGCAACTCGCCGTTCTCCTCGTAGGTGAGGTACTCGCCTGGCTGCTGGATCCGCTCTCTCGCCGCGGTCAGCCACGCGTCGTGGTCAACGGGCTCCGGCCGCCAGAGCGGGCCTTGAGATTGGGTATCGGCCAGCGTGACCCCACGTTCGGCGGGCGGGCGCACGGTGCTGAACAGCGAGGCGCGCACGAAGCTCCGCCCGGCGCACTTCGGACAGTCGGTGAGCGTGTCCGAGCTGGTCAGCGTCAGCGTGTAGCCGCAGCGCCGACAGCGAAACGATCCCGCGCCGGCGATGGTGCCCGAAGTAAGCGATTCCATCTTCTGCTCCCTTCCCGCGTGGCGACGCTTCAGTGCTCTCAATCGAAAGCACTTGTGGCGATCATAACAAGACTGTCAAGATGGTCCACGAACAGCAGGAGGCCGACGCGCGGCGGCGAAATCCGAGGGCGACCATGGCTTCGCCCGTCACCCACGTGGAGCAGTTCGAGCGCTTCCTGCTGCGTCGCGGCGTCGGCGTCCTTGAGGCGGACCGCCACCGTTGCACTGACTGCGGGCGCACGCCGCTGATCGGCGAGCACATCCATCTGTACGACGGGCGCAGGCAGGGGATCGTCTGCGAGCTGTGCCGTCCGCTGCGCCGCGAACCATCAGTGGCGACCGAGATCGTGCGCCACTCCGAGCATGGCCACGCGGTGCGACTCACCGCCCGGGCTGCGTAGCTGTCATTCGAGCAGGGCGGGCTCTAAACTGGCGGTCGCCGTGGATCCCGTGACCGTTTCAATCGTCGTAGACGCTCCTCGCGAGCGAGTCTTCGACTATCTCCAGGACATCGCCAACCACCCCGAGTTCACCGACCACTATCTCGTCGACTGGCATCTGACGAGGATCGACTCCGTCGGGCGAGGAGCGGGCGCCCGCTTTCGCGCGAAGGTACCGGGCAACCGCTTCAGCTGGGCCGACGTCACCTTCACGGAGGTCGATCGCCCGTACCGCATCGTCGAGGTCGGCCGCACGGGCAAGAACAACCGCATTCGCACGCTGGGCGTCTACGATCTCGCGCAAGCCGCCGCCGGAACGACCCGTGTGCGGTTCACGCTGGAGACGATTCCCGCCACGCTGACCGATCGCCTGCTGGAGGGTCTGGGCGCTCGGGCCTGGTTGAGGCGCAACAACGGCCGGGCGATGCGCCGCCTGAGGATGATCCTCGAGCGCGGGGAGGGCCGCGGACGTCGCGTCACGGTCGCCGGCGGATAGGGTCCGGCGCGGACCCAGATAGACTGCCGCGTCGCATGTCCAGCCCTCAGCGCAAGTCCCCGCTCGCTGTGCTTGCCCTGCTCGCGGTCCTCGTGCTCGGCGCGTGCGGAGATTCTCACACGAAGGTCACGACCGGCACCTACGCCGGTGAGTCCGGCCAGAACGCTCCCTACCTGAACGTGGGGCCGCTGATCTACGAGGTGCAGCTCTCGCGCGAGCTCAACCCAGCGAACACCGAAGACGCCACCTATCTGCAGGGCCTCACTCCCGCCGAGAGCAAGCTCGCGCCTGGCGAAGAGTGGTTCGGTGTGTTCATCCAGGTCTACAACAACAACTCCCAGGCGCTTTCCGTCGCCACGAACCTAACGATCACCGACACCCAGGCCAACACCTACACGCCGATCGCCCCCGCCCAGACGAACCAGTTCGCCTACCGCGGTGGCCTCGTCCCCGCCAAAGGCCAGCTCCCTGCCCCCGGCTCGATCGCCGCCTCCGATGCCGTCCAGGGCGTGTTGCTGCTGTACAAGATCAAGATCGTCTCGCTCGACAACCGACCACTGGAGATCAGGATCGCCAACCCGGAAAACCCGCGGGAAACAGCTTCAGCCGAGCTGGACGTCTAAGGGCTGGCCCGTAGCCCGGCTTCGAGCACTTCCCTGGCAACCGGAGCAGCGGTGGCGCCGCCCGCGCCGTCTTTGACGAGCAGCACGCCCACGACGATGCGCGGGTGCAGCGCTGGCGCGAAGGCTGCGAACCAGGCGTCGGTGTTGCTCGGTTCGCTCGCCGTCCCCTGGCAGCCTTCCGAGCCTGATTTCCCCGAGCCGCCTTCCTTCGCGCTCCCTGCTTCGCCGTTCCCCGAGCATGAGCTCGCCGACTTCAGTTCGGCCGTGCCCGTCTTGCCGGCGACCGTCACTCCCGGGATCGCCGCCAAGGTTCCTGTGCCCTGACGCACCACCCCGATCATCAGACGCCGCACGGTGCGCGCCACCGCGGCGCTGGTAACCAGCACGCTCGTAGCAGGCGGAGCACTGATTGCGAATGTCGGCTGCGGCCGGCGCCCGCCGTCGGCGATTGTGGCCGCCACAGTGGCCATCTCCAGTGCGCTCGCCAGCACCTGGCCCTGGCCGATCGCGGTCGAGCCGATATCCAGTTCGCCTTGGATCTGGGGCGCCGCCGGCAGCGTGCTCTCCACCGCGCCGGGGATACCCGGTTCGTGGTTGAAGCCGTACCGTTCGGCCATCGCCACCAGGCGCGCCGCGCCGAGCTTGACCCCGAGCGGTGCGAACACCGAGTTGCACGAAACCGCGAAAGCCAGTTCCAGCGAGCCGCCGCAGTCCTCGCCGTTGGCGTTGCTCAGCTTGACCCCGTCGAGCGTGGCGAACGTCGCGTAGGGGAAGACGCTGCGCGGGTTGGCGATACGGGCCTGCAGGACGCCGCTGAGTGTGATCATCTTGAACGTCGACCCTGGCGGCTGCAGGTCGTCGATGCCGATCCCCGCAACCGCCAGGATCTGGCCGGTGCTCGGCTGCATCGCCACGATCCCGCCGAGCTGGCCGCCGAGCGCGGTCACCGCGGCACGCTGCACCATTGGGGAGATCGTCGTGCTAATGACCGGGGCGGCGTGCGGCGCGGCGGAGGCCAGGACGCGAACCTGCCCGCCGGGAGCCTGGCCTTCCAGCCCTGCGGGCTGTGTGCTCGCCGGGCGCTCGGCCAGCAGCTGGCCGCCTGGCGTTCCGCGTAAACGGTCGTCGAGCGCCCGCTCGACCCCAGTCACGCCAACGATCGCGCTCGCGGGCACCCCTTCGGCTTCCAGCGCTCGTCGGCGGGCGGCTTCGACCGGGCCGACGGTTCCCACCACCGCGCTCACCACTTCTCCGAGCGGCGAGCTGCGCTGCCCGGTGCTCAACGCGGAGCCTTCGGCCAGGACGGTCCCGTCGCGGGCCAGTAGGGTGGCTCGTGGCGGCAGCGCTGTGCGGCGACTGAGCGCCTCACCCGGCCGCAGGCCCGGGAAGGCGAGCGAAGGCGACCAGGCGATAGTCGGGCCTTCGCCACCGTGGACGCCGGCGTCCAGGATCCTCAGCTGGAAGCTGAGCGGCAACGTCCCGAACAGGCGGGTGTGAACGCGAACCGGCACCGCCACGAGGCCGCCGGAGACGTCGCGGGGCTTGCCCGTTACCTGCATGCTGGTGGCGGTCGCCGTGGTCAGTGCGTTCTGGTAGGCGTTGGCGAATTCACCAGCCGACGTCGTCCGCTGGGAAGTTTCGTCGATGTCGGAGTACATCGCCGCGTAGTCGCCCTTCGTCCACGCCGCGACGAACCGGGCGGCGAGCGCGTGCGCCGAGGAGGCGGTGTGGTTGGCGCCGACGATCACGCCGATCGCGAAGGCCACACCGGCCAGTGCGATCATCGGGCGCGCGCGCCGCATTCGCCTCGCGTGGTCTTCAGTCAAGGAGCGGTAGAACATGGCAGGTGACAGAGCTCGACTGGATCATCATCGCTTTTGCGGCCATCCTTGCCACTTTCGGCTTTCGGCAGGGCTTCATCGTGGGCGTGCTCTCCTTCAGCGGCTTCGCAATTGGTGCATTCCTCGGAACCCGCTTCGGTCCTCTTCTGCTGCCGCGGGGATCGTCCTCTCCGTATGCCCCCGCCTTCGGCCTGATCGGTGCGTTGCTCGCTGGCGTGATCCTCGCGAGCGGGCTGGAGGGCCTCGGGTTCCGGCTGCGTCGCGTCCTGATCGTCCCGGGCATGGGCCTGCTCGACGGTTTGCTCGGCGCGGTGCTGGGCGCGGCGCTCGGCCTGGGCATCGTGTGGATCACCGCCGCAGTGGCTGCCCAGACGCCCGGCCATGACCAGCTGCGCGCGGATATCCAACACTCGGCGATCCTGCGTGAGCTGAACGTCCTCCTGCCGCCCTCGGGTCCGATCCTCAACGCGCTTGCGCGGTTGGATCCGCTGCCGTCGATCGCCGGCCCCTTACCGGACGTCGCGCCACCCCAGCCGAAGATCGCGCGCACGCCGGGAGTGCGGGCGGCCTCGCGCAGCGTCGTGCGCGTGCTCGGCACCGCCTGCGGGTTGGCGATCGAGGGCTCGGGCTGGGTGGCGGAACCGGGGGTGGTCGTGACCAATGCGCACGTCGTCGCGGGCGAGCAGGACACGACCGTGGAAGTGGGCGGCCATTCGCCCAGCCTGCCCGCGCGGCCGATTGCGTTCGATCCGAGGAACGACATCGCTGTGCTGCGCGTCCCCGACCTGGGCGTGCCCGCCCTGAGTCTCGTGCCGAGCCCCGCCTCAGGCCGCCCGGGGGCGATCCTGGGCTATCCGGAGAATGGACCGTTCGACGTGCAGCCGGGGCGGATCGGGCGCACGCAGACGGTGCTCACCCAGGACGCCTACGGCCACGGGCCGGTGTCACGGTTGCTCACCCCGCTGCGCGGCCTGGTGCGTCCGGGCAACTCCGGCGGCCCGCTCGTGGACGGCGACGGACACGTGCTGACCACCGTCTTCGCGGGCACCGTCGGCGGCGGGCCCCACGGCGGCTATGGGGTCGCCAACGAAACGGTTGCCACCGTACTCGCCGACGCGAACGCTCGCACGAGCGCGGGCGGCCAGGTGAGCACGGGGTCGTGCGCGGGGGGGTGAGGAGGCGGTTGCCGGGCCCTGGCCGGGCCCTGCTGGCCACCCATCCGCAGATCCATCGATCAAGCGATCGCTTCCGTCGCGACCGTCCATCGCCTAGGAGCTCTGCGATGTCCTCCTACATTCACCCGCTACGCTGACCGCCATGTCCAAGACGCTAGTCATCGCCGAGAAGCCCTCCGTGGGGCAGGACTTGGCGCGTGTGCTGAAGGGGCCGTTCCAGAAGAAGGAGGGCTGGCTGGAGGGCCCCGAGCACGTGATCACATGGGCGGTGGGGCACCTGGTGCAGCTCGCCGAACCGGACGAGTACGACCCGAAGTTCAAGAGCTGGCGAATGGCCGACCTGCCGATTGTGCCCGAGCGCTTCAAGCTGGTCGTGCGCGACGAGCGCTCGCGTAAGCAGATGACGGTGGTCACCAAGCAGCTCGGGCGGGACGACGTGGACGTGGTCGTGAACGCCTGCGACGCCGGACGCGAGGGCGAGCTCATCTTCGCTTATCTGTACGAGAAGGCGAAAGGGAAGAAGCCGGTTAGGCGGCTGTGGCTGAACTCGATGACGAGCGCCGCGATGAAGGAGGCGTTCACGGCGCTGCGTCCGGCGGAGGAGTTCGCGCGGCTGGAGCAGGCGGCCCGGTCGCGCTCTGAGGCCGACTGGATTGTGGGCATGAACGCAACCCGGGCGGCGACGATTCGCCTGCGCAGCTCGTTCGACGGCGCAGTCTCGCTCGGGCGTGTGCAGACGCCGACGCTCGCAATCATCGCCCGCCGCGAGGAGGAGATCAAGGCGTTCAAGCCCGAGTCCTACTGGCTGGTGGACGCGACGTTTGCGGCCGGTCCGTTGAAGGGCGAGCAGGCCGGCACTGAGCAGGCCGGCACTGAGCAGCCCGCCGGCGAGCAGGCCGCCGGCGAGCAGCCCGACGATGGTGAGCGCACCTACGCAGGCCGCTTCCACGCCGGCACCAAGCCGCGGATCGCCACCGAGCTCCAGGCGCTTGAGATCGTGAAGGCGTGCGAGGGCAAGCTGGGCACGATCACCAAGCTGGAGAAGAAAGAGCAGCGCGAGAAAGCGCCGATGCTGTACGACCTGACGACGCTGCAACGCGAGGCGAACAACCGCTACGGATTCTCCGCCAAGCGCACGCTCGCTGCGGCGCAGCGACTGTACGAGGAGCACAAGGCGCTCACTTATCCGCGTACGAACTCGCGTTACTTGACGAGCGACATGGTCGCTGAGATAAAGCCGATCGCCGCGCTGGTAGGGGCGCGCCGGGAGTACGCCAAGGCGGCGGAATACGTGACTGGGCTGGACCTGCTGCCGCTCGCGCGGGTGGTGAACGACGCGAAGGTGACAGACCACCACGCGATCATCCCGACACGCTCAGAGCACATGCTCGACAAGATGGGGTCAGACGACAAACGGATCTACGACATGGCGGCCAGGCGCTTCCTGGCGGTGTTCCACACCGAGGCGGTGTTCGAGAACACGCGCGTGGAGACGACCGTAGGAGCGGGCGAGGGAGAGCAGGATGGCGGGTACGTGTTCCGCACGCGCGGGAAGCTCCTGCTGGTGCCCGGCTGGCGAGGTGTCTACGATGAGGTGGCGGCTGACGCGAAGGCCGACAGTGAGGGCCGTGGCGAGGAGGACGAGGTCACCGACCAGCAGCTGCCGCGGCTGGTGGCAGGCGAGCAGGTGCAGACGCGCCAGATCGAGAGCGCGCGCAAGGAAACGAAACCGCCGCGGCGCTACAGCGACGCTTCGTTGCTGGGGGCGATGGAGACGGCGGGCAAGCTCGTCGATGACGACGAGCTGAGAGAGGCGATGAAGGACTCGGGGATCGGCACGCCGGCCACGCGCGCGGCAATCATCGAGCGGCTGATCGAGGTGGGGTATGTGGAACGCGACGGGCGGGCGCTGGTGGCCAGCGAGAAGGGGTTGAACGTGATCAGGCTGCTGAACGAGCACGCGCTCACCTCACCCGACCTGACCGGCAGCTGGGAGCACCGGTTGGGGAAGATCGAGCGCGGGGAGGACTCGCGCGAGAAGTTCATGGGAGACATCGCGGGTTTCGCGCAAGAGACGGTGAAGGAGCTCGACGAGACGCTGAAGGACGTGCGGATTCCGCGCGCGACGCTGGGGCCGTGCCCGGTGTGCGGGCACGAGATCGTGGAGAATCGCAAGGGGTATTCGTGTTGGGCGCGCGAGGACCCGGGCTGCGGGTTCGTGATCTGGAAGAGCAAAGCGGGCAAGCAGCTGCCGATCGCGGTCGCGCGCGAGCTGATAAAGACGGGCTATACCGCGCGCGCTGTAACGGGCTTTCGCGGGCGCAGCGGACGCAGCTTCAGAGCCCACCTCGCGATGAGCCAGACCGAGGACGGGAAATGGCGGGTGGAATTCGACGAGGCCTGGGCGAAGGAGGGTGCCAAGCCCCCCGACGCGGAGGCCGAGAGTGCGGAGGAGATCGCGACGGGGAGCGAGCGAGCGAAGGTCGGCGAGCGGAGCGCCGCCTAGTGTCATGAGTCAGAAATTCGCTGGCGTTCCCGGCGCCTGAACGCGCCTGACGCCCGCCGGCATCGGCCATGTGCCACCGGCACACTCACCGACACCGTCGAACGCCAGACCACGTCCATCCATCCGGCAAACACCGACCGAATTTCTGACTCAGGACACTAGCGACGCAAATCCGCCGGCCGGGTCCGACCCGCGGCGCCCGAGGGAGCGCGTCGGGTCCGACCCGCGGCGCCTGGGGGAGCGCGTCGGGCGCGTGCGCGAGGATGGGGGCGGATGCCGATCACGCTCGTCACGGGCCCCGCCAACGCGGGGAAGGCCCATGTGTTGATGGAGGCGGTGCGCCGCCATCTCGCGCATGGGGAGGGGTCGTTGCTGGTCGTCCCGACCCACACGGACGTCGAGCACTATCTGCGCGAGCTCGCCGGCGAGCAGGCGGTGATGGGGGCGCGCGTGGAGCGCTTCGCCGGCCTGATCGATGAGGTGGTCCGGCGCGCGGGGGTAAGCGAGCCGGTGCTCGGCGGGCTGGCGCGCGAACGGGTACTCGAGGCGCTCGCATCGAAGACGGGGCCCTCTCAGACCGCTCCCGGGTTCGTCCGCGCGCTGGCGGACCTCCTCGCCGAGCTGCAGGCGCGGCGGGTGACTCCGGCAAGGCTTGACCGGGCGCTGTCGAGCTGGCTGGCCGCGGACGGGCCCGACGCCTCGCGGATGGAGCTCGGCCGGCTGTTCGCGGACTACCGCGCGGCGCTCGAGCGGCTGGGATGCCTCGATGCCGAGCAGCGCTCCGTGCTCGCCCTCGACGCGCTTCGGGAGCGTCCCGCCCTGTGGGGGCGCACGCCGGTGCTGTTCTACGGCTTCGATGACCTGACGCCCCTGCAGCTCAACGCGATCGAGACGCTCGGCCGCATCGTCGACGCCGACGTCACGGTTTCCCTGGCCTACGAACCCGGTAGGGCCGCCTTCGCTGGGCGGGCGTCGAGCTTCCACGCCCTCGCGCCCCTGGCGCTGAAACACCGCGAACTGACGCCACGCGCCGAGCACTACGCGCCGCCCTCGCGGGACGCGCTCGGTCACCTCGAGCGCTCGCTGTTCGAGCCGGGCGCCCCCCGCGTCGATCCCGGGACGGCGCTAGGACTGTTGGAGGGCGGCGGCGAACGTGTCGAGTTGGAGCTCATCGCTTCCGAGATTGCGGCACTGCTGGAGAGGGAAGTCGCGCCCGAGGAGATCGCCGTGGTCGGACGCTTTTCGCGAACGGCGCTGGATTTGCTCGAAGAGGTCTTCTCGGCGGCCGGGATACCGATTGCCTTGCAGAGACGCAGGCCACTCGGCGACACGGCGATCGGCAGGGCGTTGATCGGTCTGCTTCGCTGCGTGCCGTTGGCGGACGGATCGCAGACGGGGGAGCTCGGGGACCTGCTGGCCTGGCTGCGCGCGCCGGGCCTGCTCGCGGCGAGCACCGGGCGCGGCGAGCTGACGCTTGCCGATTGGCTGGAGCGCAGGGCCCGCCGCGTGGGCGCCCTGAGCGTCGGCCAGGCCAGGGCGCTGTGGGAGGAACGCCATTGGCGGCTTGAGGCGATCGATGACCTGCTCGAGGCTCAAGCACGAGGTCCGTCGGCGCTGTTCGACCGCGCCGCCCGCGAGCTCCACTGGCTGTTCTGTGCGCCCCGCCGCGCGGACGCGAGCATCCTCGCGGCAGACGAGCTCGACGAGGCGGCGGCACTCGCCGCCGGCAGGCGCGCGTTGGGCGAGCTGCGCGAGCTCGCACGGATCGCCCCCGAGCTGGCTCCCGGCGAGGCGGTCGAGCTGGCGCGGTCCCTGGAGCGGGTCGAGCTCGTCAGCGGGGAGGACCCCGTCACGGGTTCGGTGGCCGTGCTCGACCCGCTGGCGCTGCGGGCGCGGAGGGTGAGGATCCTGTTCGCCTGCCGCCTGCAGGAGGGCATCTTCCCCGCTCGCGCCCGCCCTCAGCCGTTCCTGGCCGAGGAGGAGCGGCGGCGGCTGACCGAAGTGTCTGGGCTGAGGCTGACAGAGCAGCAGGACACGTTGGCCGCGGAGCGCTATCTGCTGTATGCGACCGTCTCGCGTCCGGAGGAGCAGCTATTCCTGAGCTGGCACGTGGCCGACGATGACGGCCACGCCACGCCACGATCGCTGTTCGTGGACGACGTGTGCGATCTATTCGCCGAGAGCCTTTCCAGCCGGCGTGTCCGCAGGCCGCTCGGCACCGTCGATGCGATGCCGGCCGCCGTCCCGCGGCCGACGCCCACGAGCGGAAACCTGCGCGACGGACAGCTGCTGGCCGAGCTGCGCGCGCACGTGTGGTCCGCCTCATCGCTGGAGAGATGGATCGGCTGCCCGGTGCGCTGGTACGTCGAGCGGATGCTGCGCCCGAACGCCTTCGACCCGGACGCGGAGCCGCTCGCGCGAGGCGGGCTCGCCCACGCGGCGCTCAAGGACACCCTGGAAGGGCTCAGGCGCGAGACCGGCTCGGCTCGGCTGAGCCTCGCGAGCCTCGGCCTGGCGCGCGAGCTGCTCGGCAGGGCGCTTGTCGCGAACGAGCCTGATCACCCCCTCTCGGTGGCACCGGAGCGCCGGACGGCCGTGCGTCGCCGCCTGCGGGCGGACCTCGAGCGCTATCTGGAGCACGCGGCCGCAGTCGACAGCCCGCTCGAGCCGAGCGCACTTGAGCTTGGCTTTGGCTTCGCGGAGGACGACGAGCCGGGCGAGGCGAGCGGCCTGCCCGCGTTCGAGCTCGGAGGCGGAGTGAAGCTGCGCGGCCGGATCGACCGCATCGACGTCGGAGCGGGCGGCGAGGCGGTCGTCTACGACTACAAGACCAGCCAGGCACCCCCGTCGGCCCGGTGGATCAGGGACGGCAACTTGCAGGTGGCGCTGTACATGCGCGCAGTCGAGCAGCTCCTCGGGCTACACGCCGTCGGCGGCTTCTACCAGCCGCTCTCGGGCACGGACCTCCGCGCACGCGGCGTGCTCGACGGCGACAGCGAGATCGGCCTGGCATGCATGGATGCCGACGTGCGCGAGCACTCCGAAGTGCAGGAGCTCCTCGCGGAGGCGGTCACGGCTGCCCGCCTCGTCGCCGAGCAGGCGGGACGGGGCGAGCTGGAGGCTCGTCCGCAGACCTGCGCCTTCCGTGGCGGCTGCATGTATCCCACGATCTGCCGGTGCGAGCGGTGAGCCTGCTCGGCCTCACGGATGAGCAGGAGCAGGCCGTGGCCCGCAGGGCCGAGGCGCTCGCGCTGTCCGCCGCCGCCGGCAGCGGCAAGACCTCGGTGCTGGTCGAGCGCTTCGTCAGAGCGGTCCGCGAGGATGGGATCGCGCCCGCAAGGATCCTCGCGATCACCTTCACCGAGCGTGCAGCCGGCGAGCTGCGGGCCCGCGTCCGAGAGCGTCTACTCGAGCTCGGCGAGCGCGAGGCCGCACGCGACACAGAGGCCGCCTTCGTTGGCACCTTCCATGGCTTCTGCGCGCGTCTGCTGCGCGCACATCCACTGGCGGCGGAGCTGGACCCCGAGTTCGCGATCCTCGATGAGGGCCTCGCCGGGCGCCTGCACGAGTTCGCATTCAAAGCGGCCCTGCGGGAGTTCACGGGCGGCGAGCGCACAGAGGCGGTCGACCTGCTCGCGGCCTACGGGGTCGACCGTGTCCGCGCGATGATCGAACAGGTGCACCGCGAGCTGCGCAGCCGCGGTCAGCGCCTGCCGCGGCTACCCGCGCCGACGGTCGCCGAGGACTCAGAGACGCTGGAACTCGACGCTGCGAGAGCGTGCGCGCTCCTGGACGAGCTACTCGAGCGCTTCGGCCGCGCATATGAGCAGCTCAAGCGACGGCGCGCGGCCGTCGACTTCGACGACCTGGAGCTGCTCGCGGGCCAGCTACTCACCGAGCGCGAGAGCCTCCGAGCCGCCTGGTCGGCCCGCTTCGAGCTGCTGATGGTCGACGAGTTCCAGGACACCAACCCCCGTCAGCTCGCGATCCTCCAGTCGCTGGACCGCGGAAACCTGTTCACGGTGGGGGACGAGCTCCAGTCCATCTACGGCTTCAGGCACGCCGACGTGAGCCTGTTCCGCGCGCGTCGGGAGGAGCTTCGTGAGCGCGACGCCAGCCTGGCCCTCACGCAAAACTTTCGCAGCCGCGAGCCGCTGCTCGTGGTGGTCAATGCGGTCTTCGAAGAGCGCTTCACAGGCTACGTTCCGCTCGTCGCGGCTCGTACTGGGGACCCATCGGACGGCGCGGTCGCTGAGGGCGCGGTCGCTGAGCCGCATGTGGAGTTGCTGCTGACCGACACGAACGGGTGGGATAAGCCGGAGGAGCGCGCGCGGGCGCTCGCCGCCGGGCTGCCCCACGCCCAGTCGTGGCGCCAGGCGGAGGCCAGGATGCTGGCTCAGCGGGTAGCGGAGCTCGTGGAGGCGGGACGGGCACGGGCAGGGGAGGTGGTCGTCCTGCTGCGTGCCTCCGGCGACCTTGAGGTGTATGAGCGCGCGCTGCAGCTTCGCGGCCTGCGGACGCTGGCGGCCGTCGGCGCGTTCTGGGATCACCAGCAGATCGGCGATCTGATCTCCTACCTGCGGGCGCTGGCCAACCCGCTCGACGAGGAGGCACTGTATGCGGCGCTGGCCTCGCCGCTGGGGGGCTGTTCGAGGGACGGCCTTGCGCTGCTGGCACGCGCTGCGGGCGCCGAGAAGCGTGGCGCGTGGGAGACCGCCCTGGCGGAGCTTGCCACGGGCGATGGAGAGCTTCTCCGCTCCCTTTCGGCCGGCGACCGCGATGCGCTGGAGGCGTTCTGCGTCCGCCTGCAAAGTGAGCGGCGCACGCTCTCCCTGCGCACGATCGCCGAGCTCATCGAGCGCGTCATCGAGGCCTGCGGCTACCGCGAGCACGTGCTCGGCCTCGACTGGGGCGAGCGACGGCTCGCCAACGTGCACAAGCTGCTTCGCCTCGCCCGCCGATTCGAAGCCGCCGAAGGACGCGACCTGCGGGCCTTCCTCGATCACGTCGAGTACCTCAAGGAGGCAGTCAAGGTCGAGCCCGATGCTCCCGTGGAGGGGGTAGAGCCCGACGCCGTCCGGCTGATGACCGTACACGCGGCCAAGGGCCTCGAGTTCCCCGTCGTCTGCCTGGCTGATCTTGGACGCCAGCCGAATACCCAGACCCCCGATCTCCTGGTGGACGGTGATCGCATCGGCCTACGGCTCGTGCGGCTCGACGGCGCGAGACCGACTGTGGCCCTCGACTATGCCGAGCTATGCCAGGAGCGCCGCCAGCGCGAAGCCGAGGAGGAGGACAGGATCCTCTATGTGGCGATGACCCGCGCGCGCGAGCGGCTGCTGTTAAGCGGCGCCGTGGACTTCGCGAGCTGGCCCCGCCCGCGCCAAGCTCCGACGGTGATCTCCTGGCTGGGGCCGGCGCTGGCCGCGGATCTGCCCGAGCTCCTCCAGGCTGCGGAAGGGCCGCTGATCGAGCTACTCGTGGGCACGCGGGGCTCGGTGAGCGTGCGCTGCCGACTGAACTCTCCGGCCGGCGACGAAGCGATGCTGGACTCCTGGCCGGCCATGCCGCCGGCGCCGTCGGTAGTTGCCACCTCGCCGCTCGCGCCGATCGCAGCCGGCGCGCCACCCGCCGCGCGCTCCGGCGCGGCCGAGCAAGTCGAGGAACGCGCGCTGACGCCCGCTGCGCTCGTGCAGCAGCGGATGTCGTCCCTCAGCTACACCTCACTCAGCGAGCTCGAGCGCTGCGGCTACCGCTACTACCTCGAACGCGTGCTCGGACTCACCGAGGACCGTGCAGCGGCGAGATCGGCACCCGGGGACGGGGGTCTGGAGGCGCGTGCGCGGGGAACGCTCGTGCATCGTCTGATGGAGTCGCTCGACTTCGCCTGTCCCCGGCTGCCCGCGCCGGAGGAGGTGGGCACCGTGGCCGGCGAGCTGGGGATGCGTCTCGGCGCGGATGAGCGCGTCGAGATCGCCGCGTTGATCGCCGCGGCTGCCGGCGCTGCGCCCGCCGCGCGGGTCGCCTTGGCCGCGACTGTGCGCCGCGAGCATCCCTTCGCCTTCACGCTGGGGGCACATGATCCGCTGATCACAGGAGTGATCGACCTCCTGGCCCGTGAGGCGGACGGCGGTTACGTGGTGCTTGACTACAAGAGCGACCGGGTCGGCCCGGAGGTGGAGCTGGCCGAGCTGGTGGAGCGAGAGTACGGCATCCAGCGGCTGCTGTACGCCCTCGCCGTGCTGCGCGAGGGGGCTCCCGCGGTGGAGATAGTCCACTGGTTTCTGCAGCGGCCCGAGGAGTGGGTGGCGGCGCGCTACACGGCGGCCGAGCGGCCGGCGCTCGAGAGGCGGCTGGTCGCTTGCATCGCCTGGGCGCGCGAGCAGCCGTTCGCCGTCAGTCCCGCTCCCCATCGCGGGCTGTGTCTCACCTGCCCGGGTAGAGCGGGCCTCTGCTCGTGGGGGGAGGAAGAGACGCTGCGGGAGGACCCGCGCAGCGCGCCGCCCGACGCCCGTTGAACGGCGCGCGGGGCGGCCTGAGAGACGCTGTTTGCGGACGATGAGATTAGCTGGCGCGCCGCTTTGCGGGGTGTCTTCACTGCTACGCTTTCTGGCTCCGCCTCAGGTGCCCGCCTGCCTGCGCCCCGGTGGGTGTGCCCGTACTGGGTGTGTCCACCCTCCGCGCGGGATGCACCGCCCCAACCGAGCACTTCCATGACTTCGCACATCAAGCAGCCGCCAAGGGCCGTCGGACTCTACGACCCCCGCTTCGAGCACGACGCATGCGGCGTGGGCATGGTCGCGCGCCTGGACAATCTCCCGACGCACGAGGTCATCACACGCGCGATCACAGCGCTTGAGAACCTCGAGCACCGCGGGGCCTCCGGTGCCGACCCGCTCACCGGCGATGGCGCGGGGATCCTCATGCAGATGCCCGACGAGCTGCTGCGTGCGGTCGTCGACTTCGAGCTGCCCTCGCTCGGCCGCTACGGGGTGTTGATGTGCTTCCTGCCGACCGACCCGGCCGCCCGAGGGCGGCTCGAGGATCTACTGGAGCGAACCGTGCGCGCGGAGGGCCAGCAACTGCTCGGCTGGCGGGAGGTGCCGGTCTGCGAGGAGCACACCGGCGAGGTCGCCGCCGCCTGCCGTCCGGTCATCCGCCAGCTGTTCGTCGGTGCAGGACTCGAGCTGGATAACGATCGCGACGCCTTCGAGCGCAAGCTCTACGTGATCCGCCGCGTCTGTGAGCTGACCGCCGAGGAGCCCGGCCTGTATGTGACCTCGAGCTCCTCGCGCACGCTCAACTACAAGGGCATGCTGATCAGCTACCAGCTGGCGGCGTTCTACCCCGACCTGTGCGACGAGCGCACCAAGAGCGCACTCGCGCTCGTGCACTCGCGCTTCTCCACTAACACCTTCCCCAGCTGGGAGCTCGCCCACCCCTACCGCGTGATCTGCCACAACGGCGAGATCAATACGGTGATGGGCAACGTCAACTGGATGCGCGCGCGCGAGTCAGAGCTGCGCTCAGAGCTGTTCGGCGAGGACCTACAGAAGATCCTCCCGGTGGTCACGCCGGGCAACTCGGACTCCGCAACGTTCGACAACGTGCTCGAGCTGCTCATGCTCGCCGGACGCTCGCTACCGCACGCGGCGATGATGATGATCCCCGAGGCCTACCGCGACCGCGAGGATCTGCCGGACTATCTGAAGGGGTTTTACGCCTTCCACTCCTGCTTGATGGAGCCCTGGGACGGTCCGGCCTCGGTCGCGTTCACCGACGGGCGCGTTGTCGGCGCCACGCTCGACCGCAACGGGCTGCGCCCCGGTCGCTGGGTGGAGACGACCGACGGCTACGTCGTGCTCGGCTCGGAGTCAGGACTGCTGGACATCACTCCTTCGGAGGTGCGGCGTCTCGGACGACTGCAGCCAGGCAAGCTGTTCCTGGTCGACCTCGAGCGGGGCCGGATCGTCGAGGACGAGGAGGTCAAGCGCGAGGTCGCCACGCTCAAGCCTTACGGCGAGTGGTACGCGCGCAACGCCGTGCCGTTCTCCACGCTACCGCCCTCAGAGCAGGTCACGCTCTCAAACCAGCCGCTGCGCACGCGCCAGCAGGCGTTCGGCTACTCCCAGGAGGACCTGCGCGTGCTGCTGACCCCCATGGCGCGCGAGGGGCAGGAGCCCGTAGGTTCGATGGGCAACGACCTCTCGCTGGCGGTGCTCTCCGACCAGGCGCCACCGCTGTTCTCCTACTTCAAGCAGCTCTTTGCGCAGGTCACCAACCCGCCCATCGACTCGATCCGCGAGGACATCGTGATGAGCCTCGCGACGAGCCTCGGCAGCGAGCGAAACCTCTTCGATGAGACGCCCGAGCATGCACACAAGCTGCTGCTGGATCAGCCGATCCTGCTCAACCGCGAGCTGGAGACGTTACGCAACGTCGAGCACGACGTATATGCGGCGGAAACGATCGACATCACCTGGCCCGTCGCTGAGGGACCCGTCGGAATGGGCGAGGCGCTCGAGCGAATTTGCCGCCAGGCGCAGGAGGCGATCGCCAAGGGGGTCAACATCATCATCCTCTCCGACCGGAAAATCGGTCCTGCAAACGTCCCGATCCCGTCGCTGCTGGCGGTCGCCGCCGTCCACCACCACCTGGTCCTGCAGGGCACTCGACTGCGCGCCGGGATCATCCTGGAGTCGGGCGAGCCGCGCGAGGTGCACCACTTCGCAACGGTGATCGGCTACGGGGCGAGCGCGATCAACCCCTACCTGCTGCTTGAGACGCTCGACGAGATGGTCGTCGAAGGACGCATCGCGGACGTCGGAGTCGATGGGGTCCAAGAGCCGCCGAGCATCGAGGAGCTCAATGAGAGCCTCGAGCGAGCCGCCCAGAACGTCGTCAAAGCGCTCGGCAAAGCTCTGCTCAAGACGATCTCAAAGATGGGCATCTCGACGATCCAGTCCTACCGCGGCGCGCAGATCTTCGAGGCGGTCGGTCTTGAGAAGGAGCTGATCGACAGGCACTTCACCGGCACCGCCTCGCGCATCGGCGGAGTGGGGCTGCAGGCACTGGCCACCGAGGCGCTCGAGCGCCACGCCCGCGCTTACCCGGCGCCGCAGGATGAGCTGCTGCCGGTGGGCGGAGTCTACGCGTGGCGACGCGACGGCGAGCACCACATGTGGAACCCCGAGACGATCGCGCTCATCCAGCATGCCGTGCGCGCGGCCAACGGCGACCTCAGCGCGGCCCTGCAGGGCGATCGCGAGGCGTTGGAGACTGTGCGCGAGAGCGCCGCGTTTGAGAAGTACCGCGAGTACGCGCGCGCGATCAACGAGGACGCGGCGCGCAAGGCGACGTTGCGCGGGCTGCTAGCGATCGGGCCCGCAGAGCCCGGGCAGGAGCCGATCCCACTGCAGGAAGTGGAGCCGGCCCGGGAGATCGTCAAACGCTTCTGCACCGGTGCGATGAGTCTCGGGTCGATCTCGCGCGAGGCGCACGAGACGCTCGCGATCGCGATGAACCGGCTCGGCGGGCGCTCGAACACCGGCGAGGGTGGCGAGGATCCGGCGCGCTACACCCCCGACAAAAACGGTGATCGGCGCCGCTCGGCGATCAAGCAGGTGGCCTCAGGTCGCTTTGGCGTGACGATCCACTACCTCGTCAACGCGGACGAGTTGCAGATCAAGATGGCCCAAGGCGCCAAGCCCGGCGAGGGAGGCCAGCTGCCAGGGCACAAGGTCGACTCCTACATCGGCTCAATCCGCCACACGATGCCCGGCGTTGGGCTCATATCGCCTCCACCTCACCACGACATCTACTCGATCGAGGACCTCAAGCAGCTGATCTACGACCTGCGCTGCGCCAACCCGCAGGCGCAGGTCTCGGTCAAGCTCGTCTCCGAGGTCGGGGTCGGCACCGTGGCGGCCGGCGTTTCTAAGGCGAACGCCGACCGCGTGCTGATCTCTGGTCACGACGGCGGCACCGGCGCCTCGCCGCTGTCCTCGATCCAGGCCGCGGGCGTGCCGTGGGAGATCGGCCTGGCCGAGACCCAGCAGACGCTGCTGCTGAACGACCTGCGCTCGCGCATCGTCGTGCAGACCGACGGCCAGCTGAAAACCGGGCGCGATGTGGTGATCGCCGCGATGCTGGGCGCGGACGAGATGGGCTTCTCCACCGCGCCTCTGATCGCCGCGGGCTGCATCATGATGCGCGCCTGTCACCTGAACACGTGCCCAGTGGGGATAGCCACGCAGGACCCCGAGCTGCGCAAGCGCTTCCAGGGCACGCCCGAGCACGTTGTCAACTTCTTCTTCTTCGTCGCCGAGGAGGTTCGCGAGATCCTCGCGTCGATCGGTCTGCGCTCGTTGGATGAGGCGGTCGGCCGCGTCGATCTGCTGTCCGTGGGGGACGCAATCGACCACTGGAAGGCACGCGGGGTGGACCTCACGCACATCCTCACGCACATCGAGGTGCCCGAGGGCGCCCCACGCCGTTGTGTGCAGAAGCCCCCGGCCGTGCTCGAGGACGCCCTGGACTGGCAGCTGCTGGAGCGCGCACAGCCAGCGCTTGCGCGGTCCGGCGCTCCCTC
Source organism: uncultured Solirubrobacterales bacterium (assembly GCA_963813805.1). Classification (GTDB taxonomy): domain Bacteria; phylum Actinomycetota; class Thermoleophilia; order Solirubrobacterales; family Solirubrobacteraceae; genus Palsa-744. Next base: position 552,811 of record CAWEZZ010000001.1, read on the forward strand.
CGATGGCGATGGTCGAGTCCTCGACGGCGATGGCCAGGTCAAGCTCGAGCTGCCGATCCGAAACCGCAACCGCTGCGTCGGTGGCATCCTCTCCAGCCACATCGTCCGTCACCACGGCGCCGACGGTCTGCCCGAGGACTCGATCGTCGTCGACTTCGAGGGGTCAGCCGGTCAGAGCTTCGGTGGCTGGCTGGCGCCTGGAGTGACGTTCACGCTATGGGGCGACGCGCAGGATTACGCGGGCAAGGGACTCTCCGGCGGTGTGTTCGCGGTGCGCCCGCGCAAGGGTATGGGCGAGCACTTCGCGGCTGAGCAGAACGTGATCGTCGGCAACACCGTGCTCTACGGCGCGACCTCGGGCCGCGCGTTCTTCCGCGGCCTCGCGGGCGAGCGTTTTGCGGTGCGCAACTCGGGCGCCTGGGCCGTCGTCGAGGGCGTGGGCGACCACGGCTGCGAGTACATGACGGGGGGGCGCGTGGTGGTGCTCGGACCGACGGGACGCAACTTCGCGGCGGGGATGAGCGGCGGGGTGGCATATGTGCTGGACGAGGACGGAACATTCAAGAAGCGCTGCAACATGGGCATGGTTGGTTTCGACGAGCTCGCCGCGGCGGACGCGATCGAGTTGCGCGCGATGGTCGAGGAGCACCTGCGGCGCACCGACTCCCCGGTCGCGGCGCGTGTGCTGGCTGACTGGGATGGGCTGCTGGCCATGGGAGCATTCCTGAAGGTGATGCCCCACGACTACAAGCGCGTTCTGCGCGAGCTGGCCGAGCAAGAGGACGTCGTCGCGGCGCGCGCGGGAGCCAACGGAGCAGTCTCGGCCCTTAGGCCCCTGGACGCGGTCGGTGAGACGGGCCCCTGATGGGCAAGCTCGGAGCGTTCATTCAGATCAAGCGCCACGGGGTCCCCCAGCGGGACCCGGCCGAGCGCGCGCACGACTACCGCGAGTTCCTGCTCACGCGGCCGGTGGAGGACCTGCGCGAGCAGGGTGCTCGCTGCATGGACTGCGGTGTGCCGTTCTGTCACAACGGTTGCCCGTTGGGCAACCTGATCCCCGACTGGAATGACCTCGTCTATCGCGATCGCTTCAGGGACGCGATCGTCCAGCTACACGCGACCAACAACTTCCCCGAGTTCACCGGCCGTCTCTGCCCGGCGCCGTGCGAGGCCGCATGCGTGCTCGAGATCCGCGAGGGCGACGCGGTCACTATCAAGCAGATCGAGAACGCGATCATCAACCGCGCCTTCCAGGAGGGCTGGGTGCTCCCCAAGCCGCCCAAGCGGGAGACGGGCCAGGCGGTCGCCGTGGTCGGCTCGGGACCAGCGGGCATGGCGGCGGCCCAGCAGCTGCGCCGGGCCGGTCACCGTGTGATCCTATTTGAGCGCGACGAGGCGATCGGTGGGCTGGTGCGCTTTGGAGTGCCGGACTTCAAGATCGAAAAGACCGTCGTGCAGCGGCGCGTGCAGCAGCTGATCCTCGAGGGCGTCGAGGTGCGCTGCGGCGTGGAGGTGGGGCGCGAGGTGACCGTCGAGGAGCTGCGTGGCGGCTTCGACGCAGTCGTGCTGGCAACCGGCTCGCGCGTTCCTCGCGATCTACCGGTGCCCGGGCGGGAGCTCCACGGCGTGCACTTCGCGATGGACTACCTCTACCAGCGTAACCGCTGGGTGGCGCGTGAGTTCGGGCCCGAGCCGACGGTCGCCCAGCCGCCGCTCGAGCGGGAGATCACGGCGAAGGACCGCGATGTTGTCGTGATCGGGGGCGGCGACACCGGTGCGGACTGTGTCGGCAATGCGCTGCGCGAGGGTGCGCGGTCGATAACCCAGCTCGAGCTGCTGCCCGAGCCGCCGCCACAGCGCCCGGATGCGCACACGCCGTGGCCGCAGTGGCCGCTGAAGTATCGGCTGAGCTATGCGATGGAGGAGGCGAAGAACCTCGACGTGGGGGAGCAGGATTACTCGGTCACGACCACCCACTTCTCAGGCAACGCCACGGGTGCAGTCGCGGCGTTGCACATCGCCCAGGCAGAGCTCGAGCCCCCGTTCGGACCCGTGCCCGGGACAGAGCGAGAGCTCCCGGCCCAGCTAGTACTGCTAGCGATGGGGTTTCTGGGACCCGAGCAGGAGCTGCTCGATCAGCTCGGCGTGGAGAAGGACCCACGCGGCAATGTGAAGGCGGTCAAGCCCTACACCACCTCGGTGGACGGCGTCTTCGCGGCCGGTGATGCCCGCCGCGGCCAGTCGCTGATCGTGTGGGCGATCAACGAGGGCCGCCAGTGCGCGCGCATGGTCGACCGCTACCTGGCCGGCAAGCGCAACGGCTCCTTCGCCGGGGCCGATCTGCCCGAGGACGATGGCCTCGCTGGCCACGCCGATGCGGACGAAGGCCCCGAGGGCCCACCCCGGCACGCGGGGCCGGGCATCGGTGCGGGGTAAGGGTCAAGGTCAAGGTCAAGGCCGCATCCAGGGCGCATCCGGACGTGCAGAGCATGCCTTCCAGACAGCCTCTCAGAACGTGTTTTCAATTTTTACGCAGTGTGCGCTTTTGTATGTACACTGTAGATACCATGGAGCACAGTGAGCACAAATTGAAAGTCCTACCCGCACATGCGTGCGCTTTTGTATCTACTCGATACATACGATGGCACACAGTGCATGAAATTCAAACACATACTCAGGCCGTTCCCACGCGAGCCCGGCGCGCGCTGAGTGCCTCATAGCGCGCGGCGGCCTGTTCGAGGACTCCCAGCATCGCGGGCGCCGCGGGGACGAGACGAGCCCCGGCGGGCGCCGCGGCGAGCACCTGGCGGACCGGTGGGCTGGGGAAGAGGGCGCGGATCACGATGTCATCGCGCACCACCGACAGGGCGAGCTCGGGGATCAACGCGACGCCGACCCCGGCCGCAACCAGGCCCTGCACAGTTTGGTAGTCGTCTGACTCGAAGGACACGTTCGGCTCGAAGCCGGCCGCGTGGCAGCTGCGCACGACGTGGCGCGCGCACGGGCTCGAGCTGGAGGTCTGCACCCATGAGTCACCGTGGAGGTTCTCGAGGCGGATCCTCTGCTTGCGGGCAAGGCGGTGATCGCGCGGAAGCGCGAGGTACAGGGGGTCCTCGAGCAGCTCGGTCCGCGTCATGTCCGATGCTAAGAGCGTCTCGCCGGCGAACTCGAACAGCAGCGACAGGTCGAGCTCGCCCGCGCGTAGGCGCGGCAGGATCTCCTCCGGCTCGGCCTCCGCGAGCGTCAGCTCGACATCCGGGTGCAAGGAGCGGAAGGTGGCGATCGCGAGCGGCATCAGCGTCGCCCCGGCGGTCGGGAAGGAGGCCATGCGCAGACGCCCGCCACGCAGTCCGGCGATCTCCGACAGCGCCGCCTCCGCCGCATCGAGGCCCGCGAGGATGCCCTCGGCGTGCCCGACCAGCGTCTGTCCGGCCGCCGTCAGGCTGACGCCGCGCGGGTGGCGCTCCAGCAGCGCCACGCCGGCTTCGGCCTCCAGCGCGGCGATCTGTTGGGAGATCGCCGACTGGGTGTAGGAGAGGGCCTCGGCCGCCGCGGAGAACGAGCCCCTGTACGCGACCTCCTTGAGCACCCTCAGCCTGGCCGCGCTAAGCATAAGAACAGCTTATAATATCGATCAAGAACAATCATTGGTACTGATGGCAGGATGATGCCATCATTGAACGAAACGAGGTTCAACATCACACTCCCGGGCCGCTTCCGGCCCCCACCCACTGGAGAGAGAACAATGTCCATTAAGACCATCGTCTCCTACGATGGAACCGCCAATGAGGACGATGCCGTCGCCCTCGGCCGACTCTTCGCCGCCGCTGGCGCCCAGGCGTCACTCGCCTACGTCCGCCATGTCTCCGAGCCCGACAGCGCGCGTGAGGACATCGCCCAGCACGAGGCCCAGGCGCTGCTCGAGCGCGGCGCCGAGCTGCTCGGCGACCCGGTCGCCCCCAAGCACGTCGTCACTGATCGCTCCACCCCGGAGGGCCTGGCGGCGCTGGCCGAGCGCGAGAGCGCCGAGGTGATCGTCTTCTGCTCGGACTCACACACCGCCAAAGGACACATCGCGGTCGGCAACTCCGCCGAGCGTCTGCTCGAAGGGGGTAAGACGGCGGTTGCGATCGCACCCGTCGATCTCGCCGAGAGCAACCCGAGCATCCAGCGGATCGTCGCCGTCGGGGATGGCGAGGGTGGCGCGCGGGAGACCGCCGAGGCTCTGGCCGCTGCGCTGGGAGCGACCGTCGCGCCGGTCGCCAACGACGAGGCGGACCTGCTGGTGATCGACTCGCGTCCGGAGGCCCAGCCGGGTCACATCTCGCTCAGTTCGCCTGCCGCGCACCTGATCGAGATCGCCACCTGCCCGGTGCTCATTGTGCCCCGCGGCGTGACGCTGCCGTTCGGCAGGGCTACTGCCGAATCCGCAGTGGCATAGCGCGCAACGACTCTGTGGGCGCGCGGGGCGAACCTTCAGCGAACGGTTCGGCCGCGCGCCCGTGCGAGCAGGTAGCGCGTAAGCGCTAGGAGGAAGTCCAGCGCGCCGCCCACGAAATGGCCGACCGGGCCGGTCCACAGCCACGTCTCCGCGCGTCTTGACGGCGATGGATGCCGGGAAGCTGCCACGGGTGAGAACGGTATCGTGGCGGGCGTGCCCGCCGCTGCTGCCGCCGCCGTGAAGACGACCATCACCGAGTTGCCCGACTCGCGCGTGCGCCTGCACGTGCAGGTGCTCCCGGATGAGCTCGAGGGGCGTATCGAGCGCAAGGCGCACCAGCTCGGGCGCGAGCTGAAGCTCCCCGGCTTTCGCAAGGGGAAGGTGCCCGCGTCGCTGGTCATCCAGCGCATCGGCCGCGAGTCCGTGCTGGAGGAAGCTGTGCGCGACACGCTCTCGAGCTGGTATGCGGAAGCGATCGAGACCACCGGCATCGTCCCGGTAGGCGACCCGCAACTCGATCTCGGAGACTTCCCACCGCAGGGCGAGGCGCTTGAGTTCTCGATCGAGGTCGGCGTGCTCCCTAAGGCCGAGCTGGGTGCCTATCTGGGCCTTGAGGTCGCACGCCGCGAGCCAGAGGTCAAGGACACGCAGATCGAGCAGGAGATCGAGGCCATGCGCGAGCGTTTGGCTCGCCTGGAGACCGCCGGGCGCCCGGCTGGGAAGGGCGACTTCGTCGTCGTCGATTACGTCGGCTCGCATGTCGGGAAGGACACCGCGGATGGGGACCGATCGAAGATCGGCCAGCGCTCAGAGCCCATCCCGGGCGGCGAGGGCCGCGACCAGCTGGTCGAGCTCGGCGGCGGCAACCTGATCCCGGGCTTCGAGGAGGGCCTTTTGGGCGCCAGCGCCGGTGAGACGCGCACGGTCGCGCTGTCGTTCCCCGCCGACTACGGCAACCAGGAGCTTGCCGGGCGGGACGCGTCGTTTGAGATCACCGTGAAGGAGGTCAAGCTCAAGCAGCTTCCCGCCGTGGACGATGACTTCGCGATCGACGCCGGCTTCGACAGCGTGGAGGAGCTGCGCGAGGACATCCGCAGCCGACTGATCGAGGCCGAGGTGGGGCGGATCGAGGAAGAGTTTCTCAACGACGCCTTGGACGCGGCGGTGGCGGGGGCGCAGGTTCCGGTCACCCCGGAGCTTGTCAAGGCGCGCGCGCGGGAGATGTGGGAGCGGATGCTCCATTCCCTCGCCCACCGTGGGATCTCGCGCGAGGCCTATCTGAGCATCGCCGGTCGCGAGGAGCGCGACATTCTCGCCGACATAGAGTCTGAGGCCGAGCAGACACTGCGCCGCGAGGCCGTGATCACGGCCATCGTCGCGGTGGAGGGGATAGACCCATCTGACGAGGAGCTGCTGCACGAGATCGCGCCGACCGCCGAGCGCGATGGGGTGGCGCCGGAGAAGCTGCTTGGGGACCTGCGGACCGCCGGAAGCCTGGAGGAGATGCGCGAGGGTCTCGCCGTGCGCCAGGCGGTGGAGCTGATCGCGGCACGGGCCACGCCGATCCCCGTCGAGCAGGCGCGGGCGCGCGAGCGGATCTGGACGCCGGAGAAGGTGCACGACGAGGTGGAGGACCTCGGCGCGGCGACGCCCGGCCGGTTGTGGACCCCGACCGATCAGAGATCGGCCAGCTAAGGTTGGTTCTGAAGGATTCGAGCCGGGGAAGCGAAACTGAAGCGAGGATCATGAGCCCCCTAGTACCGATGGTCGTCGAGCAAACCTCGCGAGGCGAGCGTGCGTTTGACATCTACAGCCGCCTGCTGAACGAGCGGATCGTCTTTCTCGGTACGACCGTGGACGATCAGATCGCCAACCTGATCGTCGCCCAGCTCTTGCACCTGGAGTCCGAGGACCCCGAGAAGGACATCTCCCTCTACATCAATTCTCCGGGCGGGTCGGTGTACGCGGGGCTGGCGATCTACGACACGATGCAGTTCATCAAGCCAGACGTGCAGACGATCTGCGTGGGGATAGCGATGTCGATGGGCGCCCTCTTGCTGGCGGGCGGCGCGGAGGGCAAGCGCATGGCGCTGCCCAACGCGAAGATCCTGATCCACCAGGTCTCCTCGAGCTTCGAAGGGCAGGCTACGGATATCGAGATCCACGCCAAAGAGATCATCGACGTGCGCCGACGGCTTGATGAGATCATCGCCAAGCACACCCACAAGCAGCTCGAGGATGTGCGCAAAGACACCGATCGCGACTACTTCATGAGTTCCGAGGAGGCGAAGGAGTACGGCATAATCGATCGGGTTATCTCGGAGCACTAGCTTCGGGCTCGCCTGGACACGCCTGACTCTGGGAGATCAAGGATATGGCCAGACCGACCGATTCCAACGAGCAGCTCCTATGCAGCTTCTGCGGCAAGTCCCAGCGGCAGGTCAAGAAGCTGATCGCCGGTCCCGGCGTGTACATCTGCGACGAGTGCATCGACCTCTGCAACGAGATCATCGACGAGGAGCTGTCGGCTCCGCCGGCGTTCGACATCGAGAACCTGCCGAAGCCGCGCGAAATCTACGAGGTCCTCGACGAGTACGTAGTCGGCCAGGACCCCTCCAAGCGCACCCTGTCGGTGGCTGTCTACAACCACTACAAGCGCGTTCAGATGATGATGTCCGGCGACTCGGACATCGAGCTGCAGAAGTCGAACATCCTGCTGCTTGGCCCCACCGGCTGCGGCAAGACGCTGCTCGCCCAGACGCTCGCGCGGATCCTCAACGTGCCGTTCGCGATCGCCGACGCCACGGCTCTAACCGAGGCGGGCTATGTGGGCGAGGACGTCGAGAACATCCTGCTCAAGCTGATTCAGGCCGCCGACTACGACGTGAAGAAGGCTGAGACAGGAATCATCTACATCGACGAGGTCGACAAGATCGCGCGTAAGGCCGACAACCCCTCGATCACGCGCGATGTCTCCGGCGAGGGCGTGCAGCAGGCGCTGTTGAAGATCCTCGAGGGCACCAGCGCCTCAGTTCCCCCTCAGGGCGGGCGCAAGCACCCCCATCAGGAGTTCCTGACGATCGACACGACCAATGTTCTGTTCATCTGCGGCGGGGCGTTCGCCAACCTGGACAAGGTGATCGAGCGGCGGATCGGGCACAAAGGAGTCGGTTTCGCGGCGGCGATCGAGGCCAAGGCCGAACGCGACACCGGCGAAGTGTTCGAGCACTGCCTGCCTGAGGATCTGATCGAGTACGGGCTGATCCCCGAGTTCATCGGGCGGCTGCCGGTGATGAGCGCCGTGCACCAGCTCACGCGCGAGGACCTTGTCTCGATCCTGGTAGAACCGCGCAACGCGCTGGTGAAGCAGTTCCAGCGCTTCTTCTCCTTCGACGGGATCGAGCTGGTGTTCTCCGAGGACTCGCTGACCGCCGTCGCCGAGAAGGGGTTGGCGCGCGAAACCGGCGCGCGCGGCCTGCGCTCGATAATCGAGGAGATCCTGCTCGAGGTCCAGTTCGAGTTGCCCTCTCGCCGCGACGTGAAGAAGTGCGTCGTCACGAAGGAGACGGTCGAGAAGGGCCTCACCCCGACGCTCGTGACCGAAGCTGCCCCGCAAGAGGTCGACGAGGCGCTGGAGCTGCGCGAGGAGTCGGCCTGAGTCGCGCTTGTCGGCGCCCGAGCGCCCAAGCGCCGGCGGGCAGAGGGCCGCATGACGGTGCCGGCGCGATCCGCGCTCGGGACGCCTGCCCGCTACTATCGCTCTGTGCCCAAGCCGAGCGAGTCCAAGCTCAAGCGCCGCGCCAAGGCCGTGCCCTGGGCCATGCTGTTGCAGGGCGGCGTGATCGTCGGCAAGCGCTGGGCGGCGCTGTCGGCGAAGGAGCGCGCGCGGTTAGCGCAGCTCGTGCGCGACTCGCGCGGACGTTGGGGCAACCTCAGTGCGAGGGAACGCCTGGAGCTGCGCAAGCTGGCGCGTAAGCTCGACGTCAAGGGTATGCGCCGCGAGCTGCTGCCGCTCGTGCGTGGCAAACGGCGCGGCAAGCGCCGTCGATGAGCACTCGCCTGCGCACGATTACGACCGTGACGAAAGGCGTTTGACTGACGGCATGGCCGACGACCTCGATCAGCTCTCGACGCACGAGCTTCACGACCGCGCGGTACACCGGGCCGAGAAGCACCTCGACGTAAAGTTCTTTTGGTCGCTGCTGGAGATGATCCCGGCGGCCGAGGCGGTCAGCGGGAACGTGGGCGAGGCCGACTTTGACATCGAGTCCTCGAAAGGCCTGATCTCCGATGCAGTCCACAGCGGCGACGGTAAGCTGGGCGAGGCGCTGCGACCCGTGTTCATCGACTACCTGCGCAAGCACCCCGACGCGTAGAGGCCCTCTCCAGGTGGTGTGGACTTCCGCACAGGCCGAGCGCCACCTTCGCTCGCTGGAGCTGTTCGGGATGCGCTTCGGGCTGGACCGGATGCGGCGGATGATGACCGTGCTGGGCTCACCGCAACTGCGCTTCGATGCTATCCACGTGGTCGGCACCAATGGGAAGTCTTCGACCACGCGCATGACCGCGGCGATCCTGGAGCGCCACGGGTTGCGCACCGGCGCCTACACCTCGCCCCACCTGGTGTCCTACTCAGAACGCGTGCAGGTGGGCGAGCGCGACATCGAGGCAGACGCTTTCGCCGGCGCGATCGCCCGCGCTGCGTGGGCGGCCGAGCGTGTCAACCGCACACTGGCCGAAGACGACCACGTGACCCAGTTCGAACAGCTCACGGCGGCTGCGCTGTGGGCGATGGCCGAGCAAGAGGTGCGGGTCGCGGTGGTAGAGGCCGGGCTCGGTGGGCGCTATGACGCGACGAGCGTGATCGAGTCGCAGGTGACGGTGCTGACGAACGTCGGGCTCGAGCACACCCGCTGGCTGGGACCGACGGTGAGGGACATCGCCGCGGAGAAGCTCGCGGTGGTGCGGCCGGAGACGACGCTCGTCCTCGGCGTCGAGCTGGCCGAGGACGCGCTCGCGGTGGCGAGGAGCGTGGCGAAAGAGCGCGCCGCGCGAATCGTCCGGGTCGCCGCCGAGCCCTCCACCATGCCCGAGTTCCCCGCTACGCCCGAATCTACCCCCAGCGAGATGAACCGAGGTGCGTGGGCCACGCCGCTGCTGGCAAGGGGTTCCTTCCAGCGGCGGAACTTCGCGCTCGCGCGTCTCGCCGCCGAGGTATACCTCCAGAACGCGGGGATCGAGCTGAGCGAGCAGGCCGTGGCGGAAGCGGCGGCACAAACCGAGGTGCCGGGGCGTCTGCACGTGGTGGACGACGACCCGCTGACCGTGCTCGACGGTGCGCACAATCCCGACGCGGTGGCGGCGCTCGTCGAATCGCTCGGAGAGGTTCTCGACAGCCGGCCGCTAGGGGTGGTGGTTGGTGTGCTCGAGGACAAGGACGCAGCGGGCATGCTCGCGGCGCTGCTGCCGATATGCGAGCGTGCGTGGTTCACCGCCCCACCGAGCAGTCGCGCGCTGTCGCCCGCGGCGCTCCAGTCGCTTGCTCGCCAGCTCGGCTTCGATGCGGTCACGTGCGAGTCTCAGCCATGGCGGGCGCTGGTCCAGGCGCAGCGCTGGGCGCGCGAGCGCGACAGGGAAAGAGCGGTGCTCGCCACTGGCTCGGTCTACCTGGTCGGCGAGCTGATCGGTCATCTCGACGCCTCCGATACTCTGGGACGGTCGCAGGCTCCCATGCGCAACGCTTCCAGATGAACGACGAGGGTCCATCCGTGCTCACCATGATCGGCGCCGTCGCGTTGATCGTGGCGTTGGTGATCTTGGTGTTCTTCGCCGCCGGCTATGGGTTCGGCCGGTTGTTTCTCTAAACTCAGCCGGCCGATGCTCACATCAGGATCCATCTCGCTGGGCCGGCGTATCCTTCCTTGGCACGGCGCGTCAATGTCGCGCGGAGGCCGCTGATGCTCCCGTTCGCCTATTTCGGAATCGAAAGCGGCGGCCTGAACCTGGTCATCGATCTATTGATCCTGTTCGTCGTCGTCCTGTACTTCTCGCTGATCTACTGGACCTACGCTGACGCTCGTCGCAGGATCTCCGACCCGATGCTGGTCGGCTGCGCCACGGCGGCGTCGCTGTTCCCGTTCGTGGGCACGATCGTGTACATGATTCTGCGTCCGCCCGAGTATCTGGAGGACGTGCGCGAGCGCGAGCTCGAGATGCAGGCGGCCGAGGCGCGCCTGCACGATCTCGACAACGGGTTGTGCCCGCACTGCGACTACCGGATCGAGCGTGACTTCATTCGCTGCCCCAGCTGCCTGCGCAAGCTGAAGGAGCGCTGCGCCAGCTGCTCGCGCCCGCTGGATCAGGCATGGACGATCTGCCCGTACTGCGAGACCGAGGTCCCCGGTGTCGCGCCCTCCCGGCGCACGCGCCGCCGGCCCGCACCGGTCGAGAGTGACCGATCGGACGTCGAGGAGGACTGGTCAACGGCACCACCGCCGCAGACGGTGGGGGGCGCCGCCGCCGCAGGCGGTGGTCCGGCAGCCAGGGAAGATGGCGAGGGCGCCCGGGCTCCGATCGCGGCCTCTGAACCTGCCTCCAGGCCGCGCTCTAGCGCCGGGCGCGCAAGCCGCCCGCGCCCGACCTCCTGAATACGACATTCCACCTCGAAAAAGGAACCAATGGACCGAACCCTGATCCTCGTAAAGCCCGACGCCTTCGCCCGGGGGCTGACCGGCGAGATTCTCGCCCGGTTCGAGCGTAAGGGGTTGAAGATCGTCGCGCTGCGGCACATGACCGTGACGAGAGAGCTGGCCGAGCGCCACTACGCCGAGCACTCAGAGCGCCCGTTCTTCGGCGAGCTCGTCGACTTCATCACCTCTGGCCCGATCGTGGCGATGATGTTGGAGGGCTCAGACGCGGTCAGGGCGGCGCGACAGGTGATTGGCGCGACCGATCCGCTGGAGGCCGGGACTGGCTCGATCCGCGGCGACTTCGCGATCGAGATGGGAGCCGAACATGGTCCACGGCTCGGACTCTCCGGAGTCCGCTGCGCGCGAGGCGGCGCTGTTCTTTCCGGAGTACTAGCCACGCGAGGGCAGGGTCGTGGAAGACTCGGGAGCAGAGCCTGACGCAGGAGATTTCCTTTCCCTCGTCCTAGCTTCCAGCTCACCGCAAAGGCGGGCGATCCTGGAGCGGTTGGGGGTGCCGTTCACGGTGCGGCCGTCCAACGTGCCGGAGCTCGACCAGGGCGATCCAGGGGAGGTGGCGGGGGAGAACGCTTTGCGCAAGGCCCGCGCGGCGCGCAAGCCAGGCGCTAGGGAGGCGGTGCTTGGATGCGACACGCTCGTGGTGCTCAACGGTGCGATCTACGGCAAGCCCGCCGGGGAAAGCGCTGCCCGCGCGATGCTGGCAGCCCTGAGCGGCGTCACACACGAGGTGGTGAGCGGAGTGGCGTTGCTGCTTCTAAACGAGCGGGAGCGCACCGCGATCGCGCATACGGCGGTCACGTTCAGAGCGCTGGACGAGGCGTTACTGGACTGGTATCTCGCTACCGGCGAGTGGTGTGGACGCGCGGGCGGCTACGCGATTCAGGGGGCTGGCGCGGCGCTAGTGCGCGGGATCGAGGGCGACTATGAGAACGTCGTCGGTCTGCCATTGGCGACTCTGCTCGACATCTATCCCGAGCTTCTTTTCGCCTGCAAATAAGCTGGCAGCCGTGTCGGGCGGGGACGGCTGTTCGCTACACTGGCCCGCGGGTACGCCCAGACCGATCGGAGATCGGCCAGCGCCGGCCACCGATCACGGCGAAGTGCGGCGGCACGAGACCGAAACCGAGCGTGCCCTTTCTCCATATATATGGGTATTTTCTCCTATCTGACCGGGTTCGGCGGCCGCGACATGGCGGTCGATTTGGGGACGGCGAACACGCTCGTGTACGTGCGTGGGCGCGGGATCGTGCTGTCCGAGCCGAGCGTCGTGGCGATCGACTCGCGCACCGGCGAAGTGCACGCGGTGGGGATCGAGGCCAAGCGCATGCTCGGCCGCACGCCCGGCACGATCCAGGCGATCCGACCGCTGAAGGACGGCGTGATCGCGGACTTCGACGTGACCGAGCAGATGCTCAGGCACTTCATCCAAAAGGTCCACCAGAATCGCTGGGCACACCCGCGCGTGGTGGTGTGCGTGCCCTCGGGGGTGACCGGGGTGGAGAAGCGCGCCGTCGAGGAGGCGTGCCTGTCGGCTGGCGCGCGCACGGCCTACCTGATCGAGGAGCCGATGGCCGCGGCGATCGGAGCGGGGCTGCCCGTGGGTGAGCCGACGGGCTCGATGGTCGTGGATATCGGTGGGGGGACCTCCGAGGTGGCTGTGATCTCGCTCGGCGGGATCGTGGTCTCTCAGTCGATTCGGGTTGGCGGCGACGAGATGGATGAGGCGATCATCAACTACGCCAAGAAAGAGTACAAGCTGCTGATCGGCCAGCAGACCGCGGAGGAGCTGAAGCTCGAGATCGGCTCGGCCTGCCCGATGTCCGAGGAGCTGCAGGCCGAGATCCGCGGGCGCGACATGGTCGCCGGACTTCCCAAGACCGTCGTGCTGACGAGCGAGGAGATCCGTCAAGCGCTGGAGGAGCCGCTGAGCCAGATCATCGACGCTGTCAAGGAGACGCTCGACCGCACCCCGCCGGAGCTGGCTTCGGACATCATGGACCGCGGCATCATGCTCGCCGGCGGTGGCTCGCTGCTGCAGGGCCTGGACGAGCGGTTGCGCCAGGAGACCCAGATGCCCGCGCACCTGGCCGAGTCACCGCTGACGTGTGTGGCGGTCGGATCGGGTCGTTCGCTCGAGGAGTTCGAGGCGATCCATCGCTCCAACCGCAGCTCGCGCAACCGGCGGCGCCGGTGATGTCCCCGCCCGCAACCTGCCAGCCGCCCCAGGGGTATTCTGTCCTGTGAACGCTTCGGAAGGCCCTGATCTGTGTATGACAAGACGGTCCGGCGTCGACGTGTGGTGCTCGCGCTGCTCGTCGTGCTCTCCCTGATCCTCCTGACCGCCTACTTCGGCGAGGCTTCGAGCGGACGCCTGCACTCCGTGCAGCGCGGCTTTTTGACGGTCATCTCGCCGATCCAGGACGGCGCCAACAAGGCGCTGAAGCCGGTACGTGATCTGTTCGGCTGGTTTGGCGACACTCTGCACGCGAAAAGCCAGCGCGACCAGCTGCTCAAGCAGAACGACAAACTGCGCCATGAACAGGTCGCCGACCAGGCCGAAAAACGCTCCTACCACGAGCTGCTCGGCATGTTCCACCTCGACAATCAGCTGAGCGTCGCCAACTATCGCCCGGTGATCGCCACGGTCGTGAGCAAATCGCCGAACATCTGGTATGCGACGGTGACGATCGACAAAGGTGAATCGGCGGGCGTGCGGGTCAACGATCCCGTGATCAACGGCGAAGGCCTGGTGGGCAAGGTCACGCAAGTCATCTCCGACGGCGCCCAGGTCAGCCTCATCACCGACAGCACGATGGGGGTCTCGGCGAGACTTGGCAGCACCAACGCGACCGGCATCGTTCAGCCCAAGGTGGGCGATCCGAACGACCTGCTGCTTCAGTACCTGCCGGGCGACACTCAGCCCAATCCAAACGAATACGTCGTCACCTCCGGCACGGTGTCGAGCCCGGACGATTCGCTCTACCCGCCGGGGATCCCGATCGGGCAGGTGACCTCGGTGAACGAAGAAAGCGCCTACAAGTCGGTCAACGTGCATCCGCTCGCGAACCTGCACAACCTCGACGTCGTGCAGGTGCTGACTGCGGCGTCCGGGACACTGCCGAGCAACCTGAGTCACCTCGCTGCTAGCCTCCCAGCCGGCCAGAGCGCGGGCGTCGCCTCCGGCGAACGGCTCGCCTCGACGGGGGCGGAAGGATGATGGGCTCTGGGGTCTCCGCCGGACTGCTCGCGCGCATCGCCGTGCTCGCGGTGGTCGTCGTGTTCTTCCAGATCGGTGTCGTCTCGGAGGTGCCCGTGTTCGCCGTGACGGTCGATCTATCTCCGCTGCTAGTCGCGTTCGTCGGCTTGCTGTGCGGTTCGACGCTGGGGGCAGCGGTCGGCTTCGCGGTCGGCCTGCTCGTCGACCTGACGCTCGTGCAGACGTTGGGGCTGACCTCGCTGGTCTTCACGCTCGTGGGCTACTGGTGCGGGCGTCTGCGCGAGCTGCGCGACCCCCAGGCTGCGCTGACGCCGCTGCTGGTGGGCGCCGGCGCTTCAGGCGCCGCGCTGGTGGGCTACTCGCTGATGGAGTTCATGCTCGGTGTGGACGCTCCTGTCAGCCTGGAGCTACTGCGCCAGATCGTGCTCGGCGCCGTCGTCAACACGATCGTCGCGCTGCCGATGTGGGCGCTCGTGCGCCGCTGTCTGGTGGGTGGGCTGCCTGACGATCCCCGCCGTCGGCGCCGGCGCGCGTACACGACCGGTGGGTTGAGCCCGCTCTCAAGGTCATGAGCGCACTCGAGCGCGTTCGTCCGAGCGAGCCTCGCGTGCCCGTTGCGCCGCAGTTGGCCCTGCGTGTGGCGGTGCTGGGCGGCGTGGCGATGGTGATGTTCGCGATCATCTTCTTCCGCCTGTGGTACCTGCAGGTGCTGTCCGGCGAACAGTACGTCCAGCAGGCCAACGCCAACCGCGCGCGCGAACTGCCGATTCCCGCGCCGCGCGGGAAGATCCTCGACCGCGAAGGTCAGCCGATCGTGACAAGCCGCACGACCAACGCCGTGCAAATCGTGCCCTCCGCGCTGCCGCCCGCAGGCGCGCCGCGTCTGGCGCTCTACCGTCGCCTGGGCGCCCTGCTGGGGTTGAGTGCCGGGCGCATCGAGGCGCTCGTGGTGAAGGAGCGCACGGCCGTGCCCTACGCGCCCGTGACGATCAAGACCGATGCCGGCAAAAGAGCGCTGATCGTGCTCGCCGAGCGCCAGAACGACTTCCCGGGCGTCGTCCAGCAACCGATTTCGATCCGCGCCTACCCATATGGCGAGATGGCCGCCCAGGCGCTCGGTGATGTCGGCCAGCTCAACGAAACCGAGCTCAAACTACGCGCCTTCCACGGCGTGCAACAAGGGACGGTGGTCGGCCAGGAAGGGCTGGAGTACTACTACGACCGCTATCTGCGCGGGCGGGCGGGAGTGCAGCAAGTGGAGGTCAACGCCGCGGGCTATCCCGTTCCGAGCAGCCTCGCCCCGACCCAGCCGCTGGCCGGGCACAGCCTCAGGGTGACGCTCGATCTCGGCCTTGAGAAAGAGGGCGAAAAGGCGCTGCTAGAGGGGATCGAACAGGCCAGAGCCGGTGGCAAACCTGCCGAAGCGGGCGCGTTTGTAGCGCTCGACCCGCGCAACGGCCAGGTGCTGGCGATCGGCTCCTATCCGGGCTTTGACCCGAACAAGTTCGCCAAACTGCTCACCACGAGCGAATACGAAGCGCTTGAGGGCAAGGTGAACGGTCGACAAGAATCTCCTGTGCGGCTGACTGACCGCGCGGTCAACGGCGCCTATCCGACGGGCTCGACGTTCAAGCCGATCACCGCGATGGGGGCGCTCGAAGCGGGGGTCATCAGCCCCTCGGAAGGTCTCGGCGCGGGGCCGTGCATCTTCGTGTCCACCCAGCAGTTCTGCAACGCCGGGCACGCCGACTATGGGCCCGTAGGGCTCGTCGACGCGTTGCGGGTCTCTTCTGACACCTACTTCTTCGAAGTCGGCAAGCGCGCCAACAGCCACGGCAACGTGATCCAGGAAAAGGCGAAGGAGCTCGGGATCGGCGAGAAAACGGGCATCGACCTGCCGGGCGAGATCACGGGGACCGTGCCCGATCGAAAGTGGCGTGAACACGAGAATCAGCTCGAGCTCAACTGCGAGCATCTCACCCACCGCTCTTCTTGCGGAATAGTGGCGGAAGTCAGCCACCAGTGGAGCGTCGGCGACAACATGCACCTGGCCGTCGGGCAGGGCGATCTGGTCACCTCGCCGCTGCAGATGGCGGTGGCGTACTCGACGCTGGCAAACGCCTACCGAAACAACGGCGAAGGAACGGTCGTGACCCCGCATCTGGGACTTGAGATCGACGAAGCCAAGGGGGGGCTGGTGCAGAGCCTGAGCTTCCCACCGGCGCGCAAAGTGCATCTGAACTACTCCGATCTGAGCCTCGTGATGGAAGGCATCCACGACGCCGCCAGCCAGCCGGGCGGCACCTCCTTCGACGTGTGGACAGGGTGGGACCAGGCGCAGCATCCGGTGTACGGCAAGACCGGAACCGCCGAACGCCCGCCCAAGGAAGACCAGTCCTGGTACATGTGCTACATCGCCGATCCCAACCGACCAATCGTGATTGCTGTGACCGTCGAGCAGGGCGGCTTCGGGGCGGAAACCGCTGCGCCGATCGCGCGCCTCTTGGCCTCGCAGTGGTTCGGTAAGCCCAAGCGGTTCGTCGCCGGAACCTCAAAGACGTTCTGAGCCCGCCCAGCACGACGCGATGAGTCCTCCAACTGCAAACCCCCCGATCGGGCCATCCGCGGCGATCCAGGCGCCCGAGCGCGAGGAGGAACGGACCGCCAGCGGCTTGTTGAGGTTGCCATTGGACCCCATGCTCACGCTCGCGGTGATCGGGCTGGGGATCTGCTCGCTCGTCACGCTGGGGGCGGCCACGCGCGACCTCGTGCCGGGCCATCCGCATTACTACGTCGACCGGCAGGCGATCTACCTGATCGTCGGCGTGCTGTTTATGGGCGCGCTCTCGCGCCTGGACTACGCGCGTTTACGACAGCTGAAAAACGGGATCTACGTCGCTCTGATGCTGAGCATTCTCGCGGTCCTCGCCGCTGGCCACTCCGCCAACGGCGCCCAGCGCGCGATCAGCTTGCCGTTCTTCTCCTTTCAGGCCTCCGAGCTCGGCAAGGTTTTCTTGATCCTTGCGCTCTCCGCGCTCGTCGTCGATCGCGCCAGGCGGCTACGCGAGCGCGACACGACCGCGCTGGTGATGCTTGCCGCGCTCATTCCCGCGATGTTCGTGATCGCCCAGCCCGACCTCGGCTCGGGCATTGTCTACATGGTGATCGCGTTCGTGCTGCTGCTCGTCGCCGGCACGCCCGGGCGCCAGCTCGCCGGGCTACTCGCGCTCGTCGCGGTGTCGCTGACGTTCGTGCTCGTCGCCGCGCCCGCCGCGGGCGTGCACGTGCTCAAGCCCTATCAGGCCGAACGGCTGACGGCCTTCATACACCCCTCCTCGAACATCAAGGCAATCAGGGAAAGCGAATCCAAGACAGGCGAACCCAATCCCCTCTACCAGCTGGAGGAGGCGAAGATCGCGATTGGCTCGGGGCAGAAGACCGGCCGGGGCGCGGGCGCCACCCAGATTCCTCTGGGCTACGTGCCCGAGAGCCACACCGACTTCGTGTTCGCCGCCGTCGGCGAGCAGTATGGCTTCCTCGGCGCTGGGCTCGTGCTGTGTCTGTACGCGCTGCTTATCTGGCGCACGCTGGGGATCCTCGTGATGGCTAAGGACCTGTTTGGCTCGCTCGTGGCTGCCGGCGTAGCGGCTATGCTGATGTTTCAGGTGTTTGTAAACGTAGGCATGACCATTGGCATCATGCCCATCACCGGCGTCACGCTGCCGCTCATGAGCTATGGCGGCTCGTCGGTGGTCGCCACCCTTCTGGCCGTAGGTCTGCTGCAGTCAATCTACGTCCAGGCACGCGCCTCAGCTGCGCTGAAGGGCCGCGTGCCGCTCAACTGATATGACAATAAGACTGGATCGAAAAATTGAAAAAGCAAGTGCTTGTCAGCGTCGACCGTGCGGAGACGCGCGTGGCGCTTCTGGAGGCGAGCGGAACGCCCGCCGCCTCGCGTCCGTCCTCCAACCGTGGCCGCAAGCGCGGTGACGGACCTCCCGGGGCCGGATATCGCATCGCTGAGCTGTACATAGAGCGCCGTGGCGGGCGCTCTATCGTAGGCAACATCTACAAGGGCAAGGTCGACAACGTGCTACCCGGCTTGGAGGCCGCGTTCGTCGACATCGGCCTGGAGAAGAACGGCTTTCTGCACGTGGATGAGATCGTGCTGCCCGGGGTGGAGGCGCCCAAGCGCGGGCGCGGAAGTGGGAGCACTCGCAAGATCGCAGACCTGCTTGCGCCCGGCCAGGAAATCGTGGTGCAGGTGGTCAAGGACCCGCTGAAGACGAAGGGCGCCCGCGTGTCGATGGAGCTGACTATTGCCGGGCGCTACATGGTCTACGCGCCCACGGGCGAGGGGGTGGGCGTGTCTCGCCGTCTGGAGGACAAAGAGCGCGAACGTCTGCGCCGGCAGACCTCAGGCCTGGTGCTCGACGGCGGTGGGGCGATCGTGCGCACCGCAGCTCACGGCGCCAAGCGAGAGGATTTTGAGCGCGAGCTGAAGTATCTGCACAAGCTCCACGAGGTGCTCGTCAAGCGGGTCAAGGAGACAACCGCGCCGGATCTCGTCTTTCAGGAGGCCGACCTTTCGGTGCGCGTCGTGCGCGACATCTTCTCCGCCCACTTCGAGCGGGCGATCGTAGACGACGAGCAGCAGTACCACCGGCTGGTGTCGTTCTTCACGCGCACCGCCCCGGAGCTGGTTGAGCGGGTGGAGCTGTGGGAGCGCAAGGAGCCGCTGTTCGAGGCCTACGGCGTGGATAAGGCGATCGAGGGGGTGCTCTCGCGACGGGTGGACCTGCCGAGCGGTGGCTACCTGATAATCGACTACGCCGAGGCACTCACGGTGATCGACGTCAACTCCGGCAGCTTCATCGGTCGCGGCAAGGGCGCGGGGCTGGAGGACACGATCACGAAGACCAACCTGGAGGCCGCCGAGGAGGTGGTCAACCAGCTGCGCCTGCGCGACATCGGCGGGATCATCGTGATCGATTTCATCGACATGGCGCGCGCGCGCAACCGCGATGCGGTGATGAAGACGCTCCGCAAGACCCTGGACGAGGACCGCACGAAGACGTTCACTGCGGAGATCTCCAAGCTCGGGCTGGTCGAGATGACAAGGCAGAACGTGACTGAGGGCGTGCGCGAGATCATGAGCCGGCCTTGTCCGACGTGCGATGGAGAGGGCGTGATCCGCTCGGAGGAGACCTACGCGATCGAGTTCGAACGCCGCCTGCGCGAAGTAGCTCTCGAAAATCCGGAGGTGGAGGCGTTCCTGGTGCAGATCAACCCGCGCGTGACCGCCGAGTTCACCGGGCACGGCTCGCGCGTGCTGGGAGCGCTAGAGGCGCAGACGGGCAAGTCGTTCCTGTTCGAGGGCTCCGAAGGACTCGAGCTGGACCACTTCGCGATCACGTTTCAGGGCACCCGCGCGGAGGTCGAGGAGCGGGCGCTGCCGTTCCGCGAGGGGGATGAGGTGCTGGTGGAGATCGTCGAGCCACACATGTACGACGTGGACGACGCGGTGGCGAAAATTGACGGCTACATCATCTCGATCGCGGGCGCTGCGCCCCATGTCGGTGAAAAGCGGATGGTGCGCATCGAGCAGGTGGGACGCACGGCGGCGAGCGCGCTGCTGCTGGATGAGTTCGGCGAGGTAGTCAAGCCCGCGCCGCGCAGCCCAGTTCCGCTGACCGATCGCCGATCGGTCAGTCGGCGAGGTGGAAAGCGGACGACGCCAAAGCCCGAGAGCTCGAAGGCCAAGAGCGAAACGACCAAAAAGGAAACGGTCGAGGGCCAGGCGACCCACGACACGCCGGACGAGGATCAGCCGGACGAGGATCAGCCAAAGGAGGCTCCGCAGGGCGAGGGCGGAGAGGATGGCCTACAATCCAAACCTCGGCGTCGTGGCCGCAGAGGCGGGCGACGCCGTTCGGCTGCCAAGGCACAGGCGAGCACCTCGGAGTAGAGAGACGACATGTACGCGATCGTGAAGACCGGCGGCAAGCAGTACCGCGTCGAGCGGGGCCAGCGGCTGCTGGTTGAGCGGCTATCCGCCGCCGAGGGCGAGATCGTCACGCTGCAGCCGATCCTGTACCGCTCTGAGGAGGCCGTGTTCGACAAGACGGGCCTTGCAAAGGTGGAGGTCACCGCGAAGGTGATCGCGCACGAGCGCGGCGAGAAGCTGAGAGTGTTCAAGTTCAAGCCCAAGCGCGGCTACAAGCGGCGCACCGGCCACCGCCAGGATCTGACACGGATCGAGGTGACCAAGATCGCGCTCGCGGGCACCTCCCCGGGCATCTCCCGGGCACCTCCCCCGCCACGGGGCGGGCAGCCGCCAAGCCGGTCGCCGCTAAACCAGCCGCCAAACCGACTACCAAGCCGACCGCCAAACAACTGGCCGCTAAAGGAGCCGCCAAGCCGGTTGCCGCCAAACCAGCCGCCAAACCGACTGCGAAACCGATCGTCGCCCCCGAGGCCCCGAAGGCAGAGGGCGCGGAGGCCCCGAAGGCGAAGGAGGAGGCCAAGAAGCATGGCTCATAAGAAGGGGCTGGGCTCCAGCCGCAACGGGCGTGACTCAAACGCGCAAAGACTCGGCGTGAAGACGTTCGCCGGTGAGACCGTGACCGGCGGGGAGATCATCGTGCGCCAGCGCGGCACCCGCTTCAAGCCGGGCGCTGGCGTGGGTATCGGCAAGGACGACACGCTGTACGCTCGCGCTGCCGGGACCGTGCAGTTCACCACCAGCCGACGCGGGCGCATGGTGAGCGTGCTGCCTGGCGCTGGGGAGTAGAGCTTGACCCGGCTGGTCGGGTGGTCGCGGGAAGATAAAGGCGGCGGATAAAGGCGGCGGAGTAGGTGCTTGCAAAAATGGGGCGCGTATAACTGTGGTTATACGCACTCTATTTTTTTATATCCAAGCACCCCTCCTTTATCTTCAGCAGTAGCAACTATAGTTATACGCAGGGCCGTCTAATTGGTGCACGCCTGCTCGTGTGAGTGCCAGGCGTCGGTGTTGAGACTGTCAAGATGCTGACCGATGCTGCACGATCGCGCGAGGATCCACGTCCAGGCGGGCACCGGGGGTAACGGCTGCGCGAGCTTTCGCCGCGAAGCGCACGTGCCGCGCGGCGGCCCCGACGGCGGCGATGGGGGACGTGGGGGAGACGTGGTGCTCGTGTGCGACGACTCGCTGCGCGATCTGCATGGCTTGCGGGGAAAGACCCATTACCGTGCTGGGCAGGGCGGGCACGGTGAGGGCTCGCTGCGTCACGGAGCGGACGGGGAGACGCTGGTTATCGGGGTGCCCCCGGGCACAGAGGTGGCCGGCGTGACCGGGCCAGGCGGCAGGGATGGGGACACGGCTGGTGTGGCCGGAGCGGCCGGAGCGGCCGGTGTGGCCGGAGCGGCCGGGGAGGACGGGGGCTTGGAGGGACGCCGCTGGGAGCTGCTCGCCGTGGGGCAGAGGGCCACGGTGGCGCGCGGTGGCACGGGGGGGAAGGGAAACAAGCGCTTTGCCACGCCCACCCGCCAGGCGCCGCGGTTTGCCGAGCGCGGCCTTACCGGGGAGGAGGGCTGGCTGGAGCTCAGGCTGAAGCTGCTGGCGGACGTCGGCTTGGTGGGCCTGCCGAACGCCGGCAAGTCCTCGCTGCTGGCCCGGCTCACGCGGGCCGCGCCAAAGGTGGCCAGTTATCCGTTTACGACGCTGTCGCCTGTGCTAGGGGTGCTCGAAGGCGAGGAACGCCAGCTCGTGGTGGCGGATATTCCAGGTCTGATCGAGGGCGCGAGCGAGGGCGCCGGGTTGGGGCACGATTTTCTGGCGCACGTGGAGCGCACGCGTCTACTGGTGCACGTGCTGGACGTGGCGCCCGAGCTGACCGCGGGGGAGGGCGCGGATGCGGCGGTGAATCACGCGGTGATCGAGCGGGAGCTCCAGGCACACGACGAGCGCTTGGCGCGACTGCCACGGGTGCTCGTGCTGGCCAAGACCGACCTGGTGACGGAGGAGCGCGTGGGAGAGGCGGTGGCGGAGTGGGAGCGCCGGCTGGGGGGGAGGGTGCCGGTGATTGCCACCTCGAGCGCGACCGGCACCGGGCTCCGGGAGCTGGCCGGCGAGCTACTGCGGCGGGTTGCACCCCGGGGCGCGACGACGACTGATACGCCCGCCGCCGCCATCGGCGCGAGAGCCGATGTGGGCATAGGCGCCAGAGTCGGCGTCGCACACGCAGGCGAGGAGGAGCTGGCCGAGCACATGGTGTTCCGCCCCGCAGCGGGAACAGGCTTTCGCGTCGAGCGGATCGGGCCGCGATCGTTTGCCGTGAAGGGGAAGGGGATCGAGCGGCTGCTGGCGCGGTATGACATCGAGAATGAGGACGCGATGGCCCACGTGGAGGGCAGGCTGCGGAGGATCGGCGTGCTGAAGGCGTTAGAGGCGGAGGGGTTTCAGCCAGGGGACGAGATCGAGATCGCGGGCGTGACGTTCGAGCTGGATCCGAGCGCGGCCGCGTAGGCTGCAACGTATGAGACGGGTGGTGATCAAGCTCGGGTCGAGCGTTGTGGCCGACGGCGACGGTGAGCTGCGCGCCGAGGACCTCGCCCGTGTGTGCGACGCCGCCGCGCGTGCCCACAGGGAGGGCGATGAGGTGCTGATCGTCACCAGCGGCGCGATCGCGCGGGGCATGCGCGTGATGGAGCTGGGAGAGCGCCCGCGAACGATCGGGGAGCTGCAGGCGGCCAGCGCGGTCGGCCAGGGCAAGCTCTATCGGACCTACGACGAGCTGTTGCGCGAGCGGGGCGTGACCAGTGCGCAGGTGCTGCTCACGTTCTTCGATATGAGCGCCCGCACTCAATATCTAAACGCTCGCCAGACGCTCGCCACGCTGCTTGAGTGGCGGGTGCTGCCGGTGATCAACGAGAACGACACGACCGCCACCGACGAGATCTCCTTCGGCGACAACGACTTCCTGGCGGCGCAGGTGGCCGTGCTGATCGGGGCTGAGGAGCTCATCCTGCTGACCGACATCGACGGGCTGTTCACCGCCGATCCGCGGCTGCATCCCGATGCGCGGATGGTGAGCGAGGTCAGCGACTTTGCGGCCTTGGAGGAGCTGGAGATCGGCCATACGACTTCCCCACTGGGATCGGGCGGGATGCGCTCGAAGGTGGTGGCGGCGGACATGGCGACCGCGGCGGGAATCTCGGCCGTGATCTGCAACGGCCTGCGGGCGGGGGCGCTTGAGGCGGTGCTTGCGGGCGAGCGCGAGGGCACCAGGTTCGCACCGCGCGAGGCGCGCTACTCGAGCTTCAAGCTGTGGCTGAAGTACGCCAAGCCTTCGCGGGGGACGCTCGTGATCGACCAGGGCGCTGCGCGGGCGGTGCGCGAGGGCAGCGCCAGCCTGCTGCCGGTGGGCGTGGTGGAGGTGCTCGGCGACTTCGACGCGGGCGATGCAGTGGACATCGCCGTTCGGATCGGCGGCGGCGACTCTTCTGCAGGACAGATCGCAAAGGGGATTTGCAACTACTCGGCGCAGGAGCTGCGTCAGGTGATCGGCATGAAGTCCGCGGCCGTGCGGGAGGTTCTGCCGCGCGCCACCGATGAGGCTGTACACCGCGACTATCTAGTGGTCGACTGACCGTCGTACCCTGTAGAGCCATGGTCACGGTCACCTCATCGGTCGCGGACGTCTGCCGTTCAGCCAAGCGCGCGGCGAGAGAGTTGGCGCGTGTGGATACCGCCACGAAGGACGCCGCACTGGAGGCGATCGCGGCGGCGCTGGAGGCACGCACAGAGGAGATAATCGAGGCGAACGAGCGCGACATGCACGTGGGGCGCGAGGCGGAGATCGGCGATGCGCTGCTCGACAGGCTGCGGCTGGACGAGGGGCGAATCGCTCTCATCGCGCGGGCGGTGCGGAAGATCGTGGCGCTGGCGGACCCGGTGGGGGAGGTAATTGACGGCCGCAGGCTGCCCAACGGACTCGACGTGCGCAAGGTGCGCGTGCCGCTGGGGGTGATCGCGGTCGTGTACGAGGCGCGGCCCAACGTCACGATCGACGCCGCCGCGCTGTGCTTGAAGGCGGGGAATGCGATCGTGCTGCGGGGATCCTCCTCGGCGACGCATTCCAACGCCGCGCTGGCCCAGATCGCCGCGGAGGCCGCAGTGGCGGCCGGGCTGCCGGAGGGCTGCGTGAGCCTCGTGGCGGGCGGCGGGCGCGAGGAGCTGGCTGAGCTGGCGACGCAAGAGGACAGCGTCGATCTGATCATCCCGCGCGGGGGTGAGGGGTTAAAGGCGGCGCTGAAGGATGTGGCCACCGTGCCGGTGATCTACGCGGCCTCGGGGAATTGCCACGTGTATGTGGACGCCTCCGCCGACCTCGACCAGGCCGAGGCGATCGTGCTCAATGCCAAGGTGCAGCGCCCGGGCGTGTGCAACGCCGCCGAGACGCTGCTCGTGCACGAGGATGTGGCGGCGGAGTTCGTGCCCCGGATCGTGGCCGCGCTGGGCGCCGCTGGAGTGTTGATACGTGCAGACGAGCGCACGCGCGCACTGGCCGGCGAGGAGGCGAACGGCCTGGAGGAAGCCGCTGAGGAGGACTGGGCTACCGAGTACCTGGCTCTCACGATCGCCATCGGGGTGGTCGATTCCACAGAGGACGCGATTGAGCACATCGACTGCTACGGCAGCGGGCATTCCGAGGCGATCGTCACCTGCGACACCACCGCCGCGCGCGCGTTCGGACTCGGGGTGGATGCCGCGTGCGTGTACGTGAACGCGTCGACGCGGTTCACCGACGGGGGTGAGTTCGGGATGGGTGCGGAGATCGGCAACTCGACGCAGAAGCTGCATGTGCGCGGGCCGATCGGGTTGCGCGAGCTGTGCACGTTTAAGTACCTCGTCGAGGGCGACGGCCACGTCCGCGACTGAGCGGCCGGTCGTGCAGGGCGATCTTCGATCGCTCGGCATCCTCGGCGGGACCTTCAACCCACCGCATCTCGGGCACGTCGCGATCGCACGCCACGCGCTTTCAGAGCTGGGGCTGGAGCGCGTGCTGCTGATGCCTGCGCGCATACCTCCGCACAAGCTCACCGAGCAGGACCCGGGCCCCGAACATCGCCTGCGCATGTGTCGCCTGGCCGTCGATGAGATCCCCGGGCTGTCGGTCTCCGAGCTCGAGGTCAAGCGCGACGGGCCGTCCTATACCGTGGATACCTTGCAAGCCATACATGCCAGTCATCCGGAGGCCGAGCTGACGTTCATCGTCGGAGCCGACGTCGCATGCACGCTGCCCACCTGGCGTGAGCCGGCGAAGGTCCTCGAGCTGGCCAGCCTGGCGGTCGCGGTGCGCGCGGGGGACACGCGGCAGGACGTGCTCGACACGGTGGTCTCGCTGAACGGCTCAGCTGGCGCGCTTAGGTTCCTGGACATGCCCGTGATGGACGTCTCCTCCTCAATGGTCCGCCAGCGCGTGGCTCGCGGAAAAGCGGTCGAGGATCTGCTGGGTCCCGCCGTGGCGCGCTACATCGCCGAGCATGGCCTCTACGGCTCGACCTGCGGAGCTGGAGCGCTGATGCGATCCGAGGAGCTCGTGGGCGCGATCGCCCGCTATGCGGCGGACAAGAAGGCCCAAGACATCGTGGAGCTCGACCTGAGGGGCGTGCTTGGATATACCGACTACTTCGTCATCTGCTCGGGCAACACGAACCGTCAGACGAAGGCGATCCACAACGGCATCCAGGAAGGGCTTAAGCGCGAGCACGACACGCTGCCACGCAGAGTGGAGGGCGCCAGCCGGGCTGACTGGATCCTGATGGACTACCTCGACGTGGTGGTGCACATCTTCACGCCCGAGATGCGCGCGTTCTACCGGCTGGAGCAGCTGTGGGGAGAGGCGCCGGCCCGGGTTGCCGGCGAGAGCGCATAGGGGCCCACCGCCGGGACTTGCGAAGATGGCGAGGTGAGCGGCACAACCGTCTCTAACCGCGTCCCGCACGTGAGCGCCGTGATGCGCGAAGGCGAGCGGGTGACGCCGCTGGAGCTGTTCTTCGACCTCGTGTTCGTGCTGGCGCTGACGCAGTGCACGACGCTGATCGCGCGGACGCCGACGTGGGAGGGCATGCTCAAGGGGATGCTCGTGTTGGGAATGTTGTGGTGGTCGTGGACCGGGTATGCGTGGCTGACAAGACGTGCACTTTAGGGCCACATCTTTATGTTGGACCAGCAATTGGCTTCTTAGAGCCAAAAGTCGATGAGCCTCGATGCACTCGCTCATGGCGGATTCCCGCCAGAGCGCAGGGTCACGCGCTTTCGTAGGCGCAAGGATCGCATCATCTGTGAGCAACAGCATTGTCAACATCGGCTATACAGCTTGCCGACCATCCTCGCAAACGCTGATCCGCGGAAGTTCCGCGGCCCGTGCAAATGAACCCTTAGGTCCGGTTCATGGCAGCACAGAGCCGGTGTCGAAGCTCGCGCAACGTGCTCGCGGGCCGTAGACTAGTTCGGTGCAACCGCCGCAAACGCAGTACGTCGAGCGAGACGGAATCTCGATCGCATACCAGGTTGTGGGCGACGGTCCGGTCGACCTGCTCATCTCGCACGGCTTCGTCACCCACCTCGATCTCCAGTGGGCGGACCCGGGGATCTCGCGCTTTCTGGCTCGTTTTGCCTCGTTCGCGCGGTTGATCATCTACGACAAGCCGGGCACAGGCCTGTCGGACCCGATCGCGCAACTGCCTACTCTTGAGGAGCGCGTCGCCGACATAGAGGCGGTCCTTGATGCGGCAGGCTCGCAGCGTGCCGTGCTCCTCGGCATTTCCGAGGGTGGCCCCACATCGGTTCTACTGGCCGCGATGCGGCCGCAGCGGATCACTTCGTTGATCCTTTTCGGCTCGTTCGCGTGCGCCCCGTGGGCTGCGCCCGGAGATTTTTCGGCTGAGCAGACTGAACGTGTGGAGCGCATTCGCAGTCAGGCGCAAGAGGTAATTGAGCACTGGGGCGATGGGGGCAGGTTTATGGAGTTCTTCGCTCCAAGTGTGACGTTGAACGAGGCGCAGCAGCGCTCGTTCGGGATATTCACACGGGCCGCAGGAAGCCCCCGCATGGTGCGGGCTCTCGCCGAGGTCGTCCAGCAGATCGATATACGCGACGTGCTGCCGTCGGTGCGCGTGCCGACACTAGTGATGCATGTGGAGGACGACCGCGTGATTCCGTTTGAGGGTGGCCAACAGCTTTCAGACGGTATCCCCGATGCGCGTTTAGTCAGCTTCCCGGGCATCGACCATGCCTACTGGCTCGTCGACGGGCTCGTCGATGAGATCGAGCGGTTCGTCACCGGCGCTGTGAGTCGCACCGAGCCGAATCGTGTGTTGACGAGCGTCCTGTTTACGGACATCGTGGCGTCGACGAGGCGCGCCGCGGAGCTGGGCGACCGCGCGTGGCGGGAGGTGCTTGAGCGTCACGACGAGCTCGTCGAGCGCACCGTCTCCGAACACGGCGGCCGGGTCGTCAAGCACATCGGTGATGGGGCACTGTCGGCGTTCGATGGACCGGCGATGGCGATGCGATGCGCCGAGGCGCTGAACGAGGGGGTCGCGGAACTCGAGATACGGCTGCGCAGCGGCGTTCACACCGGCGAGTGCGAGGCGATGGGAAAGGACCTCGGCGGCCTGGCCGTCCACATCGGCGCTCGCGTCGGTGCGCTCGCGGGGCCGGGCGAGATCGTCGTCTCCTCAACCGTCAAGGAGCTCGTCGTCGGCTCGGACATGCAGTTCA
The DNA here is from genome assembly GCA_963813805.1 of uncultured Solirubrobacterales bacterium. Lineage (GTDB taxonomy): Bacteria > Actinomycetota > Thermoleophilia > Solirubrobacterales > Solirubrobacteraceae > Palsa-744. The sequence goes on from CAWEZZ010000001.1 coordinate 580,947, forward strand.
CCGACCGCGGCGAGCACGAGCTGAAAGGCGTCCCAGGTTCATGGCACCTCTACGCGCTCGGAGAGCAGCGCACGCCGCTGGTCGAGCTCGACGGGGCGGCAGGGTACATGCGCCGTTCAGACCGCATCGCCGTCACGCTCGCGCGCCGGATGCCGCGGGCGATGCGCCTCGCCGGGCAGCTTGCGAGCCGCGGGGCCTCCCCGGCGTAGACGGGGTTGGTAGGCAGCCCGCTTCTGCATTAGCGTTCAAGGCAGGCGCGTCGACGATCAGGACCGAGACTTGCGCAGCGGACGAATCTGGAGTGCGTCGTGCCATGGCAGCCACACGCCTGCTTGCGCGGGCAATACAGATGTGTGTGCCGGTATCCACGTCAGTGCTGGTACTCGTTCAAGGCAGGCACGCGCCCCACCGAGCTCGGGCGCTCGCGCTTGGGCGTGGCTGTCGCACAAACCCCCGAAGGCCTTGCTGAGTCCGTTCTGAGGGTGGGGTCGAAAAACCCGAAGGTCGTTGCTTGGCCGCGGCGCGCTCTGCTCTGCCTCGGCGCTCCCAGCACCTTCCACGGCCGTCACAGCGAGCGCCGCCCAGGTTTTCGTAGACGGCTTTGTGCAACAGCCACCGCGATTTGCGGGCGCCCGCTCGGCTTCGCTCCAGACGCAGGGTCGGCATGATCCGTGCGCCCGCGTTGCTTGCGAGAGCGAAACTGAGCGCTGGCTCGAGTCCAGCCACGTCCACTTGGTCGAGGATGCGGCAAGCGCGGGCTCCCGTGGGTCGTCGCTAGCCGTCGACCGCGTACAACTGCCAGGTGTCGGGAACACCCTTCAGCGTGTGAGTGCCGCGATCGGTGAACTGGAGCCCTGACCCGGCTACCAGATCCTTCACGGTCCGGGATACAAGCAGCTCCTGGGGTTCGGCCTGAGCGCTGACGCGGGCGGCGATGTGGACGGCGATGCCGCCGATGTCGTCTCCCATCATCTCGCACTCGCCCGTGTGCAGGCCGGCGCGGACGCGGAGCCCCGATGTCTCGGAGGATCGGAGGATTGCGCTCGCGCAGCGGATCGCGCGGGCCGGGCCGTCGAAAGTCGCCAGGAAGCCGTCCCCGGTCGACTTCACCTCGCGGCCGTTGAAATGGTCCAGGTCCTCGCGTACCGCGCGCTGGTGTCGCTCGAGCACCTCGCGCCAGCGCTGATCACCCAGATCAGCGGCCGTGCGCGTTGAATCGACGATATCGGTGAAGAGCACCGTGGCGAGGACGCGGTCGGTCTCAGCTACGGCGCGAGCTCCCGTCAGGAACTCCTGCAGCGCGCCGAGCCATTCCTCGGTGCCCTCGTAGAAGAAGCTATGGTCGTCGCCCTCGAACTCGACCATCCGGGCGTTCGGCAGGTGCTCGGCCAGCCAGCGCCCGTGGCGGACATTGACGAGGCGGTCGCGGGAGCGGTGCAGGATGAGCGCAGGGGCGTGGACACTCGGCACGACGTCGCGGACATCGAGATCGAGGAACATCTGGAAGAGCGCCGTCAACATCCCCGGGCTGGCGGTGGAGCGTTCGATGCGGCCATAGAACGCGCGCGCCTCCGGGTTGTCGGCCTGGCTGGGCGCGGAGACCTCGATCGAGGACCCGTCACCCCAGTGAGGCAGGATCAGCTCCAACCCCGACTCGGTCAGGGCTTCAGCCGGGGTTCCCCAGGGGTAGTCCTCGGCGTAGGTGGAGCGCGCCATCCCTCCGGTGCAGACCAGGGCCCGGACCCGTGCGGGTAGGTCGCGGCGAACAGGATGCTCATCGGCACGCCCTCGGAGATCCCCACCAGCGCGGCCCGCTCCGAGCCGGCGGCGTCCATCACGGCGCGGACGTCGTCCATGCGCTGCTCGAGGGTGGGGGCGTCGGGGACCGGATCCGATAGACCCGAGCCGCGACGATCGAAGTTGATGACCCGGGCGAAGGAGGCCAGACCTTCCAGGAACCGCGCCGTCGGCTCATGCTCCCAGATCAGCTCGACATGGGTGGTAGAAGCCTGGCACGAGCACGAGGTCGAGGTCGCCCTCGCCGAAGACCTGGTAGGCGATGTGGAGCTCTCCGCTTTTCGCGTACTTGGTCTCTACTCGCCCTATCGGTGTGCTGTAGGCCTGTATGAGCCCACCCTCTCATGTTGGGCGCCGCTCGGCGACGAGCCAGGTCCGCTCCGATCTTCGCCGATCGCGCGCGAAGTGTCTCACGTACCGAGCTCGTGACGGCCCGTGCCGCGACGCCTGCACCGCCAGTCATGGAGTCGACGCGCCTCCTTCATTGAGCGCCGGCGCGGTTCACGGGGCGCTGAGACGGCACCAGGGGCTTACTGCCAGTGCGACCTGAGATCACGACTCAGAGCCAGCCGCTTAGTTTCGCTTTCACGGGCGAAAGCAGGCGCGCGACGGAACGCATCGCGAGGCTCCTAGGTTCGCTTCTACGTGTCGTCCGCGGACTCACGGACGAGGCGGCTCGCGCTGCAGCAGGAGTACCCGTGCGGGTAGAGTAGCTGGCCTGAACGTTTTGCGCCCAGTCCGATAAGAGGAGGGTGGGATGGACCTGCAGACGTATCGCGAGACAAGCCTGCGGATCTGGGACGAGATGGCCCCAGGCTGGGAGGACCGTCGCGAATGGATCCTCGGGGTCACGGGAGCGATCAACGAATGGCTCGCTGGCCAGGTCGATCCGCAGCCCGGCGAGTCGATCCTCGACGTGGCGGCGGGAACGGGCGATCTCGGGTTCATGGCGGCGGAGCGTGTGGGCGCGGACGGGAAGGTTCTTTGCACGGACTTCTCCCCCGAGATGCTGGAGGCCGCGCGCCGCAACGGCGAGCGCCGCGGCTTGTCCAACGTGGAGTACCGCGTCTTGGACGCCGAGCGCATGGGCCTCGATGACAACAGCGTCGATGGTGTGCTGTGTCGCTGGGGCTACATGCTGATGGCTGACCCCGCCGCTGCTCTGCGCGAGACGCGGCGGGTCCTGCGCGACGGCGGCACGCTCGCGTTCGCTGTGTGGCAGACGCCGGACCGCAACCCGTGGGCGGCGATTCCCGGGATGACGCTGGTCCAGCGCGGGCATATGCCGCCACCTGAGCCCGGAGCGCCCGGGATCTTTGCCATGGGCCTGGCCGACCGCATCGTGGAGCTTGTCACCGGTGCCGGCTTCGGTGAGCCCCGGCTCGAGGAGCTCACGTTCGAGTGGCGCTACGCCGCCGACGATCTCTGGGACACGCTCACGCGCATTGCCGGGCCGCTGGCCACGGTGATCAACGGGCTGCCCGACGAAGAGCAGAGGGCGACAAGAGCCGCGATCGAGGAGGGCCTGGCACAGTACCGGCGGGACGGCGAGTTCGTCGTCCCAGCGGCGTGCTGGGGCGTCACGGCCTGAGCGGAGCTTCGTGCTGTCGGGCCGCTCGCGGTAGCGTTCCCACATCGCCGCGCCGGAGCCATGCCTGCTATGCACCAACAGAAGGTCTGGCCACCCCCGCGGTGGCAGCCTGGTCAAGAGTGCCGGAATGGCGAGAAGGCGGGCCCTTGCGTAGCCTGTGCGCGGTGCGGACAGTAAGAGTTGCGTCGCCACGAGAGCGATCTGATGCGCTCAAGGTGTGGCGGTCGGCGAACGAAGCCCGAGGCTTGGCGCCGACATCAGCGCGGACCGCGCGCGTTGAGCAGAAGCTTGCTGAACCGACGGCGTATCTCGTGGTGGCGTGCAATGACGAAGGGGCGGTCGGGATGGCGCTTGCAGAGCCCTATCGCGCTCAGGACGTTCCGGGCCAGTCATGACTGATCGTGGCCACGTCTCGATGGTGTTCGTTGCTCCCAAGCGCTGGGGCTGTGGGATCGGTCGCGAGCTGCTCGACGCACTCCACCGCGCGATGCGTGAGCGCGGGTACAACGCAGCTTCTTTGTGAACTCGTGCCAGCAACGAGCGCGCCCGCCGGCTCTATGAAGGGCGTGGCTATCAGCTCACCGCGGACGTCAAGCAGCTGCCAGGCGGAGATGAGGATCGTCCGCTATGAGATCGCGCTGAGCGGTTCGCCAGGGCTCGTCGATGCCGCATGAACCGGCAGGACTTTGAGCGCGATCGGACCCAGCTCTCGTACTGGGACTTCGGCGGATCTGGACCGCCGATGCTGTTACTCCATGGGCTGGCCGGGTACGCTCGTGGGCCAATCAATGGGCGCCAACACCGCGATGCTCACGAGCGTGGTCGACCCGGAGGAGGGTGCCGTGCGGCTGGCGATGTTCGCGGCGATGGCCGCGTTCCTAGTGGCCGCGCTGTGCGTGCCGGGGACGTTCGGCTCCGAGGCGCTGCTGTTCGCGTGCGCGTACGCGGCGGTGCGCGCGGCGCACATCGTGCTGTTCATGCTGGCCAGCCGCGAGGACCCTGCGCTGCGCCATTCGGTGCTCGGGCTGGCCGGCAGCACGGCGATCGGCGCCGGGCTGCTGTTCGCCGCTGCGTTCACCGCAGGGGCGCTGCAGCTGGGCCTATGGGGGCTGGCGCTCGTGCTCGACATGGGCGGGCCGTACCTGTTCGGCGCCGACGGCTGGAAGCTCGTCCCCGGGCACTTCGCTGAGCGTCACGGGCTGATCGTGATCATCGCGCTAGGCGAGTCGATCGTCGCGATCGGCGTCGGCGCGAGAGTGGTGATCGACGTGGGCATCGTTGCGGCCGCGGTGCTCGGAGTGGTCGTTGCGGCCGCATTGTGGTGGGTGTACTTTGACGTCGTCGCGATCGTCGCCGGACGGCGTCTAGCGCGAGCCGCGGAGGGACGCGAGCGCAACGAGATCGCGCGCGACTCCTACTCCTACCTGCATTTTCCGATGGTCGCCGGCATTGCGCTGATCGCGGTCGGGATGAAGCAGACGATCGGCCATGTCGAGGACCCGCTGAAGCTGGTGCCGGCGACCGCGCTGCTCGGCGGCGCTGCGCTGTATCTGCTCGCCCACGTCGCCTTTCGGCTGCGTAACATGCACACGCTCAGCAAACGGCGGCTCGTCTGCGCGATCCTGCTGCTCGCGCTGCTACCCGCCGGCGCGACGCTGCCGGCGCTGCTCACGCTCGGGATCCTCGCGGCGCTGCTGACGGCGCTGATCGTCTACGAGGCGCTGCGCTATGCCGAGGTGCGCGACCGGGTGCGCCACCAGCTCTCTAGCCACGCATAGCCGCGGAGGCCCCAATGGATCGAGACCTATCGACGCATGCTGGACGTCCGCCTCGACCGCTTCGGCGAACTCCTTGAAAACACCAAAGGAGAGATCGCAATGACCAACACCGATGAGCAAGAACACACGAAGGAAAATCGCAATGACCACAGTGACCGACAGCCAGGAGGAGACCATCATGTCCGGAGCCACGACGGTTACGACGCCCTCGGATCGAGAGATTGTCAGTGAGCGCGTCTTCGACCACCCCGCGACCGAGTGTTCGCCGCGTACACAGACCCGGAGCTCATTCCTCAATGGTGGGGTCCCCGGCGCATGACCACGATCGTCGATCAGATGGACGTCCGGCCTGGTGGGGCGTGGCGGTTCGTCATGCGCGAGCCAGACGGCCAGGAGCAGGGATTCCGGGGCGTCTACCGTGAGATCACGCCGCCAGAGCGGATCGTACAGACGTTCGAATGGGAGGGTCTGCCGGGCCATGTGATCGTCGAGACGGCGACGTTCGAGGATCTTGGCGAGCGCACGAAGGTGAGGACCACATCGCTGTTCCACACCACCGAGGAGCGCGACGGCATGCTTGCCTCGGGCATGGAGGGCGGGATGACCGAATCCCACGAACGCCTCGCCGAGCGGCTCGCAAAGACCGCCTGACCTGACCTGCGGTTCGGGTGTCGAGCTAGTACGTCTTTGGAAGACGCGCTCGACACCCAAAAGCGAGCGGCCGCAGAACGGCCCGGACTGCATGCGGACTGTATGCGATGGAGCTAGGCAGAAATGGAGTGGCCGGGTGGTCCGGGTGCTCGGTGAGGATGGCTGAGCTGTCGACCCATGTCCCGAGACACGTGACACCTATGTCCCGAGTCATGACAACGATGGAGCTAGAGGGGCTCGAACCCTCGACCTTCTGGCTGCCAGCCAGACGCTCTCCCAGCTGAGCTATAGCCCCAAGTCTGCAACCAATCGTATAACGCCGGGATCACGACCGGGATCACGACCGGTGGGGCCACTTATGACGATCATCATCGGCAGGGATCGCGACGATAGACCGGCCGTCACCCCGGCGGAATGAACTCTGGCACGTCGAGGTCTTCTCCGGGCTCGTCTGGGGCCCGCGTGCCGGCGCCCGGCCCGGCCTGATCCAGGCGCGCGGTCATGCCGCCGTGGGCCAGGCGCACATCGCGTAGCAGGCGCTCGGCGTTGTTGCGCAGCGAGACCGACAGCTCGCGCAGGTTGCGCGACAGCTCCGTCCCCTCGCGCAGCACCTCGCGTGCGACGACGTGCGCCTCGCTGACGATCTCGCGGGCGTCGCCCCGCGCCTTCGCGCGCACTTCCTGGGCTTGCTCCTGCGCGACGGCGCGCAATTGGGCGAGGTCCTCGCCGCCGGCGGCAACCAGGCGCTCGGTCTGCTCGCGGGCCTCGGCGGCGACCCGGGCGGCTTCCTCCCGGCCAGTGTTCAGTAGCTGGCTTGTCACCTCACGCGCTTGGATCAGGATCTGCTCGGCCTCTGCTTGTGCGCTCGCCAGCGCGCGCTCGGCTTCCTCGCGCGCAGCGGCGCGCACCTGCTCGGCCTCCTCGTGGGCTTCGCCGCGCACCTGCTCGGCTTCGCTGTGAATCTCTCCGACCGCGGATACGGCCTCGTTCCTGGCGGCCTCGGCCTGCGAGCGGGCGGCGTGGAGGATCTCCCCGGCCTCCTCCTCGGCTGCTTGTACGCGGTTGGCCGCAGCACGGTCGGCCTCGGCGATCCGCTCCCGGGCACGCGCCTCGGCCTGCTCCCGCAGCTCCGTCGCCGTGCGTTCGGCAGCCTCGACGATATCGACCACCTGCGCGGACACATGGTCGGGCTCCATTCGGCCAATGGTAGGCCTACCGTCTTAGAACGTGTTTTCAATTTTTGCGCAGTGTGCGCTTTTGTATCTACACCGTAGATACCATGGAGCACAGTGAGCACAAATTGAAAGTCCTACCCGCACATGCGTGCGCTTTTGTATCTACCCGATACATACGATGGCACACAGTGCATGAAACACATACTGAGAAGGCTATGGCAGAAAAGGTTGGAAATCTGTCCTTGCAGACAAGCCGGGCTTGGGTCATGATCGAGTCATGGACCACCCTCCAACCCCACGCCTGGCCGCTCCGGCTCGAGATCAGGCTGCTCTAGCCCCACGCCTGGCCGCTCCGGCTCGAGATCAGGCTGCTCTAGCCCCACGCCTGGCCGCTCCGGCTCGAGATCAGGCCGCTCCAGCTCCACGCAAGGTCGTGATCCTCGCCTACCCCGGCGTGCAGAGCCTCGACGTGACCGGTCCGCTGGAGGTCTTCACCGGCGCCCACCAGCTGATCGAAAGCACCGGCCGTCGCGACCGTGGCTACGAGGTGCGGGTCCTCAGCCGCGACGGTGTGCCATTGCGCACATCGAGCGGATTGACGGTGACGCCCCACGCCGGCCTGGGGCAAGCGCCGATCACCGCCGCCGACATCGACACGTTAATCGTGGCTGGCGGGCATGGGTCTAGAGGGGCAATGGCCGACCGCGTGCTGGTCGATTGGATATCCCAGGCGGCGTCTACGGCCAGGCGTACCGCCTCTGTATGCACGGGCGCCTTCCTGCTCGCCCGCGCAGGCCTCCTTGACGGCCGCCGCGCGACGACGCACTGGGCGGCGGCCGAGGAGCTCGCGCGTCTTCATCCTGAGGTGCACGTCGATCCGGAGCCAATCTTCCTGCGTGACGGCCCGATCTGGACCTCGGCCGGCGTCACGTCCGGGATGGATCTCGCGCTGGCGCTTGTCGAGGAGGATCTTGACCGGGACGCGGCCCTGACGATCGCGCGTCATCTGGTGCTCTTTCTGCGCCGGCCTGGCAATCAGTCGCAGTTCAGCGCCACACTCGCCGCCCAGCAGCCCACTCGCGAGCCGCTGCGCGAGGTCCAGCGCTATGTGGTTGAGCATCCGGCGACCGATCTGTCCGTGGAGGCAATGGCCGCCCACGCGCACATGAGCCCGCGTAACTTCGCCCGCGCGTTTCGCGCCGAGACCGGGATCACACCCGGCCGGTACGTCGAGCGAGTGCGTTTGGAGGCCGCCCGCCGGCGACTGGAGGACACCGCTGATCCGGTGGCGGCGGTCGCGGCGGCCTGCGGCTTCGGCACCGCGGAGACCATGCGCCGCGTCTTCCTACGCGCGCTCGACGTCGGGCCGGCCGAGTACCGCCGTCGCTTTCATCCGGCCGGATCAGCGTCTGGCGCAGCTGCGGCGGCCTGATCGCGCACGAGTGAACCCGACCAAGAGAACGCCCCCCGATCTCCCACCACGAGAGGCAGGAACCCATGGACATCGCGATACTCCTCTACGATCGCCTCACCGCGCTCGACGCGATAGGTCCCTACGAGGTGCTCAGCCGCCTGCCGGGCGCCAAAGTCACGTTCGTCGCCGAGGACTCTGGTCCCAAGCGGACCGATAATGGACAGCTCGCACTCATGGCCGACGCCTCGCTTGCGGAGTTGGCGCACCCCGAGATCGTGCTCGTCCCGGGCGGGCCCGGAGAGGTCGCCGCGCGTGCCGGCGGACCGGCGCTCGAGTGGCTGCGCGCGGCACACGAGACGAGCACGTGGACGACATCGGTCTGCACCGGCTCGCTGGTCCTCGCCGCCGCGGGTCTGCTAGACGGCAAGCGTGCCACGAGTCATTGGCTGGCCTTGGATGAGCTGGGGAGGCTGGGCGCGAAGCCGACGTCGGAGCGGGTGGTGTTCGACGGCAAGATCGTAACCGCCGCCGGCGTGTCGGCCGGAATCGACATGGCGCTCGCCCTCGCCGCGCGGATCGCCGGCGATCAGGTCGCGCAGGCGATCCAGCTGGGCATCGAGTACGACCCCCAGCCGCCGTTCGACGCCGGCTCGCCGAACAAGGCGCCCGCCGAGGTCGTGGAGGCCGTGCGCACCCTCGCGCGCTTCAGCTGACTGTCGCCGACGCCCGCCAAGCGGGTTCTTCGGCCGGAACGAAGTTCGGATCCTGCGCCGCTAACCTGCGCTGTCCGATGAGCGAGCACCGTTACGACCCACAGGAGATCGAGCCTCGCTGGCAGAAGGTCTGGGCCGACGAGCGCACCTGGGAGGTCGCAAACGAAGGCGCGGCTCCCGGATCGGGCCCACGCGCGACGGCGGCAGCGGCGTCCGAGAGAGCATCGTCGGGGCCGGGGTCGCCCTCCGTATCGCCGAGCTCCTACGTCCTGGAGATGCTGCCTTACCCGAGCGGTGAGCCGCACATCGGCCATCTGAAGGTCTACTCGGTCGGTGACGCGATCGCTCACTTCCACCGCCGCCTTGGCCGCCGCGTGCTGCATCCGATGGGCTATGACTCTTTCGGTCTGCCGGCGGAGAACCACGCGATCAAGACGGGGGTCCACCCACGCGAGTCCACGGCTGAATCGATCGAGTCATTTCAGCGTCAGTTCCGCCGCTGGGGCATCTCGATCGACTGGTCACGCGAGTTCGCTACCCACGAGCCGCGGTACTACCGCTGGACGCAGTGGATTTTTCTTCAACTCTTCCAGGCCGGGCTTGCCTACCGCAAGGAGGCAGCGGTCAAGTGGTGCCCGAACGACCAGACGGTGCTGGCCAACGAGCAGGTGGACAGCGAGGGGTGCTGCGAGCGCTGCGGAGCCGTGGTCGAAGTCAGGCAGCTGGAGCAGTGGTTTCTGCGCATCACCGACTACGCCGAGCGGTTGCTGGGCGACCTGGAGGACATCGACTGGCCTGAGCACGTCAAGACGATGCAGCGCAACTGGATCGGTCGCTCGGAGGGCGCTGAGGTGATCTTCCACTGTGAGGCTCTCTCCATCGACTATCCGGTCTTTACCACGCGCCCGGACACGCTGTTCGGCGCGACCTTCTTCGTGATGGCGCCGGAGCACCCCGACGTGATGCGCCTGGCGCAGGGCACCGAGCACGAGGGGGCGGTGCGCGAGTACGTCAACCACGCGCTGACCGAGTCAAACGAGGAGCGCGGCGACGCGGAGAAGCCTAAGACGGGAGTGCCGCTGGGGCGCACTGTCACCAACCCCGTGAACGGCGAGCAGATCCCGATGTACGTCGCCGACTACGTGCTGATGGAGTACGGCACGGGCGCGATCATGGCGGTTCCCGGCCACGACGAGCGCGACCACGCCTTCGCCCGCGCCTTCGACCTGACGATCCGCCGGGTGATCGCCGGTCCCGCGGCGGCCGGCGGCGACGACGGCAGCGGCGACGACGGCAGCGGCGACGGCGACGCGACAGGCGCGGGGGGTCAGGGTGTGCTCGGCAGCGGGGAGGAGGGACTGCCCTATACCGGCGACGGGCCGCTCGTCAACTCCCACCCCGACTTTGACGGTATGAGCAATCGCGAGGCAATTACCGCGATCGTTGAGTGGCTTGACCGCGAGGGCAAGGGCCACGCGTCGGTCAACTACCGCCTGCGCGACTGGCTGGTCTCCCGCCAGCGCTACTGGGGCTGCCCGATCCCGATCGTCTACTGCGAGCGCTGCGGCGCCGTGCCCGTGCCCGCGGAGGAGCTTCCGGTCGAGCTACCCGACATCGAGGACTACACGCCCAAGGGTCGCTCGCCGCTCGCGGCGGCCGAGGACTGGGTCAACACGAAGTGCCCCGCCTGTGGGGAGAGCGCGAAGAGAGAGACGGACACGATGGACACGTTCGTCGACTCCTCCTGGTACTTCCTGCGCTACTGCGACGCCTCCAACGACGAGGCCGCCTGGGATCCGGCGACGCTGCGCGAGTGGATGCCCGTGGACCAGTACATCGGCGGGGTCGAGCACGCGATCCTGCATTTGATGTACGCGCGCTTCTTCACCAAGGCGCTCGCCGATCTCGGCCACCTCGATTTTCAGGAGCCGTTCAGCGCGCTGTTCACGCAGGGCATGGTCACGAAGGACGGCGCGAAGATGAGCAAGTCCAAAGGCAACGTCGTCTCGCCGGCCTCGATCGTCGAGCGCTACGGCGCGGACACGGCCCGCTGCTACATCCTGTTCGTCGGCCCGCCCGACCAGGACGCCGACTGGTCGGACGAGGGTGTCGAGGGGGTGCACCGTTTCCTCTCGAGGCTGTGGCGGCTCGCCGCCGAGGTCGCGGAAAGAGGGAAGGCAGGGTCGCATGCGACCCTGCCCGGGACGGCGCATGCGCCGTCCCGCCAGTCGGCGCATGCGCCGACTGGAACAGCAGAGAGGACTCCATCGGACGGCGACGATCTCGCGCTCCTGCGAAAGACGCACTGGGCGATCGACAAGATCTCCGGCGACCTGCGCCGGTTCGCATTCAACACGGCGATCGCGGCGGCGATGGAGCTGTTGAACGAATGTTCGCGGCTGCGTGAGTCCGTCGCGCTGGACACGCTGCGCTTCGCGCTGGCCACCGCCGCCTCGCTGCTGTTCGGATTCGCTCCGCATGTGTGCGCGGACATCTACGACCGCCTGACGGGGGAGCGCGTGTGGGAGCAGCCCTGGCCGCAGGCCGAGGAGGCCCTGCTGGAGAGCGAGGTCTATGAGCTCGTCTGCCAGGTCAACGGCAAGCTGCGCGACCGCGTGCAGGCCGCGGCGGACGCCAGCGTCGATGAGCTGAAGGAGCTGTGTCGCGCCGCGCCCAACGTGCAGGCCCACCTCGACGGGAAGCAGATCGTCAAGGAGATCGTGGTTCAGGGCAAGCTCGTGAACTTCGTCGTACGCTAGCCATACACTCGGGTGCGATGGCAGACCTGAAGCCCGCCTACCTGATCCACGGCGACGACCACGGTGCTATCGCCGAGCGCCGCGCTGGGCTGCGTGCGCTGGCGGAAGGAGGGGCGGGTGGCGCCGGCAGCGTCGAGTTGTTGGAGGGCGACGCGGGGACGCCCGCGGGGGTGGCGGATGCGCTGGCGATGATGACCTTGGCGATCGGGCGGCGCGTGATCCTTGTCGAAGGAGTGGAGCGCTGGCGGCAGGCCGACGTGGAGAAGCACCTCTCAGACGCAATGCAGGCGATGCCGCCGGACACCACCTTGGCGCTGTTCGCGCGCGAGGACACCCGTGCCAAGGCGCCGGCGGCGGTCGCAGAGGCCGTCAAGCGTGCCGGTGGGCAAGTGGTGGCACAGGCGACGGTCAAGCCCTGGGAACTGGCCAAGTGGGCGCGCGAGCAGGCCGCGCGCATGGGCCTCTCCCTCGACACCGCCGCCGCGAAGGCGCTGGTGGGTCAGGTGGGCGAGCGCCAGCAGCGGCTGCTGCGGGAGCTCGAGAAGCTCGCGCTGGAAGGCGACCCGCCCGCCGACACCTCCGCGCCCGCAAGACAGGTGACGGTGAAGGACATCGAGCGCCGGGCGGCACGCTCGGCCGAGTGGCGTGCATACGGGCTCGCCGACGCGCTCCTCGGCGGCGATGGCAGGGAGGCGACGCTTTCCTATCTGCGCTTGCGCTCCCAGGGCGAGCGCCTCTCCGGCCTGACCTACTTGATGGCCCAGCGGCTGCGCGACGCGCTGGCCGTCGCCCTGCGCCTGCGCTCGGGCGAGTCCGTAACGGAGGTGAAGCGTGGGCTGCGCATGCCGGCGCGTGCGGCGGAGCGGTTTGTCGCGGACGTCGCCCGCACCGATCCCGACAGGCTGCGCGAGGCGCTGGGGGCGCTGGCCGATCTCGAGCTCGACTCGCGCGGCGGTGCGCCGCTCGCCTCCAACCGCTCGGCGTACGCCGCGCTGGACGAGGACACGCTCGCCCTGCGCGCGATCGAGGAGATCACCGGCTAGTGTCTCGACACTAGCTGGAGGTTTTGCCGCCGGCGAGCAGGTGGGCGGCGCGTGACTTCTTGTGAGCGCCTGTGTTGCGGTGCAGGGCGCCGCGCTTGACGGCCTTGTCGATCGTGCTGACGAGCTCGCGATGCGTGGCCTCGGCGGCGGGCTCATCGCCGCTCTCCACGCTCGACTGCAGACGACGGAAATGGGTCTTGATCGTCGAGGTGTAGAGGCGGTTCTCCAAGCGCTCGCGCTCGGAGCGCAGGATGCGCTTCTTTTGGGAGTGGATATTGGCCATCTCGGAGTCGCCGTACTATAGCGACCTTGTCACAGATCCCAGAAGCTGCAGAGCTATCGGCTGGAACGGGACCGCCAGCCGGTGGGGGGCTGGTTGCCCGCAACACGGCGATCTTCTCGCTCGCCACGGGTGTCTCGCGGATCGCGGGGCTCGTGCGGGAAATCTCGGTCGCGAGCTTCTTCGGCACGAGGCCGCCCTTCTCGGCCTTCACGATCGCATTCCAGGTCCCCAACCTCGTGAGCAACCTGTTCGCCAATGCAGCCTTGTCGGCTGCGTTCGTGCCGGTGTTCACCGAACTGCTGCAAAAGGGCAAGCGCAAAGAGGCCTTCCGGCTGGCCTCGACGCTGTTCTGGATCATGCTGATCGCGCTCGGTGCGGTGACCGCGCTGTTCATCCTGGGGGCCGGCGTGATCATGCCGCTGTTCACCGGCGGCAAGTTCAACCACGTGCTGGACGGCATGACCGCAGGGTTCTCCCAGGTGCTCTTTCCGGTAGTCCTGCTCCTCGGCCTTAACGGCCTGCTCGTGGGCGTCCTTCAGTCCTACGACCACTTCTCGATACCCGCGATCTCGCCCGCGGTGTGGAACGTGGTGATCCTCGTGCTGCTTCTCGCCCTGCGTCCGCACTTTCACGGCGAAGAAGCGCAGCTCTACGTCTACGCGGCCGCGATCCTAGCGGCGACTGTTGTGCAGCTGCTGATGGCCATCGGCGCGCTCGGGCGAATCGACTTCCGTCTGCAGTTCTCCATCGACTGGCACGATCCGCGTATCCGCCAGGTCTTCACGCTGATGTTGCCGGTGACGATCGGCCTGGGGATCGTCAACCTCGACCAGCTCATCAACTCGGTCTTCGGCACGCTCGTCTCCGCCGAAGCGCCGCGCGCGATCGACAACGCCTTCCGCGTCTACATGCTCCCGCAGGGGTTATTCAGCGTGGCGGTCGCCACCGTGCTGTTTCCCACGCTCAGCCGCATGGCGGCCAACCGCGATGTCACCGCGATGAGGCGGGCCGTGGGGATCGGCATGCGCCAGATCAACCTGTTGCTGATCCCCGCCGCCACCTTCATGGTCGTGCTCGCCACGCCGATCGTGCGCCTGCTCTTCCAGCGCGGACACTTCACGCCGCACTCCACGCATATCGTCTCGATCGCCCTGTTCTGGTTTGCCTTCAGCCTGCCCTTCGGCGGCCTGAACCTTCTGCTCACCAGGACCTTCTTCGCGGTGCAGCGCCCCTGGATTCCCACTGGCCTGGCGGCGATGAACATAGTGGTCGACATCATCGTGAGCATTGGCCTCTATAAGCCGTTTGGGATCGCCGGGCTGATCATCGGCACGGTGGTCGCCAACGCGGTGATGACCGCCTTGCAGATCCACCGCCTGCGGATCGGCTTCAACGGGCGTCTGGAAGGCGCGCAGACGACGATGATCACATCCCGCATCCTTGTGGCATCAGCGCTTTTGGCGGGGGTGTCGTGGGTGGTGTGGTATCTGCTTAACGCCCTCTTCGGCGCCTCCCTGCCCGGACAGATAATCAGCGTCGGCGGCGCTGCGGCGGCCGGCTTGCTCGTGTATGTGCGGGCGGTGTTCGTCATGCGCGTCCCCGAGGCCCACCAGGTCAACCGCCTGATCCGGGCACAGCTCGGGCGCGCGTAGTACTGCTCGCGGAGTGCGTATGACCATGGTTATACGCAGTGCGATTGGGCAAGCACGCCCGCTGTACTGCTCGCGGAGTGCGTATCACCATGGTTATACGCAGTGCGATTGGGCAAGCACGCCCGCTGTGCCAACTCAAGGCATGCGGCCGGGCGAGCCGTTGGCTCGCCCGGTGCACCCGATCAGAGATCGCCGCTTACTACTTACGTCCCAGGACTGTGTGTCTTGCCTGGGCGGCGTGACACTCTCGACACCTGGACAGGCCGCCGGCCCGAAGGCCGGCGCGTAGCCGCGGTTGGATCCCGCCTGTCCCCGAAGGGGGTGGGATCCGCGTCGAGTTGGCGATTCGCCGGTACCTGAAGGTTAGCGGTTCGGGCAAGCGGGGCCCTCTACGCTGTAGCGGCCCATGGACCAGGCCCACATCCGCAACTTCTCGATCATCGCGCACATCGACCACGGCAAGTCGACGCTGGCCGACCGCATCCTCGAGCTGACCCACACGGTCGCCCCGCGGGAGATGCGCGCGCAGGTGCTCGACTCAATGGACCTGGAGCGCGAGCGGGGCATCACGATCAAGGCGCAGGCGGTGCGGGTCTTCTTTAACTCTCGCGACGGCGAGACCTACCAGCTGCACTTGATCGACACCCCCGGGCATGTGGACTTCACCTATGAGGTCTCTCGCTCGCTCGCCGCCTGCGAGGGCGCCCTGCTCGTCGTCGACGCCTCCCAGGGCGTCGAGGCACAGACGGTAGCCAACACCTACCTCGCGGTCGAGTCTGGTCTGGAGCTGATCCCGTGCCTGAACAAGATCGACCTGCCCGGCGCCGAGCCCGAGCGGGTTGCAGCCGAAGTGAGCGATCTGATCGGCGAGCCGCCCGAGTCGATCCTTCAGATCAGCGGCAAGACCGGCGCGGGAGTTGGCGAGGTGCTGGAGGAGCTGATCGCGCGCGTGCCGCCCCCCTCCGGAGACCCGGACGGTCCGCCGCGCGCGTTGATCTTCGACTCCGAGTTCGACCAATACCGCGGCGTGATCGCCTACATCCGTGTCGTCGATGGCGTCTTTCGCAAGGGTGAGGCGATCCGCGCGATGGCCACTCACACGGAGGCAGACATCGACGACATCGGCTTCTTCAGCCCGCAGATGATGCCCACCGACCAGCTCGCCGCCGGCGAGGTCGGCTACCTGATCACCGGCCTGAAGGACGTCACGCTGCTGCGCGTCGGGGACACCCTGACAACGCGCGCGAGAGCGACCGGCCCGTCGAGCCGGACGGGGCGGCGGGAGGCAACCGAGGCGCTGCCCGGCTACCGCGAGGTCAAGCCGATGGTGTTCTGCGGGCTGTTCCCGATCGACTCAGACTCCTACCCCGACCTACGCGACGCGCTGGAGAAGCTGACGCTCAACGACGCCGCCCTCTCCTGGGAGCCCGAGACCTCCGACGCGCTCGGCTTCGGCTTTCGCTGCGGTTTTCTCGGCCTGCTGCACATGGACATCGTGCGCGAGCGGCTGGAGCGCGAGTACGACCTTGAGCTGCTCGCGACGATGCCGTCTGTGGAGTTCGACCTCACGCTCACAAACGGCGAGGAGCTCGAGGTGCACAACCCCTCAGACATGCCCGACCCCGGCACGATCGCAGAGATCCGCGAGCCGTTCATCCGCGCTTCGATCGTCGCCCCGAAAGAGTTCGTCGGCACGGTCATGGAGCTCTGCCAGGAGCGCCGCGGCGAGCACGCCGGCATGCACTACCTGTCGCCCGAGCGGGTGCAGATGACCTACGATCTTCCGCTCGCGGAAATCGTGCTCGACTTCTTCGACCAGCTCAAGTCGCGCACGCGGGGATACGCGTCGCTGGACTACGAGCTGAGCGGGTCGAAGACCTCAGATCTGGTCAAGCTCGACGTGCTGCTCGCGGGCGACCCGGTCGACGCGCTGTCGATGGTCGTGCACCGCGAGAAGGCCTATGAGATGGGGCGCACGCTGACCGAGAAGCTGCGCAAGCGCATCCCCCGCCAGCAGTACGACGTTCCGATCCAGGCGGCGATCGGCTCGCACATCATCGCCCGCGAGACGGTGAAGGCCTTCCGCAAGGACGTGATCGCGAAGTGCTACGGCGGCGACATCACCCGCAAGAAAAAGCTGCTCGAGCGCCAGAAGGAGGGCAAGAAGCGGATGAAGCAAGTTGGGCGCGTCGAGGTCCCCCAGGAGGCGTTCCTGGCCGTGCTCGAACTGGGCGAGGAGTAGGTCCCCACGGCAACTGTCCCACCCCGGGGGTGGGGTCGGAGTAGGGGATATGCACGCCAATACTCTCTCCGCGCGACGGCGGCTGTATCTGCTCGCGCGCGTGGTGGTCGCGCGCCACTACCGCCGGCAGCTGACGCTCCCAGTGGTGGCGGGCGCCCTGTCTAGCTCACCCCGTCAGCTGCAGCGCGCCTATGCGCAGTTCGGCGAGATCACCTTCCACGAGGATCTCCTCGCGCGGCGGATGACCGCCGCCGCCGAGTTGCTGGCCGAGCAGCGGGCGATCCCGGTATGCGACGTCGCGCGCCTGGTCGGCTACCGGCAGGCGTCCCACTTCGCCCGTGCGTTCCGCCGCTGCTACGGGCTCTCGCCGGCGCGCTTTCGCGAGCAGGCGCGCAAGCACAGGGCCCTAACGCGCGCCTGCACCCTGGAGGTCAGAGAGGGCGGCGTCGAGGGTTTCGGCGCCGGGCAGACACAGCCGCATCAACGTCCCGCCGCCGGCGGCGGGCTCTGCGGTGACGCTTCCGCCGTGCTGTTCGACGACCTGGCGCACGATCGCGAGCCCCAGCCCTGAGCCGGGACGGCCGCGCGCCTCGGCGCCGCGGTAGAAGCGATCGAACACGTATGGCAGGTCCTCCGCGGAGATCCCCTGCCCGTGGTCGCGCACGGTTAGCTCCACCCCTCCCAGCCGGATCTCCACCGGCTCGCCCGGGGGGCTGTACTTGACCGCGTTGTCGATCAGGTTGCGCACGGCCCGCTCCAGTCGCGCGGGCACGCCGACGACGATCGTCGGCTCGAGCTCGACTTGGAACGGGGTGGTCGGCGCGTGCCGGTGGGCGCGATCGACGACCTCGCCCACCACCAGGTCCAGGCGCATGTCCTCGGCGTCCGCGTGCGGCTCCTCGCCGCGGGCGAGGTCGATCAGGTCGTTCATCAGCAGCGTCAGCTCCTCGATCTGCTGCACCACGTCGCTCAGCAACCGCCGGCGCTCCTCGAGGTCCATGTCCGGCGCCTGCTGCAGGATCTCGATGTTCGTGCGCAGACTGGTCACCGGCGTGCGTAGCTCGTGCGAGGCGTCGGCCACCAGCTGGCGCTGTGCGTGCACGGATGCGTCGAGCGCGTTCATCGAGCGCTCCAGCGCGTCGAGCATGGCGTTGAAGCTCGTTGCCAACCGCCCGATCTCGTCTTCCCCGACGAGCCCTATCCGTCCGCTGAGATCCTGGGTCAGAGCTATATGCTCGGTGGCCTGGGTGAGGCGCTTGAGGGGCCGCACGGCGGTGCCCGCCACGAGCCGGCCGAGCCCTGCCGCGAGTGCGATGCCGCCGATGTCAAGCAGCGCCAGGATCAGGCGCAGCCGGCTCAGCAGACGGTCGACTTCGGTGAGCTGCTGGGCCACCTGAATCGCGCGCCCCGGCGCGATGTGCTCGGCGAGGATCCGCATATGCAGGCCGTTCACGCGGGCGTCGCGGAAGAAGCTTCCGCCCGTGCCGGCGGCCAGCTCGCGGGTGCGGGCGTCGACCGGCAGCGTCACGTTCCCGGAGGAGCGGAACAGAACATGGCCGTGGGGGCCGACCAGCTGCTGGTAGCCGCGCACTTGGCCGGGCCGCGGCGGCAGGTTGCGCAGAGGGGCTGTGCCCTGTGGCGTCGCGGCACTCTGCGGCGGCACCTGCTCTGAGTCCTGGCTTTTGATCAGATCCGCCAGCGTGCCGGGAGAACGACGTTCGGGGCTGCGCGCGACGAAGCTCAGGCTGTCGGCGCGGCTGCTCAGCTGCGAGTCCACCTGACCGCGCAGCTGGTGGGAGGTAAGCAGGTATGTGAGCAGCGAGGCGAGCACCACGGCGATCGCGACCGCTGCGGCCGAGACGAGGGTGATGCGCCGACGGAAGCTCATCGCCGAAGGCCTCCCGACCGCACGGGCGCGACGCTGACGCCCGTTGCGACTCGTCTGGGAACGGGGGCTCGTCTGGGAACGGGGTGTCGTCCAAAGCTCGTCATTGCCCGCGCAGCACGTAGCCGACCCCGCGCACGGTGTGCAACAGCCGCGGCTCGTCTTCGCCGGACTCGGTCTTGCGGCGCAGGTAGCCCATGTATACACCCAGCGAGTTGGACGTCGCGCCGAAGTCGTACCCCCACACGTGCTCGAAGATCGCCGAGCGGGTGAGCACCTGTCGCGGGTGGCGCAGGAACATCTCCAGCAGCAAGAACTCCGTGCGGGTGAGCTGCAATACCCGCTCGCCGCGCCACGCCTCGTGGGCCAGTCCGTCCAGCCGCAGATCCTCGAATATCAGCGTCTTCTCCTGCCCGTCATCCTCGCTCGCCCGGCGCAGCAGCGCGCGCACGCGTGCCAGCAGCTCACGCAGCGCGAAAGGCTTGACGAGGTAATCGTCGGCGCCCGCGTCCAGGCCGGCGACGCGGTCGTCGACCCCTTCGCGCGCGGTCAGCATCAGCACCGGCGTCCTGTCGTTCCCTTCGCGCAAGCGCCGGCAGACTTCCAGGCCGTCCACATAGGGCATCGAGACGTCGAGGATCACGGCCTCATACGGCGCCCCGCCCAGGCGTTCCAGCGCCTCACGCCCGTCTGCCGCCCGCGCGACCTGGTAGTGCTCCAGCGCAAGCGCCCGCGCCAGCGCGTTCTGAACGGCGGGCTCGTCGTCAACGACCAGTATGCGGGAGGCTTGGTCAGCGATGATGTGAATTAAAGCCGACAGGAGCAAAGAAATCGCCGAAGAGCCAAAAGTCACGCAGGAGACCACCGCCGCGCTGGCGGCGCAGTCGCGCACGCTGCGCAACAGCATCATCAGCCTGACCGTCTTCTTCGCGCTCGTCGCGGCGCTGCTGTTCGGCGTGCCGGGTCTGCGCTCGGCGGCCGAGCGCATCACCGACGCGAACCCCGCGTGGGTCGTCGCCGGTATCGGCCTGGAGCTGCTCTCGTGTGCCGGCTACGTCGTGCTGTTCGGGCTGGTCTTCGGCATGCTCGGCCGGCGCCTGACTTCGCGCCTGTCGCTGTCGGAGCTGGCGATCAACTCGGTCGTCTCGGTCAGCGGCCTGGCGGGCATCGCATTGGGAGCCTGGGTGCTGCGCAGCAAGGGGATATCGGTGGAGCGCATCGCCAGGCGCTCGGTGCTGATCTTCGTGCTCACCAGCGCGGTCAACGTGGGCGCCGTGGTCGTGATCGGCGTGCCGATGTGGCTTGGCCTGCTCCCTGGCTCGCGCGATGAGCTGCTCACTCTGCTGCCGGCCGCGGTTGCGCTAGCGGCCATCGTGGGAACGCTCGCTCTGGCCGCGTGGGCGCGCCGCGCGGCTTCCCAGAGACAGTTGGAGCACGGTCGTGTCGCGGTCGCGCTGAGGGCCCTGAGCGATGGCGTCTCGGACGCGGTGCGGCTCATCCGCGAGCATGATTGGAGGCTGCTGGGAGCGGTTGCCTACTGGCTGCTTGACAACCTCGTCCTCTACGCCTGTCTGGCCGCCTTCGGCCACGCCCCGTCGGTGTGGGCGGTGGCGATGGCCTATCTGGTGGGGATGCTCGCCAACGCGATGCCGATTCCCGGGGGCTTCATCGCGGTTGAAGGAGGTTTAGTAGGCATGCTCCTGCTGTTCGGCGCCCGTCCGGCCTCCCAGGTGCTGGCGGCGGTGGTCATCTACCGGGCGATCTCGCTGTGGATCCCCGCTGTGATCGGCTCGCTGGCATTCCTCAGCCTGCGCCACGAGATCGGCAAGCCCGTTGTGCCCGCTGCGTCTGGGTAGCCCGTCAGGTCAGGCTCTTGACGAAGGCTTCGGCGGCCGCTGCCTTCTGGCATACATGTCCGGGCAGATGCGCCAGCACGCTCTTCAGCCGCGCATCCACCGGTCCGGACAGACCGGGGCAGTAGACGGGCGGCGGTAGGTTCCCCGACGCTGAGCCGGGCGCGTTCAGTGGCAGCAATTCCATCGCCGCTCCCAGCGCGTGGGAGAGCGTGTCAGAGAAGATGTCGATCGCCACCCGTCCGCTGTAGATCTCGAGCGAGCGACCTTCGTCATATAAGGTCGCAGGCACCCCGCGCACGACCATGTTGCGCTGCGGGCCCAGCGTGGCGTTCAAGTGCAGGCGGTAGATCACGGTCGTGACCTGTAGCGGCAACAGACAGCTGCCGCCGCCGAAGACGCCTTTGCCGTGCACGCAGTCGCCGTAGTACACGCTGTCCCCGACCGAGTTGATGTAGCCCTTCTGTCCGTCTGCGGCGGCGAGCGGTTGTCCGTCAAAGCTTAGGCCCACCCAGTAGGTCTTGTAGTAGGGGAACGTCTGCGCTTCGGCGAGCGCGCGCTCGTCGATTGGTCGCGGATGGCCGGTCGTCGCACAGCCGCTCGCCGTCGCCGCGGCGCAGAGTGCGGCTAGCGCCAACCCCGCGCGCGCCGCGTTGCTGAGCCCATTCATGTGCGCGCGTGCCCGTCGCCAGAGCTCGCGCGTGCCCGTTGCCGTCCTCATGCTCGTCATTATCTTGGCGTGCGGATCAGATCGAGAGCTACTTCGGGGCCGCTCGCCGGTTTCCACAGGTACAGATCCGCCGCTCGCTTGGCGGATGTACCGGGGCCCGGTGGGGTAGCACGCCGGGCCCCGGTTGATTCTCGCACGACGCGCCTCTCCCTCGCTCCGCTGCTGGCAGGCGTGTTGGTCACGCTCTGGCTGATCATCGCTCCGCGCACGCCCGACCTCGCGGCGCAGGTGTACCGCGTCGGTCTCTTTGACCATCTCGGGTTCGCCGTCTGGGATGAGCACTGGTACGCCGGTCATCACCTGCCCGGCTACAGCCTCCTGTTTCCCCCGCTCGCCTCGCTGTTGGGTCTACGTCTGCTGGCAGCGCTATCCGTGCTCGCCTCCGTTGCCCTGTTCGAGCGCTTGGCATTCACCGTCTTTGGCCCGTCCGCGCGCTGGGGCGCCACGTGGTTCGCTCTCGCCGCCGCCGGCGACATCTGGATCGGACGGCTCACGTTCGCGTTGGGCGTCTCCTTGGCGCTGGCGGCCGTCTTCGCGCTCGTCCGCAGGTGGTCCTTCCTGGCTGTCGTGCTGGCGGCGCTGTGCGCGGCGGCCAGCCCCGTCGCGGGCGTGCTGCTCGCTCTGGCCGGTCTCACTGGGACGCTCTACCGGCGTTCCACCCAAGCGGTGCTTGTGCTCGCGGCACCGGCGGCGGGCGTCGTCATACCTCTGACGTTGCTCTTCCCGGAGGGCGGCTTTGAGCCCTACCCGATCCTGCCGTTCGTGGCGACCCTCATCGTCGTGCTCGCGTTCTCATGGGCGCTCCCACCGTCTCAGCGGCTGCTGCGTCTCGGAGGGCTCGTCTACCTGCTGGCCTGCCTGCTCTGCCTGGTCGTTCACACTCCGATCGGCTCGAACATCGAGCGCTACGCCGTGCTCCTCGCCGGGCCGCTGCTCCTGTGCGCGCTCCTGGCCAGGGGCGAAGGCCCGGCCGGGGCTGATGGACTGGGTGCGGGTGACGGACGGGCCGGGCATCGCGGGCGCTCGACGCCGGCGATGGTCATTGCGCTGTGTGTGATCGCGGTCTGGGTGGGGTGGGGCCCAGTGCGCGAGACGCTCGCCGTCGCCGGCAATGAATCGACGCGAGCCTCCTACTACACGCCCGTCAAACGCTTCCTGGCTGGGCTCTCCGGCGCGCCCGTGCGGGTCGAGGTGCCGCTCACGCGCTCACATTGGGAGGCGGCGCTGCTCGCGCCCACCGTCTCGCTCGCACGCGGCTGGGAGAAGCAGCTTGACACCCGCTTTGACCGCGTTCTGCTCGCCCCCGGGTTGACCGCGGTCAGCTACTACGCGTGGCTGCGCGAGCAGGCGGTCGCCTACGTAGCGCTTCCCGACACCCCGCTTGATCCCTCCTCCGCCCAGGAGGGCCGCCTGATCCGCCGTGGCCTGTCCTACCTGAGCGAGGTGTTCGCCAGCCGGCACTGGCTGATCTACGCGGTGCGTGCCCCCACGCCGCTTATCTCCGGCCCTGGGCGGCTTACGTCGTTGGGCCATGACTCCTTTACGTTGCGCGCTTTCTCTGCTGGGGACTTTCTCGTGCGCGTGCGCTACACCCGCTACTTCACCCTCACCCGGGGGGCTGGCTGCGTGGGGTCGGCGCCCGGTGGCTGGACCTTCATGAGGGCGCGTGCGCCGGGAACAATCGTCGTCGCCGCTCGCTTCTCACTTGCGCGGGCGTTCGCTTCAGGCGGCTCGTGCAGCCGGAGCGGGTCCACGTGAGGGGAGTCTGCGTTATGTGCGCGGGAGCGCTCTGCGCGCTGCTGGCGGCGTGTGGAGACGCCACGGGCAGGGCTCCGGTGGGCGAGAGCCAGAGCGCGACGAGCTATCGCTGGCTGGGCAGAACTCAGGGAGCGCCGCCTTCAATCGCCCAGGAGAACCGCGCCGCGGGCACGACCGCCTGGCGCCTGCCCGGGCCGGCGGACCTCCTGGGCGGCGCGGCGCATGGACCGGTCGAGGGTTATGTGGCGGCGCAGGCGATCGCTCCCGGGCAGACCCAGACGGTCTACGTGAACGCCCCCGGCGCGCGCACGGTCACGCTGCAGGTCTTCCGCATGGGCTGGTATCGGGGCGCCGGCGGCAGGCTGGTCTTGCAGAGCAGGCCCCTGCCCGCGATTCGCCAGCCGCCGTGCTTGCACCGCTTCGCCACCGGCCTGACCGAGTGCCGCTGGCACGCCACGCTCTCTTTCCTCATCCCCCCGGCGCTGCCCAGCGGCGTGTACATCGTCAAGCTGCACGCCTCCACCGGGGCGCAGAGCGACTGCCTGTTCGTCGTGCGCGCGGCGCGGCCGAGCTCCCTGCTCGTGGAGATCCCGACCGCCACATACGAGGCGTACAACGCCTGGGGCGGTGACAGTCTGTACCCGGGCGGCGCGGATCGCGTCGGCGTCACTCACACCACGCAGGGGGTCGAAGTCTCCTACGACCGCCCCTACGACAGCCAGACCGGCGCGGGGCAGTTCTTCATTCGCGAGGTGGCGATGGTGCACTTTTTGGAGCGCTACGGCTACCCGGTGTCGTACACGACGATCGAGTCGATCGACGGGGATCCGGCGCAGGTGCAGGGCGTGCGAGCGCTGATCGACGTGGGGCACTCCGAGTACTGGTCACAGCGCGAGGAGCGGGCGTTCGCCGATGCGCGCGACAAAGGCACGAGCCTGATCTTCATCAGCTCCGACACGATGGCCTGGCGTGTGCGCTTCGCGCCGGCGAGCGCGAAGTCAAGCCAGGCGGGCGAACCTGACCACCGGATCATCGCCTACAAGGAGTCGGTCGCCGTCGACCCCGACCGGGCGGAGCCCACGGGAGTGTTTCCGCTCGGCGGCGCTCCGCTCGTGGGCAGCGCGTATGACGGCTGCATCACCCCGCGCGTGGCGCAGCCCGGGCCGCCGGTCTACCGCTACTACGCGTGGAGCCCTTCCCTGGGCCTTCAGCCATCGTGGCTATTCGCGGGCACGGGCATCACCGCCTCGAGCAGCATCCCGGGGATCGTCGGCTACGAGCTCGATGAGCGCACGCCCGCCACGCCTCCAGGCACGCTGCTCGTGGGCACGGGCACCGGCGTGCCCTGCCAGCTCGAGACCGAGCCCTCGCCCGTCCGCGGCACCGTGGCGCAGACCACCCTCTACACCGCGCGCTCGGGCGCGCTTGTATTCGCCACCGGCACCCTCGGCTGGGCCTACGCGCTCTCGCCCGTGCCTCAAGCCTCTCCCGACGCGCCGCTCGCCCCCGATCCGCGCGTGGTGGCGATGACCCGCAACCTGCTCGCGCGGGTGCTCGCCGGTGCGCAGTAGCGCTACCCGGGCGCGAGCCTGTAGAGGCCGCTTGTGCCCGTCAGGAAGATGTCCTGCCCGTCGCTGATAACCCCAGCGAACTTACCCGAGTCGAAATTGAAGGTGACGCGGCCGGTAGAGATGCCGAGGCCGTATGTACGGCGATCACCGAGGTCGGCGAAGTAGACGGTCCGTCCGATGATTGTCGGCGATCCTGAGATGCGCCCATGGGCGTTGAACTGCCAGCTGATCTGGCCCGAACGGGCGTTGAGCGCGTAGAAGGTGCCACTGTAGGAGCCGAGGTAAATCGTGGGACCGAGGCCGGGAGCGTTGGTGACGGCCGGCGAGGCGTACACGTAGGAGCCGGTCTGCACGGCCCAATCGAGCCGCCCCGAGGACGCGTCATATGCGTACACGCGCCCGTCGGTATTGCCGAGGAACACGCGCCCATAGACGACCGCGGCGGTTGAGTAGAAGGTGCCGCTGCCGAGCAGGGCGCCTTCGGAGCTGCTCAGCCACAGCCGCCTGCCGGTCTGCTCGGAGACTGCCTGGACATGGCCCGAGTAGTCGCCGAAGTAGAGCACGCCGTCCGAGAGCGTGGGACTGGCCTTGACTGCGCCGCCCGCCTGGTATGTCCACAGGACCTTCCCGTCACGGGCGTTCAACGCGTAGACGATCCCACTCTGGGTACCGAAGACGAGCCTGTTGCCGTCGAGTAGCGGCGAAGACTCGCTCGGGCTTGGCAGATCGCGCCACCAGCGTGTTCTGCCGGTCTTGTAGTCGATCGCGAACACACGCCCGGGGATGCCGGACTTGCCGGTCGAGAGGACGGTCGCGTAGACGGTCTTCGCGGTCACAGCGGGCGTCGAGGCGGACAGCACGCCGAGCGAATGTGACCAGTATGTGCGGCCGTTGTGCTTGTTGATCGCTATCAGCACGCCGTCGTCGGCGAGCTGAAAGATGTGGTCGCCGTAGATGACCGGCGGGAACTCGAGCAACGCATGCTCGTTATGGATCCACACGCGAACGAACGGCGGGTGCACGCGGGTGGAAGCGGGGAAGAAGCGCGTGTGGTCCTTGTCGTAGCCGTACAGCGGCCAGGCAAAGCGATCCGGGCCGCGCTTTGGCAGCGATGGTGTCGGCTGGGGCACGAACCGCGCGTGCGGGTGGTAGATGCTGCCTGTCCGGTGGCGCTCGTATAGGTATCCTCCGAGCGCGGCCGCCGCGAGCAGGACGACCCCTATCGCCAGGCCGATGCGGACTCGCCTGGAGCGGGGGAACAGGCCCTTGATGCGGTCGCTCACGGGAGGCGACGGTTGCCGTGTCGCGTTGCCGTATCTCCTCAGGCGGCGAGCTTACCGGAGGAGGGGGTGGAAGCGGAGGAGGCAGAGGAGGCGGCAGCGGCGGTCGATGCGGAGGCGGGGGTGGAGGCGGTAGCGAAGGCGGAAGCCGGCGCGGGGGCTTGGCCCTCGTCAAAGAGGACAGTGGTCATGGTCGATCCGCGGGCGCCATCTGCCGCCCGGGTCCCGCTGGCGTCCTTCACTCGCGAGCTGTGCGCGTAATGCGCGATCAGGCGCGCGAGGCTCAGCGCGAGCAGCCACAGCCAGGCGACCGCGAGCGGGGGCAGCGTCAGCCCCGAGACGAGCGCAGGGACGTCGTGGTTGCTGTTCAGCGACCAGTTCCACAGCAGGTAGTCGCCCAGCGTGAGCACAGAAACGAGGGCCAAAGGCCGATGGTGCACGATCCATACCCTAAACCGGCGCGGGGACGGACAGGGGAATGAACCGGTCCGAGGGCATGACGCGAGGACATGGCGCGAGGACGGAAGCCGGCGCGGCGGCCATATGATCGCTCGCGATGAGCGACGCGCTTGGAGAATCAACGATCTTCGCGACTGGCCTGCTTGACGGCCGAGTAGCCCTCGTGACCGGCGGGGGCACGGGCCTGGGGAAGGCCACCGCGCTTGAGCTGGCGCGCTGCGGCGCGGCGGTGACGATCGCGGGGCGACGCGCCGAGGTGCTGCAGCTGGCGGCAGAGGAGATCGGGGCGCGGGGAATCGGAGAGACGGGCCCGGGAGGAGTCGACTGGGTGGCGGGGGATGTGCGCGAGCGGGGCGAGGCCGAGAGGCTCGTGCAGACCGTGCTCGAACGCCACGGACGGATGGACCTGCTGGTGAACAACGCCGGCGGCCAGTACTTCACGCCGGCCGAGCTGATCGCCGCCAAGGGCTGGCGCGCGGTGTGGCGGTTGAACGTGGACGGCATGCTGAACATGTCCGCGGCGGCGTTCGAGCTGGCGTTCCGCCCGGCAGGCGCGGGAACCTCCGCGGGTGGGGGGACGATCGTGAACGTCACCCTCTCCCCCCACCATGGGATGCCGGGTATGGCCCACTCGGGCGCGGCGCGAGCGACGGTGGAGGCTCTCACGCACGAACTGGCCCTGCGGTGGGCCGAGGCGGGCGTCGCCGTGACGGCGGTGGCGGCGGGGCACTTCGAGACAGAGGCGCTCGCAAAGTACCCACAGGCGCTACGCGCGGGCATGGCGCGCTCGATCCCCATGCAACGCCTGGGCACGGTGCAAGAGCATGCATGGCTCGTGACGCTGCTCGCGTCGCCGCTGGGGAGGGCGTTCAACGGCGCGACGGTCACGCTGGACGGCGCGCGCGACAACTGGTTCGGCCCCTGGCCGCCCCCGGGGCTTGCCGATGAGTCGGGCGAGGTGCCGAGCGAGGAGCGCCGGTAACCGAGGCGCCGGTCGTCAGGAGCGCGGATAGCTAGGAGCGCAGGTAAGATGGGGAAGGGCGTGCGGGCGAAGTGTTGTGGTTGCACGAAAGCCTTCCAAGCTTTAAGGGCGGGTTCAATTCCCGTCGCCCGCTTTGAGTCCTCCCGCGGGTAGGCTCTGAATGTCAGCCACGGGGAGTGGCGCAGTCTGGTAGCGCACCCGGCTGGGGGCCGGGCGGTCGCAGGTTCAAATCCTGTCTCCCCGACTGAAGGATTGCTGCGGACATGTCCGGACATGTCCGGCCAGGACTGGCTTTTCGCCTGTTCAGCCTCGGCCAGCGGCGGACATGCGCGGACACGGTTTGCAGGGACTTTTCGACCTTGGTCCTGCCAATAGGGGGAAAGTAGGGGGAAAACTCGAGCACAATAGGGGAAAATAGGGGGATGGCCTCGAACCTGAGCTTGCCTGTGGGGGCGCACACAAGGGCGGTTCTGAGCCTCGGGCGCCGCGAGATCGACGTGGAGCGAATCGGCACCGATGCGAACCTGTCGCGCGTCGGCCGCATTGGGCACGGCACGCTTGCGGGCCATATGATCGCCACGACGCTGCATCCAGCGACTCGGGATCTCAACGTGCGACTGCTGCTCAACATCATCTGGTTCGTCCTGGCCGGGCTGTGGATGGCGATCGGCTACACCCTGGCCGCGCTGATCTGCTTCGTCCTGATCGTCACGATCCCGTTCGGCATCGCGTCGCTGCGCATAGCCATCTTCGCCCTGTGGCCATTCGGCAAAACGGTCGTCAAGCGCGCCGACGCCGGCGTAGCGTCGAGCATCGGCAACATCCTCTGGTTCGTGCTCTGCGGCTGGTGGCTGGCGATCGCGCACCTCGTATCGGGCGTGCTGCTGTGCCTGACCATCGTCGGGATCCCGCTTGGCCTGGCGAACTTCAAGCTCATCCCGGTCTCGCTGTTCCCGATGGGACGCGAGATCGTCAGCGTCGATCAGGCCCGCGCCCTCGGCATCAAGCCGATGTTCGCGCCAAGCGGCACGCCGCGGTACTGAGCGCCGATCCGAAAGCGTGTGGCTCCCTCTCGCGCAAAGGGACAGTGCACAACATCTGCGGCAGACGGCTGCAGGTCAGAAACCGCGGTGAGCGGGCTTGGCTCGTGCACCAGCCTGAGTTCTGACCTCTCAGTGAGCAGGGCAACAGCCTCCGTGAGGCTTGTGGCCAGAC
Source organism: uncultured Solirubrobacterales bacterium (assembly GCA_963813805.1). Classification (GTDB taxonomy): domain Bacteria; phylum Actinomycetota; class Thermoleophilia; order Solirubrobacterales; family Solirubrobacteraceae; genus Palsa-744. Next base: position 609,778 of record CAWEZZ010000001.1, read on the forward strand.
GGACTCCCGACCGTGGCGTGCGCGCTTGGCGGAGGTAGGCGATGGTGGACCGCTCGCCGACCACGATGTCGGCGTAGCCGGATGCGCAGCCCAGGAACATGATGTCGACGAGGTCATTGGCCTCCCATTTCAGGGTCTTGTTGCGCAGCCGCGCGAAGAGCAGTTGGCGCATCTGTGCGAGGAACGGCATCCGCGAGATGGGATCCTCCGGGCTCGTCAGGCGGTTGATGACCTCCTCGGGCGTGATGTTTGCCAGAGCGGCAACACGCACGACGTTATCGAGATCGAAGATCAAGTTGCCGTTCGCTACGCGCTGAACCATCTCGGCAGGCACGGCAAGCGAGGCACCCGAACCCGATCGGCCTGGAGTCGGCAGGGCTTGGCGATCCTCGGTCTGGATGGCGTGCCGACGCGCACCAACCAGGATCAACGCAGCGCTCGGGGTGCATGACCGATAGCCGCAGGATCCGTCCCGCTGGGCTATCGAACATCTGACGCCGCGCCCAAGAGACTCGGCTCTGAAGGGTTGCAAGAACGGGTTCGTGGGATGCTTCAAGCGCCTGTGCGCAAATTTTGTGCGATTATGTGGCTGTGGTGTCCAGTAATGCCGCTCATACCGCTTCGATGATGATCGCGTTCCGTGCGGAGAATGTCCGGTCGTTTAGGGATGAGATGGAGTTTTCGATGCTCGCGACTTCACGTGCTGAGCAGCGCGTGGTGCGCGAGCTGGATTGGCGTGAGGCTGGTAGCCCGCTGAAGGTGTTGCCGGTCGCTGGTGTCTTTGGCGCTAATGCCTCCGGCAAGTCGAATGTGCTGAAGGCGATGGACGACATGCAGACCTATGTGGTGCGATCGTTTCGGCATGGGAGTCCTACCGGCGGGCTGCCACGCTGGCCGTTTCGTCTTGATGCCGCCGTCGCGGACCTTCCGTCTCGCTACGAGATCGACTTGGTGCTTGGTGGTGTCCGACACGAGTACGGGTTCGTGCTCGACGATGAGCGGGTTCTGAAGGAGTGGGCGTTTCGCTATCCGAGGGGCCGCGCTTCCCTGCTGTTCAGGCGTGAGGGCGAGTCGATCGAGGTGGGCGCTGTCGCGCGCGCCCAGACGCGCGCTGTCGCGAGGCTGCTGCGGCCGAACGCGCTGTTGCTGTCGACGGCCGCGTCGGCCAACCATCCGCTGCTGCTGCCGCTCTATGGCTGGTTCAGCCGCAACCTGCTGCTCGCCGAGGCGAGCAGCAGGACGATCCGGCAGGCTTTGACCGCCAAGCTGCTGGAGGACCCGGTTGCGCGCGAGCGCGTGTTGACGCTGCTGCGCGCCGCTGATCTTGGGGTAACTGATGCCAGGGTGCATGAGCTGGACGCCGCCGCGAGGGATCGGCTTGAGCGTGCTGCGCGGATCATCATGGGCGAGGAGGAGCAGCCGCAGCCCGCCGCCGGATCAGATCCGCTGCCTGTGTTCGAAGACGTCTCGTTGGTGCACAAGGGCGCAGGCGGCGAGGTCGAGCTTGACCCGGCGGAAGAGTCGTTTGGAACGCTCGTGTGGCTCGGCTTGGTCGGGCCGGTCGTGGATGCGCTGGCAGGGGGCACTGTCTTCCTTGCGGACGAGCTCGATGCCAGCCTGCACCCGGCGCTGGTCGCTCAGATCGTCAAGCTCTTCCAGGAGGTGCGAACCAATCCGCATCGAGCGCAGCTGATCTTCAACACGCACGACACCACGATCCTCGGGGACTCCGGTGAGAACCGGCTGCTTGGTCGCGATCAAGTGTGGTTCACCGAGAAGCTTCACGATGGCAGCACGCGCTTGTATCCCCTGACGGATCTCGACCCCCGCAAGCACGAGGCGGTAGGCAAGAGATATCTGGCGGGCCGCTATGGCGCAAGCCCGATCCTGTCCGACGGGCAGTTCGACAGGCTGGGCGAGTTGATCGGCGCGGATGTGTGAGCCTTGGCGCGCGGCCACTCAAGCGGGCCGCCACGGCGGCGAGCCTCCCGACCCGATACGCGCAAACAGCTCCTGCTGTTTGTTGAGGGCGCTCGCACCGAGACCGATTACTTCAAGCACTACCATCGCCTGCACCGGGAGCGGGTGATCGTCACGATCGACGAATTCCATGGCGGGCCGGTGCAGCTGGTGGACCGGGCGATCACGGCGAAGAAAGAGCAGTCCTATGAGGCCAGACACGGGCGCGGACGCCCGTACGACGAGATTCTGGTGCGTGTTCGACGTCGACGACCGCCCCAACTGGCATGACGCAGTAGAGCAAGCCGCTCAAGGTGGGATCGAGGTCGCGGTCTCAAACCCATGCGTCGAGCTCTGGTTCGTCCTGCACTACCAGGATCAGACCGCGCACATCGATCGCAGGCAAGCACAAAAACGGGCCGAGGCGCTCTTGCAGATGCTCCAAGGTTCTCACCCAACAAGCGCTCGACTCGCTGACCGATCGCTATGCAGATGCCGTGAAACGCGCGGTACGCCTCGACGAAAAACACCGCAAGGACGGGTCCGCCCCGCGCACCAACCCAAGCAGCGACACATGGCGCCTGATCGACCGGATCAAAAACGAAGGTTCATAGAGAGCAGACGGCGCGCAAGGGGCACTGCTCGGTAGTTATGCTTCATCCGTGGATTAGATGGGTTTCTATGTTCGGAAGAGCATCAAGGCCGGGCCATTCCGCTACAACCTGAGCAAGTCGGGTGTCGGCGTAAGCGTTGGGGTGCCTGGATTTCGGGTGGGGACGGGCCCGCGCGGCAACTACATTCGCGCCGGAAAAGGCGGCGTCTACTACCGCGCTACGATCGGCGGTTCTCGTCGTCAGTCCGCACATACAGTTCCACGGCCGTCCTACGCGTCGCCGCAGGAACCGATCGGCGGAAGCGTGCCGATGGAAGACATCACTGGCGTCTCCGCGAGTGAGCTAGTACCAACGGGCGCCGATGACCTCGTCGGTCAGCTCAACGAAGCGGGCCGTCGAATGCCTTTGGCTTGGGTGACGCTGCTTGGGGTGGTTGTTCTGGCTGTCGCCACGCGAGGCGTCGGTGCGATCGTGCTGCTGGTACTTGGGATCCCGCTGGTCACCTGGCTGCATCAGCGGGACGGCGCGCGGCGGTCGGTCGTCGCGTTTTACGACGTAGAGGATGAGCACGCTCGGTGGTTCACAGAGCTCGTTGAGACCTTCGAAGATCTGGTCAAGATGAGCAACGCGTGGCGGGTTAATGCGTCAGGTCGCGTGCAGAGTACCTACCAGTACAAGGTCAACAGCGGCGCCAATGAGATCGTGAAGCGCGTCGATGCCGGGCGAGGCCTGAAGGGTCCGAAGCTCCTCGCCACGAACATCGCGGTCCCAAGCATCGAATCTGGGCGGCAAGGGCTTCATTTTCTTCCCGACCGGCTCTTGATCCATGATGGCAAGCGATTCAGCGACATCGACTACGGCACGCTCGCGTCTCGCTGCAGTCCACAGCGCTTCATCGAGAGCAAACGCAAGCCTCGGGATAGTCAGCAGGTCGACACGACGTGGCAGTATGTCAACGTCAAAGGCGGTCCGGACAGACGCTTTAAGAACAATCGGCAGTTCCCGGTAATGCTCTACGGCGAGGTCGACCTCTCAGCGCCAGGTGGCCTGCATTGGCTCATGCAATTCTCGCGAGCGCCACTCGCCGAACGGCTCGCTCAGACTCTTAGCGGGGCGCCCCCGACCCAGAAAACCAGTGCCGAGTCCGTTCTCGGCTGTGCCCGGTAAAGACGACGCAGATGGCTGAGCAAAACATCCCAGATGAAGCGCCATGACGCCCGGATGAGCCCCCGGTTCTTACTGCGACTCGTGGCTGGCTGGCTCTCTCGACGAGCCGTAGTCGTGAGGAATTATCAAACCTCAACGTACGCGTGTTTGGTATGGCATACGCCGGGTCTGACGAGGCCGCGAGCCCGGCATGGAGGCGGTCTGGGCCACCGCAAATCCACCGCAGAGGGCCCAAAGGTCCCGTCTTTATTGGTTCTCTAACCTGTCTCCCCGATGAAGTTGCGTCGTCCGGACATGTCAGGCCAGGACTGGC
>CAWEZZ010000002.1:0-392005 GCA_963813805.1 uncultured Solirubrobacterales bacterium
GCTCGCGCGCGGCCTGTCCGAGCTGGATCGCGAGCGGGCGGTCGTCCAGCAGCCGGCGAATTGCCACAGCGAGAGCGTCGGGATCGCTCGGCGGCACGAGCAGGCCATGCACGCCGTCCTCGATCAGCTCAGGTACGCCGCCGACGGCGGTGGCGACGATCGGGCGCGGCACCCGCCATGTACTCCATCACGGCCAGCGGACTGCCCTCGTTTTTTGAGGACATGACCGCCACGTCCAGCGCGCGAATCACGTCGGGCACGTCCTGACGGCGCCCCACGAGCCGCACCTCATGGGCGACGCCGAGCTCGTCGATCAGCGCTTGAAGCTTCTCTCCGGTCCGGTCCCTGCCCGACGAATCACGCACCGGAACGGGCGGGCGAAGGTCCTGCTTGAGCAGGGCGATCGCTTGGATCAGATCGTCGTAGCCCTTCTCGTGGATAGAGCCTCCCCACAGCCCCTATCAGCCCCACTTCGGGCGACACCCCAAGCTCGGTTCGCAGATCATGGCCGTCCTGAGGCGCGGATGCGATCCCGTTGGGCAGGACCCTGATGCGCTCCGGTGGAATGTGCTCCACCTCGATCATGTGTCGGCGATCCCACTCGGACACGGCGAGCAGCACATCGCTGCCCCGCGCGACGACGTTTCTGTCGAGAAAACGGCGCACCGGCTTGCCTTGAAATGACCAACCGTGCTCGTGGCTCACGATCACGGGCACACGTGCAAGCCGTCCGATGATCGTCCCGGGCACGCTGGCCCGCGGCATATGGGCATGCAGTACATCGATCGACTCGCGCCTGAGCAACCCGTAGAGACGAACCCAGGAGACATTCGACAGCATCGACCGGCACTCCAGCCTCAAAACCTCGACGCCGGACTCCTCCAGCTGACGGAGCTCCCGCTCGTTGGCCGCGCGCTGCTCGGGGAGGCACGCGTGGGTGATGCACAAATAGCGCTTGAAACGCTGGGGGTCGAGTCGCCCGATGAACTCGAACGCGATTTTCTCCGCGCCGCCGTATCAAAGTGCCGACGTCGCGGCCCAGCGCCAGCACCCGTAAGCGGGAGCCCTCGGTCTCCGACCGGCGTCACGTGGTCCGGATGATCAGCACCGAACAGGGTGCGTGATGCGACACCTTGTTCGGCACCGAGCCCAGCAGGAAGCGCTTGGCGCCAGTCATACCCTTGTTGCCGACGATGATCAGGTCCGCCTCGCGCTCTTCGGCGACATCAAGGATCGCGTCGGCAGGGTCGCCCTGGCGTGGGTAGACGTCGACGGCGACCCCCGCCTCACGGGCCACCGCGGCTGCTGCCTCGAGCGTGGCGTCGACGTCCTCCCGCGGATTGATCGCCCACTGCAGATCCTCCGGCGCCTGCCGCCGTTCCTCGCTCAAACGTTGCGCGGGCACGGGCTCATACGCGCTCACCAGCTCGAGCTTCGCCCCGACGGCGCGGGCCAGATCGACCGCCTGGCGCACGGCCTGGGTAGCCGTGTCCGAGCCGTCGGTTCCTACCACGATCGATTTGAACATGAGTCTCCTTGCCCGTTTGGCCAGCCAGCCGCTACGGCCGGCGAGGCGATCATATCCGCATGCCAGACGAGCCGCCATTTGAGGACCGGAGACCGGCTCAAGCCAGCTTCGTCAAGCCAGCTTCGTGATGGCCACGATCATCCCGATCAGCACGAACACGACGATCGCGATCTGCATCCAGATCCAGGTTGGCGACACGGCGAAGGACAGCCTACATCGGCAGGTCGCGGTATGCGGATCGTGATCGCAGCGTCCCCGATTGCCCAACCCACGACTATCGTGTGAGCATGGCCAAACGCCTCCGCAAGGTCACGATCGCCTGCGTGGTGGGATTCTGCGCATCGGCTTGCCTTGCATCGGCTGGCCATGCGCTGCGCGCCACCAGGGCACACCCGTCGTCCGTGGCGCCGCTTGGCGGCATCAACATCGGCGTCGGTAGCCCGGCGGAAATCGATCACCAGATCGCCGTCGCGCAGGCGCTCCACGCCAAGATCGTGCGCATCCAAGTGTCGTGGTCCTCGCTGGAGCGGCTCGGCCCAAACCAGATCAATCGGGAAGCACTGACTTCCCTGGATCGTCTGGTGGATGACGCGGCGGCGGATGGCATCCGAGTGATCATGACTGTCGATAGCACACCATGCTGGGCATCCTCGGCTCCGCCCCCTCTGCTGCAAATGTGCGTGCCGGAGAAATCGACCCAGGCCAACGCCTGGCCACCGAGCAACCCCGCTGACTATGCGGCAATCACCGGCTATCTCGTCCAGCGCTATGGCACGCTACTGGCAGCGATCGAAGTCTGGAACGAGCCCGACCAAGCCAACGAAGACTACTTCGCCGGACCGAACAAGCCCCAGCGCTACGCGGCCATCCTGCGGGCCGCCTACCTTGCAATCAAGCAGGCGAACCCACAGATGCTCGTGCTCGCAGGTTCGCTCGTCGGCTCCAACGGGGTCTTCCTGCACGACCTCTATGCAGCCGGCATCAAGGGCTACTACGACGGACTCGCCGTCCACTTCTACAACCTGACCCTCGCCTCGTTGCGCGCGATCCACGAAGTGCAGCTCGCCAACGGCGACACCAAGCCCCTGTGGCTGGACGAGTTCGGCTGGAGCAGCTGCTGGCCGAGGTACAGGATCCAGCAGGAACAGGCATGCGTAACCCCGCAGACCCAGGCTCAGAACATCACCGACATCTTCCGCTCGCTTGCGCGCACCTCCTACGTCGCGGCCGAGGCGCTCTACGAGCTAGAGGGCTCCACAGCCGAAGACTTCGGCGTCCTGTCCGCGAGTGGCGCGCGCAAGCCCGCGTTCGCTGCGCTGTCCGGAGTACTGGCCTCGCCGTTTGGCAGCATCAGCCGGGTCACCCTCAGCCTGCACCGGCGAGGGGGGCGGATCGTGGCGAGCGGTTCGGGGCCGGTGGGAGACTTCATGGAGTTGGAAGCCTCTCGGGGCGGCCTGCTGCGCTACCACACCCTGTTCACGCTCAACCGCTTCAACCGCTACTCGATCCGGCTGCCACGGGCGCTCGGCACAAACGGCTTGCGAGTGCGCGTCTACCAGTACTGGGCCGGTCGCGGCCGAGCAGCGCGGCGAAGCATCTGATTATTCCGCATTGCGGAGCAGTGCTATGAACGTGAGCGCCAGGATCTTCAGGTCCAGGCCGAGCGACCAGTGGGCTATGTAGTAGTTGTCCCACTCCACGCGTTCCGCAAGCGAGGTCTGACCACGCAGCCCATGCACCTGGGCCCAGCCGGTGATCCCCGACTTGACCCTGTGACGGTCGCCATAGCGTTTGATGTCGTGCCGGAACAGCTCCACGAACTCAGGGCGCTCCGGGCGAGGGCCGATGATGCTCATCTCCCCGCGCAGGACGTTCAGCAGCTGAGGCAGCTCGTCCAGTGAGGAACGACGCAGGAAACGCCCGATGGGAGTACGACGATCATCGCCCTCAACCCCTCCCGGCGCGGTGTCGCCGCCCAGCAGGAACTCAAGCGCGGTGGCATCGTCGCCGCTCAGCTCCGTCTGCGCCGGCTCTATGCGCATGGAGCGGAACTTGTAGAGGTCGAACACCTTGCCGTCGCGCCCGACGCGGCGCTGGCTGAAGAGCACCGGCCCGCGCGAGCTCAACAGCACGGCCAGCGTGGTGCACAGGATCACCGGCGAGAGCACCACCACCAACACCAGCGCGAAGGCGCGGTCGAACGCGTGCTTGAGCGTGAACGCCAGACCCCTGGGGTTGACGGTGGTGAAGGACATCAGCGGCAGCCCCCCGACCGTGTCGTAGCCCACGCGGTTGTTGATCGTGTCGAACATGCGCGGCACGACCGACACCTCGATGCCCAGCTCCTGGCAGCGCTGGATCAGGCGGCTGACGCGATCGTCGGTCACGGATGAGAAGGCCACGATTAGGTTTCTCACGCCGGTACGCCGCACGGCCTCGTCGAGATCTTCGACGGTACCCAGCACGGGCACGTCGCGGCCGCCCACCTCGGCGAGCGTGCGGGGGCGGTCATCGAGGAAGCCGACCGGTGTAAGCCCGTACTCCGGGTGATTCTCCAGCCGGCGGGCCACCTGCGCCCCGACCACGCCCGCGCCCATGATCAGGACCGGTTTGCCCACCTTCCGGCCAGCGCGCGCCCAGTGCTGGGCGAAGGAAAGAGCCGCGCGGCCGGCACCGACGGCGAGTAGCGCGAACAGCCATGAGCGCACCGCGTCGGACTGGCTGGGGGCCTGCCCGTTGACGAACAGGCCGAGCGTCACCACCGCCATCGCCGCAACCGACACGGCGCTCACGACGGGTACCACTCCGTCGAGGACGAGGGCGCGCAGGCGCGTGCGGTAGAGCCCGTGCAGGTAGAACAGCAGCATCACCAGCGGCGGCAGTGCCAGCAGCGGAGCGCTGACCGCAGAGGTGTGCAGGGTGGCGTGCACGCCACCGAGGGCGAGCATCACCGCCGCGCATAGCAGCACGAAGTCGACGGTCGGGCGCAGCACGCCCCAGCCCGGCTCATCCAGCAGCCATTGCAGGGGCCCGCTGAAGGCGCCCTCCCGCAGCGCCCGCGGCTGTGGCGCCGCATCCCGCACAGCGGGAAGCTGGCCGGTCAGCGGAAGCGTCGTGGATGTCTGCTGGGTGATGCGGAGTGGGTCCATTGGTTGAGGGCGTCCTTGTCCCTAGCTCACTTACTCAGTTACTCGGATCCTTCGGGTCCTGCATAGCATTCCTTCAGCTGCCGTGCCTTCCTGTTTGCGTCATCGTCCGTGTCAGTCCTCTGGTCAGCACGCCCGTGAAAGCCAGCGCGCCAAGCGCGAAGAGTATGTATAGAAGGTCCTCGCCGGAGAGTCCCAGCGTTTCAGACGGCAGCGCCGATCCGCCTCGTTCCGAGGCGGGATACGCACTGGAGGCTCTACCGGATGTCTCTTCGAACCCTACCTGCGAGCGCTGCCCCCCATCCGTAGTCCGTTTGTTCGGTCCACCGGACGTGGTGACGCGCGCGCCCGCGGCGGAGCGAGGAGACGTGGCGCCTCCCTGAGGAGCCTGAGCACCGGCGTTCGACACGCCGGTGCTCGAGAGCCCGCTCGTACCCGCCGAGCCGCCTCCGCCTCCGACCGCCTCCGGGGCCGTTCAGCAACGCGGAGCCGAGGATCGCCTGGTTTCCCTGACCGGGGCCGCCGTAGCCGCTGAGCAGCGAGCCAGCAGGCGCAGCGTCTGGCGCAGCAGCCGACAGGGCCGCCATCAAGACCAGTGTCAAGACAATCGTGCAGCGTCTTGTCATGCTTCCCTGCCTTGGATTCCTTTCTTCGGCCCGAGCAGCGCCGCGTCAACTCTCCCTGCCATTCGCCGTCATCACCCCCCTTCCACCACCGTCAGACCTTTAGTGCGCAAACACCGGGGTCAACGAATTGATGAGGGTCCTCATATAATCTAGCGAAGGTTGGGGGCTATGTCGAGGTAAAAAACCGTGAACATCCCCAGCTTTACCTGAGCTGCTGAGCGTTGAGCAGGATTGAGCGGTTCAGATCCTGGATGTCTACACGCCGGCCCGCTCGCGCCAGGAGCAGAGCTTTCCGCGTGAGCGGATCGCGGGGGTTCAGCCGTGCGGCCCGTTCGAGCAGCTCAAGCGCGCTCCGGCGGTCCTCTCTGGTCGAGGCGATCGCACCCAGCTCAAGCGTGGCGTAGGCGTCCCCTGGGGTGCGCCCCAGCGCCAGCGTGAACTCGTGGTCGGCACGCACGAGGTCGCCGAAGCGCAGCGCGATGCTGCCCGCCACCAGATACGCCTCCTCGCTGAGGGGATTCAACCGCGCCGCGTCGTTCAGGCGCGCATACGCTCGTCTCGGCGCCTTCGTCCAGATACGCGCCGCGCTCTGCACCTGCAACTGGCTCAGCCATGGCGTCGCCAGCGACAGCGCCGCCATCACTGCCGTCAAGGCGCCCATGCCTATGCCCAGTCGACGAAAGCCCGCCGCCCGCCGCCGCCAGGGCACCCTCCCGGGGATGAGTGGAGCTCCCGCGGCGGACGGCGTCTCGGTAACGAGTTGAGCCCCGTGAGTCGACGGGGCGGGCGCTCGCGGTGCCAGCGCGCAGGCGAGGCCGAGTAGCGCAAACGCCGGCGCCCCCAGGCCGGCGAACTCCCAGAACCAGTCGACCGAACCATGCACGGCCCAGTAGGCGAAGCCCGCGAGCGCCGCTGCCGCCACAGCGCGCCCGAGCGGATCGTGGGCTTGACCGATCGAAGATCGGCTGGCGCGCGCGCCAGCCACCAGTGCAGCGCCGAGACCGACCAGCGCCAGCAGCGCGCCGAGGAGCCCCGTCTGCGACAGCGTGCGTAGCTCCACGCTATGCGGGTAGCGAGGGGTCTCTTCGCTGCGACCGTGCGCCAGGTACTGCTGCTGGAAGTTGTCCGCGCCGATCCCGACCAGCGGATGGGCGACGAACTCGTCCAGCGCTACCCGGTAGAAGTCGTAGCGGTTGCTCCCCAGCCCGCTCACCAGGCGGTTGTCCGTCGTGCTGTTGGCGGCGTAGCCGCCCTTAAAAGTCGTCCCAGCCGTGTCTGATCCGCGCCACCGGGTCGCCCGCAGCCACCCAGCCGCCCGCGAGCACCGCCACGAGCGTGGCGATCGCGATCGCGCCAACGCCCCTGTGCACCCTGCCGGCGGAGGGGCTCGAGAACACGCGCCGGCTCTCGATCGCCGCACCCAGCGCGACCGTCAACCCCACGACCAGAGCCGCCACGAACGTCGCCGTGACCGCGCTGTGCATCGTCGCCGGCACGACACCGCCGCTGCGCAGGTGGTCGCCGACCCGCAGCACGGCCGGCGCGGCGGTCCCGATCCCCACGGCCACCGGCACGAGTACCGCGAACGTGCGCACGCGTCCCGGCAGCAGGGCGAACACGAGCACAAGCATCACCGGCGTCGCGTACAGCGAGCCCCGGCTCTGGCTGAGCAGCGCCACCTCCGCCAGCAAGACCGCCCCCCCGGCGAGGACGCCGCGCAGGCCCCACGGCAGGCGCTCGCTGCGCGCCAGCAGCAGCGCCGGCCAGAACGCCATCAACCACTGCGCCGCGCTCGCATTCGCGTAGCCGGTGGGATAGATGAGTCGTCCCCCGGGAAGCAGGCTCTGCAGGCTCGCGCCTGTGGCAGCGTTCACGTGCAGCGCCACGAACGCCGCCAGCCCGATCATCGCCAGCGTCCATGCCCCCAGCAACAGCGCCGCGCTGCGCCCGTGCTGACGCCAGCAGGCAAACAGCGCGAACACCAGCAGGTAGAGCAGCGTGCGGTTCGCTCCTTCCCAGGCGTCGCCCGGCACCGCTGCCCACAGGATCGAGGCGAAGCTGAGGACCGTGTATCCGGCCAGGCACGCCAGCGCGATCTTCACCGGCACCGGAATCTCCGCCAGGCGCAACCGCACGCTGCTCAGCGCGATCCCGAGCAGCGCCAGCACGATCAGCCCCCCTGGCGCCCAGTGGGTGACCGGGTAGCCCGCCTGGTCGGTCGCCCACACGACGAACAACACCACCGCCGCCAGCGCCGGCATCGTCGCCGGGGCCTCGCTCAGCGATGCCGTGAGCCTCTTCATCATCGCGGGTCACAATAATCCCCGGCGTGCCCGACCCCGCTGAGCTCGTCCGCTTCTACGACGCGGCTTACGCCGAGGAGGACCCCGCCCGGGCGGCTCTGTACGCGCGCTGGCGCGCGCTCGGCGCCGTTGGCAAGGCCGACCACGCGACCGCTCTGTGTGCGCGCGCCGGCCTGCGTCCGCAGAGCACGCTCGAGGTCGGCTGCGGCGACGGCGCGCTGCTGTGCGAGTTGCACCGCCGCGGCTTCGGCGGGCGCTTGGAGGGCGTGGAGATCACCGAGGCCGCCGTCGCGATCGCGCGCGGTCGTCCCCAGATCGACTCCGTCGCGCTCTACGACGGCCTGCACCTGCCCGTCCCCGACAGCGCCTATGACCTCGGCATCCTCTCTCACGTGCTCGAGCACGTCCCCGACCCCTCGGCGCTCCTGGCCGAGGTCGCCCGCGCCTGCCGGGCGGTGATCGTCGAGGTGCCACTCGAGGCCAATCTGTCAGCCCGGCGCGGCCACAAGCGCGAGCACGCCGCCGAGGTCGGCCACCTCCAGCGCCTCGACCGTCCCGCCGCGCGGGAGATCGTCACGCGCGCAGGCCTGTCCGTCGCCTGCGAGCTCGACGATCCGCTGCCGCTGGAGGTCCACCGCTTCTTCGCCGTCGGGCGCGTCGCGCGGGCGGCCGCTACCGCCAAGTGGGCCGTCCGCGCCGGCCTTCATCGCCTCGCGCCGTTCGCCGCACGGCGTTTGTTCACGGTGCACTACGCGTGTCTCTGTCGACCGAGAGGCAGGCTACTATCTTGAAATGGCGAATCAAAGATGATGCTTTCCAATAGACTCGCCGAGAAATTCAAGGAAAGGGTGGTCCTGATGGAGGGCCACAGCGATCACCAGACCACCAATGGGAGGTTGGCATGATCCGGACCGATGTCGTGGCCTCGAGCGGGCCGCGGGCAGCAGGTGCAGCACCGAAGAGGAGAGGATCGTTCCGCGCAGCGCGCAGGCTCCCGGTCCTGCCGATCGCTCTGTTGCTGGCGGTGGTGTTCGTGATGCCGACGGCTCTTGCAGCCGGAGCCACCACGACGGGCTACGGCCAGACTCCGCCGGCCCCGACAAACCGGGACGACGCCGACGCCCAACAGCGGAACCTCGCCGTCTAAAGAAAAGACTGCGCCGACTAAAAGCACGCCGGCGACAGCGACCGCGCCCGCGAAAACCAGCAGTGTTCCGACCACGACGAAAGGTGCGAAAGCAAGCTCGCTGCCGTTCACGGGCTTGGATCTTCGCTTCACTGTCGGCGTCGGCCTGATCCTGATGGGCGCGGGCTTCTCGATCATGATGGTGCAGCGCCGCCAGCGCCGCGACAGCGGCCGCTGAGCCACAGAGAGCCGAGCAAGCAGTGAGCACACGAGCGGTCGTCGGCATCAGCCGGCGGCCGGCTCGCGCGTGGCGGGCGCTCGCGGTCGTGCTGATCGCCGTCGGAGCGCTGGCGTTGATCGACGCCAGCGTCACCCTGGTATGGCAGGAGCCGATCTCCGCGCTGTATGCCAAGCTCAGGCAGGACCACTTGAGCGGGGCGCTGCGCGAGGTCGAACACGCCACCCCCACGCCAGTGGAGCGACGAGCGCTCGCGAGCCTGCCCGACGAGCGCAGGCGGATCGCGTTTCTCGCCCGCGCCCTCGAGCGCCACGCAGGCGAAGGGAGCGCGGTCGGGCGCATCGTGATCCCGCGCATCGGCGTGAGCTTCGTGGTGGTGAAGGGCACGAGCACCTCCGCGCTTCAGAGCGGTCCTGGGATCTACTCCGAAACCAACTTACCCGGTATCGCAGGCACCACAGCGATAGCGGGACACCGGACCACCTACCTTGCGCCCTTCCGCCACATCGACGCGCTCGGAACCGGCAGCCGGATCCTGCTCGACATGCCCTACGCGCACTTCACATACACGGTCATCGGCCAGCGGGTGGTCGCGCCCACGGACGTTCGCGCCGCCGTCGGCAACGTCGGCTACTCGAGGCTGGTGCTGTCCGCCTGCACGCCGCTGTTTACCGCCGCCAAACGCCTGCTCGTGTTCGCGCGTCTCACCCGCACCCTGCCGGTGGGCACCGGCCGGCGGCTGCGCGGCGGCGGCGCGGTCCGACCGCCAGCTGCACACTATTTCGATAGCGTTCGTTATCCACTCAGTCGAGCCGGCCGCTGACGCGAGCCGTTGTTGAGCGCAAGATATCCTCGCCCCGAACACGGCAAACATGCCCGATAGGAGCAACATGGCGACCGCGACACCGACCTCCACCTCGAACTCCAATCTGGCCAGCCTGCCCGCCGACGCGATCTCCTACGAGGATCTCTACGCGCGCTGGGAGCGGGGCAACTGGAAGCGCGACCGAGCTGGACTTCTCCGAGGACGCCCGCCAGTGGCGGGAGGACTTCACCGAGTTCGAGCGCACCGCGGCGCTGTGGAACTACTGCCTGTTCTTCTGGGGCGAGGACGCCGTCGCCGACAACCTCTCCCCCTACATCGACGCGGCTCCGCTGGAGGAGCAGAAGTACTTCCTCACCACCCAGCAGGTCGACGAGGCCCGCCACGCCGTCTTTTTCAAGCGCTTCATGCAGGAGGTCTGCGGCATCGGCGACGGCTCCATGGCCAGCGGCCTACAGGCGATCAAGCCCCAGCTGACCCCCGGCTTTCGCAAGATCTTCGACCGCCTCGACCGGATGGCCGATGAGCTGCGCGCCGATCGCTCGCCCGCCCAGCTCGCCGCCGCCGTGACGCTCTACCACATCGTGATCGAGGCGTCGCTCGCCCAGCCCGGCCAGCACTTCATCTGCAGCTACCTGGAGCGACGCGACCAGCTGCCGGCCTTCCGCGAGGGCATGGCGAACATCGCCGCCGACGAGCAACGCCACATCGGCTTCGGCGTGAAGCTCCTCTCCGACCTCAATCGCGAAGACCCCGTCGGGGTGCCCAAGGCGGTCGCCCGCATCCTGCACGACGTCACCCGCTACACCGCCCAGGTGCTGATGCCTCCGGGCTGGGACGAACGCTACATAACGGTCTTCGGCGCCACCTACGACGAGGTCGGCGTCGAGGGGTTGACCTCGATGACGACCAAGCTGCGCTCCGCCGGCCTGGCCGCCGAGACGCTCCCCGGACCGGCGCTCTTGCCGTCCGGCCTCTCTCACCTCGAGGTCTCTCAACGCGGGCGCACGCTCGCCCAGGCCGGCGTGATCGGCGTGCGCGAGGGCCCCACCAAGCGCGACTCCGAGACGCTCGCCCTGCTGTTCGACACGATCCGCCGCCAGGTCAACCCCAACCACGGCCTCGCGCGAGCGACGACCTTCCAGTGGGAGTTCACCGACCCCGACGTCCCCACCTGGCACCTGACCGTCAACAACGGCTCGAGCGCCGTGGAGCAGGGCGCGGCGCCGCACCCCGACCTGCGCCTGCGCGTCGCCTACCAGGACTGGGTCGACATCGTCGGCCAGCGACTGGACCCGCTGCGCGCGATGGCCACCGGTCGCCTGCGTCCTCGTGGCAACCCGCTGGCGCGCGGCTGATGCAAGGTGTTTCCGCGGGGCTGATTCGTTAGGAGGACCGGACGCAGCGGTCCGTCACCAGGCCGGTGCGGCTACGAGCCGCACAGGTCGGCTCCGCGGGGCTGATTCCGGCCTCAGCTCTATCCGATCCCGAACTCTCGCTGGGCAGCGGAGGTAGGAGCGTCCGTCCCGACCGGCGGAGGAGCGTGTGGCCGACTGCCCGCCTGCCGGAGCCGCGGCCCCGACGGAGGTTGACCCTCTGGCTGAGGACCCCGCGACGGTGATTCGTTCTGCCCTGGAGGCGGCAGTACGCGCGGTGGGGAGCTGCAGGCCGGCGGAGGCAAACGATCGAGCAGCGACCGGCGCCAACCCCGGCTCGAGGCCGAACTCGCGGGTGGCCTTAGCCGCGAAGGCGCCGGTAGGGGTCGGGGACACGCCGCCCGCCAGCGCTGTGGCGACTGGCACTAGCTGTCCGTGAGCTATGGACGCGCTCGAGGCACTCGGCGCACCGGCTCCGGATCCACGCGCGAGATGACGACGATCGACGGCATGGCGTGGAGCGACGGGACCGACGGTCAGCACGACACAGCCCGCACCGACACTCACCGCGACCAGGCAGCCGACTGCCAGCTTCGCCCCAACACCTCCACCCGCGAGGAACCAGCCCCCGCCGGCAGCACTCCCGGCTCCCACGGTTCCTGCGCCCGCCCCGACGCCGACACCCGCGCCTACTCCGGTGCCGATACCAAGCACCCACGGCATGAGCCCGGGCGCGGGCAGGACCACGGCTAGGCCGCGCAGGGAGACGACATAGGCGCGGCAGGCCGGACACTCGCTGCGGTGGATCAGCGCCAGTCGGTAGCGCTCTCCCTCCGGGTCGAGGATGCCGTAGGCCAGGCCGCGCATCAGCGAGCCCTGCTCCTCACACCAGCCCCCACCGCGAATCGTCTCGACCAGCTCGCCCATCTTGCCCGCTACCCCCGGCCGGCCAGGGCCTCGGCCCTCCATCAGCTTGCGCATACTGGCCTCGCTCACACCCATCCGCGCGGCCGCCTCCACGCGCGGGAGCCCCTGCAGGTAGCAGAGGGCGGCTGCCTGGAGCTCGCGCGCGTTCAGCCGGCCGCGCAGCGCCTCGAACAGCTGGCGCAGTCTCATGCGGTCGTCCAGCTCCGCGGCGAAGTCGCGCTCCACGGTGCCGCCCACCTCGCCCGCTGGGTGCGCACTGGGCTCGGTCGCGCCGTCCCCGCGGTGGACACCGCCGCGCCAGTTGACACCGCCGCGGTGGACGCGCCCGCGTGCGCGGTGCTCCTCGATCGCGCGGCGGAACGTCACCAGCGCCAGCCAGCCGGTGGGGTTAGCGATCTCCTGGCCCTCCAGCACGGCCGTGTACAACCCCTGCCACGCCTGCGCGTAACAGGCCTCCAGGTCGCTCGCGTCGAGGCTCACGCCGCTCGCCCGTAATCGCCTCCGCACCGTTGCCATCACCCTGCCGCGCAGCCCCTCAAACTCCTGGCGCAGCAGACGCTCGGCACGGTAGCGACGCAGGGTTAGCGGGCTCACAGCCCGGGAGCTTAGGAGTCAACCGAATAGCTGCTCAGCGGAATGCCGCTATTTGCTCAAGACTTACGCACCTCATGTCCTCACCGCGGCGCTGCGCCTCGTGCCACTCGACGACCCTCTCCAGCGCCTCCTCCAGGTCCCACCGCGGGCACCATCCCAGGCCGCGCTCCGCGTTACTCGAGTCCAGCGCCAGATGCTCAGCCTCCGGCGGGTTCACCTCCTCGTCCAGCTCCCAGCTGAGCGCGCCGCCCCACAGCGCCCCCAGCCGCTCGACGATCCAGCCAACCGATCGCGCTTGCGCCTCGCGCGGCCCAAAGTTCCACGCCCGCGCCGCCTCCTCAGACCGCCACAGCTCCTGCGCCAACCGCAGATATCCGCTCAGCGGGTTCAGCACGTGCTGCCACGGACGTACCGCCCCCGGATTGCGCACCCTCACCGGCTCGCCCGTATATGCGGCACGCACGACGTCTCCAATCAGCCTGTCCTCGCCCCAGTCCCCGCCGCCGATCACGTTGCCCGCGCGCGCCGTTGCCACCCGCGGGGTGCCCTCGCCAAAGAAGAACGATTCGCGATAGGCCGCCGTCACGAGCTCGGCGCACGCCTTCGAACTGGAATAGGGGTCGGCGCCGCCGAGCGGATCACCCTCCACAAACCGCCTGCCCGCCGGTGCCCCCGAGTCGCGATCCTCCACATGTGTCCCCGGCCAGTCACGCGCGGAACTCCCCTCTCCGTGCGCTCCCTCCCCGTGCATCCTTTCCCCGTGCGTCCTCTCCCCGTGCGCTCTCTCCCCGTGCGCTCTCTCCCCGTGCGCTCCCGGTCCTCCATGGCCGGGGTTCTCGTAGCACTTGTCCGAGGTCACCACCACCACCGCCCGCACCTCGTCCCCCGCCTGGCGAACGGCCTCAAGCACGTTCACCGTGCCCATCACGTTTACCTCGTAGGTCATCGCCGGGTCGCGCAGCGAGCGCCTGACCATCGGCTGGGCCGCCAGGTGCAGCACGATCTCCGGGCTTGCCTGTCGCAGCGCCTCGCGCACCCCCTCTGCGTCGCGCACGTCGACCGCGCGCTCGTCCATCTCCGCGCCGACCCCCGCCAGCTCGTACAGGGAAGGATCCGTCGGCGAGCCCGCAGCTAGGCCGGTGACACGCGCCCCAAGCGACTGTAGCCACAGCGACAGCCACGCGCCCTTGAAGCCGGTGTGGCCCGTGAGCAGCACCCTACGCTGCCCCCAGAAGTCAGGGTCGATCGGCACGTCCGCCCAGCGTATCCGCTGGCCGCTCGCGGGTAGGGTTTGAGCCGCCCGACCTCGACTCCATCCCGACCTCGACTCCATCCCACCCGTCCCGGCCTCTCCTCCGCATGTCCACATCCTCCTCACCACCCGCCGTCACCACCCCCGCCGCCCCCGACCGCAGAGATCCTCGGCATCCCGCTGGCGGTGTCTGACTACGAGCAGGTGATGGAGTGGATGGACGCCACGATCGCCGCCGACGGGCGCGGATACGTGACGGCCGCGGCCGTCAACCTGGTGATGGCCGCTCGGGAGGACCCTGAGACGATGGCGGCCGTGCTCGGCGCTACGCTCGCCGTGCCGGATGGGCAGCCGCTGGTGTGGGCACTGCACGCGCTCGGACACGCGCATGCCACGCGCGTCTACGGCCCCGACCTGATGGCCCACTACTGCGCACGCGCGGCGCGGGCGGGCACGCCGATCTATCTCTACGGCGGACGCTCTCCCGAAGCCTTGCAGCTGCTGGAACAGCGCCTGCGCGAGCGCTTTGCGGGCCTGCGGATCGTCGGCGGCTACTCGCCACCCTTTCGGGAGTTGACGGGAGAAGAGGAGGATCGGGTGATCGCCGACATCGACGGCTCCGGCGCCCAAGTGGTGTGGGTCGGCACCGGGCAGCCGAAGCAGGAGAAGTGGATGTTCCGCGTTCGTCCACGCCTGTTCGTCCCGCTGCTCGTGGGGGTAGGAGCCGCCTTCGACTTCCACGCGGGCCTCGTCTCCCAGGCCCCGCGCTGGATGCAGCGCAACGGCCTGGAGTGGGCCTACCGCCTGTCGCGCGAACCACGCCGCCTGTGGCCACGCTACGCCCGCTACAACCCCCGCTTCGTGGCCGGATTCACCCGCCAGTACTGGCGCGAGCGTCGCTGACAGCGCCCGTGCGTCGCCGATTTCATCCGCCCGCGGGTGGCCGACACGGCCATGGACAACTAACCTCCTCTCTCGATGACCACCCCGCAGACGACAGTGGACGTGTCCGTAGTCGGCCTCGGCCGCGTGGGGCTGCCACTGGCCTTGTCGTTCGCCGACCGCGGCTTGAAGGTGGTCGGGATCGACAACGACCCTGTCCGCCTCGCCACCGTGCGCGAAGGGAGGATGCCATTTGCAGAGACCGGCACTCAAGAGCTGCTCGACCGGGTGCACGGCGGCGGATCCAGCCACGAGAACTCCGGCAGCCTCCTTGAGCTGTCCGAGCGCGTCGCCGATGCCGCGCAGGCGCGGCACATCGTGATCACGCTCGGGACCCCGTCGTTCTCGCATATCGAGATCGACATGCGCCACATCCGCTCCGCGCTCGACGACCTGCTCGGGGTGCTCGCCCCTGGGCACTCGCTGATCCTGCGCTCGACCGTCGCGCCGGGAACCACAGAGTTCGTGGCCGGCTACCTGGCCAAGCACCGCGGCTTTCAGATCGGCGAGGACGTCTACGTCGCGCACGCCCCCGAGCGCATCGCCGCGGGGCGGTTCCTGCAGGAGATCGACACGCTTCCCTGCATCGTCGGCGGCGTCGGCGCCGGCTCGGGTGAGGTGGCGGCGGAGCTGTTCGGCGCTTTCCGCGCGCCGATCGTACAGACGACGCCCGTGCAGGCGGAGCTAGCGAAGATCTGGACGAACATCCTGCGCTACACCAACTTCGCGCTGCCCAACCTGCTGATGATGGACTGCGAGCGCTACTCGGCGAACGTGTTCGAGGTGATCGACCTCATCAACCGCGACTACCCTCGCGGCGGGATCGCCCAGCCGGGATTCACCGCGGGGACGTGCCTGCGCAAGGACTTCGCGTTCTCCGAGGAGCGCTCAGCCGCGCCTGGGATGCTGCTGGCGGTGTCGCGGGTGAACGAGTCGGTCCCGTTGTTCCTGGTGGAGGGGATCAGGCGCCGGCTGGGCACGCTCGCGAACCGCAAGGTCGCCGTGCTGGGACTCGCGTTCAAGGCCGATACGGACGACGAGCGCGACTCGCTCGCGCATAAGCTCATTCGCCTGCTCGAGCGCGAGCTGACAGACGTCACCGTCCACGACCCGCACGTGGCGACCCCGACACCCTCTCTCGAGGAGGCGATCGACGGCACCGAGGTGGTCGTCGTGGCCACCGACCACGCCGCCTTCCGCGAACCGCGGACGCTCGCCACGATCGCCGCGCGGGCCTCCGCCGACTGCCTCGTGGTCGACCCCTGGAACTGCTGGGGCGCCGCCCAGGTGTTCGCTTACGCCTCCGAGCTGGTGGCACTGGCCGGGGACCCAGGGCTCAGCGGCGCATGAGCAGGGTGCTGGTCACCGGCGGCGCCGGCACGATCGGCACCGCGGTCGTGCGACGCCTGCTCTCAGATCCCGCTTATGAGGTGCGCGTCTCCGATCAGCGGCCCGCGCCGCAGTGGATGCGCGAGGGCTGCGAGGTCCACACCGGCGACCTGCGCCTGCCCACGGAGGCCCGCACGGCGATGGATGGCTGCACGCACGTGATCCATCTGGCGGCGATCGTCGGTGGCATCGCCAACTTTCATCGCCTTCCCCACACGCTGACCGAGGTCAACAACGCGCTCTACAACGCCGTCATCCGCGCCGCGCTCGATCTCGAGGTCGAGCGTTTCGTGTATGTGTCCTCTTCGATGGTGTTCGAGCGAGCCGAGCTGTTCCCCACGCCCGAGGACTACCTGCCCCGCTGCCCCGTGCCCGTGTCCGCCTATGGCTTCTCCAAGCTCACCGGCGAGGTCTACTGTCGCGCGGCCCATGAAGAGCACGGACTGCCGTACACGATCTGCCGTCCCTTCAACGCGTACGGCCCCGGCGAGGTGCCCGACTCAGAGCCCGGGATCGCCCACGCCGTGCCCGACCTGATCAACAAGGTGCTATCCGGGCAGCGTCCGCTTGAGATCTTCGGCTCGGGCGAGCAGTCAAGGACGCTCACCCACGTCGACGACATCGCCGACGGAGTCGTCACGGCCATGAGCTCACCGGCGGGATTGAACGATGACTTCAACATCTCCGCCTCGCGCGAGCTGACGGTCGCCGAGATTGCGCGCATCGTGTGGAACGCCTGTGGGGAGGACCCGAACGATTTCGCACTAGAGCACCTCCCCACGTTTGCCGTGGACGTCCAGCGCCGCTGGCCCTCGGTGGAGAAGGCCCGCGAGCTGCTCGGCTGGCAGGCGCAGATCGAGGTGCAGGACGGGATCGCCGCGACGGTGCAGTGGCTGCGGGAACGCGCCGCGATAGGGTCTAAGACCATGGAATCGACCACCTAGCGTCGCCCGCGTGGCCGTACCCCTGTTCGACACCTCCACGTCGCTGGCCCCGCTGCGCGAGGAGCTGCGCGCCGCCGTTGATCGCGTGCTCGACTCCGAGCGCTACATCCTGGGAGGAGAGGTGCACGCGTTCGAGCAGGAGTTCGCCGCCTACTGCGGCGCCGCGCACGCGGTCGGGGTGGCGAACGGTACCGACGCGATCACGATCGCCCTGCGCGCGATGGGGGTCGGGCCGGGCGACGAGGTGGTCGTGCCCTCGTTTACGTTCTACGCCTCCGCCGAGGCGATCCCGCCGACCGGGGCGACGCCGGTGTTCTGCGACATCGACCCGGACACTTACTGCGTGACGGCCGACACCGTGCGCGCCTCGCTCACGCCCCGCACGAAGGCCGTGATCGCCGTGCACCTGTTCGGCAATGTCGCCCCCGTCGCCGAGATCGAGGCGCTCGGCGTGCCCGTGTTGGAGGATGCCGCCCAGGCCGCCGGCTCCCGTTCACTCGGCATGCGCCCCGGCGCGCTTGGCGCCGCGGCGACGTTCTCGTTCTTCCCCTCCAAGAACCTCGGCTGCTTCGGCGACGGGGGCATGATCACGACCTCTGATGAGCAGATCGCCGAGCGCGCGCGGACGCTGCGGTTTCATGGCTCACACGACAAGGTCACCTACGAGCAGGTCGGCTACAACTCGCGCCTGGACGAGCTCCAGGCTGCGATCCTGCGCGTGCAGCTCCCCTACCTCGACTCCTGGGCCGACGGTCGACGCCGGGCCGGGCAGCACTACGAGCAGGCCGGGCTCGGCGAACTGCTCAGGCTACCGCGCCCGGTGGAAGGAGCCGAGCCTGCCTGGCACCTGTACGTCGTCAGCCACCCGCAGGTGGAGCGCCTGGAAAGCGCGCTCGCGGCGGCCGGCATTGGCCACAAGGCCTACTACCGCACGCCTGTGCACCGCCAAGCATCGATGCACGACTGGGGTGACGGGATCGAGCTGCCGGGGACCGAGGAGGCCGCCCGCACGCATCTGGCGATCCCGATGAGCCCCGTGCTGACGCAGGCACAGGCCGAGGAGGTCGTGCGAGCCGTCCGCAACGCCAGTTGATGTGCGCAACGCCGGTTGATGTGCGCAACGCCGGTTGATGTGCGCAACGCCGGTTGATGTGCGCAACGCCGGTTAATGCCGTACCCGTGGTTGGGGGGGCCACCGCGCGCCGCGCGCCGCGCGCAAATGTTAAAGGGCACGGGGATCGCAAATGTAAAGGCGGGGGTATGTATATATATTTTTACACGGTGTATAACTATTGTCATACGCAGCTTAGATTTTGTATCAACAACCCCAGCCCCCTTACCGCTCCCATCAGCGCCAGCGCTCCAGCAAATCCTCCTCGCCCACCTCGCGCACGACGCGCGCCGGCACGCCCATCACCACCGCCCGTGCTGGTACGTCGCGCGTAACGACCGCGCCCGCCGCCACGAACGCCTCCTCGCCGATCTCTACACCGGGGGTCAGCACCGTGCCAGCGCCAACCCGGCACGCGCGCCTGAGGATCGCGCCCCGCAAGGGCATCTCGGAATCGTGGCGAGCCATCGTGTCGTCGTTGGTCGTGGTCGCTCCCGGGCCGAGGAACACGTCGTCCTCGACCACAGTGCCCGCGGTCAGATAGACCCCCGTCTGCACCTTCACCCGAGCGCCCACCTGGACGTCGTTGTCCACGACGCTTCCTCTCCCGATCACCGTTCCCACGCCGATCGAGGAACGCTCGCGCACGAACGACTGGTCGCCGAGGATCGCTTCCTCCTCGACGCTCGCGCCCGCGAGCACAACTGCGCCGGCACACACCGTCACACGCTCGCCGAGCTCCAGGGTGCCCACGTCTCCCCGTGCC
Source organism: uncultured Solirubrobacterales bacterium (assembly GCA_963813805.1). Lineage (GTDB taxonomy): Bacteria > Actinomycetota > Thermoleophilia > Solirubrobacterales > Solirubrobacteraceae > Palsa-744. Next base: position 19,092 of record CAWEZZ010000002.1, read on the forward strand.
GAGGAAGAGCGCGCCAGCCGCGGGCGCTTGCCCAGCACCGCGTGATCCTCGATCACGCAGCCCTCGCCGATGATCGTCCCGTCGTGCACGACCACGTGGGCGCCGAATGACACTCCCGCCCCCACCTGCACGTCCTCGCCGAGCATCAGCCCCGGCGCGCGCGGGTCAGCCGTCAGCACCAGAGCGCTCCACGCGGCACGCTGATCGATGGCCTCCCCGTCGCTCCGAGCCCCGCCTGGTAAGAGCCACGCGGTTTCACAGCCGCACGACGTTGCCGACGTTCGACGAACGCGTGACGCCGCGCAGGTCAAGCACAAGGCGGGCGCGCGTCGCGACGAGGTCGTGATCGACGCTCGGATGGGCGGTGACGATTAGCGCCAGGTCGGCGTCTTTGAGCGCCTCCTGCAAGGGCAGGCTGCGCAGGTCGAAGTCCGCGAGGGCGGGCACGTGCGGGTCGTGGTAGCGAACATCGGCGCCCAGGTCTCCCAGCAGCGAGATGATCTTCAGCGCGGGCGACTCGCGGACGTCGCCGACCCCCGGCTTGTAGCTGACGCCGAGCACGGCGATGCGCGCGCCTTTGACCGACAGGCCGGCGTCGTTCAGCGCACGCTGCGCCTTCGCCACGCAGTGGTAAGGCATCTGCTGGTTGACCTTGCCCGCCAGCTCGATGAACTCGGTCGTCATGTCGAACTCCCGCGCCCTCCAACTCAGATAGAACGGGTCGACGGGCAGGCAGTGCCCCCCCATGCCCGGGCCGGGCTCGAAGCGCATGAACCCGTACGGCTTGGTCGAAGCCGCCTCGACAACCTCCCAGATGTCGATCCCCATGCGGTCGGTCAGCATCGCGAGTTCGTTGACCAGCGCGATGTTGACCGAGCGGAAGATGTTCTCCAACAGCTTTGTCAACTCCGCTGCCTCGGGGCTCGACACGCGCACGATGCGTTCGCACACCAGCCCGTATATGGCCTCGGCGCGCTCGGCGCAGGCTTCCGTGAGGCCGCCCATGACCTTCGGGGTGTTGCGCAGCGTGAAATCCGTGCGGCCGGGATCCACGCGCTCCGGGGAGAACGCCAGATGGAAGTCCCTGCCCGCCGCCAAGCCGGATTCCTCCAGGATCGGCACCACCCGCTCCCTGGTCGTTCCGGGGTAGGTCGTGGACTCCAGGATCACCAGCTGATCGGCCTGCAAAACCTCCGCGAGGGCCTGGGTGGAGTCGATCAGCGGACCCAGGTCGGGCTCCCGGTTGGCGGTCAGCGGCGTGGGCACGCACACCAGGATCGCGTCCGCCTTGGCCAGTCGCGCATAGCGCGTGGTGGCGTATATGCGCCCCGAGACCTCTCGCAATAACTCAGAAGAGACGTCCTCTATATAGGAGTCTCCCGCTTCGATCGCCGCGATCTTGCTCGCATCCACATCGACCGCAACCACGTCGCAGCCCTCCTGCGCAAACGCCACGGCGAGCGGCAAGCCGACATAGCCTAGTCCGATGACGCCGACGGTGGTCATGGGCCGGGCAGTCTATCCAGGCCGTTCCCAGGAGGCGGGCACGAGCTTAGGGCCCCGTTCCTAGGGCCCGGTCCTTAGGGCCCGGTCCCCGAACCCTTCTGTCCTCGGCCCGCTTATGTCCTCGGCGCGCTTATGTCTTCGGCGCGCCGGCTTCGCGGCCGTCGTACACCTCCGCGAGAGCCGCCGCCACGACATCAGGGGCACACAGGGCACGTACCCGCTCGCGCCCACGTTCGCCCGCGGCCCGGTCTCCGGCCAGACGCGTCATCGCCCGCGCTAGGGCCCCTGCGTCGCCCGCCGGCACGAGCCCCGCCTCCTCGATCAGCTCCGGCAGCGCCCCCACGCGGCTGGCAGCCACCGGCAGGCCCCGCGCCATCGCCTCGGCCGCCGCCAGCCCGAACGTCTCAGCCGAGCGCGACGGAGCCAGCGCAATCGCCGCCCCGGCACGCAGCTCGGCAAGCTCCGCGTCGTCCACATGACCGACGAAGCGCACCTCGCCATCTCCCGCCCGCTCTCGCAGCGCCTGGCGCTCGGGACCGTCACCCGCCACCACCAACGGCACGCCTGCCGCGCGGCAGGCGTCGATCGCCACGTCGATGCCCTTCTCGGGCGCCAGCCGCGAGACGACCAGGGCGTACCCACGAGGAGCCCCGTTCGGGTGATGTACCAGCGCAGGCGCCCGGGAGATCGAGACATGCCGCTCCTCGCCTGCCAGCGTCCGCACCGGCGGCGCCAGCACGTGCACCCGCTCCCACGGCAACGGGGCCTCCAGCTCGCGCAGGCGCTCGCGCGCGAACACACTGGGGACGATCACCGCGTCGGCTTGCTCAACCAGGCGGCGCTGCCACAGCGCCAGCGACGCACCGTAGGTGACCGCCTCGGGCAGGCTGCCGCGACAGTTCAGGCGCACGCCCGGAAGCGTGTCGCGCCCATGGCAGCGCGTGCACTCCGCGCCGCGCGTGAAGCAAACGCCGATCGCGCACACGAGGCGGTACTGGTGCAGGTGCAGCACCACCCGGGCGCCTGCGGCTCGCGCCGCGGCCAGCCCCCGCCAGCCGAGCGCCGGGTGGACGTTGTGCGCGTGGACCACTCGCGCGCCCGTGAGGCGCACCGCCCGGGCAACCTCCTCGGGCGCGAGCCCCCCGCGCAGCAGCCCGATCGCCGCACGCCCCCGCCCCAGCGCCACCGAGTCCCGCGCCAGCAGCTCCGCCTGCTCTCCCAGATGCTCGCGCACCAGCCACAGCAGGTCGTTCACCACGCGCTCCTCGCCGCCGGTGGTGCGGTAGCGGTTGTGCAGGAACAGGACCATTCTGTGCCAGGAGCCTATTCCGAGGAGCACCTGCCAACCCGGCGGGGGCCGACTCGAACCTAGACTGTTCCGCTGTGACCCCGCCCGCGTCGATCGTGATCCCCACTCGCGCGCGTCCCTCCTACCTGGAGGTGGCGCTGGCCTCGATCGGCCCCCAGGCCGCCGAAACCGGAGCGGAGGTGCTCGTGATCGACGACGCCGGCCCCTCGCAGCGGATCCGGGCGCTGGCGGAGCGCTTCGGCGCGCGCTACGAGCCTCATCCCGGACCCCTGGGCCTGAACGTCGCGCGGAACACCGGCGTGGAGCGCTCGCACGGCGAGCTGGTGGTGTTCGTCGACGACGACATCCGGGCGAGTCCCGGATGGCTCGGGGCACTGATCGACGCAGCAGCAGAGCACCCCGAGGTGGAGGTGCTCGCCGGTCGAATCCGGCCACGGCTGGAGGGCCGGCCGCTGCGCACATGCGGCCGCGAGGGACCGCCCATCACGGCGCTCGAGCTTGGCGAGCAGGACACCTTCACGCGCTACGCGTGGGGTGCGAACATGGTCATCCGGCGGGGCGCCCTGGAACGGGTGGGGCCGTTCGACGTCTCGCTCGAGCACAGCGGCGACGAGCAGGAGTGGCAGGACCGCCTGCGCTCAGAGACGCGCGATGCCCGCGTCATGTACGTGGCCCAAGCAGTGGTCGACCACCGTCGCGCCGGCGCGGACGCACACCTGACCTCCCTCGCCCGCGCCGCCTACGCGCGTGGGCGCGCCAGTCGGCGATTCGACTCCTGGCGCGGAGAGACGCCCTCGCTCGGGCGCGAGCTGCTCACGCTCGCCGGCTGCCTCGGGCACGTCATCCGTCGCCGCTGCCCCGCCGGGCTGACGATGGCGGCCCACAGCGCCGGGCGCCTGCGCGAGGGTCTGCGCGCGCAGCTAAAGGACAGCGGGAGCAGTCATGGACCGAACGCAGCGTCCGCGTCAGCGTCCGTCCATCACGCAGGGGAGGATTCGATGGCAAACGGCGACCGAGCCTTGCTCGGCGGCCCACGACGACGACTTCCTCTCCGGCACGAGCGGGACCGTGGGCGGCATCGACGCTCTGCGCCGCGGCGTGCTCGACGAGGCGGCGAACGCCTGGGAGCTGGCGAGCGGCCGTCGTCTGCGCCTAGATCTTGCGGCACGCCACGAGCCGTCGCTGCGGCAGGTGCTCGTCCTCGGTGTCGTGCGCCCGGAGCGTCGCGTCCTGGCGGAGAAGATCCAGGCCGAGCTGTTGAGCTCCCGCCATGCCGTCGAGCTGCACACGTGCCCGTCCGAGGGGCGGGGGAAGTTCGAGAACCTCAACCGGATGCTCGCCGCGCACCCGGCCGACGCGCGCGACTGGCTGCTGGTGGTCGATGACGACGTGGAGCTACCACGCGGCTTCCTGGACCGCTTCTTGTTCCTGTGCGAGCGCTTCTCCCTGCAGCTCGCCCAGCCCGCCCATCGCCTGCACTCGCACGCAGCGTGGCCACAGACGCGGCGGCACTCGCGCAGCGTCGTGCGCGAGACCAGCTTCGTCGAGATCGGACCGGTCACCGCCTTCGCGCGCTCCACCTTCCCCATCCTTCTGCCCTTCCCGGAGCTGCGCATGGGGTGGGGGCTAGATGTCCACTGGGCGGCCCTCGCCCGCGAACAAGGGTGGCGCTGCGGCGTGATCGACGCCGTCGCGATCCGCCACCGCGCGGCTCCCGCGGCCAACGCCTACTCGCGGCAAGACGCCGTCGCCGAGGCGCGCGCCTTCCTCGCCGAGCGCCCTTACCTGAACGCCCGTGAAGCGCAACGCACCCTGGCTACCCACCGCCGCTGGTAGAGATCCGTGCACGCCGTCTTCACAACCGACCCCCGTCCGCCCCGCCGACCCGTGATCGCCGTCCCGGAGCCAACCGACTCCCGTCCGCCCCGCCGACCCGTGATCGCCGTCCCGGAGCATCCGTGAAGGTCGTAGTCGTAGCCGAGTTCTACCCGAGCCGCCGCGACCCGGTGCTGGGAATCTGGGCCCACCGGCAGGCACTCGCCGCGCGCGACGCCGGTGCGGATGTGCAGGTTCTGGTCCTGCACCGTCTGGTTCCTGCACGCGCCTCGCTCACCGCCGGGCCGGGTAGCGCCGCTCACGCGCTGGCGAGGCTCGTGCGCGAGCCGCGCACACAAACCCGTGACGGGCTGCCGATCACCTACGTGCCCTACATATCGCCCCCCCGGCAGCGCTACTACGCGACGTGGGGAGCTTGGGCCGCGCCCGCGCTGAGTCTCGCCCTGCGCCGGCTGCACCGCTCCTTCCCATTCGACCTCGTCCATGCCCACAACGCCGTGCCGGCCGGTGACGCCGTGCGCAGAGCGAGACCTGATGCGCCGCTCCTCGTCTCGGTGCACGGCGGGGACGTGCTCTACACGGCCGTCCATAACCCGGCCGGCGCCGAGGCGGTCGCACGCGGGCTGGGTGCCGCTCGTCTAGTGCTGGCCAACAGCCAGGGCATCGCCGAGCTGTCCCGCGCTCACGGCGCCTTACAGACGCGTGTGGTGCACCTCGGCGCCGATCTGCCCGCCGCCCAGCGCCCGTCGTGGGGCGACGGTCCCCCGGTGCTGGTCACGGTGGCGCATCTGGTCGCACGCAAGCGTCACGCCGACGTCCTGCGCGCCCTGGCGGTGCTCGGGCAGCGACACCCCACGCTGCGCTACGCGATCGTCGGCGAAGGCCCCGAGCGGGTCGCGCTCGAAGGGCTCGCCGCACGCCTGGGCGTCGCCGAGCGGGTCGACTTCCACGGACAGCTGCCGCCGGCGCAGGCGATCGAGCAGGCGCGACGATGCACCCTGTTCGTGATGCCCTCGACCGAGGAGGCGTTCGGCGTCGCCTACGTCGAGGCGATGGCCGGCGGCGTGCCCGCGATCGGCTGTCGCGGCGAGCCCGGCCCCGAGGAGATCGCCGCCGCTGGCGACGGATTCCTGCTTGTGCCTCCCGGCGACATCGAGCGGCTGACCCAGCGCATCGACGAGCTTCTGTCCGACCCCCATCGGCTGCGCGAGACCGGACAGCGCGCGCGGGCGACCGTCGCCGCCCACTTCACCTGGGAGCGCTGCGGCGAGCAGACGTTTGCGGCGTACGAGCACGTGTTGCGGTGAAAGAGGTCGCTATGAACGCCCTGCTCCTCGACTGGCCGTCGCCACAGGCACCCATCACCGCCACACGCAAGAACGCCTGACGCGGTGAAGCCTGTCTTGTTCGTCACCGGTCACGTCCCCGCCTACCGGGTCGGGGGGCTGGTAGCTCTGCACGAGCGCGAGCAGATCGAGGTCGCGCTGTTCGGCGGCCGCTCGCTCCACGGCGGCGCGGACTTCGCGGGCGAGCTGCCGTTCCCCAATCGTCGCACGGGACCGGCGCAGCTTGCGCAGCTAGCCGCGAGCGGTCGCTACCGCGCTGTCGTGTGCCCTACCGGCGGTCGCGTGGCGCCGATGGCGACCTGGGCCGGCGCGCGCCGTGGCCGCGTGCCGCTGATCCTGTGGGCCTCGCTGTGGGCGCACCCGCGCAGCCCGACGCACGTCTTCAGCTACCTGCCGCTGCGGCGTCTGTATCGCTCCGCCGACGCGGTGGTCACCTACGGGCCGCACGTCAGCGTCTACGTGCAGGCCCGCGGCGCGCGCAACGTACATGTGGCCCCGCAGTCCGTGGATAACGACTTCTGGCGCTCAGCGCAGGTCGCGCACCCAAGCGATCCCTCCTGGCCCGCGGCGGCGCAGACGAAGTTCCTGTTCGTGGGTCGGCCCGCCCGCGAGAAGGGCCTGGAAGTGCTGATCGAGGCCTGGCGCGCAACGGGCCTGCGGCGCCCCGCCGCCGCGCTCGTCCTCGTCGGCGTGGGATCCAGCCCCCCTTGGGTCCCCGCTGGCGGCGCGACGGGATTCACGGGGAGCCCGTCCGAGCCCTGGATCGTCTGCCTGGACGCGGTCGGGCCTATGGAGCTGCGCAACCTCTACGCCGCCGCCGACGTCCTGGTCGTGCCCTCGATCCCGACACGCACGTTTCGCGAGCCCTGGGGTCTGGTGGTGAATGAGGCGATGAACAGGGGGCTAGCTGTGATCGCGAGCGATGCCGTCGGCGCGGCCGCCGGCGGCCTGGTGCGGGACGGGGAGAACGGCCTCGTGGTACCCGCGGACGATCCCGGTGCCCTCGCAGCCGCGATCGAGCTGCTGGCCGCCAACGCCCCTCTGCGTGCGAGGATGGGTGCGGCCGGCCTGCGCGCCGTGGAGGCCTACAGCTACGAGGCCTGGGCCGAGGGGTTCTCGCGCGCACTTTCAACTGTCGGGCTCTCCCGCGGCCGCTGGTAGCGTTGTGTCGTCAGCCCATGAGCTTCACACGCCTCCAGAGCCGACTCGCCCTGCCGGCCGTGCTGCTTGCGAGCGCGCTGGCTGGCCCTGCGGCCGCGAACGCAAACGCGAACGTCGGCGAAACGATCATCCTGAGGTGTACCCACGCGCAGTCCCTTAGCGGGTTCAGCCAACAGGCATACCAGCAGGCGCTGAAAGAGCTGAACGCCGACGCCGAAGAGTACACCGACTGCGCGTCGCTCATCCGCCAGGCCCAGCTCGCGGCCGCCGGGCGAGGCGGTGCGACCAGCGGCTCGGTCGCCGCGCCGAGCGTCGCCGCGATCGCTCCCACCCCATCCGAGCAGCAGGCGATCGCACATGCCGGGCGCGCTGGTTCGGCTCCAATCCAGGTGGGCACCCAGGTGATCCATCCCGGCGTCGTGCACGCCGACATCGCGTCCGCCTTCAGCTCGTTGCCCACCCCCCTGGTCGCGATCCTTGCCTTCCTGCTCGCCTGCCTGTTGCTGGTGGTAGGTGGCGTACTGCGAAACCGTGTCCGTGCCCGCCGCTCCCACTGAGCGCCCGCCCGCGCTGGGCGTGGCGCCGCCGTTGACACCCGTAGGCGGGCGTGGGCGTGCACCACGGCGCGGGCTGCTGGGCGTGGCGATCGGCGGCACCGCCGCCGACCCAGCCCTCCGGGCTGTGCGCCCCGGCGGTGGGCCAGCGCTGTGGTGGACAACGCTGCTGACCGCGGGGATCGTCTGCTTCGTCACCTTCTACGCCAAAGGCGGCCTCAACCTCGAATCGATGACCACGACGGAGATGGCGCTCACGCTCGGTGCCGGCTTTATCGTGGCCTGCGCCGTCGTCCTCACCCCGGCCGGCAGGCGCGCGTACGGACTTTGGCCCGTCGGGCTGCTGCTCGCGTTCACCGCCCTGACGACGCTGTCGGTCGTGTGGTCGGTGCAACCCGATGACAGCTTCAAGGACGCCGGGCGGATGCTCGCCTACAGCGGCGTGTTCGGCGCAGCGGTCGCACTCGTGCGCCTGGCCCCCGACCGCTGGCCAGCGATCCTCGGCGGGCTGACCCTGGCGGCGGTGATCGTGTGCGGATACGCGCTGCTGACGAAGGTTTTCCCGGGCAAGCTCGTCCCGGCGAACTCCTACGCCCGCCTTGAGGAACCATACGGCTACTGGAACGCGCTCGGTTTGACCGCAGCGATTGGGGCGATCTGCTGCATGTGGCTGGGAGCGCGCAGGGCCGGGCACGCGCTGGCAAGCGCGCTGGCCTACCCGGCGATGGGCCTGCTGCTGGTCACGCTGATGCTCGCCTACTCGCGCGGTGCGCTGGTCGCGCTGGCGATCGGCCTGGCGCTGTGGTTGTGTCTCGTGCCGCTGCGCCTGCGCGGCGCCGCGGTGCTGATCGCCGGCGCGCTTGGTGCCGGGGTGGTGGTCGCGTGGGACTTCTCCACACACGCACTCAGCGCCGACAATCTGGCCCTCGGCGAACGCGCGACGGCCGGACGCCAGCTGGGGGTGCTGCTCGTCGCGATGGTCCTGCTGCTTACGCTCGCGGGCCTGGCGATTGGCTTCCTCACGGGCCGGCGAGCGCCCTCGCACGTGGCACGCCGTAACGCCGGGACGGTGCTGCTGGCGCTGATCGTACTCGCGGTCCTCGCGTTCGCCGGTGCGCTCGCGCACAGCCACCGAGGGCTGACCGGCAGCATCTCGCACGCGGTCGACGCTCTGACGAACCCCAACGCGAAACCCCCGCCGAACACGCCCGGCCGCCTAACCGCCGTCGCGAGCGTGCGCGCGCGCTACTGGAATGAGGCGCTTGAAATCTTCGCCGCTCACCCGACGCTCGGGGCCGGCGCGGCGGGGTATGAAACAGCGCGCCTGCGCTACCGCACGGCGACGCTCAAGGTCAAGCAAGCCCACGGCTTCGTCGTGCAGACGCTCGCCGACCTCGGCCTGGTCGGTCTCGCCCTGGCGCTCGCGCTGCTCGCCGCCTGGATGGCCGCCGCCGGGCGCGCCACGCATCCGTTCAACCGGCAGTGGACGAGCTGGCATGCGCTTTTGAGCGCGCCCGATTTGGCATCCCCCGCAAGGCGAGCCCTGAGGGGCCGGGGCTGGCTTGCGGGGTGGAGACAGGCTGGCTGGAGGCGGACGCCGGCGCCCTACACGCCCGAGCGCATCGGCATGCTCAGCATGCTCTGCCTCGTGGTCGTATTCGGCGCGCACTCGCTCGTCGATTGGACGTGGTACGTGCCGGGGAACGCCTGCGTGGCCCTGCTCTGCGCCGGCTGGCTGGCCGGCCGCGGGCCGCTGAGCGCCGATCCGGGCAGCGGACTCTCCCGCGGATCCTCCACCCCTCCTCCGGCGGGCGCGCCGACTCCGGGCGAAGCGGCCAAGGCCTCAGGCGAGTCGTCGCGGCCGAGATTCCTGCGCGAGCTTAGCCCGGTAGGAACAGGCGTGGCCGTGGCCGCGATCATCGCCGCGCTGCTAGCGGCCTGGTCGCAGTGGCAGCCACAGCGCTCGGTTGATGCCTCCCAACAAGCGCTCGCACTGCTCGCCCGCGACCCCAATGGCGCGTTATCAGCGGCGCAGGCGGGCGTAACCCGCGATCCACTGTCCGTACAGGCGCTGTTCACGCTCTCCACGATCGAGCGAGCTGCGGCCGCCAAGCAAAGCGGAATAGCACCAGGAGGTGCAGGGCAGAGCCCGCTCGCGCGGGCCACCCTCCAACAGGCGGTGCGTCTGCAGCCGTCCAACCCAGAAACATGGGTGCACCTGGGAGAGTACGACCTGCTCCAGCGACCCGCGGTCCGCACTGAACGAGCTGCGCGCCGCCATCTACCTGAACCCTGAGTCGATCGCTCCCGAAGCGATCGTGAAAGGCAATGAAGAATCGATCGCGATCCAGAACGACTACATCCAGGCGCTGCGCGCCACCACTCCGCCGCCGGCCGCCGTCAAAAGCGCGACCGTCGCGCGTGGGCCAGCAGCGACCGTCGCGCACCGGGAAGCCAGCCGGCGCCACTCACCTCCACGCTCTCGAAACCGAAATCCTCGAGCAGGCGCGTGAGGGTGCGGCGCGTGTAGAAGCGCAGGTGATCGGCGCGCGGGTCGAAGTGGGCGTCGAACGCCCGGCCGGACAGCGCCAGCCCGAGCATCGCGAGCCGCCCGTGGGCTGGGGTGCTCAGCAGCAGGCTGCCGCCGGAGCGCAGCACGCGGCGCACTTCTGAGAGCCAGCCGGCCGTGTCGGCGACGTGCTCGATCGTCTCGCCCGCCCACACGACGTCGAAGCTCGCGTCCTTGAATGGCCAGGGTCCTTCAGCGTCCAGGAGGCGCAGGTCGAGCTCGGGGTGGCGAACGCGCGCGCGACGCAGCGGCTCGGCGGCGACGTCGATCCCCACGACCTGGGCCCCCGCGTCGATGAGCGCAGCGGTGAAGCGCCCCTCACCGCACCCTACGTCGAGCACGCGGGATTGTGCGCCATCCGCGCCATTCGCGCCATTCGCACCATTCGCGCCATCCGCGCGCACGCGCTCCAGCAGGAAGGCGAGCCGCAGCTGGAGGGCAGGCGGGTCAAGCCCTTCGGGCACTCCCTCCCACAGACCCTCGTGGTACTCGCGCGAACCCATCTCCGGGCAAGGCTAGACAGGACCGCGCCGGCCGGCGTCACGGTGCCTGCTGGGACCCGTCGTGTGCCCGCAGTGGGACAGACCGATCAGTAAGCCCCGCGCTGCGACAGCACCGCGGGGATCGTCTTGAGGAGAATCGTCAAATCGAGCGCCAGCGACCAGCGCTCGAGATAGATGAAGTCCAGGTGCACGAGGTCGTCGAAGTCGAGCTCCGAGCGGCCTGAGACCTGCCACAGGCCGGTGATTCCCGGAAGCACCAGGTAGCGCTTGCGGTGCCAGTCCTCGAGCATCTCGTAGTCGCGCTCGGGCAGCGGACGCGGGCCGACGAGCGACATCTCGCCGCGGAGCACGTTCACCAACTGAGGCAGCTCGTCCATCGAGAAGCGCCGCAGCAGGCGCCCGACCGGCGTCAGGCGTGGATCCTCGCGGATCTTGAACAACGCGCCCGAAGCCTCGTTGAGCTCTTCTAGGTCGGCTTGGCGATACTCGGCATCGGTGTGCATGGTGCGGAACTTCAAACACTGAAACGGCCGCTGGCCGATCCCGCGGCGCGTCGAGCGGAACACGATCGGCCCGCGCGAGGACACGCGCACCGCGAGCACGATCGCCAGCAACAGCGGGCTGAGCAGCAGGAGCAGCAGCGTCGCGCCGACGATGTCGAAGGTGCGCTTCAGCGCGAAGTCGATCCCCTCGAACACCGGCGAGCCCAGCTCGAACAGCGGCACCGACTGCCCCGGCACAAACTCCGCGCGGTGGATCAGGATCTCCATCGTCGATGGCGCGATCCGCACGCGCACCCCGCGCTGATGGCACTGGTCGACCAGCTCCACAGCCTCGACCTCGGGAAAGTCCGGATCGGCGATGATCACCTCGTCGATCTGCTCTGAGCCGAGCACATCCTCCAGGTCCGCCAGCGACCCCAGAGGACGCAGGCCGTTGGCGGGCAGCTCCTTCAGCGAGAGGAACCCGACGACCTCGATCGGAGAGTGCGGAGCATCCGCGAGCGCGTGGGCAACGTCGCGGATGTGCTTGCCCGTGCCCACGAGCACTGCCCGACGCCGATAGCCGGCGGCCCGCAAGATCACGCCGGTCAGCCACTCGTACACCGCGCGCAGCGAAGAGACGTAGAACAACGCAAAACCCAGCGAGCCCCAGAAGATGTAGTAGCTCGAGAAGTGTTCGCCGCTGACTACCGCGAAGATCAGCGCAACGAAAGCCACCTGAAACAGCGATCCCACGATCCGCGACATGCCGGGGCGCTGGGCTCGCTCGGCATACAGGCCCGAGCGCGCGAACAGCAGCGCCGTGAGCAGGTACGCGAAGGGCACGAACTGCTTGGTCCCGTGGAAGGCGTTTGCCGTGTCCACGTTGCCGTGCACCGCTTCCTTCAGCACAAGCGCGGTGAAGATGGCCAGCGCCACGCCGGCGAAGTCCAGGGCGAGCAGAGAAAGCGCGCGCGCCAGGCGCCGGGCGGTGGCCATGCGCAGCAGGAAGGACAGCGCTGGCGGGCGCTTGCGGCGCATGTCGCGATCAGATGGCTCCCGGCGCTCCGTCGCCTCGGAGAGCACAGATCTAGCCAGCGCGGACCTTGCCGGCGAAGAGGCTGTCGGCGAGGAATGCGCGCGCGGGGCAGGCGAAGCGGACGTTCCCGACGAGCGTGGTCCCATCTCACTGCTCACAACGCTTCAGACTCGCAGATGTAGCGGTTGGGCAGCGATTTGACGAATGTCGGCCCTGCGTTTGGAGAGTCTGCCAGCGGTCGACTGACGATCAAGCGAGGTTGGGTGGCGCGAACCCTCAGCCGACCAGAACCTCGACGCCGGATGCCTCGATCGTGCGCGCCAGCCCCTCTCGCAGCGACACCTCCGGCGACCAGCCGAGCAGCTCCCGGGCGAGCGTGATGTCCGGCTTGCGCTGCTTGGGATCGTCTACGGGCAGCGCCTCATACACGATCTCCGAACTCGAGCCTGTGAGCTCGGAGACGATCTCGGCCAGCTCCAGCAGCGTGAACTCGTCGGGGTTGCCGATGTTCACCGGGTCGTGGTGGCCCGACTCCGCCAGCGCGATGATGCCGCGGATCAGATCGCTGACGTAGCAGAATGACCGCGTCTGTGAGCCGTCGCCGAACACCGTTATCGGACGATTCGCCAGCGCCTGGCGTAGGAACGTCGGGATCGCGCGGCCGTCGTGTGGGCGCATCCTCGAGCCGTAGGTGTTGAAGATCCTCACGATCGCCGTGTCGACACCCTGCTGGCGGTGGTAGGCCATCGTCAGCGCCTCCGCGTAGCGCTTGGCCTCGTCGTACACGCCGCGGGGGCCGATCGGGTTGACGTGGCCCCAATAGGTCTCCGCCTGCGGGTGCTCAAGTGGGTCGCCGTAGACCTCGCTGGTCGAGGCGATCAGAAAGCGCGCGCGCTTGGCCTTGGCGAGTCCCAGCGTGTGGTGCGTCCCATAGGAGCCGACCTTCAGGGTGTGCAGCGGCAACCGCAGGTAGTCGATCGGCGAGGCCGGCGAGGCAAGGTGGTAGACGAAGTCCACCGGCTCCGCCACGAAGTACGGCTCGATGATGTCCGCCCCCACATGCATGAACCGCTCCGGGTCGCGGATGTGCTCGATGTTGGCAAGCGACCCCGTCTCAAAGTTATCCACGCAGATCACGCGGTTGCCGCGCGCGAGCAGCTCGTCGCACAGGTGCGAGCCGAGGAATCCGGCGCCGCCGGTGACGAGACAGGTGGCCATGGACGGCAGGATAACCTCTCCGCTCATGACCGAACCCGAAGAGCACCTAACCATCGCCCCCATCGTCGGGCCTGAGGACCCGCGGCGCTTCACCGACTCGGGGATCGAGGTCAAAGAGCTCTACACCCAGGCCGACCTGCCCGAGGAGCTTGAGCTCGGCGAGCCCGGCGAGCCCCCCTATACGCGCGGGGTGCACCGCGAGATGTACCGAAAGCAGACCTGGACGATGCGCCAGTACGCGGGGTATGCCTCGGCGAAGGAGTCAAACGAGCGCTACCGCTACCTCCTGTCGAAGGGGTCTACCGGCCTGTCGATGGCCTTCGATCTGCCCACCCAGCTGGGGCTCGACTCCGACAATCCGCGCTGCCTCGGCGAGGTCGGCCGCACCGGCGTGGCGATCGACACGATCGATGACATGCGTACCGCGTTTGACTCCATTCCGCTCGATCAGGTCTCCACCTCGATGACGATCAACGCCCCCGCCGCCTGCCTGCTGCTGCTGTATGAGCTCGTCGGCGCCGAGCAGGGCGTGCCCTCAGAGAAGCTCCGCGGCACGACCCAGAACGACATCCTCAAGGAGTACATCGCGCGGGGGAACTTCATCTACCCGCCCGAGGGCTCGATGCGGCTGACGACCGACCTGTTCGCCTACTGCCACGAACGTGTGCCGAAATGGAACACGATCTCGATTTCCGGCTACCACTTCCGCGAGAAGGGCTCATCAGCCGTGCAGGAGGTCGCTTTCACGCTGTCCTCGGGCATCGCCTACGTGCAGGCGGCGATCGAGGAGGGTCTCGACGTCGACGAGTTCGCGCCCAGGCTGGCGTTCTTCTTCAACGGCCACAACAACGTCTTCCAGGAGGTCGCCAAGTTCCGTGCCGCGCGGCGCATGTGGGCGCACATCATGCGCGAGCGCTTCGGCGCCAGGAACCCGAAGGCGACGATGCTGCGCTTCCACACGCAGACCGGCGGCGTCACGCTGACCGCCCAGCAGCCGGAGAACAACATCGTGCGCGTCGCCCTGCAGGGCTTCGCCGCAGTCTGCGGTGGCACCCAGTCGCTGCATACCAACGGCTTCGACGAGGCGCTGGCGCTGCCCACCGAGCGCGCGGCGAAGATCGCGCTGCGCACCCAGCAGATCCTCGCGCACGAGTCCGGCGCCGCCGACACCGTCGACCCATTCGCCGGCTCCTACTTCGTGGAGTCGCTCACCGAGGAGATCGAACGCCGCGCGAACGAGCTGATCGCGAAGGTCGACGCGCTCGGTGGCTCGGTCAACGCGATCGGGTTCATCACCGGCGAGATCGACGAGTCCGCCTGGGGCTATCAGGAGCGCTACCGCATCGGCCAGGACATCGTCGTGGGCGTGAACGCCTACCAGGAGGACGACATCGAGGTCCCCGATCTGCTCCGCATCGACCCCGAGTCAGAGCACGAGCAGGTCGCGCGCCTGAAGGCCTTCAAGGCCAATCGCGATCAGGCGCTCGTGGAGCGGCGCCTGGAGGAGCTGCGTGCCGTCGCCCGCGGCTCGGAGAACCTGCTGCCGACGATCCGCCAAGCGCTTGAGGACCGCTGCTCGCTCGGCGAGGTGTGCGGGGCGATGCAGGACGTGTTCGGGCGCTACGCCCCGACGTTCTGAAGTGTTCCGAGGGGCAGGGTCGCATGCGACCCTGCCCCGGACCGCACATGTGCGGTCCGGCCGTCGGCGCATGCGTCGACGGAATGACGAGCCACATGTGGCTCGTCACGGGGTCGCACATGTGCGACCCCGCCGGGGCAGGGCGGAGGTATATATATACCCGGTACCCGGTATAACTATCGTGATACCGAGTTTTTATTTTTATATCTACATCCCCCGTCTTTATCTTCCTCTCAGCACGGGGATCAATAGGATGCGCGCGTGCTCGTAGCCGTCGCCTTCTACGAAGTCGTACTCGCCATGCACATCCTCGCGGTCGTGATCGCCTTCGGCGCGACGTTCGCCTACCCGGTTCTGCTCGGCACGATCACCAAGGCCGACTCGCGCGCGCTGCCCGCGCTGTACCGGGCTCTGCACGCGATCAGTCAGCGGGTCATCATGCCGGGGCTGGCGCTGATCGTGATCTTCGGCATCTACCTCGCCTCCCACCTGCATCAGTGGAACACGTTCTTCGTGCAGTGGGGTCTCGCCGTCGCGATCGTGATCGGCGCCGTCGAGGGCGCCTACCTGGGGCGGCGCGAGCAACTCCTGATCGAGGTGGCCGACCGAGATGTAGCGGCCGCAGGCGACGGCCCGATGGCGCCCAGCGCCGAGCACGATTCGCTGGTCCGCCGCATCGGCGCGGTCGGCGCGCTGATGGACCTGCTCGTGGTGGTGACGATCCTCTTCATGGTCATCAAGCCATAGCCAGTCCCCGCTGGCGCGCCGCCCGCCAGCGGTACCCTGGGTAACCATGAGCGAGGGCTATCGAGTCGCCGTCGTCGGCGCCACCGGGCAGGTCGGCACGCTGATGCTCAAGCTTCTGCGCGAGCGGTCATTTCCCGCGCGCGAGATCGTCCCGTTCGCCTCTGAGCGCTCGGTCGGACGCGAGCTGGAGGGCGGCCTCGTCGTCCAGGGTCTAGGCGAGGAGGAGATCCAGGGCTTCGACCTGGCGCTCTTCTCCGCGGGCGGCTCCACCTCGGGCAAGTGGGCGCCGCGGTTCGTCGAGGGGGGGGCGGTGGTGATCGACAACTCCTCGCGCTGGCGCATGCAGGACGACGTCCCGCTCGTCGTCAGCGAGGTCAACCCCGAGGCCCTCGACACCCACCAAGGGATCGTCGCCAACCCGAACTGCTCAACGATGCAGATGGTCGTTGCCCTCAAGCCGCTGTACGACGAGGCGAGGATCGAGCGGCTTGTGATCTGCACCTACCAGGCCGTCTCCGGCACGGGCAGGCGGGCGGTCGACGAGCTACTCGAGCAGTCGCACGCCCTGCTGCATGATCGCGAGATTGCCGCGCCGAAGGAGTACGCGCACCAGATCGCCTTCAACGCGCTGCCCCACGCCGGCAGCTTCGCCGACGGCGAGGATCACACCGACGAGGAGCGCAAGCTGATGAACGAGACCCGCAAGATCCTCGGCGACCCGGCGATCCGTGTGAGCGCCACCTGCGTGCGCGTGCCGGTCCTCACCGGACATTCCGAGGCCGTCAACGTGCAGACGCGCGATCCCATCCTCCCCGAGCGCGCTCGCGAGCTGCTGCGAGCCGCACCGGGTGTGACGGTCCTCGATGACCCCGATGCCGCGCTCTACCCGCTCGCGATCGACGCCGCCGGCAAGGACGACGTGTTCGTCGGGCGCATCCGCCGCGACCCCGGCCACGAGCGCGCGCTCGATTTGTGGATCGTCGCGGACAACCTGCGCAAGGGCGCCGCCACCAACGCTGTGCAAATCGCAGAGCTGCTACACGCGCGCGGCCTGCTGGCCGCGCGACCGATCGGCGGCACCACCGCTGAAAACGGTGGTGGGCCAGCACGCTCGGCTGCGTAATCCCCACCGCGGAAGGAGTAGTGCAAGATCGCTCGAAATGATGGGGCAATGATCTCTTCGGAGGTGCAACGCACCCTGGTCAAGTCCCCGCCCGAGCTGTGGGCCGAGCTGAGCGACCCCACCGCGCTCGCCCGTCACCTCGGCGAGCTCGGGGAGATCCGCATCACCCGCATCGACCCAGAGCAGAAGGTCGAATGGGAGGCCGAGGACACCAGCGGTACGGTTCAGATCAAGCCCTCCGGGTGGGGCACGAAGGTGACCCTCACCGTCACCCGGGAGATCCCCACGCCCGAGCCGCCCTTCGAGCCCACGCCCGAGCCGCCCTTCATCCCCACGCCTGAGCCGCCCTTCGAGCCCACGCCCGAGCCGGTGATGGAAGCCGGGGTGGTGGAAGCCGGGCCTCTACCCGCGTTTGCGACCACCGTCGAGGAGTCCGTGCCACTGTCCGCAGAAGAGCCCGAGCCTGTTGTCCTCGCCGAAGCGCCGCTCGAACCAGAGCCGGAGCTCAAACCGCGTCGCAGGCTCTTCGCCCGACTGTTCCGTCGCCGCCACCGGGGAGAGGCTGTCGAGCCCGAGTCACCCGAGGTCATCGCAACCGTGGAGCCAGCCATGGAACCAGCGTCCGAGGCAGTCAAGATCGCCGCGCCTGTGGAGCCCCAGGACGAGGAGACGCCAGAGGAGCTCCCGGACATCTCCGCAGAGCTGAAGGCGGCCGAGGAGGTCGCCGCGGAGCAGGTGACGGCGGTGCTGACCTCAGTGCTCGACCGTCTCGGCGCCGCTCACCACCGGCCGTTCTCGCGCGCCTGAATCCTCCATTCACGCTCTCGACGTCGCGCCCTTCTGCGGTCCTTTAGACGCCCCGGAAGATACCGACCCAAGGAACGGCAACAATAGGTGTTGCATAGGCGTTGCCTCGACTTTCGCGAATCCACGATGAACGGAGGATCACAACGACCAACAAGCGCACTCAGATCACGCTGACGCTTGAGGGCTCCCGCGCGGAGCATGGCGTCAGCCTGTCCGATTTCGAGAGCTTCATCGAGGGCTTCTTGACCGCCCTGCGTGGCTTCGATTGCGAGGGACGTGGTGTCTCAGCGCGGAAGTCAGGCCACCCCGAGCGACGTGACGAGGCGGTGACGGCGTTCCGCCTCGTGCGCTTCGAGCCGGGCAGCGGGATCGCGACGATCGAGCCCGGGTCTCTAGCCTCAAGCGATGACGAGCAGCTCCCATTCGACGATATCCCACTCGCCGTTGAGAATCTTCGGGCGCTTGTCGACAAAGTCGAAGATGGCACCGAGATCTCGGAGGCTGTGAGCGATGCCCTGAGCAAGGCATGCCGAACTCTGGGCAGCGATGGATCGATCAGAATCGACTTCCCAAACCATATCCGCACCCAGCCGGGGGCCATTAACTTGCCCAAGCTGGGACGGCTGGGCGGTGTCCCTCGAGCTGAAACCGAGGAAGCCCAGACGGTGTCCGGACGGCTGCATCTGCTCGATGTTGAGCCCGACAAGCTGGCGATCCGAACATCGTCGGACATGGACTGGATATGCAGCTACCCAGAACAGCTCGAGACGAGCATCACGCGACTTGTAGGCCAGATCGTATGGGCTCAGGGTTCCGGGCATCTGACCAGCCCTCAGCGTGGAACGATGACAATCGAACGGATTGAGCCAGCCGGGCAGGCTGACCAATCGCCGCTCTTTACCGTCAAGCCCATCTCCGATGCGGACCTGCTCATTAGCCAGGGCATTCGTGGGCCCCAGGGATTGGGCGATCTCGCCGACCCGGAGTGGGATGACGAGACTGACTCCGCGTACCTAGCGGCGTTGACAGGTGCCTGATGGCGGAGACGCCGACGGCCGAGAGGCTGCTCTGCGATACGAGCTTCGTGGGATGGAGTGCACGGCGCAGTAGCGATCCAGATGGGTTTTCCCACTGGCCAGACTCGATCGTCGAGCGGCTCGAACGGGCCATCCTCACAATCAGCGTGATCACGCTTGCCGAGGCACGCTTCGGCTACCGAAATGCGGACTGGTCGGCCAAGCGTGTCGAGCGGGAGGAGCGACGACTCGCCGGCTTCCTGCACATACCGCTCGACGAGACGATCCTCAATGAGTGGGCGCGTCTCAAGGATCTCGGCAAGCGTTCGGGCTGGAACATCGCCGACAACGATCTCTGGATCGCGGCGACCGCAAGCACGCGTGACTATCCACTGGTCACCTGCGACGGCGACCAGGCACGCATATCCGACTCCGGCGTCACGGTCATCCATCTTCCGCCACCCAGCCCGAGCACAAGGGCATAAGATCCCGCGTCCGATGGCCGCAAGCTCACACGACCGGCAGACAGACGCCGCCCTGCTTGCCGCTTCTCGCAGCGGGCATCGCAAACCGCCTCGTCAGAAGGCGCCTGAGACATATGAGGAGAAGCTGGCGCAGCTGCACGAGCTGCGCGAGGCGGCGCTGCACTCGGCGCCTGAGGCGGAGGAGAAGCAGCACGCGCGCGGCAAGTACACAGCGCGGGAGCGAGTCGAAAAGCTGCTCGACCCCGGGTCCTTCCAGGAGCTCGACACGTTCGTGCGCCACCGCACCTACGACTTCGACATGCAGAAAAACCGGCCCTGGGGCGATGCGGTGGTGACCGGCCACGGCACGATCGACGGACGCACGGTGTGCGTGTTCAGCCAGGACTTCACGGTCTTCGGCGGCTCGCTCGGAGAGGTGATGGGCGAGAAGATGTGCAAGATCATGGACCTGGCGGCCAAGATCGGCTGCCCGGTGATCGGCATCAACGACTCCGGCGGTGCCCGCATCCAGGAGGGCGTAGTGTCGCTCGGCGCCTATGGCGACGTGTTCGTGCGCAACGTCCGCTGCTCGGGCGTGATCCCGCAGATCAGCTTAATCATGGGCCCGTGCGCGGGTGGCGCCGTCTACTCGCCGGCGATCACCGACTTCATCTTCATGGTCAAGGAGACCTCGCACATGTTCATCACAGGACCCGACGTGATCAAGACGGTGACCGGCGAGGAGGTCGGCTTCGAGGAGCTGGGCGGGGCGATGTCGCACAACACGAAGTCCGGCGTGGCGCACTTCGCCTCCGAGGACGAGGACGCGTGCCTTGAGGACTGCCGGTATCTCGTCAGCTTCCTGCCACAGAACAACCTGCAGACGACGCCGCGTGTGGAGCCGAGCGACGACCCGCAGCGGATGGACCCCGAGCTCGACCACGTGGTGCCTGAGAACCCGAACAAGCCGTATGACATGCGCGACGTCGTGCGGCTGATCGTGGACGACGGGGACTTCTTCGAGGTGCACGAGCACCACGCAAAGAACATCATCTGCGGCTTCGGCCGCCTGGATGGCTTCTCGATCGGCATCGTCGGCAACCAGCCGGCCCAGCTCGCGGGCGTGCTCGACATCGACGCCTCGGCCAAGGCGGCGCGGTTCGTGCGCACCTGCGACGCGTTCAACATTCCGCTGCTCACGTTCGTCGACGTCCCCGGCTTTCTGCCGGGGACGAGCCAGGAGTGGGGCGGCATTATCCGCCATGGGGCCAAGCTGCTGTACGCGTTCACCGAGGCGACCGTGCCAAAGCTGACGGTGATCACGCGCAAGGCCTATGGCGGCGCCTACGACGTGATGGCATCCAAGCACATGCTCGCCGACTTCAACTTCGCCTGGCCGACATCAGAGGTGGCAGTGATGGGCCCGGAGGGCGCCGTCAACATCATCTACCGGCGGGACATCGCTCACAGCCCGACGCCGCAGGAGCGGCGCGAAAAGCTGATGGAGGACTACAAGGCGCGCTTCGCCAACCCCTACACGGCGGCCGAGCGCGGCTACATCGACGACGTGATCATCCCGCACGAGACCCGCCCCAAGCTGATCACCGCGCTGCACACGCTGCAGTCAAAGCGCGAACCAGGCCCGAAACGCAAGCACGGCAACATCCCGTTGTAGACGCTTCGTTATTGATCTCGCTGTTTCTCCCGGCGGCCGCTCCGCTCCCCAAGCGCCAGCCACAGGGGATAGGTGGCGAACAAAGCGGCGGAGATCGCGTGCGTGCGCCACCCGGCGCGCCGGTGATCGATGCGAAAGACGCCTGAGTTGAGCATCCAGTCGCGTCCGTCCTGCGCGCGGCAGGCCTCCCAGATCGGGCGCGTCCACGGGCGGTTGAGGTAGAGGGAGATACTCGTCGCCAGAAAGGCGCCTGCGGTCGCGGTGTGCACGGCGCGCGCGGCGGGCGTGCGCTCGGGCATCAGGCGCCCGTAGGCGCGGCCGGTCGCGTACAGCCAGGGTGGGTCGATCAGGAAGGACATGGGGCCTCCTCCTCGTCCTCGTCGGTGGGCTGAGAATCTGGGCCGGTTGCGTCCGAGGTCTGCGGCACGACCCGGCCGAGCAGATGGAAAGCCAGGCGGGTGGCGAGCGTCATGATCGTCAGCTGCGGGTTTACGCCGAGCGCGCTTGGCACGACCGAGCCGTCGGCGACGTGCACGCCAGCCACCCCGTGAACCGCGAGCTCGCCGTCGGTCACGCCGTGCGTGGGGCGCGCATCCGCCCGCGCGGTGCCAAGCGGATGGAAAGCCATCAGCTTGAGGTCGCGCGGGCGAGCGTGCTCCGGGCGCATGCCGGATGGCAGCGGCAGGTACACCTCCCGTGCGCCGGCGGCGAAGAACAGCTCCTGCATCCGCGCCAGACCGGCGCGGAACTTCGCCACGTCCTCCGCGCAGAGGTCATAGCGGATGAGAGGCCGTCCGGCGACTGCGCGCACGCGACCGCGCGACTCGTCGCTGACCATCAGCCCGAACTGGGCGAGCCGGCGATAGTCGGCCATCGCCCGGGTATGGCGAGCGCCGGTGAGCGGGAGCACCATCGCCGCATAGGCAGGCGGTCCGGCAGCCCCCTCAAACATGATGCCGTCTGCGGCGAACTCGTCGACGTAGAAGCTCTGCGGAACGCCGCGCGCCATGTCTACGACCTCATCCATCAGGGCGAAAGCGGACGTCGCAGGGTGGATCGCGAGGTTGCGCCCGCGCTGACCGGAGGCGTCGCGCAGCCCGCTGCGCTCGAGCAGCAGAGGCGTGTGGATCGTGCCGCAGGCTACGACCACCTCGGGGGCGCGCACCTCCAGACGCCGGCCGTCGGGGAGCCGCGCACTCACACCGCGAGCACGGCCGCCCTCGACGACGACGCCGTGCACGTCGGCGCCAGTGACGATCCGCGCCCCGGCCGCTGTCGCGCGCGGGATGTAGGTGATGCCCGTGTGCTGCTTGGCGGAGGTCGGGCAGCCAAAGACGCAAACGCCCGAGCCGACGCAACCGCGCGCGTTGCGCCGCAGGTATCCGTGCGACCAGCCCAGCCGCTCGGCGCCGCGGCGCGCCACCGCGGCGTTGGCACCGGCCAGCTCGGGGGTCACCTCAGCGACCGACAGGGCCCGCTCGACGCGCTCGAAGCACGGCCGTAGCCCAGCCTCGTCGAGCTCCAGCCCGAACTCGCGCTGCCAGCGTTCGAGCACATGCGGCGGGGTCCGAAAGCAGGTGCCGGAGTTGACCAGCGTGGTGCCGCCAACCCCGCGACCCAGCGGCAGCAGTATCGGCGGCGCTCCCAGCGTCGCGGTCTGGCAACCGTCGCGGTAGAGGCGGCCGAGCATCTCCGGCGGGCGGGCGGTGAAGGAATCAGGGTCGTGGTGTGACCCCTGCTCGAGCACGACGACCCGCGCGCCGCCCTCGGCCAGCTCGGCGGCGACCACGGCTCCGCCCGCGCCAGCGCCGACCACGCAGAAGTCAGCCTCAAGGCTGTCCGTCACGGCGTCCCTCCCTGCTCCGCGCCAATCGGCGCCCGCAACGGCGACCCCAGTCGTGATGTAGCGCCCGCGCAGGCCAGTTCACGGCCGCCCCTCAGCGCGGCGCAGCGCGCGCCCGCGGTCAACGACGGCGCCGGCATCCCAGCCTAGCGCGCGGCCAATCGCCGGATCGTCGTAGCGACCCAGCGCGAGCGTCGACCACGCCGCCTGCTCGGCCAGAGGGGCGCGGGCCAGCAGGGCGGCACCGCGGGGGCGCCGCGCGAGCGCCAGCAACAGGCGCAGTCCGGCGCGCTGCGGCCACGGGGCGGCGGCGAGAAAGCTGTCGAGCGCCCTGGTCATGCAAGAGAGCCTATCCGTCACACTGTGGACATGGCCAACCACCGCCCCCAGTTGGAGCTGATGGCACCCTCAGCCTCTACCGAGGAGGCCGCCGCGATCGTGGCGGCGCTGGAGCAGTTTCTGCGCGCCACAGCGCCAGCGCAGGTGTCGGTCGCGGAGAGCCCGGATCCGTGGGCGCGCGCGGCTATCCTCGAAGGGGTCATGCGCGAGGATCGGCTGTCGGGCAGGGGCGCAACGAATCCCTGGAGTCAGCTGGCGATTGCTTGCACTCTGGCACCCTGGGACCAGGATGCAGTGCGTCCAGAGACCTGGATAAATACCTGAAAGCCGCTAGGCTTTAGCATCAATACCCTCTCCGCCGGCAGCACAGTGTCGAAAGCAGACCGGGCCGAGCCCGGATCAGGAGGTTTCGTAATGGAGCCAGTTTCCATACCCGCCCAGCGCGGCACGCTCGAGGACCCCGAGGTCCTCCAGAATGTGCCCGGGCACGTGATCCCGATCCTGCAGCGCGAGTACGACGACTTCAAGACCGAGGCGACCAAGTTCCTCAGCGGCGAGACCGAGGAAGACGAGTTCATCAAGTTCCGCCTGAAGCAGGGCGTCTACGGCCAGCGCCAAGCCGACGTGCAGATGATCCGCGTGAAGCTGCCGTTCGGCGGGGTCACGCCGGAGCAGATGGAGGCGTTCGCCGACGTGGTCGAGAAATACGTGCCGTTGGGCAAGGGCCACATCACGACACGCCAGAACATCCAGATGCACCACGTGCCGCTGCTAGACGCCGAGAAGCTAATCCGCGAGATCGGCGAGTCGGGGCTGTCTAGCCGTGAGGGCTGTGGAAACACGATGCGCAACGTGACCGGCGACCCTTGGGCCGGCGTAGCTAAGGACGAGCTGTTCGATCTGACGCCCTACGCGGGCGCCTACGTGCGCTACTTCGTGCGTCACCCGACCACCCAGGGAATGCCGCGCAAGGTCAAGACCTCCTTCGATGGAGGCCCGCGCGACCGCGCGATCTCAGGCATCCACGACGTGGCCTTCCGCGCCCGCGTCCGCGAGATCGAGGGCCGCGGCGAGGTTCGGGGCGTGGAGATGCTCGTCGGCGGAGGCACCTCGATCATGCCGCGAGTCGCGCCGGTGCTGTACGACTTCCTGGAGCTAGACAACGGCGAATACCTGAAGGTCACCGAGGCGGTCATGCGGATCTTCGACCGGCAGGAGTGGCTGCGCGTCAACCGCGCCCGCGCGCGGATCAAGGTGTTCGTCGACAAGTACGGCATCGAGGAGCTGCGCAAGCAGGCCGAGGAGGAGATGCAGGGCGAGTGGGTCTCAGAACGCGACTTCTCGATCGAGCATCGCCTATTCGCAGACGACGAGCGCGAGAGTGCGCCCGCGGCGCCGCAGAGCTATGGCAGCCCCAACGGCGAGCACTCGGAGTTCGAACGCTTCCGCGCAGCCAACGTGCGCGAGCAGAAGCAGGAGGGCTTTCAGACCGTCGAGGTCAAGGTCACCCGCGGTGACCTCACGCCCGAGCAGTTCAGGGGCCTCGCGAGCATCATGCGCTCCTACGCGGGCGGCTACGCGCGCACGACGGTGCAGCAGAACCTCGTGCTCCGCTGGGTGCGCGAGGAGAGCGTCTATGACGTGTGGCAGGCGCTGTCGGATCTGGGACTCGGCGATGCGGGGTCACGCGAAATTAACGACGTCGTGTCATGCCCCGGCACAGACTCCTGCAAGCTCGGCATCACGAGCTCGATGGGACTCAACGAGGCCGTGCAAGAGCGAATCGAAGCGATGGACATCACTGATGAGCTGACGCGCAAGCTGAACATCAAGATCTCAGGCTGCCCGAACGGCTGCGGCCAGCACCACGTCGCAAGCATCGGCTTCACCGGCGCCTCGATCAAAGTCGGCGATCACACAATTCCGGCCTACATCCCCCACGTGGGCGGGGTGTTCGAAGGCGGCGACGTGCAGTTCGGCACGCGCCTGAAGCTGCGCCTCCCCTCCAAGCGTGTGCCCGATGCGATCGAGCGCTGGATCAAGCAGTACGAGACCGACCGTAACGACGGCGAGGAGTGGAACGAGTACCTAGCGCGCGTCGGCACGGCCGAGCTCGAGGCGCTCGTCAAGGACCTCTCGATGCCGGTGGACTTTGGGCTGGAGACGATGAACCAGTTCATCGACTGGAACCGCAACGTTCCCTTCGAAGTCATTCGCGGCGAGGGCGAGTGCGCGGTATAGATCGCGCTGAGCGCCGCGACGACCGATAAGAGATGACACGACCAGACCAGATGCCACCACTAGAACCAACATTGGAGCGCGACATGGCCAGACCGACCCCCGGGCTTGACCCGGCTCTCAGCCTGACGCACACGCTACGCGAGGCGGCGCGCCACGGCGAGCAGGCGGTGCTGCTGTGCTCCTTCCAGAAGGAGGAGTCGGTGCTGCTCGACGAGCTGCTGCGGCTTGACCAGGGCACGGGCAGGGCAGTGCGGATCGTGACGATCGACACTGGCGTGCTGTTCGCAGAGACGCTGCAGACGTGGCGGGCGTTCGAGGACCGCTTCGGCGTGAAGATCGAGGTGCAGGACGCGAGCAACGGGGGGGGCGGGACCGGAACCCCGTGGAGCGGGCCCGAGCACTGCTGCTCGGACGCGAAGGTGGCGGCGCTGGAGCGCGCGCTGGCGGGCGCGGAGGGCTGGATCACGGGCATCCGCCGCGAGCAGGGGCCCACGCGGGCGAAGACGGAGCTCATAGAGCGCGACGAGAAACGCGGCCTGTGGAAGTACAACCCGCTGGCCCACTGGACGGATAAGGACCTGTGGCAGCGGATCCACGAGCGCGACCTGCCCTATAACCCCCTCCACGACCAGGGCTATGAGTCGATCGGCTGCGCCCCATGCACCCAGCCTGGAAGCGGTCGCGAGGGCCGCTGGGCGGGTACGGACAAGACGGAGTGCGGTCTGCACGTAGAGCACGTGGGCTGATCTGATGAGCGTCGCGGTCCGTCCTCAGCTCAGTCACCTGCGCGCGCTGGAGTCAGAGGCGATCCACGTGATGCGCGAGGTGGCGGCCGAATTCGAGCGACCCGTGCTGCTGTTCAGCGGCGGGAAGGACTCGATCGTACTGTTGAGGCTGGCCGAGAAGGCGTTCCGCCCGGCGCCGTTCCCCTTCCCGCTGATGCACGTGGACACGGGGCACAACTTCGGAGAGGTGATCGAGTTTCGCGACCGCCGCGTGGCGGAGCTGGGCGAGCGGCTGATCGTGGCGAGCGTGCAGGAGTCGATCGACAAGGGCAGAGCGGTCGAGGAGACCGGGCCGCGGGCATCGCGCAACCGGTTGCAGACGGTGACGCTGCTGGACGCGATCGCAGAGCACGGCTTCGACGCGGCGTTCGGCGGCGCGCGCCGCGACGAGGAGCGCGCGCGGGCGAAGGAGCGCGTGTTCTCCTTCCGCGACGACTTCGGCGGCTGGGACCCGAAGAGCCAGCGCCCGGAGCTGTGGAACCTTTACAACGGGCGCATCAAGAAGGGCGAGAACGTGAGGGTGTTCCCGATCTCCAACTGGACCGAGCTCGACGTGTGGGAGTACATCGACGAGGAGCGGCTGGAGGTGCCGTCGATCTACTTCGCGCACGAGCGCCCGGTGTTCCAGCGCGACGGCATGCTCTACGCGTGGCGGGAGGGCACCGAGCTGATCGACGGTGAGGAGGTGTTCTCAGAGACCGTGCGCTACCGGACAGTCGGCGACATGAGCTGCACGGGAGGCGTGCGCTCGCAGGCGGCGACGCTCGAGGAGGTCGTGGTCGAGATCGCGGCGACGCGGATCACCGAGCGTGGAGAGACGCGCGCGGACGACCGCACCTCGGAGGCCGCGATGGAGGACCGCAAGAAGGCTGGGTACTTCTGATGCGCCATCCAGCCGCCTCCTTTGATGTGGAAGGCGACGTCCTGGCGCCGTTGGCCGGGCCTGCGGCCCTATGACGCTAGACCTGCTGCGCTTCACGACCGCGGGCTCGGTCGATGACGGCAAGAGCACGCTGATCGGACGGCTGCTGTACGACTCAAAGCAGGTGTTCGAGGACCAGCTCGAGCACGTCACGCAGGCGAGCGAGCGACGCGGCGGCGAGGGCGCACTGGATCTGGCGCTGCTCACCGACGGGCTGCGGGCCGAGCGCGAGCAGGGAATCACGATCGACGTGGCCTACCGCTACTTCGCGACGCCGCGCCGGCGGTTCATCATCGCCGACTGCCCTGGCCACCGGCAATACACGCGCAACATGGTGACCGGCGCCTCGACGGCGGACCTCGCGGTGGTGCTGATCGACGCGCGCAAAGGGGTGCTCGAGCAGTCCAAGCGCCACGCGTTCATCAGCGCGCTGCTCGGCATTCCGCAGATGGTGGTGGCGATCAACAAGATGGACCTCGTCGGGTACTCGCGCAAGCGCTTCCAGGAGCTGGTCGAGGAGTTCGAAGGCTTCGCGGCGAAGCTGAGCCGTGGTCCGGGCAAACGCTCCGCGGGAGCGGAGCACTCAAGCCCACGTCCGGAGATCTCCTATATCCCGATGTCGGCGCTCAACGGCGACAACGTCGTCGATCGCTCCGAGCAGATGGGCTGGTATGACGGACCGGTGCTGCTGGAGCTGCTCGAGCGGGTGGAGGTCGCCTACGACCACCCCTACGACAGGCCCGCGCGCTTTCCCGTGCAGTGGGTGATCCGCCCGGCGAACGGTCTGCCCACAGACGACTACCGCGGCTATGCCGGCCAGCTCGCCAGCGGGGCGCTGCGCAAGGGGGAGGAAGTGACGGTGCTCCCGAGCGGCGAGCGCTCGCGGATCGCGGCGATCGACACGTTCGACGGCGAGCTACAGGAGGCGATAGCGCCGATGTCCTTCACGCTCCGTCTCGAGGACGAGCTCGACATCTCACGCGGCGAGCTGATCTGCCGTCCGGAGGAGGAGGCGCCGACGGTGACGCGCGAGCTCGAGGCGGACATCTGCTGGATGGCGCAGACGCCGATGCGGCCCGGAGGGCGCCACCTGCTCAAGCACACCTCTCGCCACACGACGGCGATCGTCGATGAGATCGGCGAGATCGTGGACGTGCACACGCTCGAACGCGCCCCGCCGCCCGTCGAGCTGAGCCTCAACGACATCGCCCGCGTGCGCCTGCGCACGAGCACGCCGCTCGTGCTCGACTCCTACACGAGCAATCGCCGCACGGGCAGCTTCATCCTGATCGACGAGACGAGCAACGAGACCGTCGGCGCGGGAATGATCGCGACCGCGGCCTGAGTGTCCTGAGTCAAAAATTCGATGGCGTTTCCCGGTGCCTGCCCGCGCCTGACGCCCGCCGTCGACGGCTCACGTACTCCCGGTACGCACGCCGCCGCCATCGAACGTCAGACACGACCATCCACTCGGCAAACCCTCACCGAATTTTTGACTCAGGACACGAGAACGTGTTCTCAATTTTTACGCAGTGTGCGCTTTTGTATCTACACCGTAGATACCATGGAGCACAGTGAGCACAAATTGAAAGTCCTACCCGCACATGCGTGCGCTTTTGTATCTACCCAATACATACGATGGCACACAGTGCACGAAATTCAAACACATACTGAGGCGCAGCCACCCGCAGTTGCCACCCTGTCCAGCTTGACAGGAGCGCCGCTGTCCCTCGAGGCGCCTCCCCATTAACTAAGCTCCCGCCCGATGTTCACGAAGGTCCTCGTAGCCAACCGCGGCGAGATCGCGGTCCGTGTCCTACGCGCGCTCGAGGAGCTCGGCGTCGCGAGCGTCGCCGTGTACTCCGAGCTCGACCGCGACTCCCCGCACGTGGCGCGCGCCGGCGAGGCTTACAACCTCGGCGAGGGGCCCGCGGCGGAGAACTACCTGAACGTCGAGAAGATCCTCGACACGGCGAAACGTGCCGGGGCGGAGGCGATCCACCCGGGGTACGGGTTCCTGGCCGAGAACGCCGCGTTCGCCCGGGCGTGCGAAGAGGCAGGGATCGTGTTCATCGGCCCACCGGCAAGCGCGATCGAGGCGATGGGCTCGAAGACCAGGGCACGCGAGCTGATGCAGAAGGCGGGTGTGCCGATCGTGCCCGGGACGACCGAGCCGGTCGCGACCGTGAAGGACGCGCTGAAGATCGCTAAGCGCGATATCGGCTTCCCCGTCGCGGTCAAGGCCGCGGGAGGCGGCGGCGGCAAGGGTTTCCGGGTGGCGCTCGCCGAGGAGGAGTTGGAGGGCGCGTTCGAGGGCGCGAGCAGAGAGGGCGAGAAGTTTTTCTCCGACGCGACCGTATATCTGGAGCGCTACCTGCCTGACCCGCGCCACGTCGAGGTCCAGGTGCTCGCCGACACGCACGGCAACGTGATCCATCTGGGCGAGCGCGACTGCTCGATCCAGCGCCGCCACCAGAAGCTGATCGAGGAGAGCCCGGCACCGGAGTGGATCGTCACGCCCGAGCTGCGCGAGCGCATCGGTGAGATCGGCGTGGAGGCCGCGCGCGCCGTGGATTATGTCGGCGCGGGCACGATCGAGGGGCTGTTCTCCGCCCACGAGGGCGGCGAGGGCGGCTACTACTTCCTGGAGATGAACACGCGTGTGCAGGTGGAGCACTGCGTGACGGAGATGACGACGGGGATCGACATCGTCAAGGAGGGGATCAAAGCCGCGGCGGGCGAACCGCTGAGCTATGGCCAGCAGGACGTTCAGCTGCGCGGGCATGCGATCGAGTGCCGCATTAACGCCGAGGACGCGTCCAAGAACTTCGCCCCGGCGCCCGGCAGGGTCCTCTCCTACTCTGAGCCCGCGGGGCCGGGCGTGCGCGTCGACACGGGCATCCGCGCGGGCGGCGAAGTCTCGCCGATGTATGACCCGATGGTGGCGAAGCTGATCGTGTGGGACGCCGATCGCGCGCAGGCTACCGCGCGCATGTTGAGGGCGCTGGAGGAATTCGAGATCGGGGGGCTGAAGACGCTGATCCCGTTCCACAAGGCGCTGCTGGCGACCGATCAGTGGGCGCGGGGCGAGACGTGCAGGGATCTGCTTGAAGACAAGGAGTGGCTGAAGACGCTCGCCTTCCCTGCGCCCGAGACCGCCGGGGATGCTTCGAGCAGCGAGGAAGTGCAGGAACAGATAGAGCAGACCTACGCCGTCGAGGTGTCGGGCAAGCGCTTCGACGTGCGGGTCCTCGGTCCGCCGTTCGCCGGGGGATCTCCGCTCGGCGGCGGCGGCGCGGGGGCAGACAACGGCGCCTCCGCGACAGGGCTATCGCCGACCGCGGGCGGGCGCAAGGCGCCGAAGCGCGCGCAGCGAAGGCCATCGAGCGGCGGCGGGGCGCACGGGGGCGATGTCCTGCCTTCGCCGCTGCAGGGGAACATGTGGAAGGTGCTCGTCAAGCAGGGCGACACCGTGGAGGAGGGCCAGCTGCTGTGCATCATCGAGGCGATGAAGATGGAGAACGAGATCACCGCCCACAAGGCGGGCACGATCGTCGAGCTGCCGATCGCAGAGGGCACCCCGATCCAGGCTGGCGCCCCGATCGCGACGATCAAGTAACTCCCAAAAGCTTGGCCGCCTCGCGCAGGTTGCTCACTTCGGCGGTCGGCTTGCGCTGGGAGGAGTCGAGGGTCTCCTTGTTGCGGTTGACCCAGATGATGGGCACGCGCGCTTTCACGCACGGCACCACGTCGTGGTAGTGGCTGGCGGCGATGTGCACCCAGCCGCGCTTGCCCCCCATGCGCCTGGCGCACTCGGTGAAGTGGGCCGGTTCGGGCTTGTAGGAGCGCACCTGCTGGGCCGTGACGACCAGGTCGAAGTCGACTGGGATGTGGCGGCGGGTCTGCCCGAGCAGCTTGTCATCGATGTTGGACAGCAGTCCCAGCTTGTGTTTCTTTGCGAGCTTCTGCAGCTGGGTGTTGGTTTCCTTGAAGGGTGCCCAGCGCTGCACCGAGTCGGGCAGGAAGCCCGAGCGCGAGGGCTCCAGGGACCATTCGATGCGCTTGGCGACCTCGATCGCGGTGCGCCGGAGAACCTCGGCGTAGAGCTCGTAGGAGCCTCCCTCGATTTCTTGGGAAACCTCGTGGAAGAGAGGTAGGAGCACGCTCCGGTCGATCTCGAAACCGTCGCGCTTGGCCTCTTTGGCGAACGCCTCATAGATCCCGGTCTCCCAGTCAATCAGCGTGCCGTAGACGTCAAATGTGACGAAGGTGACGTTTTTGGGGATCGGCATCGGCTCGGCATTATGCCCTGCGGGGACACCCGCGCGCGCTCACCCCTCTTACGTTAGAGTCTCGCGCCGCATGAACCTGCTGGAGTATCAAGGCAAGCAGCAGCAGCCAGCTGGGGGAGGGCAGGCCCTCCCCCAGTACCCCCTCCCCCAAAAACCGGGCCTCTAAATGGACCTTCTCGAGTATCAAGGCAAGCAGCAGCAGCCAGCTGGGGGAGGGCAGGCCCTCCCCCAGTACCCCCTCCCCCAAAAACCGGGCCTCTAAATGGACCTTCTGGAGTATCAAGGCAAGCAGCTGTTCGCCCGCCACGGGCTGAAGGTGTCACCCGGCGAGGCGGTCACCACCGTGCAGGACGCTGTGACCGCAGCGAACGGGGTCGGCTATCCGGTGGTCGTCAAGGCCCAGGTGCTGATCGGCGGGCGGGGGAAGGCCGGCGGTGTGAAGCTCGCCGCGGACGAGGTGCAGGCGCGCGAGCACGCCACGAACATCTTGGGGATGGACATCCACGGACACACGGTGCGTACGCTGTGGATCGAGCACGCCTCGGACATCGCCACCGAGTACTACGCCTCGGTGCTGCTCGACCGGCAGGCCAAGCAGCCGCTGGTCATATTCAGCACGGAGGGCGGTGTTGAGATCGAACAGGTGGCCGAGGAGAGCCCGGAGAAGCTGGTGCGCCGGCACGTCGACGCACTGGAGGGCCTGTCGCGCAAGGAGGCCGTGAAGATCGCCACCGACGGCGGGGCCGACGCCGACGTGATCGACGGCGTGGCCGACGCGCTCGTGGCGCTGTACGAGGTGTGGCTCGCAGAGGACGCCACGCTCGCCGAGATCAACCCGCTGATCGTCACGCCGGAGAGGGAAGTCAGGGCACTGGACGCGAAGGTCTCGCTGGACGGCAACGCGCTCTACCGCCATCCCGAGAACCAGGGACTCTCGGACGTGGAGAACGAGGACCCGATCGAGCGCCGGGCCAAGGAGCAGGGCGTGCAGTACGTGGCGCTGGACGGGGACATCGGCATCATGGGCAACGGGGCTGGGCTGGTGATGTCGACGCTGGATGTGGTGGCCCAGGCGGGAGGCAAGCCCGCGAACTTCCTCGACGCGGGCGGGGGATCGGACGCGGCCAAGGTCAAGCAGGCTGTCGAGCTGATCCTCTCCAATGACCGGGTGAAGGCGGTGCTGATCAACATCTTCGGTGGGATCACCCGCTGCGACGAGGTGGCGCGGGGGTTGATCGCAGCGTTCGAGGAGATCGAGCCGAAGGTGCCGTTTGTGGTGCGCCTGGATGGCACCAATGACGTCGAGGGCCGCAAACTGCTGCAGGAGGCCGCGCTACCGAACGTGCACGCGGCCGCCACGATGAACGAGGCCGCGGAGAAGATCGTGGCGCTGGCGAAGGGACAGAGCTGATGTCGGTCCTCGTTGACAAGGACACGCGCCTAGCGGTCGCAGGGATCACAGGCAAAGAGGGAGCGTTTCACACGCTGAACAACAGGCGGTACGGCACAAACGTCGTCGGTGGCGTCACGCCGGGCAAGGGCGGGCAGGACGTCGAGGGGATACCCGTGTTCGACAGCTGGGCGCAGGCGGTGGAGGAGGTGCAGCCGAACACCGCGATGATCTTCGTGCCGCCGCGGTTCGCCGCCGACTCGATTCTGGAGGCCGCCGCGGCCGGGGTGGAGCTGGTGATCGCGATCACCGAGGGGATCCCCGCGCACGACGAGCTGCGGGTCTACAACCTGCTGAAGCGCGACCACTCGCAAACGCGCCTGATCGGCCCCAACTGCCCCGGCATTCTCTCGCCGGGAAAGGCCAACGTGGGCATCATCCCCGCGTCGTTCTTCAGCGAGGGCAACGTCGGCGTGGTGTCGCGCTCGGGAACGTTGACGTATCAGATCGGAAACGAGATCGCCCAAGCGGGCTTCGGCTGCAGCTCGATCGTGGGCATCGGCGGCGATCCGGTGCCCGGCTCCTCGTTCGTGGACGTGATCGAGCTGTTCGAGCATGACGAGCAGACCGAGCTGATCGTGTTGTCCGGCGAGATCGGGGGCTCGGCCGAGGAGGAGGCGGCCGAGTACATCGCCGAGCAGGTGACCAAGCCGGTGGTGGCCTATATCGCTGGGTTCACCGCGCCGGCGGGCAAGCAGATGGGTCACGCCGGAGCGATCGTCTCAGGGTCCTCTGGAACGGCCGCCGCGAAGGCGCAGGCGCTGGAAGCAAAGGGCGTGCGCGTGGGGCGCACCCCGACCGAGGTGGCCGAGCTCGCCGTGGAGGTCCTCAGCGGGGTACGCTAGGCATCATGGATCAGGAGGTGGCGAAGACGCTGGGCGAGCTGGAGCGGAAGCTCCTCCAGCTCGAGCGCACCGTGAGCTCGATCGGCCGTGGCGAGGAACCCGGCGGCGGCAGGAATCTCGCCCCCGCCGCCCCGGAGCCGCCCGGCGAGAGCCGGCTGATCGACGAGGCGATCGAGCGCGCCGAGGCGGCGCAGGCCGAGATTCCGCCCGCCGCGGCAATGGACGCGAGCACATGGGCAAGACCTGTGCAGGCGGCAAAACCCGACCACGCCCAGCCACCGAGCGGCGAGGAGCTGCTGCGTTTTCGCGATCGGCTGGAGCACACTGCGCGCGAGCTGAGGAATGACTATGACGAGCTGCTCGGGCGCCTAAGCGTCGCCGCCGTGCCAACCCCCGCCGGACCGACCATCTCCTTCGCGCGCGGTGCGCCGTCGCTCGACATCATCGACGTGGAGGGCCTGCGCGACGCTGCGAACCGCGCGTTCGAGAACGACCCAGCGGGCACGACCGCGTACGGCACGTCGGTCGGCTACCCCCGGCTGCGCGCCTGGATTGCGGACCGGCATGGGGTGGAGCCCGAGCGCGTGCTCGTCACGAACGGCTCGATGCAAGCCGACGCGTTCCTGTTCGAGCAGCTCGTGCACACTGGGGACGAGGTGATCGTCGAGCGCCCAACCTATGACCGCACGCTGCTCTCGCTGCGCAAGCGGGGAGCGCGGTTGCACGCGGTGGCGCTGGCGCCCGACGGCATCGACACCGACGCGCTCGCTCGCCTGCTCGGCGGCGGTGCGGGGGCGCGGCCGAAGCTCGCTCACATCATCCCCAACTTCCAGAACCCCGCCGGCTACACGCTGTCGCTGGATAAGCGCCGGGGGCTGCTCGCGCTCGCCGCCGCGCACGGGTTCGTGGTGTTCGAGGACGACCCGTATGCGGCGCTGCGCTTCAGCGGCGAGCCGCTGCCGACGATGCTCTCGATGGACCCAGACCGAGTCGTGTATGCATCTTCGTTTTCGAAGACCGTCTGCCCGGGCATCCGCGTCGGCTATCTCGTGGGGCCGCCCGATCTGATCGACGCGGTGGCGCAGCTCGCCACGAGCACGTACAT
Organism: uncultured Solirubrobacterales bacterium; assembly: GCA_963813805.1. Taxonomy (GTDB): domain Bacteria; phylum Actinomycetota; class Thermoleophilia; order Solirubrobacterales; family Solirubrobacteraceae; genus Palsa-744. The sequence continues at coordinate 53,908 of CAWEZZ010000002.1, forward strand.
CTCGCCGAGCATGGTGTCCCAGTCGATCGTGTATGAGTTCTGCGCCTCGGGCGCGATCGACCGCTCGATCGAGACGGTCAGGACGGCACTCGCCGAGCGCGCCGGCGCCCTGGAGAACGCGCTGCGCCGCGAGCTGGCAGAGGCCGAGTTCGTCGCGCCCGAAGGTGGCTACTTCATGTGGGTGACGCTGCCCGCGGGCGCCGACGTCCACGCCCTGCACCAGGCCGCGAGCGCACGCGGGGTGACGTTCGTGAAGGGCACCGACTTCGTGCTGGAGGGCGGTGAGAACACGCTGCGCCTGGCCTACTCGGGCGTGACCCCCAAGGAGATCGACGAGGGCGTCGCGCGTCTGGCTGAGGCGTATCGCTCACTGTGACGCCTACTTTTGGGAGACAATTACGCGTATGACCGTGCGACGGTCGGTGTGACCGGTCTCAATGCGCCCTAACGGCCATATCTTTGCCCCAGGACCAACTGCTCCGGTAGCGCGGTGCGCGGCGGCGGCGAGGGGTCGGCGATAACCGAGACGGTCTCCGCGACGCTCGGGGTCACCGCACAGCGGCGCCCGTCGGCGGTCTCGACCGCCACCTCCTCGCCGTCTGAGGCGATGAGGATACCCTCCAACCCCGGTTCCAGGCCCGAGCCCTTCAGGTAGTGCAGGAGGTCCTCGGCCTCGTTCTCGAAGCGCAGCACCCGCACTGCGGCGCCGACCTGCACATCGGCCAGGGGCACGCCGGCCAGGCGCGCGCCGGCGACGATCGGGTGGCCGTGCGGACAGGTGGTCGCGTCGCCGATCGCCGTGAGCATGCGCTCCTCCAGCACGGGGGACATCGCGTGCTCCAGCCGCTCGGCCTCCTCGTGGACCTCGTCCCAGGGCACGCCGAGGATGTCGGTGAGGAAGCGCTCGATCAGGCGGTGTCGTCGCACTATTCCCTCGGCGTGCTCGGCGCCGGTGGGGGTGAACGCGATCGTTCGGCTCTTGGCGCGGGTGATGTAGCCATCGCGCTCCAGGCGACCGACCATCTCGTGGACGGTAGGGGCGGAGAGCTGCATCGCGCGCGCGACGTTGGCGCCGGTCATCGGCAGGCCGGCCTCCTGTAGCCAGAAGAGGATCTGCAGGTACTCCTCCTCGCCGACGGTCGCGCTCTCGCTGGTCATTGCCTCAGCTGATCATAGGTGCACTCGCGCGGGTCCTTGTCCTCGCGCCAGCGCCGCAGCTTGGCGCCGTGGCGGATGCGCCCGGCCGAGACGTGGTCGAAGTCGATTTCCACGACCAGCTCGGGGCGCAGCGCGACCCACTCGAGGTCCTTGCCGGCGCTCCAGCGGCTGGGTTCCGCGGTGCCGCGCTCGCCCGTCTGGAAAGCAGCGAGGAAGTCGACCAGCCGGCGCTTCTCAGAGGCGGTCAGGCCCGAGCAGTGCCCGACTACGCGCAGCTCTGGGCCCTCTTTCGAGCTATCGGGATGGTCGTCGTAAAGGCCGAGGATCAGCGCGCCGACCGTGTCCGGCTCCTTGCCCGGGCGCCAGCCGACGAGCACCGCGTCGATCGTGCGAACGCGCTTGACCTTCGCCATCCCCTTGCGCTCGCCGGGGCGATAGGGCGCCGAGCGTTCCTTGGCGATCGCCCCCTCGGCCTCTCCCAACCAGCGGCGGGCGGCATCGACGTCGGTGGTCGTCTCCATCAGCTCGACCGGCGCCCCGGCGAATCCCGCGCCCGCAAGTAGCCTCTCGAGCGCCGCGCGGCGCTCGGCGAAGGGCCGATCGAGCAGCGCCTCCTCATTGCGGGCGAGCAGGTCGAACGCGACATACACCGCGGGCGTCTCCACCGCCAGGCGCTCGATGCGCGAGATCGCTGGGTGGATGCGCTGGCCGAGCGCGTCGAAGTCCTCGCGGCCGTCAGCGCCGCGGACGACGATCTCCCCGTCGAGCACGTAGCGCCCGCGCGGGAGGGTCATCAGCTCGGGGAAGTAGCGCCCCAGTGGCTTGCCGCTGCGCGACTGCAGGAACTTCTCGGCGCCGTCTACGAACGCCAGGCAGCGAAAGCCGTCGAGCTTAACCTCGTAGGAGAAGTCCTCGCCTGTCGGCAGCTCCTTGCGCGAAAGGGCGAGCTGCGGCTTGACCGAGGGGGAGAGGGGGAGGCTCATCGTTTACCCCGCCCGCATCGGACCGAGCGATCGGACGAGAGGCCCACACCGTCGAACACGCACGACACCGACGGGTTGAGGGGAGTCAAGCCTCCTCCTTGCCGATTGCACGCGCCCGACTGGGCTGCACGCGGGGCGGCTCGTTCTTCTGCTTACGGAAGTGCGGCGGCCAGGGCGCATCGCCGAGGCCCTCACGCTCATCGCGCGCGGCGAGCTCGAGCAACGACGCGAGCGTGCCGGGTTGCTCGTCTATATCCGCGGATGGATCGCCGCGCTCACGCAGTCGTGCGGGCACCGTGTCAAGGCGCAGCTCAGCCGGGTCCACGTCGGCGACCTCGTCCCACTGAAGCGGACAGGACACGCGCGCATCGGGGACGGCGCGGACCGAGTAGGCCGAGGCGACGGTGCGGTCGCGCGCGTTCTGGTTGTAGTCGATGAACACGCCCTCGCGTTCCTCCTTCCACCAGCGACTCGTCGCCCGGCCCGGCATTTTCCGCTCCACCGCCCGCGCCAGCGCGAGCGCGGCGCGGCGCACCTCGGTGAAGCCATGCTCGGGCTCGATCCGGACGTACACGTGCATCCCGCGCGACCCGGAGGTCTTGGGGAAGCCCCTCAGACCATGCTCCTTGAGCACCTCGTGCACGCCGAGGGTCACCTCGCGCACCTCCGCGAACGGCACTCCGGGCCCCGGATCGAGGTCCACGCGCAGCTCGTCGGGATGGTCGAGATCACCCCGACGGACCGGCCAGGGGTTCCAGTCGATCACCCCGAGGTTGACCCCCCAGACCAGGTGCGCCGCGTCGTTGGGCACCAGCTCGCGGGCGGAGCGGCCGCTGGGAAACGTGACGGTCGCCGTCTCGATCCAGTCCGGCGCCGACTCGGGCACGCGCTTCTGGAAGAACGGCTCGCCTTGCACACCATCGACCCAGCGCTTCATCACGGTCGGTCGCTCGCGCAGGTGACGGACGACCGCCGAGTCGCACTGCAGGTAGTAGTTGACGAGGTCGAGCTTCGTGATGCCGAGCTCAGGAAAGAACGGCTTTGAGGGACTGCTCACGCGTAGCTCGTGGCCACAGACCTCGACGATGACGTGCTCGCCCTTCTTCCCGGCCATTGCTGGAAGGATGCCTGATCGTGATCTCAAAAACGGTGCTCATCGTTGCAGGTCGGTTTGGCGAGACCCTGCGCGCCGCGGATGTCGCGGAGGCGATCGGACGTGGCTTGGTCGCGGCCGGGTTGCCGGCGGCGGACCTCTGCCCGCTCGCAGCAGCCGAGGAGCGGACGCCCGACGTGGCAGCGCTTCTGAAGAGACTGGACTTCGACGCGCGCATGCGCCAGTCCCGCGCAGTGGTGCTCGCAGAGCGACACTTGGAGGAGCGCACGCTGCGAGGCAGCGCGACGTTCGAGATCGCCACGCGTGCCCGCCAGGCGGGCGTGCCGGCCTATGCCGTAACCGGCGAGAACGCGCTTGACCTTTTCGACGCGCGCATCCTCGATCTGCAGGTCATCCTCGAGGCGAGCAGCGCAAGGACGCTGGCAGCGGCGGGACGGAAGCTGGCGCGGCTGATCTAGTGTCCTGAGTCAGACATTCGGTCGATGTTTGCCGGATGGATGGACGTGGTCTGGCGTTCCGTCCTGCGCGAGAGTCAGCGCCAGCTCGTATACCAGCCGCGTCACGTCCGCCACCGTGCCGTAGTCGAGATTCTCTGGTATGTCGCTGGGCAGGTGATAGTTGGCGAGGGTCCGCCAGTCGGTCATCGACACGAGCGTCGCAATCGGGTAGCCGGCGCGGTGTGGGATCACGCTGTCGGTCGAGGCACGGGCGCGGAAGCCTCGCTCGAGCGGAACCTCCAGCCGCTGTGCGCACTCGGCGACCAGGTCCCGCAGCCACGGGCCCGCATAGTCCTCCATCCATACTGGCCCCTCCCCCTCCAGCAGCACCAGGTGGGGCGAGCCCACCGTGTCGAGGTTCACGAAGCGCGTGCGCACTGGATCCAGCTCGTCGCGATGACGGGCGACGAACGCGCGGATGCCGTCCTGGAGAGTCTCCTCGGCCCCACAGGAGACCAGCAGCACGCGCAGGCCCGGCACCGGATCCTCCCGCAACAGCTCGGCGAGAGCAACGAGCGAGGCGACGCCGGAGAGGTTGTCGTTAGCGCCGGGCACTGTCTGACTGCGCCAGACATCGGCGACGAGGGCCGTGCCGAGCGCGCCGAGCAGCAGTCCCGCGCGGGCGCCGGCACGGCTCACACCAATCGCGTCGAACAGCGTGGCGAGGGGGCCGGCGAGACCGATCCACCACTGCGGCAGCGGCGTCTTGAACCGCTCGATCACCTGTGGCGCCAGCCCGTGGAGGCGCCGCTGCAGCGTCTGGTCGAACAGCAGCCCGGTCTGGGGAGCGTCGTGGTGGGCGAGCACCACGAGCGTGTCCGTCCTGTCCCGCTCGCCATTGCCCAGTCCGGCGTCGTTGCTCGCAGTGGCGTCGCGCTCGCCCGCGTACTGCTCGCCAATGCGCGCGATCAGGTTGACCGTCGTGCGGCGGCGGCGCACCAGGCGCCGCAGGACCCGCGGCCCGTTCTGGGCCTCGTCGACGATACCCGCGAGAGTCGCCGCCGCGAGCACCGCTCCCGTCAGGCGCCGGCCGCGCAAGGTGAGCGCCGCGGCGGCCATGCCGAGCACTCCGAGCCCGGTCGCCGTCGGTGGGAACGTCCCCCAGGAAGGCTCGTCCTCGAGCGCCACGTCGACCCCGGCGACCGCGCGCATACGCTCGGCCAGCCACTCGGCGGCCTGTCGCTCGCCGGGCGAGCAGGGCGGGCGGTAGATCGCGGCGAGCGTCTCCACGACTTCGTGCAAAGTGTCCTTCAGCTGAGTCCCCCCTGGCCGGGTTCCATCGAGCTGGTTTCCCTCCAGCTGAGTCCCCCCTGGCCGGGTTCCATCGAGCTGGTTTCCCTCCAGCTGGGGTCCGTCGGAGCTCACAGGAAACATTGTCCCTCCCCGCGGTAGGTCGGCACCTCGTCCACGATCCGCTCGCCTTCGAGCAGGTGCAGACCGGCGAAATGCTCGCACAGCTCGCCGGCCTTGGCGTGGCGGAAGTAGACGCGGTCGCCGATCGCAAGTGTGTCCGCGGATGGCCCCAGCAGCGGGGTCTGGACCTCGCCGGCCCCCTCCTGGCGATCCAGACGCAACCCGGTGGGAAGATGCGGGCGGGGCAGTCGCGCGGCGTCTGAGGGACCTGAGGCGAGATAGCCGCCTCCCAGCGCCGTGACGATGCCAGGTCGGGGACGACGCACTACAGGCAGCGCGAACAGCGCGGCCGGACGAGGCCTGAACGCCCGGTAGGCATCGAACAGGGTCGGTCCATACAGCCCCGAGCCGGCCGTCACCTCGGTGATCGCAGCCTCCGCCCCGGTCAACTCGAGGCTGCCCGTCCCGCCGCCGTTGACGAACTCCAGCGGGGCCACCTCTTCCACCGCGGCCACGACCGCGGCGCGGCGGCCGGCTAACTCATGCGCGGATAGCGCCTGCACAGCGCGGATAGCGCCGGCGCGCAGCGGTCGTCCGGGCGGGGCGTCACCAAGGCCTGCGAGCTGCGCCTCGTAGGCCATGATCCCCACCAGCCGCAGGCCATCGCGGGCGCTGATCGCCCGCGCAAGCGCAGCCGCCTGCTCGGGGGTGTGCACAGGAGAGCGCTTGACCCCAATGCGCAGGCGGCCACGGAACGGCCACCAGCCGGCGTCCACATCGATGCACACGCACAGGGGAGCCCCGCGTCCGTCGATCTCCGATCGATTCGCGCCCCGGTCGATCAGATCGAGTTGCTCGACGCTGTCCACCATCACCGTCACGCGCACCTCGGGCCGCTCGTCTCCGAGCTCGGCGAGCTCGCGCAGCGCGTGCCGGTCAGCGGTCGGGTAGGCGACCAGGAGGTCCTCGGCACCGTGGGAGGCAAGCCACAGTGCCTCGGGAAGGGTGAAGGCGAGCGTGCCTTTGAACCCGTCGCGGGCCAGCACGCGTTCCTGCAGCGCGCGGCAGCGCACCGACTTGCTCGCCAGTCGGATCGGCTTGGGAGCGGCCCGTCGCACGAGATCGTCGGCGTTTGCCCACAGCGCGTCGAGGTCCACGAGCGCAAACGGCGCCTCCAGGCCGGCCGTGGCTCGCTCCAGGCGCGCGTAGGCGTCTTCAGACACCGATGGGGCCCAGCACGCGGTCGGTCCAGTCGTTGACGAAGCGTCCTTCCGGGTCCAGGCGGGCGCGCACAGCCTGGAAGCGGTCCCAGTCGGGGTAGCGTGAGCGCAGGGTCGCAGCCGTTTGAAAGTGGCGCTTGCCCCAGTGCGGGCGTCCGCTGAGCTCGTCCATGATCGCCTCAACGGCGCGGAAGTACGGCTCCCATTCCATCCCGCGATACATGTGCACCGCCACGAAGCCGCTCTCCCGGCCAGCGGCGGTACTGAGGAAGGCGTCGTCGGACGCCACCGTCCTGACCTCGATCGGAAACGGCACAGCGAAGCCACGCTCCTCGATCATCTCCATGACGCGGCGCACGGCCTGCGGGGTGTGCTCGCGGGGCAGCGCGTACTCCATCTCGGTGAAGCGCACCAGCCGCGGGCTGGCAAAGATCTCCTCGGAGCGGTCCACGCGCCTGGAGCTGCCCGCCAACCGAGTCACCAGCCGGTTGATCTGGGGTATGCGGCGCGGAAAGCGGCGCCCGGCGCGGCAGAACAGCTCAAAGACGTGGTTGGTGAGAAGCACGTCGTTGGCGTAGGCGCTTGCCCGGCCACGCGGCCGTGGCGGCTCATCGGTGCGGTTGTTCGTGCGCGTGAGCGCGGTGTCGGCGTGCGGGAAGACGAAGAACTCGAAGTGCTCGTTGCCGAGCGCGAGCTCCTCGAAGCGCTCCAGTGTGTCCCTGAGCGGCGCTGGGTCCTCGACGCCGCGCAGCGTAAACGCGGGCACGCAGCGCAGCGTCACCTCTGCGATCACGCCCAGCGCACCGAGCCCGACGCGCGCGGCTCGGAAGATCTCGGGGTCGCGCTCGTGCGAGCACTCAAGCGTGGAGCCGTTGGCGAGCACCAGCGTCAACTCAGCCACCTGCGCGGAGATGTTGCGCAGCTTCGCACCGGTGCCATGTGTTGCCGTGGAGATCGCCCCGGCGATGCTCTGCACGTCGATGTCCCCAAGGTTCTCCATCGCCAGTCCCTCCTCGGCCAGCCGCCCGCTCAGCGCACGGATCGTGATGCCCGCCTGCACGCGCACCCGCCCCGAGGAGCGGTCGACGTCGAGCACGCGCGCCATGCGGCCCAGCGCCAGCAACCGCCCGTCGGTGCGGACGATGTCGCTGAAGGAGTGTCCCGAGCCCACCACACGCACCCGCTGGCCGGCTCGTGCCGCCCGTTCGACCGCGGCGGAGCACTCCTCGATCGACCCCGGCCGCTCAACGGCGGCGGGCGTACACGACTCATCGCCCGTCCAGTTGCACCACGCCTGAGCGCTCTGGACTGGCCTGCTCATACCGGGTACAGATCGCTAGGCTCGCTCACCAGATGACCGACCCCGAGCCTACACCCCCTCCTGCTATCGCGCCGGAGACAGGTGCCGGAATGGCCCCCTCCGCTCCCGCCGCCCCACCTGCGACAGGCACAGCCGTGCGCACCCCGCGCGGGCGCTCGCTGCCCACACCGGGCGCCAGGCGCGCCACGGTGATCGGGGCGGGGTCGTTCGGCACCGCGCTGGCGGTGCTGCTGACGAGGGGCGGGTTGCGCACGACGCTGCAGGCGCACACCGCCGAGCAGGCGAGTCGCCTGGAGGAGGAGCGCGAGAACGGTGTGTACCTGCCGGGGGTGGAGCTACCGGCGCAATTGCGCGTCGAGCCCGTCTCGGCCGGGGTGGCGCGCGCCGACTACGTGTTCCTGGCCGTGCCTTCGCACGGCCTGGGTGAGGTGATCGCAGCGCTCGGCGCGGCCGGCCTGGGCAGGCGCGCGGCGGTGGTGTCGGTGGCCAAGGGCCTGGTCCCGCCGGAGGGGCTGCCGCCCACGATGGTGCTGAGCGCGAGGTTCGGCGCCGAGCGGGTCGCGTGCGTCGGCGGGCCGGCGCACGCCCAGGAGATGGTGCACGCGGGCGCGGGGCTGGTGGCGGCCTCCAGCGGGGAGGAGCTTGCGCGGGCGCTCGCCCAGGTCTTCACGCGCGCGGGTGTCGTTTGCGAGCAGTCCAATGACCCGGTCGGGGTGGAGCTGGCAGGCGCCGCCAAGAACGCTGCGGCGCTGGCAGCGGGAGCCACCGAAGCCCAGGGCCTGAACGCCGCGGGCGCCGCCGCCGGGCATATCTTCGCCGAGGTATGGCGCTATGCCGAGGGGCTGGGCGCGCGGCCGGAGTCGATGATCGGGCTGGCCGGCGCGGGCGACCTGGTGGCCACGGCGTTGGCGCGCGAGAGCCGCAACCGCCGCGCGGGAGAGCTGCTGGCGGCCGGCGTTCCCGCCGCGGAGATCCCGGCACGCGTCGGTCAGGCGGTCGAGGCGTTGGAGTCGGTGCCGCTGCTGGCCCGCGCGCTGGAGCGCGCGGGTGTCGAGGCGCCGGTCACGGGCGCTCTGGGACGTCTGATCTCCGGCGAGCTGCCGCTGGAGGCGTGGGTCGCACTGGTGCGCGCCACCGTTCCTCCGCCGGCGCGCTGGCGCCGACCCCAGCCGGGATTTTGGCGGCGTGCGTGGCGGTGGCTGTCGAGGGGATAAGGCCCGTTGGGGCACCCGTACGCACAAGACCGGCCGCCAGAGAAGAGACCGGCCACCAGAAAAGCGTTCTTCTCTTTTCTTTTTGCTTCTCTTTTCACTGCGCGATAGCTATGGTATAGACTCAATGGATACCATAGCTATCGCTCCCCGAAAAGAGAACTACGTGAACAGGCCCCCCTACCCTCTGCCTTTGGGTCTCTCTTTGGATGCGTATGACTATGGTATAGACTCAGTGGATACCATAGCGCTCGCTCAACAGAAAGGGGAACAATATGCCACGTGCCAAGGAAGTCGATCCCGTCAAAGGCTTGTCGATGGATCCCGACGAGTTCTTCAAGGAAGAGGCCAAGCGCGAGAAGATCCTGCGCATGCAGGACAAGGTGCGTCCGGGCCGCACCACACCCATCGCAGTCCGCTTCGACCAGTTCACGATCAAACGGCTGAGGGCACTCGCTGTCGCACGCAACACGGGGTACCAGACGCTGCTGAAGGAGTTCGTCATCGAGCGCCTCTACGAGGAGGAGAAGCGCGAAGGCATCATCGAGTCGTGACGGGGAGGCCCACGGTCTCGTCGTGAGGGCGCTGGGCCTCACGACTCAGCGGCCATCAGCGTGCTGAGCACCGCCTCGTAGACCCCCGCCCCGTGGCCGGCCTCGGCCACGCGCACGTTGTCGTAGGCGGCGATCGCCTCGCGCATGCTCGGGTCACGCTCCACGGCGTTGGCGACCAGCCAGAAGGCATCCACGTGCGTCGCGCAGGCGAGATCCTCACGTGAGTCGCCCACCGCGAACGTCTCCTCGCGCGAGTAGCCCCGCGCGCGGCGGTGGAAGGCGACCGCGCCGGCCTTCGAGGCGTATGCGGGCACGAGGTGGTAGCCGCGCACATGTGGCAGGTCTGCGAGCGCCGGCGAGCGCCGATTGACCACGCCGTTGTCCACCAGCCGCAGGTTCTCATGGCCGTGCTCGATCAGTAGACGGTCCACCTCGAAGGCGTCGACGAGACCGCGGAAGAGATGCGAGACCTCGCGCTCTACGTGCCACGGCTCGTGGTACTCAAGGCGTCCCTCATAGCGCTCCAGCAGCAGCGCCGGGGCACCCGAGCGCTCGATCTGCTGCGCGATCGTCAGCTCGCCCGGCTCAAGGTCGCCGGTCAGCCAGTGCTCCTCCCCTTCCAGCACCACGCACGCGCCGGCCTCGAAGATGTAGGAGCCCTGGCCGAGCAGCCGGGCGTCCTCGAACACCTGCGCGCGCCGCCGGCCCGACATCAGCACCACCTCTACGCCCGCTCGCAGGCATGCTTGCACGGCGCGCACCCCCTCGATCGACACCTCGCCGGCGCCGTCGTGCAGCAGCGATGCGCCACGGCCGAGCAGGGTGCCGTCGAGGTCGAGGTACAGACAGCGCGCGCTCATGCGGATCCCCGCGGGACCGCCGCTCCTGCGCCGTTGGAGTCAGCCGAAGGGCCTGCAGCGTGAACGGCCTCCTCCAGACTGGCCAACGGCGGGCGTTCGACCGGGCCGTCGTAGGTGTCCAACGCACGCAGCCGCCCTTCCCACTCCAGCCGGCGAGCGATCGTAGCCAGCACTTCCAGCGCCATCGGCGTGAGCGCAGACAGCGGCTGGTGGCGATTGCGGTGCACGTCGAGATCGACCTGGGCGATCCCCTCCAACCCACCTCCTCGCCAGACGTCGATCAGCATCGCGATCTCCACGCCGTAGCCGGTTGCGAACGGCAGTCCCTCTAACAGCTCCCGCCGCGCCGCCACCTCGCCCGCCAGCGGCTGACGTACCTCTGACAGCTGCGGGTAGAAGAGCGCGAGCGCGGGACGCGCGGTCAGGTGGTTCACGCGCCCGCCGCCCTCCGCCTCAGAGACGCCGCCCTCCGCCTCAGAGACGCCGCCCTGAACGAACGGCCGGCGGTAGAAGGCCTTCACGAACGACACACCCTGCTCGCACACGAGCGGTCCGAGCAGGCCAGTGGCGAAATGAGCGGAGAAGTTCTCGGTGTCGGCGTCCATGAAGCAGAGCAGCTTGCCGCGAAGCACCGACAACGCTCGCCACATCGCGTCGCCCTTGCCTAGGACCGGGCCATAGGAGGGCATAAGCTCGTCCTGCTGCCAGACGACCGCCCCCGCGCGTTCGGCCACCGCCGCGGTGCCGTCCGCCGAGGCGGCGTCAACGACGACGATCTCGTCGATTGCCCCCGCATCGCGCAGCGCCAGCAGCGCGTCGACGATCTCGCCCACCGTGCGCGCACACTCGCGCGCGGGCAAGCACACCGACACGCTCAGCTCGCGCTCGGCGCGCGCGGCCGCGATTCGCTCAGCCGGATACAGCGAATGATGGAAGGTGCGCGCTTTCGCCCAGCGCTCGGTGGTGGAGGAGGGCATCGCCTCTACTATCGCAATCCGTGGCTATGGATCCTAAAGAACGCGCGATCGAGCCGTGGAGCGCATTGCTGGACGCGGGGCGCGAAGATGGGCGGCTCGTACGCGAGGCACGCGAGGGGCCAGGCCGGGCAAAGCTGGTCGAGCCCCCGCCGGAGCTCCACCCGGAAGTGCTCGAGGCGCTTGAGCGGCTGGGGATGCAGCGCCTGTACTCCCACCAGGCGCAGGCGGTGTACCGAGCCTGGGAGGGGCCGACGATCGTCACCACGGGGACGGCGTCAGGCAAGTCAATGTGCTTCAACCTGCCCACCCTCGACGTACTCTGCCGCGACGGGCGCGCGCGCGCCCTTTACCTCTATCCGACCAAGGCGCTCGCCCAGGATCAAGCGCGCGCGCTGGCCACCTTCGGTTTGACTAAGCGGGTGCGCCCCGCCATCTACGACGGCGACACCCCGCACGAGGCGCGTGCGCAGATCCGCAAGAGCGCCAACGTGGTGCTCACCAACCCAGACATGCTCCACGTCGGCATCCTCCCCAACCACGCCGCCTGGGCGGAGCTGTTCGCCAACCTGGCGATCGTCGTGATCGACGAGGCGCACGCCTACCGCGGCGTGTTCGGCTCGCATGTGGCCAACGTGCTGCGCCGGCTGCGCCGCATCGCCGCGGCATACGGCACGACGCCGCGCTTCCTGCTGACGTCGGCCACGATCGCCAATCCGGTGGAGCTGGCCGAGCGTCTGACGGGTCTCGATGAGGTGAGCCTGATCGACGAGGATGGCTCGCCGGCGCCGGGAAGAAAGATAGCCATGTGGAACCCGCCGCTGACCGATGAGGCGCTCGGCACGCGCCGCTCGGCGCTGGCGGAGGCGGCGGAGCTCTTGGCGCGGCTCGTGCGCGAGGGGACGCGGGCGATCTGCTTCATGAAGTCGCGCAAGGGCGTCGAGCGGCTGAGCCAGCTCGTCAAGGAAGACCTGGAGGCGACCCACCCCGAGCTGGCGGAGCTCGTGGCGCCCTACCGCGCCGGCTACACCCCCCAGCAGCGCCGCGCCCTTGAGGGCCAGCTGACGCGCGGTGAGCTGCGCGCCGTGATCACGACCGACGCCCTGGAGCTGGGGATCGACATCGGCGAGCTGGACGCATCAGTGGTCGTCACCTTCCCTGGCACCGTCGCTTCGCTGCGCCAGATGTGGGGGCGGGCGGGGCGTCGGGGACGGGGCCTGGCGGTGTACGTGGCGGGCGAGGACGCGCTCGACCAGTTCTTCTGCCGCCACCCTGAAAACTTCCTCGACCGGCCGGTGGAGGCGGCGATCCTCGACCACGAGAGCCCGCTGATCTTTCGCCAGCACCTGTTGTGCACGGCCCACGAGGGCCCGCTGTCACTCGACGACGCCGAGTTCCTCGGCCCGCGCTGGGAGGCTCACGCCGAGCTGCTCGTTAGCGCGGGCGAGCTGCGCCGGCGGCCCGGTCACGTCGCTCGCCGCGGCGAGGACGGGGAGATAGGCGACTCCGTGCTCAGAGGCTTGGGGCGGGAGTCCTACGTGCCGCGCAGGTCGGGGGGATACCCCGCGGCGGAGGTGTCGCTGCGCTCGGCTTCCCCGGACAGCTTCGCGATCGTCGACGTCGTCTCCGGAGAGCTGCTCGGCTCGACCGAGGCGGCGCGGGCACATTCGACGGTCCACCAGGGCGCGATCTATCTGCACCAGGGGCGCTCGTATGAGGTGCGCGAGCTCGACCTCGAGCGCAGGCGCGCGCTGGTCGCGCAGTTCGACGGCGACTGGTACACACAGCCCAAGCGCGAGACCGAGACGAACATCGAGCGCCTGCTCGACCGCCGCGAGGCGCTCGGGGTGACGCTGTCATTCGGCGAGGTGAGCGTGGCCGACACCGTGCTCGCCTACCAGCGCAAGCGCTCCTCAGACCACGCGCTCCTCGACCTCGTCGCGCTCGATCTGCCGCAGACGAGCTTCCCCACACAGGCGCTGTGGTTCGAGCTACCGATCGGCCCCACCGCCAGCAGAGCCGGCGGTGGGTCAGCGGCCCTGCACTCCCGCGAAGAGCACGAGCCGGCAAATGGCGGTCTCGGTGGTCCGGCCGAGACGATCCCGCTGGAGTCCCTACTGGGCGCGCTGCACGCAACTGAGCACGCCCAGATCGCGGTGCTGCCGCTGATCGCGATGTGCGACCGCTGGGACATCGGCGGGCTGTCCACCAACTTCCATCCCCAGACTCACGGACCGACGATCTTCCTCTACGACGGCCATCCCGGCGGGGTGGGCATCGCGCGCACGGCGTTTCACCGCTTCGGAGAGCTGTGCGAGGACGCGCGCCGCCTGATCGCCGAGTGCCCCTGCTCGGGGGCGGGGGGATGCCCGTCGTGCGTGCAGTCGCCGAAGTGCGGCAACCTCAACGAGCCCCTATCCAAGGCGGGCGCGTACCTCTTGCTGGAGCGGATGCTCACGGCTCCGCCGGAGCCGGAGCCGGCGCTGGCGGGCTTGACGCGATAACCCGGCCGGCATGGCGCGCGTTGTACTGCAGCAGCAGGACACCGACCAGCACGAACGGGACGAAGTTCACGGCGTGCAGGACCAGAGCGTAGGACAGCGCCAGGGAGTGAGGTATGCCGTATGCCTTCAAGGCGATCAGCGCAGCACCCTCGAACACGCCGATGGCACCGGGTGGAGAGGGCAGGATCATGCCCAGCCCGACGGCCACGACCACGAGCACTCCACTAGCGAACGACAAGTGCAGATGGAAGGAAAGGCTCACGATGTAGGCACACAGCGCCGAGAGCATCCAGGCGGCGACCGTCCATAGAAACGCCTCCAGCGCGACCGATCCGCGACGCAGCCCGCTGAGACCGTGCGTGAGCTCATCGACGGTTCGATCGAGCCGGGCGCCTGAGAAAAACGAGAAACGTCGCAAAGGCCGTAGGAGCAGCCGCAGAGGCCGATCGCCGTATACCGCCAGCACCGTCGCGGCGGCTGCGATCAACCCTGCAAGAACGATCGCGGCAAGAGCCGCCGCACCGAACCAGCTGACATGTGGCAGCCACGGCTCGGCGGCGAAGAAGATCACGAGGATGACGAACACGTCATACAGACGCTCGAGCACGACAGTGCCAACGATCTCCACGGCTCCTGTCCTGCTCCGCTGGGTGAGCACCAGCACGCGGGCCGCTTCTCCGGCACGAGCGGGAAGGATGTTGTTGTAGAAGTAGCCGATCATCATCGCGTTCAGCACGGCTCCTCGCGGGGGGCGGCGACCGGGGGCGAACAGCGAGCGCCAGCGCAGCGCCCTGGCCACGTTGCCTAGACCGAATGCGACGAGGGCCGGAATCAGCCATAGGTAATCGCTTGCGCGCAGCGCGTGCCAGGCCTGCCCGAGCTTGATGCCGCTGAGAGCGACGTAGGAGAAGACGATGGTGACCGCAGCGGTCACCAAGTTGATCAGCAGGCGAGAGCGTCGCGGGAATCGCAGCCGACCCATCACGCCTGCGCTCAGCCGCTGTGGCGCTCTCGCCGCGCCGGGCAGTCTCAACGTGCCAGCCTCAACTTAGTTTCGATTGTGCCGATTCGACTCTCGCCAGGTGAGGACGCGAAAGCGCAAGAGCGCCCACACAGCTCGCAGCCCATCCCTCCAAGTGATCTTCTTGCCTTCGGCGAACGTGCGGCCGTAGTAGGCGATCGGCACCTCATAGATACACATGCCCGGGATCGAGAGCAGGCGGGCGGTGATCTCCGGCTCGATTTGGAAGTCCTCGGAGATGAGCTCGAGGCCGCGGGCGATGTCCCCGCGGATGGCCTTGTAGCCAACCTCCATGTCCGAGAGCGTCGTGTTGAACAGAATGCAGGTGAGCAGGCTGAGAAACCGGTTGCCGGCGTAGTGCCAGAACAGATGGGCGCGCTGCGGCTGACCGCCGCGCAGGCGACTGCCATAGACGGCGGCGGCGGTGCCAGCGAAGATCAGGTCGACCAGCCGCGGAATGTCGGCCGGGTCGTACTCGGCATCGGCATCTTGGGTGATCACCACCTGACCGCTGCAGTGCCCAAGCGCCGTGCGCACGGCCGCCCCCTTGCCCCGATTGCGCTCGTGAGCCAGCAGCGTGATCCGCTCATCGCCGAGCGCCAGCGCCGTCACGATCGCGGCGGTGTCGTCATCCGAGCAATCGTCAACGACGATGATCTCCAGCTCGTAATCGAGCGCTTTCAGCCTCTCAAGGACGTCCCCGATGGTGGCGGCCTCGTTGTAGGCCGGCATCAGCACGCTCAGCTGGGGCGCGCTCATGCAGTCAGTTTAGTAGGCCCTAATCGGCGGCCCGTTGTAGACGGTCCCGCCTGGGCTCTGCCAGCGCACACGCCAGCGCACGCCCTGCGTGGAGGAGCGCAGCGTCCAGTAGCCCAAGCTGTTGGTCGAGACCCGCTTAAGGGTGCGAAAGCGCTTTGAGCCCCTGGGCTGCACGAGCACGGTGAGCTGTGTGGCGCCCGTCATGGGCCGCACCAGGCCCCACAGCGAGAAGCCGTGCCCCTGTTTGGTGACGACCAGTGGCACCGGGAAGCTCGCGTACAGAGGCTTGGGCTTCCCGTTCAGGTACTCAATTCCCGTCTGAAAGCTGCTGAGGCTGTTGCTGACCGGATCGTCGCGCAGCAGATACTGCGAGAAGGCAGCCACGCGCGGGTTTTCGTAGGCGATGTGCTCGGCGATCGCGTCGAACTCGGCCTGCTGGGCGACCGGCACGCCCAGATACTTGTTCGGCTTGCTCTGGACGCCGAACTCGGTCAGGTAGATCGGCATGTGCCAGCGGATCGCGTGTGCGCTGGCAGCCAGGTCGAGAGCGCGGCTGAGTCGTGAGAGGACGCCGATCGTCACGTTGTCGGCGCCCGGCGGACGGTAGGACGGACCAACGGCCTTCGTGTAGGCGTGGTGGGCGTAGGCGTATGCCGGCACCGAGCCACACGTGCCGGACGGCCTGTAGCGCCTGTTCAGGCACAGAGTTTCCCGTAGGAAGGCCAGCGGCGCCACGTCGTGGAGCAGCGCTTTGGCTCCTTCGCGATGCACGTTGACCGTGTCGAAGCCGACGGGGGCGGTTTCGCCCATGAGCACCTTAGGGCTGGCGATCCCGGCGGTTTGCAAGCCCGTGTAACCGGCCTGGAACAGGCCGCGGTAGACGCGGGGCGAGGCGGGCGTGCCGTTGGCGTTGAACTGGGGGCGCAGGAACTGCGAATCGTTGGGCTCGTTCCAGATCGCGTACAGCGTGACCTGAGAGCCGAACTGACGGCCGACGGCGGTCATGAACTGCTGGAACTGCGAGTCGTCAGGGCGTGTCAATAGGTCTTTGTGGCCCGCGGTCGCCCACTTCGGGACCGGCGAGGTCACGGTCAAGAGCACCTGCCAGTGCAACTGCTGCGCCTCGGCCAGCAGTGAGACGTACTGGCCCCAGTTGTAGGCGGCCGGGTCGGTGGCATCGAAGTTTGGGCGTGTGGCGCTGTCCGGGCTGGGCGCCACTTCGTGCCAGTAGAGCTCCACGCGCACCGCGCGCACCCCTAGAGACTGCAGTTGCGCGATCGCGTGCGGGCGGGTGGCCGGATTCAGCAGGTCACGTGGGGCCTCGAAGAACATCGCCTGCCCGTGGGAAGCCAGAGCCGGCGACACGCCCACGGTGCCGACGCCGAGCGCCGAGCTGAGGAGCAGTGCACAGGCGAGTATGCGGATTCGCGGCATGAAGACCTCGATTCGGTGGTGGCTTCCAAGGACGCGCGGACATGCTCGCGGAGCAGCCGTACCGCCTTGGCCAAGACGGCACGTAGACGCGCGCATCGGGTAAGACACGCTAGCGCAGAGGAGGTTGCGGTCGCCAGAGGAGATTGCGGTCGCCAGGGGAGATTGCGGTCGCCTGAGTGGTCGCGGGCGCGAGGGGGATTGCGGTCGCCTGAGGAGATTGCGGTCGCCAGGGGAGATTGCGGTCGCCTGAGGAGATTGCGGGCGCCAGAGTGGTCGCGGGCGCCAGAGTGGTCGCGGGCGCGACCAGCGCGCGAGCTGGCCTTCCGGCCGTCAGGCACAATCAGCGCGAGCTGACCTTCACTCTGCAGTGCGCAGCGTGCAGGTGCACGCACACGACGACGTAGCCCGGTCGCGGCCTGTGGCGGACATCGGTCAGCCCGGCATCGAAGATCGCCGATTCCGGCGCGCCCGACCACTGGTAGATGTAGAGGCGCTTGATCCGGGAATTCGACGAGGCGAGCCCGAACATGTAGGAGAGCGCTTTCGCCGCGCGGCTCAGACCCGAGCCGTGGTGGTTAGGGAAGGCGCCGCCAAATTTCACGACCCCACCGGTCTCCGTCAGCCACACCTGCCCGGGCACTGCCGCGAGGATCGCGCGCGTGCGGCTGCTTTCGAAGCGATTCGTGTCGGAATAGTCGTGCAGACCCCACACCGTTGGCATCGGGATCCGCAGACGATGGATCTGCTGTTGGAATTCGGCGATGTATTGCAGGCTGGGAGCGACTTCGGGCTGGTCCAGCACATCCAGGCCGAGCACCGTGCAGCCGGTGCAGACGCGCTTCAGCGCCGCGTAGTAGTCCGCCGCGGCCCTCGCCGAGGGACTGTTGAGGGACTCATACCGGTAGCGGATGTTGCCCCGGTTGGCCTCGTTCCAGGGCTGGTACTGACGGACGTTCGGGAAGAGCTTGATGAATTTCTTCACGAAGTGCTGGTACAGCGCGACGCTCGGCATGCGCGTAGGGGTGTACTCGGAGTGGTAGAAGGCCACCAGCACCTGCTGGTGCTGGGCTTCGGCGGCCCCGATCCAGGCCTTCGCCCGCATCAGCGAGTACGGACGGCCGACCGCGTCGTAGGGAACGATGTAGCGAGCGATGCGCGTGTGCAGCTGCTGCCACAGCGGGTCGGAGAACATCTCGGTCCTCTCATCTCCGATGCCGGTCAGGAAGGTCCCGGCAGTGTGAGCCCGGCCAGCGCGCGTGGAGTGAGCCGAGCCGGCGACGCCAGTGGCGCTCGGCGCGAGCAGGCCAGTGGCGCTCGGCGCGAGCAGGCCAGTGGCGCTCGGCGCGAGCAGGCCAGTGGCGCTCGGTGCGAGCAGTAGCCCAAAGGCAAGCAGAGCGAAGATGAGCGGGCGTAGGCGAAGGTTTCTGATCATGTCGTGCACAGCTTATGCGCCCTATGGGATGCCTCGCGTCGGTTGGCCGGGAAGGTTTTCGACTGTGCTTTTTGCTACACGGTCACAGCTCCCCCCTCCGACACGAGCACAGCATTCTCCCTCAGAACGTGTTTCAAATTTTCCGCAGCGTGCGCTTTTGTATCTACACCGTAGATACCATGGAGCACAGTGAGCGCAAATTGAAAGTCCTACCCCCGCATGCGTGCGCTTTTGTATCTACTCTATATATACAATGGCACACGGTGCGTTTATTTCAAACACATACTCAGTCAGACACGGCCACAGCTTCCCCCCTCATGCACGAGCACAGCTTCTCCCTTCATGCACGAGCACAGCTTCTCCCCTCAGACGCGGCCACAGCGTCCCCCCCTCAGACGGTAGACGGTCATTTCCGGCCCCGGCCGGTCATACGCAAGTGGGTAGTAGTCGAACGTCCAATCGAAGCCGAACGGCACCGGGCCGTTGCCCTTGGCATACGGGGACACGTGCTCGAGGACTTCCCCCTGTCGGGCGAGCGCGTGGTAGTAGGCGATCGCGCCGGGCAGAGCCGGGGGGTTGGCGAATGCCCTGCCCGACTGCGTGACGCCGCTGACCACCAGGCAGTAGCCGTGGCTCTCGTAGTAGGGGATCAGGGCGGGCCCGAGCGTGCGCTCGTAGTTTTCAAGCAGCACGATCCGGTGCGGCGGTTCGGGCATGCCCGTGCTGGGGTTCAACGCGAGCCGCAGCGACGGGTAGTTCACCCAGCGGACACCGGTCCCCGGGGGGCGAGCGGGACCGGTTGATCCGCCGATGTCTTTCAGCCACGCATTGGGGACGACGGGCTCCAGCACGATCGGGGTTCCGATCGGCACGTGGGCGACCATCCAGGTGCGGGTGATGTTGCGGGTGTCCGGCCTGGACAGGACCAGGCCGGAGTGGATGCTGTAAATCGCTCCCTGCGCCGCGAGGGCGAGGGCCGCGAGTACCGGGAGCGCGCGCCGCAGCCGCGGAGTCCGCCGGGGCGCCCGGTCGGCCAGCTCCAGCGTGAAGTACGCGGCCAGCAGGCAGGCGACGGGCAGGATCGGTAGCAGCCAGCGGCCGAAGTAGCGGCCCTGCAGGCTCATGAAGGCGAGATATGCCACGGCCATCGGCACGAGCACCCAGCCGACCCAGCGATCCCTGCGCCAGACGGTTATCGCGCCTCCCAGCGCAGCAAACGCGGGAATCCAGCCCAGGCCCCAGGTAAACGACCACAGGTAGTACTGAAAGGCCCCGGCGCGCGGACCGCCGACCCAGGAGCTCTGGGACATGCCCGCATATTCGGACTGGCGGTTGAGATCCGAGGAGAAGGTGTGGAAGTCGAGCACCGAGTAGGGGTTGGCCAGGACGAACGTCGCCATGGCGACGACGCAGGCCACGAGGGTGTTCAGCAGGACCGCTCTTCGCGCCGCGGGGCTCGCCGCGCGATAGCGGGCTAAGGCCGCGGCGAGCAGCGCCACGATGACGATCCCGGCGGTGTACTTGGTGGCCGCGGCGAGGCCCACGCCCGCGCCCGCGATCAGGTAGTCGAGCGCACGACCGCGACGCAGGACGCCGGCCGCGCCGAGCAGGGACAACGTCAGCGGCACGAGCGTGGGCACGTCGTTGAGCGCGAGGTGCGAGTAGAAGACGGGAAGGAAGGCGACGGCCATGATGAGCGCCGCCAGCAGGCCGACCGCCCGGCTGAACAGGCGGGCTCCGACGAGATAGAGCAGCCACACGGCAACCGTCCCGAGCAGCGCGGCGGTCACCCGCGCGAGCAGATAGACGGTGTCGGGGTGCGAGGCGAATTCACGCGAGGCGCCCGCGCCGCCGCCGAACCAGACGGCAAAGAGAGCGTGCAGCAGATAGGTGAACGCGGGAGGGTTGATGAAGTAATGGGGATCCAGGCCGTGGGCGAACATCGCCACGCTCTCGGGCACGAAATGCCCGTACTCATCGGTGTTGTAGACGTAGGGCAGACCCTGCTTGATGCCCCACAGGCGCAGCGCGAGGGCAATGGCGAGCACGACGGCCAGCGCCCCCGCGTAGCGCGCGCGAGCTGCGCGATCCGCTTCCCGAGCGATCTTCGGCTGGGCGTCCACGGCCGCGACCCTGGCAGCGGCCGGCGGCCTCACACCCGATTGCCCCGTGCGATCTTGCGCAGGTCGATCGTCTCGTCATATAGCTTGGCGTCCACGCCCTCCTCGAGGGCGACCTCGCGCAGCGGGCGCCCGGAGGCGGTGGCCTTCTTGACAATGGCGGTGCCCTTGTCGTAGCCGATCGCGCCGTTCAACGCGGTGGCGACGGCCAGGGTGGCGCCCGCGGAGGCGTCGGTTCCAGCCCTGTTGGCCTGGATGCCGTCGACGCACTTCTCGGCGAAGACGCGCGTGGCGGAGGTCAGCAGGTGGAGCGAGGAGAGCAGGTTGCGCGCGATCAGGGGGATGCGAACGTTCAGCTCGAACTGGCCCTGCATCCCGCCGACGGTGATGGCGGTGTCGTTGCCGATCACCTGCGCGGAGACCTGGAGCACGACCTCGGGGATCACAGGGTTGACCTTGCCGGGCATGATCGAGGAGCCCTTCTGCAGCTCGGGGAGCAATATCTCGCCGATACCCGCGCGCGGGCCGGAGCCCATCAGGGCAAGATCGCCGGCGATCTTCGTGAGCGAGACCGCCACCACCTTCAGCGCGCCGGACAGCTCCACCAGCGCGTCGCGGCTCCCCTGCGCCTCGAACGGGTCCAGCGGCGCGGAGATCTGCTTCAGGCCTGATTCCTTCTTCAGGCGCGCGCGCACCTTCTCGGCGAACTGCGGGTGCGTGTTCAGCCCGGTGCCGGTGGCGGTGCCGCCAAGCGGGATCTGCCCGACGTGGACCAATGCCGCCTGCACACGCTCCTGCGCGAGGGCCATCTGGGCGGCATAGCCTGAGAACTCCTGGCCGAGCGTGACGGGAACGGCGTCCATTAGGTGGGTGCGCCCGGCCTTCACAACGTTCTGGAAGGCGCGTGCCTTCTTGGAGAATGAGCGCTCTAACTGCTTCAGTGCAGGCAGCAGCTCGTTTTGGGCGACGTCGAGCGCGGCGAGATGGACGGCCGAGGGGAACACGTCGTTGGAGGACTGCCCCATGTTGACGTGGTCGTTGGCGTGCACTCCCTCGCCGGCCAGCCGGGCGATGACCTCATTCGCGTTCGTGTTCGTCGAAGTGCCAGAGCCGGTCTGGAAGACGTCGATCGGGAACTGCCCGTCGTGCCTGCCCGCGGCGATCTCGGCGGCGGCACGCGCGATGCGCGTGGCGCTCCGTTTGGAGAGCAGGCCGAGCTCGCCGTTGACGTCCGCGGCGGCGGCCTTCACGCGCGCCAGCCAGCGCACGACCGATACGGGCACGGGCTCGCCCGAGATCGGGAAGTTCTCAACTGCCTTGGCGGTCTCTCCGCCCCATAGCTGCTTGTCCGTCATCTGACTCTCCTTGGGGAGGGAACTTGAGGGAAAGAATGCGAAGAAAAACTCAAACGATTTCTGGCGGCCCACCGCTGAGTGCATGCGGCGTGCGTTGTTGGCCGACCAGGACGTTAGAGTCCTGGCAGGAACCCTACCCGCAGAACGCCGCCAGCTCCCGCGCGAGCCCCACGGGGTCGTCGTAGGCCATCAGAAATCCCGTACTCCGAAGGATGCGCAGCTGGCCGTTGGGCAACAGTCCCAGCGCCTCTTCAGCCGCGGCGAGCGGGTACAGCGGGTCCTGATCGGCCCACAGCAGCAGCACGGGCATGTCCAGTCGCGGGTAGAGGTCGAACATGTGGGTCTGCGCCCCGCGCGGCCACGACCGCGCGCACTTAGCCCACGAGCGAGCGAGGCTGTAGTTGCCGGAGACGTCGGCGAACGCGTGGCGCACGAGGTCGGACGCGGCGGGGTTCGCGCGCGCGGACAGGAGCAGGCCCCGCTCGGGGGTGAACACGGCGCGGGTACCGTAGGAGAGCAGCCGGTCCAGGCCGGGGACGGCAGCGGCACACGTGGCCAAACGCCAGGCCGCGCGCAGCCGGGCGTGCGCGGGCGGTGAGTGAAGGCGGTTGGGCATGAGCACGAGCCGGGACGGCGTCAGGCGGTTTGTGAGGATGGCGTGCAGGAGAATCTCCGCGCCAGCGTCGTGGCCGGCGATCAGCGGTCTCGGGCCGAGCGTCTCTGAGACGAACCCGGACATGACCTCGGCGAACCAGTCGAGCGTGTACGGATAGCGCGGGTTGTCCTCGGAGTCGCCGTGCAGCGGCAGGTCGGGTAGCACCACGCGGAAGCGGTCTGAGAGCTGCTCGACCGCGGGCTCCCACTCCTTGTGAGAGAGCAGCGCCGAGTGCAGCAGCGCGAGCGGCGGCCCTGAGCCGAGCTCGCGGTAAGCCACGCGCGCGCCGTCGGGGTGGTGGTAGAGGCGCAGCCTCACAGACGCATCGTAGGCACAGCCACACCCGCACCTACAATGGACCGCCACGTGACGGGTACCCCGCGACACCCGCTGATCCCGCGCCACGAGGTCGACCCTCAGCAGGAGCTTCCGGCGCTCGAGCTGGAGGTGCTTGCGCGCTGGCGCGAGCGCGACGTGTTCGCCGAGTCGCTGCGCTTGCGCGCAGGCGCCGAGCGATGGGTCTTCTATGAGGGGCCGCCGACAGCGAACGGTCCTCCAGGCTCACACCATGTGCTCTCGCGTGTGTTCAAGGACATCTACCCACGCTTTCGAACGATGCGTGGCTACCTCGTGGAGCGCAAGGGCGGCTGGGACTGCCACGGGCTGCCTGTCGAGATCGCGGTCGAACAGGAGCTGGGCATCCACCACAAGGCGGAGATTGAGGAGTACGGAATCGCCGAGTTCAACGCCAAGTGCCGCGCCTCGGTGTTCGCCTACCTTGACGAGTGGAACCGGTTGACCGAGCGGATCGGCTTTTGGCTTGACCTCGATCACGCGTACCGCACGCTCGACGAGCCCTATATCGAGTCGGTCTGGTGGGCTCTGGCTCAGATCCACGCGCGGGGGCTCCTCTACGAGGGCCACAAAGTGGTGCCCTATTGCCCGCGCTGCGAGACCACGCTCTCCTCCCACGAGGTCGCGCTCGGCTACCAGGACGTCGTCGATCCGAGCGTCTTTCTGAAGCTGCCCGTACTTAGCGGAGATGGTGGTGGCAGAGGCCGCGGGGACGGTAACGGCGAAGACAAGCTGCTCGTGTGGACGACCACGCCGTGGACGCTCCCCGGGAACGTGGCGGTCGCGGTCGCGCCGGATGCGACCTACGCCCGGGTGCGAGTCGGGGATGAGACGTTCGTCGTTGCTGAGGCCCGTGTCGGACCGGTGCTTGGGGAGGCGGCGGCAGAAATTCTCGAGCGGCTCTCGGGTGCGGAGCTCGTCGCGCGCTACGGCGCGTATCGAGGACCGATCTTCGCACTGAACGACCGCGAGGCCGGCCCCCTTCCGATCCTCGCCGACTCTTTTGTCACCACCGAGGACGGTACGGGCATCGTCCACCTCGCCCCCGCCTTCGGCGAGGATGACTACCGCGTGGCGGCCGCGGCCCACGATATGCCGTTCGACCCGACCGAGCCGAGCACCCTCTACAACCCCGTCAGGCCCGACGGGACCTACGACGACCGCGTCGTCGGCTACGAGGGGCGCTTCGTCAAGGATCCGGCCCTCACAGACGAGCTGATCGCGGACCTCGACGCGCGCGGCCTGCTGCTGAGGGCGCAGGAGTATGAGCACTCCTACCCCCACTGCTGGCGCTGCGGCACGCCGCTTATCTACTACGCCAAGACCTCCTGGTACATCAAGACGACGGCCGTGCGCGAGCAGATGCTGGCTGCGAACGAGACGGTCAGCTGGCATCCGCCGCACGTCAAGCACGGGCGCTTCGGCGACTGGCTGAAGAACAACGTCGACTGGGCGATCTCGCGTGAGCGCTACTGGGGCACGCCGCTGCCGGTGTGGCGGTGCCCGCGAGGCCACGTGCACACGATCGGCTCGTTCGCCGAACTGGAGCAGCGCTCAGGACGGGTGCTCGCTGACCACCATCGTCCGTTCGTGGACGAGGTCGAGTTCGCATGCCCCCACTCCGAGGACGGTGCCGACGAGCCGTGCGGGCAGCCGATGAAACGCGTGGCGGAGGTGATCGACGTGTGGTTCGACTCCGGCGCGATGCCGTTCGCCCAGCACCACCACCCGTTCGAGCACGAGCGGGAGTTCAAGCAGGGCTTCCCGGCGGACTTCATCTGCGAGGCGCAGGACCAGACGCGCGGCTGGTTCTACTCGCTGCTCGCCGTCGCGACGTTGCTGGAGAAGCCGGCGCCGTACCGGAACGTCGTCTGCCTCGGCCTGATCCTCGACGAGGACGGCCAGAAGATGTCGAAGTCCAAAGGCAACACGGTCGAGCCGTGGCAAGTGCTCGACGTCTACGGCGCGGATGCCTTCCGCTGGTACTTCTTCACGTCCAAGCAGCCCTGGGACGGTTACCGCTTCTCGGCCGAGACGATCGGCGAGGGAGTGCGCCTGTTTCTCAAGCAGCTCTGGTCCACCTACTTCTTCTACGTCCTCTACGCACACGCCTCCGCGGATCAGCTGCGCGTGGCGGGGGCCGGGGAGCTCGAGACGGGTGCCGGAGCAGTGGCCGCGATGGCACTGGTGGACGACTCCGAGGACGACCTGGACAGATGGGCGCTGTCACGCACCGCGGGCACGGCCCAGCTCGTGGCCGAGCGCTTGGACGCCTACGACGCCACCTCCGCCGGCCGGGCAATCGCGGGCTTAGTCGACGAGCTGTCGAACTGGTATGTGCGCCGCTCGCGCCGGCGCTTCTGGGACGGCGATCCCGCCGCATTCGCCACGCTGCGCGAGTGCTTGCTGACGGTGGCCAAGTTGCTGGCCCCCTTCTGCCCGTTCATCGCGGATGAGATCTACGACAACCTCGACGGCTCGCTTGCCAGCGTGCACTTGTGCGACTTCCCGGCCGCTCAGACGATCTCCGATCAGTCGCTGCCGCCGCGCGACAAGGACCTCGAGCAGGCGATGGCGCTCGCGCGCGAGACCGTCCGCCTCGGGCTGGGCGCACGGGGAAAGGCGAAGATCAAGGTGCGCCAGCCATTGGCCGAGGCGGTCGTGGTCGCCGACGGCCGCGAGCGGGACGCTATCGAACGGCTGGCGGACATCGTGCGCGAGGAGCTAAACGTCAGGCGCGTGCGCTTCGTCGCCGCCGCCGAGGAGCTGGGCAGCTACGAGGTCAAGGCCAACTACCGCACGCTCGGGCCACTGTTCGGCAAGGACATGCCCCTGGCGGCCGACGCGATCGCCGCGTTGGACCCCGCACGGGTCGCCGCGGCGGTGCTGGCCGGCGCCGAAGGCGCCGGCGGCGGCAGCGACAGCGGCGGCGGCAGCGACAGCGGCGGCGGCAGCGGCAGCGGCAGCGGCAGCGGTGGTGGTGGTGGTGGTGGCGACGGTGGTGGCGGTGGCGACGGTGGTGGCGGCGGTGAGATCGGGATAACGGTCGCCGGGCGCGAGCACACGCTGTCGGCACAGGACGTGATCCTCACGATGCGTGCCCCCGCGGGCTACTCCGTCGAGCGGGAGGGCGCCCACGCGGTCGCGCTGGACCTCGCGATCGACGACGAGCTGCGACGGGAGGGCTACGCACGCGAGATCGTCCACGCGGTCCAGAACGCGCGCAAGACCGCCGACCTGCAGATCGAGGACCGCATCGAGCTCGCCCTTACGGGCAACCCCGGCCTACTCGCGGCGGCAAGCGCCCACCGCGACTACCTGACCGGAGAGACGCTCGCGGTCAAGCTCCTACTCGGCAACGACGCAACACCCGCCGAAATCGCTGCGATGGACTACTCAGAGCAGACCAAGATCGACGGCCTGGAGCTGAACATCGCCCTGCGTCGCGCTAGGCAGCTGTAAGCGCGGGCTCCAGCTCCTGCTCAAGCTTCCTCTTCGGATAGGCCCCGATCACGGTCTTGACCGGCTGGCCGCCCTTGAAGAGGATCATCGTCGGGATCGACAGCACCTGAAAGCGCGCCGCCGTCTGCTGGTTCTCATCGATGTTCAGCTTTACGATCCGCAGGTCCGGGCGCTCGGAGGCGATCTCCTCGAGTACCGGGGCAACGACGCGGCAGGGACCGCACCAGGGCGCCCAGAAGTCGACGAGCACAGGGCCCTCGGCCTCGATCACCTCGGCGTCGAAGTTGGTGTCAGTGACTTGGTTCAAAGTGCCTGCCATGGGGTCTCCTTGATCGCTTACCTCCCCTAACTATACAAAGTGTAGTGCCCCTCTCCGGCGGCGGTGTATCAGTTTGGATCTGAGCGCCTGATGGGGGGACAAGCCGCCACCTGAGGGGTTGCTACGTATCATCTGCCGCAATGCGGCGCTGGGGCGGCTTGTGGGAACTCGGAATCGTGCTGTTCGGATTGGTCAGTGCGTTGATGCTGGTTGTCGGCGTCGTCGAACAGTTCGAGTTCGGCCATCACTCGTTGAATTTCTGGCTTGTCGCGGGCCTGCTCTGCACAAACGTCGCCGCGCTGGTCTGGGGCTATCGTGGGGGCCGTCCAGATCAGTCAAGCGCGGCGACGCATATCGTGAATCACGGGACGCTGAACAAAACGGATGTCCACATAGCCCCCGACGCCAAACCGGAGACTGCGGAGCGTGTCCTGCGATACCTCGACGAGAAAGAGCCGGACTAACCCCCGGGCAGCGTGACCGTCGGCTGGTAGTTCACGGTCAGCGGTATCCGACTAAGCAACCGCGGCTCTTGATCGTGGCCTGGATCGAAGAGAACGTCGAACCAGTAGGTGCCCTCTTCATCGACCGTGAAGGGAACCTGCGTGACGATGTTGAGCCCTTTGGCTCCCGTGTCCGGGAAGTTGATCGGTAGCTCGATCGGATCGAGCTGTTCGGCTTTGGGCGTCTCAGGGCGGAGTTTCAACGCGTAGCGACCTTTGGTCTGGTCTGCCCATAGACAGATCACGAGGGTGATGCTCTGGAGCGACAGGGCTGGCATCTCGTCGCCTGGGGGACCAGCAACCCCGATGCTATCTACGAGATTGATAAGGCTCAGACTCGGGCCTGGGAGGGCTTTCTCGCAGAAAGCGGCGACCTGCACATGCGGTCCGCCATCACCCATCGCCATCGCCATCTCCCTTCGGAGGTCCTTGATGTATGCAACTCTGATCTACGGATCGACCAAACAGACTGTCCGGGTCGTGCCGCTCATGCCGCATGATACGCGGACTCAGCATGGCCGACGCACTTGGCGAGCTTGCCGCGCGGCCGCTCGACGCGTCAGCGCGGCGTTCGCGCGCCGGCGCTCGCCAAACTAATCGAGCAGCGCCGCGACCTCCGTGAAGTTCCACACGTGATCGGCGATCCCCGCGGCCATAGCCGTGGTCCGCGGATAGGGATTGGCGAGCGTCGTGTGGGGGCGCACGAAGTTGTAGTGGAGAAAATGGAGCGCGATAGCCGCCATGTGGTTGTCGAGCTTCTTCGAGAAGCCGTTGGTGAGCCGTGTGAACCGGCGCATCCCCATCCGCATCGTGAGGTTCTGACACTCGACGAAGCTCGTGGAGATCTTCGCGGGGTCGGGGTTTCCGCAGTCCACGCGGATTCGGGCTCCGGTGCAGACTGCCGGGCTGTAGCGAGCCTGCCCCTCGCGCGGCGATGCGTACTGCTTGATGAGCTGCGCGAAGTCGATGTCGCGCTTGAAGGCGAAGCCGACGGCGTTGGGGTAGGCGCTGTGGCCGTCGGTCGTGAGCTGAATCCGGTTGCGTAGGCGCTCGCGCAGATCGGTCAGGAACGCAGCCGAGTCCTCATACGCGCGTTCTCCGACATACCAGGACACGATCAGCTTGGAGTCGGCGTCGAGCGCAGTCCAGGTCCAAACGTCGCCAACCCCAAACTGGCCCTTCAGCTCCTCAGGAACATTCTTCGCCTTGGCGTAGACGAAGCTCCAGATCTCGTCGGCCTCGATGGTCTTGCAGTCGAGGTCCCGCAGGTGCTCGTCCTGGTAGGCCGCGCACGCCTCGCCCACGTCGAGCAGGAGCTTCTGCACGGTGTTGATCGCCACGGCCGCCATGCGGCTCGTCGCACGGACGCTGTTGCCCTCGACCAGCATCGAGAGGACCTGGGCGCGCTTCTCGGTGCTCAACCTGTTCATACTGACTATGATGCCAGAGCGGTCACGCATTGTCAAGGGGAGGCCCCGGCCGACCCGCGGCGAAAGGACACCGATGAGCATCGAGCGGATCTTCTACTGCGACTGGCGCGAATGCGAGACGCATGTGCGAACAGCCAGCACCCGTCCGCAATCGTTTCTCACGATCACGGAAGAGGCTGGCCGCCCGCTGCATTTCTGCTCATGGGACTGCATCCTCAAGCACGCGGCTGAGAAGCCACCCGTTGAGGTCATCGCGTTCGGCGACGCCTAGGTGCGGTCGTAGATGGGCGCATTCTTAGCGCCCGCCTGCACGACCTGGCAGGCATGAATCGCGCTCTGCTTGGCCGTGTAGACCTCCGTCAGGAAGATCAGCTCGTTGTTCCCGCCCTTGATGTGCGCCCGGTAGCCGCCCGACGCGCGAACAATCTCGAAAAGGGGGTATCCATCTAACTCAGGTATCGTGGGTGGATGGATGTGCCGGTGGCGGGGAGGGACTACCCGGGCTCGTATGCGGAGCTGTTGGCTTGGTTCTCGGACGACGAGGCGTGCCTGGACTATTTGGACTGGCTGCGTTGGCCGGAGGGCTGGCGTTGCCGTAGGTGCGCGGGCGAGCGGGCGTGGCGGTTGTCGAACGGTCGTCGTGAGTGCACGGTGTGCGGCCATCAATCGTCGGTGACGGCGGGAACGATCTTCCACCGCACGCGGACGCCTTTGACCGTGTGGTTCGCGGCCGCCTGGCAGCTGACCAGCCAGAAGCACGGGATCTCCGCGCTCGGCTTGCAGCGCGTTCTCGGCCTGGGCTCCTACCAGACGGCGTGGGCGATGCTGCACCGCTTCCGCCAAGCGATGGTGCGTCCCGGCCGTGAGCGGCTATCGGGTGAGGTCGAGGTCGACGAGAGCTACGTCGGTGGCGAGGAGCCCGGAAGGCACGGTCGCCGCACGAACCGCAAGGCGATCGTGGCGATCGCCGTCGAGGTCCGTGAACCCCGTGGTTTCGGACGAATCCGCCTCCAACGCGTCCCAGACGTCTCGGCCGCGAGCCTCGTGCCGTTCGTCTGCGATGTCGTCGAACCCGGGACGGTCGTTATGACCGACGGCTGGGCCTCCTACAACCCGATCGTCGACCACGGCTACACGCGCGAGAAGACCGTCGTCACCGCCAGCGGCGACCCAGCGCACATCTCGATGCCGGGCGTTCACCGCGTCGCCTCGCTGCTCAAGCGCTGGCTGCTCGGCACTCATCAAGGCGCGGTCGGCAACGAGCACCTCGACGCCTACCTCAACGAGTTCACGTTCCGCTTCAACCGCCGCGCATCGCGCCGCCGCGGACTGCTGTTCCACCGGCTGCTCGAACAGGCGGTAGTGACCGGCCCACTCACCTACCGCCAGATGATTATCACCCCACGACCCGGCCGCCGCCCCACCGCTCCGAGCGGTCCACGTCCAAACCCCCCAAGCCTCGCCCTACCACCACCAGGCCGACCCTGGCGCACAACCTGAGTTAGATGGATACCCCCTTCTCGAAATACATGGTGTCCAAACCTCCATCTAGCTAAGCCCCGCGAATCGCCCGTGACAGCGGACTCCAGATTCGAAGGATTGAAGAGATCATCCGCCTCAGCTCGGACAGACCAGGGCATCCGGAGCGGATGCGAGTATCGGACCGCTACGTCCCTTCGATCTAGCTATGCAGCACCGCGGCCCAGGGTGACAGCCCTGGGCCGCCTCAACTGCCCTTGTTCCAGCGAGCGCGAGCGGCGCGCTTGGCGGCTTCGCTGCGCTGCTGGGGCGTCATGCTTGCCGCCCTGGCTTTCCCGCCCTTCAAGCCACCTTTGCGGCCGAGTGCGACAGCAGCCGGGTCCTTTCCCATGTCCTGGGCGATGTCCTCGACCTCGCCGGTGGCGATGTCCACGATGAGCTTCGCGAGCTGGTTCGGGTCGCGGGGTCTGCGTGACCGGTCGGGCATAGCCCGAGACTACCACCGTGCGACAGGAGCCTGAAATCCAAACTGATACACCACCTCTCCGGGGGTGGTGTATCAGTTTGGATTGGCGCCGGTTTAGCCTCCGGGCGCTTCGGTGGAGCAGATTCCGCCCGTGCATAGTTCGTAGGCTCGGCCGATCTTCATCGGGCCGACCCGCGTTGGGATGCTGTATTTGCCTTTGAGGCCAGCTTCGGCGCCAGTGCCGATCTTGATCAGGTACCAGCTCCCGACTTCCCAGCCGCCGGTATAGCCTTCAAACGATTCGTTTTGGCCGGTCTTTTCGCCGTTCGCTCGGCCGTGAGCTTCTCCCTCTGCGCGGCCCTTCTTTTCGCCTTCTTCTTGGCCCCGGAGTTCCCCGGCGGTTTCGCCCGTGTGTTCGCCGAGCGCGACGCCGAGACGATGGCCCTGGGCTTCGCCTGCCGCAAATCCTTCGCGGTACGGCTTCTTCTTGTCCACCGATTCCCGGCCACCGAAGAACGCGCCCGCCACGACTGCGACGCCCAGGAGTACGCCAAGGACGATCAGCACGGGCCTGGGCACCTTGATCGTCACCCCGTCAAGCTAACCGGGTCCCGTAACCCCGTCAAGATCATCTACCGGCTCAAGATCTGAGGGATCTTCCGATCACCAGGAGGGTCGATGAGCATCGAGCGGATTTTCTACTGCGACTGGCGTGACTGTGAGGCACACACGCGCACGATCGGCACCCGCCCCGGCATGTCGTTCTTGACGGTCGAGGAGGATGCCGACCACACGCTGCACTTCTGTAGCTGGGACTGCGTCCTCAAGTACGCGGCGGAGATCCCGCCCGTGGAGGTCGTCGCAGTCGGCGACGACTAGGAGGGTCTAGCGAAACTCGCTAGACCAGTCGTGGTGCGGGATCGCGGATCTGCTCGCATCGGCCGTACCTCGTCTCCACGCCGGAGCTACCCCAAGGCAGCGTCGAGCAGATCCCACAGCCCCTCGGTGTCCTTCGGCGTGCGGATGGACAGTGCGACCGGGCCGAGTGGCCGGACGGAATCCGTGTAGTCCCGTCGGATAGGTACGATGGTAAATGATTTACCCGACCCGAAGGAGGACGTCGCCGCCAGATGCGGCGTCGTGATGGCCACCATATGGACAGCACTACACCGATGCACCGAGAAGCTGGGGCAGCCACACATGTCTGCTGAGGAGGATGCACGCGAGCTTCTGAAGACCGCGTGGGCTCCTGGCAACGGTGACAACAAGGTTCCTCTGCCCGTGGACCCGTTCGTTATCGCTCAGGCGCTCGGGATCAAGGCGTATAGCGCGAACCTCGCTGAGGGTGTCTCGGGCATGCTGGTCAAGCGTGCGGGAGAGGACGCAGAGATCTACGTTCACGCGGCAGACAGCCCAAACCGCCAGCGCTTTACGTGTGCGCACGAGCTTGGTCACTATGTCAAGCGCGTCGCCGCTGGGGATACGGCATGGGAGTACGTGGAGCGTCGGGATCTGCTGACAGCGCAAGGGACCGACCCCGATGAGATCTACGCCAACCAGTTCGCCGCGGCACTTCTCATGCCGCGCGAGGCCGTCAAAGCACGCTACTCCGAGCTTGAGCCGGGCGGTCTAGCCGGAGCCGCCGCCCTCGCTGTCGAGTTCGGTGTTTCTGCTGACGCCATGCAATACCGGATCAAAAATCTAGAATTGGGCTGATGTCTGAGACGGGTGAGACCGACGATGATCCGGCCGCCCAGCCTGTCGCAACTGCTCCCGAGTCGTCCGACCATCCCGCAGATCGCCCGACCTCAGCCGAAGTCCTAGAACGCTCTGGCGCTGAGCCAAAGCCCCTCAACCTCAACGCCGAGCACCAACGTCGCCTTAACGAGGCAATTGTCAAGGAACAGGAGGCGAAAGCCGAACAGGCGGGCGACGATCGCTCCTTGCGCATGTGGATCGCGATCGGCACCTCGATAGCCGTCGGAGTGCAGCTCATCGTCGCGGACGGGGTGTTCATCGTGTATGGCGCGACGAACAGCTGGGTCATACCGGGGAGCACAATCAGCGCATGGCTTGGTGCGACGGTCGTACAGGTTATTGCCCTCGGCGTCATCATCGTGCGGTCGCTGTTCCCCCCCGAAAAGAAGTCCGGATGAGTTTCGCCAATCTGTTTCGCTAGACCCTCCTAGCTATTCGCTGACCTCGACGATCGACGCCCTTGCGCACACGGGCTCTCACGGCCGTGCATACGGCTGGGCTATAGCGGCGTTCCGCGCTCGGGTCCGACGCATAGTCCTTTCGAGGATCGCCCAGTCGACATCGCATCCAAAGGTCAAGCCGATCGCGGCGCTGTGCGAGGCGTGGCCGTCGGTCGTGAGCTGGATGCGATTGCGCAGACGGCCCTTGAGGTCCGCCATGAACGTCCAGCCATCCTCGACCGTCCGATCGCCCACGTGCCAAGAGGCGATCAGCTTGGTATCGGCGCAGATCGCCGTCCAGGTCCAGACATCGCCATAGCCGAACTCTCCCTTGTGCTCGGTAGGCACGTTCTTCTGCTTGCTGTAGCAGAAGCTCCAAATCTCATCGACCTCGATCGCCGTGCAAGGAAGGTCGCGCAGGGTGCGGTCCTGGTAGTCGGCGCAGGCTTCGCCCAGCTCGGCGAGCAGCTTAGTCACGGTGTTGATCGAGCAGCTGACGATGCGGCTCGTAGCGCGCAGGCTGTTCGGTGAACGGTGACGATCCAGTCTGCTGACCGATCGGAGATCGGCCAACGCACGATCGTCACGGAACGATCAGTGGAAGGTGACGATCCAGCCTTCGGAGTTGCGCACGATCGGCGCGTGGATACCCGTCAGCGCCGTGAACAGGTGCGGGGAGACGTACACCTCGACGCACGCAGCGGCCACCAGCACGGGCACGGCCACCGCGACCGTCACGAAGGTGGCGGCGAGCAGTTGCTCCCACTCGTTGCGCCGGCTGGCGATGATCCACGCCGCCAGCGGCAGGAATAGCGCGATCAGCTCGGGGATCGCGTGCGGCAGGACGCCCAGCAGAAGCAGGGCGGGCGAGACCCGCAGAAAGTGCGATACGCCGGCGAGGGTGTGTCCGATCAGGTACGCCTGCGCACTCAGCGAGAAGGTGGTCGCACAGACGACGAAGGTGATCGCGATTCGCCCGCCATGTTCATGCACCCTGCGCGAGAGGCCTTGGTGATGCTGGGCCTGCAACGGCAATGAGCTACCCGCGATGAACCCAGCTACACACGCCATCGCGTGCAGGGCGAGCACGAGCATGTTGCGCCGCAGCACGTTGACCACGTCGCCGCCATCGCCGACCGCGAACGGCGGCTGCAGGGTGATGATCTGCTGATATCCGCCGTCCAGCGAGGCGACGATCCACACGGCGATGAGCAGTCCGGCGGTGGCCACGGCCGATCCGGCAACCCACCGCCCCAGCACCGCGCCCGGCGTCCGCTGCCATGCGCGCAGCGTCGCGCGTGTATGGCGCACGCCGTGGGCGAACGCGTAGGCCGAGACATCCATCGCCTCTGCATCGGCCGGCGGGCGTTCTACCTGAAGGAGGGTCCGAAGCGCAGCCGCGGCACCAGCCACATCGCCTCGGCGGCGATCCGCCACGACATCTTGCTCTGACCGGCCTGACGATCTTTGAAGACGATCGGAACCTCGACCACGCTAAAGCCGGCGCGCACTGCGCGGTAGGTGAGCTCGACCTGAAAGGCATACCCCTGCGAGCGCACGCCGTCGAAATGGATCGCCTCGAGCACCTCGCGGCGAAAGCACTTGAATCCGCCCGTCAGGTCGCGCACGTGCAAACCCAGCACCCAGCGCGCATACGTCGAGCCGCCCTCGCTGACGAAGCGCCGCAACAAGCCCCAATCGGTCACGCCGCCACCGGGCACGTAGCGCGAGCCGAGGGCCAAATCGGCGCCCGCTGCCACGGCTCCAAGCAGCCGGGCAAGATCGGCGGGGTCATGGGAGAAGTCGGAGTCCATCTCCAGCACGTACCCCGCGCCGTGGTCGAGCGCGTGGCGGAAGCCGGCGAGATAGGCCGGACCGATGCCTTCCTTCTCGGTGCGGTGCAGCACCTCCACCCAGTCATGCTCGGCGACCAGACGGTCGGCTATGTCGCCGGTACCGTCGGGCGAGCCGTCGTCGACGACGAGCACGCGAAAGCCCTCGGGAGCCGCCGCAGCGAGCACCTCGCTGGCGGCGGTGACGATAGCCTCGATGTTCTCGGCCTCGTTGTAGGTGGGCAATATCAGCCAGGGCTCGCCGGACACGAGCGCCGTACCCTAGAGCAGTGGACTTGACCAACGCCGCGATCGCAGACGCCTTCGATGAGTTGGGCGAACTGTACGAGCTCGACGGCGCGATCGTCCATCGCGTGCTGGCCTATCGCAACGCGGCCAAGGCAGTGCGCGACGCCTCCGTGTCCGTCGCCGCGCTGGCGCGCGAGGGTCGTGCGACCGAGCTATCCGGAATCGGGAAGACGCTCCAAGAGAAGATCATCGCGCTGCTCGACACCGGCACGATCTCCTCGGCAGAGAGGTTGCGCGCAAAGTTCCCCCCGGGCCTGATCGCAATCACGCGTCTGCCCGGCCTGGGACCGAAGCGCGCGCGGCTGCTGCACTCAGAGCTGGGGGTCGACTCGATCGAGAAGCTGCGCGAGGCGGCGCTGGCACAGCAGCTGCGTACGGTGCGGGGACTCGGCCCGAAGCTCGAGGCCAGCGTTCTGGCCGCACTAGACGGCACCGGCGCACAGCCGCCCGGGCTCACCGCGCCGCGGATACTGCTGCCGCGTGCCGTCGAGATCGGCGAGTCGCTAGCCGCCGGCCTGATCGAGCGGGGAGGGGGAGCGGACACGCACGTGCAGATCGCCGGGTCGGCGCGCCGGAAGGCGGACAGCGTCAAGGACATCGACCTGGTCGCCGTCACGACGCGTCCGACCGCACTCGCGAAGAGTCTCATCAAGCTCGAGGAGATCGAGTCGGTCAGCTCGGCCGGCAAGGCAGGCGCGCACGCACGAACCCACTCCGGCATGAGCGTCGATCTGCGGATCGCCAACCCCGCGCAGCTCGGCAACCTGCTGCAGCACTTCACCGGCTCGGGCCTGCACAATGCGGCGCTGCGTGAAGCGGCCGTCAGGCAGGGCCTTCACGTCTCCGAGTACGGAATCCTCGACGACGCCACTGGGATCATCGAGACGCATACGAGCGAGGAGGAGATCTATCGCCGCCTCGGCCTCGCCTACATCGAGCCGGAGCTGCGCGAGAACCGGGGAGAGCTGGAGGCCGCCCGTACCGCCGGCGGGCTGCCGCAACTGATCGCGCTCCAGGACATCCGCGGAGATCTCCACAGCCACACGATCGCCTCCGACGGGCACAACACGATCGAGGAGATGGGCCTCGCAGCCCGCGAGCTCGGCTACGAGTACCTGGCGATCACCGACCACTCTGCCTCACACGGCTTCGGCAACGACGTCTCCCCGGAACAGCTGCGCCGCCAGATCGAGCTCGTGCGCGCGGCCAACGAGCGCGTGGCGGGCATCGAGCTGCTGGCAGGCAGCGAGGTCAACATCCTGCCCGACGGCTCGCTCGACTATGACGACGAGCTGCTCGGCCAGCTCGACTGGGTGATCGCCAGCGTGCACACCGCCTTCAGCACTGGCGAGCAACGCATGACTGAGCGAATGATCACTGCCATCGAGCATCCGTTCGTGCGCGCCATCGGCCACCCCACCGGCCGCTTGATCGAGCGCCGCGCTCCCTACGACCTCGATCTGGACGCCGTCTTCGCTGCGGCGGCCCGCACTGGAACGATGCTCGAGATCAACGCCAACCCCGAGCGCCGCGACCTCTCCGACGTGCACGCTCGTGCCGCCGCGCGCGCTGGCGTCTCGATTCTGATCGACTCCGACGCGCACCGCACACGCACGCTGGCCAACATGCGCTGGGGGATCGCCACCGCGCGGCGCGCTTGGCTGAGGAGGGAAGATGTGGCCAACACGCGGCCATGGGCGGAGTTCCAGATGCTAGGAAAGCAGTCTGTCAGGAAGCAGCCGCGGCAATAGCTCCTCGGCGAGGAGCCGGTCGACAGTCTCGCGGCTGAACGGGCGCAGCGCTTCCCGCGCACGCGTCGCGTAGCCCGGCACGGGGTCGTCGAGGGCGGCGCGCAGCCCAGCGCCGAGATCCTCGCCAACCAGTCGAGAGTCGAGCTCGCGGGCGATTGGCAGCGCCGCGTAGGGTCCCGGCGCAGGCGTCGTGACGAGCAGGCAACCGTCGGCGAGCGCCTCCAATTGCGCCTGACCGTAGTCCTCGCGGCGCGGTGCGCACGCAAACACACGAGCACGACGCAACAGCGACCGGTACTCCCCCGGGGCGAGCATCCCCGTCACACGCACACCCTCGGTCGGAGGCTCAAGTCCAGATCTCTCGAGATCCTCAAGCGTAACCCCGGCAACGACAAGCTCCTCAGAGGGCCGACGTACTCGCCTCCACGCATCGAACACCCGGTCAAGCCCCTTCTTCGCCGGATTTGCGGCGTACGTGATCGCGGCGATATCCCTGCAGGCAGCCGGTGCCCCCGAAGCCCGGATCGTGACCGGTAGGACCAGCGCACGATCGGCCTGAGGGGCCCCGTCACGCAGCTCGCGCAGAGCGCCGTCGCTGTAGGGGAGCAGCAGCGACGCCTGGCGCAATCGCCGGCGCTCAAGCGGCCGCTGCCAGCACCCGTGCCGCCCCGGCCGGTTGCCCGCGGAGGGAGCGTCGAAGCGAATCGCCCCTGCTCGCGGCCACAACAACGCGGCGGTCGTACTCGAATAGATCACCGCTCTGGGCGTTTGGCGAGCCAGCCCGGCCCGAGCCGCTCGGCGGGCGGCGAGCGCCCACGAGAGGTCGGTCAGGGCGAGGGTGCGCAGCGGACGCGGCGGCACGGCCACGGCAACCGTCACGCTCGCTCCAGCCCTCCGCAAAGATTCGGCCAGCTCGTCGTCGGCCACGCGTAGGCCCCCGGTGGAGCCGAGGGAGACCACAAGAACGTCCACCGTATCCGTGGCCGTCGCGTGCGATCGAACGGGTGAGCCTGTCTCTGCTAGGACTCCCGTCGTGTCCCCGTCGGTCATCTCAGTATGTGTTTGAATTTCATGCACTGTGTGCCATCGTATGTATCAGGTAGATACAAAAGCGCACGCATGTGCTGGTAGGACTTTCAATTTGTGCTCACTGTGCTCCATGGTATCTACGGTGTACATACAAAAGCGCACACTGCGTAAAAATTGAAAACACGTTCTCAGGTGACGGCGCCGTTCACGCGCTCGGGACGCAGCGCCTTGAAGCCCGGCGTGCGCTCCAGCGCCATGGGCCGCAGCGGGGAGGTGCGACGCACGTAGAAGCAGGCTCCATCGCGCTCCTCGATCGCTGCCACCGCCGCGTCCTGACGCCGCCAGGCAAGCGCCCAGATAATCGCGAAGCCGACGGCGATGCCCGGTATCTGGGGAGCCAGGAAGGCAAGGCCGCCCGCCAGCAGCGTGAACAGCACCAGCGGCCACAGCCGGTTGAGCAGGATCGCGCTCGGGTGGAGCTCGGGCAGCGTGGTGCTGGTCTTGGCGCCGGAGAGCAGGCGCGCGATCGGGGGATTCGCCTCGGCCCGTCTACCCAGGCGCAGGCCGATCAGGGCGGCAATCGCCCACCAGCCGACCGCGATCGGCACCAGCAGCGTGTTGGAGCTGCTCTGCGCTGCGAGCACCGTGACCGCAGCCAGCGCGGTGGCCGCGCCGGCACTGAGCAGGACGGTGGTCTTGAGGAAGTCGACGAAGCGCACGGGTGCAGAACGCCTACAGCAGCGCCTCGAGCAGGCCGCGTACGCCGCCGATGCCGTCGACCGTCAGGTCGGCCTCCCGCGCCAGCTCCGGGGGCGCTTCATCGGAGCTGACCGCCACGCACACCGTGCTCTGAAGCGTCCCGTCTTGCACGAGCGAGCGCAGTCCGCGGAACGCGTCAAGGTCGGTAGTGTCGTCGCCGACGTACAGCGCCGCGACGACGGCCGGCTCACCCACCACGGTCGCGGGGCTTCGCAGCAGCGCGGCGACACCTAAACCCTTGTCGAGGTCCACAGGCGGGCGCACCTCCAGCACCTTGCGCCCCCAGTGGATCGCAAAACCCTCGTCCTGTGCGTGCCGCGCGATCTCCTTCGTCGCCGTGGCGGCCGCCTCCTCGTCGGGGGCGCCACGCCAGTGGAACGCCGCGATCGCGTCCTTATCCTCGCTGCGCACGCGGAGCCGCTGGTGCTCGCCGGTGTAGACGCGGGCGGCGAACGCGCGTACGCGCTCGGTCCAGGCAGCGACATTGGGATCGACATCGGGACGGGTCGCCCCAGGGCGCAGGATCTCGCCGCCGTGGTTGCCGATATAGGCGATCGTGCCGATCGCGACGATCTGACGGGCTGTGGCCGCGCGGCGGCCGCTCACGCAGCCGACGACGCGATAGCGCTTGGCGATCTCGATCAGCAATGTGCGTGTGGCCTCGGGAACATGCGCGTCGGCGGCGTGCCGGACGATCGGCGCCAGGGTGCCGTCGATGTCCAGCAGCACCGCGGCGCGGGTGGGGTCGGAACGGATCGGCTCGAGCGCCTCCACAAGCGTGGCAGCGGGGGACACGAGCACTAGTATGGCGCGCATGCTGGCTGACCGGTCCCACGCCCTGCATGGCGACTGACGGAATGCGCCCGGCCACCGGCTGGACGCCGCGGCGGCCGCTGGATCGGCCACT
Organism: uncultured Solirubrobacterales bacterium; assembly: GCA_963813805.1. Taxonomy (GTDB): domain Bacteria; phylum Actinomycetota; class Thermoleophilia; order Solirubrobacterales; family Solirubrobacteraceae; genus Palsa-744. Next base: position 93,231 of record CAWEZZ010000002.1, read on the forward strand.
CAAGCTGATGGCCATCGGCACCGCCGCCGGCCTGTTCAGCGGGCTGTTCGGCGTCGGCGGCGGGACTGTGATCGTGCCACTGCTGGTGCTGTGGCTGGGCTACGACGAGCGCGCCGCCACGGGGACTTCGCTGGCGGCGATCGTCTTCATCGCCGGCTTCGCCGCGGCCACGCAGGGACTCTACGGCAACGTGCGCGTCCTCGATGGGGTGCTGATCGGGGTGCCGGCGGTCGGCGGGGTGCTACTCGGCACCCGGCTGCAGCAGCGTCTGCCGACGCGCTCGATCTCGCTCCTGTTCGCCGCCGTGCTCGTGGCAAGTGCAGTCGAGCTGGTCCTGCGATGATCGGCGCGATCGTAATCGGGATGGCCGCCGGCGTGCTTGCGGGGCTGCTGGGAGTGGGTGGCGGCGTGCTGTTCGTGCCAGGCCTCGTGATCTTCCTGAGCCTCAGCCAGCACCAGGCGGAGGCAACCTCGCTGCTGGCGATCGTCCCGGTGGCGATCGTCGGCACCTACAAGCAGAACCGCTATGGCAACGTCCGCCGCGGCGACGCGCTGTTGCTGGGCATCCTCTCGCTGGCGGGCGCCGCCGGGGGAGTGGCGCTTGCGAACGCCCTCTCAGGCGCGACCCTGCGAGCGGCATTCGCGGTGTTGATCCTGCTGATGGCCGCGCAGCTCGTGCGCAGAGCACTCGGCGATCCAAAGAAAATTGATCCCATCGGCCCCGATACGTCGTAGACTTGAGGTGATGGGACTTGAGAGTCCATCCCATATAGCCATTCTTGTGGTGGTCTTGCTGCTGGTGTTCGGCGCCAAGCGACTTCCCGAGATCGGCCGTTCGCTGGGAAGCGGCATGCGCGAGTTCAAGCAGTCGATCACCGGCGGGGACCAACAGCCGACGATCACCCCGGCCGCACAGCAGCCGCAGGCGCCCGTCCAGGCCACGGCCACACAGCCCGCGCAGGCAGCCGTGCAGCCCGCGCCGACGGCTGAGCAACCGCCGCCGGCCGTCCCGGTCGAGCCCCAACACCAGGGGTAGGTCAATCTCCGGCGGTGGCGTGTCTCCCGCTGGGGGTGATATGTCGTTTTTTATGGGTCTGTATAGCCATGGCTATACGCACTCCGCTACGGCAAATACTTTCCTCTTCAGCCGCGATGGAGGATCAGGCCGGTCTGGACCGCTTCGAACGCCGACCCCGGGACGCGCTTGATCTGTTCGAGGTCTTCGTCGTTCCAGCGCGGGTCGGGCGCACCTGTGATGTACCACGAGGAGCCGTTGTCGGCCACGATCAGCCCGTAGCGCTTCAGCGCTCGCAGCACCACCAGCGACTCGCCGTGAAAATCAGCCAGACTGAAGCTCGCCTTCAGGCGCAGGCGCAAGCCCATCGGCGGCAGGCTGGGGTCGGAGCTGCCCGAGGCGAAATGGGTCGCCGGATGGATGTAGCCGCGCTGGGTGCGCTGCACGGTCACGCGCAGAGCGTGGTCGATCTGACCGGTTCGCACCTCGGGATAGCGGACGAGTAGCGGGAAGATGGGCAGCCCGGCCGCGTCGGCCGAGGTCCAGCCTTCGGGACGCAGCGCGTTGCTGCGCAAGTCAAAGACGGCGCCCGAGCCTGCTTCCCATCCAGCGCGATCGCGGTGGGCGGCGTAGAGCTCGTACAACCGGCAGCTGCCCTTCTGCAGGACGAGCACGTGCCGATCGCCTTCTTCGCCAGCACCCTCGACAGGCGCGTTCGGCGGGATCGGATAGGGCCCAGGGTTCGATTCTTCGCCGTAGGCGGTGAAGTGGATCGGAACCCTCTTCTGGTGGGACCCAACGACCGCGTAGGGGATGCCGTAGCTGGGATTGGTGCCGAAGTCGGGATGCAGATGCCCGGTTAGGCCGATGCTCGCGATGTAATTGGCCGAGTTGGGATCGACCGGGGCGTGGGAGATGTCTTTGTTGAGCGGGTTGTTGGCGGGGAAGATCGGGCAGGAGTGCTCGCGCGGACCGGCCGGCGCGAGCGCAGGGACAGACGCGGCCCCAGCGACCAGGATCGCCCCAATCGCTGCCGCACAAGGCCATAGGGTCAAGCGAAGAAGGGGAAGGCACCGCATGCTAGACACGCTATGCGACCTCGCCGCTCAGAGCAGGCTACTCGTCATCCGTTCGATCTCGGCGATTGAGGTGAGCCCCTCGCGCACCTTTTGCAGACCGTCGTCGCGCAGGCGCAGCATCCCTTGACGGACGGCGACCGCGATCATGTCGTCGACCGAGGCGCGCTCGAGTATCAGCGCGCGGATCTCCTCGCTGACCGACATCACCTCGTACAACCCCACGCGACCGCGATAACCGGAGCCGCCGCAGCGCGAGCACCCCGCCGCCTCGAAGGGTTCGGCTCCTGCCAGGCCGTGCTCGGCGAGCACCGCCTCGGACACCTTCAGCGGGCGCTTGCAGTGCTTGCAGAGCATCCGCACCAGGCGCTGGGCGACGATGCAGTCGACCGCGGAGGAGACGAGGAACGGCTCGATGCCCATGTCGATCAGCCGACCGAGCGCGCTGGGCGCGTCGCGGGTGTGCAGCGTCGAGAGCACGAGGTGCCCGGTGAGCGCCGCCTCAATCGCAATGTGCGCGGTCTCGCGGTCGCGGATCTCGCCGACCATGATCACGTCCGGGTCGGCCCGCAGCATCGAGCGCAGCCCAACGTCGAAGGTGACGCCGGCCTTGGGCGCGATCTGCATCTGCTTGACGCCCGCGATCCGCTGCTCCACGGGGTCCTCGATCGTGAGGATGCTCCGTTCCCCGTCGTTGAGCACATTCAGCGCGGCATACAGCGTGGTCGACTTGCCCGAGCCCGTCGGACCGGTCACCAGCACCGCGCCGTTCGGCCTGGCGATCGCGCTGCTGAACCGTTCGAGCTCCGCCTGCTGCATCCCCAGCGACTCCAAGCCCTGAACCATCACCCCTTTGTCCAGGATCCGCAGCACAACCCCCTCGCCGTGCACGAGCGGCAGCGTCACCACGCGGATGTCCACCCGCCGCCCATCGACCGTCAACGCGAACCTGCCGTCCTGCGGCACGCGCTTCTCTGAGATGTCGAGATCGCCCATGATCTTGATGCGCGACACCACGCCCATCGCCATCCTGCGCTTGACGGTGGCGGCCTGATATAGAACTCCATCGACGCGAAACAGCACGCGCGTGTCCCCCTCTTCAGGGTTCACGTGGATGTCCGAGGCGCCCTGCTGCACCGCCTGGGCGACGATCGAGTGCACCAGCTTGATGATCGGCGCGTCGCGGTCGGCCTCGTCGACCAGCAAGTCAGCGTCAGCGTCGGCGTCGGCGTCCTCGTCGACGATGTCCTCAATCGACTCGTCCATGCTGACCAGCCGCGTGAGCAGCAGATTAAGATCCTCCACCGACGCCGCCGCCGGCCTGATCCGCCGGCCGGTGATCATCGCTACGTCGTCAATCGTCAGCACGTTTGTGGGATGCGCCATCGCCAGCAGCAACATCCCGTCGTCGGTGAAGCCGACGGGAACGGCCTGGTAGCGCTTGGCTGTCTCGGCGCTGAGGAGGTGGACCGCACCCATGTCGAGCTCATAGACCGCGAGGTCGACGTAGTCCAGACCGAAGCGCTCGGCCACGACCCGGGCGAGCTGGTCCTGTCGCAGAACACCCTGTTCGACCAGCACCTGGCCCGTGGGACTGCCCTGCGCACGAGCGACCGCCACCGCCTCCTCGACCTTGTCCATGTCGGCGTAGCCGAGATCGACGACTACTTCGCCGATCATCCGCGTGGAGCGCCCAGCGTGGCGGGGAGGATACAGACCGTTCTTCGGACGGTCTATCTCGATCTCGTCTGTTGGTTCAGCAGGGGGGAACTCGGCTGTTGGCATGGCGGTATCGCCCATCACCGTCTTATCGGCATCGCGGGAGGCCCGCTTGATCAGAAGCACCCAGCGCCTACTGGCCGATTAGGATATGCCGTGCTGTACGGTGGTTTGGATGCAGCCCCTCATCTGGGACCGCCGTCCGGATGGCCTCAGGGCCCCCGCCATGGTGTGCGCATTCCAGGGTTGGAACGACGCTGGAGACGCTGCCTCGACCGCAGTTTCCTTCCTGGCCTCCGCGCTGGATGCGCGCCGCTTCGCGCGGATCGACTCCGAGGAGTTCTACGACTTCCAGGCCAACCGCCCGTGCGTCCAGCTCGACGAGAACGGCGCGCGGGAGATCGTGTGGCCGACCGTGGAGGTGTTCGAGGCGCGCGCGCCGCGAACCTCGCGCGACCTCGTGCTCGTCCAAGGTGTCGAGCCGTCGATGCGCTGGCGCGCTTTCAGCTCGCACCTCGTCGACCTCGCCGAAGCGCTCGGCGTACAGATGGTCGTCTCGCTGGGCGCGCTCCTCGGCGACGTGCCCCATACTCGCCCGGTGGCAATGACCGGATACGCCTCTGACCCCTCGCTGGTCGAGCGCCTGGGGATGCAGACCTCAACGTATGAGGGACCGACGGGGATCGTTGGTGTCCTGCACAACGCCTGCGCAGAGGCAGGGCTGCCCTCGGCGAGCCTATGGGCGGGCGTCCCCCACTATGTCGCCGCCGCCGCCAACCCCAAGGCGGCGTTGGCTCTGATACGCGGAGTGGAAGGTCTGATCGGGGTTTCCGTCGACGTCTCTGACCTGGAGACGGCGGCGGCCGACTACGAGCGTCAGGTGGGGCTTGCGGTGCAGAGCGACCCCGACATCCAGGCGTTCGTCGAACGGTTGGAGCAGGCCGCCGAAAACGAGGAGGAGCTCGCTCACGAGGACGTTCCCTCGGGGGACGTCATCGCCCAGGAATTCCAGCGCTTCCTGCACAAGCGCGGGCTCGACAAATAGAGTGCTCTTCTACTTCTCGGCGGCCGGGCAGACGATGCGGTAGTCGCAGATCGAGCAGGCGGCGCGGGAGGGAGTCGGCTCGAACTTCTGGGCGAGGATGCCCTCGCCGACTTCGAGCACTGTGTCCTTGACCGACGTGACGTCTTTCTCGCCCTCAGGGACGGGAACCTTGCGGTCGTCAAGCACGTAATAGTAGGCCTGACGGGAAGACTCCAGTTGCCAGGCTTCGCGCGCGGCGAGCGCGTAGAGAGACAGCTGGATATCGTCCTTCAGCTGCGTGGAGGTCTTCGGGCGGGAGGTCTTATAGTCGATCAGCTCGTACTCCTCCTCGCCCTCGCCCGTCTCATTGGAGAGCCGGTCGACGCGGTCGACGCGCCCGCGCAGGTGGTGGGGTCCGAGCCGGAAGGAGAACGGGCGCTCGAACCACACCGGTTCGGCCTCTTGACCGGCCTTCTGGCTGTGCAGCCGCGCGTGGTAGCTCCTCAGCGCCACGCGCGCCTTCTCGCGCAGCCGGCGCTCTTGCGCGCTGTCGCCGAAGCCGCCTCTGCGCCAGCCGGCATCGAGCAGATCCAGCAGTTGCGCGAGCGTCTCGGAGCGCTCGGAGTGGTAGCGCTCAAGCACCTGGTGGACGGCGATCCCGAAGCGCTGGTGGAGCGTTTGCCCAGTGGGGATGCGCAGGACGCGCGCGAACTTGTACCTCAGCGGACAGCTGCGGTAGGTCTCGATGTCCGAGGCCGACAGCGCCAGACCGATCCCCTTGCGCGGCAGGAACGGCCCGAGCGAAGGCTCCCCGCGTGGCGCGATCGCCTGCGCGCGCGCCTGCTCGTCGTGCTCGCCCGCGCCATCTGCGCCGGCCACGAGCAGCGTTTCGTCCAGTGGTGATGTCAGCAGGATCTCGCGCTGCAGTGCGGTCGTCGCCGTGAGCAGTCGCGCGTTCACGTCTGCAAGCGTGTCCGCGACGCTCTGTCCCTGCGGACGTTGCACGAGCGCGGTGAGCTTGAGCAGCTCGAGGTAGCGCACCACCCCGTGGGAGATGTCAAGCTGCGTGTCAAGGCGCAGCTCGCCGAGGCGCCCGCCGATCCGCACAGCGCCCTCGATCACCTCTTCGCGCAGCATCCGCAACGTCTCCCGCAGCTCCTTTGCCGAGTCCTGTCGACCGATCTTCGATCGGTCCTCCTCGCGATCCTCGCCCTCGGCGCCCAGCACCGCGCGCGCGAGCAGGTCCGGGCGGGCCGCGTCCAGGGCGCCAGCCGCCGCCCGGTGCAGCTCGAGAAACCGCTGGATTCGCTCGCGCGCCTCCGGTGGCACCTGCGGCGACTCGATCGAGACATTGAGTGCCGAGACCAGGTCCAGCTTGCGCCGGCGTGCGACCTGGATCACGCGCGCCAGGTCGACCTGGCGCAGCTCGATCGGTGGACGGGCGAGCGCCCGCACCACCGCAGCGGCGTCCTGCGGATCGGCGAGCAGGCGCATCCATGCGAGCACGTCGCGCACCTCGGCCCGCTCGAGAAACGCCGCCGCTCCATGCTCTTCGCCCGCGGAGTCACCCGGCGGGTCGCCCGGTGGCGCAGGCGCAATCCTGGAAACAGGCACAACCTTAGGATACGAGCGTATGCCGGAGAGGCGCGTCCACCCGACTACGCTCTCAGTGTGGACGCGATCGATTGGGGCACAGCTCAGCGGATCGGGGAGCTGATAGCCGGCTCACCGCCTTACGGGGGCGTGCGCGCCGCGTCTGTGGAGCCGCTCGCGTATGACTTTGCCAGACGCGTGAGCACCTACAGCGGCCTTGCGCTCCCGGCGGAGCTGCCCGCCTTGGAGGCAGTCGACCGGCCAGCCTGGATCGCGGCCAACCTGAGGAGCATGCGCCCGCTGCTTGGACCCCTGACCGAGCGCGTGGGTGTGGGAACCGGCCCGCTGTCCGAGCCGCTGCGCTCGACGTCGGGCTTCCTGCTCGGCGCGCAGGTCGGGGCGCTGACAGGTGTGCTCTCCCAGCGAGTGCTCGGGCAATACGACCTGGCGCTGCTCGACGACTCGGTTGCCCCGCGGCTGCTGCTACTCGCGCCGAACCTCGCACAGGCGGCTCGCAACTTGGAGGTCGATCGCGATGAGCTCGTCACGTGGGTGACGATCCATGAGATCACGCACGCAGTCCAGTTCTCCGGCGCGCCCTGGCTGCGCGGCTACCTCGGCGGGCTGCTGAAAGAGCTGATCGACGGGCTGCAGGTGACGATCTCGGGGAAAGGCTCGCGCGGGAGCACGGCCGCCGATGAGACGGACGCCGGTGGCGCAGGCAAGAGCCGGTTCCCGAAGTTGCCCAACCCGGGCGAGCTGCGTGAGATGGTCGAACGCGCTCGCCGCGGCGAGCTGCTGCGGTTGACGCTCGGCGAGGATCGCTGGCGACTAGTCGAGCGGATGCAGGCGGCGATGTCGCTGATCGAGGGGCACGCCGAACACACGATGGACGCGGTCGGCGCCGAGGTGCTGCCGTCGCTGCCGCGCCTGCGTGCCGCGATGAACAGTCGGCGCGAGACCCGCGGCCTGCCTTGGCGGGTGCTCGAGCGTCTGCTTGGGCTGGAGTTGAAGCTGCGCCAGTACCAGGTGGGGAGACGCTTCTGCGACGCCGTCGTCAGCGAGGGAGGCCCGTCGGCGCTCGCCCGCGCCTGGAGCGGGCCGGAGGCGCTGCCCACGACCGTCGAGCTCACAGACCCCGCGCAGTGGCTTGCCCGCACGCGCGTGCCACCTGAAAAGATCGACCGAACGCATGTTCCTCCTGTTACAAACTAGCCAGCCCAAAATCCTCTTCTTAACAGGGTTTTCACGCAGCTGGAAGATCGTGATGTAACTATCCTCCCGGAGCGGGTTACAAACAGGTGTTCGATGCTAAGCTCAGCATTGAGCCTCCGTCAAGAGCCACATACCCGTCCTCGCGGAGGGCGGAGAAGAGGAGACCCACTCCAATGGCACCCGCCAACACCACCTCCCCCCGAGCCGGCAAACCCGCCGCTCCGAAGCGCCCCGCCAGATCCCCCAAGCGTTCCGCGGCCTTCAGTTCCGCGGCCTCTACCAAGACATCGACCTCCACGAGCACACCGGCCAGTGGCGTGACCAGCTACGCCGAGCGTGCGATCCTGATTCCCGTCGGCGCCGCCCTGATCGCCCGCGATCGGGTGGCCTCGAGCGTGAACGACGCGCTCTCGAGCTACTCGTCCACCTCCAAGGCTCAGGCCCAGCTGCGCAAGTTCGAGCGCCGCGGCAACACCGCCCGCAACCGGCTCGAGCGCGAGGTTCGCAAAGCCCGCGTCCGCTTCGAGCGCCAACTGCGCCAGCGTCGGCGTGAGCTGGAGAAGCGGGTGAACAACCTGGAGGAGCGTCGCGACGCCGTCGCGAAGAACGTCACCGAGCTGCCGAACCGCGTTCAGGAGCGCATCCAGAGCCTCGTCTGAGCACACCCTTCCCCCGCTCCCCGGACCTGGAGAGGCCGGATACAGCGGGAGAGTCTGCCGGCCTCATATCCTGCCGGCAGTAGCAGCATACCTCTCCTCCCTCGACCCGCGGGGCGGTCCCCTCCGTCCCGCGGGTCATTTAACGGCCGAGTCACTGTAGGTTTGTCAGAATGAGGACAGTGACCAGCGAAGAGGAGATCCGTAAGGCGCTCGAGGTCGTGATCGACCCCGAGCTGCACCGCTCGATCGTCGAGCTCGACATGGTGCGCTCGATCGAGATTGGCTCAAACGGCGTGGTCGACGTGACTGTCTCGCTGACCACACCGGGCTGCCCGATCAAGGGCCACTTTCAGAGCGCCGTCGCGCAGGCCGTCTCGGCGCTAGACGGGGTGACTCACTGCAACGTCTACTTCGACGTGCTGAACGACACTCAGAAGGCGGCGCTGCAACAGAAGCTGGGGCGCGGCAGCCTCCCCGACGGGGCGCTCGCGCAGGTCTCCAACGTGCTGTGCATCGGCTCGGGCAAGGGTGGCGTCGGCAAGTCCACGCTGACCGCCAACCTCGCCGCCGCACTGGCCGGTGAGGGCAAGCGTGTGGGCGTGCTCGATGCGGACGTGTGGGGCTACTCGATCCCGCGCATGTACGGACTCGGCTCCACCAGGCCGCCCGTGTCGGCGGAGCGCAAGATCCTCCCGCTGGATGCCCATGGCGTGAAGGTCATGTCGATCGGCTTCTTCCTGGAGGAGGACGCCGCGGTGGTGTGGCGCGGGCCGATGCTGCACAAGGCGCTCACCCAGTTCCTGCAAGATGTCGATTGGGGTGTCCTTGACTACCTGTTGATCGATCTGCCTCCGGGGACGGGCGACGTATCGATGACGCTCGCCCAGCTGCTGCCGCAGGCCAAGTTCGTGATCATCACCACCCCGCAGGCAACCGCACAGAAGGTCGCGCGCCGCTCCGCCGAGATGGCCCACAAGGTCGACCTGGAGATCGGCGGGGTGATCGAGAACATGTCCGGCTTCACGACGCCGAGCGGCGAGCGCTTTGCGATCTTCGGCGAGGGCGGCGGTAAGGAGCTGGCGGATGAGCTCGATGTACCCTTGCTGGGCAAGGTTCCGCTGACGATGCCCTTGCGCGAACACGCCGACAGCGGTACCCCACTCGTGATCGAGGATCCCGGCGACCCGGCATCCCAGGCGATTCACCAGGCCGCGCGCGGACTGATTGCGATGGGCCGCCCGCCCGCGCTGCCGGTTCTGCCCCTGGTCGAGGTTGCCGTCGCGGCGCCCGCGCCTGGAGCAGAGAGCCGAAAACCGGCGGGCATGTCGCTACCTATGGCCTAGCTGGCGATCGCGGGTTCCAGACAGAGACATCCTGCTCGATCGCTTGACAGGCGTAATCCACTTGAGAGGATCGTCTTATGCCCGTGCAGGAACAAGAGGAGGAGCAGGAGCCCCGCGACGACGCCGTTGAATTCGACGAACGCCGCGCCAAGCTCGAGCGGTTGAGGGCCGAAGGGATCGACCCCTACCCGCCGGTGAGCATGCCCGATCGCACGTTGATCGCGGATGTGCTCGACGCACACGATCCGGCAGATCTGGCCCAAGGTGAGCACCCCGAGCTGCGCTACCACGTCGCCGGGCGGCTGATCTCGCGGCGGGGGCACGGCAAGACGGCGTTCCTTGACGTACGAGACCTATCCGGCCAGATCCAGGCAGTTGTTCGGGTTGATGCACTCGGAGAGGAGACCTACAACCGCATCCTCAATCTCGATATCGGGGACATCGTGGGGATCATCGGCTGCGTGTATGTCACCCAGCGCGGGCAGCTAGCGCTCGCGGTAAAGGAGTACACGTTGCTGACAAAGACACTGCGCCCACCCCCGGACAAGCATCATGGACTCGGTGATACCGGCACCCGCTATCGCTACCGCGAGCTCGATCTGATCGCCAACGAGGAGACGCGCGAGCTATTCATCACGCGCGCGAGGATCGTCGCGGCGATTCGCCAGTGGCTGGACGAACGGAACTTCGTCGAAGTCGAAACGCCGGCGCTGCAGTCGCTCGCGGGGGGCGCCGGGTCGCGGCCCTTTACTACCCATCACAACGCGCTCGATCGCGATCTCTACCTGCGCATCTCCGTCGAGCTGTTCCTCAACCGCTGCATCGTCGGAGGCCTCGAGAACGTCTACGACATGGGCAAGGTGTTCCGCAATGAGGGGATTTCCCCCAAGCACTCACCCGAGTTCACGATCATCGAGTTCATGATGGCCTACGCCGATTACAACGACGTTGCCACAGCGACCGAAGAGATGTTCAGAGACGTGGCTCAGCGCGTGCTGGGGCGGACCGAGATCCAGCGCAACGGCGAGACGATCGACCTGGCCAAGCCGTGGCGGCGGATAACGATGCGAGAGGCGATCCTCGATGCGACCGGCATCGACTTCATGGGCGATGACCGCGCCGCCGTGACCGAGCAGCTCAAGGAGGCGCTTGAGGAACGCATCCACCCGGCGAGCACCTGGGCAGAGCTTGTGCTCGCGCTCTACACGAAGCTGATCGAGCCGACAATCAACCAGCCGACGCACGTCTTCGACTTCCCGCTCGAGCCCTTCCCGATCACCAAGCGCCACGCCGTACATTCCGAGCTCGGCGAGCACTTCGACGCGGTCATCGGCGGCATTGAGCTCGTCAGTGGCGACACCGAGCTCAACGACCCGGTCGACCAGTGGCAGCGCTTCGTCGACCAGCGCAAGCGGCGGATGGTGGACGACGAGGACGTGCCGCATCCCAACGACGAGGAGTACGCCCGAGCCATCGAGTACGGGTACTCGCCGACCGCCGGCGGCGGGATGGGCGTGGATCGTCTGATCATGATCCTCACCGAACGCGATTCACTGCGCGAGGTCATCCCGTTCCCAATCGTCAGGGAGCTGCGATGAGCACCCCCTCGATGAGCACCCCCTCCGGGAGACGTGACCACGACGCCACGATGGCGTCCACCACATCAAGACGCCGACCGGACGGAGGCGGAGCATGAACTCTAAGCTGGACCTCGACCCTGGCGTGGTCGCAGCCTGCCGGCAGGCGGCCAAGCAGATCGCTGACCAGGTTTCCGAGCAGATAACCGGCCGCACGACGGTCTCCGTTGAGCGAAGCGTCACGCGACTGCTCGGAATCGACGGAGCCGATGCGTTGGAGGTGCCCCTACCGAACGTGCTCGTCGACCACGTACACGATCGCGGCGGACTCGGGCGCGGGGTCGCCTACTGGATCGGCAACGCGATGATCCAGACGGGCCGCTCGCCGCAGCAGATCGCCGAGGCGGTCAGCGCTGGAGAGCTCGACTTGTGCGGGCTCGAGGTCGCCCCCGAGGAGGCGATCCGCGAGCGGGTGATCGAGGAGTGCGGCGCACGTCTGAAGGAGATCTCTGCTCGCTTCGAGGAGCGGCGGGCAATGCGCGAGCGCCTCGGCGACGCCGCCACACCCCTGCGCTATGTCCTCACGGCCACCGGCGACGTGTACGAGGATGTCGTCCACGCCAAGGCCGTCGCCGAAGCCGGCGGGGACATCGTCGCGGTGATCCGCTCCACCGCGCAGAGCCTGCTCGACTTCGTCCCCTACGGGCCGACCACGGAGGGCTACGGCGGGACGTTCGCCACGCAGGCGAACTTCCGGATCATGCGCGAGGCGATGGATGAGTGGTCCGAGCAGCATGGGCGCTACGTGCGGCTGTCGAGCTTCTGCTCGGGACTGTGCATGTCGGAGATCGCCGTGATGGGCGCATGGGAGGGTTTCGACAACATGGTCAACGATGCCCTCTACGGGATCCTCTACCGCGACATCAACGTCGTGCGGGGACTGATCGACCAGCGGATCTCGCGGATGATCAACGGATACTTCGGCGTGGTCATCAACACCGGCGAGGACAACTACCTGCGGACCGCTGACGCGTTGAAGGCGGCGCCCTCAGTGACGGCCTCGCAGTTCATCAACCACCACCTGGCGCGCGCCTCGGGTGTCCCCGACGGACAGATCGCCCTAGGCGATGCGTTCGAGATCGACGTGCCTGTGACGAACGGGTTGTTGTTCGAGTGGGCGCAGGCACAGCTGACGCGCGAGCTGTTCCCAGACTGCCCGGTGAAGTACATGCCGCCGACGAGGCACATGGACGGCAACCTGTTCCGCACGCACGCCGCCGACGCGCTGTTCAACCTCGTCACGATCGCCACTGGCCAGGGGATCCAGACGATCGGGGTGCCCACCGAGGGCATCTTTACGCCTCACATCCACGACCGCGTGCTGGGGCTGCAGAACGTCGACTACGTCTTCAACGCGGCGCGCGATCTTGGCGAGGAGATCGAGTTCAAGCCGGGAGGAATAATCCAGACGCATGCCCAGCAGGTACTGGCCGGCGCGCACGAGCTGCTCGAGAAGATCGCACAGACGGGCCTGATGCAGGCGATCGAGCAAGCGACCTTCGGCGACGTGAGCCGCGGGATCGATGACGGTCGGGGGATCGAGGGGATAGTGGCCACCGAGGACGGCTACCTGAACCCCGCGAGCGAGCTGATGCTCCGAGCGCCGAGCCGTGTCTAACGCGCCATCCGCGCCGGCGGGGGACTCGCGGCGGGAGATTGACCTCGAGCGCGTCAAGCCCTACGCCGATCACCTCGGCGACGGGATCGTGCAGTTCAGCTTCACGCTGCCTGTCCCCTATGGCCTCGCCGCACGTAAGGCCGCGCAGGAGCTCGCGGCGAAGATGGGTTTCGAGCATCCCGAGGTCGTCCATTACCAGCGTCTGACCGACGGCTACACGTACTTCGTGATGTTCGGCGAGTGCACGCAGACAATCGACTACGCGTCCCTGACCGGCGAGGGGTTCGACATCGAGTACATGTCAGAGGATGAGATCGAAGCGTTCGCGATCGAGCATATCGGCCGCCCGATCGTGATCGTGGGAGCAGCCACCGGCACCGATACCCACAGCGTCGGCATCGACGCGATGCTCAACCTGAAGGGCTTTCACGGGCACCACGGCCTGGAGGGTTACAAGGCGTTCGAGACGCACAACCTGGGCAGCCAGGTGCCAAACAGCGTGCTCGTCTCGAGAGCCATCGACCTGCACGCCGACGCGATCCTCGTCTCGCAGACCGTCACCCAGCAGAACCTGCACATCTCGAACCTAACCGAGCTCGTCGAGATCGTCGAAGCGGAGGGTGTTCGCAAGCAGATAATCCTCACCTGCGGCGGGCCGCGGGTATCGAACGAGCTCGCGAAGGAGCTCGGCTATGACGCGGGGTTCTCGAAGGGCACTTACCCGCACCACGTGGCGAGCTTCATCGTGCGAGAGCTGGCCGCGCGCATCGCCGGCTGACTTGGGCTGAGACCAGTGCGACTCTTTGACCTGATCGCCCCGGTGCCGAGACTGGCACTGGTCGGGCTGGCCAAGAACACCGGCAAGACGGAGACGCTCGCGGCGATCCTGGCCGAGCACGCGCAGGCAGGACGGCAGGTGGGCGTTACCTCGATCGGGCGCGACGGCGAGGAGCACGACGTGATCGATGCGCGGATCGACAAGCCGCGGATCTTTCTTGCAGCGGGAAACCTCGTGGCGAGCACCGACGTGCTCCTGCGGGCAAGCGGTGTCTCCCACGAACGGCTGGCGCAGACCGGCGTGAGAACCCCCCTCGGTGAAGTAGTCATCGCCAGGCTCTCAGAACAGGGCTCCATCGAAGTCGCCGGCCCGAGTGCCGCCGAGGATGTGCGCGAGGTGAGCGACGCGATGATCGGCTTCGGCGCCGAGCATGTGTTGATCGACGGTGCGATCGACCGCCGCGCGGCCTCCTCGCCGGCGGTCGCCGATGGCTTGGTAATGGCGACGGGCGCGGTTCTCGGCAAGGACATCGAGCAGGTCGTCGCCCTGACGAAGGACGCGGTCGACCTGGTCAGGCTGCCTGCGGCCGGCGGCGCGCTCGCGGATACGGCCCTCGACGGCAACGAGGAGCACATCGCACTGGAGCGCCGGCTCGTACTGACCGCCGAGCCGACGGAGATCGCCGCGCTGCTGCGGGAGCATCCAAAGGCAAGCACATTCCTGATCGATGGCGCGCTCGGCGAGCGGTTCCTCGAGGGTCTCTTGGCGGCTCGGCCGGAGCGAGCCGGACGCGAGCTGAGGTTCGTCGTCGGCGATCCGACGAAGGTGTTTCTCTCGCGTCGGGGGCCCGGCTGGTACCAGCGTCAGGGCCTTTCGATCGAGGTTCTGCGCACAGTCGCCCTGCGGGCGATCACGGTCAACCCCGTGGCGCCGCAATCGCACCGCTTCGCCTCGGAGCGGCTGCGCGAGTTGATCAATGCAGCCATCGGGGACGTGCCGGTGCTGGACGTGCTCGACCCCTCCTACCTCACGTCGACGGCGTGAGACTCGGCGAAACCCACTTCCCGGGCCCGCGGCCTACTTGGCGTTGGCGAAGTAGTCCGCGTTGATCTGCGTGTACTTTTGCCACTCCTCTGGGAGCTGGTCCTCGGCGAAGCAGGCGTCCACAGGGCAGGCCTCGACGCAGGCGTCGCAGTCGATGCACTCCTCGGGGTCGATATAGAGCATTTCGGCCGCGTCGTATCCGGGCTCGTCAGGCGTCGGGTGGATGCAGTCCACAGGGCACACCTCAACGCAGGAGTTGTCCTTTGTGCCAATGCACGGCTCGGCGATTACGTAGGCCATTCTGCTTCTTTCCTGGTTCGTTTGCGGGGGTCGCGAGAAGAGAGACCAATTTTACGGATGAAGCCCCTCAAGCCGAGCCTCATCCTAGATGATTGCCGAATCAACCATCTGCCGAGGACGACGACTCGATAGGTTTGGGCAATGCTGCTGCTTACCGGCGCCACCGGCCTGGTGGGCTCCGCGCTGCTGCGCCGCCTCGTGGCCGAAGGCACTCAGGTGCGCTGTCTTGTGCGCGACCCCCGACGGTTGGGGGCTCAGCGCGTGCGCGTGCAGATCGCGCTCGGCGATCTCACCGACCCGCCCTCCTTTCGCAACGCGCTGCGCGGCGTTCAGACCGTCGTGCACCTCGCCGCTTCGATCCGCGATCAGCCGCGTGGATCGATCGAGGAGCTGAACGGCATCGCCACCTGGCGGATGGTCGAGGCGGCCGAGCGCTTGGAGGTGGAGCGCTTCGTGTTCTTCTCGGTGCTCGGCGCTTCCACCCATCACCGCGCGCGCTTCTTCCGCGCCAAGGCGCTCGCCGAGCAGGCGGTGCGCGAGGCGCGCCTGCGCTCTACGATCTTTGCCCCCTCGATCATCTACGCCCCCGGTGACCCCTGGCTCACGCTGCTTGAGCGCCTGGCCCTGCTCCCGGTGATGCCCGTCCCCGGGCGGGGCCGCGCCGTCTACGAGCCGATCTGGGTGGAGGATGTAGCCGACTGCGTAACCACCGTGTTGCGCGAGCCGGACGGCGAGCACGCTCTCGGACTGGCCCACGGTGGCGAGATCCCCGGGGCGCCGCCCACGCGCAGTTCGCGCGAGGGGGATGACGACGAACGTCATGCGCGCTATGAGCTCGCCGGTCCCGAGACGCTCAGCCACAACGACATCGTGCATACCGTGCTTCGCTCGTTGAACCGCAACCGGCCACTCCTACACGTCCCGACGCCGATCGTCTCGCGCGCGCTACGCCTACTGGAGGCGACGATCGGTCCCCACGCGTTCGCAACCTGGGACGAGGCTGAGCTGATGGAGGTCCCGATGATCTCTACCCGCGGCGCCGCCGACGCGGAAAGCCTGGGAGTCACGCCCCAGCCGATGCGCGCCGTGCTCGGAACCGGCTAAGTATGTGTTTGAATTTCATGCACTGTGTGCCATCGTATGTATCGGGTAGATACAAAAGCGCACGCATGTGCGGGTAGGACTTTCAATTTGCGCTCACTGTCCTTCCATCGTATTTACGGCGTGTACATACAAAAGCGCACACTGCGTGAAAATTGAAGACACGTTCTAAGAGGAGAGGTTCTGTTTATCCGACGTCCCCTGCACCAGGGTCCGGTCGATCCGCCCATGGCCGCGCCGCGACACCTCTCGACCGGAGGCGTGCTGCAGGGCACAACAGTCGCACGAGAGGCCCAGCTAGAGCGTGACCAGCGCCGTCCGCCGATCCGCCCATGGCCGCGCCTGTTCCACCTGCGCGGAGAGCGCGAGCAATGCTGCCTCGCCAGCCGGGCGTCCCACGATCTGCACCCCCAGCGGCAGGCCGTCCTCGCCGTGGAACAAAGGCAGCGAGATGCCGGGCTGACCGCCGGCGTTGAAGCTGGCGGTGAACGGGGTGAAGTAGCTCGAGCGCGTGAACGTCGACATCGGGTCGGGGGCGGCGGTATCGAGCGTGCCGATCGGCAGCGGGCGCTCGGCCAGCGCGGGGGTGAGCAGCGCGTCGTAGGGATCGAGAAAGGCGGCCAGTCGCCGTGAGAACCTCTGCAGCTGCGTCGCCGCGCCGGCGCCCTGCACGGCGTTCAGCCCCCGAGCAAGCGAGAAGATCGCCCAGCTCATCGGCTCCATGTCCTCTTCTGAGATCCCACCCTCCCCGAGGCCGGCGACGATGCCGGAGGCGGCCATCGAAAGCGAGAGCTGGATCCCGAATACGACGCCGAACAGCTCCCTGACCCCGTCGGTCCGCCACGGCAGCTCGACTTCCTCGACCTCGTGCCCGAGCGAGCGCAGGAGCTCCGCGGCGTCTGCCACGGCGCGTGCGCAGAGCTCATCGACGGTCGCGTCGGGGATCGGCGGCAGCGTCGTGGCGGCGATCCGCAGGGCGCCCGGCAGGCGCAGTACCGCCGCCGCGAACGGCTCCGAAGGCGGCGGCGCCCAGTTGGTGTCGCCGGTCTCATAGCCCGCGAGTACGTCGAGGATCGCCGCCGTGTCGGCGACCGTGCGCGTGAGCACGCCGTCGATGTCGAGCGGCCCTTCGCCGCGCTCGGGCGCCGAGGAGATGCGCCCGCGCGCGGGCTTCAGCCCCACGAGGCCGCAGCAGGCCGCGGGGATGCGCAGCGAGCCGCCCCCGTCGTTCCCGTGGGCGACCGGCACCATGCCCGCGGCCACCGCCGCCGCCGCCCCGCCGGAGGAGCCGCCGGGGGTGCGATCGAGGTCCCAGGGATTGCGCGTGGGACCGAACAGGCGTGCCTCGCTGACCGGCAGGATGCCGTACTCGGGCAGCGTCGTCGTGCCGACGATCACGAACCCGGCCGCGCGCAACCGGCGCGTGATGTTGTGGTCGTGACGAGCCACGAAGTCCTTCATCAGCGAGCAGCCGAGCGTCAGGCGCAGACCCTGCACCGCGCGGTTGTTCTTAATCGCGATCGGAACACCGGCAAACGGACGCTCATCGCCAGAGTTCACCTCGTCCGCCGTGGCCAGCGCCCGCTCGGCATCGATCTCGACGAAGGCGTTCAGAGTCGGATTCAGCTGCTCGATGCGGTCCAGCGAGCTCTGCACGAGCTCGCGCGCGGACACCTCCCCGGAGCGCACCATGCCCGCTAGCTCACTGGCCGAACGGAACATCAGATCGCCGTCGGACAAAACTCCTCCCCCGGGGTGTTGACGCGGGCCAGACGCCCGCTTGCGCGGAGCCTATCGAGAGAGCCTGTGCCAGGGCCGCGGCCGGCGGATTCCTGCGACGATATGTACCTGCCCACAAGGCAGCCACCCCGTCAAGCAGCGAGCCCAGAAAGCGAGTGCCATGAGCGAGGTACAGTCCCCCACCGCTACATCCCCCGCCCAATCCGCCGCGACGCCTTCCCCTCCCGGCGAGGTCCAGTCGGGCCTGGAAGGCGTCGTCGCCTTCGCCACCGAGATCGCCGAGCCCGACAAAGCCGGTGGCGCGCTGCGCTATCGCGGCGTCGACATCGAGGAACTGGTAGGCGTCGTCCCCTATGAGCAGGTCTGGGGTCTCTTGGTCGACGGCCATTTCCAGCCCGGCCTGCCGCCAGCCGAACCGCACATGCTGACCGTGCGCTCGGGCGACCACCGCGTCGACGTGCAATCGGCGCTGGCGATGCTCGCGCCGGAGTGGGGCTTCGGCCAGCTGATCGACATCTCCGAGGAGCAGGCCCGCCGCGACCTCGCACGCGCCTCGGTGATGGCGCTCTCCTTCGTCGCCCAGTCCGCGCGCGACAGCGGGCAGCCGCCCGTGCCCCAGTCGGAGGTCGACCAGGGCCGCTCAATCCCCGAGCGCTTCCTGATCCGCTGGCGTGGCGAGGCCAACCCCGACCACGCCAAGGCGATCGATGCGTACTGGATCTCGGCGGCCGAGCACGGCATGAACGCCTCGACCTTCGTCGCCCGCGTGGTCGCCTCGACAGGCGCCGACTGCGCCGCTGCGCTCTCCTCCGCGGTTGGCGCCCTCTCGGGTCCGCTGCACGGCGGAGCTCCCTCACGAGTGCTGAAGATGCTCGATGAAGTCGAGCAGCTCGGCAACGCCGAGCGCTGGGTCTCAGACGCGCTGGACCGCGGCGAGCGCTTGATGGGCTTCGGCCACCGCATCTACCGCGCCGAAGATCCCCGCGCGCGCGTGCTCCGCCGTACCTGCCGGGAGCTCGGCTCACCCCGTGTCGAGGTCGCCGAAGCGCTCGAGAAGGCGGCACTCGAGGAGCTGCACGTGCGCAAGCCCGACCGCGTGCTCGCCACCAACGTCGAGTTCTGGTCGGCCGTCGTTCTCGACCTGGCCGACGTCCCGCCGGACTTGTTCACGCCGATGTTTACCTGCGCACGCGTGGCTGGCTGGTCGGCGCACATCCTCGAGCAGAAGCGCGAGGGCAAGCTGATCCGCCCGACCGCGAAGTACGTCGGTCACGGGCCGCGCCCGGTGAGCTCAGTCGACTGACGGGCCCTCGGCTGACGGGCCCTAAAGATTGAGGGCTCGGCATCATGCCGAGCCCTCGTATCTCTATCGACGGCTAATCAGGATCTCTGTAGGGATCCCTACATCATTCCGCTCATGTCCGGCATGCCTCCGCCGCCGCCTGCGCCTTCCTTCTCCGGCACCTCGGCGACGATCGCCTCGGTGGTGAGGATGTTCTTGGCGATCGACGCTGCGTTCTGCAGCGCCGAGCGGGTGACCATCGCGGGGTCGATGATGCCCGCAGCGACGAGATCGACGATCTCGTTGGTGGCCGCGTTCAGGCCTTGTCCTTTCTTGGCCTTGCGCACGTCGTTGACCACCACCGAGCCCTCCAGGCCCGCGTTCTCGGCCAGCTGACGTAGCGGCTCCTCCAGCGCGCGCAGCACGATGCGCGCTCCGGTCCGCTCGTCGTCGTCCTGTACGTCATCGACGCTGACGGCGGATGAGGACTCAAGCAGCGCGACGCCGCCGCCGGGCACGATGCCCTCCTCGAGCGCCGCACGAGTCGCCTGCAGGGCATCCTCGACGCGGTGCTTCTTCTCCTTCATCTCCGTCTCGGTCGCCGCTCCGACCTTCACCACGGCGACACCGCCGGAGAGCTTGGCCAGACGCTCCTGGAGCTTCTCGCGATCGAAGTCCGAGTCGGTGTTCTCGATCTCGGCTTTGATCTGGTTTATACGGCCCTTGATCGCCTGAGCGTCACCGCCGCCGTCGACGATCGTGGTCGTGTCCTTGGCCACCACCACGCGCCGGGCACGGCCTAGCTGGGAGAGTTGGGTGTTCTCCAACTTCAGGCCCATCTCCTCGGTGATCACCTCGGCGTTCGTGAGGATCGCGATGTCCTCGAGCATCCGCTTGCGGCGGTCGCCGAAGCCCGGCGCCTTGACAGCCACGCCGGTGAATGTCCCGCGCAGCTTGTTGACGACCAGCGTCGCCAGCGACTCGCCCTCGACGTCCTCGGCGATGATCAGGATCGGCTTGCCGCTCTGGATCACCTGCTCGAGCACCGGCAGTACGTCTCGCACTGAGCCGATCTTCTGGTTGGCGATCAGGATGTAGGGGTCCTCCAGGGTCGCCTCCATGCGGTCCTGATCGGTGACCATGTACGGCGAGATGTAGCCCTTGTCGAACTGCATCCCCTCGGTGAACTCGAGGTCCATGCCAAACGTCTGACCCTCCTCGACGTTGACCACGCCGTCCTTGCCGACCTTCTCGATCGCGTCGGCGATCACGTCGCCGATCTCATCGTCGCCGGCCGAGATGGTCGCCACACGGGCGATCTGGTCCTTGCCGGAGACCTCCTTGGACTGCGAGGCGATGTTCGCCACGACCTCGTCGACCGCCTTCTCGATGCCGCGCTTGAGTGCCAGCGGGTTGGCGCCGGCCGCCACGTTCTTCAGGCCCTGCTTGACGATCGCCTGGGCGAGCACGGTCGCGGTCGTGGTGCCGTCGCCGGCCACGTCATTGGTGGCGGTCGCCACCTCGCGCACGAGCTGGGCGCCCTGGTTCTCGAACACGTCCTCGACCTCGATCTCGCGAGCGATCGTCACGCCGTCGTTTGTGATCGTCGGCGCGCCGAACTTCTTGTCGAGAACGACGTAGCGACCCTTCGGGCCGAGCGTGACCTTGACCGCGTTTGCGACCGCGTCGACGCCGGCCTCCAGCGCTTTGCGCGCCTCTGAGCTGAACTTCAGTTCCTTGTGAGCCATTTCTTCCAAGTCTCCTTATGACTCGACGCGGGCTAGGACATCGGACTCGCGCAACACGAGCAGATCCTCCCCGTCGACCTTTATCTCGGTCCCGCCGTACTTGCTGTAGAGGACCTCGTCGCCCTCCTTGACATCCAGCGGGATGCGCTTACCGTCATCGTCGAGCTTGCCGTCGCCGACGGCGAGGATCTTGCCCTTTTGCGGCTTCTCCTTGGCAGTGTCGGGAAGAACGAGTCCACTTGCGGTGGTCTCCTCCTCCTCGATCGCCCGCACGATCAGACGATCGCCCAGGGGCTTAAGCTTCATATCGAAAAACCTCCATCTAGAGAATGCGACCGGCGGCTCGCTTTCCTCTCACGGAGGATCGAGCCACCTACTGGCACTCTCCCGGAGAGAGTGCCAACGACAACCTCAATATAGAGCAAGCGCGGGCCACGTCAAGGCTTTTTTGGCACTTGGATACCGAGAGTGCCAAGTACGCCACCCACCAACGACGCCACCCAATACGTAGGCGCGCGTCGCGAGTGAGCCGGTAGTTTCCGTCGTCCCAACCGTCCCAGTCAAGTAGGGACGGGACTTTTCATCCCGGCCGGCCCGCTTTAGCGGATTTCTCGGACGGGATGAAAAGTCCCGTCCCTGCGCTAGTTCTGCGCGCCGCCGAAGCCTTTCATCGCCTCGGTCATGCCCGCCGGCTTGTCGAGGATCTGTGAGAAGCGCACGACCGTGACGGTGTCCTGCATGGACACGGAACGCCCATAGATCTGTTCCAAAAAGTGGATCAGCTCCTCGTGGCGGCGGAACTCGGGGTTGTCGTGCTTGATGTCGCGCGGGGACAGATCTGCGACCTTCATCACCTCGACGTGGTCGATTACCGCTTCGAAGATCCGTTCCCGCGGCGAGTACTGGTAGCCGATCGTCACAAGCACCGCCTGGTTCTTGCGGTACTTGGCCGACTTGTCGCCAAGGCGAATCGTGGCCGTCTTGCGGCCCCGCTTCAGCTCGTCGGCGAAGATCGTCGAATAGAAGTTGAGCACCTGCATAATGAACCCGCAGGCTATCGGTCTTTGCGCCCGCCTTCTTTCAAAGCGGATAGCGCACGCGCCACCATCTCGCGCTCGCCCTCGTAGCTGAGCGCCTCCTCCGCCTCGCGCAGCCCCATCCAGCTGGCCTCCTCGACCTCGTCGTCGTGGTCGGCGGTATCGCCGGAGAGATAGCGGAACAGGAAGAACGCCACCGACTTGGGCACCGTGCGCCCGTCCCGCCTGTACCGGTAGCGCACCTCGCCCAGCCTGCGCACCGGTTCGGCCACAATCCCCGTCTCCTCGCGCACCTCGCGCTCTGCTGCCTGCAACGCGGTCTCGCCCGGGTCGATATGCCCCTTGGGCAGCCCCAGCACGCGCGTGCCGTTGAAGGCGCGCCGCGTGGGGACGATCACGACCACCTGCTCGTCGCCGGCCGTCTTCCCACCGCGCACCACTACCCCGCCGGCCGAAACCTCTCGTGCGCCGCCCCCGTGCTTGGTGTCACCGCCGCGCCCGCGCCCGTGCCCGCGAGCCCGCTTAGAAGACATACTGCTTCAGCGCCTCCGTGTCGTGCACCACCAGGCGACCCCTCCCCTGCGAGATCACCCCGGCGCGCTCCAGCACCGCCAGGAAGCGGCTGGCCGACTCGCGTGAGGAGCCCGCCAGCTGCGCGAGGTCGGCCTGGGTGGCGGTGACCAGCACATCCGCCTGGTCCGCTCCCGCGGCGAGCTCCTGGGCGACGAGCTCACCCAGGACGACGGCCACGCGGCTCTGCACGGTCTGAAAGGACTGGCGGGAGAGACGCTCGTTCATCTCCCGCAGGCGCCTGCCGAGGGCAATCACCAGACGCGTGGAGATCTGTGGGTGCTCGATCATCAGCCTACGCATGTCTGGACCGAGCACCGCGACCACGCTTGTCGGCTCGATCGCCTCCACGGTGGCCGAGCGGAGCTCGTCCTCGAACATCGCCAGCTCGCCAAAGATGTCGCCCGGCCCGAACGTCGCCAGCGTGATGACGCGCCCGTCGGAGTGCTCGCGCACTGCGCGGGCGCGGCCGGAGCGCACGACGTAGCAGGTGTCGCTGGAGTCCCCCTCGCGGAACACCACTTGGCCCGGGTCGAACTCGCGCGGCACGGCGAGCTGGGCGATCCGCTCCAGGTCGCTCTGTTCGAGCGTGGAAAACACCGGCACGCGCGCGAGCAGCTCCACGACTTCGGCTGAGCGCATCCCCGCCATCATCGCGCAGGGATATCACACGCCACGCGCCTACCTCCACACGCCCCTGCTACCGGCGCTATCGTCGGTGCATGGCCAAATCCAAGAGCCTGCTCGCCTGCCTCCTCGCGCTGGCCGTGCTCCTGTTCGTGCCCCCGCTCGCCGCTTCCGCCTCCGCGCCGGCGAGGAAGTCCGCCGCGGGCGGGCATTCGCTCTACCGGTCGCGCGAGCTGTGGGCCACGATCGACGTCTGCAGCCCCAAGGATCAGCCCGCCGACACGGTCGGCATCCGCGGGTCGATGCCCGGCGACGGCCAGCCCCACGACACGATGTACATGCGCTTTCGCCTGCAGTACCTAGACAGCGCCACGAAGCACTGGGTAGACCTGGCCCACGGCGCGGACTCCGGCTTCATCGCCATCGGTGCGCACAAGTCCGCGCGCCAGGCCGGGTACAGCTTCCAGCTCGTGCCCGTCGCCGGCAAGCCCGCGGTTACGCTGCGCGGCGTTGTGAGCTTTCAGTGGCGCCAGGGCACGGCCGTGGTGCACGCCGTCTCCCGGCCCACCACCGCCGGGCAGCAGAGCCTCGCCGGGGCCGATCCGGCGGGGTTCAGCGCGGCCACGTGCGTCATTGGTTGAACAGGCGGGGGTCGTTCGTGATGATCCCGTCCACACCCATCTCGGTCAGCTCGGCTATGTGGGCTGCGTCGTCGACGGTCCAGACGTAGAGCTCTCCTCCACCCTCGGCCACGGCGCGCACGAGCGCTCCACTCACCACTCGCCAGTGGGCCATGATCGCGTCGAAGCGGCCCTCCTTCAGGGCCATGCGGGCGCGGCGCGGCAGCAGCGCACGGTAGCCGGTGAGCATCGCCAGTGCGGGGATCGCCGTGAGCATGTCGGTGGTGTAGTCGCGCCGCACGCGCGGCACCGACCAGCCGAGGCGCAACGCTGGCTCGGCGGCACGGATCCGATCAAGGCCGGTGGGGAACATCCCGCTGACGAGCGTGCGCTCCTGGAAG
The DNA here is from genome assembly GCA_963813805.1 of uncultured Solirubrobacterales bacterium. Lineage (GTDB taxonomy): Bacteria > Actinomycetota > Thermoleophilia > Solirubrobacterales > Solirubrobacteraceae > Palsa-744. The sequence continues at coordinate 117,378 of CAWEZZ010000002.1, forward strand.
TGCAAGGCGCGCAGGGCCTCGACCACACGCAGCTCGTAGCCGGGCAGCTTCACGTCGACGTCCAGCTCGATGCCGGCGAACGCCTCGCCCGCGAGGTGCTCCAGCGCCTGCTCGAGCGTCAGCGGCGTCCGCGCGCGCATATCTTCGTAGTCGTGGGCCACCAGCAGGCACCCACTGCCGTCAACGTGCTCGCTCAGCACGTCGAGCTCGATCATGTCCACCCCGTGGCGCAGCGCAGCGTTGAAGCTCTCCAGGGTGTTCCCCGGCTCGATATGCGCGGCCCCCTTATGGCCGACGCGCATCGGGCGCGACTGGGACGACGTGATCATGCCTGCACGATGGCAGAGGCGCCACCGGGACGCCGCGGCTGCTCAGCGCGGCCGGCTTAGGAGCTCAGTTGGCGCGCGCCGCACGCGCAGCGCGGCCCTCGCCTCGGCGAACTGCTCGCCAGTCACGCCGGCGATGAAGTGCCCGCCGCGGATCAGTCCGCGCGCCTCGATCCTGCGCAGTGCCCAGAGGACTTCCCTCCAGGGAACGGCCAAGCGCTCCTTGAGGTAGACGTCGCGGAACACCACCCCCCAGCGCAGCAGCAGCTGCCAGGCGACGGCCTCCGCCAGCTCCTCAGCGTCGTCGATCGGCTGGACAGCGGGCAGCAGCGTCCAGCGGCCCTCTACGCCGTGCCGCCATGTGCCCCGCTGGCCCCTGGAACCGGAGCGGGACCGTGGTCGCTGACGCCTGGCAAAGCGGGTGCGAGCGTGCAGAAGCGAGCGAACCGCGTTGAATCCGTCCGCGACAATCAGTCCGCGGGCGACACCGTCCCACAAGCCTTCCTCGATCTCGGTGGGGAGACGGTGAGTGACGGCCTGGAGCTCTGAGTGAAACTGAGCTCCGCAAGAGCGCAGGGCGTCTAGCACCTCCCGCCCGCTCCCGGCGGTGGGCTCGGCAGGTACCGCCCTCCCGCGATGGGCCTGCAAGAGCCAAGGCAGGTCCTGCCGCAGCATGAAGGTGATGGGCGTGCGGCGGGAGGGCGTCCTGCCGGAACGGCGAGGCTCACCGGCCGCGGGATCGTCGGGGTCGGCGGCGGACTCGAGGAGCGACAGCCGCCCCCAGACGACTTCCCCTGACAGGCACAGGTCATCGAGCCATTCGGGCCGGTAGGACTCCACTCGCTGCGCGAACAGCTGCTCCCACTCCCCGGCCGGGATCTCGAATCCTTGAAGCTGTTCGATCACCTCGGCGAGCCCGGCCCTGCCGTGAAGCTGGGTTCCTGGAGCGGTGTGCAACCAGGACTCAAGGAATCCCTGCCACTCCTGCTGGCTGACAGGACGGACTTCGGCACGCCGCCGATCGCGTGTATAGCCATGGATGCGCGCCAGCAATCGCCGCGCGCACCATTGCTCGCCTAGATCGGGCTCGAACCGCCCGCTGATCGCAAACCCGCTGGCACGAAGGCCCTCAAGCGCGATCGCCACCGCGGACGGCGACAGGCCGGTGGCGGCGGCGAGATCGTCCGCCGTCACGGGGCCTGAGACCTCCAGATGGCCGCGCACGAGGGCAAGCGCCGCCTCGTCGTCCGCCGTCGTATCGAGGGAGGCCACGCCCGGCGGCAGTTGGTGATCGGGGATGAGCCGGGCGCCGTGAAAGAGCGCCTCGATCTCGGTCCTGCGTTCGGTGGCCGCCCACAACACATCGGCAGGGCCGGCGCGGTGTACCTCGAAGGCGCGGCCGGTGCTGGCGAGTGTCCGGAAATGCTCGAACCACTCCTGCCGCGGCCGCGTCGCGACCAGGGAGAGGAGCACGTCGTGCAGCTCGTCCGGGTCGCGCACATCCGGGGTGGCCTCGGCCCGTACCCGGTCGATCGCGCCCGGGTCGAGGCGGCCCAGCTCTCGGGGCTCGACCGGCAGGCCCCGGCGCAGCGGTACCGCCCGCGAGCGGCGCTCGCCGATCTCGGTGTCCTCGTCGAGGTAGGTGAACGGCGCACCACCCAAGATCTCGTGCGCCAAGACGCTCGGCTCGACCGTGTCGATGAAGTGCACGCGAACGGTGTCCTGCTCGAAGCGGCGCACCAGCGCCTTGAGGCCATCAATGTCCATCGCCTCGTCCAGGCAGTCGCGCATCGTCTCGCGCACGAGCACGTGATCGGGGATCTCGATGGGACCGGCGGGAGCATTGTCCTGGCAGGCAGCCAGCGAAGGAAACACCGCCGCCATGAGGTCGTCCGACTCCATGCGCTGGATGTTGAAGGGGTTCAGCCGCCCACCCTTGCGGCGCAGCACCGCGAGCGACCGGTTCAAGTTCCAGCGCCAGCGGGCGGTGAACATCGGGCTCCGCAGCACGGCCTGGGAGACCGCGTCCTGAACGTTGTGAGAGCGCAAGAACGCTGGCACATCCTCGAGCGGGAACGAGTGCTGGGGGCCGAGCGACAGCAGCACTGCATCGTTGCTCGCAGCCGCCTGTAGCTCGAAATCGAACGTCAGGCAGAACTTCTTGCGCAGTCCCAGCCCTAGCGCGCGGTTCACCCTGGCGCCCAGCGGGGCGTGGACGACGAGCTGCATCCCGCCACTCTCGTCGAAGAAGCGCTCAAACACGATGTCCTCGTGAGTGGGCAGCACCCCACCGAGCCCAGCCCGACCGGCGCGCAGATAGTCGACGACCATGGCCGCGGCCACCTCATCGACACCGGACTCCTGCGCCACCAGGGCGATGGCGGCCTCGCGCTCATCCGCATCGAGGCGCACCGCCACGGCGCTGCGCAGCCGCGAGACCTCCTCGGAGAGCTCGTCTGTGCGTCCAGGCGCCTCGCCCAGCCAGAACGGGACCGTGGGATGCCGTCCGGTTGCGTCGCGCACGCGCATGACGCCGTTGGTCACGTGCGCGATCTGCCAGGGATGGCTGCCCAGGAGGAACACATCCCCCTGCATGGACTCGATCGCAAAGTCCTCGTTGACCGTTCCGATGAAAACGTCGCCCGGCTCCATCAACACGCGGTAGTCGCCGGTCTCCGGAATCGCTCCACCGGAGGTCAACGCGGCCAGCCGAGCCCCGCGCCTGCCACGCAGGCGCCCGTTGACGCGGTCGCGGTGCAGGTATGCCATGCGCCGGCCACGCCCGGTTTCGATGCCGGCCGAGACGAGATCTATGACCTCGTCGAACTCCTCCCGGGAGAGCCCACGATATGGCCACGCGCGCGAGAACAGGGCGAACAGCTCATCTTCGGCGACACCCTCCTCACCCCTGGCCGCGGCCTCGGCCACCACCTGCTGCGCCAAGATGTCGAGCGGCCGCTCGGGCGGATGCATGGCGTCCAGCCGTCCCCGTTTGACGGCCGCGAGCAGCGCAGCACACTCGACGAGCTCGTCCCGTGTGCCCGGGTACAGGATCCCGCGCGGGACACCCGTTCGGTGGTGATTTGCGCGGCCCACCCGCTGCAGGAAGGTGGCGATGCTGTGGGGTGAGCCGATCTGGCACACGAGCTCGACCGGCCCGATGTCGATGCCGAGCTCGAGCGAGGCAGTGGCCACCAGCGCTCGCAGATCGCCGGCCCGCAAACGGTCCTCCACGCGCTGGCGTCGCTCCCGCGACAGCGATCCGTGGTGGGCAGCCACCTCGCCCTCGCCCAACCGCTCCCCCAGTTCATGCGCGACCCGCTCAGACAGTTTTCTCGTGTTGACGAATACCAGCGTGGTTCTGTGGTTGGCGACATGCGCGCTGATCCGGTCGAGGATCTCGCTGAACTGCTCGCTGGGAATGGCCGCCTCGAGCTCGCCGTCGGGCAGCTCAAGCGACAGAGCGAGCTGGCGCCGGTGTCCGCTGTCGACTACGGTGGGGAGCGGCTCACCCGCACCGACCAGCAGCCGCGCAGCCGTCTCCAGCGGCCTGACCGTCGCCGACAGTCCGATCCGCACGGGCGACCGCCCGGTCAAGTGCTGGAGGCGCTCGAGTGAGATGGCCAGATGCGAGCCTCGCTTGTCGCGCGCGAGAGCGTGGATCTCATCGACGATCACCGTCTCGACCGTTTCGAGGGTCGCACGGGAACGCTCCGCGGTCAGGTACAGGTACAGAGACTCTGGCGTGGTGACGAGCAGGTTCGGCGGCCTGCGAACCATCAACTGCCGCTCATACGAGGTGGAATCTCCTGTGCGCACACCGACGGTGACGGGCGCTGGCTCGTAGCCGAGCTCCCGCGCAACCGCGGAGATCTCGGCCAGCGGCAGCTCGAGATTGGCGTGGACGTCGACTGCCAGCGCCTTCAGGGGGCTCACATATACGACCTGCGTGGCGCCCTCGATCGGCTGGCCCGCTTCGTGGGCGTGGTAGAGGGCGTCGATCGCGGCGAGAAACCCGGCCAGCGTCTTGCCCGACCCGGTGGGAGCGCAAATCAGCGTGTGCTGCCCGGCGATGATCGCCGGCCAGCCCCGCGCCTGCGCCTCGGTCGGTCCGTCCGGAAACCGTCGCTCAAACCACGCCCGCACCGCGGGATGGAACCGCCCAAGGCTCCCGTGGGCATCCTCCGGGATAGGTGCCTGAGCGAGCGAGGAGACTGTCACGTCGCAGACCTTAGCCGCTGAGTGTCGCCTGCCCCAAGTGCACGATCGCTCGCCCGGTCCGGACCCGCGCAGCCTTAGACTCCGTCCTTCATGGACAAGGGCGTGCTCCCATCCCAACAGTTGCGCGATGCGGTCTCCCGCGAGTGGATGATCGCGGGCGATTGGCGGATCCCGCGCGAGTCCATCCAGCCCGCAAGCGTCGATCTGCGCCTGGGAGACCACGCGTGGGCGCTGCGGTGCAGCTTCCTGCCGGACAGCGACTCGACCGTCGAGGAGAAGGTCGAGGATCTGGCCTTCGAACGCATCGACCTGCGCGACGGCGCCACGCTCGAGCGGGACCGTCCCTATCTGGTCCAGCTGATCGAGGAGCTTCGCCTGCCGCAGGAGATCCGCGCGAAGGCCAACCCCAAGAGCTCGACGGGACGCCTAGACGTCTTCACTCGCGTTCTCACCGATCGAAACCACCGCTTCGACGAGATCGCCGCTGGCTACCACGGCGCCCTCTATCTCGAGATTGTCCCGCGTACGTTCGCGATCCGTGTAAAGACCGGGCTCGCGCTCAACCAGGTCCGGTTGATGCGGGGTGACGCGCGGCTCAGCGACGAGCAGCTCGTCGCGCTGCACAGGGAGTTCCCGCTGCTCTACCGCGACTCCCGCGCGCTCGGCGACACAGAGCTCTCGGTCTCCGACGGGCTATTCCTCAGCCTGGACGTGTCGGGCTCAGAGGACAGCATCGTCGGCTACCGGGCGAAGAAGAACAGCCTGCCGATCGACCTGACGCGGGTGGGGGCGCTCAAATGGCAGGACTACTGGGAGCCTGTGCACCCGGAGAAAGGGGAGCGAATCGTGCTCGAGCCCGAGGTGTTCTATCTCCTGCTCTCGGCCGAGGGAGTGAGCGTCCCGCCGTCATACGCCGCGGAGATGCTCGCGTACGATCCGACCGCCGGAGAGCTCCGCACTCACTATGCCGGCTTCTTCGATCCGGGCTTCGGCTACTCCCAGAAGCGGAAGGCCCACGGCAGCCGTGCCGCGCTGGAGGTGCGCGCTCGTGACGTGTCCTTCATGGTCGAGCACCGCCAGCCGGTTTGCAAGCTCGCGTTCGAGCGCATGGCTCAAGACCCGGACGTTTTGTATGGCGAGGACGTTGGATCCAATTACCAGGGTCAGCAGACCATGCTGAGCAAGCATTTCGTCGAGCAGACCGCCGGTGTCGCATAGACGACGCCTCGAGTAGTCGCGTACTCTCTACGTCCGGGATGACGGTCCGGGCCACACGCATACTTGCGCTGCTCTGCGCGCCATTGCTCGCGGTGGGCATCGCGGCGTGCGGCAACACGGTCTCGACGAGCGCCTTTACGGGCGAATCCCGCGAAGTCGCGCAGGCTATCTCCAACCTGCAGAGCGATGCGACGGCGGGGGAAGAGAAGAAGATCTGCTCCAACGATCTGGCTGGCGCCGTCGTTACGCGTCTCGCCGGCGTCAAGGGGTGCGAAGCGGCGATCAAAAGCCAGCTAGCCGAGGTCGACAGCCTCGAAGTCAGCGTGCAATCGATCCAGGTGACCGGCGCGACGGCGAGCGCGCGTGTGAAGAGCATCTACTCCGGCAAAAACCTCATCACGACGCTCACGCTCGTCAAGGAAGGCTCACACTGGAAGATCTCCGGCACGGTCGGCTTCCTCGTCGTCCCGAAAGCCGGTACCACAGGGTAAGACTAGGTCAGCGAGCGACCGTACTGGCGCTCGTAGTAGGCGCGGTAGTCGCCCGAGCGGATCGGCTCCCACCACCACGCGTTATCGCGATACCACGCGACGGTCTCCTGCAGACCATCGGTGAAGCGCACGCGGGGAGCCCAGCCGAGCGCGCGAACCTTCTCGGAGGAGAGCGAGTAGCGGCGATCGTGACCGGGCCGGTCGGTGACGTATTCGATCTGGGACTCCTCGGCGCCCGCCAGCTCGACTATGCGCTTGACGACGTCGATGTTGGCCTCCTCGTCGGGGCCGCCCGCGTTGTATACCTCACCCGCCTTCCCGTGCTCGAGCACGTGGCCGATCGCGCGCGCGAAGTCGGTGGCGTGGATCCAGTTGCGCACCTGCATCCCGTCCCCATAAACCGGCAGACCATCGCCGTGCAGGGCGTTCAGGATCATCAAAGGGATCAGCTTCTCGGGGTATTGGTAGGGACCGTAGTTGTTCGACCCCCGGCAGATCACCGCTCCCAGCCCATAAGTGTGGAAGTAGCTCTGCACGAGCAGGTCCGCCCCCGTCTTTGTGGCCGAGTACGGCGAAGACGGTCGCAGGGGACTGTCCTCTGTAAACGAGCCCTCCTCGATCGAGCCGTAGACCTCGTCGGTCGAGACCTGCACGTAGCGCAGATCCCCCCACTCGCGCGCGGCCTCCAGCAGCACATGCGTGCCCAGCGCGTGGGTCTTGACGAACGCATCGGGCTCGGCGATCGAGCGGTCGACATGGGTCTCCGCGGCGAAGTTGACGATCGCCTCGGGACAGCACGCCGCGATCGCCCCACCGACCGCCTCGGGGTCCTCGATCGCGCCGCGGATAAAGCGAAACGCCTTCTCCTCAGCGAAGTCGTGGAAGTTCTCCTCCCGCCCGGCGTAGGTGAGCTTATCCAGCACGGTCACCTCGTCGCCGTACTCGCGCAGACGCTGGCGCACAAAGTTCGAGCCGATGAACCCGGCGCCGCCACAGACAAGGAGTTTCATGCTCGGACCTCCGTCCTGTCGGCCTCCTGAGACGAATGCTCGCCTTCCGGAATGCTCGCCTTCCGGGCTCGCTTGACCGCACCTTCGGTGCTCATGCGCGCATCATCCCAGCTCGGGCCGCAAGGTAACCCGCCAGCCCGTCCTGCCATGGCGGCAACGGCAGGACGTCGGCGCGCTCGGACTCCATCACCGACCAGGCGGGGCGGGGCGCCGGACGGGCCATCTCGGCGCTCGTCGCCGCTTCCACACGACAGTCGACCTCCGCTTGACGGAAGATCTCCTGCGCAAAGCCGTTCCAGGAGACCGCCCCAGCACCGGCGAGGTGGACGAGCCCCGCAACCTCCCGCTCGATCAACCCGATCAGCGCCGGCGCCAGATGGCCCGTCCACGTTGGGCAGCCCACCTGGTCGGTCACGACCTGCACGGACTCGCGGTCCGCCGCGAGTCCCAGCATCGTCTGTACGAAGTTGCGCCCTCCGGTGCCGAACAGCCACGAGCTGCGCACGACCGTGTGGCGCACAGAGGCCGCCAGCACCTTCCGCTCGCCTTCGAGCTTGCTCTCGCCGTAAACCGAGCGCGGCCCCGTCGGGTCGGACTCGACGTACGGCCGCGGGCGACCGTCCCCGTGCAGCCGAGCGTTGCCGTCGAACACGTAGTCGGTCGACACGTGCACAAGCCCCACGTCAATCTCTGCCGCCGCCTGGGCCAGGTTGCCGGCTCCGCTTGAGTTGACCGCGTGTGCCTCATCGCGATTCCTCTCGGCGCCATCGACGTCTGTCCAGGCGGCGCAATTGACCGCCGCGTCAGGACGGACGCCCGCGAACGCCTCAGCCACCGCCACGGCGTCGGTGACATCCAGCGCCGCGCGTGTCAGGCCCACGAGCTCATGGCCCGCCCGCTCGGCGGCGCGCGCCACGTCGCGGCCAAGCATCCCCGTGGCACCGGTCACGAGCAGCCTCACCTGGCGCCCAGCCTCTCGCCGCCCAGTGGGCTACACGGACACTGCCAGACACAAATCACAAGATCGAGATGTCGGAGTTGTCCCCCACCATGAAGCGGTACGCGCGCGGCTGGCGGTCCCCACGACGGACGGTCACGTTGCGCCCGAGCAACGAGGACTCCATCCGCCCGTCGAGGTCTGAGACGGTGCAGCCGGCGAGCAGGATCGAGTGCTCGACCTCGGCGCCGGAGATCGTGCAGCGCTCGCCGATCGCCGTGTAGGGCCCGATGTAGCAGTCGCGCAGCACCGCGCCCGCACCGACGATCGCGGGTCCGCGTACGGTCGTGCGCTCCAGGCGGGCGCCGAGCTCGACCACCACACGCCCGTCCACCTGAGAGTCGATCAGCTCGCCCTCGATACGCTCGAGCAGGTTGTCGAGGATCAGGCGGTTGGCCTCGAGCATGTCCTCCAGGCGTCCGGTGTCCTTCCACCAGCCGCGCACGATGTGCGGCTCCACGCGCATGCCCGCGTCCACGAGGTACTGGATCGCGTCGGTGATCTCGAGCTCGCCGCGCGGGGACGGTTCGATCGCGCGCGCGGCGTCGTGGATGCCGGCGGTGAACATGTACACGCCGACGAGCGCCAGGTCGGTGGCTGGCTCGGCCGGCTTCTCGACCAGGCGCACGACCCGGCCTGCGGCGCCCGACCCGGCCTCGGCCAGCTCGGCGACGCCGTAGTTCTCGGGGTCGGGCACGGGCGTGAGCAGGATCAGCGCGTCGGGCCCGTGCTCGCGGAAGGCGTCCACCAGCTCGGAGATCCCACCCTGGAGCAGGTTGTCGCCGAGGTACATCACAAACGGGCTATCGCCGAGGAAGGGCTCAGCCGTGAGCACCGCGTGTGCGAGCCCGAGCGGCTCGTCCTGGACGATGTAGGAGATCCGCAGCCCGAAGCGCGAGCCATCCCCGGCGGCCGCTTCGATCTCCGGGCCGGTCTCCGGGGCGATGATAATCCCCACGTCCTTGATCCCCGCCTCGGCCATCGCCTCGATTCCGTAGAACAGCACGGGCTTGTTCGCCACGGGCACAAGCTGCTTGGCGCTCGTGTGCGTGATCGGACGCAGGCGCGTGCCCTTGCCCCCGGAGAGGATTAGCCCCTTCAGCGACTCCATTGCCGGGAGAGCCTATCGGGGCTCAGTAGACACCGCCGAGCTTACGGTGGTCCCACGTGGTCCGGCGGCGCTCGATGAACTCGAGTCCCACACGCTTGGCCGCCTGCGCGGCGACCACATCGCGCACCTCGGGCGGCAACGTGGCCGGCGGCTGCTCGCCACGCGGGACCGAGTTTGCAAGCAGGATCTCCCCACCCAGCCCAGCCACCAGCTCGAGCTCGCGATGGACGACCACATCGCACTCGAGCATCAGCCCGCGCAGCTCAGCGTAGGCCTCCCCTGCCTCGACCTGCAGTGTCGCGCGCGGGTCGCGCTCCAGGTTACGCACCTTCTGCGAGACCGCATATGTCCACGCCCACATCCGCGGCCCCGCCTCGCCCGCGGGCGGATCACGAAGTACGTACCACAGCGGCATCAGGTGCGGCCACCCGCGCGGGCCAATCGTCGCGCAGGTCACCGTGCGCTCGCCGGCGAGGAAGGCCGCGACCTCCGTGTCGCTCATCCTGATCTGCTCGCGGCGGCTCACAGCGGGAAGGCTACCGCCGGCCGGCTGACAGGGAAATATGTAGTCGCCTCAAAGTGCGTATAACTATAGTTATACTGACTAAAAAAGAATGAACCTTGCCGCCCAGGACCCCTCACCTCCAGCCCTCACCTCCCGGACCCCTCACCTCCAGCCCTCACCTCCCGGACCCCTCACCTCCCAGCCCTCACCTCCCGGACCCCTTGCAGGCCGACCGGCGCGAGCGAGGCTACACGCCCGCGGGCGCGGCCTGGGCCTCGCGCAGCCGCGCGACCGCCGCGCTCACGGCCTCGCGCGCGTCCTGAGGCTCGAGCACCGCGGCGTCGCCGGCTTCCCTGAGGATCTCGCGCACCAGCCAGTCGACGCCAGCGAAGCTCAGCTCGACGACGACCGCGCCATCTGAGCGCTCCTCAACTACCCGCCGCGCCTCGCGCGCCCAGCGTGCCCGCTCGGGGGAGACCCACACGCGCGCCGTGCGCGACGCCTGCACCTCGCCGGTGCGCAGCCAGCCGTCGACTTCCGCCGCCGGGTCCACCTCCGGCCGGGGCTCGAACGTCTCCTCGGCCACCGTCACGCGCTTGATCCGGTCCAGGCGGAAGTGGCGCATGCCGCCGCGCTCGGGGTCAAACGAGGCCACATACCAGCCCTCGCGCCCGTTCGTCAGCGCGTAGGGCTCGACCTTGCGCAGCGACAGCTCGTCCTCGTTCTCCTTGTAGTACTCCAGCTCGATCATCCGCCGTTCGACGATCGCGGTCGACACCACGCGCGCCACATCCGAGTCATCGCCGCCGGCGTGGGCCACCTGCAGACCCTGCTCCATCGGGTCCTCGCCGAGCGCGGCGACGATCTTCTCGCGCGCGGAGGTGAGCGAGCCCTCGGGGATGTGCTCGCCGATCAGGTCGATCGCCGCGACCAGCGCCTTGCCCTCGACCGGCAAGAGGCGGGCGGGCCGGTCGAAGTTGTCGCTGTAGGGCTCAGGGTCGACCTCGATGACCTCATCCCCATCCTCCGTCTCGGAGATCTCCGCGTACAGCACGTAGGAGCCGCCGCCGAAATTGACGACGTTCAGCACGTTCAGGTCCTCGCGTAGCTCCTCGTCTGAGAGCTGCAACCGCTCGCAGATCTCCGCCATCTTCACGTGCTCCCCCGCGCGGCCGGCCTGAATCAGGATGCTCGCGAGCGTCACCAGGCGCGCGAAGCGCTCAGGGCGGATCGCGACCTCGTCGCGACCGCTGGACCCATCGCCCTCGGCGCCGCCAGACCCCGCTCCCCTGCGTCCGGCACGCGCCCGCGACGCTGACGGCACGCGCTGTCCAACCGCGGAGGGCCTGGTCGTCACCCCATCAGCACCGGGGAGCGTCTCGCCGTGGCGCTCTCCGAGTAGCTCCAACCGCCGCTGAAACTCGCTGGTCAGCTCCTCCGGTCCCAGCAAGCGGGCGTGCGCGCCCAGCCCAAACACCCAGGAGACGATGGTCCGTAGGCTTGAGTAGCCGGTGAGGAAGAGCATGTCGTCACCCACGGCTCGGATCTCCCCGTAGCGGCCGTAGTGGCGTTCGAGGAGCCATGCGATCCGCTCGGAGATAAGGATCTCCGCCACGCCCCGCTCCTCGCCGAGCTGCCAGTCGGCGCGATTGGCGTACGCGCGCGGGTCGAAGTCGGCCGGCCGGCGGAAGTCATGCTCGGCCTTGGTCGCGTAGGAGACCTTGCCGCGGATGCGCGACAGGCGGAACACGCGGATCGCCTTGCGCTCGTGCGCGTAGCCGAGCAGGTAGAACTGGCCGCCCTGGAACAGTAGGTGGTAGGGGTCGACGCGGCGGGCGCCCACCTCGTCACGCTCCATCGTGTAGTAGTCGAACGTGATCGTCTTGTTGCGGAAGATCGCGGTCTCCACCTTCGCTAGGCGCGCCGAGAGCTCGTGTCCACCGGCCGAGGCGGTGATGCCGAGCGCGACCGAGCGCTGCTCGGGCGCCCGCAGCGGGCTGGGCCGCCCCCAGGTGATCTGCTGCAGCGCCAGCCGCAGCGGCTCGGCGTAGGCGAATTCGCCGTCCAGCAGGCTGAGCGCCGTCTGCAGCGCCGCGAGCTCCTTGTCGGTGAACGCGATCGCAGGGCAGGTGGAAGTTCTCCGGGCGCAGCGAGTAGTTCTCCTGCTCCGCCGCCCCGTCGACGGGCCGCTCGACGGTCAGCTGAATGCGCAGCGATTCGAGCTCCGAGCGGTCGGCGTAGAAGCGCCGCGCGAACGCGTCCTCGTTCATGCCGCTGTAGCCCTCCACGTCGCGCCGAATCTCCAGGGCCGTGACGGGCCGGCGCTCGGCCATCAGGTAGGAGATCAGCGACAGCTGGCGGATCAGCTTCTCGGTGTCCTTTGCCATCGGCTCCCAAAGATAGAACTCGACGGGGAAACGACTGTGGCGGGTCTCTTAGGCGCCCGCTATTTGCGGGTTTTCAGGCCGCTTCGCGCGCCGGCACTGGCGGCTGGCCCGCCACCGTCTGCGTCGGCAGTGCCGCCGATCGGCCGGCGAAGAACGCGCTCGCGTCGAGTGCCCTGTCAAAGCTCGACCAGCGCCGGCCTGGGGCAAGCTCCTTTTCTAGGCGGTCGAAGCTGCCGAGGCGCCCGCCGAGGTTGTCGATCATGTGCACGAGCGTCGCCTCGCGCGTGCACGGCACGACCGGGCTGCCGTGCTCCAGGGCGCCGTGGTGAGAGAGGATGATGTGCCCCACCGCCTGCGCTAGCTCCGCGGGGAAGCCCTCGATGTCCTCGATCGCGCGGCGGATGCGGTAGTAGCCAAGCGCGATCTCCCCATGCAGCCTGCCCGCGTCGGTGAGGTCGATGTTCTGGGGATCCTCGGTGTAGGCCTCGAGCTTGCCGATGTCGTGCAGCAGCGCCCCGGTGACCGCGACATCGCGGTCGATACCGGGAAACGTGGCGCTAATCGCGCTGACCGCTTGGGCGACTCCGAGGCAGTGCTCCAAGAGGCCGTGGCGGTAGGCCTGGTGGTAGTACTTGGCTGCGGGGGCGACACGGTAGCCGGCCCACAGCTCTGAGTCCTCGCCGAACACGCGCTCCAGCAGAACGCGCAGGTGCGGCTCCTGGATCGTGTTCAGCAGATCGCGGATCTCGCCCTCCATCTGCTCGACTGAGCGCACCGGGCCATCGAGTAGGTCCTCGAGCGAGAAGCTTCCGGGCGCAGCGGGTTCCAAGCCGCGCAGGTTGATCTGCGGGCCGAAGCGCGGGTGGACGGTGTAGCGGCCGCGCACGTGCACCGGCTCACCCGCGCGGGCGAGCCGCTCGGCCTCCACGAGCTCCTCCCACACCATGCAGACAACCGCGCCGGTGCGGTCGCCCAGCTGTAGACGCAGGTAATCGCCGCCGTCGCGCCGCTGCCGGCGCTCGGCCTCGCGGACCAGCAGCACCTGGTCGATCTCCACGCCGTCGCTGAACTCGTTCAAGAGCATGACTCAAAAAGTAGAGATGACTGCGGACGGCACGCACGGCCAGCTCGGGAATCTGAAATTGTGCTGTCAGGGCGTGAGACGGTGCGGGCCGCGGTAGAGAAACGTCACCTCGCGCACGCTGTCCTGACCCAGGAGCCGCATCAAGAGGCGGGTGAGCCCGAAGCCGAAGCCGCCGTGGGGCGGGGCGCCGAAGCGGAAGAAGTCGAGGTAGTACTGGATAGGATCCACATCCACCTTCTTGTCCGCGGCCTGGGCGAGTAGCCGCTCGTAGCGGTGCTCTCGCTGAGCGCCCGTCGTGATCTCGATGCCCTGCCACAGCAGGTCGTAGCTCTTGGTCAAGGTCGGCTGGTCCTCATGACGCATGTGGTAGAAGGGCCGTACTGTCGTCGGGTAGTCCGTCACGAACGTGAACTCGTGACCGTGCTTCTCCTTGGTCAGCGCCGACAGTGCCCGCTCACTCGGCGGGTCTAGGTCGTGCTCGGCACCCGGGGCGTCGTGGCCGCTCTCGCGCAACATGTTCTTGGCGTCTTTGAGGCTCACCCGCGGGAACGGCAGCGACGGCACGACCACCTCCGTCTCGAAGGTCGCTTCGATCAGCTGCCCGTGCGTCTCCTTCACCGCCGCCAGCACGTGCGCGAGCCAGCGCTCCTCGAAGGCCATCACGTCCTCGTGCGAGTCGATCCACGCGATCTCCACGTCCACGCTCGTGAACTCCGTGTCGTGACGCGAGGTGAACGACGGGTTGGCGCGGAAGACGGGGCCGATCTCGAATACGCGGCCAAAGCCCGCCGCCATCGCCATCTGCTTGTAGAACTGCGGCGACTGCGCGAGGTAGGCGACGCCGTCGAAGTACTCGACCTTGAACAGCTCGGCGCCGGACTCGCTGGCGGAGCCCATCAGCTTGGGGGTGTGAATCTCGATGAAGCCGTGGTCGCGCCAGAACTCGCGCATCGCGTGCTCAGCCGTGGTCTGCACCTCGAAGATCAGCCTGCGGTCCGGCCGGCGCAGGTCGACGTAGCGCCAGTCGATGCGCTTGTCCAGAGCCGAATCGGGCGCGATCGGCAGCTCGGCCTCGGCAAGCGAGTCCACTTGGAGACCCTCAAGCCGCAGCTCCAGCCCACCCAGCTTGACCCGCTCGTCGGCTATCACCGTCCCCGTCACCGTCACTGAGGACTCGGCCGTCAGGGCGGAGACCGCCTCGTTGAGCGCGCTTGGCGGATCGTCCTTCCCCAGCACCACCTGCGCGAGACCGGATTCATCGCGGACGACGACGAACTGCATGCGCTTCTGGTCGCGTATGGCGTGCACCCAACCACGGATCGTCACCTGCTCGGCGACCTTCCCTCCCAGCTCGGCTATCAGCGTGCGCGTCACGCCAGGGACCCTATATGGATAGCCGATTTTGGGAGACAATCCCGCGCGGCGATTGCATCGAGGTCGGTGTCGCCGGTCACATGACGGGCTGGCCGAGCCCTGCGGCCGGTGGGAGATGTCAATGTTCTACTTTGTAGGAAGCGTGCGCGAAAGTATGTACTGCGTATATGTCGATAGCGCACATGTGAAAGAAAACAAACATTAGCTCCCGCCCGGCTTCGTCTCCTCCTCCGGCGCCAGCTCAACCTCGACGGCGAACTCGCCTTCGATCGGCTCGAGCGCCTCGATACAGCCGGCGTCACGGAGATCGCCGAGCCCCAGCTCGAGCGCGCGCAGGCGCTCGGCGGTGTCATGCACGACCACGCGCGTGACGAGAGCGCGCATCGGGCGGCGCGCCTGGGACTTGGCCTTGCGCACCTCCCGCAGCACATCCGCGGCCACCGCGAGCGCCTCGTCCTCTTGGGTGTCCCCGCCGGCGTCGCCCAGCTCGGATAACAGCTCGACGGCGTCGGGCCAGGGCGCGTGGTGGATCGAGCCGTCCTGCCACCATGACCACACCTCCTCGCTGACGAACGGCAGGAAGGGAGCAAACAGGCGCTGGAAGACCGACAGCGACAGTCCCAGCGCCCTGCTCACCGAGGCTGCCCCCTCGCCGGAGTCCTCGTAGCGGCGGCCCTTCACGAGCTCCAAGTAGTAGTCGCAGTACCACCAGAAGAAATCCTCCGCGCGCTCGAGCGCGCGCGTGTAGTCGTAGCCCTCGAAGCTCCTCGTCGCATCCTCGACGACCGCCGCGAGGCGCGCGATCATCGCTCTGTCGAGCGGGTGCGTGAGCGTCTCGCCCTGCGGCGGCAGGTCGGCGAGCGTGAACTTCGACGCGTTCAGCAGCTTCACCGCCAGCCTCCGTCCGACCTTCATCTGCTGGGCGTCGAAGGCGGTGTCGGTGCCCGGGCGACCCTTCGCCGCCCAGTAGCGCGCGGCATCCGCACCGTGCTCCTCCAGCAGATGCATCGGCGTGACTACGTTGCCCTTGGACTTCGACATCTTCTTGCGGTCCGGGTCGAGCACCCAGCCGGAGATCGCCGCGTCGCGCCACGGCAACTCGTTCTCGTCTAGGTGCGAGCGCAGGACCGTCGTGAACAGCCATGTCCTGATGATGTCGTGGGCCTGCGGGCGCAGGTCCATCGGGAAGACCTTGCTTGAGAGCTCATCGTCCTCGCCGGCGTGTCCGGCGATCTGCGGCGTGAGCGAGGACGTGGCCCACGTGTCCATCACGTCGGGGTCACCGGCGAACCCGTTGAGGTCGCCGCGCTGCTCGGGCGTGTAGCCGTCGGGCACGTCGGTGGAGGGGTCAACCGGGAGCTGATCCTCGCGGGCTGGGATCGGCCGGTCATAGAGGACGGTCCCGGAAGCGTCAATCGGATACCACACCGGGAAGGGCACGCCGAAGAAGCGCTGGCGGCTGATGCACCAGTCGCCCGTCAGCCCGCTCACCCAGTCCTCGAAGCGCGCGCGCATGTACGGCGGGTGCCACTGCAACTCGCGCCCGCGCGCGAGCAGCTCCTCGCGATGCTCGACTGTGCGGATGAACCACTGGCGGCTCGTGACGATCTCGACCGGGCGCTCGCCCTTCTCGAAGAACTTCACCGCGTGCGTCACCGGCTTGGGCTCGCCGACGAGGTCATCCGACTCTTCCAGCAGCTCGACGATCCGTCGGCGCGCCTGGTTGATCGTCCTGCCCCGTAACTCGTCGTAGCTCGTGCGTGCGTGCGTAACGTTCTCGGACTCCCAGCCGGGAGCCCCCCAGGGAACGTCCGCGAGACGGCCGTCCGGTCCGAGCACCGAGCGGACGGGGAGCCCCAGCTCGCGCCACCAGACGACGTCGGTGAGATCGCCGAACGTGCATACCATTACCAGGCCAGTGCCCTTGTCAGGCTCGACTAGCGGGTGGGTGAGCACGGGCACGCGCGTGGCGAATAGCGGCGTCAGCACCTGCTTGCCGACGAGGTGGCGCTGGCGGGCGTCGTCTGGGTGGGCGAGCAAAGCGACGCACGCCGGGATCAGCTCCGGGCGCGTCGTCTCGATCAGGACGTCCGCGCCGGGAGAGTCGTCCGCACCGGGAGAGTCCTCTGCGCCGGACGGGGCGCCGCCGTAGGCGAGGGAGAAGCGCACGCGGTGCATCGCCCCCGGGCGCTCACGGTCCTCAAGCTCGGCCTGAGCGACTGCAGTCTGGAAGTCGACATCCCACAATGTCGGCGCCTGCAGCTGGTAAGCCTCGCCGCGGGCGAGCAGACCGAGGAACGAGCGCTGGGAGATCCGCCGGGCGAGCGCGCCGATCGTCGTGTACGTCATCGACCAGTCAACCGACAGCCCCAGCGTGCGCCACAGCGCCTCGAACGCCTGCTCGTCGGCCTCGGTCAGCGCCAGGCACAGCTCGACGAAGTTCGGCCGCGATACCGACACGGGCTCCGACTCCTGAGGCTCCGCGGGTGGCCGAAAGGCAGGGTCGTAGGGCACGGACGGGTCGCAGCGCACGCCGAAGTGATTCTGCACGCGCCGCTCGGTCGGCAGGCCGTTGTCGTCCCAGCCCATCGGATAGAAGACCTCCAGGCCGCGCATGCGTTGGTAGCGCGCGATCAGGTCGGTGTGGGTGAAGGAGAAGACGTGCCCTACATGCAGAGACCCGCTCACCGTCGGCGGGGGCGTGTCGATCGCGAACACCCGCTCACGCGGGGCTGAGCGGTCGAAGCGGTAGGCGCCGTCGCGCTCCCACACGGCGCTCCACTTGGCCTCCAGGCCGTCGAGCGTCGGGCGCTCGGGGACACCGGCGCGCTCGGGGGGCGTCGGGCGCTCGGGGGCTGTCGCGTTCTCGATTGCGTCAGACGGGGGCAAGGAGCGTGGATCGTACCCCGCTCCTGGCGAGCTCGAGGCGTCAGCCAGCTTTGAACCGGGCGGCTTCCTCTGAGCCGCCGGTGGCGTCACCGGCGCTGTAGGAGTGGGCGCCAGTGCCGGCGAGCTTGCCGCCGTCAACGATCAGGTACTCCTCGCGGATGGGGCGCTCGTCGAACCAGCACTCGAGAATCTCGCGCACACCGGCGGCATAGCGAGCTTGGGCGGACAGGCTCGTGCCGGACGTGTGGGGGGTCATGCCGTGGTGAGGCATCGTGCGCCAAGGATGGTCCCTCGGAGCGGGCTGCGGAAACCAGACGTCGCCGGCGTAGCCCGCGAGCTGACCGCTCTCGCACGCCCGTGCAACAGCATCGCGGTTACAGATCTTGCCGCGCGCGGTGTTCACGAGATAAGCGCCGCGCTTCATCCGGCCGATCAGCTCGGCGTCGAAGAGGTTCTCCGTCTCGGGATGGAGCGGAGCGTTGATCGTGACCACATCGCACACGCCCAGGAGCGACTCGACGGTGGGGTGGAAGGTGACGCCCAGTTCCTGCTCTACCTCGGCCGGGAGGCGGTGCCGATCGGTGTAATGCAGGCCAACTTCGAACGGCGCCAGGCGCCGCAGCACCGCCGAGCCTATGCGCCCAGCCGCGACGGTGCCGACCTGCATGCCCTCGAGATCGTAGGACCGCGACACGCAGTCGGCGATGTTCCAGCCGCCGTCCACGACCCGCTGATAGGACGGGATGTAGTTGCGCACGAGCGCGAGGATCATCATCACCACATGCTCCGCGACGCTGATGCTGTTGCAGTAGGTCACCTCGGCAACCGTGATGCCGCGCTCGATCGCCGCTTGCAGATCGACGTGATCCGAGCCGATCCCCGCCGTCAAGGCGAGCTTTAACTTCGGGGCCTTCGCGATTCGCTCGGCCGTCAGGTACGCGGGCCAGAAAGGCTGGGAGATGACGACCTCAGCATCGGGTAGCTCGCGCTCGAACACCGAGTCAGGCCCATCCTTCTCGGAGGTCACGATCAGCCGGTGCCCGCGCTCCTGCAGGAACGTGCGTAGTCCCAGCTCACCCGAGACGCTTCCCAGAAGCTCGCCCGGCGTGAAGTCGATCCGCTCGGGAGTGGGCGTGGTCTGACCGTCGTAGTAGCGCTCGATCTTGGGAATGCCGTCACGCGCGTATGACGGCGGGTACCCATCGACCGGATCGTCATAAAGCACGCAAAGGATATTTGCCATTGCTCAACCCTCCCCTCGAGCTACGTGTCGGGCGTCAGTACTGTATCCCTCCGCGGGTTAAGGACTTGGCGGGCGGGTCACGTCCCTTTCATGCCGGCGATGGCCGTAGCATGAGATCGTGATGACATCGCCGCCCATTGTGTGGACCGTGGGGCATTCCAACCATGACCTCGAGGGGTTTGTCGCTCTGGTGCAGCGCCACCACATCGCCTATCTGGTCGACGTGCGGTCCTATCCGTTCTCCCGCTTCGTGCCGCACTTCAACCGCGAGAAGCTGCAAGCCACCATGGAGGCCCACGGCATCCGCTATGTGTTCCTCGGCTTGGTGCTCGGCGGGCGGCCCCAGCGCGATGACCAGTTCGACGCCGAAGGCCACGCCCTCTACGGCAAGATGGCCCAGGAGCCCGCCTTCACAGAGGCGATCGACCGGCTCCTGCGCGGCGCTTCCGAGCACCGCCTCGCGCTGCTGTGCAGCTGCGGTCAGTCGTGCGAATGCCATCGCAGACTCCTTCTCGGCAAGGTCTTATGCGACCGGGGCGCTGAGCTGCGCCACATCCTCCCCGACGGGACCGTGCTGACTGAGAGGTCAGTCGAGCTGGGCGAGGATCGCGTCCCCGACGCGCTATTCGGGCATGAACCGCCATGGAGATCTACACGATCGGTTTCACACAGACGGCGGCTGAGCGTTTCTCGCGGCTAGCCGACGCCCGCATTTGCGGGGGAAGGGTGGATGGCGAGACCCAGACTCGAACTGGGGACACCACGATTTTCAGACGACTCAAAAGACATCTGGAAGGGTGCCGATTTGGAGGATTTTTACTGGTAGCCACCGCGGCCACCACCCACCACATTTTCCAGCTATTTCCGGGCTTTTCTAGCGTGATTGGGACGGAATGTCGGCATTCCGTCCCAGTCAGCGGCCCGCTCCCTGCTCGTGAGACGGGCCGGCTACGGCACCAGACGCATGTCCAAAGCGTACCGCACACAGCCCCGGTGTCAGCTGATGGGGACGGTGCTCTCGGCCGACCCGTGAGAGCGTGCGAGGGAGATCGGAGGGGGAAGATCTACAACCCAAACAGCTGCCTCTCACGGGCGTGATCGCGCCGGTGCAGTGCACCGGACGAGAAAGCTTGTGCTTAGGGTGTCCCGTTTGGGGGAGCTCGTCGGAGGAGGAGACATGCAGGCCTCCGTCCTGACCGAGTACGTCATGCACCAGATGGGCCACACCGACCCCAAGCTCGCCCTGCATCTACATCAAGGTCATGGGCGAACAATGCCGCCAGGCCCCGGGGCACGACTCGTGGGGGTGCTCACGGAGCGCACTGGACGCAGACCGTGCTGGGTTCATCCAGACGAAGCCCGTCGGGGTCTCAATAGGCCCGTGAGCATCTACTGCTCGGTGCCGTGGCTTACGTCACGCAATCGATGGCGCGCACGACTCTGGCGGAGCCGATGGGCCGTTTCAGCGACCTGCTCCTCCCGGCGTTCAGCTGAGCGTTGGGCGAGCTTGTTGGCGGCCTCAAGGAGATCGTCCGTCTCGTCTCGGAATGCGAGGCCCCAGCGTAGGCCCTTTTGCTGCTTCGACCCAGGCTCGCGCCGGATGAGGTTCTTCTCGGCCAAGCGCTGCAGCTTCCGGTTTACGGCTGACTGGCTGAGGTTGGAAGCGCATTGCCGCAGCTCATCCTCGGTCAGCTCGGTGTCGAGGAGGCCGAGGAGTAGAGCAGCGCCGGGATGCCGCAACTCGTCGATCAAAGATGCCGTCTCATTGTCCATGTAGGCTCTCTATGCATTATCTGCATAGAGAGCGAAAGAAAGCAATCTAGCCGTCAAACGCTAGGCTGAATCTGTACCCAGGAGGCGAAGCAATGCGCGACGACTATCAGCTGGAGGAAGTATCCGGTGCTGTGAGCCTCGGTCTACTCGCAAGCGACATCGTGATCGCCACGAGTAAGCTACTCCGCGGGGCAGATCTATCAGACCCTGATCGTAGGGCCCTTGAGGATGGCGAGGCTCTGCTTCGGACCATGAGCGCTCCACTCGACGACGCTCGCCGTTCACATCGCCTTGGGCAGCTCGGCTCGCGGAGTAGCGCCATCGACGCTCTCCACGCTGTGCAGGCACGCATGCCAGGCGAGGACATCCAAGAGCACGTTGTACCTCTCGCCGACGCAGTCCGGGAGGCCTTGGAAGGTACAGTCGTCGCGGCACATACGGCCGAGCTCGAGTCCGTACGCGACCTCTTTACGCTTCTCGGCGAGATGGAGGTTTCGCGCGTAACGAACCTGTCCCAACCGACTCCGGACGTGCCACCTTGGCTGACCTCAACAGCGAGTTCAAGTTCCTAGCTGCCGCTGCCAGACGGTCCGTTGACCTGCTGCGAACGCATCTGCAGGGCGCGACCATTCGAGATGCCGAGCGCGGATCGGGGCTCTCCAGCCACATCGAGAACACCTTGGTGGGGATCGATACGAAGCTTGGCGAAGCTGTGCAGAGCTTCGACGGGGCGACGGACACCGAAAAGATCGAGTACATCAAGCAGGTGCGCCTGCTGAATCCGTATGCCCGTTATATGCACAAGGCAGTGCCCTGGATATCGGCTGCCGCTCATCCTCCGCTTACACTCGGCGCCCTCTATTTCATTGATGAGCTCGGTGAAAGGATCTGTGGCGATAAGCCAGACGCGATCACGAATCCGGATGCCGAGTTCTCAACGGTGTGGGGGCCGTTTGACATCATCAGTTCTCGTCTCGGGCTTTCCACGCCCGGTGGCGCGACTCCTATTGTTCTCAACTTCCCTGAGCTAGAGACCTCGTCTCACCTTCTCCTCCCGCTATACGGGCATGAGCTCGGTCATACAGCGGTTGACGCAAACGGCCTCGTGCAGAAGGTGCTCGACGCTCACACGGGCGACGATGAGTTCGACGCCGCCTTTGTCAAGACTCGTGACACGGTAGCCGCCAGCACCGGTCAGACGCCGCGCGCGGCAAGCATAGCTCTCGGGGAACGTCTCGACTGGTGGATTACCGAGCTGCTGTGCGACCAGTTGGCGGTCCAGGCTCTCGGCCCGAGCTTCCTATACGCTTTCTGCTCGTTCCTACTTGGGGAAGCGTGGAACGAGTCAGGCAAGCGCCACCCACCGACCTGTGTTCGCGTCTCCCATCTAGTCGGCTACCTCGACGAATCTGGATGGAGCCCAGCGATTCACGGTCGAACGCCGACCATCCATAAGTGGCTTGCTAACGACGTTGCGGCAACGCCGCCCAAGGCTGGTGACGCAATAGACAGCTTCCTGTTGTACGCAATAGGGCGGATGCAAAATGCGATCAGGACGGAAACGGCGGCTTACCTCGGACCGAAGGTGTACGACACAGCTGGCTTCGATTCGGAGATCGCGGCCATCGAAGACCTCACAGGATGCAACACACTTCCGGCGCAGTCGCCGGGCGGCGATCCAGTAAATCGCCGGACCATCATACTCGCTGCATGGCTGTCGATTCTGGAGTCGGCCGATCATCCACAGACCCTCGCCTCGGCGACTGAGGACATTCGCAGTCAGGCATTCTTCGCAAAGGCGATCGAAATGAGCGCACTGCTGGAGGCATGGAAGGCGAACCCGTGACACTGCTCCGGAAGGAGGAAATCCTCGAGGCAATGGCGCCAACGACGCCGATGGCTGATCGGCTTGTCGTAACGCCGATGCTCGACCTAGATGTCCAGGTTGGCCCGGCGACTATTGATCTTCGACTCAGCAGCGACTTCCTGCTTGCTCGGCGAGGCCAAGGCTCGGGAATTGACCCAGCTAATGACGATGAGAAGGCCATTGAGGAAACCCAAGAACGAACTGAAATCCCGCTGGGGGAGCGGTTTTGGCTTCATCCCCAACAGTTTGCCCTGGGCGCGACCCTGGAGTTCATTCGGCTTCCGGCGCACTTGGCTGCCTACGTTGTCGGTCGGTCCTCTTGGGGCCGAATCGGCCTAATCGTCGCGACGGCGATAATGGTCCAGCCCGGCTACCACGGTGCATTGACTTTCGAGCTTGTCAACGAGGGAGAAAGACCCATCGCGCTCATTCCAGGACTTCGAGTGGCTCAGCTCGCGGTACACCGGCTAGCCGAGCCAACCGAGTTCCCGTACGAGGCTCATGCGAAGTACGTTTCACCCATCGGCCCGGAGCCACCGAAGCTAGCGTGGGATGCAAATGAGGTCAAGCGTATGAAGCGCGCGCGCGACGCGCTGAGCAAGCTCTAGCGGCATCGATCTTTCTCGCTAGCTGACGCTGGCTCTAGCGAGGAGCGGCGTCTCGCATCGAGACACCGCCCGAATTGGAGCGATCACCCTCGGCCGGGACTAGCAAAGGCGTGGCTGCTGCATACGACGCAGGCGCGACTCCCGGGCACGCGCGCCCGGCGCCGCCGCGCGACGCGCCTTGACGGGTTCCAGGCCCGCAGCCATGAGCCGCTCCTAGGCGGCGGCGCCCCAACGGACATCTGGAAGGGTGCCGATTTGGAGGATCTTTACTGGTAGCCGCCGCGGCCACCTCGACCAAATTTTCTCGCTATTTCCGGGCGATTCTATCTCTTTGGGACGGAATGTCGGCATTCCGTCCCAGTCGCCGACCCGTCCCTGCTCGTGAGACGGGGCGGATGCGGCACCAGAAGCCACTGGCCAAAGCGTACCGCACCACAACTAACCAGCTTCTGCCTCCGTGGCCTGTGCAACTCTCTGACGGTCTGGTCTTTCGGGATCTTGTCGCCACCACGTCTCGCCGCACGTGGTGCACACCACATCGCCCGTGTTGGATCCCAGGGCGTACTCCTTATCGAGGTTCAGGTGTTCGCAAGGAGGATCTCCCTTATCGGTCCAAACTTTCCGAAGCTGAGCCGCCTTTCGCGTCTGCATCGCTGCTCCTTTTCGACTGATTTCAAGCTGCGGTGTTCAGCATGACACGCAAAGCTAAGATCGCTGGCCGCTCGTCGCGCAAGTGCGCCAGGACCTGCCCGGCGATGTACGGTGACGGGCGTGTCAAGCACGGATCTCACAGAGCGGCTGGGCGTCTTCGCCGTGGGACTGCGCTCAGAGCAGGCCGGCTGGGCCTTCAGGGAGCTGCCGCGCCCCGACCGGGGTGTCGACGCTCACATCGAGGCACGGGCCGACGGCCGTCCAGACGGTCGGTTGCTGGCACTTCAGATCAAGTCAGGCGAGAGCCGGTTTCGGCAGCGGATACATGGCGGGTGGCGCTTCTACATCGACTCGTCCCACATCGCCTACTGGCGCAACTACTCGATGCCGGTGCTGTTGGTGCTTTACAACCCGCTCACCGATGCTGCTTTCTGGCAGGTCGTGAACGACGACACGACTCAGTCGACCGGCGATCGCTTTGGGGTCGACGTACCAGAGAGCAACGTTTTCGATGCGCGCTGCAGCCGCGACCTGGACGCTGTGGCGGCCGCCGCCAACGAGACCGCAGATGGTCTCCGCGACCGCCAAACTGATGTCGATCTGCCGTGGATCTGGACGCTCGACGGCGGCGACCGCCTGTTCCTCGAAGTCGAGCAGAACCTCGTACCGGCCGACGGACGCTGCGTCCTGCGCATTGTCGCTCAGGGAGCTGACGGTGACACCTCTGTCGTACGGACCTGGCCATGGGCGTTCCTAGCCGTCCAGGACTTCAAGGATGAGCTTTTGCAGCTCTTCCCCTGGGCTGAAAAGCAGGTTGACGAGCCTTGGTACCGCGAGAAGACGGTTGGAAACTTCGCCAGCGAGCACGGGCAGTGGAGCGTCGAGGACCAGTCATATGAGTTTGAGTTCGGCGCCGACTTCGATGACTGGTTCAAAGAACGGTTCGGGTCGATGATCGCGCCATATGCGACGACCTCTGATGGACGCACGGCGCTATGGCGGCTCGAGCTGAAGCTCAACGCCGAGGGCCAGGAGATGCTCAAGCGCGACAAGCACGAGATGCTGGAGGAAGCCGCCATCTACATGGAGATGGAGGACGAGCGCGACTACGCTCGCAGCGACGGCTACTACACGATCGAGTCCATCGAGCGCTACATCGACATGCTCGACAACCTGGTCTTCATCTACGGCGACGATGAGGAGAACAAGGAGTCGCTGCTGATCGAACCTCGGCTATTCGATGGGTCCGACGGACTCGTTCCCAAGGCCGTGGAAGCAATACTGAGACACATGCGCATCACAAGCCCCACCCACGGCTGGTCCAAAGCATTCAACCAGCGTTTCTCTGAGGAGCTCGAAGCAGGGGACGGGATCGTCAAGATCACCGGGGAGGACATCGAGGCATGGCTTTGCGAGCTGGACCAGGTCGCCCAACACCGCGGGCCCTAGTCCGGCAGGATGACCTGATCTGGCGTCGGGCGATACGCGATACTCGCGCAAGGCTGCACGACGAAGGCGGTGTCAAACCGTAATCATTCGCCGGCATCGCAGCCGCTTAAAGGGTGGTGGGCGCGGTTGGCGATCAGGTTTACGGAGAAGTAGAACTAGGGCTGGGTTTCCCTAGTTGCTTAACAACGGCTAGCGTCGTTGGCTGGTTTCGCATGTAGTCGCGCCGCCAGTTGCCATGCGTAGCCTTCTCGACGATCGCGATCGCATCCTTGAACAGCTTGAGCGCCTTTTTGTCGTCCCACAGGTAGTCAGTCAAAGTCTTTGCGTTCTTGGAAATGTCTTTCGAACTCATCGCGCCTACGGCGGCTCCGGTCGCAATGTGTCGGGCAGCCATCAGCGCCTGCCAGCGACCGGGCTTGTAGATGGGGTCGAGCTGCTTGTTACGCCAGAAGAACTCAAGCTTATAGTGAGCATACGCCGCAGCGTAATAAGGCTCGAGCTTGTGGTCTTCATGCATGATGCCATTCCCAAGCTGATCCATCAGGGTAGGTACGTAGCCGGTCGAACGGTGTGGTTCATCGAGAAAGGTGGCCGCGAACGCGCGGACAATCTGGTCACGCGTAATGATTCGCACTTTCTCGATTTCCGTCGTGCCGGCGTATTGCCTGGAGCGCCGCTCGTAATAAAGCACCTGCGTACCTTTGAACGTAGCGAAGTAGCGCTCTAGGTCGCGCTCGAATTCAGATCGAGAATGCAGTTCTGGTGTCGATACAGGTGTCTGATTATTTGTGGCAGTAATGACGGCCGTCGTAAGGTCCTCGTCGTCAGTACCAATTACCCGTAGCGGCACCCAGACATTCTCGTCAAGTGCCGCCCGCTCCTCGAACAGAACATGGCTGGTCTGACCACCATTTACGATCTGGTAAGCACTAATAAAGAGCTTGTCGCCGGTCACGCGTAACTCGCGGGCAACAATCGTTACGCCATTGTTCAGGATGGCGAAGCGATCGCGGTGTGATGATTGCAGCGTTTCGGCAATCGTGGCGTTGACGGGGTTATCAGCACCTCGAAAATCCCGTACGTTGTCAGTGAACAAACTCTTGCGCAGCTGACCGCTGTCGTCTTCAAGCAGTTCTATGTAGTCGCTTGCGGGAATGATGCCCAAATAGGCCTGCGTGACGCCAGGAATCGGTGGAAGCGTGACCTTCTGTTTGAGGGTGAACTCGCGCTCAACGGGCTTCTTGGTGCGAAAGTACAGCTCGCGGAGTTGTTTGGCACCGAAGACATCGATGGCAACCGTCTCAAACTTTTCGGTACCCTCAAGCAGAGCACGCTCTTGCTCGATCCGATGGACGATTACTTCCGGCTCTTCCCATTTGCCCATCGTGACGTAAAACAGTTTGAGGCGCGGCAATCCGCGAGAGAAAAGAGCACCATTCTCGTAGATCTTATTCTTGACTTCCAAATAATCAACAAGGAATGGGGTCTGAGGTAGTTTGGCCTTGCTGAAGAAGTCGGCCACTGCCATCGCTATGTTGCCGACCGCGGCCTCAGCAAACTTGGCGGAGCGCTTCGCCGAAACAAAGATGAACGTAGCCTCGATATAGCCATTGCGCTTCGCGAGGTCTGAAACTTGTTCAGGCGTAGTAACCAGTGCGCCATTAACGATAACGGCGAGACCGTCAATGCCCACCTCGTTATCGGGCGCCGATACATCTTCAACATCGAACGTATCGGACTGCTCCGTCGAGACAACAGAGAAGTTGACGAACCTCTCAAATTGGGCGGCGGGATCGAGCTTATCCAAGCTCTCGCTAGCTACGAACTTGTCGACGAGGTCCTGTGTGATTGGGTCGAGCTGCGCTGCCGTCATCGCGAGCATCCTAACGGCAGATGAGATGGGCGCCAAATCCGCCAGCGCAGGGGTGCCCGAAGAACGCCCCTCGTCTGGGCAACGATACTCGTCTCCGTCATCAGCTTCTGCACATCCTTACTCGCCCAATACCGCGCGAACTTATCGGCGATGCTGCCGGGAGTGATCCCGTGGCAGGCTCGACACCAACTCGCCAGCTGACACCGTCGGGCGCTCGGAGCCCGTGCTACTCAGACGTCTGCGCTTGCGAACTGACGAGCTGCACGGATCACAGCTGTGATTTCCTCGGGCCTCTCAGCGGTGCGCAGCACCTCGATCGGTGCCTGATCGTCAAGCGAGGTGTTGGTGCCGAATAGCCATGCCTTGGCGGTTTCGGCGTCGTATGTCTCACTGATCATGCGCACCACCTTGTAACCGTGGCGCAAGCGCTGGGCGACCGCCGCACGAGGCTCAGGACCATCTGCGCGCGCGTAGCGGCCGATCTGCTTCGCGTCAGACAGACCCGTCAGGAAGGCCGTCATCCGTTGGCCGAGCTGGTCCTGCAGGTAGGCGGCGACCTCGCCCACAGGAAGGGTGCTCGCTTCACGATCAAGACGCTCAGCTTGGGACGCAGTCAACACAGTCATGCGATTCGACGCTTCTTTATCCGGACATTGCAACCTACCGAGAAACCTTACGGCAAACCACCCCAGAAAACACCCCTAATCTCCTTGTGGGGTTCCTGACAACGACAAGCCGACCGCCGGCCTCAAGACGCCGAGAGCTCTCACTGAGGTCGGCAGTTGTTCTGTCCAGCACTACCTGCTAAAGTAATCTTGTAAGCAAGTAAGCACGATGGTTTGGAGAAGCTATGAGTGAGCGCACCACCAAGAGCATCCGCATCACCGAGGACGCGCAGCGCCTCCTACGACTCGTTGCCGCGTTCGAGGATCGCACCGAGGGCGCGATCGTTGAGGACGCCCTCGCCGCCTACCTCCAGGTCCGCTCCCTCGGCTACGGGAGCGTGCTGCCCGAGGCCCGAGACCTCGCGCACACCACGCCGGAGAACGTTGGCGATACCGTCACGCGGCTCACAGGCGCGATCGAGAAAGCGCTCGCAAGCGGCCACCATGCGCCGAAGCCCGGTGCGGCTAAGCAGCGCCTGCGCAAGCGCGCCAAACAGCACGTCGCCTAGCCGGCCAACGCAAGGGCGACGGTCGCGCACCGCGTATCTTCCCGGTGTGCTTGAACGATGGTTGACAAGCCGCTGCTGGCACGAGGACGCCTCGGCGCTCACGACTGCTCGGGGCGCGATCATCAAGTTCCTCGAACAGCAGGATCAGCGCGCCTCAGGGACCGAGCCGTTCGCGGCGGCCGAACGACCCGACACGTTCACCTACCACTTCGGCAGGGGTCGCGGTGTCCGTTGGCACGACAAGCCACGCGGTCTGCTCTGGCTGTGCACGTTTGATGACGCGCACGATCGCGGCTACGAGCACGCCGAGCGTTTGCAGCAAGCGGACATGCTCTATCCCGACATCGAGCAGTCCGCCCGCTCCTCAGAGAGCGCGCTGCTGCCCTGGGGTACGCACGCGGACGAGGATGCCCACGAATGGGCCCGCGCGATCTATGGCGCTCTCGAGACGTGGGAGATCAACAGCGTGCAGCTCGACGCCGGAGAGGGCATCAGCTACCCCGCTGCCCTCTACCTAGAGCTGTCCAAGGACACAGACGACATCTGGACACTTGTCATCCGCAGACGCCTCGCCTACCTCCACACAGGCGCCGAGGAGCGAGAGCGCTGGCTGACCAACGACGAGATCCACGCCCTCTTCCGCCACCTCGCCGGGCAGCCCGACGAAGACGACTACGAGTTCGAGAACCCACCCCACCCCCAAGCATTCCTCTTCGCGCAGGTCCACTTCCTCAGCGGAGCCATAACACCCGCAGCATGGCTACGACAAGTCTGCGATGCCGCTACCAAAGGCGCTCCGCCTGCACTGGTGACGGGCTGATGCCACACGCGTGGCCGTGCTGTCCTTCTGCGTACGGGAGGCCCGGCTTATGAAGGAGGACGTTCTCGAGCAGGTCGTGGATGACTACCTGAAGTTCAAGGGCTACTTCACGACCCACAACATCACATTTCGACCACGCTCCGATCATCCGGAGTACGTCGGTATGCAGGACTCCGTGCGCTCCGACGTAGATGTCG
This sequence comes from uncultured Solirubrobacterales bacterium, assembly GCA_963813805.1. Classification (GTDB taxonomy): domain Bacteria; phylum Actinomycetota; class Thermoleophilia; order Solirubrobacterales; family Solirubrobacteraceae; genus Palsa-744. The sequence continues at coordinate 146,646 of CAWEZZ010000002.1, forward strand.
TTGGCTATCACCCGCGGAGATCTGGGCTCGATCGCGTGATGGTCGTCAGCTGCAAGGCATGGCAAGGCGGTTTCGACGCGACCGCAAAGCTCGCTGAGCTGCGTGGCGAGAAGCGCAATCCAAAGCGCGAGACCTGGAGGCACTTCCGCGAGCTGTGGATTCCCAAGTGGAGCGACGCGTTCCGCGAGAAGATCTTCGAGCTCACCGGAGAGCGCGACTTTTCTTACCGCATCGCCGTCACCCGCCTACAGGGCGACGCGCGCGCTTGGGAGAAGGACCCGACGATCGCAAGCAATCTCATCGGGTGCTCGGTCGGCTTCCTCCCCCTCGAAGAGATGTGGGCAACCATGCTCGCCAAGCTGACGACCACACCCGCGTCAAGCGAGATCGGTCGCCTCGCCCAGTTGCTCAAGGCCGCCGGCTTGACGGCACCGCAGGTGGTGGCGCCGCCCGCCGGACCGGCCCCTGGGTCCGCAGCAGCCGAAGACGATGACATCGGGAACGACAAGTAGCTCAGGGCCCTCTCGCAACCCGAGGGTTGTATTGGGCTCGTGGCGCTGGGTCACCCGGTGAGGTTGGCGAATGGGCGGGCGCCCCGGTGCAGCTCGGTGAAGCGAGCGAGCAGACGCTTCTTGTAATCCCGCGCCGTCTCTTCCCAGGAGATCGCATGCCATCCCACAAGCAGCTTGCCTGAATCGGCGAGCTGCCAGATGTAGCGGCCACCCCAGTGGCCAACGGGCTCGCCAGCTCCAAACCGCGCGAACTGCTTCAGTCGCCGACCAGCGTCGTCCGCCTTGCCGATATAGACGACCTCGGCACCCGGTACCCACTTCGCTTGCAGTACATCGACCGCGACCGTCGGGTCCTGTCCCTTGAAGCGTCCGCCCGGATTCTTGGTCACGAACTCTGGCTCGCCGAGATCCGCTCGATACACGACATACGCAGCCGGACCGTGCGGCACGTGGGCCAGATCATCGGCACGCAGCTGATCCCACGTCTGCCAGCCGACGAGTCCGACCGCCTCAAGGTCCGCTCGTCGAAATGACTCGGGCAGGGGCGGCAACGGGGACATGCCAGCAACAGTAGTGATGGCATTCCTGGACCCGGAGAGCAGGACGTCGGCCCGTTGCTATACAACACGCACCGTCGGGTTGCATGAGCTTGCCCCGTCGAGTGGAGCCTTACCACCTCCTCTCGGCGGGGTTTTTTCCGTCTTCTCTGGCTGATATTCGTGTGCGCGGTACCGAAGTGGCAGCCCAAGGTGGTACTTGGGCGCTGGATCGCCAGAAGGTCCCAAAGCTCAAGCAAATACCGACTACAAGGAGTACCAGCCATGCCCGAGCACCTGTATTTCGATCTGGGCCAGCAGAGCCGAGGCGCGGTGGTGGAGGTCGGCCTCGACAACCAGGCCGCCGTTCGCCTCCTCGACGACACCAATTACTCGCTCTACAAGCGGGAAGTCAACTTCTCCGAGTACGGCGGCTGGGCGGTCCAGTCGCCAGCCCGCGTCGTGATCCCGAGCACCGGTCACTGGAACCTCGCACTCGACCTAGGCGGCGGGAGCGGACCCATCAACGCCACCGTCAATGTGAGATGACGCTCGACAACAACACGAGGCCGGGCTGGTGGCGAATCCAGAGCCTTTCCCACCCGCCGATGGTGTTTGAGCCGGGCGAGCCTGTGCCTGCGCGCGGCTGGGCGATCCTCGCCGAGACGTGGGTCTATAAGGACGGTGTGGAGGTGGGGTTGCATCCGACGCTTCGAGTTGCTGAGGGCGGACGATGCAGCCTCAGCTTCGAGGTCGTGGGCAATGCCACCGACCGGGAGCTTCTGGCTTAGAAAAGACACTTCGCGCGCTGTCCCCTCTGTCCCCAGCCGGGTTGTCCGGTATGGGGAGGGTGGGGAAGACCTGACTATTCGATTCCGAAGCCGAGGTCGTTCTCGTGGTCGAGCCGTAGCTCTTCGTCAAGCTGTCGCTGTCGCTGCTGCTCGATGACCCTGTCGATGTTTCGCTCGTGTTCGGCTTGGGCGTGCCGCTAGGGAACCGTCACCGCAGCTAGCGTCGTCTGGACGAACAACCACCGGTCGTACCGCGCGAGCCTCGCCACGCCCTCATCCCATCGGCGCGGCCCCACCAATGGGTTTTGGGGCAGGGGCATGATCCGGGCTCAGTCCTGTTGCACCGCGAGGCACGCCGTCGACGCCGTGGTGGGCGCCGGACCCGGAGAGGTCCTCGTTCCGTCCGGCGCGTACGGAAGGGTCAGGCCCTCGGTGGCGCGCACTAACTCCGGTTCGCTGCACACTCGCACCTTGGCGGACGGCACGCGTGTCTTTCGTTTGCGTTTCAACGCCCAAGGCAGGCGTCAGATCATGAGTCTGCACGAGCGCTCGGGCTGCGATTGCGGTTGTGGCGGTGGCTGGGATGAGTCGGCGGCGCGCCGCGAGCTCGGCGACGCCGTCGGACGGGTTCGACTTGGGGTCTGGAAGCGTCCGACGGCAGCGATGAGGAGCAGGCGCGCAGGGTCGGGGACCAACTTCGAGGAGTACGCGCGTCGGTGGCTTCAGGCGAAGATCGAAGGCGTGTTCGGCGAGATCCGTCCGAGCACCGCGTCGGACTACCGATGGTGCATCGAGAAACACCTGCTCCCGATCTTCGGGGACTGCTCGGTGGAGGAGATCGATCGTGCGCGGTGCCTTCGGTATAAGGCGCGGCTGGTAAACGACGCGCGCGAATTGCGCGAGGCGATCGCTGCCGGGCGCGACCTGCGTGATGAGCGTAACCGGCGCAGGGTGCCGCTCGGGCCGGCGTCGATCCGCAAGGTACTGCGAGCGCTCGCGGCGATCCTCGAGGACGCCGTCGAGGACGAGTTGATCGAGATCAACCCGGCGCGCGGCAAGCGGATGCGGGTGCGGGTGCCCAGGCCCGAGCGTACGTTTCTGGAGATGGACGAGCTCGCGCTGCTGCTGGATGCAGCCAATGCACAGGATCTGATTCTGCTTGAGGCCAAGCCCGAGCCGGAGCTTGGCCTAACGACACTGCAGGTGCGCCACCTACTCGCAAAGGGCTACCGACCGCGGCAGATCGCCAAGCAACTGGGTCTCGCGCCATCGACGGTGAGCTTCCATGTGCGCCGGCTCGGCGCTCGCGTTGGGCGTGGCTATGCCGGGCGGCGAGTTGCTGTCGACATTCTCGGGCGCTCGGGTGTTCGGGTGAGCGAGCTGTGCGATCTGCGGATCGGACAGGTGCGCCTGCATGGCTCGGACGGTGGGCGCTTTCGCATCGTCGACTCGAAGACCGAGACGGGGATCCGCGAGGTGCAGATGACACCGGATCTGGCTGCCAGCGTGGGCGAGCACCTCAAGCGGCTGCGTCAAGCCGGCGTCCCGACCGGGCCCAATGCCTATCTGGTACCGAATGTGCGCGGAGGTCGCATGGGCCGTGGGCGTGTCGCGGCGATCCTCACGACGGCGAGCGCATGAGCAAGCGAGCAGCTGATCGTGAGGGGGCTACCGCCGTTGCCGCACACGACACCTCACACGTTGCGGCGTACGTACATCTCGATCGCGCTGGTGGCGAACAACTTCGACGTGAAGTGGGTGATGGGGCAGGTCGGTCACGCCGATTCGCGAATGACGATGGATGTCTACACGCAGCTCGAGCAGCGCGTCAAGCGCTGCCACGGCGAGAGCTTCGATCGGCTCGTGCGTCAAGCGCGCGAGGTCCACGCTGAGCGTCCGCTCGCCGCGGCAGCGTGAGATGAGCTCTCCGGCTCATTCGGCACCTGCCAGCGCCTTCACTGTGCCGTTACTTCGGGCCGCCGGGCGGCCAAAAGGTCCCGAAAAGGTACTGGGACCCGGAAATCGTGGTCTTTCGAGGTCGATTTCGGGTTCGGGTCAGGAGTTCGGGCGCCCAGTGTTGACGGGGGTTTTCGGGGGTATGGCGAGAGGCGGACTCGAACCGCCGACACCACGATTTTCAGGCATGGGACGACGACCCCGATGTGTGCGGCTACGGTCCGAAGGAATAGCCTGTTTGCAGAGGCTTCGCACAGGTGGGCACCAGTGGCCTGCCGTGTCTGCGCTGGCGAGATACCGCTGGTTGCCGGTGGTTTCCCGTAGGTTTTGGACCACGGGCAGGGGTCGTTGTCCAAAACCGAGGCGCTTTCAGAGCCGGCGCGAGTACAACATGGCGCGAGTACAACACCTCCGTTACGTGAGGTACAATCCCTTCGTCATGCCGGGTACAATCCCTCCGCAGGGACACCGCGAGCGGATCATCGAGAAGCTGGTGCAGGCACGCCTGCGCACCCACGGGGGCGTCCTGCTCACGGGTCCAAAGGCAGTCGGCAAGACGACCACCGCGCGCTGCTTTGCGGTCTCGGAGGTACGCCTCGACCAGGACCGCGCAGCGCTCACCGCAGCCCAGACAGACCCGCGTCTCGTGCTCGACGGCGAGCACCCTCGGCTAATCGACGAGTACCAACTCGCCGCGGGGATCTGGAACGCCGTGCGGGGACGAATCGACGACCTCGGGGGCAAGGGCCTGTTCCTGCTCACCGGCTCATCCACCCCCGAGACCGAGGAGCAAAGTCATACGGGCGCGCGCAGGATCGCCGCCGTACAGATGCGGACGATGACGCTGCTGGAGCGCGGCCTCTCGAGCGGCGCCGTCTCGGTGGGCGCGACTCCTCGATGGCTCCACCGCTGAGGCCAAGCCACACAGGCTCAGCGTAACCGAGACGATCGAGGCGCTTTCAATCGGCGGATGGCCGGACAACCTCACCCTCACGCCGGCCGACGCCCTCGAAGCGAACGCCGACTACCTCGACATGATCGTCCATACGGACGTTCCTCGCGTCGACGGGGCCCGACGCGATCCCGACGGAGTCCGACGCCTGCTCGCCTCCTATGCCCGCAACGTCGCGACCAACGCGAGCCTGCGGACAATCGCTCGTGCCGCGGAGAAGCCACTCGGCGAGACCACTCTGCACGACTACCTGCGTGTGCTCGGGCGGCTCTTCTTGATCGAGGACCAGCCGAGCTGGAAGCCACAGCTGCGTTCGCGAGTGCGACTCGCAGCGACGCCGAAGCGTCACCTCGCCGATCCCTCGCTCGCGGTCGCGGCCCTCGGCGCCGTGCCTCAGCGACTCTTGGGGCCCGAGATCGAGCTAGCTGGGTTCCTGTTCGAGTCGCAGGCAATCCATGACCTGCGCGTCTACGCCCAGCCACATCGCGGGGAGGTCCGCTTCTACCGCGACAACAAGGGACTGGAGATCGACGCGATCATCGAGGCAGCAGACGGGCGCTGGCTCGCAGCGGAGATCAAGCTGGGACACCACCGAGTGGAGGAGGCGGCCGGCAACCTGCTCGCCTTCAAAGAAAAGCTCGCACCCGCCACAAACGCCGCATGTGGCGCCCTGCTCGTCATCGTCGCGGACAGCCCCACCTACACACGACCCGACGGCATCCTCGTCACCTCGATCGCCTCCCTCGGCCCATGAGAAGGCAATTTTGCGTGAAGGCTGGGCATCTCTCCCGGTCCAATCGGAGCCGGGTGCTCGCCCGGATTGGCCGCCCCAGGCGCTCGTGGAGAGCGTAATTCTCGTTCATTAGGGCGTCGCGCTGGCCGGGTGAGAGTGCTGCCCAGAATGACCCACCTGGATGGGCAACGGACTAGCGTCTCCCAGCCTTGTGTCCGCCCGTGGATCGACCAGGAGGTAACCGGCGGGCCGTGGTCGTGCCCTCAACGACGACGTGCCGCTGCACTTCGCTTGTGGCGGTGAAGCTCAGGACGAACGGCCGGCCGGGCTGCGGCGGCCGGGGGAGGCTGAGCTCAGCGAGATCACGGGGGGAGCGAACCTGCACCTGCAACGCAGGCCTCCCACATGACGCCGGACAGCGACGCTCGTGCGGGGAACCCCTGAGTCGATAGCGCAGTTTCCCTCGATGACCGCCCCGAACTCGATGGTCAGGATCTCGGCTGTGAGCGTGAGTGCCATCGAACGGAACGACCGCCAAACAGGCCAGCGGCTCAAGGCCGCATCCTCGACGGCGCTCACGCTCTCCAACAACCCCAGGCGGGCAGAGCTTCTAGAGCGCTTGCTGGGACCCGAAGGCGCCCTTACCATCTACGGTCGAGAACTCGCGAGCATCAGGGAACAGGCGGCCGCACTCCGGCTCGAGAACCGCGCCCTACTTGAGCAGGTACGAAAGCCAAGAGCGCACCTAGCATCGCGAAGGAAGGTCACCCAGCGATGAGACTCCTCGATCTCCTCTCACAGGCCCAGCACAAGGCAGAGCGTCAACTGCCCGTGCCTGCCGATGGCACATACATGACGGATGGAGCGTCGCTCTTTCGTGTCGCCGGCACCCTGGTCGATATCAACAACGATGTGCTCGTCGAGCTAGAGGACTGCTGCACGCTTGACCTCATCCTTGTCCCGGCGGCAAGAGCGACCGGGCCCGGGCTGCGTCCTGTCGGTCTCCACGAGATCGAATCGGGCACCAAAGCGCTGGCGCGCCCGGCCTGACACTCGTCGACGGCGAAGCTCAGGGCACGCGCGCAAGTCGAGCAAGAGCGGCAGCGTGGTCCTGAGTCGAGCGTCCGGATCACGAGAAGTTCAGCGCGCCGCGATGGGCTGGCGAACGATGGTCTTCATCTTCTCGGGCGAAGCGCGCCGAGGGTCACTGAGGTAGACCTCATGATGCTTGCCGACTCGCTCGTAGCTTCGCTCGGCGACGAAGGCATGCAGCCGCTGGATCGTCGGACCCTCCGCGGCATAGGGACCGATGTGCATGATCTGGGCGGCTGAACCCCAGGCTCGGCGCTCGCATCGCCTCCGAGCCTCCACCCGGCCCCCCGGACGATCTCTCAGAGCGCGAGGTCGATGTGCTGAGGCTGATCGGGCTGGGGCACACCAACGCCGAGATCGCCGCGCAGCTGTACCTCTCGGTGCGTACGGTCGAGACCCACCGTTCGCACATCCAGCAGAAGCTCGGGCTCTCCACGCGCGCGGAGCTCGTGGGTTACGCGCTGGAGCGCGGGCTGGTCTATACCGGCAACTGACAGCACGGATGCGGCGTAGCGTGTGTGCTGGGTATCCGTAAGCGACCGCCGTACGGCGGGATAGCGCGAACCTCGCCACACCACGGCAAGATCGTCCTCACACCCACCGCTGGTCCGCTCAGGTTCTGGGTAGCTGTGTGATCTCGATGTGGTGGCTGAGCTGCTCAATTTGCTGGTGTGTCCCGGTGCCGAGTCCGTGCCGGGTGGCGTTCAGGCAGCCGGCTGCCATCGCCAGGCGCAGCGCTGCCTCCAGGTCCTGGCCGCTGGCCAGGCCGGCGCCGAGCGCGGCGAACATCGAGTCGCCGGTGCCGCGCGGCTCCAGGGTCTCCACCCGAGGGCCCGTGAGCTGCAGGTAGCGTCCGCCGGCGCCGTCGAGGACCAGCGCGGGCCGCTCGGCGCGCGAGACGAGCACCGTCTCGGCACCCGCCTCGTGCAGCCCGTCCAACGCCTTCAGCAGATCCCCCACATCGGTGCTGCGGGCGAGAGCCTCGCTGAGGATCTCCTCCTCGCTGATCTTCAGCACGTCTACGCCTCCGGCCAGCACGGCCTTCAGTGCGGAGCCCGCGAGGTCGGCGATGACCTTCACCCCGTTGCCGCGCAGGTCACCCGCCAGCCGGCGGTAGATCTCGCTGTCGAGGACTGTCGAGGGGTCCACCCCCGTCAACAGCGCCACGCCCGCGTCCAGTGCGGCGCTGAGCGCTAGGCCGTAGAGCTCGTCGGCCTCGTGGCGGGAGAGGCGCTTGGATTCGGTGCGCGCGAGCTGCTCGCGCTCGCCGTCGCGGCGGGCGTGGATGTAGACGCCGTTGGACGCGGCGCACTCCACGCTTGAGAGCTCGACGTTCTCTCTTGGGATCAGGCCGCGCAGGACTGCGCCCGACTCGCCGCCCAGGGCGCAGCACAGGGTGACCTCGGCGCCCAGCAGCGCTGCCATGCGGGCTACCCAGAAGCCCTGCCCGCCGGCGTGCAGGTGGATCTCCTGCTCGTGGGTGTCCGCCGCCTCGACGGTGATCGTCAACAGCGGCGAGGGCGCGAACACGACAAGCGACGGGCTGCTCATTCAAACCGCCGTTAGCAGCTCGAGCAGGCTGCCCTTCAGGCTCGGCGCGGACGCGATCGTGAAGCGTGAGTCCACGCCGTGCTCCGATCCGTCCCAGTCGTAGGCCAGTCCTCCGGCCTCGCGTGCGAGCAGCACTCCTGCGCTCACGTCCCATGCGCGGTTTGAGAGCATCAGCGACGCGCCGAGGCGCCCCGCGGCCAGCCACGCGAGGTCGAGCGCGGCCGACCCGTGGGTTCGCACCCCGAGCGCCCGCGGCGCGAGGCGGGCCAGGAGCGCGATATGGATCGGGTTCTCGACCGACCGGTCGTCCGCGACAGCGAAGTCGGTGATCCCGACCACGGCATCGGCGAGCCGCCCAGTGTCGGGCATGTGCAGCCGTGCGCCGTTGAGGTACGCGCCGCCGCCTGCGCGCGCGACGTAGCGCTCGCCCAGGAGGGGAAGGTCGACGATCCCGAAGATCGGCTGGCCGTCGCTCAGGAGCGCCAGGGAGATCGCGCACAGCGGGCTGCCCTTGATGAAGTTGGTCGTGCCGTCGACCGGATCGAGCACCCACAGCAAAGGGGCGTGCAGGTGGCCTCCGCGCTCCTCGCCGAGAAACGGAATCTCTTGTGATGCGCGTGCCAGCGCGTCCCTGATGGAGTCCTCGATCTGGAAGTCCACTCGGCTGGCGTAGTCGCGGTCACCCTTTGCGATCAGCCCCCCAAGGTGTGAGCGACCCTGGATCAGCAGGCGGGCGGCGCTATCGACCGCTCCGCCGGCGACCAACAGTAGCTCGTTGGCGTCGCTCTCAGCGAGGCCCGTGGAGACCTCGGGCGTGGTGCGGTGAAGCGGCTCGGTCATCGCGCACACCATCCTCCCATTCCGGCGGCCATTCTCGGCATCCGGGTCCCCCACGGGCAGGCATCTGCGGTTCGCCAGGTCGCGCAGCGACGAGCGGGCCAGCACGCTCGGGGGGTCACTTGCGCCTCAATGGGCATCCACGCCGGGGGTGCGCCGCTGGCGGTGCACGTGGATTTCTGGGAGGCTGCCTGCGGACTGTGGCTATGCTCGGCAGCTCTCGCTCTCGCGCCCTCGCCACCGCGCTCGCGGGTGTGGTGGGTTACGACCTGCTTCAGCGCCGGCGCGCGATCCTGCGCAACTTCCCGATCCTCGGGCACCTGCGCTACGCTGCTCGAGGCGTTCGGCCCCGAGTTGCGTCAGTACATCGTCACCTCCAACAACGAGGAGCGCCCGTTCTCGCGTGATCAGCGGCGTTGGATCTACGCTTCCTCGGAGGGCGAACAGAACGTGTTCGGGTTCGGCACCGACGATGAGATGGAGGCCGTCGAGAGCCTGCTCATCATCAAGCACTCGCCGTTTCCCGCGCCCGCCCCGGCGGCCGGGGAGCCCGGCGGTGCACCCCACTACAGGATCCCGGCCGGCAAGGTGCTGGGCGCCGGCCACCGCCGCAGCCACGCGTTTCGCCCGGCGTCGCTGGTGAACCTGTCGGGCATGAGCTACGGCTCGCTCTCGCCGGTCGCCGTGGAGGCTCTCAACCGTGGCGCGCGGCTCGCCGGCTGCCTGCACAACACCGGCGAGGGCGGCCTCGCCGGTGCGCACCGCCACGGCGGAGAGCTCGTGCTGCAGATCGGCACCGGGTATTTCGGCTGCCGCGACGCGCACGGCCGTTTCAGCCTTGAGTGTCTGCGTGAGCATGGTGGCGCAGGCGCCGGTGCGCGCGATCGAGGTCAAGCTCTCCCAGGGCGCCAAGCCCGGCCTCGGGGGGCTGCTCCCGGGCGTGAAGGTGACACCGGAGATAGCCGCGATTCGCTGCGTGCCCGCCGGCGAGGACTGTGTCAGCCCGCCCGCGCACTCGGCGTTCTCGGACGTCGATGGGCTGATCGAGTTCGTGGAGCTGATCGCCCAGGACACGGGCCTGCCGGTGGGCATCAAGTCGGCTGTCGGCGAGAGCGGCTTCTGGCGAGACGCTCGCCGAGCGCATGGCGGCCACCGGCGGCGGACCGGACTTCATTACCGTCGACGGCGGCGAGGGCGGGACCGGTGCCGCGCCGCTCTCGTTCGCCGACCACGTGGCGCTGCCCTTCAAGCTCGGTTTCGCCCGCGTCTATGGCACTTTCGCGCGCGCGGGGCTGGCCGAGGAGGTGGTGTTCATCGGCTCGGGTCGCCTCGGCTTCCCGGACTCGGCGCTGTTCGCGTTCGCGCTGGGCTGCGACATGGTCAACGTGGGCCGTGAGGCGATGCTCGCGATCGGCTGTATCCAGGCCCAGCGCTGTCACACCGGCCGCTGCCCGACGGGTGTGGCGACCCAGTCGCGCTGGCTCATGCACGGCCTCGATCCCCAGTTGAAGTCAAGTCGTGCCGCCAACTACCTCGTCGCGCTGCGCGCGGAGCTCCTCGCGCTGGCGCGCTCCTGCGGCGTGGAGCACCCCGCGCTCGTGACACCCGAGCACATCGAAATCGTCACCGAGCGCTACGGCTCCGCACCGCTGATCGACGTGTTCGGGTACGAGCCCGGCTGGCCGGTGCTCTCGACTGCCCGGCGTGAGGAGGTCGGGCGGCTTCTGGCTCAGGGTTGAGGCGCGGGCCACCCGGCCGACGAGCACCTGCTTACTCAGGCTTGGTGTGGTACCCATGTGGCCCCTGCGCGAGGGAGCTGTTCAGGGTCACAGGGCGCTGGGGTAGGTCTCGGGCGGCTCGCCGAGTTCCCAGGTGGAGGTGCGCTCGAGCGGCTCGACGGCGCGGGTGTGGTCGATGTGGACGAGCGCGTCGAACTGCCGGGCGGCGCTGGCCGCGAAGCAGTGGCTCTGGCGCTCGGTCTCCGGGCGATAGATGACGCCGATCGCGCGCTCGAGCCGCGGCTCTGCCAGCGCCCGTCCGGCCTCGCCCGCAGCGAGCGGGCAGAGCAGGAAGGCGGGGATGCCCGCGGCGTGCAGGAGCGCCTCGTAGCTGCCGGCGATCGCGGGCCGCACGCGCTTGCGCTCTGCGGGCCCGCCCCACTCCGAGCTCGCGGTGACGGTCCCGGCGTAGGTGATGAAGCCGACGTTGACCACGTCGCGGCCGTGGCGTTCGCGCATCAGCTGGCCGATGTTCAGCTCGCCGCGCTGGGCCATCTCGGTCGCGCGCGCGTCACCGACGTGCGAGTTATGCTCCCACACGACCACGCGCGCGGTCCCGCCGTGGCGGTCCAGGTGCGCCAGGAGCTGATCGAGCGTGTCGGCCATGTGGCGGTCGCGTAGGTTCCAGGAGCCGGCGTGGTCGGCGAACATCGTGCGGTAGTACTCCTCGGCGTCGGCGACGACCGCGGCGTTCTGCTCGGCGAAGAAGTACTCGTCCTCGGCGAGGAGCCCGTCGCGGCGCAGGTAGTCCCCGGCGCGGCGGCGCAGTTCGACGAGCTGCTCGACCACCCGCCGGCGGCACGGCTCACCGACGCCCAACAGGACGGCCTGGCCGTAGGCGGCGCTCTCCCCGGCGTAGGGCTGCAGGCACTCGTAGCGCTTGCGTGCTCGTGCTGCGGCGTCGGGGTCCTGCTCGTCGAGGTAGCCGATCACGGCCTCCATCGACGCGGCGAGGCTGTAGAGGTCGAGGCCGTAGAAGCCGACCCCGCGCGCCCCGGTTGCAAGGCCGTCGTTGTGGGTGCGCAGCCAGCCGACGAGGTCGAGCACGTCGGCGTTGCGCCACATCCACGTCGGGAAGCGCCGGAAGCCGCGCAGCGCCTCCTCGGCGTCGCGTCCTCGCGCGCGCCGTGGACGTAGCGGTTGACGCGGTAGGCGTCGGGCCAGTCGGCCTCGATCGCCAGCGCGGTGAAGCCGTGCTCGGTGATCAGGCGCTTGGTGATGCGGGCGCGCTCGCGGTAGAACTCGTGTGTGCCGTGGCTGGCCTCGCCGAGCAGCACGATCCGTGCGTCGCCGATCAGCGCGAGCAGCGTGTCGTAGTCGCGATGGTCACCGGTGAGCGGGTGCGCCTCGCGGCGCACTGCGTCGAGCACCGCGCGCTCGCCGAGGGGCAGGGCCAGCGGAGTGGCCATCGCTCAGCCTTCCACCCTGTCCGGCTCGTGGCGGCTGCGACGGCGGTCGTGGAGCACCATGCGCGAATCCTCCTATCGAAGCGTGGTCGTGGTGGGGCTGCTCTCGCCACGCTGCGCTCGCAGCCGGCGTACCTCTTCCAGCAGCCCTCGGTTCTCGACGCGAAGCGCGGCCGTCTGGCGGCGGGCACTTGCCAGCTCCTGGGCGAACACCGGCAGGATGCCGCGCAGGTGCTGCAGGTGCTGCAGGTGCTCAAGCAGATGATCGCGGTCGGTCATCCCGACCCCGAGATGGGGGCCGGTTCGCCGTCCGGCGTTGGCCTCCGGGCCAGGCAGGCCGCGATCCGGCGATATGGCGATACTCATTTGTGACACCTCGATCCTCCCGGCTCGTGTATGGATTGGACACGTATCCTCGCGTTCGCCGTCAGGTCGCTCATCCGTTGATCACACTGAGAACGGTTCGGGTCTCTACTGACGATGTCGGTGGCGGATGGCCGAGACGCCCATTGCGGAGCGCGTTCTCACGGCACGGGCGTCTGTGCCACGCCTATGCGGGCCCAGTCGAGCCCGCGGTCCGCGGTGTCGCAGTGCGGGGCGACCTCCGTGCCGGCCCATAACCGCCGGCTATCACTGCCAGGCCGGAATCCGGTCTACCGGAGTGGCGCCCATGGGGTTAGCGTGGGGTGCAATGAAACGTTGTGAACTACGCATCCGGTTCAGTGGGTTCTGCGGTAGGTGCCTCCTACGTGAGCTGGTTGACTGCACAGAAAGGAGCAACTAATGAGCGTCCACACCTACCAAGACACTACTAAGGAGCCTCTCATGCACAAGTCTCACTTCTATGCGCCTGCGGTTGTGGCGGCGATCATCGCCGCAGCGGCAGTCCTACCCAGCTATGCCCCGGCGTCAGGAGTCGCACACGCGGCCAAGACCGTCAAGTTCAGCGGCAAATACTCAGGCAAGACATCGGTCACCATCAGCGGCACGTCAATCAAGATCAACTCCGTGAGCGGCTCCGGCAGCGGCACGGACGGCTTGAACAAGCTCACCGGCAGCAAAGGCACTGGCCACACGAGCGGATCGTGCGGCTACTTCAGCGGACCGGCGTCGATCTCCGGCTCTGGGGGCAGCATCACCCTCGCCGTCAAGTCCTCGTCGAAAGGCTGCGGGACCGGCAACCTCAAGACCGTCAACGGCTCCGCCAGCGTCACCGGCGGCAGCGGCAAGCTCAAGAGCGCAAAAGGCACCCTGAGCTTCTCGGGCTCGTACAACAAGAGCGCCGGCAGCTTCACGGTCACGATCAGCGGCTCGCTCAGCGTTTAGCAGCACAATTGAAAGGACAGAACATCATGAAGAAGCTCCTTATCGCTGGTGCGCTAGGGCTGGCAGCTGTCCTGGGCGCACCGGCCGGCGCGCTCGCCGCCGAAACAAAGACGCCGTTGCCGAAACCGTCAGAACCGGTGACGGCACCGACGTTCCAGAGCCCGAAGCTCGGCCTGGTCCTCTACGTAGACACCGTGGTGAGCGGCAAGCCGGCAAGCAAGGAAGCCCCTACGCTGGCCGGATGCTCGCAGACCTCCATCATCCACGTGGGTGAGACGATCGTCTTCCGCATGTGGGGTGTCAACGCCAAGGAAAGCGGCGCCTCGCTCACCGAATCGAACGTCGAACAAGCCTACGTGAGGATCCCGGGCGTGCTGGTAAACGGCGTGCCGAGCACGGTTCGCTTCGCGCTCGCATGGGGTCAACACAACCAGTCAAAGACCGAAGCGGGTGAAAAGAACAAGCACGCGTACTGGACGGTCGGCGTCCCCACGAAGGGCGAAGTGCAAAAGGAAGCAGTCGTCCAGAGCGAATCGGCGAGCGGGGAAGTGACCGCTCTCCCGGAAAAGACAAAAATCGAAATACCACCGAACGGGATCACCCCGCTCGGCTTCACCGTCCACGTCGTGAGCAAGCCCGTGACCATCGAAAAGACGGTGAAGGTCAAGGTCAAGGCAAAGGGCAAGAAGGGAAAGAAAGGCAAGCCAAGGTTCAAGAAAGAGGTGAAGAAGATCGTCGAACCGGCCCTGACCGGCGAATTCTCACAGGCCAACTTCCCGGTCTCATCGCAACTGATGATCGAGCCGTAGGCGAACAAACAAGCACCAACAACACTGAACAATCAACCAACCCTAACGCAGCGAGTGAAAGAAGGCACCTGACATGAGATGCGAATTGGCAGCAACACGTCGGGGTCTCGCAGCGGCCGCATTGCTGGCAGGGGCTCTGCTCCTGCCAGCATCAGCGCTTGGTGTGAAGACCGCCCCCAAGCCCGAAAACCCGACAGCGCTCCCGACGCCCGCAATTCCAGGCGCACCGGCGCTCCCGGGTCCAACAGTCCCAGCGGCGAAGCTCAGTTCGAACCCATCGATCTTGGATGTGATTCCCAAGGAAGGCATCACCGGCACGCCCATGACGATCTCGGGCTCGGGCCTGCCCGCAGGCAAGCCGGTCACGATCACATGGTCGACCGCGAAGGTCACCTGGGAACTCGATCCACGTGTGGACAGCGTCGATTACCTTGGCACCGCGCCCGTCGAAAAGCTCTCCGTGGCGCTCGCAACGGCCACCACAAGCTCCAGCGGCTCGTTCAGCGTGAGCTTGAAGGCGCCGAACGACTTCGGCGGGCCCCATGAAATCACCGCAGTCGTCGAAGGAGTCGAGGTAGGCGACGGCGCCGTGTTCACCGTCGACCGATCGGCGACGATCAGCCCCAAGAAGGGCCCGATCGGAACGCCGATCACGATCACCTATCACGGCCTCGGCTCGTCGCTGTTCGAAGGCGGCGCATCGGTGACCTACGACAACCATTTCACAGGCGCAATAACCGCCTACTGGACGCGCGGCACCGCGCAGTTTCAGATCCGCGCATCGGGTCCGGTCGGCATGCATACGATCCAGGTCGGCGACTCGATCACCTTCACCTATCTCAACATCCAGCAGTCGCCGATCCCGTGGGGCGCCGGCAACACCTCTACGGGCGCCGGCAGCACGTTCACGTTCAAGGTCACCAAGGACAAGGGCCGCCCGAAGTCCACGATGGAATGGCCGATGAACGTCGCCCCGACGATCGGCTCACGCACGACGCTGCAGGCGAGCGCCGTGGCCGCGGGCAGCACCGCGACCACCACGCTCACGCCGGCCAGGGGTCCGGTGCAGACCGGCGTCGAAGTCAGCGCATCCGGGCTGGGCAGCGCGCCCGTCACGCTGACGTGGTTGACGGTCCTCGGCAGCCGCGTGAACTGCCCGAAGTCGACGTGCTGGACCTTCGTCTCTGTGCCGCTCGATAACGGCGCCGCGGTGACGCCGTCCGGCGGATCGCTGAAGGCGAATATCACCGCGCCCGAAGGCCTCGGTGGCTGGCACGCCGTGCAGCTCACGCAAGGCGGCAAGGTCGTCGCCCAGGCGCCGTTCTACATCACGCGCAGCGTCGTCGGCCACGGCGTCTCCTCGCTCGTGCTGAAAGAGGGCCAGCCGTTCACCGTGCACCTCAGGGGCCTCGGCTGGACGCAGCTCGACAACACGATCACGGTCGACTACGACAACAGCTACATCGGCTACGGGTGCGGCTTTAACTCCAACGGCGACACCGTCATGAACCTCGTCGCCACCGGAGGTCCGGGCACGCACCTGATCGACATGTACCCGCTGCTGTACAACAGCCAGCCGGCGTATGCCAACACGCCCTATGGCGTTGTCCCCATGCTGACGTTCAGAGAAGACCTGCCGGGCCTCGCGCTCGGCTATCAGCTGCCGGCGATCAGGCTCGCGATCACGATTAAGCAGCCACGGCACAAGGGGACAAAGCACAAGGGGGCCAGGCGCAAGGCCTCCTCGCACAGGCTCGCCATCACGATGGCGAAGTGAGCGAATCCCGCGCGGGGTGGGCAGTGCCTTCTCCTGCTCCGCGCGGGATCCTCATGCCCCTCGGTCCAAGGGATGCCCCGATGCCGAGCCCGCCGGCGCGAGGGTCACATTCGCTTCACCCGCGGTGAGCTCCTGACGCGGGCCAGGCGGGCGATCGGCTGCGGCAGCCACCAGTTCCAGGAGCCGAGCACCGCCATCAGGCTCGGGACGAGCAGCATGCGCACGATCGTCGCGTCGAGCGCCACCGCCAGCGCGAGGCCGGCGCCGAACTCCTGCAGGCCGGCCACGCGCCCCGTGAGGAACCCTGAGAACGCGGCGACCATGATCGCGGCGGCGGCGGTGATGATCGGACCCGTTCGCCGTAACCCCTCCACGACGGCGCGCTGGTTGTCGTGGTGCTCGTCCCAGGACTCGCGCATGCGGGTCACAAGGAACACCTCATAGTCCATCGAAAGGCCGAACAGCATCGCGAACAGGAAGACCGGTATCCACCCCTCGACCTGTTCGATCCGGTAGAGCCCGAGCAGATCGGCGCCCACGCCGAACCTGAAGATCACGACGAGCAGCCCGTAGCTGGCCAGCACGGTCAACACGTTGAGCGCCACCGCCTTGAGCGGCAGCAGCAGCGAGCGGAAGGCGCGCAGCAGCACCACGTATGTGAGCGCCAGCACCGCCAGCACGATCCATCCGAACATGCCGTACACGCGCGCGAGGAAGTCGACGCCCTGCGCCGGCGCTCCGCCCACGTGCACGCTCATGGCCGCGGGGAAGCGCGCGGCCGGCACGACGCGCCTGCGCAGCCGCCGCACGAGCGCCTGCATCGCCGGATCGCCGTATTCGTTGCGCCCCACGACGAACACGCGGCGGTAGCGACCGGTGGAATCGACGTACGGCGCCGTTTCGCCGGTCGCCGTGATGTACGCCTCCGGATCCGCGGTGATGCCTTGCACGAGCCGTTCCGTCGCCGCGCGGACGGCCGCCGTGCGCGCCCCTCCAGCGACGCCCGCATCGACGAGCACCTCGATCGGCGTCACCGCGCCCGCGCCGACCCGTTCGTCCAGCAGCGCCAGCCCGCGGGCCGACTCAGTCGACTGTGGGATCGCGGAGATAGACCCGGGGGTCAGCACCAGGAACACCACCGGGGCCGCCGCCGCCAGGAGCACCGCGGTTCCCGCCAGGAGCACGACGGCAGGGCGGCGCATGATCGCGCCAGCGAGCCGCGCCCAGAGGTCGCTCTCCGGAGCCCGCGCCGGCCGGAGCGCTCGCACGCGGACCGCGCGCATGCCACGGCGCCCGAACAGCGAGAGCAGCACCGGCTGCAGCGTCAGCGCCGCGCCGATCGAGACGAGCGGAACGAGGAAGCCGGACACGCCCAGCGAGCGCATAAACGGAACCGGCATGATCAGCACGACCGCCAGCCCGATCGCGACGGCGACGCCGGAGAAGACGATGGCGCGGCCGGCGGTCTGCATCGTGCGCACGACCGCGTCCTCCACTCCGACCGCCTCGAGAGAGTGGGGCGAATCCGAGATGGATGCCGCGGTTGAGGGTGCTGCTGCGGTTGGGGGGGATGCTGCGCTTGGGGGTGCGCCCCGCGCAAGCTCTTCCCGGAAGCGGTACACCACCAGCAGCGAGTAGTCGATCGCCAGCCCGAGCCCGATCAGCTCGACGAGGTTCGGGGCATAGGAGGAGATCGTCACCGCGTGCGCGATCAGGTAGAGAGCCGCGAGCGTGGCCGTGATCGTGCAGGCGGCGAACACGAACGGGATCAGCACCGCCGCCGAGAGTCCCAGCACCGCGACGAGCACGAGCAGCGCGACCGGCAGCGCGACCGTCTCGCCGCGGTGCAGATCGGCGGACAGGATCGGGTCCAGATCGTGCTGGATCGCCGGCTCGCCGGTGACGTAGGAGGCGGGAAAGCCCGGCATGCGCAGCGCACGGCGCAGCGCGACCGTCCAGCCCTTCGCCTGCTGCAAATCGAGCGTCGTGGCGACTTCGCCGTACACGATCCCTTCTCCGGAGCGCAGCGCCGTCGCGTGTCCATGAGGGACCGCGCGGGCGACGTCCTTTAGGCGCAGCTGCAGTGCTCGGAGAGCGCGCGCCGAGGGCTCCCTGACCACGAACACGACGGAGAAGGTCCCGTCGGGGCGCTCTCCGAAGTGGCGCTGAAGGATCGTCTGCGCCGCTTCGGAGCCGGTTCCGGGAACGGCCAGCGAGTTGGAGAGCAGCGCCGGCAGTCGCGCCACCGAGAGCACACCCACGACTAGCACCGCCAGCCAGCAAGCAAGAACGATCAGGCGCAGGCGCAGAACCGCGCGCGTCCAGCGCTCGGGCATCGGCGTAGTCTAAAGGGAGTTTTGAGCCGGGGACTCGAACGTGGACTCGCACGCCGCGTGAGCGGCGGTGCTCAGGCGCACCTGATCGGTGAAGGCGCGCACGAGTGGCGAGATGCCCTCCCTGGTGTTGTACAGGAGCACGAAGCGCCGGCGGAAGCGCAGGCCGGCGACGTGACGCACGAGCAGCCTCTCATCCGTTGCTCCGATCGCCAGCCGCGAGAGCAGCGCCGGCGCGCGCTCGTGCAGCGCCGCATCCTTGGCCGCCGCGGTGTTGCCGATCTCGGCGAGCGGCTCCGCCAGCGACAATCCCAGCGGCGTGAGCACGGCATCGACGGTGTGGCGGGTGTCGGCGTAGGGGTCGCGCATGATTATCCGCGTGCCGAGAAACTCCTCGCGATCGATCTCCTCCACCGCCGCCCATGGGTGCTCGCGCGGCACGATGACCACGACCTCGTCCTCGCAGAGCGGGATCTGAATCAGCGAGCCTTCATCCTTTAGTGACGGGTCGGCCGCGGCCAGGCCGAGGTCGACGCGCCCCTCGCGTACCAGCTCGCGCACCGTCGCCGAGCTGACGATCGCGAGCTCGATCGAGAGGTGGCGCTCGTGGCGCTCCTCGAAGTCCACCAGCAGCTTCGGCAGCACGGACTCGACCATCGTCGGGCTCGCAGCCAGACGCGCCGGCACGCCATGAGCGAGCGCTCCGCCCATCAGTCCCTCGATCGCCTCGTCCTCGGCGAGCACGCGGCGCGCTGCCAGGTAGAGCCGCGTGCCCGCCGGCGTCGGCGACACGCCCCGGCGCGAGCGCTCCAGCAGGCGAACGTTCGCGAGCTTCTCCAGTACGCGCAGCCGCTTAGATAGCGCCGGCTGGCTGACGTGCAGCATCCTCGCCGCCCGCCCCAGGCTGCCCAGCTCGACCGCGGCGCAGAACGCCCGCAGCTCCACCAACCCGGGGCCACGCGCGAGCCTGCTCACCACTCGTCCTCCCGCTGTCCGGCGTCGCCGATCGCCCAGGAGCTTGGCCTGACCGCGACGATTGGCGCCCGCAGCGCGGCGATGTGCACGATCAGCCGGTCCCACTGGACGATGCTCAGATCGCCGCTCACCGGCAGCGGCGACCGCGAGCTCCGGCCGGAGCTCGCCGAGCGCGCGCCCGTGGCGGCTTTAGTGGCGGTGAGTGGGATAGCGGCAGCGGTCGGGTGAAGGCCGATGGAGATGCGGTTCAAGTCGCGCTGGAGCCGGCTCTTGGAGAGCACGAGGAAATCGCCGGCGGTGGCTTGCAGCAGATCGACTTGCACCGATGCTCGCCAGGGGTGCAGCGCCGCGGCAAGCCGCGCCCAGTTCGCCAGGATCGGCCGGGGGTCGACGTCGCGCCGGTCGCCCGCGGGACGGATCGCGAAGAGCAGGTGGCCATCCTTCGCTCCGATCGGCTCGCGCACACGACCGAGCACGGCGCCCTGCTTGACGAACGACCCGCGGCGCAGTGGCAGTCTGACGTAGCGTGCGCCGGTCGACTTGTGCGAGGTCTTGGCCACGATGTAGCTTGCAGCGACGCCGCCGAGTCCGGAGTACGTGAACAGGTCACCGTGGAGGTCGCGCAGGAGCACGTAGGAGCCGAGCTTGCGTGAGCTTCCGAGCCCGACGATGCGACCTTCCCGCGCCGCAACCACCGTGGCGGTCCGAGCGCCCCTCACATCCACGAGCTGCCCAGCATCCAGGCCCGTCGCGGCAGCGGCCGCCGCCGCCGGCGCGAGCGCCTTCGCATTGGCCGTCGCGGTCGACGGCGAGGAGGACGTCCGCGGATGGAGCGCTTCCCACGCCACATGCCCGCCCGTGAGGGGCAGTCGACCGTCCGCGAGACTGGTGAGGGTCGCGATCACCGGCTTTGGATAGGTGGAGATCAGCTTGGCGCGCAGGAGCACCGAGCTGACGTATTCGTCGGAGTGGTTGTAGGCGAAGATCGCCGCACCCAGGTTGTGGGCGGCACCGGCGGCGCGCAGGTAGCGAGCGGCGGCGAAGATCGCGTCCACCGGGTTGTAGGGGTCCGCGTAGCCAGCGTTCAGGGCGTCCACCCCGTATTGCATCCACGTGGCAGGCATGAACTGCATCCACCCCACGGCACCGGCTGTCGACACCGAGAGGTCGGCTCCGTAGTCGGTCTCGACTTCGTTGATCGCCGCCAGGATCTGCCATGGCACGCCATACTGGATGGCGGCCGCCTGGTAGATCGGAAGCAAGAACAGCGGGATGCGGTAGTAGGCGAGCGCCCGCGCGGATGCGCCCGAGAATGCGAGCTGCGCCGTGAGCGCCCGCAGCCGGTCCGCTGCCAGCTGGGGCGGCGGCGCCAGGTTGTGCCGGGTGGCCGTGGCGTGCCCGGTGGCCGTGGCGTGCGGTGAGCTGTGCGGACCGCGGGTTCTGCGCCGATCGCCCCTCGGTCGGGCGTGGGTGGGTTTGCGCCCCCGCTTGGGCGCCGCAGTTGTCCTCTGCCTGCGTTGCAGCCTGACCACCGGTACGTCGGAGGCGCCGCCCGCCTCGGGCGCGCCCGCATGCGGCACGCTCGAAGCGGGCCCAGTCGCGGCGGTCGGGGAAGACGACGTGGCCGGGGTGCTCGAGGAGGAGGGGGAGGAGGAGGGCGTGGTGGACGTGCCTGTGGAGATCCCGGCGCCCGTCTGCTGGGCTTCAGCCCCCGCTTGGGAGGAGGGGAGCGGCGCCGCGGAGCCGTCCGTCGAGATCGGCGGGCCGGCGGGCACGCCGACCCCGAGCGCTGCGCTGGGGAGCGCTGCGCCCAAGCCGACAGCCGTCAGCCCGCCCCCGGCGAGCGCGGACAGAGCGGCGCGCATCGCGCGCCGGCGCACGCCACTCATCGGCTGCCTTTGCCGTGGCCAGTCATCGCGTGGCTCGCCGCTCATGGCCGGCACACCCGACGACCCCCGATGTCTGCGTCTGTTCACTTTGCCGCTCCAGACCGTGGTCTGCCTCAGGCACCAGTGTTGTCGGCCTGCCGACGCGTCAAGCGCCTGCGCACGAACCCGGGCAACACCGGCGACGTCGCCGGCGCGCGCAACGCGCCGCTGAGCGCGAGGATCCCGAAGCCGGCGCCGGCCAGGAGCAGCGCCACGCCGACGACGATCCCGAAGAGCCCGAGCTGTTCGGCCATGTAAGACGTGTTCAGCGCCGTCGAGAGAGCCGTCTCGGTGACCCAGGTGGTGCGTGCCGGGTTTTCCACCGGCTGTTCGTGCGCCATCAACGCCTTCGCGGCTTCATTGGTGCCTTCGCCGTTGGCGGTCGCATAATCCGGTATCTGCGAGTAGACCAGGCCACCGGTCGACTCGAGCGCGTGGATGCGCATGTAGCTGGCGAAGCAGCGAGCGGTCGCACCGTTGTCAATGGTCTTGCCGGCAACGCTGCAGGTTGGAAGGGTGACGCTCTTCGACAGACCTGCCGCCTTGGCCTCGACCGCGGTCGCGCTGGGGTTCATGTCGGCCGATCCCACGATTTTCTGCTGCAGGAGTTCGTGTTTGACGACGCCGCGCCCCTGCATGCTCAGGACGATCGAGCCGGCGCCGAACGCAATCAGGAGGACAGCGGCGATCACGCCGCCGATCTCCAAAAACCTCCGGACCCTGTCGTCCTGGACCTCCGTGCCCTCAGTCTGAGCTGAACGAGCTGGCGCTTGCGGTTCATCGTGGGTGCTCATTTGACGGCTCCATTCGTTTCGTTATGCCCATCACACGATGCTAAGCGCGATACCGCTGCTCCGGTAGGGTCGATTCCTGACTGGCAGCGATAGTCGGCGGTTATGAGCTGAGTGCGTCGCGACCGACCTTGAGCGATGCGCCTCACCGCCCAACGGGCCGGAGCGCCAGCTATCCTCGCCCTGCCGTGACGAAGCCTGTTCGTCCACCGGATATCGTTGAGCTCCGTGCATTCTGCGCGGCTGTCGATCTGGGCAGCCTCGGACGCGCGGCGAGGCTCCTGCGGGTCAGCCAGCCGGGGCTTTCCAAGCGGCTACGGGTGCTCGAGACCATCGCTGACGTGCGACTGCTGGAGCGCTCGCCGCGCGGCGTGTCGCCGACCGCGGCCGGGCGCGAGCTGTATATCGCGGCGCGCAAGCTGCTCGCCGAGGTCGAGACCGTTGAGGCGCTGATGGGCAGCCTGGTCCCGCAGGAGCTCCCAGTGCGACTGGCGGTCAGCCCGACGCTGGCGGAGTTCGCGCTGCCCGCAGCGCTGGTCGAGTTTGGGCGCCACCACGAGTGGCAGGTCCCGGTCGAACTGACAGTCGTCAACTCGCTGCTCGTGCGGGAACTCGTGCGCGACGGCCGGGTCGAGCTCGGCCTCGCGGCGGTCGACCCGGACAGCGATGAGCCAGCGCTGTCCGAGACGCCGCTCTGCGACGACGAGGTCATCGTTGCGGTACCGCGTGCGCACCCCTGGTGCAAGCTCGACGAGATCGAGCGCGACGAGTTTGTCCGCACGCCGATGATCATGCGCGACCCCAACGCCAGCAGTCGCCGGGTCGTCGTACGACTGCTCGAAGAGGCGGGACTCGCGCTCGCGCCGCCGCTGGCCGAGTTTGGAAGCACGAGCGCGGTGAAGGCCGCAGCCCTGTCGGAATGCACGCCGGCGCTGCTCTCGCAGTTTGCGCTCGCAGAGCAGGAGCAGAACCTCGTTGCACGTCGCGTGCGTGGGCTGCGCTTCACGCGTACGTTCGTGCTCGTCCACGGCGGCGACGGAAACCTCCGGCCGGTGGTGAGAGCGCTCGCCGACGAGCTCTTGCGCTCACCGCCCATCTCATAACCGCTGTGATCCGGTTGCTCGCGATGTATCCCGTTCGATGAGATCGACTGCCGCCCCGCCCGTGCCCGCAATCGAGCGGATGCTGCCCTGTTCGAGCCGGCTCGCCGACCGGCGGTGGCGCACGTCGAGGATGGCTACCTCGATCTGCTCGGCAAGGAGGAATCCCACCGGAGCACATCCCGGTCAACGGCTGATGCTCAACAGCACGCTGGCACTGATCTACGAGCGCCTGTGGCGCCCGCTTGGTGGACGCCTGTTAATGGGGGTGACGGGTCCCGGGACACGCGAGGAGCGCCGCATCCCGAGGGGCATGGAGGCGCTAGGATCGGGGTCGCGGCGAGATAGCTCAGTTGGTAGAGCACGCGACTGAAAATTGCGGTGTCCTCGGTTCGAGTCCGAGTCTCGCCACTCGGCGGTGCTGCCCGCCGGGGAGGTTTTGGACAACGGCCCCTTTTACGACTCCTGGCCGGCGGCAGTTTTCCGGCCATGGGCCCACCTGTGGGCCCATCCTGCTGCGCGGACGGGGTCGTCGTCGAGGGTGCTGAGAGCAGTGACATCGCCTCAACCTTAGCCGTTCGGAACTGCTTGTCGCAGGCCATCGGTGCGCCCTCGTAGCAGCGGATCATGCTCGCGCCGAACGGAGCCTCGTTACCCGCGCTCGAACTCCTCGACGAGTGCATTGTAGGTCAGCGCCAGCCCGTCCGCGATCGCAACCTCCGCGCGCCACCCCAGCTTCCGTTCAGCCAGGCCGGCGTCGAGGCAGCTGCGCTTCAGCTCGCCCGGGCGCAGGTCCGCGAGCTCCGGCTCGACCTGGGAGCCAGCGATCTTCCGCAGCTCGCTCCACACGGTCGTCACGTCGGTCTCCACGCCCGTGGCGATGTTGTACGTACCCGGCCTCCCCGATGCGGCCAACAGGGCGTTGACGACATCCCCCACGTACACGTAGTCGCGCGTCGGCTTCCCCTGCCCATACAGTTTCGGCGCGCGCCCGGAGTGCAGATGATGGGCGAAGATCGCCACCACCCCCGCCTCCCCGTGCGGGCTCTGACGCGGGCCGTACACGTTCCCCAGCCTGCACACAGCATGGGGAATGCCTGAGGACGCAGACCAGGTCTTCACGTACGCCTCCGCCGCCCACTTCGACGCCCCATACGGCGACAGCGGCGCCGGGATCCGGTCCTCGCCGGTAGGCATCGGCGCATCGTCCCCGTACAGCGCCCCCCCCGTGGAGGTGAACACGACCGGCGCTCCGCAACGGCCGGCGGCCTCCACCACGTTCAGCGTGCCCTTCACGTTCACCTCGCAGTCACGCCCCGGGTCCTCCACGGACGCCACCACGCTCGCCTGCGCCGCCAGGTGGAAGATCGCGCGCGGCACCACCTCCTCCACGACCGCTCTGAGCGCGGGAAGATTGACGATGTCAAGCTCCCGCAGCTCGGCCTCCTCGGCCACCCGGCCGGCGTCGCCAGAGGAGAGATCGTCGATCACGGTCACGCCATAACCATCCGCAAGCAGCGCGTCGACGACGTGCGAGCCGATGAAGCCGGCGCCGCCGGTCACGATCGCTTGCGGGGCGGTCATCCTCGGGAATCTAGCCGACGGCGTGCGCCTTAGCAGCGCTTGGGGCCTGCTTGCCGGCCGGCCCCTCAGACCCTAGCCGCGCTTCGATGACCTCGATCGACTGGCCGATCCGCTTCAGCATCTCGAGTTCCTCGTGCCGGCCCAACATGTACCTGGAGAGCGTCGCCAGCACCCTTCTGAGGATCCCCATCGCCACCCGTTCGGAGTCCGCGTCGATCTCCCCCGCCTCCGACAGCTTGCCGATGCGGCGCAGCGCGGGGGCGATCACCTCGCCGTGCACCGTCGCGGGGGAAACTCCGTCGTCGATCGCGGTGGCGATAATGCCCTCGGCGGCCTCCGCGTCCCCGCGTTCCAGCGCCGTCACGAAAGTCTCCAGCGCGCTCTTCGCGAGCGCCAGCGGGTCGGCCCGCATATGCTCGCGCGCGTCGGGGCCGGAGCTGCCCAGCACTTCCATGAAGGCATCCAACAGACGCGGGTCGAAGTGGCGTCCGCGCTGGCCGAGCATCATCTGCACCGCCTCCTCGACCGCGAACGCCTTGCGGTAGACGCGATCGCTGGTGAGCGCGTCGAACACGTCCGCGATCGCCACGATCCGCCCCTCGATCGGGATAGCCTCGCCCCCCGCGCCTCGCGGGTAGCCGCTGCCGTCCCACTTCTCGTGGTGGCTAAGCGCGATCGTCGCCGCCAGGTCAAGAATCGAGGAGGACGACCCGCGCAGGAGCCTGTAGCCCTCCTCGGCGTGGGTCTCCACGATCGCGCGCTCCTCAGGCGTCAGCGGGCCGGGCTTGAGCAGGATCGCGTCGGGGATCGCCACCTTGCCGACGTCGTGCAGCGGCGCGGCGTGGCTGAGCCTCGCGCAGAACTCCTCCTCCATGTCGAACTGCTCGGCCAACAGCCTCGAGAAGCGTCCGATCCGCTCGATGTGGGCGCCCGTGTCCTCGTCTCTGAACTCGACCGCCATCGACAGCCGTCGCACGGTCTCGGCCTGCGCGATCTCGAACTCGGAGAGCGCGCTCTTCAGCTCGCTCGGAGCGGTTCTCGATCTCCTGCCCGAGCGCTTCTCGCCGCGTCCTCGCCGAGACGCCATCCGAGCGCATCGTCGCCGCGCACGCCAGCACCACCACGCAGACCGCAATGACCGCAGGCCTCCAGCCACCACCGCGCCCACGGCCGCCGCCACGCTCAGCACAGCCCATGGCGCCTAGCGCAGCGTTGAGCGGCGGACGAGGCGTAATCGCCGCGAGGTGGCTGCCTGGGCACTGGCGCTTGCTGCCGGGGTTGACGCCCCACACGATCGAGCTTAGCCACCGGAGCGCCGGACTCAGCTGTCTTGGCCCCAGCCCTCGTGCTCGCTTTCGAACCGCGGAGTCGCGAGCCACCCCGCGCTGGACGGGCCTCCGAAAGCTGACTTGAGTGACTCCGCTCACAATGAAACTCTCTCTCACGTCTAGGTCCAGTTCTGCGTTCGGGTCCATTCCTGCGTTCGGCGCTCGTCACCGCAGCCTTGAGCGCGTAGGGGCGCAATAGGCGTATGGCCGAAAGAGCTCCCGGCTCAGTGACCGGACTGCAGCTGCGTGATGTCGATCGCGTTCGCCGGCGCCGTGATAGTGACGGGCTCGTTCCAGCGATCGAAGACGATCTTGCCGCCGCCCGCGCCATCCTTCCTGACCTCGATCGGATACGGCGGGCCGGTCGTGGCGAGTAGAGAGTTCCGCCCTTCGTGGTGTCGGTGACGCCGATCACCTTTTGCCCGGCCACCGTCGTCGAGCGCACCCTTAGCCAGCGTCCCATGATTTGCCAGAGTCGTATCCACCAGCTGGCGTATATCCGTGAGCGAGGCAGCGAGGCGAAGCTCCCACTGCTCGCCGGCGCCTTCAGCCACTTCCCCTGGAACAGCTGCGCCGCCGCCGAGCCGCCGACATGACGGTAGAACGCTGGGCTTCCGTTGATGTAAACGGTCCCGCCGGTCTGGATCAGTTCGAAGCTCAGTCCGCTCTCGGAAAGCTGCCCGCGACCGCCCTTGCCCTCGAGGAGGTCCAAATCGAGCGTTATCGGGGAGCCGTTACTTACGATCGAACCTGAGACATGGACAGAGCTCGCGGCATCCGCCGCGACCTTGGTCGCCGCCACGATTTCAGCCGGCGTCTTTGACGCGACGCCGTTGCCAGAGGAGCCGGAGCTGCCGCAGCCCGCGATCAGCGCTGCGGTGACGGCGAGCGTCAGCCCGAGCACTAGACCCACCGGAGACGCCTGGGGTGCAAGAAGGCGAAGCCTCATCTGCGTAGCAGACCCTAACCGATAGCCCGGTCGGCCTGGCTGGTATCCCTATCGAGAGTGGCTGAACCACACCGTTTACACAGCTTTGGAGAGCCCCGTGCCTATCTCTCACTACATACTCAGTCAGCGCCTCTACAAGCCCATCGCCACGTACTTCGTCTCCAGGTACTCCGAGATCCCCTCGAAGCCGCCCTCGCGGCCGAAGCCCGACTGCTTGACTCCACCGAAGGGCGCTGCGGGGTTGGAGACGACGCCCTGGTTAAGGCCGACCATGCCGGTCTCGATGCCCTCGCACACGCGGAAGGCGCGGGCGAGATCGCGCGTGTAGACGTAGGCGACGAGGCCGTACTCCGTGCGGTTGGCCGCCGCCAGGGCCTGCTCCTCGGTGGAGAAAGTGGCGACGGGAGCGACGGGCCCGAAGATCTCCTCGCTGCAGCAGGCGCGCGTCCTGCGGCACGTCGGCGAGCACGGTGGGCGCGAAGAAGTAGCCGCGGCCTCACCGGGCGGCTCCCCGCCGAGCAGCACGCGCGCGCCGCGGTCCACCGCGTCGCCCACCAGCTCTGTGACCTTCGTGCGCTGGGCTTCGTCGATCAGCGGGCCGACGTCGACATCCGGCTCGGTGCCGCGACCGACCTTCAGGGCGCCCATGCGCTCGGCCAGCCGCTCGGCGAACTCCTCGGCCACGGACTCGTGCACATGGAAGCGGTTGGCCGCCGTGCACGCCTCGCCGACGTTGCGCATCTTGGCGAGCATCGCGCCCTCCACCGCCGCGTCGAGGTCGGCGTCTTCGAACACCAGGAACGGGGCATTGCCGCCCAGCTCCATCGAGACGCGCAGGATCTGCTCGGCGGACTGCTCGATCAGCGTGCGCCCCACCTCGGTCGAGCCGGTGAAGGACAGCTTGCGCGTGCGCGGGTCGTGCAGCAGCGGCTCGATCACCGCACCCGAGTGCTTGGCGGTGATCACGTTCAGCACGCCTCCGGGCAGCCCCGCCTCCTCCAGGATCCTGGCCAGCGCAAGCATCGACAGCGGTGTCTGCTGAGCCGGCTTGACGACCATCGTGCAGCCCGCTGCGATCGCCGGCGCGAGCTTGCGCGTGCCCATCGCCGTCGGGAAGTTCCAGGGCGTGACGAACACGCACGGCCCGACCGGCTGGCGCATGGTGAGGATGCGGCCCTTGCCGGTCGTGTTGACCATGTAGCGCCCGTGGATGCGCACGGCCTCCTCTGAGAACCAGCGGAAGAACTCGGCCGCGTAGGCGATCTCCGCGCGTGACTCCGCAAGCGCCTTGCCCATCTCTAGGGTCATCAGCAGCGCCAGCTCGTCGGTCTGCGCGACGATCGCCTCGTAGGCGCGGCGCAGGATCTCGCCGCGCTCGCGCGGGGGGTACACCGCCCACTCGGCCTGCGTCTCTGCGGCGGCGCCGAGCGCCGCCAGGGCATCCTCCACCTGGGCATCGGCCACCTCGATCAGCTGCTCTGCGGTGGCCGGATCCTCGACCGCGAGCGTGCCGCCGCCGACTCGCATCGCGCCACTGTCCGCCGATGTAAAGCTTGCGTGGGGACCCTCTCGAGCACTGCCCGCTCGTCGTCTGGCCTAGACATCTCTGAACTCATCTCCCTCACGCTGCTCCGCCCGGGGGCTCGACCAAACGATTGGCCGTCCTCGCAGGGTGAAGCTCAGGCCACGATCGGATCGATCCGATCGGAGGCATGTAGAGGGAATCGGGTTCGGACAGGGGCCGCCTCGCCTGCCCGTCCGAGCGCGCCCGAGCACGGATGCTCACCATGAGATCAACCTATCACCGCCTTCATAGCCTTCCGCGACGCCCGTCGATCCATGCGGGCGTGGTCGCGTCACTGCCAGTTGAACCCACCGCCGCTCCGTGCGCCGGACTGGGCGCGCTCGTCGGCCTATGCGCAATCCTGGCGCTCTTCTGCGCGAGTCCTGCGGGTGCCTCGACGCTCGTGATCGCCGGAGCTGGAGACGGCCACGGCGTGGGCATGAGCCAGGACGGCGCACTGGGCTACGCCGAGCATGGCTCCTCCTATGAGGCGATCCTCGCGCACTACTACGCTCGCACCACAATCGGGCAGGTGTCGGCGGGGATGACCGTGCGCGTGCTCGATGGCGGCAAGATCCACACGCTCGCCCTGGAAACCTACGTCCGCGGAGTGGTCTCCGCCGAGGTCCCGGCCAGCTGGCCGCTTGCGGCGCTCGAGGCCCAGGCAGTTGCGAGCCGCACCTACGCCCTCACCGCCCACGCCGGAGGCGCGCGATTCGACGTCTACTCGGACGCCCGCTCGCAGGTCTACCGCGGCGTAGCCGCCGAGACCCCCCAGACCGATGCCGCGGTCGCCGCGACCGCCGGACAGGTGGTCACCTATGAAGGCCATCCGGCGATCACCTACTTCTTCGCGAGCTCGGGCGGAATGACAGAGAACGTGGAGAACGCGTTCCCCGGCTCCCAGCCCGAGCCGTGGCTGAGCGGGGCGGCCGACCCTTACGAAAGCGGACCGTTGCACAGCTGGAAGCTGACCATGAGCTTCACCGCCGCGGCCGCGCGTCTGAAAGGCCTTGTGAAGGGCAGCTTCGACGGCATAGAAGTACTCAAGCGCGGGGTCTCGCCGCGGATCGTCAGCGCCGAGGTGCTCGGCTCGGCCGGACGCACGACAGTCAGCGGCGCCGAACTGGCCAGCCGGCTGGGGCTATACGACACGTGGGCGTATTTCAGCGTGAAAAACGGGGCCGTCGTCAGGGCTGAGCCCGACCGCAGCTCACAGCAGCCGAAGGCCAGCCCATCATCGACCACGAGGCCCACCCCCATCGCCCTACAGGGGGGAGCCCAGGCGCCGGGCTCCGCGGGATCGGGCTCCGCGGGATCGGGCTCCGCGGGATCGGCCTCCACAGGTGGTGCTGCGGCCGAATAGTTCGTCTTGGTGCGCCCTACGACAGATGTTGCCGTTTGCCGACTGGCAGCCGAAAACCTCATGACCCGCACGCCAACCGCCGACACTCTAGGTATGAGCCCGCGCTCGGCCATCGCCATGCTAGTTTGCGCCGCGGCGCTGGTTGCGCCCGCGAGCTCGCTCGGCGCCTACTCGGTCGGCACGCACGAACAGATCGCCTGGGTTCGCCGGGCCGCCTCCAACTTCGTGACCGCCGAGCTGAGCGGGAACGGCGCCGGCGCCTGCGCGATCCTCAACGCTCCGCTGCGGGCGACGCAGCACCACCGCACATGCGCGCAGCGATGGGACGCGAAGCTGGCGAGGCTTCTACGCGAACCCGGGGGCCGGGCGCACCTACGGCGTGAGCAGCGCGCGATCCCTTCGGCGCCGGTCGTAGTCCACGGCTATACCGCCACGATCGAGTTGCCGGCGCCGCTGTCGAATGGACCGAACCGCTTCCTCTGGACGGAAAACTGCTGGATGCTCGAGGGCTGAGGCCCGGCTCGTAGCCCCGGCGCCGTCAACCACCGATACCCCCGCGGATCAACCACCGATACCCCGCAGCAGGTCTCCGGCGCATACCCTGGGCCGATGCCCGCCCCGCTGCTGATCGCCGACGTGCCGTGGTTGCTGTACCGCTCCTTCTTCGCGCTGCCCAAATCGATCGTCGACGGAGAGGGGCAGCCGGTGAACGCGCTATTGGGAACTGTCAACGCGCTGCTGTCGATCGTCGAGTCTGACTCCCCGGCTCATCGACCCCGCGCCGTGGTCGCGTGCATGGGCGCCGAGCAAGCTGACTACCGCGTGCGGCTGTACCCCGCCTACCACGCCCACCGCGAGCCGATGCCGGCAGAGCTTGCAGCGCAGTGGACAAAGGCCCCCGCGCTGCTCGAGAGCCTCGGCTGGATCATGAGCGACGGCGGCGAGCTGGAGGCCGACGACGCGATGTTCTCCCACGCGCGGGTCGAGGCGCAGGCGGGTGGACGCGCGCTGCTGCTGACCGGCGATCGCGACCTGTTTGGAGCCGTCGAGGAGCGCGTCGCGATCGTCGAGCTGG
Organism: uncultured Solirubrobacterales bacterium; assembly: GCA_963813805.1. Taxonomy (GTDB): domain Bacteria; phylum Actinomycetota; class Thermoleophilia; order Solirubrobacterales; family Solirubrobacteraceae; genus Palsa-744. Next base: position 177,695 of record CAWEZZ010000002.1, read on the forward strand.
CGAAAGGACGCGTCGCGGGGGAGGTCGGTCCCGCGCAGGTGCGCGAGCGCTACGGGATCGACCCGGCCCTCGTGCCTGACTTCATCGCGCTGCGCGGCGACCCCTCCGACGGCCTGCCCGGCGCGCCGGGGATCGGAGCGAAGACCGCCGCCGAGCTGCTGCAGGCGCATGGGTCGCTGGAGGCGGTGCTGGCCGCCGCGGGCGCGGATGCCGGGCAGGGGACCGCGGCAGCTGCGGTCAAGGCCGCGAGCGTGATGCGCCCCCGCATCGCTGCGTCGCTGCGAGAGAACGCTGATCTGCTGCACAGGTTCAAGCAGGTCGCGACGCTGCAGCTCATCGAGGTCGAGCGGCCGCCGGACCGCGAGACGGACTTCGCCGATGGTGCCCGCGTGGCGGGTGAGCTCGGGATGGAGCGTCTGGCCGAGCGTCTGGCGAAGCTGGCTACGGCGTGAACTTGACCGTGATCACGTCGCCGTCGGCCATCACGTAGTCGCGGCCCTCCAGGCGCAGGGTGCCCCGCTCGCGCGCGCCCGCATAGCCGCCAGCCTCGACCAGCTCACGCCAGCCGATCACCTCGGCGCGCACAAAGCCCTTCTGGATGTCGGAGTGGATCTGTCCGGCAGCGTGCCAGGCGGTGAGGCTCTCACGCAGGTGCCACGATTGGGCAGGCTTGGCCTCACCGGCGGTGAAGAACGCGATCAGCTCGAGCAGCGCGAACGCCTCCCGCACGACGCGCTGCAGGCCGGACTCGCTCACGCCGAGCTCGGCCCGCATCGCGGCGGCGTCGGCATCCTCGAGCTCGGCGAGCTCCGACTCGATCCGCGATGAGACCGCAACCGCCCGCGCGCCCTGCTCGGCGGCATGCGAGGCGATCTCCGCGGGGAGCTCCTCGGAGCCCTCATCGACGTTAGCCACGAACAGCACCGGCTTGACGGTCAGCGAGCCCAGATCATGGGCCGCGTTCGGCGCGTCCTTCGGCACCGGGACGGTGCGCGCCGGGCGCCCGGCTCCCAGCGCGTCGATCACCTCTCGCAGCCACGCCTCCTCGGCGACCGCCACACGGTCGCCGCTGCGGGCCTGCCTGGCGACACGCTCGATCCGTCGTTCGGCCTGCTCGAGATCCGCCAGCACGAGCTCTGTCTCGATCGTCTCGATGTCCCTGAGTGGGTCGACCCGCCCCTCGGGATGCACGACGTTGTCGTCGTGATGCGCCCGGACGACATGGACGATCGCGTCGGTCTCGCGGATGTTCGCGAGAAAGCGGTTCCCCAACCCCTCGCCCTCGTGGGCGCCCGCCACAAGGCCGGCGATATCGTGGAAGTCGATCGTGTCCCACACGATCTCCGAGGCGCCGACCGTGCGCGAGACCTGCTCGAGGCGCTCGTCGCGCACGGGCACGACGGCTACGTTCGGCTCGATCGTGGTAAACGGGTAGTTGGCTGCCTCAGCCCCCGCTTTGGTGAGGGCGTTGAACAGCGAGGACTTGCCCGCATTGGGCATCCCCACGATGCCGATCCGCGTGCTCACCGTGCGCCGCGCAAGCCGGGCCTGGGTGCGCCCTCCCGGCTCCGAGCCCGGTTCGCCGACAGGCCGTGTCCGACGGCGGTCCCCAGCACCGCACCCGCGAGTACATCGGACGGGTAGTGCACGCCCAGGTACAGCCGCGACAGGGATAGGCTCGCCGCCAGCGCGTACAGCGACGGCGCAGACAAGCCGAGCCTGGAGTAGCAGAGCGCGCCCGCGAACGAGGTCGAGGCGTGGGCGCTAGGGAAGCTCAACCGTGTCGGGGTGTCCGTCAGCGCGGGTAGACCCGGCAGCTCGGGCCGGCGGCGGCGGACGAGCAGCTTGATCGCGGTATTCAGCGCGTACACGCCCGCGACCGTGCCCGTCGCCCGTCGCCAACGCCTGCGCCGTGGACTATCGAACACCCAGCCGGCCGCGCCGATCCCAAGCCACACGCCACCGTGCTCACCCAGCCGCGAAAACCGCGCCACCGCCCGCTCGGCGCGCGGGTCGTGTCCGCAGGTACGGGCCGCACGCAGGAGCTTTACGTCCAGCGATTGCCAGGGACTAGTGTCCCGATTCAAAATTAGGTGAGGGTTTGCCGAGTGGATGATCGTGATCTGACGTTCGATGGCGGCGGGCCTGCGTGCCGGTAGCACGTGGGCCGTCGACGGCGGGCGTCAGGCGCGGGCAGGCGCCGGGAAACGCCAGCGAATTTTGAATCGGGACACTAGGCGCCAAAACCGACGCGAGAATCGTCATCCTCCGCGCGCACATACACCACCTGGCCGAGGTCCAGCCGCACGGGGCCGTCCTCGCTCTGCAGCTCATGCCAGCCGCCGCCTCCGAGCGCCTCGTACAGAGACTTCAGCTGCTCATCGCTCACGCGCAGCGCCAGCACCTGGCCGCCGTGGAAGCCGATGCTTATATGTCGCGCGCCGTGCGCCATCACTCCCCGTCTCCGCGACCGGCACCCTGTCGCAGGCCAAGCGTCATCAGTGCACCCCCAGATGAGCAGCGGGCTCGACGATCTCGGTCAGCACGCCCGCGGTTGCACGCGGGTGCATAAACGCCACGCGCGAGCCGCGAATTCCCACCCGCGGTTGCTCGTCGATCAGCTCGAGGCCCGCCTCTTTCAGCGCGGCGAGCGTCTTCTCGATGTCGGACACCTGGTAAGCCACGTGGTGCAGACCGGGACCTTTCTTGGCCAGGAACCTCCCCACAGGCGTCTCTGCGCCGAGCGGCGCCAGCAACTCTACGTGGTTCTCGCCGACGTCGAGTAGCACGGCCTCCACGCCCTGCTCCTCCACCACCTCGCGGTGGGCGACCGTCATCTTTAAGCGCTCTCGATACAGCTTGAGCGTTGGCTCGATCTGCTCGACGGCCACGCCGATGTGGTCGATGCGGTTGAACACCTCTGGCAGTTTAGGGTCCGCGCCGGAATAGATGGTGGGTTGAGGTGGTTGGGCCGTGGATGGCAGACGCCGCACGCGAGCGCAGGCGTGCTGGTGGCACGGCGAGCATCGTGGGTGGCGATGACGCCGCGGAACGGCCACCTCAATCCCAGCAGATATTCTGGCGCGAACCCTTATTCGCCCGGCAAGGCATCGACCGCCGTCGATGCCGCAACCACGCGCAGACCGACGCCCGGGGCCCGCTCAAGGCGCGGCACGCCATCCATGATCCGCTCGATCGCCTCGCGGTCGAGGATCTCGCGCTCGAGCAGCTCGCCCGCCAGCGCGTCGAGCTGGGAGCGGTGGCCGACGATCATCCTCTGCGCGGCGCGCCTGGCCTCCTCGATCAGGTCCTGGCGCTCCTCGTCGCGGATGCGCAGAGTCGTCTCTGACAGCCGCACATCCCCATCTGGTGAGCGCCCGACGCCGCCACCGACCATCGCGAAGTCGTGCACCATCGAATGGGAGATCTCCGCGACGCGCTTCAGATCGTCGGAGGCGCCAGTGGTGATCGCGCCGAACACGATCTGCTCGGCGACGCGCCCACCGAGCAGCACGGTCATGTAGTCCAGGAGCTCCTCGCGCGTCTTTAGGTAGCGATCCTCAGCGGGCAGGTTGAGCGTGTAGCCGAGCGCCCGCCCGCGCGGGACGATCGAGATGCGATGCACGCGGTCGACCGACGGCAGCAGCTCGCCGCACAGCGCGTGCCCGGCCTCGTGGTAGGCGACCACCCGCTTCTCGTGCTCGTTCAGCACCCGTCGCGACTGCACCCCCGCGATCACTCGCTCGAGCGCTGAGTCGAAGTCCGCGTCGTCGATTTGCGCCGCGCCGCGCCGCGCCGCAAAGATCGCCGCCTCGTTGCAGATGTTCGCCAGATCGGCACCCGTCAAACCGCTGGTCTGCTGGGCCACGAGCCCCAGGTCGACGTTCCCCATGGGCTTATCGCGCGTGTGCACCTGCAAGATCCCGAGACGGCCTTTGACGTCGGGCGGCACGACGAACACCTGGCGGTCGAAGCGACCCGGTCGCAGCAGTGCCGGGTCAAGCTTCTCCAGCAGGTTCGACGCGGCGATCACCACCACGCGCCCTGACCCGGCGAACCCGTCCATCTCCACGAGCAGCTGGTTCAGCGTCTGGTCCTTCTCCCCGGAGATGTCCATTCCACGCCGCCCCCCGACGGCGTCGAGCTCGTCGATGAAGATGATCGCGGGTTCGTGCTTGCGCGCGATCGCGAACAGCCGGCGGATGCGCGCAGCGCCCAGGCCGGCGAACATCTCCACGAACGCCGCCGCCGACTGGGCGAAGAACTGCGCGCCGGATTCGTGCGCGACCGCCTTCGCCAGCAGCGTCTTGCCGGTGCCAGGCGGCCCGTGCAGGAGGATGCCCTTTGGCACCTTGGCTCCCAGCGCCTGGAACTGCCCGGGGTCGCGCAGGAACTCGACGATCTCCGCCAGCTCCGCCTTGGCCTCGTCGACCCCCGCGATGTCCGCAAACGACACCGACTGGTCCGAGGCCGGCTTGATCTGCTGCGGCTTGACCCGCGGCATCACCTTCAGCGTGCGCCAGAGAACCACGATGATCACGCTGAAGAACACGATCATCAGAACCGGCTCCCAACTGAGCGCCCAGTTCTGGATTTCCTGCGCGAACGACGTTGCGACTGCGGTCGTCATCCTTGCCCCTTGTCCTTGGCACCCTTGGCCACAAAGCCCTGCCGCTGATCATTATGCAGGTTTGCGCAGCCTTGGTGGCATTACCCCAGCACGCGTAAAGCCAGATCGCGGAAGAATTCCGTCGCAAACGCCAGGTCGCGCACGTCGATGCGCTCGTCGGCAGCGTGGATCAGCGGCATGGTCTGAAGCAGCGACTGGTGGCGCTGCGGGAAGAAGCCGTAGGCGATGCAGTCGGGGAAAGCGGCGCGGAAGTGGCGCGAGTCGGTGAACCCGGGCAGGATCGTCGGTGCGGTCTCCGCGCCCGGGTCGCGCGCGGAGACCCATTCGGAGATCGCATCCATCAGCGGCGAGTCGATCGGCGAGCTGTTGCCGACGATGCGCTCGGTGAACTCGATCCGGAAGCCGTCCTCGGGGCCGAGCACCTCGGCGAGCGCGCGCCTGACCTCATCTTCGCCGAGGCCGGGGGGCACGCGACAATCCACTTTCAGGACGGCGCGGCTGGGGATCACGTTGATCTTCTCCGAGGCGCGGATCATCGTCGGCGCGAACGTGACGCCGAGCAGCGGCTCGAACATCGTCGCCAGGCGCTCGTCGGCGGCACGCAGGCGCGCGACCGCGCCGAGCAGGTCGTCGGGATCGTCGCCGAGCGCGCGCAGGAACGCGCGCGGCTCGGCCGTCAGCTCGTAGGAGGGCTGGCGCGCGCCAAGTCGCTCCAGCAGCGGCGCCAGCTTCAGCAGCGCGTTCTCGCCCATCGTGGGCATCGACGCGTGCGCCGCTACACCGTCGGTCGTAACGGTGAAGCGGAACACGCCCTTCTCGGCGCAGCACACCCCGTAGCGACGGCGGCCGCCGTACTCGAACACGCAGCCCGCGCCCTCGTTGACGAGCATCTCGCAGCGCACCTTCTTGGGGTGGGTCTTCGTGATCCACTCTGCACCCAGCGACCCTCCGGTCTCCTCGTCGACGACCGCCACGATCAGCAGCTCACCGCCGCCGGCCGGGCGCCAGCCAGAGCGCGCCAGCGACGCTGCGGCGGCGATCTCGGCCGCGACCTGCGACTTCATGTCGAGCGCGCCCCGACCCCATAGGAAGCCGTCGGCGACGTCCCCCGACCATGGGCCGTGCGTCCACTCGGCCGGATCCGCGAGCACGGTGTCGACGTGGCCGAGGTAGCACAGGGTGCTACCGCCACCGGTCCGACCCTCTCCCGAGGGCGCACCCGCGGGGCGCAGCCTGGCCACCAGGTTCGGCCGCTCGGGCTCGGCACCGAGCAGCTCACACTCAAACCCCGCCGCGGTCAGGTGAGCGGCGAGGTACTCCTGCGCCGCGCGCTCGTTTCCCGGCGGGTTGACCGTGTCGAAGCGAACGAGGGTCTGCAGTAACTCCAGCGCCTCGGAGGCAGCCGTGGGCACTTCGCGGATGCTGCGTATTGCCTCACTCATGTGCCAAGCACACTTCGTTCGGTGCGTCCTTGCCCCGACCACGGGCTCCGCCCGCGGTGCCCACCCACGATCGCCTCATAATCACTCGGGGATCGTACGCCGATCCTTGCGCGCCCCGGGCACGGCCGCGAGCAGTGCGCGCGTATAGGGGTGGGATGGCTGGCTGTACAGCTCCTCGTTGAACGCGAGCTCGACGATCTCACCGCGGTACATGACCGCAACGCGATCGCACATATGGCGTACGACCGAGAGGTCGTGGGAGATGAGCACGAGCGTCAGCCCGAACCGGCGCTGCATGTCTCTCAGCAGGTTGAGCACCTGCGCCTGGATCGACACGTCGAGCGCCGAGACGGGCTCGTCGGCGATCAACAGCTTCGGCTTCAACGCGAGCGCGCGCGCCACGCCGATCCGCTGGCGCTCACCGCCGGAGAACTCGTGCGGGTAGCGGTTGTAGTGCTCGGGGTTCAGCCCCACCGTGTCCATCAACTCCCGCACGGTGCGCTTGCGCTCGGAGGAGTCGCGGTGCAGACCGTGAATCGCAAACGGCTCTGAGATGATCGAGCCGATCGTCTTGCGCGGGTTCAGCGAGGAATACGGGTCCTGAAAGACCATCTGCATCTCGCGGCGCACCGCCTTCAGGGGCGCGCCCTTCAGGCGCGTGATGTCCTGGCCGTCGAAGCGGATTTCGCCGGCGGTCGCGTCAAGCAGCCGCATGATCAACCTGGCGGTGGTCGTCTTGCCGCAGCCGGTCTCGCCGACGATCCCGAGGGTCTCGCCGCGCTGCACCTCGAAGCTGACGCCGTCGACCGCCTTCGTCGCGCCGATGCGGCGCTGGAAGATGATGCCGCGCGTGATCGGGAAGTGCTTCACCAGATCGCTCACCTCCACTAGTGGCTCCTCCGAGCTCATCGGGATCCCTCTGCCCACAGGCGCCGCCGGGTCGCGGGCTCAAGCAGGCATGCGACACGGTGAGCCGGTTCCCCGGGCACCGGCTCTAAGCGGGGGTCGATGCGCGCGTGCTCAGGCTGGGCGTAGGGACAGCGCGGATGGAAGTGGCAGCCGGAGGGACGGTGGATCAGGCTCGGCGGGCTGCCGGGGATCGGCTCGAGCTCCTGCACGCGCGGGCCCTCGAGCGTGGGGATCGACTTCAAAAGACCCCACGTGTAGGGGTGCTCGGGGGCGGAGAAGAGACGCTCCGCCGGGGCCGTCTCGACGATCCGCCCCGCGTACATCACCGCGATGTCCTCGGCCATCTCAGCGACCACGCCGAGGTCGTGGGTGACGATCACGATCGCCATTACAAGCTCGCGCTGCAACCGTTCCAGCAGCGCGAGGATCTGCGCCTGCACGGTCACGTCGAGCGCGGTCGTCGGCTCGTCCGCGATCAGCAGCTTGGGTTCGTTGACGAGCGCCATCGCGATCATCGCGCGCTGGCGCTCACCGCCGGAGAACTCGTGCGGGTAGTCGTTGACGCGCCTCGCCGGGTCGGGGATCCCTACCAGCCCGAGCAGCTCAATCGCACGCGCGTGCGCGTGCGCCTTGGGCACGTCCCGGTGGGCGCGCACCGCCTCGACGATCTGGGCACCCACCCTGTAGAGGGGGTGCAGCGAGGACAGCGGGTCCTGGAAGACCATCGCGATGTCGTTGCCGCGTAGCTTGCGCATCTCCTCCTCTGAGAGCGTGAGCAGGTCGCGTCCCTCGAACAGAATCCGCCCGGAGATACGCGCGCCCATGCGCCGCGTCAGGCCCATCGTCGTCAGCGAGGAGACCGTCTTGCCCGAGCCCGACTCCCCCACTATCCCGAGCGTGCGCCCGCGGCGCACGTCGTAGGAGAGCCCGTCGACCGCGTGCACCACCCCGTCCTCGGTGGGGAACTCCACATGAAGATCCTCCACGCGCAGTAGCGGCTCGGCGCTCACGAGTAGCGCACCCTGGGATCGAGATAGGCATAGGCAATGTCCGCGAGGATGTTCGCCACGACAATGAACAGCGCCACCAGCAGCACCGTGCCCTGGATGATCGGAAAGTCAGCGTGCGTGATTGCGTCGTAGCTGAGCCGCCCGATCCCGGGGACGTTGAAGACCGTCTCGACGAGGATCGCCCCACCCAGCAGCGTCCCCACGTCCAGCGCCACGATCGTCAATATCGGGTTGATCGCCGCGGGCACGCCGTGATGGAGAACCACGCGTCGCTCGCGCAGGCCCTTCGCGCGCGCGGTGCGGATGTAGTCCTCGCTCATCGTCTCGATCAAGCTCCCGCGTATCAGCCGCGCGTAAACCGCGGCAAAGCTCGCAGCCAGCACGAACCAGGGCAGGATCAGCGAGGTCAGCCATTTCACGGGATCGCTGGTTATGCCCACGTAGCTGCCGGAGCCGGGGAACACCCGCAGCTGGCCGATGTCGGCTGCGAACAGGTACAGGCAGATCAGCCCGAGCCAGTATTCGGGGGCGGAGACGAGCACCAGCGCGGTTCCCATGCTCGCGCGGTCGAGCTTCGAGCGCCGGCGCAAGGCCGAAATGATCCCGACCGGCAGTCCCACCACCAGCCACACAACCGCGGCGCCGACGGTAAGCGACACGGTCGCAGGCAGCCGATCGAAGATCAGGCTCTTGACCGACGCGGTGCTGTAATAGCTGTAGCCGAGGTCGAAGTGCAGGAAGATGTTCTTCATGTAGATCCAGAACTGCGTGATCAATGGCTTGTCCAGGCCGAGGTCGCGGCGGAGGGCAGCAACCACTGCCGGGCTCGCGTTGCGACCGGCTCTGAGCCGTGCGGGATCGGCCGTCGGCAGGATCCGGAACAGGATGAACGTCAATGCCGACACGAGGATCAGCAGCACCACGCCCCACAGGATCCGGCGAATGATGTAGCGGGTCATGGCGGTCGGGGAACGTGGATTCTGGTCGCGGTGGGGTGATCCTGGCCAGGGGAATAGCGACCTTCGCGCGGGAGGCGAGGTGGCCGTCAGCGGGAAGCCACCTCGCCGCGCGCTCCGCCGGCTACTTCACCGAGGTGAAGCTGTAGTCCCAGGCGCCGACATTCCACACGTCACCGACGCCGGCGATGTCCTTGGACTCGATGTTTGGCTCCTTGTCCCAGGCGAAGGGGACGGCGACTGCCTGGGCGACCAATTCCCGGTCGATCTTCGCCCACGCGGCGGCACGTGCCTTCGTGCCGACGATCAATTCGCCCGCCGCCATCGCTTTGTTGATCGCGGGATTGTTCACCTGGCCGTAGTTATTGTTGCCCGTGGAGACGATGTTGTTGCCGTTGAATGTAACGTCGAGCACGGCCTGGGGGTCGCCGAAGTCAGCGGCCCAGCCGACGTTTGGACAGACGTCGATCTCTTCCGCCGGCACGCCGCAGAACTTTGAGTACATGACAGATTTGTCAACGAGGTTAAGTCTCGTCTTGAACCCTAGGTTTCTCAGCGTCTGGTTGACGATTTCCGCATCCTGGGGTTCGGGATCGCCCGTCGCGCCGACGATCTCGAGCGTCTTTGAGCCCGTGTACTTGCCGCTCGGATAGCCGGCGAGCTTCATGTACTTTTCGGCCACCTGCATGTCCCCGGCTGGGTGGACGTTGTAGTCGAGGAGCGGTCCGGCCAGGCCGCCGGCCTCTTCGAAGCCGGGGATTTCCGGGTAGATGAAGTGCGTCATAACATTCGTAACGAGTTCGCCGCCGCGAGCCTTGTTCATCGCGGTGCGGTCGAGCGCCGCCCAGAAGGCCTTGCGAAGGTTGACCTCGGCGAAGGGTCCGCGCTTGTTGTTGACCGCAACGTAGTTGTCGCCTGCGCCCGGTGAGATCTCGAGTTGTGGGCGGAAGTGTTGATAGGCGAGCTGGACGATCGACTGCGCCGGGGTGTCATTCTGCACCATGTGTGAGCCTTCGAGGACCTGCCGACCGATGACGGTAGTGTCGCCGCCGATCTCGACATTGATCTGATCGAGGTAGGCAGGCCGGAAGTCGGTGGTTGAGTGCCAGTTTGGGTTGCGCACAAGCACGGCGGACTTGCCTTGCTGATAGCCGATCCCGAGCACCTTGCCTTCGCCGTTGGACTTGAACATGTACGGGCCGGTGGCGATGAGGTAGTTGCCGTATTCGGTCGGTTTCTTTGCGTCGTACTTCTTGGCATATTCCTCCGGCACGGGCGCGCTCAGCGGCAGCGCGAGGGCGTCAGCCACGATCTGCGCCTTCGGTTCAGTGAGATGAAAGACGATCGTGTGCTGATCCGGCGTGACGATGCCGGGGATCGACCCGCCGCTGGCCTTGCTCGCGCCTTCGATCGAGCTGAAGTAGCTGGAGAAGTAGGGGTTGGCGACGTTCGGGTTTGCGCCGCGCTCGATCGCGTAGGCGACGTCGGCGGAGGTCACTTCGCGGTTGACGGGCGGGCTGAAGTGGACGCCGGAGCGAATGTGGACGGTAATCGTCCTGCCGTCGGGGGAGATCTGCGGCGGGTCGGAGGCCATGTCCGGAGTCGGGGCGCTGAACGCGTTCGGCTTGTGAGAGTAGAGCGGGCGCTGGGTCGCATAGACAGCCTCGTAGTCGACCGAGGAGTAGGCCTGGCCCGGGTCGAGGTGTTCGAAATCCTGATGGTTGAGGACCGTGAGCGTGCCTCCGCGCTTGCCGCCGCTCTGGGCCTGGGTGTATGGGGTTTGGATCCCCTTGGCAACACCGATGCCGGTGCCGGTGGAGGTCGAGCTGCTGCTGGAGCCGCACGCGGCGAGCCCCAGCGTGAGCGCTACGGCGAGCGCTGTGAGCGTGACGATTCTGATCGACCCCATTTACGGCGCCTCCTGTACTTGTCTTTTGACCATCCGGGTCATCCGGCGGTCCTTGGATGCGAGAACCATCCGGGTCATCGCGGTCCTTGGAGCAGAGAACCATCCGGGTCATCCGGCGGTCCTTGGATACAGAGAACCATCCGGGTCATCCGGCGGTCCTTGGAAGCAGAGAATCATCCGGGTCATCCGGCGGTCTTGGGGTTGAGGGCGTCCTGCAGGCCGTCGCCCAGCAGGTTGAACGCGAGCACCGTCAAGAGCAGCGCGATGCCAGGAAATGTCATGTACCACCAGGCGGTGTTGAAGATCGGTGTGGCGGTGGCGATCATCTGCCCCCAGCTGGCTGTGGGGGGCCGGATGCCGACGCCGAGGAACGACAAGGCCGCCTCGAGCAAGATGTTCTGGGGGATCAGCAGGCTCGAGTAGACGATGATCGGCGCCGCCAGGTTGGGCAGGATCTCTCCGAACATGATGCGCGCGTTCGAGGCTCCGAGCGAGCGTGAGGCCTCGACGAACTCGCGCTCGCGCAGCGACAGCACGAGCCCCCGCACGATCCGCGCCACATACGTCCAGTTGGCCAGCGCGATCAGGAAGACGATCACGACCAGGCCGGGCTGGATCGTTCCCGACAGGCAGCCCCTGACCGCGCAGGCCGCGCCGATGCCGAGGCCCAGGAGCAGGATCGGAATCGACAGCACCACGTCCATCAGACGCGAGAGCAGCATGTCCACCCAGCCACGGTAAAACCCGGCGAGGACGCCGACTGTCACACCGATCGCCGTCGCGATGGCCGTGCCGAGGATGCCCACCTCCAGCGAGACCCTGGCCCCGTAGATGACGCGGGACATCACGTCCTGACCGAGCTCATCGACGCCGAACGGATGCGCCAGGCTCGGACCCAACGGGCTGCCGAACGAGTTGGTGAGGTTGGGGTTCTGCACGGACGGCCCCGGCAGGCCCAGCAGCTTGACCACGAGCGGCGCCGCGAGCGCCAGGACCACGAGGAAGGCGATGAAGGCGAGTGAGGCCAGCGCCACGCGATCCTGGCGGAACCTGCGCCAAAACAGCTGCAGCGGAGAGCGGGCTGCGATCTCTCCGCCCATGTCCAAGAAGCCCAGTCCTCCTGGTGCGCCGGGAAGAATCTCGGCGGCGCCGACGCTCATCTACGGCTCCTCCCGCACGGAGGAGTGCATGTGCTCCTAATGTAGATCATCACCAGGCCTAGGAGTTCGACGCCCTCTGGCCGGTGACCTCCCGTGAGAGACCTTTGAAGAATGGATATAGACACTCTGTTCGAGCCTGACGCGGAGGGCGGGGAATCCTCCGCCGGTCCTGGGCCGGGCCGCGGGGGCGCACCCGCCGGGAATTCGAGCCCGCCCCGCCCCAGCGAAAGCCCCGCCGAGGACGCCCGCCCGCTGGCGGCGCGCGTACGGCCGAGCCGGTTGGAGGAGTTCGTGGGGCAGACCCATCTGCTGGGGAAGGACTCCGCGCTGCGCATGGCAATCGAGCAGGGGCACAACCCGCACTCGATGATCCTGTACGGGCCGCCGGGCTCGGGCAAGACGACGCTGGCGCGGATGATCGCGGAGCGCTCGGGCGCGGTATTCGAAGAGCTGAGCGCTGTGCAGACAGGCCGCGCGGAGGTCCGCGCGGTGCTCGAGCGGGCGGCCCATCGTCAGGCGACGAACGGCACGCGGACGGTGTTCTTCCTGGACGAGATCCACCGCTTCAACAAGGCTCAGCAGGACGCGCTGCTGCCGGCGGTGGAGGAGGGGCTCCTGGCGCTGATCGGGGCGACGACGGAGAACCCGGCATTCGAGGTCAACGGGGCGCTGCTGTCGCGGATGCGGGTGTACGCGCTGACGGCGCTCTCAGCGGAGGAGGTCGGAGAGGTGCTGCGCCGCGCGCTGGCCTCAGAGCAGCTCGATGCCTCGATCGCAGCCACGGCGGACCAGCCGAGCGACGCGGGCAGAGGGATCATGGTCGAGCCGGAGGCGCTGGACTTCCTGGCGCTGCGCAGCGAAGGGGACGCGCGCACGGCGCTGAATGCTCTGGAGCTGGCGGTGGAGACGGCGGCGGAGCTGGGCGACCGATCGTCCGGGATCGGCCAGCGCGTGGGAGTCGCGCGCGCCGAGGACGCGCTGCAGCGCCGAGCGGTGCTGTACGACAAAAAGGGCGACCGCCACTACGACTACATCTCCGCCTGGATCAAGGCCACACGCGGGTCAGACCCGGACGCGTCGCTGTACTACCTGGCGGTGATGCTGGAGGGGGGCGAGGACCCGCGCTTCATCGTGCGGCGGATGGTGATCCTCGCCTCGGAGGACATCGGCAACGCCGATCCTGGCGCCCTGTCGGTGGCGACGGCGGCGGCGCAGGCGGTCGAGCACGTGGGGCTGCCGGAGGCCAAATTCGCGCTCGCGCAGGCTGCCATCTACCTGTCGTTGGCGCCGAAGTCGAACACGGCCGGTCGCGCGCTGGGCGCGGCGGCAGGCCACGTGCGCGAGCACGGCGCGGCGCCCGCGCCGGGGTGGCTGCGCTCCGGTCCGCGGCCCGGGCAGGACGTCGGCGGCTATGACAACCCGCACGCGCACCCCGGACATGTATCCCCGCAGGAGCTGATGCCGGAGGGGGTGGCTGGGACGAGGTTCTACGAGCCTGACGAGGCCGAGGGGGAGCTTGCCAGACGGTTGGAGGAGATTCGCAGGGCACGTGGGCGATAATCGTCGGGGATGACCTCTGTCTCGACGAACCCTGAGACCTCCTCGTCTGAGAACGTGTTTTCAATTTTTACGCAGTGTGCGCTTTTGTATGTACACCGTAGATACGATGGAGCACAGTCAGCACAAATTGAAAGCCCCACCCGCACATGCGTGCGCTTTTGTATGTACGCCGTAGATACGATGGAGCACAGTGAGCACAAATTGAAAGTCCCACCCGCACATGCGTGCGCTTTTGTATCTACCTGAGACATACGATGGCACACAGTGCATGAAATTCAAACACATACTGAGACCGCGGCGCCGGGCCAGATGCAGTCGCGCGACCCGGCGACGGGCGAGGTTCTGGGCAGCGTGACGGTCACGCCGCCTGAGCAAATCGACGAGGTAGTCCGGGCGGTGGGGAAGGTGCAGCCGCTGTGGGCGCTGTTGCGGGTGAAGGACCGGGCCAGGTACATGCGCAGGATGGCGCAGGCGGTGATCGACGAGTTCGACGAGCTGGCGCAGGCGCTGGCCCGCGAGCAGGGACGGCCGCGCGCGGAGATCGCGGCGCTCGAGCTGTTGGGGGCGATCGACGCGCTGATCTGGATCGCCGACGACGGGGCGGATGTGCTGGGTGGCCGGCGTGTGGGGATCAGCCGCTCGCTGTCGATCGCCAAGCGTGCACGCATCGCCTACGAGCCGTATGGCGTTGTGGGGGTGATCGGGGCGGGCAGCGCGCCGTTTGCGCAGCCGCTCGGCCAGATCGCAGGGGCGCTCTTGGCGGGAAATGGCGTGGTGTTCAAACCCGCCGGAGGGGCATGCCTGGCCGGTGAGCGGATCGCACGGGTGCTGGCGCGCGCGGGCCTGCCCGAGGGGCTCGTGCGGATCGTGCACGGTGGCGCGGAGGTCGGCGTGGCGCTGGCACAGGCGCAGGAGGCAAACAAGATCCTGTTCACGGGCTCGCCCGCCGTCGGCCGGACGGTGGCGCGGGCGTGCGTGTCGCGGGAGAAGGAGGTGACGGTCGAGCTGGGGGGCAAGGATGCGATGCTGGTGCTGGCCGACGCGAACGTGCCACGGGCGGTGGCCGGCGCGCTGTGGGCGGGCTGCGCCGGCGCGGGCCAGGCGCGGGGTGCGGTCGAGCGCGTGTACGTGGCCGGAGAGGTGTTCGAGCGGTTCCTAGCGGGGCTCGTGAGCGGGGCGGCGGCGCTGAGGGTGGGCGACCCCGCAGATCCACGCACGCAGGTCGGACCGCTGGCTTCGGCACGACGCCTGGCGCACGTGGAAACGCTGGTGGAGGAGGCGGTGGCGCAGGGCGCGCAGCTGCGCTGCGGCGGGCCGGTGAGCCCTCCGGGGTGCGATGGGGGCTCGTTCTACGCGCCCGCGGTGATCACCGGCGCGACGCATGAGATGCGGCTGATGCGCGAGCCTGTCGACGGACCGGTGCTTGCGGTCGTGACGGTCGACACGGTGGACGAGGCGATCGCGCTGGCCAACGAAAGTGACTACGGGCTGGGCGCATCGGTGTGGACGGCCGATCGTTACCAGGGCATGCGGATCGCGCGCGAGCTGCACGCGGGCATGGTGTGGCTCAACGACCATCTTCCCGGCCCGACGGTGTCGCGAGGCCCGTGGGGGGCGGCAGCCGGAGGCGGGCTGGGCCGGACTCTCGGGGAGGCCGGATTGAGAGCCTGCGCGCAGGAGAAGCTCATCACCTGGGACCCACCGGGGCTGCGCGGGCTGTGGTGGGGTCCCTACGACGAGCTGACCACCCAAGCCGCGCGGGCGGTGGCCAAGACGCGCTCCGGACGCGAGTCCGACCGCGAGCGCGCGTGGCGCAGCGGCGCGGTGGCGCTAGCGCGCATGGGAGCACGCGCGCTGGGGCGAGGCCTGCCGCGGTAGGCACACGACCTCTTACGCTGAGGATGTCCCGGGCGGCGCATGCGCCGCCCGGCGGGGCCGCACATGTGCGGCCCCGGGCCATGCCGCATGCGGCATGGCCGTCTATGACGGCTACCCTTTTGGGTATGCCCGCCCAGGCCTATGCAGGCAAGGAGTGCGTCTGCCAGCTGCGCAGGGGGATCTGCGATCAGAGTTGCGTGCAGGGGATGCAGGACACCCCGTTCTACATCGCCTGTCTGAAGCTGACCGGCCGCCGTTGCGTGGTGGTGGGTGCTGGAGAGATCGGGCTGGAGAAGGTCGAGGGGTTGCTGGCCTGCGACGGCGATGTCACGCTGATCGCACCGCACGCGCAGGACGCGCTGGCAGAGTACGCGAGCGAGGGCTCGATCCGCTGGGAGCCGCGCGAGTACTCAGGGCCCGGAGACCTGGAGGGCGTGTTCATGGCGATCGCAGCGACGGACGACACCGACGTGAACATCCGCGTCTGGGAGGACTCCGAGCGCCGCGCGATGCTGGTCAACGTGGTGGACGTGCCGCCGCTGTGCAACTTCATCCTGCCCGCGATCGTCCGCACCGGGCCGCTGGCGATCGCGATCTCCACCGCGGGGGCATCCCCCGCGCTGGCAAAGCGCATGAAGCGGGAGATCGAAGGCCAGTTCGGCGAGCCCTATGCGCAGCTGGCGGTGCTCTTGAACGAGGCGCGCGGCTGGGCCAAGGACACGCTGCCGACCTACCGGGACCGCAAGGAGTTCTTCGAGGGAATCGTTAACGGCGACCCCGACCCGGTGGCACTACTCGGAGACGGCGATGAGCAGGCGGTGCGCGACCTGATCGCGCGGGCGCAACGAGAAAGCGCGCTCCAGCTCTCGAGAGTCTGAGTGTGGCTGCACTGGAACTCGAAGGGCTCGCTCGCCACTACGGCGAGCGCGAGGCTCTGAGCGACGTCTCGCTGTCGTTGGGCGCAGGACAAACGCTCGTCGTGTTCGGAGGAAACGGGGCCGGCAAGACGACGCTTTTGCGCATACTCGCAACGCTGCTAAGGCCGCATGCCGGCAGCGCGCGCGTGCTCGGCTCCAGGCTGCCGGATGAGGCGTGGGCGGTGCGCGGACGGATCGGACTCCTCGGCCACGAGCCGCTGCTCTACCGCGAGCTCACCGCGCGTGAGAATCTGCGCTTCCACGCGCGTCTGCATGGCGTCGCCGAGGAGCGCGTCGAGCAGCTGTTGGAGATCGTGGCGATGACCGGCCGCGTGAACGAGCCGCTGCGGACGCTCTCGCGTGGGATGGTCCAGCGCGTGGCTGTCGCCCGCGCCGTGTTGCACGATCCAGAGCTGCTGCTGCTGGACGAGCCGCGCGCCAACCTCGACCCAGCGGCAATCGAGCTGGTGGATCCGCTGATCGGAGCCACATCGGGACACACGCGGGTGATCTCAAGCCACGACCCATCAGGCGGGCTGGCCGAGGCCGACCTAGTGCTGGGCCTGCGTGCCGGCCGGCCGGCCCTGCTGCGCGCCGCCGGCGACGTGGACCCCGCCGAGATCGCGGAGCTGTACCGGTGAGCACCCCGACCGGGAGCCCGCACAGCGCGGCGCCCGCAGACGCCCAGGCCCCGCCGCGGGGTGAGCCCGTCTCGGGGCGAGCGGACGCGGTGGCGGGGAAACCCCCGGGAATGGTGGCGACCGTCGCCGCGCTGCTGCGCAAGGAGCTGCTGGTCGAGCTGCGCACGCTGGAGTCCGTGCCGGGCATGTCGCTGTTTGCGCTCACCACGTTCGTGGTGTTCCACTTCGCGCTGAATCGCAACAGCGTCGACGGCGACCTCGCGGCGGGCATCCTGTGGGTGACATTGCTGTTCGCCGCGATTCTCGGCGTCAACCGCCTATTCGTGGCCGACGCCGATCAGGGCGGCTTCGACGGGTTCCTGCTCGCCCCGGTGGACCGCAGCGCGATGCTCGTGGCGAAGGCGCTCGCCCTGCTCGCCTATCTCGTCGTGCTCGAGCTCGTCGCGGTGCCCGCCTTCGCGCTGCTGCTGCTTGGACCGTCGCTTCCGAACGCGCTCCCGAGCCTGTTCGGGGTGCTCGCGCTCGGCGACGTCGGCGTGGCGGCGATCGGCACGCTCGTCGCGGCGCTGGCCGTGCGCACCCGTGCGCGCGACCTGCTCGGACCGCTGCTGGCGCTGCCGCTGCTCGTGCCGATCGTGATCGGCGGGGCGCGGGCGACCTCGCCGCTCTTCGCGACGCATGCCACGGCGCCGGCGGCGCGCTGGCTACTCACGCTGGGGCTCTATGATCTGGTGTTCGGGCTGATCGCCTACGCCCTCTTCGATTTCCTGCTGGAGGATTAGACATAACCCATGTACGGCAAGGGCTTGCGCGCGCTGAGCATCTCCACCGTCGCCGTGATGGCGATCGCGCTCTCACTCGTCTTCTTCTACGCCCCGCTTGACGCCGAACAGGGCTTTTTGCAGAAGATCTTCTACGTGCACGTGCCGCTGGCAATTGTCGCCCTGTGCGGCTTCGTGGCGGGCGCGATCATGGCGATCGCCCACCTGCGCACGCGGGACCCCCGCTGGGACATGCGTTCCTACGTGGCGATCCACATGAGCCTGATCTTTGGTGTCGGCACGCTCATCACGGGGTCGATCTGGGCGAAGGGCTCGTGGGGGCACTGGTGGGTGTGGAGCGAGCCGACGCTCGTGTCGTTCCTGATCGTGTTCCTGCTGTACGCGACCTACCAGCCGCTGCGCTTCGCGATCGAGGACCCCGAGCGCCAGGCCCGCTACGCGTCGGTGTTCGCGATCACGGCCGGGGCGTTCGTGCCAATGAACTTCATCGCCGTGCGCCTCTCCACCGCCTATCTGCACCCGCGGGTGCTGGGCAGCACGTCGAACCTGCCGGGCCCGATGGCGCTCACGTTCGCAGCGTCGCTGCTGGGCATAGCCCTGCTCTACACGACCCTGTGCAGGTACGAGCTGACCGCCAAGCACACGCGCGCGCAACTGCGCAACCTGCGGCGGCGGCTGTCAGGCGAGACGGTGGACACGCAGACCCGCCGGCCGCGCAGCGCGGCTCCCACCCTGCACCCCACCGCGATGCACCCCACCGCGATGCACCCCACCGCGACGATGACCGCGCGCGCGGTGGGAAGGCCAGGGGCCTGATGTCCGGCGTGATTCTAGGCGAGCTGCCCGCCTTGCCGCTACACACAGCCGGCAAATACGTGGCCGGGGCCTACGTCGTGCTGTTCGCGCTCGTGCTCATATACGTCGCGATCATGGCTGTCCGCCTGAGCCGCATCGAGCGCGAGCTGGGCGAGCTGTCCGAGCGCTCCCACTCAGAGACGCCCGAGCTCGACCGATCGGCGTCACCGCCGTCGCAGACGGTGGCCGACCAGCAGAACGTCCGCCATCCCGAATCGACGCCGGCATGAACGAGCTGCTGGCGCTGGGCATCTCCCACAAGACGGCACCCGTGGCACTGCGCGAGCGCCTGGCGTTCACCGAGCGCGAGGCTAGCGAGTTCGCCAAGGAGGTCACGCAAACCGCCGAGGTGCGCGAGGCGGTCGTGATCTCCACCTGCAACCGCACGGAGGTCTACCTCGTGGTGGGCGACCCCGTGCGGGCCGAGGGAGACGCGCTGGGCCTGCTCGCCCGGCGTGCCGGCATCCGCCCGACGGAGCTGGCGCAGGAGATCTACTCGCCGCGCAACTGCGACGCCGCGCGCCAGCTCTACCGCGTGACCGCCGGGTTGGAGTCGATGATCGTCGGCGAGGCGGAGATTCAGGGTCAGGTCAGGCGCGCGCACGAGGCTGCGATGCGGGCGGGCTGCACGGGGCCGTTGTCGAACCGCTTGTTCGCCGCCGCGCTGACCACGGGCAAGCGCGTGCGCTCGGCGACCGGGATCGGCTCCAGCCGTGTGAGCGTTCCCTCCGTGGCCGTCGACCTCGCGCTGAGCGTGCTCGGGACGCTCGAGAACCGCCACGTCGTCATCCTCGGCGCGGGGGAGACCAGCGAGCTGACCGCGCGCGCGCTCGCCGACCAGGGCGCCGGCACGATCTTCGTCGCCAACCGCCACGCCGACCGGGCGCTCAGCCTCGCCCAGCGCTTCGGCGGGTCGGTCGTCGGGCTGGACAAACTGCCCGACCAGCTGGTGCGCGCCGACATCGTCCTGTCCTCGACCTCCTCTCCCCACCCGATCGTCGGCCGCGAGGAGCTCCAGGTCGTGATGGGAGAGCGCGCGGGACGCCCCTTGCTGCTGGTCGACATTGCGGTGCCGCGCGACATCGACTCGAGCTGCGGCGAGCTGGAGGGCGTGACGCTGTACGACATCGACGACCTGCAGGCCGTGGTGGCGCGCAACCTCTCAACGCGCGCCGGCGAGGCGCCCCGCGCGCAGGAGATCGTGGAGGAGGAGATCCACCGCTTCGCCCGCTGGCTCGGCCAGCTCGACACGCTGCCCACGGTAAGCGCCCTGCGCGAGCACGGCAACGCCCTTGTGGAGCAGGTGCTGGGCGAGAACGAGGGGCGCTGGGAGTCGGCCTCGCCCCGCGACCTCGCGCGTATCGAGGCTGTCGCGCATGCGGTGATGAGCAAGCTGCTGCACGAACCAACGATCCGCCTGCGCAGCCTCTCCAAAGAGCGCGGGCACTCAAGCCTCCAGCTCGTGCGGGAGCTGTTCGGGCTGCGCGAGGACGGGGCCGGCCCGGCGACGGACGGCGAGGACCGAGCGGAGATAGGCCGGCCGTCGAGCGCGGAGGTCCCGGACAACGTGAGGCCGTTCTCACGCCGCACCCGCGCCGGCGGCTCGTGACTTAGTGTCATGAGTCAGAAATTCGCTGGCGCTTCCCGGCGCCTGAACGCGCCTGACGCCCGCCGGCATCGGCCATGTGCCACCGGCACACTCACCGACACCGTCGAACGCCAGACCGCGTCCATCCATCCGGCAAACACCGACCGAATTTCTGACTCAGGACACTAGCGAGCGATGGACCGGCTGCGCATCGGGACCCGCGGGAGCGCGCTTGCCCGTGCCCAGGCTGATCACGTAAAGGCGCTACTCGTCGAGCGCTGCCCGGAGATGAAGGTCGAGATCGAGGTTCTGCACGTGAGCGGCGACGGCGAGAGCAGCACGCCGGATGCGCCCACGGACAAGAGCCGGTGGGTGGACACGATCGAGCAGGCCCTGCTAGCCGGCGAGATCGACCTCGCCGTGCACTCGGCCAAGGACGTCCCCGGCGAGCTGGCCGGGGGCCTGGAGCTGTTCGGTGCGCCTCCGCGAGCCCCTGCCGAGGACGTGCTGTGCGGCGCGAGGAGCTTAGACGCGCTCCCGAAGGGCGCCAGAGTGGGCACCTCGAGCATTCGCCGTGCGGCGCAGCTGCGCACGGCGCGCGAGGACCTGCAGGTGGTGGCGATCGGCGGCAACGTCGACACGCGCCTGCGCAAGCTTGCGGAGAGCGAGCTTGATGCGATCGTGCTCGCCCGCGCCGGACTACAGCGGCTCGGTCGCGAGGATGCGCTGGGCGCGGTGCTCGACCTCGCGCGCTTCGTTCCGGCCCCCGGCCAGGGCATCCTCGCGCTGGAGGGACCCGCGGACGACGCGCGTGTGAGGGAGGCGGTGCAGGGGATCACAGACGCGGATGCGTTCGCATGCTTGCTGGCAGAGCGCGCGGTGGCACACGCCCTCTCGGCCACCTGCCACACGCCGCTCGGCGCGTACGCCGTGCCCGCAGGTTGCGGCTGCCTGAACCTGCGCGCGTGGGTCGGGCTGCCCGACGGCTCCATCTGGGTGAGCGATGAGCTGCTTGGCGGCTTCTACGACCCCGAGGCACTTGGGCGCCGGGTGGCGGAGCGACTGAACGCGGCCGGCGCCGGGGAGATGCTGCGCAGGGCGGAGGAGATGGCCGTTGAGCACGCCTGAGAGCCTCGGTCGCGTCCACCTCGTGGGCGCCGGCCCGGGGGACCCCGGCCTGCTCACGGCACGCGCGCTGGAGCTGATCGCGGGGGCGGACGTGATCTTGTACGACCGCCTGATCGGAGCGCCGGCGCTCGACGGTGCGCGGGCGGATGCGGAGCTGTTGTTCGTCGGTAAGGAGGGCGGAGGAGCGTCCGTCCCCCAGGAGCAGACCGAGGCGCTGATGGTGCAGCGTGCCCGGGCCGGCAAGACGGTCGTGCGCCTGAAGGGCGGCGACCCGTTCGTGTTCGGCCGCGGCGGCGAGGAGGCGTTGACGCTGCTTGCGGCGGGCATTCCCTTCGAGGTGGTTCCGGGCGTCACCGCGGGCGTCGCTGCCCCAGCCTATGCGGGCATCCCCGTGACCCATCGCGGGCTCGCAAGCGCAGTGGCGCTCGTCACCGGGCACCCCCGCGCGGATACCTCCCCGGACGCGCCGGTCGAGGGACCAGAGGCCGGGGAATCTGAGGGAGAGGAGACGGACCTCGACTGGTCGGCGCTGGCGGCGTTCCCGGGGACGCTCGTGTTCTACATGGGGGTGCGCCAGCTGGCCCACATCGCCGCGTCGCTGATCGCCGCCGGCCGCCCCGCGTCTGAGCCCGCGGCGGTCGTAGAGCGCGGCACGCTCCCCGGCCAGCGCACCGTGACGGGCACCTTGAAGACCATCGCCGAGCGCGCGGGGCAGAGGGGGATCCGCCCTCCCTCGATCACCGTAGTGGGCGCGGTGGCGAAGCTCGCCGATCAGCTCTCCTGGCAGCCCCCGCATCCGCTGGGCGGACGCACGGTGGCGGTCACGCGCGCGCGCGCGCAGGCCAGCGAGCTGGCGCGGCGGCTGGAAGCGTTGGGCGCGACGGTGGTGCAGGCGCCCGCGATTCGCACCCAACCGCTGGACGGCCCGCCGCTGGATCCCTCGCCGTATGACCTCGTCTGCCTCACAAGTCCCAACGGGGTAGCCGCGCTGTTCGAACGCCTCGCCGCCGGCGGGCGCGACGCGCGCGCGCTGTCCGGCGTGCGCGTGGCGACGATCGGCCCCGGTAGCGCCCGCGCGCTGGCCGAGCACGGGATCGTCGCCGACATCGTGCCCGAGCGCTCTGTAGCCGAGGCGCTGGTGGAGGCACTCGCCGACGTGCCGGTCAGCCGCGCGCTGGTCGCGCGGGCGCGCGAGGCACGCGACGTGCTCCCTGAGGCCCTGCGGGCGCGCGGCGTGGAGGTGGACGTGCTGGCGCTGTATGAGACGCTCGCCGAACCTCTCTCCGCCCGCGCGCTGCGGGAGGCGAGCGCGGCCGACTACATCATCTTCACCTCATCCTCGACCGTGCGCTTCTTCCTGGAGGCTGCGCACGTCACGAGTGCCCGGGAAGGCGGCGACGCAGCGACGGGCACCCCCACCGAGGATGCGAACGCAGGCCTGTCATCTGACGCAGCGGCGGGCACCCCCACCGAGGATGCGGACGCAGGCCTGTCATCTGAGACGCGCATCGTCTCCATCGGCCCGGTCACGAGCGAGACGCTGCGCGAACACGGCCTGGAGCCCCACGTGGAGGCCGAGCGCCACGACATCGACGGTGTCATCGACGCGCTGCTGGCTGATGCGGCGACGCGCCGGGGAGATTGAGTGTCGTCCCCGGCGATCGGCCTCCCCTCGCTCGGCCTCCCCTCGCTCGGCCTCCCCTCGCTCGGCCGGCCGCGGGTGCATCTGCGCAGCACCGACTCGACCAACGACCGCGCGCGCGAGCTGGCGATGGCGGGGGCGCCGCACGGAACGCTCGTCACCGCCGCCGAGCAGACGGCTGGGCGCGGACGCCAGGGCCGGCGCTGGTCGGCACCCGCGGGCAGCTCGCTGCTGATGTCGCTCCTCCTACGAACCAGCCCTCCTGGCTGCGTGCCCCCCACCACCGGCTCTGCCGGCGGTGGGGCCGATAGGTCGCTGCTGCTACTGCCGCTGATCGCCGCCGTCGCGGTCTGCGACGTCGCGGGGGAGAAGGCCCGAATCAAGTGGCCAAACGACGTCGTCACGGTTCAGCCGAAGGGCTTGGCCAAGCTCGCGGGGATCCTCACCGAGGGACGCCTCCAGCAGGGCTGGGCCGTGCTCGGCATTGGCCTGAACGTCGCTGTCCGACTGGAGGACCTGCCTACGGAGCTGCGCTCTAAGGCTGCGACGCTCGGCGAGCCCTCAGAGGAGATCGAGCCGACGCTGGAGCGGCTCTTACGCGCCCTGGAGCAGCGTCTTTTAGAGCCGGCCAGAGGCGACGCTCATCGCGTGGCGCTCACGCGATGCGCTGCGTGGACGGAACATCGCCTGGGCCGGAGGGCAAGGTCAGGCGATGGGGATCGACGGGACCGGGCGACTGGTCGTCGCCCTCGCCGACGGTGGTCATGCGACCCTCGCAGCGGGGGAGGTTCACCTGGAAGACGTTGGCCGTCAGCCCTCAACGCCGCCATGAACGATCGGCCTTGAGGGACCCGCGCCGTTTGCGTCACCCTTCTGGCCCTTCCGCCGCCGCCGGGCGTTGCGGGCACGGCGCTTGGGGAAGTTGCGCAGCAGCTCGCGCGCCAGCGCCGGGCGGCTTGCGCGCCATCCGCGTGCGCGCCCCGCGCAGCGCCTCCTCGGCCTCGGGAGTGTGCGCGAGCGCGGCGGCCAGCAGCGCCGCGGCCAGCCGGCGGTCCTGCTTGCGTGCCGCGTGGATCAAACGCCGCGCGTTGCGTGCGTGCGCCCCTCCGGCCGAGTTGACCAGCAGGCCGAGCAGCCGCTTGGTCTCCGGCCAGCGCTGCACCGCATACTCCTCATGCACGTCGCGCGTGTACTCCGCCAGGCGCCAGATCCAGGCGTTGGCCTGGTCGCGCCTGCCGATCCGCCGCTCGACCAGCGCGCGCAGCATGATCTTGGTCGCCTCCTTGCGCTCCTCGCGCGGCCAGCCGCCGATGATGTCGATCGCCGTATCGAACACGTCGGACGGATCGGAGATCGTCCAGCCCGACGCGGCGATGTCCGTCAGCGCGCGCAGCCGCAGCTGCGGGTTTTTGTTGCGTTCCACCGCGGTGATCAAAAAGCGGCTCTTCAGCTCGCCCGTGCGGTCGAAGTGCAGCATCGCCCGCGCCCTGCGCCAGCCAGCCGGCGCGACGCGCGCGCCGGCAAGCGCCGACCACTGGATCTGCTCGCCGTAGTCGAGCTGCTCGACCGCGATCCGCCACAGCTCGCGCTCGAAGACCTCAACCCGGCGATCCTCATCGGCAGTCACGGGGATGACGCGCCGCTCGACCCGCATTCTGCGCCCACGCCCACGCCGCACCGGGCCGACGACGATCGCCCCCCCGCGGTAGACGTCGCGGTCCAGCAGCGAGTGCAGCGTGACGACCGGGTCGTCGTTCTTCGTCGCCGGATGGACGAAGTCGACGACCAGCCCCGCCTCCTTGCCCGGATGGCGGCGGGTAACGCGCCCCACCCGCTGCTGATAGATGCGCTTGGACGCGGTCGGCGCCAGGTGCACGCACACGGTCGCCCGCGGGCTGTTCCAGCCCTCGGCCAAGAGCTGCGCGTTGATCAGCACGTCGATGTCACCGCGCTCGTAGCGCGCGAGGACCTCGGCCAGCTCGCGCTTGGGGGTCTCCCCTGAGACACCCTGAGCCTTGATCCCCTCCGCGCGGAATGCCTCGGCGAGGTTGTACGCGTGCCGCACGCCCGCGGCGTAAACCACGCCGGGCACCCCGTTGAAGCGCGTCTTGTAGAGGTTCGCGGCGGCGAGGTTGAACGGCTGCTGGTCGAGCAGTTTCGCCAGCTCATCCTGGTCGAACTCCGTATCCACCTCGCCCCGGCGCAGCGGCACCTTCGCGATCGTGCGCACTCCCACTCCGGGCGAGATGCGCACGCAACGCAGCGGCGCGATCACACCGCGCCGCGCCGCCTGCGCGAGGTCAAAGCGCGAGGTCTGCGTCGGGAATAGGTCGGTGACATGCCGCGCGATCAACGCCCCGGTGGCGGTCATCCCGATGAAGATCGGCCCCGTCCACTCCCGGATCGCGCCGCTCGTCTTCTCCCCCAATGCCGTATGCGCCTCGTCGCAGATGACGATCGTGTAGGCGCTCGAGATCTTCCCCGCGTTACGCACGAACCACTGGTAGGTCTCGACGGTCACCGGGCCCTTGACCGCGTCCTGTCCCTTCAGCAGCGCGGGGCTGATGCGCTTGGAGTACCCACGGTCGCGCAGCTCCGCATGGAACTGGTCGACCAGGTTGCGCCGATGGGTCAGGATCAGCACCCCACCGGTCTGCGACGCCTCGACGAACCCGAGCGCCGCCACGGTCTTGCCCGCGCCGGTCGCGTGCTCGAACCAGAAGCGCTTGGCCGCATTGGGGTCCTCGGGCTGCTCGGCCAGCGATCCCTCGTCCTCGCCCTCCTCGTCTTCGACCCAGTCGCGGGGCTCCTCCTCTGAGTCGCTCTGTAGCTCGGGCTCCTCCTCGAGCTCCTCCTCCCCCTCCTCGGCGATCAGCTCGACTTCGTCGCCTTCCTCATCGTCGTCCTCATCGTCCTCATCGGGAGCGGCGCGCTGGATGGGGCCCAGGTCCTCGTCGTCCTCGTCGTCCTCATCGTCGTCCTCGTCCTCGTCGTCCTCATCTTCGTCCTCGAACTCATCCTCCTCGTCCTCCCCGCCCGCGGAGTCGAGGTCCGCGACTGGCCGAGCCGCGGTCTCGGAGTGATTCGCCGGCACGACATCGTCGGGACCGAGGATGTCGGCACTGGCCAGCAGCTCGGGTGAAGCCGAGGCGGCGGCTCGGCCGTTGCCATTTGAGGTGGCGCGCTGCGCCTCGGCCAGGAGCGCCGTGAGCGTGCCTGATAGGGCATCGACCTGGTGGGCCGAGAGCACGGTGCCGTCCGCCAGCTTGGGCTCCGAATCCGACAGCAGCCGCTCCAGCCCCAACAGCAACGAGAATTCCCGGCGCCACGCGGTCGAGGGATGCTTGGTCTTGGGATCCGAGTCCAGCTCTTCGAGCGCCCAATCGAGCGCCCGCCTGCGCGGGCTGCCGGCGGCGAGCGCGATCGCGGGATCCTCGCCGGGGTGCACGAAACGCTCGCGCACGAGCTTTTCCGCGCGTGCGATATCGGCGGAACTTGGAATGGGCGCGGCCGCGAGGGCCACTGGAGTGGGCTCGGCCATTGAGGCTCTGGACTTCGAGACGGAGCCGCCGCAGAAAGTGGCTTCAGCGTGGCTCGGAACTGCCGGCGCTCAACCGGCACCGTTTGCCGGATGCTCAGAGCGATCCGGTCCTGACGTGTCTTGCAGGATATAGCACGTCCGAGCAGGATTGAAGTGGGCATGCGCATCCGCGCCCCAGTGGGCATGCTCATCCGCGCCCCAGTGGGCATGCGCGTCCGCGCCCATTGTCGTCGTCATCCGCGCCCATTTGTCGTCGAGTACGCGCCTGCACAATTGTCGAGACGCGTTTGCGGCGCTCGTCATCTGCCACCCTTATCGACGATGTCTGTGAAACGTGTGTCGATCGTGCTGGGCGGGGTGGCTCTCGTCGTGCTGCTCGCCGTCGGGCTCGTCCAGCTGGCAGAGCTCCACGCGCGCGCCAGCCGAAGCGCCGTTGAGGCTCACGCTCGCCCAGATGCGGACTCGCCTGACCGGCTCCCCGGCGCCGCTGGCCGCGCTGCACGCGCAAGCGGATGAGCTCCTGCCCGGCGGGACAGGCGCCCTACGGGCACGCCTGGCGGCGCTGCGCGGCCGCCCGGTCGTGATCAACAAGTGGGCCTCCTGGTGTGAGCCGTGCCGCGCGGAGCTCGGCGCCTTCCAGCGCGCCTCGGTGAACCTCGGCCGCGTGGTGGCGTTTATCGGGATCGACTCCGGCGACTCCAGGCGCGCTGAGGCCCTGCACTTCCTGCGCGCCTTCCCCGTGAGCTACCCGAGCTACTACGACCAGAGCGCCACGCTCGGCTTCGCGATCACCGACTCTCGTTCACGCCGGTCACCGTCTTCTACGACCGCCACGGCGGGCAGTACATCCACCAGGGCCCCTACCCGAGCCAGGCCAAGCTCGAACAGGACGTCCGGCGCTACGCGCTGGACGCTTGACCCTTGCCCGAGATCCGGATCGACCCGCTGAGCGGGCACCGCACGATCGTCGCCGGCGAGCGCTCGCGACGGCCCGGCGGAGAGCCCTCCTGCGCGCCACCGGAGCCGATCGACCCCGCGCGCGATCCCTTCGCCGAGGGCCACGAGGAGCGCACACCGCCCGAGCTGTACGCGCTGCGCCCGGACGGAGGCCCACCCAACTCCCCCGGCTGGACCGTGCGCGTCGTTCCCAACCTGTACCCCGCGCTCGCGCCCGACGCCGGGGAGCCCGAGCGTCGCGGCGACTCCGAGCTGCTCCTCGCGCTGCCCGCCACGGGCGCGCACGAGGTGATCGTCAACGGACCCCAACCGGTGCTCTCGCTGGCCGAGCTACCGGTCGAGCAGGTGGCCGCGGCGGTCGAGGTGTGGCGCGCGCGCATGCGCGCGCATGCCGACGCCGCATACGTACAGCTGATCGTCAACGAGCGCCACGAGGCCGGCGCCTCGCTGCCCCACACCCACGCCCAGCTCTACGCGCTGGACTTCGTCCCTGCCGACATCGCCCGCGAGCGTGAGCGCGCGGGCGCCTACACCACACGCACGATGGGCCACACCCTCCTGGAGGACCTGATCGCCGAGGAGGTCCGTCACGGCGAGCGGATCGTCGCGATCGACGAGCAGGCGGTGCTGATGGCCCCATACGGTTCGCGGGTGCCTTTCCAGTTGATGCTCGCCCCGCGGGCGCCGCGCCCGCGTTTCGAGGATGACGGGCCCTCGGGCGCGGCACTCCTGCACGACGGACTATGCCGCCTGGCCCGCCATTTCGGGTCGAGCCCACCGTTGAACCTGTGGATCCGCACCGCCCCACGCGGGGCCGAGCACTTCTGCTGGCGGATCGACGTGCTCCCGCGCCTCACCCATCTGGCCGGGCTCGAGCTGTCCACCGGCGTGAACCTGAACATCGTCGCACCCGAGCACGCGGCGGCGCTACTGCGCGAAGCGTAGGTAGGCTGCCGGTGGATGCCTCCTGAGGAACGCTTCCTCCCCCGCTTCGCCGCCGAGCCCCCACAGGAGGAGCTGCCTTACGGCCGCTGGGAGGAGCGGCTGCGCGAACAGTTCCTCGCCGCCTGTCTTGGCCTGGAGGACGAGCGGGAGGAACTCGGCGAGCCGGGCGAGATTCGGTGGTACCCGGACCGCACATGGCACGGGCGCACCTACGTGCCCGGGACATCGATCACGACCAACGGCTACGAGCTGTTCGGCTACGTGCGGTTTGTCCCGGCGGTCAACGACGGCGACCCGAGCGACTTCTCGGCGCACGTCGACTTCACCGAGGAGACGGCCGAGAAGAACCCGGACTGGAAGCTCGACATCTGCGACGAGGTGATCGGGGTCTGGCGCGGCCACTCCGGCGCTGTGGCCATGATGACGCTCGTGTGGGGGCGCCCGCTCGTCTCCGGCGGTGGCATCGTGACCGCCGAGCTGGCCGACCTGGCGGTCGATCAGTGCGAGCTGATCGAGGAGCGCTTTACCTTGATCGCCCCGGATGACTACCGCCACGACCTATTGGAGATCAAGCTGTTCGACGCCAAGGGCCGGGAGCTGGCGCGGGAGTCGCTTTATGCGGGAGAGGAGGGGGCCGAGGAGAGGGAGGAGGCCACGGAGGAATAGCCGCGGTCTCCTCCCTCGATGCCGACCCGCGACTACTTGATGGCCTTGCAGGAGGCGAGCGCCTGTTCCTTGGCTTGACCGGTAGGCCCGGCCAAGGCTTTGATGACTTCGACGCAAACTTCTTTGGCGGCCGCGCGTGCCCCCACGAGGTCACCGCTTGCGGCTTTGTTACAGATCCCTTCGACCTTGGCCTTTGTGCTCGCCGAGAGCGTTGGCGCTCTTTGGATGATCGACTTGCACTCCGCCACGGCCACCGCCATGCCAGCGGCGCTCGCCGAGCCGCTCGATGGGGTGGGCGAGGATGTCGATGTCGTCCCGGTGGCCGCGGGAGTCGAGCTGGTCGTCGCACCCGCCGCACTGCTCGGCGCGGCCGTCGAGCTGCTCTGACTGCTGGATGTGGAGCTGCTGCTACTACCGCAGCCGGCGATGAACACTCCGCCGGCGAGTGCGATTAGAAGCCATGTGGACAGCTTTCGGATCATTTGTCCCCCATCGTTGGAAAAGACGAGTGGTTGCTAGTCTTAGCGGGCCATGCTCGATCAGTCGCGATTAGGCCTTCAGAGAAGGTAGCGCCCTCCGGGCGCCACTCGCATCCGCGAGCCTCGATCCGACCATAAGGAACACAGCATGGACAACCCGCGCCGCGGGCGCGTGGTCGAGCAGCACTTCCTCAACCTCCCCGGGTTCCACGCCGGCGCCTACATCCGCGCCTACGTCGAGGACACCAGCGAGCGCGAGATCTGTCCCCCGACCAAGCGCCGCAACTACCACCACATCCCCGGGCCGCGAATCGTGCTCGAGATCTCTGACTGCTACAAGCGGATCGAGCTCGACTTCGACATCACTTCCGCCGAACAGCGCCTCAACAGCTTCCACAAGGTTGACACCCTCATCGCGGCGCTGCTGGCGTTCCGCGAGGGAATGACCACCGAGGCCGCGCTGCACCGCCGCCGCGAACGTCTCGTCGCGGACAGCAACGAGACGGACCGCCATCTCAAGCCAAACCTATGATCGAAACATGAGCACGGCGGCCGCAACCACTGCTACGTCTCCAGAGACGGATCGGAGAAACCATGGCAGAGACATCCCCCAAGACCGTGACCATCGCCAAGCGGCGTTTCGAGCTGCGAGCGGACCGCGTCGAGCGTGCCCTGAGGCAGACCCTGCCCGAGCCGATCACGAGCCACTACGTGGTGATCTGCAAGCGGCGCTACCCGCCCAAGCAGGCGATCAGCCTCGTGACCGGACTCGATCGAGCTGACTTCACCACGCATCAGGCGCGGCGCATCTTGACCGGATTGGGTTTCCCCGCCGGCCGGCGCCCCGGGCAAGCCAAGTCGAAGGCGCCCGGGAGCTCCCGGGGACCCCGGTCGCGGGGCATGCGAGTCCCGGCCGAGCGCCGAGACCCTCGAGCCGTTCATCGGGCAGTGGGTCGCGACCAAGGACACGGACGTGCTCGTCGCCGCGCCCGAGCCTCGCACCGTCGTCAGCTGGCTGGCTGAGCATCGCCAGCAAGCCGACAGCATGTTCCGCGTGCCGAGCGATGAGCTGCAGGCCAGCGGCGCCGCGCCCTGGTGAGACACTCCTTTCAGGCCCTCCCCGGTCACACCGGCTGCCCACGCCCCGTCGTCGACCTCGTCGTCGAGGGACTCGAGCTCGCGCCGCAAGCCTGCCTGCTGGACACCGGAGCCAGCGACATCCGCATGGGCCACCACGTCGCCGAGCTCGCGGGCATCGACCTCAGCGACGCCACCGAGGATGAGATCGTCGTGGGCGGCTTGCAAACGATCGGCCGGCCCGCGAGCGTCCAGCTCGAGCTGCGCCAAGGCAAGGAGAGCCACACGTGGGCTCCCACCGTCTACTTCTGCGACCCGTGGCCCTGGGCTTTCGGCCTGCTGGGGCTCGGTGGCCTCGACCCTTTCCTGGTGAGCATCAACACCTACGAGGAATGGGTCGAGCTTCACCCCCTCCACCGCTGAGCCATCTCCGCCACCCACTACGCCGACTTTCATGGCAATGCCCCCGCCGGGAGTCGAACCTGGATCTACCGCTTAGGAGGCGGTCGTCTTATCCATTGGACTACGAGGGCTCGACCCCTCGCCAGGGCGGAGGGCCATCTCGAAGGCTACCGGCGCCCCTGCACCGAACGGTTCGCGGGCTCGCCCGCGACGCGCACGAACAAGTCCTCCAGCCACAACCCCCGAATGCTTGCGCTCGCTCCCTGCGGCGTCAGCCGCGGTCGGGGCGGTCGGGGTAGATCTCGTCGATCGTGGTGAGCGCCGTGTAGGAGGCGTCGCCGATCGCCGCCTGTATCGCCTCGCCACCGCCTGTGAGACGGTCGAGCACGCTCACCACGCCCGCGACCGTCAACCCCTCGCTCCGTACGCGCTCTACCGTCTCGATCGTCGAGGAGCCGGTCGTGACCACGTCCTCGACGATCAAACAGCGCTCGCCCTCCGTGAGTGGCGGACCCTCGATCCAGCGCTGCAAGCCGTGCTGCTTGCGCTCTTTGCGCACGATGAACCCCTTCGCCGGCGGTACCGGCGCCGCCAGCGGCGCGCAGGCCACGGCGATCGCACTCACGGGCACGCCGCCCACCGCGCTTGCGCCACACGCCCGCGCCCGCTCGGCCACCAGCAGGCCGATTGCCATGAACGCCTCGGGCAGCAGGATCACGCGCTTGGCGTCCACGTAGTACTGGGCCTTGCGCCCACTTGTCAGCGTCACCTCACCGATCACGAGTGCGTGCTCACGCAGCGCTCGGACTAGCCGCTCGCGGGCTTGCGCGAGGTCGCTCCTATTTTCGGCCAGGACGTCCATGGGGAGGTCTAATCTACTTCGTGCGGAAAAAGTCTTGGTAGGCGATAGCAAACGACCGCGCCGTCATGGATTCGGCGCGGTCGTTTTGTCATCGAGTGGTTGCTCTGGTCGAGAGAGCCGCTGGAGTGTTTCAGCTGGTTCGGATGGCGAGCGTGTCAAGGTTGTAGGCGAGGATCCCCCAGCCTGTCCAGGTGCGCTGTCCTGCTTGGCCTCTCAGGCGGGATCGGCGTAGCCCGTAGCCACGCTTGAGGTGACTGATCCGGCCCTCGGCGCCGGTGCGGTAGCGCTGTAGGCGGCGCTGGGTGCGTTTCGAGCCGGGCTGTTGGCGACCGGAGATGAACACCCGTTCGGGTGCGATCTGAGCCAAGGCATTGCGGGTGGCGTCCGACTGGAAGCCGCCGTCGAGGGCTATCTCGCGCGGAGAGATCCCCAACCTGGTGAGCTCTGCAACGGTCGTGGGCAGCAATGTGTTCTCCCCAGGATTTCCGGGAGCGCTCGCTGCCGGCAGGATGAACCCGCGCGCGCCTGGCTTGGTGTTCTCGGTCACCTCGCAAATCTGGGCGACATACCCAAACTCGTTGGGTTTGCCGATCTTGCCCTTGCGGATCGGCCTGGCGTCGGGATCTGAGAGGGAGATGAGTCGGTCTGTGATCGGCTCGCCCGCGACACGCTGCTTGACCTGCTTTGCGACCTTCTCGCAACGGTCGGCCAACTCCTCGAGCCTCCTGACCGCTGCCAGCTTCGTCTTCGCGCCGCGCCCGCGTGAACGCGCGCGCGCGCGAGCTGCCAGCTTCCTTGTCTCCCTGATCGACTCTTCCAGCAGCTTGCCGGTCTTGGCGGTCAGCTCGAGCACCTCTCCCTTGGCCTGCCCTGTGCGTCTGCGGATCGTGCGCGAGATCGCGCGCAGCGTGCGACCCATCACCCGTGAGCGGTCCCGCACCCGCGTGTTCTTCTCCTTGACCAGAACCATGATCTTGCGAGCCTCCCTGGCCAGCGCACGCACTCCGTGCGCTGCCAGTCCCGCGTCGCTCGGATAGCGCACGTCGCCCTCGATCACCGTCGAGTCGATCCTCACCGCCCTGGCCCGGAAGCGCTTCTCCCGGCACTCCTTGGCGATCAACGCCCGCGTGATCTCGTTCACCATCTCGGCCCCGACTCGGCGCGTCAGCTTGCGGATCGTCGACTCGTCCGGTACCCGGCCTGACAGGCCGATCCGGCAGAACCGCCGCAAGTGAAGCGAATCGGACACCTCGCTCACCAGCGTCCGATACCCCCAGCCATAGCGCGCCTTCAGCACCATCAACCGCACGAATGTCTCCATCGCGATCGTCGGGCGCCCGTCGCTCAGCACAGACCGTCCCGTCCGCTCGAACTCCAGGCGCCACTGCTCCACGATCGGCCACAACAACTCCTCTTGAGCCAAAAACCTGTCTAGGCGCTCCAGATCCTCCGGCAGCTCGCGAACCTCCACCGGCAACACGACATCCCACAAAGACTCCGGCTGCTCCGCCACAAGCGTCAACATGAACCCTCCAATCGACCAGAAACCCGCCCATATGCAGGACATTCTGGCCCTCAGACCGGACAGAACACCGCCCCCAGAAGGTCACTTTTTCCGCACGAAGTAACCTAGCGATGTGCTCTCCTTGTTCGCTGGATTGCTGCGCTTGGCCTCAGTGGTCATCTGCCTGATCGTAATCGCGTCGTTTGCGATCTTTGCGATCAACCAGACAGGCAGCGCATCCACCCATCAGCAGGAAGAACTCAACGGCGGAGCCGTCACCACGACCACCAGCTCACGGACCTCGAGCTCGTCCAAGACCTCAGCCCCGCATGAGAGCACCTTGCACAAAGCGATTGACGACGCCTCCAACGCGCTCACCTCACCGTTCTCGGGCATCACCTCGGGGTGGAGCAGTCAATGGGCCATCCGCGGCGTGAACCTGCTGCTCACCTTGATCGCCTATGGCTTCGGCCTCGGCTTCCTCGCGCGCGTAATTCGGGTGAGGGTGTAGACCCGCGCTACGGACCAGCGTTGCCGCGGACATTGTGGCTACCGCCGCCGCTCTCGTGGTAGACGTCCACCGGAGTCCCAATCTGCAGCCATCCGTAGATCGAGGCGGCGTTTGGGATCGGCACGCGCAGGCAGCCATGGCTGGCGGCGTAGACGGGGACTTCCGCGTAGCCGTGGATGGCGTAGCCGCTGATGAAGTAGTTGGAGTCGACCATGCCCTTGGCGTTGGTTCCAGGCGTCTTTGAATAGACGCGAAAGCGCCCGATCACCGTCGGGGTCGAGGGCTTGCCTGAGCTCATCTCATAGATGGCCCGCACGTGCCCACCCGGTTCGATCTCCGCGAGCACCTGCCGGGTCAAGTCGGCCTCCACATGGCGGCCATCGCTCCGGTAGCGCACGTGGAAGCCCCCGGCTCCGTGAGCCAACAGCTCGAAGACCTGCCTACCCGCATAGGGCACGCGTTCGAGGCCCGTCATCTTTCTGTAGGCGACCAACGCGCGCCCGGTTCCTTCGTCAAAGGCGCCGCTGAGCGGCACGACATAGTGGAGGACGTTCAGCTCCGATTGCAGCAGCCGCACAGACTGCCCTTGGGAGCCTGGACCGAGGTTCGGCCAGACGAAGCGAAAGCGTGGCGAGCGGGCGGTGAACTCCGCCTGCTGTGCGGTCGCATAGTGGGCGACGCGCGCTTGCACCAGTCCGGCATCCAGGCTTGAGAAGTTGATGCGAAACTGTCCCGAGCCGTTACGCATCTCAAGGACGCTCACGACCTTCACCTCGACCTTGCGCCCTTCGCGGTAGAAGCTGACCTTCACCGTCTGGCCGGCCACGTACGGGCTAACGACCCCACGGACGACGATTCGCGTCCCCATCAACGCAAACAGCGGCAGCCCAGCGACTCTCTGCAGTTCGAGCTTCATGTGTCCGGCCAGAGGACTCCCGGTGGTTGGCGCGGGGACGGCTGGCGCCGATGGGGCGGCTGGCGTCTCCGGCGCGGGAGCCGTCGCGGCAGCGCTCGTCGCGACGGCCGGCGCCGGTGAGGCGCTGGCGCCGAGCGCCACCGCTCCGAGCGCGAGAAGGCCAAGGGCGCGCTTCACGGGCTCATCCTATGGTGCGTGGCCGACGGGCAGCGCCTCAGGCGTGACCACGCCAAGACGCTTGAACAGCAGCACGAGCGCGCCGATCGCGGCGAGAGCGACGAAAACCAGCACTGGCATCTGCCAGCCCCATCCCTCGAGGCTGGCGAAGGCGATCGAGTTGTTCAGCGAGTGGGCGACGATGCACGGATACAGCGAGCCGCTGTAGCGGTACAGCAGGCAGAGGCCGAAGCCCAGGGCCGCGAGCGGCACGAGGTCGAGGACGGGCGCAGAGCCGGCGTGCACAGCTCCGAACAGCAGGCCGGTGATCACAGCCGCCGGGAACGTTCCCCGCCAGCTGCGCAGAGCGGTGAAGATGAACCCGCGGAAGAGGATCTCCTCGCTGATCGGCGCCACCACGCACGTCAGCGCCGCGCTGAGCATCAGCAGCGCTGCGCCTTCGTTCGATCCGAGCTGTTCGAGCAACTTCTCTTTGCCCGGGTTCAACAGCGCCACCCAGATGGCGGTGAGGATGATGAACAAGACCATCAGCCCCACGATCATCAGCGCGGCCCGGCGCCAGCCCACGCGCGGAGGCCTCAGTCCGAGCTGCCAGGCGCGCACCGTGCGCCCGCCGAGCTGCGCGCAGAAAACGGCCGCGAGCACGAACGCGACGTCCTGGACGAACGTGTCGGCGAGCGTGAGGCCCGGTGGCGTATGCGAGGTCGTGAGGTTCGCGCCCAGCGCGATCGCCGGCAGGTCGACCACGAGGCCGCCCACCGCGGCTAGCACGAGCCCTCCGATCAGCGCCACGAGCGCCATCCACGCAGGCCAGCCGACGAGCTGCGAGGCGGATGGGCCAGCGTCCGGCGGCCCTGCCGGGCGGGAGCCGCCTGCCGTCAGGGGACGGCGGTCAACAGCCGGCGGCTCCGGCGGGGTCAGGCCCTCCATCGACTCACGCCACCCAGTGCCAGGTGGCGAACTGAGCGGCAAAGAAAGCCATCAGCGCCGCCGAAACGACGAGCGCGGGCATCCGCGCGCGCGGACGAGCTGCCAGCCAGGCGGCCAGCCACATGCTCAAGGGGAACAGCACTACGAGAAAGCGCGGCAGCGACATCAGCGGCTGAGAAGCCACCGGGTAAGAGAGCGGCAGGGCGAGCGCAGCGACCACGTAGGCACCGTATGCGAGGGGGAGCATGCGCACGACGCCCACGACGGCGGGGACAGCCGCAATCAGGAAGACCAGCAGCATCAGGTTGTGCCCGGCGTTGACGAACGGGCTACCGGCGGGGATCGGGAAGTAGATGTGGTGACGCTGGAAGGACAGCAGCTGACGCGCGCCCTCGAAGGCCGCCCTGATCCCGTCCCAAACGCCCAGGTATGGTCCCGCGAAGTGCCGGCCCCAAACGTTCTGTGCGTGAAACGGCATCAAAGCGTCGCCGCCGGAGAGGGCGAGGTGGGTCATATACAGGCCAAGGCCGACGGGCACGAGCCCCAGCCACAGGATGTCCCGGCGCAGCCGATAACGAGGACGAAGACCGTGTACAAACGCCCTGGCCGAGCCTCGCTCCCCGATACGAAGACTCTCTGGATGACGCCACTGGGCCCGGTTATCGTCCCCAAAGTCAATCGGCCGATCCTCGCGCGGTCCATACAGATAGAGGATCAGCACCGGCAGCGCCAGCACCACGCCCGCGCTGCGCGTGGCGCCAGCCAGAGCGGCCAGGGCGCACGCTGACGCCCAGCGGCCTTGACGGGCGCACCAGAAGACCCCCACCGACAGCGCCAGGTAGAGCGACTCGGAGTAGACCGCCGAGAAGTAGAAGGCCATTGGGGCGAACGCCGTGACCATCACGGCCAGGCGCGCCACATCGCCACTGCCCGGACGCCCGACCCGCGCCAGCTCGAGCGTCGTCAGGCGGTGGATGCCGTAGAGGGCGAGCGCGAACGCGAGCAGCGATACGAGCACGCCGGCCAGCACCGGCGGAAAGCCGATGTCAGAGACCGCCCTCAGACCGAGTGGGTAGAGCGGAAAGAACGCCGTGCGCGAAGACGTGAACGAGCCCAGGTCGGGCCGGTAGCCATAGTGCGCGATCACCAGGTACCACGAGGCGTCCCAGCGCGCCGCCGGAGCGGCCAGCAGGTCGCCGAGCCGGCCGAACCCCCGGGTCATGCCGGGGGGGTTGAAGGCGTTGCGGACCGGCCCAAAGCCGAACGCGAGCAGCGTTGAGACTCCGGCGACCCACACGAGCAGGCGCGAGCTCCATAGCGCCCGCCAGCTGTCACGCACGGCCGCCACCCGTGCGGGGTCCGCGCGCAGCCGCACCCACCAGCGCCGAGCAGGGCCGGCCGCGCTGCGATCGGTCACCGAGGGCTCAAACGGGGGGACCAGCTCGCTTGCTGTGTCCACGATGTCCGGGCACATAGCCCGGACGGCTGGGTCCGCGGTGTCAGAGTTCATAGCGTGTGACACCGAGCGTAGAGGCCAGGACGGTGCAGGCAGCAGGAAATCACACTTCGGAGCGGTAATCTCGGCTAGCTAAGCGATGTCTCGACAAGCACGACAGCGCCGGCGCCGGCGCAACCGCGCCGGACCCACTCGAGTTCTACTCGTCGGCGGCGGCGTGCTTGCCGCCGCGCTCATCGTGGGCACAATCGCGGCGGTCGCCTACGTCTTGAACGTCGCGAGCTCGGCGCCCGCGATCGACAAACTTCACCCCGTCCTGGGCGGGGGTTCCTCGCAGGTGTTCGCTGCCGACGGGACACGCTTGGGCTTCATACAGTCCGATGAGCTGCGCAGTCCTGTGTCCTTTAGCGAGATCCCCGCCGACCTTAGAAACGCCACCGTGGCGATCGAGGACCAGCGCTTCTACAAGCACAACGGCGTCGACTTGACGGGCATCTTCCGCTCGGCCATCAAGGACATCACCCACGGAGCCACCCTGCAGGGTGGCTCGACGATCACCATGCAGCTCGTACGCAACCTCTACCTTGGCAACAACCTACACACGTTCAGGCAGAAGATCATCGAGGCCAAGCTGGCGATCGAGTATGAGAAGCACCACAGCAAGCGCTCGATCCTCACCAGCTACCTCAACAGCGTTCCCTACGGCACCGTCGGCGGACAGACGGCCATCGGCGTGCAGGCGGCCGCGCGCATCTTCTTCGACAAACCCGCCTCCCAGCTGGACCTCCAGCAGTCCGCGCTGCTCGCCGGCCTGCCACAGGCGCCCTCACAGTACAACCCCTTCCGCGACGCCTCCGCCGCCCGGCAGAGACGCAGCGAGGTGCTCGCGAAGATGGCCGAACTGCACTACATCACCTCGGCTCAGGCGTCCGCTGCGGAGCAGGCGCCGCTCGAGCTCAAACCAGGCAACTTCTACTCTGAACGACGCGAGGACTTCTTCTTCGAATACGTCAGGCAGAAGCTCATCGACCGCTACGGCGCCCGCACCGTCGCGCTGGGTGGACTGAAGGTCTATACGACGATCAACCTGCGCCTGCAGGGCCTGGCGCGCAAGGCGATCGCGGAAGTGCTGAACCAGCCCGAAG
The DNA here is from genome assembly GCA_963813805.1 of uncultured Solirubrobacterales bacterium. Classification (GTDB taxonomy): domain Bacteria; phylum Actinomycetota; class Thermoleophilia; order Solirubrobacterales; family Solirubrobacteraceae; genus Palsa-744. The sequence goes on from CAWEZZ010000002.1 coordinate 216,270, forward strand.
ACCCCGCCTCGGCGATCGTCACGTTGAATCCCGCCAACGGCGCCATCGAGGCGATGGCCGAGTCCGAGAGCTATGGGCAGTCGCAGTACAACCTCGCCGCCGACGGCCACCGTCAGGCAGGATCGACGTTCAAGGCGATCGACCTCGCCGACGCGCTCTCCCGCGGTATCGATCCGAACAGCACCTACTACGTCTCGCACACGTTGGAACCAGGCTGGTTGCCCGCCTACCCGACGTACAAAGTTGAAACCTTCGAGAAAACCTCGAGCGGCAAGTCGATCAACCTCGTGCAGGCAACTCTCGCCTCTGATAACACCGTCTACGCGCAACTCGCCGCGGACCTCGGCGAGTCGACGATCACCGAAATGGCTCACAAGATGGGTGTGGTGAGCCCACTCGATAGCTACGCTTCGGAGGCACTCGGCGGATTGAAACTGGGGGTCACTCCCCTGGAGATGGCCAACGTCTACGCGACGCTCGCCGACGGCGGCTGGCGCAACACGCCGATCGCGATCACCAAGGTCGCCTTTCCAGACGGTCACACCGACTACAACTGGGGCCAACCCCACCGTGTGAAGGTGCTCAGCGAAGGCGTCACAGCCGAGGAGACCAACATCCTCCACCAGAACGTGCTCGGCGGCACGGCGGTGAGATCCGTGATCAACTGCCCTACAGCGGCCAAGACGGGTACCACCAGCGAACTGGTCGACGCCTGGCTCGACGGCTACACGCCCAACTACTCGACCGTCGTATGGATGGGCTACCCGAACAGGCGCGTGCCGATGACGAGCGTCCACGGCGAATCCCAGCAGGGCGGCGCTCTGCCAGCGGTGATCTGGAAAACCTATATGTCCGCTGTCACTGCCGGTGAGCCGTGCACCGAATTCCCTCAGCCAAAGGAAACGATCTCCTACCAGCCGTTCTTCGGCAAGTTCGCGACTACCGGACAGTCGCAGGCCGCCGGCGAAGCGGAACAGTCGAACGAACACGCCGCGAAAAAGAAGCCCCACCACCCCAAAGGAGGTTCCACCGGCGGCTCGGAAACCGGTGGCGCCCACGACAACGGCGGGGGCAAACCGCCGGAAACCGGCACGGGCGCACCCCCTGTAAAGACGCCGCGTGGGCCCGGCACTCCCCCGGCCGGCGGCGGCCCTACGGTCAAAGGAACCGGCGGAGCGGCCGCCGGCTGACAGGCGACGGGCGGCGCGCGCTGGTAGGTTAGATTCGTGGCAAAGGAAGACAAGGTCGAATTCGAGGGCGAGGTGATCGAGGCGCTGCCGAACGCGATGTTCCGCGTGAAGCTCGACAACGACCACGTCGTGCTCGGGCACGTGGCGGGCAAGATGCGGCGCTTTCGGATCCGCATTCTTCCCGGCGATCGCGTCCGCTGCGAGCTCTCCCCCTACGATCTGGACCGCGCGCGGATCGTTTACCGGCATCGCTGAGCGCTCAATCGACCGGCATAGCCGAACACGCCATCGCTGAGCGCTCCCTGATCGAATCCATCGCGGCCGAGCTTGCGGCGACGCCCCGCCGAGTACACGATACGCGGGATACGACCGGGGACGGCGGTGAGAACACGCCGTGCGGATCGCGGGTCCTGCGCGGAGTGGGCGACGACGCGTCCGTGGTGCGCGCGCGAGGAGTGTGCGTGACCTCGGTAGACGCGATGATCGACGGCGTCCACTTCCACCTGCGCGACGGTTGGGCGACGCCTGCAGAGGTGGGCCGCCGCGCGCTGGCGGGCGCGCTCTCAGACCTGGCTGCGATGGGTGCGGATCCGGGCGAGGCCTATCTCATGCTTGGACTGCCCGCGGGCTTTGGCGAGGAGCAGGCGCTGGAGCTGGTGCGTGGCGCCCGGGATCTCGCTATTCAGACTGAGACGACAATCGCCGGCGGCGACGTGGTGGGCGCACCGGTACTCATCGTGTCGGTCACGGCTATCGGCTGGGCCGATAGCGAGGACGAGCTCGTCGGGCGTGACGGCGCCCTTCCCGGGGACCTCGTAGGGGTGACGGGCCGACTGGGCGGGGCAGGCGTGGGGCTAGCCGTGATGGAAGGGCGCGCCCGGCAGGGGCCCAACGCGGAGGCGGCGCTCGAGCGCGTGCGATACCCCAAGCCGCGCCTGCGCGAGGGTCGTGCCCTGGCAACAGCAGGCGCGCATGCGATGATCGACCTCTCCGACGGGCTCGCCACCGACGCCGGCCATATCGGCCGCGCAAGCGGCGTGCGCCTGCGGGTGGACCTTCAGGCGCTTCCCATCGAGGAGGGCGTGCGAGAGATCTGCGTCGAGCTGGGCATACCCCCCTGGCAGCCGGCGGCCGCTGCAGGAGAAGACTACGAGCTGTGCTTCTGCGTCTCGCCCTCCGACCGCGCGCGCGTGCAGGAAGCCATCAGCGAGGCCGGCGGCGCCGAGCTCACCTGGATCGGCCAGGTGGTCGATGGCCCGCCCGGTGTGTCGCTCCTGGACGACCGCGGAGACGACGTGGAGATGGAGGGATTCGAGCACCGCTGGTAAGGGCCCGTGTCTGAATAGATGATGGTTTTGGGGTGTGGTGGGGTGTGGTGGGGCCGTGGAAAGAAGGTTGGAGGAGAGGGGCCCCGTCCCCGAACCGGGAGACCTGGAGGCGAGCAGGATGCCTGACACCGCTCACGCCTTGAACCTGGCCACTATCGCCGCAGGGCCGACTCGGTCCCGCCAAGCGATCCCGGACCTGCGTAGGACAGCGGACCGCGAATCCTGACGATCTCCTCGCGATCGTCCGCCCTCCGGTCGAGAGGCGGCGCAGGAGGTGTCAGTGCGAGCATGGCGGTGGCTGCCGTGCAGCCGAATGCGAGGCTCCACAGCATCGCCCCCAGGACTCCGATGTGCCCGCCGGCGAAGAGCAGCACTGCCGCCCACGCCACCCCACCAAGGCCAAGGCCGAGCTGATGAGCGTAGAAGGAGATGAGCAGCGCGAGCGGCGCCAGGGCGATCACCACCAGCGCCAGCGCTCCAAGCGGGCGGGGGCGCAAGCGCACCACTGTCTGCGACCGCGGGCGCGCCGATCGGTCCGGGGAGATAAGCAGCAGCCAAAGATGCAGCGCCGGCAACAGGAGCAGGGCCGTGAACGGATTGAGTACCCAGACCACGAGAGATACGGCAAGGAGCACGAGCAGCATCGCCATCCCGGCGACCTCAGAGTCCGGGCGCACCCCCAACCCAAGCTGCCGCACGAGCACAGGCCATGCCAGCCAGGCGAGCACGAGCACAAGTCCCACGGACACCACCGCCCTCACAGCCGAGCCGTCGAAGGGCAGCGCGCTCTCAAGGACAGGCGCAGAGGGCGCAACACCGAGAATGCCCGACCACCCCAGCAGACAGGCGAATAGGGCACAGGCGAAGAACGGGAGCGCACAGGCGAGCGTCCACAGCATCCAGCGCCCGACAGGCATCCGGCGGCGGCGCAGGCGCGCGAGCCCGTCGGCGGCGACGATCAGCGGGGGGAGCAGCAACGCGGCAACGAGCAGCCGCAGCGCCCACGCGGGGATCGTCTTGCGCTGTACGAGCACGCCCGTCTGCATGGCCGAGGAGATATTGGGTGCCGCGTCGAGGGCGTCGACGGCGCTCAGCACGGCACGACCGAGGCCTTCCAGGCGTTCCTGGCTGACGACATCCCGCGGGGAGGGCCCACGTTCGCCCGAGACCTGGACGAGCACAGCGGGAAGCCCGCGGGCATCGAGCGGACCCTGCTCGCCCACCGTGAAGGGAAACGCGAGGTGAGCGATCTGGCCGATCGTGCTGGGGTCGCCGGAGTACGAGCCGGCCTCCTGGGCGATCGCGGCGATGACCGTGCGCTGCAGCTGGTCCGGGGCCGAGCCGAAGCCATCGGAGAAAGGCACGACGAAGGGCTTGCGCGCGTGGGGCCCCGCCAGGTCTCCCAGCACGATCGCGGCGTCGAGCGGTCCGTGCGCGTGAGCGGCGAAGTCCATCGCTCCGGCGGCGCCGCCACTGCCCCCACTCATCGACACCAGCACGATCGTGCGCTGCGTCTCGCGCGCCGCGAACACGCGCGCCAGCTCGATCAGCGCCGCGGTCCCAGAGAGCTCCGCCTTTGACCCGCGCCCAGCGGCGTCGCGGTGGGCGAGGATCACGATCGGCGCGGCGCTGGTCGAGCCCGGGCGCTGCGCGATCACTGTGGTGAGGGAGCGCTCGCCGTCGATCGTCTGGGCGGTAAAGCGGCGGGTGTGCACCGAGAAACCCCCACCCGCAGCGCCACCGAGCCCTTCAAACTCATGCGCGATGCGCGCCGCGAGCGCCTCGTCGCCGGTGCTACCTGGGCGGCGGTTGGGAAATCCGCCGGCCAGACTGTTCAAGTCCGCGAATGCGCGCGCGCCTTCGAACGCGTCGGGGGCCAACGTGGAGGTGAGCGGAAGCGGGCGCGCGGTCAGCGAGAACGCGGCGATCGCCAGCGCGAACAGGAACGGCACGAAAGCCGCACGGTAGAGGCGCCCGTTGAGCATCCGCCTAGACCATAGTTCGAGAGTCGGCCTCGCGCGCGGGGTAAAAATGCGCAAGGTGCGCACACGCGATGTCGAGTTGTGCCTTCTGGCCTGCGCACGGCGGATCCATGCGCGCGGTTAGGTATCGTGCGGCCGCGTGCTCCAGCCCGTCGCCGTCGCAAGAAAGACGCTCGCCGACTACACGCACATCTGTGGGCGGGAGCTGATCGACGAGATCCGCGAGCTGGCCGAGCCGTTGCAGGGCCAGCGTGTCGTGCACATCTCGGCGACCGCGTTCGGCGGGGGGGTCTCGGAGATCCTCTACACGCTGGTGCCGCTGATGCGCGACGTCGGTTTGGACTGCGAGTGGCAGGTCATCTACGGGCGCGAGGAGTTCTTCAACGCGACCAAGCTGCTGCACAACGCACTGCAGGGAGCGCCCCAGGATCTCGACGAGGAGCAGTGGGAGACATGGCGGTGGTACAACGAGATGAACGCGCGCGAGCTCTCAGACGGGTGGGACGTGTGCCTGGTCCACGACCCGCAGCCAGCGGCGCTTTACAGGCTGGTGCCGGAGAAGGCGAAGGGCTGGCTGTGGCGCTGCCACATCGACCTGTCGACCCCCAATCCGCAGACGATCGCCCAGCTGCTGCCGTACCTAGAAAACTACCCCGAGTCGCTGTTCCACATGCGCGACTACGTGCCCGCCGGGATCAACGGCCACGTCCACGTCGTGCCGCCCGCGATCGACCCACTGGCGCCAAAGAACATGGCGCTGTCACCCGAGGACAGCGCGTTCGTGTGCGGGCAGTTCGGGATCGACGTGGACCGGCCGTTGATGTGCCAGGTCTCGCGCTTCGATCCCTGGAAGGATCCGCTCGGGGTGATCGACGCCTATCGCCAGGTCAAGGAGTCAATGCCCGACGTGCAGCTCGCGCTGGTGGGGTCGATGGCCTCTGATGACCCGGAGGGATGGGACTTCTTCAATGCAACGATCGCACACGCCGACGGCGACGCGGACATACACATCCTCAATAACTTCAACAACGTCGGGGCGATCGAGGTCAATGCGTTCCAGTCGCACGCGGACGTGCTCGTCCAGAAGTCCACGCGTGAGGGCTTCGGGTTGACGGTCTCGGAGGCGATCTGGAAGGCGCGTCCGTTTATCGGGGGCAACGTTGGCGGGATCCCGCTGCAGATCGAGGACGGGGTCACCGGATACCTGGTGTCAAGCGTCGAGCAGTGCGCCGAACGCACCGTGGACGTTCTGCGCGACCCGGAGCTCGGCAAGGAGCTGGGCAGGCGCGGCAAGGAGCATGTGCGCGCACACTTCCTGATGCCGCGCTACCTGCGCGACTATCTGCGGATCTTCAACGAGCTAAGAGAGTCATGAGCAGCGCGCCGGCGCAGCGGATTCCGCTGGTGCTGGTGTCAAACCGTGGGCCGGTCACGTTCCACGCGGGCGGCGAGGTCCAGCGCGGATCCGGTGGGCTGGTGACGGCGCTCACGGGGCTGGCATCGCACCGCGAAGCGATCTGGATCGCCTCAGCGATGTCAGAGCACGACACGGAGGTCTCGCGCGAGCACGGCGGGCGGGCGTTCCCCGTGCGCTCTCCCGCCGGAGGCGAGTTCCAGGTGCGGCTGGTCGTGAGCGACCCGGACGCGTACGACCGATTTTACAACGTGTTCGCCAACCCGATGCTGTGGTTCATCCAGCACTACCTGTGGGACCTGTCCAACGCGCCGGACATCCGGCGGGAGGAGATCGAGGCGTTTGAGTTCGGCTACAACGCCGTAAACGAGGATCTCGCGCGCGCCGTGGTGGAGGAGCTCCAGGGCATGGAGGAGCCGGTCGTGATGGTCCACGACTACCACCTGTACACGCTGCCAGACCTGGTGCGCCGCGCACGGCCGGACGTGTTCCTGCACCACTTCGTCCACATCCCCTGGACGCAGTCGGACGCCTGGCGGGTGCTGCCGACGCGGATCCGCGAGGAGATCTTTACGGGGTTGCTGGCGAACGACATCATCGGGTTTCACACCCGCTCTTACAGGCGCAACTTCCTACAGTGCTGCCGCGATCTAATGGACCTGGAGGTGGACTTCGAGCGCGGCGTGGTGCGCTTTGGAGAGCGCGAGGTATGGGTACGCGCCTACCCGTTGCCGATCGACCACAAGGCCACCCGGTTGATCGCACAGGGCGAGCGGGTGGGACGATTCGAGCAGGAGCTGCTGCGCCGGCGCAGGGACTTCCTGATCCTGCGCGTGGACCGCGCCGACCTGAGCAAGAACGTGCTGCGCGGGTTCTCGGCGTTCGATCTGTTCCTCGAGGAGCACCCCGAGTTCTCCGAGCGGGTGACGTTCATGGCCCAGATGATGCCCTCGCGGACCGACGTGCCGCAGTACGCCGAGTACCTGGAGCGGATCGAGGCGCTGGTGGCGGTCGTCAACCATCGCCACGGCACGCCCGACTGGATGCCGATCCAGCTGAAGCTGCGCGACGATCTCGAGGAGGCGATGGCGGCATACAAGCACTACGACGTGCTGCTGGTCAACGCGATGTTCGACGGCATGAACCTCGTGGCCAAGGAGGGACCGATCGTGAACGAGCGCGAGGGGGTGTCGATCCTCTCGGAGAACACCGGCGCACACGAGGAGCTCGGCGAGTATGCCCTGTCGGTGAACCCCTTCGACATCCAGGAGCTGGCGAACTCGATCTACGCAGCGCTCACGATGAATCCAGGTGAGCGCAGCCGCCGTGCGCAGGGGCTGGCGGAGATCGTCACCTCGCGCGATCCCGGGGACTGGATCGACGAGCAGCTGGCGGACATCCGCGCTAAGGGCCGGGCCCGCTAGCGAGGGCCGGGGCCGGTGACGAAGGGCCAGACCGCTACGGACCCGCTAGGCTTCCGGGCGGAGACTTGCATGACCCTGCCCGCACCCACATACGATCTTGTGCTGCTGCTTGACCCACAGGTCGAGCAGGCGACGCGCGCGAAGATCGTCGCCGACGCGCGCTCGGCGATCGAGGCGCAGGGGGAGTTGCTGCGCCACGACGAGTGGGGTGATCGGGCGCTGGCATATCCGATCGATCGCAAGACCGACGCGGAGTATCACCTGCTGCAGTTCCACGCAGGCACGCCGGAGCTGCTCAGCGGCTTGGACCGAGCACTGCGGATCACGGATGACATCCTGCGCTTTCGGATCGTCAAGCTGGCGCCGGGCGTTCCAGACGCGCCAGACATGAGCGCCGCGCCGGCGGCAGGACAGCACGTCGAGGCAGAGTCCGTGGCCGCGGTCGAGGTTGAGGTCGAGTCTGCGGTCGAGATCGCGATCGGCGAGCCCGCATAGCCTCGTTCGGCGATTACGCGAGTCGCGGCGAGGTAATAAAATCCAACCCATGCTTTGGGCCGAGGACATGAGCGATCGTCAGTCGACGAGCAAGACCGACGTGTTGCGTGCTTCGCCGCCGATGTTCGACTCAAGGCTCTTGGACGCCCTCTCGCGCGTGCATCCGACGGTGCCGGTGGTGGTCTTCGTGCCCGTGATCGTCGTCCTGACGGCGTGGGGCCTGCAGGACGTGAGCGTGCCGGGCGTAGTGGGGCTGATGGCCGGCGGCTATGCGCTGTGGACGCTGTTCGAGTACTGGCTGCACCGGATCGTGTTCCACTTCGAACCGGCGGAGGGGATTGGCGCGCGCATGCACTGGATCATCCACGGCGTCCACCACGACCACCCGAACGATCCTCTGCGCCTGGTCATGCCGCCGGCGGTGAGTCTGCCTCTTGGCGCAATCGTGTTCGGGGTGCTGTACGTGATCTTCGGCGCCCGCTACGCGCCCGGACTGGGAGCGGGGTTCTTCGCCGGCTATCTGGCGTACGACATGACCCACTACTACCTGCATCACTTCCGCCCACGCGGGCGGTTGGGAAGGATGCTGCGCGAGCGGCATATGCGCCACCACTTCCAGGACGAGACGTGCGGCTTCGGGATCAGCGCGCCGTACTGGGACGAGGTGTTCGGCACCTCTCCACGCAGGCGTTGAGGGCTCGCTTATGGCTCAATCAATCCACGCAACGTGCAGGATTCTGAGCGTCCCGATCAAGAGTCACAGCCGAAGCCGGGTCTAGACTCGCGATCAGAGTCAAGAAGGCCAATCAGTGCCCCATCCCGGGCCAAGCAACAAGCCGAAAGGAAGAGGAAGTGGCCGCCACAAATATCAACCGAATCGTGATAACTGGAAACCTGACCGCCGATCCCGAGCTGCGCTCGCTGCCGAGCGGCTCCTCGGTGTGCAGCCTGCGCATCGCATGCAACACGCGCCGCAAGAACGGGAGCACAGGCGAGTGGGAGGACAAGCCCAACTACTTCAACGTCACCGTGTGGGGCGCGCAGGGCGAGAACGCCGCCCGCTATCTGTCAAAGGGGCGCCCCGTGGCGATCGATGGGCGACTGGAGTGGCGCGAGTGGGAGGCACAGGACGGCACGAAACGCCAGGCAACCGATATAATCGCCGACTCGGTGCAGTTCCTGGGCTCGCGCGACGACGCCTCCAGCGGAGGCGGACCGATCGAAGATCGTCCAACGGGCGACGGGGCCTCCAAGGGCAGCGACGTCCCGGTCGACGAAGGTGATTTCCAGCCAGCACCTGTCGCCAGCGGAGGCGACGACGACATTCCGTTCTAGCAATCAGCAGACAGCGAGGCACTTGTGGACAGACGTACTCACGGCGGAGGTCATTGATGGGCAAGGCGCGTCGCGGCAAGCCGGTTCGCCGCCGAGACAAGAAGGGCGGACCCGGAAGCGGCCGGCGCAAGCCTTGCCAGCACTGTCGCGACAAGGTAGAGCAGGTCGACTACAAGGACGTGGCAACGCTTCGGAAGTTCATCTCCGAGAAGGGCAAGATCCGCTCTAGGCGGATCACCGGCGCGTGTCGACGCCACCAGGTGCAGATCGCACGCGCGGTCAAGCGCGCTCGTGAGCTGGCACTGCTGCCCTACGTGAACGAGAGCGGTCGCGATGACAGTCCTCGCCGCGAGCGCGGCGATCGCGACCGGGAACGTTAAGGGTCCGTAGATGCCCGAAGCAATCCTTCTCAAGGATGTCGAGGAGCTCGGCGAGCAGGGCAAGGTGATCGATGTCTCGAAGGGCTATCTGCGCAACTACCTGGTGCCGCGCAAGCTCGCCCAGCCCGCGACGAGGGGCGCTATCGAAGCGATCCGTCAGCGCCAGGAGGCCGCCGAGAGGGCCGCGAGGAACGCCGTCGAGAAAGCCCAGGAGAATGTGAGCCTGCTGAACCGGACCGTTCTCACCGTCCCTCAGCAGGCAGGCGTGGACGGCCGCTTGTTCGGGTCGGTGACCGCGCAGGACATCGCGACTGCGATCCGCGAAGCGCGCGGGCTGAAAATCGACAAGCGCAACGTACACATGCCCGAGCCGATCAAGAGCGTTGGCACCTACATGATCGAGGTCGAGGTGGTCGAGAACGTGATCGCCACGATCAAGACGATGGTCGTCGCGAAGAAGTAATCGCCCGCGCAGGAAACTCGGGCACCCTCCAAAGCCGGCTCGGCCCGGAGCCCGGACGCCGGTCACATCCACCCTGCGGCCTATCGTGTTGTGCTCGTGTCCGCATCTTTCTTGGCCTCAATCGCCCACGGCGAGGCGGTGCTGCGCTTCCCCTACGACGAGCGCCTGCGCCAGCTTTTGCGTGCGGTTCCGGGGCGCCGCTGGGATCCCGTTGGGCGAGCGTGGTGCATCCCCCTCGATCCCGAGCGTGCTGAGGCGCTCGCGCGCCTGTTCGCCGGCCTGTCGAGAGCGCCAGATGTGACGCACGAGCTCGCCCGCGCGATAGAACGCCAACGTGCCAGACGCCGCTACGACGAATGCGTGCTCGACCTCGCCCGGCCTGATGAAAACTGGTGGCTCAGTTTCGCAACCGACACCGCGCCCGCGCTCGCCCAAGCGCTGCTCGAGCACCCCGACGGCTATCGCCTGCCGATGATCGCCCGCGCACTGATCCCACTCGACAGCCATGCCGCGCACCTGGTCGAAGAGCTGCCCACGGCCACCTGCCGACTGCGTCTGACCGACGACGCGGCGCATGCACTTACCGAGATCAAACAGGGCGCCTCCGTCACTCCGGAGCGGGGCTCGCGGAAGCGGGGCTCGCTCACCCACGACGTCGAGCTGCGTCGCGACCGTCGCGGGGAGCATTGGATCATGATCGCCGCTGCCCACGCGCCGCTCGCCCGGGTGCTCGCCGGTCGTGCCGACCTGCGCGCCCTGGACGGCCCCGACGCAACGTTTGCGCTGGCGACTGTCGAGCACGACGCCGAGTCGATCGCCGAGCTGATCTCAGAGCTCCAGGTCGACCTGATCGACCCGCGCGTGCAGAGCTGGCTGGCGCGCGTCACCACCTGGACGGGCACGGTCGAGGCTGCGGGCCCCCACGAACAGCCCGTGTTCCTGCTGCTCGGTGAGACTCGCCGCCTGCCGCGCGAGTTGCGGGAACAGGCGGTGAGCGCCCCCGGCGGCGCGACGGTGCCGTTGACGCTCGAATCGTGGCGACTGATGGACGGACGGCTGCGTGGCTGGATCAGCCCCGGGGCAAAGCGCTGCATCGCGGCTCTGCGCGAGGGCCAGCCCGCACCTGCGGCCGTGCTCGAACGCTCCACCCTGCACGAGGATCCCATCTTCGTCCTCGCGCCCGGCCACGACCCCGACCAGCTCGACGCCTTCACGGCACTCGCGGGCGTGGCGCCCGGCAAGTCCCGCCACGACGGCCCAGGACATGCGACGGGGGGCGCGGGCGAGCATGCTGGGCTCCCCTCGATTCGCGCCGATCCGTTCTGCGTTCCCGAGCTCGACCGTTTTCTCACCGCGCACAAAACCTGGATAGCACCCGAGGCGCTCACACTGCTGCAGGAGATCCGCGAGGAACACGCCCAGGTCGCTGGTCTAGTGGCACTCTCAGCCGCGACCGATGCCCCGCTCGACGTCCCCGGGCTCGGCGGTGAGCTGAAGCCGTTCCAGCGCGCAGGTGTGCGCTACCTGCTGGCGCAGCGGCGAGCGTTTCTCGCCGACGAGCAGGGTCTCGGCAAGACGATCGAGGCGCTCGCGACGCTCGAGGCCGACGCCGCCTACCCGGCGATCGTCGTGTGCCCGGCGAGCCTCAAGCTGAACTGGCTGCGCGAGCTCGAGCTTTGGCTTCCTGGCCGCAGCGCCCAAACGCTCGCCGGCACACGCGCGGACGCTCCGATCGTGCCTGCCGACGTGATCGTCGTCAACTACGACATTGTCGCCGCGCGGCTGGCGCAGTTACAGAACCTCCAGCCGCGCGCACTCGTGCTCGACGAGTCACACTACTGCAAGAACGCTGCCGCGAAGCGCACCCAGGCGGTCCAGCGGCTGTCCGCGACGGTGCCGAACGACGGCCTTGTGCTCGCGCTCACCGGCACGCCTGTGATGAACCGTCCACCCGAGTTGATCTCGCAATTGCGGATCCTCGGGCGACTTGCCGACTTCGGCTCGGGCGCGCAGTTCGGTAAGCGCTTCTGTGGCCCCGACGCGCACCTGCGCCTGCATTGGCATCTGCGCGCGCGCTGCTTCGCGCGTCGCCTGAAGGCCGACGTCCTACCGCAGCTGCCGGCAAAGACCCGTGCCGTCGTGCCGATCGAGCTCGACAACGAATCCGAGTACCGTCTCGCCGAGCGCGACGTCGTCGCGTGGCTGCAAAGCCAGCCGCTGGACCTGCGTGAGCTCGACGCGAAGGTCGCGGCGGCGTTGCGCGCCGAGCGCCTCGTGCGGCTCAATGCGCTCAAGCTGCTCGCCGCCCGTGGCAAGCTCCACGCCGCGTTGGCCTGGATCCACGACTTCTGCACTTCCGGCGAGCGCCTGGTCGTGTTTGCACACCACCGCGAGATCCAGCGCGCCGTGCTTGAGCGCTTCCCCTCGGCGTTGCACATTCTGGGTGAGGACACCCACACCGCCAGGGACGCCTCGCTGCGCGCATTCCAGGCGCCCGACGGCGCCGAGAACCAGCTGATCGTCTGCTCGATTGAGGTCGCCGGCCAGGGCCTCACGCTGACGCAGTCCTCCAACGTCGCCTTCCTGGAGCTCGACTGGACCCCAGCGAAGCACGATCAGGCCGAGGACCGCTGCCATCGCATCGGCCAGCAGGACGCGGTCAACGCCTCCTACCTGCTCGCGGCCGGCACCATCGACGAGACGATCGCGACCCTGCTGGAGCGCAAGCGCGCGGTGATCGGCGCGGTCACCGACGGCCGCGCCGAGGATGAGGGAGGCGTCGTGGACGCCCTCGTGCGCGAGCTGCGCGGCACGCCCTACCGACACCTGAGTGCCGCCGCGTGAACGCGAGCGGCTAACCTGGCGACGTCGAGAACCTCGACCTGGAGGTTGCCCGGCTTTGCGTCCGTCCGTGCTAGGAGCATCTGTTGCGCATTGATTTCCCCCGACGTAGCGGCTTGACCTTCAGACCCACGGCTAGAGGCAGCCTAGACTCGCCCAAGCCATGAGCACCGCCTCTAGCCAGTGGCGCGAGCAGCCGTGCGTCACGCTCACAGGGCGCGGCGGGGGGGGTAATCGCGCCGCCGCATAACCTCGACGCCGAGCAGTCAGTCCTGGGCGCGATCCTGCTCTCAGATCGCTCGCTGTACGCGCTGGTGATCGAAGAGGGGCTACGCACGGAGGACTTCTACCGCGAGCGCCACGGGACGATCTACGAGGCGATGCTCGCGCTGTACAACGAGTCAGAGCCGGTAGACGTGCTGACGGTCACCGACCGCCTGCGCCAGATGGGCAAGCTCGAGGAGATCGGCGGGGCCGCCGCGGTGGACGAGCTGACCGGCGTCGTGCCCGCCGCCGGGCACGCCCGGCGCTACGCGCAGATCGTCCGCGAGAACGCGCTGCTGCGGCGCCTGCTGAAGGCCTCGTATGAGATTCAGGAGAGCGTGCTCGGCCACCAGGCCGCGCCGCGCGAGCTAGTGGAGCAGGCGGAGAAGGCAATGCTCGAGGTCGCGCGCGATGACCGCCAGCAGGATTTCCGCGCGATCGAGGAGGTGCTTCACGAGGAGCTCGACAAGCTTCACCGGCTGTCGATTGAAGGCACCTCGCTGACCGGAACGCCCTCGGGGTTCAAGGACCTGGATGAGATCACGGGAGGGTTTCAGCCCGGGAACCTGATCATCGTCGCCGCCCGTCCGGCGATGGGCAAGAGCGCGCTGGTGTGCAACATCGCCGAGAACGCGGCCGTCGAGCACAAAAAGCCGGTGGCGCTGTTCTCGCTGGAGATGGCCGAGGCCGAGCTGGCCCAGCGCTTCGTCGCCTCCCAAGCGCGGATCAAGGGCGAGGAGCTGCGCAAGGGGCGCGTGGCCGAGCAGCGTTGGCCGAAGATCCTCAAGGCCTCGCAGCGCCTGGCGGCGGCGCCGCTGTGGGTGGACGACTCGAGCGATGTGGGGATGCTGGAGATTCGCGCAAAGGCTAGACGGCTGCACAGCCAGTGCGAGGGAGGGCTGGGGTTGATCATCATCGACTACCTGCAGCTGATGCGCACCGACAGCCGCTACGACAGCCGCGTGACGGCTGTTGGCGAACTGAGCCGTGGCCTGAAGATCCTGGCGCGCGAGCTAGGGGTGCCGGTGATCGCGCTGTCCCAGCTCAGTCGCGCGGTGGAGTCGCGGACTCCCAAGAAGATTCCTCAGCTCTCCGATCTGCGCGAGAGCGGAAACCTCGAGCAGGACTCCGACCTGGTGATGTTCATCTATCGCGACGATTACTACGACGAGGACTCCGAGCGTCCCGGCGAGGCCGACCTGATAATCGCCAAGCACCGCAACGGCGCGACCGGGAAAGTAACGCTCACGTTCCAGAAGGAGTACCCGAAGTTCATGAACTACGCCGGAGAGCGCTACGCGCAGTGACCTCCGACTGTCCCACCCCCAGCTCTCCGTAAACTCTCTCGGCATGCCGGGAATCGTGATAGTCGGCGCCCAATGGGGCGATGAGGGTAAGGGCAAGATCACCGATCTGCTCGCCGAGCACGTGGACGCGGTCGTGCGCTTCCAGGGCGGCAACAACGCTGGACACACGATCGTGCGCGACGGAGTGGAGTGGAAGCTGCACCTGATCCCGTCGGGGATTCTGTATCCCGGCAAGCGCTGCGTGATCGGCAACGGCGTGGTAATCGACCCGAAGGTGCTGATCGAGGAGCTGGATGCGCTGCGCGGACGCCGGGTGGACGTGGGCGGGCTGCGCATCTCGGCGAACGCGCACCTGATCATGCCCTATCACCTGCTGCTCGACTCGGCCGGCGAGGCAAAGCTCGGCAGCCTGCAGATCGGCACGACGAGGCGAGGCATCGGGCCGTGCTACGCGGACAAGGCGGCTCGATTGGGCATCCGCGTGCAGGATCTGCTCGACGAGAAGATCCTCAAGAAGAAGATCGTTGCGGCGATGGAGCCTAAGCGCCTGTCGCTGCGGCCGTTTGAGAAGGACCCGACGCTCGACCTGCACACGATGACCGAGGAGTACTTGACCTACGGGCACCGTCTGGAGCAACACATAGCCGACACGGCGAAGCTGATGTGGGACCTGCTCGACGACGGCAGGAAGATCATCTTCGAGGGAGCGCAAGGAGCGATGCTTGACATCGACCACGGCACGTATCCGTTCGTCACCTCCTCGAACCCGCTGGCCGGCGCGGCGTGCGTGGGGACCGGGATAGGACCGAAGAGTATCGACGAGATCTGGGGGATATCGAAGGCCTACACCACGCGCGTGGGCGCGGGGCCGTTCCCGAGCGAGCTGCACGACGAGATGGGGGACCTCATCCGCGAACGCGGAGGCGAGTTCGGCACGACCACCGGGCGCCCGCGGCGCACTGGTTGGCTGGATCTCGTCGCCCTGCGCTACGCGGCCCGGCTGAACACGATGACGGCGCTGGTGGTGACCAAGCTCGATGTCCTGTCAGGGCTGGATCGCATTCAGGTGTGCACGAGCTACCGCGGTGCCGAAGGAGCGACGTTTGACGACTTTCCCTACCACCAGACCGTGCTGCACCACACGACCGCCGGGCTGACCGAGTTGCCTGGATGGAGCGAGGATCTCGGCGAGTGCCGCACGTTCTCAGATCTGCCGAGCGCGGCGCAGGAGTACCTGCAGTTCATCGCCGAGCACGTCGGCGCGCCGGTGACGCTCGTGGGCGTGGGCCCGGGACGCGAGCAGACGATCTGGACAGACGCCGGCCTGCAAACGCTCGTCGCCAGCAACGGCTGGCCGATCCCCGATCGGGCTCCTACCTCAGCGTAACTCCTACCGTACGTCGCGAGCCAGCTGCTCGCTCGCGATGTAGCGTGTGGCGGGTCCCTTTCCCTGCTGGCTGATCAGCCCCGCATCGAGGAGGCGCCGTAGGTCGCTGCTCGCGGTAGGTGCCGACACGTCGGCCTCAGCGGCGTAGGCGGCTCGGTCAGTGCCTTGGAAGAGGCTCTGCTCGAGGGCGATGACGAGACGATCAGGCCAGTCGCGCTGCTCCGCGAGCTTCTCGAGGTACGCCCATCGCGCACCAGCCTCGGCGAGTTGCCGCAGGCGCCGGCGTGCTTGCGCCACGTGGGCTTGGGCGCAGAGTCTCACAAAGGGTGTCGCATCGCGCTCTGGTTGATAGGACCCGCCCTGCACCGCCTGCAGGGTCGCGTAGTAGGCCGGCGTGTTGCTGTGAAGGTATTCCTCGATCGAGACGAACTCTCCTGCCAGCAACCCGCCACGGGCGAGCACAAGCGACTGTACGATCCGTGAGATTCGGCCGTTGCCGTCCCGGAAGGGGTGGGCGGAGACGATATGCAGATGGGCCATCGCCGCACGCACAACGAGGTGCGCGTCAGGATCACCATGGTCAAGCCATTGCATGATCTCCCCCATAAGTCGCGGCACTTCTTCGGCCGGCGGACCGACGTACGCGGGCGGTCCACCATCCGGGCCAGTGACCTCAATCCCGCTCCGGCGGTACTGGCCCGGCTCCTTGTCCTTCTGGAAGTAGCAGGCGTCAAAATGCAGATCGAGCACAACACGATCCACCCACCGGAAAACGGGATCATCCGACATGACGCCGACGTGGTCCATCGCCCGCGCGTAGCTGGAGAGCGCCATCCGGTCCTCATCGGTCGGGCCCGCCGGCTCATTCCCGCTCACCACCGCCAGCGTCTCATCCTCGGGCACGTGGAAACCCTCGATCTCGATCGAGCTCTCGGCTGAGGACGCACGCCACTGACGGCGCAGGGCGCCGAGCCACCGTCCGGCGACTCTGGCCTGGTCCCCCAACTCGTCGCGCAAGGCGTCAAATGCGGCGAGTTCGGCTTCCAGCGCAGCATCGGGCTGAGGAGTACGGTAAATCATGATCGTAACTATAGCCGATTATTCGTATAATCGTCTTTGAGAAAGAGGTCTTTAGCGATTTTCCGTATCCTAGAGAGAGGCTCCTTGCCCAAGGCTTCCGAAGGGCAGATCGACGAGCCCGCTCCGGCTGTCCACGCCTATCCACGGCGCACCCTGGGTACGCCCTGCAAGAGCACGAATTCGCACCCTTTCGCAGCCTTCTGTCCGAAAGTGGGCCGTGCAGGAATCGAACCTGCAACCTTGGGCCTACTATCGGCTATTCCGTCTGAGTTCCATTTTGTTTCCGTTTCTTGCTACAATATAGGCATGAGCTTGGCTTACGCAGACGAGGCGATCCGGATCAGGCAGCGCGCGCCGCTGACCGAGCGCGACATCGCGCGGGCGACCGGGGCGGGAGTCTCGACAGTCAGCGCGTGGCTTCATCGCACGCGCGCGCCCACCGGGCGCCGGGCAGAACGACTGGTGGAGCTCTCGGCGATCATCGACCGGCTGGCGGCGGTGCTGGAAGCCGACTACGTGCCGGTGTGGCTAAACCGCCCACTGGCAGCGCTCGGGCATCGCAAGCCGATCGACGTGCTCGCCGGCGGCGGCTACGAGGAGCTCTCGCGTTTGGTCGCTGCACTCGAATCCCCGACCTTCACGTAGCCCAACGTGGACGCGGCGAGCGCGACGCGAATGCCGGTGACGGGCACGTGGCTGCGCCACATACCGGCCGGCAGCGACGCGCTGTACCGTCCGCCGACACCCGCCGACGGGCGCTGGCAACGTGGAGCGATCGTCGAGGGCATCTACCTGGCCGCCGAGGAGGCGACCGTGTGGGCCGAGTGGTACCGGTGGCTCGCGGAGCTCGAGATCGAGCCGCTGCGCGGACTGCCGCGCGAGCTTTGGCGCTATCGAGCGAGCTTGCCCTCGGTCGCAGACCTGACCAGCGCCGAGACGCTCGCCGCCCTCGGACTGCCGACCGCCGAGCCGAGCAGAGACCAATGGTCGGCCTTCCAAGATGTCGGCGAGCAGCTGCACGCCGCCGGCTGCGACGGCCTGCTGTATCACTCGGCTGCGCGCCCGGGTGGGTTGTGCCTATGCGTGTTCCGCGCGAACGCAACCGCGGCATCGGGGCGCCTTGAGCCGCTCGCGCGAGCGCGGCGGGTGAGCAGACCACCGGCGCCACCACGTGGACTGCGGACCTGATCCAGTCTTCATTCGTCTGCCTTTCAGCCGTCAGCGCCTCGCGGGGATGAGGGCAGGGTTGACCACTCGTTCTGATCCCAGACCTCAGCGGCGCGAGGAGGACGGAAGCCGCGCATTGAGGGACTTCGGGCTAGCTCGCGTTGGCGGTTGTCTGAGCCTGACGTCGCCGACGTGTGCGACGCGGCTCAGCCGCTGAAGCCACCCCAGGGCGAGTTCCCTTGCTGGAGTTGCACGAGCGGTAGAGCACCTGCAGGTTGGCGGGATCGGTCGAACTGCCTCCCAGCGACCACGGCGTGATCTTGTGGTCGATCGTCAGGTCCTCCGTCGCTCCACACCCTTGACAGTGTTCTCCGTCTCGCTTCATCACAAGTGCACGGACATCCGCTGGGATCTTGCCCTCGTCTATGTACGGGCGTGCCAGTGCTGCCCCTTTTGAATCGCTCTGCTGCGGTAGGCATCCCGGCAGCGTGCGACCAGTCATACAGGTCCTGTAGTTCGGAGTCGTCAAACGCCTTCCAGAGTGCCTGCGGGTCGAGCTGCGACAAGGCGACGGCGGCAGGCTCCCATGGAAAGCCAGTGCGCTCAGCGTCCTCAATCTCCTCGAACAGTTCTTGTCTTTCTTCCAGCGGTCCTCGTGCCCAGTTCTCGACCCACCGTCGAAATCCGGCTCCGATTGAGCTGTCGTCGGGCACACTCATATCTCACCTCTTTGTCGTTGCGCGTGCGGATTCTACCCTGACGTGGCTGACGCTGAGGTGGGTGAGTGACAGGGGTGGTCAGCCTCGTCAGCAGTAGGCTTTCGCCCGTGCGCGTTCGAGCTTGCCTGACCGTGGTTGCCCTGACGTTGTCGCTGTCCGCATGCGGAAGCGGCAGCAATAGCGGTGCGGAACTCGCGACCAATATCCGAGAGTCCCTCGGCGCGAAGTCTGTGCAGAAGATCGAATGCAAAGAAGCTGGCTTGAACGGCAAGGGCGAAAAGATGCGGTCGTGTGAAGTCGCGTACACCACCGAATCCGAGAACATTGAAAAGACGGGAACTGAAACACTCTCTTGCAACGAAACCCTCGAAGTCGGCCCTGATAACAAGCCGATTGTCGCCCCTGGCGGCACGCATACATGCACGCCGACGGAAACGCAAACCTAGCCGTAGAGATGGGAGTCCATGAGGCCACCAAGGAGAAGGTTCGCTATGCCGCTTTGATGGCAGGCCTCAAGCAGGCCGAGCTCGTCGAGCGCGCGGTCGATGAGTACGTCGAGCATCACCGCGAGCTGTTTGCGCTGCGCATGGAGCGCGCGCACGGGGCGCCGCTGGGCGGCAAGACGTCCATGCTCGCGTACTCGCTGGGCGTCGGTGAGGCCGATGTTGAGCGGGTCGGCGGTGTTGCGTCCGATCAGCTTGGTGACCGATCGGACCCGCGCGAAGAGCTGGCCTTCCAGGTCAACCTCTCCGACTACGGCCACACCCTCCGTCAAGAAGGCGGCAGCGTGACCGACGCTTGGAGGCCTGGCGCCCCACCAGATGGGTGGGTCCATTGATCCCGGAACGCGGCGCGAGCTGTCA
The DNA here is from genome assembly GCA_963813805.1 of uncultured Solirubrobacterales bacterium. Classification (GTDB taxonomy): domain Bacteria; phylum Actinomycetota; class Thermoleophilia; order Solirubrobacterales; family Solirubrobacteraceae; genus Palsa-744. The sequence continues at coordinate 235,909 of CAWEZZ010000002.1, forward strand.
AAAGGCAGCACTCAGGGGAAAGCGCGAGTCGGTGATCGAGGGCGCGCGAGGACCACGGGCAGCCCCAGCGTCGGGAGTTGTTGCGGCCGGGTGGCCGCCGCTACGTACACCGGAGGCGTCGGCTTCGCCTCCTTGTCGGCCCCAAAGTCGGTGGCCGGTGCGGGCAGGTCGAGGTCTGTAACCGCGATGGCCCAACCAGCCTCACAAATGCAAAATCCTCGACCAATGGGCTCGACCGTCCACCATCCGCTCACCGCCGCCGACGTGATGACCGCAGCGGAGGTCGCCGCCCTTCTGCGCGTACCGCGATCGACCGTGGAGGACTGGGCGCGACGAGGGATCGTCCCGTCGAGGAAGGTCGGCCGGCGACGGCTGTACGTCCGGGCGAGGATCGAGGCCCTGCTGCTCGGCGATGACACCGAACTCAGCCCTGAGTGAAGACCGAGGCCCGACGGCTACTCTGAAGGAGCGTCATGAACACCATTCGCATCCTCCACCACCACGAGCCCGGCTTTGGCTGGAGCTTCGAGTCGCCCGACATTCCCGGCCTGACCGGCGGAGGCGACGCCTACGACCAGGCGCACGCCGAGAACGCCGCCAGATTCGCGCTGGTGTGCGCCGCCGAAGAGCAGGGCGATCCCGCGCCCACCGATCTTCTGTTCGAGCACTACGTGCCAGTCGGCGTTGCCGCCGCCGCATAGCGACGACACTACTCCGCGCCGTCAAGCGACATCCACCGCCAGGAACGAGCTGGCGCTGGAGAAGACGCATCCTGAGTGGCGACGGCATGCTTTGCGCCGGTTGTGCGTGCAGAATGCGTCAGTGTCCGTAGACGGGGAGTTCGATACCGCAATTGCGGCTGTGGAGGCGAGGCTTCGTGAGCTCGACAGTGCGCGCGAGGCGGCGACTCACGAGCTGGCCGAGCTCCGCGCCCAGAGCGAGCGGGAGATCTCAGACGGCGCGGACGAGGATGAAGTTAATCGGCCGGGATCCTGGACGCCGCAACGCAAGGTCGAGCTGTTCGCCAGCCTCTTCCGTGGCCGCGAGGACGTCTTCCCGCATCGCTGGGAGAAACTGGCGAAGGGCAAGAGCGGGTGGGCGCCGCGCTGCGACAACGAGTGGAAGGCCGGATGCAACAAGCCACGCGTGAAGTGCGGTGAGTGTCCCAACCAGGCGTTCCCCGTCCCGGCTGAGGGCGAGTTGCTCAGGCATCTGCGGGGCCGCCATGTGATGGGCGTCTATCCGCTGCTGGCCGGCGATATGTGTCGGCTGTTGGCGATCGATCTCGATGAACGCTCGTGGCGTGCGGATGTGATGGCCCTGCGCGAGGCATGCCGCGCGCTCGGTCTCGTCCCGGCGGTCGAGCGCTCGCGCTCGGGAGAGGGTGCCCATGTCTGGTTCTTCTTCACCGATTCGGTGCAGGCAGCGCTCGCGCGGCGGTTCGGGTTGATGCTTCTGACAGACGCGATGGCGCGCAGTCCCACGCTGGGGATGGCGTCCTACGATCGGCTGTTTCCAAGCCAGGACACGCTGCCGAAGGGAGGCTTCGGGAACCTCATCGCGCTGCCGCTCCAGCTGCAGGCACGCCAGCGCGGCAACACGCTGTTCGTGGACGAGCGCCTGGAGCCGTTCGAGGACCAGTGGTCCTACCTGGAGTCGCTGCCGCGGCTCGCCCCGGCTCGTCTGCAGGAGCTGGTGGCCCGTGGGCTCGGTGACGGCCGCGTCCTCGGCGTGCCCGAGGAGACGGAGAACAGCGACGCGCCGTGGCGCCCGGTTCGGCCGCTGACCGAGCGGCTCGCCGCCGCGGAGCTGCCCGGCACGGTAAGTGCGACGCTTGCCCAGCGCTTGTATGTGCGCCGGGAGGGGCTGCCGCCGGTGCTGCTGGATGCGTTGAGGAGGCTCGCGGCGTTCTCCAACCCGAAGTTCCTGGAACTTCAGGCGATGCGCAAATCCACCGCGCTTACCCCACGCGTGATCGCTTGCTTCGAGCAGACAGGCGACTTCCTGGCACTGCCACGCGGCTGTCTCGAACAACTGGAGGAGCTGCTGGCCGGGCTGAACATCGCGTTGGAGCTCTCCGACGAGCGTACGGAAGGTACGGCGCTCAAGGCGCAGTTCACGGGAAAGCTCACCGCCCGTCAAGAGAAGGCGATGCCGGCGCTGCTCGCCCACGAGCTCGGTGTCCTGTGCGCACCGCCGGGCATCGGCAAGACCGTCATCGCTACCCGGCTGATCGCAGACCGCGCACGCTCGACGCTCGTGCTCGTCCATCGCAAGCCGCTGCTCGAACAGTGGGTCAAGCGCCTGAACGAGTTCCTCGATCTCGATGCGAATGAGATCGGGACGATCGGCGGCGGTCGCGGCAAGCCCACGGGCAAGGTGGACGTAGCGATGGTCCAGAGCCTGGCTCGTCACAAGACGCTCGACCAGTTGCTGGCTGGCTACGGTCACATCGTCGTGGATGAGTGCCACCACGTCCCGGCTGTGACGACCGAGCGCGTCCTCCAAGCCTCACCCGCGCGCTACGTGACCGGGCTGACCGCCACACCGAAGCGCCGCGACGGACACCATCCGATCATCACGATGCAGTGCGGGCCGGTCCGCCACACGATCGAGCCCGACGCGACCCGCTCAACACAGCCACTCGTGCTGAGCGTCGTGCGCCGCGACACCACCTTCGACCCCGAGACACTCCCCACTGACGCGAGCATCCAGGAGGTCTACGCCGCACTCGCGATTGATGTGCGGCGCAGCGAGATGATCGCGAAGGACACGCTCAAGCTGGCGGCACAGGGCCGCAGCCCGATCGTGCTGACAGAACGGCGCGAGCACCTGCAACAACTGGCCGAACGCCTTGCGGATATCCACACGCTCATCGTCCTACACGGCGACATGCGACCAGCCGAGCACCGCGCCGCGCTTGAGCAACTCGCCAGCGACGGTACCAACGACAGCGGTGGGCGGGTGGTGCTCGCCACCGGCCGCTACATCGGCGAGGGCTTCGACGACCCATGCCTCGACACGTTGCTGCTCGCCATGCCGATCGCATGGAAGGGCACCGTCGTCCAGTATGCCGGACGTCTCCACCGCGCCCATCCCGGCAAGCACGACGCGCTCATCTACGACTACGTCGACGTCGAGCTGCCCGTCCTGCGCCGCATGTTCGCCAAGCGCCTGCGGGCCTACCGATCACTCGGGTACGAGCTGACCGAGGCGTCGGGAACACGGTGATTCCAGCGGTGAGGCGTGGATTGAGGCGTGCTGCTCGGCCATCCCAGCGAAGCGTCCCTCCTGCCGAGCGGTGCTTGCCTTCGGGCCGTCGCCGGGCGGCCAAAACGACCTCTTGCGGCGCTGTTTGGTACCCACGAGTGGTACCCACGGACTTTTGCGCCTACAAACGCCTCCTCCGAATAGCCTCAAAACAGGCTAATTTAAAAGTGGGCCGTGCAGGAATCGAACCTGCAACCTTGGGCTTAAGAGGCCCCTGCTCTGCCGGTTGAGCTAACGGCCCGTGAGGGCGCCGGCGGGCGTCTGCCGGCTCGACGTGAGATTCTAGCCGAGGCGGCGCGGGCTGGCCGTCGGCGCCTGGCCGTTCAGAACACGACCGTTCGCCGCCCGTCGACGATTACGCGGTCGTCGAGGTGCAACGACACGGCCCGGGCCAGGACCAAGCGCTCGATGTCGCGGCCGACGCGCGCGAGGGCGGCCGCGCTCTGACGATGGTCGACGCGAACCACATCCTGGTCGATGATTGGCCCGTCGTCGAGCTCCTCCGTCACGTAGTGCGCGGTTGCCCCGATCAACTTGACCCCCCGCTCGCGCGCACGGCTATAGGGATCGGCTCCGGCGAACGCGGGCAGGAAGGAGTGGTGGATGTTGATCGCCGGCATCCCCATCCGCTCCAGAAACTCGCCGCTGAGGATCTGCATATACCGCGCGAGCACCAGCACGTCGGCCCTACCCTTCAGCAGCTCGAGCATCGCGGCCTCGGCATCCTCCTTGCCGCCCTGCGAGACCGGCACGTGATGGTAAGCGACGCCGCCCGCCGCCTCGACCTCCCGGCGCAGATCGTCGTGGTTTGAGATCACAGCGACCACGTCGCCGTCGAGCTCGCCGCGGCGCCAGCGCCACAGCAGGTCGACTAGGCAGTGGTCATGGCGGGAGACCAGGATCGCGATCCGCCTGCGCTCGCCCCACCAGCGGATCTCCCAGTCCATCTGGAAACGAGCGGCGACCTCCTCCGCGAAGCGCGCTCCGAAGCGCTCGCGCGCGGCCGGCTCGTTGGCCAGCCCCTCCAGGAACAGCTCGGTGCGCATGAAGAACCTGCCGCCGGTCGGGTCGGAGGAGTACTGGTGGGAGGAGACGATGTTCGCGCCCAACTCGAACAGAAAGCCCGACACCGCCGCGACGATCCCGGGCCGGTCCGCGCAGCCGATCAGCAGGCGCGCCGTGTAGGGCGGCGCCCGCCCGTCCCCGGTGCGTGCCTCAGTGGCCGCAAGCGTCTCGTCCGAGCCAGCCACGCGAGCGCGCTCCCGCTATTTCTTGGTCGGCGTGGACGTGCCGGTAGTGCTGCTCGCGCCCCCATGGATGGAGTAGGTCTTGCCACCGATCGTGACGGTGCCGCTGGAGCCGCCTGCCGCGCTGCTCGTGCTCACAGCGCCACTGGCGCCAGCCGCGCCGCTTCCGCTTTCCGCACCGCCTTCGGCGCCGGTCGGATTCTTCTTGATCGCCGCCAGCGCGGTCTTCAACCGCTTGCGCTGCGCGGCCGGGGCAAGGCCGACGGCCTTTGCCGAGGCGAGATCGCCTATGCGCGTGTTGTGGGCTTTGTAGGCGTACTCTGCGAGCGACGCGTAGTAGGACTCGCTCGTGGGTTCGGCGGCCACCACGATCTGCAGGACCTGCACCGCCGAGGCCGGGTTGTTGAGACCTTCTTCGTCGAATACCCGCACCATCTCCTTGGCCAGTTCGAGACTCGGCTTGGGCGGGTTCAGCGCGAGATAGCTGTTCCACGACTGGGCGGTCTGCGAGAACAGTTCTTTGCCCTTGCTCGTCAGACCTGTCCGCGTGACGTACGCTTCACTACCGGCTTCGTGCAGCTGAGCGAGTGTCAACTGTTCCCATGCGTACACGCTGTTCGGCTGCTCTTTCGTGAGCTTCTCGTACTTCTTGATCTGGTTGGAGAAAATCGCGCTGCTGGAACCTTCATTGCCGGTGAAGGCATTCAGTATCCCGCCGCTGCCGAAGCCACCCCCGACGCCGAGGAAGACCAGTCCCCCTCCCATCAGCAGGGCAAGGCCAAGGTAGATCACCTGGACCGTGCGGCGCCGGCCGCGTCCTCTTAGGTCGAAGAGCATTGGATGGTCGATTCTATGGTCGTGCTCATGTAGAGGCGCGCGCTGGCAGGCGCGCCTGCCAGGGTCAAAGGGCTCACTCCGACAGCTCTCGGTTCACGTGGTCGATCGTCTCCTGCACGCTTGACTCCGCCGGGTCATCCTTGGATGACGCCGGGTCCCCCGCAGCCGCAGGCTGCCCGGCGCCTTGGTTCCTCGCGCGGGCGGCATCACGCCGCTCGACGAGCGATGCCAGCAGGATACTCGCCTCATACAGCACATACAGCGGCACGGTCTCGAGCACCATCGTGACGGCGTCCCCCGGCAGGAAGGCCGCCAAGACGGCGCACGCCACGATCGCGTAGCGACGGTTCTTGCGCAGCTGCCGCGGGGTCACAATCCCAATGCGGGTGGCCGCCAGGATCGCCACGGGCACCTGGAAGACGAGGCCCATCGCAAGCAGCACGGTCGCGGCGAACTTGTAGTACTGGTTGGCCTGCACCAGGACGTTGAACTCGCCGCTGTTGAAGTTCTGAAAGAAGCGCACCGCGGCGGGCAGCACGACGAAGTAGCCGAACAGCACACCGATCGCGAACAGGAACGGGATCGCGGTCAGTAGCGGCACGACGATGCGTCTCTCTCGCGGATGCAGCGCGGGCAGCACGAAGCCGTACAGCTCGTACAGGATCACCGGCAGCGAGATGATCAGCGCAAAGAACAGCGTCACCGTGAGCGTGGTCGTAAACGGCTCGCCGATGCCCAACGTCACCGGCTTGTTGCCTTCCGGAACCCGGGGGATCTTGGCGACGTCGGCCTTCAGGGCGGCTGACAGCGGCTGCACTTGGGCGCGGGCGTGGGCTGAGAGGCCGCTGCCCGGTGCGGCCAGCACGCCCACCAGCGCCTGCACGTCTTCGGTTGTTTTCAGCACCCCCTGCTGCGCGAGCGCGGTCTGTCCGAGCGGTCCATTGCCCTTAGCCACCTGCTTTTCGGTCTGCTTGCTCAGCGGCGCGTTGATCAGGTGCAGCAGCGCGTGGTTCTGCCACAGGCAGAAGCCGAAGGCGACGGCCAGGGCCGCCGCGCTGAGCATCAGGCGGGTGCGCAACTCGTCGAGATGGTCCACGAGGCTGAGCTCCTCCTCGTGGCCAATCGGGCGGATCGCGGTGACCATAGCCTTTATGAAGCTATCACCGGCCCTAGGCAGCCCTGCGCAAACCTCGGAGTTCAAGGCCTGTTGGCTAAAGGCCCTCGTATGGGAAGTCGATGACTTCAGAGAGCAAGCCATGCACTCTGAGAAGGACCCCCACATCCATCCTCGCGTACAGCTGCCTTACGGCAAGCCTATCGATGTCGTCCACCATAATCAGCGGCGGGCTCTGGACGGCGCCTGCGCGACGGATCCGCTGCACGTCTGCTTTCACTGCGCCGGCGAGCTGGTCTATCCGCTCGACTGGGCCGAGGAGGGCCCCCGGCACTGGCGAATCGTCCTGCGCTGCCCAGACTGCGAGTCCCGGCGCGAAGGCGTGTTTGATCAGACGACGGTAGAGCAGCTGGACGACCAGCTCGATCGCGCGGCCGGCGCGCTGCTGAGCGACCTCAAGCGCATCACCCACTCGAACATGACCGACGAGGTCGAATTCTTCATCCGTGCGCTCGCAGCGGACTTGATTGTGCCCTCGGATTTCTAGTCAGCGGTAGCGCTCTACCACCGCGTCAGCTACGAGGTCCAGCAATACCGAGCGACCGTCCGGCAGAATCGCCGGCAGCGCCGCCTTGGCCTCGGCGACTACCGCCAGCGCCTGCTCTCTGGCCTCGTCCAGCGCTCCCGTCGCCGCGATCTGTTCGCAGAGCGCCTCCGCCTGCTCGGGCCCCTTCAGCGAGGCGAGGTCGAAGGCGGCGAGCTCCTGCTCGTGCTCGCGCGCGAGAATGAACGGCAGCGTGACTGTTCCGTCGAGCAGATCCGTCCCGCGTGACTTGCCCGTGCGCTCGACCGGGCCGGACACGTCGAGCACGTCGTCGAGCATCTGAAAGGCCAGCCCGATACGCCGGGCAAACGCGCCGAGTGCGGCAGCTAGCGCGCTCGATCCCTCCACTGCCGTGAGCGCCCCCAGGCGGCAGGCGGCCTCGAACAGGGCCGCCGTCTTCAGCTCGCAGCGTCGCAGATAGCGCTCCACCGCCACATGCGAGGCGTAGGCGTCCTCGCGCTGGAGCAGCTCCCCCGCCGCGAGTGCCGAGCTGGCGTCTGACAGAGCACGCAGCTGAGCCGCGTCCTCGTTGCGCGCTAGCTCCGCAAACGCCCGCGAGAACAGCAGGTCGCCGGTGGCTATCGCCACCTCGCGCCCGGCGACGGCGGCGACCGTCGGGTGCCCCCGTCGCAGCTGCGCGCCGTCGATCAGGTCGTCGTGCACGAGCGTCGCCGAGTGCACCAGCTCGACCGCGACCGCCGCGCGCACCAGGCGCTCCTCACCCTCGGCAGTGTCCGGTGGTCCGCCTGCCGACTCGGCTGCCAGCACGACGAGCAGCGGGCGCAGCCGCTTGCCGCCGGCCATGATCGTGGCGTTTGCGTGAGACGCGAGCGGGGCGCCGGCCTGTGCGGTCACCCGCTCCAGGTGCAGCTCGGTGCGGACCATGCGCTCGCGCAGCCCTTGCCCGCCCTGGTCCATGATCGCCTCGACGGCGTCCACGTCCGCCGCGATGTCTCCGCTCGCCGCGCTGCTAACTGTGCTCATCGTTGCCGCTGTCTCGATTGGGGAACCGTACCGGCGTGGATCGCGATGATGCCTCCGGCAGTCAGCACCCAACCGATCTCGCGCAGGCCGGCACGCTCCATCTCGGCAGCCAGCTCTGCGGGCGCGGGGAAGCGCCTGACCGAGCTGGGGAGGTAGCTGTAAGCGTCGCTGTTGCCCGCCAGCCGCCCGAGAGCGGGCACGGCACAGTCGAACCACAGGCGGTAGAACAGCGACAGCGGGAGCTCCGTCGGCGTGGTGATCTCCAGTATCACCACCCTCCCCCCGGGTCGCACGACCCGGGCCATCTCCGCCAGTCCACGGGGAAGGTCGGCGAAGTTGCGAGCGCCGAATCCGACTGTGACGGCGTCGAAATATCCGTCGGCATATGGCAGGTCGAGAGCATCGCCCCACTCAAAGAGCGGCTGCACGTGAAGTCCATCCACGGCCGACGCCTTGGCGCGCGCGCGCGCGAGCATTCCCTCCGCGAAGTCGCTGCCCACCACCTCGCCCCCCGGCGAGACGCGGCGCGCCAGCTCGATCGCCAGGTCGCCGGTGCCGGTCGCGACGTCGAGCACACGGCTGCCCGAACCAACCCGGGCGAGGTCGGCCGCGCGTGCGCGCCAACGATGGTGCAGGCCAGCGGTCATCACGGTGTTCAGGAGGTCGTAGGAGCCCGCGATGCGCTCGAACATCGCCCGCACCTGGCCTGCCTCCAGTCGTCCGGGGCCATGAGCGGCGGACATAGCCGCTACTTCAGCTGGGACAGGAAGTTGACGATCGCTTCGAACTGCTTCGGCGGCAGATTCTTGTACGACGGCATCGGCGCGGTCGGGTTCACGAGCGTGCGTGCGATCCCCTGGCGCGGCAATCGCGATGCGATGTGCGTCAGCTGTGGGCCAGGCCCATCGTTGCCGTTCTCGCCGATCTTGTGACAACCCAGGCAACCATGACTGGCGATGGCAGCCTTACCCGCTTCGTATTCGACAAGCGTGGAGCCGCCCGCCTGTACGACGGCCGCGGGTGTAGCGGTTTCGATCGCCGTGGGCGAGCCCGCGCTGGCGCCCTGATATGTGAGGAACGCCATCGCCGCGATCACGACGATCCCAGTCAAGGTCGCGATCGGGCGGCGCTCGGGGCGGCGCTCGGGGCCACGGTCGTAGAACGGCAGCAGGAACAGCAGGATCATGGCGATCGTGGGGACGCCGATCGTGGCCAGCGGCACGAGGCTCGTCGGCTTGATCACGCGCAGGACCTCGAACAGAAAGAAGAAGTACCACTCCGGCCGCGGCACGTAGGTGGTGGTCGTCGGGTTCGCCTTGGATCCCAGCTCCGCGCCCAGCACCAGCGACATCGCGATGATGACCGCCATCACCACACAGGCCATCGCCGCGTCCTTGGCCACGGCGTAAGGGAAGAACGGCTTGCCCTGCGACTTGAGGATCGCATACTCGCGCAGGTACTCCTCCTTCTCGCGCTGGTTCATGGCCCTGTGGCGACTGGTTGAGGCCCGCGGGCCGATGGACGGCGGCGCATCGGCTCTAGACCTCCGCCTTGCGCAGCTCGGAGGGCTTGTCGGCTTTCAGCCACGGCGGCGCGGTGGTGCCCAGCTTGGCCACAAGGTATAGGTGCGCGCCGATCAGCGCAGCGATCAGCCCGGGCACGAGCAGCATGTGGATGGCGTAGAAGCGCGACAGCGTCGTGGCTCCGAATTCGGAGCCACCGCGCAGGAAGTCGCTCAGGTACGGGCCAATCAGCGGACCGGTGCCGTTGATGTTCACGCCCACGATCGTCGCCCAGTAGGCGCGCTGGTCGAACGGCAGCAGGTAGCCCGAGAACGACATCAACATCGTCAGGATCAGCAGCACCACGCCGATCACCCAGTTGAGCTCGCGCGGATACTTGTAGGCGCCGAAGAAGAACGTGCGGCCCATGTGCAGGAACACGAGGATCACCATCACGCTCGACCCCCACTTGTGCATGCCGCGGACGAACTGGCCGAGGAACACGTCGTTAGTCACGTAGCGGATAGATTCGTACGCTCCGCCCGATGGATCTGGGCGGTAGTACATCGCCAGGAACACGCCCGTCACGGCCTGTGAGAGGAAGACAAACATCGTGGCCGAGCCGAGCGTGTAGAACCAGTTGGTGCCCTTCGGCACCTTGCGGAACATCAGCCAGCGGGCGCCGCCGCTCAGGGAGGTGCGCTCGTCGACCCAGTCGACCACCGTGATCCCGGCGTTTTTGGCCTCCTCGATCGGCCCGGTCTTGCCGTTGCCCTCGCCGGGGCGCGGAGGCGGCGCCTGCAGTGCGGAGGGCAGCGGGGGAGCTGGGAGCTTGGGGAGTCTGGGCATGGTGGTTCTCGAGTGCTCGCGAGTCAGAGTTTCTGCGCGCCGGGCCGCGACGGGTAGAGGTACTGGCCGATGCCGTCCAGTGGCTCACCGGGGTCACGTGGGGAGAAGCGGCGCAGCTCGCTGTTTACGCTAAAGCGAGGGCCGACCTGCACTTCTTCTCCGACCACGCGCGTATAGAAGCGGTCGAGCGGCCTCACTGGCGGTCCGCCAACGCGCCGACCAAGCAGGTCGTACACGCCACCGTGGCAGGGGCAGATGAAGCGCTCCGCCGCATCGACCCAGCGGACCGGACAGCCAAGGTGCGCGCAGCGGCTGGTGATCGCGATGTAGGGCGTGTTGCGGTCGTAGGGGTCGGTGTCGATCGCCGGATTGAACTTGCGCATGTACACCGTCGACTTGCCGGCCTCGCCGATCCCCGGTGTGAGCGTGACGACCACCGGGACGTAGTTGTTGTCGGGAAAAGAGCCGACCGTGCCGACAGTTTCCCACCGGTGCGGCGTGCTCTTGAAGATCGGCCCGAGCGCGAAGCCGAGCGCAGGAAGCGTGAAGGCACCTGCAGCGATCGCGCCCGCCGTGTGGGCGCTGCCGGTCATGAACCGCCGTCGCGTGATCGTCTCGCCCTCGAAGGCGCCGGGGATCATGCGGTCGGCGGTGTACTTGGACTTGTGCTTGGCGTGCTTGTCTGACACCGAGTGCGAACAATATCGAGGCGGGATTCAGGGCGCTGCCGAGCATGTGACGGCATCCTGCCTTCTGGCCGAGCCGGGCTACGCTTTCAGACGGCGATACGAGGTCGCCGTCTCGATTTCGCGGGACTGGACGCGGGACTGGATGTCTCGCGGAGGTGCTCCTTTGTGACCGCTCCGCCCGCCACGGCAGTCACATGGCCGGCCCATCCAGGCCGGCCTCTGTAGCGCTTGTGCGCATCGCCTCGACCGCCTCCGGAGCACCCGCGAAGGCGAGGTCCTTAGCGCGTCTGTGAGCCTCGCTCGATCCCCATCCCACGGCGCGCGCCCCGGCCGCCCACACCGCGTCTGCCAGCGCCTGCTCGCCCGCACACTGCGCGAGCGCGCTGAGCGTGATCGTGTCGGCCAACTCGGCCACTGCTGCTGTGTCGCCGAGCGCGACCAACCGGGCCAGCCCGATCGCGTACAGCTGGTCGCCGGCCAGCAGCCCGAGGTCCGCCTCGGGCGGGCGCATCACGCGCGGCGAGCTGTAGTGCAGCAGGTAGCCCTCGTAGATCGCCTCCACCAGCAGCTCATACTCCTCGCGCCTGCCCTCCGCGCGCGGCCCGGAGGCAGCGAGCTGTGCGGGCCCGCAGACAAATGTAGTGTCGACTGCGGGACTCGTCATACCATCGCTATCGCCACGCGTATTTTGGATACCTTCCCCTCGACTCGTCATACCATCGCTATCCCTCCCACGCTCTGGCACACGGTCATCGACGAGCGTCGCCATCAACCCGCCCTCGTCGCGCAACAGCGCCACCAACCGCTCCAGCACGTCCCCACTCATCCGCTTCTCCCGGGCTTATCGAGACAGGCAAACGCCGCCGCCGCGGCCTCCACGGTGCGCTCGACGTGCTCGGCGGTGTGCGCCAGCGACGGGAACCATGCCTCGAACTGCGAAGGGGGCGGGTAGACGCCACGCGAGAGCAGCTCCCGGCACCACGCCGCGTGGGCGTCCAGGTCGCATGCCCGCGCGTCGTCGAAGTCCTCCACGGGGCGGTCGCTGAAGAAGACAGTCATCAGGCCCGGAGCGCTTAGGACCTGCACCGGATATTCCCCCGCCGCCGCGCGCACGCCAGTGGCGAGCTGCTCGGTGAGCGAGGCCAGGCGCAGGTAGGCAGGCTCGTCGAGCAGCGCCAATGTCTCCAGGCCGGCAGCGACCGCGAGCGGGTTCCCCGACAGTGTTCCCGCCTGGTAGACGTCGCCCGCGGGCGCGAGCATCCGCATCAGCTCGGCCTTGCCGCCCACGGCCGCTGCGGGCAGACCCCCGCCGATGACCTTGCCCATGATCGTGAGGTCGCCCCTGACGCCCGTCAATTCCTGCGCGCCGCCGCGGGCGACACGGAAGCCTGAGATCACCTCATCGAGCACGAGCAGCGCCCCGTTCGCGTCAGCGCACTCGCGCAGCAGCTCCAGAAAGCCCTCCCGCGGAGGGACCAGACCCATGTTGGCGGGCAGCGGCTCGGCCAAGATCGCCGCGAACTCGTGCTGGCCGATCTTCGATCGATCGGTGGCGGCGATCAGCGCGTCCGGGTCGTTCCACTCCACCACCACCGTGCCTGCCGCCGCACTCTGCGGCACGCCCGGGCTCGTGGGGAGCGCCTGGGTGGCCAGACCAGAGCCGGCCTGGACGAGCAGGCCGTCGACGTGGCCGTGGTAGGCGCCCGCGAACTTCAGCACCAGCTCGCGCCCGGTCGCCGCGCGCGCGAGGCGGACGGCCGTCATCGTCGCCTCGGTCCCCGAGGAGGTCATGCGCAGCATGTCCACCCCCTCCATCCGCCGTGCCACCTCGGCCGCCAGCTCCACCTCGCCCGGGGTGGGCGCGCCGAAGCTCGTCCCCTTCGCTGCCGCCTTGCAGACCGCAGCGATGATCTGCGGGTGGGCGTGTCCGTGGATCAGCGGCCCCCACGAGCAAACGTAGTCGACGTAGCGGTTACCGTCGACATCGAACAGCTCCGCGCCCTCGCCGCGCGCGATGAAGATTGGGTCGCGCCCGATCGCGCGCATCGCACGCACGGGGGAGTTGACCCCGCCGGGGATCAGGTCGAGGGCTCGGCGATACAGCTCGGCCGAGCGCGTGTCGGTCAACGAGGCTTTCACGAGCCCACGCTCACGCGTGCAGAGCCTCCCAGTTCTTAAAGTCCTCGGTGAAGTAGAGAAGGCGGATCTTCTTGAACTCGGTCGAGGAGTACAAGGTGGCGCGCTCGTGAATTCCGGTCTGCTCGGCGAGCGCGTCGAGTACCGCGTCGCACTCCTCCTTGGAGCGGCCGTGGGCCATCGTGAACACCGAGTACGGCCAGTCCTCATACGTGGGACGCTGGTAGCAGTGGGAGATGCCGCGCACGGCGGCCATCCTGCGGCCGGTGTCTAGGATCTGCTCCTCAGGCACCTTCCACACGCCCATGCCGTTCGCCGAGAACCCCGCCCGGCGGTGGTAGAGGATCGCCGCGACGCGACGCAGCAGGCCGCGCTCCTGCATGCCCGCAAGATGGTCCAGGAAGCGCTTGTCACTCATGCCGAGTTCCGTGGCGGCCGCGGCGTATGGCTCCGGCACGACGGGCATGTCGCCCTGCAGCGCACGGATCACCGCGACGTCCAGCTCGTCGTAGGGCTGGGGGTCGAGCTCGATCGGGTCCGCCACCTCCGCGGCGGCGGTCGACAGCGCCTCGGTGCCGCCCTCCATCTCAAGGTCCATGCGGATCTTGAACAGCTTCAGCGTCGGCAGCTGACGCACCGACTCCGCCCCCGCCTCGCGGGCGAGCACCTCAAGCGTGCCCTCCAGCCCGAGCTTCGAGTCCGGCTCGGTCGCGATCGTGAACCACAGGTTGAACTCGTGGTTGCGCAGGTAGTTATGCGAAACGCCGGGATGCGCGTTGATGACCTGCGCGGCGCGGTGGGGGTGCTCGGGGTTGACCTTGGCGGCGACGAGCATCGAGGAGTAGCCGAGCGCACGTGTGTCGAAGATCGGGGTGACCTGACGAATGATGCGCTTGTCGAGCAGGTGCCGCACGCGCGCCATCGCCTCTTCCTCGGTCAGGCCGCCCAGTTCGGCGACGAGCGCATACGGTCGCGTGGCGATCGGGAATGAGCCCTGCATCAGGTTGAGCAGCTTGCGGTCCACCTCGTCGAGAGGCACGGCCGCCCCATTCTGGCGGCTGCGCAGCTTCGGGATCGCCGCATCGGTGAGGATGCCGTCGGCGGTCGCCTGGGTTGAGGTCTCAGCCACCAACGTGGTCGAGGTCTTCTCAATGCTCACCGGGACGCTCCGTGGGTCTGCTCCGCAAGCCAGCGTGCGGCGTCGAGAGCGTGGTAGGAGATGATCACATCAGCGCCGGCGCGGCGCAGGGAAGTGAGTATCTCCAGCACGGCCGCCCGCTCGTCCAGGTAGCCGGCGGCGGCGGCGGCCTTGACCATCGCGTACTCGCCGCTCACGTTGTACGCCGCCACCGGCAGACGCGTGGCACGCTTGACCGCTCCGATCAAGTCGCCGTAGGCGAGCGCCGGCTTGACCATCACCATGTCGGCGCCCTCCTCCATGTCGAGCAGCGCCTCGCGCACCGCCTCCTCGCCGTTGGCGGGGTCCAGCTGATAGCTGCGCCTGTCGCCGAACGCCGGCGTGGAGCCGGCCGCGTCACGGAACGGACCGTAGAAGGCCGAGGCGAACTTGGCGGAGTAGGCGAGGATCGGGGTCTCCGAGAACCCCTCGTTGTCGAGCTCCTCTCTGATCGCGCCCACACGCCCGTCCATCATGTCCGACGGGGCCACCAGGTCAGCGCCGGCGCGCGCATGGCTTGAAGCCGTGCGCCCGAGCAGCTCAACCGTCGCGTCGTTGTCCACGACTCCGTCTTCGCGCAACACGCCGCAGTGACCGTGAGTGGTGTACTCGCACAGGCACACGTCCGTGATAACGAGTGGTCCTCCCGGCGCCTGGCTCTCTCCCAGCGCCTGCGCCTCCCCTTGTTCCTTTGATGCCTGGCTCTCTCCCAGCGCCTGCTTGATCGCGCGCGTCGCTACCTGCACGACGCCTTCATCCTCCCACGCGCCCGAGCCATGCTCGTCCTTCTCGGCGGGCACCCCGAACAGCATCACCGCGCCGATCCCCAGCGCGGCGGCCTCCCGAGCTTCCGCGACCGCTGCGGAGATCGGCAGGCGCTCGACGCCCGGCATCGTTGCGATCGGCTCACGCTCGTGGCCGACCTCCGAGACGAACAGCGGCAGCACCAGCTGGCCGGCACGCAACTCGGTCTCGCGCACGAGCCCGCGCAGTGAAGCCGATGCGCGCAGTCTGCGCATGCGCGTCTGTGGAAAGGCCATCGCGCTGTTCAGGATACCTCGGCTGCGCTTACTCCAACCGCCGCAGCCCCACGCGCGCGAGTACGCCAAACAGCACGGTCAGACCGGCGAGGTGGACCAGCGAGGCGCCGATGCTGGGCGAGGAGCCGTTGACGGCCGCGTCAAGCGCCTGTAGGGAGGCCTTGAACGGAAACGCGAACGAGATCGTCCCGATCGCGTCGTACAGTCCGCGCGCCACCGAACCGGAGGGGACGAGCGCGAGGAAGGCGAGGGGGAGCGACAGCAAGAAGGCCAAGAGCGAGGCCGCGCGGACCTCGCGGGCGAGCGCGCCGATCGCCACGCCCAGCGCGCCGAACGCGAGCGCGCCAAAGGCGAGGGTGATGAGCCACTCGCCGATGCGCGACCAGTCGAGGCTGACGAACCCGCCGATGCCTGCGAGCATCGCAAACGCGACCACAAATGCACATCCCGCGGCCAGCAGCAGCTTCTCTGCGAGCAGGCCCTCGCGCGAGACGAGGCCGCGAGCAAGACGCGCGAGCGTGTGCTCTTCGCGCTCCAGCGCGACCCCGCCCGCCGCCAGCAGCACGCTGAGGAACATCAGCGACACGCTCACTGCGACGACGACCGCGAACGTGTTCAGTGGGGTGCGACGACCGTGCAGCAGCGTGCTCTGCACCACGATCGGCTGGCTGATGGTCGACAGCACTTTCCTGCTCAACCCAAGGTTCTGCGCGGCGAAGTCGGCGAAGCTTGCGATCCGTTCAAGCTCCGTGCGGTCCGGTCCGGGGGGCTGGTGGGCGATGATGGAGTGCAGCGCAGGTGGGATTTCGCTCAGCCCGACCAGGTTCGCC
This sequence comes from uncultured Solirubrobacterales bacterium, assembly GCA_963813805.1. Classification (GTDB taxonomy): domain Bacteria; phylum Actinomycetota; class Thermoleophilia; order Solirubrobacterales; family Solirubrobacteraceae; genus Palsa-744. Next base: position 252,188 of record CAWEZZ010000002.1, read on the forward strand.
GGCGCGCCCAGGATGCCGAGGTTGCCGCCCTTTAGCAGCACCTCAATCGCCTGTGCGGCGGCCTGCTGGATCCGTTCGGAGAACCCGAGGTTCGCCTGTGCGAGCGCCGAGTTGAGTTGCGACTGCACGAGCGACTGCTCCAGCGCGTCCCCGTTGTAGAGCAGCTCCAACCGCGCCTGGGTGACACCCGAGGTGAGTCTCGTCGCGATGTCGGGTGGGATCACCACGGCGGCGAGCACAGAACCCGCCTTGATCTCCTGCACTGCCTGCGCGCGCGAGGACACACGCACAGCCTGCACCTGGCTGAACAGCTGCTGCGCGTACTGGCTCACGTTCACACGCTGGCTGCCAACCTGCACCGTCTGTCCCGGCGGGGTCTCGTCGACGATCGCCACCTTCGGCTTGCTGGGCCCACGCGAGATCGCCAGCCCGATCAGCAGCGCGATCGCCACCGGATAGACGACGAGCACCCCCACCAGCAGGCGCGAACGGCGCAGGATCAGCAAGTCCTTCCGCAACAACCACCTCACGAGTGCCCCCGCTCCGCGAGGAACGCGACGAAAGCGCTCTCGAAGTCCTGCTCGCCGCCGCCGTTCGCCGCGATCAGCTCGTCCGGTGAGCCGTCGAACAGCAGCTCGCCGTCGGCCAGCACGATCGCGCGGCTGGCGTACCGGCGCACCTCGCTGAGGTGGTGCGTGGAGAACAGCACGCTCGTGCCCTTCTGCGCGAGCCCACCGACGAACTCCCACAGCCGTTCGCGCTGGCCCGGGTCCAGGGCCGAGGTGGGCTCATCCAGCGCGAGCGCCCGCGGATCGGCGATCAGGCCGAGTGCGACGTTCACGCGCTGGCGGTTTCCTCCAGAGAGACTCTCTACGCGTTCGCGCGCGCGCTCGCTCAGTCCCGTCTGCTCGAGCATCCGCGCGACCGCCGCCTCGGGGTCAGCCGCCTTCTCCAGGCGCGCGAACAGCCACAGGTTCTCCTCCACCGACAGCTTCGAATAGAGCGCCGGCTGCTGTGGCGCCCATCCGATCGCGCGGCCTGCTCCGGGACCGGCCACCGTCCCCGCACTGGCGCGCTGCACTCCGGCGAGGATCGACAGCAGCGTCGTCTTGCCCGCGCCGTTCGGCCCGACCACCGCCACCAGCTCCCCCGGTCGCACGTCGAAGCTGATGTCGCGCAGCGCCTCGCGCTCGCCGTAGCGCTTGGCGATCCCGCAAACGCTGAGAACTGCGCTCACAGGAGTCCGCGAGGGGTGCGATCCCACGACTCGAACGTCAGGTGGCGGCTCAGGTAGAGAACGGTCTCACGCAGGATCGACAGGATCGGCAGCGCTACGAGTGCGCCGATGAGCCCGTAGAGCTGCAGTCCTAGCAGTAGCGCGAAGATCACGAGCAGTGGGTTTATCCGCAGCGTGTGGCCGAATATCTGCGGTGCCACGACGTGGCCCTCTAGCTGTTGCAGCCCGACGAACAGCAGCGTGACCCACAGCGCCACGACCGGGTGGGTGAACAGCGCCACAAGCACGGGCGGCAGCGCCCCCAGGATCGGGCCGATGTAGGGGACGAGCTCCATCACCCCGTAGAACATCCCGAACGCGAGTGCGTACTTGCGCCCGTCGGGGAAGATGCCGATGATGCCGAACAGATACAGCGAGATTCCCGCGGAGGCGCCCATCACCACGCTGAACAGCAGCTGGCCTGTGACATAGCGCGAGACCGCGCGCTGGACCAGTTTCGGGTAGTCGTCGGCGGGCGTGCCATCGCCGTCGGGCATCGCCCGACGCACAAGTCTGCCGATTCGCTCGCCGTAGACGAGCATGTACACGGACAGGACGAACACGAGCACGAGGTCAAAGATCGCGCTGGCTGCTTCGGTCAGCAGGCCGCCCGCGGAAGACGCAAGTTTGCCGGCGCTCTTAGCGACTTTGTCCTGGATGCTCTGCAACGCCGTTTTCCCCTGCTTGACGAGGTGCAGGTGGATGCCTATCCGTTCGAATTTGTTCTGCACCGTCGCGATTTGCCTGTTGGCTTCGTTGACGATGTGCGGGAGGTTGCCCGTGAACGTGCGAACCTGGTTGGCGATCGGATTGGCCAGCAGAAAGCCAATCCCGACCAGTGTCAGGAAGAATGCGAGATACACAACCAGCACCGACAGCCCGCGGGGGACCCGCAGGCGCTGCACGAACGCGACGGCCGGGTTGAGAATCAGCGCAATGACAGCCGCGACGATAAAGATCAACAGCACTTTCCCCGCAGCTTTCGCCAGCGCCCACAGCGCGAGCAGCGCGATCGGTAGCAGCACCAGCTGGACCCAGCGGGGAACCACCACGCGCGGCGGCTCCGGCGGAGTGGGGGTGGCGCCGTCCACCAGCTCGCGCTCCTCCGCGAGCGAGGGGGCCGCCTCGGGGGCGTGCTCGGAGGTGCCGCTCATCTGCCTCCCACCATCGCCAGAGTATGGCTGAGGCGCAGGCCAGCATCCTGTTCGTCGGCGATCTCGTCGGCGGCATCGGCCGGCATACGCTGCTGGAGTGTCTGCCGCTGCTGCGCGAGCGTTACGACCCAACGTTTGTGGTCGTCAACGGCGAGAACGTCGCGGGCGGGCTGGGGATTACCCCGAAAACGGCCGACGCGCTGTTCGCAGGCGGCGTCGACGCGATCACGCTCGGCAACCACACCTACCGCCGGCGCGAGATCTACTCCTATCTCGACTCCGAGCCGCGGATCCTGCGGCCGGCCAACTTCCTGGGCATCCAGCCCGGCCACGGAACCTGCGTGGTCGAGCGCAACGGCGTGCGCCTCGGCGTGGTGAACCTGAGCGGGAACTTCCACCTGCGCGCGGGCCGCTCGGCGTTCACGGAGATCGAGTCCGCGCTGGGCGAGTTCGGCGACGACGTCGATCACATCCTCGTGGACATGCACGCCGAGGCGACGTCCGAGAAGATCGCGTTGGGCTGGCTGCTCGACGGGCGGGTGACCGCCGTCGTGGGCACCCACACGCACGTCCCCACCGCCGACGCGCGCGTGCTGCCGGGAGGGACCGCGTACATCACCGACGTCGGCATGACCGGCCCGCGCGGCGGCGTAATCGGGGTCAAGCGCGAGCAGGCAATCGAGGCGCTACTCACGCAGATGCCCGTCCGCTTCGAAACCTCCAAGGAGGACCCCTGGCTCATGGGAGTCCTGGTGCGCTGCTCGGCGCCACGCCGAGCGGACTCGATCGAGCAGATCCTGATGCCCAAGCCGGTGTCGCCGACCCCGGCGTAGCGGCGTATGGATCATCGTGGCTCCCCAGCACGGCGATCATTACGAGCGGGAAGAACCAGGGGATGTAGAGGTAGAACCAGTGTTCGATCCCCAGCTGCGCCGCGACGATCACCGCGGCGCACGTCGCCGCGAGGCCCACCAGGTCCGGCCGGCGGGGAACCACCGCGAGCGCCAGCGCGAGGACGATGGCGGCGATCTGCACCGCCCGCTGCAACCCGCCGAGCCCGCCGTACAGTCCCCACACCGAGAACGGTGAGCCGCGGTTGGCCTGGTAGGCGATCGTGCGCTCGTAGATCGTGTGCAGCGAGTCGTGGCTCAGCGCCGGGATCAACGCGAGGGCGGCCGTGCCTGCAAACGCGATCAGGAAGAGTGCGAACGCGCGCGGGCGCCGGGCCCGCGGGAGCTCGCGCAGGCCATAGGTGGCCAGCAGCGGGGCGAGCGCTAGCGGGGCGAACTTGGTCAGGCCCGCCAGCGCCGCGAACGCGCCGACCCAGCCCTTCCGGCTGAGTGCCCCGAGCGCGGCGATCTTCGATCGGTAGGTGGCAGTGAGCAGCGCCGCGAGCACGAGCACGGCGACGAGCGTGTCGTTGGAGTTGCTCTCCAGCGTGAACAGCGTGAACGGGTAGGAGACCCACGCGTAGGCCAGGGCGATTCCCAGCGTGGGACCGCGGACGCGACGGCCAAGCAGGAAGAGCAGCGCAATCGCGAGCAGGTCAAAGACGATCGCGGCGGCGTGGGCGGCGGGCAGGTCGTCCCAGGTGCCGCTCCAGCCGAAGATCTGCTCGAAGGGGATGTACGCCTCGTAGTTGACCGGGCCGTAGGTGTCACCGTGTTCGTTGTCTGAGGGGTAGGCGCCGTAGAGGGGCTTTGAGTGGACGATCCGCTGTGCGCCGATCACGCCCGCGTAGCCGACGTCGATCACGTTTGCGTCGGTGACGTTCAGGCCGATGCGAAAGCCGATCAGGAACACCACGCCGATCGCCAGCCACGGGGCGGGCACAAGCAGGCGCAGCGGGCGGGAGGCTGAGCGAGGGGACGGGCCCGGCATAAGCGAGTCGACCGGAGGCGGCGGCCCGGCCTCAAGCAGCGGTCCCGGAGCGGTGGGTGGACCGGCGCCGGGCCGGGGGCGGCGCAGCAGCCAGAGCATTCGCGCAAGCAGGTAGATCAGCGGCGGGTAGGTCAGCGGGACCGAGGCGTAGATGTTGGCGTGGTTGAAGAACGCGAGCGAGGCCGAGAACGACAGCAGCACGAGCAGGTCGAGGTGCTCAAGGCGCAGCGGTTTGCGCCAGTCGAAGAACGGGACGAAGAACAGCGCGCACATGGGCAGCCAGATGTAGAGCGCGTTGACGTGCCGGCCAAACGCGCCGGGGTAGCCGCGCGCCATCGTCCATGCGACCTGAAAGCCGGTCCACTGTTCGAGCACCCGCGCCGAGGCGTCGTCGATGATGACCTGACCGATCTCCTGCTTGCCGTTGCGCGAGAAATAGCTCACCTGCCAGTGGAACGGGCCCTTCAGGTAGGCGCCACCGTAGGAGCCGCGGTATTTCGCGCGCACGGCGCGCATCTTTCCCAGCGCGCTCGCGATCGCCAGCACTTGGTTCGCGGACAGTCTGCGGCCGGCTGGGGGAATGTCGGTGCCCGGCACCGGGATCGGTGATTCAGAGCCGGTAGACCGAGTAGTCGTGGCGGTGCGCGCGGTCGTGGCGGTGCTGCCGGGGGGCGAGGACGGGGATGGGCGCTGCGCGCTTGCGATCGTCCCGACAACGGCCGGAGCGGCGGGGGAGAACGCGAGCGCAGCGGCGAGGAGGACGGTGGCGGCGCAGGCAATGAGAATCGAGCAGTGGCGCATCGAGCCGAGGGTAACGGCGTTCAGTCCCGCAGCCACTCCGGCGTTTAGGGTTCGCTCGGTTGCTCCAGCCCAAAGTGGCGCAGGACGAGCGGAGCGATGTCGCGGATCGCCCACTGGGCGGGCTCGTGTCCCGGGAGGGCGACCCCGCAGAAGATGAGCGCGCCGAGCGAGTCCGAGACGTGGAGCGAGCCGTGGCTGCCGCCGCCGACGTGGGCCTGGCGGCCCCAGTCGATGAACTCGTAGCCGGGGGTGGCGGACAGCAGGACCTCGCCGGAGGTCGGACAGGTGAGCGCCGACCAGGCGCGCGCGAGCGCATCGGGGTAGGCAGGCGTGGAAAGGGCGTTGTCGGCCCCCCGTACAACGCAGTCGATCGCGGACAGTGCGCCCTCCACATGCCAGGCAACCCCGCGCGCGTCCAGCAGGTCGCCGCCAGGGGCGAAACGCAGCTCGCCGTGAACGGCGCTCGCGATGACTCCCTCGCGGGGGGCATCGTGCGCATCACGCTCGAGCCACATAACCAGATCGACGCCCTCGATCGCGCGCGCGATCGCGACCACGGACGCGCGCATCGCGTCGCGTGCGTCCTCATCCAACGCGTAGACCATCGCGGCGCGCTGGGAGGGACAGACCGCGATCCGGGGCTCGGGGCCTGAGTCGGCGTGGCTGCCCGGCTGGCGCACGCCCAGCTCTGAAAGCTCGTCCTGGAGCGCGATCGTGCCCGTGACTGGTGCTTGAGAATGGTCGGCCATCACAATCATCGCGTGCTCTGAGAGAAACTGATCGACGCCGCCCGCGGCCTCCATCACGCGGGCGAGCTGGAGGTCGGCCTGGGCGATCGAGCGCAGCTGCGCCTCGGGGCCGTGCTTGTGCGAGTACCAGTCGTTGTCGGGCAGCGAGAGGAGCAGGAAGTCGAACAGGTCGTGTTCGACCATGTAGGCCGAGACGCAGCCGGAGTGGCGGTCGCGCACGCCGGGCATGCCGAGGCCCGAGCGGCAACCGGTGCGGCGGGAGGCGAAGATGTCGGCGTAGAAGAGCTCGCGCGGGCCCATCACCGGGTGGCGCATCAGCGCCGAGGCAACGCGGGTGAGAGCAGTGTCGCGCTGGGGCTCGTGGCGGTGGCGACCACGGTACATGAGGTAGGTTGTGCCGGCCGTGCGGTGGCCGATCTCCGATCGGTCAGCGTCGTCGAGCGTCTCGAACACGGTTGGCGTCTCGGAAGAGAGATGGGCGCGATTCATGTTGTAGACCGTGTCGGTCAGCTGGCGTGCGATGCCGAAGCGCTGGGCGGCGCGAAAGGATGAGCCGTACTCGACGTAGCGGTTCTCCTCGCGGTGAAACCAGTTCATCCCGGGGATCAAGTGCTCGTCCTGGGCGGTCCCGGTGACGATCGAGGCGGCGCAGACGGGCGTGACGGACGGAAACGCGGCCACGCAGTCAGGCACGTAGCGCCCGCGCTGCATCAGCGTCTGAAGGATGGGCGCGGCGCCGGAGGCGACCACGCGGTCGAGCATCGCGGGCGCCATTGCATCGATTACGCAGAGAACGAGCTTTGACATCAGCGCCGCAGGATGCGCAGGCCGGCGTACTTCTCCGCGGCGCGGGCGCGGGCGCGCACGAACAACCAGGCGAGCAGACCGAGCAGGAGGTAGCCGAGTGGGTGTAGCAGCGCTACCAAGGCGGCGAGCAGCAGCGCGGCGGAGTCGACGTAGAGGGTAAGCGCTTCGCGAGCAACGCGGTCGGGCAGACGCGCGCGGGCGCGGGCGATCAGCGGACGGGCGGCGGCCTGACCCAGCGCGGCGGCAGCCGCGCCCGCGATCAGGCCCGGCCACCAAGCGTCTCCGTGCGCGGCGAGCGTGCCCGCGAACAGCAGGGCACCGACGGCGAGGGCGTGCGCCGTGATCACACCGCCAGCAATAACCTCGAAACGCTCCGCGCCTAAGCGCAACTGCAGCAGATAGGCAGCCACGAGGACGATCACGACCGCGAGCAGCCACCAGGTGGACTGCAGAAAGCGGTAGTGGCCGTGCGCGAAGCTGACTCCCAGCGCCCCGGCGGAGCCGAGCGCGCCAGCGAGCAGGGCCGGCAGGTAGGGACGCAGCCCGCAGGCAGCTGCGAGGCCAGTGCCGAGACCAATGTAGAAGAAGGTGCCGTTCATGCAAAGAACGTGTGAGGGTGCGCTACCGTGCGGGTCCTGACCGATCTCCGATCGGTCAGCACGATAGACGACGCGTCCGCTGGCCAGACGGCGGCGGTGCGAGGTTCGAGCAGTTAAGCGGCGAATAGAGGCACAGGCAAATGGAGCGATCGATCGGCGGATCAGATGGCGGACGGCGGGCGCGACCGACTGCGCATGAGCTGGAGCGCTACGAGGCGCTGTTCGCCGCACGCACGCGCGGGATGAAGAGCTCGGTTATGCGGGAGATGATGGCCCTGACCGAACGCCCGGACGTGATCTCGCTGGCGGGCGGGCTGCCGGACACGACCACGTTCGAGCCAGAGCTGTATGCGAAGTTGATGTCCCAGGTGGCCGCCGAGTCGACCGCGCGGGCGTTGCAGTACGGCCCGACGGAGGGGATGGCGGCGACGGCAGAGTGCATCGTCGAGGTGATGGCGGAGGAGGGGACGCTGGTCGACCCCTCCGAGGTGATCGTGACGACCGGCGGACAGCAAGTGATCGATTTGGTGTGCAAGACGCTGATCGACCCGGGCGATGTGATCATTGCCGAGGCGCCCACGTACCCCGGGGCAGTGCCGACGTTTAGCGCGTATCAGGCCGATGTCGTGCAGATCGAGATGGACGGCGACGGGATGCCGATCGACGAGCTGGAGGTCACGCTCGACCGGCTGCGGGAAGAAGGCAGGAGACCGAAGTTCATCTACACGATCCCCAACTTCCACAACCCAGCGGGAGTGACGATGTCGCTCCCGCGCAGGCGGCGCCTGGTCGAGGTCGCACGCGAGCGCGAGCTGCTCGTGCTCGAGGACAACCCGTACGGGCTGCTCCGCTACGAGGGCGAGCCGTTGCCGACGCTGTATTCGCTGGACGCGTCGAACGCCGGCAGGGACGGCGCGTCGGACCTCGTGATTTATTTGGGTACGTTCTCGAAGATCCTCTCCCCGGGCCTACGGCTGGGCTGGGCAGTCGCACCGCGACCGGTGCTGGAGAAGCTCAACCTCGGCAAACAGGGCGCGGATCTGTGCAGCTCGCCGATGACGCAGCTGTTCGTTTCCGCCTATTTCGCCGAGCGCGACTGGCGCGAGTATTTGGAGCGGCTGAAGGAGCTGTACAGACGCCGACGCGACGCGATGCTCGGAGCGCTGATGGAGCATTTCGGCGCGCAGGCCAGCTGGACGAGGCCGCAGGGTGGACTGTTCGTATGGGCGACGCTGCCCGACTACATCGACACGACCGATCTGCTGGCGCTGGCGCTTGAGAGCGAGAAAGTGGCGTTTGTGCCGGGGGGCACCGCATACACGGACGGGCATAGCGGAGGCTCGTCTATGCGGCTGAACTTCGCGGGGACGCCCGATGAGGAGATGCGCGAGGGAATCAGGCGTATCGGCAAGGTCGTGCGCGAGCAGGTCGGGCTGTTCGGGACTTTGACGGGGTCTCCATCCAGCCCACTCAGCCAGCCACCGGACAGCGACGCTGCCGCCGGGACGGGTGAGGGCGACGAGGCACAGGGCGGTGTGGGCATGGCGGATGTCTTGCAGCTTCCTCGCCGCGACGACGAGGATCAGGCCCGGCGGCGGAAGGATCGATGAGCGTGGCGAAGAAGGTCGCCGTGCTCAAGGGCGGGCGCTCGCTTGAGCGTGGAGTGTCGCTGCGCTCGGGCGCGCAGGTCAAGGACGCGCTGGAGCGGCTAGGGCACGACGCGATGGCGGTCGACGTCGGCCCCGGGCTCGTGACGCAGCTGCTCGCGGCGCAGCCAGACGCGGCGTTCATTGCCATGCATGGAGGGGACGGCGAGGACGGGACGGTGCAGGAGTTGATGGAGGCGATCGGGGTTCCCTACACGGGCTCGGGGCCGGCGGCGTGCATCCAATGCGCGGACAAGGTGCTGGCCAAGCACTTGATGCGTGCGGCCGGAATACCCACGCCCGACTTCCACTCGTTCAGCGAGGCTTCGTTCAAGGAGCTGGGCGGTGCCGCTGCGTTGGGGGAGGTCGAGCGGAGGATCGACTTCCCGCTGGTGGTCAAGCCGGCATGCCAGGGCTCTGCGCTGGGGGTCAAGTTCGCGCGCTCCGCCGCCGAGATGCCGGGCGCGCTGGTGGCGGCCTTCTCCTACGACCGCAAGGTCTTGCTGGAGCGCCACGTCAAGGGACGCGATCTGGCCGTGTCGGTGCTTGACTCCGAGATTGACTCCGAGATGGCGGAGGGCGAGCCGGTGGCGTTGCCGGTGGTGGAGGCGGTTCCGCGGGATGAGGACTTTTACGACTTCGAGTCACGGTATGAGATCGGGATGACGACGTTTGTCTGTCCGGCGGAGCTGCCGGAGGGCGCGACCGCGCGCGCGCAGGAGCTCGCGCTGGAGGCGTACACGCTGCTCGGCTGTCACGGGGTCGCGCGGGTGGATCTGATGCTTGACGACGACAGCGGCGAGTTGACAGTGTTGGAGTGCAACGTGGTGCCCGGGCTGACGGAAACGAGCCTGCTGCCACAAGCCGCGGACGCCGCAGGGATCGACTTCGACACGTTGGTCGCCAGGATTTTGCAGAGCGCGTTCACCCGCTGAGCTGAGACCGTCGCCGCGGGGCACGGAAGTCCCGCGCTCACCACCGCGGTCTGCGAACGCGCACGCGCGGACGATCCCCCACCTCTACCCGCTCAGGAGTCGCCTGCGGCGAAGTCCTCTGGAGAGACCTGGTCGAGGAACTCCTTGAACTGCTCGACGACATCCTCGGACTCGTCGACGTCGTGCTCGAACTCGATCGCCGACTCGGCGATTACCTCCTCGCCGGCGTAGATCGGCGCGCCGGAGCGCACGGCGAGGGCGATCGCGTCGCTCGGGCGGGAGTCGATCTCGAGCTCGCGGCCGGCGACGCTGAGGGTGATCGAGGCGAAGAAGGTGTTCTCGCGCAGCTCGGTGATCGACACCTGCGTGCACTTGACGTCGAGCTCGCCGAGGATGTCGCACAGCAGGTCGTGGGTCATCGGCCGCGGCGTGCCGGCGCCCTGCAGCTTCATCAGGATCGAGGCGGCCTCCGGATGGCCGATCCAGATCGGCAGGAACTTGTTGCCGTCGACCGTCTTCAGCAACACGATCGGCTGCTTGCCCACCATGTCGAAGCTGACGCCGTAGATGACCATCTCCTGCACGAAAATCCTCCGAGAGGGGGAAAGCCAGAGTATAGGTACCGGTACCCGCTGCGCCACGACCAGTGGCCCGCCCGCGCCACCGCGCTCAAGCGGGTTGGATCCCTAGGCTCCGCGCCGAAAGCTCCACAGCTTGTTGCCGAGGAAGTTGAGCGGCATGGACGCCCCCACGGCCAGGGCCTGCGCCGGGATCTTCGCCACGCCGGCGGCTGTCACGAACAGTTCGAGCAGCGCGAGGCTGAAACCAAGCGCCACAAGGCTGACCGTGAAGAAACGGATGGCCTGGAAGTGCGCACTGCCGGCGCGCGCGTCGAACGTCCAGTGGCGGTTGAGGACAAAGTTGTTCATCACCGCGATCAGCCACGCGGCGACCGCGGCCAGATGGTAGTCGATCCCGAAGGCGCGTACGCAGAGCGTGTAGACGGCGATGTTGATCGCGTACCCAACGCTGCCGACGAGGCCGAAGCGAACGAGCTGGAACCAGTTGGCCGACTTGCGCATGCCGTGGAGAAGGCGCATATGCGGCCGGATTCCAACGGCTTGGGGGATGCTCGGGGGAAGAATCTCCACGGCTGTGTCCTGGGCGGGCATCCGTTCAGGGTAGCGACAGGACTCGGCGGACGCTCTCGCTAGCCTATGCCTTGATGAGGTCGCTTCAGAAAATGATCGTCGCGTTGGGCTGCCCGCTGGCCGTGGCAGCGCTCGCTGGCTGCAGCGAAGCCGGGGCGGGCGCTAGTGGGCATGTCGCCAAGGCGGGCGCAAAGGCTAACCCCGCCGGCGTCGTGGTCAACCCCACGGGCATCGCAAAGGCGAACCCCACGCCCGGCACCGCCGCGACGGGCGGGCGGGCGGTCGAGGTGGCCGACCCCGAAGAAGCCAAGAGCTTCCCCGCGCCGGCCTCGGTGCACCACAAGGCAGCAGCGACGCCGGCGAAGGCAAGTGAAGTGGTCATCGCGGCTGGGGCGCCCTCGGATGCCGAAGTGCGTCACGAGCTGGCGCAGATGCGGGCGGTGGAACGCGCGGCGCAGCATTCCCAGCTACAGCGGTTGACTCCTGTGCCGGGCGGCGAGTCGATCGGCGGGAATGGCACGATCCCGATACCGGCGGAAGTTCCGGAAGTCGTGCAGAAGGTCGTCGCGGGAGCAAACGCGATCACCGACTTCCCGTACGTGTTCGGCGGCGGGCACGCTTCGTTCGTGGACAACGCGTATGACTGCTCGGGGTCGGTGAGCTACGCGCTGGCGGCGGGCGGGCTGCTGAGCTCGCCGGAGACCTCGGGGACGCTTGAGAGCTGGGGCGTGCCCGGGCCGGGGAAGTACATCACGGTGTATGCAAACGCGGGGCACACGTACATGTACGTGGACGGGATTCTGTACGACACGGCCGGACGTAGCGGCGTGTACGCCTCGCGCTGGCAGATCGGGGCGGTCGATAACTCCGGCTACGTAGCCCGCCACTGGCCGGGGCTGTAGTCCGACGTCAGTGGCTCAGGGTGACGGTGCTCAGCACCGTCGTGGTCGCGGGGCTCTGCGACGATGCGTTGCGGACGATCAGCCTGATCAAGAGCGTTACCTTGTGCAGCCGGCGCAGGCGCGCGGCGGTGACGCTTGCCGAACAGGATCTTCACCGTGTTGCGCCCACCCTTGGTCGTTACAAGGATCGCTTTGGCGATCACGATCTGCGGGGGCGTGCCCTTGGCGAGGCCGGTCGCGAGCGGGCCATGAAGGCCGATGCGCTTGGCGATCGAGGAGTCGAGCAGAACCTCAAAGCGGCCGGCGACCTGCTCGTTGACCGAGTAGCGGATGACCAAGCCGTTGCGCAGTGTCTTTACCAGCGATGTGGACACAATCGCGGCAGTGGCGACCGGGTTTGGGACGGCAGGCTTGGAGGCAGGGCCGGGCGGGCCGGGAACGACCACGGCCGGCGGCGGGGGGGGCGGCGGCGGTGTCGGGCGAGGCGGGCCTTCGACGGTGATCGGGCTCGTATAGGTAGCTTCGTTGCCGCCGGTATCGGTTACGGTGAACGTCACTTCATACGTGCCGCCGTACTGATAGGAGTGGAACGTGCTCGCATCGCAGGGGGCCTTCCAGGGAAGTTCGCAGGGGGAGGTTTCAGGTGAGTTCAACGCCGGTGCGCCGGGGGCAAAGCCAGTGACTTCGGGAGTTTCGTCACCGAAGTTCCATTTGTACGTGGCGTATTTCGGTTCCTCGCTGCCAGTTTTGGAATAGCCGATGTCGTCGTTGAGGGTTATGTTGGACTCCATGCCGTCGAATCCCACCAGTTCACCCGTGTTAACGGGGTTGGGGGCGGTGAACTGCGGGACGAGGCTGATGCCCGGTCAGGCAGGCGACTCCGGGATAGGGCAGCCTACCGCCGCCAGATTGAACGCATCGTTTATGTACGCGTTGGCGCCGGCGAGCGACTGGTTGTAGAGCGTTCCGGCGAAGGTGAGTTCTGTTCGGCCGTCGCGCTGCCCCCAGGACGGCAGGAAGAAATTGCGGCACTCGTCGGTGACCTCGTTGTGCAGTCCGAATCCTGCCAGGCGTTCAGCAGCGGGTCAGTGACGATGTTCTGCTGCTGCACCCCAATCTGACTGATGATCAGGTCGGCCAGCCCGGTGTCGTAGAGCCGTCGGGGCGGCGAGCCTCGGCCTGGTTGGGCTCCTGCTGGTGAGGGCCTTCGAGGGCTTCCGCTTCTGCTTCTGCTTCTTCCTGCTTTTTCATTTCTTCATGGTTTTTGGGGTGTTCTTCTTCTTCCTTTTTGGATTCTATTTTTCGCTTCCTTCGCTTTCTCCTTTTCCACGACGTTTGCTGAATTGAGATAGAAGCCGCCGTCCTGACAGTCGTAGGCAGGAGTCTCGTCCGCACCTGTCAGATGGTAGTCGCCGAGTCCTCCGGCGGACCACGGGATCACCCCGTAGAGGATCGTGTTCGCATTAGGCGTCGTCGTGTTTTCGAGGGTGACATTGGAGAAGTCGGAGTGATAGCTGCAGAAGCTGTTTTTGTAGCTTTCGGTTGCAGTTTCTTCGATCGAACCGGTGTGGTCGGAGCAGTGACCGGCTTTGCCGGTCCGCCTGCTTCGAGGCAGACCGTCACGGCGGGGGGCGTGAGCAGGTAGAAGATCGAGCCGACGCCCTTCTGGAGGCCGTGCGCCGCGATGAAGGCCTTGAGCTCTGTCCGTATCTGGGCGTCGGTGAGGCAGACTTCCGTGTGGCCGGGTCCGATTCGGGATCTTTGACTGCCAGCGGGTGCGGGTCGTTGCAGTTGCTCTCTCGCCGGGTAGGGATCGGTGTCGGTGTAGGCGCCCTGGAAGGTGGACAGGTAGGAGGCGGGCAGATCGGACCTGTCGGTGTACTGGCTGTCAACCGCGAACACGGTGCCCGTGGAGCCGCTGTCGGCGCCGAGGCCGTGAAAGAAGGTGTCGATGAGATGCTGCCAGTCGCCGTGGTAGTGATCGGTCGGATCCCAGTAGATCGCGTACGTTTCGTTCTTGTGCAGCACCGGGTTGCCTTCCGAGATTGTTGAAGCTTGTCGGCGGTAGGCGTGCCGTCAAAGAAGGATTCTGCTTCGCGTGGCTGCAGGCCTACAGTCGTCGAGCCGACCGTCATTGACAACCGCCTCGGCGGGCGCGGAGAGGGCCAGCAAGCGAGAGGCGACGACGCGGTCGCAGAGCCAGGCAAGCTAGCCGGCGCGTGGCGACCGATCGAAGACCGGCCGGCAGGGGGAGCGAGCGAGCAAAGGTGGCCACGAGCCCATCATCGGCAGGCCATGTCAGTTGCCTTAGCCCCGGTGGACGACTTTGCAGGACGGCTTGCCGGGCAGATCACGAAGTCGGGCCGCCACGATCCGCCGCCGCCTATCGCCAGCGGACGTTTTCGAACGTTTGTTACCGTGACCGGCGGTCATATGGCCGCTGGTCAGCTATCGAGGAGGCGCACGCAATGGGATTCATCGCACCAGCCGCGCCTCCGGTAGACGTCGCCGAGTGGAAGCGCCTGCCACACCTCTCGCGGATCAAGCCGCTGGCCCAGGACTGGGCGATCAACGGGGTTGGCACCCCGGGCGCCGTCTTTCTCCTCTACATCGTCAAGCTGGTGGTGTTCGTCTTCGCCGCGCTGCTGATCATCTCGGCGGCGACGCCGGGCCTCGGAGGACTGGGCGCCGTCGGGGACTGGTGGACCGAGCCAATCGTCTTCCAGAAGGTGGCCGTCTGGGTACTGCTGTGGGAGATCATCGGCCTCGGCAGTGGCTCAATGCCGCTGACCTTCCGTTTCATACCCCCGATCGGCGGCATCCTCTACTGGCTGCGCCCGGGCACCGTGCGCTTGGCGCCGTGGCCTAGCAAGGTGCCACTCACGAGCGGCTCGCGCAGGACCGTCGTCGACGTCGTCCTCTACGCGGGCGTGCTCGCCGCCGCCGTCTACCTGCTGGTCTCCAGCGGAGAGCCTGCTGCGGGCACCGCCGGCGGCCGGCTCGAACCGAGTGCGATCGCCGTGCTGCTCGGTTTCCTGGCGCTGCTCGGATTGCGCGACAAGGTCGCGTTCCTGGCGGCACGCCCCGAAGTCTATGGCTTCCTGCTGATCGTCTTCATATTCCCGATCAGGAATATGATCGTCGCATCGCAGATCGTCTTCTTCTGCATCTGGTGGGGCGCCGCCGCGTCGAAGCTCAACAGGCACTTCCCGTTCGTCGTGTCCGTGATGATCAGCAACACGCCGTGGAACCGATCTCGAACCGCCAAGGCCAAGCTCTGGCGCGATCATCCCACGGACATACGTCCGTCGCGGGTCGCGCACCTGGCGGCGCACCTCGGTACAGCGATGGAGCTCTCCCTGCCGCTCGTGCTGTTGCTATCGAGGGGTGGGACGCTGGGAACGATCGCCCTGATCGGGATGATCGTCTTCCATGCCCACATCACCTCGACCTTTCCACTCGCCGTGCCGCTGGAGTGGAACCTGTTCATGATCTTCGGGCTGCTGTTCCTGTTCGGGCATTACGGCGACGTGCCATTCTCGACCCTGAACGATCCGCTGCTAGTCGTGCTCCTGGTCCTCGTGGGCGTCTTCATCCCGGTGCTCGGCAATTTCCGCCCGGACAAGGTCTCCTTCCTGCCGGCGATGCGCTACTACGCCGGTAACTGGGCGACGAGCCAGTGGCTGTTTGCAAAGGACACCGGCGCAGAGGAGAAGCTCGACCGCGAGATCCAGAAGCCGGCGCCGATCATCGTCGAGCAGCTGGTCAGGATCTACGATCGCGATACGGCCGAGCTGTTGCTGGCCAAGGGACTGGCATTTCGCTCGATGCACTTACACGGCCGAGCGCTGAACGCGCTGTTGCCGCACGCAGTCGACGACGTGGAGGCCTACCACGTACGTGAGGGCGAGCTGATCTCCGGAGTCGTGAACGGATGGAACTTCGGCGACGGCCACTTCCACGGCGCGCAGCTGCTGCAGGCAGTGCAGGAACGCTGCGGCTACGCCGAGGGCGAGCTGCGAATCATCACCCTGGAGTCCCAGCCGGCCCATGTACAGCGCCAGCAGTACCGGATCTACGACGCCGCGACCGGGCTGATCGAGGAAGGTTGGGTCGCGGTCGCCGACATGCTCGAGCGGCTTCCCTGGCTGGAGGAGTCCTGGGAGTTCCCGGTGCACGTGACTCACCAACGCGCCCAGCGCAGCGGGGACGGTCTGTCTTGAGCGAGGCGGTCGTCGTCGGTTCGGGACCCAATGGGCTCGCCTGCGCGGTGGCGCTGGCCCGTGCGGGCGTGGGGGTTACGGTACTCGAGGCCGAGGAGTCGATCGGGGGTGGGACGCGGACCAGTGAGCTGACGATCCCAGGCCTGCTCCACGACCACTGCTCGGCCGTGCATCCGATGGCGGCAGGGTCGCCGTTTCTGAACTCGCTCGGGCTCGCCGAGCACGGCCTTGAGTGGTGCTGGCCCGAGGTCGACCTCGCGCACCCGCTCGACGATGGCAGCGCCGGCGTTCTGCTTCGGTCGCTGAACGACACGGCGCGTGGACTCGGCAGCGACGGTGAAGTGTGGCGGCGGCTGTTCGCAGCGCCGGCGGCCAACTTCGACGCCCTCAGCGAGGATCTGCTGCGCCCGATCCTGCACTTGCCGCGTCACCCGATCGCACTCGCGCGGTTCGGCTTGCCCGCGGCGATGTCGACGACGGTCCTGGCCCGACTGTGGAAGGGGCCGCAGGCCCGTGCCTTGTTCGGGGGCGTCGCAGCTCATGCCTTCAGCCCGCTCAGCCGCCCGCTGAGCTCCGCGGTTGGGATGGCCCTGACCACGGCTTGCCACCGGTTCGGCTGGCCAGTCGCCCGTGGCGGCTCGCGCGCGATTACCGACGCGCTCGCGGCGGTGCTGCTCAAGCACGGCGGGCGGATCGAGACGGGTGTACGCGTGCTTTCGCTGTCTGATCTGCCAAGCGCAGATGTCGTCGTCTTCGATCTGGCACCGGGCGCGGTCGCTGAGATCGCCGGCGAGCGGCTGCCTGGCCGGGTCGCGCGTGCCTACCGTCGGTATCGGCACGGGCCTGGGGCATTCAAGGTCGACCTCGCCGTGCAGGGCGGCGTTCCGTGGACGAATCAGGCGTGCCGCCGGGCCGGGACGGTGCATGCGATCGGCTCCTTCGAGGAGATCGTCATATCCGAGCGCGAGGTCAACCGCGGCTCGGATGCCCGAGCGCCCGTTCGTGCTCGTCGGCCAGCAGTACCTCGCCGACCCCGAGCGCTCCGCTGGCGACGTCCACCCGGTCTGGGCCTATGCGCACGTCCCGAGCGGATACGAAGGCGACGCCGAGGCGACGCTGATCGACCAGATTGAACGCTTCGCCCCGGGGCTGCGTGAGCGAATCGTCGCGAAGTCGGTGCGCTCACCGGCGCAGCTCGCCGCCAACAACGCCAACTATGTAGGGGGCGACATCCTCACGGGAGCAAACACGCCGGTCCAGCTCCTGATCCGCCCTCGCTTGGCCCTCGATCCCTACGCAACCGGCATCCCGGGGATCTTCATCTGCTCCGCGGCTACCCCCCCAGGTGCAGGCGCGCACGGGATGAATGGGTACAACGCCGCGTGCTCAGCGCTCAAACACCTGCGGATCGAGGCCTGAGCAGAGTCAGATGTGAAAGATGGGCGATCCAGGACCGAACCGGCAAGCAGTGATCGGAACTTCGTCCGGCCGGCCGACTTCGCGGCCCTTTGGCCAGCCCGAAGTTTCTGACTTGCTATGCTGAACCGAGGCGCCCTTCGCGCCTGGAATCGTTACTCGAATGGGCGATCCAGGACTCGAACCTGGGACCTCCTCCTTATCAGAGAGGCGCTCTAACCAACTGAGCTAATCGCCCGCGGGCGCCGATTCTAGCGGTCGGTTCCGCCTTCGCTACTCACCATCGCCGCCTACGCCACCGCGCGTGGGCGCAGGCGGCGTGCCAGCTCGATCGCCTCCTCGGGCGTCGCAAACGACAGCTCCGCGCGATATCCGCCGTCGCTCCCTGCCTTCACCTGCACCTCGGCACCGAGCGCCACGCCGAGCGCCTCCGCAATCTCCCTAGCCGCCTGCACCTGGTCGGGGTGCGCCTCGCGTGCTTTCCTTCCATGCCGCCCGGCGCCGCCCGGCGCCGCCCCAGCCCCGCGTTGCTCTCCCGCGCACGGGCTTCGACGGTCCTCACCGACCATCCCTCCTGCACAGCCGTGCGCGCAAGCCTTCCGCGCGCGTCATGATCTTCGGCCAGCAGCAGCGCCCGGCCGTGTCCCTCGCTCAACGCGCCCTCCTGCAGCAACTCGATCACCTCGTCGGGGAGGTCCAGCAGCCGCATCAGGTTGCTCACCGCCACGCGCCCGCGCCCCACGCGCCGCCCCACCTGCTCGCGCGTCAGCCCCAGCTCCTCCACCAGCGCCGCGCACGCGTTGGCCTCCTCGATCGGGCTGAGGTCCTCGCGCGCCATGTTCTCGATCAACGCCAGCTCCAGCGCCTCGGCGTCCTCGCGCGGGCGCACGAGCGCAGGGATCGCCTCCAAGCCCGCTATCCGCGCCGCCCGCCAGCGGCGCTCGCCCGCTACCAGCTCGTAGGTACCGCCCGCCTTCGGCCTCACCAGCACCGGCTGCAGCACGCCCCGCTCGCCCAACGACCCTGCCAGTGCCTGTAGTGCATCCTCGTCAAACCGTCTCCGGGGCTGCCTCGGGTTGGGTGCGATCAGCTCGACGGGCAGCTCGCGCAGCTCGTCCTCGCGCGCCTTTCCCCCCTCGGCCGACACCGACAGGATCGCCTCCAACCCTCTCCCCATACCGGGCCTCGGCTTAGCCACGGGCTGCGACCTCCTTGGCCAGCTCGAAATACGCCTCAGCTCCCGCGCTGTGCGGGTCATGGTGGGTCACCGGCAGCCCGTAGCTCGGCGCCTCGCCCACCCGCACGTTGCGCGGGATCACCGTGTCGAACACCAGGTCGGGAAAGTGCTCGCGCACCTCGCGCTCGACATCGCGCCCTAGCCGCGTGCGGTTATCGTGCATCGTCAGCAGCATCCCTGCCACAGTCAGCCGTGGGTTCAGCTCGCGCTGCACGAGCGCCAGCGTATCGAGCAACCCCGCGAGCCCCTCAAGCGCGAAGTACTCGGTCTGCACCGGCACGATCACCTTGTCGGCCGCTACCAGCGCACTCACCGTCAGCGGACCGAGCGACGGCGGGCAGTCCAGCAGGATGTACTCAAACCGATCCCTCACCGGCGCGAGACACTCGCGCAGGCGCTGCTCGAAGCCCGCCATCCGCGGTAGCTCGACGTTGGCGCCCGCCAGTCCTGCTCCGGCGGGCAGCACCTGCAGGCCCGGCACGCTCGCGTCCGTCAGCGCCTCCGCCGCCGTCGCCTCGCCCGTCAGAACCTCATACAGCCCGGGCGCCTGAGTACGCGCGATGCCCAGCCCGACCGTCGCGTTCGCCTGCGGGTCGACGTCCACCAGCAGCGTCTCATACCCCGCCTCCGCGATACACGCGCCGACGTTCACCGCCGTCGTCGTCTTGCCCACCCCACCCTTCTGGTTGGCGATCGCATACACCGTGCTCATTCGCTGCAAGCTAGCGCCGACCGCGGTCAGACGGACTCTCCTCTCCCGCAAGTTCGGGGGAAATGGGGGACCCTCGGCCTTCCCCTCAGACCCCGAGCGGGCGTTTGCGGGCCACCCCTGCCCGTCTCGGAAACCGTTCTGGGGTCTCGGAGACCTTCACATACAGGTGCAGGTGGTGGTCTCTCGCCCCCTCGAACGGCTCGACCCTGCGTACCTCCACGCGCTCGCAGGCCCAGCTGCTCGGCCGCCTGCAGGCGGCCTCCTCCTGGGCTGCATTCCTGCAACCGCGCCAGTCCACGAGGATGCCCCCCTGCTCGCAGCAGCGGCGCCGCGTACTCCAGCACGACAGCGGGAGCGCGCAAGCGCTCGAGCGAGCACCACGTCGTGTGCGCCCAGACCCTCGGGCCACTCCTCTGCCCTGCGCTCGACCACTCGCGCGTTGTCGATCCCCGCCGCCGCAGATCACTCGACGTAGAAACTGGCACTTCTTCGACTGGCTCTCGACCAGCCGTATCTCGCTCCTCGGCAGCGCAACCGCCAGCGGCAGCCCCGGGAAGCCGGCGCCCGTCCCGATGTCGGCGATGCGCCTGGGCCGATCGCAGGCGGTCTACCTCGAGCGCCACCAGTGAGTCGGCGAGATGGACGTCCACGGCCTCCTCTGGGTCGCGCACGGTCGTCGGGGCATGCTCGTCTTTCGCCAAACCATCAAGCACCGCGTCCAACTGATCCAGCTGACGATCGTCCAACCCATAACGCTCACCGAGCACGGCCAGCGACGGTGGTCTCACTAACCCCGCCCCCGTGTCCCAGGGCGAGTGTTTCACCGGGAACATGATTTCACGTGAAACGGTCCGGGGCCCTCAGCCACTGGGCGGGGAGACCACGAGGCGGCGCTCCGGCTCATCGCCCTCGCTGTGGGTCTCCACGTCGCCCCGCTCGCGCAGGTACTCGTGCACGATTCGGCGCTCGAACGGGGGCAGCGGGTCCAACTCCACGGCCTCACCCGACCGGAGCGCCTCCTCGGCGGCGTCATCGGCCTCCGCGCGTAGGGCCTCTGTCCGCCGCTCGCGGTAGCCGTTGGCGTCGATCACCACCCGCACCGCAGCGGGCCCCTCGGGGAAGACGATGCGCTGCGCCAGGTGCTGCACCGCGTCGATCGTCTGGCCGTGTCGACCGATGAACAGACCCACGTCCTCGCCGTTGAGGCGTCCCGTGAGTACCCCGCCGGACTCCTCGACCTCTACCTCCACGTCGAGGCCGAGGCCCTCCGCGATCTCCTCGAGCAGGTCCTCTAGCGCCTCGGCCGGGTCGAGCTCCTCGTCCTGCGCCCGATCGCCCCCATCACTCTCGCCGTCGCTCATCGCCGTCTGCCCGAGCGCTTCTTCTTCTTCCGGGGGGGTCGCGGAGGCGGAGCGCCGGAGCCCCCGTTGGGCCCCCCGTCAGCGACCGGCGTGGGCGTGCTCGCGGCGCCGGCGAGCGCAGCTTTCAATGCGCTCAGTGGTTTTCCGTTCGCAGCACTCGGCGCGACGTCGGGCCTGGGCGGGGGCGGCATGCGCCGCTTGATCAGAGACTGCTGGCCGATCGTCCACATATTCGTCGTAATCCAGTAGACGAGCAGCCCGGCCGGATATCTGTAGAGGATCACGACAAACACGACTGGCAGCAACAGCATGAGACGGCGTTGGTTTGGATCGGCGGTCGCCGTGGCTATCAACGTCGACGCGAGCTGGGAGCCCACGTAGAGCACGATCAGCACGATCAGCGCGGCGCCTGTCGCCTTTTCGGTTATGTCCGGGAGGAACAGGAACTTGGCCGAGTGGTGGGCGACGACGTCGCAGCCGATTTCCGACAGGCCCTTCACCTTCCCGGCCGCAGTGTGGACCGCGTTCGCCGGGATCTGGCTGTTGTGCAGAATCGGGTGGCCGAGCACTGCTGTGTAGTGCTCGCGGAGCTGGCGCCCGCAGATGTCCAGCTTGAGGTCGGTGCGCAGCATGTAGAAGAGCGAAATAAACACCGGAATCTGCAACACCAGCGGGAGACAAGAAGCCAAAGGATTGATCTTGTTCTCCTGGTAGAACTTCATGATCTCCTGCTGCTGGCGCTGTTTGTCCTCCTTGTACTTCTCTTTCAGCGCCTGGATTTGCGGAGCCAGCCGCTGCATCTCCTGCATCGACTTCAGCTGCTTGAACGTCAAAGGCACGAGGACGGCGCGGATCAGCACCGTCAGGCCGACGATCGCCAGCCCCCAGCTGCCCCCCACGAGGTGGGCGTGGATGAACACCATGATCGCCTCGAAGGCGCTGATCAGCGGCGAGAACGCATCCTGGATGACGTTGGCGAGGATTGGCATGCGCTCTAGTGTCTCTCGGCGATCGTCTTGGGCGGCTGGTGGCTATGGGCGTGGTGGGCTGCTGCTCGTCGCTCGGCTGCGGGGCTGCCTGCCCAACGCCGCTCAGACGCCGGTGTGGTGGCCGATCCTGAACACTCGCTGAGTCTCCACCGGATCGTACCCACCGTGACTCCACGGGTTGCACCTGAGCAGGCGCCACCCCGCGAGCACCAGGCCCTTAAGTATGCCGTACTGGCGGATC
Source organism: uncultured Solirubrobacterales bacterium (assembly GCA_963813805.1). Classification (GTDB taxonomy): domain Bacteria; phylum Actinomycetota; class Thermoleophilia; order Solirubrobacterales; family Solirubrobacteraceae; genus Palsa-744. The sequence continues at coordinate 274,268 of CAWEZZ010000002.1, forward strand.
GCGTCCACCGCATAGCGCGAGCACGTCGGCTCGTACTTGCAGCGCCTCGGAATGGCGGGCGACACAAAGCGCCGGTAGGCAATGATCGGCGCTGTAGCGAGCGTACGCAGGACGCGTGTCAGGGTGCCCGTCGTGGGCGGCTGGGCATCGGGAGAGGCCGAGGAGCTCACGACGGCGCGCCCTCTGTCGATCCCGCGCGGAGCCCAGCCTTGGCGATCAGTTCACCGAGCGAGGCATTCACGCCCTCGAGGCCCTCGCGCTCGGCCAGCTCGCCCACCTGTGGACGTGCCACCACAACCACATCCTGACCGGGGCTCAACTCCTCCTCGGCGCGCGCGAACGCTTCGCGCAGCAGCCGCTTGATGCGGTTGCGCTCGACCGCGCCTCCGACCTTGCGCGACACCGACAGTCCCAGCCGCGGCCGCTCGGCGGACGGATTCGGAAAGGTGTAGAGCACCAGATGGCGATTGGCCGTCGAACGTCCCTGCCGGTACACCCGCTCGAACTCCGCGCTGCGCGAAAGGCGCCGGCCGCGGCTAGAAGATCGCGGCTTCATCGCACCATCGTCATCGTGTCAAGCCGAGAGGCGCTTGCGTCCCTTGTCGCGCCGACGCTTCAGCGTCAGCCGTCCGGCCCGCGAGCGCATGCGGGCGCGGAACCCGTGTGCGCGGGCTCGCTTGCGCTTCTTTGGCTGGTATGTACGCTTCATGGGCAGAGTTCTCCGCTCGTGGCCTTTCTCCTCCCGGCGATGAGCCGGCTGGATGCCGGTGACCGCTATGCCGGTTGCTGGCCGATCTTTGATCGGGCGCTCAGTATAGGACCGGCGGCTAGGAATCGGTGGCATGCCATTGAGGGACCGGCGGCTCGTCAGCGAATTTTCCCGCCAATTGCGGTCAGCCCTCACAAGCCGCGAACAAGGGTCGGATATAGTCGCCAGACCGGGTCCTAAGCGGACCCTCCTTGAATAGATGTCATCACTTTTCCCCGGGGGAGAGGCGGGTGGGCGCTGCCGTGAGCACGGAGCTGGAGCACATATGGTCGCGCGTACAAGCCGAGCTTGCCCTGGCCGTAGAGGAGCCCACCTACCGCACCTGGCTGGAGCCGCTGCGCGCGCTGGAGCTCTGCGGTGAGCGCCTGCTGGTCGAAGCTCCCACTACACGCATGCGACTGGATTCGCGAGCGTTTTGGACGTGTTCTACAGGCCAGCATCGTCGCCGTCCTCAGCCCGAGCGCGACGATCGACCTCGTCAGCGCTCCCAGCCCAATTGGAGGATCACACCGATCCGCCATTGGGATGCAGGACAGCGCGGGCGCCGCCCCCGCGATCGACGATCCGTGGACTCGGCCGCGCCGTGGACTGCGGGCGGCCGCGCCGGCTCAGCCCACCCCGAGCGAGCATCGCCCTTGCGAGTTTGCCTCAGGTTCGCCGAGCGGCCCGCTCGGCAACCCAAAGCTCACGTTCGACCAGTTCGTGATCGGCGACTGCAACAGGCTGGCGCACGCCGCTGCGCTGACGGTGGCCGAGATGCCCGCCCAGGCCTACAACCCGCTGTTCATCTGCGGTCCGCCGGGCGTCGGCAAGACTCACCTGTTGAGCTCAATCGCAAGCCTGCTGCTCAGCCACAGCCCCGGTCTGACCGTGCGCTGCACCACCGGCGAGGCCTTTACAAACGAGTTCCTCAATGCGCTCTCCGGCGGTCAGACCGAGGAGTTCAAGGCACGCTTTCGCCACATCGACGTCCTGCTCCTTGACGACGTCCAGTTTCTCGAGCGCAAGACCAAGACGGAGGAGGAGTTCTTCCACACCTTCAACGCCCTCCACGATGGGGGTCGCCAGATCGTGCTCACCTCCGATCGCCCTCCACACGACTTGCAGGCGCTAGAGGACCGACTGCGCGAGCGCTTCGAGGCGGGGCTCGTCGCCGATATCAAACCGCCTGAGCTTGCCACTCGCCTGGCGATTCTACGCAAGCGCGCTCATCATGATCACATCGACGTCACCAGCGATCTCGCGCTAGAGGCGATCGCAGAGCGCATTGAGAACAACGTGCGCGCCCTCGAGGGCGCTCTGATCCGTGTCGTCGCTTTCAGCTCGCTCACAGGTCGCCCGCTCACGGCCGAGCTGGCACGAGAGGTGCTCAACAGCCTCTACCCAAGCACCGCATCCGGGCGTCATGAGCCCTGCTCCGTTGCCGAGATCCAAGCGGCAGCATGCAAGCATTTTGGCCTCTCTTCCGAGGAGCTCCTATCCTCCACCCGCATTTCCCGTGTTGCCTGGCCACGACAGGTAGCCATGTACCTTGCCCGCGAGCTGACCGGAGAGTCTTTTCCTGCCATTGGACGACACTTTGGAGGGCGCGATCACACCACGGTTCTACATGCTTGTCGGCGCACCACGGCGCGCATCTCAAGTGATGAGACCTCTCGTGAGGCTGTGGAGACGTTGCGTAGAAGCTTGAACTCCAGACCTCACGATCACCACGCCCATGCGCTTGACCGGTCAGCCTGAGACACTTCTACGGCCTACTTCACAGCTCTATTCACAAGCCAGCCTCACAATTCCCTACGCTCAGAGCCAAACACACATGTCCACAACTCCTACTACCTTCTATCTTTCTCTTCAGGTGTACTCGTGAAGCTATCTCTCTCTGCAGCTGAGCTATTGGCCCAGCTACAGACCGTTACGCGCGTTGCTTCGACACGAAGTGCAGTACAAGCTCTCTCAGGCGTGATGATCTCCGCGCAGAATGGCTCGACACCAGAGCTACGAGCTACGGACATGGAGGTTGGACTGTGCGTGCCGCTACAGGCCGAGACAGCTAGTGCCGGGTCCACCGTTCTGCCCGCTCGTCTACTACTCGACGTAGCCCGTTCGTTGCCCTCAGACCAGCTGACTATGGAGCTGAGATCTGCCGAGCAGGATGTCGAGCTGATCTCCGGACCAGCCACCTTCCACCTACGTACGCTCCGCGTCGAGGATTTCCCAACACTGCCCAGCCCCTCACCCGATACTCGCATCACACTACCCGCCGAGGCCTTCGTGCAAACCATCTCGCGAGTCGCCCGCTCGGCCTCCCGAGATGAGACCAGACCCGTTCTCACCGGTATTCTCTTCTCTGCGTCCGCGCAGGAGCTGCGCATGGTAGCCACCGACTCCTATCGCCTCAGCGTGAAGGAGACGGCGCTTGCCTCGCCGCTGCAAGGCAGCCTCGAGGCGAACGTTCCGGCCCGTGCGCTCCAGGAGTTGGTGCATATCGCCCAACAGTCGCCCGCCGACTCGCTAGCCGTAAGCGTCGGGCAGAATCAGGTCGTCTTCGAGCTCGGCGACATCGTCCTGTCCTCGCGCCTCATCGACGGTCAGTTTCCGAACTACCGCCAGCTGTTGCCGGAGTCCGTCGATCACGAGCTGCGTATCTCAACCGCCGAGCTGACCGACGTGGTCCGCCGCATCAGCCTGCTCGCCCAGAAGAACGCGCCACTGCGACTGAGCTTCGTCGAGGGCAAGCTGACCGTCTCGGCTCAGACCCCGGATGTTGGCGAGGCCTCAGAGGCGATTCCCGTCCCCTTCCATGGCGAGCCGTTCGACATCGGCTTCAACCCCGAGTTCCTGCGCGATGGGCTGGAAAGCGTCGAGTCGGACGAGCTTGTGCTGAAGCTGATCAGCCCCCTGCGCCCGGGCCTGATCGAATCGCCGGACAGCGGTGACTTCGTCTATCTCATCATGCCGATCCGCCTGAACGCCTAGAGGCCAAAGGGGACACGGTGCGTGTCGTGAGTGTCACGCTGCGCGACTTCCGTACCTATGTTCGTGCCGAGGCCCATCTCGGAGAAGGCCTGACGGTCGTCCATGGGCCTAACGGCGCGGGGAAGTCGAACCTGCTCGAGGCGCTCTACTTCGGCTGCACAGGACACTCGCCGCGCACCCGCAACGAGCGCGAGCTAGTGCGCTTCGGCGCGCAGGCCACCCGTGTCGTCGTGCAGCTCGCCGACGGCGCCCGGGCGCACGAGCTGAGCGTAGGGTTCGAGCCCGGTCAGCCGAAGCGAATGACCTGCGACGGCGCGCCCGTCGAGCGCCTGCTCGACATCGAGAACCGCCCGCTACTTGGCGTCTTTGAGCCCGACCGCCTCGAGCTTCTGAAGGGACCTCCGACCCTGCGCCGCGCCCACCTGGATCAAGTCGTGGCGGCGGTGTGGCCGCTGCGCACAGCGGATCGTCGCGAGTACGCACGGGTGCTCGCCCAGCGCAACGCCTTGCTCGGGGGAATCCGTGCAGGCCGCGCCTCGCGTGCGTCTCTGTCGACCTGGGACCGGGAGCTGGCCCGTCACGCCCTCGCGCTGCGCTCCCATCGCGCTGAGGCGATCGCCCTTTTGGCGGATCCCTTTGCCTCGCGTGCCCACGAGCTCGGCTTGAGTGGCGCTTGCACGCTCGACTACCGTCCCCGCTCGCGGGCACGCGACGAGGACGAGTTCATCGTCGAGCTGGAATCCCGTCTAGCTGGGGATCTCGAGCGAGGTTTCTCCTCTCACGGGCCACATCGCGACGAGCTGGCCGTCTTGCGCGACGGACGGGAGCTGCGCGTCTACGGCTCTCAGGGCGAGCAGCGACTGGCCCTGCTGGCCCTGCTGCTCTCAGAGCGCGCCGTTCTTGCCCGCGAGCGCGGCCGCACGCCGTTGATGCTGCTCGATGACGTGATGAGCGAGCTCGACGCCGATCGTCGCGAGCTGCTTGCCCGCGAGCTCTCGTCCGGGGGCCAGAGCGTGATAGCCACGACCGATCTCGCCCACATCCCCGGCGGCGGGGAGGAGTCCGTCACGCGGCTGCGGGTCTCTCCGGGCGCCGTCCTTCAGAGAGGCTGCGCGAAGCGCTGCCGGTCAAAGGCGGCTAGGAGACGCCCCTCTCGTTGGCACAGCAGCCGGGCTGGATGCCCCGCGGGGGTGACCAACAGCGTGAGGAAAACCACCCCCCGGTCTCTCTCCGTGGCCCTGGAAGACCTCACCTCGGCACTTGCGCCCGCCACGACCCTCGCGCGCGTGCAGGAGATATGGGAGCCCACCATGGGCCCGGCGATTGCTGCGGCCGCCCGTCCCACCGCCGAGCGCGACGGCGTCCTGACGGTAATCTGCGCCGCCGCGGTGTGGGCGCAAGAGCTTGACTTGATGTCCTCTGAGCTGGTCCCTCGCCTCAACGCCGCGCTCGGCGCCGAGACCATCCGCGAACTGCGCTGCAGGACCGGCTGACCTCGCCCCGGGCGTCTGGGGCACCCTCCACCAGCCGGCCCAGGGGCGGGGTGCCGGTCCTGGCCCTCATTTCCAAGCAATTTGCAGGGATTTAGCGGCAGTTTCCGGGCATGGGCACAGGCCCCGTCGTGCTATTGTTCAATGCACACTCACCCGCCCCGGTCCGTGGTCTTTACGCCCGGATTCCGGGGCGTTCTCACGTCATCGGAGGGCCATTGGCCGCAGCTAGCGACAGCTCTGAAGGGGGCGCCAAGAAGGGAGGCGTCAACGACCCGTCTATGACGGGCGGCTCTTCCAGCTACGACGCGGAGGACATCACCGTCCTTGAGGGCCTTGAGGCGGTCCGCAAGCGTCCGGGCATGTACATCGGTTCGACCGGCCCACTCGGCTTGCATCACCTCGTCTATGAGGTTGTGGATAACTCCGTCGACGAGGCCCTGGCCGGCTTCTGCACCGAGGTCTCCGTCACGATCCATCCCGACAACTCGGTCACGGTCACCGACGACGGCCGCGGGATCCCAGTGGCGGTCATGGAGAAGGAGGGCAGACCGGCCGTGGAGGTTGTGCTCACCGTGCTGCATTCCGGCGGCAAGTTCGGCGAGGGGGGCGGCTACAAGGTCTCCGGCGGCCTGCACGGCGTGGGCGTGTCGGTCGTCAACGCGCTGTCTGAGCAACTGCGCGTGGAGATCCGCCGCGACGGCTTCCAATGGTCACAGGAGTACTCTCGCGGCGCCCCCCAGGCCGAGCTTCAGAAGGGCGAGGCGCTCGCCGCGGGCGCGCCGACCGGGACGAGGGTGACGTTCCTGCCGGACGCCGACGTGTTCGAGACACTCGATCTCGACTTCCACACGTTGGAAGAGCGCCTGCGTGAGACCGCCTTCCTGACTCGCGGTCTTAAGATCTCGATCGCTGATGAGCGCGGCGAGGGTCACTCCGCCGAGTTCCGCTACGAGGGCGGCATCGAGGACTTTGTCGCCTATCTGAACGAGAACAAGGACACCGTCCACCGCAAGGTCATCTTCTTCGCTGGCGAGAGCGAGGAGGGCGCCGCCGAGATCGCGATGCAGTGGAACTCCTCTTACCAGGAGTCGATCCACTCGTTCGCCAACAACATCAACACTCGCGAGGGCGGCTCGCACATGTCGGGCTTCCGTTCGGCGATCACGCGCACGCTGAACAAGTACGCCCGCGATCACGGTCTGCTGAAGGAGAAAGAGGACAACTTGTCAGGCGAGGACGTCCGCGAGGGCCTCACGGCGGTGATCTCGGTCAAGCTGCGCGACCCCCAGTTCGAGGGCCAGACTAAGACCAAGCTCGGCAACCCCGGTATGGCAGGCTTCGTCGAGTCGATCGTCAACACCGGCCTGGGTGAGTTCCTGGAGGAGAACCCCTCAGAGGCACGCGCGGTGATCATGAAGTCCGTGCAGGCGCAGCGCGCGCGCGAGGCGGCGCGCAAGGCACGCGACCTCACGCGGCGCAAGTCGGCACTGGAGAACTCCACGCTGCCCGGCAAGCTGGCCGATTGCTCGGTCAAGGACCCATCACTGGCCGAGCTGTTCGTCGTCGAGGGCGACTCCGCCGGCGGCTCAGCCAAGCAGGGCCGCGACCGCTCAACCCAGGCGGTCCTGCCGCTGCGCGGCAAGATCCTCAACGTCGAGAAGTCGCGCATCGACAAGGTGCTCCAGAACACCGAGATCCAGGCGCTCATCACCGCGATCGGCACCGGCGTGCGCGACGAGTTCAACCTCGAGAACGCGCGCTACCACAAGGTCGTGCTCATGACAGACGCTGACGTTGACGGAGCCCATATCAGGACCCTAGTTCTGACTCTCCTGTTCCGCGAGATGCAGGAGCTGATCGAGGCCGGCTACGTCTACATCGCCAAGCCCCCGCTCTACAAGCTCAAGCAGGGCTCGCGCGAGCGCTACATCGAAAAGGACTCCGAGCTCGAGGACATCCTGCTCTCGGACAAGTGGGAGAAGCTCGATGTGTTCGACCGTCATGGCACCCAGTTCAAGCTCACCGAGGCACGCTGGCAGCGCTTCTCGCGGCTACTCAAGCAGTACGAGGGGTGGTCCTCTTCGCTGCGCGCCGTCCACGGCCACGACGTGGTCCAGTTCCTGGAGGAGTCCTCGCTGCTCGGTGAGCAGGTGATGACCGGCGAGGCGGCGATCGAGCTGCTGAGCCGCGCCGGCTCAGAGGGTGAGACGCACGTTACCGAGCTGGTCGAACAGGATCCCATCGAGATACGCGTAAAGGCCGTTGAGGCAAGCACCGGCTTCGCGCGCACCCACCGGATCAAGCGGAGCCTGTTCGACTCGCAGGAGTACCGCCAGCTCGCTCGCGTCCACGCGCAGCTGGTCGAGCTCGCCGGCACCCCTGCCTTTGACGTGCGTCTGGGCGACGCCCGTGAGAGCGCGCCCTCCTTCGAGGCGCTCCGCGTCGCCGTGATGACGGTCGCGCAGAAGGGCATCAAGCTGCAACGCTTCAAGGGTCTCGGCGAGATGAACGCCGACCAGCTGGGCGAAACGACTATGTCTCCCGCGACACGTACGCTCGCCCAGGTCACGCTCGAGGACGCCTTCGCCGCCGACCGCATCTTCTCGATGCTGATGGGCGATCAGGTCGAGCCCAGACGAGCTTTCATCGAGGACAACGCCCGTGCCGTCGCCAACCTCGACGTATGAGCACCGTCCATCACATGAGGAGGCAGGGTGGCATCGGCTGACGTGATCGGGGGAGGCAACGTCGAACCGCGCGCGCTCGAGGAGGAGATGCGCACGGCCTACCTCGACTACGCCATGTCGGTCATCGTCGGTCGCGCGCTGCCAGACGTGCGCGACGGACTGAAGCCCGTCCACCGCCGCGTTCTGTACGCGATGAACGAGCTCGGGCTCGGCCCGACCCGCTCGTACGCCAAGTGCGCAAAGATCGTCGGCGAGGTGATGGGCAACTATCACCCGCACGGGGATTCGGCGATCTACGACACGCTCGTGCGCATGGCCCAGGAGTTCTCGATGCGCAACGAGCTCGTCGACGGCCAGGGCAACTTCGGCTCGATCGACGACGATCCGGCAGCCGCGATGAGATATTGCATCGTCGGGTCGACGCGAGTGCACATGCCGGGCGGCACCGTTCGCATCGAGGATCTCGCGGCGGGCCTCGAACCGGAAAGCGAGCGCGACGTCGACCTCACGGTCCTCGATCGTCAAGGACGCCCGGTTCATGCCTCCCGTGTCTTCCATTCCGGTGAGCATGCGACGCTCAAGGTCCGCACCCGCGAGGGATACGAACTGTGCGGCACTCACAACCATCCGGTGCTCTGTCTCGTCGACATGGTCGGTGTGCCTCTATTGCTGTGGAAGCGGCTCGACGAGCTACATGCGGGCGACCGCGTGGCACTGAGCCGCACCCCCCGAATGCCGGGTTCGGAGTGCATGGCCTCCGATAGGTCACTTGCGCTTCTGCTCGGGGCATTCGTGTCCGAGGGTTGGGCGTCCGAGGGACGCGCTGGCTTCAACAACACCGATCATGAGTTCTTTCGCTCCGTGGTCGCCGCTTACGACGTGCATGTAGGTGGGCGGCGGTACGTGAGCGAGCGAGTGATTCGCTCCGGGAGCCGCCTCTTTGAGTTGGACATACAAGCCATGTCCGCCTTTCGCGGTAGTCCCCTGGCGTGTCTTCTCGGGCAGCGAAGCGCGGCGAAGAGGGTCCCCGAGCTGGTTTGGCGTAGCACGGCCGCGTTCAAGCGCATGTTCTTGCAGGCGCTCTTCACGGGGGATGGCTCGTCGTCGCTACTGCCGCGCAGCACGATTCAAGTCTCCTACTCGTCGCGCAGCGATCAGCTCTGCTCGGACGTGCAACGCCTGCTATTGGAGTTCGGCATCGTCAGTCGCCGCTGCCGGCCGTCGACCCGGGGGGAGTACAAGGTCGTCGTCACTAACCGGCGCGATGCACGTCTGTTTGCCGAGCGAGTCGGCTTCCTAGGGGAAAAGCAGCGCAAGCTGCGCCGCGACCTGCGCGCCGTACCGGCCGAGAGTAGGGCGTTGAGCCACGACCATGTGCCGTTCATCTCTCAGTACATCCGCGGTGAGGCCGGTGGATCATGGACCGATCGGGACTGGCTGCGCCGCCACAACGTCGACCGCATAGAGCGATGGGAGCGCGATCGGACAGCGATCCTCGAGCGAATCGCCTCCGATGAGGTGCGGCGCGTCGTCGAGCCGCTTGTCGCAGGCGATCACTACTACGCCGAGGTAGCCTCGGTCGAGCCCGCAGGCATCCAGTCCGTCTACTCGCTGCGGGTCGACACCGACGACCACTCGTTCCTCACCGACGGCTTCGTCAGCCACAACACCGAGGCGCGCCTGGCCCGCATCGCCACCGAGATGCTGCGCGACCTCGACATGGACACCGTCGACTTCGCGCCGAACTACGACGGCTCGCGGCGGGAACCGCTGGTGCTGCCGTCGCGCTTTCCAAACCTGCTCGTCAACGGCTCTTCGGGTATCGCCGTGGGTATGGCCACCAACATCCCCCCGCACAACCTGCGCGAGGTGATCTCCGCCACGGTCGCCTACATCGAGGACCCCGACATCGAGATCGAGGGCCTCATGAAACACATCAAGGGCCCCGATTTTCCTACCGGCGGGATCATCCTCGGCCGCCAGGGAATTCGCGACGCCTATGAGACGGGCCGCGGCCGCGTGCGCATTCAGGCGCGTGCCCACATCGAGCCGCTTAAGCAGGGCAAGGAGGCAATCGTCGTCACCGAGCTGCCGTTCATGGTCAAGAAGGGCGGTCCGGGGGGATTGATCGAGAAGATCGCCGAGCTCGTCCGCGAGAAGAAGATCCCCGAGATCACCGACCTCAACGACTATTCCGACAAGCGTGGGATGCGCCTGATGATCGAGCTCAAGCGCGACGCGATCCCGAAGGTGGTGCTGAACAAGCTTTACAAGCACACGCCGATGCAGAGCACGTTTGGCGTGAACATGGTTGCACTCGTCGACAACGTCCCGCGCACGCTGGACCTGCGGGCGGTGATCCACAACTACGTGGCCCACCAGCGCGAGGTGATCGTGCGGCGCACCAAGCACGAGCTGTCCGAGAAGGAGGCCCGCGCGCACATCCTGCAGGGCCTGTTGGTGGCACTCGAGCACCTCGACGCGATCATCGAGCTGATCCGCGGATCGCGCGATCGCGACTCGCCCGCGAGCAGTTGGTCGCCAAGTTCGAGCTCAGCCCGATTCAGGCGACCGCGATTCTCGACCTGCGCCTCTCCCAGCTCACGGCGCTCGAGGCCGACGCGATTAAGCAGGAGCACACCGACGTGACCGAGCGCATCGCCGAGCTGCGCGCGATCCTCGGCGACGAGTCCCGCGTGCTGGCGGTCATCAAGGAGGAGCTCGCAGAGATTTCAGAGCGCTTCGGCGACGAACGCCGCTCGGAGATCACCCACTCCGAGGACGAGATCGACATCGAGGACCTGATCGCCGACCAACAGATGGTAATCACGATCACGCAAACGGGCTACATCAAGTCGCTCCCGCTAGCCACCTACCGCCAACAGCAGCGCGGCGGTCGCGGTGTGACCGGGATGGACATGAAGGACGGGGATTTCATCGAGCACCTGTTCGTGTGCTCCTCCCACGACTACCTGCTGTTCTTCTCCAACCGCGGTAAGGTCTACCGCTCCAAGGTGTATGAGCTGCCCGAGGCCCAGCGAACCGCAAAGGGCCGCGCGCTCATCAACATCCTGCCGCTGGCCGAGGGCGAGCGGATCCAGGCGGTGCTCTCGACACGCGACTTCTCCGAGACGAAGTACCTCGTCTTCGCCACACGCAGCGGCACGGTCAAGAAGACGGAGCTGCTCGCGTACAACACCCCGATCAAAGCCGACGGCATCATCGCGATCAACATCCGCGACGACGACGAGCTGCTCGCCGTTCGCGCCGTCGATCCCGACGACGAGGTCATCATGGTCTCGCGTGCCGGGCTGACCGTGCGCTTCGCCGAGTCCGACGCGCGGGCGATGGGTCGCGACACCACCGGCGTGCGCGGCATGGACGTCGGTAAGGACGGGAAGGTCATCGCGATGGACGTCGCCCGTGACGACATGGACCTGCTCGTCGTCACCGAAAACGGCTACGGCAAGCGCACGCAGATCGGCCAGTACCGCAAGACCCACCGTGGCGCCAAAGGCGTAAAGACGATTGGGCTGACCGAAAAAAAGGGCGGCCTCGCCGGCGCGCTTGTCGTGCGCGACCACCAGGAATTGGTCTTCATCAGCGTCGGCGGCATGGTCCAGCGCACGACAGCCGGCGGCATCTCCCAGCAGGGCCGTTCGGCCACCGGCGTGCGCGTTATGAACCTCAAGGACGACGACCTCGTCAGCGCCGTGGCGCTGGTGGTGGACCCCGCCGAGGACGTCGCCGAGGAGTCGCCGAGGACGTCGCCGCGCCTATGACCGTGGAGGAGTAGCCGACCCTCGCGCTCGTCATCTCCGTTCGCTACTCTGCCCAGACCAGAGAAAGGAGGTGGTCCACACGTTGAGTGACAGTTCTTGCGGGACCCTGGAGGTGACCGGCCGCTAGGTCGGAGATGGGTCTATCCCTGTAGACCTTGGCTGGACCGCTTGGCGGAATCCAACCCGGGACACCCCGAGACGATCGCTGGTTCTGGTCCCTCCGGCAGCCTTTCGAGCGTCTCGGCCTTTCCAGTCAGAGCAGCACGCGAGGGGCGCCCATGTCGAGGCGCCCCTCGCGGTTAGGTGTCTTTTACGCAGTGTGTGCCTTGGTATCTACATCGTAGATACCATAGAGCACAGTGAGCACAAATTGAAAGTCTTACCCCCGCATGCGTGCGCTTTTGTATCTACTCGATACATACGATGGCACACAGTGCATGAAATTCAAACACATACTCAGACACAGCTGGGTCAGGCCGCCTGGGGGAGGTACTGCCGCCAAGCCGCCGGGATCGTGGGGCTAGCGACGTGGATGAAGATCTCCGCGCGCGGGGTGCGTGGAGCTCGCCGCGGGTGCATCCCGGCCTGCCTGGGCAGCCGGTCGCCCTTGCGGCGGTTGCACGGCGCACAGGAGGCGACGATGTTCTCCCAGTTCGACGTGCCGCCCTTGGAGCGTGGGATCACGTGGTCCACCGTGAGGTTGGAGCGCGAGCCGCAGTACTGACAGGTCCACGCGTCGCGGGCGAACACCGCCCGGCGGGTGATCTTGCGCCGGTGGGCGTCGCGGGGGACGTTGACGTAGCTCATCAGCCGGATCACCACTGGTCGCGCCAGCGTGGAGCTCTCGGAGTGGAGTTCCCAGCGGCCCCGCTCCAGCAGCTCCGCCTTCTCCTTGAGCAGCAGCACCACTGCGCGCCGGACGGTGCACACGTTGATCGGCTCATATGTGGCGTTCAAGACGAGCACCCGGCCACCCATCGCCGTCGTCGGCGATGTCCTGGGTCCGTGCCGCTGGTGCTTGGAAGGCGTCACGGACCCCACCGGCTCTGGTGGGACTGTGCTTTCCATCTTCAGCGCCGCAGTGTAGCGGGGCGCTGGCGCTCCGTGGCGCTCTGGCGGGAGCGTTTCCCAAAACACGGCCTCAACCCGTCGGTGGCCGAGACCTCACTCCGGCCGACAGACCAGCCCGGTAGGACCCGAGCACGCGCACCTCCTCGCACAGTGCGCGGACGCCCGCGATGGCATCTGCCACCGGCGCTTCGCTCACGCGGCCGGTGAGGTCCGCAAAGAACATGTAGCTCCCGAGACGCGCGCGCCGTGGGCGCGACTCGATCTTCGTCAGGTTGATATCCCGGCGCGCGAACTCGTCCAGGCAGCGCACCAGCCAGCCCGGGCGCTCGGCACCGGGACCCCAGAACACCAGCGAGGTCTTCCACTCTCCCGTCGCGGCCTCGCGAAGCGGGGGTGGTTGCCGCGCGCGCGGCGCCCCCGAGTCCTCCTGCGCGCGCGCAAGCCAGACAAAACGCGTTTCGTTGTCATCTCGATCCTCGACCCCCTCGCGTATGACCGTGCCCCCGTAGATCTTGGCTGCTAGCAGAGTCCCCAGTGCCGCCTGGCCGCGCTGTCCGCCGCTTGCCACCATCCGCACCGCCTCGGCGGTCGAGCCGGCTGGAAGGATCCGCGCGTGGGCCAGCTCGCCGCGCAGGAACCGCTCGCACTGCCCGGGGACCTGCGGATGGGAGATCACCGTGTCGATCTCATCCAGCCCGAGCGGCTCGGCGGCGATCAGCGAATGCCTGACCCTGAGCAGAGCCTCTCCGACGATCTCCACGTCGCTCGCCTCCCCGGCGAGTAGGTCGAGCGTGACGCTGACCGATCCGTCGAGCGAGTTCTCGATCGGCACGATCGCCCAGTCGACCTCCTCCTGGCGTAGCGCCATGACGGTGTCGTAGATCGTGCCCAGCGGGATGGGCTCGACGGCGTCCGGGTCAGCGCTGGCCAGCAGGGCCTCCTCGCTGAAGGTCCCTTCTGGGCCGAGATAGCCGACGCGTGCGTGCGTGCGTTCCTCTTCCTCGCCGCTCTGCGTCTGACCGGGTGGCATCTCAGGCAGAAGGAGGCTCGGAGACGTCTCCGGAGACGCTGGAGGGAGAGAGGGCGAGGCGCACGGCCTCAGCCTCCTCGGGAGAGAGCTCCAGTTCGCCGTGCCCGGCGCGCACCTGCTTGGCATACACGCGCGCCTGATCGCGGTGGTGGATACAGGAAAGCACGATCCCCGACCGCTCGTCGTCGAGCAGCGCGATCGACATCGATTGGCGGCCGGACAGCTCGTTATAGGCGTCGTAGCGCACTAACGCGCGGTGCGCGATCACGCCTCTCAGCGTGGTCTCGGTATCCGCGAGACGCCCGTCGAGGCGTGCGGCGACGTCCTCGACGTACTCGCGCAGCGCCTCGAACGCGTCCTGCATGGCGGCCGCGTGAGCCACCACGTCCCGCTCGCCCTGCTCGCCGAGCACGCGTCGTTGCGCGCCACGCAGGCGGCGCACCTGGAGCATCAGCACCGCGCACCCAAGAAGTGCCGCCAGCGCCACGGCTGCCGCGGCGATGGCAACGATGCCTTGGGTGTTGGTGAGCGAGGTGGCCATCGGCACAAGTTAGCCGCTCGTGCCGCCGGTACGCCAGGGTCTACAGCTCACGCGAGCCTCGATCATGCTGGACGGGCTCCGGCTACGCGCTGGCCCCTACGGTCCAAAGATCGCCAGGAAGGTGCCCTTGTTGTTTTCGAGGTCGTTCTCGCCGGGCACCCCCTCGATAGACACTTCGATCTTCGAGGCCGCGCTGAGCGGGACGCCGTTGACCGGGATGTCGACGTTGACCGTCTTGCCCGGTTCGGTCTTTTCAATCACATGGGAGGCCTTGAACTGTTTGCCGCCAGCGGTGACGGTCACATCGACCTTGACGTTCGTCTCGGGGAATTCACCGGAGTTTTCGACCATCACGGTAAACGTCGGGTTGGAACCTCCGCTGATGTGGTTCAGTGTCGATTCCGGCGCCAGCGTGTTGGTGCCCACGCTGACCCCCTTGAGCGCGCTGCCGTGGTTGCCCGTCACGGCCTGCCCGCTCTGAGAGGTGCTCGCCTGGCCAGAGATGCGCGCGAGGGCCGTCGTAGGTTCGAGCCATCCGAGGTTGGGGAGGAAGCGGGTGGAGGCTGTGCTCAGGCCCTGGATCCCGTTGGCGGTGAGCGTCTGCTGGATCAGCGGGGCGACGCGCTGGGAGTAGATGACGTCAGAGGCCAGGAAGATCTCCATGTCGCCCGCGATCGGCGTGCTCGCCGGCTTGGTCTGTCCACCCAGCGCGGTGCGCACGAGGGGTGCCATTTTGATCAGTCCTTCGACGCGCAGGTCAAGCGCCAGTAGCAGGTCGCGCTGCGCGGCGGCCATGTCGCCGGGCACGCTCAGGCCCTTCGCGCGAGTGGCGAGGCTCTGGGCCTGGATGCGCAGCTGGTCGATCTGCACCTCCACGTCCAACGCCGACTTGCCGCCTGCACCAGTGAGCGTCGAGAAGAACGGGCGAGACACCTGCGCGTCGGATTCTTGGGCGATCTGGCTTACGTTCCGGTTGTAGTCCCTCAGCGCCTGCTGGCGCTGGCTTCTCAAGCAGCCGTTTACGACTAGGACAATCACGATCAGCAGCGCAACGCCGATCCCCGCGGCCACGCGGCGGCGCACCATCAGGGTGTGCTGGTCGAGCGGCAGCGAGCCAGCTGCGTGCTGGGGACGACGCGGTCGGGGCCGCTGCGCAGACACCGCGACCGCAGGTCGTGGGCGCGGTGCTCGGGTTGACGGTCGAGGCGCTGTCTCCTCGCCATCGTCGAAGAACGACAAAAGCTCGCTCCTTGCAGGGATTCCGGGAGTGCCCCAGTATGACTGCCGGCCAGTATGACTGCCGGCTGCCTCCCTGACGAGCCTGCAATTTCTCGGTCAATGTGCTCTTTCCCTTGCCACGCGGCAGGGAGCGGGCCTGCGGGCGGCGAACGCAGGACCTGGTGGAGTCGCCGCACACCCTCGTCCACGCCCGGTCTCTCTCCCGACCCAGCGGGCACGCGGTCGGGATGGCTGGGCCGGGCGGTGTGCCACCCCCCTCCGAGGAGAACTCTCCGCGGCGCTTCTCACGCGCCGGCTCGACAGAGGCGAACAGCCTCGTGCTCGGTCGCTACCGCCTGCTCGAGCGCCTCGGCGCGGGCGGCTTTGGGGTGGTGTGGCGGGCGCGCGACGAGCTGCTAGGGCGCGAGGTGGCGGTCAAGCGCATCTCGCTGGCGCCTGACGGAGACAGCGAGCGGGCCACGCGCGAGGCGCTCGCCACTGCGCGTCTGGCACACCCCGCGATCGTGGCTCTGTACGAGGCATGCGCCGTGCGGGACGCGTTCTACCTAATCTCTGAGCTGGTCCACGGCGAAACCCTGGCACGGCTGATCGCCGCACGCACGCTCGCTGACGAGGAGGTGCTCGAGATCGGCATCGCGCTCGCAGGTGCGCTCTCCCACGCGCACGCGCGCGGCGTGATCCACCGCGACGTCAAGCCGCAGAACGTGCTCGTACCCCACAAGCGCGACGGACCGGCGCCGACACCGCAGGCGTCTGTGGCCAAGCTGGCCGATTTCGGTGGAGCGCGCCTGACCGGCGAAGACGCGCTCACCCGCACAGGGGACGTGCTGGGCACGCTCGCCTACATGGCTCCTGAGCAGAGCGAGGGGCACGAGGCCGGCGAGGCGGCCGACCTCTATTCGCTGGCGCTCGTCCTGTATGAGGCGCTCAGCGGGGTCAACCCGGTGCGAGGACCCACGCCGGCCGCCACCGCGCGGCGCATCGGGCGCCAGCTCGCGCCTCTGGAGCGCAGGCGCGGGGACCTGCCCACCGCGCTCACAAGCGCGCTCGACGAGGCACTGGCCCCGTCGCCCGCCGAGCGGGGAACGCTCGAGGATCTCCGTCTTGCGCTGGAGGAAGCGCTGGAGCGAGGGCTTGGGCGGTCCCGCCGCGGGCGTAACCGCCGTCGGCAGTGGTCGCACGTTGAACCGGAAGGCGAGCCGGAGGATCGCGCCGTCCCCGTGTGGGAGACCGATCCAGCGCGGCAGCCCGTCCGTGTGCCCGAGGTCGTCCCCGAGCGCCACCGTGTCTCGGTCAAGGACGGCCGCATCGACGACGAGGCCCCGACTGCCCATTCGCGGCGCTTGGCCTTGCCGCGCGCGCTGTGGCTGGGGTGTGCGGCGGCGGCGATCGTGTGGGAGATATGGGTCGGTCGTCCCGGTGCGGCACTGCTTGCGTTCGCAGCCATGCTGCCGCTCGTGGCGTTGCCACGCCGCACCGCCCCTGGATGGCTAGCGTGTGCGCTCGCGCCCGTGCTCGGCCTGGCTGGCCTCGCTGGCGCGTTCCCCGCCGTCGCTGGGCAGGCGTCGCGCTGGCGGCAGCGTGCCGCGCTCGGTGCGCTCGGCTACTGGTGGCTGACCTTGGCCGAGCCATTGCTCGCCCGACATCTATGGCTGGGTCCAGCGCCCGGCACACCCGCACAAGCCGTGTGGGAGGGGTCGCTCAGCAGCGCCGCGGTGCACGTGGTCGGCCCCATGCTGAGTCTCGGCGTGCTGTTCGGGGCGACGCTGTGGGCAACGGGCTCTGTGCTGCTGCCCTGGATCGTGCGCGGTCGCAGCGCCGCGCTCGACGTGGTGGCGGCCACAACCTGGTCCGCTGCGATTGTCGCCGCCGCGCCAACGCTGGACAGTGGCTTGTCCGCTCACGCCGCCGGGGCGGGCGGGTATCCCGATCCGCGTGGCGCCGTGCTCGGAGCGATCCTCGGTGGCGTCCTCGCCGTGGCCGCCCGCGCTCTGCGCGGCCCTGTCTGACTAGCATGGCCTCCAGGGCCCGTGCGATCGGCCGGGGCCCACCGCCGATGAACCCCCTGCGCACTCTGGAGACCACACTCGCGAACCTCGTCGAGGGCGCGTTCGGGCGCATGTTCCGCTCCGAGGTACGCCCAATGGAACTGGCGCGGAAGCTCGCCCGCGAGATGGATGAGCACCGCACGACGTCGGTGTCGCGAGTGTATGCGCCAAACGAGTACGCGATATGGCTCTCGCCGGAGGATCGCGCCCGCTACGAGGGCGTCGAGGACGAGGTGATCGAGGAGCTGTGCTCCTACCTGCTCGAGCACGCTCGCCGCGAGGAGCTGATCCTGGCTTCTGGGCCGCTCATCGTCTTTCACACCGATGAGCGCTTGGCTCTGGGGGAATTCGGCATCCAGGCACGGTTGGTCCGGCCCAGTGGTCACAGTGAGGAGCTTCACGCACCCGAGCAGGCCGATGCCCGATCGGTCGAGGAGCATGGCCAGACGATGATCTACAGCACTTCAGCGCGTGTACGCGGCCCACTCGAGGAGGCGCATGCCCATCGCGCCGCCCGTGCGCTGCTGGTGGTCGGCGGACGGCGTCTGCTTCTGCCGTCCGGGGGCGGCGTGATCGGGCGCAGCCGTGACTGCGACGTCGTCCTAGACGACGCCGGGATCTCTCGTCGGCACGCCGAGATCCGCCCCGGTCCCGGCGGTTGGACGGTCGCGGATCTTGGCTCGACCAACGGCGTGAGCGTCAACGGCCAGAACGTCGGCGGCCCGCAGCCGCTGCACCCTGGAGACCGTGTCGAGCTTGGCTCGACGGAGATCGTCTTCGAAGTTGGATGATCACACTCGAGCCCGTATCGGTGGCGCTGAAGTTCGGCTTTCTTGCCGTGCTCTACCTGTTCCTGCTGTGGGTCGCACGCAGCGCTCGCAGGGATCTGCGCGGAGGCGGCACGCCGTCCGCGGGCGGTGCGGCGATCCCGGCGGACGCCACCGGCCTTTACTCGGCCTCGGCGCTGGGCAGCGCAGACGTCGTCCACCGGGCCCCCCGGCTGGTGGTGGAGCGCGCTCCCGGGCACGACCCGGGGATGATCTACGACCTCGACGGGGACATCGTGCTGGGGCGCGGCGAGGAGGCTGAGATCCGGCTGGAGGATCCGTTCGCCTCCTCTCGGCACGCGCGCGTGTACGAGCAGGGCAACATAATGGTCATCGAGGATCTCGGTTCGACCAACGGCACCTACCTCAATGAGGAGCTGCTGCAGACGCCCCGGCCGCTGCACCCGGGGGACCGCGTGCGCATCGGCGACAGCGAATTCGCGTTCGAGGTGGACTGAGATGACTTGCCTGCAGGCACTGGCCTTGACCCCGGCATCGCCTCCGCTCACACACACGGCTGTGGGATCGAGCGTGTGATGCTGCGCGTGGCCGAGCAGTACGCGGGAACCGACACCGGGCGCCAGCGGCGCGCCAACGAGGACTCGCTGCTCGCCCGCCCGCCGCTGTTCGTGGTTGCCGATGGCATGGGCGGCGCACAGGCCGGGGAGGTCGCGTCGCGGATCGCCGTGGAGTCGTTCCAGTACGGCCTTGGCGACGTGGTTGAGCCCGAGATCGGCCTGGCCACGCTCGCGCTCGCAGCGAACGCGCACATCCACGAGCTGTCCCATTCAAACGCCGAGCAGGCGGGGATGGGCACGACGCTCACAGCGCTCTACGTGGGCGAGCAGGAGGTGTCGATTGCGCACGTCGGAGACAGCCGCGCCTACTGCCTGCGCGACGGCGCCCTCGAGCGCTTGACCGACGACCATTCGCTCGTTGACGAACTCATGCGCCAGGGTCGGCTGACGCCCGAGGAAGCCGTCGAGCATCCCCAGCGCTCGGTCATCACGCGCGCCCTGGGGCCCGAGGCGGCGGTGGAGGTCGACACCAATTCTTATCCGGCCCGCGCGGGGGACGTCTACCTGCTGTGCAGCGACGGCCTCACGACGATGGTGGGAGAGGAGCAGCTGGCCGCGGTACTGCTCGCCCATCCGCACTTGCGCAACGCGGGCGAGGCGCTGATCGCGGCTGCCAACGAGGCCGGGGGGAGGGACAACATCACCGTCGTGCTGCTTCGCCTAGAGGAGGTCGGCGCCAACTTGCCCTCGCCGCTGGATAACGGAGGGCCAGACGAGCACGCGACGATGATCGGCGTGCCCGCGGTCGCGCCGCCCGTCACCCCGCGACGGCCGCGCCGTCCCGATTCCGCGACGGGCCACGCGGGCTCGGCGCCCGGCTCCCGTCGCAGGCGCCTGCGGCGAGCGGGCGCGCTGGCCGCCGTGCTGATCGTGCTCGGGCTGCTCAGCAGCGCGGCCTACCTGGCGCTGCAGTCGGTCTACTTCATCGGGACGAACGATCGCGGGCTGGTCACGCTCTATGAGGGCGTCCCCTTCCGGCTGCCGGGCAACCTTGCGCTGTTCAGCAGCCGCTACGTCTCCGGCGTCAGCGCCTCGACGCTCAGCCCTAAGCGCCGGCAAACGCTGCTCGATCACTCGCTGCGCTCAGAAGGCGACGCCGCTGCGTTGATGCGCAGCCTCGAACTCGGGCAGCTCGAATGAGGGTTTCGCGGTGAACCGGCCGATCGTCCGCTTGTATGGGCTCGTCGCCCTGCTGTTCGCGCTGCTCATCGCGTTCACCTCGCGGTGGACGGTCTTCGAAGCGTCGTCGCTGCGCGGCAACGAACTGAACCAGCGCGCGGTGCTCGAGCAGCAGCGCGTGGAACGCGGCCCGATCATCGCCGCCGACGGCACGGTGCTCGCGCGGGACGTGCGTGGCGCGGAAGGCACCTACGAACGCATCTATCCGATGGGCGAAGAGTTCGCGCACGCGATCGGGTACTCCTACATCACCTTTGGCAGCAAGGGGCTCGAGCGCTTCCGCAACGCCGAACTAGACGGTCGCAGCTCAACCAACCTGCAGACGATCCTCGACCAGCTCCAGGGCAAGAAGCCGCAGGGCGCGAAGATCCACACCACGCTCGACCCAGCCGCGCAGCGGGTGGCCAACGCGGCGCTCGCCGGGTACCGCGGGGCGGTGGTTGCCCTCGATCCGCGCAGCGGCGGGGTGAGGGTGATGGCGGCCACTCCGAGCTTTGACCCGAACCAGCTGCGCACTCGCACTGGCGGTGTCAGGCTGGAACGCGAAGAAACCAAACAGAATCCCCCCACGAAGTCGCGCGTCAACCGCGCGACCCAGTTTGGCTACCCGCCCGGCTCGACCTTCAAGGTGGTGACGGCCACAGCCGCGATCGACACCGGCGCCTACACGCCCGAATCGACAGTCAGCGGGCGTGACGGTGTCCCCATCTCGGGGGTCCCACTGCAGAATGACGAACACGAGACCTTCGGCCAGATCACCCTCACCCAGGCACTGGCGAAATCGGTCAACACGGTGTGGGCGCAGGTCGCCGAGCGGCTGGGCAAGCAGACGATGGCGCGCTACATGAGCCGCTTCGGCTTCGACCGCGAGCCCCAACTCGACTACCCCGCTACGGAAATGTCCCCCAGCGGCGAGTACAGCGGGCAGCGCCTGGTGTCCCCCACGAGCGAATTGGTCGACGTCGGGCGTATGGGGATCGGGCAGGACAAACTCCAGGTGACCGCCCTGCAGATGGCCGAGGTCGCCGCGGCGGTCGCCAACCACGGCAGGCTGATGGTTCCCCACATGACTGACCGGATCGTCGACGCCGAAGGGCGCACGGTGCAGACGGTCTCCCCGCGTCTGCAGTCCGTCGTGATGAAGCCCTCGACCGCGGCGGCCGTGACGGGGATGATGGAGGCGGTCGTCAATGAAGGCACCGGCACGACCGCGCAGATTCCCGGGGTGCAGGTCGCGGGCAAGACCGGCACCGCCGAGACGCAGATCGGCGCGGCGATCAACAACGTGTGGTTCATCGCCTTCGCTCCGGCCGCCAACCCGACGGTGGCGATCGCGGTGACCCTCCAGGGTGTGCCGGGCCAGGGCGCCGCGTTCGCGGCACCGGTCGCCAAGCAGGTACTGGAACGGCTGCTCCATGATTGAGCCTGAGACGATCATCGACGGGCGCTACAGAGTGCTCTCGCGGCTGGGCTCAGGCGGCATGGCCGACGTGTACCTCGCCGAAGACCAGCTGCTCGGCAGGCAGGTGGCGGTGAAGGTGTTGCACCATCACTTTGCCGAAGACCAGGAGTTCGTCGAGCGCTTCAGGCGCGAGGCCTCGAGTGCCGCGGCGCTGTCGCATCCGAACATCGTCGGCATATTCGACCGCGGGGAGTGGAATGGCACCTACTACATAGCGATGGAGTACGTCGGCGGCCGCTCGCTGAAGACGATCGTGCGCGAGCAGGGGGCGCTTGATCCTGCCACGGCGATCGACATCGTCGTGCAGATCCTGCGCGCTGCGCGGTTCGCGCACAAACGCGGGGTCATTCACCGCGACCTAAAGCCCCACAACGTGATCCTCGACGAGGAGGGACGCGCGCGCGTCACCGACTTCGGGATCGCCCGCGCGGGCGCCTCAGACATGACGCTGACGGGCTCGATTATGGGCACCGCTCAATACCTGTCCCCCGAGCAGGCGCAGGGGCACGTGGTGAGCGCGGCCTCAGACCTCTACTCGATCGGGGTCGTCCTCTACGAGCTGCTGACCGGGGTAGTTCCCTTCGAGGGCGAGACCGCCGTGGCGATCGCGTTCAAGCAGGTCTCGGCTGAGCCGCGCCCGCCGAGCGCGCAGAACTCGGCGCTGCCCGTGGCTCTGGACGCGGTCGTGTTGCGCGCGCTCGCCAAGGATCCGGCCCGGCGCTACGCCGACGCCGAGGAGTTCATTGCCGCGCTGGCGCACGCCCGCGAGCGTCTGCCACAGACCGCCGGAACAGCGGTCCTGGCGCCCGCGTCACCCCTCTTGGCGCCGCCCCTAGCCGTGCCGCCGGGAACCGTGCTGTCCACCGGCGCGTCGTCCTCCGCGCGACTGCTACCGGCTGACATATCTGCGATCGGTGATCAGTCTGCGGACGGCTCGGACGAGCGCGCCATGGCGGATCGCCGCCGCAGGCGGCTGCTGCTGTGGAGCCTCGCCGGGCTGGCGCTCGTTGCGGGGGTGGCAGCCGCGGTCGTGCTGCTGTGGACGAAGCCCTCCTCCAGCGGGCGCGTGTCAGTGCCGAATGTGGCTGGCCAGAGCATCCAAGCGGCGAGCACGACGCTGCGACGCGCGGGGCTTACCCCGGTGATCTCGCTTACCGCGAGCACAGCCGTCGCGAGTGGCCTGGTCATCGGCGAGACACCGCCTCAGGGCAGCGCCGTGGCGAAGGGCTCACGTGTGACGATCGCGGTCTCCACTGGCCCGAGCAGCTCCGCGCTGCCGAGCGTCGAAGGTCTCACGGCGGCACAGGCCGTGGCCAAGCTGAAGGCGGCGGGCTTCAAGCCGGTGACCGAAACTCAGCCCAGCGCCACGGTCGCGCGTGGGCGTGCGATCTCGACCGATCCGCCCGCAAGCACCCCCCTTGAGGCTGGTAGCCCAGTCAAGGTGCTCGTGTCAAGTGGCCCCGCGCAGGCGTCCGTCCCGGACGTCACCGGCCAGTCCATCGCGGCGGCCGAAGCGGCGCTCACGACAGCGGGCCTCGGCGTGGGCACCGTCACCAAGCAGGTCTCCGCAGAACAGCCGCCGGGCACCGTGCTGTCGCAGTCGCCGCGCGTCGGCTCTTCGCTGCCCGCTGGCGGGAAGGTGAACCTGACGGTCGCCCAGGCGCCCAAGGAAGTCGCCGTCCCGAGCGTGCTCGGGCAGAACGAGGCGCAGGCCGCCGCCGCCCTCGGTCGCGCTGGCTTTGCTCCCAAGACTGCCTCGCAGACGACGACCGAATCAAGCCAGGTCGGCGTCGTGCTCGCGCAGACCCCCGCGGCGGGCCAGAAGGCGCGCAAGGGCGCGACGGTGACGATCTCGATCGGCGTGCTCGGACCGCAGACGACTCCGACCACCACGCCGACGACCACCACGACCACGACTCCTCCGCCGGCACCGACAGGCTGACTGGGACGATGAGTTTCCAATCCGCCGAGATGCTGACCGTCGCGGTGCTCGCCGGGGGGCGCTCCTCCGAGCACGAGGTTTCGCTGGCCTCCGGGGAGGCCGTGCGCGAGGGACTGCGCGCGGCCGGGCACAAGGTCGTCTGGGTGGAGATCGGCTCCGACGGCGCCTGGCGGTGCGAGGGCGAGCGCTTGAGCCTAAGCCCCGGAGAAGGTTTGCTCGGGGTGGACGTCGTGTTCGGAGCGCTCCATGGTCCGTTTGGCGAGGACGGAACGGTGCAGGGGCTGCTGGAGACGCTCGATGTAGCGTATGTCGGCGCCGGGGTGGCGGCGTCGGCGCTGTGCATGGACAAGGTGTTGTTCAAGGAGCTAATGTCCGCGACAGGCGTGGTGCCCCAGGTCGGCTACGTGGGTGTGCGGGAGGAGCGCTGGAGGCGCTCGAGCGAGCGAGTGCTCGCCGAGATCGCTGAGCTGGGGCTGCCGGTGTTCGTCAAGCCGGCGCATCTCGGCTCCTCGGTCGGCATCGTCAAGGTCGCCGCGGCCGGGCGGATAGGAGAGGCGCTCGACGGGGCGTTCGCCCACGACGCGCTTGTGATCGTCGAGGCGATGGCGCGCGGGGTCGAGGTCGAGTGCGGCGTGCTCGGCACGCCGCACTCCGAGCGCGCCGCGGGCGGTGCGCTCGCACTGGCATCCGAGCCCGGGGAGATCGTGTTCGCGGGCGAGTGGTATGACTACGCGGCGAAGTACACACCCGGGAGCATGGAGCTGAGGGTGCCCGCGCGCATCTCCTCCACCGCAAAAGAACGGGTGAGGGAGCTCGCCGTGGAGGCGTTTGCGCACACCGGCTGCGAAGGTCTCGCGCGGGTTGATTTCTTCGTCGACGGCGAGCACGTGCTGGTCAACGAGCTGAACACCATGCCCGGCTTTACACCGACGAGCGTCTACGCCAAGCTGATGGCCGCCTCGGGCATCCCTTACCCGGAGCTCCTCGACCGCCTCTGCCGGCTGGGGATCGAGCGTCTAAAGAAGCGACGTGCGCTACCGGCATTGAGTGGCCGGATCTCCTCGGACCTCCTCGGACCTTCTATTTGAACAGCGTCAGGTCGGCGATCGACGCCGACTCGGAGTTGGGGGGGAGCGTGGTGATCCAGATGAGGTAGTAGCGGAACGGCTGGCCGGCAAGGTTCAGCTGGATGCGTTCGCGGTCGTGGACGTAGCCGCCCTGTCCGAACGGTCCCTGCCAGCCTCGCGCGGTGAGTGGTGTCGCGTTGCCGTAGGGCAGCGAAAGCTGGATGCGGTCGGCGGCGTAGATCTGCACCGCGAAGCCTGGGGTCGGCGTCTGGATCTCGACCGCCTTGGCGGCCACGCCCGGAGAGGCGTCCAGGTACAGCCCGACACCCACGCCGCCCGCCTTCTTCAGGGTACCTTCGTAGTACTGCTCGGTGCTCCACGTCGTGTTCGGGTCGCTGTCGACGACGTTCTGGATCAGGTCGCGATTTTCGGGTCCGGTGCCGAACGGGTTGTAGTCGTGAGCGGCTGCCTGTCCCAGGGACACCGGGCTTAGCCCGGACTGCCCGTCGACGTCCGATGCCACGCCTGTGCCGCGGTGCGTGTGCCCGGCGGCAGCCACGAGCGCGAGCGCGACGATCGCGGCGAGCAGGGTGAGCGATATGGCCCAGCGCGCGGGGTGGCGCATACGCCAGGGCAGGCGCCGCCGCGCGGTCCCCGGCAGGGTGCGCAGCACGGTCGTAACCTCGCCGGTGGCTTGGCCCGAGCGGGAGGCCTCAATCGCGAGCACCTCCTCGAGGTCGGCGACCATGCTCGCGGCGTCGGGGTAGCGTTGGGCGAGGTCGTGGGCGGTGGCACGGTCGACGACCGAGGCGGTGGCGGCAGAGACTTCGGGGCGCAGCAGCTGCACGTCGGGCACGTCCTCGCGCACGTGCCGCATCGCGACGGCGACGGGCGTCTCGCCGTGGAAGGGGACCTCGCCGGTGAGCATCTCGTACAGGACGACGCCCAGCGAATAGAGGTCGGACTGTCCGGTGACCGGTTGTCCGAGAGCCTGCTCGGGCGAGACGTAGTCGGTCGTGCCGAGGACTCGCCCAGCCATCGTCAACCCTTCCTCTGAGAGCGTGCGGGCGATGCCGAAGTCGGTGATCTTGGCACCGCCTTCGATGCCGATGAGCACGTTCTGGGGCTTGACGTCGCGATGCACGATGAGACGTTCGTGGGCGGCGCCGAGCGCGCGCGCGATCTCGATCGCGTAGGCGATCGCCTGGGGGATGTCCAGCGGCCCGTCCCGGCGGATGTGGTCCTTGAGCGTCTCGCCGTCGACGTACTCGAGCACGATGTACGGAGCGCCGATCCCGGGGTGTCCGTCTGGCGAGGGCTCCTCGCCGGCGTCGATCACAGTGACGATGTGTGGATGGTTGAGCTGCGCCACCGAGCGCGCCTCGCGACGGAAGCGCTCGAGCTGGTCGGAGTCCGAGGCGATCTCGCGGTGCATGAGCTTGATCGCGACCGGCCGTTCGAGCACGATGTCGAAGGCGCGATAGACGGTGGACATCCCGCCACGCCCGATCTGGGCGTCCAGGCGGTAGCGCCCGCCGAGCAGGGTGCCAAGGACAGTAGTCATTCGTCCGTATTGTGCGCGACCGGAAGGCGTCGGATTACGAGGGCCGCGAACAGACAACGGTAGAGGGCGTAGGGCAGCAGGGAGCGGTCCTCGCGTCTTCTCCTGCGCAGCAGCCGGGCGCTCGCCAGGGTGGAGATGAAGGCCGCGCCTCCGCCCGCCGCCAGCGCTCGTCCCGCGTTCTGCGGCGCCCCGTGCCGAGCCAGCCGGCGTCCCTTCAGCACACTCGCGCCGAGGATCACCGGCAGCGCCGCATGCCAGGACAGCGCCTGGGCGTCCTCGCGGGCGAACCCGCGCCCGCGCGCGGCGGTGAGCGCGGCGCCGTTGCGTGAAACGCCGGGGAGCAGCGCCGTGGCCTGGGCGAGCCCCAGCGCCAACCCGTCGCGCGGCCCGGCGTCTGCCCGCTGGCGGGTTCCTCGTGCCAGGCCCGACCTGCGCCCCGGGCACGCGTCGGCGAGCGCCATCACGACGGCTCCGGCGGCCAGACCCGCGGCGATCGAGCGCGGCCCGCCGAGCCGGCGCTCGATGAACCGCTCCAGCGCATATCCCACGATGGCAGGTGGCGTCAGCGAGAGCGCAATCACCGTGGCGTGGCGGCGGTCCATGTTCAACGTCGCCTCAATCAGCTCGTGTCGCATGTCGAGCGCCAGCGCGAGACCGGCCCCGGTGTGGAGGGCGACCTCGAAAGACTTGCGCAGCTCCGGGTCGAGCTCGGCGTAGGGCCAGCCGGCGAGCCACGGGATCAGGATCGTGTGGGCCGAGGAGGAGATCGGCAGCAGCTCGGTCGGGCCCTGCAGGAGGCCAAGCGCAACCGCGTGGCGGAGCGGAAGCTCTGCTCGCATACGCGCGCTGCGCATCGTCTACTGGTCAGCCCACGTCGGCAGCCGGATCGGGGTCGGAAGCCGCCTCCGTGGGACCCGGACCCGTCGAACCGCGCCGCCGGCGCACGATCGCGTAGGCGATCCCGACCACGATCAGCGCGAGGATCGCGTAGTCGAGGTACTCGAAGCCCTTGCGCACGCTCTTCCAGTCGCCGCCGAGCGCGTGGCCGGCGAGTGCCAGCCCGAGTACCCACGGGACCGCTCCGATCAGCGAGAGGACGGTAAAGCGCCCGACTGGCATCCTGGCGATTCCCGCCGGCAGCGACACGAACGCCCTCACCACCGGGATCACCCGCCCGAACAGCACGGCCGGCTCGCCGTAGCGCTGGAACCAGCGGTCGGCACGCTCGATCTGGGCGGGCCCCATGTGCAGTTTGGCGCCGTGCCGTTCGAGCAGCTCCAGGCGCCCGCCGCGTCCGACCGCGTAGGCGGCCCATGAGCCGACCATCGTCCCGAGCAGCCCCGCGAGCACGATCCCGACCATCGTCAGGTGGTGATGGGAGGCGCTCTGGCCGGGGTCCGCGACGGCGAACCCGGCGAACAACATCACGACCTCGGACGGGATCGGGATGCAGGCACTCGAGATCGCCATCAGCGCGAAGATGCCAGGCAGCCCGGCGTCGCGTACGAAGTGCGAGGATTCGTTGACGAGCGTTTCGGAGATCGAGGCGAGAATGAGCATGGGTCGAGCAACGATACCGTCCGTTGGATGCGAATCTGGATCGACCTGACCAACAGCCCGCATGTGCTCGTCATGCGCCCCGTGATCGAGCGGTTGCGACGGGACGGCCACGAGGTGCAGGTGACCGCGCGGGACTTCGCGCAGACGATCGAGCTGTGCGAGCGCTTACACATTGCACACACCGCCATCGGCCGCCACCGCGGCGAGCACCTGATTGCCAAGGCGTCCGGGCTGGCGTCGCGCTCCGGCGCGCTCGTGCGTTGGGCGCGGGCGGATGCCCGCGCCGCCGGCGGGAGGCGACGCTTCGACCTCGCGCTCGGCCACGGCTCCAACGACATCTCGGTCGCGGCCGCGGTCCTGCGGGTGCCGAGCGCGACGATGTTCGACTACGAGTGGGCGGCCGTTCAGCACCACGTCAACTGTCGCCTCGCGCGCGCGGTCGTCGTGCCCGACGCGATCCCGCTGGAGCGTCTGAAGCGCTATGGCGCGGCCGCCAAGATCCGCGCGTATGAGGGGCTCAAGGAGGAGTACTATCTGGCGGACTTTGAGCCCGATGAGGCGGTGCTGGACGAGCTTGGTCTCGACCCGGGACGGGCGATCGTCGTGGTGCGCACGCCGCCAGAGGTGTCGCTGTACCACCGCTTCGAGAACGACCTGTTCGCGCAGGTGCTGGACCGCCTGCGCAGGGCCTCCGTCGAGGATGGAATACAGCCGGTCGTGCTGCCACGCGTGGACGCGCAGCGGGAGGAGCTCAGGCGCGTGCCGGGCTTCGTGGTGCCGTCCCACGCGATCGATGCCCAGTCGCTGATCGCCCACGCCGACCTCGTGATCTCGGCCGGTGGCACCATGAATCGCGAGGCGGTCGCGCTCGGCACGCCCGTCTACACCACGTTCGAAGGACGTCTCGGCGCAGTCGATGAGCGCCTGATCGCCGAAAACCGTCTGCGCAAGCTGTCCAGTGCAGACGAACTCGACCTTGGCAAGCGCAACCGTGCGAGAGCCGATCCGCGCGTGCGCCGCGATCCCCGCGTGCTCGTCAAGTTGCTCCTCTCACCCCTGGACGGCCGCTGCGATCGAAGCTCGGCTGGCACGCTCCAATCGGGATAGGCCCTTACAATCTTCACAATGCGCCGACGGATCCGCTCGGCGGCCCTTCCCCTCCACCGCCGCTCCTTGCCGCAGCTCGTCGTGGACGGGGCGTTGGTCGCGCTCGCGTACTACCTCGCCTTCCAGCTGCGCTTCGAGAACGGCCCAAAGGGCTTCTACGCGCTGCTGCGGGAGCGGACCATCTGGTGGGTGCTGGCGGGGAGCCTGCCCGTGCTGGTTTTCTCGCGCGTCTACCAGCGCCGCTGGCGCTACTCCGGCCAGCGCGACTACGAGGCAGTGACGCGGGCGATCTTCGCGATCGTGCTGCTCACGGTGGTCGCCATCGTCGTCGTGCGCCCGGTGGCGCATCTGACCCGCCACGGCACGTCGACGATCGTGCTGCCCAACGGCGTGATCGTGCTGTTCATTTTGTTCTCGCTGGTGTTCCTCGTGGGCGTTCGGGCGCTGGCGCGCAGCGTGTATGAGCGCCGTCCCCTGGCGGCCTTCCGCGGAGGGCGCAAGGGCGAGCGTAGCGTCCTCATAGCGGGCGCCGGTGACGGCGGCCAACTGGTGTTGCGCGAGATCGCGCGCAACCGTGAGCTCGGTCTCGCGCCGGTCGGTTTCCTCGACGATGACCCGCACAAGCGGGGTCTGCGCGTCGACGGGGTACGGGTGCGCGGCAACACCGAGGACGACCTTCCGCGCATCCTCGAGGAGGCCAAGCCGGACGAAGTCATCATCGCGATCCCCTCCGCGCCGGGGTCCACCCGAGCGCGCATCGTGCGTGAGTGCCGCCAGCGCGGCATACAGGTGCGCACGCTGCCGACCGTGTTCGAGCTGCTTCAGGACCACGGCACGATCGCTCGGCAGATGCGCGAGGTGCGCGTGGAGGACGTGCTTGGCCGCGAACCCGTGCACATGGAGCTCGACCGTGTCGGCGCCTACCTGGCGGGAGAGACCGTGCTCGTGACCGGCGCTGGCGGCTCGATCGGCGCGGAGCTGTGTCGTCAGATCGCGCGCGTGGAGCCGCACCGAATCGTGCTGGTCGACCACGCCGAGGACAACCTCTTCTCGATCCAGCGTGAGCTCGAGGATGAGCGCCACGTGCCACCCTCGATGCTCGCCGCGGTGCTCGCCGACTGCAAGGAGGAGGAGCGCATGCGCGAGGTCCTCTCAGAGCACCACCCGACCGTCGTGTTCCACGCCGCTGCCTACAAGCATGTAGGACTGATGGAGGCTAACCCGGTCGAGGCGGTGCGCAACAACGCGCTCGCCACGCGCGTGGTCGCGCACGTGGCAGGCGAGCTCGGCGTTGAGCGCTTAGTGCTGGTCTCGACCGACAAGGCGGTGGCGCCGGCGACCGTGATGGGCGCGTCGAAGGCGCTCGCCGAGTTCGCCCTCGACGCTGCCTCGGCGCGCTTCCCCGGCACGCGCTACAAGGCGGTGCGCTTTGGCAACGTGCTTGGCTCCTCGGGCAGCGTCGTTCCCATCTTCCAGCGCCAGATCGAGCGTGGCGGTCCGGTGACTGTGACCGACGAGCGCATGACCCGCTACTTCATGACGATCCCCGAGGCGGTGCAGCTGATCATCCGCTCCGGGTCGCTCGTCTGCGCGGAAGTGGGGTCTTCCGCTCTGCCCGCAGCCGGCGAGGAGGTGGCGCCCGAAGTCCGTGTGGATGGATCTTCCGCTGCGCCCACAGCAGGCGAGGATGGCGAGCGCTCCTATGCCCAGGCGCCTGCGCGCGGGCGCGCTGAGGTATTCGTGCTCGACATGGGCGAGCCGGTGCGCATCGTCGAGCTCGCCCGCGCGATGATCGAGCTGTCGGGCCTCGACCCGGACCGCGACGTCGCGATCGAGATCATCGGGCGGCGCCCTGGGGAGAAGCTCCACGAGGAGCTGTTCAACGGCTACGAGCGTCCACGGCCGACCCCCGCCGAGAAGATCCTGCTGGCCGAGCGCGCGCCGCTGGCGGTGGATACGGTGGAGTCGATGTTTGAGGAGATCACCCTGCTCGTACTTGAGGGCGACGCCGCCGGGCTCGCCGCGAAGGTATCCGAGCTATCCGCCGCGCGCTTCGCGCCTGCGCCTGCGCCCCTCGTACACTCCTACAGCTCATGATCGCTTCGCTGCTCGCGCTCTCGCTTTCGAGCTCGTTCACCCAGATCGGAGCCATCGCGGCGTTCGCCGCGTTGGTGGGGATCGCGGCGCTGTCGCTGCTGTTCTTCTCCCAGGCGCGCGAGCTCAAGCGCCTGCGCGAGTGGGCCGGCCGCGCGCCGGAGCGCGCCGCGGAGCTTGAGCAGCGCGTGAGCACCCAGGCTGCCGCGCGTGTACAGCAGCCTGCGGCTGCTGTCGGGGCGCCGCGCCCAGTCCCTCGCGCCGCCCCGATCAACGCCCGTGTGGGGAGCACCGTTCCCACCCCGGACGCGTCTGGAACCCCCGCGGCCCCTGGCCAGGTCGCGCCCCCCGGTCAGGTCGCCCCCCCGGCCCGGCGGGCGTACCCACCGGCCAGGTCGTGACCGCCGGGGGCGCCCCCGGCGTCGCGATCCCCCCTACTGCGGCGGCGCAGCCGGGGGGCACCGCCCAGCCGGGGGGCACCGCTCAGCCCGGCGCCCTCGCGCCGGCGTCCGCTGCCGGGCAAACCGCCGCGCCTGCGCAGTCACCCGCTGGCACTCGACCTGCCGGGGTCGCCCAGCCACCCACTGCGACGACGTCCGCCGCCGCGACGTCCGCCGCACCCCTTTCCTCCCGACCCGCCTCCACGCCACCTGGTGTCACTGCGCCCGTGACCCCCGCAGCGCAGGCATCCCTCCAAGGCTCGCCGCTCCCACCGGTCTCGCCCACCGGGCCTCCGCCGCCGGGCGCTCCACCCGCGGGTGGCCCGACCATGCCCACCGCAACCCCGGGAGCCGCCCCGGCAGCTCCCTCCCCGGCCGTGAGCTCCCCGAACGGCCCCCCGCCCAGCCCGGCAGGGCCTCGTGCCCCGGCTCCCGCCACCGCGGCAGCCGCCGCAGGCGCGGCGGCTGCGATCGCCACCCCGCGCTCGCCTGTCCCGCCGCCGCTTGAGTCCTCGCCTCCTCCCCCCGCTCCTCCTCCCCCCGCTTCTCCCGCCCTTGCTCGCCCAGCGGTTGCCCGCGCCCCGTCGCCCTCCAGCCCTGCACCCCGTCGCCCTCCAGCCCCGCGCCCCGCGGCTGAACGATCTCCGATCGGTCAACGTCGTACCCCGACCTCCGCCTCCGTAGCGCCAGCCGCCTCCCTGCGCGACGGGCGCTCGCCCGCACGGGCTACCGTGCTGATCGTCGGCGGGGTGGTCGTCGGCGTAGTGGTGCTCGTTCTGGCCCTCACCTCGCTCGTCGGCGGCTCCTCGAGTAACGGTAAAAGCGCGACCACGTCCTCCTCGACGACTGTCACCCACGCGCGCAAGACGCACGCCAAGGCGCATAACGGCGGCGGAGTCTCCACTGAAGCCTCCTCTCCGGCGGCGAGCCCCGCGGAAACGAACGTCGCGGTGCTCAACGGCACGAGCACCACCGGTCTCGCCCATCAGATCTCAGGCGTTTTGCGCCAGAGTGGCTACGCGCAGGCGACCCCGTTGGGCGGTACTCCGTCGGGCAGCCATCAGACGACGGTCGTCGAGTACGCCTCGGGCCATCGCGCCGACGCCCAGGGCGTCGCGGGCACGATCGGGGCGACGCAGGTGCAGCCGCTGGAAACGGCGGTGGCGTCGCTCGCGGGCGCGGCTACGGTGGTGGTCGTCGTCGGCCTCGATAAGGCCGCGCCCGCGGGCGGCGGCGGAGAAACATCGGGCGGCGCGTCCGGGACCGGCGCCGGCTAGCGATCGTCATAGCTGCCTTTCTCGATATTCCCGAGCGCTCCGTCAAGCCGCGCGAGCACGGCATCACGCACGTGATCGACCGCGGGCTGTCGGTCGCGGAGGTGGACGGCCTGCTGGAGGTCGCCGGCGACAGCGTCGACGTGGTGAAGCTCGGCTGGGGCACCGCGCTCGTGACCGCCAACCTGAAGCCCAAGCTCGAGCGCTATGCCGCGCACGGCGTCCCCGTCGTGCTCGGCGGCACGCTGACGGAGATAGCGATCCGACAGGGCAGGTTCGAGGGACTCGTTGCGTGGCTGGGAGAGCTCGGCCTGCGCCATGTCGAGATCTCCGACGGCACGATCACCCTCGAGCCGGAGGTCAAGCGGGAGCTGATCGAAAGACTTTCCAAGGACTTCATCGTGTTCGCGGAGGTGGGGAGCAAGGACGCCGCCTTCATCATGGCCCCCTACATCTGGGTGGAGCAGATCGAACGCGATCTCGACGCGGGCGCGTGGAAGGTGATCGCCGAGGCGCGCGAGTCGGGGACCGCCGGCATCTACCGCGCCAATGGCGAGGTCCGCACGGGGCTGATCGACGAGATCGTCCACGCGGTCGACCCCACGCGCCTGATCTTCGACGCGCCGCTCTCCCAGCAGCAGGTATGGCTGCTCAAGCGCTTCGGCACCGAGTGCAACCTCGGCAACATCGCGCCTGCCGACGTCCTGTCGCTCGAGACGCTGCGTCTCGGTCTGCGCTCGGACACCGTCGAGCGGTTCGCGTTGGGCGGCGGGGATTGACCGCGGGCACGGCCGTCATGGATGGCGGAGAGGGTGACGGCGAGAGCCCGCCGGCCGCTGCCGAGCCGCTCGCGCTGATCGTCTTCGCGCTACTCGTGCTGGCCTGCTTCGCTGCGTTCTTCGTCACGCAGCGGCTGAAGCACACGCCGACCGTCGTCCACAGCTTCGAGATGACGCCCTCGTTCACGCCGACCGCCTCGGGCGCTGCCGCGCAGGAGGCGATCTCGTTCAAGCTCGCGCGGGCCGACGAGGTGACGGTCGCGATCGTCGACGCGAACGAACACCTCGTCGCGACGCTCGCCCGCGATCGCCCGGTGCAGCGTTACAAACAGTTCTCGCTGCGCTGGAACGGCCGCGTGGGCACGGCCCGCGGCTACCGGCAGGTCTACAGCGCACACGGTCACGCGATCCTCATGCCCGAGATCGAAGGCGCGCTGGCGCCCGCCGGCGAATACCGCGTGAGGTTGAGCCTGCGCGAACAGAGTCACTCAGTGCTCTTGCCGCGCTCGTTCAAGCTGGTGGGGCGGTGAACTCGTCCGCTGCCGAGATCGTCGCGAGCACGCTGCCGAGCGCCGGCACGATCGTCGCGGGACTCGCCGCTTCGGCCGTGGCGATCGCTGTGCTCGTCGTCCTGATGCGCCGCCACCGCGATGCGTTTCCGCTGCTGGCGATCCTCGCGCTGCCGTTCAGGCTTCCGATCTCGACCGACGGCAGGACCGTGAACCTGCTGATCCCGCTCTACCTGGTCGTCGCAGCGGGAACGCTCGCCCACCTGCTCCCGCGCCTGCTCGGGCGCGGCGAGAGCACCGAGCCGCGGCGGCGGCCGACGTTTGCGAGCTGGTCTTCGTGGCTGTCCCCGCAGGGCCTTCAGTGGCTGCTGTTCGCGGCCGTCGCGCTGTATGCGTTGCAGGGCGTCTACTCGGCCGACCACGCCAAGGCCGCGGAGAACATCGCGTTCTTCTACGTGCCGTTTGGGCTGCTGTTCGCCCTGCTTAGAGGCGTGGGCTGGACGCGCGAGCTGCTGCTGAAGTGTCTGGGTGTGGCGGTTGCGCTGGCGCTCGTGTTCGCGGGTGTGGGCTTCGTCGAGTACTACAGAAAGGCGCTGTTTTTGAACCCGAAGGTGGTGGCGGCGAACCAGTACGACAACTACTTCCGCGTGAACTCGCTGTTCTTCGATCCGAACATCTACGGTCGGTTTCTTGCGCTTGCGATGATCGCGGTCACGACCGTCGTGCTGTGGAGCCGGCGCCGGCGCGAGGTGCTGATCGGCGCGGCCGTGCTCGCGTGGCTGCTGGCCGGCCTCGTGACGAGCTTCTCGCAGTCGAGCATCGCGGCGCTGCTCTTGGGGCTGGCGGTGCTCGCCGCGTACCGCTGGGACGTGCGCGCGGCCGTGTATGCGGCGGGCGCGCTGCTGGCGATCGCGGCCGTCATCATAGTTGCGGCACCACCGAGCCTACACTTCGGGCTGAAGGGCTCGGGTGGGTCGGCGAGCAACGCTACAAGCGGGCGCACAAAGCTGATCTCCGGCGGGTTAGAACTGTTTGCCGAGCGGCCGCTCGAGGGCTACGGCTCGGGCTCGTTCGAAACCGAGTACAAGCGCCACGACAGCAAGGCGAGCGCCGCCAGCGCGACCTCCGCCTCGCACACGATCCCGATCACGGTCGCGGCCGAGCAGGGGATCGTCGGACTGGCCGTGTATGCAGCGCTACTGCTGGCGGCCTTCCTCGTCCTCTTCGGAGGCGCGGGCCGTTCGCCCCCGCGCATCGCCCTGGCCGCGTGCTTCGCCGCGCTCGTGCTGCACACCTGGACGTACGCCGACTTCCTCGAGGATCCGTTGACCTGGACTTTGCTGGGAATCGGTGCGGCGCTTTCACGCGAGCCATTTTTTGGGAGACTGCAGCACGCACAGTCCCGTGCCACGGTCGGTGTGACCGGTCGCCACGCGCGGTGACGCGCCGGGCCTGCAAGTAGCGTCTGAGCCGTGCGCGGCTATCTGAAGCGCCTGGTCACGACGGGCGCGGCGTACCAGTTCGGGGACATCCTCGCCAAGGGCATCGCGCTCGTCACGCTGCCGCTGTACACGCACCATCTGAGCCCGGAAGCGTACGGCGCGGCCGAATCGCTGCTGACGGCGGTGATCCTGGCGAGCATCCTGCTGCGCGTCGGTATCGGCGAGGCGTTCATCCGCTTCTATTTCGACGATGAAGACGCCGCCCGGCGCGATCGCATCGCACGTTCGGCGACCGCTGCGGTGGCGTGGACGACGACGGTTGCTGCAGTGGCCGCAGTCGTGTTCTCTGGTGCGCTCTCGCGCCTGATCCTCGGCTTCTATGATCCCCTGCTGATCGACTGCGCGATCGTTGGGCTATGGGCGTTCACCAACCTGGAGATGGCCTATGCGCAGCTGCGCGTGGACGAGCGCACGCGCGCGTACATCTACGCCTCCGGCGCCAACGTGGGGATGACCGTTGCGTTCACGGTCACCCTGGTCGTGTTCGCCCATCAGGGCGCGCGCGGTCTCTTGCTGGGCAACTTCGGTGCCTCGGCGATTGTCGTGCTCGGCCTGTGGTGGGTGCTGCGCCGGCGTTTCTCGGCGCGGGCGAGGATCGCCGATCTGCGAGCGATGCTGCGCTTTGGGCTGCCGACGGTGCCGGCGGACGCTAGCGTGTACGCGCTGCAGGTCGCCGACCGCTTCTACCTGTTCCGCGTCTATTCGCATCACGCGGCTGGCCTGTACGCGGTGGCGATCAAGCTCGCCACCGTCGTGTTCGTAGCCGTGCGCGGATTCCAGTACGCGTGGCCACCGCTGGCCTACTCGATCGAGAGCGACGAGGAGGCGGGGCGCCTGTATTCGCTGGTCACGACCTACTACGCGCTCGCCACCGGCGTGGTGGTGTGCGGCGTGGCGCTGCTCGGGCGCTGGATGGTGAGGCTGCTCGCGGCGCCTCACTTCTACGGCGCTTACCGTGCGCTGCCGTGGCTCGCGCTCGGGTGGGCGCTATACGGGCTGTACCTCGTGTTCCTAGTGATCGCGGGCCGTGCGCGGGTCACCTCGCGCAACTTCCCCGCCGCGGCCGCTGGGCTGGCGGTCAATGTCGCGCTGCTCGTGCTCCTGGTGCCCGCCAAGGGAGCCGGCCTGGGCATAGCGGGTGCCGGTGTGGCGCTGTGCGGCGCCTACGCGGCGATGCTCGTGGTCATGTACCTGCTCACGCGGTCCCTGTTCCGCGTCGGCTTCGAATGGCGCCGCCTGGCCCAGTTGACAGCGATCCTCGCGGGTGTGGCGGTGAGCGGCGAGCTGCTGCTGCCCACTCACGGGTTCGCCGGCCTCGCGCTGCGCGTCGCGTGGCTTACGCTCGTCCCGGCGCTACTCCTGCTCACCCGCTTCTTCGGACCACACGAGCGCGCCCAGGCAAAGGCGCTCCTAGCCGACGGGCGCAGGCGCGTTGCGGCCTTCCGGGCACGCGGGGGAGAGGTCGAGACCTATGTCGAGGACCCGCTGCGCGACGTGTGAATCGCTCGGGGCTGGCCGGGTCGTCGCGTAGATTGCCCCAGATGGTGCTCAGCGACAGCGAGATCATCCTGGGGGACAACCTGGAGGTGCTACCGCGCTTGGAGGGCGAGGCCTTTCAGCTGATCTACATCGACCCTCCCTTTAACACCGGCACCGAGCAGACGCGCAGAACGCTTCAGACGGTGCTCGACGAGCACGGCGACCGCACGGGGTTCGCCGGCCGCCGCTACTCCACGCGCCTGCTGGCGGAGTCCTCCTACCGCGACGACTTCGACGACTACTTAGCCTTCCTGGAGCCTCGTCTACGCGAAGCGCACAGGCTTCTGGCGGAGAGCGGGACTTTCTACTTTCACATCGACTACCGCGAGGCCCACTACTGCAAGCTGCTGCTCGACGAGATCTTTGGCCGGGAGAGCTTTCTCAACGAGATCATCTGGGCGTATGACTACGGGGCGCGATCCAGGCGACGCTGGCCGGCCAAGCACGACACGATCCTCGTCTACGTAAAGGACCCGGCGGGCTACCTCTACGATCCGGAGGCGGTGGACCGCGAGCCGTACATGGCCCCTGGCCTGGTCACCCCCGAGAAGGCCGCGAAGGGCAAGCTCCCCACCGACGTCTGGTGGCACACGATCGTGCCGACGAACGGGAACGAGAAGACCGGCTATCCGACGCAGAAGCCCGAAGGGGTCCTCAGGCGGATGATCCAGGCGTCGACTCGCCCGGGGGACTGGTGCCTGGACTTCTTCGCTGGCAGCGGCACGCTGGGCGCCGTGGCGGCCAAGCTGGACCGGCGCTACGTTCTGATCGACTCAAACCCCGAGGCCATCCGCATCGCTCGGCGGCGGCTCGGAGTGCCTGATTAACGGCGCTCAGCGCTTGGGGTCTCGTGCGGGACCGGCAGATCGAAAGGCGATCATTCGCCGGGCTTACGGCTCACGACAGAATTATGACGTCTCTGACGGCGTCTGTTATCGCGGCGAGCCGGCGCGTCAGACACGCCCAGCCACTCGTCAGATCCTGCCACTAATTCGCGTGAGCCCTTACGGTTGTACTCTGCCGCCGCCTCGCGCAGACCCTCCCCCCGCTCGGGGTGAAGCGTCGCGGTGACGTGACGCCAGTAGCGGCGGGGAGAATGGCCTGGGAGCACCAGCGCGGCCAGCGCGCGCAGCGCGTAGGTCCAGGCGGTCAACCAACGTACGGCCAGCGCGGCGGCGGGGGAGTGATGCTTGCGCATATAGAGGTCGCGGTTACGCGACAGCTCGACGATCCTGTGCGCTCCGATCGTGTCGGTGGAGAGCTGCTCGTGGTGGACCGCCACCGCTGCGGGCACCCACACGCTGCGCCAGCCGGCGTCGCGTAGGCGGCGGGCGAAGTCGACCTCGTCGGAGTAGACGAAGAACGCCGGATCCAGGTAGTCCACCTCCGCGGCGGCCTCGCGGCGCACGAGCAGCGCGGCCGACTGGCACCAGTCGACCTCGCGCGTGCGTTTGCCCCGGCTCTGCACGGTGAAGACGCGATGCAAAAAGAGAGCGCCCGCGAGCGCGGACAGGGGCGCGGGGAAGCGCCACGCTGACGCCTGGGGGGAGCCGTCGGGGCGCCGCAGCGCGGCGCCCGCGCAGGCGGCATCGGGCCGTTCCTGGAGCGCCTTTAACAAAGCCAGCGTCGCCCCGGGCAAGAGCTCGGAGTCCTCGTTGAGCAACAGCGCGTAGCGCCCGCGTGCGCGGCGGAGCAGCTCGGAGTCGTTCAGCGCCTTGCCCCGCCGCTCGTTCAGCGCGATCACTTCGTCCACCGCCGGATGGCCCCGCGCCGCTTCGGCAGAGCCGTCGCGCGAGCCGTTGTCGAGCACGAGCACCTCGGTGGCGAACGGCACGCTCTCCCGCTCCCGCGCGATCGCGTCCAATCCCCCCAGCAAGAGCTCGCGCTGAGAGGTGTTGACCACGCAGAACGTCAGCTCGACATTGGGCATGCCCATACCGTAGGCTCTCATCGGTGCCTGACGCTACCGGCCTTGAGCTACTCGCCCGCGAGCTGCGCGAGGCCGAAGGCGAGGACGCTGTGCTCGACACCCTCTACTTCCATGAGCGCGCCACGCTGACGATCGACCCCACGCGCATCCGCGCGGTGCTCGCGCACCTGCGCGAGCACGGATACGCCTTCATGTCCAGCCTGCACGGCGTCGACTACTACCCCGAGGAGCCCCGCCTCGGAGTGCTCTACGAGCTGCTCGACATGAGCCGTGTAGACCGTGTCACTGTCAAGTTGCGCGTGCCCACCGACGCCCCCGAGGTCGACTCCGTCACCCCCGACTGGCCGACAGCCGACCACCAGGAGCGCGAGGTCTACGACATGTTCGGCGTCGTCTTCCGCGGCCACCCCGACCTGCGCCGCATCCTGATGCCCGAGGACTACGAGGGCCACCCCCAGCGCCGCGACTTCCCGATCGGCGGCGAGCCCGTGCTGTTCACCTACAACGACACCAAACCCTGACTCTGGCCCGGCAAGATCACTGGTCCGCCAAAACCCTGACTCGGTCCGGCAACTGACCCTGATCCGGCAAACCCTGACTCTGGTCCGGGCAGTCCGGGGCGCAGGGACGTCCGCAAAGTCGCGAGCCGCTCGGTCTCATCCCTGGCTCGTCCTCGCATCGATCGTCACTATGTAACACTCTGCTACAAGCGGGTGAGGGCGGTGATATGGTCGCCCGCATGACCGACACGAGTCCGCGCGTCCGCGGCTGGGACGCGGCGTCCGACCTGGAGAAGGACCCCGCGGTGGTCCCCAACTCCGCGACGACGTCCGTGCCCGCCGAGCTGCGCGCGACGATCGAAGAGGCCATGACGCGTTACCCGGACCCGCGCTCGGCGGCGATTCCCGCGCTGCACGCCGCGCAGGAGGTGCACGGCTGGTGCTCGCCCGAGGCGATCGAGCAGGTAGCGTGCGTGATGGCGCTGACCCCTGCTTACCTTGACTCGGTGGCCACGTTCTACGACATGCTCGAGACCACCCCGGTGGGACGGCACAGCGTGTACGTGTGCACCAACATCTCCTGTTCGCTGCGCGGCGCCGACGCGCTGTACGAGGCGATCCGCGCCGCCGCCGGGGAGGACCCAGAGCTCAACGTGCGCTCCTTCGAGTGCCTCGGAGCCTGCGACATCGCACCGATGGCCTCCATCGACGGCGTGTATGTGGGGCCGCTCACCACCGACGACGTCCCCCAGCTTCTCAAGGGCATACGTGCCGGGCAGGATGTGCTGCCTGAGAAGCAGCTCGCCCGCCGTCCCTGCGCCGACCCGAAGGCAATCGGATGAAGCTGCTGTTCGACCGCATCGACGAGCCCGGCCTGTGCACGCGCGAGGTGTACGAGCGCCGCGGCGGCTATGAGTCGCTGCGCAGGGCCCTTGCGCTGACGCGGGATGAGGTGCTCAAGCAGCTCGAAGCCTCTGGCCTGCGCGGCCGTGGGGGGGCGGGCTTTCAGATGGGCAAGAAGGTCTCGTTCCTGCCGCAAGGGTCGATGGACAAGTACCTCGTCTGCAACGCCGATGAGTCCGAGCCCGGCACCTTCAAGGACCGCGAACTGATGCAGAAGTCCCCGCACATGCTGATCGAGGGCATCGTGATCGCCTCTTATGCCGCCGGCGCCAACCGCGCGTTCATCTACATCCGGGGAGAGTATGTGCTGCAGGCCGACATCCTCGACGCGGCGCTGGTCGAAGCGCGCGCCGCGGGGTACGTCAGCGAGGACATCCTCGGCTCGGGGCACAGCCTGTCGCTCGTCATCCATCGCGGCGCCGGGGCATACATCTGCGGCGAGGAGACCGGCCTGCTTGACTCCCTTGAAGGCAAGCGCGGCAACCCGCGCCTGAAGCCCCCCTTCCCCGCCAACCAGGGCCTCTACCAGGGGCCGACCCTGATCAACAATGTCGAGACACTGTCGACCGTGCCCACCATCATCCGCATGGGCGGCGCCGAGTACGCCAAGCTGGGCGTCGAGACCTCCACCGGCACGAAGCTGGTCAGCGTCTCCGGGCACGTCCAACGCCCCGGCAACTACGAGATCGAGCTGGGCATCCCCTCCCGGGAGATCATCTACGGCCTCGCCGGCGGACCGCCGGAGGGACGCGAGGTGAAGTGCTGGTTCCCCGGCGGCTCCTCCTCACCCGTGCTGACCGGCGAGGATCTGGACATTCCTTACGACTTCGATTCCCTCGCCAAGGCGGGCACCATGCTCGGCTCCGGGGCGATCATCGTCGTCGACGACTCCACGCCGATCCTCGACGTGGCGTTGAAGGTGGCGAAGTTCTACCGGCACGAGTCGTGCGGCAAGTGCACCCCCTGCCGTGAGGGCACCAACTGGACGGTGAAAATGCTCGAACGGATCGATGCCGGAGAGGCCACCCCAATGGACATCGAGATCATGACCTCCGTGCAGGAGCACATCATCGGCAACTGCCTGTGCGTGCTGGGCGACGCGATGGCGATGCCGATCGGTTCGATGATCGCCAAGTTCCGCGAGGAGTTCGAGGAGCACATCGAGACCGCGCGCAGCGCGCTGAGTTATGTTTGAAAATTAACGTACGGTGTGCCATTGTATATATTAGGTAGATACAAAAGCGCACACTCGCGCGAGGAGGACCTTCAATTTGCGCCAACTGTTTTCCATAGTATCTACTGTGTACATACAAAAGCGCACACTACGTAAAAATTGCAATATGTTCTGAGGGGAACGTCGCGCCTATTGTCTTGCCCGTGCGCGTACACGTCGTCGATCCCTCGGCCTACACACCGCCTTACGACCACGCCCTCTGCCACGCGCTGGGCGAGGCCGGGGCGGAGGTGCAGCTGTTCACTAGCCGCTTCGCCTATGGCCCGGTGGCCCCCGCCGAGGGCTACGTGCGACGCGAGCTGTTCTATAGAGCCGCACTGGGTGCGCCGGGCTCTCGCGTGCGGCAGGCGGCCAAGTTGGCTCAGCACGTCCCCGACATGCTGCGCTACCGGCGCGCCGCGCGCAACGCCGACATCGTGCATTTCCAGTGGCTGGCGGTCCAGCACCTCGACACCTACCTGCTGCCGCGACGCCGCCCCACGCCCTCCGGCCCGCGCCCAAAGCGCGTGCTCACCGCCCACGATGTGCTGCCACGCGAGCCGCGACCCGGCCAGCTCTCCGCGCAGCGGCGGCTGTACGACCACTTTGACGCGGTCGTTGTTCACTCCGCCCACGGCCGGGACCGTTTGACAGGCGAGCTCGGGATCGACCCTGCTCGCGTCCACGTGATCCCGCACGGCGCGTTCACGCATCTCGCCGCCGGACCTGCACAGTCACCGCCGTTTCAGACCGAGAAGCCCGTGGTGCTCTGCTTCGGGCTGATGCGCCCGTACAAGGGCATCGACGTGCTGCTCGAAGCCTGGCGCGAGATCGAGGACTCAGACGCGGAGTTGTGGATCGCCGGTATGCCGCGTATGGACATCTCTGCGCTCCTGGCCGCCGCCCCGCCAAATGTCCGCTTCGTGCCACGCTTCATCAACGACGCCGAGCTGCCGGCGTACTTTCGCCGCGCCGACCTGGTCGTGCTGCCCTACCGCGAGATCGATCAGTCCGGCGTGCTGTTCACGGCGTTAGCGTTCGGCAAGCCTCTGTTGCTAAGCGACGTCGGGGGCTTCCCCGAGGTGGCGGCTACCGGCGCCGCCCGCCTTGTTCCTTCGGGAGATCCCGTGGCGCTGCAGCACGCGTTGAAGGGGCTGCTCGGCGACCCCGCCGCGCTGACAGCGATGTCAGCCAGCGCCCGCGCCGCCGCGGAGGGCCCCTACTCCTGGGAGGCGATCGCCCGCGCCCACATTCGCCTTTACGAGCACCTGCTGATCTAAGACCCCAGGACTTCGGGGAGAATGCACCGCATATGCGCACCGCCCTGGAGATCCTCTTCTGGTTGGCCGCCGGACTGATCATGTGGACGCAGGGTGGGTACGCCGCCACGCTTGCTGTGCTCGCGCGCCTGTTCGCGCGGGTCCCGGACCCGGCGCCAGCCGGACCGCTTCCCTCCCTCTCGCTGATCGTCGCCGCCCACGACGAGGAGCAGATAATCGGCCTAAAGGTCGCCAACACGCTGAAGCTCGACTATCCACGCGAGCGCCTGGAGATGATCGTGGCGTGCGACGGATGTACCGACGCGACCGCCGCGCGCGCGAGGGAAGCTGGGGCCGACCTCGTGCTCGAGCTGCCCCGCGGCGGCAAGATCCGCGCACAGGACGCCGCCGTGGAGCGCGCGCGAGGCGAGATCGTCGCCTTCTCGGATGCCAACGCGTTCTGGGAGACCGATGCTGCGCGGGCCCTGGTCGCCGCGTTCGGCGATTCGCGCGTCGGCTACGCCTGCGGACAGGTCCACTTCATGCAGGCAGCGAGCGCCTCCGGCGCTCGCAACCAGGAGGGCGTCTACTGGCGCTACGAGCTGGCCGTCCGCGCGCTCGAGTCGCGCCTGCACTCGATCACGGCGGGCAACGGAGCGATCTACGCGACGCGACGCGACGCCTACATCGTCGTCGACCCAATCATGGGCCACGATCTCTCGCTGCCCTTCAACATGGTCAAGCGGAGGCTGCGTGCGGTGTACGTGCCCGGCGCGCGGGCCAGCGAGAAGATGGTCCCATCGCTCGCGGGCGAGTTCGCGCGCAAGCGACGGATGA
Organism: uncultured Solirubrobacterales bacterium; assembly: GCA_963813805.1. Lineage (GTDB taxonomy): Bacteria > Actinomycetota > Thermoleophilia > Solirubrobacterales > Solirubrobacteraceae > Palsa-744. Next base: position 317,969 of record CAWEZZ010000002.1, read on the forward strand.
TGAGCCACACCTGGCCGATCCTCCTGCGCGGCGGGATGCTCTCCCCCCGCGGCTACCCACTGGGCTATGCGCTGATGATCTTCTCCCACCGCGTGCTGCGCTACTGCGTCCCCTGGCTGCACCTGCTCGCGCTCGCTGCGAACGTCGCGCTTGTGGCGATCGGCGTCCCGCTGCTCTACACGGTCACGCTCGACCTCCAGCTCGCGTTGCTCCTTGCAGCCGCGCTCGCCGGCATGCTGCGCGTCCGCCCGCTGCTGATCGCCCGCTACTACGTGCTCACCGTCGCTTCCCCCGCCGCTGGCCTGTGGGACTGGCTGCGCCATGGCACCGATGCAGCGTGGGAAGCGGCCGAGGGGACCCGCTGACGGCCGATGGCCTTCGCGGATGCTTTGTCCTCGGTCGCTCGCGACCGATCGAAGATCGTCCAGCACGCCACGCTCCCTGCGTCCGCGCCCCGCTCGACCGTCAGGGCGACGTGGTGTGCACGTATGAGCCTATTGTCCGCCGGGTGATTCGCCGTATCTTCGACATCGCTGTCTCGTCGCTTGCGCTCCTGCTGAGCGCGCCTCTGCTCGCGCTGGCTGCGCTCGTCATTCGCCTTGAGAGCCCGGGCGCGGCGATCTATCGCCAGCGTCGCGTCGGACTCGATGGCCGCCCGTTTGATGTGCTGAAACTGCGCACGATGGTCGATGGCGCTGAGCACATCGGTGCGGGGCTGGCAATCAACGCAAACGACTCGCGCGTCACGCGCGTGGGCGCTTTCCTGCGGCGCACTTCCCTGGATGAGCTGCCGAACTTGGTGAACGTGCTGCGCGGAGAGATGTCGCTGATCGGCCCACGACCCACACTGCCCGTGCAGGTCGAGCAGTACTCAGAGCGCCAGCGCGGGCGGCTCGCGGTCAAGCCCGGGATCACCGGTTGGGCGCAGGTCAACGGCCGCGCCTCGCTGCCCTGGAGCGAGCGGATCGAGCTCGACCTCTTCTACATCGAGCACCGCTCGCTGCGGCTCGACCTAAAGATCCTGTGGCGCACCTGCGCGATGGTTCTCGGCGGCTCAGGTCTGTACAAGGGACAGGCCGGCGGCTGGGAGGGAGAGCTGTGAGCCCGCCGGCCGTTCTCCTGACCGGCGCTGGCAAGCGCTACGACATTGTCTCCTGCTTCGCCCGCCTCACCACCACGGTCGTCGCTGACCCCTCTCCGCTCGCGCCCGCGCAGTACGCCGCGCACGTGCGCGCCTCGGTCCCGTTGATCGAGGATCCCGAGTACGTGCCAGCGCTGGAGCGCCTGTGTGTCGAATACGGGATCGGCGCGGTGCTGCCCCTCACCGATCTGGATATCGAGATTCTCGCCCACGCCCGCGTGGACGGGCGCCTGCCCGCGTTCGTGCCCTCGCCAGAGGTCGCCAGAGCGACCTACGACAAGTACGAGACCCATCTGTTGCTGGAGCGCCTGGGCTTGCCCTCTCCGCCGACGGTCCTGCCCGAGGAATCCCTGGACGCGCTGGACTACCCGGTGATGGTCAAGCCGCGGCAGGGCTCCGGGGCGCGCTCGATTCACCACGCACGCGACGCCGAACAGGCACGCTTCTTCGTCGACTACGTCGCAGAGCCCGTGATGATCCAGCGCGCGATGGCCGGGCCGGAGCTGTCGATCGACTGCCTCGGCGACCTGGAGGGCCGCTGTTTGAACGCGATTCCGCGCACGATGCTCGAGTCGCGCGGGGGCGAGTCGATCAAGGGCGAAGTCGTCCACGACGTCGAGCTGATTGAGCTAGGGCGGCGAGTCATGGAGGCGCTGGGAGTGTGCGGGCCGGCGACTATTCAGGTCTTCCGCGACCCCGACATCGGACTGGGGATCACCGACGTGAACACGCGCTTCGGCGGGGCCTTTCCCGCGCCCGTCTACGCCGCCCTGCCTGGACGCACCTACCCCGAGCTGATCGTCCGCCTGGCCGCCGGCGAGATCGTCGCCCCCCACGTCGGGGAGCTCTGCGCCGGGATGACGTTCACCCGCTACTACTGGCAGCTCGAGCTCGACGAGCGCCTTGCGCCGACCGGCCGGGACATCGTGCCCGGCGGACCACCCTTGCCAAGGTGAGGGCCAACGGAGCTAGAATTGACAGCCGGTGAACACGCTGCTCGTCGATCCACCGGCTGTCTCCAGCCCCGCTCCGCCGTCCAGCCCCGCGCCCGCCGGCGCCTTGCCTGGGGTTGCCCCCACGCCGCCGCCGGCCCAGCGGGCCTGTGTCAACTGCGGCTCGCCGCTGCGCGATGCCCAGGACTGGTGCCTGCAGTGCGGCGCCGGGGCACCCGGCAGTCTCACCGCGGACGGGCCGAGCTGGCGCTCGGCCGCCACGATCCTTGGCGTCACCGCTGCCCTGGTGGTCGGTGCCACGGCGGCCGCCTACGCCGCGCTAAGCAAAGAAGGCCCCCGCAAGACTCCTCCTGTGGCCTCTGCGGTCGCACAGACCCCCACGCCCGCCACGACCCCGGTCACGCCCACCACGCCGGGCGCGTTGACGCCCACGACGCCGAAAGCCCTTGGGACCCCGACGACGGTCAATCCCCTCCTTCCCACCGGCACCACCAAACCGCCGAAGATTCCACTCACCGCCGCCACGCCAAAATCCTCCTCCGGGACGACCACCGTGCCCCAAACCCCCAGCGGCGGCGAAACCACCCCCTCCACAACCCCCAGCGGCGGCTCGACCCCCGCGGCAGAATCGCAGCCGACCGCGATTCTGCTCGATACGAACGCGGCCGCCACCTACAACCCCTATGGCTACCCGGCGAGCGACTTCGGCGATCCCAGCCTGGCGATCGACGGCGACACCTCGACGGGCTGGACCGCGCTCCTGCATCCGGCCGTGGCCCCGAAGATGGCGGAGGGGCTCGTGATCGACCTGAAGACCGCACAGAAGCTATCCGCGCTCGAGCTGGTGACCTCCACTCCTGGCATGACAGTCCAGGTGTACGGCGCCAACGGCCACGCCCTGCCCGCCTCGATCACCGACCCGGCGTGGGTTCCGCTGAGCTCCTACCAGGTCGAGAAGAAGAAGCACGTGCGCATCAAGCTCCGTAACTCGACGAAGGCATTTCGCTTCGTTACCCTGTGGATCAGCAAGGCTCCTGCCGCCTCAATCGGCACCGCCCAGGCGCCCGGGCACGTGAGCGTGAACGAAGCTCGAACTGTTCCCCGCGAAGTAGCGTTCAGCCCGCGCGCTTCGCCGTAGCGCGCTTCGCCGTAGCGCGTTTTGCCGGGCGTTTTGCGCGGCCCGCGCGCGGCGTGGCCCAGACCTCGTCCAGAAAAGAGGCGATCTCGCCAGTGAGTCGCTCGGGATGCAGGCGCAGCTCCACGAGCGAGTCAGCTTCCAGCAGCTGGCCGTTTGGCAGCTCCTCGGCGAGCATGCCGGCGTCGGAGAAGGGGTGGACGGGATCGCGATGGTGGCCGAGCACTAGCGTCGGCGCCTGGAAGGTGTGTCGCTCTGAGCGGTGGGGGGCGATGCGCCCGAAGAACAGCCCCTGCAGCAGCGCGCCGCCGGGACCGGGCTCCTGGCGGATCAGGTCAAGCAGGACGTTGCCGTAGTGGGGAAGCAGTCGCCGCGGCACGACGCGCGCCGCCCGTGCGAGCAGCTTCATCGCCGGCTCGCCGAACGTGAGCGCGACGAGGATCGGGGTGAAGGTGAGCGCACTGGGGAGTAGCCCGTTGTCAAGCACGGGCATCTCGATCACCATCCCGCGCAACCGCTCCGGCGCCGTCGCGGCGATCTCCAGCGCTGCGTTGGCTCCGAGTGAGGTGCCCATCACCACGGCCTGCTCGATCCGCAGGTGGTCCATCAGCGCGACTATCTGCGCGCCGAAGGAGGTCATCGAGTAGCGCCACATGTCGCGCGGGCGGTCCGATTCGCCGTGGCCGAGCAGATCGACCGTGATCACGCGGTTCCCGCGAGCCGCGAGGTCTTCAGCCAGCGGCCGGTGCATCTCCTGGGAGAGCAGCAGCCCGTGGACGAGGATCAGCGGTCGTGTGCTCGCCGGTGAGCTCTTCGCCGTGCGCCCGCGCCCGCCCGCCGCGGTGACGGCCGCGGGGCCGCCGCCGAACTCGGTGTAGGCGATGCGCTGTCCGTCGAATTGGAAAGAGGACACCTCATCCAGCGTACACGCGAGCCCGGGCGACGCCGTGGTTCGCCCGGGCTCTGCGCCCCCTCCCTGTGCCCTCTCCTGTGGCCCTCTGCCAGATTACCCTCTCCATGGCCCTCTGCCAGATGACTGGCGCGTGGGCCATCCAGCAGCTGACCTGCCCGTTGAAACCCTTCACCGGCTCTGAAGGTGCGCTAGATTTGCGCGATGGCCAAGCAGCCCCGCATCCTCGCCGGACAGACCGCCGCGATCACCGGCGCCGCGCGCGGGATCGGCCGTGCCACCGCAGAGGCGTTCCTGCGCCAGGGCATGAAGGTGGCGATCGGGGACGTGGACGCAGAGGCGGCGCGGCAGACCGCTGCCGATCTGGGTCCGAGCGCCGTGGCGTTACCGCTCGACGTGACCGACCGCGAGTCCTTCTCCCAGTTCATCGACGAGGCGGAGCGTCAGCTGGGGCCGCTGGACGTGCTGGTCAACAACGCCGGGATCATGCCGCTCGGCCGGTTCGTCGACGAGGACGACGCGACAGCGCTGCGGATGATCGACATCAACGTCCACGGGGTGATTTTCGGGATGAAGCTGGCGCTGCCGCGCATGGTCGCCGCGCGATCGGGGGCACATCGTCAACATCGCCTCGCAGGCCGGCAAGTACGGGGTGCCAGGCGGGGCGACGTATTGCGGCGAGCAAGCACGCCGTGGTCGGTCTCACCGAGGCTGTGCGCGGCGAAATGCGCCTGATGGGCGCCCACATCGACTTCAGTTACGTGATGCCGTTTGCCGTGAACACCGAACTGGGTTCGGCGGACGGCGCCGCGCCAGCGCGGGCTGCACAAGATCGAGCCCTCCGAGGTGGCCGATGCGATCGTCGAGGCGCTCCAGCACGGGATCATCGAAGTGTGGCGTGCCGAAGTCCACCAAGCGCACTTACCAGCTCGGCACGCTCTTGCCGCGGTCGCTCTCCGAGGGCATCGGGCGAGCGATGAAGGCGGACCGCGTGCTGGCCGATGCCGACGTCGCGGCGCGCCGCGACTACGAGCTGCGCGCCGCCCGCTCGGAGCCCGCGCTCGCTCCGGCGCCGGAGCAGCCGCAGATCACCCAGACCGTCGGGGACTGATCAGCCGGCGAGGGCGGCTAAGGGTTCGCGACGAGCCAGTCCGCGACGAGCCGCCCGATCAGCGGCCCTTGGTCCTCCTGGAGGAAGTGGCCGGCATCCTCGATCACGCGCGGCGGCTCACGGCCGATCGACGCGGCGAAGCGCTCGCCCACCGACGGCGGCAGGACGGGGTCTGAATCGCCCCACAGCATGAGCGTCGGGCGGCGGTCCTCGCGCAGCGCCTCCAGCACGCGCCGGCCGGCGGCGGCGCCTGGGGCCTCAGGCGTCTGCGGGAGCAGCGTCGGGAAGGCGCGCGCGCCGGCCTTCGAGGCGACGTTGGGGAAGGGTGCCTCGTAGGCCGCGATCACCTCATCGCCCGGGTCGAGCTTGCAAGCGCCACGCACGAGCAGGCCGATCGGCAGGTCCTCGGTGCGCGCCACAAAGTCGTGGAACGCGAGCCAGGCGTCGGTCATGCGCTGGTGTCCGGTGAACACGCCCGTGTCGAGGATCACGAGGCGGTCGATGCGCTCTGAATGCTCTACCGCGAGACGCAGCCCGATCGGGCCGCCCCAGTCGTGGACCACCATCGTGGCTCCGCGCAGGTCGAGATCTTCGAGCAGCGTGGCCGCGAGCGCGACGTGGCGGTCGTAGGAGTACCAGTCCATGTCGACCGGCTTGTCCGAGCGGCCGAAGCCGGCAAAGTCGGGGGCGATGCAGCGGAAGCCAGCGTCGCGCACGGGCGGGATGACCTTGCGCCACAAAAACGACCAGGTGGGCTCACCGTGGAGGAAGAGCACGGGCGGGCCGTCGCCCTCGTCGAGGTGGGCCAGGCGCAGGCCGTCGACCTCGCGGTAGCGCGACTCGAAGGGGAAGTCGGGAAGTCCCTGAAGCGCCTCCTCGGGCGTGCGCACCATGTCGACCATCCCGTGATCCTATGTGACCGGCTCATGCGGTCACCAGCACGGGCCGTCGCGCGGGTTGCCCATCGCGTTAGGCTCGCCCGCGATGCACCTGGCGACGCTTCAGCTGGCACCCATTCTGGGGGCGGAGAAGAGCAAGGTCCCGTTCTATATCGCGGGCGGCGCGCTGGTGGCATGGGCGCTGATCGTGTCTTTCGGGCTCGGCCTGCGCCGTCCTGACTTCCCGGGCAACCTGGCGGGCCAGCGCATGGTGATCGCGATCAGCGCCGTGCTCGTCCTCGCCGCCGCGTCCACCGCTGTGATCACCTCAGGCGGGAGCCCGAAGGCCGAAGCGTCGGCCGCGTCAAGCAGGTCCTCGACGGTGCTGAAACTCGCAGCCAACCCGGGCGGCCTGCTCAGCTACGACACCAAGCAGCTGATCGCTAAGACCGGCAAGGTGACGATCACGATGACCAATATGGCCCCTCTTGCCCACAACGTGACGATCACCCAGGGCAGCGCCGTGCTCGGCGCGACCCCGACGTTCCAGGGCGGGTCAAGGACGCTCACGCTGAGCCTGAAGCCGGGCACCTACACTTTCTACTGCTCTGTCCCCGGCCATCGTCAGGCGGGCATGGAAGGCACGCTTACCGTCTCCTAGAGTGCGTATAACTACCGTAGTTCCACCAAACAGCAGCAACGCCCCTGTTGAACAGACCGTTCTCTACAGAGAGGAAGAAAGGAACCTGATATGGACGTTGTTGGCAGACTTGACGAGGCCCGCGCCGCAATCAGCGTGCTCGAGCACCCGTTCTACCAGCGCTGGAGCGCAGGTGAGCTGAGCGCCGAGGAGCTCGGCTGCTACGCGGGGGAGTACCGCCACGCGGTGATCGCGTTGGCGCGGACATCGACGCAGGCGGCGACCCAGGCCGGGGCGGCGCACGCGGCGGGGCTGCGGAGCCACGCTGAGGAGGAGGCGGCGCATGTGGAGCTGTGGGAGGAGTTCGCGCGTGCATCGGGCGCGCGCCCGATAGGGGTGTCCGACGACGAGCAAGCGCTTCCAGAGACGCAGGCATGCGTGGAGGCGTGGACGGCCGGCGAGGACATGTTGGAGCACTTGGCGGTGCTGTATGCGATCGAGGCGAGTCAGCCGGAGGTGTCGAAGACCAAGCTCGAGGGTCTGACAGCGCACTACGGCTACAGCGAGGAAGGCCCAGCGTTGGAGTACTTCAGGCTGCACGAGCTGCGCGACGTCGAACACGCGCAACACGCACGCGAGCTGATCGCGAAGCTGATGGAGGGAGTGGACGACGCCGAGGAGCAGGCCGACAGGATGGTAAGCAGGGCGCGTGCGGCGCTGGAGGGGAACTGGCGGCTGCTCGATGGAGTCGAAAGCGCGGCCGCCGCGGGAAGAGCAGGCGTGGCGGTGAGCGCGTAGGCGTCCTCACGCCGGCGCAGAGCGCGCTGAGAGGCGCCACGCGAACAGGACGGCGGCCACGGAGGTGGCCAGGTTGAGACTGGAGACCCCTGGCCGCATGGGGATGCTGAGGCGCGCATCGGCTCGGGCGGTCAGCTCGGGGCTGAGGCCGTAGCGCTCGGTGCCGAAGGCGAGGACCGCGCGCGGGGGGAGGGCGGCTGGGTCGAGCGGATCGCCCTCGGGATCGACCGCGAGCAGGGGACGGTCGATCCCATCGAGGACAACATCGAGGGTCTCGAACCGATCCAGGCGCGAGACGGGCACCGCATAGTGCAGCCCGGCGGCGCCGCGCAGCGCGTCGGGGTGCCAGGGGTCGTGGCTGCCCGTGGTGAGTACGCCTCCCACGTCAGCGGCCGCGGCGACGCGCACGCAGGCGCCCATGTTGCCGAGGTCGCGCGGGTCCTCGAGCAGGACGACGGGCAGCGGACGCCGATCGGCGAGCACGGCGGCGGGGTCGACGGAAGGGCGCTCAGCCAGTCCCATCACACCGGTTGAGGGAGCGAGCGGGGCGAGCTGGGCAAAGACGGAGGGGTCGACCTCGCGCGCGAGCGCACGCAGGCGCGTGGTCAGGTCGGGGGCGAGCAGGGAGGCGAGGCGGTCGAGCTCGGCGGCGTCTGAGGAGACGACCTCGAGCAGATTGGCGCCGAAGCGCAGGGCGTGCTTGAGGGGGTGGAAGCCTTCGAGGACGGCGAGCGAGGGATCGCGCCGCGCGCGTCCGAAGCGCGGGATGATTGATCCATCTTGCACGGGCCGATGGTATAGATAGCCAAGATGAGGCTCGAGGGCATACACCACATAACCGCCATCACCGGCGATGCACGCGGGAACGTCGAGTTTTACGCCGGGGTGCTAGGGCTGCGGCTCGTCAAGAAGACGGTCAACCAGGACGACCCCACCGTTTACCATCTCTTCTACGCCGACGAGCAGGGCTCCCCGGGCGCGGACCTGACGTTCTTTGAGTATCCCCAGGCGGCACACGGGAGAGCCGGTGCGGGAATGGTGCACCGGATTCTCTGGCGAGTCGCCTCCCCGCAGGCACTGGATTTCTGGCGGACTCGCCTCGGCGAGCACGAGATTCAAAGCGAGCAGATTCAAAGCGAGGACACCGGGAGCGCCCTGCGTTTCTCAGACGCGGAGGGTCTCGAGCACGAACTGCTCGTCGACTCAAGCGGGGATGAGCCGCTGATTGCCGACGCACCCGACATCCCGGCCGAGTTCGCGCTGCAGGGCTTTGAGGGAGTCCGCGCCTACAGCTCAGATCCATCTTCGAGCGAGAGTCTGCTGAGGGATGCGCTTGGCTTCACTGGCGGCGAGGACAGTCGCTGGGAGGTGCGGGGAGATCGCCGCGGCGGGCGCTACATCTATGACCCCGCTCCAGATGCTCACCCGGTTCAGGGTGCCGGCAGCGTGCACCACGTTGCGTTCGCCTCGCTCATGCCCGAGCATGAGAGCTGGCGCCAGCGGGTGCAGGAGGCAGGCGCCAACCCGACCCCGGTGATCGACCGCTTCTACTTTCGCTCCGTCTACTTCCGTGAGCCCAGCGGCGTGTTGTTTGAGATCGCGACGATCGGGCCGGGCTTCGGCGCCGATGAGGATCCTGAGCATCTCGGCGAGCGGCTGTCGCTGCCGCCGCGGTTCGAGTCGCTGCGCGAACGGCTGGAAAGCACCCTCACGCCGCTGCCAGACCCACGAGCACGTCCCGCGGGTTAGGCTCGGCGAGCAGCGTATGGACGGCCTCGCGCAGTTGCTCGCGCAGGCTCTCGTCATTTAGCCGACCGCGCTCGTCAAAGCGCTCGGCCGCGTGCCCGACGGCGACCTCGACGTCGAGTACGCGCGCGCCCGTGGCGGCGAGCACCTTGCGCAGCTCGGCCTGCGACCAGACGGCTCCGAAGGCGCCCGTGCTCGCGCCGACGACGGCCACCGGCTTGTTGCGCAGCACGCTGGTCGCGAGCGGGCGGGAGGCCCAGTCGATGGCATTCTTGAGCTGGCCGGGAATCGACGAGTTGTACTCGGGTGTCGCGAACAGCAGGACGTCGGCGCGGGCGATCGCCGCGCGCAGCCGCCCTACGGCCGGCGCCGCCGGCTCGATGTCGTCGTCCTGGTCGTAGGGCGGCACGGCCTTCAGGTTCTCGAACAGCTCGAACTCGATGTCCGCGGGAAGCAGCTCGGCCACGGCTAGCAGCAGCCTGCTGTTGTAGGACTCGCTGCGCAGGCTGCCGGCGATTGCGAGGATCTTCATCGGACTACGCCCTGGTGAGGAACAGCTCGGCCGTCACGGTCACCTCGTTGGCGAGCGCCGGGTCGCCATTCGGCAGCGGATTGTTCCAGTCAAGACCGAACCGGGTGCGGTCGATCGTGGCCTTTAGCTCGAGCCCGAAGTAGGGCCGCTCCATGTACTCCTTCTGCTCGCCGACCCTGCCATTGACCGTGACCGGCAGGGTGGTGCCCTTGATCGTAAGCTCGCCCACGATCTCGATCTCATCGCCGGAGGGGCGGATCTCGGTGGAGGCGAACGAGATCTCGGGCGTGCGCTCGGCATCGAAGAAGTCGGGCGACTGCAGGTGCGCGGCGAGGTTCTCGTCCTGAACCTTCACACCGCTCACCGAGGCCGAGCCCGTCAGCTTCGCGCTGCCGTCTTCGTCGACCTCCAGCGTGGCTTGAACGGGGGAGAAGTTGCCGCGGAAGGTGCCGACGTGGTAGCCGACCGCAAAGCCGACCTGGGAGTGGACCGGATCGACGGTCCACGTGCCGACTGGCAGGGTCTGGGGCGCGTCAACTGGCAGGGTTTGGGGCGCGTCAACTGTGGTGTGCATTTTGGATCCTCCTGGGTGGGGGCTATACTTGAGTAATCAACAATCTAGCAGAAGATTCGTGACTAGTCAACTATTGAGCGCACAAGAGTCTGGATCGGTGGACGCCTGGATCCGCCTGCTGCGCGGCCATGCCGGCATGCGCCGCTCGGTCAGCGCGCAGCTGCAGGCTGACCACGAGTTGACGGTCAACGAGTACGAGGCCCTGCTGCTGCTGTCGCGGGCGGAGGGCAACCACATGCGCAGAGTCGACCTCGCCGACAGTCTCCAGCTCACGCCCTCGGGCGTGACGCGTCTGCTCGATGGCCTGCGCGAGCGAGGCTTCGTGGACAAGGCCACCTGTCCCACCGACGCCCGCGTTGCCTACGCCGTACTCGTCGACGCCGGCCGCAGGAAGCTCCAGGAAGCGTCCTGTTCCCACGTGGCCGCCATTCGGACGCTGTTCGAGGAGCGCTACAGCGGGCCGGAGATCGAGACGCTCGTCGATCTGCTCGGACGGCTTCCCGGGGCCAGTGGCTGCGACGGGCCAAGCTGCGCCCTATAGTCGCGTCACGTGCGCGGTCACGGTGACTGCGGCAGCTTGACCGAGCCCCGCTTGACGGCCGGAGCGGAGGGCGGCGGCACGACCGGTCCGATGTCTCCGTCTGGCGCCTCGTCCAGATCGACGATTACCGGGGCGTGATCGCTCGGTCCGGTGCCCTTGCGGGCTTGCCGGTCCACCCATGCCGCCCGAACCCTGCTGGCCACCGTGGCGGTGCTCAGCACTAGGTCGATCCGCATGCCGAGGTCTTGGTGGAACATTCCGGCCCGATAGTCCCAATAGGTGAACACCCGCTCGGTCGGCCAGCGATCGCGCACGATGTCGTGCAGGCCCAGCGCCTGTAGGTTGGTGAGCGCCGCCCGCTCCGCAGACGTGACGTGGGTCTGGCCGACGTAGGCGTCTGGATCGAACACGTCGGCGTCGGTTGGCGCGATGTTCATGTCCCCGCATACGATCGCGTCCTGCGGATCGGCGCTGACCATCTCTCCCAATGCGGCAAGCCAGGCGAGCTTGTAGTGGTAGTGCTCGGAATCCGGAACCCGCCCGTTCGGTACGTACACCGAGTGCACCCGTATACCGCCACAGGTAGCCGACACCGCACGCGCCTCTGGATGCGGGAAGCCGGGCGCGCCGGTGACTCCGACCACAATGTCGTCCAGGCCCACACGGGAGAGGATCGCCACTCCGTTCCATTGAGCTTCGCCGTGGAGGGCGACCGTATAGCCACGGCTGGCGAGCTCGTCGCCGAGCAGCTCCTCGAACGCAACGTTGGCGAGCTTGGTCTCCTGCAGGCAGACGACGTCGGGCTGGCGCTGATCCAGCCAGGGCAGCAACCGCGGCACCCGTTTCTTAGCTGAGTTCACGTTCCAAGTCGCTACCCGCACGGGGCGTACGGTAGCGGCACCACCGACGCCTTCAGCTCGCCCAGCGAGGTGGACGAAGCCGAGTCGTCTTGCGTAGCATGTTTTGTGCTACGCTAGCTCGCGTGAGCCGCTCTCTTCACGTGCGTTTGGATGACAGCTCGGCCGCAGCGCTCAGCGTCATCCGCAATGACGGACTGAGCGACTCCGAGGCGGTGCGTACTGCGCTGCGCGAGACTGCGGCAAGGCGTCGGACTCGCTCCGCGATTGCGGCTGAGGTTAGACGGCTCGCAGATGATGAGGACGATCGAGCGGAGATGCGAGCGATCCGCGAGCAGATGGCGGAACTGGCGCCGAAGCCAGTCGACTGAAGTGGTGCGCGGCGAGATATTTCGCCTGCCTGCCCCGCGAGGGACGCGCGGCAGGGAGCAGCGAGGCGCGCGCTACGCGGTGGTCGTTCAAGCCGACGAGTTCCTGACGCTGAGCACCGTGCTTGTCTCGCCGACCTCGACGCATGCGCAACCGGCGAGCTTTCGGCCGGCAATCACCCTCGAAGGCACTCACACGCGCATCCTTGTCGAGCAGAGCACTGTCGTGGACCCCCAGCGCCTGGGACGCTCGGCAGGACGCCTCGATCCAGACGAGCTGAGCGCTGTCGATGAAGCGCTCGCGCTCGTCCTGGGCCTCTAGCGGATAAGTAGTGCGGCGAGCCGGGTTTTGTACCGGCAACGGACTGTCCACGCCCGGTGATGCAATGAAACTATCAATCTAGCGCTAGATGAAGCTATGATACTATCATTACATCATGAGCGAGTTTCCCGTGTACCGCGCTCCGGCCCTGGACCTGGTCGAGACCGAGGTGCTTCGGCTTATCGACGGGCTTCGTGAAGATCTTCGACACCGGGTAGCAAAGCCCCGGCGCTGGTTCGGAACGCTTCGGCGGATGACCTTCGCCCGTGCGGTTCAAGGCTCCAACAGCATCGAGGGCTATAACGCGAGCCTCGACGACGTGGCCGCGGCGGTCGAGGGTGAGCCGACGCTGGACGCCAGCTTAGAGACTCAACTCGCTCTCGCCGGCTACCGCGACGCGATGACCTACGTCCTGCAAGTGGCGGAGGACGAGGACGCGGTGGTCGACGAGGGCGTGATCAAGGCTCTGCATTTCATGATGCTCAAGCACGATCTCTCCAAGAGCCCTGGACGTTGGCGTGGAGGCTATATCGGCGTCAGGAACAACGCGACCGGCCAGATCGTCTACGAGGGGCCCGATGCTGAGCTGGTAGGCGAGCTGATCAACTCCATGCTGGACGCGCTCCTCCAGGACGACGCTCCCACATTGATCCGAGCGGCAATGGCACACCTCAACCTCGTGATGATCCATCCCTTCCGCGACGGCAACGGACGCATGGCCAGATGCCTGCAGACGCTCGTGATCGCGCGTGATCGAATCAACGCACCGGTGTTCTCGAGCGTCGAGGAGTACCTCGGACGCAACACCCAGGCCTACTACGACATTCTCGCCGAGGTCGGGCAAGCCAGCTGGCATCCGGAGAACGACGCGCGCCCCTGGATCAGATTCATGCTGAGGGCGCACTACCGGCAGGCAAAGACCAATCTGCGCCGCATCGAGGAGATCGAGCGGCTTTACTCCGAGTGCTCTGAACTGGCGGCTGCACACCGACTACCGGATCGATGTGCAGCTGGACTTTCGGACATCGCGCTCGGTCTCCGCCTACGCAGAAACTCATACCTGTCGGTCGTGGAGTCCTCTACGGGCGAGGAGATATCCAACCTGACGGCGACGCGGGATCTTCAAGCCATGGTGAGGGCGGGCCTGCTGGTACCAAGGGGCGAGACCCGCGGTCGCTACTACGTCGGCTCGCCAGCGATCCTCGAGATGCGTGCCGCGATTCGCGCCGGTAGGCCTCCGCGAGACGCGTATGACCCATTCGTCGTGGCGGAACAGAAGCTTCAACTCTCTCTTGATACAGGCTAACCAGCGGGGCACGCGGGCGATATGGGGTTCGACAACCGTGCAATCAGTGGGTCTCCCGTCGCTAGAGAGCATTCCGCTGCTCGGGCTGTGCGGCATCGGTAGTTACCGGCATGCCTCCAGCGGATTTGTACCCCGCTCGCGCGCCGACCGCCATGGCGGGTTTGCTACCGGAACGTGACCGTGACGAACGCCGCCGAGCTGGAAGCGCCCCTCTGTTTGGGCACGAAGCCCACGCGCACGCGCACCCGCAGTGGGCGGCGCCTGCTCTGCACGCTGCTCGAGAGTGAGACCTTGAGCGTCGCGGCGTTCGTTGCCTTGGTGAGGCGCCGGAAGGTTGTCGTCAGGTTCGCCCCTTTGCCGCTGATGCGCCCCGCGGCGAAGGTCCGGACCGTGAGGATCAGCGTGTGGCCGACGATCCTGTGCCCGACGATCCGCACGCCGCAGGCGGTGACGGCGATCCTGGTGTTCTGTTTGACCTGCGCGCCGTTCTGGGCGGTGATCGTCGTGGGCATGAACAGCGCCTGCGTGCAGAGGTCGCCGTTCGCCGTCAGCGCCGAGTGCGGGCCAACCGGAAGGTTCAGGGCGAAGCTCGAAACCGGCACGTCGGGGATCGTCGCGAACGTCGAGGTCGTGACGCCTTTCTTGATGTTCGTGTTGCCAACTAGGATCACCCGCACGCTGCTACCTTCCAGGACGAGGTTGAGGTCGGGGAATGCTGCCCCGCCGTGCGAGACCAGGTAGGCGGTCCCTGACAGCTTTCCCGGCAACACCGGCGTGACCACGGTCGCGCTGCCGACCTGCGAGCCGGTCGGACAGCTGTGGGGGTTCGCGGCGAACGTCGCTTGCGGACACGCTTTTTGGAGGGTCGTCAGCCGCGAGGGGAGCTGCTTGGGCAGCTGGACGAACACCGAGCGCATATTCGCCTGATGGGCGCTTTGGGCTATGTTGACTTGCAAGCTGGCGCCGTTGGCTTTCGAGGTCTTGGCGCTGGTCGAGACCTTGAAGGAGGGCTTGAAAGCCAGCGCGCTGCAGTTGCCCACCTGGAAGGGACTCGAGACGTTCTGAGTCGCTTCGAAGGTGGAGGTCAGGGTCGATTCGGTCGCGAGCGCCCCGCAGTTGGTCGGGTTGAACAGGAAGTTCGGTCGGGCGACCGCCACGCTTAGGTTCTTCAGTCGCACGGGTACCCCCTTAACGATCGTCGGCAGCGCGCTCGTGACGATGACGCGGCTGGTGTAGGGGTCGACGTTGATCGCGGCGCGGGTGAGGACCGTGCCCAGGTTGAACGGTCCCACCACCGCGGCCACGGGGATCGACAGCCCGTAGGGCGCGCCGTTGTATGGACCGGTCAGGTAGACGGGGCCCGCGACCGAATACGGGTTCGGGCCGGCCCCGGCTGCAACCGTAGCCGTGCCGATCTGACTGGCCGGGGCGCACGTCCCTTGGCTGGCCTGCGGTTGCCCGCAGAGCGTCACCGACGGAATCGCGCCGACCAGGCCCGCAGGCAGCACGGTCTTGACCTGGGACAGGTACTGCTGGGCGTCCGTGCGCGCGAGATTGAACGTGTATGAGGTGTAGGCGCCCGCGTTGGCGGGCTGAGCCTGAGCGCTCTGGCTCAGCGAGAACGGGGCCGTCGAGGAACAGACGCTCGCAGGTCCTGTGCTGAATGGAGAGCTCAATACCGTGCTTGCGAGGGCCTGGCCTGTGTATGGCGTGAAGTTGCTGAGCGGCGCCGGAGCGCAGATGAGCGGGTTTGCAAGTGGGGCAAGCGCTCCTCTCTTCAGGTTGAGGACGAAGTCTTCGAAGGGCTGCTGCGGATTTTCTGAGAAGGTCGTTGTCAGCTGCCCGGTGCTTGGATCAGGACTGACCAGACCCTTCAGGCGCACGGATACGCCATATCTTGCGGACTCGGCATCGAGGTAGATCGTGTACGGGGGTCCCGTGATCGGCGGGCCCGCCGGGGGCAAGCCGAGATAGACCTTGCCCAGGAGCGATCCCTTGGGCAGCTCAGGCGTTTCAACCGTGACCGTGCCCAGTTCCGAGCCTGCGGGGCAGGACACCGCGTTGGCCTTGCCGATCGCGATCTGTTCTTCGGTGCAGCCTTCCAGACCGTGGGCTGCAGAGGGGTTAAGGGTCATGCCTTCGGGTAGCGTCACGGTGGCAATCTGCAGATCGGAGCTGTTTGGGCTGCCCACTCCGTTTGGATTCTGTGGCACGTGAAGGTCGACTCCGACGCCATCGGGCTGGTCGGGAGACTGTTCGCCAGGCCCTGGGGTCAACAAGAGCGAGGGAGCGAACGGCACGTGTTCGCAGCCACTGACGCTTATGGCTTTTGGAGGTTCGCCGGAGACCGTTGAGCGCGCCTGGAAGGCGCCGGTGGCTTCGTGGGAGTCGATGTGCAGATAGGACGTCTGCGGACCACAGATACTCGGCATCGTGATGAACGTTCCGTTTCCTGCGGTGCCAGTGAACTTCAGGCGGGTCTTTACGATCGACAGCGTGGTCGGGATTTCCCTGATCGTGAAGTACTCGTGATAGTCGCCTGTTGGCACTCCGCTGTTTTCCGAGGTTTCCGGTTCGTGGTACCAGCTGACCCCCCCACGATCAGGATCCGGGTTTTCACGGGGCCGACTTCCAGATTGAAGCCGAACTCGGCCGGCACGCCTTCGGGAGGAACCAGGTTGTAGATGGGCAGGGACAGCGGTCCAACCGATGTGACGCCCACGAAAGCTGTGATTTCGTCTTCGCCGACCTTTGATTCAAGCTTACACCCGCCAAGACTGCTGAATTCCGCTTGTGTGCACTGTGGGGCGGCCTGCGGATCCACGCTCAAACCAGGGGGAATGTCGACCCTCACGTCCTTGAGTTTGCCTTCCGGTTCTCCCGAAGGCGCGGTGTTGACTTCAAAGCCCGTTATTCCGAGCGGAGGACTACCCGCGGCCTGAGTGTAGAACTGTGATTCGGGCGCCGTGTAGGTGCATTCCGGCACGTCGGAGCGGCAGGTCCCAGCTTCAAAGTTCTTGATGCCGAATCCAGCCTGCGCGGCGGTTGCCGAGAAGGCAACGATTGCGCCTGCAAGCAGCCCCAGAAGCGAAAGGCGAGCGTAGGCCCTCATGGTGTGCATAAGACCTCATATCTACACTACATCCTTGTAAATCCCAGGTTTACTGTACTCCGTTTAAGCCCCCGGTACTCCCGCTTGGGTGGTCGGAATCGCGGGACTCGGAAGGGGGGCGGAGGGGACGGCTACAGGTGGGAGGTTGACGCTGGGAACGTTCACCGGAGGGCTGATCGGCGGTGCGGGGAGTCCGGGAGCTTCGTTGACCCGTGGCGCGGGCGGGGGTGGCGCGGGTGTCGGGGAGCTCGTCGTTGGTGGTGGTGTGGGCGCGACGCCAGGTTGACGCGTGCCTGGACTCCTCTCGGAGCCCGGGGTATTTGGTGTGCTTGCGGTGGGGTTCCTAGACACGGGTGTGCTGGGCAGGGTTCGTAGCCTCGCATGGCTTCGGTGATGCCCGGGCGAAGTGCTCGCCGCCTGCCGGGTGCCGTGCCGCAGCCCATAGTTGGTCGAGGCCGCCGCAACGGTGGGCCGGTGGGATCGAGTGAGCGCGGGCAGGCGGTGTATGTGCTGATCGACGAGCTTGTTCTGATGTAGGCCGGGGGAGAGGGCGAGCACGCCCGCTGCGCCCAGCGCAGGCAATATCGAGGTGACACTCCCTGTGCTGGCGCTGAAGCTCAGTGAGCCAGTCTGCAGTCCGGCGAAGATGCGCTGGGGAACTGCTGCTGTCAACGCGAACCAGGCGACCGAGCGGCGAGCAGAGTATTGGCGGAAGAACGCGGCGACGGCGACGGCGTCGAGTTGGGAGCCGGCCTCTTCGGAGAGGATGTCCAGCGCCCTCTTCTGCACACATGCCGGCCGGTAAGCGCGACTCGACGTAATGGCATCAAATGTGTCGGCCACAGCGATGATCCGGGCGCCGAGCGGGATATCGGAGCCGCTTAGACGATCGGGATAACCGTGGCCGTCCATTCGCTCGTGGTGATGACGGACCATGGCTGCGATCTCGGCATCCCCAACGGCTGCCAGCATGTCGGCACCATCGCCAGGATGGCGCTTCACGACGGCGAATTCCGCATCGGTGAGTTGCTTCGGGTTGTTGAGGATGTCTCTCGGGGTGTACAGCTTGCCAATGTCATGGACCGTGGCCGCCACGCGGATCTTGGCGATCTCGATCGAAGAAAGGCCCATCGCGCGGGCGATACGACTCGCGTGGCGCGCGACCCGCTGACCGTGTCCGTGTGTGTAGGGGTCGCGGGCTTCGAGCAACCTGCTGAGACCTGTTAGCAGCTCGATGCTTACCGCCGGTCCGGCCTTCCTGGCGGAGTCGAAAAGGTCTCGAGCTTGGGATAGGCGTCGCTCCGTCCAACAGCGACGCAACCAGCCCCACAGCATCAAGTCGGCGAAGACGATGTCTCGAGATTGCGCTCGCCGCTTCCAGAGGGCTGCGGAGGCACCCGCGATAGCAGTCGAGAGAGCCACGGCTGATGCCGCTGAGAGCGCCATCAAGAACACGCCGCCCCGCGGCACGATGATCGTCGCGAGCTCCGCCGGGAGAGCAATCACCAGGCTGGTGGTGAGCGCCGCCAACGGCAGATATCGCCGCAGCCTCAAAGCCGCAGAGGGACCGACCGGGGTGGCCGCCGCGGCCCGTCTCCTCAAACGCCGGTAGCCAACGCCTCTATGACCTGTAGAAGACCACTGCAACGACGAGGACATGGCCCAGGCCACGATAGGTCTCGGCGGCTGGGAACTGGAGGCGAGACGGACGAATGTTGTATCGGTAGGTATAGCCGCCGCATGGTGACCAAAAGTCTGCGGCGCCGACAACCGCATGATTCGGTTAGCAAGCGAGCTCGAGAGCGCGACCAGCTGACCCGTCTGCCGTATCGGCTCAACGGCCTCCGGCGTTTGCAGCCCTCGGCCTCACCGGACACAGGCACCTGACCCCGCCGCCTACTCGGAAGCACGAGCCGAAGCCAGTGGTGGCCCGTGCCCGGAGACACAGGCCACCATTCCGGATAGTCGAACCCCGGCGACTCGATTTCCAGGGATATCTTCCAGTGGAGCCAGCCTGGCTTGAACCGGCGACCTCCTGCATGCAAGGCAGGCACTCTCCCAACTGAGCTATGGCCCCAGGACCGACTCGCTCAGAGTAGCGCTGAGCCGGGTCAAGGCTGGCCCGCAGTGGCGTTCTGTAGGAGTGGAGGGCCTTGACGCGGCGGCGTCGATCCCTCTACCGAGCCCATCATGCTCGCAGTCGGCAGCTCCGCTGCCGACATGATCGCCCCATCTTCCGCGTCACGCGCCCTTGGGTCGGCTTGTCGCGGTCGAACGAGAACACTTCTTGGGGCGCGAGGTGGAAGCCATACTCGCCATCGATACTCAGCGCCTGCTCGAGCTCGGGGGCGAGCAGGGTCTGTGGGTCGAGGTAGGTGTAGTCAGCGTCCTTGACGGACTGGCGTGGGCTGCGGTAGACGTTGGACAGCAGGGTTCCGCCCTTGAGCACGAACAGATCGCGGTAGTCGGGATGGCAGGCGAGGTGACGGACCGTGGCGCTCTTGGCGACCATCATCAGCAGCTGGCCCCGAGCCAGGCCCGTGCTCGCTTCGGCGTCGTCGAGGAGATCCTCGGTGGTCGGCGCTTCCGTCACTTCAGTTCCAGTGCTGTGCCGACGACGGCTGGGTCTTCGTAGACGCGCCAGCGCGAGTTCACGGAGTGCCGCACGGCCTCGGTCTCGCTGGTCGAGGCCCGCAGTCGAGGACAGGTGGACGCCGACCTATCCGGGGGCCTGGCGTTCTCGGCAGCGGGCGTGGCTACCGCTGCGGCCGCTCTACGGACGCCAGCGCCACGATGAACGGCTCACGGACCGCCAGGTCGCAATGCTTGGCCTCGAGCGCGCGCTTCTCGGCGTCCGGGTCCTCGCCAGCCTGGTAGTCGCGTCCTTCACCGCAGGCCAGCGGCAGCGAGGAGCGCCCATCCCACGCAGGCCCAGGGAACGTCGCGTCCACGTAGACGCGTGTGTCCTCGACGACGATCGTGAGATAGCGGTGTACGTCCACGAGCCCATCCTCGGGGACCACCTCTGCAACGGCGGCGCCGAAAAGCTCGGCGGCGCGGGAGCGATCCAGCCTGTAGACACGGTGGACGATCAACGGTTCGGTCTCAGGGAAGCGCTCGGCCAACGCCCGGGCGAGAAACAGGTGCTTAGTGGAGCAGGTGCCGCGACGCTCGCGCAGCATCCCCTCCACACTGCGATCACTCGGACGGCCATAGGGCAGCTCCCGCACAGCTTCAACCAGCTGAACCAGCGACGAGTCGAGTGAATAGAGCGCGTCGATTGGCTCAGAGTAAAGGGATTCGCCTGCCAAGATCGATCTGATGGCACGCGCGGGAGACGAGCTGGTCAACCCGGTCACGGGCGAGCGGATCGTGTTCCTCAAGACCGCAGCTGACACCGATGGGGTGTTGCTTGAGATGGATGACTTCTGGACGAGGCCGGGGCACCGCGCGCCGGAGCACGTTCATCCCGAGATGCAGGAGCGCTGGGAGGTCATCGCCGGTACCGCGTCCTTTCGCATCGCTGGCAATGAGTGGACCGCAGGACCGGGTGAGGTCGTCATCGCTCCTCCGGGTGTGCCGCACCTGGCGTGGAATCCCACCGATGAGCCTGTGCATCTTCGTATCCAGATGCGCCCCGCGCTTCGCTGGGAGCAGTTTGTCGAGCGGTTGTTCGCGCTCGCACGCGACGGTCACACCGGCGAGCAAGGGATGCCCCACCCGACTCTGATGATCGAGTTGCTGCGCGAGTTCCCACGCGAGATCGCCCCGGTGCCGTCGAGCGGCGACTGATGCACCGCGATCATCTCACTGGCGTTCCGCGCGTCTGCGAGTAGCGCGCAGGAGCGCGCGAACCACCAGCACGTGGCCGCGTGTGCCGATGACGAGCCCGCGGTACACGCGGCCGCTTACGCCTGGGAAGTCCGCGCGCGTCTCCGCGCTGAGCGTCACGTGACGCTTGCCTGCGGCCAGATGGAAGATGAGGGCGTACGAGGAGAAGCGATGGCGGCCTGCAAGCGCGAGCTCCTTGCCGGGCTCTGCTCGGACGATCGTGAAGCCGGGCAGCGTCGAGCCGGCGAGCAGAGGGTCACCCGAGCGTGTTCCCGGGTGTACTCGTAGCAACCGTGCCCCGTAGCCGGTGGTCGGGATGCGCGAGCGTCCGAGCCCCGGGACGCGCGAACGCCCGAGCACGTCCCCGAGCGCACTCCACACCCGTTCCGGATCGTCCACTCGAATGGTGATCGTGTGCTCGTCGATGCGCGGCAGCTCCTCGGTGCTGGCCACCGTATCGGCGTCGATGTTGTGTTGGGCTTTCATCCGCTCGATCAACCCTTTGCCGATCAGGTCATTCGGGCGCGGATCGGCCAGAGCTGTGGCCATGATCTGCACCCAGGTATCGACCAGCGTCTCGTCGTCGACCTGGGCTGGGATGCCGAGGACGTCGCGTAGCAGGCGGGAGGAGAGCAGCGATCCGAGCCCGAAGGCGGCTATCGCAGCTGCCTCCTCGTCCGCAATCTTGCGCTCGGCGCGTTCGCCGATCCACGTGGCGAAGCCCGTGAACGTGGAACTCACGAGCTGCTCGACGGCGGCGGTCAGCAGCTGCGGCCGGTTGCGCACGTCGGAGGCGAGGATGCGCAGCAGCTCGGACTCGCTGTCGAGCTCCGCGAGGACGTAGCGTGCGGTCAACGTTAGTTCGGCTTTGAGGTCGCCCAGCGAGCCGAGTATGTTCCGGATCTCGCGCAGCGCGCCGAGCCTCGAGAGCTGGCGTTCGATGCCGGCGGCTAGCACCGCTTCCTTGCTTGGGAAGTGGTGGTAGATGCCGCCGGCTCCAGGTGTGAGTCCGGCTGCGGCCTCGATCTTGGCGATGCTGGTGGCGGCATATCCGTGCTGGCTGAACAGGTGCATCGCTTCGTCGACGATGCGCTCGCGGGTCGTGGTTGACATGAGTATGTCTAAGAATACACTTGGCTGAAGTCAGTAGAGCGAGAAGGAGAGGTGTTTTTGGTGTCCGATGCCGGGCTTCCCCCAAGATCCAAGCGACGCGTTGTCGATGGGTGACGGCATCAGCCGCGGGCGCTTGCGGCGCGCCGCGCCGCTGGCTGCGCTGAGCGCTCGCACCGCGGGCGAGGCGGCCGTGGTTGGGCTGCGGAGTAAGCTGACGGGCGCTGACAGCACCGAGTTTCACGTTCGCACGGCCGCGCGCTACGTCGAGCTGCTCGGTCGTTCCAAGGGTGCGTTGATGAAGGCGGGGCAGGTTCTCTCCTACACGGGGGTCAATCCTGCGGTGCCTGCCGAGTTCCGATCGGTCTACGAAACGGCGCTGGCGAGCTTGCGCAGCGATGCGCCACCGATGGCGGATGAGCTCGCACGCGCGGTGCTCGAGCGCGAGCTCGGCCGCCGGACGGAGAGCGCTTTTGCCGAGTTCGACCCCGAGCCGCTCGCTGCGGCCTCGATCGGCCAGGTCCATGGCGCCCGGCTGCACGACGGTCGCGCGGTCGCGGTCAAGATCCAGTATCCGGGGGTGGCCGAGGCAATCCACGCGGATCTGAAGAACGCCGAGTTGCTGACGACGTTTCTGAGCTTGTTGCTGAGCGGCCTGTCCTCGCGCAGGCCAAGCTTCGACCTGAGCGGCGCCGCGCGTGAGATGAGCGTCCGCATCACCGAGGAGCTCGACTATCGGATTGAGGCGGCCAACCAGGCCGAGTTCGCCGAGCACTACCGCGGGCACCCGTTTATCCGTGTCCCGGAGGTCGTCAATGAGCTATCGACAGCGCGCGTATTGACTCAGGAGCTCGCGCAGGGTCTGTCCTGGAGCGACGGCGTCAAGGCTGGGCAAGAACTCCGCGACCAGTGGGCAGAGGCGATCTGGCGCTTCACCTACGGCTCCTACAGACGCCTGCATATGTTCAATGCCGATCCACACCCAGGCAACTACGTGCTCCACGAGGACGGCGGTGTGAGCTTCCTGGACTACGGCTGCGTCAAGCGCTTCAGCGGCGAACAGATCCAGGTGATCGATGCGATCGCGCGCGCCTGCCTACGCGATGATGTGCTCGGGACATGGCGGATGTGCGTGGAGGCGGGGTTCTTCAACTCATCGGATCCCGTCACCCCCGAGGAAGCGTTCGCCTACCTGCGGGGGGACTGGGAGATGTTCTGGGCGCAGGAGCGGTTCGTCCTCACGCCGGAGTACGTGGCGAGGTGGATCGAGCACAGGTTCTCGCCAAGCGGCCCCTCGGCCAACGCGCTGCGGCACTTCAAGCTGGCTCCCGAGTACACCTTCGCGGGCAGGATGGAGCTCGGGATGGTGGCGGTGATCGCGCAACTGCATCCCGGCAATTGTTGGGGTGCGATGGCGGCAGAGCACCTGGAGGGCGCCCCGCCGCTCACGGCGATGGGCAAGCGCGAGCACGCTTTCTTCGCCGACCGCCAGGCGGCGAGCAACTATGTCTGATTGGCGAACCTGGCCGTTCCCGACCGGTGACCCGCTGGCCAAGGGTGACGGCATCGACCGTGGGCGCTTGCGGCGCACCGCCCCGCTGGCCGCGCTGAGCGCCCGCACCGCGGGCGAGGCGGCCGTGGTTGGGCTGCGGAGCAAGCTGACGGGCGCGGACCCCACCGAGTTTCACGTCCGAACCGCGGAGCGCTACGCGGAGTTGCTCGGTCGCTCCAAGGGTGCGTTGATGAAGGCGGGCCAGATGCTGTCGTTCACCGCGGTCAGCCCGGCTGTGCCGGCGGAGCTTCAGTCGATCTATCAGTCAGCGTTGGCGCGTTTGCGCGATGACGTGCCGCCGATGGCGGGAGCTTGCGCGCGAGGTGCTTGAGCGGGAGTTGGGTCGGCCGACTGAGAGCGTATTTGCTGAGTTCGACTGGGAGCCGTTGGCGGCTGCGTCGATTGGTCAGGTTCACGCCGCGCGCTTGCACGACGGTCGTGAGGTGGCGGTCAAGATCCAGTATCCGGGGGTGGCGGCGGCGATCGACGGCGGACCTGAAGAACACCGAGCTATTGGCGACCTTCCTGAGCCTGCTCGGCAGCCTGTTCCCGCGCAAACTGAGCGCCGACCTGCGCGCCCACGCGTGCGAGATGGGCGAGCGCATCTGACGAGGAGCTCGACTACCGGCTGGAGGCTGCCAACCAGGCCGAGTTCGCGGCGCGCTACCGCGGCCACCCGTTCATCCATGTGCCGGAGGTGGTCGAAGAGCTGTGCACCGGCCGGGTGCCCACCCAGGAGCTGGTGCGGGGTCTGTCGTGGAATGAGGCCGTGACAGCTGCGCAGGACCTGCGCGACCAGTGGGCGGAGGCGATCTGGCGATTCGTCTGGGGCTCTCACGTCCGCTTCCACCTGTTCAACGCCGATCCGCACCCGGGCAACTACGTCTTCCACGAGGACGGCAGCGTGAGCTTCCTGGACTTCGGCTGCGTCAAGCGCTTCCGTCCTGAGCAGGTCAGGCTGATGATGGCGATCGGACCGCGTGCGTCGCCGGCGATGTGCTCGGGACATGGCACGCATGCGTGGAGAACGGATTCTGCCGGGTGACCGACCCTGTGACGCCTGAAGAGGTGTACGAGTACTCGGCGAGCGGCGTTCCAGCTGAACTGGGGCGAGCAGCCCTTCGCCATGACTCCTGAGTACGCCACGCTGTACATGGAGCGCCGCAGCTCGCTGAACGGCCCCTCGGCGAACGCCATCCGGTACTTCACGGTATCGCCCGACTACGCGGTCATGAGTCGGCTCGAGCCGGGGGCGATATCGATCGTGGCGCAGCTGCGCGCGGTCGTCCACTGGCAGGCGGTGGGAGCCGAGCTATATCGAGGCGAAGCACCGCAGACAGAGTTGGGCAAGCGAGAGCATGCGTTCTTCGAGGAACGTGAGGAACAAAAAGCCATGAGCCATGCCACCGGGCCACTTGACGAGCAGGCGGGCTGACGAGTGCGGATACCTCGCCGCAGGGCCACCCGGATCGCACTGGGCATCTCGTCAAGCTCTGGGCGAAGCTGCATTGAGACGAGCTGAGATGAGCGAAGCGACAAACACCCGCACGACACGGCCAGCGGAGGGCGTGCAGGCCGACCTCGCCGGCCACACGACGCCGACGGCATGCTCGCGGTCGAGCGAAACGCAAACCTTTCATGCGCTCCCGACCGGCGGCCGAGTACTGAGCGCGATGATGCTGCCGTACTTCACGCTCCGGCCACCCTTGGGATTCGGGGCGCTCACGACGACTGGTCGGAACCGGCAAGAAGCGGCGAAGTGCATCCATGTGATCCGCACAGGCAACAGGGCCTACATCGTCATGATCAAACCACACATCACGGCCAAGGCTTCAGCCTGGGTGTTGAACATCCGAGCCGACCCGAACGTGTCCCTACGTATGCGGGGCGGGACGTTCGCAGGTCTCGCGCGGGAGCTGGACGACGACGAGGAGATACAGCAAGCTAGGGAGCTGTACTGCGGGGCGGTGAATCCCTTCGACTATGTCGAGTGCACCTTCCATCGCGGGTCGCGCCCAACACGCGCGAAGATCAAGGAGCACATCGGAGCTGGTTCGACACCGGCACCCCGCTTGCGATCGAGCTGGGAGGTTACACTTTACGTACTCGAGCATCGTCGTCGGCGCGCAAGCAGGGCCGGATGGTCGACGACGAGTTTGCGGACGACCCCGGCCTGCTAGCTTCGCCCACCCGCTCACTCCTGCAGCGCGACGCTTGCCGGCACGCCTGCCGCCAGATACCCGGGGAGCGCGAGCACCGCGAGCGCGGTGGCGATGACCAGGCCGAGGCTCGCGAGCGCGGGCAGCGGGCTGAGCGAGTGAGCGACGGGAAGTTGATCGTCTGCGCGAGCGCGCGGTCGGCGAGGTGCTGGCCGTAGAGGCCGAATAGGGCACCGGTGACGCAGCCGGCGCCGAGCAGGAGCAGGCTCTCGAGCAGGATCGTGCGCCACAGCTGCGCTCGCGCGAGACCCTCGAGCTTGAGCTTGGCCAGACGCGCTCGCCGCTGCCACACCATCGCGCCGATCGCGGCCGCCATAGCGAGCATGGCGAAGATCGGGATCAGCGTTGCGATCTGCGTGAGGCGCGCGAGCGCGCGCGTGTCGAGCGCCTGGAGCGCGCCGCTGCGTTGCCGGGCGGTCTGCACGGCCAGCGCGCTCTGCAGGCTCGGGCCCAATGCGCTCTGTATCTCACGCGCGCCGCGGCTGGGCGGAATGCCGGGGGCGAGCTGGATCGCGTACGCGCTTGCGTCTGTACTGCCCCATGCGCGCGCGTAGCTGGGCGCGCTCATCACGATCGCGCCTGGCTCCCAGCCGATGTTGGTGGACAGGGCCGCGACGCACATCCTGGTCGGGTCGGGGGTCGGCAGTGTGACGCTCTGCCCGACGCGCAGGTCGTGTTCTTCGGCGATCGCCCGTGACACGACGATCCAGCCGCCGCCGCGCACGAGCGCTTCTACCCTGCGTGCGTCACCGCCGAGCAGCTGTCCCGCGGGCAGCAGCGACCGCGCCGCGAGGGGCGGGGCGATGACGAGCACGCGCCGCCGGCCGTAGTCGAGCAGCCCGCCGCGATAGAGCCCGACCGCCTGTACCCCCGGAACGCGCCGCAGGCGGGTCTGCGCAAGCGGAGCGAACGGGGTGGTCATCAACAGGTTGTAGGAGCCGGCCGGCGCTACCCACACCTGCGCGGCCGCGGTCGTTTCACGCGCGGCCGTTCGCAGACCCGCGAGCAGATCGCGGTGCGCCCCTCCGATCGCGACGCTGCCAAAGACGGCCACGGCGCCGGTCGCGGCGATCGCCACCGCTCGTGTGCGCCCGGCGCTCAGCTCCATCCGAGCGACGTGCGGCACCGGGCTGACGAAGAGTGCGGCAAGCCACCCCGCCAGCGCGAGCGTCACGCGCAGCGTGAGCGGCAATATGCAGAGCAGCGCCGCGATCACGAGCACCATGCCGGGGATCGCCGCGTCGGGTTCGATCGTCAGGAGCGCGCTGGCCGCGGCGAGGCAGGCAAGCCCGGCAAGCGCCGTGCGCGCGCCGGCCCACCTGGCGCCCGACTGCTCGCGTTCGCTGGTCGCGGCGAGCGGGTCGTGCGAGAGGACCGCGCGCAGCGGGCTGAGCACCGCCGCGAGCGCGGCGAGCATGCCGCCTCCCGCGGCGATCGCCACGTCTGTGAAGCTGACAGATTGCTCGGAGCCGACGGTGAACGCGAGCGAGAAGAAGGCAGAGTCTGAGCGCAGCACGTGTGTGAAGAGCACGTAGCCGAGCGCGAGCCCGAGCGCAGACGCGAGCACACCGAGCACGAGCGCGTCGAGGCAGAGCGTCGCGATCACCGTCCGCGGGGCGTAGCCGTCGCGGCGCAGATCGACGATCAGCCGCCGCCGCGCGGGGACCGTGAGCAGTGTCGCGTTGAACGCGAACAGAAATCCGACGAGGGCGCTGATCGCGGAGAACAGCGCGCTTGACTGGCTGCTCGCACTCAAGGCGTTGGCGAACAGAGTCGCTTCGTAGTCGATCGGCTCGACGTTCGCGCGGTCTGCAGTAAGCGCCATGAGCTCCGCCCGCACGCGCGTCTGCGCGCCCGGGTCCGGCTGGATGAGGACGCGACTCACGCGTCCTTGCAGCCCGGCAATTTCCTGGGCGTATGAGAGCGGAGCGATCACGACGGGACTGCGCGCGAGCTGGCCGATCTGCCGTTCGCCCAGCTGAGCGTAGAGTGGCGCCTGCACGGTGTGGCCGGCAAGCCGCAGCGTGACTTCCTGGCCAAAGCGGACGACTCCCAGCGCATGCGAGAGCGGCGCCGCTATGACGACCGCGCCGATCCCGCCGAACGGGGTGAGTTCGCCGTGCGGCACGAGCGTGCCCCCCAACGCCGACAGACTCTGATCGGCGCCGATGAGCTCGACCGACTCGCTGCCGCCCGGCCCGCTCGCCTGTGCGTTCGCTTCGAGTAGTGGAGCGGCGAAGCGCACGCCCGTCAGCCGCCGCACGCGCGCCACCACACCCTGCGAGATGCCGTGCGGGTCGCGCGCCGCGAGCTGCAGCGTCGCGTTGCCGACGATCCCGTGCTCGAGCTCGCCGACGGAGCCCTGGAGGCTCGAGCTCGAGACCTGCGAGGCGAACAGGAGGGCCACTCCCGCCGCTATGCCCACGATCGCAAGACACTCCTGCGCAGCTCGTGCGCGCAGCCGCACCCGGTAGAGCAAGAGGACGTTCGACGGCTTCACGGCGGCGTGACGCTCGTGGGCAGACTCACCGAGCGCCCAGCGGTGCCCTCCTCCGTGAAGACGGCGGTGGTCGCCCCGGCACGCCCTACCGCCGAACCTTCGACGAGTCCATCCGTCTCCCCGCCGGTGTTGGGGTCCGCGTCGTAGTCGCCGAGCCGCCCATCGCGCAACGCCAGCACGCGGTCGGCATAGCGGGCCGCCATCGGATCGTGGCTGACGAGCACGACCGCCACGCCACGCTCACGGCACAGCTCGCGCAGCAGTTCGAGCACTTCGCGACCTCGCTGGGTGTCGAGGCTTCCGGTTGGCTCATCGGCGAGTAGCAGGCGTGGGTTGGTGGATAGGGCGCGCGCGATCATCACGCGCTGGCGCTCGCCCATCGAGAGCGTCTCTGAGCGGTGGTGCAGGCGCTCGCCCAGCCCGAGACGGATGAGCAACGGCTCGATCTCGCGCTGCGCTTGGCGCCAGCGCATCGCACCCAACAGCTTGAGGACCGTGTTGTCGATCGCGCTGACGCCCGGCAGCAGGTCAAAGTTCTGGCGGATGAAGCCGAGCTCTGTGAGCCTGAACCGGGACGCCTCGCGCTCTGACAGCGCGGAGGTGTCGCGCCCGCCGATCAGCACGGTCCCCGATGTCGGGGCAAGCAGTGTGGCGATCATCAACAGCAGCGTGGTCTTGCCCGACCCGCTCGGCCCGTACAGCGCGACCATCTCGCCGGCCCGCACGGTCAGCGACACGCCGTCGACGGCCCGCACCGGCTCCCCGCCGAAGGTGGGGTAGTGCTTGACCAGATCACGCAGCTCGAGCATGAGGTCCCGCGCTCGCGCGACTCGTGCTTGTGCGGCTCAGTCAACGGCATTGCCTGCCACGTGCACGGTAACGGCGTCGTTTGAGCGCTGAATGGTTCCACTGAAACTCAGACCTGAACCCCGCGCGTGCGCGTAGCTGCCGGTGCCGCGCTCGATCGAAATGGAGCCGGAGAAGATCGCTCTCGTACGTTCCTTGTGATAGCTCGCGCTGCCATGAGCCGTGATCGAGCCGCCGCTCGGGTAGATGTTCAGTTCGGCGGTGACGCGGCTACTGGAAACGATGCTCAGATGAACGTAGATCGTGCCCCTCACGGTGCCCGACGCGAGACCCTTCTCGTTGAGCGTGAAGCCGTGCTTGCTCGTCAGGTGAAGGCTGCCGTTCTCGTTCAGGGAGAGCACCCTCGCGCCGCTCGCAACCGCGGCGCGTGCCTGTGAGGCGCTTGCAGCAAGCGTCCCGGAAGCCAAGCTCGCTGCGAGCGAGACAGTCGCTGCGACGGCGAGCAAACGTATGAGACCGCGGGTTCTCCTACTGTCATTTCGCATCTGTCATACCTGCTTTCTTGTGGTTCATCGTGGACAAGGAGTGGCTGTGGAGATATCCCGCGTTGACCCGTCTGCGTAGGTGAGTTCGGCCGCGAACGGAAAGCCGCCAGGCGGGCAGCGCGTTGGCTCGATGGTCGTGTTCGACTCGCGCGCTGAGCGCCGAGGAGAGCCGATCGTCAGGGACATCGAGGCGACCGACGCGTCCGGCTCGAGCGGCAGCGTTCCGATCGCGGGAACGGGCAGCACGAGGTCTTCCCCGTAGGGCGGGTTGTCGGGGAGCACCGTGCCGCTCAACACCACCCGCTCGTCAAACGGCGTGTAGCCTTGCGCGAGCATCTCAAACGTCGGCTGCAGGTTGCGCAGCGGGCCGAGAAACAGCCACAGCGAGATGCTCTCTCCGAGCGACTGGGAGCCCAGCGGTGCGCGCACGAGCGCTCGCCCGACGCCGAGTCGCGATTGCGCCGGACAACCGCGCGCACCCAAGAGTTGCAGGCGGTGGGGATCACAGCTGCGCAAGTGTGGGATTTCGATACCCAGTCCGGCGGGTAGGCGCAGAACCGAGCGACGCAGCGGCGGTGGTTCACCCAGTGCTCCTCGGCAAAGTCGATAGTGATGGTGAGCGCGCCCATCGCGCCGAGCCTGTCGGGGTGAAAGGACGCCGCAATCGTGGCCGGGACCTGCGAGCCGCCGGTGGGCGCGGAGCGGGCCGGCGTCGCACACGCGAGCACTAGGCTTGCCTGCACGGCGAGCAGCGCAGCGCACACCCGCGCCGGCGGCGCGAGCGGGTCAGCCGCGTGGACACGGGATCGCCGGGTTGACGGTGAACGTGGTGCCGTCGCTGAACTCGACCGTGGCGCGCGTCGGAAAGCCGCCGGAGGGGCACGTCCTGGGCACGATCAGCCCCTTGACGTGAACGAGCGTGCGCCGGCCGTGGACGGTCTTGAAGTACGCGACGTCGCTTGCACCAAGCGTCGCGAACGCGCTTTCAACTGAGGCATATGCGGCGCCGGGAATTGTCGAGACCTGTGGAACCTGAACGCTGAAGCCGAGCCCGTACGGCTTGGGCGCAGGGATCTCCCTCGCCACCACGACGAGCGATGCCCCGACCGGCGAGCTCCCGTTCGCGTACGCCAGCAGCCTCAGGCGCCCGTGTTCTGAGGAAGCGAAGAAGAAGTCGAGCGTGAACGGCTCGCGCACGAGCTGACCGGGAAAGGCGAGCACGGCGACGCCGCCGCCGAAGCCTACCCGCGAGTCCGCCGGGCAGCCCGCCGGACCTTGCTGTTCGAGCACTACTTCAGTGCACGTCCCCGCGTCCCGCGCCTGGATACCGAGCCCAGCCGGGCCGTACAGCGTGATCCCGCTGATCGGCGACGGCGGCACATCAGCGCTCGACGCAAAGCTCGCCGTAATCGACAGGTTGGCGGCCGCGCCCAGCCTGTCCGGCGTGAACGCCTCTTTGACGAGGAGCGCGTCCCCGGCCCACGCGATCCCTGCGAGCGCTGCACACACGCAGCCGAGCGAGATGCGGAGCATTCGGCGGACGGCACGACGGGTACGGCTGGAGAAAAGAGATGAAGTCGCGGCGCACCTACCCTCCAATCGGGGCTCGCACTTCGGTGCCCCAAAAGATCTGCGTCCCGACCATCCCGATGAAGTTCACCAACACGAGGTTGAGCACCATCGACTTGGCCGTCGCCTGACCCACACCGACAGGCCCACCACCGGCGTTGTAGCCGTAGTAACAGGCCACCAGCACAACCGCCGTAGCCATCGTCATCGCCTTCGTCAGGCTGTACATGAAATCCACCGGGTTCTGGAACTCCCAGAAAACCAGCAGATACCCACCCGAGGAGACCGAGGCGATCTGCAGCACCACCGCGATGTACGAGGCGAGAAAGGCTGATGCCGAGCGCGACGATATACATGAACGGCAGCACAATCCGGCGGCCAACAATCTTGTTCCACAGAGGAACGTCAGCGAATCGACGCCCATCACCTCCAAAGCGTCAATCTCCTCGTTGATCCGCATCGCCCCGAGCTCAGCCACGATGCCGGTGCCGATCTTCGCGGCCATGATGTAGCCAAAAATCAACGGGTCGGCCTCGCGCAGGTTGCACCACGCAGTGAACACGCCGGCGGCGGCGGGTACGCCCTGCGCCTGGGTGAAGTACGCGCCCTCGATCCCGCACGTCAACCCGAAGATGAAGACGGTGGCGACGATGACCATCGTTGAGCCAACGATCAGGATGCCCGACTGGCGCAGCGCCTCACCAAAGAAGCGAAATACTCTCAACCCAAACACCTCACGCATCACGTTCGTGAAGCGGCCGATCTCGCCCGTGGCCGCAAGCCATTGACGCGACATCGCCAACAGTTCATTCACTTGATCACCAGAATGTTGGGATGGGTGGCCAGCAGTGTCTGCGTGAA
The DNA here is from genome assembly GCA_963813805.1 of uncultured Solirubrobacterales bacterium. Classification (GTDB taxonomy): domain Bacteria; phylum Actinomycetota; class Thermoleophilia; order Solirubrobacterales; family Solirubrobacteraceae; genus Palsa-744. The sequence goes on from CAWEZZ010000002.1 coordinate 349,887, forward strand.
CGCGTAGTTGAACGCGCCGACCCCCAGGAACGAGATCACGACCGCCTGGTTGACCGCCCTGCCCACGCCCTCGGCACCCCCTGACGCGGTCATGCCCTTGTAGCAACAGACGATCGCGATGATCGCCCCGAACAGCGTGGTCTTCAGCACCGACCCCCACAGGTCGGTGGACGAGGGCGTTGGCGAACAGCGTCGCGCCAGAATGGACCGAGCGGCTGTCCTGTGACGATCGCGGCGAGAATGCCGCCGAAGATGCCGAACAGCAGCGCGTACAGGTCGAACAGTCCGGTGATGGAGCATCAGCGCCAGAAACCGCGGCACGACCAGGTTCTTGACCGGGTCCACGCCCAGCACCTGCAGCGCGTCGAGCTCCTCGCGGATCTTGCGCGCCCCCAGGTCGGCAGTGATCGCGGTGCCGGCTATCCCCGCAAGCACGATCGAGGTGATCAACGGACCGATTTCGCGGATCGCCGCGAGCACGAAGAACCCGCCCAGCCGATCGAGTCGCACCGAAGAGGCGCAGGAAGTTCGCCGCCTGCAGCCCCGGCGCGCCGTAGCAGATCGCGACGGTCGTGACCAGCAGCGGAAACCACACCAGGCGCAGCACGAACAAGAACTGCGACACGAGCTCCTCGCCGTAGGGATACGGCGGGCGCAGGGCCGAGGAGATCGTCCGACCCGTCAACAGCGCCATGTCCCCGACCTCCTCAAGCAGGTTCCTGGTTGGCAGCAGCGCCCGCTCGACCATCTGCCGCGCAGCGCTCCTCTCCGTCGACCTTCCCGCCATGCTCGGGCCCTCCTCGCGAGCCAACGCTCAGACGATATTCTGCTTTCAGACGATCATTTCCGTACGTCTATCCGCGCCTAAGTATACACTTAGTCAAACTAAGTGTAGTCAGAGCTAAGGGAGATGGGGTCGTGTCCGATGTCGAGCTTCAGTCAGATGCACCCGGCATAACGCGGTCCTGGGTGACGGCATCGCCCGGGGTCGTGTGCGGCGTGCCGCCCCGTTGGTGGGTCTGACCGCTCGCGCCGCAGGCGAGGCGGTCGTGGTTGGACTGCGCAGCAAGCTGACGGGCGCGGACAGCACCGAGTTCCACATCCGCACGGCAGAGCGCTACGCCGAACGCCGCCAGCGCTATCCGGACAGGTCGACCCTGACCTCGCACATGACCGAGTTGGCGATGAAGCACGCCTCGTGCGCTCGCTGGTGAAGCCGGTCGAGGACCTCGCGGGAAACGCCCGTCGCAAACGTCACCTGAGGACGGAGCGCCACCTCCAGGAACCTTACCCCGTCCATGATTCCCTCCGGATGATCCTCATAGGAGACGACACGCAAACGCTCACGCCGGGCGAAGTCCAGAAACCACAGCATGTGACAGGCCGACAGCGACGCGACGAACAACTCCTCCGGATCGACCCTCTCAGAATCGCCACCAAAGGCGGGCATGCAGGACCCCGCGACCGTCTGGCCGGCGAGCTGGATCGTGTGAGCACGCAGATCGCTCTTATCCCCGTCCCATATGACCGTCGCGTGATGCTTCGTGGTCTTGTTCATCAAAGACCCCTCCACAGCTCGCCTTGGAGGCTATCGGTGAGCCTCAAAGGTCAGTCCTCCGCGAGACGCACGAACCGCGCGCGATTACGCTGCCTCGTGTAGCCGGCGGCCTGCCAGAAGCTCATCGCGATCGGATCGTCGTCGGCGACGATCGCGGTTAGCCTGGCGGCGCCCCGCTCGCGCAGGCGCCGCTCGCCCTCCCTGAGCAGCATCGTCGCGTGGCCCTTGCGCTGATGTTCTGGCGAGACCGCCAGCCGGTAGAAGCTCCCACGCCAGCCGTCCCACGCGGCGATCAGCGAGCCGGTCAGGACACCATCGAGCTCAGCGACCAGCAGCGCCTGGGAGTCGGCGGCCAGCAGTCGGGCCAGTCCCTCGGGAGAGTCGGTAACGCTCGGCAGGCTGCCCGCTGCGGCCCACAGGTCGAGCACAGCCGGGATGTCCTGTTCATCGGCGCTGCGAATCACCCAGCGATGGTGGACGTCCATCCGCTCGATCAACTCTTCGCTGATCACGTACCGGTGCTCGACGGTGTCCTCGGAGATCGCCTTTCCCGTGCGGTCGCGCACAACCTGGTGGACCGTCACGACCAATTGACCGTCAGGTCGTTGCTCTATGCGCTGCGGCTCGACACGCGAGTCGATCAGGTCAAACTGCCGACGCCAGTAATCACGGACCTCCTGGCGGCCGTGCAGGCGTCCGCCCTCCATCCCGTTGGGCCAGTCGACGTCCGGGTGCATCAGCGAGAGCGCTTTCTCGATGTCGCGTGCGTTGAACGCCTCGTAGGCGCGACGCAGAAGCTCGCTCGTCTCGCTCACGACGCTGGCGCCCGCGCGGTGACTGCCCATACGCGGTGGGGGATCGTGAGCGGGTCCTCGGCGAAGCGCTCCGCGACCATCACGGCCAGCTCGTGCGAGCAGGCGCGCACGCCGTCGTCATCCAGCGTGCCTGCGACGGGTGCGCTGGCACGTATGCGCCCGACCCACGCCTCGTGCGAGTAGGGAACCCGCACGTCGAACGAGAACGTCTCGATCCCGACGAACCCTGCGTCCTGAAGATCGGTCAGCCATTGCGGGTACACGCCGGTGCCGTGCGCATACCGCCACGGTCCGTGGGCCGGGTCGCCAGGCGGGGTGTAGCGCAGGATGATCTCCTGCGTAGCCTCGACCACACTGCCCGTGATCGCCGGCTCCAGCACGACGATCTCGCCCTCGAGGCGCGTGGCCAACCCGTCCCACATCACCGCTGGGAGACTATCGACGGCATTCAGGAGCGTCCTGGCGCACACTTCTTGGAGGGGGTCTTGGGCGCACGATAGGTTTGACATAGCGTTGGTTATGCGACATCATGTTCGCTATGAGTGCTGTTCGTGATCGTCCGTCGCTGCGCGAGGAGCAGAAGGCGCTGACGCGTCGGCGGCTGCTGGACGCGGCTGAAGTCGTGTTCGCGGGGCGGGGGTTTCATGGCGCGTCGGTCGATGAGATCGCGCGCGAGGCGGGTGCGACGACGGGGGCGCTGTACTCGAACTTCTCCGGCAAGGAGGATCTGTTCCTTGACGTTCTTCCAGCGAAGCGCCCAAGCCGATGTGAGCGACTACGCGGAGATCTTCACGACGCAGGCCACACCGGAGGAGCAGACACGGGCCGTGGCCGACCTGTGGATGCGCATCCTGCGCGAGCGGCCACACTACTTCCCGCTCGTCATCGAGTTCTGGTCCTATGCCATGCGCGAGCCGGGGCTGCGCGAACCACTGGCGGAGCGCTTCCGCACGCTCCGCGAAGCAAGCGCCAGGCTGGTCACGCAGGGCGCCGAGCGGCACGGGACCTCTCTGAGCCCGGAGTTCGCGCAGCGCCTCGGGTTGCTGATCACCGCGCTGGGCAACGGCCTTGCGCTGGAGAAGCTGCTCGACCCCGACGCGATCGCGGATGAGACCTACGGCGATCTGCTGACGCTTATCTTTGGCGCGTTCGGGGAGCTCGCCGGCAGATCGACATGACGATACAGGAGGAGCGATACGTGAATGAGAGTGTTGTAGGGAGTCAAGCTGTCACTGCCGACGCTGTGGATATGCAGTTGCGCCCGGCGACCGTGGACGATGTCCATCGCTTGAAGGCCACCATGGCGGAGGCGTTCTATGAAGACCCGATCTTCAATTGGCTGATACCAGATGACGTGTCCAGGCTGGCGCGATCACGCCGCTTCTTCGCGATCGGGCTGCGCCACATGGCGTTGGCTCGTGGCCGGGTGTGGACCTCAAGCGATTCTGCTCGGCGCCGCGCTCAGCATGCCGCCTGGCGCATGGCGTGTCCCGCCGCGCGCCACGTTGATGCAGGGGACCTGCTTCGGCCGACGCTTGGGGAAAGCCGGGACGACTACTCGCGACGATGGAGTACCGCCATCCCCGCGAACCGCACTACTACTTCGTGGACATAGGCGTCGCGCCGCACGCCCAAGGCCGGGGCCTTGGCAGCGCGCTGATGCGCCCCACCCTCGACCGTTGCGACCGAGAGGGGCTGCCCGCCTACCTGGAGGCCTCCAGCGAGCGCAACGCCGCCCTGTATGAACGGCTCGGCTTCCGCGTCATACGCGAGTTGCGAGTGGCCGGCAGCCCGCCCGCCGCGACTCATGCTCAGACCACCACACCCAACGTCGCCTGAAGTCGAGTCCGGCCTGTCGTGAGCAACCTACTCACGACACTCGCGACCGCCCACCCTCGGCGCGTGCTGCTCGCGGCAGGCGTCGTGTTCCTGCTCGCCGCGACGCTCGGCGCGCCTGTGACCGGCATACTCGGATCCAGCGGTGAAGACTTCCAGGATCCCGCGTCCCAGTATGAACGCGCCAACGATGACATCCGGTCGGCTACGGGGCAGAACCCGTACTTCAACGTGGCGGTGCTGCTGCGCGGCCCGAGCCGCGTGATCAACACTCCGGGTGAGCAGCGGGCCGCTGTAACGCTGGCGAAGCTTTTGGCGGCGCAGAAGGGATTTCAGCGCGCGGTGGACTACCCGGCGACGCATTCGCGGGCGTTGCTCTCCGCGACGGGCACGAAACCGCTGTGCTTGCGGCATTCGTCTCCACCTCCGCCGCGACGACGGCGATAGCGCACGTGCAAAGCACGATCTCACGGCCGCCGGTGAGTACCGAGCTGGCTGGCGTGAGCGCACGCTTCGGCGGCTATGCGCTGATCACCAAGGAATTGAACGAACGCACTACCAGCGACCTCGCGCGAGCTGAGCTGCTCGCTCTTCCGTTCCTGCTGGCGCTGTCGTTCTGGTTCTTCCGCGGGCTTGTCGCGGCGTTGCTGCCGCTATTGGTCGGTGGCCTCGCGATCCTGCTGACGTTCCTCGCTTTGCGCATAGTCGACCAGTTCACGCCGATCTCGGTGTTCGCGCTGAATCTCGTCAGCGGCATGGGCCTCGGTCTCGGAATCGATTACAGCCTGTTCGTGCTCTACCGCTACCGCGAGGAACTGGCGGGTGGCGCGAGCCCTTCACGGGCGATCGAGCGAATGCTGCGAACGACCGGACGGACCGTGTTGTTCAGCAGCCTCACCGTCGCGGCCGCGATGATGAGCCTGCTGCTCTTCCCGATGCGGTTCTTGTACTCGATGGGTGTGGGTGGCGCGATCGTCACGATCTGTGACGGAGCGGTCGCACTGCTGTTGCTACCGGCGGTGCTGATCGTGCTGGGTCCGCGCATCAACGCACTCTCACCGGCCTGGCTAGGGCGGCGCGCGGCGCGCACCGCGCGAGCAACGCAGCAGGGTGGATGGTGGAGGCTCGCAAACGGGGTCGTGCGTCGCCCTGTGCTCGTGGCGCTGATCAGCTCAGTTGCCCTGCTCGCCGCCGCGGTGCCCGCACTGCGAGTTACGTTCATCTCCCCGGGCGCGAACCTGCTACCCGCGACCGCGGCGAGCCGCCAAGGGGAAGACGCGCTCGCGCGGCTTTCCCGGAGGACCCCGGTGAATCGACCGAAATCGTGCTGAAGGGACAGCACACCACGGCCACACACCTCGCTGACGCGGCTGGCGGGACAGCGGGCTCTCTGGCGAGCGCGACGCCGCCACGCTACATCGGCCGCGACACATGGACGATCACCCTGTTCCCGCACGGCTCGCCCTACTCCGGCGTCCAACAGCGCCTGCTCGCGAAGCTGCGTACGCTCGCACGCCCATACGGTGCGCTGGTCGGCGGCGCAAGCGCCTAGTTCGCCGATCAGAAGACGGCGATCGCTTCGCGCATACCGCTCACCCTGGCGATCCTGATCCCGATCACCGCAATATTCCTGTTCCTCATGACGGGCTCGATCGTGATCCCGATCAAGGCGCTCATCATGAACATGCTCAGCGTGAGCGTTGCCGTGGGACTGCAAGTCCTCATCTTCCAAGACGGACACTTCTCCGGTCCGCTTGGATTCACGCCGATCGGCGGCCTTGAAGAGTCAAGTCTCGTACTGATGATCGTGCTCGCGTTCGCGCTCGCCACCGACTACGAGGTCTTCGTGCTCGGGCGCATCAAGGAGGCGCACGACAGCGGCCTTGCCAACCGCGAGGCGATCACGCTCGGCATCGAGCGCACCGGACGCATCGTGACCGCCGCCGCGCTGCTGTTCTGTGTAGCGATCGGCGCGCTCGTGACATCCGACCTGTTCTTCACCAAGCAACTCGGCCTCGGCGCCGCGCTCGCCGTCGCTGTCGACGCAACTATCGTCAGGGCGCTGCTCGTACCCGCGCTGATGACGCTCATGGGCAAGTGGAACTGGTGGGCACCACTGCCGCTGCGCCGTCTGCACAACCGCATCGGGTTGCACGAGCCAGCGTCAGCCGGGCGCCAGAGCCCAGTAGCCGCTCGCGAATGATCGGCGAGGAGTGGACCAACAACGAGTGCGTCGCTCGCTACCTGAACCGGGCGGATGGATTCCCGCACCGCGCCGAAGGCGAGCGTGTCCTACTCGAGCACGTGCCCCGGGACGTTCGTCGCGTCCTCGACATTGGAACGGGGGACGGGCGCCTACTCGCGATGCTCCAGGCCGATCGGCCCGAGATACACGGTGTGGGCCTCGACTTCTCCGAGGTCATGCTTGACGCGGCACGCAAGCGCTTCGCCCATGATGAGCGCGTCGAGCTCGTTCGGCACGACCTTTCAGAGCCGCTGCCCGAGCTAGGACGCTTCGACGTCGTCATCTCGTCGTTCGCCATCCACCATCTCGACCACGACCGCAAGCGCTCGCTCTATAGCGAGGTCTTCGACGTGCTGCGGCCCGGCGGCGTGTTCGCGAACTTCGAGCACGTCGCGTCGCCAACACACCGCCTGCACCTCGCGTTCTTTGAGGCAATAGGCGAGCCGATCGAGAACGAGGACCTCTCCGACCATCTACTCGACGTGCAGACCCAGCTCGAGTGGTTGCGTGCGCTCGGCTTCGACGACGTCGACTGCTACTGGAAGTGGCTCGAGATGGCGCTGCTGATCGGTGTCAGGTAGCCGCCGAGGCCCGGACCGCACCCATCTTCACGGGTTTCCAACACCGGCGACGAGCGAGTCGCCGAAGAAAAGCAGGCGCCGGTCAGTCACGGCTCAGGTGGACGCGGTGAACGAACTGGGTGAGGAACGGCACGGCGCCCCGCCGTTCGTAGAGGCGCATCGCCTCGGTGTTCGTCGTGATCACCCCGATGAGCATGTCCTCGATGCCCAACTCTCCAAGCTTCGCTTTCACGGTGTCCAGCAGCATCGATCCCACTCCCTGTCCGCGCATCTCGGGCAAGACGACGAGGATCGCGAGTTCGGCCAGCGGGTCCGAGGCTCTCCAGGAAGCGGCGATGCCCGCTCCGGGACGAACGCGCACGAAGGCGTAGCCGACGTAACCACCGGCGTCCTGTGCTGCGAGGACGAACGAGTCGGGCTCTGACGCAAGCCACTCTCGCTCGATCTCCCGGCGCGACTGCCATGCCTGCTCGAACGGAACCTCGCGGTCGCGCAGGTGCGGCGTCAGCGCGGTGTGATGCTCATACAGGGCGCGCCACACCGGCTGAAGATCATCCAGGCGGTCCTGCGGGATTGGAATGACGACGGGGATTGCCATACGGGAAGACTCGCAGAACCTGGGTGCGTCGAGGTCCGTCTAGGAGCGGATGCTGTAGGAAGGGTCTGCGGCTCGACGCTACGCATCTACGCTGCCTCAGCAAGCCGGGACGAGCAAGCTGGAGATACCCTGCGCCCTGTGACCAACATCAATGATCCACTCTTCGACGAGCCGCGCGAGCACCCCGGTTTTCGCTGCCGGCGTGCCCGTGTCAGCCGCCAGGCTGGTAGTGAGCGGTTGGGGTTGAGCCTGTGGGAGCTGCCGCCCGGTGAAGCGGCGTACCCGTATCACTACCACCTCGCCGAGGAGGAGCTCGTGGTCGTCCTCGACGGCCAGCCGAGCCTGCGCACACCGGATGGGTGGCGAGAGTTGCAGGAGGGAGAGGTCGTGCCGTTCCTGCGTGGCGAGCAGGGTGGCCACCAGCTCGTCAACCGCACCGAGGACGCCGTGCGGTTCCTGGCGTTCAGCACCAACGGCGAGCCGGACATCGTGCTCTACCCCGACTCAAACAAGCTCGGCGCGTTCGAGCGGCTCCCCGGCGGCGGCGGGCTGCGCACGATGTTCCGTGTGGCCGATACCGTCGACTACCACGACGGCGAGCAGCCACCGCGCTGAGTCCTACAGCCGATACTCAGAGCGCTCCGACGGAGGTATTTCCCGATGACCCGTAAGCAGTGGCTGATCGTGCTCGGCATAGCCACCGTCGTTTTCACGGTGGTCCTCGAACTGATCGACCCTTCGCACGTTTCGCACGGTCCAACGATCCTCGACTTCGAGTTCGCCGCGACCAAGTCGCACGCTATCCAGATCGTTGCTGAATGGGGAGCCAAAGGCCGAAGCGCCGCTCACCTCTCGCTCCTTCTCGACTACGGCTACATGATCAGCTACGGCGGCTTCTTCACGCTCGCCGGTCTCTCCACCCGAGATCTCGCCAGAGCACGCGACTGGCGGCGGCTCGCGGCCACCGGCACGATCGTCCCGTTCTTCGCCGCCGCAGCCGCCACCTTCGACGCGATCGAAAATGTGTTCCTCCTCCTCGTCCTCGAAGGTCACGGAGGCGAACACGCCCCGCTGATCGCGACGGTCTGCTCCAGCATCAAGTTCACGCTGATCACGATCGCAATCGCCTACGTGGTGTGGGGGCTGGTGTGGCGGGCTGCAACAGCGACCAGAGTGAAGCCGACCTCGATGTCGGCGCGAACTGCAGCCGGGGAGGACAGCACCGAGACCCGCCGGTTCAGCTGAGCCCCAGCGCCGCCGGGAGCGCCGAGTGGATTGCATCTGTCTCGGCGCGGCACCGAACACACGGGTCCACGCGCTGGAAGCGTGTGGCTGCGCCCGCGTATCCTACGGTCGAAGGTGCCCGGTGCGACGGTGAGAGATGCGAGTGAGGACGACGCGACGGCCTGTGCGGCGATCTATGCGCCGTATGTGCGTGAGGCGGCCGTCAGCTTCGAGGGCGAGCCGCCGACGCCCCCGCAGATGCCCGAACGCATCTCGGTGGCGACGCGCACGCACGCATGGGTCGTGCTCGAAGACGACGACCGGCTTGTCGGCTACGCGTACGGTGGGCCGCACCAGAAGCGGGCGGCCTACCGCTTCTCGTGCGAGGTCAGCGTCTACGTCGAGCGGGGCCGGCGATGCACCGGCTCGGGTCGCGCGCTGTACGACGGGCTGTTCAAGCGGCTCGCGGCACGCGGCTACCGGATGGCGGTCGCGGGCATGACGCTTCCGAATGAGGCGAGCGTGGGCTTGCACCGAGCGATGGGCTTCGAGCCGGTCGGTGTCTATCGGCGGATCGGCTGGAAGTTCGGCGCGTGGCACGATGTCGCGTGGATGCAGCGGACGCTCGGCGTCGGGCAGGACCCTCCTCCCGAGCCGCGCTGAGGCGACCGGGCGTACTCCGAGCGCGTGGAAGCGGATCGCCGGTGAGCGGGCCCTTATAGAGTCGCGTCAGTGGAGTTGCGTGTCATGAGGACGGGCGACCTGGCTGGGGCGGTGGCCGCGTGGCACGCGGCCAACATCGCGCGGGGAAAGCCGCCAACACCGCAGCGCGTCGCCAGGGTCATCGAGAAGCTGCAAGAACCCGACGCGCTGTCTATGTAGCGGCCGAAGGTGATGCCATCGTGGGCATGGCCCTGGCAGAGCCGTGCCGCAAAGATGATGGGGCCGGTGCCGTCATTCCTGGCGCACTTCACATTTCGATGGTCTTCGTCTTCCCGTCATCCCATAGGCGGAGCATCGGGCGAGCACCGTCAGACGTCCGACGTTAGGACGTGGTTGCGGCCGCGTCGGCCGGCCGGAAGCTGCACCACAGGGCAATAACGCTCTCCCGTGAGCTTCACCGAGACGATCTCCACGGGCATCAACCAAGAGATCTCCGACTCCCAGCGCCAGGCTCGCAGCTCATGTATCTCCCCAGCCCTGCCGCGAGGTCGCGTTGCCTGGATCAACAGCAGTGGGCGGTCGAGCAGAACGTCGGACTCGCCGGCTACGTCTTCGGTAGTGGCGATGTCCTGCCCGCTGGGTCTAGCCGGCCCTCCCGGGTGAGTGTGCCAACTCCCGAGGTACCGATAGCGCGCCTGGCTTGCATTCCGTACGGCATCTATCAGGAGTCCTGTAGTGGCGGGGTGTGGCTCGAAGCTGGTCCGGCGATGTTTGGCACGAGGCCCCGGGCCGTAGGCGCAGACAACGACTAGGTCATCCTGATGTTCGTAGCCGAACAGCGCTCCGCCTGTCTCTCTACGCCAACGCTTGGCGGCCTCGTATTCGATAAGCCTCCGGGCGTGCTCGTCAAGCCAGAGCTTGCCGCTCATCCGCACAGAGGACAGTCAGGTCGGCGTTGAAGCATGCCCTGCCGCCACGGATGCTCCCCACGGAAGTTCATGATCACGTAGTTGTAGTCAGGCGACGGGTACTGGCTCTTGCCGGTCGCGGCGACCGCGGTGCGGGCCGCGACCGCCGCGAGCGCCGTCGCATCGAAGCCGGCGCCCGAGAACGCAGGGTGGCTGCAGCCTACGGGCGTCACGTTGCTGCGCGGACCCTCCGCTGGCGTGGGCACATCGTCGGCGTCCTGCGCCAGGACGAAGCAAGAAAAGCACGGGCCGTCGGGCTCGAACAGCGCGACCTCGCCACCGTAGCTTCCCGTCGTCAATGCCGTCAGCACAAACGGCTTTCTCTGCTCACGACAACGTCGCTGCAACACGCGCGCCACGGACTGCGACCCGGTGGTATCAATCACGAGGTCTGCTTCGCTAACAAGGGCATCGAGCCGGGTGCCGGCCGCTCCATCGCTGCCGATGTCCAGCCGGTGAGATCGCACCTCAACGAACGGGTTGAGGTTTCTCGCGTCAACTACCACAGCCAGCTCCTTGTCCATACCTGCGTACCGCGTCGACACCACATGACGAACCGCATTGTTCACGTCGTAGAAGTCCTTGTCGACCACGGCGAGGTGCCCGATCCCGGCCTTGGCCAGCTCAAGCGTCACCGGCGCGCCGAGGGACCCCGCGCCGACGACAAGCACGCGGGCGTCGTCCAGTCCTGCTAGCTCGGGGATGCGACGCGCACGCTCGCTCGGCGTCAGTGCTTGTGCACGCACCGCACCGAGCACCTCCCTCTCGCCTCGCCGCAGTACCCGCACGTGCAGGAGCACCCACGCGCGCCGTTTCTCACCGACATGGGGACCCTCCTCGACGAACGTGACCGCGACCCAACCGTCCACAGAGGCACGCCGGGAAGCTTGTCTGAGTCCCTTCCTCACGCGCCGTAGGAGATTCGGGTCGGCGCGCTCGGCCGCCATCAACAGGTCCGAGTAGGTCGGCCAACTAGGGATCTCACTCAGCGCCGTCCATATTGCGACATGACGACTCCCTTTCGTTGCGGCGTATTGCTCGACGAGGTGCCGCTCGGGCTGCGGCAGTCCGTCAACGCTGGTGACAAGCCAGCTGACGCCAGGCGAAACGTCGACGAACCCCAGCTCCCCGCCGTTTACCGGCAACTCGAGCACCCAGAACGGATCGGGAAACAAGATCGCTTTGCCGCGTTCGTAGACGACGTGGCCGCTCATCGGCTCCGGCATATCGGCCTCCCCCGCAGCCACGACCTCTGGGCCTTGTTCGCTGTCACGCAGCAGGCGACGGAGGTCAACGTCTACCAGCTCCGCGGCGGACATCCCGGGCCACCATTCGCTGTCTGGCTCCTCAAGCAGACAGAAGTTGCCTCCGGTCGGACCGAGCACCTGATGGCGCCCCAGCAGCGGAGGTCCGAACACGATGGGCGGAACGTCTGGGTACTCGTCCGGGAACGCGACCTGGATCTCCACGTCTTCGCCACGGAATGACATGCTGGTCTTGACCAGCAGGGTCCGGTTGATCACGAACTCCTCGACCGGCAGCTCGCGTCTGGCGAACTCCGCGAGCTCCCACTCGCGGCGCTCGGGATGACGCTCAAACCACGGTTCAGGCGCCGTAGCGCTCACGGCGCGGGGGACGCTGCGGCGTTTTCTCATATCCCGGCGGCGGTGGACCAGGCGGCCTCACCACCGCCTCTTTCTTGCTCCCGCCCCCGTCGTCGTCATCATCGTCCCACCCGTACTTCTCAGCGTAGCTGGCGTCCGGCTGCAGCTTGTAGGTGTCCTTGCCGGTGACCGCCAGGACGAGCGTGCCGGACCCCATCGTCTCGAGGACATGCTCGGCACCGACTTGCTCCTCGTAGATCTCGACCATGTCCTCGTGGGGATGGTTGTGCGTGTTCCCCTCCCCGACGGAGATCACGATCTTCTGCGGGTCGATCGCCTTGAGTGCCGCCAGCCACGGCTCGTCACCCTTGTCGTCCATGACGAACGTGCGCGAACCGTGATGGGAGGCGTGCAGGACCTGGCTCTCGAGAACGTCGAGACCCATCTCGTCTGTACTGCCGTCGTAGTAGCCGACGATTCGCTCCCACGCCGGGAGATTGGAGTCGCCAGCGAGCATCACGTTCACGCCGTCGTAGCTCAGCCGGTACACGCCGCAGTTTTCGTGCACGACTCTGCGCGCCTCGTCTTCATCGAGGGTCTCCTCCACCTCGACATAGCCGGGCGGCGAGAAGCACCTCACGGATACCTGCCCCTCGCTGCCGAGCTCAGCTATGGGGCTGCGAGAGCCCTTCTGCCAAATCTTGCGATCCTCCGGCTGGTCATCGACGACCTTCTCAAAGGCATCGTAGTTGTCCGACAGCTTCTTCTTCGTACCGTACTGGGGGACCCAAAGCTCCCCGATCTCGAACTCCTCGGCTAGGTCTCCGATGCCCCAGATATGGTCGTCGTGCGCATGGGTAATGACGACGTAATCCAACCGCTGCTTGCCATTCTCCCCCTGGGGCAGCACATCGCGGAGGACCTTGAACACGTCAACGGTACCCTTGCCCGAGCAACGATAGACGTCGACGAGCATGTACTCGTCGCCAGGAAGGGCGACGAGTGTGCTGTCACCTTGGCCGACGTCAAGAAAGATGACTTCGAAGTCAGACATGCCGATACTCCTCCTGGCCCGAGGGCGAATAGGGTACTCCAATCGAATATAGAACTACCATGCGGCCACACCTCAACTGGTTCTGTCGTAGTTTGTTACAGAAACGTGCGTCAGTGATCCCGTTTCGCTTGTTGCACGTGCAGGCGATTTAGGTAAAGAGTGTGATGTCTCGCCTGGGTCAACATGCGCTCTATTGAGCGCTCGATACCCACCATTGCAGCTTGCGCCTCTCTCGTCGCTATCGAGATCTCCAGGGGAAGCTCGACGTAAATCGCCAAGAGGCTGCTTGAGATCAGGCCAAGCACCCCAAGGCGACGCAGCTTGCGCCCTATCTCACTGCAGAATGCTTGCGCGATCAGATCTTTGAGCATCGGGGCTGGATCCTTTACCCGGGCGGTGGCTCGGCGTAGCTCACGAAGACCTCCACGCTGTACTGGCGAAAGAACTTCAGATAGCGATACAGCAGACCGATCGATGCGAGAAAGGCGCCGGCAGCCCACCAGCCTGGAGCCACGAGGTGGCCTGTCTTCGCGGTACAGAGCAGCGTGCCGGCGAAGAGTGCGATCGCGACGATGAACGTCGAGACCGCCATGTTGCGGCAGAAGCCGTAGAGGTTTAGGAATGTGCTGAGCCGCACCATCGTGGATTCGCGCTCCTTTGCGGCGCTGAAACAGTGATAGAAGAGACCCTCTCCGAGGCCAGTGATGCCGGCTTCGACAGCACGGTTGAGGACCCGTTGGCGATGCTCTGGTGGAAGTGGCCGGTAGTAGCCGGGTAGGAGGAGCATTGCCCACCGCGACCGGTGCTCTTGGAACAGCACGGTGCTTGGCGTGCCGAGAACCCTGCGAACGAGGATCCCCTCAATCAGGTAGCCAGAGACGTTCGCGATGACGTGCCCGGCGGTGTATGCCACAACCACGAGCAGCAGCCCGACCATGGCGCCTGGAGTCCGCTGCCACGATTCGGTGCCGGTGAAGGCGGCAGCAAGACCTACGAGCAGCACAAATCCCGCAGACAGATATCCAAAGAAGTCGTAGACGGAGAAAGGAAGCTTGTCCATCATCAGCGCGTGTAGGCGTCAGGCATCGTCAGCGATTTCGTCCAGGATCGGGCCTTCTTCGGCTGGGCTGTAGTCGTACCTCACAGGGGCGTCCGGACTGTGCCAATAAAGCGATTTCCCGGCGGTCCAGAAGTACGGATATCCGCGCCGCTTGAACGCGTTCACGATGCGACCCGCGGGGTGCTTGGGGTCCGTCTTCGACACCACGCTCACAAACGACGTGCCACACCGCCCATCCTTCGCTGAACCGAGAAGCCGATCGAGCATCGCTGAGGAGCCGTTTCGGCGGCTGCCGTGGTGCGGGATTTGCACCTTCGTCGGCTGCTCCGCGCTGAGGCTGACGGACTCGGCGTAGTCGAGCGCGCCTTCAATCGCCGGGACGCCAGCGTCTGCCGTGAGGAGTATTCGCTCGCCCTCAATCTGGAGGAGCGTGATCACCGAGGAGTTGTTGCGGGCGTTTGCCCCGGGCCCGTCGTCGAACGGCACCTCGATCGGCAAATAGCTCAACACGCGATCGGTCAGCGTCCTGACCGCCTCACGGATGCTGAGGCTGACGGCCTTCTGCACCAAGCCGGCTTCCTCGAGCTGCTGCTGAACCAGCTCGTCGTAATACTCCTGAGACGGACCGAGGACGGTGAGGGCACCGTTCGCGAAAGTCAGCCCCGGCCTGGGTTCCACGATCGTAGTACCACCATCTTCCGCCCTTTCCACCAGTTCCTTGACGGCCGTCGCAGCCGGAAGATCGGCACCGCCCCGAAGATCGAGGCGGTGGATCAGCAGATTCTCGACGTGGAAGTTGTCGAAGACCTTCCCCATCCCGCCGATGTGGTCCCCGTCCGGGTGGGTGAGAATCGCTACGTCCACCGACGGCGCTTCGTAGCGCTGCAGCATGGCAACGACCGTGTCCCCGTCGTCCTGCCATCCGGCGTCGACGACGATGTGGGCCACGGCACCGGTGTCTGGTCGAGTGAAGCGCGCCGTGATGGCATCGGCATCCTTCTCTTTGCCGGCGCTAAGAATGTCCAGGTCATACATGTATGGCTTGCCTCCGGCGATGTCTCGCCGATCAGGACCTTGTGCTCGTGGATTGCGACTTGAACGACATTGTGGACGACCTATCGGACGGAAAGTGCGACATCAACGTCATGGGCTTGGGCATGGTGTCCATGCCGCCATCTACGATGCCGATGTCACCGCCAACCCGACGACACCAGGAGGACACATTGGGCAAGGTCGAGGTCTCCAACGACGAGCTGCGGACGGTACGGGACGCGATGCGGGAGCTCAATCGGATGGTTGACCTTCTGGAGCGTGGAGCTTCCGAGAAGTTCGTGCTCACCAAGCACGGGCAGATGCGAGCAGTGGTCCTCTCCGTCGAGACCTTTGCCCAGCTCCGACAGGCCCCGGGCGATCGAGAGCTACCAGCGGCCGCATAGCATCGCGTCGTCCCGAGCGAGGTGCCTCGAGCGCCGAAGCGCCAGCCGGATCGGGAAGTGGGGTAGGAGTAGCTGACCATGACCCCGACCATAACAAGAACATACGTTCGCTTCCAAGGTCGGCAAGTGGTCAACGACTGTATAAGCGCCGGACAGCCTAACCGGCCTGTCCTGCTCCTGTCAGAGTAGCTGGCACGGAACGCGCCGCGCCACGTCGGAAGCGGGGGTGCCGTTGCGGTTGGTCACCGAGGACGAACCACATCTCGGCATCGTCCTCGACCTCGACGGTCGGCAACCGCTCGCCCGCCTCCCTATCGACGGTGCGACCAGTGCGCTCGCCGTAGTGCCCGACAAGCCGGTAGCTCCCGCTCCACGGCGCGATCTCTCCTGGGGCGAGGCGGTAGATCACCATCGGGCCGTCCCCGGATACGACGGGAGCCCGCCGAAGCGGGCTCCCGACTTGTCTTCCTGCGCGCTCTCGCGCGAGCAAGACGCTTGGCCTTTGTTGCGGACAGTATCGGACGAATCGGTGCGAAGCATGATGTTCCGGGCCTAGGGGTCGAACCTAGATTTCGAGGTTAAAGGCCAAGCGTCTTGCCATTTAGACGAGCCCGGAGCGACTTTCACGAGAACATCGTAGCAATGAAATCGTGACCCGCGGGTCCGCTATCCGCCACGGGCGCGTGGTAGCCGTTCTGGAACAAGCTTCGCCAGCTCATCGGTGAGCACTCGGAGAGGGGGCAGCAGCGAGGATTTCTCGTTTAGCTTGTAGCCGCCGTCGCCGCCAAGGATCACGCCAGCGCGCGTCAAGGCTTCGATGTGGCGCTCGACCGCTTTCTTGTCCTGCAATCCGGCGAGGCGCGCGATTGCTTTCTTGCTCCACGGAGGCGCGTCTGCGCCCCAGGACTCAGGGTGCGCGAGGGCGTAAAGCAACTGTCGCTTGCCCGCACCGCCGAGGAACCAGTCGGGCACCGCGTCGATCGGGCGGGGCATCCTGCCATTGATTTCTGGGGGGGAGGATAGTATCCTCCCCCTATGGCTATCAATACACCAACTGAACGCGCTACATTCGATGGCGTGCACTTCGATTTGGGACAATGGGCGCAGGACGGTCTGCTAGCAACGCGCGAGCAAGGCGAGCGCGCTCGCTCGGAGCTGCAATGGCTGCTCAATACCCATCGGTCGAACGCCGAGCCGGTCGGGATCGAACTCGGCTGCATCGAGGCGATGTCCTTCCCGTTTGCCGACAGCTTCTTTGGACCACTGCTCAGCGGGTGGCTAACGGGCTACTACGACGAGCACCCGATCGTGCTGCTCGGTGCAACTGGCCCGGTCGCCGAAACAATCCACGCCGCGCTCACGTTGCGGAACTTGGGGATCGTGCTTCGAAGCGATGGCGATGCCGAGCTGCTCGGTGGCGAGCCGGTGCTTCGTGAGACGATCGACGCTGCATCGAGGCTTGGTCCGACTTTCTCGGCAAAGCAGCTCGGTATTGAGCTGGGCGTCACACCGCAAGCGATCAACAACCGACTAAAGACGCTCGTAAAGATGGGCGCCCTTATGCGCGTTCCGGTCACCGTACCCGGGGGCGGCCGCGAGTTCGCGTATCAACTCTCAGGCTCTCCCGACAGCATCGTGTGAAGCCCAAAGCCCGCCGATCTGCAGGCCATTCTCGTATGGAGCCAGCCGGGATCGAACCGGCGACCTCCTGCTTGCAAAGCAGGCGCTCTCCCAGCTGAGCTATGGCCCCGCAGCCCTTCGAGTGTAGGGAACGCCACCGGGTCGAGGAGAGCTCCACTGGTGGCAGAACGGCTACTTGTCGAAGTCGAAGTCTCGCGACGTGCGCTGCTCGAGCCATAGGCGCTCCTGCTCGGGCGTGTTGGGCAGGAAGTCCGGCGTCTCCTCCAAGGCATCCTCGACCGGCCCGTCAGGGGCCGCCCACTCTCCGACCGTTTCAGCGGTCTCATCGTCGCCTGCGGCGTGCTCGTGGCCACCGGCATGTTCCGCGGGCTCGTGGGGGGCATCTCCAGGGACCTCCCATTCCAGCGAGTCCTCCTCAGGATGCTCTGACTCTGCTGCGTAGGCGCCTCCAACCGGGCCGGCGGGCACTGGGCCCACGGATGAGGCTTCGTGGGTGTCATCGGCAATGGCTGGTGCCGCGTGCTCCTCGTCTAACACAGTCCGCATGTCCAGCTCCGCGGTCTCCTGGCTGACGTTTGCGAAATCCGGGCCGTGTGCAGGCTGGGGCTCCCTGGAAGGATGATCCCCCGCGGGTGCGCCGCCTACCAGAGCCGCCCCACCGGCGCCCTCGAATATGGCGTCTGCCGGCAGCGTCCCGGCGATACCCTCCGAGGCGCCCTCTCCCGGCGCGGCGGAATAGTCTTCTCCCGCGACAGGCTCGTCGCGGGGGACGGGGTCCAGAGCCTCCCGCTGCTCACGGGCGACCTCACCCGGGTCTGCGCCGCGCAGGCGCTTGAGCTCCAAGTGCTCGCGGATGGCGTCATCGAGCAATCCCATTGCGCCGGCAAACCATACTGCGCTCGCGTGCTCTCGTTCTGCGACTACACTTCTGTGGCCTTGCACGCGGTTTCCGACGTGCGCACACGGGGCTATAGCTCAGTTGGGAGAGCGCCTGGATCGCACCCAGGAGGTCGCGAGTTCGAGTCTCGCTAGCTCCATCGGCAACCCGCTGCGTGTCGGCGGGTTTCTGCGTCCTCGCCGTGTGGTGCAGTCAAATCTTCGCCAACCGTTCTGAACCGCGGCTTGCCCGCGGCCATGAAGCAGACGGCGTACCGGCCGTTCCGCTGACGGTAGATGCCACGCTCGACGCGTACTCGTCCGGTGATGGGTGTCTTCTCTGCCTGCTTGCATCGTGCCTCGCTTTCGGTGGCTCGTGTGAGCGACGGCGGCGGTGCGCGCGTTATGCGTGCAGAATGCGTCGGTGTCCGTGGATGGGAAGCTCGGCGCCGCGATCGCTGCTGTGGAGATGAGGCTGCGCGAGCTGCCACGCCCACTACACTCGCCGCGATGCTCGACCTGGACGCCTATCTGGAGCGGATCGGCCTGAACGGGCGCCCGAGCATCGCGCAGGTGCACAGGGCGCACCTGACCTCGATCCCGTTCGAGAACCTCGACCCGCACCAGGGCCTGCCGGTGTCGCTGGAGGTGGAGGACCTCGAGCGCAAGCTCGTGAGAGAACGCCGCGGCGGCTACTGCTTCGAGCAGAACCTGCTGCTGAAGGCAGCCCTCGAGGCGCTCGGCGCAGAGGTGGACATGTTCCTGGCGCGCATGCGCCTACCGGAGCCGGGAGACACTCGCGCATCCCCGTTTCGGCCAGCGAAGTCCGGGCGTGGTGCGGCCCCGCAGTCACCTCCTCCTGCGCGTCAGCGAGAACGGCACAAGCTGGCACGCCGACGTGGGGTTCGCCCGCGGCATCCTCGAGCCGATCCCATTCGGGCCGGGCCCCACGCAGGAGCAGTCGGGCTGGAGCTTTCGCGTCGTAAAGGACGGCTCCGAGCTCGTGCTCCAGAAGCTGGCGGGGGACGACTGGGCCGACGTTTACGGCTTTCTCCCGCAGCCGGTTCCGCTCATTGACGTCCAGACCAGCAACTGGTGGACCTCCACGCATCCGCGCTCGCTGTTCGTCACCGGCCTGATCGTGGGCGTTCGTGGCGATGACGGCTCGGGCACGTTGCTGTGCGACTGGGGCGAGCTATCCCTCAGCGAGCAGACGCCCGCGGGCACGAGCGTGACGCCGCTGCAGCGAGAGGCCATACCGGAGCTGCTTGCCACGCGCTTCTCGCTCCCCGGCTTCACGCTCGCCGCAGACGGGCGGCTCGTCCTCACCAACGCCGGATAGTCGAAGTGCTCCAGCTCGGATAAGCTGCCTCCGGCGAGGAACGTAGTGGGTACTTACACATACGATCAGGCTTGGCAGGACGAGCGCGAGCGCCTCGCGGGGATCGAGCGACTGTGGGATGACGGCACGTTCGCGTTGCTTGAACGCCTGGGCGTCGGGCCGGGATCGCGTGTCGCCGAGGTTGGCGCGGGCGGCGGCTCGGTCGTGGAGTGGCTCTCCGAGCGGGTCGGCGAAACCGGTCGCGTGTTTGCCGCCGATGTCTATCTGAAGTTCCTCGAACCGCTTGAGGGTGGTCCGGTCGAGATCGCTGAGCACGACATCATCGCGGCGCCTTTGCCCGGCGGCGAGTTCGACCTCGTCCACGCGCGCCTGCTGATCGAGCACGTGGGTATGGGCGCGCTGGGAAACCTGCTCGCGGGGGTACGCCCGGGTGGGCTGCTGGTGATCGAGGACTACGACATGGCCTCGCGGGGCACCCATCCACCAAGCCCGGGCAGCGAGCGTGTGATGGACGCGGTGCTCGATCTGATGGCCTCGATGGGACACGACGGGGAGTGCGGGCGCAAGCTGCCGACCGAGCTCGAGGCGCTGGGGCTAAAGGACGTGCAGGCCGAGGGTCGTGTACGCCTGATCCGTGGCGGGACACCGGACACGGCTTTCTTCACGCTGTCCTTGGAGTCGCTGCGCGAAGCGCTCGTCAGCTCGGGCCGCGCGCGTGACGAGGAGATCGAAGAGTTGCTCGCGGACTTCGCGAAGCCGGGACTCACCGGCCTGAGTCCGATCCTCGTCGCCTGCCACGGCCGGCGGCCAAGCTGAGAGTGGCTTTCTGAAGTTCCAGCTACTGGCGCTCAACGCTCGACAGAAGCGAATGCTGGGACGCGAGTTACGCGATCTCGTCTTTCGCGTCTGCGTGGCTGCCGGGATCCTGCTCGGTGGGCTATGGGCACTGCATCACCAGTACGTCCAACCACGGCATCAGTGCAGTGGTATACGTGCGAGTGGGCCGGCGGCCGTCCGTGCCTTTGGACGGTGCCTCCACAGCGACCTGTCGGGGGTCATGATGGCGTGGGCGATTCCGATCTGCGTGGGAGCGCTCCTGGGAACGCTCGTCGGGGTGATGCTTGCGCTGATGATTCGTCTCGGACGCAGGCCGCAGGTCGCAGGTCGGGTGAGGGCGCGACTGCCTCGCGCTTAGCGATCCTTCTCCTTGTCGCCAAAGCCCGATGCCGCTGAGTCAACCGATAGCCGAGCCCACGACTCCTGCTCCGCTTCCACAAGCAGCAGCCGACGACCACGGCGATCGGACTACTCCCGTTCGTCCGCTGCGATCGTGTCGATGACTTCGAACCGGACGGCCCCTTTGGCGTGAAAGCAGGCGCAAGTGCCAACGCCGTCCTGCTTCTGGCGAGGACAGGTCGCTCGTCGTGCGGCGAGCCCTTCGCTTTGCCGGCCCGGCCCAACTCTCGCCCCGCTCTGCAGCGTCGAAAACGGTGCGCTTCGCTGGTGGCGATGATCATTGCTTGGCGAGCAGCGATCGCTTACAGTCCAGAGTCCGGAATCGCGACGGGAGGGCTGATGGCGCGACACCGCTGTGTGCAAAGATGTGGCGCAGTACATGTCGGCGTAACCTGGGTGCGCCCGCGGGTGCTGCTCGCGACGATATGCAGCTTGGTGCCCGCCTTTGCAGCTGTCACGCCGGCTCGAGCCGACTCGCCGCTGTACTGGTCCTATCAACAGGCGATCGACACCTACCGGATCGCTGACCTCTCCTGTCCTACCACGACTTTCTGCGCCGGGGTCGACTCCGAAGGGAACGTGCTGACATCGACCAACCCGACGGGAGGACCTGGCGCCTGGGCCATCGCCACCATCGAGCACAAGCCGCCGGAACCGTACCGCACGCCAAACGCCCTCGACCAGGTATCCTGCCCGCGCCCGGCGGGCTCTCTCTGTGTCGCGGTCGGCGAGGGCGGGATCTTCACCTCGTCGAACCCAACCGGCGGCCCGAGTGCGTGGGCGCAGGTGCCTGGCATCGTGGAAGGTGAAGGTACTCACGCCGTTTCGTGTCCGTCTGCGTCGCTATGTGTTGTGAGCTTCGGCTACTACGGGGAAATCCTCACGTCAACCGAACCAACCCAAGGACCCAGCGCCTGGAAAGCCGCCCAGATAGAGGGGAGTGGAGATCACCAGATCAACAGCCTGTCGTGCCCCTCCCAATCGTTGTGCGTCGGCCTTGACGACCAGGGCAACATCCTGACCTCCACGAACCCGACTGGGGGCCCAAGTGCCTGGACAGTTATGCAAATGGGGGTGGGAGAACTCTATGGTCTGTCGTGTCCAACCACGACGTTCTGCATAGCCAGCGCAGACGGGACCGGCATGATCAGCTCGACGAATCCGACGGGTGGCGCCGGTGCATGGACCTTGCAGGCGGACCTGACTCCCAGCGGCTTTGGCTTCGGCCAGGTCGCTTGTGCGTCGGTCTCGCTCTGCGCCGCTACGCAGCAGAACTTCAGAGTGGCGGCCTCGGAAGATCCATCCGGCGGTCCCGGAGCCTGGTGGAGCACCGAAGGAGTCGACGGGACAAACAGCCTGAGTGCGATCGCCTGCCCGTCGGAATCACTTTGCTTCGCAGCTGACGAAGCGCTCATAATCGGTACCCCGGCCCACGCATTATCCGTCGCGCTCACCGGCATGGGGGTGATCAGAAACGCCCCCACCGTGTGCCCCTTCGGCTGCACATACAGCGGTCCTGCGTGTCCCCGCAACTGCGCCGGCAAGCCTACGAACGTGTTCATAGGCCAGCGCTCGGAAGGGATCAGCTGTATCGAGAACGGGTGGTTTGGCGACACCAACTGGGGCACCTGCTCAACGCTGTTTCCCGTCCAACCCGTGACCCTCGTAGCGACACCCGAACCGGGATGGATGTTCGCGAGTTGGGGAGGCGCATGTAGCGGGAGGGCAGGCTGCACCGTGTCGCTCGACTCCGATCAGACCGTCTCTGCGAGCTTCGTGGTCGCGCCTAAGTCGCCTGAATCGGTGGTCCTTACGCCAATGCTTAGCGGGCTATCACAGACGCATCGGCGCTGGCGCGAGGGCAGCGCGCTGGCCAAGATCAGCGCCAATAAGAAAAGCGTCCCAGTTGGCACGACATTCTCGTTCGGCTTGAACGAGCCAGCCGACGTAACGTTCTCATTCACCGAACGCCAGAGCGGACGCAAGGTCGGCAAGGTGTGCGTAGCGCAGACCAAGAGCAACACCACGAAGCGCCGCTGCACGCGTACCGTGGTCGCCGGAAGCTCGACGTTTCCCGCTCACGCCGGTATCAACGATCTCGGCTTCGAGGGTCGGATCTCGACGCACACGAAGCTCAAGCCAGGTAGCTACAACGTGCTGATAACCGCCACGGCCCAGGGCAAACATTCAGCCACCAGGGCGCTCCCATTCACGATCGTAAAAGGAAGCTGAGCGAGACTAAGCGCGTTGCCGTCCGGGCCACCTCTAGCCCAATCATCGTTGCTAGCGATGGTCCCAGCGCCCCGACGAGTTCTCCTCAGTCTTGCCGTAGACATGGGATCAATTCTCGCTCCGGATTGCATCTCGAGCTGGCCGGTGGAAGGTGGCGCTACGGATCTTGAGCATGGCGACGATCACCCCGCAGCCGCGACCTCGCTCGATACCTGGCTCCCGCATCTCGCGCCGAAAGCAGGCGTATCACTCCCCCGTAACGAAGCTTATGCCTTGGGCGACAACCAATCGCCGTGGCGAGGCACCGAGCCGCGCGCGTGTCCTTCAAGGAGCAAGCGTATCCACTCAACCAATACGTGCGCCAACCGGCAACCCGCCCCGACCGATCGGAGATCGGCCAGCGCGCTCGCGCCGCGCGCGCGAACCCGCACACGAAGCCTTCCACGGCTCCATAACAGCAAGATCACCCAGCACCAATCCCCCATGCGAAACGTCCTTTCGAAATCGCTGGGCGCCTACGGGGTCAGCTGTCGGGCTCGCGCACGTGCGCTACGCCACACCGAGGTGGCGATTCGCCCCCGCGGCCTGTCTGGGGCAGCACTGGGGTGGGCGGGCATCCAGTCCCTCCGGCCCCGTGAGGTCGAGGATTGTCTTAGGCGTATCTGGCGACACCCGCGGCCACGCCGGACCCAGGGAGGGCCGAAACCCTATTCGCAGGGATCTTCGCCTACGCGCTCGACCGTGTTCTGGTCCTCGTTGCCTGCCTGGTCTCGCGCACGCACCACGAAATAAGAGGGTTCATTCAAGGGCGGGGTTTCGAAGCTCGTGACGCCGGGTGCTGTCGTCCAGGTTGGGTGGGAGAAGTCCTCGCCACCACTGGTGTGAGAAAGGAAGATGTCATAGACGATCTGCGAGCTTGGCGTGACGTTGTCCGTAGCAGCCTTCCAGGTGAGTTCGAACGGCCAAGGCCGCGCGATTGGCGAGCAGGCGAACGCTTTCTGTAGCCCTTCGAAGCTGGGTGGCGTCCCGCCGCCGGACGGAGGCTGAGTACCAGACAGGACCACGAACGAGAACGAAACAGCGGAGGCGGGTTCCGCGACGATGTTGCCTGCCTTGATCGTGGCGGCAAAGGTTCTTATCTCGATCTGGCTGGATGAACAGTCAGGGGCATGCGGAACCCACTCCGCGCTTACCTCAGAGAACCGCTCGTCTTCTGTGTATACGGCGCTGGCGACAACCGTGGCGGTGCCCGGTTCTATCCCGCCTTCCAGAATGAAGCACCACGTGCCAGGGGGCTTGCCCTGGACATCGGTCCCGTAGGCATTACTATGCCCCGCAAGGGCAACATTCTTGCTTTGCGCCGCTATGAGAGGCGTGAAGTTTTCAGGAAGTTCTCCGCATCCGTTGCAGGGTGGTTCTACGTAAGCGTACGCGCGAGCGTCACCGGGTACGCCCTGGGGACCCTGGACGCCAGCCGCTCCGACTGGTCCGGGAAGTCCCTGGGCGCCAGCGGGTCCTTGTGCGCCAGTCGCGCCAGCGGGTCCCTGGGCGCCAGCGGATCCCTTCGCGCCAGCAAGCCCGGTCGTACCCTTCGCGCCCGCGCCGGCGCGCAATGCTCGAAGCACGCTCGGCTTGATCTGGCTGGTGCTGGTGATGATGTAGTGGCTGGCCGCAAAAGCGGTGCCACCGAGCGCGAGAACCAGCGCCACGATGGCGATAACGGCAGCGGGTGTCGGTTTGCGTACGCGCATGCACTCCAACCCAAGATTCGGGCCAAGCCTACCACGCTCACGGCCGGCCCGAATCCTCCCAGGTGCCCATCAGGGCAAGATCACGCGACGGCAATCCCGGCATGCGAAACGTCCTTTCGAAATCGCTTGGCGCCTACGGGGTCAGCTGTCGGGCTCGCGCACTTGCACTACGCCACACCGAGGTAGCGATTCGCCCCCGCAGCCCTGTCTTGAGCTCGTCGATGTTGAGTACAGGGAGAAGTACACACATTTTCAATTTTCAGTTCTCGAGGTTCGCCAGCGCCGCCGAGAAGGCGTCATAGGTCCTCTTGTCAAACAGCCAGAACCGCGCCTCGTGAAGTGACGCATGGGCACTCAGCGCCCTCGAGGTCGCGTTGATCGCCACATCGGCGGCCAGGGCGATCGGATAGCCGTAGACGCCGGTGGAGATCGCGGGGAGGGCGACCCGCCGGCAATCGTGCTCGGCGGCGAGGGTGATCGCTTCGACGTAGCAGCGAGGGCTCCTGCTACGAGGCCAAGCGGGCGATCAAGCGCGTCTCCGGTACTCGAGGGAGTTGCCGTCCTTATCGCTGGGTAGTTGCGCTGTCTATGTCTTGACCGACTGACCGGCCGCCGTCGTTGGCGTTCCTCGGATTCCTTCACGTCCTGCGTGATTTCATATGCTTGTCTAGCGGGGTCCTCGGCTAAGAGCTCTCTGTTGCTGCCGGTGCCGATATAGAGGTTGATCGGTATGCGACAGCGGGTGCGTCTGCTTCAAGAGCTTGTGAGTGCCTCGCAGTACGTGGTCGATGAGGCTCTTATCGCCGAGACGATCCTCGTGCGGGCAGCGGCGCGGCGCCTGGTCCCGGACGCTGGCTTCCGTAATGACCTCAACGCCTCCCCGGCGGAGTCCGGGCGGGAGGCTCTGCTCGCGCGGGTGGAGGCCATGGCCCGGACCGATGAGCTGACCGGGCTCGCGAACCGGCGGGCATTAGACGAGGAGATCCGCCGCGAGCTGGCTCGCGCTGGGCGGATGGGCTACCAGGTAACTATCGCGATGCTCGACATCGATCGCTTCAAGGACTACAACGACCGCTATGGGCATTCCGCCGGGGACATGCTGTTGCGCGACGCTGCTGCGGCGTGGCGGATCGGGATCCGCCAGGGCGACTTCATCGGCCGTTACGGTGGGCAGGAGTTCATTGTGATCCTGCCGGATTGCCCGCCCGCTGGCGCATCCGATGTCGTCGAGCGTCTGCGCACGGTCACACCCGACGGGCAAACCGTCTCCGGAGGCATCGCGACGTGGGACGGATCGGAGTCCGCGGAGTCCCTGCTCGCACGTGCAGACCGCGCGCTCCACGCAGCCAAGCACGCCGGCCGTGACCGCCTGGTAGCCGCCCGCGAGAGATGAAGCCGGCGCGGCGCAAGGGATTGGTGTGCTATTTCAGCTGTAGGGTCTTGGTGACGGTCGCTGAGAGGTGTCCTGCTTTGTCTGTGGCTCGGAGGAGGATTGTGTAGCGGCCCGGCTTGAGCTTGGGCAGGTGCAGTGACCAGCTGGCGCCGCTGACGTTGGCCGTTGTGAATGTTTTGCGGGCCTTGGCTTTGGTGGTCTTGCGGAAGTGTTTGCCGATGAGGCCTTCGGTCCGTTTCCCGCTCGTGCGGTAGATGGCGACCTGGACGCTGGCGATGCCGCTGGAGGGAGCTGGGTCGGTGACCGTACCGGTGAGTGTCTGCCAGGCGCTGCGTGTGGCACGGCGGCGCTTGCAGGCCTTCTTGGAGAGCTTCTTGGGGCACTTCGGCAGGTTGAGAGTGACGGTTGGTGGCTGGGTATCGGCCGCGGCAGGTTTCACCGTGATCGTGTAGGTGCTGGTCCCCGCTGTGTTACCGAGTGCGTCGGCCGCGCCGAGACTGATCGTGTAGGTCCCGGGGGCGGTGAACGTGTGGGTTGCGGTGGCGCCACTGGCTGGAGCGCTGCCGTCGCCGAAGCTCCACGTCGGCTGGCCGGCGCCGAGCCCGGCCCAAAGGTCGAAGAACGACGCCGAGAAGGAGACCGGCTGCCCGACGGTGGCGGTCGCGGGTACGTTGGTGCTGAGCAGGATCGGCGGGCCGCTGTCGTAGGCTGCCGCGCGGAGCAGGCCGCTGGGATTGGTGTAGAAGGCGACCGCGCTGCCCTGGAAGTCGTTGACGATCGTCGGGAAACCGTATTGCAGACCTGGCGTGTCGAGATTGTGAGCGACATCGGGCAGCGTCGAGCCATCGGCCCAGCGCCCACCCTGGACGGTCGTGTTGCTCTGTTCCCCTGGCACGTTGCCTCTCCACGCGAAGTAAGCGTCGTTGCCGAGGAACGTCATCGAGCCCGAGAAGTCGTCTTGATTGGGCGGGGATAGGCAGCGTTCGGCGCTGAAGCTCCCTCCGACGGGAGCGCGCACGACGCCCTCGCAGCTTTCCGCGCTGCTGATGCCCTGGAACCAGTACAGGACATAGGCCTTGCCGTCAGGTGAGACCCCGACGCCCGTCGTCCCACTCGTGCTCGACAGATGAGCCGGCGCCGTCCATGAGCCGTTCGGCCCTTGACGGGTGACCGCCTTGGTTTCGAGGGTCGAGGGAGCTTTGAAGTACTGGTAGGCCACCACGGCGTCGCCCGCTTCGTTCTCACCCAAGTACATGGCGTCCGCGCTCCACAGGATTTCCGAGCCGGTGATGTCCTCTTCGAACCCCCACACTCCGCTGGAGGCCGCGCGCCGGCGAACGATCACCGTCGAATGGTCTTCATTTTCTTTGGCGCCTTCGAAGAAGCGCTTCGTGTAGGCGGCCGTCAGGTCTCCCGACCCGTCGAACGCGAGCGTAAGGTTCACCGCCGAGATCGCCACGGGGCTCAGCCGTTCGGGGGCTTGCCACGATCCGCCGGCTGGATGCACCGCGACGTCAACGCGATAGTTGGGGCGTTTGAAGCCCGTGAGCTCGCCCTTAGCGAAGCGCTGAATCCCGACGGCGGCCGTCCCGTTCGCGCTGATCGCAGGGGCCAGAGTCGCGGAGAAGCCTTTTTCGCGTTCCGTTTCGGTGGCGATCGTGAACGGTGCCTCCCAGGTGCCACTGCCTGCGGGGCGGTAGGCCGCGCGGAAGCGGATGGGGCTCGTTTCGAGGCTGCTCGTTTCGTATTCCTGCCAGACAGCGAGGGCGGCTCCGTCCGGGGCGACGGCGATCTGCGGTTCGAGCGGGATGCCCGCCGCGCTGGAATTGATCGTCAGCTGGTCTGAGTAGCTGCCCCCGGGTGCCAGCGTGCCCACATGCAACGTCGTTTGTACGGGGGAGATGGACTCGACCTGAAGGAACGCCTCCGTGGCGATGCCACCGTTCTGGTAGAGGATCTGGTCCTTGCCCTGTACCCCGCCGATGCTCGTGTCCGAAGCAGGGACGGGGAAGTTGAACGGCGCCACCCAGTCCGGCGCAGCGCTCGCCGTCGCCGGCAGCACCAGTAGTAGACCGGCAACGACGCTCAGAACGGCACGGCGGCTGGACATGGTCCTCCCCAGTTTGCTGTATCGGTCACGATCAAACGATCACCCGAGCAGAGAGTACGCCAACAGCACTGCCTCGGAGACCGAACATCTAGAGTCAGTATGGCGTGCAGCATCTCGACGAGGTCCCAGACATGAACGCGGTCCCATACGCCAACTACCAGTACGAGATATACCTGCGTGGTATGGCGGGCCAGCGCCCCGCGCGGTCTCTGGACTGGCGCCAGTTGGAGCAGGATGCGCTGAACCTGCTGCGGCGCGGGTCGCGGGGATACATCGCTGGGGGTGCGGGGTTGGGCGAGACAATGCGGGCCAACCGCGAGGCGTTCGACCACTGGCGCATCCGGCCGCGGATGCTGCGCGATGTCTCCGAGCGTTCCCTGAGCCGCACGGTGCTGGGGACGGAGTTGCCGGCTCCGGTGTTGCTGGCGCCGATCGGGGTGCAGACGTTGGCGCACCCGGAGGGCGAGCTGGCGATGGCTCGGGGCGCGGCACAGGTGGGGGTGCCGTTGGTGGCCAGCTCGGCGGCGTCGCATACGATCGAGCAGATCGCGCAGGCGGCGGGGGAGCTGGCGCGCTGGTATCAGCTGTACTGGCCGCGCGATAACGAGCTGGCTCGCAGCTTTGTGCAGCGTGCGGAGCGGGCGGGCTACAGCGCCATCGTGGTGACGCTTGACACCTGGCTGTTGGGGTGGCGTCCGGCGGATCTGAGCGAGGCGTTCCTGCCGTTCCTGTGGGGGGAAGGGAACCGCAATTACCTGGAGGACCCCGTCTTCCGAGGGTTGCTGGAGGTGGCGCCGGAGGAGGACATGCAGGCCGCGGTCGGGCAGTGGGCGTGGCAGTTTGCCAACCCGTCGGTGACCTGGGATGACCTAGCGTTCCTGCGCGAGTGCACGGAGCTGCCGATCGTGCTGAAGGGAATCGTGCACCCCGACGATGCGCGGTTGGCGGTGGAGCATGGGGTAGAGGGAGTGCTGGTGTCAAACCACGGAGGGCGCCAGGTGGATGGGGCGGTCGGCGCGCTCGATGCCCTGCCGGGGGTGGTGGAGGCCGTGGACGGGCGTTGCGAGGTGCTGTTCGACAGCGGTATTCGCAGCGGGGCGGACGCGCTCAAGGCGCTGGCGCTGGGCGCCCGTGCGGTGCTGCTGGGGCGGCCCTACATCTGGGGCCTGGCGCTCGGCGGCACCGACGGTGTCGCCGAGGTCCTACGCTCCTTCCTCGCGGACCTCGATCTGGCGATGGCATTGAGCGGTTACGCGTCGATCGACGAAGTAGACGCCAGCGCACTGGTCGTGCAGGGCCGCTGAGAGCCCGAGCAGCCGCTACTGATTTAGCCCGAGCGTTCCCAGCACTAGATCCCAGTCGCTGAACCCGACGACGGTTTCGGTCTGTAGGAGCTTGGTTTCCAAACGCGTTGTGCGTGCCAGGATGCCCCTGTCAGCCGGTTGCTCATACGGGGCCAGCAGCCGCGGCGGGATAGTCTTCGTTTCGATCCCTTCCGCGCGCCGATCGAGGCTGGTCGTGGCCGCCGGGACCGTCTTGAAGCCGCTGGCCGTCCAGGCGCGCACGTCGCCGCAGAGGTCGGGCATCGGCAGAGTGGCCATCTCATGCAGGCCCGTCGCGTAGCTCTGTGCGATGTGTGTCAGCCTGTGGTCGCTCCATCGCAATCGTCTCACGGTGTCGACGAAGGTGCGGATCGGGCCGGCGTCGGTGCCATAGGAAACTGACCACAGCGCCACCACGACCTCATAGCTGAGGGGTTGCGATTCTTCGGTCTCGGGTGAGCCGGCGGCCACGTGCGGACATTCCCGACCGAGCTTTTGGTTGAGAGCTTCGATCTTCGCCTGGGCGGCTCCGACCTTCGCCTCAGTGGCGCGAGCAAATGCGTAGTTGGCCTGGATGTAGGCGTGCGTGGAGGCGACGTCCTGGGGCGTGGCGATCGCCGTGGCGGGCGCCATCCCGAGGGCGAGCACCGTGACAATCATGGTCGCGCGTCTGAACATGTCTGCTAAAAGCGTATCTGGCTCAGTCACGGCTGATGAGCGTTGAGCCGGGCTGGCGTGCCCGTGACGGTAGTCAACCCCTCGACAAGGGGCGGCCTCGACCTCTCACCGACGAGATTCGCCACGCAATACGGTCATAGCTGTAGAACCCCACGAATAGGAGGATTGAAATGACTGACACCACCACGACCTCAACCCACATCACCCAGGTGGGGACGATGATGGTCCCTGTCACCGACCAGGACGCGGCGATCGCCTTCTACACCGGCAAGCTGGGCTTCGAGAAGCGTTTGGACGTTCCCTTCGGCAACGGGGACCGCTGGGTCGAAGTTGCGCCGGCGGGTGCAGACACGACGATCGCGATCGTGAAGCCGCGCCCCGGCGAACCGACGGGCATCGAGACGCGCATCGCGCTGTCGAGCTTGAACATCGACGCGGACCACGCCGACCTAAAAGCTCGCGGCGTCGACGTCGACGACGAGGTGTCGCGCATGGGTGACCCAGTGCCGCCGATGTTCTTCTTCCGCGACCAGGACGGCAACAAACTGTTCGTCGTCCAGACAAGCTGACCACGGCCGGGCAAGGCCGCTGTGAGATTGTCGTCGCGGCGGCCTTGACCCAATCACGATCCCACAGGGCCGCTCTGTTGTTGGCCGGTCTGCTTTTCGGTGACTTCTTTGCTGTAGCGAACGGAGTGTTAGCCGTCGTCCTGTGGACCGTTACGCGCTTTGCTACTGCTTCCGTGGAGGTCCAGGTACAGTGCTCGTGTCGTGGCTGGCACTGAGACGATGATCTACGCGGTGACGGGGCGTGTCGCCCGGATCACCTTGAACCGGCCGGAGCGAGGGAACGGCATCACCCGGGGCTTGGTGAGCGAGCTCGAGGGCTGCGTCGAGCGTGCCGATCTCGACCCGGCCGTGCATGTGATTCTGCTGGCGGGCAACGGCAAGGGGTTCTGTGGCGGCTATGACCTCGTCGAGTCCGCCGAGGGCCAGGGACGCATGGGTGGAGAGGGGCTCGCGCCACCGCTGGGCTCGCCGCTCGATCCGAGCGTGATGGCTGCAAACCACGACCCGTCGAGCACGTGGGATGAGATGGTCGACTACGCGATGATGGGCCGCAATGTTCGCGCTTTCATGTCGCTGTTTCATTGCTCAAAGCCGGTGGTCTGCAAGGTGCACGGGTTCTGCGTGGCGGGCGGAACCGACATGGCGCTGTGCAGCGACCTGTTGGTGATCGCCGCCGATGCGAAGATCGGCTACCCGCCCGCCCGGGTCTGGGGAGCGCCGACGACCTCGATGTGGGCTTATCGGCTGGGAGCGCAGCGCGCCAAGCGACTGCTGTTCACGGGAGACTGTCTGTCGGGCGCCGAGGCGCTGGAGTGGGGCCTCGCGATCGAGGCGCCCGTCGCGGAGGACCTCGATG
Organism: uncultured Solirubrobacterales bacterium; assembly: GCA_963813805.1. GTDB lineage: Bacteria > Actinomycetota > Thermoleophilia > Solirubrobacterales > Solirubrobacteraceae > Palsa-744. Next base: position 381,535 of record CAWEZZ010000002.1, read on the forward strand.
AACGCACTGAGGTCCTCGTCGAGCGGATCGCGCGCAATCCGCTGAACCAGCTTCAGATGATGAAGCTGCTGGTCAACCAGTCCCTGTACGCCCAGGGCCTGCACCAAACCCAGGTTCTGGGCACCGTCTTTGATGGCATCGCCCGCCACACCAAGGAGGGCTATGCATTCCAGCAACGGGCTGCGCAGGCCGGCTTTAAGCAGGCGGTCCGCGAGCGCGATGAGCCCTTCGGCGACTTCGGTGCCTCCACCTTCAAGGGTTGAGAGAGGAGCAAAGTTCACCGGACGATGAGCTACTCCACGGGTCGTTCCTCGGTGCTCATCAGGGCCAGCGGTACCGCGAGGCCCGCCGAGCGTCGCACCGTGGCGATCCGCCGCCCCGGCTGGACCGCCGGGCGCACGTGACTGACGTGCGGTGCGAGCTGCTCGACCGTCCGATCGAGATCCTCAACCCGCAGTGCGAGACCCCAGAAGCGCACGGGACGATCCGCTCCGCCGTCCCGGGCGACGACCTCCTCGGGCTCTGAGATCAGCTCGAGGATCTCCTGACCCAGCCGGAAGAAAGCCTGGCGCGGCGCTCCTGCCGAGGTGGGCTCATCGCGGATACGGCGTAGATCGAGGCCTGCTGCCTGGAGCGCCTGCACGCTGCGGTCGAAGGCGGGCGACATCGCGACGATGTGGTCGATCGCGAGCACGCTGTTGGGATGAGCAACCGTCTGCGCCGGGGCGGGACGCTCGGAGATCGTCGTGGGCAGCCCGTCAAGCTCAGTGCTTGCTATGTCGCGCAGCGACCACCCCACGAGTCCCTGTCCCGACTCGGGAGCCGTGAAGCGCACACGCACACCGCCGAGCTGGCAGCTGTCCTCGAGGACGGTGAAGCCGAGCGCGGCCCAACGAGCCGGATCGTCGGCGAGTGTGAGTTCGTCAATCGTCGCTGCGGACATGGCTTTCGATTTGGCGGCGCGATCTTGTGGGCAGCACCGGGGAGAACCCCCTGCACTCGCTCATAGACCATAAGGTAGGTGCCATGCAGGGGAGGTATGACCACGCAGGGGAGGTTGACCACGCAGAGGAGGTATAAGTATGACTGAGCGCACCGTCCTGATTACCGGCGGCACGAGCGGCCTCGGGCTTTGCGTTGCCGCGGAGCTCTCCGCCAACCCCAGCTGGCACGTCCTCATCACCGGACGCGATCGGCTGCGCACCGAATCAGCCGCCGCACGCATCGGGGCAGAGGCCGAAGTCCTCGACCTCGGCTCGCTCGATGATGTCTGCCGGTTCGCCGAGAGCCTTCGCGGCGATCAGCGTCCCCCGCTGGGCGCGCTGATCTGCAACGCAGGCATACAGCACGTCAGCGAACCCGAACCAGTGCTCAGCAAGGATGGCTATGAGGCGACATTCGCCGTCAACCATCTCGGCCACTTCCTACTCGTCGCGCTTCTCCTCCATCAGCTAACTCCACCCGCCCAGGTCGTGATCGTCTCAAGTAACACACACGACCCGGCGCAGCGAACCGGCATGCCTCGCCCGCGCTACACTAGCGCCGCCGAGCTCGCCCGCCCGGACGCCAAATGGGCCGCAGGCGACGCGCCGGCCACCGCCGGGCGTCGACGCTACACGACCTCAAAGCTCTGCAACGTGCTGTTCACCTATGAGCTCGACCGGCGCTTGCACGACCAAGGCATCGCGTTCAACGCGTTTGACCCGGGGATGATGCCCGGCACCGGCCTCGCGCGCGACTACCCCGCCTACCGGCGTCTCGCCTGGCGATTCCTAATGCCTGCCCTGACCCTCGTCAGGCCGAACATCAACACCCCGCGAACGTCGGGCAGGGCACTTGCCCGGCTCATCAGCGACTCCACGTTGCACGGACGCAGCGGCTGTTACTTCTCAGGCGCCAACGAGATCCCCTCCTCCACCGAATCCCACGACCTTGCCAAGGCGGCCGATCTCTGGCAGACCAGCCTCGAACTCGTAGGGCTCGAGACGATGACACGCCACGCACGGTCAGAGAGGGCCTCAGTTCAAGTAGGCCCGAGAACCTAAATTCAAGTCCGTGCCACGCGTCACGGGGATCGGGAGATCTGATCACGATTCTCGGTGTTCAATCGCGCTACATTGCTGAGATGCGCATGCTCTGGGTAGTGATCATCTGCATGTGCGGCGCCTTGGTAAGCGTGGTGCCTACGCTCGCGAGCGGCCAAGCGGGCAGCGCTAATGCGGTCGGCACCGCGGTCGGGAGCGCCACCGTCGTCACAGGCACGACCGGCTCACCGTCCGTGTGCCAACCGACTCCACTTTCCGCTGTCGCTCTGAGGGCCAAGGCGAAGCTCGCCAAGCACCATCGCCGCCACCACCGCCGTCGACTCAATAAGCACACGGCACGCCGCACGCCGCACGCCAGCAAGCACGCACGGACACTACAGGCGCCGATGAAGGCGCTCCCATGCGCGCCACCATGCACGGGCGGGTCCTCGTGCGTGCCGCCCTGCCTCCTACCGCCGCGGTGTCCGCCTGGCGCATTGTGCCCAGCGGCCATCTGCCCACCACCTTGCGTGACTAGCACCTCTCCCACGACAGGCGCTCAGCCACAACCCGCCTGTCCACCGCCCTGCCCGACCACCACCGGCACAGCGACGGACCCCGCACCCGCGTGCCCACCACCATGCGTCTACGCCGCGGCCGCCAACGCTTCGACCACATGCCCGCCGCCGTGTCCCCCGGCCGGCGCAACGAACGGCACGGCGATGACCGCCTGTCCACCGCCCGCCCGACCACCACCGGCACGCCCACCACTAATCGCACCGCAGTCCTGTCCACCGCCCTGTCCGCCTCCCTGCACGGCTGGTGAGGTATGTCCGATGATCGCCTGCCCGGTCGGCCCGCCGTCCCCGCCGTCGCCATGCCCCACTTGTAGCGGCAACAGCCCGTGCTATCCGTGTCGCGAGCCGCCGAGTGGCGGCTGACGTAGCCAGCCGCCCTGGCCGTAGGCCGTTCTGCCGAAGAGGAGATCCCATGCACGCCGTATTGATCCACGAGACGGGAAGCCCGGATGTCCTGCGTTTCGAGGAAGCCGAGCGGCCCGAGCCCGGTGATGGGGAGGTATTGATCAGGATCCACGCGGCCTCGATCAACCCGATCGACTGGAAGTACCGGCGTGGGTTCATGCCCAAGCAACTGCCCGCAGTGCTTGGCAACGATGTATCCGGAACGGTCGAGCTCTCGCGCGCCGAGGGGTTCGCTGAGGGAGACGAGGTGTTTGGCATCGCGGCGAGCGGCGGCTACGCGGAGTTCGCAACCGCCCCAGCCGGGGTGATCGCGAAGAAGCCTGCCGGTGTGAGCCACGAGCAGGCGGCGGCGATTCCAGTGGCGGGAATGACCGCGTGGCAGGCACTGTTCGACCGTGGCGGACTCGAGCGCGGGCAGACGGCGCTGATTGCGGGCGCGGCGGGCGGGGTCGGCCATTTCGCGGTGCAATTCGCGAAGCACGCCGGAGCCCGAGCAGTCGGGACCGGGTCATCGCGCAACCGCGATTTCGTGCTCGGCCTCGGTGCCGATGAGTACGTCGACTACACCCGCCAAGATGTCGGTGTGTCCGTGAGCGACGTGGATGTTGCGTTCGACACGGTGGGTGGGAACACGACGCAGTCGCTGCTGCCCACGGTCCGCGATGGAGGCGTTCTCGTCACGATCGCCGGCGCTCCACCTGAGCAGGCGGCAAGAGAGCGTGGCGTGCGCGCAGAGTTACTCGTGATGAGCCCGAGCTCCGAGCAGCTGGCCCGAATCGCCGAGCTGGTGGCGGCTGGCGATGTGCGTGTGGAGATCACAGAGACCTTCCCGCTAGCTGAGGTGCAGCGGGCACACACGCTCAGCGAGTCTGGACACACCCGCGGGAAGATCATCCTCACAGTAAGTTGACTGCGCTCGGAGCTGGCGGCGCGGGCCGACCGCTGGGTCGCTGGCGCTCGGCCCGGACGTTCTCAGATAGGCTCTCGACAGCAACTTAAAGTCTGCAGACACCAAAAAGCGCGCGCCCGTAGCTCAGTGGTCAACGGTTCTCTTCGGGGAGCCAAAGAGCAGCGGTCTTTCAAGCCGCAGGCCGCGGGTTCGATTCCCGCCGGGCGCATTTTTTTGATAGGCGTTCTAAGCTTGCTGGAGGGCCAGGCGGCTCTCAGTGAGTCGGTCCGCCTCGGCGGCATGGGTGGCGAAGGCGTCGATCAGGCGCGGCCACAGCACGCGCGGCAGGTCGTGGCCCATGCCCTCGATCATCATCAGCTTCGCGCCTGGGATCGCGCGGGCCGTGGCGCGCCCGCCGGAGGGCGAGACCAGGGAATCGGCTGTGCCGTGGATCACGAGCGTCGGCGCAGTGATGTGGCGTAGCTCAGCGGTGCGGTCGCCAGAAGCGATGATCGCAGCGAGCTGGCGTCCCGATCCCGTGCGGTCGAGCTCGCGGTCGAAGGAGAGCGCCGCGATCTTGCGTACCCCGTCGGTGTCCTGAGGCATGCCGCGGGAGCCGACTTTGGTGAACATGCGCACGGCGTACTCGATAAACGCAGCACGCTCGCGCGGGGCTTTGCGGATGAAGATCGGATAGCTGCTCAGCGCCGGTCGCCCGACCCAGCGCCCGCCTGTGCTGGACATCAGTGACACCAGCGAGCGCACCTGCGCCGGGTGTCTCGCCGCGAGCGCCTGCGCGATCATCCCGCCCTGTGAGGCGCCGATCACGTGCGCTGGAGCGAGCCCGAGCTCGCTCAGCAGCCCAGCCGCGTCCTCTGCCATGTCGGCCAGCGTGTAGCGCGCGGCATCGCCGGAGCCGCGCAGGAGCTGAGTGAGCGACGGCGGTGGACCATGCAGGTGGGTCGAGCGCCCGATGTCGCGGTTGTCGAAGCGCACGACATACAGCCCACGCGCAGCAAGCTGTGAGCAGAAGTCATCCTGCCAGGCAACCATCTGTGTGCCCAGGCCCATGATCAGCAGCGCCGCCGGGTCGGAGTGCTCGCCAAACGTCTCGTAGCAGAGGGTGATCCCCCGGCCGACATCGCAGAACTGCTCAGACATGATCCCTCGACTGTAGCTCGCTAGGATCGGTTCGGTGGAGCGGCCAGAGATCACGAAGCTCTCGATCGACACGATCCGCGCCCTGTCGATGGACGCTGTTCAGCAGGCCAACGCCGGGCATCCAGGAACTGCGATGGCGTTGGCGCCGCTCGGCTACACGCTGTTCAAGCGCTTCCTGCGGGTCAACCCGGGCGACACCGAGTGGCCCAACCGCGACCGCTTCGTGCTGAGCGCAGGCCATGCCTGCGTGCTGCAGTACTCGCTGCTCCATCTCTGTGGCTACGACCTCGGGCTCGACGACCTGAAGCAGTTCCGCCAGTGGGGCTCGCGCACGCCCGGACACCCCGAGCGCGGCCACACCCCCGGGATCGAGGTCACGACCGGGCCGCTCGGGCAGGGGGTGGGCAACGCGGTCGGCATGGCGATCGCCGAGCGATTCCTCGCCGAGCGCTACAACCGTCCCGGCCAGGAGGTCGTCGACCACCACACCTACGTGATCTGCTCTGACGGCGACATGATGGAGGGCGTCAGCCAGGAGGCCGCCTCGATCGCCGGGCACTTCGGACTGGGGAAGCTGATCGTTTGCTACGACGACAACCACATCACGATCGACGGCACCACGTCGATCTCATTCGACGGCGAGAACCACACGGCGCGCTTGCAAGCAGACGGCTGGCACGTGCAGCGCGTGGAGGACTCTGAGGATCTCGACGCGCTGCAGGCGGCCCTGACCGACGGGCGTGAGGAAACCGAGCGCCCGTCGTTCATCGCCATCCGCTCGCACATCGCCTACCCGGCGCCGAACGCGGTGGACACCGCCAAGGCTCACGGCTCCGCGCTTGGCGAAGATGAGGTCCGCGCCACCAAGGAAGTCATGGGCTTCGACCCCGACCGCAAGTTCTGGGTGCACGAGCGCGTCTATGAGCACATGTCTCTGTCCGCCTCCGGCACCTCCGCGCAGGCCGAGTGGAAGCAGCGATTCGACGCCTGGCGCGAAGCGTTTCCAGAGATGGCCGGTGACTGGGACCGCGCGATGGACGGCCGCTTGCGTGACGGTTGGCGCAAGACGCTACCCAGTTTCAAGGCGGGCGAGCAGATCGCCACGCGCGTGGCTGGTCAGAGGACGATGGCGGCCTTCGCCTCCGTCATGCCGACGATGATCGGCGGGGCAGCCGACCTGGTGGAGTCGACCAAGACGGTATTCGAGGGCGCGGGCGAGTTCTGCAAGGTGCACGCCGGTCGCAACGTCCCGTTCGGTATCCGCGAGCACGCGATGGGCGCGATCATCAACGGCGCGGCCGCGCATGGCGGGATCGTCAAGCCGTACGGGTCGACGTTCTTGGTCTTCTCCGACTACATGCGGGCCTCCGTGCGCCTCTCCGCCCTGATGGGACTGCCTGTTGTATGGGTGTGGACGCACGACTCGGTCGCGCTCGGCGAGGACGGGCCGACACATCAGCCGATCGAGCACTATGCGGCGCTGCGCGCGATCCCCCACCTGTGGGTGATCCGTCCAGCGGACGCGAACGAGACATCCGTGGCGTGGCGGGTGGCACTGGAGCGCGACGACGGCCCCGTCGCTCTGCTGCTGTCCCGCCAGAACGTGCCCGTGCTCGACCGCGCCGGCGAGGGGCTCGGGTCCGCCGAGGAGTCCGAGCGCGGCGGGTACGTGCTGTGGGATTCTCCCGGAGAGGGTCCTGTCGATGCGGGTGGCCCGGAGGCTCCTCGGAGAAACGGCCCGGACGTGATCCTGATTTCCACCGGCGCGGAGGTCGCGCCTACGCTAGCTGCCGCCAAGCAGTTGGCCGCGGAGGGAGTGAAAGCGCGCGTGGTGTCGATGCCGTGTATGGAGCTGTTCGAAGCCCAGTCGCGGGAGTACCGCGACAGTGTCCTTCTCCCTGATGTCCTCACCCGCCTCGCCGTCGAGCCGGGCGCGACGATGAGCTGGTGGAAGTGGGTGGGCTCAGACGGCGACGTGCTCGGCCTCGATCGTTTCGGCGCCTCGGCACCGGGAGTGACGGTTCTTGAGAAGCTGGGCTTTACCGCCGAGAACATCGCTGCCCGCGCGCGGGCACTGCTGGAGCGTGGCCGATGAGGCCGGAGAGTGTGTTCCTCTTTTTCTCCAAGGTGCGCCATCGTATTACCCAGTGCGCCCCCGCATTGCTCGCGTCAATACTATTGTGATACAGACTAAATAATAAGAACAAGACCTAGGAGCCCCGGATGCCCTCTAATCCCCTCCCGCCGCTGCAACGCCTGTCGGCCCTCGGGCAGAGCGTGTGGATCGACTTCCTCTCGCGCGAGTCGATCCGGGGAGGGCATTTGCAGGGGTTGGTCGACAACGACGCGGTGGTGGGTGCCACGTCGAACCCGACCATTTTTCAAAAGGCGATGACCTCGGGCGACGCCTACGACGAGCAACTACACGAGCTGGCCGCGCGCGGAGCTGACGTGGGTGAAACGTTCTGGGCATTGGCCGAACAGGACATCGAAGACGCCTGCGACCTCTTTCGCCCGGTGTGGGAGCAGGGAGAGGGGCGCGACGGGTATGTCTCGATCGAGGTGGACCCGAGGCTGGCGTATGAGACGCTCGAGACCTTTCGCGAGGCGATGCGCCTGCACGAGACGATCGACCGACCCAACCTGCTGGTCAAGATCCCCGCCACCAGGCCCGGGCTGGCGGCGATCGAGGACGTGGTGGCGAAGGGCCACTCGATCAACATCACGCTGATCTTCTCGCTGCGCCGCTACGCCGAGGTCGCCGAGTCCTACGTGCGCGGGATCGAGCGGTTGGTCGCCGACGGCGGCGACCCGAGCGCGGTTGCATCGGTGGCGAGCTTCTTCGTGTCGCGAATCGACACTGAGGCCGACCGGCGCCTGGATGAGATCGGTGGACACGACGAGCTGAAGGGGAAGCTCGCTGTTGCGAACGCAAAGTTCGCCTACATGCACTACAAGGAGGTCTTTGCCAGCCCGCGGTGGGAGTTCCTCGCCGCCAAGGGCGCGACGCCACAACGGGTGCTGTGGGCGTCGACGTCGACGAAGAACCCCGCCTACCCGGACACCCTGTACGTGGAGGAGCTGATCGGGACGGACACGGTCAACACGATGCCCGAGGAGACGATCAGGGCATATCAGGACCACGGCAGTCCGCAGGCGCGCCTGGAGAGCGGGCTGAAGGAGGCACGCAGGGTGTTCGACGAGCTGAAGCGGGTTGGCGTCGACTATGACGATGTCACAGACACGCTCGAGCGTGAGGGAGTCGAAAAATTCTCGAACTCCTTCGCTGAGCTCCTAGAAGCGCTCGGCGCCAAGCAGGAGTCACTCGCGCTGGCCTAAGGGTCCTCGCCCAGGGTGTGAGAGACTTGTCGTCGATCGATGGCGCCGCCTCGGTCCCGGGCGGGTGGTCAGCTCGCGCGCGAACGCTCAGGAGTAGGGGATCGGGATCAGAACCTGAACGCGCAGGGGTCCCGAGGGGAACGCCCTGAATTTGAGGGTGAACACGCGGAACGTTCGCCCGCGATAGTGGTAGGAACCGCTGTCCGGCACCGCTCCGGGCGCTGGGCCGAGACTGTTCTTCACCAGCTGGGAGCCCATGTACATAAGCACGTCGAGCCCCGCCAGTCGTTTGGTGAGTCGCCGGTAGCCCTCGTCGTCCTGGATTGAGAGCACGAAGCTGCCGATCGTGCGTCCGCTGCGACGCAGCGTGGCGTGCACGGGAGCCAGCACGTACGGCCCGCCGACATCGGACAGCAGCGTCCCGCCGGCGCTCACGCGCAGGCGCACGATGTGTTCGTTGAGCAGATTTTCAACAGCCAGCCTCGTGGCCACCGGGTCGCGCCGCGCCACGGCGCGCAGCAGCGGCTGGTTGTGCTGGACGCGGTGGACCTGGGTGAGCGCCCGCCCGCCCGCCTCGCCGGCGTAGATGAGAGCCGCGACATGGCTGAGCGTGTTGACGAGCGTCTCCTCGCTGCTTGCCCCGCAGAACGCCGTGGTCGAGCGAATCGACTTGAGCAGGTATACCCGTAGGGAGCCCGAGGGGTAGGCCTCGGCCGGGAAGGAGGTGTACTGAAAGGCGACGCCTTTCTCGGTGAGTGTGCCTTGCGCGGGGAGTTCGCCCGGCGGCAGCGGGAACGAGCCTCCGAGGCTGCGACCGTTCGCGCGCAGCGCGACGACGCCCTCGCCGATCCCTTCGGACTCGGCGAGGAAGCCGCTGTCAGACCAAACGCTCGTGACGTAGCTGCCGATCGGAGCGCCGCTGGCGTCGATGAGCGTCCCTCGGATAGGTGTGAGCGCGGGACCGCCGACGTCGGTGAGCGTCTGGGTGCCGCGCATCACGTGCAGGTTCGTCATGTGGCCGCCGGCGACGAGTGCTTGCGCGGCTGTGCGCGTCGCCGCCGCGTCACCGCGTTCCACCGCTTCACGCAGCGCTGTCGAGGCCGCGATCAGGTGCCGGGCGCTCGCGGTTCGTTCGCTTGCGACACCCTCGTGGTAGACGCGGGCCACGACGTGGCCCAGGGTTTCGACCACCGTTTCGGGGCAGGATCTGGGCGTGCTCGTCGCGGCGCTTGCGTGCGCGGTCGAGCTGCTCTTGAGAGTTGATCCACAGCCGGCGAGGGCGGCGATGATCACCGATACGACGGTTGCGCGACCGATCGAAGATCGGCCAGCGATGGAAGGCATGCCCACGTGTCGCAGCATCGAACGACATGCTAAGCGAGTGCTAACGGCGCAGTGAGACTCCTCACATTCCTCACATTCAACGCCACCGTTTGTAATCCATGCGAGGTCGCTCCCCAGCTGGCCCGCCCCCCAGCCTTATGTTCGACCGTGTGGTGTGTAGAGCGACAGAGGTGTGAGCTCGTCCCTGGCCCGGCTCTCCTACCCCTGAGGCGGTGGCGGGTAGACCGCCAGCCACGCGAACAGGCTGGTGGTGGCGGCCTGCGTCTGCAGCATCCCCGGCAGGGCGTCCTGCGGGGGGAGGGTTCCACCGTTCCAGGAGAGCAGGTAGAGGCCTTCGCCGTTGCCCGCACGGGTTTGCGCGTCGCGCGCATTGTCGGTCGCGAGCGCGTACAGGACGGGGTCGTGGTCGAGGGAGTACAGCGCCAGCATCCACTGCACGTAGATCGCGTCGTACTGCGGGGAGAAGTCGAGCAGAGAGCCGAAACGGTGCAGCGCGGTGGCCTTCAACCGCTGGGCCCGTTCGCAGTAGGCAAAGGTGCCGGTCAGATTGCAGAGCACGGCCTGGGCGTAGATCAGCGGCGCCTCGATGTAGTCGATCGGCGTCGGATTCAGGTTGCTGCCGGCGTAGAGGCCGTCGGCTGGACTGAAGCCCGTGGTGTTCGCCCAGGCGAGGAACCTGCGCGCCTGGGCGAGGGCAAACGGCGAGCGAGTCTGCTGGTAGAGCAGCGTGG
>CAWEZZ010000003.1:0-162399 GCA_963813805.1 uncultured Solirubrobacterales bacterium
AGCTCGACGGCGCGGTGACTTGGGGTGGGCGAGGGAGCCGTTGGGCGCGCGTCCGGGGGTGACCGATCTCTGATCGGTCACCCCCTCGACTCGCAGAAAACGCCGATTAATCGTGATTTAATCGTGATATGGCCGAGCAGATCTGATGGCTGCGAGGCCGAAAACCCTAGACTTCCGGGCTCTGCGCCCGTAGCTCAGCTGGATAGAGCGTCGGTCTACGGAACCGAAGGTCAGAGGTTCGAATCCTCTCGGGCGCGTCGAAGAGAAGTACCTGGAAAACAAGGGACTTCGGGACTTTGACGTGAGCAGGACGATCGGGCAGGACGGAGCGACGGAGCCGACTGAGGCGAGAGGCTCTGCCCTCAGCCGGCGAGTGCCGGCAGGCCCACCATCTCGCGGAAGGCATCCTTGTCGTTCAAATGCGGAAACGGCGTATCCGGTTCCTCCACGCCGAGCATCGCCGCTAGCGGCCCCCAGCCTTCCTTGACTTCGTGCACGATCAGCCGCTCAGCCGGCACCTTGCGCTTGACCTCCTCGTTGTGCTTGTTGAACATCTCGATCGCGTACTCCCGGTCATCGAAGCGCCCGTGGAACGTGCCCTCCCAGATCAGCGTTGAGATCATGGCAAACGCCTCGGGCGAGGGCGGCGTGTTGGTTCCGCCCGCCAGTTCGCCGTTGCGTCCCGCGATCAGCGATGCGTAGATCGAGTTCTTCGCGCTTTCATACCAAGCGTCCGGATCTCTCACGGTGAGTAGCACCTTGGCCTGCGGAAAGGCCTCCATCAGCGGCTCGTAGAACGTGCACCCGGGCCAGTCCACAGTCGCCTGGAAACCGGCGAACACCGCCTGCCAGTCGACATCCTCGCCGCTCGCCGCAGCCTGCCAGAGAGGCAGGCGACTCGTATCGCCCCACAGCACCTCGATCATGTGGTAGCAGGGACCCCCGCCCAGCTCCTCCAGCGCGGCCTTGAGCGTCATCGTTCCCGTGCGGCCGAAGCCGGCGCCGATCACCTTCATTGAGCTTCCTCCTGCTAGTCGATGTCGATCCTGCTGGTAGATGTCAGAGGCACATTGAAGGTGATGAACATAAGAAGATCATCAGAGACGTAATCTCCAGACGCGCGGTCTCCCAGCGGACGCGGACATCGCCGGCCAACGAGCGACCGAGGATGCTGACCGATCGGAGATCGGTCAGCGAAGGCCATCGACCGCCTGGTCAGCCGTCGGGGAAGGACGCGATCTGGACGCCGTGGTCGCGCTCGCGCATCCCCAGCTCGTACGCGCCGCCGTGCGCCGTGCGCAGTGCCCGGGGCGCTTCGTTGCCAGGCAGCTTGACGTTCAGCTCGAGCGCGGCGACCGAGCAGTTGACCACATCGTGACCACCGTCTTCGGTGGCGGTGTCCCCCACCACCGGCTTCGCGGGCGGTGGGGCTGATCGGTCGTCGTTCGGGTCGGCGTAGCGCCAGCCCGCGGCTGTTCCCGCCGGGACCTCGACGCGGGCCTCGATTGCCAGGCCGTGCTCGCCTCTGAGCTCAAGGACGCAGCCTGCGGCCGTCTCTTCAACGCGCAGGCCGCGCGCGGTCAGTCCACCGATGCGATAGCGGCGGCCATCGAGCGACAGCGCGCCGCTTGCCACCCAGGGCGTCATCCGTCCGGCCACCTTCACGCGGCCGAGCGCCACGTCCAGCCACGCCCCGGGCGCTTCCTCGAAGCCGATCCCGTGCAGCCAGATCCAGCGCTCGGCGTGCTCGGAGCCCCAGTTGTGGCCGACCATTCCCGGCCAGCCGCGCAGCTCGATCGTTCCACCGTGCCCCGCCACATCCACGGTGCCGTCGAACCTCGCCGCCGGCGCTGGGCTCGTGAGCTTCGTACGCGGCAGCGGCGCGCGGTACAGCCACTCGCGGGGGAGATGGCGCAGCTCCGGCTCCTCTGAAGCGAAGCGCAGCGACCAGCGCGCCGGTCCGCACGTCCCTTCCGCCCGCCCGGGGCCGAGGAGGGCGCCTTCGCCCCACGCTTCCTCGCCTTGGTGGGCCCCGCGAACATCGCCCACCGCGATCCATCCCCCGGCCGGGACCTCCAACGCGTCGGTCGTCAGCTTGTGCATGAACGGGCGCCCTTGCCGCACGTCGAACACCGTGCACCACACCGATCCCTTCGGCCGCTGTCCGGGGCGCTTATGCACCGTGTAGCGGATCCACACCCCCACCGGCTCATCCGGCGCGACGGCGCGCAGGTAGAACGACTCGTACATCCCCTTCCGCATTGGCGCCTCGGGGAAGATCGCGCTCACGGGCATCGGATCCCGATCCTAGTGGAGATGAGTCGCCGCAGTCAGAACGCGTATAACTATAGTTATACGGTCAAGGATTTTGTTTCAATCGTTTTTTAGAAGGGTACAACTATAGTTATACTGATAAAACAAGACAACTGATAAAACCGAGACAAGAATTAGACACGCTCTACCCCACCACCGGCCCTGCAAGGATTGCGCGCGCATGAATGGACAACTACAGCAGGGGGTAGTAAACGGAGGACGCCATTTACTACCCCTTCGGATTTGGCCATGAACCGCGACTCGCTCGTCCAGCTCCCATCCGCGCTGGCCAGACCGATAGCCGGCGCAGGTGGGCGGGCGGATGGGCAGGCAGGTGCAAACGCCCGCTTCGTGATGGGGATCGACGGCGGCGCGACCAAGACGCTCGCCGCGGTCCTCGATCTGGAGAGTCACGCGCTTCACCTCGCGCACTCGGGGCCGAGCAACGAGGATGCTGTCGGCGCGAAGGCCGCGGTCCAGGCGCTGTTCGGGGCCGCCGACGAGGCGATCGAGCGGGCCGGCACGGCGTCAGACGCGCTCGGCGCGTCGGTGCTGGCCGTCGCCGGCACCGACACCGACGCCATCGCCCGGCACGTGCGCGCCGCACGGACGGACGCTTGGATCGTGGTCAACGACGTCGTCGGAGCGTGGGCCACCGCGACTGGCGTCGGCCCGGGTGTCGCGGCGATCTCGGGCACGGGATCAAACGTCTTCGGCGTCGGTCGGGCACAGAGCCCAAAGGGCTGGGTCGGGCGCGCGTGGCGGGCCGGCGGCTGGGGACATCTGCTGGGGGACGAGGGCAGCGGCTACTGGCTCGGCGTCCAGTCGATCAAGGCGGCCCTGCGCGACCGCGAGGCCTCCGGCCCCGAGACAGCGCTCAGCGAGGCCGTCCTTCAGTTCTTCGACGCGCCAAGCGTCGAGGCGCTCGCGGCGCGCGTCTACGCAAAGCCGCTCACCAAGGGCGAGATCGCGGCGTTCGCGACCGAGGCCGCCAGGCTCGCCGAGGGCGGAGACGCGGTCGCACGCGAGCTCTACGCGCGCGCGGCCAGAGAGCTCGGCGAGCAGATCGCCGCGGTCATCCGCCAAACCGGCCTCGCCGGTCGACCTTCCCCGTGGGCCTGATCGGCAGCGCCTTCAAGGCCGGCGCCGTATTCGTCGAACCCCTCGCCGCGGGTCGTCCATGAGTCCGCGCCCGACGCGCGCGTGTCGGTCGTGGAGATGGCCCCGGTCGGTGGCAGCCTGCTGCTCGCCGCGCGCGCCTGTGGCCGCGAAGCGCTCGATCCCAAGGAGCTCTCGCGGCTGATCGACGCGGCTCTGGCCGGCTAACTCGAAGCGGGCGCGGTGGCGCGCAGACGGGCCTCGATCGCGGTCCTGTCGCCGATCGCGTCCGCGCCGGCACCGCCGATCCGCACCGCTGCGGCGGCGTTGGCGAAGGCCGCGGCGCTCTTCGCTGGCCGTCCCTCGCTGAGCGCCACGAAGAATGCCGCCGCGAACACGTCACCGGCGCCAAGGTCGTCGCGGGGATCGTCTATCGCGGGCACCTTCACGTGGACGACTCCGCCGCCGGGCAGGAGGATCTCGGTCGGGTTCGCCCCGGCGGTGACAGCGACCACCGACCCCGCCTCAGCTGCCGTCGAGATGTGTCCCGCGCAGATCGCGCGCTCGTGCTCGCTCAGCACGATCGCGTCCAGGTGCTCCGGGAGCCGGCCTGAATCGAGAGGCGCTGGTGAGACCTCGCCGTTGTGTTTGTTCCATGCGCGAACCAGCCCCTGCGGGGTGAGCCCTACGAAGCCGGCGCGTCCCCGCCACACGCCCGGCGTCTCGCGGGCGACCGGCGCGAGATGGAGGATCTGAGTGTCGACCGTCACCTGCTCGGCGATCACGCCCGCCCACGCCAGCACCCGCTGCCTGCGTGTGGCGCCGGAGCCGGAGGTGCCCAGGGTCGTCGTCTCCCGCGCCGGGAAGAGCTCGAGCTCGAGCTCCCCGCGGTAGGGCTCCAGCAGCTGCTCGATCTCCCCCGAGCCCTGCGTGAGGATCAGCGCCCGCAGCCCGAGCCTGGCGGCCTGAAGCGCGCTGTAGAAGGCGCTTCCACCCGGGCGGCGGGACCCGTCGGTCATCACGTCGACCGTCACGTGCCCGATCGTCGTGTAGTCGAATTCAGTCATGAGAATGAAGGCCCATACCAAATCGAATGGGCTTTTCAACTGTTTGTGCAGACTGACGCCCGATGAGGTTCCGCTCTGATCACCGGCGTATGCTGCGCGCGCGCCTTGGCATTCCGCTGCTGGCCCTGGCCCTGGCCGGCTGCGTGTTGCCCGCGCCCGCGCCCGCGGCCTCTCCTGGGCGGGCGGCCTCACTCTATCCGGCGGGCGCCACCCGCCCGCAGCGCGTGGCCAAGCCTTCGGAATTCGCCCGCGCGGCATCCTCCCACCCGTCGCGCTCGAAGCACGCGCGCAAGAAGCGCCCGCAAGCCGGCGCTGCACGGCGATCCCGCCCGCGCGCTGGCTCGCCTTCGAAGCGATGCAGAAGGCCTACTACATCAGCGGCTCAGGGCTGTATGCCGGGGAACCGTTCTCGTTCTTGTGGCCCTTCTCGCAAGCTCTCGCCGCGACCGTCACGATGACCAACGTCCAGGGCATCGCCTCGATCCCCGGCTTGGCAGTCTCGCTTACGCGCGAACTGCACGCACGCCTGATCGGCTTGAACGCCTATCTGGACACCACCAACTCGGGCGCGCCGGAAGGGACGTTCACGAGCACGCTCGCCGCGTTCGACGGCACCGTCGCGCCTCCGGCCGGCCCGGGCGGGACCAAGTACTACGACGACAACGACTGGGTCGGGATCGAGCTCGCGCGCCTGTACAAGCTGACCCACAACGCCGCCGCGCTCGGCAGCGCCGAGGGGATCATGGCGTTCGAGATGGCCGGCTGGCAGACGACCGACCCCAGCGGCGAACGCTGGCCTGCCCGGGCGGCGTGCCGTTCTCGAACGCCGTCGAAAACACCGATCGCAACACCGTCACCGACGGTCCCGCGGCGGAGCTCGCGGTGCAGCTCTACCGGATCACCGGCAACGTTCAGTATCTGCAGTTCGCCGAGATGGCCTACGAATGGGTGCGCAGCTGCCTGCTGCAGCCGAGCGGCCTGTACGCCGACCACATCAATCCGCAAGGGCGTCGTCGAACCGATGCTGTGGAGCTACAACCAGGGCACGATGATCGGCGCCGGCACGCTGCTCTACCAGGCCACCGGCAACGGCGCCTACCTCTACCAGGCCCGCCAGACCGCCAAGGCTGCGCTCGCCTACTTCACCCCCGAACGGCTCGGGTCGGAGATCCCCTTCTTCCCGTCGGTCTACTTCCGCAACCTGCTCTACCTGGACTCCGTCACCCACGACCCGCCCGGACCGAAGATCGCCCAGGCCTACGTCGACTACGCCTGGCAGAACCTGCGCCTGAGCAACAACCTGTTCGTCTCGCGGCTCGCCGCCTCCGCCCAGCTGCTCGTGCAGGCCGCGATCGTGCAGATCTACGCGCTGCTGTCCTCGCCCCCGAGCACGTACTTCTGATCGCGTGCGAGTAGGCTCTCGTCCGAGTGCCCGACGCGACGAACCTGACGACCGCCGAGGGGCTTGCGACCCTCAACGCCGAGCTCGCCGAGCTCGAGGGGGAGGGGCGCAGGGAGATCGCCGAGCGGATCAAGACCGCGCGCGAGTGGGGCGATCTGAAGGAGAACAGCGAGTACCACGACGCCAAGAACGAGCAGGCCCACCTCGAGACGAAGATCGCGCGGCTGCGCGAGAAGATCGCCGCCGCGGTCGTCGTCGAGGAGGCGCCCGCCGTCCGGCGGGATGGTCGGCTTCGGCTCGACCGTGGTCGTGCGCGACCAGGACGGCGCCGAGCACACCTGGCGGATCGTCAGCTCGCACGACGCCGCCCCCGCTGAGGGCCGCCTGTCGGCCGAATCTCCGGTCGCGCTGGCTCTGCTCGGGCGCGGCCCCGGCGAGCAGGTGTCCGTGTCGCTGCCCAGGGGCAAGCGCATGCTCACTGTCCTCAGCGTCGGCTGACCGCGTCCAGGCTCGAGCGATGGTCGCAGTCCGTGCGCGCGTAGGCATCGCCGAGCGCGCACGAACCGCTTCGGCTTGCGCCGGTACAGGCGCTTGCCCTTCGCGCAGCGCCTCGTTTGCGCAGGCGCTTGCGCCGGCGCGCGATCTGCTTCAGCAGGGCCTTGCGGGCCGCCCGACCTTCGGGCGCCGCTCGCGCCCGGCTGGCCGCGGCCGCAGCCGCGCGGCGAGCAGCGCCAGGTCGTGCTCCTCTCCGAGCAGTTCGCCAGCTCGTCGGCGCGGCGGGCCAGCCGGCGGATGTGCCCGGCATCGCCTGCTGCGCGTGCCGCTGCTGCCCGGGTCGAGCCCTGCCGGCATCTCGGCGCAGGGTCGCGCGGTCGAGCATCTCCGCGGCGTAGCGCAGGTCCTTGACGCGTTTGCGCCACTGGTGCATGCGCCCGCGCGCCGTCGCCCTTCCCTGACCGCGGGACGGCCAGCGCGCCGCCGCCGACGACGTCCCTGCCGGTAGAGGCGCCTCAGGCCGGCCTCCACCAGCTTCGATGCCGCTCGCGGTCGGGCAGGCTCCATGCCGCCACCCTTCCGCGCGCGGCGCGCAGCTCGCTCAGCACCTGGCGCGCGCCGGCGACGTCGCCGAGCGCGCGCTCGACCGCCCTGTCGCGCTCGGCCACGAGCTGGCTCGGCGCAGCTTCGCACGCCGCGCCGGCGCGCGAGCTTCTGGGGTGGCGCTTGAGCAGCCCGTCGAGCGTGCTCACCATCACCTCCGCGTCGCGTGCGCCCGCCAGGCGCAGGCCCGGCGTCGCGCAGGACGGCGTCCTCGCGCGCGAACGCTTTCTCTCCGAGCTCCTCTCTCAGCAGCCGGACCAGCGCGCGCAGACGCTTGAGCGCCTTGCGCGTCTCGTGCACCGCCTTCTCGGCGGGCACGTGCCCCTTCGCCCGCGAGCAGCTCGATCGCGAGGTCGAGCTGGCCGAGGGCCATGCGCCTCAGCCCGTCCGCCGGCCGCTCGCCGGGCAGCAGCGCGAACTGGCGATCGCGCGATCGCCGCGCCCTGGCGGAGCGACGGTCGCGCTCGGCCCTCGCCAGGGCGACGCCCACCCCGACGGCTACGGTCGCGGCCAGGGTCGCGGCGATGGTTGCCGCCAGCGGCGCGACAATGGAATCATGACCGGCCTTTCGCCCGCCCCATGGTGGACGGTGCGCCGTGCGGCGAACCGCAAGCCGGCGACGTATCGCTGTCCGTTCTGTGGTCATCATTTACCCGCTCTCAGCGAGCATATGCTGATCGCGCCCGAAGGGGACACACACCGGCGCCGCCACGCCCACACCGAGTGCGTGCTACCGGCGCGCAAGCGCGGCGCAACTGGTGTTGCGTGACGAGTGGCTGGCGCACGCAGCCGCGCGCGCCGTCACTGTGGCGACGGCTGCTGCGGCGCTCCTGATGGGAACGAAACTACCGCACCAGTGTGCGTATGACAATGGCGATACCGGCCGGGAACAATGCTTATCGCGCCCGAGTGTGTATGACAATGGCGATACCGGCCGGGAACAATGTTTATCGCGCCCGAGTGTGTATAACTATAGTAATACTAGCCAAAAAGAATAAACAAGTACAACGCGCACGCCCGGAGGGGCGAAGGACGGCCTCAGCCCCTCAGCCTCCCCACGTGTGCACGTGCTCGGGCTCTACGCGGATGATCACGCGCTGTTCGCCCGGCTGGCGCAACGGGTACTCGTCCACGCCCATGTACTTCTTGGCCAGCGCGTCGATGTGCTCGTCGGCGCCCTCGTGCGTGCGCTCGGCGACGCGCCCGCGGATCGTCACGTACTCGTAGGGGTTCTCCATGTTCTGCACGGTCAGCGTCACGCGCGGGTCGCGTTCGAGGTTACGCGGCCAGGCGCGCCCCTCGGCGGTGTTCAGCGCGGGGCGGCCGTCCTGCACGTCGACCCACACCGGCACCCCGTGCACCGAGCCGTCGGCGCGCAGCGTGGCGACGTGGCAGAAGTTCTTGCCCTTCAGCAGCTCTTCGGCGCGGCCCTCGATCGTTGCACTCATCAGACGAAACCCTTTCTCGCGAAGCGTGTGCGTGGACACCTACCACGATAGGACCTCTTCTCCGCTGGCGCTACTGCCTGCTACTCCGTTCTGCGAGCTTGCCGGCGGAAGCTGGTCCAGGCACCCCGGCCTTCTATTGCCTGCTCAGCCCGTTCGTTGAGCCTCTTGCCGGCGGGATCGGGTCGAGCGGCGCCAGCTTGCCGTTGTTCAGCTGGAAGCGCACCCTCGCCTGGCCGCCGCTCGGGCTGCTCAGGGGATCGCTGCTGCGGTACAGCGGATAGGCGAGCGTGACTTCGGTGTCGCTCTGGCCGACGACGCTGACCGTCGCGCTGGGTTCCTTGACGTCGGTGCCGATGTAGCGCCCGTTCACGAAGAAGAACGCCTGCTGGCCGTACCCGTCGCCGGAGCCGGTGCGCGTGCCGATGAGCACGCGCAGGGCCTGGTTGGGATGGTAGTCGGAGGTGTTCGTTCGGCGTGAAGCCCTTCGCCCGCAGCACGGCCGTTGCGCCGCTCGAGTCCTTCCGACGCTCGCTTCCTTGCTCGGTGAACGCCGGCTCGGGCGCGGTGCGGGTGGTGGTCGGCGCCGGCGTGCCGCCGTTCGTCGTCGTCTGCGCCGGGGTCGTGGTAGTGGAGGTTGTGCTCGTCGTCGGTCGCGTGGTCGTGCCGGTGCTCTGCGATGGCGCGGGGGCACTGGACACCGACACCGTCTTCGTGCCTCCGACCACATCCGCGCCGAGCAGCGATCCCGACGAACCGAGCGCATCGTCCGACGCAGCACGGCCTCCTCGCTGCGTCATCGCCTCGTCATGGTATTCCCGATGGTCATTCGCCGCTCGTCTGCGACGGCCAGGCCTCCTTGACAAATTATTAGTGACTGCTAATCTATTATTCAATTAGCATGGCAACCGAGCAAGGAGCACCGGATGAGTGGCGTCGGAGCGCAGGAACGGCTGGACCCTGGGGATCGTGTCGGTGGCGCTGTTCATGGTCGTGCTGGACAACCTCGTGGTCAGCGTCGCGCTGCCCACCATCCACCGCGATCTCGGCGCCTCGATCCAGTCGCTCGAGTGGACCGTGAACGCCTACGTGCTCGCCTACGCGGTGCTCCTGCTCACCGGCGCCGCGCTCGGCGACCGCTTCGGGCGCAAGCGCATGTTCCTGGCCGGTCTGGCCGTCTTCACCGCCGCCTCCGCTGCCGCCGCGCTCGCGCCCACCACCGGCCTGCTCGTCGCCGCGCGCGCCGTCCAGGGCGCCGGCGCCGCGATCGTCACCCCGCTCACGCTCACCCTGCTCGCCGAGGCCTTCCCGCAGGAGAAACGCGGAATCGCGATCGGCGTGTGGTCGGGCGTCAGTGGCATCGCCGTGGCGCTCGGCCCGCTCGTCGGCGGCGCCGTCGTGGAGGGCATCTCCTGGCACTGGATCTTCTGGATCAACGTCCCGATCGGGATCGTCCTGATGCCGCTCGCGCTGCGCTGGCTGCGGGAGAGCCACGGTCCCTACGGCACGCTCGACCTGCCCGGTCTCGCGCTCGCCTCGACCGGCGCGTTCGGGATCGTGTTCGGCCTCGTGCGCGCGCAGTCGCTCGGCTGGACGAGCCCAACGATCCTCATCTCGCTGATCGGCGGCGCCGTCCTGCTCGCCAGCTTCGTCGCCTGGGAGCTGCGCGCGGCAGAGCCGATGCTGCCGATGTCGTTCTTCGCCAAACGCTCCTTCGCGGTGACGAACGTCGCCTCGCTGAGCATGTACTTCGGCATGTTCGGCTCGATCTTCTTCCTGTCCCAGTACATGCAGAACGTGCTCGGCAACACTCCCCTGCAGGCCGGACTGAAGCTGCTCGTGTGGACGGGCGCCTCGATGGTCGTCGCGCCGCTCGCGGGGGTCTTCTCCGAGCGCTTGGGCAGCCGCCTGTTCATGGTCGCGCGGCCTGACGCTGCAGGCGGCCGGGCTCGGCTGGCTCGCGTCGATGACCTCGACGCATCTGTCCTACGGGCACATGATCGTCCCCTTCATCATGGCCGGCGCGGGCATGGCGCTCGTCTTCGCCCCCTCGGCCAACGCCGTGCTCGCTTCGGTGCGCACCGAGCAGGCCGGCCAGGCCTCCGGTGCGAACAACGCCATCCGCGAGGTCGGGGGCGTGCTCGGCGTGGCCGTGCTCGCCTCGGTGTTCACCGGGGCGGGTGGCTACGCGTCTCCGCAGGCGTTCGTCAATGGTCTGCTCCCCGCCATGTGGGTGGGGGTGGCGGTGCTCGCCGCGGGCGCGCTTGTCGTGCTGGCGTTTCCCTTCCAGACAAGGCCTGCCGGGACCCTCGATGTGGCCGAGGGCGCGATGGCGATCGCCGGGGATGGCGTGGTGCAGGAGCGGGTGCCCATCGCCGCCGGGGAGGCCGCATGAACGCCAAGGCTCAAGGCAGGGCCTCCGTCGCCGCGCCGCGAGGGTTCGCCACCGAGCCCGTCCAGGCAGGGCCTCCGTCGCCGCGCCAGTCCGCGCCCGAGCCCGTCCGCCGGCGGGTGCCCGCCGCCGAGCGCCGCGAGGCGCTGATCTCCGCCGCTGTGCACGAGTTCGCGCATGGGGGGCTGCACGGCACGCCGGTGGACCGCATCGCGCACCGCGTCGGCGTGGCCCAGCCGTACGTGTTCAGCCTCTTCCACAACAAGCGCGAGCTGTTTCTCGCGGCCTTGGAGCGGAGCTTCGAACGGGTGGCCGAGACCTTCCGCCGCGCCGCCGCCGACTACCCAGAGGGGCGCGCGCCCGCGGAGTGCGAGGACGCGCTCGGAGCGATGGGGCTGCGCCTACAAGGAGCTGCTCGCCTCCGATCGCGACTATCTGATGCTCCAGCACCAGTCCTACGCCGCCTGCAACGACGAGGTGGTGCGCGCGCGTGTGCGCCATCGCTACGCCCAGCTCGTGGAGCTGGCTGGCGAGCTCTCCGGCGCCGAGCCCGAGCGCTTGGACGACTTCTTCCGCCACGGCATGGCCCTCAACGTCGCCGCCGCCCTGGGCGTGGAGGAGCTGTCAGCCGACTGCTCGTGGGTGCAGGCTGAGTTGCGCTGAGCTCCGTTGAGCGGCACGAGGTAGGATCGGGAGACGATGTCTGTACCTGCACAGACGCCGGGGGACAGTCAACCGAAGGCGGATCGCCGTAGCCGGCGCGAGCGGTTGCGCACCGGGGCGCTCGTCGTCCTGGCGGTTCTCATCACCTTGTTCGCAGTGCTGAACCTCGACAATGTGAAGGTCGACTGGATCTTCGGCTCCGGCCACGCCCCGCTGATCATCGTGATCGTGATCTCCCTGCTCGTCGGCATCGTGCTCACGCACTTCGCCGAGCGACGCACCGGCAAACGACGCTAGTCGACCTTCTTGCTCGGTGTACTGGCCGATCAGCCAGTAGCATCAGCTCACCTGTCCTGCGGCTACGATCACGGAGGTCTGCATGGCGTCGGTTGGCAGCGATCTTGAGAACGTGGAACTCACTGACTCCGAGCTCTGGCTCGATGGCCCGCCGCACGAGATGTTTAGACAGATGCGTAGCGGATGCCCGATGCACTGGACCGAGAGCTTTGAGCTCTTTCCCGAGGAGGCCGGCTTCTGGTCGGTGACGACGGCCGATGACATCCATACGGTCAGCCGCGATTGGAAGACCTACTCCTCCGAACGTGGCGGTGTCCTCGCCGCCGGCGGCGGATTCCCGCTGGAGCTCGCTCAGGCGATGTTCATCGGCATGGATCCTCCGAAGCACGACCGTCTGAAGGCGCTCTTCCAGGCGGGCTTCACCCCCAAGCGGATTGCAGCCCACGAGGACGCGATCAGGCAGATCGTCAACCGCGTGCTCGACCGCCTCGAGGGCCGCGAGACATGCGATCTCGTCAGCGAAGTCGCCCAGCCGGTGGTGGCGCGGGTGATCGGAAGCTTCACCGGGATCTCCGAGGAGGAAGACGCGATCTGGGCGAAGCTCATGAACTCTGTGCTCGGGGCGAGCGACCCGGATCTCAACCCGGACGGTCCGGAGGGCGCGGTCGAGAAAGACGTTCCGGAGATCTTCGAGCGCTGCGGCAAGCTGATCGCCGAGCGCCGCGAGACCCCCACCGACGATTTGACAAGCGTGCTCGTCCACGCCGAAGTCGACGGGCAGAAGCTCGAGGAACACGAGATCGTGATGGGCTTCTTCCTGCTGATGGCCGCCGGCAACGACAGCACCAAGGCGACCTACTGCAGCGGCATGCGCGCGCTGATGGAAGACCCCGCCCAGAAACAGCTGCTGCTCGATGACCCCTCGCTCGTCCCCGACGCCGTCGAGGAGGCGCTGAGGATGTTCCCCGCCTTCGCGCACTTCCGCCGCACCGCGACCTGTGACACCGAACTGCATGGCCAAAAGATCCGCGAGGGAGAGAAGGTCGTGATGTGGTACGTCTCCTCAAACCGCGACGAGACGCGCTATGAGGACCCCGACCGCTTCGACCTGCAGCGCAAAGCCGAGCACCAGGCATTCGGTGCGGGCGGGCGGCACTTCTGCCTCGGCACAGCCCTTGCACGCCTCGAGCTGAAGATCATGATCGAAGAAACGCTGCGGCGCTACCCGGGGATCAGCATCGACGGCACGCCCACGCACGTCGAATCACTGTTCATCAACCAGTTAAAGACGCTGCCTGTCCGGCTGTCGCCGTAGGGGAAGCCCAGTCCCGACTCGAACGCGGATCGGATCAGAGCAGAGCAGGCCGACGCGCTCGATGTCGTCCTTCACTCGGCGTCTGCGAGGAGCTGCTCGATGTAGGGCCCGAGCAGGGTTGCCACGGAGGCCGCCGTCATGCTCGTGAGGCCTTTCGGCAGTCCGGCGTAGCTGATGGCGAGACGCACGAGGCACTCGCTCAAGAGTGCGGCGTCCTGCTCCCTGACCCGCGGCCAGCCGGCGGCTATGACGGCCGCCAGACGCTCGGCCGCCCACTCGACGAGCGGTTTGCCTTGAGTGGTAAAGAGCGCCAGCAGCTCCTCGGCGCCGTCTCCGAAGACGATCGTGCGGACGAGCGGGTTCTCCGCGGCGGCGGTCAGAAACACGTCGAATGCCGCTGAGAGCGCGGTGGCTGGATCGTCGAGATATGCATTCACCGCGCTCTCCACGGCGATGAGGAAGCGATCGACCTCGCGCACAGCCAGCGCCTGCGCGAACTCGTCGCGCGAGCCGAACTCCTTGTACAGCGTCTGACGGCTCAGGCCAGCGGCGAGGGCGATGTCGGCCATCGTGATCTCAGCCCAGCCGCGCTGGGAGAGCTCGTCGAGGGCGGCGTCCAACAGGGTGTTACGCAGCAGCTCTCGCGCGGCGAGGGCGTAGGGGGTGCGCTCGCGCGCGGGGATGCGCGAGCGAGCGGGGGTGCGCGAGCGCGAGAGATGCGCATGCGGCTTGGCGGTGGATCCGGTATGAGGCTCGGTGGTGGATCTGGCCTTGGACGGCGCCGACACGGTGGGGTGGGCAGGCATGGTCAGTAGCTCTCAGGTGGCCTCTCGGTCCGCGACCGGCTCGAAGTCGACCTTGTCGCGCACGCCGCAGTCCGGGCACGCCCAGTCGTCCGGAACCTCGCTCCAGGGAGTACCGGGTGGGAAGCCCTCGCGGGGGTGCCCGGCCTGCTCGTCGTAGACGTACCCGCAGGCCGGGCAGCGGTGGGCGCTCATCGCTTGGATGCCGGCGAGGATCCGCCGCCGAGCGCCGCCTGCGGCGGGCCGTAGCGGGCGAACATCCGCGTGCGCGCACGCGGATGAATGTTGGTGTGAGTGACGTCGCCTTGATAGTGCTCGAGCACGCGGTGGTCCATCACCCGCCGCCAGATCGGCGGGATCACGGCGGTGAGGATCATGCCGGCGTAACCCGTCGGCAGCTGTGGCGCCTCCTGCACGTGCCGCAGCGCCTGGTAGCGGCGCACGGGGTTCGCGTGATGGTCTGAGTGGCGTTGCAGGTGGTAGAGCAGCACGTTGGAGGCGACGCTGTTGCTGTTCCAGCTGTGCTCTGGTCGCGTGCGCTCGTAGCGACCATCATCGCGGTGCTGGCGCAAGAGGCCGTAGTGCTCGAGGTAGTTGACGACCTCCAGAAGCGAGAACCCGAGGACTGCCTGGATCAGCAGGTAGGGAAGGACGACCGGACCGAAGGCGATGGCGAGCGCGGCAAACAGCACAACGCTCATCGCCCAGGCGTTCAGGATGTCGTTGCGCAGGGTAAAGGGCGAGTGGCCCATGCGGCCGAGACGAACGCGCTCCAGCCCCCACGCCGAGCGCAGGCTGCCGATCACGGTGCGCGGCAGGAAGGCGTAGAAGCTCTCTCCCAGGCGGGCGCTGGCGGGGTCCTCGGGGGTGGCCACGCGGACGTGGTGGCCGCGGTTGTGCTCGATAAAGAAGTGGCCGTAGCCGCTCTGCGCGAGCGCGACCTTGCTCAGCCACCGCTCAACGCTCGCGCGCTTGTGTCCGAGCTCGTGGGCGGTGTTGATCGCGATCCCTGAGACCATCGACACGGTCAGCGCCAGGCCGATGTCCTCGACGGTCGAGAGTTTGCCGCTCGACCACAGCCAGCAGGCGAACACGAGGCCGGCGTACTGGATCGGGATATACAGATAGGTGCACCAGCGGTAGTAGCGGTCCTGTTCGAGCCACTTGATCACGCTGTCGGG
The DNA here is from genome assembly GCA_963813805.1 of uncultured Solirubrobacterales bacterium. Lineage (GTDB taxonomy): Bacteria > Actinomycetota > Thermoleophilia > Solirubrobacterales > Solirubrobacteraceae > Palsa-744. The sequence continues at coordinate 15,075 of CAWEZZ010000003.1, forward strand.
CGGATTGGTCGGGTCCATCCCAATGGCGAGGTCGAGTAGCGGGAAGATGCCGAACACGAGCATCGGCCCGTAGAACCAGAAGATGCCCAGGCCGGTGGCGTGGACGAGGCCCCAGGTTAGGAACGGCAGCGTCGGAATCAGCAGTCCGAGCAGCCAGGCGTAGCGCTTGGGATCGCCCCAGGTGGCGGGTGTAAGCGCCTGGCTCGCTGAGGAGGCGGCATCCGCGGGGTGTGTGCCTGCGTCGGTCGGGACGGCTGACATATAGACCTCCTTAATTGTTGACATCCACCATCGGCCCGCAAGCAGATCTTACAGAACCTGGCTATCGTGTCAACCAGAGCGACATCGATCCGTATTTTGCTCGGGTGGGGTCCGGCGACATCTGGGGCTGTGGGTCCGGTGGGTGTAGGTCCGGTGGGTGTTGGTCCGGTGGGTGTTGGTCGGTGGGTGTTGGTCCGGTGGGTGTTGGTCCGGTGGGTGTTGGTCCGGTGGGTGTTGGTCCGGCGACACCTGGGCTGGTCTGATGGGTGCCATGCTTTGACGGTGCGGGCGATGCAGATCGAGCGACCGGGTGTCCTGCGCTCCGTTGAGCTTCCCGAGCCCAAGCCGGGCCCAGGCCAGCTGCTGGTGAAAGTCCACGCGTGTGGTGTGTGCCGCACCGACTTGCACCTGCTCGACGGGGAAGTCGAGATACCCCATCCGCCGATCGTTCCCGGCCATCAGATCGTCGGGACCGTGATCGATCGCGGCGCCGGAGGCGAAGACGGCGAGCCCCTTCACGGAGACGGCAAGCGACTCTTGCAGGTCGGCACGCGCGTGGGAATCCCATGGCTGGGATGGACATGTGGCCGCTGCCGCTATTGCCTCACCGGCCGGGAGAACCTCTGCGACCACGCGCGCTTCACCGGACGGGACATCGACGGCGGCTTTGCCGAGCTGACGCTCGCCGACGAGCGCTACTGCTTCGCGCTCCCCGAGGACTACTCCGACCTCCTCCTCGCGCCGCTGCTGTGCGCGGGGCTGATCGGCTACCGCGCGCTGAGGATGACCGGGGACGCCGAGCGGATTGGCCTCTATGGCTTCGGCGCCTCCGCGCACATCGTCGCCCAAGTCGCCCGCTTTCAGGGCCGGCGCGTGTTCGCCTTCACTCGGCCGGACGATGAAGACACACAGGCGTTTGCGCGTGAGCTGGGAGCCGAGTGGGCGGGCAGCTCGCTGCGGGCTCCACCTGAAGAGCTCGATGCGGCGATCATCTTCGCCTCAGCCGGCGAGCTCGTTCCCGCTGCGCTGCGCGCCCTCGCCAAGGGTGCCACCGTGGTGTGCGCGGGCATCCACATGTCGGAGATACCGAGCTTCCCATACGACATCCTGTGGGGCGAGCGCATCGTTCGCTCTGTCGCCAACCTCACGCGTCAGGACGCGCGCGAGTTCCTCGACCTCGCTCCCCGCGTCCCGGTTCACACCAACATTCACTCCTATCCACTCTCGGACGCTGGGCGCGCCATGGAAGATCTGCGTGCGGGGCGCTTGCACGGCGCTGCGGTGATCGAGGTCAGCCGAGACGAGGTTCCACGCGGGCCGGCCGTCGACGATCGGTGACGGCGTCAGTCTGACGGCAGCTGCGTTCGCTAGTGCGGGCGGTGTCCGCGGATCGTTCCCCAGGACTGCCAGGTGATGCGCAGGATCACGAGTGTGATCGCCAGGCCGATGACGGGATCGGCGATCGGTGCTCCGAGCGCGACGACGATCGCGGATGCGATCACCGCCAGGCTGACGTATGCGTCGGCTCGGGCGTGGTGTCCATCGGCGATGAGCGCGGCGCTGTGCAGGCGTCGCCCGGCGCTCAGGCGGATGCGGGCTGCGATGAAGTTGCCCGCATACCCGATCGCGCCGGCAAGCGCGAGTGTGGCCAGGTGTGTGGGCGCGGCCGGGTGGAGGAGGCGCTGGATGGCCTCGATGCCGGCTACGCAGGCGCTGATGAAGATCGCTGCCACGACTGCTAGGCCCGCCCGTTGCTCGGCGAGCTGGGAGCGCAGGGCGAACGCGATCCCCAGCGGGACGGCGGTGAGGGCATCGCCGAAGTTGTGGATCAGGTCGGCGAGCAGCGCGATGCTGCCGCTCGCGAGGAACACGGCCGTCTGAGCCACAGCGGCGAGGCCGAGTACCGCAAGCGAGAGCGAGACCGCATGGATGCCTGCGCGAGAGCGCTTGATGCTCTCGTGTATGAGTCCGTGAGAGTGGCCATGCTCGCCGTGGGAGGGGCTGTGATCTTCGTGCTCGTGGGGATGATCGTGGGTGTGGGCGTGCTGCTCGGCCACGCGCTCAGACCGCCGCAGGGCAAGTCCGAGATGGCGGTGAGGCCCCGTGTGGGGATGGCTGTGCACACGCCTGCCGTGCCTGTGGGTGTCGGGATCGGCGCTCGCGGGGATTCTTGAAAGCACGGCTTGAAGCTAGCGCAGCGGTCGGCTGAGCGATCTCCGTCGACACGATCCGCCACTGGCCTACAGCTCTAGTCGCATACAACGATATAGTTGTGCTAGGGTTTTGGCATGACCACAGCTACGAATGTTCCGCACCCGCTTCCGGCGCCGCTCGTCGAGGTAATCGCCGAGCGCTTTCGTGTCCTCGGCGAGCCGATGCGTATCCGTCTGCTCGACGCGCTGCGTGAGGCTCCGGCGAGCGTCCAGGAGCTCCAGGTGGCGATCGACGCCTCGCAGCAGAATGTCTCCAAGCATCTCGGTGTGCTGCTGCGCAGCGGTCTGGTGAGCAGGCGCAAGGAGGGCAACTTCTCGCTCTACGCCATCGCCGATGAGGGCGTGTTCGAGTTGTGCGAGCAGGTCTGCGGCGGCCTGCGACGCCAGCTGGACGAACTCGACTCACTACTACCAGGAGGAGCCAGCCGATGACTGCAACTGCATGTACCCGCGAGGCGCCCGGTAGCGCCGGTTATTCCCGTTGGCCGCTTGAGCGCGTGCTGTTCGCCCTGGCAGGCACGATGACGCTGCTCTCAGCTGGCCTGGCGGCGCTCCTCTCGCCGTGGTTCCTGTTGCTGACGGTGTTCGTCGGCGTCAACCAGTGGCTGTATGTGCTGCTCGGCGCGTGCCCGGCGTCGGTGGTCCTGCGGCGCGTGTTCGCGTTGCGCTCTGTCGTCTATCCGGGCAATGAGGCGCACTCGTGAGCGCCGCTGTCGCGCCTCCCGCGACAAGGCCCACTGAGCCGTCGACCCAGCACGTCCCCCGGGTGGGGCCGATCGGCCGCCTCGGCCGCTACACGGCGACGCATCTGCGCACTGTGCTGGCTGGCTGGCTCGTGGTCGCCCTTGTGCTCGGGTTCTTCGCGCCGCGCGTGGAGAAGGCGCTCTCAGGTGCGGGCTGGGAAGCGAGCGGCTCACAGTCGGTCCAGGCTCGCAAGCTCATCGAACGCGACTTCGCCGGTCTCGGCAGCTACGGCCTGATGACGGTCGTCTACTCGCCGACCCAGACGGTCTCCAGTCCTACCTTCAGGTCGACGATCGCCCGCGTGGAGCAGACGCTGCGCGCGAACGGTGCGGTGCGCACCGTCCTCGCGCCGACGCCCGGGCTGTCGATCTCACGCGATGGTCACACCGCGATCGTGCAGGCCGGCGCGGCGCGCGACCCCAACCAGATGGTCGTCGCCGCCGACAGTCTCAAGGGCACGCTGCACAGGCTCTCCAGCGGCGCGGTGCGCGTCGATCTGACCGGCGCGGCCGGCATGTGGTCGGACTTCAACGCCGCCAACCGCTCGGCGATGCTGAAATCCGAGGTCATCTCCTGGCCGGTCACGCTCGGGATCATGCTGCTCGCCTTCGGCTCGCTGGTGGCCGCCGGCCTGCCGCTGATGCTGACGATGCTCGGCCTGCTCGCCGCAGCCGGCTCGCTCTACATCGGCACGCGGATCATGCCGATCTCGATCTGGGCGATGAACTTCGCGCTGATGTTCGCGCTCGCCCTCGGCATCGACTACGCACTGTTCATCGTGATGCGCTTCCGCGGCGCGTTCTTCGGCTCAAAGCTCGACGCACAGCAGGCCACGGCCGTGACGATGGACACCGCCGGCAAGGCAGTTCTGTTCAGCGGCCTGACCGTGCTGATCTCCCTCACCGCGGTGATGCTCGTCCCCAGCCCGGCCTTTCGCAGTATGAGCCTGGGCATCATGCTCGCCGTCATCTTCGTGCTTGCCGCCACCCTGACGCTGCTGCCCGCGGTGCTGGCCAAGCTCGGTCCCAAGGTCGACAACCTGTCGCTGCCCTGGGCGCACTCCAGCGAGCACCGCTCGCCGCGGTTCGTCGCCTGGGGCCAGCGCCTGTGGCGCAACCCCCTGCGCTATGGCCTGCTCGCAGTCGTCGCGCTCGCCGTCCTGGCCATGCCCGTGCTGTCGCTGAAGACCTCGATGCCCTCGATCAAGGTCGTCCCGGGCAGCGACTCCTCGCGCGTGGGCTACAACGAGGTCCAGGCCGCGATGGGAGCGGGCGCCACCGGCCCGCTGCAGCTCGTCACCACCGCCGGTCAGGCAGCGACGGTCGCTCAGATCGCCAAGAACGACCCGGGCATCGCCCAGGTGTTGCCCACCCAGCCCGGCAGCGGCAGGCTTGCACTTGTGACGGTCGTCCCCCGGCAGGACCCCTCCAACCCGGCGGTCGGCGCCACTATCGAGCGGCTGCGGGCCCACATGCCGGCTGGGACCCTGCTCGGAGGCGCGGTCGCGGAAAACCACGACCTGCAGCAACTGCTCTCGGCCAAGACCGTCCTCGTGATCGGTGTGGTGCTCGGCCTCGGGTTCCTGTTGCTGCTGTTCGCGTTGCAGGCCCCGCTGCTCGCCGCCGCCGGCGTGCTCACCAACCTGCTCGCCACGGGAGCCGCCTTCGGCGTGTCCAAGTGGATCTTCCAGGACGGCGCGCTGCACTCACTGCTCGGGTTCCAGCCCCAGGGCTTCCTCGACGCCTGGGGCCCGGTGTTCTTCTTCGCGATGATCTTCGCGATCTCGATGGACTACACCATGTTCCTGCTGTCCTCCGCAAAGGAGCACTGGGACCACAGTCACGATCCGAAGGATGCGATGGTCGGCGCGGTAGCGCACTCCGGACGGGTGATCTTCGCCGCCGCCGCCGTGATGGTCGCCGTGTTCTTCACCTTCGCGCTCTCCGGGCCGCTACCGCCAAAGGAGATGGGCATCATCCTCGGCGTCGCCGTGCTACTCGACGCGGCGCTCATCCGCCTGCTGCTGCTCCCCGTCCTGCTTCGCCTGATGGGCCGACGCGCCTGGTATCTGCCGCGGTGGGCGCGGCGCATCCTCCCCGACGTGCGCTTCGGGCATGCAGGGGAGGCAGCCTGATGATCCTCACAGCCAGCGCACGCCGCGACGGCGCCACCCTGCGCCACACCGTCGAGCAGCTCGACCACGGCCCCGCCCGTAGCGCACGCGCCGGTGGGGACCTGAAGGCCACAGATAACCAAATGGGGGCGATCGCCTGAACAGGCCCGCCCCGAGCGGGTCTTTACGGGCGATGTCTGCGGCATTATACCCAGGGGGGGTATGATAGGCTGCTGGCCATGAGCACTGAACCAATGCGTGGCTATACGGCCTCCAAGCAGCAGCTGCTGGGTCGTTTGGCGCGTGTCGAGGGTCAGGTGCGCGGTGTTTCGCGGATGGTGCAGGAGGATCGCTACTGCATCGACGTGCTGACGCAGATCTCCGCAATCCAGGCGGCGCTTGAGAAGATCGCTCTCGGCCTGCTCGACGGGCACGCCCGCGTGTGCATGTTGGGTGACGGCGGGGCGCCATCGGACCCCGATGAGCAGGTGGCCGAGCTGATGGGCGCGGTCGGTCGGCTGGTGAAGCGGTGAGCGCACCCGAGGCAGCCACGGCGACGGCGGCGGTCGAGCCACGGGACGGCGCCCTGGCGTCAGAGACGGCGCGGCTCGACATCCAGGGTATGCATTGCGCATCGTGCGCGGTCTCGGTCGAGCGTGCGCTGAAGGCGACGCCGGGGGTGCTCGACGCGGCGGTCAACCCCACGACCGAGGTTGCGACGGTCACCTTCGACCCTGGCACGCGCAGCGGGGAGTTGGAGCGTGCGGTGGAGCGCGCGGGCTATAGCGTGCGCGCCGCAGCGGATGAGAGCGAAGATCCGCTTGAGCGCCAGCAGCTCGAACGTGAGCGTGAGTACCGCTCGTTGTGGCATCGCTTCGTGTTTGCCGCGGTGATCGCGGTGCCGGTGCTGATCGTCTCCTACCCCGAAGTGTTCGGGCTCGACGCGTGGACGGCGTTCGCTAAGGGCTCGGACTCGTTGTGGTGGATCTGGCGGGCTGCCGGCGTCGCGACGTTCCCGGTGTTGGTGTGGGCGGGCGCCCAGTTCTACACCGGGGCGTGGCGAGTGCTGCGCCACCGCCAGGCGAACATGCACACGCTGATCGCGGTCGGCATCTCGGCGGCTTGGCTGTACTCGACTGTCGCCGTGATCGCGCCGTCGATCTTCCCGAAGGCGAGCTTCGCGCAGGTCTACTACGACGTCAGTGCGGTCGTCGTCGCGCTCGTGACGCTGGGGATGGCGCTGGAGGTCAAGGCGAAGGGCCGCTCCTCGGAGGCGATCAGGAAGCTGGTGGGGTTGCAAGCCAAGACCGCGCGAGTGATCCGCGACGGCCAGGAAGTGGACATCCCGGTGCAGGAGGTGATCGTCGGCGACGTGCTGGCGGTGCGCCCCGGGGAGAAGATCCCGGTCGACGGCGTGATCGTGTCAGGCGAGTCGAGCGTGGATGAGTCGATGGTGACCGGCGAGTCCCTGCCGGTCGACAAGGGGCCAGGCGATGAGGTGATCGGCGCCACGATCAACGCCTCGGGTGCGTTCCGCTTGGAGGCGGTCAAGGTCGGCAAGGACACGGCCTTGGCGAGCATCGTGCGGATGGTCGGCGACGCCCAGGCGTCGAAGCTGCCGATCCAGCGTGTCGTGGACCAGGTGTCGGGGATCTTCGCGCCGGCGGTGATGATCGCTGCGGTCGCTGCGTTCGTGGTGTGGTTCGACCTCGGGCCGACGCCGGTGCTGGCCTATGCGGTGATCGTCGCGGTCACGGTGCTGATCATCGCGTGCCCGTGCGCGCTGGGGCTGGCGACGCCGACGTCGCTGACGGTGGGGATGGGCAAGGGCGCCGAGCGTGGCGTGCTGTTCAGAGGCGGTGACTCGTTGCAGGCCGCCCGCCAGCTTCAGGTGCTCGTGCTCGACAAGACGGGGACGATCACGCACGGCAAGCCGGCGCTGACCGATGTGATCGCGCTCGCCGGCGCGAGCGAGGCTGACGTGCTTGCGAAGGCAGCGGCGGTCGAGCGCGACTCCGAGCACCCGCTCGCGCAGGCGATCGTCGCCGGCGCAACCGACCGTGAGATCGCTCTGGCCGAGCCCAGCGACTTTCGTTCGCTCGCCGGTCACGGCGTGCAGGCGCGGGTGGACGGCCGGGCGGTGCTGCTGGGCAACGCCAGGTTGATGGCCGACAGCGCCATCGCTGTAGGTGAGCTCCAGGAGCACGCCGAGCGTCTTGCCGGCGAGGGCAAGACGCCGATGTACCTCGCGCTCGACGGCCGGGCGGCCGGTTTGATCGCGGTCGCCGACACGATCAAGCCCGATTCGCTCGCCGCAGTCGGCAAGCTGCGGGCCCTTGGCCTTGAGGTCGTGATGATCACCGGCGATAACGAGCGCACCGCGCACGCGATCGCCGGGCAGGTCGGTGTCGACCGGGTGCTCGCCGAGGTTCTGCCCCAGGACAAGGCGCACGAGGTCCAGCGCCTGCAGCTGGAGGGCAACCGCGTGGGGATGGTCGGCGATGGCATCAACGACGCACCTGCGCTCACTCAGGCCGATGTCGGCTTCGCGATCGGCACCGGCAGCGATGTCGCGATCGAGTCCTCGGATGTGACGTTGGTCGGCGGCAGCCTCGACGGCGTTGTGATGGCTATCGAGATCTCCCGCGCGACGATGCGCAACATCAAGCAGAACCTGCTCGGCGCGTTCGTCTACAACGGCGCCGGGCTGCCGATCGCCGCGGGCGTCTTCTACCCGCTCACCGGCCTGCTGCTCTCTCCTTTGATCGCCGCGGCGGCGATGGCGTTCAGTTCGCTCACCGTCGTCTCAAACGCGAACCGTCTGCGTCGCTTCAAGCCCCGCGAGGCCGGCTCATGAGCGCCGCCCAGCTGATCGTTACCGCCACCGGGTTGGGGTTGATCGCGCTGATCGCGTGGTTCTTCTGGGCACCGCGAGGGGAGGGCGTCAAGGCGGTGCTGACGTCCTCTGGGTTCCAGGAGGCGCTGATCCTCGTCAAGGGCGCCTACACCCCCGATGTGATCAGCGTAGAGCACGGCAAGCCGGTCAGGCTCAACTTCCGCCGAGAAGAGACCGCCGCGTGCTCAGAGAAGGTGCTGCTGCCCGACTTCGGGCGTCAGGCCGAGCTCCCCGAGGGCGAGACAGTCCCGATCGAGTTCACACCCGAGCAGCCCGGCGAGTACGAGTTCACCTGCGGCATGGGCATGCTGCGCGGCAAGGTCGTGGTGCGCTGAGACGTGAGATGAGCACACCAATGACCCCATCGGAGAGCGGTCTAGAGCCCGGCCTCACGCGCGAGCAACGCGCGCGAGCGCTTGGAGATAAGTGCCCCCACACCGGACCCCTACGCGCTTCGCCACGCCGTGGCGGGACGAACATCGCCCAAGAGCACCTTTGTACGTGACCACAGGCAAGGAGAACACCGATGACCGATAACGAATACCACGGCTCGAGGAGGGAATCATCATGACGCGCGGCGGCAGCGGCAAGGACAGCCGACGACACCGGCCCAGCAGGCTTGCACTGACCTGGACGCTCGGCACATTGGTCGCCAGCTTCCTCATAGTGGGGTTGGTCCTGCTGTCGCGGCCCCAGACCCGCGAGACCCCGAGCGCGGCGGCATCGGGGGCTCCGGCGGGACTCCGTGTCGTGCAGCTCACCACTGTGCCAGACGCCGTCTCCAACGATAAGCAGACAATCGCCGTGCTACTGAGCGGAGCTATGCCGCATGGGACGGTCAAGGCAACCGTGATGACTGATGAAAACTGTGCTGCGGACGCGCAAGGCTACTCGCACTGCCGCAATGACCTTCGCTTGGCGGATGGTTCCGTACTGCACCTCCGCCACAACCATCAGATGGGCATGGTCGCATGCCTCGCGCCGGGAGAACAGGTCATCGTCAAGGAAGCATGAACGAGCGGATCTTGATAGTCGACGACGAGCCTTCGATCCACGAGGTCGCGCGCGCCTACCTGGAGCGCGACGGGTTCATCGTCTACAGCGCCAGCGACGGCCGCGAGGGGCTCGAACTGGCGCTCACCAAGCGCCCGACGCTGATCGTGCAGCGGTCACTCCGGCCACGGCTGGATGATGATGATCTGCTGCATCCCGATGCTCGTGATCGCGATCGTTCTCGTCGCGACCGGCGTCGCCGGCGTCGGGTTCATCTTCGGCGCGGTCATGTGCACCGCCACGATGGCGATGATGATGCGCATGATGTCCGGCAACGAAAACAAGCAGTAAGGAGCCAGCGATGATGTACTGGAACGGACACATGACGACCGGCGGTTGGGTCATCTCGATCCTTTGGACGGTGATCATCTTCGTGCTGATCGCCGGGGCGATCGCCTGGCTCGTCGCAGAGCTCAGCAACCGCAACCCGAGGAGGACCGACTCCTCCTCCGAAGGGTCGGCACGCGAGATCCTCGACCGGCGCCTGGCCAAGGGCGAGCTGACAGTCGAGCAGTACAAGGAGCTGCGCGACGCGCTAGGCGGCGAAGCCTCATCCACCAGCCGGGAGCCACTACCATCGCGACCAGCCAGCGCTGCTGGCACGCCCATCTGAGCGAGCCTCAAGGAGTCCCGCGATGCCGTGCGCCGTCAGTCACCCTGTCTTCTCCCGTGTGTATCCGTACATCGCTCGTGCCGGTGAGAAGGGCGGCGCCGGCGAGCACCGCCGCGCGCTGCTGGCGGGCCTCTCTGGCCGCGTGATCGAGGTCGGCGCCGGCCACGGCCTGAACTTCGCCTACTACCCGTCCGATGTCCGCGAGGTCGTGGCCATCGAGCCAGAGCCACACCTACGCGAGCTCGCGCGCCGCGCCGCTGAGCGGGTGACCGCGAGGGTCAGCGTGATCGCTGGGAGCGCCGAGGCTCTGCCCGCGGGCGACGGCGAGTTCGACGCCGCCGTCGTGTCGCTGGTGCTCTGCTCGGTCCCCGACCAGGACGTCGCGCTACGCGAGATACACCGCGTGCTACACGGCGGAGCGCAGCTGCGCTTCTACGAGCACGTCATCGCCCGCGAGCCTCGCGCTGCCCGAGTCCAGCGCGTCCTCGACGCGACGATCTACCCGCGCCTCGCCGGCGGCTGCCACTGCGCGCGCGACACCGGCGCCGCGATCGGGCGAGCCGGGTTTCAGATCGAGCGCGAGGAGCGGATCGCGTTCAAGCCGAGTCCGCTGGCGCCGGCGATCCCGCACATCCTCGGGGCGGCCCGGCGGCCGTGAGGGGGCTCTACTCGAGCGCTTCTGCGGAGGTGTGCGAGGGCTCGATGTGTTGTTGGAAGAAGGTGAATACGCGAGCCCATGCGTCCTCGGCTGCGCGCGCCTGAAAGCCCAGGCGCATCGGTAGGAATACGAGCCGGCCGATCGGATGGTGACCCGCGGTCATGAAGGAGTGCCCGGCATCGGGATAGGTCTTGACGTCATGCTCGACACCCAGCTGACTGAGGTGCTTGCGCAGCCGCTCGCTGTGCGGGCCGAGGATGCGGTCGCGGCTGCGCTCCGGTGCTCGCCGGTGCCGTCGCGCTGTCGGCCGCCACCGGCAGCTGGCTCGGCGGAGCGCTGCTCGGCGGCGTCTACGTCTTTGGCCTCATCAGCCCGCTGCTGCCGCTCGCGTTCGCCTACAGCCGTCTGCGCGGACGCGTGCGCGATCCACAGCTGAGCCTGCGCCTGGGCACCCGCGTCAAGCCGATCACGCTCTCGAGGCTCGCCGGACTGTTGTTCGCCGCTCGTCTGTTTCGTCTTGCCACCCCCACCGGCGAGCGCCCGTGTGAGCAGCGGCCTGGCGCCGGCGTTCTCGCAGCGGGACGTCCTCACGGGGAGTCCGGTCACGAGCGCCGGCCTGCGCGGCCATGACGTGCTGCTGTTCTTCAGCGAGGGCGTCATGTGCCAGGCGTGCTTCGAGCAGATCCAATCACTGCAGCAGCGCGCCAGCGAGCTGCGCAGCCGCGGGCTGACGCTGGTCAACATCACCACTGACTCACCTGAAGTCCTGCGCCAAGCCGTCCAGGAATACCACATCACCACGCCGATGATCAGCGACCAGGAAGGCACGATGTCCACCACCTACGGCGCGCTCGGCCAGGGCATGCATTCCAACACCGACGGGCACACCTTCGTCCTGCTCGACCGAGCCGGACGCATCCGCTGGCGCCGCGACTACACCACGATGTACGTGCCGCCCGATCAGCTCTTCGCCGCGATCCCCAACATTGCCTGAACTACTATGAGCCCTCGTATGTCGCCACGAGCTCCGCGGAGATACGTCTGCGCCGCCGCGCTGGTGGGGGTGCTGGCCCTCCTAATGGCCGGCTGCGGGTCTGGCGCCGACGCACCCCCGGGGTTGACGATCTCCGGACCGGGCCTGCAGAGCAGCCAGCCGGCATCAGGACCGAGCCAAGTGCCGTGGCGACCGGAATACGCGCATCTCGCGCAGCGCTTGAAGCTGATCGGGATTCCCCCGGGCGGCAAGGAAAAGTTCCACATCCACGCGCTGCTGCGCATCTACGTCAACGGCCTGCTGGCCCCGCTGCCGGCCGACATCGGCATCGACCCGACGACGGGAGTCGAGTCAAGCATCCACACCCACGACGGCACGGGCATCATCCACATGGAGGCCCCGCGCCCGTACAACTTCACGCTCGGCGACTTCTTCTCCGTGTGGGGCGTGAAGCTAGGCCCCGCGCAAGTCGGCGGGCTGAAGGGATACGGCGGCGAGAAGCTGCACTTCTACCTCAACGGCAAGCCGCTGAGCAACCCGGCCGCGCTCGTGCTGCACAAGGACGACAGGGTGGTGATTGGCTACGGGCCGCCCAACGGCTATCCGCACAACCCCAGCAAGTTCCTGCTCAGCGAGGTCGACAAAGGCGAAGGAGGGCTAGGCTGCGGCGCCACCAAGAAGGGACGCAAGACCAAAAGCTGCCTCGCGCCGAAGACGCCTAGCAGCACGCCCAAGCCCAGCACGAGCTGACTTGGGGGCCGATCGAGGCTGACCACGCCAAGCCGACGCCCGGGATTGAACCGGGGACCTCCTGCTTACCATGCAGGTGCTCTACCAGCTGAGCTACGTCGGCGCGGCCCTGGATCCTACCGTCATCGCCGCGACATCCTTCGGGGTCACGGTCGTCACGGGCAAGCCCATGCCGGACACCTTGCTGGGCAGATCAAGCTTCAGCCACCGCGACACCCGCGCTGAAAGCGTCGAGATGATGACCTCGTCGAAGCCGTGCAGGTTGATCGCATCCTGCACCGCGGCGCCGGGGTCGGGGTCGCCAACGATGCTCTCCACGGGCATGCCAGCGGCCTCGCTCAGCAGAGGCACGGCGTGATCGATCACGGCCCTGGCCTCGCCTGCGCCCTGGTCCTCGGGGTCGACGACCTTGTGCAGGCCGTGGGTCGCGTTGGGGACGAGCAGCGTGAACGCGCACGGCCCGCGTTGCGCTCGCTCGCGCACGGCGTCGAGCAGTGGTTGCGTGGCTGCCGTCTTGTGCGCAACCACGAGCACTCGAGTGGGGGCCTCAGAGGACTCCATGATCGGGACTCCCTTCTGGCTGATTGGTCATGATGATCCCACTCAGACGCCGATTGCGCCAGGGATGCAGGAAGAAAGTGGCGGGGGGCAGTGGCGGGGCCCCGACTCGTCCCTCCGTGCAAACCCGGATGATCGAGACCTTCGCGCTCGCCTGATCTTGCGACGCATCCCTTGCTCGCGCTCACCCGCTTACGCCGCAGCGTGAGCCAGTTTATGAATTCAATGCCACGAAGAAGCGCTGCACGGCGTCGACAGCATCGGCTCGAAGCTCACCGACGTCCGCTTCCGGCTCCACCTCTAGCGCCTGCTCGGAGTAGCCACGCGCGCCGATGTCAGTCGTGTTCGCGTAACGTTCCGTGACCTCGAGGAAGGTCGTGCGCAGCGCCGGGAGCTCGCGCGCAAGCTCGCCGTTGAGCAACTGCTGGGCTGCCTGCTCCGGGCCGCCCGCCCGGTTATGGAGGAGCACATAGGCGAGGTCGTAGTAGTCCTTCGTCGCCCCGCGGCTGCGAACGGCGACGCACTTCGACAACAGGTAGCCCGCGAGACCGGCGAAGCGGACGCGCACGGTGACGTTCGTGCCGTCAGCCAGCTCTCCGGACAACTCCTCCCAGGCGAAGTCGCCAGCCACATAGCCGGTGCCGCGGAGGTTTGCGGCTGCGAGTTTCGTGCACCCGCGCGGGCGGATCACCTCGTGCTCGCGTTGATCGGGTAGGTCGCAAAGGAACTCGAGCTTCACCGCCGCGCCCTCGATGGGGCCGCGCCATCGCCAGCCATCCTCGGTGTTGCCGGGCTTGAAATGCATTCGTTCAAGGGCTCGCTCGACGCCGCCGAGATCGGCATCGGGATCGACGTGGGAGATGAGCAGGACGTCGACGTCGGTCGTCCCTAGGTGTGCGGGAATAAGGCCGTCGTCTCGCGATAGCACCTCGGGTACGAGGCCGCCGAGTACAACGAGGAAGACCTCCTCGTCGTGCAGCTCGTGCAGCAGCCGTACGAGCGCAAGCTCGGCGCGCGCGCGTGTTGCACCGGAGCGTGGCTCATCCACTGGTGTCGAGCTGGGTCGGAGTCTGGATCTCATGGAGCGGGTCGATGAGTTGCTCCTTGACCTGATCTGCGGCGTCCTGGCCACGCGCGCCGAACGCGGTGAGATCGGCATATAGCCGAGGGGCGCTTGCGACGGGGATCTCCTCGTATGCGGTTGAGAGCTCGAACACGCGAGGATCGGCGGCCCAGAATGTCACGCGTCCGCCCTCGTCGAGCTCTCGCAGTCCGGCATGCTCGATCGCGTTGCTGAGTGGGCCGGCGAAATCACTGTCAGCGACGTAGATATGCAGGCTGGGTGTGGTCGTCGTGTACGGCGCGGCGAGCTCGAGTCCCGCCCACCCGCTGACGGCCCACTTGGTGGCACGGTCGAGAGTCGGGGCAAGATCGTTCCGCAAAAGTGTCATGACGTCCCGCGTCGCGCGATGCGCGATGCGCGTCCTCCTCGGCGTCTCCGCGACGCCTGCCGACCACGCCGCCAGCATCGCGTCGGCGTCGAGGAGTCCTCGACTTGCGCCGGGACCTCGCGCCGTCCCACGCTTGACGGTCCAGCCCCGTGTATCGAATACCTTGAGGATGTTCGCGACCTGGGGGACAGACCATCCCGAGGTGTGCGCGAGCTCGCTCGCCTGAAGCGGCTTGTCCTCGCTGGAGAGGATCAGCTCGGCGATCGTGACGGCCGAGGGCGACCAGCTGAAGGGCCGCGACGCGCGCTCCTCGCGTGGGAGCTGCGCAGGCTCACGGATCACGATCAGCCCGTCGGGTCCGAGGATGCGGGCCTGGCCCGCCTCGTCGGCCCAGTTGGCGCCACGGTCGCGAAGCCACTCAATCGCCCCTGGGGAAAGCCGGTGTGCGAGCATCACCACGTTGGCTGGCCAACGGTCGGGCATGCCGCGCGCCGCACGGCGAACGTCCTGCGGCCAGCCCTCGCCAGCCCACTTGACGTCGATCGCAATCGAGCGACCGTCGCGCGTACGGATCATCAGATCCGGCCGCGCTCGTCCTTCCGGGGGCTCGACCACGGAGCTATCGACAGCCGAGGCGAGGATTCGCTGGTATCTATTCTCTACTGACATTCGCTTTTCTACTGTACCACAAGAATAGGCTAATTGATAGAAAAGAAACCGCCAAGCGACACCTGCACGCCCGCCGTCCCTAGCCCCGACCCGTGCGCTAGCTGCGGCGTCTTATTGGCGTACCGAGAGTTCGAATCTCTCCCCCTCAGTCCCTGAAGCTGAGGAGCTGCCGTAAAAGGGTATCGGCGGCTTCGCTGGGACTTTCGCCCCAAACGTTGCACGACTAATACACATATCGTGTAACACCTGGGGCGAAATGACTCTTGGTCGTCCGAACATCGCCGAGCAGGTCGTGCTCGATTACCTCACCGGCAAGCCTGATCGGACGCTTGACCGGCAACTCGACGAGCCGGCTATCCGCACACTTGCTGAGCAGCGTGGACTCGCTCGCTTCGACCTGTCGAGCGTCATGAAGCGCATGCATGCGAAGCTGCTGCTGCACCCACTGGCCGAGCGCCTTGACCTGACGCCCCAAGCGGCCAACAATCGGCTGCGACTGTTGCTGCGTAGCGGCGCTATCCAGCGCGAGCGGGCCAAGCCTGGGCGCGGGCACGGTGGCCGAGAGTTCCGCTACACCGTGCCTGCTTCCGCATAGCTGGGAGCCTCCGACCGCGATACGGAGCTCTAGCGGCGCTCAGCCCCTACACAACCCGCGCCCCCCGCGCGACGATGACCTCGAGGATGCTGTCGATTGTCGAGTCATACCAGTCCTTGGCGCGCGCCTCGTCACGTAGACGGGGTGCCTCGACGGCGACTCGGTCAAGGAGTTCTCGGCGCACGCGCTCGAACCCACCTATGTTGAGGTTGAAGTCGTTGGCGAGGTCCGACCAGTGGATCTGAGTGATGGCGTCTGGGTTCAACTCGTCGCCGATGCTCAGCGCCAGCTCCGTGCTGAGGTCGGGGTAGGCGGCGGTGGAGAGAACGTCGTAGAGCGGTGCCAGCCGTACGCCGTCGCGCGTATGTCTCAGCGAGATGTTCTTGGCGTGTGCATCTGCATTGCCGATCAGGTAGTGGAAGACGGCTGCCTGTGCGCCGGCGAGGCGATCCAGGCCGGGCCACGGCCCGTGCTCGTCCAGTAGATCCGCAAGCGCGCGGTAGGAGGGCAGCTGCCATCCCTCCTTCTGGTACTTGAAGTCGGGCGTCAGCCCGAGCGCTTGACAGAGGTCCTCCTGGTGCACACGGCGATGCGGCCAGGTCAATTGCTCGCGGTCAAATCGCTCGACTACCAGGCACGGGCGGCCGGCTGCCGTGATGAGCTCGACACCGGCCGTCGACAGCCCGCATCGTGCCGCTAGACGCATGCAGAAGTACTCGTTGGTCGCCAGCCCTGGATATTCGCCGTCGGGCAGCTCCGGCTTGAGGATGTGGCTGCTGGGCATGCCGTCGAGGGGCTTACCGAAACGTCCCTGCTCGTCGCGGACGAGCACCGCCTTGTTCTGCACTCCCGCGAGGCTGAGTCGCAGATGCTCATCTTCGTCGCGCATCCCCAGGGGATGGCGTGGAAGCTCTTCGATTAGTGCATCCAGCTCGCGTTCGTCGAGCCAGCCCACCGACGGTTGGTCCGACATCCGCTTCGTGTCGACGATCTGCAGCGCACCGGCGCAGTCGCGACCCAGCTCCGCGAGCAGGCCGAAGGAGTCGCTTGCGGCCAGCTTGAGTTGACTCGCGATCTGTTCGCGCACCGCTCCCTCGGGCAGCAGCGCCTCGAAGAATGGGCGGCTCTCCGCCGGACTGAACTCCTCCCGACCCAGAGGCAGGGAGAGCGAGATCGCACGGGATGCCTGCGTGTAGCGGAAGGCATACTCACGAGATCGCTCGTCGACACGCTCGAGTCGCCCGACCTCCTGTTTGTCCCAGTAGACGCCGAGACTCATGTCTCACCGCGGCCGTGGACATCCAGGCGCAAGCCCAACGCCGCGAGAATTCGGGTCAACACGTCCAGCCGTACGGTCGGCTCGCCGTGCTCAACCCGATGGACTGAGCGCACACCCACGTTGGCGACCGTCGCGAGGGTTCGTTGATCCATGCCCTGACGGCCACGCTCCTCGCGGATGCGTTGTCCGATTCGTTGCGAAGTAGTGCCTGACCTGTTCATCTGCGTGATCGCGCACATTATAGCGCAGAACAGCTACATCGAGCACGAATATTCCTGTTCGCGCAGATTATCACTCGAAGGCTCATTCCTGCACACCCGTCGGCGCGATCACGCAGATGGGAGGGCAGGGCCTCCCGACCGGCAGCCCCCGCAAGCGCGAGGAGTCCGAGTGGGTTTACAGCGAGGTTGAGCACCCGGCGATCATCAGCCGGGAGCTGTTCGACGACGCCCAGGTTCGCTTCCGATCCAAAGAACGCCCGCAGGGCAGAACAAGGAAAAACCAGCGCGTTTATCTGCTCTCGGGGTTCGTCAAGTGCGCCAGCGGCCACGCGCCGCTTGCGATGTTCGGACGCCAACGCTTCTCGCACACCTACGCTTGCTGTAGCTACGGCCGCGAGTACGGCAAAGAGGCGGCCGAACAAATCGGGCACCCCGCGTGGATGAATGTCCGAGAGGACACGATCGTGGCGCTGCTCGAGGGCTTCTTCTCAGAGCGCGTGTTCGGCGAGACGCGGATGGAAAAGCTCGTTGCGCAGCTGGACGCTCCTCCCAGATCCAGCCCAAACGCCCGCGCGCGACAGCGGCTAACCAAACAACTGGCCGACCTGGATGGCGCCATAGCCGCGCAGGTGCGGGGTCTGGAGGCCGGAGTCGAGCCCCAGGCCGTACAGGCCCGTATTGAGGAACTGAAGGCGGAGTGTGCCCCGCACATGGCGGCCCTGTCGGCACTCCCTCCTGATATGCCCACCGACTACGCCAAGCTGGCCACGTGTCTGGCTGCCATCCCTGGCCTCCGCGAGGTGCTACGGGAAGCGCCACTCGAGAGCAAACGAGCCATCTACTCGACGTTCGGCCTGCAGGTGATGGTGGACAAGCTCGCCGGCACCGCACAGATTTCCGCCACCGTGGACGAGACGACCGTGCTGGCATGCATGGATGGCTCCGTGCTGCGCACGGGTCCGAGTGGCGGGGGCAGGATTCGAACCTGCGAAGGCAGAGCCAACGCGTTTACAGCGCGTCCCCTTTGACCGCTCGGGAACCCCGCCGGGGGCGGCGTAAGTTTAGGACCTATTCCGCCAGGCTCGTAATTGGGGCCTATCTCGCTGGTTGGGGCCTATCTCGCTGGGTGGGGCCTATCTCGCTGGGCGTCCGTGGTCGTCCTCCGGCAGAGGCCTCCCGCGCTAGGAAGCCTCGCGCAAATGCTGGGCTTCGGGCAGCGTCTGCAGCTTTTTCAGCGTCCGGTTCTCGATCTGGCGGACACGCTCGCGTGTGATGTTGAACGCGCGGCCGACTTCCTCCAGCGTGCGCGAGCGACCGCCTACGATGCCGTAACGCATCTCGATTACCTCGCGCTCGCGCCGTGGCAGCGATGCCAGCACGCGCGTGATGTTCTCGCGGCGGAGCGCCTCTGAGGCGATCTCAAACGGCGACTCCGCGGAGACGTCCTCGATGAAGTCGGCGAGCGCCGAGTCGTCCTCCTCGCTCACGGGTTTCTCCAGCGAGATCGGCTGCTGGACCATACGCATGATCTCGCGCACCTCGCGCACCTCGCATTCCAGCTCCGCGGCGATCTCGGCGGCGCTTGGCTCGCGCCCGAGCCGCTGGATCAGCTGGCGCTCGGCGTGGATGAGCCTGTTCAGCCGCTCCACCATGTGCACCGGAATGCGGATCGTCCGCCCCTTGTCCGCGAGCGAGCGGGTGACCGCCTGGCGGATCCACCAGGTCGCGTAGGTCGAGAACTTGTAGCCGCGCCGGTAGTCGAACTTCTCGACTGCCCTGATCAGGCCGAGCGATCCCTCCTGGATGAGGTCCAGCAGAGTCAGCCCACGTCCGACGTATCCCTTGGCGATCGACACGACCAGTCGCAGGTTCGCCTCGACCATGTGCTGCTTGGCGACGATATCCCCGCGCTCGATCCGCTTGGCCAGGGTCACCTCCTCCTCGGCCGTCAATAGAGAAACGCGGCCGATCGAGCGCAGGTACAGGCGCAGCGAGTCGAGGCTCGGCTCGATCGTCAGGTCGACCTCGGCCTGTTTCAGCTCCTCCAGGTGCGCGCGCAGCAGCTGGGGGTCATCGTGCGCCTGCAGCTCCTCCATCTCGACCACGGCTGTGTCCGTGGCGGCCAGCAGTCCTTCAAGCTTTTCGCTCACTCTGGACCCCCCGGGCTCCGTCCGACATCCAACTCCCCATCGAAGCGATGGTCCGCTCCGACTTCCTTGAACTGCTCAGCAAGTGCGGAGTGATACCAGAATCCGCGGTCGAGAAGGCTGGCCGGTCGCGCGGTCGAGAAGGCTGGCCGGATCCGCGGTCGAGAAGGCTGGCCGATCGCGCGGTCGAGAAGGCTGGCCGGATCCGCGGTCGAGAAGGCTGGCCGGTCGTGAGCCCGCGGACGCGCGCTAGGCTTGACCGCGGTGCAGGCGACACGGCTCACCCCCTCGCTGTCTCCGATAAAGGACGCAGCCGACGATGATGTTCAGGCACGCGTGCCGGGTGTCCCGCTGGGGCTTTCACGCGTCGGGGTGACGGGCGTCGAGAAGGTCGTGCGCATCCGCGACGAGCTGTTCTTCGCGCGGTTGGAATGCTTCGTCGACCTGAACCATGACCAGAAGGGCGCGCACATGTCGCGCTTCGAGGAGGTCATCAACCAGGCCATCGGCGAGGTCGTCCTCTCAGAGTCGCCGTTCCGCGCGGAGACGCTTGCGCAGCACATCGCTGAGCTGGTGCGCGAGCGCCAGGGGGCGGAGCGCGCGGAGGTCACGATCGCGGCGCGCTACCCCGAGCACAAGCCGGCTCCCGTGTCCGGCGTGCAGACGCAAGAGATCTACACGCTGTACGGGCGGGCCGTCGCGTTTGAGCACGGCACACGCCGTATCGTCGGAGTCTCAGCGACGGGGATGACCGCGTGCCCGTGCGCGCAGGAGCTCGTGGCCGCGCGCGCAAAGGAGCGTCTCGCCGCGGACGGGTTCTCCGCGGAGCAGATCGCGCGTATCCTGCAGCGCGTCCCGGTTGCCACGCACAACCAGCGCGGGCTGGCCACGCTGCACATCGGCTGCATCGAGGAGTGCGTCGCCGAGATCGACGCCTTCGCGCTGCTCGAGATCGCCGAGGGGAGCATGTCTTCGGAGATCTACGAGCTGATGAAGCGCTCCGATGAGGTCGAGGTGGTGGAAAAGGCCCATCGCCGCCCGCGCTTCGTCGAGGACTGCGTGCGCGAGATGATCGCGGGCGTCGTTCGCGGCCTTCCCGAACTCGACGGCGCGAGCTTCGTCTCCGCCCGCCAGGAGAATCTCGAGACGATCCACCAGCACAACGTCGTCGCTGAGCGACACGGGCTGCTCTCAGAGCTGCGCTCAGAGATCGAGTCCGGCAGTCCTGCCGTCCACCAGACGAGCCTCGAGGAGTGGCTGAACGCCGGCGCCCGCGCTCAGCCGCGCGCCTGAGCTTCGGCCTGCTGCATGCGCTTGCGCAGGCCGAAGAAGTAGTCGAGGCCCGAGAGCACCGTCACGACCACCGCCAGATAGAGCAGTGCCGAGACCCACAGCGGCTGCCCGTGCACCGCGATGACGGCGAGGATGGCGGCGATCTGCAGACAGGTCTTGACCTTGCCGAACATGCTCGCGGCCATCACCACGCCCGCCTGGGTGGCGCCGAGGCGCAGCACAGTGACGGCGAGCTCACGCGTGATGATCACCATTGCCACCCACGCGGCGAGCCGGTGCAGCGAGACGAGCGAGATCAGTGCGGCCACGATCAGCAGCTTGTCGGCCAGCGGGTCCATCAGCTTGCCGAAGGTGGTGATCGATCCGCGCGCCCGCGCGAGTCGTCCGTCGACGAAGTCGGTGAGCGATGCCAGCGCGAAGACCACCGCCGCGAGCACATCGCCGGCTGGCGTGTTCCCAAGCAGGGCCACCACGAGCACCGGCACGAGCATGATCCGCAGCACCGTCAGGACATTGGGTAGGTTCATGGGAAACACGGAGCGCCCATTATGCCGCCTAATATCGGGCTCACGGTTTCGCTACTTTGCACCCCACAAGGAGCAGACACATGAACATGCGCACCCTCGGAGCGAACGGACCAGAGGTCTCGGCGATCGGCCTCGGCTGCATGGGCATGTCGGCCTTCTACGGGACCGCCGACGAGGGCGAGGCGCGGGCGACGATCCACCGCGCGCTCGATCTAGGCTGCAACTTCCTGGATACCTCCGACATGTACGGGCCGCACACCAACGAGCGGCTCCTCGGCAGCGCGATCTCCGCGCGCCGCGACGAGGTCTTCCTGGCGACCAAGTTCGGCATCAAGCTGATCAAAGACGACGACCTGATCAACCGCGCGATCGACGGGAGCCCCGCGTACGTGCACGCGGCTTGCGACGCGTCGCTACAGCGTCTCGGCACCGATCACATCGACCTCTACTATCAGCACCGCGTCGATCCGAACACGCCGATCGAGGAGACGGTCGGCGCGATGGCCGAGCTCGTGCAGGCTGGCAAGGTCCGCCACATCGGTCTCTCCGAGGCGAGCGCCGAGACGATCCGCCGCGCACACGCGGTGCACCCGATCACGGCCGTGCAGACCGAGTATTCGCTGTGGACCCGCGATGTCGAGGATGAGATTCTGCCGAGGCTGAACGAGCTCGGTATTGCGCTTGTCGCCTACTCGCCGCTCGGACGTGGCTTCCTCTCCGGGCGCTTCACCTCCCTCGAGGAGCTCGAGGAGGGCGACTACCGCCGCCACGGCCCGCGGTTCACGGGCGAGAACCTCAAGCAGAACCTCACCCTCGCCGAGCGGGTTCGCGAACTGGCCTCTGAGCGTGGGATCACGCCGGGGCAACTCGCGCTTGCATGGGTGCTGCACCGCGGCGAGCACATCGTCCCGATCCCCGGTACCAAGCGCGTCAGCTACCTGGAGGAGAACCTGGCCGCCGCTGAGGTGCAGCTGAGCGACGCTGAGGTCGAGCACATCGCCGAGGCGGTCCCACCTGCCGCCGGCGAGCGCTATCCCGAGGCCGTCATGCGCTCGGTCAACATCTGACGGGGCGGTGAACGCTAGGGTGGGGGGACATGCCGCTGATCCCCATGGTTATCGAGCGAACCGCGCGCGGGGAGCGCGAGTTCGACATCTACTCGCGACTACTCAACGAGCGGATCATCTTTCTGGGCACGCCGATCGACGATCAGGTGGCGAACCTGGTGGTGGCGCAGCTGCTGCACCTGGAGTCCGAGGACCCTGAGAAGGACATCTCGCTGTACATCAACTCGCCCGGCGGCAACATCTATGCGGGGCTGGCGATCTACGACACGATGAAGTTCGTCAAGCCCGACATCCACACGATGTGCGTCGGCGTTGCGATGTCGCTTGGATCGCTGCTGCTGGCAGCCGGGACGAAGGGCAAGCGCGCGTCATTGCCGAACTCGAGGATCCTCATCCACCAGCCATCGGCCGGGTTCGAAGGGCAGTCGACGGACATCGAGATCCACGCGCGCGAGATCCTCAAGGTGCGCGAGCGGATCGATGAAATCTACGCCGAGCACACCGGCAGGCCGACGGAGGAAGTGCGCGCGGACATGGAGCGCGACCGCTTCTTCTCAGCCGAGCAGGCGCTCGAGTACGGATTGATCGACAGGGTGCTCGACAGTCACTGAGGGTTCGCGGACGCGGGCCCTGAGCCCGTCGGACGGCTCTCTGATGCGGCCCCTGAGCCCGTCGGACGGCCCTCTGATGCGGCTCCTGAGCCCGTCGGACGGCTCTCTGATGCGGCCCCGCCCGCGCGCTGGAGCGCAAGGTGTCACGGGCTGGGGTGACACGGCCCACTATGCTCGCCGGGCGAGATGTCTGGCCTGACTCCGCCCGAGCGTTCGACGCTCTTCCTGATTGCCGTCCTCACCACGCTGGCCGGTGTGGCCAACTACCAGCCGTGGCCGGCGGTTCCGCGCTTTGCCGTCGCCACGCTCGCGCTCGCGGGCCTGGCGTGGGTGGTGTCGTTCGCGACCGAGCAGCTCGGCGAGCGCTTCGGCCCGGGCGTGACCGGGATGCTGCAGTCGACGCTCGGCAACCTGCCGGAGCTGTTCGTCGTGATCTTCGCCCTACAGAAGGGCGAGCTCGTGGTCGCCCAGACGGCGATCATCGGCTCGATCCTCGCCAACGCCCTGCTCGTCCTTGGCCTTGTCATCGTCCTCGGCGCCCGCCGCGCGCCGGACGGCATGATGCGTTTCTCCAAGCGCCTTCCGCGGGACACGGCCACGCTGCTGCAGGTGACCGTGTTCATCATCGTGCTGCTCGGACTGTCGCTCGGCTCGCACGACCCGGCCAGCCACCACGTCAAGGCGATCTCGATCGTCGGTGCGATCTGCCTGCTGGTCGTCTATCTGGCGTGGGTGGTCCCCTACCTGCGCTCAGACCGTCTGCCCGACAGTGGCTCAGACCGTCTGCCCGACAGTGGCTCAGACCGTCTGCCCGACAGTGGCTCAGACCGCCTGCCCGACAGCGGCGAGCCCGCCGGTGGGCGTCGGCCGGAGCCGCGGCTCTCGCTCACGCTCACGCTCGCGCTGCTGATCGTCGCCGGGACGGCGTCGGCGTTCGTCTCGGACTGGTTCGTCAACGGCCTGCAGCCGGCGATCGTGCAACTGCACATCTCCCAGGCGTTCGCCGGCCTGGTGATCGTGGCAATCGCGGGGAACGCCGTGGAGAACACCGCCGGACTGGTGCTCGCGTGGAAGGGCCATTCCGACCTGGCGATCTCGGTGGTCAAGAACTCTGTCGCCCAGATCGCCGCCTTCCTGTTCCCGGCGCTCGTCCTCGTCTCCTTCGCTCTCGCCACCACCCTCACCTTCGCCCTCGCTCCCGTCTACATCGGCGCGCTCGCCCTCACCGCCCTCATCCTCTGGCAGGTCACCGGCGACGGCCAGGCCGCCGAGTTCGAGGGCTGGGCGCTCGTCGCCCTGTATGTGATCCTGGCGACACTCACGCTGTATGAGTAGCCACGCTGTATGAGAACGTGTTCTCAATTTTCACGCAGTGTGCGTTTTTGTATGTACACCGTAGATACCATGGAGCACAGTGAGCACAAACTGAAAGTCCTACTCGCACATGTGTGCGCTTTTGTATGTACATCGTAGATACGATGGAGCACAGTGAGCACAAACTGAAAGTCCTACCCGCACATGCGTGCGCTTTTGTATCTACCCGATACATACGATGGCACACAGTGCATGAAATTCAAACACATACTGAGTAGCGCGAGCTGGCCTCGCGGCCTGCGACCCGTCGCACGCGTGATGAGACCGGCGACACAGACCAGCGGTACGGTCACCCGGCCTGATTGTCTCCCGAATATCCGTTTCTCACCCGCGCGTGAGCCCTCCGATGATCGCTCCTGCGACGCCGCCAGTGGCGGCCGCGCCGGCGTTCGACTCCACGCCCTCCAGTGGAGCGATGAACAGCGTCTGGATTGCGAGGCGACCCGGGCCGGTAAAGCGGTTCCAGGTGAGCTTGCCCCCGCCGCCGAACATGCCTGTCTTCAAGCCCATCGTGACGGCTTCGAGCTGGACCGACGGGTCCTTGTACAGCCACGCCCCGGCCTCCACGTCTAGCTGCTCGCCGGCGTCGAGGTTGACGAGGAACACGTTCCCATGCCCGTGCAGCCAGACCAGCGCGTCGCCGTCGGTAGCGCGGAACTTGTCCATGAAGAACCCCGACCCGCCGAGCAGCATGTTCTGCACGCCCTTGATTCGTTCGAAGCTGTAGTCGAGGTTGTCGGTGGCGGCGATAAACTGGTGCTCGCGCACGTCCAGCCCCTCGCCCTGGCGCAGGTGCAACGGCACGCACTGGCCGGGCGAGTCCCGCGAGAAGGCGATCCGCCCAGAGCCCGAGGTGCGGGTGACGAAGAACTCAAGGCCAGCGATCTTGCGCTTGATCGCGCCCGGCAGTTTCTTCAGCTCCACGTTCAGCTGCGTCTCCTTCCACAGCAGCACATGGTGCTCGAACATCACGCTCCTATCGGAGATCTCGATCTGCAGCTCCGGGACCAGTTCGCCGCGGATGTGGTAGGTCACGCCCGCGAAAGACTCGTCGTGGACGCTTGCGGGGATCGGCTCGGGCAGATGCATGCGCGTGTCTCCTTCTTCTGTCGGGTTGGCGGATCCTCTGTCGGGGTAGGTCGGGGATCCGCGGCCCGAGCTTGGCGGTTTGACGGCACGCCGTCAAGGTCTCCGCCGCGCGCTCGCCCCGGCGGCGTCAGCGCGCTAGACTGCTTGCACCTCGCGCCTGGGCGGGGTTTTTCTTCGCCTGGGGCGCTGTCAACAACGACGCAGGGATTTTTCATCATGGCCCGCGGAGACGTCCGAATCGCTATCACCCTCGCCTGCGAGGAGTGCAAGCATCGCAACTACCAGACCAACAAGAGCAAGCGCAACAACCCCGACCGGGTCACGCTGCGCAAGTACTGCCGCTGGTGTCGCAAGCACACATCCCACCGGGAGACGCGCTAGCGCGGGAGCGCAGCTGTGGCTCGTGATCGTAAACGCGCAAAGCAACGCCGTGTCCGGCGAGGCACCACTGCCGGTGGCCGCGTCGAGGCTGCCCCGCCCAGCCAGCCCGTCCGCGCAGACCTGCCCGGCGCGCTCGACCACGCCTCGGGCGAGGTCGACGAGTTCGACGCCGCGCTCATCCGCGGCGCCGGTGGCGTCGCGGCCACGCCCGAGACCGACTCTGAGACCAGCCCCGAGGTCGTCCCTGAGGATGGAGCCGAGGACGACCGATCGGCGGCAGGCACCGCCCGCGAAGAGGGTGGTCCGCCCCAGGCGGTGGTGGGTCAGCAGGTGCAGGAAACCGGATCCGGACGTGGCGGCAACGGCGCGGACGGTGGTGGCGGAGACGGTGGCACTGGCGGGGACGAAGCCGGCGCTGGCGCTCCGGCGCCGGGGGCTCCCCTGCGGGGAGGCAACCGCGCTGTGGCCTTCCTGCGCGCCAGCTGGGCCGAGCTCCAGCGCGTGCAGTGGCCCGATCGCCGTCAGGTCACGCAGGCGACGGCCGTCGTGCTCGGGTTCGTGGCGATCGCCGGCGCCTACCTCGGCCTGGCGGACTACGTCGCCAAGGAAATCGTCGAATTCGTCCTGTAAGGGATCCTGAATGTTTCGTTGGTACGTCGTCAACACCTACTCCGGTCACGAGAACAAGGTCAAGCACAACCTTGAGCACCGGGTCATCTCGCTCGGCCAGCAGCGCGCGGTGCGCAACGTGGTCGTGCCGACCGAGTCGGTGTCCGAGATGAAGGACAACCAGAAGGTCACCGTCGAGAAGCGCACGATGCCTGGATATGTGCTCGTGAACATGGAGCTCAACGAGGACTCCTGGGGGGTCGTCAAGGGAACCCCCGGCGTGACCGGCTTCGTGGGGGCTTCTCAAGAGCCGGTGCCGCTCACCCAGGGCGAGGTCGACCGGCTGCTGCACAAGGAGGTCGCCAGCGCGCCGCGCGCCCGCGCCCAGTTCTCCATCGGCGAGTCCGTCAAGGTCATCTCCGGCCCGCTCTCGGACTTCTCCGGCGAGATCTCCGAGATCAACGACGACGCCGCCAAGCTCAAGGTGCTGGTATCAATCTTCGGCCGCGAGACACCGGTAGAGGTGCAATTCGACCAAGTGAAGAAGCTCTGACATGGCCAAGAAGGTTCTGACAACGATCAAGCTCCAGGCGAACGCCGGGCAGGCGAGCCCCGCCCCGCCGGTTGGCCCTGCGCTGGGTCAGCACGGGATCAACATCATGGAGTTCTGCAAGGCCTTCAACGCCCAGACGCAGGGCGAAACGGGCACGGTCATCCCGGTCGTGATCACGGTCTACGAGGACCGCTCTTTCACGTTCGTCACCAAGACCCCCCCGGCTGCGGTGCTGATCAAGCAAGCGCTACGCATCGGCAAGGGCTCGGGCGAGCCCAACCGCACGAAGGTCGGCACGATCACCCAGCAACAGCTGCGCGAGATCGCTGAGCGCAAGCTCGACGACCTGAACGCGCACGACGTCGACCAGGCGGCGAAGATCATCGCCGGCACAGCGCGGTCCATGGGAGTAGAGGTCGCGTCGTGAGACGCGGCCGCTCATGGGCGACCGGTCCGGGCCTCATCATTTTCAGAGGCGGGGCGGGATGCCCCGCGGGGGTGACTCCATCATGAGCGCCCATCACGGACGCCGCTACACCGAGGGACTTAAGCAGGTCGATCCAGAGCGCGAGTACGAGCCCGTCGAGGCGGTTGCGCTGGTGCGGAGCCTGGCCAACGCTAAGTTCGATGAGTCGATCGAGGTCCACGTGCGCATGGGCCTTAACGTGCGCCACGCCGAAGAGCAGCTGCGCGGCACGATCGCCCTGCCGAACGGCCTGGGCAAGGACGTCAAGATCGCCGTGTTCGCCCAGGGTGAGAAGGCGCGCGAGGCCGAGCAGGCCGGTGCCGACGTGGTCGGCGGCGAGGATCTGGCCAAACGCGTAGAGGAGGGCTTCGACGACTTCGATGTGGCGATCGCCACCCCCGACATGATGTCGGTCGTTGGGCGCCTAGGTCGCGTGCTCGGGCCGTCCGGCAAGATGCCCAACCCGAAGGTCGGCACCGTGACGATGGACGTTGCCAAGGCGGTCGAAGAGTCAAAGTCGGGCAAGGTCGAGTACCGCACCGACCGCACTGCGATCGTGCACATGGTCATCGGCAAGGCAAGCTTCGAGGACTCCCAGCTGCTGGAGAACTACGCGGCGGTGATCGAAGAGCTGATCCGCGCCAAGCCGTCGGTCGCAAAAGGCCGCTACCTGCGCACGATCACGATGGCTTCGACGATGGGCCCAGGCGTGAAGGTCGATCCAAGCCGCACACGCGACATCGTCGAGGAGACGGCGGCTGCGGCTGCGGCCTGATTCAATAGGAGAAGCACCGCCCGAGACCTCCGGCGCCGCTGGCCGATCTGTGATCGGCGGATAAGACCGGGGTAGGTGGAGCGATCGACCAGCGGTCTCGACCCTGCTCTCGACGCCCATCTGCATGTGGGCGCGGCATATTCCAGACAGACAGCAAGGGAAGCAGATGAACCGAGACCAGAAGGCCACGGCGATCGCCGAGATCGCCGCCGACATAGACTCCTCCCACGCGATCTTCGCCGTCGACTACCGGGGCATTTCTGTGCCGCAGGCGGCCGAGCTGCGCTCCAAGTTGCGCGAGACTGACGCCACGTTCAAGGTGGTCAAGAACTCGCTCACCGAACGGGCGGCGGACCAGGCCGGGGCCGAGACGCTGAAGACGTTCTTGGCGGGGCCCACGGCGCTGACGTTCGTGCGCGGCGACGTGGCGACGGCCGCGAAGGCGATCGCCGACTACGCCCGCAGCACGCAGCTGCTGCCGTTCAAGGGCGGGCTGATGGACGGCACTGCGCTGGACCCCGACCAGATCCGCTCGATCTCGCGCCTGCCTTCGCGCGAAGTACTCTACGGCCAGCTAGTCGGAGTCGTGGCCTCGCCCGTCAGCGGTCTCGTGCGCACTCTGAGCGCGCTCATCGGAGGCCTAGCCTCGGCCCTCGGCCAGGTGCGCGAACAGAAGGAGTCCGGCGAGCTCCCGGCGGGCGATCCACCTGCCGTTGAGGCAAGCACTGTTGTGGAGGAGGCTCCCGAGGCTGAGGAGTCGGCCGGTGAGGCGGCGCCCGAAGACAAGGCTGAGCCGGAGCCCGAGAACCAGGCTGAGCCGGAGCCCGAGAACCAGGCTGAGCCGGAGCCCGAGAACCGGGCTGAGCCGGAGTCCGAGAACCAAGCTGAGCCGGCGCAAGAGACCGATGACAACCCTAAGGCGGATGCTGCGGCTGAGGATCAGTCCGAGGACGCCGAAGCGAATCCCACCAAGGAGGACTGACTCACATGGCTACAGCCACAAGCACAGAGAAGTGGATCGAGGAGCTGAAGGGCATCTCGGTGCTCGAGCTCGCCGAGCGGATCAAGGCGCTCGAGGAGGAGTTCGGCGTATCGGCGGCTGCCGTGGCGGCCCCGATGGCAGTGGCCGCCGCTGGTGGCGGAGGCGATGGCGCGGGCGCAGAGGAGGAAGTCAGCAGCACCGTCAACGTGATCCTCACGGAGGCGGGCGACAAGAAGATCCAGGTGATCAAGGTCGTCCGCGCTGCCACGGGCCTCGGTCTGAAAGAGGCCAAGGCGCTCGTCGACGAGGCCCCCAAGCCGGTCAAGGAGGGCATCGAGAAGGAGGAGGCCGACAAGCTCAAGCAGGAACTGGAGGAGGCCGGAGCGACCGTCGAGTT
This sequence comes from uncultured Solirubrobacterales bacterium, assembly GCA_963813805.1. Classification (GTDB taxonomy): domain Bacteria; phylum Actinomycetota; class Thermoleophilia; order Solirubrobacterales; family Solirubrobacteraceae; genus Palsa-744. Next base: position 44,414 of record CAWEZZ010000003.1, read on the forward strand.
CAAGTAGCAATCGCTGCGTCTGATGGCGTGCAGAGCGGCTGCGCGCGAGGGGCGTGCAGGCTGGCGGGCGCGCGAGGGCGTGAGGCTGGCGGGCGCGCGAGGCGGACAGGCTGGCGGGCGCGAGGACGGACAAGGTGGCGGGCGCGAGGATGTATTAAAATTCAGGTTGTGTATAGCGATGGTTATACGCGGTTTGAAAAACGATAAGCACGAGGGCTCCGCAACAACGGAGCCCTCTCCACGTCCGGGGCCACGTCCGGGACCATCTCTTTACCGGCCCCTAACAATCGTGCCGATTTTCCGGTAAAGTGCCCTTCGCTGGCCGATAGCCGCAGCCGCCCTGGAGGCACGACGGACGCGCCACATACGCGATCGTCAGGGGTGGGGTCCGTGAGCGCTGGTTGCCCACTTAAGGGTGCCGATGGTCTGTGCTATCTTTGCTAGTCGCGCTTCGGCGCTCTCCTCTGCCCGTCTCTCGCCCTCCGAAGGAGTCGTTTCTTGGCTGCTGTTGATGCTCTCCGGACGCGCCGGAGCTTCGCGCGTCTACCTAAGTCTGTCGACGTTCCCAACCTGATCGATATCCAGCGCCGCTCGTTTACGTGGCTCACCGACCCCAAGACGGGGGGGCTGCGCGAGACCATCGACGACATCTCGCCGATCGAGGATTACACCGGCAACCTGGCCGTGCAGTTCGGTGAGTTCGTCTTCGACGAGCCCGTCGCGTCGCTAGAGCAGTGCCGCGAGAAGGACCTAACGTACGCCCGGCCGCTGACGGTCACCGTCGCCTTCATCAACCGTGAGACCGGCGAGATCCGCGAGCAGTCCGTCTTCATGGGCGACTTCCCGTGGATGACCGAGCGCGGCACGTTCGTCATCAACGGCACCGAGCGCGTCGTCGTCACCCAGCTCGTGCGCTCCCCCGGGGCCTATCTGATGGAGCCCAAGGACCGCGAGAAGCAGGTCTTCATTGCCAACCTGATGCCCGCCCGCGGCTCGTGGCTGGAGCTCGAGATCGACAAGAAGGGAAAGGTCTTCGTTCGCATCGACCGCAAGCGCAAGCTGCCGGTGACGGTGCTGCTGCGCGCGATGGGCTACGCCACCGACGAGGAGATCCTCAAGCTATTTGAGAACTCGCTGTACATCCGCAACACGATCGAGGCTGACACGGAGGTCACCCGCACCGAAGAGGGCGCGCTGATCGAGCTGTTCAAGAAGCAGCGCCCCGGCGAGCCGCCGAGCGTCGACAACGCCAAGGCCCTGCTCAACCAGCTGTTCTTCGACCCCAAGCGCTACGACCTCACACGCGTCGGGCGCTACAAGCTCAATTCGCGTTTGGGCCTGGACGTGGACATCGACACGCGCACGCTCACCCACGACGACATCCTGGCGCTGGTGCGCGAGCTCGTGTCGCTGCCCAAGCGTCTGGGCATACCCGAGGACGGCGAGATCGAGATCAAGGACTACGCGGCCGAGGCGATGAGCATGCCGCGCGAGCCGGTCGCCGATCACCTCGACGAGTACGAGCACTTCGGCAACCGCCGTTTGCGCACCGTCGGCGAGCTGATCCAGGAGGCGTTCCGAATCGGCCTCTACCGCATGGAGCGCGTCGTGCGCGAGCGGTTGACGACCGAGGACGCCGACACGATCACGCCGCAGACGATCATCAACATTCGCCCCGTCGTGGCCGCGCTGAAGGAGTTCTTCGGCTCCTCGCAGCTGAGCCAGTTCATGGACCAGACAAACTCGCTGGCCGGGCTCACCCATCGCCGGCGCCTGTCGGCCCTGGGAGCGGGCGGGCTGACACGCGAGCGCGCCCCGATCGAGGTGCGTGACGTGCACCCCACCCACTATGGGCGCATGTGCCCGATCGAGACACCAGAGGGTCCAAACATCGGTCTGATCGGCTCGCTCTCCTCGTTCGCCGAGGTGTCTGAGTACGGCTTCGTGACAACCCCCTACCGCGTCGTCAAGGACGGTGTGTTGACGGACAAGATCGAGCGCCTCGACGCTACCCAGGAAGAGGAGCTGGTGATCGCCCAGGCGAACACGCCGATCGACCCCAAGACCGGCAAGCTGAAGGGCACAGAGATCCTCTGCCGTACGCAGGCCGGCCAGTACGTGACGGTCGGGCCCAAGGACGTCGACCTGGTGGATGTCTCGCCCGAGCAGATCTGGTCGGTTGCCACAGCGATGATCCCGTTCCTCGAGCACGACGACGCCAACCGCGCACTGATGGGCTCGAACATGCAACGCCAGGCGGTGCCGCTGCTGAAGGCGGACGCGCCGCTCGTCGGCACAGGCATGGAGCGCCGCGCGGCGCTCGACACAGGCGACGTGCTGCTGGCGAAGGGCGCCGGCACGGTCGAGTACGTCGACGCCAACCAGATCGTCGTGCACGGCAGCGGCGGGGGCACCGCCGGCAAAGCTGGGGATCCGCAGGAGTACGAGCTGCAGAAGTTCATGCGCTCCAACCAGGGCACGCTGATCCACCACAAGCCGCGCGTGAAGAGCGGACAGAAGGTCAAGGCGGGCGACGTGCTCGCCGACGGCTCCTCAACCGATCGCGGTGAGATGGCGCTCGGCAAGAACCTGATGGTCGCCTTCATGTCCTGGGAGGGCTACAACTTCGAGGACGCCATCATCCTCTCCAAGCGCCTGGTCCAGGACGACGAGCTGACCTCGATCCACATCGAGGAGTACGAGATCGACGCCCGCACGACCAAGCTCGGCGAGGAGGAGATCACGCGCGACATTCCCAATCGCTCGGAGGAGGCGCTACGCAACCTCGACGACCGCGGCATCGTGCGCGTGGGCGCCGAGGTGATCTCCGGCGACCTGCTCGTCGGCAAGGTCACGCCCAAGGGCGAGACCGAGTTGACCGCCGAGGAGAAGCTGATCCGCGCGATCTTCAAGGAGAAGGCGCGCGAGGTCCGCGACACCTCGCTGAAGGTGCCCCACGGCGAGGGCGGCGTGGTGATCGACGTCAAGACGTTTCACCGTGACGCTGGCGACGATCTGCCGCCGGGCGTGAACGACCTCGTGCGCGTGTTCGTGGCCAAGAAGCGCAAGATTTCTGAGGGCGACAAGCTCGCTGGGCGTCACGGCAACAAGGGCGTGATCTCGAAGATCGTCGACCAGCAGGACATGCCGTTCCTGGAGGACGGCACCCCCGTTGACGTGATCCTCAACCCGCTGGGCGTGCCCTCGCGCATGAACGTCGGGCAGATCCTCGAGACCCACCTTGGCTGGGCCGCGGCGCAGGGCTGGTACGACGACGGCACCGAGGCCTACAAGGAATCCCACGCGAACGGCGAAAACGGGCGCGTGTACGTGTCCACGCCGGTGTTCGACGGGGCCACCGTCGCGGACGTCGACAACGCGCTTGTCAAGTGGCAGGACGCCCACGAGGGGCGCATCCGCATGGACATCGACAAGTCCCGTCGCGCGGGCGAGCAGGCCTCGGGCAAGATGACGCTGTTCAACGGCCGCACGGGCGAGCCGTTCGAGGAACAGGTGACGGTGGGGTACATGTACATCCTCAAGCTCCTGCACCTCGTCGACGACAAGATCCACGCCCGCTCGACCGGCCCCTATTCGCTGGTCACCCAGCAGCCGCTGGGCGGCAAGGCGCAGTTCGGCGGACAGCGCTTCGGCGAGATGGAGGTATGGGCGCTTGAGGCCTTTGGCGCTGCCTACACCCTGCAGGAGATGCTGACGATCAAGTCCGATGACACCGTCGGGCGCGTGAAGGCCTATGAGGCGATCGTCAAGGGCGAGAACATCGCCGAGCCATCGATCCCCGAGTCATTCAAGGTGCTGCTCAAGGAGATGCAGTCGCTGGCACTCGATGTCAACGTGGTCTCCGAGGAGGGTCAGCGTGCGGAGATGCGCGACGAAGACGACGACCTGCTGCGCGCCGCCGAGGAGCTCGGCATCGACCTCTCGGGCGTACGCGCTTCCCCGGACGACGCGGCCGATGAGACGTTGGTGGGCGAGGATGAGGCCGAGGGGTCGAGCAACGGCTCTGGACCCGACGCCGCCGAGGTACACGCAGAGGGAGATGTAGAGGGCGCACTCGACGTCGAGGAGCTGCTCGACGCGGACGCCGCGGCTGACATCGACCTGGAGGGCCTCGACAGCGAGGTGCCCGCCGAGTAGTAGCCCGACGAGTAGTAGCCGACCCAATCGCTAGCGAAAGCTAAGCGGTTTCAACCCCTTAGGACCTTGGTCTAATCCCCAGTCAGAAAGTCTCTCATCCATGATCGACATAAACAATTTTGATGCGATAGAGATCAGCCTCGCCTCCTCTAAGCAGATCCGCAGCTGGAGTCATGGAGAGGTGACCAAGCCGGAGACCATCAACTACCGCACGCTCAAGCCCGAGAAGGATGGCCTCTTCTGCGAGCGCATCTTCGGTCCCACCAAGGACTGGGAGTGCTACTGCGGCAAGTACAAGCGCGTTCGCTACAAGGGCATCGTGTGCGAGCGCTGCGGCGTGGAGGTCACGCGCTCGAAGGTCCGTCGTGAGCGCATGGGCCACGTTGACCTGGCCGCTCCGGTGAGCCACATCTGGTTCTTCAAGGGAGTCCCCAGCCGCATCGGCTACCTGCTGGACATGGCGCCCAAGGAACTGGAGAAGGTCCTCTACTTCGCCGCCTCGATCGTCACCTGGGTCGACGAGGAGGCGCGCAAGAAGGATATGAACACGCTCGAGAAGGAAGTCAACAAGGTTCTCGACGCCTACGCGGCCGAGCGCGAGGAGCGCGTGCTGGAGCTGCGCGAGTCGCTCAAGCGCCGCGAGAAATACCTGCAGAACGGCAAGCAGACCCACTTCAACGACGACGATCACCTATGGGCGGACTCGCTCGACATCAACCTTCAGAAGATCTCCGAGGAGGAGCGCGAGAAGCTTGTCAAGGAGCTGCGCAAGGCGTTCGACACCGACATCGCCGACACCGAGGCCTACGTCGAAGACGCGGCCGAGCGGATGCGCAACGTCTGGGAGCTGTTCAAGACGATGGAGCCCAAGCAGATCGAGCACGACGAGACCACGTTCAGAGAGCTCAAGGAGCGCTTCGGCTCCTCCTACGGCTTCGGCGAATACTTCCGCGGCGGGATGGGCGCCGAAGCCGTCCGCGATCTGCTCCAGCAGGTCGACCTACAGGCCGAACGGGTCGAGCTCGAGGATCAGGTCAAGACCGCCAAAGGCCAGAAGCAGGCGCGCGCTGTCAAGCGCCTGAAGGTCGTCTCCGCCTTCATCCAGTCAGGCAACAAGCCGGAGATGATGGTGCTCGACGCCGTGCCGGTGATCCCGCCCGAGCTGCGCCCGATGGTGCAGCTCGACGGCGGGCGCTTTGCCACCTCGGACCTCAACGACCTCTACCGGCGGGTGATCAACCGCAACAACCGCCTCAAGCGCTTGCTCGACCTCGGCGCGCCCGAGATCATCGTGAACAACGAGAAGCGCATGCTGCAGGAGTCCGTAGACGCGTTGTTCGACAACGGCCGCCGCGGGCGTCCGGTGACTGGCCCCGGCAACCGTCCGCTGAAGTCGCTGTCGGACATGCTCAAGGGCAAGCAGGGGCGCTTCCGCCAGAACCTGCTCGGCAAGCGCGTGGACTACTCGGGGCGCTCGGTGATCGTGGCCGGCCCGTATCTCAAGCTGCACCAGTGCGGCCTGCCGAAGATCATGGCGCTCGAGCTGTTCAAGCCGTTCATCATGGCTCGGCTGGTCGAGCGCAAGTCCGCGCAGAACATCAAGGCTGCCAAGAAGATGGTCGATTCGATGATCGGCGAGGTGTGGGACGTGCTCGAGGAGGTCATCCACGAGCACCCCGTGCTGCTCAACCGCGCGCCCACGCTGCACCGCCTCGGCATCCAGGCGTTCGAGCCGCTGCTGGTCGAGGGCAAGGCGATCCAGGTGCATCCGCTCGTCTGCCACGCCTTCAACGCCGACTTCGACGGCGACCAGATGGCCGTTCACCTACCCCTCTCAGCCGAGGCGCAGGCGGAGGCGCGCATATTGATGCTGTCCTCCAACAACATCCTCAGCCCGGCTCACGGGGCGCCGCTGGCTACCCCGACCCAGGACATGATCCTGGGTGCCTACTACCTGACCTACGGCCCGGAGGCCGAGGATCTGGCGAAGATCGACCGTGCCACGCATGAGCCTCGCCCGCACGTGTTCCGCACCGCGCAGGAGGCTGAGCTCTCCTACGAGGGAGGCGTGGTCAAGCTGCACGACATCGCCGAGTTCCGCCCCTACGGGCGCGAGGGCGGCCATGTGCTCACGACGATCGGGCGGATCATCTACAACGACCGCATCGAGCGGGCGCTGGCCGAGGCGCTCGGCGACGGGTTCGACGCCGGCAAGTACGTGTTCGTCAACCAATCGATGAAGAAGCGCGACACAACCCGGCTGATCGACATCCTCGTGCAGACCTACGGCGCGACGACGATCAGCATGGTGCTCGACGCGTTCAAGGACCTCGGCTTCAAGTACGCCACGCAGGCAGGGATCACGATCTCCAAGAACGACGTGGTCATCCCGCCCGAGAAGCAGTCGATCCTCGACCGCTATGACAAGCTCGTGGGAAACATCACAGGCCAGTACGAGGACGGCCTGATCACCCAGGAGGAGCGCCACGAGGCCGTGGTGGAGAAGTGGAACGCCGCCACCGACGAGGTGGCCGAGGCGATGGTCGCGAACCTCGACACCCTGAACCCGATCTTCATGATGGCCAGCTCGGGTGCCCGTGGCTCGTTCAAGCAGATCCGCCAGCTGGCGGGGATGCGCGGGTTGATGGCCAACCCCAAGGGCGAGATCATCGAGCGCCCGATCAAGTCCAACTTCATGGAGGGCCTGTCGGTGCTCGAGTACTTCATCTCCACCCACGGCGCCCGAAAGGGTCTCGCGGACACCGCGCTGCGCACCGCCGACTCGGGCTACCTGACGCGACGCCTGGTCGACGTAGCCCAGGACGTGATCATCCGCGAAGCTGACTGCGGTACCGAGGAGCACATCGAGATGGCGGTGTTCAAGCCGGGTGGCGAGCCCAACGACGATCTCGTCGGGCGGATCGCGGCCCAGCCGATCACGACCAAGCGCAGCCGCATGCTCGCCGAGCAGGGCTCGGAGATCGGTCGCGCGGAGCTGGCCGAGATCGTGCAGGCGTTCTCAGACGACCACGAGAAGAGCGTCGAGATCACCGCCCCGGTGCGCTCGGTGCTCAAGTGCCAGGCGCCTAGCGGCGTCTGCCAGGCGTGTTACGGCCGGGCGATGGCCACGGGAGCGCTCGCGCAGATCGGCGACGCGGTGGGAATCATTGCGGCTCAGTCGATCGGCGAGCCGGGCACGCAGCTGACGATGCGCACCTTCCACACCGGCGGGGTCGCCGGAGCGGACATCACGCACGGCTTGCCGCGCGTGGTGGAGCTGTTTGAGGCGCGCAAGCCGAAGGGCCTGGCGAAAATCGCCGAGCAGGACGGTGTGGTGTCGATCGAGGAGACGGACAAAGCCCTGACGGTGGTCATCACCGACGAGGCCGGCGAGGAGCACCGCCACGCCTTCCCGCGCCGCACGCGGCTGTTCGTGGGCGCCGGCGAGAAGATAACCGCCGGCAAACAGCTCAACGAGGGGTCGGTATATCCGCACGAGCTGCTGGCCATCAGGGGGCGGACCGAGACCGAGCAGTACCTCGTCAAGGAGGTTCAGGAGGTCTACAAGTCCCAGGGCGTGGACATCAACGACAAGCACATCGAGCTGATCGTGCGCCAGATGCTCAAGAAGGTGCGCGTCGACCAGAAGGGCGACACTGACTACCTACCCGGCCAGTTCGTGGACCGCTTCGAATTCGCCAAGGTCAACGACGCGGTGATCGAGCAGGGCAACGAGGCGGCCCAGTTCGAGGACATCATTCTCGGCATCACCAAGGCGTCCCTGAACACCGACTCGTTCCTGTCAGCAGCCTCCTTCCAGGAGACGACGAAGGTCCTCACCGACGCTGCCCTGGAGGGCAAGATCGATCGCTTGAATGGGCTGAAGGAGAACGTGATCATCGGCAAGCTGATCCCGGCTGCCACCGGTCTAAAGCGCTACCGGCGGATCGAGATAGAACCCTCCGAACCGTTGCCGCGCGCGATCGACGACGTCGGCCTACTCGACCATGACGAGATCGTCGCCGAGCTGGGACTGTCGGGTGGCGGCGGCGGCTTCAACGGCGGCTACGGGCAGGAGTTCGACGCCGACCTCGCCTCACTGGAGAAGATCGGCGCGGGCGGCACCGATCCGGGCTTCGTCGAGGAGCTCGCCGACCTGGAAGTTCCGGAGGAAGAGCCCTCCGGAGAGTAGTTCTCTGCGTGGCCGGGGGCTGGTGGGCGCTGGCGGTGTCGCTAGGGCGCGCGGTCCCCAGCGGGGATCGCCGTCCGCTCGACCGGAAGGTTGCCGCGTAGGACTCGGGCTTGGTTCAGGGCTCAGCTGGTCGTTCGGGCGGCGACGCCCGCCTGGAACCTTCGTGGGACATCCGAGCACCGGATGAGTGGCTGAGCTGTGCAGCGCGGATATCCATGTATATACTGAGTGCATGAAGATCGTGAAGGTTCGTCGTGTCGGCAACAGCAACATGATCTCGATCCCGCGGGAGTTCGAGGCCCTGGGTTACGCTCCAGGCTCCTCGGTGCTTGTCGAGGGACTTCCGGGCGGCGAGCTGCGGATCATGCCCACCGAGAAGGTGCGCGCAAGCATCCACGACATCGGCGCGCGCATCGTCTCAGAGCATGGCGAGGCGCTGCAGATCCTTGCCGATCACGATCCTGACGCTTCGTCCCAGTCTGACGCTTCGTCCCAGTAGTAGGGCATGGCGGAGGATCAGCCTGGCGACGCCGAGCCGGCATATCTCACGTTCGAGGATGTCCTTGAGCTGTATGGACTGATCGTCGACGCCGGGGCCGATGAGGCGGCCGATCAGTTGCGCAACCGCGATGGGCTCAAGAGCACGCTTGCTCGACCCGCGACCTACGTGCACTATGAGGACGCGGATCTGGCGCTGCAAGCGGCCGTGCTGGCTCACGGAATCGCTGAGGGCCAGCCATTCATCGACGGAAACAAGCGCACCGCGCTGGTGGCGATGCTCGTCTTTCTGGAGATCAACGGCTTTCGTGTCGAAGCTTCAGACCCCGATCTGGCCGACTGGATCTTGGGACTCAGCGCAGGCACGACTCCCGAGGATCTCGCGAAGCTTCTGCATTCAGCGCTGCGCACCATCAGCTGACACTAGGGATCCCCAACGAGACCAGTCTGTTCCCAGTGGCGAGGTGAGAGGATTCTCACGCGAGACCGGCGCGACACTGGCTTGGAGTGTGGTGTCCTGAGGTGATGACCGCGCGCGGCATTACGCGCCGATCCCTGCTCGTCGCGACCGCCGGCGCGGTCGCGGGCGGGCTGACCCGCCCCGGTGCGGCGCTTGCGGCGCTCGCCGGTCGCGGTGTACCCGGCGGGGCCGCAGAGCCGACCTTGTTCGAACGCTTGGTTGGGGCGCTGCCCGCGGGAGTCGCCGGTGTGACGATCGAACTGCGCCGCAACGCCGACCTGGTCGGAGTGCGCTGGCTCGGAGCGGCGGCGGCACGGATCGAACTGCGCTTCGGTGACGAGCGCGGCGGTTGGAGTCCGTGGGTATCCGCCGGCGCGCACGGCCACGGGCCCGAAGGCGCTTTGAGATCTGGCATGGCGATCGGCGATCCCGTCTGGACTGGCGGCGGCGCCATGGTGCAGCTGCGCTCGAACCGGACGCTCGGCGACGTGCGCCTGAGCTGTGTCGATGTGAGCGATGGGATCGGCGCGCGCAGGCGGGCGCTCGCCGCCGGGCCGGCGGCGTTGATGGCAGCGCTGCCGCTGGCTGCGCCGGTACTGGCGGCGGGAGGCGGCCAGCCGCCGATCATTGCCCGGCACGCGTGGGCTCAAGGGATGGTCCACCCCCGGGTCGCGCCCGGCTACGGCGCGGTGCAGATGGGCTTCGTCCACCACACCGAGAACCCAAACGGGTACTCGCCCGGCGAGGTGCCGGCGATGTTGCGGGCGATATATGCGTTTCATCGCTACGCCAACGGCTGGAACGACATCGGCTACAACTTCGTGATCGACTCCTACGGGCGGATCTTCGAGGCGCGCGCGGGGGGAATCGACGAGCCGATCGTCGGCGCGCACGCGGGCGGCTACAACCTCGTCTCTACCGGGATCGCTGTGTTGGGATCGTTCATGAGCGTGCCGATCTCAGCACCCGCCCAGTCCGCGCTGGAACGCCTGCTGGCGTGGAAGCTCTCGCTGCATGGCGTGCCCGCCATGGGGAGGGTGACGGTGCGCGTGAACCCGGCCGGCGCCGTCTACAGCCGCTTTCCAGCCAACGCGCGCGTCTCGCTGCCGCGCGTCGCCGGCCACCGCGACGCGGACTCGACCGACTGTCCCGGCGATGCGCTGTACGGGGAGCTGTCGGGTATGCGCCCGCGGATCCATGTTCTCGCGGGGCGCGTCGCGCGGGCGAGCATCGCGCTGGGCGCTCCACCGGCTCCGCCGGTCGGGCAGAGTCCGTCAGAAGGGCAGAACCAGCCGGGCGGTGAAGCTGCGCCAAGCGGTCAGAGCGCGCCGGGCTCCGAAGCGCAGCAGACGCTCACAGGCAGTCTCGTCTTCCTCGACGGCACCCCGATCGCGGGTGCGCCGATCTTCCTCCAGGCGCGCAGCGTGAGTCGCAAGGGCGAAGGCGTGCACGAGCGCACGATCGCCGAAGTCATGACGAACGCGGAAGGGAAGTGGTCGCTGCCGGCGAGCTTCTCCCCCGCGATCGGCGGCGGAACATGGCTGCGGGCGCTGTGCCCAGGCGGGAAAGATGTGCCGGCGGCTGCGTCCGATCCGCTGCACGTGGCCGAGGCTGTCTCGTTCACTGTCGCGGCGCCTGCGCCGGGCGCAGCTCCTCCGCCCACACCACCAGCAGCTCCGCCTCCGTCGACGTGAGACCGCGCTCAGGGGCGGTCTGCACCAAGAGCGTTGGCGCCGGACGCGCCCTGGCCCAGGCATGGCAGGCGGGGTTGAAAGCGTCGTCGATCCAGGCCAGCGGGCGCGGGCCGGCGTGGGCGTCGATCGCGGCGAGCTTCCAGTGCGCGTGGGTCGATGTGGTCCCACCCACCCCGCCGGTCCCCACCCCACTGATCCCACCCGACTCGCGCTCAAAGCGCAGGAACGGCAGTCCGGCGGGCAGGCCGAGCAGGTGGGGGAGGTATTCCTCAGCCTTCTCCTCCCAGCCGCTGGCCCACACCAGGTCGAAATCGTAAGCGAGGCTCAGCAGGTGTGCGGCGGCGGTGGACGAAAGGAAGTGGGGTATGCCGTCGATCGTGTGGAAGGAGCCGTCGACCGATCGAGGATCGGCTGGCGCGGGGCGTCGCGCCCGGGCGGCGAGGCGCCTGGTATGCAGGGCGGCGGCGGGGAAGCCGAACAGCGAGATGACTCCGTCGATGTCAATCATCAACAGGGGTCTTGGATCTATCTCTCCAGATCCGCGCGCCTCTCGGGAGAGGTTCTTGCCCCGGCTGGGCTTCGATCGGTGGGAGTCCTCTTCAGGCAGCGCGTGGTCTCTGCAGGCAGCGCGTGGTCCTCTGCAGGCGGCTGGGGAGCCTCTTTAGTTTGCACACAGGTGGCGGCCGGTACAATACCGATGACGGTTGATCCGCCTAGGCCGCGAGCGGGGAGTAAAGCATCCAGCGGCCACAGTCGATGGATCACTCCGTCTCGAACCTCCTGACTATGACCCTTGATCTCGGCATACTGCTCGCCCTCGCCTGCGCGTTCGTGGCGAACCTTGGCTTCTTCTACAAGTACCGGGGAGCCAATGCGGTGGGAAAGGTGCAGATGCGTCATCCGCTGCGCTCCGCGCGAGCGCTGTACTCGTCGAAGTGGTTCGCCCTGGGCATGGTCATCGCGACCGCGAGCTGGGGGCTGCACGTGGCCGCGCTGGCCTTCGCGCCGATGTCGGTGGTCCAGGTGGCGCTGGCGGCCGGCGTGGTCTTCATCGCCGTAATGGCTGACCGCCTCTTCGGCTTCGAAGTCGGACGGCGCCAGTGGGTGGGCCTGTTCCTGACCGCCGCCGGGCTGGTGCTGCTCGGCGTGACGCTGCCGGCTATGCACGGCGCGCATTCGCAGTTCTCTCAGGCGGCGATGATCTCCTTCGAGGCCGGCCTGTTCGGGCTCGGCGGCCTGCTGTTGATGGGGCCGCGGATGGGCGGGCCGGTCGAGCACCACGGCGTGATGCTCGGGGCTGCGGCGGGCATCTTGTTCGGGGTGTCAGACACAGCGATCAAGGCGCTCACGGGGATCATGGGGGCGCACGGGTTGATGGGGCTCATGCTGAGCCCGTGGCTGGCAGTGGCGGTGATCGCGTCGATCGTCGCGTTCTACGCGTCCGCCCGCGGATTGCAAGACGGTGAGGCGGTCCCGGTGATCGCCGTGACGGGCACCGCCGCGAACATCGCCGGCATCGCCGGGGGGATCGTCGTGTTCGGCGACCCGATGGCGGGCAGCGCGCTGGGAGTGACGCTGCAGGCGCTGGCGTTTGTGCTGGTGGTGGTGGCCTCGGCGCTGATGCCCGCGCCTGTGCGTGCGGCCGGCGTCGCTCAAAGCGCCTAGCGCTGCTAGGATCAGCGCCCGATGCCGACCACCTCTCAACTTGTGCGCAAGGGGCGTGTGGCCCCCAAGAAAAAGTTGTCCACCCCCGGCTTGAAGTCGGGGAATGGGCGCAAGAAGAAGGTCGCCGCGCCGCAGCGGCGCGGAGTGTGCACGCGCGTGTATACGACGACGCCGAAGAAGCCCAACTCCGCGCTGCGGAAGGTTGCGCGCGTGCGGATCTCGGGCTCGATCGAGGTGACCGCCTACATACCCGGCGAGGGGCACAACCTGCAGGAGCACTCGGTGGTGCTCGTGCGCGGCGGCCGTGTGAAGGACCTGCCGGGCGTCAGGTACAAGGTCGTGCGCGGCACGCTCGACGCCGCCGGCGTGAGCGATCGCAAGAAGGCGCGCTCGCAGTACGGCGTGAAGAAGAGGTAGCTGTCGTGGTCCGCACGACCCACCACCACTACCACCACCACGCCCGCGGACGGCTGCGCTAGCCGATGCCCAGACGCGCAGCCGCCCAGATCCGCCCAGTGGAGGCAGACTCCATACACCGCTCGAAGCTGGTGCAGCAGGTGATCAACAAGGTGATGCTCGACGGCAAGAAGTCGACCGCCGAGCGGATCGTCTACGACGCGCTGGCGCTGTTGGGAGAGCGCAGCGACAAAGACCCGGTGGAGTCACTCGAGGCGTCGATCAAAGCGCTCACGCCCTCGCTCGAGGTCCGTTCGCGCCGCGTGGGGGGCGCCACCTACCAGGTGCCGGTGGAAGTGCCGCCCAGGCGCGCACGCACGCTGGCAGTGCGCTGGCTGGTGGAGTTCGCCCGCCAGCGGCGCGAGAAGACGATGGCGCAGCGTTTGGCGAACGAGCTGACGGACGCGCAGTCCCAGCAGGGCGGGGCGTACAAGCGCAAGGACGACATCTACCGCATGGCCCAGGCCAACAAGGCCTTCGCGCACTACCGCTGGTAGTTACCGCCTCCATGCACGCTGCTCAGCTGCAGACACTGCTCGAAGGAGGCGCATTCTTCGAGAGTCCGCGCTGGCACGACGGGAGCTGGTGGGTCTCAGACTTCTACCGCCACGCCGTTCTGCGGGTGGGCACTGACGGCTCGCAGGAGGTGGTGCTCGAGGTCGAGGGTCAGCCGTCGGGCATCGGCTGGATGCCAGATGGCTCGATGCTCGTCGTCTCGATGCGCGACCACCGCGTGCTGCGGCGGGACACCAGCGGTGAGGTGAGCGTGCACGCCGACCTATCCGCACACTGTGGCGGGCACCTCAATGACATGGTCGTCGATGTGCAAGGGCGCGCGTGGGTGGGCGAGTTCGGCTTTGACCTGATGGGCGCCGGTGATCCCGCTGCCGGGAACCTGATGCGCGTGGACCCGGACGGCACGCACGCCGTGGTCGCGACCGAGATGCTGTTCGCGAACGGGTCGGTCATCACACCTGACGGGTCGACGCTGATCGTCGGTGAGACGGCGGGAAACCGCTACAGCGCGTTCACGATCGGACGCGACGGAGCGTTGACCGATCGTCGCGTATGGGCACAGTTCGCCCCGCCTCCACCGCTCGGCGGAACGCTTGCGGAGGGGTTCGCGCTGGTCAAGGTAGCCCCCGACGGCTGCTGTCTGGATGCCGAGGGGTACATCTGGGCCGCCGACGCTGTCGGCGCCCGCTGCATCCGCGTGGCCCCGGGTGCAGAGATCGTGCAGGAGGTCAGAGCGCCCGAGGGACTCGGCATCTTTGCCTGCATGCTCGGTGGCGCCGATGGGCGCACGCTGGTGCTCTGCTGCGCACCGGACTTCCTTGAGCACAATCGCGTGCTCGCGCGCGAGGCGGTACTACTGAGCACGCAGGTCGACGTTCCCCACGGAGGGCTGCCGTAGACGAGCACAGATGGGCTGCTCGGTAGTGACGGCGGCCGTTGGCTTCAGACTCGACGAAGTCCCCGCTTCGACGAAGTCCCCGCTCACCGTACGCTTGGCAATAACCATTTGGTACCTAACCTGTCGGTACTAATGTCTTCCGCACCCACATCGGAGCCTGCCTTCAATCCAGCCAAGTCCGACCGCATAGAGGCTCACGTCTGGCGCATCGCCGGGGTGGTGATCCTGGGGATGATCATGTCGATCCTCGACACGACGATCGTCAACGTGGCGCTGCGCACGCTCGGGCACGACCTACACAGCACGATCGCGCAGATCCAGTGGGTCGTGACGGGCTATCTGCTCTCACTGGCGGCGGTGATCCCGGTGACGGGCTGGGCCGCGCGCAGGTATGGAGCAAAGCGCGTCTACATGACCTCGCTGGTCCTGTTCACCGCGGGCTCTGCGCTCTGCGCGGTGGCCGGTTCGACCACGACGCTCGTGCTGTTCCGCATGCTGCAGGGCGTCGGCGGTGGGATGATCATGCCGGTCGGCCAGCTGATTATGGCCCAGGTCGCCGGCCCCAAGCGGATGGGTCGCGTGATGGGCATCGTCGCGATGCCCGCCATGCTCGCTCCGGTCCTCGGGCCGGTCCTCGGCGGGACGATCCTGCAGAACCTCCACTGGTCGTGGATCTTCCTTGTCAACCTGCCGATCGGCGTGGTCGCGTTCATCCTAGGCTGGCGCATGCTGCCCCACACCGACTCCGGCGAGGCAGGGCGTCTTGACGTGGTCGGCCTTGGGCTGCTCTCGACGGCGTCGACTGCGCTGGTCTATGGCCTCAGCCAACTTGGCACCCACAGCAACCTGACGGCCTCTGCCGTGGTGTGGCCGATCGTCGCCGGACTTGCGCTGGCCGTCGTCTTCTGCTGGCACGCGCTGCGCGTCGAGCGCCCGCTGCTCGACATCAGGCTGTACGCCAACCGCGTATTCGGTGCGGCCTCGCTGACCACGTTCGGCCTCGGCGCGGCGCTCTTCGGCGCGATGATCCTCGTGCCCTACTACTACCAAGCGGTTCGTCACGAGAGCGTGATCGCGACCGGCCTCTTGACCGGCCCGCAAGGCCTGGGAATGCTGCTCGTGATGCCGCTCGCCGGCCGGCTCTCAGAGCGCTTCGGCGGAGGCCGCGTAGCGCTCGCGGGCGTCTCGATCCTCTGCCTCGGGACAATTCCGCTCGCATTCGTGGGAGCAAGCACCTCGGTCGTCTCCATCTCGCTGGTGCTGGTCCTGCGGGGCGTTGGCATAGGGCTCTCCTTCATGCCGGCGATGACCGCCGCCTTCGCCTCGCTGCGGACCGAGCAGCTCTCCGACGCGACCCCACAGCTCAACGTCCTGCAGCGCATCGGCGGGGCGATCGGAACGGCGGTGCTCGCGGTCGTCCTGCAGCGGGCCAGCGGCCATGCGCCCTCGACCGCGCATCTGGCGGGCGCGTTCGACACCGCCTACCGGTGGTCGCTGGGGATAGCCCTGCTGTCGCTGATTCCCTGCCTGGTGCTGCTGCGCGCGGAGAAGTCGCACGCGCGACTGGGCCGGGTGGCGGCCAATACTGAGGCGGGCGTCGAGCCGCTTGGCGCATAGCGAGATCCAGATGATCGCTCCCGCGATCCTCAAGAGTAAGCATCTGTTCGAAATCAACGCACCGTGTGCCATTGTATATATCGGGTAGATACAAAAGCGCACGCATGCGGGGGTAGGACTTTCAATTTGCGCTCACTGTGCTCCATGGTATCTACGGTGTAGATACAAAAGCGCACGCTGCCGAAAATTGAAAACACGTTCTAAGACTGCGCCTTGGCAAGATGCTCGAGGACGCACCGTCGCGGGGCCCTGCGAAGCGGCTCGAGGACGCATCCGCCGTGGGGCCCTGCGAAGCGGCTCGAGGACGCATCCGCCGTGGGGCCCTGCTAAGCGGCTCGAGGATGCATCCGTCGTGGGGCCCTGCGAAGCGGCTCAACCGGGTGCGCAGCCGGGTTCAGAGTCACCGCAGTAAACCGCTCAGAAAGTGAGAATTCCTCTGCTATAGTCGGCCTCGTGCCGCGGGTTGGCGCGATCGTGCGAGCATAATCCCCCGCGGAGTCAAACAAGATGGAGACCTTGAGCAGATAACGACGCGGACCGGTCCACACAAGACCAGCAGCGTGCGTGGGCCCGAGGGGCCCCATTTTTTTGCCCGAAACGACCCTTACAAACATCCCCCGCCCCAGACAAGCGCCCCGCTTCAGCCGAACGCCAGCTTTCCGCCCAACCCCACCCGATCGAATGCAACGCAAGTTCACTCTCAAGAACACCCGCAACATCGGGATCATGGCGCACATCGACGCCGGCAAGACGACGACGACCGAGCGCATCCTCTACTACACCGGGCGCACCTACAAGATCGGCGAGGTGCACGAGGGCGCGGCGGTGATGGACTGGATGGAGCAGGAGCAGGAGCGCGGCATCACGATCACCTCGGCTGCCACCACCGCCGAGTGGAAGGGTCACCGGATCAACATCATCGACACGCCCGGCCACGTCGACTTCACGGTCGAGGTCGAGCGCTCGCTGCGCGTGCTCGACGGCGCCATCGCCCTGTTTGACTCCGTCGCTGGCGTGGAGCCCCAGTCTGAGACCGTCTGGCGCCAGGCCGACAAGTACCACGTCCCGCGCATCGCCTACATCAACAAGATGGATCGCACCGGCGCCGACTTCGAGAAAGGGGTGCAGACGATGATCGATCGCCTGGGCGCCCACCCCGTGCCGATCCAGCTGCCGATCGGCGTGGAGGCGGACTTCGAGGGTGTCATCGACCTCGTCGCGATGAAGGCGATCGTCTACAAGGACGAGCTCGGCACCGAACAGGACGAGATCGAGATCCCCGCGAACCTCGCCGAGGCGGCCGCGCAGGCGCGCGAGCACCTGCTGGAGGAGATCTCCCACTACGACGACGGGCTGCTCGAGCTGATCCTCGAGGAGGCCGAGGTGCCCGAGGATCTCTTGAAGCAGGCGATCCGCAAGGCGACGCTGTCGACCAAGCTGACGCCCGTGCTGTGCGGCTCATCGTTCAAGAACAAGGGGGTCCAGCCGCTGCTAGACGCGGTCATCGACTACCTCCCCTCGCCGCTGGACGTCCCGCCCGTGACCGGCACCGAATTGGTCAAGGGCCAGGAGTCAGAGCGCGAGGCTGTGCGCCACGCTGATGACTCCGAGCCGTTCGCGGCGCTGGCGTTCAAGATCGCTGCCGACCCCTACGTCGGCAAGCTCACCTACTTCCGCGTCTACTCCGGTCGCCTGGAGGCGGGCGCGCGCGTGCTGAACGTGGGCACTGGGCGCACCGAGCGGATCGGGCGCATCTTGATGATGCACGCCAACGAGCGCGAGGAGGTCGCCGAGGTCTACGCCGGGGACATTGCCGCTGCCGTGGGGATCAAGCAGGTGATCACCGGCGATACGCTGGCAGCGCCCGACGCGCCGATTCACCTGGAGAACATCGTCTTCCCCGAGCCGGTTATCAAGGTCGCGGTCGAGCCCAAGACGAAGGTCGACCAGGAGAAGATGTCGATCGCGCTGGGCCGCCTTGCCGAGGAGGACCCGACGTTTCAGGTGCGTACCAACGAGGAGACCGGTCAGACCGAGATCTCGGGCATGGGCGAGCTGCACCTGGAGGTGCTGGTAGACCGCATGAAGCGGGAGTTCGGCGTCGAGGCGAACGTCGGGCGCCCACAGGTCTCCTACCGTGAGACCGTGCGCGGGACGGTCGCGAAGATCGAGGGCAAGTTCGTGCGCCAGACCGGTGGCTCGGGCCAGTTCGGGGTGGTCTACATCGACCTCGAGCCCGCGCCCGGCGAGGGGTTCGACTTCATCAACAAGATCAAGGGCGGCTCGATTCCCTCCGAGTTCATCCCCGCGGTCAAGAAGGGCATCGAGGAGGCGCTGGAGGTGGGCGTCAAGGCGGGCTATCCGATGGTCGATGTGCGTGTCACGCTCGTCGACGGCAAGTACCACGACGTCGACTCCTCGGAGATCGCCTTCAAGGTGGCCGGCTCGATCGCCTTCAAGGAGGCGGCCAGGCGCGCCAAGCCTGTGCTGCTGGAGCCGATCTTCGCCGTGGAGGTCGTCACGCCTGAGGACTTCCTGGGCGAGGTGATCGGCGATTTGAACCGCCGCCGCGGACGCGTCGAGGGCCAGGAGCGTCGCGGCAACGCACTGGCGGTCACCGCACGGGTGCCTTTGTCAGAGATGTTCGGCTACGCCACCGACCTGCGCTCGAACACGCAGGGCCGCGCTACCCACACGATGCAGTTCGAGGCCTACGAGGAGGTTCCACCGAACATCGCCGAGAAGATCGTCGAGCAGCGCACAGGGGAACCGGTCCCGGCCTGAGCACCAGCAATCATGAAGACCGCAATTTAGATAGATTCCTAGGTTCGCCCTCTAGAGCGGCGAACATACAAGTCGATACAGGAGCGAACGAAAGTGGCGAAGGAGAAGTTCGAGCGCGACAAGCCGCACGTCAACGTCGGGACCATCGGTCACATCGACCATGGCAAGACGACGCTGACCGCTGCCATCACGACGGTGCTGGCGGAGCGCGGAGGCGCCGAAGCCCGCAGCTTCGAGGAGATCGACAACGCGCCTGAGGAGAAGGAACGCGGCATCACGATCGCCACTTCACACGTGGAGTACACGACCGACAAGCGTCACTACGCGCACGTTGACTGTCCTGGGCACGCCGACTACGTCAAGAACATGATCACCGGCGCCGCGCAGATGGACGGCGCGATCCTGGTGGTGTCCGCCGCTGACGGCCCGATGCCGCAGACGCGCGAGCACATCCTGCTCGCTCGCCAGGTGGGTGTCCCCTACATCGTGGTGTTCCTCAACAAGGCTGACATGGTCGACGACGAGGAGCTCTTGGAGCTGGTTGAGGTCGAGGTGCGCGAGCTGCTCTCCGAATACGACTTCCCCGGCGACGACATCCCGTTCATCACCGGGTCGGCTTTGAAGGCGCTGGAAGGCGATGAGCAGTACAAGGCCAAGATCATCGAGCTCGCCGATGCCCTGGACAGCTACATCCCCGAGCCCGTGCGCGAGCTCGACAAGCCGTTCCTGATGCCGGTCGAGGACGTGTTCTCGATCACCGGCCGCGGCACGGTGGCCACCGGCCGCGTCGAGCAGGGCATCGTCAACACGGGCGACACGGTGGAGATTGTGGGTGTCCACGACACCACCTCGACGGTCGTCACGGGCGTGGAGATGTTCCGCAAGATCCTCGACCAGGGCCAGGCGGGCGACAACGTCGGCTGTCTTCTGCGCGGCACCAAGCGCGAGGAGAT
This sequence comes from uncultured Solirubrobacterales bacterium, assembly GCA_963813805.1. GTDB lineage: Bacteria > Actinomycetota > Thermoleophilia > Solirubrobacterales > Solirubrobacteraceae > Palsa-744. The sequence continues at coordinate 64,305 of CAWEZZ010000003.1, forward strand.
CGAGCGCGGCCAGGTGCTGTGCAAGCCCGGGTCGATCACGCCGCACACCAAGTTCAAGTCCGAGGTCTACGTCCTGAAGAAGGAGGAGGGTGGACGCCACACCCCGTTCTTCACCGGCTACAGGCCGCAGTTCTACTTCCGTACCACCGATGTCACTGGGGTGGCCAAGCTGCCCGAGGGCGTCGAGATGGTCATGCCCGGCGACAACGTGCAGATGGAGATCGAGCTGATCCAGCCGATCGCCATGGACCAGGGCCTGCGCTTCGCCATTCGTGAGGGCGGTCGCACGGTCGGCTCGGGCGTGGTCACGGAGATCATCGAGTAGCACCGCGCGCCCCCCGGAAGGTCGGGGCGGCGCACATATTGGCAGTCAGATACGACCAACACCGCCCGCTGGAAGGCGTGGCGAGCAGGGGGGCGGATTCCCCGACACGGGATTCGCCCTTTTTCTCGCCACGCCCGGCAAGCCTCGCTGAAACGACACCCCACCATGGCACCCGCCACCCAAAACAAGATCCGCATCCGGCTGAAGGCGTACGACACGTCCGCGATCGAGTCGGCGGCGAAGGAGATCGTGGAGACCGCCACGCGCACCGGCGCGAGCGTGTCCGGCCCGGTGCCGCTGCCGACCGAGAAGAACGTCTACTGCGTGATTCGCTCGCCGTTCAAGGACAAGGACTCACGCGAGCACTTCGAGATCCGTACGCACAAGCGCCTGATCGACATCCATCAGCCGACGCCCAAGACGGTCGACTCGCTGCAGCGCCTGGACCATCTCCCGGCGGGCGTCGACATCGAGATCCGTCTCGCCACCTGACCTGTCGCGATGGCTGCCATCCTCGCCAAGAAGCTCGGCATGACCCAGGTCTTCCAGGAGGATGGAAGCGTCGCGCGCGTAACCGTCCTTCAGGCGGGGCCGTGCCCGGTGACCGCGATCCGCTCCTCCGAGCGCGACGGCTACGAGGCCGTCCAGCTGGCCTTCGGCCAGACCAAGGAGAAGCACCTGAGCAAACCTGAGCTCGGTCATCTGAAGAAGGCCGACGCCCCGCCGATGCGCCACCTCGCGGAGTTTCGCGACGAGGCCGCAGAGCTCCAGCTCGGTGAGACGGTGACCGTCGAGTCCTTCGCGGTGGGAGCCCGCGTAAAGGTGTCCGGGACATCTAAGGGCAAGGGCTTTCAGGGGACGATCAAGCGCCACAACTTCTCAAGCGGTCCGAAGTCGCACGGCTCGCACAACGTGCGCGCGCCCGGCTCGATCGGCGCTTCGGCCACGCCTTCGCGGGTGTTCAAGGGTATGCGCGGGCCGGGGCAGATGGGCAACAGGCGCGTCACCCAGAAGGGCCTAGAGATCATCGCGGTGGATGCGAAAGAGAACCTGCTGATGGTGCGCGGCTCGGTGCCGGGTCCATCCGGTGGCGTGGTGGAGGTGCGCGGCGATGCCTGATGCCCCCGTGCTCGGCGCCGGTACGAGCAAGAAAAAGGTAAAGCTCGAGGACGCGGCTTTCGGCGCCCGCTTCCTGGGCCCGCTCGTGCACCAGAGCGTACGCGCCGAGCAGGCCGCGCGCCGGCGCGGGACCGCCGCCACCAAGACCCGTGGCATGGTCTCCGGCGGCGGCGCCAAGCCGTGGCGGCAGAAGGGCACTGGCCGCGCTCGCGCGGGCTCGAGCCGCTCGCCCATATGGACCGGTGGCGGCACGGTGTTCGGCCCCCAGCCGCGCTCATACACGTTCAAGGTCAACCGCAAGGAGCAGCGCGCAGCGCTGCGCAGCGCTCTGTCGCTGCACGCCGAACGCGGCTCGATCGCGATCCTCGACGCGGCTGCGTTCATCGCGCCCAAGACAAGCCAGGCCGCCGACCTGCTCGAGGATTGGGGTCAGGCCCAACCGACGCTGGTGGTGCTCGCCGCGGAGGAGTCGAACGCGGCGCTGTCGTTTCGCAACCTCGCGCGGGTGGCGGTGCTCACTCACGAGAGCGTCGGCGTCACCGACCTGGTAGGGGCCGCCTCGCTGCTCGTCTCAGAGCCGGCCCTGCAGGCGCTGAGCGCCCGGGCCGCAGGTGGCTCACGCACAGCCGAGGAGGCCAAGGCCTGATGGAGCACTCCCAGATCCTGATCCGACCCGTCATCTCGGAGAAGAGCTATGTGCTCTCAGCGGCGAACAGGTACACCTTCAGAGTCCATCCCGACGCGCACAAGACGCAGATCCGCCAGGCGGTGGAGGCGCTGTTCGAGGTGCACGTGGTGGAGGTGAGGACGTTGAGCGTCAAGTCCAAGCCCAAGCGCCGTGGTACCACGCGCGGGCGCACTCGCCTGTGGAAGAAGGCGATCGTGCAGGTGCGCGCGGGCGAGAGCATTCCGATGTTCCAGGGCTTGCAGGCCCTAGAGAGCTAAATCATGGCCATTCGCAAGCCCAAGCCCACGAGTCCCGGTATGCGCTTCGTCTCCTATCCGGACTTCGCCGAGATCACCAAGTCCGAGCCCGAGAAGACGCTCGTCGAAGGGTTGAAGAAGAGCGGCGGGCGCAATGCGCACGGGCGCAAGACCTCCCGTCATCGTGGCGGCGGCGCCAAGCGCGCCTACCGGCGGGTCGACTTCAAGCGCCGCAAGGACGGCGTGCCCGCGAAGGTCGCGGCGATCGAGTACGACCCCAACCGCTCCGCGTACATCGCCCTACTGCACTACGTCGACGGCGAGAAGCGCTACATCCTCGCGCCCCAGCGGCTCACCGTGGGCATGACCGTGGCCTCCGGCGAGAACGGCCGACATCGCGGTCGGCAACTGCCTGGAGCTCGCGCAGAATGCCGGTGGGCACCGTCGTGCACAACGTCGAGCTGCAGCCGGGTCGCGGCGGTCAGATGGCGCGTTCGGCCGGCGCCTCGGTGCAGCTGATGGCCAAGGACGGCGATATGGCGACGCTGCGGCTGCCCTCGGGCGAGATGCGGCTGGTGCGCGCCGAGTGCCGGGCCACGGTGGGCGTGATCGGCAACTCAGAGCACCAGAACGTGAAGGTGGGTAAGGCCGGGCGCAAGCGCCACATGGGCGTCCGTCCGCAGACACGGGGCACCGCGATGAACCCCGTCGACCACCCGCACGGCGGCGGCGAGGGCTCCACCACGGCCGGTCGCCATCCGGTCACCCCGTGGGGCGTGCCCACGCTGGGGTATCGCACGCGCAAGCAGAACAAGACTTCTGACAAGTACATCGTGCGTGGCCGTCGGCGTGGAAAGGGCAAGCAGCGATGACTACCTGCGTGCCCGTGCGAGGGAGAGTCGACGATGAGTAGATCGAGCAAGAAGGGCCCGTGGGTGGAAGAGCGCTTGATGAAGCGCATCGAGACGCTGAACGCGGAGAACAACAAAAAAATGCTCAGAACCTGGTCGCGCGCGTCGACGATCTTCCCGGAGATGGTGGGGCACACGATCGCCGTGCACGACGGCAAGAAGCACGTGCCCGTGTTCATCAGCGAGTCGATGGTCGGCCACAAGCTCGGCGAGTTCGCCCCGACGCGGGTCTTCCGCGGGCACGCGGGCGGCTCAGGGAAGGTGCGCTGATGAGCGCTGAAGACGAGCAGGACGTGCCAGGCAAGACGCCGGGAGTCGAGGAACCCGCCGCGGCGAAAAAGCCCGCGTCCACCAAGAAACCGCCTGCGGCAAAAGAGAAGCCGCCGGTAGCAAAGGGAAAGCCGCCTGTAGCAAAAGAGCCGAAAGGGCCGAAAGAGTCGAAAGAGCCTGTGGCCGCCAAGGAGGCGGCTGAGCCCAAGAAGAAGCCCGCGCGCCGCGAGGCGCAGAAGAGTGCGGCGCTGCCGCGACGGAAGGTGGTGCGTGCCCACGCCCGCTACGTGCGCACCTCCGCGCGCAAGGCGCGCATGGTCTGCGGCCACCTGCGCGGAAAGTCGGTGCAGGAGGCACGCGCTATCCTCGCTTTCACCCCTCGTGAGGTGGCGCGCGACTGGAGCAAGCTGCTCGAGTCGGCCGTGGCGAATGCCGAGAGCAACCATGAGTTGCTGCAGGACGATCTGATTGTCCGGGAGGCATACGCCGACGAGGGGCCGACGATCAAGCGTTTTCGCCCGCGCGCGATGGGGCGTGCCACGCCGATCCGCAAGCGCACAAGCCACCTGACGATCACGCTGACCCCGGGCTCCTAGAGCAGCCGGACACACCACGAGACAGAGCTGAGAGAGAAGAAGAAAGAGAAATGGGACAGAAGGTTCATCCAGAGGCCATGCGCGTGGGGTACATCCACGACTGGAAGTCGAACTGGTTCAACGAGAAAAACTTCTCGGAGTACCTCGCCGAGGACATCCGCGTTCGCGAGCACATCATCGGCAAGCTGTCCCACGCCGGCCTGTCGGACATCACGATCCGCAAGGACGCCCAGGAGCTCGAGGTCAACATCCACACGGCCCGTCCGGGCATCGTGATCGGGAAGTCCGGCAGCGAAGTCGACACCCTGCGCCGCGACTTGCACCGTATGACCCAGAAGCAGATCAAGGTGAACATCCTCGAGATCAAGCGCCCCGAGCTCGACGCCAAGCTGGTGGCGCAGTCGATCGCCGAGCAGCTGCAGAACCGCGTGGCGTTCCGCCGCGCGATGAAGCGCGCGCTGACCAGCGCGATGCGATCGGGCGCCAAGGGCGTGAAGGTGCAGGTGGCCGGGCGCCTGGGCGGCGCCGAGATGGCCCGCACCGAAAGCTACTCCGACGGCCGCGTGCCGCTGCACACGATGCGCGCGGACATCGACTACGGCTTTTACGAGGCGCGCACGACGTTCGGGCGGATCGGCGTGAAGTGCTGGGTCAACAAGGGCGAGATCATGCCCGAGGGCTACACCGGCGCGGACCTCACCGACATGACCGCGCCCGCGGCGCCGAGTGTCGACCGCGATGGTCGAGGCGGCGGCCGCGATGGTAATGAGGGCCGGGGTCGAGGACGCGGCGGCGGTGGTCCCGGCGGTGGCGGTGGACGCGGCCGTGGTCCCGGTGGACCAGGTGGCGGAGGGCGTGGGCCGGGTGGCTTTGGCGGCGCGGGTGGCCGCGGTGGCGGCGGAAGAGGCCCGGGTGGCGGCGGAAGAGGCCCGGGTGGCGGAAGAGGCCCGGGTGGCGGTGGGCGCGACCCCCGTCCAGGTGGCAGTGGACCTCCCGGCGGCGGCGGCGGCGGAGGTGCGCGCTGATGCTGTCTCCCAAGCGTGTGAAGCACCGCAAGCAGCACCGGGGCCGTCGGGGCGGGACCTCGCGCAGTCAGGTGAAGGTCCAGTTCGGCGAGTACGGGCTCAAGGCGCTCGAGGGGGGCTGGCTCACCAACCGCCAGATCGAGGCCGCACGTATCGCGATGACGCGCAAGATTAAGCGCGGCGGCAAGGTGTGGATCAACGTTTTCCCCGACAAGCCGGTCACGAAGAAGCCGGCCGAGACCCGCATGGGCTCGGGTAAGGGCTCACCCGAAGGGTGGGTAGCCGTGGTCAAGCCCGGGCGAGTGATGTTCGAGCTGGCCGGAGTGCCCGAGCCGCTGGCGCGCGACGCGATCCGGCTGGCGGCGCACAAGCTGCCGGTGAAATCCAAGTTCGTGCTGCGCGAGGACTAGAAGAGGGCAAGGGCAGACGACGATATGAACGCCAAGGAGATACGGGACCTGGAGGACGGCGAGCTTGCCAAGCGGATTGCGACCCTGCGCAAGGACGTGCTCGGCCTGCGTTTCGCGAGCGCGACCGGAGAACTGGACGACACCGCGGGCATCGGACGCGCCAGGCGCGACCTTGCGCGCGCATTGACCGTCGTACGTGAGAAGGAACAAAATGGCTGACGAACCAGACAACGAGACACTCAAGACCCCCGAGGCCCCGGAGAACGCCGAGGGCCAGGCCCCCGAGGCTGACGCCGCTTCCGAGGTCGAGACTGGTGTGACCCCCGAGGCTGAGGCTCCCGCCGAGGCTGGCGCAGCCCCTGAGGCTGACGCGACCCCTGAGGCTGAGGCTCCCGCCGAGGCTGGCGCAGCCCCTGAGGCTGACGCGGCCCCTGAGGCTGAGGCTCCCGCCGAGGCGGGCACGGCCCCCGAGGCTTCTGCGGACGGCGCGACTGAGTCCGAGGAGGCGACTGAGGCCCCCGCAGGGGAGGAGCAGGCTTCGGCGGCTGACGCCGCGACCGAGCCAGTTGAGCAGACGGAGGCTCCCGTGATGGAGGCTCCCGCGATGGAGGCCCCTGAGACGGAGGTTCCCGAGACCGCCGCGCCCGCGGCCGGCGCAAGCGAGCCCACCGAGCAGCTCTCATCCAAGGAGCGCCGTCGCAAAGCGCGTTCGACACACACGGGCGAGGCCCGTGCCAAGCGCTCTCCCGAGGAGCGCCACGCCGAGCGGTTGATGGAGCGTCGCAAGAAGGCGGAGCGTCGGCGCGCACGGCGGTTGCAGGAACGGGCAAAGGCGGCCGAGCGCCGCGCCTCGGCGCCCGCGCGTGAGCCACTGGCCCCGGTGCATGCCGCTGTCGAGGGCACGCGCAGGGTGCGCCAGGGGATCGTGGTCTCGGACAAGGCCGAGAAGACGATCGTTGTGCGCATCGACATTGCGCGCAGGCACCGTCGCTACGAGAAGATCGTGCGCAGTTCGAGCACGTTGCACGCGCACGACGAGAGCAACGAGGCGCACGAGGGCGATGTGGTGCGCGTGGTCGAGAGCCGGCCGCTGTCGCGGACTAAGCGCTGGAAGCTGGTTGATGTCTTGGAGCGGGCACGATGATTCAAAACGAGACACGGCTGCGCGTGGCCGACAACACCGGCGCCCGCGAGATTCTGTGTATCCGCGTGAAGGGTGGCTCCAGGCGTAGGTACGCGTTCGTCGGGGACGTGATCACGGCGACCGTCAAGCAAGCCAACCCGCAAGGGGCCGTGAAGAAGGGCGAGGTGGTGACCGCGGTGGTGGTGCGCACGAAGAAGCCGATCGGTCGCGACGACGGCACGTATATAGCGTTCGACGAGAACGCCGCGGTGATCATCGACGACCAGAACAACCCGCGCGGCACGCGCGTGTTCGGGCCGGTGGCACGCGAACTGCGCGAGCGCAACTTCATGAAGATCGTCTCCCTCGCCCCGGAGGTGCTGTGATGAGGAATCGGAGATCGGTCCGCGCCGCGGTCGTGACCAAGCGCCGCACGCTGAAGATCCGCTCCGGCGATCAGGTGAAGGTGACGGCCGGCAAGGATCGCGGCAAGAGCGGCCGCGTGCTGCGGGTGGAGCCGGCGAAGGAGCGCGTTTACGTCGAGGGTCTGAACATGGTCAAGCGCCACACGCGTCCCCAACAGGTGGCGGGCGCCCAGAGCCAAGCGGCGGTAGGCGGCGTGATCGAGCGCGAGGGCCCGATCCACGTTTCCAACGTGATGCTGCTGGATGCCAAGGGCCAGCCGACGCGCGTGCGGATCGAGCGCGAGAACGGCAAGCGCTTCCGCGTCGCCAAGAGCTCGGGCGCGAGACTCGACTGAGTGAGAAGACGATGACCGAGACCGCCACCACAGCCCGTCTGAAGACCCGCTATCTGGAGGAGATCCGCCCAGCGCTGATCGACCGCTTCAGCTACTCCTCGCCGATGCAGGCGCCGAAGCTCGAGAAGATCACCCTCAACATGGGGGTGGGCCTGGCCAAGCAGGACTCCAAAATGCTGAAGGCGGCACAGGACCAGCTGGCGACGATTGCCGGCCAGCAGCCGAGCGTGCGGCGCGCGAGGAAGTCGATTGCCGCCTTCAAATTGCGTGAGGGGATGCCGGTGGGCGTGGCGGTCACGCTCCGAGCTGAACGCGCTTATGAGTTCCTCGATCGCCTCGTGTCGATTGCCATCCCGCGCATCCGTGACTTCCGCGGGTGCAATCCGCGCTCATTCGATGGCCGCGGCAACTACTCGCTGGGCGTGAAGGAGCAGATCATCTTCCCCGAGATCGACTACGACGCGATCGACCAGGTGCGCGGCTTGGACATCACGATCACCACGACCGCCACCACCGACGCCGAGGCGTTCGCGCTGCTGGCGGCGCTGGGCATGCCCTTTGCCGCCCAAGGCCGGCCGGCCGGCTTCGAACCACCCGGACAGGAGGCGGCTGAGCCCGAGGCGGCTGAGCCCGAGGCCGCTGAGCCTGAGGTGGTCGAGCCCGAGGCGGCTGAGCCCGAGGCCGCTGAGCCTGAGGCGGTCGAGCCCGAGGCGGTCGAGCCTGAGGCCGCTGAGCCTGAGGCGGCTGAGCCCGAGACGGTCGAGCCTGAGGCGGCTGAGCCCGAGGCAGCCGACGGGCCCACCGCTGAGCAGAACGACTCCCTCGAGAACGGGGACGCGGACACCACGGAGAAGGAGAGCGCCGACTGATGGCCAAGACTTCAATGCGCGTCAAGCAGACGCGGACGCCGAAATTCAAGACGCAGGCCTATACTCGCTGCAACCGCTGTGGACGTCCGCGCGCGGTGTATCGCAAGTTCGGGGTGTGCCGCATTTGCCTGCGCGAGCTCGCCCACAACGGCCAGATCCCCGGGATGACGAAGTCCTCCTGGTAGGACCCGGCGCCACGACCTCCGAGTGACCACTTAGCCATGTCCATGACCGATCCCATAGCCGACTTCCTGACAAGGGTGCGCAACGCGATCCACGCTGCTCACGAGACGGTCGAGATCCCGGCCTCCAAGCAGAAGGGCGAGCTGGCGCGGATCCTCGCCGAGCAGGGCTACATCGAATCGTGGTCGGTCGTCTCCGCGCCCGACGGCGCCGCCGGGCAGCTGATCCAGATCAAGCTCAAGTACACCGACGACAGACGCTCGGCGATCTCAGGCCTGCGGCGCGTGTCGCGCCCGGGGCGGCGGACGTATGTCGACGCCAAACACATCCCGAAGGTGCTCGGCGGCATGGGCACGTCGATCGTGTCGACCTCGCACGGTGTGATGACCGGCCACGACGCGCGCGCGGCGGGCATCGGCGGCGAGATCCTCGCCCAGGTCTGGTGAGGATGAGGACGAGCCATGTCGAGAATCGGTAGACAGCCAATCCCAGTGCCGGCCGGCGTGAACGTCGCGATCGAGCCCGAGTCGGTCCGCGTGAACGGACCCAAAGGCGAACTGTCCGAGCGCATACCCAGAGACATAGAGGTCACTCAGGACGGCGAGCAGCTCATCGTCACGCGACCAACGGATCGCGGCGAGCACCGTGCGCTGCACGGGCTAACCCGCTCGCTGGTGGCGAACATGGTGCAGGGGGTGACGGTGGGCTACGAGAAGCGCCTGGAGATCCAGGGCGTCGGGTATCGCGCACAGCTGAAGGGCAAGAACCTGGAGCTGGCGATCGGATACTCGCACCCGGTCCCGATCCCGGCGCCGGCGGGCATCGAGTTCGAAGTGCCCCAGCCGACGCGCGTCGTGGTGAAGGGCATCTCCAAGCAGCTGGTGGGGGAGACCGCCGCGATCATCCGCAAGCAGCGCCCGCCCGAGCCGTACAAGGGCAAGGGCATCCGCTACGAGGGCGAGTACGTGCAAAGGAAGGTTGGTAAGAGGGCATGAGCGTTCTGACCAAAGACGATCGCCGGCTAAAGCGCCGCCGCCGCGTGCGTGCGAAGATCTCGGGTACCGCGCAGCGCCCGCGGATCTCCGTGTTCCGCTCCAACCGAGGCCTAAGCGCCCAGCTGATCGACGATTCCTCTGCAAAAACGCTCGCTGCGGTCAACTGGTATGAGCCCGAGCTACGCGGTCTCGCCAAGCCCGAGCGCACACAGCGCGCCGGGGAGATGCTCGCCGAGCGCGCCAAGGCGGCCGGGGTGTCAGAGGCCGTGTTCGATCGTGGCGGCTATCGCTATCACGGTCACGTACGCACCTTCGCCGAGGCGATCCGCGAGGCGGGAATCACCGTCTAGAGCTCCTCCTCCTCTCCTACTACTACCCACACCACCAACACCACCAGCAGCACCACCACCACTAGCATCATCACCACCAGCAGCACCAGCACTAGCACCACCAGCAGCAGCAGCAGCAGCACCACCACCACTCTCACCCCTCCTTTTCGACTCCCTCCCTACCGCTACCCTCTCCTTCTGCCCATGTCCATATCCCCAGATCGCTCAGTAAGCCAATCCGGCCTTGACCTGCAAGAGCGCGTGGTGGAGATCAACCGCGTCGCCAAGGTGGTCAAGGGCGGCCGGCGCTTCTCTTTCACTGCCCTGGTCGTGGTTGGCGATGAACGCGAAATCGTGGGCGTCGGCTATGGCAAGGCGAACGAGGTGCCGCTGGCCATCCAGAAGGGTGTCGAGCGGGCGAAGAAGGATCTTTTCCGGGTGCCCAAGCACGGCAGTACCATCACCCACCAGACCACTGGCATCTACGGCGCCGGGCGCGTGCTGCTCAAGCCGGCGTCCCCCGGTACCGGCGTAATCGCCGGCGGAGGCGTGCGAGCGGTGCTCGAGCTGGCCGGGATTCACGACATCCTCTCAAAGAGCCTGGGCACGCAGAATCCGATCAACCTCGTGAAGGCCACGGTGGCGGGATTGCGCGGCCTGCGCACTCCCGAGGAGGTGGCGAAGCTGCGCGGGCTGTCGATCAACCAGGTCCTCGGCCTCGGCGGCGAGGCAGCCAATGGCGCAGCTGAGGCGGGCGGCGGAGTAAACGGCGTCGCTGAGGCTGAGGCCACCGCGAACGCGCCGGCGACTGAGACCGCCGCGAACGCCTCCGAGACAGCGACGGCCGAGCCGCGGGCCACGACTGAGACCGCCGCGAACGCCTCCGAGACAGCGACGGCCGAGCCGACGGCCGAGCCGCTGGCCGCGACCGAGACAGCCCCAGCCGCCGAGGAGGCGCCGGCCCAATGACTGCGTTGAGCGTCACTCAGCGCCGATCGAAGAATGGCGCGAACTCCAAACAGCTCGACACGTTGCGCTCGCTCGGGTTGCGTCGCATCGGGCACACCGTGCAGGTCAAGGACTCAGAGCAGGCCCGGGGCATGCTGCACGCCGTCCGCCACCTGGTCGAGGTCGAGGAGGGCAAGTGAGCCCCGCCGTGCGCAAACCGGTAGAGGAAAAGGCCGAGGCTGGGGCCAAGGCCGAGGCTGGGGCCAAGGCCGAGGCTGGGGCCAAGGCCGAGGCTGGGGCCAAGGCCGAGGCTGGGGCCAAGGCCGCCGCCGAGGAAGGCTCGGCCCGAGTCGGCCTGCACTCACTTATGCCCGCTCCCGGCAGCCGGCGTCCGCGCAAGCGCGTAGGACGCGGCGAAGGTTCTGGCACGGGCAAGACCTCGGGCCGCGGGCAGAAGGGCGCCGGCGCGCGCTCGGGCTCCAAGCGTAGGGCTCGGTTTGAGGGTGGGCAGATGCCGATTCACATGCGCATGCGCAAGCTGCGCGGGCCGCACATGAAGAAGTCGATGCCGTTCGAGCGCTTCCGCACGCACACCCAGCCTGTGAACATCTCCGCGCTTCAGAGCCGTTTCGACGCGGGCGCCGAGGTCACGATCGAGCTGCTGCGGGCCAACGGTTTGGGTACCCGCAAGGACGTGCCGATCAAGATGCTGGCCAAGGGCGAGCTGAGCAAGGCGCTGACCGTCCACGCCCACGCGTTCAGCGCGAGTGCGCGCGAGCAGATCGAGGCCGTTGGCGGCACTTGTGTGGTGCTCGGGCCTCCGACCACCGCCTCGCCGGCGGTGCCCGTCGGCCCTGTTGATGGGAACTGACGCCATCCGGGCGTCCGTGATCGTCGCTTCGCAACTCGTCGAGAGCTAAACTCGGGCGCTCCGCGGGTGTTTGCTGTCCCGTGTCGCGGACCTAAAAGACCATGCTCTCGACCATCCTGAACGCCTTCCAGGTTGCGGATATCCGCAAGAAGATCGCCTTCGTGGCGGGGATGCTGCTGATCTACCGCTTGGGCTCGCACATCCCCGTGCCGGGCGTCAACCTCACGGCGGTCAACAACATCCAGAAAGACTTCGCCGGCTCGAACATCCTTGGGCTCCTGAATCTCTTCTCAGGCGGCGGTCTGTCCAAACTCGCGATATTCGCGCTGGGAATCATGCCCTACATCACCTCCTCGATCATCCTGCAGCTCTTGCAGGTGGCCGTGCCCTCCCTGGAGAAGCTCGCCAAGGAAGGTGAGGTTGGGCAGGCGCGCATCACGCAGTACACCCGCTACCTGACGGTGGGCCTGGCGTTCGCGCAGTCGATCGGCTATGTGTTCCTGTTTCACTCCGAGCAGGCCAAAGCTGGCGAATCGGTCGTGACCCACTTCGACCTGCCCCACGTCTTCCTGATCGTCGTCTGCTTGACGACGGGCTGCGTGCTTTTGATGTGGATCGGCGAGCTGATCACCCAGCGGGGCATTGGCAACGGCATCTCGCTGCTGATCTTCGCCTCGATCGTCTCGCGCCTGCCGGCGGGCATCCAGGCGTGGTGGACGACCCAGAACCAGGTGTTCAAGGTGATGATGCCGTTCCTCGTGCTCGCCGTCGTCGCCGGGATCGTGTTCGTGCAGGAGGGCCAGCGGCGGATCCCCGTGCAGTACGCCAAGCGCGTGATCGGGCGGCGCATGTCAGAGGGCGGCCAGACCTACCTGCCGCTGCGCGTGAACATGGCGGGCGTGATCCCGGTCATCTTCGCCGCGAGCATCATGACCATCTTTCCCACCATCGGACAGCTCGTGAAAACGCACTGGGGCACGAAGCTGTCGGACTTCTTCACGCCCAACGGCTGGCACTTCGTGGTGGGCCAGTCGCTGTTCATCATCATTTTCACCTACTTCTACACCGCCGTCACGTTCAACCCGGTCGACCAGGCGGACAACCTGAAGAAGTACGGCGGGTTCATCCCCGGCGTGCGGCCCGGGCGTCCGACGGCTGAATTTCTGGACCGCATCCTCGCACGCCTGACCTTCCCCGGCGCCCTGTTCCTCGCCGCGGTGGCGGCGCTGCCGACGATCCTGATCGCACGCACGCACCAGAACATCCCCCTCGGCGGCACCTCGATCCTGATCGTGATCGGTGTGGCGCTGGAAACGATGAAGCAGCTCGAGGCGCAATTGATGATGCGCAGCTACGAGGGCTTCCTGAAATAACGCCGCCGCCGCCGTGTGCGCGCCGGGAGGGGTGCGCGCGCAGTCGCGCTCTCACCGCTGTCAGGTCGCACTGTTTTGGACTAGTCTGACCCGGTCTTGTCCGAGTTGAACCTGATCCTGCTCGGCCCGCCGGGCGCAGGTAAGGGCACACAGGCCGAGCGCCTGCGTGAGGACTTCAGGCTGCCCCACATCTCCACGGGTGACATGCTGCGCGCCCAGGTGGCCGAGGGCACCGAGCTCGGGAAACAGGCCCAGCGCTACATGGACGCGGGCGAGCTGGTACCGGACGAGGTGATCGTCGGCATGATCGTCGAGCGCATCGGTGGCGGAGATGCCCGCGATGGGTTTCTGCTCGACGGCTTTCCCCGCAACGCAAAGCAGGCCGACGCACTGGGCGAGGCGCTGAGCGGCTCCGAACGGCGGCTGACCGCGGCGCTGCTGATCGAGGTGCCCGACGACGAGTTGGTGCGCCGCCTGGCCGGACGCAGGGTGTGCGTGAAGAACCCCAGCCACATCTACCACGTGGAGTTCGATCCGCCCAAGCACGAGGGCGTATGCGACCAGGACGGCTCGCGCCTGATCCAGCGCGATGACGACAAGGAGGAGACGATCCGCAATCGTCTGGGGGTGTATCACCGCGAGACGGAGCCGTTGATCGGCTACTACGACCGCATGGGCCTGCTGCGCCGGTTCGACGGTCGGCGCACCGCCGATGAGGTACACGCCCATATCAGGGCGACGCTCGCAACGCTGCGCCTGGAGGAGACGCTGTAGCGCTGGTGAAGCCAAGCAGTCAAGGACGGCTGGAGGCCGGGCACGCTCTCAGCCGCAGGGGCGGGACGCCCTGCGGGGTTAGCCCTCAAGCTAAGCTCCTCGGGTGATCATCAAGAAGAGCCCAGAGGAGATCGAGAAGATGGCGGCGGCGGGAGAGATCCTCGTCGCGACGCTGGAACTGATCGAAGGCAAGATCCGCCCGGGCGTGAGCACCGCCGAGCTGGACAGGGCTGCGGAGCGCTTCATCCGCTCGCGCGGCGCGACGCCGACGTTCAAGGGCTACCGCGGCTTTCCCGGCTCGATCTGCGCCTCACCGAACGCGACGATCGTGCACGGAATCCCGGGTCCGTATCGCTGCAAGCGAGGCGACATCATCTCGATCGACGTGGGGGTGACGCTCGATGGCTGGGTGGCCGACGCGGCACGCACCTTCCCGGTCGGCGAGGTGAGTCCGCAGGTGCAGAACCTGCTGAGCGCCACCGAAGAGTCGCTGTACGCAGGGGTGGCGCAATGCAAGGCGGGCAACCGCATGGGCGATGTCTCTAGTGCGATCCAGCAGGTGGCCGAGGGAGCTGGACTGTCGGTCGTGCGCTCGCTTGTCGGGCACGGGGTCGGACGGAGCATGCACGAGGATCCGCAGGTCCCCAACTTCGGGAGGCCGGGGAAGGGCCCGCTGCTTGCGGAGGGCATGGTGATCGCCGTCGAGCCGATGATGACCGCCGGACGTCCTGCGGTGCGCGTGGGGAGGGACGGCTGGGCGATCTTCTCCCAGGACGGCTCTCCGGCCGCGCACTTCGAGTTCACGGTCGCGATCTCCGGCGCGGGACCGCCGAGGATCCTCACCCCCTGGCACTGCGCACCCGAGGCTCGCACGGCCGAGTCTGTCTCCCAGGGTGCGGCGAGTACGGGTTGAGAACGTGCGAGTTCGGGTTGAGAACGTGTTGAGGTCCCCGTCGGCTCGGAGTTGCTACTATCCGAAGTTCTGCTCGCACGCGAGGCCGTTCTTGCGCGCGTGAGAGCGTCTCCACGATCAGGTAGCGGCGGCCGCAACGGCAGCCAGAGCCGGGTCGCCGGAACCCAGCCGCCGAAAGGGATCATGAAGGTAAGACCGTCGGTCAAGCCGATGTGCGAGAAGTGCAAGATCATCCGCCGCCACGGAGCGGTGCTGGTGATCTGCCAGAACAAGCGTCACAAGCAGAGGCAGGGCTAGCACGCGCATGGCAAGAATCGCTGGGGTCAACCTGCCCCTAAACAAGCGCGCCGAGATCGGCCTGACCTACATCTACGGGATCGGCCGGTCGACGTCGAACAAGATCTTGAACGAGGTCGGGGTGAGTCCGGACACCTACGTGCGCGACCTGACCGAGGACGAGGTCGCAAAGCTGCGCGATGCCATCGACAGCGGGCCGATGGTCGAGGGAGATCTGCGCAGAGAGCGCCTGCAGGACATCAAGCGGCTGCAGGAGATCGCCTGCTACCGCGGCCTGCGACACCGTCGCGGGCTGCCCGTGCGGGGGCAGAAGACGAAGACCAACGCGCGCACACGCAAGGGTCCCAAGCGGATGCAGGTGGCCGGTAAGAAGAGAGTGGGGAAGAAGTAATGCCTCCTGCACCCAAGCGACCTGGCCGCGGGAGGCGCAAGACGAAGAAGAACATCCCGATCGGGCAGGCGCATATCAAGACCTCGTTCAACAACACGATCGTCTCGCTGACGGACACGCAGGGCAACGTGATCGCCTGGGAGTCTGCCGGTGGCGCCGGCTTCAAGGGATCGCGCAAGTCGACCCCGTTCGCCGCCCAGGTGACCGCCGACGCGGCGGCTCGAAAGGGGCTCGAGCAGGGGCTGGCGAAGGTCGAGGTCTACGTCAAGGGCCCGGGCTCCGGCCGCGAGACCGCGATCCGCTCGCTGCAGGCCGCGGGCCTCGAGGTCACTGGCGTCAAGGACGTGACCCCGCAGGCTCACAATGGTTGTCGCCCCCGCAAGCGGCGGAGAGTCTAGGCATGGCACGAGACACGGGCCCGCAGTGCAAGCTTTGCCGCCGCGAGGGACAGAAGCTGTTCCTCAAGGGTGAGCGCTGCCTGACCGACAAGTGCGGCGTGGAGCGCCGCTCCTACCCGCCGGGCGAGCACGGACGCGGGCGGATGAAACAGAGCGAGTACCGGGTGCAGCTGCGCGAGAAGCAGAAGGCGCGTCGTTACTACGGTGTGCTGGAGAGGCAGTTCCACGGCTACTACGAAAAGGCATCGCGGCAGGCGGGCATCACCGGCGAGAATCTGCTCGCGCTGCTCGAGTGCCGGCTGGACAACGTGCTGGTGCGCCTGGGCTTCGCCGCCTCGCGCCGCCAGGCGCGCCAGCTCATCCGCCACGGCCACTGGACGGTCAATGGCCGGCGGGTGAACATCCCCAGCTATCAGGTGCGGCCGGGCGAGGTGATCGCCATCAAGGCGGACACTCACGCCACGCAGGTGGTCAGGGATGCCACCGAGCTGACCGGACAGATTCCCGCGTGGTTACAGGCCGACCATGAGTCGCTCACGGCCAAGGTACTGCGCAAGCCGGAGCGGCGGGAGGTCGCGGCGCCGGTGCAGGAGCAGCTCATCGTCGAGCTGTACTCGAAGTAGTAGTAGGAGTTTGCCCGCGCCGCGGCCGATAAAGGCGGCGGCGCTTCAGAGCCGGCGTCCGAGCGACCCGGCGCCACACCAAAACGACGTTAGGACTCTGATGCTCGACTTCCAAATCCCCCGGATCACAAGCGAGTCCGTGGAGCAGAACCGTGGCACGTTCACCATCGAGCCGCTGGATCGCGGGTTCGGTTACACGTTCGGCAACTCGCTGCGGCGCGTGCTGCTCTCCTCCCTGGCCGGCGCGGCTGTCACGAGCGTGCGCATCGAGGGCGTGGCGCACGAGTTCTCCACGATCACAGGAGTCAAGGAGGACGTGACGGACATAGTGCTGAACCTGAAGGGCGTGGTCTGCCGGATGCACTCCGACGCGAGCGAGGTCGAGGCGCCGCTGGTGGTGACCGGGCCGGGCGAGATCACGGCAAAGGACATCGATCTGCCAGCGGGCGTGGAGATCCTCAACCCCGACCTGCACGTCGCCACGCTCGAGAAGAAAACCAAGCTCGAGCTGTACATGACGATCGGCCGCGGCCGGGGCTACCGGCCGGCGGAGGAGAACAAGTCGCCCGACCAGCCGATCGGTGTGATCCCGATCGACTCGATCTTCTCGCCCGTGCGGCGCGTGGCCTACGCGGTCGAGCAGGCGCGTGTAGGACAGAAGACGGACTTCGACAAGCTCACCCTCGACATCGAGACCGACGGCTCGATCGACCCGCAGGCGGCGCTGCGCGAGGCGGCCGAGCTGTTGATCTCACAACTGGCGATCTTCACCGACGCTGACCGCATCCAGGAGCTGCGGGCCTCGCCGGGCGGACAGCTGGATGGCCACGGCCTCGCGGCCGGTGGCGGCGTCCCGGTGGCGTTGCAGGGCGAGGAGTGGAGCATCATGATCGAGGAGCTGGAGCTCGGCGTGCGCTCGTACAACTGCCTGAAGCGAGCTGGGATCCAGACCGTGGGCGATCTGATCTCCAAGTCCGAGGCCGAGCTGAACGCGATCCCGAACTTCGGCAAGAAGTCGATCGACGAGGTGATCGAAACGCTGCACGCGCGCGGGCTGAGCCTGCGCCAAGACTAGTGTTGTATCGCAAACTAGATACGTATAACCATGGTCATACAAGCGGTGGGTAGTGTTGTTGCAAAATAAAAGTGCGTATAACCATAGTTATACAAACGGTGGGGAGTGTTTGTCTACACGGTGGGATGTGTTGTCTACAAATAAGATGCGTATAACCATAGTCATACAAACCGTGGGAAGTGTCTGTCTAAACGGTGGGATGTGTTGTCTACAAATAAAGTGCGTATAACCATCGTAATACCGAGAAAAAAATAGAACGTTATCTCCCACCCTGCTCTTCGCCGGCCCCTAGACTGATCTGCGCAATCTGGCGGCCTACGCTGATCTAACCCAAGCTGGCCCCTAGACTGATCTACCCAAGCTGGCCTCTAGACTGATCTGCCCAAGCTGGCCCCCAGACTGATCTAACCAAGCTGGCCCTTAGACTGATCTACCCAAGCTGGACCCCAGACTGATCTACCCAATATTCCTGGACCGGACGTCTTTCCTCGCGCCCCCGCAACCACCACCATGAGACACCAGAAGACACGCAACAAGCTCAGCCGCGACAGCGCGCATCGCAAGTCCCTGCTGATGAACCTGAGCAAGGAGATCATCGAGCACGAGCGGATCAAGACGACCGAGGCGAAGGCCAAGGCGGTCAAGCCCGAGGTGGAGAAGCTGATCACGCTGGCCAAGCGGGGGGATTTGCACGCCAGGCGCCAGGCGCTGTCGACGCTCGCGCAGGACAAGTTCACGGTGCACAAGCTGTTCGAGGAGGTAGCTCCCCGCTATGCCGACCGGCCGGGGGGGTACACGCGCATACTGAAGCTCGGCCCGCGTCGCAGCGATGCGACCGAGATGGTCTTCATCGAGCTGGTGTAGCCGCGTAACGGCCGCGTAACGTCACGGTGGCAGCGGGGACCGAAGCGGTCCCTATCCTGGGAAGCCGGATGTTGAACGTGCTGCTCACCAACGACGACGGGATCGAGGCCGAAGGCCTGCAGGCGATGCGCCGCGCGCTGAAGGCGGTGGGGGGCGTGCGCCTGGCGGTGATCGCCCCCGACGGCAACCGCTCGGCGATGGCGCGATCGATCACTACGCGCAGGCCGCTGTGGGTGGCCGAGGTGCCGTTCCCCGACGGGACGGTCGGCTATGCGACCGACGGCACGCCGGTCGACTGCGTGCGGCTGGCGAGCCTCGGGCTGGTCGAGGACTTCGCGGCCGACCTGGTGGTATCGGGCATCAACCACGGGGCCAACCTCGGCGACGACATCACCTACTCGGGCACGGTCGCGGCCGCGCTGGAGGGGGTGGTGCTGGGGCTGCCGGCGATCGCCGTGTCCCAGCAGTCGGGCGCCCGCACGCTGGATTACCGTTTCGACGGCGGCTTTGGGTTCGAGGTGGCGGCCGGGTTCGTGGCGAAGTTGGTGGAACGGATCGAGGATGTGCCGCTGCCGGCGGCGACGCTGCTCAACGTCAACGTGCCCGCGGGCGAGCCGAGCGGAGTCGAGGTGACGAGCTTGGGCAAGCGCATCTACCGGGACGAGCTGAAGCTCGAGCGCGAGGAGGAAGGCCGCCGGCGCTACTGGATCTACGGCTCGGACCCCGGATTTCACGACGAGCCCGGCACCGACCTGGCCGCGGTGGCGGCCGGACGGGTAGCCGTGACTCCGATCCACTTCGACCTCACCGACCGACCGAGCCTTGAGGCGCTCCGGCGCTTCGACCTGGACAAGCTGCGAGGGTCGAGCGCGTCGAGCGCGACGAGCGCGACGACGCGCCGTGAGCGTGACACCGGAGAAGTCGTCCACCCGAGAGCCCGTGGACGCGGTGCGGGGGGATGGGCCCGTGGGCGCGGTGCGGGGGGATGGGCCCGTGGGCGCGGCGGGGAGGGATGAGACGGGCAAGGCAAAGAACGCTGCGACCGGCCCGGAGAAGTCGTCCACAGAGACGCTCTTCGCGCGCGCGAAGGAGCTGCGAAGCGCGCTCGAACACCATGCCCACCGCTACTACGTGCTCGATGACCCGGAGATCGGCGACGATGAGTACGACAGGCTGCTGGACGAGCTGCGGGCGCTCGAGCGCGATCATTCGCAGCTCGTAACCCCGGACTCGCCGACGCAAAGAGTCGGCGGGGAGCCGGTGGGGAGATTGGAGAAGGTAAAGCACCTAGAGCCGATGCTGTCGTTGGGGAACGCGCGCTCGGAGCAGGAGCTGCGGGCGTGGGTGGAGCGGATGCGCAACCACCTGGCGCGCGAGGGGATCGCGAGCCCGCGGTTCAGCTACGTGGTGGAGCCGAAGATCGACGGGCTGGCGATCAGCCTGGTGTACCGCGACGGCGTGCTAGAGCGCGGCGCCACACGCGGGAACGGCGAGGTGGGGGAGGACGTGACGCACAATTTGCGCACGATCGGCGCGATTCCGCTACGCGTGCAGGGCGCACCACCGCTGCTTGAGGTGCGCGGCGAGGTGTATATGTCGCTGAAAGACTTCACGGCGCTGAACGAGCGCCGCGCGCAGGAGGGAGAGTCGACGTTCATGAACCCGCGCAACTCCGCCGCGGGCACGATCCGCCAGCTGGACCCGGCGGACGCGGCGAAGCGGCCGTTGTCAATCTGGTGCTACCAGGTGGGCGTGACCGACGGAAGCCTGTCGTTCAACACGCACTGGCAGGCCTTGGAATGGCTGAAAGAGCACGGGTTACGCGTCAATCGCGACATCAAGCTGTTGGGCAGCGAGGACGAGGTGATAGAGCAGTGCAGGCAGTGGCAGGAGCGTAGGGGGGAGCTTGAGTTCGAGATCGACGGGGTGGTGGTGAAGGTCGACGATCTCGAGCTACAGCGCCGCCTCGGCTCGGTGGGACGCGAGCCGCGCTGGGCGGTGGCGTGGAAGTTCCCGCCGACGACCGCGGTGACGCGGTTGGAGAAGGTGATGTGGAACGTTGGGAAGTTCGGCGACATGCGCCCGTATGCCGTGCTTGCGCCGGTGGAAGTGGGCGGCGTGACGATCGGGCTGGCGACGCTGCACAACGAGGAGGACATCGTGCGCAAGGACCTTCGCGCGGGCGAGGACGTGATCGTGCTGCGCGCTGGGGACGTCATCCCCCAGGTGGTCTCGCCGGCGCCGCACGTGGTCGAGCACAAGCGTCGCCCGCCGCGCCCGCGCCCGCCGCGGCGCTGCCCGTCCTGCGGGTGGGAGACCGTCAAGCAGAAGGACGCGGTGTTCACCCAGTGCCCCAACCGTGACTGCCCCGAGCGCAGGTGGCAGCTGCTCAAGCACTTCGTCTCCCAAGGAGCGATGGACATCGAAGGTCTCGGGGAGAAGCAGGTCGCGCTGCTGCAGCAGCGCGGGCTGGTGCACACTGCCGCCGATTTTTACCGCCTGCGCGAGGACCAGCTCGTGGAGCTCGAGGGATTCGGCGAGACCTCGGCACGCAACCTGTTGGCGGCGATCGAGACATCCAAGCAACGCCCCTTCGCGCGCGTGCTATTCGCGCTAGGGATCGAGGAGGTCGGGGAGGTGACGGGGCGCAACCTCGCCATGCGATTCCGCGACATTGACGCGCTCGTCAACGCCACGCCCGAGGAGATCGCCGAGACCCCCGGCGTGGGCGAGAAGATGGCTCAGGCGATCCGCGCGCAACTTGACGACGAGCGTATGCGCGCGCTGGTCAAAGACCTGCGCGAGATCGGGCTGTGCTTCCGCGCAGAGGGCCCGGCGCCATCGGAAGGTCCGCTGGCGGGCAAGACGCTCGTGCTGACCGGCACTCTGCCCAGCCTTTCCCGTGAACAGGCCACCGAGCTGATCATGGCGGCGGGGGGGCGGGTGACGGGATCGGTGTCGAAGAAGACCGACTTCCTCCTCGCCGGCGACAGCCCGGGGTCAAAGCTCCAGCAGGCCGAGCGGCTGGGGGTGAAGGTGCTCGACGAAGCGGGTCTGCGCGAGCTGCTGATGTAGTTCCGGTAGGCACATGTGCCTACCGGCGGACCCGCACATGTGCGGGTCCGAGTAGGGCCGCATGCGGCCCTACTGGCCGCGCCGCATGCGGCGCGGCCTTCCATATTCGTCTGTCAGTAGTCGGCGATCGTGATCGCCATGTGGTCCTGCAGGGTGTGGGCGGTGGCGGTGGCGGTACCGTCGGTGAAGATCGCGAAGGCGAGCAGGTGCCCGTCCGCGGATTGGCAGTAGCCGACGAGGTTGGAGACGCCGGTGAGGGTGCCGGTCTTACCCTCGCAGCGTCCGGCGGCGCCTGAGTGGCGCATGCGCTCAGCGAGCGTGCCGGTGTGGCCGGCCACGGCCAGGGCGCCGCGAAGCACGGCTCCGATGGGCGTGGGGGCTAGCTCGACGAGCAGGTCGGTGACCTGATACGGAGACGTCAGATCGGATTCTGAGAGGCCCGAGCCGTCGACCACGTGGGGGTTGAGACCAAGCAGCGAGCCGATCGTCTGGCGCACGACAGACGCACCCGCCGATGTCGTGCCCGCTCCGCCGTAGCGGGAGCCGAGGTCCTTGACGAGCGTCTCGGCGAAGAAGTTGTCAGACGGCGGAAGCATCAGACCGAGCAGCTGGGCGATGGTGGGGGACTGCACCTGCGCGAGCTGGGTCACCCCGGCGGGCGTGGTCGCTGCGCCGGGTGAGCCGTGGATCGTGACGCCATCGGACTTCAACGTGGCCCACAGCTCGCGGGCGGCGTAGGCGGCGGGCGCGTGCGGACCGTGTTGAGAGCCGGTCGCGCCGCGGTTGAAGGCGAGCCCTGAGAGGGCGCCTTCGAGGAAGGGGTCAGGCGCGTAGCCAGAGTAAGGCTCGCCGCGGAGCGAGTCGAGGTAGGACTCGTCGCCGAAGATCGAGCCCGTGACGTAGTGGATGCCGTCGACCCGCACGAGCTGGGCGACGAGCGCAGAGACGGTGGCGCCTTCGCCCCCGTAGTGGCTGCGGATGAAGGAAGCGCTGCCAAAGGTGGGGTCCCCGCCGCCGCGCAGGTAGAGGTTGCCTTCCCACACGCCCCCAGGGGCGAGCTGGCCGGCGCCGAGCACGGTAGTGGACAGACGCGCGGAGGCGCCCATGCGCGACAGTGCGGTGGTGGCGGTGTAGAGCTTCTCGACGGAAGCCGGCGGGCGCAGCGCTGTGGCACGCTCGGAGAACAGGGCCTGCCGCGCAGTGAGATCGTAGACGTAGGCGCCTGAAGCCGGCCCGGCGAGCGCCAGCTGATGGCCGAGGTCGGCCTGCAGCGCGGCCAGCCCGCCAGGCGAGGCATAGGCGGCCGCCGCGCCGCCGGGCGAACAGGCCCAGACGCAGACGCAGGCGCAGGCCCAGAGGGTCGCCAGCAGACGAAGGACGACCGCCGACCTGCGGAGAACGACTGCCGACCTGCGGAGAACGACTGCCGACCTGCGGAGAACGACCGCTGGCGTGCGGAGAACGACCGCTAGCGTGCAACGGATCGACCGCGTATGGGGCGGCGCGGACGGCAATGGGAGCCGGTTCCGGGGCATGGGACCATAGAATGAATCGAGCATGGGCAAGGTTGTCAAGCTGGAGCCGACGAGCAAGGGGAGGTCCGCGGCCAAGACGCGGGCTCACGTCCACGCCGCTCGCGGCGTTGGTCGCCCGGGATCGGTCGACCGTCGACGCCGGTCCAGGCGTGACAAGACCGCGCTCGTGCTGGGCGGCGGCGGTTTCACGGGGGGCGTGTACGAGATCGGGGCGCTGCGGGCGCTCGACCTGCTCGCGGTCAATAGCACGGTCAACCAGTTCGACATCTACGTTGGAACCTCCGCGGGGTCGTTCATCGCTGCGCTGTGCGCCAACGGCGTGACCCCGGAGGAGATGATGCGCGTGGCCACGCGCCAGGGGACAGCGCCGTTCAGGGACATCGACATCGACGACCTGCTGCGCCCCAACCTGATCGAGCTCGCGCGCAAGGGCACACTGCTGCCGCTGCGCGTGGTTTCGCTGGCGCGTCAGGTGCTCTCCCAGCGGGGGCAGGTATCGCTGATGGACGTTCTTCTGGAGCTCGCGGAGGCGCTGCCCTCGGGTGCGTACACGGGTGCGGGGATCGAGAGTTATCTGCACAAAGTGCTCGGCGAGCCCGGCCGCAGCGACGACTTCAGAGAGCTGCGCAGAGAGCTGTATCTGACCGCCACGGATCTGGACACGTGCGAGCGGATCGTGTTCGGCGGAGAGGGATATGAAGAGGTGCCGATCTCCACCGCGGTGCGCGCCTCGGGAGCGCTGCCGATGGTGTACGCGCCGGTGAAGGTCGGCGATCGCGAGCTGGTCGACGGGGGCTTGATGTCGACCACGAACCTTGATATCGCCGTGCAGGCGGGGGCCAAGCTGGTGGTCGTGATCAACCCGATCGTGCCGTTCATAAACGACTTCTCTCAGACGGTGAGGACTGTGCGCGGCGCCCGCCCGCGGCGGGTCTCGGACATGGGCTTTCCGCGGATCGGCTACCAGGCGTTCAAGCTGCTCGCCCACCAGCGGCTGCACGACCTGGCGGAGCGTTGGGGGGAGCAGTATCCGGGCGTGGACATCGTGCTGATCGAGCCGGAGCCGACCGACGAGCTGATGTTCCAGACCTCGATGATGAACTTCGCCTCGCGCGTGGAGATCGCGCGCCACGGATTTCAGTCGGTGACGGCGCATCTGGCCGGCGAATACGACGGTTACAGGGAGATCGCCGAGCGGCACGGGCTCAAGATCTCAGCCGACAGGGTGCGCAAGGTCGTGGCGCACTTCGACGACGACGAGCAGGTGCAGGAGAGAGGCTGGCGGAAGATCCTCGAAGGGACAACCGGCGCGCTCCTGCGCCAGTCCGGGTCAAGCGCCTAGATCCTTTGAAGGGACGACCGGCGTGCTTCTGGAGTCTGCCGCGCGCTCCTGCGGGTCGAGCGCTTAGGTATATGTTTGAAATGAGCGCACCGCTTGCCATTGTATATACAAGGTAGATACAAAAGCGCACACCTGGGCGGGGAGAACTTCCAATTTTCGTGCACTGTGCTCACAGTCAGCTATCTACGGTGTAGATACAAAAGCGCACGCTGCGTAAAAATTGAAACAACAGTTCTTAGACGAGCGCCGTCTCGAGCGCCCCGAGGAGACGATCGCAGGCCGCGGAGTCGCGCACGCCGATGCGCACGTGACGAGGCTCGCCCAGGGCGGCCCCGGCCGCCACGAGCACGCCCGCGCGCGCCAGGCGCGCGGACAGCTCGCCGCCCTGCACGGAGGGGTGGGCGGCCCACACGAAGTTGGCCTGGCTGTCGGTCACGTCGAATCCGCGCTCGCGCAGGGCCGCGGTCAGGCGCGCGCGCTCCTCGCAGATCGCGCGTACGCGGCGGACGAGCAGCTCCGAGCAGCTGCGCAGCGCCTCCAGCGCGCCGGCCTGGGAGACCTCCGAGACGCCCAGATCGGGCTCGAGCTCGGCCAGCAGATCCTCCGCGCCGGGTCCGCCCAGCGCGTAGCCGACACGCAGCCCGGCGAGGCCCCAGGCCTTGGAGAAGCTGCGGAAGACGAGCAGGCGCTGATGGTCCTGTAGCAGCTTGAGCGAGGCGTTGGTGGGCTGGGCGTCTGAGAACTCGACGAGCGACTCGTCGAGCAGGACGGCGACGTGATCGGGTAGCCCGGCGAGCAGTCGTTCGAGCTCCGCCGTTGAGAGCAGCTCGCCGGTGGGGTCGTTCGGGCTGGCCAGCGCGACCACGCGCGTGTCGGGTTCCTGAGCGGCTGCCAGCAGCGCGTCTACGCCGCCAGAGACGGGTATCGCGCGGCCGTGGGCGCGGCGGGCCATGATCGGATACAGAGGGTAGGAGGGCCAGGTTGTGATGAGCTGCTGGCCGGGCTCGATCAGGGCGCGCGTGGCGGAGCTGAGCAGCTCGGCGGCGCCGTTGCCGAGGATCAGGCGCGCAGGGTCGACGTCGTGGCGCCGGGCCAGCTCGTTGCGCAGGGCCGAGCCGCGCAGGTTGTGCGGGTAGCGGTGCAGGCCGCGGCGGGCGACGAACGTGATCGCGTTGACGATGCTCGGGTGGGGCAGCTCCGGCCAGGTGGTCTGAGAGAGGTCGAGCGTCTCCACGCGGGTGAGCGCCTTGCGTCTGCGCTCAGCGGCCTGCTCGCGTAGGCCCTGGTTGACCTCCTCCTCGGACATCCCTTCGAACTGGCGGTAGTAGTCGAGCAGACCCACGGTAATGCTCTTTCTAGCAGCGATCCACGGGCGCGACGCGGCACGCGACCCGGCGCTCGTGCGCGGTGTGCGGCGCGGCCACCCGCCGAGTGGACGGCGCTCACGCGTTGCCGCCGCCCGAGAAGGTGCTCGAGCCGGGGCCGTGGATGATGAGGAACCAGACCGTGAAGGCGATCGCGCCGACCGCGGCGGTGATCGCAAAAACGCGCCCCAACGCCCCCGTGCGCTGGTCGTGGCCGGCGGCGCGGCGCACGAGAATCCACGCCTGGTCGAGACGGCGCAGGATCGAGAGCGCCCCAAAGAGCAGCACGAACAGGCCGATGAACGAGACGAGGATGCCGAGGCTGACGCTGCCCGAGAGGTAGTTGACCTGAGAGCCGATCCACAGGCAGGCGAGCGGGATGGGGCCCCAGCAGAGCAGGCTGATGAGGGTGATCGTGGCGAGCAGCACGTCGGCGAGGCGGCGGTCGATACGCTGGCGCGCCGCGCTGCCGCGCTCGGGCAGCGCGCGAAAGCGGGTCGGCGCCGTGCCGGGACGCCTGGTGATGAATAGTCCGCCGGTATCGCTGGGGTCGCTGCGCATCTACCCCTATGTTCGCAGGTGCCCGGGGCGCCGTCGGCTCAGCCCGCGTAGAGCCGTGTTCGGGCGCCGTCGGCTCAGTCCACTTAGACAGGTGTCCGGACGCCGTCGGTTCAGCCTGCGTAGAGCGAGTCGAGCACGTCCGCGTACTTCTCGTTGACGACGTTGCGCTTGACCTTCAGCGTCGGCGTCAGCTCACCCGTCTCCTGGGAGAGGTCGTGGGGAAGGATCGCGAACTTCTTGACCTGCTCGACCTGGGCGTATTTGGCGTTCGCCTTGTCGAGCGCCTCCTGGACGAGCGCGCAGACGGAGGGCTCGCGCGCGAGCGAGGGGATGTCCTGCGGCAGGCCGTGCTCGGAGGCGAAGCCGGCGATCTCTTCCTCGTCGAGCGTGACCAGGGCGACCGGATAGGGACGCTGGTCGCCGTGCATGACGGCCTGGGAGATCCAGCGGCACTGCTTGAGGTCGTTCTCGATGTTGGCCGGAGTGAGGTTCTTGCCGCCGGCGGTGATGATGATGTCCTTCTTGCGTCCGATGATGTAGACGAAGCCGTCCTCGTCGATGCGCCCGAGGTCGCCGGTGTGCAGCCAGCCGTCCTCGACCGCGCCGAAGCTCGCGTCGGCGCTGTTGTGGTAGCCCTGGAAGATGTTGGGACCTTTGATCAACAGCTCACCGTCGTCGGCGATCCGGACCTCGACGCCGGGGAACGGCTTGCCGACGCTGCCGAAGCGGTGCGCTTCGGGGCTGCACGCGGTCGCGGCGGTGGCGGTCTCGGTCATGCCGTAGCCCTCCATCACGGGCACCCCGCAGGCGAAGAAGAATTCGAGGATCTCCTTGGCGATCGGCGCGGCGCCGCTGACGGCCTCGCGCACGCGCCCGCCGAAGGCCGCGCGCACGTTTTTGAAGAGTCGCTCCTCGGCCTCATCGAAGGGGCCTTGCAGCTCGGCGGGGATGGGCTGGCCGGCGAGCTGGAGCTCGCGCACCTCCACGCCCACTCGCACGGCACCGGCCAGCTCCTCGGGGTCGGCGTTGGCCGAGACGAGCGTGTAGATCTTCTCAAAGATGCGCGGCACCGACGGCAGATAGGTGGGCTTGACCTCGGCCAGCTCGCCGATGATCTGTTTAGTGTCGCCCCCGAAGTAGGCGAGCGTCACGCCGAGGTCGAAGACGAGCAGCTGCAGCAGCAGCGCAAAGGAGTGGGCGAGCGGCAGATACAGGTAGACGATGTCCTCAGCATCATTTTTGAGGCTGGCGCGTTGCTCGACCATGTCGATGATCGCGCGGTAGTTGCCGTGGGTGAGCACGCAGCCCTTCGGTGGGCCGGTGGTGCCGGAGGTGTAGATGAACGTGAAAGGGTCCTCGGGCCGCACGGCGGCGCGGCGCGCGTCGAGCTCCTCGACCGAGCGCGAGCGTCCGCGGGCGCGGACCTCCTCGAGCGTGATCGCCTCAAGCGCCGCGATCTCCGGCGGCGTGTCATCCGCGGGGGGAGGGTCCATCACGACGACGGTGTGCAGGTGCGGGAGCCGGTCGCGCACGGCGGCGATCTTGGCTAGCTGGGAGGCGTCCTCGCAGACGATCGCACAGGCGTCGGAGTCGGAGATGACCCAGTGGCACTCCTCGGGGGAGTTGGTCTGGTAGATCGGCACGACGACCGCGCCGACGGAGGTCGCGGCGAGGTCCGTATAGGACCACTCGGGGCGGGTGTTGGCGAGGATGCAGACGCGCTCGCCGGGTTCGATCCCAAGGTCGATCAGCCCGAGGGCGATCTCCTGCACGATGTCGGCGAGCTGCGCATAGCTCACGTCGTGCCAGTCGCCGTCGCGCTTGTAGCGCACCGCGGTGTGCTCGCCGTACTCGGCGGCCGCGCGGGGGGCCAGGTCGGCGATAGTTTGCGACCCCGTGGTCGACTCCGTGACGACGGTGGCCTCCATTGGGACTCTCCCTCTCCTTGATCGATCGTGGGCTGACGGACCTTGCGCTCCACAGGATATTCCTTCTCGGACCGTCTGGGAGGGCTGTGCGTCCTTCTCGGACCGTCTGGGAGGGCTGTGCGCAGGTGACGGCACCCGGCGGCGAGAGGATGTCGGGCAGGACGGCGTGGATGTCAGACAGGGCGGCGAGCAGAGCGGCGAGCGCCAGAGCGCCAGGCGGAGAGCGCGGTGTGGAACGCCCGGCGTGGATGTCGGACAGGGCGGCGAGCGTCAGGCGAAGAGCGCGGTGTGGAATACTCACAGGCGCGTCGGGGCGTGGCGCAGCCTGGTAGCGCGCACCGTTCGGGTCGGTGAGGTCCCGAGTTCGAATCTCGGCGCCCCGATAAAGGTTTGTCTATGACGGCCGTGTAGTTCGCGGCGATGAAAGTCCGCGATTTTGCAGGACTTTTGTCGTGTCGGTCGTCTGTTCTTTTGAACCTGCTGCTTATCCCCGGTTCAAATTCCGCAAAAGTCGCGTTGAGCAGCGAAAAAACCTGAGGATATGGTCTTTGGCCGCGCGGGCGTCCGGGCTGTTGGATGGTCAATGGGACGCAAACGGGACGCAGCGCAACCCGAAATGGGACGTAGACAGGACGCAGGCGTCAGCAGGCTGTGCAAGCACGCAACGCCATGCTGATGATCCGCGAGAAGCTGGGCCAGCCAGCCGCGCCGGCCTGGATGCGTTCAGTGTCGGGCGGCTACTGACCTCCCCGTCCAGTTAGGGCGATAGCTTGTACAAGAACGCGGGCGAGCAGGAGCGAGTATCTGCTCTCGGCGTTTGTGGTTCGGGCCCTGTCGTCAAAGCGCGCTGGAGGGAACAAGAGGCGTTCTTGCCATTCCCTCCTCTACATGGCCGCGGGTTACGCGTTGCGCCGTGGGCTCTCCGAGGGCGATGTCGAGCGCTGCTCGCATGACTGCGATTGTGCGTCGCAGGTCGCCGGCTCGGCCGTCGGTTACTGATTCGATGTAGCTCTGCGACAGTAGTTGCAGTCCCTCTGGTTCGAGGATGTCCTGGATTGGGGCTTGCACGCCGGCCAGGCTCATCCGGCGCTGCAGGACGATGGTCAGCCCGTGCTCCACGTCGGGGAGCTGGGGAAGGAAGACCTCGGCGGTCAGCTTGTCGCGGACTCGCTGGTAGCCATCGAGGCGGGTGTAGTCGCTCTGGGTGGCGACGACCATCGCGGCGTCCATTGTCGCGAAGGCGCGCGAGGTCTGATCGAAGAAAGCGTCGGCCAGCTCTGGCGAGCCGCCCCAATGATCGGTGTCCTCGACGATCACGACGGGGCATCGCTTGAGCTTCCAGAAGACGTCGAAGAGTCGCTGCATGCCCCGCATCGCGTCTGAGGGATCGGCGGCGCGCTGCAGTTCGTCTGCCGCGACTCGCTTGATGTCGCCGACGACCTTGCCCGTCAAGATCCGACCGGCTGCGATCTCGAAGCCGGCGCGAAGCTCGCGAGTGGCGATCTGTGTCCTGTGCTCGGCGGCCGCGCGGTCGAGTGCGTGAGCCTCGTGGCGAGTGAGCTGCCCCTCGGGGAGGTCGCGGATCTCGGTGATCGCGTGGCGGGCGAACGCGGCCGGATCGCCGGCCTCGACGCCGATCACGCTCACGCGAAGCGGCAGGAACCCCTCCTCCAGGCTGTCGGCGACCGCGGCGATGAGACTCGACTTCCCGGAGCCCATGCGTCCGACGACCGTAGTGACGCCCTCTGCGCGCTCGATGCTTCTCCGCAGTGCGCCGTCCACGTCCAGCGCCCCGAGCGCCGTATAGGCGACGTGCTCGCCCGCCAGGAGGTCAAAGCGTCCAGAGGTCTGAAAGGCGAACTCGTCGTCGAGTGTCTGCAGCGTGTCTCGCATCAGCGAAGATTCTCACGGAGCTCATACAGCTTGCGTGGACGCCCTTGCCGCTCCTGCTGTTCGGGGAACGACCGGACGAAGCTGTGATCCTCCAGTTCACGGAGTGCCTTGCGAGCGCTCTGGCCGGATACGCCGAGCGTCGCGAGCAGCTGTGGGTCTGAGCCTGAAGTGGGTCCGTGGTCTGCGAGGTACTCAGCGATCGTCGATGCGAGGCGCGGCAGCTTCGCCAGGCGGGCGCGTTGCTTCTTGCGGACGGCCAGCAGTTCGTCTACAGGCTGGGTTGAGAGCACGGAGGCGCGGGCCAGGGAAAGCAGCGAGCGGGGCAGGCCATCGGTCTGGTCAACGATCGCGTCGATCTCGACTCCTGGCTCTCCCGCCAGGCGCCGAGCCAGGAACTCTCGCTGCTCGGAGGAGGAGAGCGGGGCGAGGTCGAGCTGCACGTCGAAGAAAGCGCTCGCGGGCGGGCGGGTGAGCTCGTCGCGAAGCACGTCGTTGGCTGCGATCACCCACTGGTGGTCCTGCTGCCAGAGCTCATCGCGCAGACGCCCGAACAGTGTGTGGGCATGACCTTCGCCTGGAGGCGCATCGATGAGCAGCAGTGAGGCAGGCGCCTCTCCGAGACGTCGCGCGAGACGCAGCAGCGCGCCGGATGGCGTCGTCTCCGGGATCATGCCCGAGCGGAGGGCGTCGCCGAACGCCCCCCATCTCTGGCCCAGGGCGTCGGCGATGACCATCAGCGCCTGCGTCGCGTTCTGCGCCGGAGCGAGATCGACGTATACCGCCGGTCGCTCGTCATCCTCATGATCGGCCTGCAGTGATCGCAGCAGCGTTGTCTTGCCCGATCCAGGCGGGCCGAGGAGAAGCACGTTGAGCCTTCGATCGACGGCGGCCTCTAGCTGCGGCATGATTGCGGGCGGCAGGAAAAGATCTCGGTCGATCGTGCCGAGCAGGGGGCGGTTGTCGAGCCTGACAGTCATGTTGCGAAACTATAACAAACTTTCGCAACTAGATCAAGGGGACTGTTCTCGCGGTCCGATCACGACCCCGTTATTCCAAAAATGAGCATCGGAGTGTCTCGTCGTGCGACCCCCACCAGTCAGTTCTTGGGAGCGCGGACGTCGATCTCCTCGGCGAGGATCTCGAAATCCTTGATGTTGTAGGTCAGTAGTGGCACGCCATGAACGTTGGCGGTCGCGGCGATCGCTAGGTCGAATGCTCGCCGCCGGGGCTGGCCGCCGCGCTTAGCGACGAGGGCGTACAGCCGCCCACACTCCCGCGCCGCGTCGGCGTCGAACGGTAGGGCGTCGAAGTGATCCTCGATGGCGCCGAGACGGCGCATCCGTAGCGCCCGCGTCTCATCATCGCGAGCGACGAGGACACCGAAGTGCAGCTCGGTCAGGGAAACCACGCTGATTGCGGCGTCGTCTTCGGGACCTGTCTCGGCGCCGATCAGGACAGAGGTGTCGAGCAGGACGGCCACTCGCTACGTGGCCCACGGGTCCGTGAGCTCGCCGCTGAGCCTCGCCAGGTCATGATCGAGCGTCAAGTCGGGCGGTGCGTTCCACAGGTCGGCCAGCTGACTGCTTGGCACCCACTGCCGGGCGCGGATCGGACCGAGCTGTGCGACAGGGCGTCCGGAGACGGTGATCGTGATGTGCTCGCCCGCCTCTGCTCGCCGCAGAACCTCGCCGACATGGTTGCGTAGCTCCTTCTGAGGAATCGTTGCCATCAGCCAGAGAGTAGCAGTAGTGCTACCCACAGTGGTAGTTCTCGTCAAGCTCAGCCGCTGCTGACCGATCTCTGATCGGTCGTGACCCTCGATCTTGGGCTTCTCTCTCCCGCGCTGGGTGAGTGTGGCGACGCACTCCGATTGGCCGATCTCGCTCCCGGGTCGCCGATCCCGACGTTCTACCAAGGCTCGCGTGATGTGCTCCGATAACCTACCCGGCAGCCGGTTCTAGCCGCCTCGGCGTTGAGCCTGCCGAGTTTAGGCATACAAGCCATTTGTATGCCTAAACCCCCCAAATCCCCCCGAAATCTGCTCCTCCCGACCGGGCCACGCACTGCGCAGAAACCCACTATCTGCAGGGTTTTCCTGTTCACGATCCCAATCACAACCCATTTTTCGGGTCGGTGAGGTCCCGAGTTCGAATCTCGGCGCCCCGATAAAAATCGCAGCTCCCATATAGAAAAGTCGTTTTTGAGGGGCTTGCGGTACAAATCCGTTAGCCCCCCACGGAATGGGCGTTCGTGAGGTCTGACTGCTGGCGTGCACGGCTTTTGTGCGGGTTGCGCTATTGCAGATCTATTGCAGCGGCGACCGGATTCTTTTGCAGAGCTACTGCAGCTCTCCGGCCTTGACGGCCGGCTCTTTTGAGGGTGGGAGGCGTTGCTGGTAGGCATCTATGGCGCGTTGAGCGCGTGCTCGGGCTCGCCGTTCGGCGAGACTGGGCTCATGATCACCCAGCGGCGGTCGTCGTCCTTGGGCCACACGATGAGGCCGGTTGATGGGTCTCGCTGCCGCCGGATGTTGATCATGTTCTGGGCGTAGTCGAGGTCGGTGTGGTGCAGCGCGAAGATCTCGCCGGGACGGATCGCTGCCTCCCCGATCGCGAGGATCGCGCCCTCGATAATCAGACCGTAGTCATCGGTGCGGCTCGCACGAGCGCACTGGCAGAGACGCTGGTATTGCTCGGTGCTGACGAGCTCGAAGTCGGGCCGGTCGACGCGCCGCGTACGCCTGCTCGCACCGAGGCGCGCGAAGGGGTTCCGCACGATCAGCTCGCGGTCGGTGGCATGGTTGAAGAACTGCCGTACGGATTGCTGGACGTTGCGGCCATGCGCGAGCGCCCACGTCAATGCCTCGTCGCGGCCGAAGCTATCGAGGCGACGCTCGCCGAAGTCGCGTATGAATGGCCTGAGCGCCTCGCGCATACGCTTCACGCTCGAGGCCCGGCGCCCGGTCTCCTTCAGCGCACGCTGGCCGTCGGGCCAGATCATCGTGATCCTGCCGTCCGGGTGGATCACGGCGCCGGCGAACTCCAGCACCGTGGGGGCCTGTCGCCGCTCGGCACCATCAACTTCCTCGCGCAGCTCGGTGAGCCGCTCGTGCTCGGCCTCCTTGTAGGCCGCCATCGAGGAATGCGTGCCGACCCACTTCGTACGGCCCTTATAGGAAACGAGCCCGACGTACCTAGGCTTGTGGCGAGTACCCCGGTTGTGCGGCATCAGACACCTGCTCAGGCCTGGTCTTGCTCGTTGGCTTTGAGCGCGTCGCGGGCGAAGTCGTCAGCGACCGCAAGGGGAGCGGGGTCGTCATTTGCGGTGGCCGCCAGCGCAGCGAGCTCGTCGTAGTAGGAGTCGGGTAGGGCGGTCGTGTTGGGCTTGGCTGCGCCGTCGATGATCACGACGCGCCTGTGCTCGCGCTGCCAGAGCAAGTACAGCCGGTAGAGCATTTGGCCGTGTCTGTCGCGCGCCTCGTGTAGGTGTGCACAGGACCCGTGCATCGAGCCATGGGAGACCCGGTCCTTCCACCGGTCGGGACCCACGGTGCGCACGGCGTCAACGATTGCCAGCAACTGGGTGCGGGCGGCTGGTGGCTGTGTGCGCAGGAACTCGAAGGCGGGCACGCTGCGCGCACCGGCTTCGGTCTTGACGAGCCACTCGACGCTCCAGCGAGCCATACTCCGCGACAGTATTCGCGCGAGCCATGTGGCGGGAGCCGCCGCAATAGATGTTGCATACGTGCCACAAAGAAGTGTTGCATCTATGCCACAGCCTGCTATATTGGTGGTCATGCCACGGAAGACCGTCCATCAAGCTGCTGTCAATGCGCTCCTCTCCGAGACCGAGCGAGCGGAGCACGCCCGCCGGGTGCAGACCCTGCAAGCCCGCAACGCGATGCTGACCGTGCTCGAGGCAACGCGGGAGGCACAGGGCATGACCAAGCGAGCTTTGGCTGATCGCGCCGGCCTTGAGGCCTCAAGCGTCCGGCGCCTGCTGACATCTACGACAGCTAACCCAACAACCGACAACGCGTTCAGGCTCATGGCCGCGATGGGCATCGCACTCGAGGCCAAGCTACCGACAGGAGAGCGCGTCGAGCTCGTCAGCCCGGGGGCGAAAGCCACCGTCGCCGAGCCCGCTGCTGCGGCCTAACGGGACTCGTGCCGGTCGACGGGTCAGCCCAGACATGGGGGCTGCCTTTATGAGGTGTCGGAGTTAGTCAGCCAGCTGTGAGTGCCAAGCATCAGTGACCTAATCTGATTTGTCGTGCCTCTCCCAGGTGGCTGTTCCGATCAGTAGGCAACCGGTATGGGATCGGTTGGCGGCCCAGTGCGCGTTCGACGTGCTGCGAGAGAGGCGTCTGCGATCCGTCGTGAGCCGCCAGGCGCCGAGGGCGAGGGCGTCGAGTTTTGGGTGGACTATCCCGATCGCCGCGGTGCTTGAGCTCGTAGAACTCTTTGGCCGGGAGCAGATGGTCGGGCCGGGCGTGGTCGACATGTCCGCCGCGCCGCCTAGAGTGCCCGGCAATGCTGAGCGATCTGCGCAAGCGCCACGAAGCAGACACCGTCGGCCGGCTCGAGTCGGCGCTGTTTTTGCTTCGTCCCGAGCATCACGAGGCGGCGTTCCTGCGCGCGCACGCCGACGAGCTGCACGGAGCGGTGCTGCTTGGTTGCCATCTCGCCACCTATCCGGAGGGTTCCAAGGAGCAGGAAGCGGGCCTGCGCGGCGACGAGCTGGCCCAGACGGTGCGCGCGGCGGGGATCGCCCACGTGCACGATCCAGACACGGCGGTGCTTGCGCTGCTGCGCGGCGACGCCTGGGACGCCCGCTTCTCCCGCGCGTCGCTGATGGACAGCGCACGGGCTGTGCCCACGCCGCTGCTCGCGGAGGATCTCGACTAGGGCGACGTTCTGAAGGATCTAGCGGTCGCGACCCTCGCGCGCGAGCCCAACGCCACCTTTCGCTCCGCTGCATACTTCCGCTTTGACTCGCTGAACGATCCCTGGCTGTCGGCGAACCTGCGCCTGGCGGCCCGCACGCATGAGCTGATCGACTTCAAGCCGATCGCGGTGTTCGTGCAGGTCGGCCTGGAGGCGCTGCGCGGCGGGGTGCTCGCTCGTGCCGGATGCTCTATCACGATGCGCTGAGCGCCCGCGGCCTGGCGTTCCTGCAGGTCGCGGGCTTTGACGCCGAGCGCGCCGAGCCGCAGGACTACCTGGCCTACCTGCAGGCCGTCCAGGCCTGGCGGGACAGCGGATTCGACGCCGTCGGCGATCGCGTCGGGCGCTTCGGCGTCGCCGCGGTCGCCGCCGGGGCGTGCGCGATGGCCTCGGGCACGCGGGTGTTTCGCAGCGTACCCGACCTGACCCAGACCCAGTACCAGCGAGGCGGCAGGACCCGCTACTGGACACCGCTGCGCGGTGACCGCTTGCACGTGCCCGATGCGCGCGCAAGGCAGCGCCGCGGGTCGCTGGCACCCTGCCCCGTCGGCGACTGCCCGGCCCTCGAGGACGGGGCATCCACCGACGATCTGCGTGGGCACAACATCCACCTGAGCACCGACGAGCTGTCCGATGCGCGAGACGACGCGCCCGCGCTTGCCGCGAGCCTGTGTCAGAGCCCGATCGGCTTCGTACGCGACTGGGGCGATGCGCTGTCGGCCGTTCTCGAGCCCAGGCTGAGGGCGCAGGCGTAGGCCCACTCGGCCAGGCGCCCTCCCGAGGACGCGGCGGCAGCCTCCCATCCGATCGCTCCGGGCGGCGCCGAAGGCAGCAGCCCGGCGGCCCAGCGGTCGAGGTCGCGCCCGTCCCTTGCGGCGTTCAGGCGCCAGGACAGCGCTAGCTCGAGCGGTAGCAGCAGCTCGGCGCGACCATTAGCTTCGAGCCGCGTGACGCTCGCGGACTCGCCGCGCCGCAGCAAGCGCGAGTACTCCAGTAGCTCGCCCTCGGCCGTGACGGTGTCGCCGCAGTGCTCGGCGGCGGTGTCCAGCAGCTCCACAATCGCCGTCTGAGCGCGCGCCATCTGAGCGACGAGGAAGCCGACCACCCGCGCCGGTCGATGCTCGCGCGCAGGGTCAGCTCCACCGGCAGGCGATGGGCGGCGGCGCTCGCGTTGGCCGTCGCGGCGAGCTCCGCCGACAGGCCGAGCGCCACGGCCACGGGAAGCTCGCCCGGCCGGAAGGGGGCGCCCGCGAGCGTCACCCTGCACTGCCGCCTGCGCAGCCGCTCGCGGCCGGCCTGGGGCGTGGGGACCAGACGCAGTCCTCCGCCGCCCGCCGCGTGATCTCCTCGCAAAGCCATCCGCGCAAGAATAACTGTTAGCGATGATGGAAAAAAACACCGTAAACAGTGATGTACCAAACGATTCAGAGATCGAGGCGTTCGCCGGGCGCTTGAAGGAAGCGATGGCTACCACGAGGCACACCCGCGTCAGTCTCGGGCGAACGATCCACGTCCACCACAACACCGTGGGCCTCTGGACGCGTGCCAAGCGATGGCCTCAAATCGGGCATCTCGGGCCCCTCGCGATCGCGCTGGAAGTCAGCGTCGACTGGCTGCTGACCGGCCGCGAGCCCGCCGCCTCGCCGAGGGGCGCCAAGCCGTCAAACGCCCATGCCGTCCAGCTGGCGCGAGAGTTCTCAGACCTCGCGCCCCAGCTGAGCGAACTCGCCAAGCGCGCCCGAAAGGTCGCCGCCGGCTCGTGACGTCAAGCATTGGGCAGCTCGATCGCCGGGCCGCCCGAAGGCGTGCGTTCCCGGCCGCGCCGAAGAGGACCGCTCCCGGTGCTTTCTCTCACTCGGCTCAGGTGCGCTCGGGGGGCCGAGGAGGCCTGGAGCGCGGAGCCGTCTCTGTGAAGACAGCGCCGTCGAAGTCGGCGCCGTCGAGGATGCATCCGGTGAGGTTGGCCGGGGTCGGTTCGGCCCCGCGGAACTTGGCCAGCGTCAGGTCTGACCCTGCGAGGTCCGCGCCCGTCAGGTCGGCCTGGGAGAGGTCCGCTCCCTGCAGGTCGGTCGCGGTGAGGTTGCAGTAGTCCAGATAGGCGCCCTCGAGCACCGCCATCTGCAGCTGCGCGCCGTGCAGATCGCCCTCGGAGAGGTAGACGGCCTCGAGATTCGCCCCATACAGGTTCGCTTCGATCAGGTTCGCCTGGCGCATATCGGCCTCGCCTGCCCTGACCATCGGCATCTCGGCCTTGGTCATGACGGCCTTGCGCAGCCGCGCGCCTCGCAGATCGGCGTTGAGAGGTTGGCATCGTCCAGGCGGGCATCCAGCAGCGAGGCGCCCCTCAGGCTCGCGCCGATCAGCGACGCGCCGGTCAGTACGCAGCCGTCCAGCAGTGCGCCGTCGAGTGCGACGTGGCTGAGTTCGGCGCCCGGCAGCTTCAGCCGCCGCAGGTCCGCGGGTGCGCAGGCGGGCGCGATCACGCCTGCAGCTCCAGGTAGACGTCCAGCGCACACTGAAGGTCGGGGCCGATCGGTCGCGCCTCGTCGATCGCGCGCGCGGTCAGAAAGCCTTTGAGCACGCGGGCGATCATCCCGCGGTCGAGCGGCGAGTTCTCGGCCAGCCGCTGCAGCGCGAAGATCGCGCCGACCCTCACCTCCGCCTTGTCGTGCCCGAGCTGGTCGACGGCCTTGGTCAGGCGGTCGGTCAGGTGCGTTTCGCGCGCCAGATACACCGTCCGGGCGGTCATGCAGAGGCCGACCAGCACGACCAGGCCGCCGATCGCCTGAAGCATCGTCGTGCGGATCGAGGACTCCGCGCTGAAGCGTTCCTGTTCGCCCGTGCTCAGCGAATGCGGCACGAACGCCGGCGCGCCGAAGATCAAGAGCGCGGCCGTGGCGAGCGTCACGACGATCAAGCCGAGAAGCAGCCACCCCACCCATCCGGGCGGGGTGGCGCTCCATTTGCGCTCAGTCCTCGGGGAGGCCATCTCTGCGGCCGACCGCGCCGGCAGCCACCTCCGGGCGCGAGGGGGTTGGGCTGAGCATCGCCGGCTCGGGCTTGGTGAACGAGCTACTCGCGTTTACGACGTCGTTGAGGCGTCCCTCGGCGAGCACCGCCAGAGGCCGCCGGAAATCCAGCGTTTCAAGCGGTTCAACCAGCCACAGCGCGATCTGGCGCGGTCCGAGGACGCCTCGGCGCAGCAGGAACAGCACCAGCGCCTTCAGCGCCAGGATGCCGTCGCGCTGGCGGACCAGGTCGCGATCCTCCTCGTCGATCCATGCCCTCACGGTTCGTGGGTGCACGGTCAGGGCGAGCGCGAGATCGCTGTAGCGCAGACCTATCCCCAGCATCAGGCGCACGATCTCCCGCTCGCTGAACGTCTCTGCCAACCGGTTCGTGAACGCAGCCTTGTCGTCGAGGAGCCCCTGGATATCCCGCTCCTCTATGTCCCGCTCCTGTTGGGCGCCGGTCACGGGCACGCCCAGTCGACCGCAGCGACGACCAGGATCTTGCACTGGATGAGGTTGAGCATGGTTCCTCCTTTTCGTGGTGTTCTGATCAACTTGCGCTGAAGCATACCATCTTCTATTACCTATTGCAATACGTGATATAGTGCTTATCTGAGGATATTACTTTGCTCTTTGCGTGCTGATTGGATATCATAGAGCTATGCGCCACAGACCGAGACCGCTGGTGGGCACCGCCGCCGATGCGCTGCGATTGGCGCCGCCGGATGGTTATCGAGGGCCACAGACGACGATCAGCCGCACACCGGACGGCGAAGTGCTGTTCAAACCGCCGATCCAGCGCCTGGCGGTCGCCGGCTTCGTGATCTGCCACGACGCATCCGGCGAGGACGAGCCCCCCGAGCTCGACCGCGCTGGGGACTGGATCCGATGCACCAGGGGGAAGTCCTGTCCCCAGCGCGCCTACCTGACGCCCGTCTACACCTGTCAGGACTATGCCGAGGAGGCGCTGCCGGCGCGTGCCGAACGCTTCGCCAGGGGCGTCCTGCCGGCCAGCATGGCATTCTCACAAGACGCGAAGCGCTGCGTTCAGATCTGCTCGCTGACCGTCGCGGAGCTCTATGCCGCGACTACCGCGGCAAGCCGTGCGGCCTGAACGATGCGCTGCTCGAGCTACGTTGGCGATGGCGGCGGACCCGCCTGGCGCGAGCTGCGCCGCAGCGCGCGGGCGAAGACGTGCAGGGGGCTCTGCTGCCGGCTGCTTCGGCACCCACGGCAACCTCTTCATGTTCGTGAGCGCGAAGCTCTGCATCCGCGAGCTGGAGGTTGTGACGAGGATGTCTCCTGGCGACGCGAGGAGGCGATCGATGGCCTGAGCTGAGAGCCCGCCGGAAGGCGCCCAACCGTCAGATCTACCCAAACCAAGGAGAAGAGGTCGAAGCCTCCCCCACCATCACGAACGTCCCAATTCGATGCACACCGACCGCACCAGAGACGACGACGGGGAGCTGCGCCGCAAGCGCGGCGACACGCTCGTCGGCAACCTCGAGAAGGAGTACGACGTCGACTTCGGTGTCCGCAGCGACATGCGACTCGACACACTCAGAGACCAGACCGGCCTGACTTCGATTGAGGACCTGCTGCGCCACGCCGCGGCAAGATTGATCGGCCCTCCGCCCATTTTCGGGATAGCCTTCCTTCATGTCCAGTTTGCCCCCGCGCGTCGCCCAGATGAATCCCAGGACGCGTTTCAAGGGCGCTTTGAGCAGGAAGCCGCCAAAGCGGATCAGATCGCCGATTCGGCGCAGGGCAGCGTTCGAGATCCGCCCCGAGCTGAGTGGCGCGCCTCAAAGTACGCCGAGCTGCAAGCGCTAGCTCAAGAGGCGCACCCCACCGTCCTGGCAAGCGACGAGAGGATCGTATTCAAGCACGGGAATGTTGTGGGCAAATGGAAGCGGGCGGAGATCATCGACGGTACCGGCCCGATCCCGGGATACCAGTACCGCTGGAACGGGGAGGCGGTCGCGTACTTCCAAGGCGCCCGCGCTAAGCCTTAGCGACACTGCTCGGACCTACGAGGATTCCTGCTCGGCGGCTGTCGGCTGAAACGTCAACAGGCCTCAGCGGCATCTGTGGGATCTGCAACGCGAGGTCACAGCGTTTCGGGAATCTGGCGGCGCGGAAGGGGTAGGCGGAGCATGTCCATCGTAGGCAATGCACAACCAGAAAGGGAAAGGGATGAAGGCCGCAGGAATAATCGAAAAAGAAGCAGCAGCTAAGCGCATCCTCAACGCGGGGTTTTGCGCTGTCGCTGAATACGATCAATTCGGGCAGTTCGTTGGCGCGAGAGGCAATCTGAGTAGTAACTACGCGTGGACGCGTGTAGCGCAGATCGCACAGTCACGCGCTGGTATCGAAACCGAGGAAAAGGCCACCGCCATCTTGCTCGGCAACATGTTCGTGGCGGCTCTCGATCTTGAGGGAGGGGGAACGTTGCTCGCGATCTCGGAGCAGTTCGTTACCGATGCCGCTGCTGAAAAGCTAACGAGCGGGCTTGATACGGCCGTTGGCGACTACATCGGGCCAATTCCGGCACCGCTAGCTGTACTCGGGGGCGTCTTGATGCTGGTAGTGATTCTAGGTCTGAACGGGAAATCTAGGTAGTCCGACCTTAGGTGACGCCCTGCAAATCACGAGGAGGAAAGGCACTCCGTCTATCGTAAAGTTCACCCGGTACGAAATCTTCACCGAGGTCGAGCGCTGCCAACGGCAGGCTACGATAGCTGCCGCAAGTACGCACGCACCGCGTCGCAAACGAAGCCACGGGCGCGCGGTGACCAGAAGCAATCGACACCCAAGTCGTGACGGAGCCGTCCCTACTAGACCTGCTTGACGAGCGCGTGCTCGGCGGCCCCGTCGAGGTTCTTTGCCACCTCGGGCCGAGCTTCGGCGCGGCACTCGTCAACGCGCAGGAACTCTCGGACGCAGCCATCGTGATAGATGACCTCTGCGCCACATGGGGCGGCGCATGCCACCGGATCTACGCAACGCAGCCCGGCGCAACCCAGCTGCCCCAGACGCTGCTGAGCGACCTGGAGCGCAGCGGCGTGGACAGTATCTCCGGACGGGGGCTACTCGACGAGTCGCTCAAAGGTTCACGCAACGACCTCATGATTTTCCCTTCGGGCGGCACGATCGCGGAGCCCCTATTGCCCGTGCTCGTCGCTGCCGACCGTCGGCGAGACGACTGGGGCGAAGTTCTCGTGCCGATCCTCGAGGACCATGACCCGTGGCAGATTGCATACCTTGCCACCGTCGGACGCCTACCGGAGGCCCCGCTTCACCCGCAGGCGTTCCAGATCTACGGCCTGCGCCCCGACGTCAGCTGGGAGGACCTGATTGACGTCACGCGCGAACCCGTCGTCGGCGACGCCGACGATCTGCTCCGCCGGCTCCGCACCCCTCAGGCCACCGTTCCCACACACCTCTCCACGATCCTGCTCGGGCTCTGGCAGGCGGCACGGAACGCCGGCATTGTCTTCGCCGACCCCGACGGCGAGGATGAGCAAGCGAATCGTACGCTCGTCGGCCCAAACATCTGCATCGTGTACGAGCCCGGCAGTGCCGAGGACCTCGCGCTCGCGTGGAACCTCCGGGCGGCACACGGCCTCCCGCGCGGGTTTCCGCTCGCCTGCCCAATCGAACACGCCGTCGAGGCGCTGCGCGCATGGGACTTGCCGGCCCGCGCGAACTTCGGAATCGGCGGTGACCGGCGGCCGTGCCTGATCAGCCGGTCGGTCGAGCTCGAGCAACTGACAGCGCTCGCCGAGCAAGTCGGAGGCTGGCGCGCCGTACCGTACGAGCAGCTCGCGCAGTCTGGCGAGCGGCCCGGCCGGACGAGCACCCAACTCGTCACGTTCACCGCCGGCCACGCATCGATTCCCAGTTGGACGCCCGAGGATCGCATCGCGCTTGGGCCACGCCCGTCGCACGGTCGCGAGCTGCAGATGAAGTGCACCGTCGCACCTGCCACCCGCAGGCTGCCCCGGCAGGACGATCCGTCCACAGTGGAGCAGCATGCCCGGCTACCGCGATTGGGGCTATCAGGCGAACGACCCCGGGCCCGACCGACTACTCGAGATCGAGTGGCCCAGCGGCTGGGCAGTGCTAGAGGCACGGCTCGCAGACATCGGGCTGCGCGGCGAGCCGTCGCCGGCCGGCCGGACCGCGGCGAACTTCCTGACACGCCTCGGGTCCTTTGAGCAGATGCAGATGCTGCTCGACCCGCTCGTCATCGCGCAGTTGCACGAGCTCGGTACCGCACGCAGTCTGAGCTGGTTTCGTCGGAGGATTCGAGACATGTCGAAGAGAGCAGGCGCAGGCGAGGACCGCCTCGCGGCAATCGAGAGGGAGCTTGAGCAGATGCGGATGCGCCCTCCCGAGAGCGAGCAGCCGGACATCACCGTCGACAAGCTCCGCGCGCTCTTCGGCGGCAAGCGCGAGGTCGCAGACCGCTGGGTCCGCTGGGCCGAGCACGGCGGCGTCCTCGTGAGAGGCGCCAACATCCACTGCCCGCGCTGCAAG
This sequence comes from uncultured Solirubrobacterales bacterium, assembly GCA_963813805.1. Lineage (GTDB taxonomy): Bacteria > Actinomycetota > Thermoleophilia > Solirubrobacterales > Solirubrobacteraceae > Palsa-744. Next base: position 106,868 of record CAWEZZ010000003.1, read on the forward strand.
CGGGATTCCTGGCGCTCGGTGCTGGAGCTTGTCCCCCCGCTGATATGCCGGGGCTGCGCCGCAGTCATCGTAGAGCCCTTCCCCGTTGACCAGCTCAAGTTTCGCTACCGAGCGGGCGAGCCGGTCCTGCGGCTCATTGAGTCAGACGCCTTCGTGCATCTGCTCGCGATGCGCTACCTATGCGCCGTCTGGGAGTCGCGCTTCGGTCGACCCGCTCAGCTATTCGGCGCCTACCCCGGGGTCGATCTGTTCGACGGGGACGACCAGGTCGGGGAGGCCGACGTTCTCTTGCTTCTCGCGGACGGGCAACTCATCCCCGGCGAGTGCAAGCAGCGCGGAGCCGGACTGAACGACGATGAGATCGTCAAGCTCGATACCGTCGCGGCGAGACTCAATGCGCCTTGGAGCTTCCTCGCCACCGCGGACTGGGCGGCCGACTGCCCGTCGATCTGGCAGGACGCCATCCGTCCCGCAGACGGCACCGAGTCGCAGCGCTTCGTGTTCACCGCTGAGCAGTTGCTAGAGCCAATGCCTTTCAACTTCGTAGCCGACTGGCAACCGGTCGACGAGAACACGCGAGATGAGCGGCACACGCGCTACGTGGATGGGCTTGTGCGGTTCGCGGACCATCTGGATGCCGAATGGGCCGTCCGCCACAGCTGACCTGTCGCATGCGTGAGTCGACTTCGGGATCGCTGAGCAGCCAACCGTCCGATCGGTACCGGCACATCGACTCGCCATGTACCTTGCGTCCTCGGCCTGGGACCTTCTAGTAGTAGCCACGCAAGAAAGGGTCTTAGCATACGTGCGTATTAGATGGCATACACCGGGTCTCGGCGGGTGCGAAGCCTGGCATGGAGGGCGTATCGGGGCCGCAAATGGGACCGCAGGCGCCCGAAATCCCCCGTCTCTGTTGGTTCTCTAACCGTTCGCCCCGATAAAGCTTTTTGTCTGCGAACAGGTGCGAACACGAGCGAATGGCCCTGAATACAGGCGCACTGGCCCGGGGAGGGGGACCTGCGGAGGGGTCAGCCGCCATCTTCGGCCGTAAAGGACATCGCGGCATTTTGCTCGTTGCTGCGCTCGCCCATGGTCGGCTCAGGCACCGTGTAGCCCACGGCCTCGTGGCAGCGGAGGAAGTAGTTGGTCCGCGCAGCGTTCCAGCGCGCCCACCAGTTTTCGTCGCGTCGGTCGGCCTCATCCATCGCTTCCGTCAGTTGGCTGAGAGCTGGAAGCAGGTTGGGAGGTGCGAGCACCATCGCTGTGCTCAGCGATCTCGACATCGCTGCCGTCAAGTCGTCGAGGTGCGGGTCCAGTAGTCGGCGGCGCAGCAGCCCAATCGCGTGATCGAACTGCGGTGCGTACGTGGACATCGCCTCGTTGATTGCTCGGCTCGTCTTTCCCAGCTCGGGCTCGATCCGGAGTCGATGATCGATGCGGGATACGACGTCTCCAAGATCGATCAGGGCGCGTCGTAGCTCAGCCTTGCGAGCGTCGGCAGCTTGAACGCGATTGATCACGTAGTTGGATATGGCGACGATCACGCCGCCCGCGAACGCGCTGGCCCCGGCGATGATCGCTGTGACTTCAGCGTCGACCATTCTCACCACGCTAGGACGGATGCCGGACGGCAGAGCGCGTGCGTTGACGCTCGTCGTCGGCCTCAGGGCTCGAAGGTGGGTGTAGGGTCAGACACTAGGTTCAGTCAGGAACGGTAGAAAGCTCAGGCGGTCAGTGACGCTTGCTGAGAAGATGCCCGTGTGAAGGTCGCGGATGCCATAGCTCAGGGGGAGGGTCCACGTGTGGACTTCAAGCGTGATCTGTCCTCCCGGAAGTCGGTCCTGAAGGACATCGTGGCGTTCGCCAACACGGCGGGCGGGGTGGTCGTGGTCGGAATTGATGACGACGGATCGGTCGTAGGTGTCGCGGACCCGCTGCGTGAGGAGGAGCGTCTGTCGAGCAGCATCAGTGATGGGATTGAGCCGCAGCTGCTTCCGGAGATCTACGCGGCCTCCCATGGCGAGCACGAGCTGCTGGTGGTCGAGGTCGCGCATCACCCTGCGCCGTTTCATCTACGGGCGGAGGGTCCTGAGCAGGGCGTGTATGTCCGTCTGGGGTCGACCAGCAGGCGAGCTGACGCGGAGATGCTCGCCGAGCTCCGCCGCCAGGCTGCTGGGGAGTCCTTCGATCTCCTCGCCCGGCCCGGAGTCGTGCTCGCGGACCTAGACAAGACACGGCTCAAAGATGCGTTCGAAGGCCATGACGTCCCGATCCGCGCTGCAAAGCTGGAGGCCCTCGGCGTGTTGACGAACTATCAGGGCAAGGTGGTCGCGACGAACGCCGGGGTCATCCTCTTCGGTCAGGATTCGGTCCGGCGGCGCTACTTCCGCGATGCACGCGTTGAGGGAGCGCGGTTCGCTGGTAGCAGTCGCGCGGCGGACATCGAGGACATCTTCGATCCCGAGGAGGAGCTGACGGTCTTGGAGGCGGTCGATGCGGCGGAGCGCTTCATCCGGCGCAATACCCGTCAGGCCGAGCCAATCCCCAAGGGCCGACTTCGACGCGAGCCTCTGCCGGAGTACTCCACCGTGACGATCAGGGAGCTGCTCATCAACGCCGTCGCACACACCGACTACTCCAAGTCGGGCGAGACGATCAAGGCGTTCGTCTATGACGATCGCATCGAGATCCACAACCCGGGGCCGATGCTGCCAGGTACCACGACGGATGATATTCGCGAGGGTCGCTCAAAGATCCGCAACCGTGGCATCGCTGGCGTGCTGCGGCGCATCCGCTACATGGAGCGCTTCGGCACCGCCTGGGAAAAGATCGGGCAAGAGGTGGACCGTGGCTATCCCGAGCCACGGCTCGACGGGGATGGGCCCGTGTTCACAGCGACGATCTGGCCACACGCCTCGTTCGCCGGATCGCGTCTGCCGCTATCCCGCCAAAGTGGCAGTGTAAATGGCGGTGTAAATGGCGGGGTAGCGGACCTCGGCCGCGGCAACGTCGCTCGCCGCCGGCAAGCCGTTCTGGACGAGCTGACGCGCGTCGGCGGCCTGAGTGCCCGCGAGTTGGGCCAAAGGCTCGAGGTTGGGTCTCGGACGCTGGAAAGAGACCTGGCGGCTCTCCGCGAGGCCGGTCTGGTCCTGCGTGAAGGCCCTCCGAAGACAAGTATCTACCGGCTGGCCAATATGGAGTAGAAGGCGGACCGTCGCACAAGAGGGGGGCTGCGCGCCGGCGGTAGTATCCGTCCGGCCATTGACCGCAACATACGCGCGTTTGAGATGGCATACGCCCGGCATGTCGGCGGGAAACGCCGGAATCGGGCCGGTATTTCCACCGCAAATCCACCGCAGAGGGCGCAAAACGCCAATGTTTACGGGGTTTTGAACAGGTCGCCCCGATAAGTTCAAGTAGGACGAGCCCGCACGAACACGGGCGATTGGCCCAGTAAATACGGGCCTTGTGGGGAGCCAGATCGTATGAGTTCGTGCGGGTTCGCCGGTTTGTCCGTTGCAAGCGGTTCTCAAGTCAAGCTCTCTCTTGAGATCGCGCGCGCATGATCTCGCGTACGATCTGCTCCTAGCATAGTCCGCGAAAGTCAAGCTATACTTGTCCTATGTCGGACAGCAAGCAGCCTGATGTGCTGGGCCTCGAGGCTGATGCCTACAACCAGGGCGGCTACTTCACAGCTGGCCAGGCTCGGGCGCATGCGGTCAGTCGCCAGCTCCTCGAGCACCACGTGCGCCGCGGGCGCTTCGAGCGCGTACGCCGCGGGCTGTACCGCGTTCAGGGATACCCGACCGCTGAGCACGACGACATGCGCGAGGCCTGGATGGCCGTCGGCGCCGACGGCGCGCTCCTCTCGCACGACAGCGCGCTCGCGCTGCTGGAACTCAGCGACAACATCCCCGATGCGGTGCACCTCCTCGTGCCACGCCGTCGCCGTGGACTGCGCCGGCCTCGCGGCGTCATCCTTCACACCCGCCCCGACAGCGAAGCTGTCCCGACCGTATGGCGTGACGGCCTGCCGCTGACCGCGCCGGCGCGAACGCTGCTCGACGTCTCAGAGCGCCTCCAGCCCGAGCAGCTCTCGATGGCGGTCGGTCAAGCTCTGCGCCGCGGGCTGCTCACTGCCGAGCACCTGCAGGAGGAAGCGGAGCATAGTAATAGGGGGAACACGATCGAAGCGGTCCTCTCCGCCGGGACGCTGGCGTGAGGTACGCGAGCGCTGCTGCGTTCCGTCAGGCGCTAGAGGAGCGCCTGAAGAACGAAGCCGCCAGCACCGGTCTGGGGCTCGCAAGGCTGCGTAAGCGCGTGGCGTTCGAGCTGTTCCTGCGCCGCCTGCTCGTCGTGGCACCAGACCGCTGGGTGCTCAAGGGCGCGCTCGCACTTAACTTCCGGCTGGCCATTGCCACCCGCTCGACAAAGGACATCGACCTCGGTCGCGACGACGACGAGCAGGCCGCGATCCGCGACATCACCGCCGCACAACAGCTCGCGATGGACGACTACTTCACGTTCGCGGCCACGAGAACAGACGAGCTGGAGGACACCGACGAGTTCTCCGCCGTGCGCTCGAAAAGCCCGGTATGAGCCCGGTACGGCCACCGCATATCCACCGCAGCGGGCGCAAAGGACCAGTGTTTATGGGTTTTTGAACAGGTCGCCCCGATAAAGCTTTTGTCTGCGAAGGCAGGCGAGCAGCAGCGAACAGGTCAGCGGAGCGTAGAAGTAGATTCTTTTTCCATGCCGACCCTGGCAGAAGCAACAGGGTGGTTGGGCCTGTGCATGACCGGATGCCGGTCATCCTCCCCGACCCCGAGCTGTGGCGAGCCTGGCTCGATCCATCGATCTCCCCCGCGGAGGACGTTCGAGGATCGCGGTACGCACGACTGGCCGCCAACACTCAGAGTGTTGGACGCCTGGAGCGAGCCCTACCGCTTCGATGTCAGCCATATCAAGGCGGATCTGCCCGACGACGTGCAGGCCGCGTCACTCAGCGACCCCCCCTAATCGATTAGGCGTTTGCCGAGCTGGGAGATCGCCAGGCGCCACATCAGCAGGGCGAACGCGAGCAGCACCGCAGCGTGACCAAGATCGGCCGTGCTGAGCCCGCCGAGCGAGGCATCGCGGACGAGCTGCACGCAGTGGTACAGAGGGTTGACCTGCGCGAGCTGGCGCACGCCATCCGGCAGCGTCGACACCGGGAAGAACGCCCCGTCGACGAGGAACATCGGCGTCAGCACGGCGCTCGTCACGTAGTTGAAGTTGTCGATCGTCTTCGCGATCGCCGCGATCGTGACGCCGAAGGCAGCAAAGCCGAATCCTGTGAGGAAGCCGATGAACGGCACGAGCAGCATGCCCGCGTTCGGTTCCAAGCCGAAGGCCATCGCTACCAGCAGTGGCGCGAGGCCGTAGACGCCGGCCCGTATGGAGATCCACAGCACTTCGGCGGTGATCAGCTCCTCGACGTCAACGGGGGTGGCGAGCATCGCGTCGTAGGTGCGCTGGAACTGCCAACGCACGAACGTGTTGAACATACCCGGGAACGCCGAGGAGAAGAGCACCGCGGTGGCGACCGTGCCGGTCCCGATGTACTGCACGGTCTTGACGTGCCCGATGGTTTTGAGGAGGGTCCCGAAGCCGAGGCCAAACGCCAGCAGGTAGATCGTCGGCTGCATCACCGAGGAGAACGTCGTCGCCTTCCAGTAGCGCCCGAACATGACCACGTCCTTGGCCATGATCGCGGTGAGCGCCGCCGGTTCGAGTCGCCGCACGCTACGGACGGGCAGGCGTGGGACGGGATCGACGCGAGCGCTCATTCGATCTGCTCCCCGGTCAACGCCACGAACGCATCCTCCAGATTGGCGGGACGGCGCACACCCTCGGGCGCGTCTCCGTCCAGGGACTCCGCTCGCATGATCGCGATCGCCGGCCCGCTGCGGCGGCTCGACCAACCGTTGCGCAGCGCCAGCTCGTCGACCTCCGCAAGCCGCTCGGGCGGACCATAGATCTCGAGCACCTGCTCACCGGCGTGTGCTCGGACCAGTTCGGCGGGCGTGCCTTGCGCAATGATGCGCCCGTTCGACATGACAGCGACCGTGTCGGCCAGCCGCTCGGCCTCCTCGATGTAGTGGGTAGACATGAGCACCGTCACGCCCGAGACCCGCAGCCCGTCGATCAGCGACCACAGCTCTTGGCGGACCTGGGGATCGAGCCCCACGGTGGGCTCGTCGAGCAGCACGAGGCGGGGCTGATGAATCAACCCGCGCGCAACGAGCAGCCGCCGGCGCATGCCGCCGGAGAGCTCTCTCACCTGCGTGTCCGCTCGCGCGCCGAGGTTTGCCAGCGCCAGCGCCTGCTCGACGGCTTCCCCGCGCCCGGCCCTGGGCACGCGGTACAGGCGCGCAAAGATCGTGAGTATCTGACGACAGGTCAGCTCCACGTCGAGGTTGTCCAGCTGCGGCACCACCCCCATCTCCATTCGCGCCTGCTTGGACTGCTGCGGCAGCTCGTAGCCCAGTACCGCTATCTCGCCCGCGTCGGCGAGTGTCTGTGCGGTGAGCATGCGCATCGTCGTCGACTTCCCCGCGCCGTTGGGCCCGAGCAGCCCGAAGCACACCCCCGCTAGCACGTCGAGGTCCAGACCGTCGACGGCCTTGATCGGACCGAAGCTCTTGTGCACCCCGCGCAGCGAGATCGCAGGCTGATCCATCTCGTTCTCCACGACCCAACACTTTATGGGCGGATGTCGATCTTCGAGGTGATCATCTCCAACGGGAGTCCATACACCGAGGGTCCGAGACCGGGCAAGCTCGAGCAGGCCCAACGGGTACTCCTAACGGGTACACCTAACGGGTACTAGAACAACCCAAATACATCCCAGCGAGTGAGCGATGCGAGGAAGAACCCCACAGATCGTCGCCCTGGGCGGCGGAGGCTTCTCGATGGAAAGAGACAGCTCGCTGCTGGACGACTACGTGCTGTCGCTCACCGACGCCGCGCGCCCGCGCGTGTGCTTCCTGCCGACGGCCTCCGGCGACGCGGACCATTACGTCGTCCGCTTCTACCGTCGCTTCTCCCCCGACTGTGAGGCCAGCCACGTCTCACTGTTTCGCCGCGACCAAGGCACCGGCGGGGTCGAGGACGATCTCGCCTCCCACCTGCTTGCGCAGGACCTGATCTACGTGGGCGGCGGAAACGTCGTGAGCATGCTCGGCGCCTGGCACGCCTACGGACTCGACGAGATCCTGCGCAAGGCGTGGCGCAAGGGCATCGTGCTGTGCGGCCCCTCTGCCGGCTCGCTCTGCTGGTTTGACGAGGCGCTCAGCGCGTTCCACGGCGCGCCTCGCGGCGTGCGGGGCCTCGGACTGCTGCCGTATTCCAACTGCGTCCATTACGACGCCGAGCCCGCGCGGCGCGCGGAGTATCACCGCTTCGTCGGCGACGGCATGTGCCCGGGATTCGCCGTCGAGGACGGCGTTGCGCTGCACTTTCGCCGCACCCGCCTGAAGTGGGTGGTGAGCTCCCGTCCCGGCGGATGCGCCTACCGGGTGGAGCACGCGGCCGACGGCGTCGTGGAGACCCCATTGAAGGTCTCCTACCTCGGCGATGGCGGGACCGACGGCGGGATCACGAGCTGGCCGATCTCCGATCGGTCCGATGAGTCCATCCCTGAACCTTCGACTGCGCCCCGCAGGCCGCGCAGGCGCAAAGTTCGCAGACCCGCGGCCGTGAAGGAAACCGACCGGCGGCCGGTCTCCCCGGAGCCAGTCCCCGCGTGAGCGCTGGAGGAGACGTCCGCATGGAGGAGAGGCGGATCTTCGCCATGGGTGGCGGGGGTTTCACGATGGAGCCGAACAACCCCCCGCTCGACGACTTTGTGCTCTCTCTCACTGTCGCGAAAGAGCCTCGAGTGCTGTTCCTCCCGACGGCATCCGGGGACACGACGGCGCAGATCAATGCCTTCCAGGCGCGGTTTGCCGACCGCGTGTGCTCGCCTGAGCACCTCTCGCTGTTCCGTCTTGCAGACGCCAAGCGTCCGCTGGCAGAGATCGTGGCAGGGCAGGACATCATCTACGTCGGTGGCGGCTCGATGCGCAATCTGCTCGCGATCTGGCAGGCGCACGGACTCGATCGTCTGCTGATCGAGGCATGGCAACGGGGCACGGTCCTCGCCGGGCTGAGCGCCGGAGCGATGTGCTGGTTTCAAGGTGGGGTCTCGCGTTCGAGTGGGCTGCCCGCGCCGATCGCCGGGCTGGGGCTCCTGGACGGGTCGCTAACCGTTCATGCCGACGGCGAGCCCGAGCGTCTGCCGATGTGGCTTCAGAGCGTGCGCGACGGAACCCTCCCGGGTGGCTGGGCGGTCGACGACGGCGTGGGGCTGCTGTTTCGCGGACGGCACTTGGAGCGTGTTGTCAGCTCGAGGCCGGGAGCGGGCGCGCAGCGAGTGGATCAGGTTGCCGGCGAGCTCGTCCGGCATCGCCTGGAAGGAGAACTGCTCGAAGGTGACGGACGTGGCGTGCTTGGGGGAATCGACGAGTCTGTGCAGGAGCTCCGCCGTGAAAACCGTCTGCGCCGCGGCATCGTCGGCGAGGGGTGGTAGGCGGAGGCTGTGGTTGTGCTCACTTGGCGAGTCGCTCTAGCAGCTCGCGGTCTTTCACCGCGACGTGTGTGGCGCTGGCGCGAGGGCGGGAGGGGTGTTCTGCGCCCAGTCCTTTAGGAACTTCTCGGTGGCTGCCACATCGAGGGGATGCGCGAACAGGAAGCCCTGTCCGTTGTCGCAGTCCTCGTCTCTGAGCAGGGAGAGCTCCTCTTGTTGCTCGATGCCCTCGGCGAAGGTCTGGATCGAGAGTGCCTTGCCGAGCTGCACGAGGGTGTGGATGAGTGTCTCTCCCTCCTGGTTGTGCTGCAGCTGTGAGACGAACGAGCGGTCGATCTTGAGCGCGTCGACGGGGAAGCGCTGGAGGTGAGCGAGGGAGGAGTATCCGGTGCCGAAGTCGTCGATCGCGATGCGCACGCCGAGTGCCTTGATCTGGGTGAGCCGGCGGGCGGTGTCCTTCACGTTGCGCATGAGGGTCGTCTCGGTGATCTCGATCGTCAGCGCTGCGGGGTCGAGGCCGCTGTGGGAGAGTGCGTCTTCGATGTCGGTGATGAGCTGGTCGGTGTCGAGCTGGCGTCCGGAGACGTTGACGGCCATGCCGATCTCATAGCCGGCCTGACGCCACGCGGCGCCCTGAGAGCAGGCCTCCTCCAGCACCCACTTGCCGACCTCGACGATCATGCCTGTCTCCTCGAGCAGCGGGATGAAGTCGTTTGGCTGCACAACGCCGCGCTCGGGGTGCTTCCAGCGGATGAGGGCCTCGACTCCGGTGGGGCTCATATCCTTCAGGTCGATCGTGGGTTGGTAGGCGAGGAAGAACTCTTTCCTTTCGAGCGCTTCGCGGAGGTCCATCTCGAGCTCCATGCGTTGTTGCACGGTGTCCTGCATGCCGGTCTCGAACACGACGTAGCGGTGCTTGCCGTCCCACTTGGCGCGGTACATCGCGATGTCCGCGTCGCGCAGGAGCTCCTCGGCGGAGATGCGATCGCCTGTTGCGATCCCGATGCTCGCGGTCACGCTCACGCGATTCTCGTCTTTGGCTGCGAGCTTGAATGGTTGGCTGAGCGCGTCGAGCAGGCGCTCGGCGATCAGCTCGGGCCCCACCTGGAGGGAGAGCTCCTGAGAGATCACGATGAACTCATCCCCTCCCAGACGGCCGAGCGTGTCGCCGCCGCGGATCACCCCGTCGAGCCTCGCGGCGACCGCTTGCAACAGTTCGTCCCCGGCATTGTGACCAAGTGTGTCGTTGATGGACTTGAAGTTGTCGAGATCGATAAACAGCGCCGCGACAGGCGTCTTGCTGCGAGCGGCGCGCGCGAGCATCTGCTCGACACGATCCAGGATCAACGTGCGGTTCGGCAATCCTGTCAGCGGATCGTGTGTCGCCATGAACGCAAGTTCTTCATCTGTTTGCTTGCGCTCGGCCTCGAAGGACTCGCACATCCGCACGAGGCTGAACTCGAGGCCGAGCTGCACTATGCTCAGCGCTTGATAGAGCGCCTCCGGTGAGGAACCCAGTTCTGCGGCGCTCTCGTGCAGCACCTCGGTCATCACGTTGCGCCAGGCGAAACAGCGCTTGGTCACCTGGTCCAGCGACACCGCGCGGTGGGCCGCGAGCTCGGCGAAGATCTCCCATGTTTCCCGGCCGGCCTGCAGCGCCGCCTCGACGCCCTCCCCCGCGATCCAGCGGGCCGCCGCCATCGTGGAGCTGATGCTGATCCGCTCGAAGCGCTCCCGAACCGCATCATCGAGACCCTCCCCGAGCTCCCTGGTCCTTGCGACCGTCTCGGCGAGCACATCCCCGGCCCTGGCCTTGAGCGCCTCGCCAAGGGGCGGAAGATCCTCACTCGGCTGCTGCAACGCAGCGGGCAAAGCGGGCGCCACCGGCGGCGCGCGCTTCGCGCCCTTTTCCTGAATCGAGCGTCCAACAGTCATCTCAACCAACAAATCGGCATGTGGCGAGGATTCGATAAATCCGACTCCGACGCCGTAAGCAAGCATCCGCGCTCCCGGGTGACCGGTTAGCGGTGTCAAGTGACGCGTGGGGACGCCTTCGTGGGGCCGGCGAGGACTTGACGCCTAACTACCATGGGCCTGTGAGCGACCAGAGAGTGCCTGGTGGGGTGGTGCATAAGCTGCCCGCAGACCTGCGTAAGGCGCTGATCGCCAACGGCACGGCACTCGATGCCTGGAAGGACATCACGCCCTTGGCCCGCAACGAGTTCATCTGCTGGGTCGAGGATGCCAAGCAGGACAGGACCCGAGAGCGCCGCATTCGGCGGACCCAGGAAGAGCTGGAGGAAGGCCAGCGCCGGCCCTGCTGCTGGCCGGGGTGCAAGCACCGCGACCGCACCGGCAGGTAGCGCCCCGCATGGGACCATTCATCGCCTCTCCCTGGGCATGATGCGCAGGTGATCGCGGAGCAGGTGGCGATGAGGTAGCCGCCGGCCGCGGAAGGGCCTCTTCGTGTTTTTCCTCGGCAAATGATCTCGGTATGTGTAACAAGTACTCGCTGACCAACAGAATTGGGGGAGGGACCGTGAAGATAGAGATGCTCAACGTCGGGTGGTTCACGGCGCCGGCCGGGGTTTTCCGCGCAGGCGACGATATGGATCGAACGATTCGCTTTCCCGTGCCCGCCTACGTGGTCGAGACGGCGACTGAGCGGATCTTGATCGACACAGGACTCAACCCCGCTGCGATCGCTGACCCGGCCGCGTACTACGATCGGCCGGATTTTTTCGCGGCGTTCACCCTTGAGCAGGAGCAGAGCGTCGCCGAACAGCTCGACCTAAGCACGCTGACCAAGGTTGTGCTGACGCACCTGCACTGGGACCACGTCGGCGGCCTGCAACTCATCCCAGCGTCCGTGCCCGTCGTGGTCCAGCGCAGCGAATGGCAGGCCGGCCGTGACGATGCAGCAGTGCAGCGCAACTTCTTCTTTCCGCGCGACTATGCCGACGACGGTCGCGAAGTAATCCTGATCGACGGCGACTGCGATCTCCTCGGCGACGGCAGCATCGAGCTCCTGCTCACGCCCGGGCACACGCCCGGGCATCAGTCGATCCGCATCGGCGAGGTCGTACTCGGCGCCGATGTCGCTCACTACGGATCGAGTCTGGACGACCACCGGTTTCCGGTCTTCGCTGACGATCGCGAGCAGCAGGGACACTCCGCGGAGCGTCTTCGTGCGATGCGTGACGCGGGCCTCAACGTCATCCCCGGCCATGACCCTGACATCCTGCGCCCCGGAGTCGTGACGTGACGACTTATTGGAGGTTGTATATCAATCTCCAATAAGGAGATTTCATGTCGACCAAACCAGCGGGCGCGGCGGCTGGAGCCAAAGTACTCATAGGAGTTGGACGCGCGTGGGGCTCAGAACCGCCTAGCGACCAAACCAGCGGGCGCGGCGGCTGGAGCCAAAGTACTGCTTCTCGCTGACGAGCTCGGCGGACGGCACCTGGAAGGAGCCGGTTGGCTTTGGTCCCGACAGGAAGTCGACGTCGACACGACCGACCTGGCCGGAGCCGAACTCGATGTAGCAGGAGCCACGCCCGTCGTAGGCGTCCGGCTGCTCGCCACGGCCGACATTCGCGATCAGCGACGCGGCAACGATGCGCGCAGCGCCCTCGGCGAACACGCCCGCTTTCGGCACTCCAATATCCGCGACGTCTCCGATCGCATACACACCGGGGAAGCGCGTCTGAAGTGTTCTCGGGTTCACCGGAACATAGACGTCATCCACCATGCCACTGGCCACGACGACATCGGGGGCACGATGTTTGGGGACGCCGAGGAAAAGGTCATACGGCATCTCTCCTCCGTCGTCGAGGACGGCGACGCGACGTGCCGGGTCCAGAGAGCTCACGCGCCGGCCGGGCACGAACGTGATGTCGCGCTCGGCGAAGGCGGCAACCAACGCGCGGGAGGTCTCAGGCGACGGAGGAACCGGGCTCGGAAGCGGGATGACGAAGGAAACCTCACAGTCGTCGCGGACGCCGCGGGCAGACAGATAGTCGTGTAGCAGCAGCGCGGCCTCGCTCGGCGCCGGGGGGCACTTGAACGGCGCTCCACAAACGCCGATGATCGCACGGCCCTCTGAGAATGTGGGAAGCATTGTGCCCAGTCGTTCGGCGCCCGCCACTGAGTAGAACTCGTTGCCCGCCTCGGCCAGCCCGGGTGTGGCGTCCAGGGCGTAATCGGCGCCTAACGCCACAACCAACACGTCCGCCTCATGACTGCCGCCGTCAGTGGTGACGCGCCGCGCCTCGGGGTCGATCGCGGTGATGGTCTGCTGTAGGAACCGGACTCCAGGCTTCGCGATGTCACGATAGGCGAGCCTCACCGCCTCGGGCGTCGTGCGGCCGAACATCACGTCGAGCTTCGAGTAACCGAAGACGAAGGCGTCATTCTTGTCGATTAGCGTCACCTCAACGCGCTCGCCGAGCGCTTCCGAGAGCATGGTCGAGAGCTCGAGGCCACCGAAACCGGCTCCGAGAATGACGACGCGAGTACTCATTCGGCGATCCTAGTCGACCCGACTCACGATCCTAGTCGACCCGATTCAGTCACAAGGAGCCGGGCGGATTCAGCGCACGGGTCGCAAACCCGCGACTGAGCCGGACGGATATAGGGTTCTCCAGACGGATATAGGGTTCTGGCCGTGTCTCTCGGTAAGCGCCAGGCTGAACGCCTCACGACCTGATAGCCCTACTGATAGCCCTATGACGAATGATGGGCAGAGCAGCCTGAACGTCCCCGCGAGCCTAATTCGCGATGTACGACGCGCGCTATATGCCTTCCTCGATGACGCTGCCAAACAGGTGTCGGCGACCGTCCAGCGGCCGGAACACGAGCTACATCCCGAGTGGTTCGCAGCCGCCGACGATCACCTCGTCCGTGGCTTTGCACTGTTGGACGAACTCGGCCACGACGATGGGCCGTGCGATACCGAGATCATGCCCGAGCATGGGCGAACTCTGCTGGAGGTGCTCGACCAAGTCGCTTTGCTGCTCACGGATTGGATGGCTGTACATGACGACCAGGACCCCGAGTGGAACGATCACCGGGACCGCTACCAGCTGCTACTACGGGTCGAGGCTGAAGTTCGCAGGGACGCGACGTGGTAGCCGCGGCAGCCCGACCACCCACGGCGGCCTCAACTGGCCCCACTTCCCACCGCCCCGCCAAACACTCACACCAGACCTCTCCTGCAAGATCCGGGTTAGGTGACGATGGTGGAGGTCCGTAGTTGGTCGACTCGCTTGCTGACCAGTTCGGGGAGGCTGGGGGGAAGCGCGTCGATTTCCTCGGCGGCTGCTAAGACGGCCGCTGGCAGGCGGTCGAGCGAGTCGGTGACGATCTCCTCGGCGCTCCCGCGAGTCATGCCCCACCGGATCGCCTCGTTGACGATGCGCTCAGCGGTGACGCGGTCGGCCTTCTGCACAGTGTCGACATACATCGCGAGCTTGTCGTCCAGTGGGTACAGCCTCGTTGACAGGAGGTCGTACAGCGGCGCCAGTCGCAGAACGCCTGTCTGGGTGTGCAGCAGCGAGAAGTTCTTGCCGTGCGCGTCGCAGTTGCCGAGCGCCACGTTGAGCGTGAGCGCCCGTAGAAGCGTCTGTGGGGCAGATGGCTCAGCAACGTCCTGCAGGATCCGTGCGATGCGCTGAAGACTCGGCCCTGCCTGTTGCTCGTACTTCTTCTCCGGGGGCAGCCCGAGCGCTTGGCAGAAGTCCTCTTGGTGGACTCTATGAACGGTTCCGTCGGGGTCGATGACGCGGTCGTAGCGTGCTACTACGAGCACGGGGTGCTCGTCGACAATGATCGTCTCGACGGCGGCGACGCTCAGTCCGAGGTTCTTAGCGACGGTCATGCAGAACGCCTCGTTCTCGACCGTGTTCTGGAAGGGTTCGATCTCGGGCTTGAGGATGTGGGTGGATGGCGTCCCTTCGACGGGCCGGCCCCATGTGCCGTTGGGCATACGCGTGAGCAGCAGCTTCTCCTGGACACCCGCGAGCGAGAGCCGAACGTTGCGGTCGATGCCAAGGGGTGCCTGGCGCAGGTTCGCGATCAACTCGCCGAGGTCATCTGCGGTGAGCGGCTGGGCGCTCAGCGTGGTGGGTGTCGGCGGAGGCGGATCATCCAGCGGCTGGATCACTAGCGCCCCGGCGCAGTCCTTGCCCAGAGCCGCTAGAAGTCCGAAGACGTCGCTCGCGGGCAGGTCGAGGTCCGCTGCGATCGCTCTGCGCGGCTCCCCCTCCGGGAGAAGGCCGTCGAGAAATGCGCGCGTTGCCCCGTTCGGGTATCGCTCGCGGGTCAGTGGGAAGGCCAGCGACAGCAGCGGCGTACCGCCCTCGTATGTGTCCAGCGCGTACTCGGCGTAGGAGAGGCGCAGGCGGTTGTTTCTCTGCTTCTCCACGACGGCGACCTGGTGGCCGTAGAGCCAGATCGCAAGGTCAGCCGGCACCTACCAGTCCGCCTTCTGCAGCGTCGCTCGCACACCGAGCAGCTTCAGGAGACGGAGGATGCGACGCGTCTGCTCAGTCTCTCGTCCCTGCTCTAGTTCGGAGAGGTAGCTTCGGTGCAGGCCCGCCATGTCGGCGAGCTCCTCCTGGGTCAGCCCGGCTTCTTCGCGGTAATGACGGATCGCCGGTCCAACCGAGGCAGCGGTGTAGAGCCGGAAAGGCTTGGCAGCGGGAGGAGTGCTCGCGCGCGGAGTGCTCGCGCGCGGAGTCTGGTCATCGAACGTCTGGTCATCGGACGTCTGGTCATCGGACGTCTGGTCATCGGAGGACTGCATATTCAGACATCCTAGCACGACTTACCAAATGTCGACTTTTCCAGGCAGAGGCAGCTTCTTTGACCCGTGTCAGTATTTCCCGACATGCAGCCACGGCTACTTCGTAGTGGAGGATGCAGCGCAACGCCGCGGGGAGCAGGTCTACAACAGCCCAACCTGACGGAGGATCGACAGGTCTACAACAGCCCAACTTGACGGAGGATCGACAGGTCTACAACAGCCCAACTTGACGGAGGATCGACACGGAGTCCGAGTACACGTCCTTGCGCTTGACCTTGCCGTCCTCGAACGGGATCACGTCCATGCCATCCCACTCGATGCGCTTGCCTGAGGGCTCGGCCACGAGCTCGCCGCGGCTGAGCGGCTTGACGTGGGTCGCCCTGGCGGTCCACTCCTGCACCACCAGGTCCTCGCGCACGTAGAGCCTGCGTGTCTCGAACTCGATGTCGGGCCAGGACTCGAAGATGCGGGCGATGTGCGTGAGCGCCTCCTCGCCCTCGGCTCGCTCGCCGGCCGTGTGGTTCTCGAACACCATGTCCGGCGCGTGCATCGAGGCGATCCGATCGACATCGTGTGCGTTCCAGGCGTCGTTGTAGGCGGCGATCGTCTCGCCCAGGTCGCTGCTCGTGCCGTTCATGCCCACTCCATCGGTTCATACCCGCTCGATCGGGGCGCGGAGATGATGAGTACGCCCGCGGGCTCATCGCCATCGTTGCGGACCGTGCGCGAGTGCACGGGGTCTAGCCGCGCGAACGTCCCAGCGCGCGCCGGATGGTCCTCGCCGTCGATCACGAGTGTTGGGCTGCCGCTGAGGACGTAGAACACCTCCTCCTGGTCACGGTCGGCCTCGTCGTGCTCGGGAATCTGCTCGCCCGGAGGGATTTCCACAACGTTGATGCCGAATGCTCGCAGCTCAAGCGTGCGGCGGACGAGCTGCCAGTTGCCAGCCGTCTCGCAGTCGCTCCGGTGAGCGAGCTTGAAGCTCATTGCTCGCACCGTACCAGTCGACAACAATCTCGCGCGTGGTCGAGCCTTTGACTTCGGCTTTCTGCTCTGAGTGAGCGCCCGCCGACCTGAGATCTGGCGGGATGCCGAGATGCGTGCTGTAGGGTGATGGATCGATCGTGGAGGGATGGGAATGGCTCGTAGCGATGTGAAGTTTTCATCAGGCGGTCTTGACTGCGCTGCGTGGCTCTACCGGCCGGAGAAGGAGGACCCACTGCCGTTGGTGGTGATGGCGCATGGCTTCTCCTGCACGCGCGAGATGCGGCTCGACGCCTACGCCGAGCGCTTCTGCGCTGCGGGCCTCGGAGTTCTCGTGTTTGACTACCGTCACTTCGGCGCCAGCGCGGGCGAGCCCCGCCAGCTGCTCGATCTCAAAAAACAGCACGCCGACTACCATGCTGCTGTCGAGTACGCCCGCGCGCTGGACTGGGTTGATCCTGACCGGGTGGCTGTGTTCGGCACGTCGTTCTCGGGCGGCCACGTGCTACTCGTCGCCGCGCGCGACCCGCGGATCGCCGCGCTCGTGTCGCAGTGCCCGGCCACCGATGGTCTTGCGTCGCTGCGCAGGATGACTACTGTCAACATCGCCAAGGCCATGCTCGCGGGTCTGCGCGACCAGCTCGGGGCGTTGGCGGGCCGTGCGCCGCGGTACATGCCGGCCGTGGGACCGCCAGGCTCGTTCGCCGCGATGAGCACCCCGGACGCACAACCCGGCTTCCAGGCGATGCTCCCGGCGGCCACGCGGTGGGAGAACCGTGTCGCAGCGCGGATCGCGTTGCGTGTCGCCCGCTACCGTCCGGGCCGGGCCGCCGCGAGGATCGCCTGTCCCGCGCTGTTCTGCGTCTGCGACCGGGATGCTATTTGCCCTGCGGAGCCGACTGTCAAGTTCGCCGCGGCTGCGCCCCGCGGCGAGGTCAAGCACTACCCGGTCGGTCATTTCGAGATTTATGTCGGGGACGCCTGGGAGCGCGCTGTCGCGGACCAGACCGAGTTTCTCGTGCGCCACCTCGTCGGTGATAGCCAATACGCGCAGGCGGCCTTCGCCGGATCGGCTATGCCGCGAGCTGCGGCGTAAGCGTGTGGCTTGTCTCGCTGGCCGCGGCCTCGGCGTTCGCTGGGCTGGGCGCCGCGATCACGCGGTTGCGCCCGCTGCGCTTGGCTTCGTAAAGGGCCTTGTCAGCAGCCTTGAAGAGGCTGTCGTAGTCGACCTGCGCTCCGCTGGCGGCGCTCACGCCGAGGGAGATCGTGATCGGGACGCCCGTGGGCCGCGCCTGTTCGACCGCGAAGCGCAGCCTCTCGGCGGTGTCGCAGCCGACCCTCAGCTCCACACCGGGGAGCACGATCAGGAACTCCTCGCCGCCGAGGCGGTAGACGAGCTCGAACGAGCGCAGCCGCTTGCGCAGCTCATACGCAATGTCGCGCAGAGCCGCGTCGCCGTAGTCGTGGCCGTGCTCGTCGTTGATGGCCTTGAAGTTGTCAACATCGCACAACACGAGGCACACGGGCTGGCCGGTGAGCCGCGCCTGGAGAGACAGCTCGACGAAGCGGGGGGCGAGCGCGTGGCGGTTGAGCAGCCCCGTCAGCGGGTCGAGGATCGCCTCGCCGCGGTGGTGTAGCTCCGCTGCCTCCAGCGCCCACACGATCGACACGACGACGGCGAGCAGCGCGAGCGTTGCGATCACGGGGACAGGATTGTTTACCGCCCAGCCCGGGTGCACGCCGACGGTCGTGGTGATGATCAGGACGACCGTAAGCACGAGTCCGGCGACCACGACCTGGGGGCGGAAGCGCGCGGCGACCATCCCTGCGGGCAGCACCAGCCACGGGAGCATCGGACTGCGCGGGCCGCCGCTCAGGGCAACCCCGCCGCCCAGCAGTACCAGGGTGATCAAGATCGCGAAGGCGCTCACGCGCTCGGGGTGGGCGCTCGTGCCGATGCGATGGTCGACGTTGAGGAAGTTGAGCGCTGACAGCGCGAACAGGATCAGCGTCCACCAGCCCAGCCACGGGGCCGAGATGACCAGCGCCACGCCGACCGAGCCGGTGCCGACCTTGCGGATCATGCGCACACGATCGTTCGCGTCAACGACGCGACTGCGGTCCAGCTCTGTGGGGCAGAGCCAAGATCCTTCCTTCATGTAGATGCATTCGACCGCTTCGCGCGTGTACTTGAGGCGCTGGCGCCCGCTCAAACGGATGCACAATGCCCGTCATACGGATGCACAATGCTCGACGTTGTCTGTGGTGCACAAACCGTATGTGTGTAGATACAAAAGCGCACGCATGCGCGGGAAGGCATTCAATTTGCGCTCAGTGTGCTCCATGGTATCTACGATGTATATACAAAAGCACACGCTGCGTAAAATTGAAACAAAGTTCTCAGACACCACACCCCAGCCGACGGGTTTCAAAAGTACGCCGACGGGGGTTCAAAGACACGTTCTCAGCGCGTGATCGCATGCATTTTTTGGGAGACGCGTGAGCCAGCTCCTTCGCCCAGCCTGCTGGCGCCGGTCGCCACAGCCGCTGGCGCCAGGTTTACCGAACCGCCCGACGAGCCATGCCGAGACCGAAGCGCATCAACGCCGAGGGGTAGCGCTCGGCCGCGGACGGTGAGCGGACGGTGAGCGGACGGTGAGCGGACGGCGAGTTAGGCTCAACGCTATGCCCGCCTCAACCCCGGACTCAACCCCCGCCTCAACCCCGGACTCAACCCCCGCCTCAACCCCGGACTCAACCCCCGCCTCAACCCCGGACTCAACCCCCGCCTCAACCCCGGACTCAACCCCCGCCTCAACCCCGGACTCGACCCCGGCCTCAATCCC
The DNA here is from genome assembly GCA_963813805.1 of uncultured Solirubrobacterales bacterium. Classification (GTDB taxonomy): domain Bacteria; phylum Actinomycetota; class Thermoleophilia; order Solirubrobacterales; family Solirubrobacteraceae; genus Palsa-744. The sequence continues at coordinate 126,111 of CAWEZZ010000003.1, forward strand.
GCCCACGGTGCGCGAGATACTCAGTGCTCGCACGGGCGAGGAGATGGCGCTCAACGACCGCGCTCTGAACCCGCAGATGGGGCGGATCCTGCGCACGCTCGGGTTCGACAAGGTGTGGACGGGTGGAGAGGGAGCGCACCTGATCGACTCCGACGGGGAGCGCTATCTCGACCTGCTCGGTGGGTATGGCGTGTTCGCGATCGGCCGCAACCACCCCGAGGCGATCGCCGCGGTCAAGGAGGCGATGGCGGCGCGCACGGGCAACCTGCCGCAGCTGGGGGTGACGCTGCTCAGCGGGGTGTTGGCCGAGCAGCTGCTTGCCCGCGCGCCTGGGAGCGTCGCGGCGATGGTGCCCGCGAACACCGGGACCGAGGCGGTTGAGGCGGCGATCAAGATCGCCCGTGCCGCCACCGGCAGGCCGCGTGTGCTGTACGCCGAGCACGCCTTCCACGGGCTCACGCTCGGGTCGCTGTCGCTCAACGGGAACGCCGAGTTCCGCGACGGGTTCGGTCCGCTGTTGCCGGGGTGTGACCCGGTGGGGTTCGGCGACGAGGACGCCCTGGGGCGCGAGTTGGCGCGTGGAGACGTGGCCGCGTTCGTGGTCGAGCCCGTGCAGGGCAAGGGCGTCAACGTGGCGCCCGGCGGATATCTGCCCGCCGCCCAGGCGCTGTGCCGCGAGGCGGGCGCGCTGTTCGTCTGCGACGAGGTGCAGACCGGGCTCGGGCGCACCGGGCGCTTTCTCGCGCTCGAGCACTGGGATCTCGAACCCGACATGGTCTGCCTCTCCAAGGCCCTCTCCGGCGGGCTCGTCCCGATCGGTGCGGTGCTCGTCTCGCGGGCGGCGTTCGACAGCGTGTTCGACGGCATGGAGCGCGCCGTCCGCCACGGCTCGACCTTCGGCGGCAACGACCTCGCCGCGGCCGCCGCGCTGGCGACGCTGCGCGTCCTAGACCAGGAGGGCCTGGTCGCCCGCGCCGAGCGGATGGGAACACTGCTACTCGAGCTGACGACCCCGCTCATCGAGCGCTACGAGGTCGTGACCGACGTGCGCGGGCTGGGGCTGATGTGGGCGATCGAGCTCGGCCCGCCCGCCGGCCGGGGGAAGCGGAGGATGTGGGACGCGGTCGAGCGCCGCCAGCCGGGCCTGTTCTCCCAGCTCATCACCGTGCCGCTGTTTCACGAGCACCGCATCCTCTGCCAGGTCGCCGGACACCGCATGAACGTGATCAAGGCGCTGCCTGCGCTGACGATCGAGGAGGGGGAGATCAGGCGCTTTGCGGCTGCCCTGGAGGAGGTAGTCGCCGCGGCCGAGCGCTACCCCTCGGCGTTGATGCGCTTCGGTCTCGGCATGGCTTCTCGGGCGGTTCGGTAAACCTGGCGCCAGCGGCTGTGGCGACCGGCGCCAGCAGGCTGGGCGAAGGAGCTGGCATGGCTCGTCGGGCGGTTCGGTAAACCTGGCGCCAGCGGCTGTGGCGACCGGCGCCAGCAGGCTGGGCGAAGGAGCTGGCTCACGTGTCTCCCAAAAAATGCATGCGATCACGTCGCTGGGCGATGGATACCCTTCCGGACCGTGCTCATACCAAGAGACGACATCAGGAACGTCGCCATAGTCGCGCACGTCGACCACGGCAAGACGACGCTGGTCGACGCGATGCTGTGGCAGTCGGGCGCCTTCCGCGCGGGCCAGGACGTCGCCACGCGGGTGCTCGACTCGATGGACCTCGAGCGCGAGAAGGGGATCACGATCCTCGCCAAGAACACCTCGCTGCGCTACCGCGACGTGAAGCTCAACATCATCGACACCCCCGGTCACGCCGACTTCGGCGGGGAGGTCGAGCGCGGGCTGACGATGGTCGACGGGGTCTTGCTGCTGGTGGATGCCTCCGAGGGGCCGCTGCCGCAGACGCGCTTCGTGCTGCGCAAGGCGCTCGAGGCCAAGCTGCCGGTGATCCTCGTCGTCAACAAGGTCGACCGGCCGGACGCGCGCGTCGCCGAGATCATCGACGAGGTGTATGAGCTGTTCCTGGACCTCGACGCCGACGAGCAGCAGATCGACTTTCCAATCGTGTATTGCAACGCGAAGGCGGGAGTGGCCTCGCTCCATTACGACCCGGGTAAGCCGATCGAGGAGCGCGACCTCGCGCCGCTGCTGGATTTGCTGCTGGAGCGCATCCCGGCGCCGCTGTATGACCCCGAGCACCCGCTGCAGGCGCTCGTGACGAACCTCGACGCCTCGCCGTACGTCGGCAGGTTGGCGCTCTGTCGCGTGATGCACGGGAACATCAAAAAGGGCCAGCAGATCGCGTGGTGCCGCGCCGACGGGTCGATCCAGAAAGCGCAGGTCGCCGAGCTGTACGTAACCGACGCGCTCGACCGTGTCGAGGCGGCAGAGGCGGGGCCTGGTGAGATCATCGCCGTGGCGGGGATCGCCGAGGTGACGATCGGGGAGACGCTCGCCGACCCGGACGATCCGCGGCCGCTGCCGGTGATCACTGTCGACGAGCCGGCGATGTCGATCACGATCGGCGCGAACACCTCGCCGCTGGCCGGGAAAGACGGGAGCAAGCTGACCGCCAGGCAGATCGAGAGCCGCTTGAACCAGGAGCTCGTCGGCAACGTCTCGCTGCGCGTGCGCGAGACGGCGGGGGTGGGTGGGGAATCCAAATCATTCGAGGTGCAGGGTCGCGGTGAGCTGCAGCTGGCGGTGCTCGTCGAGATCATGCGCAGGGAGGGCTTCGAGCTGACGGTGGGACAGCCCCACGTCGTGGAGCGGGAGATCGACGGCAAGCGCAATGAGCCGGTCGAGCGCCTGTCGGTGGACGTGCCCGAGGAGCACGTCGGCACCGTCACGCAGCTGCTGGCCGCGAGGAAAGGCCGGATGGAGCACATGACCAACCACGGCACCGGCTGGGTACGGATGGAGTACCTGGTTCCGGCGCGAGGGCTGATCGGGTTTCGCACGGAGTTCCTGACCGAAACACGCGGGACGGGGATCATGCACCACGTGTTCGACCGCTGGGAGCCGTGGGCGGGCGAGCTCTTGACGCGCCAGAGCGGCGTGCTCGTGGCCGACCGCCGTGGTGAGACGGTCACCTTCTCCCTGTTCACCCTGCAGGAGCGCGGCTCGCTGTTCGTCGGCCCCGGCGAGGAGGTCTACGAGGGGATGATCATCGGCGAGAACGCGCGGGCGGAGGATCTCGATGTAAACCCGGTGAAGGAAAAGCACCTGACGAACATGCGCTCTTCGACCTCCGACGTGCTGGTGCGACTGGACGCCCACAAAAAGCTCACGCTCGACGAGGCGCTGGAGTTCGTGCGCGAGGACGAGTGCGTGGAGGTCACGCCGAAGAACGTGAGGATGCGGAAGGTGGTGCTGGGGAAGACCGAGCGGATGAAGACGGCGAGGCAGGCGCGCAAGTGAGCGAAGACGGCGAGGCAGGCGCGTAAGTGAGCGAAGACGGCGAGGCAGGCGCGCAAGTGAGCGAGAACGGTAGGGTGTTGCGGATGAACAGACCGATGAGAGGACTTCGAAGAGAATCCCGGAGAGCAATCCGGTTCTCCCTGTCCGTGCTGACCCTGTGCCTAGCGCTCGCCCTGCTGGCCCCGGCCGTGAGCGCAAGCGGGCCGACGGCGACGATTGCCACGGCGACAGCGACGCATTTTCAGCGCGAGAGCTTCAAGGCCTTCGAAGGCCAGCTGGCCACCGGGCAGATCGAAGCGGCGACGTTCAACAAGAAGGCCCACACCCTGCACCTGTCGCTGAAGGATGGCAGGCACATGCTCGTCAGCTATCCCTCGCACGAAGAGCCGCAGCTAGCGGCGAAGCTGCTGGCGAAGGGGGTGCCCGTGACGATCGAGAAAAAGAAAGCGAAGCCCAAAACGGCCGTTCACCACACGCTGCGCTACATCGCCGGCGGGATCGTGGTGGTCGTGATCGTCGTGGTCGTGGCCGTGCTGCTGGTGGACCGCCGGCGCAAGCTGAATGAAGGCGGCCAGGATACGCCGGCCTCCTCCTCCTCCTCCTCCTCCTCCTCCTCCTCCTCCTCAGAGGACTCTGAAGGCGGCCAGGATACGCCGGCGCCGCCTTCGCCGGGCGACTCGACGTAGGGCCAAACACCCGGCGCCGGGCCGCGACCAGCGGCCGCTCAGAACCCGGTGTTCGTCTTGACGCGCTTGCGATCGGACTCGTGCAGGCGGCCCTTGGCGTCGAGCGTTGAGCACGCCTGGGCGATGTCCTGGCCGAGCGCGACCGTGAGCGAGTAGCTGAGCGTCTGCTTGACGAGCGCGCGCATGATCTTGATGTGCTCGGCGTTCGGCGGGAGCGTGTAGGCGGGCACCATCCAGCCGCGCTCGGCGGCGAGCTGGGCGGCGACGTCGAACTCGTCGTAGTCGTGCTCGCTTTTGAGTTTAAAAGCGACGAGCGGGAGCTGCTCCTCCTCGGCGGCGCCGATGATCTCGAACTGCCCGGTCGCGGCGATCTCGCGCGCGAGCGTGCGGGCGTTGTACTTCATCGTCTCCATGATGTAGCGGTAGCCGGAGTGGCCGAGGCGCACGAAGTTGTAGTACTGGGCGAGCACCATCGCCGAGCCGGTGGAGAAGTTCAGCGTGAACGTGGCATCGCGCTTGCCGAGGTAGTTCTCGTAGAAGACGAGATCCTCGGGCAGGTCTGAGGGCTCGCGGAACACGAGCCAGCCGATGCCGGGGTAGACCAGGCCGAACTTGTGGCCGGACACGTTGATCGAGCGGACCTGCTCCAGGCGGAAGTCCCACTCAGAGTCGGGGTACAGAAACGGCCACACGAACCCGCCACTGGCGGCGTCCACGTGCATGGGCACGTCTGACCCCTGGTCGTTCTTCAGGCCCACGAGCAGGTCGTTGATTCCGCGGATGTCGTCCGAGTGGCCGGTGAAGGTCGTGCCGAGCACGGCGGCGACGCCGATCGTGTTCTCGTCGATGTGGGGCTCCACGTCCTCGGGACCGATCGTGTACTTATCCGGCGCGAGCGGGACGATGCGCGGCTCGACGTCGAAGTAGCGGCAGAACTTCTCCCACACGACGTGCACGTCGCCGCCGAACACAAGGTTGGGACGGTCGGTCGCCTTGCCGGCGGCCTCGCGGCGGGCGCGCCAGCGCCACTTCAGTGACAGCGCGCCGAGCATGATCGCCTCTGAAGAGCCCTGCGTGCGCGCGCCGGTGGTCTGCCCGGGAGCGTGGAAGAGATCGGCGAGCATGCGGATGCAGCGCTGCTCGATCTCGGCCGTCTGCGGGTACTCGGCGTGGTCGATGAAGTTCGTGTGCAGCGATTCTGCGATGACCTGGTCGGCCTCGGGCTCCATCCAGGTGGTGACGAACGTGGCGAGGTTGCGCATCGGCAGCCCGTCGAGCACCATCTCCTCTTCGATCAGACGCTTGGCTTCCTCGGCGGTCATGCCCGACTTGGGCAGCTTGTTGTCCGGCGCGGGCTCGAGCAGGAAGCGATTGCCGTAGCGGCGCTCAAGCCGCTCGATCTGCTCGCGCGTGAGCTCGGGCGGGTGTTCGTCGTGGTGCTGGCCGGACGGCTGCTGATGTGACGGCATGCGCGGCGATCATACGCCCACATACGCCCGCTGACGCACGCTGCATGGACTCAGTCGAGAATGAGACTCAGTCTTATGATATCTTGCCTCGCGTGCTGAGGCAGCAGAGCGCCGGGGGGAGCTCCCGCTCCACATTGCTGGGTGGTTCTGCCAGGCGTCCACGAACGCGGGTGGGCGCGATCCTGTTGGTGGCGGCCGCGTCAGCGAGCGTGATGTGGGGGACGGGCTGTGGCCGATCGGGGGCACACAGCCAGGACGGCTTGGTCGGTCAGCAAGGCAGCGCCGGCGCGGGCTCCAGCAGGCTTCAGGTGGTGGCGGCGGAGAACTTCTGGGGCAGCATCGCCAGCCAGCTGGGCGGGGCGAAGGTGAACGTGCAGAGCATCATCGTCAACCCCAACACCGACCCGCACAGCTACGAGCCGACCGCCTCAGGACGCGCGCAGGATGGCGGGCGCCAAGCTGGCGATCGTCAACGGCATCGGCTATGACAACTGGGCGCTCAAGCAGCTGGCCGCGAGTCCCTCAAGGGGGCGCGTGGTGCTGAACGTGGGCGAAGTGCTGGGCTTAAAGGAGGGCGAGAACCCGCACCAGTGGTACTCGCCGAGCGCCGTCCACAGGGTGATAAACCAGGTGGCGGCCGACTACGAGCGGCTCCTGCCGCAGGACGCCGCCTATTTCGCTGCGCAGAAGCAGCGTTTCCAAACCACCAGCCTGGCGCAGTACAACAGGCTGCTCGGGGAGATCCGTGCGAGCTACGCGGGTGTCCCGGTGGGCTACAGCGAGAGCATCTTTCGGCCGCTGGGCGAAGCTCTGGGCCTGAGCCTAAAGACCCCGTACAGCTTCGCCAAGGCGATCGCGGAGGGCACCGAAGTGAGCGCGCAGGACAAGCAGACCGTGGATGGCCAGGCTCAGGGTCATCAGATCAAGGTGTGGGTGTTCAACAGTCAGAACGTGACCCCCGACGTGCAGCGGGTCAACGAAATCGCACGGGCGGCGCACATCCCGATCGCCACGGTGACAGAGACGCTGTCGCCGGCCTCTCAGAGCTTCGAGCAGTGGCAGGTGGCCGAGCTTGAAGGGTTGCGGCGGGCACTGGCGCAGGCGACGGGAAAGTAGATGTCGGTGGGCGGCGCGCCGACTGACACCGTGGAGCACTCCGACACCGTCGTGGGCGGCGCGCCGACCTACGCCGTGGAGATGACCGACGCGGCCGTGCGCCTCGGCGGCCGCGAGGTGTGGAGCGGCGTCGACTTCCAGGTGCGCGCGGGCGAGCTGGTGGCGATTCTGGGTCCCAACGGCGCGGGCAAGTCGACGCTGCTGAACGTGCTGCTGGGCCTTCTGCCGGCCGCTCGCGGGCGGGTCAGCGTGCTGGGCGGGCCAGCGGGCAGCCACAACGAGCGCATCGGCTACCTGCCCCAGCGGCGCGTGTTCGACGCGGCCACGCGCGTGCGCGGGGTGGATCTGGTGCGCATGGGTCTGGATGGAGACCGTTGGGGTCTACCGCTGCCGGCGCTGGGGCGCTGGCGGGCGGGAGCGCGCAGGGCGCGGGAGCGAGTGCAGGAGGCGATCGCGCAGGTGGGCGCGCAGGAGTACGCCAAACGACCGATCGGCGAGTGCTCGGGCGGGGAGCAGCAGCGGCTGCTGATCGCCCAGGCGCTGGTGCGCAGGCCGCAGATGCTGCTGCTGGACGAGCCACTGGACGGGCTTGACATCCCCAACCAGGTCGCGGTGACGGCGCTGGTGCAGCGCATCTGCCGCGCCGAGGGGGTGGCGGTGCTGCTGGTGGCCCACGACGTCAACCCGTTGCTGGTCTACCTGGATCGCATCCTCTACCTGGCCAAGGGACGCGCGGTGACGGGGGCGCCCGAGCAGGTGATCACGGCGGAGACGTTGAGCGCCCTGTACAGCACTCCGATTGAGGTGCTGCGCACGGCCGATGGGCGGATGGTGGTGGTGGGGCACCCCGATGCCCACGCCGTGCACGGCACCCATCACGAGCTGGCTTAGACGGAGCTGAACTGTGGAACCTCAGCTGTCGATCGATCCGGTGAGCGACGTGGAACAGCTGCTGAGCTACCCGTTCATGGTCAACGCCCTGGAGGCAGGGACGATCGTGGCGGTGATGGCCGCGGTGGTGGGCTGGCTGATGGTGGTGCGCCGCCAGAGCTTCGCCGGACACACGCTGTCGCTGATGTCCTTTCCCGGCGGCGCCGCCGCTGCGCTCGTGGGCGTGCCGCTGGCCTACGGCTACTACTCCTTCTGCGTCGCCGCCGCGCTTGTGATCGCCGCCGGCGCGGGGCTGAGTCTGGGGCGCAATCGCGCGCGGGAGTCCGCCGCGACGGGCACGGTGCAGGCGGGGGCGCTGGCGCTGGGGTTCGTTTTCCTGAGCCTCTACGGGGGGGTGCTGGAGAGTCTCCAGACGCTGCTGTTCGGGTCGTTCCTGGGCATCACCCCCGACCAGGTGCTGACGTTGCTGGGGGTGGCGATGGCGGTGCTGATCGGGCTCGCGGTGGTGGGCCGGCCGCTACTGTTGGCCTCGGTGGACGAGGTGGTGGCGCGCGCCCGCGGGGTGCGGGTCGGTGCGCTGTCGGTGGCCTTCCTGGTGGTGCTGGGTCTTGCCGTGGCGGCCACCGCACAGATCACCGGGGCCCTGCTGGTGTTCGCGCTGCTCATCGCCCCGGCGGCGAGCGCCCAGCAGCTCACCGCGCGCATCGGCGTGGGCTTGGCGCTCAGCATCGGACTGGCGCTGGTGGTGACCTGGGTAGGCCTGGGGCTGTCGTACTTCACGAACTGGCCGGTTGGGTTCCTCATCACCACCCTGGCCTTCTTTCAGTACGCGGCGGCGAGCGCCGCGCGAGCGTTTGCAGGTCGCCACTCGCGGGCGGGAAGGCGAATCGGCGGCCCCAGCGGCCCCACCACCGCCGCCGGGGCGTCAGCCGGTGAACCACTCGCCCAGCCCGTTGGGGGGAGCTAGTGCTGGCCCAGGAGTTCATCCGCAACGCGCTGCTGGCCGGGTCGTGCATCGCGCTGGCCAGCGGCGCGATCGGCTACTTCGTGGTCCTGCGCGGGCAGGTGTTCGCGGGCGATGCTCTCAGCCACGTGGCCTTCACCGGCGCGCTGGCGGCGGCCGCGGCCGGATGGGATCTGCGTGTGGGCCTGTTCCTGGGGACGGTGGCGGTGGCGATCGGGTTGGCGGCGCTGGGCGGGCGCGCGGGCGCCGATGACACCACGATCGGCGTGGTGTTCAGCTGGGTGCTGGGGCTGGGAGTGCTGTGCCTGTACCTGTACAGCTCGGGCAGCGCGGGCGGCAACGGGACCGTGGCGGCACGCACGCTGTTCGGCTCGATCTTCGGCCTGAGCGCGGGCGAAGCGCGTGTGGCGGCGGCGGTGGCCATAGGCTTGGTGCTGGCGCTGGTGGCGATCGCGCGCCCGTTGCTGTTCGCCACGCTAGACCCGCGCGTGGCGCGCGTGCGGGGAGTGCCCGTGCGGCTGCTGGGAGTGGCCTTCCTCGTGCTGCTGGGCCTCGACGCGGCCGAGGCCGCCCAGGCGATCGGCGCGCTGCTGCTGCTGGGACTGCTGGCCGCGCCGGCCGGGGCGGCGCACCGGCTGACCGCCAACCCTCGGGTCGGCATGGCGCTGTCGATGGCGATCGCGCTGGGCTCCGTGTGGGCGGGGGTGGCGCTCGCCTACGCGGTGCCCTCACTGCCGCCGGGCAGCGCGATCGTGGGGGTGGCCGCAGGCTGCTACCTGCTGGCCGCGGTGGCCGCTGGGCGGATGCGGGGGAGGGGGGCTTTACCATCGCAGCCATGACGGAGACCTGGGTGGATCGCGCGGAGGCGACGCTGGCCGCGGCCGGCCACAAGCGCGGTGGGGCGCGCCGGGCGCTGCTTGAGCTGCTCGACGGTGAGGCGTGTGCGCTGACGGCGGTCGAGATCGAGGACGCGCTGCGCGGCGAGCGGCATCGCCGCCGGGGGGTGAGCCGCGCGAGCGTGTATCGGATCCTCGACGAGCTGGAGCGGTTGCGGCTGGTCCAGCGCGTGGAGATAGGCCAGGCGATGGTCCGCTATGAGCGTGTGTCCGAGCACGAGCACCACCATCACCACCTCGTCTGCGACGAGTGCGGCCTGGTGATGCCCTTCGCCGACGCTGGCCTTGAGCGCGCGATAGACAGGCTCAGCGAGAAGGTGCCGCTGACCGTGTCCGAGCACGAGATAGTGCTGCACGGGGCCTGCCGGGACTGCGCCCTGTGAGGCCGTGCTTCAGGTGGGCTCCTCTGCGAGCCAGTTCTCGACTGCGAGGTCGGGCACGCGCGCAAAATGGCGGACGTTGCCGGTGACCACGGTCAGCCCGCGCGAGAGGGCAATCGAGGCGATGCGCAGATCGGGCTCGTCCAAGCGCCGACCTTCGCTCTCCAGGCGAGCACGCAGCGGCCCATAAACCTCCGCGGCCTGCTTGTCGAAGGGCAGGATGGAGGTGGCAGTCGACACCACCTCCCGCACTCGGCTCGTCAATCCCTCGCTGCCACGCTTGGCGGCTCCGTAGAGCAGCTCGCCGAGGTTGATCGTCGTCGTGGCCTGCTCTGCGGGGGGAACCTGGGCGAGGCGACGGATGAGATGGAGCGGAGGATCGCGGCGTATGACCGCACTCAGCGTGTCGGTGTCGAAGCAGTACATCCCTATCGGCCTAGGTCCGGCGGGGGGCGGTCGCGGCTGCTGCGCCGGATCGCATAGATCTCCTGCACCGCCTCATCCAGATCCTCCCAGTCGGCGAGCGCTCCGGCCACCGCCGCAAGACCAATCGGCCTCTCAGCCGTGCGCCTCAGGGCCTCGGGTGTGGGCGGTACGAGCACGACGGCCGGGCGGCCATGGCGCGACACCGTGAAGTGCTCGCCTGCGTCGACACGGTTGATCAGCTCGGAGAACCGGCGCTTGGCCTCCGCGACTCCCATGATGTGCTCCGATGTCTGAAGGTCATTTGTGTCATAAGAAGTCATTTGCCGTTATTATGACAGATCATGTGGCTGGCCCGAGCCCTTAGATTCGGTCCGCCTGAACGGGGTCCGGTCAGGGCTTTGGTTCTATCCGAGCGCCCACAGCAGCGTGTGGGCCGGAAGGAGCGTGTAGTGCTCCGCGAACAGCTCCTCATCTTGCGTTGCGATCACCGCTGGACGTCCGGGATGAGCCTTCGCCACGCCGGACGCGCCACGTAGGTCGATCTGGCGCTGGTACTTGACCTCCACCACGTCGAGCTCGCGGCGTGGGCCCGCCACGAAGTCGACCTCCCCGGATCGTGCGGTGCGCCACACGTGCAGCCGGTCTGGCGAGAGGAATGATTCGATCAGCCGCTCCTGAGGCTCATAGTTACGGTAGAGCGCCAGACCAACGGCGTTCTCAACGAGCGCGGGGACGTTGGCGGTGAGGCCTGGTGTGTGGTCGAGCGCGATCGTGTGCAGGAGTGGGTCGGCGAAGAACACCTTCTTCTCGCTGGAGAGGCTGTTCGTCTGAGATCCAGATCGCCAGAAGTAGAGGATGAACAAGAAATAGCCACCGGACAGGAGCTCGATGTAGTCGCGCAACGTGTGATGACTCGGAGCTCCGCCTCTGCGTCCGAGCGCCACGTCCATCTCGCGTGCCATCCTGCTCCAGTCGGTCTTGGATCCGAGCGAGCGCAGTACCCGCTGAAGCAGCGCCTGGGCCGCGGGGATGCTCGCGCCCCTGCGCTGCACCTCCTTGACAAGCGAGTCGTACAGCACCCGCTTGACGTCCTCAGAGGGCTCGTGGGCCCCCGTGGCTGCCTGCGCGACAGCAGCCGGCAGACCGCCGAATTTCAGATACAGCGAGAGCGCGTCCTTCAGCGCCGCTGTGTGGAAGCGACTCTCGTGCAACGCGGCTTCCCCGTCGGGCGTGCGCATATCCGCGATGCTCAGGTGCGGCGTGGACGGGATCGAATCGTTGATCGCCCGCGCGAACGAGGCGAACGTCTGCGGAAGCACGAGATGGTCGTGGCCCGCGCCACGACGCCCCGGGAGCCGCTCGGCCGCTCCGCGCTGCAGGTCGATGGCCGAGGAGCCGGTGCACACGACCACGTCATCACCGATCGTCCCGTCATCCCAAACCGCCTTGACGGCGGTCTGCCAGCGGGGAATACCTGTCACCTCATCGAGCAGCACGATACTCGGCCCGGGGTGCCGCGCAAGCGCCTTGGCGCGGGCGATCGCCATCGCGAGCTCGGCGTGCTGGGAGCCCTCGATCAGATCGAGCGTCAGGTAAACGATCGACCGCGGATCGTGTCCATCCGCAAGGGCGCGCTGCACCAGCAGCTTCAGGTCGGTCGTCTTGCCGACCTGGCGCGGCCCGCGCAACACATGGATGCCCGCCTTCTTCAGGTCGATCGCGCCAACAAGCTCCGCCGGGAGGCGCACCGGCTGGCTGGCGAGCAGCTCGAGCTGCCGGTCATCGGCCGGCCATCCCCGCTCGCTCCACCAAGGATTCTGAGCATAGATCTGTTCCTCGCCGAGCACCATACGCACATAAGGATAGCACCATGCTCCAAAGTATGCTGCTTATTATGATATATTTGCATCCAAAATACGTAGCCTATCTTGGAGGTAGCTTTCCAATATAGGCATCCCATATCGGAACCGCCTGGCCAGGACGACCTACGCCAAATCGACGCTTGCGTCCGAGCGCCCTCGAGCAGCCCCCCCGCCCTCGAGCAGCCCCCCCGCACTCGAGCAGCCCCCGCGCTCGAGCAGCCCCCGCACTCGAGCAGCCCCGTGTGAGATAGTGGCGATCTGGTGAGGCACGTCGAGGGACAGTTCGCGGGAGTCGGGAAGCTCGAGATCTACTGGCAGGCATGGCTGCCCGAGGGTGAACGCCACGCTAGCGTTGTCATCGCGCACGGAGCCAGCGAGCACGGCGGACGCTATGGCCACGTGGTCGAGGAGATGGTGCCCGCCGGCTATGGGGTCTACGCGATCGATCATCGTGGTCATGGACGCTCGGGCGGCCGCCGCGCGGTGATCGACCGTCTCGCTTATGCGGTCGCCGACCTTGACACGCTGATCGATCTCGTGGCCCGCGAAGATGACGGACGGCGGCCGTACCTGCTGGGTCACAGCATGGGCGGTTGCATCTCCATCGCCTATGCCCTGGAGCACCAGGCAAAGCTCGCGGGACTCATGCTCTCCGCGCCGCTTGCGATCGTTAAGGCCAGTGCGCCGCAGCGAGCGATCATCCGGATGCTGTCTGTCCTCGCTCCGGGTCTCGGTGTGGCTGGAATCGATACCCGAACGATCAGTCGCGACCCCGAAGAGGTACGAGCTTACGAACGGGATCCATTGGTCTTTCACGGCAAGCTGCAGGCTCGCACCGCGGTCGAGCTCGCGGACGCAGCCGCAACCTTTCCGAAGCGCTTGGCAAGCCTGACACTTCCCCTACTGGTGATGCACGGCAGCGCCGATCGTCTGGTGCCAGCGGCGAGCGCGGAGATGGTCTATGCGCAGGCAGGCTCGCCTGAGAAGACACTGAAGCTGTACGAGGGCTTCTATCACGAGCTGTTCAACGAGCCGCAAGCCGATCGTGCGCGGGCGCTCAGCGATCTGAGCACGTGGCTTGACGCGCATGCAGAACCCATGGAGCGTCGGGCGATCTCAGTGGACGCAGGGTATGGATCGTGGGCTGTTCGTACCTGGTGGGCGGCCCCACAGGTAGGTGACGACGCAGCCGAGGGTAAAGACGGCGACGAGGAGCAGCAATGGGCCGGAGTCCTCGGTCAGGGCGCCCACCACTCCTGCCGTCAGGCCGCCGACGAGCGCGGCAAACCAGACGGGGTCTGAGTCGACCGGGGCGAGAAGACGCTGCCGCCGGCGCAGCCCGAGCCCCGCGTAGAGCAGCGCGAACGCGGTGGCGGCCGGCATTGCTTGGTTCTTGAGCTCGTCCCAGGCGGCGGTGTAGCGGCGGACGATCACGTCGCGTAGGTCGCCGGCGGAGCGGGCGTGCAGGATGCTGCCCGTGTAGTGACCACTGCCGTGCGCGGTGGCGAGGTCGAGCGCGGCGAGCGCAATCAGGGCGGCGACGGGGGCTATCAGCACGATCAGGGCGCGCTTCCTGGTCACTGCCCCGGGTAACAGCGTGACGGTCGCCACAGCGAACCCGGCGCTGACGAGGATCACGCCGCCCACGCCGGCGCCGATCCGCGCCGATCCCTCGACCGCCGCGAGCAGGATGCCCGCGCCGGCCATTGCCAGCGCCGCGCGGCGGCGCTCTGCTGGCTGTGTGTCCTCGCGCGCTGCAGCCTCTCTTGCCTTGGGCTCAAGCGCGGTGGCCCCGCCCGTTGGGACTCCCCCTTGGCGCCATCGGCCGCGCGAGCTGATCGGATACAGCGCCGCGGCGACCGCGGCGAACACGAGCACAGCCAGGCCGGACTTGAGCTCGTTGCCGATGCCGTAGAACCGCGCGCCGAGGATCGGGTCAGGGCCAAGCACGGAGCGCATCAACAGTTGCGTGCCTGCGAGCGCGTCTGTGACGAGCGCGATGACTGCCACGATGGCCGGGGCGAGCGGGGCGCGGGGCCACGGCAGCAGCATGTCGGTGAGCGCTCCGAGCGCGAGGCAGACGAGCACGATCGTCGCGTACTCGACCCCCGGACCTGGCTCCAGCGCCGCCGGTACCAGCACCGCGACAGGCGCCCACAGCACGCCGAGCGCGCCTGTGCGCAGCGCCCATGCACGTGCCCGTGCCGAGCCGGGTCCGCGAGCCAGCCCGGATGTCGCCCGCGCGTCGCGCACCCTGGGCTCGCCGCGGCCCGGCCAGAGGGCCGACAGGAGCAGGAGCAGCGCCCACGCGCACAGCACGAACTCAAGCGCCTTTAGCCGCCGGCCGCCGATCACTCGCAGGCGGGCAAGCAGGGAGCGCAGGCTCGCGGAATGCAGCGGGCCGTCAGTGCGGATCGGATCGCCGTGCATGGCGGCCGGGATCGGCGTCAGGCCCAGGTGGCGGAGGATCGTGGGGGCGAGGTCGACCGCGGCGATCAGCCCGCGCTCGTTCGTCGTCTGTGAGGTGAGCGTTTGATCGCCGTCATCGTTGCCGCTGCCACCTCGATCGCCGCTCAGCCCGCCGGCGGCGATCCACAGAAGCTCGTTTCCAGGCGTGTTCGAGACGCGCTGCACGACGATCTCAAGCTCTCCCGCCGTCCGTCCTTCGCTCAGCGCGCGCAGGTCAGCGTTACCTTTCGCGCCGCTCGGGAGGTCGGCGACGACGAGGCGCTTGCTTTGGCTGAGCGTGGCGATGCGCGCGAGCAGCGTCGCCGCCGTGCCCAGCGAGACCGCGGCGACATGCCCTTCGCGATCGGCAGCCGCGACGCCGTCGAGGTCATCCACTCCGGCGATGCCCGCGATGCCGACGTAACCGGCGCCGCCGGGGATATGCGCGGCGAGCAGTCCCGGTTCGAGGATTTGCGGGGCGTCTTCGGCGCGTCTGCGCGCCGCCTGCCAGCCATCTACCACGGCGCCGGCACCGGTCGCCTTCAGCGACAGCGTCGGCGGGCGGGCGGAGGGGTAGGCCGAGGAGGAGACGCGCACGCCCTGGGTGATGTCGAGCAGGAATTGAGCGGTCGTGTATTGCCCCTGTGTGGCCGACAAGATGCCGACCGACAGGCCCTGAACGCTCGCGAGCTCTGACTCGCCCGCGGGCAGGAAGACGAGCACGACCGAGCGCCGCGCGGGCGGGCTGGTTGCCACCACGTCGAGCTTGCGCCCGAGTGTGTCGGCCGCTGGGGCACTCGACGGCCATGCGCCGAGCGAGGCGACGCAGAGCGGGAGGGCGAGCAGTGCCGCCCCCCGCCGAACGATTGGGCTCAGCCCTCCGCTCCCTCGGTCGCCATCCCTGGGCGCGCGCGCGAAGATGCGCTCGGGGGCGTCGTCACGTCCGCGTGCCCGTCCTCCCCGACCGGCGCAGCTGGCAGCACGGTCCCCTCGATGTTCAGTCTCGGCAGCAACCTGTCGAGCCACCCCGGTATTTGCCACGTGCGCTTACCGACGATGTGCAGCACGGCGGGCAGCAGCAGGCAGCGGATGACGAGCGCGTCGAGGAACACGGCGCTGGCGAGGCTCAGCCCGAACTCCTTGATGACACGGTTTTCGCCAAGCATGAACGACAGAAACACGCACACCATGATCGCTGCGGCCGCCGTGACCACGCGCCCGGTCAAAGCCAGGCCGTCGCCAACCGCGTGCGAGTGCTCCCCGGTGCGCACCCACCGTTCGTGGATGCGCGAGACCAGAAACACCTCGTAGTCCATCGACAGTCCGAACACGATCGCGAACAGCATCACCGGGATGAACGACTCGATCGGCCCTCCCTTATTGCTGACTCCCACCAGGCTGCCCAGCCAGCCCCACTGGAAGATCGCCACGATCACGCCCATCGACGCGCCGATGCTGAGCAGGTTCATCACCGCTGCCTGCAGCGGGATCACGAGCGAGCGAAAGACAACCATCAGCAGCAGAGCGGAGAGCAGCACGACGACGCCGATGAACAGCGGCAGCTTTGAGCTGAGCACGGCTGCGAAGTCCACTCCACCGGCCGTCACTCCGCCGACGTACACCGTCAGACCGGTGCGCGCGGCGACCGGTGGGATCACCTCGCCGCGCAGGTGCGAGACGAGCTGGGTGGTCGCGTAGGCCTGGGGAGAAGCGCTCGGGTAGACCGACAGCGTTGCGACGTCGCCGGCCGGATTGAGCTTGGCCGGGGTCACCGCGACCACGCCGGGCGTGGAGGAGATCGCCGCGCGGAGCCTTTCGACGGAGGTCTTCCCGGCGTGCGGGGGTTCTGTGAGCAGCACGCCGTTTTCGGCCGCTTCCCGCTTCGGGTTGGGTACTTTAGCCACGACGAGCAGTGGCCCGTTGAAGCCCTGGCCGAAGCCCTGTGCCAGCAGCTCGTAGGCGCGGTGGGTCGTCTGACTGGCCGGATCGTTGCCGGCGTCGCTCGACCCTAGCCGCAACGCGGTCGCGGGTGCGGCGATCGCGAGCATCGTAAGCGCCGACGCGATGGCGATCGTCCATGGCCGGCGCTGCACGAAGCGGCTCCAGCGCAACCACGTCCCGCCGGCCGCGGCTGCTCCCCTCGTGGTGCCATCCAGCGCCGGTGCAGTAACCGGTGGCTCGCCAGCGGCGGTGAGGGCCCGTGCGCGCCTGCGTGCGCGGCGGCCCGGCCGCGCCAGACGGTTGCCGAAGGTGGTGAGCAGCGCGGGCAACAGCGTCAGCGAGGCGAGCATCACCAGCAGCACGCCGACGGCGGCGGCGATCGCCACGCCATACAGGAAATCGACGCCGAGCAGCATCATCCCCAGCAGCGCGATCACGACCGTAACGCCGGCGAACAGGACGGCGCGCCCGGCGGTGTCCATCGCCCGCACGGCGGACTCCCGTGCTTGGCCGAAGGTCGGGCCGGGCGTGGCGTACAGCTCGCGAAAGCGGGTGACGATGAACAGCGCGTAATCGATTCCCACGCCAAGTCCGATCATCGCGGCTAGCTGGGATGAGAAGTCGGCTGTGTCGACGACGTTGGTTCCGAGCGCGATCACACCCAGGCCGGTGCCGAGCCCGAGCAGCGCCGTAATGATCGGCAGCCCCATCGCGGTCAGCGAGCCAAAGGTCAAGAGCAGCACCACGATCGCCGCCAGTAGGCCGACCGCCGTCGACAGACCGAAGCCTTCCTGCTGGCTTGCCTCGATCGCCTGGCCACCGAGCTCGACGTCCAGACCAGGCGCTACGGCCGCGCGGGCAGCGGCGATCACAGGCTTGGCGGCGCTCTTGGGTAGTTCGTTGGCGCGCTTGTCGAACACGACCGTGGCGAACGCCGTGCGCCGGTCGCGCGAGATCGCGCTTGCGCCCGCGGCGCTCGCATACGGGCTGAGGACTTCGGTCACATGGGCCACGCGGGCGACACGTGCGAAGGCCTGAGTCATGCGCGCGCGCACGGCCGAGTCAAGCACGCTGCCGGCGCTGACGTGAAAGACGATCTGGTCGCGGTCGCCCGCCTGCACGGGAAAGCTCTTGTGCAGCAGGTCGTTCGCGCGCTGCGCGTCGGAGTTAGGCAGCGTGAAGTTGTTTGAGTAGTGCGTGCCGGCCGACTGGGCGAGGCCATTGATCGCTAGCAGCAGGACGATCCAGCCGAGCAGCACGTACTTGCGGTGGGTTGTCGACCAGCGGGCGAGCTTGAGCATGAGCGGTATCCAGGCGGGTCGGCGGGGCAGGGATCGGGCAGGCGGAGGGACGCCTTACGGAAGGGTAGTACGCGCTCGGCCCCACGCGCTCGGCCCCACGCGCTCGGCCTCGCCCTGTCCACGAGGCCAGCGCGTCTCCTGTTGCCAGCGCGTCTCCTCAGTTGAGGCTCGGATCCGCCGGCATGCGTGCGATCAACGCGTAGCTTCCGCCCATGCGCGTGAGCACCCTGCTCCACAGTTCATCTGGCTCGTCGGTGAACACATCCTCGGGCAGGGCGGCCTGCGCGATCCAGTCGCCCTGGTCGATCTCGGCGTCGAGCTGCCCCTCGCCCCAGCCCGCATACCCGGCGAACACGCGCCCGCGCGCTGTGGCCTCGGTCAGCTCATCGATGCCGGCGTCCGGCGCGGGGAACCCGATGCGGCCGAGCACCAACAGGCCTGCCGGAGAGGGGTCCAGGAACTCGGCCAGGAATACGATCGAGCTCGGCTGCACCGGCCCGCCGACGTACACCGGCTCGGACTCGGCGACCGCCTGCTCCAGCTGGGGCACCGCCTCGCCCACCGTCACCGTCGAGGGGCGGTTGAGCACGACGCCCATCGCGCCCTCCTCGCTGTGCACGCTGACCAGCACCACCGCGCGCCTGAAGTTGGGGTCGTGCAGCGCCGGCGAGGCGAGCAGCAGCTGGCCGGTGAGCGATGCCTTCATGATGTCATTGACAGGCTACTGCCCGCCAGCGGGCTTTGGTATGTGTTCTGCCCGCCAGCTGGCTTTGGTATGCGTTCTGCTCGCCAGCTGGCTTTGGTATGTGTTCCATTTTAACGCAGTGTGTGCTTATGTATGTACAGCGCGTAGATACGATGGAGCACAGTTGGCGCAAATTGAAAGTCAATACCTCGCTCATGTGTGCTTATGTATCTACATCATATATACAATGGCACACATTAGGCAATTTCAAAACACCTAACTCAGGGTTTGTGGGCCCTAACCGGCTGAGAAGATCTCCAGCGTGCCCGAGGTGCGGTGGTCGTTGGCGTTGCCCTCGGGCTCGACCACGTGCCCGTCGACCACGATCGGGCTGTTCCAGTGCCCGGGCGCGCCTGCCAACTTGGCGATCGGACGCGGCGAGCCCGGGCGGTAAACGTAGATCCCGCCCGCGGACGGGTCGTACACGTAAAGCAGACCGCCGACCATCACCGGGCTGGTTCCCGCCGTGCCGTTCTCCCATGCCAGATATAGCCGTCCGCCGCGCAGCACGTAGGCGCCGGTCCCGTTATCGCCGGCTACGAACACCGTCGTACGCCCGCCCTGGCGCCACACCGCGGGCGCGCTGAGCAGCTGTCCGCCGCCGGGGATCGACAGTCGCTGGAGCTCCCCACCGAGCCTCCCGTGCGAGGAAGGCGAACGGCCGTCAAGACGCGACAGCGCAAGCACGCGCATGATCCCGTCCTTGCCCGCTAGCACAACGCGGTCTGAACCGAGCAATGCCGGAGCGCTGGAGCCGAGGTCGGTGTCGCTTTCGTTCAGCTGAGCCTGGTTGGTTGGCGTGTATGACTGGCGCAGGCTCAGGCCGGGAAACGTGAGCTCGAGCACGCTGTCGCCGAAGTTCGTGCTCCCGTTCCACGGGCCGTTGCCGGTGTCGAGCAGCAGGCGTCCCCCACCCGGCTCGACCACCACTCCGGCGCGAGCCCAGATGGCCGAGTCGCTCGCCGAGCAGCTGCTGGGGTGCAGCAGTCCGTGGCGGTTCGCGCAGAGCGTGTTGAACACCCTCTGAAGCCGCCCGCTGGCGCGGTTGATCAGGACCACATGCCCCTGATAGGGAGGGGCGTCGCCGAAGTAGCCCCCGGTCGCTGCCACGACGTCCGGTCCGTCGATGTTGAGCGCTGCCGCGATCTTCTCGTGTGTCGCGTCGTGTGTGATCCTCACCGGCCAGGCGCCGGTGCGGTCCTCGCTGCCGTCGGCGAGCGACAGCTTGTGGATCAGCCCATCAGGCGAGGCTGCGTAGACGAACAGCCGATCCGGGTCAGCCAGAGGGCTGGCGGTAGTGATCTGCGAGCTGCCCTTCCATCCGTCGTAGCCCGGCGGGGTGAACGTCCACAGGAGCCTTCCGCTGTTCGCGTCGATCGCCAACGTCTTGCCGTAGGTCGTGCTCACAACGACCGTATCGTGGGTCGCACCGTCCACTGAGGCGCCGTGCAGGTAGATCGGCGAGGAGTCGACCGTTCCTCCTAGCGCCACCGTCGCGCGGCGCAGGTGCACAACGTTCGCACTGGTGATGCGCGGCGTGTCTTCGCTGACGGCAGAGCGCTGCGGGTTCAACCCGAACTCGGGCCAGTCGAGCAGCTGCTGTGCGGAGGAGCGCGCCGGGGAGGGGATGGCGGCGGCGGCCATGGGGGTGGAGATATCGGCCGGAGCGCTGCTTCCGCAGGCGGCGAGGAGTGTGCAGGCGGTTGACGCGAATGCACAACGCATGAGGTATCGAGCGCGCATGCGTCGATGTTCTACAGCATCGGCCCGGCTCGGCCGGCCCGGCCGGGCCGGGCACAGGCTCTGCCGACGGCCGTTATGCTGACCACGGAAGCTTTGTCTGTAGGTCTGTCCGTAAGAAGCTTTCGTTACGACGAGTAGGACATGAGCATGGACGAGGAGGACGCGAGCATGGCCAAGACCCCGCAGGTGGGCGAAGAGGCGCCGGACTTCGAGCTGTCCGGCACGGACGGCCCGTTCCGGCTATCCGACCATCGTGGCGAGCGCGTCGTGCTGCTCTTTTACCCAGGCGATAACACGCCCGTGTGCACTAAAGCAGATGTGCTCGTATCGCGATCGTGCCTGATGACTTCGCTGCTTTGGACGCGACGGTGGTCGGGATATCGGCGCAGGACTTGGCCTCCCACAAGGGATTCATCGAGAAGAACAGCCTCACGGTGCCGTTGCTGGCTGATGTCGAAAGCAGGTGGCGAAGGCTTACAGCGCCTATGGTCGATGGGCACCAAGCGTGCGGTGATCGTGATCGACGAGGACGGGATCGTCCGCCACCGCCACGACCATCTGCTCGGGCTGGACTATCAGTCCGTGGACGACCTGAAGGCGGCGCTCGACACGCTCCCTGCCCCGGCCGCCAGCTAGGGCGGTTCGCTACCGGGGTGTAGTTGCCGCCGGTTTGGGACGGACGGCGTCGATGCTGTGGCGCTCTGGCCGACTGAGGCGATGTTGGGTAGGCGCTGTGGCGTCCGGAGCATCCTCTCGAATGTACGGTCGTGCCTGACCGTGATGAACTCATCAAACGACTGGCGGCGGCGCTGGTCGTCTCGGACGCTCGCCGGTCCGGTGATCCGCAGACGCGGGTGCGTCTCGACCACTACCTGCCGTCCGTTGGTGCCCCTGACGGGAGCGCTGTGCGCTGGCGTCTGTATACCCGCGGCACAGGCTGATCGGTGTTCCGAGCCCTGAGCCGGCTCGGTCTGAGTGGCACCACGCCGACGCTGTGAAGGGGCGCCGGCTGCTTGCGGTCGATGTGCGCAACTCAAACCGCGTGGCGGCCTTCCTGTCCTGGCACTTCGAGGACCCCGACATCAAGCCGCCGCGGGCGAAGGCCGGGCGTCGCCGCCCGCATCTGATCACGTCAGTGTGTGTGCGCGAGGATGTCGAGGGCAGGCTCCGCGGGGAGTACATGACGGCCGCTTTGCTGCTGACGCTCGTCGTGTCGGCGATCGACACGGTGACCGTTGCACATGGCCGCGTCGGTGTGCTCGAGGACTCGGGGATCGCCCTCACGCCCGGGGAGCTTGACGCGTTTGGATTTACGCCCGGTGTTGGCGAGCCTAACGGTGGCTGGGCTGACCGGGGATACCGAGAACGGCGTCACCCCGTCTAGTCATTCAGATGGCGGCGGTAGATCGTCTCTGCGCGATCGGCCCATTTTCCGGGCAGCTCGCTGCGCAGCTCTGCGATGAAGGTGTCGCTGTCCTCGGGCTTGGGCGTGGGAAGTGTGGCGAGGAATTGCTCTGCTTCAGTGGTAACCCATCCTGCAAGCTCTGGTGCCTGGAGCTCGGCCAGCTCGACCAGGCCGCCCGCGACCTCCTCGACGGCGTTGCGCCGGGCATGAGTCGCGATCAGCAGTAAGTCCGGGATCTGTAGGTAGCGCTCGCGCCGGCCCCACTCGACTGGCGTGATTCCCAGATCACGCACGGCGCGAGTGATGAACGAAGGATGCACATCGATGAGCGCGGCGGCCTTGCGGAAAGTCGGGAGCACCCGCTGCAGATCTGTGCGGGGGATCGTCGGTGAGGTTGCCATGATCAGCACGTTAGCAGTTGGCTGCAACGATTGCAACCATCGCATTGGTAGCAACTGATCGGGACGTAGCTGTCTTCTGCTCAAGCTCTCGGATTTCGGTGGACAGGACTCTGTCCTACCCCTGCATGTCGGCGATAACACACCGGTCTGCACAAGCAGTTCTGCTCCTACCGTGATCGTGCTGATGACTTCGCGGCGTTGGACGCGACGGTGGTCGGGATCTCTTCGCAGAATCTGGTTTCGCACGAGGGCTTCATCGAGAAGAACGGGCTTACGGTCCCGTTGCTGGCCGATGTCGATAGGGCCGTGGCGAAGGCGTACGACGCCTTCTCCTCACGGTTCGGGACCAAGCGCGCCGTCATCGTCGTCGACGAGCAGGGCATCGTCCGCCACCGCCACGACCACCTGCTCGGGCTCGACTACCAGTCAGTGGACGACCTGAAGGCGGCGCTCGACACGCTGCCCGCCCCGGCCGCCAGCTAGGGCGCGGGTTCGTCGAGTTGTCATCTGGGCGCTCTGGTGGTTATCCGTCTTTGTCGGATATCGCCGGATAACCAGAGATAAGTCCGATAACTTTGGCGATTCAGGTGCTCGCCCAGAGCGCCTGAATCGGGATCGCCCAGGTGCGCTTGCCGAACGGCAATGTGTGGGCCCCCGCGTAGAGGATCGCGCCGCCGACCATGCGCTCGCCCACTCGCTCGCGCAGGTGGCGCAACCCCGCGAAGTCTCCTGCACGCACGGTGGCGCTCGCCTTGATCTCCAAGCCTACGATCTCCCCCGAGGGGCGTTCGACGATCACGTCGACCTCGCGACCGGCTTCGCGGTAGTGCCAGAACGTCAGCGGCTGCTCGAACCACGACGCCTGGCGCTCGAGCTCCGTCGCGACGAACGTCTCGAACAGGGCGCCCGCGAAGCCGTCGTCCTCGCGCACGCGGGAAACGTCCGCTCCCACGAGGGCGCCGAGCAGCCCGGTGTCGGACAGATACAGCTTCGGGGCCTTCACCTGCCTGCTTCCCAGGTTCACGTGCCACGGCTGGCGCACCCGGATAAGAAAGAGACGCTCGAGCACGTCCAGGTGACTCTTCACGGTCTTCCCGTCGATTCCCAGATCGCGAGAGAGCGCGTCGTAGCGTGCCAGCCCACCGGAGCGAGCCGCCACCAAGCGCAACAGCCTCCCAACCGACGATGGGTCGCGCACCCGCGAGACATCCCCCACATCCCGTTCGACGATCGAGTCCACGTAGCTGGAGAAGAACATCGAGCGCGCTGGCGGCGGACGCTCACGCGCCTCCGGAAAGCCCCCTGTGAGCATCATCTCCGCATACTCGTGCCTGCCTACGGGGGCATCATCGATGACGGGCGGCTTGCCGGCGAAGAGTCGCGTCAGGAACTGCTCACGGCGCCCCGCGAGCTCACCCTGGGTGAGCGGCCACAACGTGAGGTAGTCCACCCGCCCTGGCAGCGCGTCGCTCACGGTGGGTATGCGCCGGAGGTTCGCCGACCCGGTTATCAGGAACTGGCCTGGGACAGTGTCCCTGTCCACCCGCGACTTGATCGCCAGCAGCAGCTCGGGGGCGCGCTGAACCTCGTCGATCACCGTACACCGCCCGCGCGCCGCGATGAATCCGGCGGGATCCCCGGCCGCGAGCGAGCGCACCGGCTCATCGTCGAGCGAGAGATAGTCGGCCGACAGCTGCTCCGCGGCAAGCTTGCGCGCCAGCGTGCTCTTCCCCGCCTGACGTGGGCCGAGCAGCGCTACCACGCGGGCATAACCCATCGCGTAGACGACGGTGTCGGCGACATTCCGCTCTACGAACTCCACGATGCCTCCCTTGCTGTCTCGGAGAAAGCGTGCTGCTAACTCGGAGTTTACAGGCTGCTAACTCGGAATCGACAGTTCGCTCCGATATTCACGCCGCGGCCGCGTGAACGAGGAAGATCAGTGGCTCATCGGTGCCATGGAGTAGCAGCTGCGCGAGAGCAGACGGACTGCCAGATTGTGATTTGCACCATGGACAGATTGTGCGCGACCCCACACGCGCCCGCTTAATTCCGTGGCCAGCACTTTGTCCTACCCTGCGTACCTGGCGACAACACACCCGTGTCTGCAAAGCAAATGTGCTCCTACCGTGATCGCCCGGACGATTTCGCGGCTTTGGATGCGACGATCGTTGGGATATCGGCGCAGGACTTGGACTCTCACCAGGGATTCATCGAGAAGAACAACCTCACGGTCCCGCTGCTGGCCGATGTGGACAAGGCGGTGGCGAAGGCTTATGGCGCGTTCTCCTCACGGTTCGGGACCAAGCGCGCCGTCATCGTCGTCGACGAGCAGGGCATCGTCCGCCATCGCGGATAACTCCGATCCGAGCCTGTCCTTTTCCCTCGTGAGCTGAGTTGTTAGCGGCGCGAGACCTCATATCTGTCGGCGCATGCACAAATGCGATTCAAGCGCTCGCCCAGAGTCCCTGTAGCGGGACGGCCGTGAGGCGGTCGCCGAAGGGGAGCGATCGTTCTCCCGTGTAGAGGATCACTCCGGCCTTGAACCTGTCGCCCAGCTTGTCGCGCAGGTGGCGGAGGCCGGCGAAGTCTCTCGCTCTGACGCTGGCGGCACTCTTGACCTCGACTCCGGCGATCTCCCCGCTGCGCAGCTCCAGCACTATGTCCACCTCGCGCTGCTGGCTGTCGCGGTAGTGGTACAGCGATGGTTCGCACCGCGACCATCCACATTGGCGCGCCAGCTCCATCGCAACGAACGTCTTGAACAACGGACCGGCGAGCTGCGCGTCGCGCGCGAGCCCATCGGTGTCCACGTTCAGCAGGTGGCTGAGCAGCCCGGTGTCCGTCACGTACAACTTCGGCGCCTTCACCTGGCGGCTCGTGAGGTTCGTGTGCCACGACCGCAGGCGTCGCACGAGGAACAGGTCTTCGAGGATTTGCGTGTGGGCGCTGACGGTCTTGTGGTCCATCCCCAGCTCGGCGCTCATGCCGCGCGCGTTCATCAAGCCGGCCGAGCGCGCCGCCGCCACGCCGAGTAGGCGTGCCACGGCGCCGCTGTCACGCACGGTCGCCACGTCTTTGACGCTCCGTCCCAGGATCGTCTCCGTGTAGCTCGCAAAGAACCGTGAGCGCCCGTCCGCGCTGCGATTGTAAGCGTCTGGGAAGCCGCCACGGGCGATCCGCTGCGCATACGCCGCTCGCCCGACCTCCGCGCCCTCAATGTGAGGCGGCTCGCCGGCGAATAGCCGATCCAGGAAATCCTCACGTACGCCCGCCAGCTCACCCTGGGAGAACGGCCACAAACGCACGTAGTCCACCCGTCCGGGCAGCGCATCGGCGATGCTCGGCAGGGTCAGGATGTTGGCCGAGCCGGCCAGCAGGAACTGCCCGCGCGCGTTGTTCGTGTCGAGGCGGATCTTGATCGCGAGCATCAGATCGGGCGCCCGTTGGACCTCGTCGATCACCGCTGGACCGGAGATCGCGGCGATGAAGCCGGTCGGATCATCGAGCGCCGAGCGTCGCGTGCCTTCGTCGTCGAGCGTTACGTACGACGCCGGATGCTCGTGTTCGGCGATCGCACGGGCGAGCGTGCTCTTCCCCGCCTGTCTGGCGCCCAGCAGGCACACTGCCCTGGCTTCTCCCAGCGCTTCCACGACCGCCGGCCGGATATGTCGCTCAATCAGCGCGGGCATCGCTTGAGCATACGATAAGTCTCGGTCAATGGGGACTAAGGCACCCGGCTAAATGGGGAATAGCCACCAGGCCAATGGGGAATAGCCACCCGGAGGATCATGAATAACAGGACTGTTAGCTTGTCATTTCACACGCGAACATATTGCGCCCGACCCGCACGCGCGCCCGCTCAGGCTCTCGGATTTCGGTGTCCAGCACTTTGTCCTACCCCTGCGTACCTGGGATAACACACCGGTCTGCACCAAGCAGTTCTGCTCCTACCGTGATCGTGCTGATGACTTCGCGGCGTTGGACGCGACGGTGGTCGGGATCTCTTCGCAGAATCTGGCTTCGCACGAGGGCTTCGCCGGGAAGTACTCGCTCAACGTGCCGCTGCTCGCGGACGTGGGCAAGCCGTGGCGAAGGCGTACGGCGCCGCGGCCGTCAGTGTTCGAGTGGTTGTGCTGAGCGCTTGGAGGCCGCGCCCTCAGTGACTGAGACGCCTAGTGCGGGGGTGACCTCGTGCTCGCCGGCGGGCCGATCCTCGCTCGGCCGGCCCACGTTGTGCTCGCCTGAGGACCGCTCGGTGTGCGCGCGTGCGGCGAATAGCTCGGCCAGCTCCAGCTGCAGGCTGCGTGGTCGCTCGCCCGGCTGCGGCGAGCGCCGGTGCCAGGCGCCCTCGCCGTCCAGCTCCCACGAGCTCTGGTTGTCGGCGAAGCCCCGCTCCAACGTGTCGAGCAGCTCCGCGCGCAGCTCCGCAGAATCGACTGGCACGGCCAGCTCGACGCGGTGGTCAAGGTTGCGCGGCATCAGGTCGGCCGAGGCGATGTAGATCGTGTGCTCCCCGCCGCGCTCGAACGCATACACGCGCGAGTGCTCGAGCAGTCGTCCGACGATCGAGACCACCCGGATGTTCTCGGAGATGCCCTCAAGGCCCGGTCGCAGGCAGCAGATGCCGCGGATGTTCAGTTCCACGCGCACCCCCGCCCGCGAGGCCTTATAGAGGGCCCGGATGCAGCGCCCGTCGACGAGCGAGTTCATCTTCATCGCGATCCGCGCCGGGGAGTCCTCTGAGTGGGCGGCGATCGTCTGCTCGATCTCCTCGATGATGCCCTCGCGCAGGTGGTTAGGCGCCATCAGCACCTTGCGATAGTGCAGCGGACGACCGTAGCCGGTGAGGTAGTTGAACATGTCCGCCACATCCGCCCCGATCTGCTCGTCGGTGGTGAACAGCCCAAAGTCGGTGTACAGCCGCGCGGTGGCGGAGTGGTAGTTGCCGGTGCCGATGTGCACGTAGTTGCGCACCCCGTCGCCCTCGCGGCGCACGACGAGCACGCACTTGGCGTGGGTCTTGAGCGCGGGCTGGCCATAGACGACGTGCACGCCGGCCTCCTCCAGCGCCTTGGCCCAGTGGATGTTCATGCGCTCGTCAAAGCGCGCCTGCAGCTCGACCAGTGCCACCGCCTGCTTGCCCCGCTCAGTGGCGTCGATCAGGGCCGGCACCAGCGGCGAGTCGTCGCTCGTGCGGTAGACGGTCTGCTTGATCGCGAGCACGTTCGGGTCGGCCACGGCCTGCTCGACGAAGCGCTCCACCGAGGTGGCGAAGGAGACGTAGGGGTGGTGCACCAGCAGGTCGCCTTCGCGCATCGCGCCGAGCACGTCCGGCCGCTCGCCCTCGTGGCGCAGCAGCCGCGGATGGGTGATTCCGACCAATGGCTCCTCGCGCAGCTTGGCATGACCGGGCTGCTCGACGATCTGCCACAGCGCACCCATGTCGAGCAGACCGTCGACCGGATAGACCTCTTCGTCCTGCACCCCGAGCAGCCCCGCCAGCTCCTCGCGCAGCTGCTCTGAGCAGTGGGCGCCGACCTCGACGCGCACGACCTCGCCGAAGCGCCGGCGGCGCAGCTCGTCCTCGACGGCCTGCAACAGATCGGCGGCGTCGTCTGAAACCTCCAGGTCCGCGTCGCGGGTGACGCGGAAGACGTCGTAGTCGGCGATCTCCATCCCCGGGAACAGCGCGTCCAGGTGGTGGGCGATCACATCCTCAAGCGGCACCAGCAGCGTGGGCGCCGGCGCCGGCTGCTTGAGGGTCACGAAGCGGGGCAGGATCTCGGTCGGGACCTTCACGCGCGCGAATACCGTCTCTTCGTTGACGGGGTCGCGCACGAGCACGGCCAGGCTGAGGGACAGGTTGGAGATGTAGGGGAACGGCCGACCGGGCGCCACCGCCAGCGGGGTGAGCGCGGGGAAGATCGTCTTCTGGAAGTGTCTGGCCAGCTCTGAGCGCCGATCCTCGTCGAGCTCTCCCACGCCGACCACGTGGATGTCATGGTCCGCCAGCGCGGGCCGCAGCCGTCCTTCAAAGCAGTCGGTCAGTCTTTGGCCCAGCCCGAACACGCGCTCGCGGATCAGGACGATCGTCTCCGACGGTGTGCGGCCGTCCTGGCCGGGCCTCTCCACGCCGGCGTCGATCTGGTCGTGCAGGCCGGCGACCCTCACCATGTAGAACTCGTCGAGGTTCGTCGTATAGATCGCGCAGAACTTCACCCGCTCCAACAGCGGCACCCGCTCGTCCTCGGCGAGCTGGAGCACGCGCTCGTTGAAGTCCAACCACGACAGCTCACGGTTGAGGTAGAGCGAGGGATCGTCCAGGTCGTGGTGATGATGGTGATGATCGCTGTTCATGGGCTCATCAAGCTATACCTTGACAGCACCAGTCTGTCCGCAAGCCCCCGGCAGCAAGCCCCCGGCATTGATGCCGGGGGATAGGACGACTATGACTACCCGGTAAGGTGAAGCTCGAGAGGAAATGGCTCGTCAGCTCTGGCTACTACGTCACGCCGAGGCCGAGCCTCACGGCACGCGCTCAGACGCCGAGCGCAAGCTGACCGCCCGCGGCGAAGCCCAGGCACGCGCGGCGGGCATCGCCCTGGTGCGGCTCGGAGCGACCTTTGACTTGGTGCTGTTCAGCCCCAAGGCGCGTGCGCGCCAGACCGCGGAGCTGGCAGCCGAGCAATGGAACGGGGAGCGATCGGAAATCGCCCAGCGCGAGCGGCTGCTGGCCCACCCGCCGCTGGCCGGTGACTTCGACGTCCGCCAGGCGCTCGAGGCACTGGCCGGTGTACCCGCCGACGGGCGTCTGCTGCTCGTCGGCCACGAGCCGACCCTCTCGGGCGTGGTCGGCGACCTCACAGGTAGCCACGTGGACCTCAAGAAGGGTGGCTTGGCCGTGCTCAGGCTAGAGGGTGCCCGCGGCGAGCTCGCGGTCCTGCTGCGTCCCCGCGAGCTTGCCCTGATCGCCGGCGTCCCAGTCGGCGGGCACTGAAGAGGGCACGTCGACGACGTCGATATCGACGTCGAGCGATTCGGCCGCAAAGCGGTAGCCGATACCGAAGTGCGTGTGGATGTAGCGCCAGCGTGGCGAGGCCTTCTCCAGCTTCTGCCGCAGCTTGCGCACGAACACATCGACCGAGCGGTCGCCGCGCACCATCGCATAGCCCCACAGGCTCGAATAGATATCCTCGCGCTCCAGCACCCGTCCCTCGGCGGTGGCGAGCAGCTCGATCAGCTCGAACTCGCGGCGCGTGAGGTCGAGGCTGCGGTCCTCCACGAACGCCTGAAAGCGGTCGGAGCGGATCTCGACCTCGCCGGCCAGCAGCGGCTTTGATTCAGCGCGGCCGGTCGAGCGTCGGCGGCGACGCGCGACGCCCTGGACGCGCGCGATCACCTCCTCGGGATGGCACGGCTTGGTGATCCAGTCATCGGCTCCGAGTCGCAGCCCGCGCACCCTCTGAGCCACGGTCGAGGGGCCGGTGCAGACGACGACGCCCAACTCCGGCAGCGCTCCACACAGTCGCTCGAGCCACTCCCAGGCCTGCGGTCCGAGCACGGCGAGGTCGACGACGAGCGCGCTGAGTCGCATCGATGCCACTGCCTCGCTCGGCACCGGGCTCGCGAGCACGCGGTGCTCCCAGTCCAAGCGGTCCAGGCGCTTGCTCAGCACCTGGATGAAGCCGCTGTCGCGGTCGAGAACGGCGATGCGCAACGCCGAAGACGCGCTACCCCTGCTCGACGGCGCCGCCTCGTCCGTGGCGCGAATACCACTTTCCGTCATCGAACATCAGTCTACGGGACCGAGAGGACCCAAGTGCGACCCGCCGCAAAATGGTCACAGGATGTTCACAGCAGAATTAAGCAAATTGCGGGCAAGTTGGGCCGCTGGCGGAGCTGACGGTCGCGGGCGGGCGGCAAACCTGCGGTGGCGCTACCTCTTCCTCCAGGTCGGCGGCGTGTATCTATTCTTTTGGTGCTTGGTATCACCATAGCTATACGCACTGGGATACATGCAACATGATTTCCCCCGCTGGTATCACCATAGCTATACGCACTCGGATGTGGCGACTTGAATCCCCATCGGATCTAGAACGTTTCTCGGCTCGAATCGGGAGCCGAGTCCGGGCGCGTGCCGGCGGGATGTGGGGAGTCAGAGAACTCTCGAAACAGGCCGGTGACCACGAACGCCACCTGCTCGCCGATGTCCACCGCGTTGTCGCCGATCCGCTCCAGCGCGCGGGCGACGAGGATCATGTGCATCGCCCACTCGCGCGTGTCCGGGTCATCGCCGATCTCGAGTGCCATGCGGAAGATCTCGCGATTGAGCCGGTTGATCTCGCGATCCTGACGGACGAGGTCCTCGGCCAGGCCCACGTCACGGCCGGAGAAGGCGGCCTTGCACTGGGTGACCTCCGAGCGCGCGAGGGCGCCCATCTTCGACAGCGCCTCGAGCACCTCCGGACGCACGGGCGGCTCATGCCCGGAGAGGGGGATCAGCTTGGCGATGTTCACGCACTGGTCGCCCATCCGCTCGATGTGCTTGATCATGTGCAGCAGGGCGGCGACCAGCCGCAGGTCGCCTGCGACGGGCGCCTGCAGGGCGAGCAGCGAGAGGATGCCCTGGTGGACCTCCAGATAACGCCCGTCGACGCGGTCGTCGTCGGCGATCACCATCTGCGCGAGCTCGACGTCCTGATGGCTGAGTGCCTCCAGCACGCGGTCGAGCTGCTCGACGATCAGGTCCAGCCCGCCCAGCGCGTGGGTCTCTAGCTCCTGCAGCTGCTGCTGGAAGTGCGCCCGGCCTTGCTGAGGATTGCTTTCGGCAGTGGTGCTCCCGCCCGCGGCGGCGACGTCCCCAGCGGAGGCGCCCACCGTGCCCGCCGGCGCCTGTGGTCGCTCGCCCTCGGAGCTAGCCGAACTTTCCGGTGACATAGTCCTCGGTTCGTGGGTCGGTGGGATTGGTGAAGATCTCTTGTGTCGGACCGACCTCGACGAGCTCGCCGTCGAGCATGAACGCCGTGCGGTCGGCCACGCGCGCGGCCTGCTGCATGTTGTGGGTGACGATCACGATCGTCACCCGCGCCTTTAGCTGATCAATCAGCTCCTCAATCTTCAGCGTCGCGATCGGGTCCAGGGCGGAGCAAGGCTCGTCCATCAGGATCACCTCGGGGTCCACAGCGAGCGAGCGCGCGATGCACAGTCGCTGCTGCTGGCCCCCCGACAGCCCGGCGCCGGGCTCTGCGAGCCGCTCGGAGACCTCATCCCACAGGCCCGCGCTGCGCAGCGCGGTCTCCACCTTGGCGCGCAGAGACGTCTTCGCTCGCTCGCCGCGCCTGCGCGAGCTAAGACGCAGGCCAGCGGCCACGTTGTCGAAGACCGACATCGTCGGGAACGGGTTTGGCTTCTGAAAGACCATGCCGATCGCCCGGCGCACCGCGACCACGTCCACCGAGGAGTCGTACACGTCGAGGTCGTCCAGCAGCACCCTGCCCTCGGCGCGGGCGCCGGGGATCTCCTCGTGCATGCGGTTGATGCAGCGCACCATCGTCGACTTGCCGCAGCCCGAGGGCCCGATGATCGCGGTCACCTCGTTGGCGCGGAAGTCGAGGTCGATGCCCTTGACGGGTTCGGCATCGCCGTAGAAGGCGCGCAGCTTCTCCAGCCTCACACTCAGCCCCGGCTTGGCGTCGACGGCCGCCGTGCCGGTCGCGGGGTCGCCCTGCGGGGGACCGGCCTGGGGCTTGGCGGGCGGGGGCGTGGCGGGCGGGGCTGGGGAGGGGGCTGCGTCCGGCTCCAGGAGCTCGTCGGGCTCCATGTCAGCGATCCCCGTACTCGGTCCGTCGGTGCTCATGCAAGGCGACTCCTTCGCGAGATCAGGCGGGCGATGAGATTTAGCAGCAGGATCATGACTACCAGGGTAAGAGCTGCTCCCCAAGCACGGTTTACCACCGCCGTGGTCGGAGATGTCACGTCGCTGTAGATTTGCACGGGCAGCGAGTTCATGAACTGGCCGAGGTTGAAGTTCGTCTTCAGCGTCGCCGCCGCGGTGAACAAGAGCGGCGCGGTCTCCCCGGCGGCGCGGGCGATCGCCAGCAGCACCCCGGTGACCATGCCCGGCAGCGCCGTGGGTAGGACGATCGAGAAGATCACCCGCCAGCGTGGCGCCCCCAGCGCGAGCGCCGACTCGCGCAGCGCGGCGGGGACCAGCAGCAAGATCACCTCGGCTGAGCGGATCACGACCGGGAGCATCAGCAGCGCCAGCGCGAACGAGCCCTTGTAGCCGGCGTAGGAGCTGCCGGTGCCGACGACCAGCACGATGTACACGAACAGACCGAACACGATCGACGGTACCCCGGTGAGCACGTCGACGAAGAAGCGCACCGTTGAGGCGAACCAGCTGTTTCTGCCGTACTCGACCAGCCACACTGCCACGCCGATGCCGATCGGGATCGCGATCGCCGAGGCCAGCGCGACGATCTCGACCGTGCCGAGGATCGCGCTCTTGATCCCGCCGATGCTCGAGCTCTTAAAGAACGTGTTGCCGGTCGGGTCGGTGCTGAAGAAGCTTCCGCTCCAGGAGCCGAGGCCCTTGCGCAGCAGGTAGTAGACGATCAGCACGAGCGGGACCAGCGCGATCACGGTGCCCGCGAAGATCGTCGCGCGGGCGATCCTGTCCTTGCGCTTGCGCGCCGGGCTGACGGCGAAGCGAGCCATCTGATCGGCCGTTGGGCTCGGCGCGCTCATAGGAGAACCTCTGCGGGGTGCATGGCGTGGATGTCGTTTCTCATGCGCCCGCCACCGTCTCTGAGATCAGCTGGCCTCCGCCCGCGGCGCGGTCACTTCCGGCCCGCGGCCGGCGCCCGCGCGAGGCTCTCAGCACGAGCATCCGCGCCACGCCGTTGACGAGCAGCGTCAGCACGAACAGGACGAGCCCGGCGGCGAACAGCGCCGAGCGGTGCAGTCCCTGGGCCTCGCCGAACTCGTTGGCGATCACCGCGGCGAGGCTGTAGCCCTGCCCGAACAGGTGGCGGCCCAACTGGGGCGCGTCGCCGATCAAGATTGTCACGGCGATCGTCTCACCGATCGCCCGGCCGAGGCCGAGCATCGCTCCGCCGACGATGCCGGAGCGACAGTAGGGCAGGACGGCCGTGCGGATCATCTCCCAGCGGGTCGCCCCGAGCCCCAGCGCCGCCTCCTTGTGGTCGGCCGGCACAGTGCTCATCACCTCGCGGCTGATCGCGCTGACGATCGGCAGGATCATGATCGCCAGGACCAGCCCGGTGATGAAGTAGTTGGGGATCGTCACGGCGCCCCCGCCGATGAACGGGATGGACGACAGCCGGTCGGCCACCCATTGCTCGGCTCCCTGCAGTTTGGGAGCGAGGAAGAAGATGCCCCATAGCCCGTACACAACCGAGGGCACCGCCGCCAGCAGCTCGACCAGCACCGTAAGCGGCGCGCGCACGCGCAGCGGGCACAGCTCGGTGGCGTAGATCGCGGTGGCCACCGCCACCGGCACGCCGATCAGCAGCGCCAGTCCGGAGGTGATGAGCGTGCCCACGACCAGCGGCAGCGCGCCGAACCGTTCGGCGTTCACGTTCCAGTCGTTGTCGAATGTAAAGCCGAACACGCCGGCCTTGGCGAATGCCGGACGGGCCTCGCCGACGAGGCGGATGAAGAAGTAGACGATCAGCGCAAGGATCAGCGCTGCCAGGGCCGTCAGCCCATACTTCAGCGCGCGGTCGGGCAGACGCGCCACCGGCGACCGCTCGAGAACCGAGCGATCGCCGGTGGGGAGAGATGCGCTCTGCACGGCCTCTTATCTACCAGTCCGAGGCCTGTTTCGCTGCGATCAGCCGCCGAGCGGCGATCCGTTGCACTGAAGGGTGGCCACAGCCGCCTTGGACTTGGCCAGGATCGAGGCCGGCAGCCCCGCGTAGTCGGCCTGAGAGAGGACCGACTGCCCTTCTCCCAGCCCATAGTCGATGAACTTCACGACGTTCTTGGCGGCAGCTTCGCCGCCGGGTACGCCTGCCTTGCACAGGTCCTTGTTGACGACGATGAACGTCTGCGAGGTGATCGGGTAGTGCCCGGCTGCGCCTGGGGTTCTTGATCTTGATGCCGAGGTTCGCCGGCACCGTGCACGCCCTTCGGCCGCCGCGCTGGTCGAGGCCAGGGTCGGCGCGACGAACTGCCCGGCCTTGTTCTTCACCGAGGCGTAGGTGAAGTTGTGCTGCAGCGCGTAGGCCTGCTCGACGTAGCCGACCGCGCCCGTCGTCTGCTGCACCGCGCCGGCGACTCCTGCGTTGCCCTTCGCGCCGGTGCCCGTCGGCCACTGCACGTCCTTGCCTTCGCCGACCTTGCTCTTGAATTCGGGGTCGACCGCGGCCAGGAAGCCGGTGAAGCCGGCGGTGGTGCCCGAGGAGTCCGAGCGGTGGATGACGGTGATCGCGGTGCTCGGCAGGGAGACCCCCGGGTTCAGCGCCTTGATCTCGGCGTCGTTCCAGGTCTTGACCTTGCCCAGGTAGATGTCGGCGATCGTCTTGCCGTCGAGCTTCATGCCGGTCTGCACGCCGGGCAGGTTGTAGGAGATGGTGATCGCGCCCAGGAACATCGGAATCTGCACCGCCGGGCTGCCGTTCTTGGCGATCGCGGCTTCGTCGGCGGGCTTCAGCGGCGGATCGCTGGCTCCGAAGTCCACGGTCTTTGACTCAAGCGATGTGATGCCCGCGCCCGAGCCGACGGCCTGGTAGTTGACGGTCAGGCCAGACTGGGCCGAGGCCCACTGCTGATAGACCGGGGCGGCGAACGTCGAGCCGGCTCCGGAGATCGTCCCGGACCCGCTGGTGGAAGTCGCGCTCGATGAGCTACTCGAGCTGGTAGATGATTTGGAGCTGCCGCACGCGGCGAGGCCGAGCGCAAGCAGCGCGCAACCCGCGAGCGCGCCAATCTTATTCTTGATCACTGCGTCTCCTCTGGGTGGATTGTTGTGTGACGGCGCATGAGGGTATGCTGCGGCTCTCTGCCGACCCAGTGTGCCAGGGTCCAGTCTCCTCAACTGCCAGTAGCCTCGATGTGAACATTTCGTGAAGGCTGAGGCTGAAAGCGGTAGCCGAACCCGGGGTGGGTGTGGATGAAGCGACGGTCGGGCATCGCCGCTTCGAGCTTGCCGCGCAGCTTGCTCACGTACACGTCGACCGAGCGGTCTCCCTCCCGCAGCTCGCCACCCCAAACCGCGCTGAAGAGCTCCTCGCGGGTGACGATCGCGCCCATGCGCCTCGCCATTGCAACCAGTAGCTCGAACTCTCGCACAGACAGCGTGAGCGCTCTCCCGGTGGCGAGCACGAGTCCCTCGCTCAGCCTGATCTCGAGCTCGCCGGCATACAGGGTGTCCGCGCTCTCCGTGTCTGCGCTCTCCGTAAAGGCCGCCACGATGTGTAGCCTCGCCGCGGCCGCGGTCGCGGAGTTGCAAACTCGTAATCGACTCGTGAAAAAGTCGTGAAGGAGACGGCGAGCCCGCCGGCGGCGCAATAATCTCGCCCGATGGCCTTTCCGTTTTCGCGCCGTAGCGTCGATAGCATCCTGATGACCCTCGTCGAGGAGGCTGGACGCAACGTCCAGCGGTGTGGCCTGCTGCTGCGCGATCTGCTCGTCGAGTATCCCGAGCACGCGACGCTGGCCCAGGATCTGAAGGTGTGCGAGCAGGAAGGCGACCGCATCACCCACGACATCATCCACCGGCTAGCCGGCCGCGGCCGGGTGAGAGCCCCCTTTGACGCCGGTGATGGCTACGCCCTGGCGACTGCGCTTGACGACATCGTCGATCACTCCGAGCAGGTGGCCGCCCAGCTGGGGCTCTACGGCGTGGAGGCGCCGATGGAGCAGGCGGTGGCGTTCACCGAGGTGCTGGTCGGGGCCGGCGAGCAGATCGCCCAGGCGCTGCGCTGCCTGCGCACGGGCACCGAGCTGGCGCCGCACCTGGTGGAGATTCATCGCCTCGAGAACGAGGGAGACCGTCTGCAGCGCGACGGCGTGGCCTCGTTGTTCGCCGGCGGCATCGACCCGATGGTCGTGATCCGCTGGAAGGACATCTTCGAGTCGCTCGAGGCCGCCGTCGACGCCTGCGAGACGGTCGCCCACGTGCTCGAGGGGATCACGCTCAAGCAGCGTGGGCGCCGTCGGCGCT
>CAWEZZ010000004.1:0-202385 GCA_963813805.1 uncultured Solirubrobacterales bacterium
GAAGCGCCGCGCCTGCGACACGAGAAACCAAGGGGGAGATGGTGGTTGGCGCGGGGCGCCCCGGCCCGATGGGCGATCGACGGGGGCACGGGCTGGAAAGGGGGTGAAAAAGGCAGAGGGTAGGCACCCTGCGGGTGCCGAGAAAAGGCCGTCTTGGATGCACGCTTCGCGTGTACTGTCAATGGGTCGCTTGCACCCCATGCGGGGCACTTCGCGGAACGGACGGGGCGGGCTGGTGATGCAACGTGGGGTTGAATGCACGCTTCGCGTGCGGGGAAGAAGCCGCTTTGTATGCACGCTCTGCGTGCTGAAAGGCTGGGTTGAATGCACGCTTCGCGTGCGGAGGGGCTAGGTTGGATGCATACCCCTAGCGGGGCACTTCGCGGGGTGCGTGGGGAGCGGAAGCCGCTTTGTATGCACGCTTTACCCCATTCACCCCATAAATACCCCATTCGGGGCACTGCGGGGGCACACCCCTGTCGGGGCACTTCGCAAGCGGGGCACTTCGCGCGTGCGGAGTAACAGCCAGTTGGGATGCACGCTTCGCGCGCTGAGAAGAAGCAGGTCTGGATGCACGCTTCGCGTGCGACTGGTGGTCGAGATGCCGGCGTTGGGAAGAAGACGTGGCGGGGATGCACCCACCCGCGTTGCGTGCGGGTGCACCCTGAAGGGCACAGGCTGGCAGACATGCACATGTGAGGCTCAGCCGGTTTTGCGCCGGTGAGCCGGCGAGTGCCGCTGTCCGGCCGGCCGTCGGCGAACATGGCCACGTCGGGAAGCAGGCGTGAGTCAGCCAGCCGGCTCCGCACGGAGTCGCGGAACCTCGCGTTCGCGAACAGGCCCATGTCGGGAAGCGGAAGTATGCGGTTGAGCCGAGAGGTGCTCGCATCCGAGCGGGGGTCAGCGGACAGACCCGCGCCCTGCGGTGCGGCGAGCGCAACTGGCTGCGGGGACGAGCGAACATGGTCCACCATCCCCGGCCACCACCCGCGAGATGCACCTCGAGTGCGAGCGGACAGCTGGAGGGGCACCCGCATGCGAGCCGTCTCAATCTCACGCACATCAGTGCCTGGTGCGGCTGCCTGCATTGCCTTCCACACTCCTCCGTACCCGTACGATCTGCAAGGCAGCCCTCCCGGGCATACCCGTTCGGCGGCACAGGCAGGCTGCCTTTGGCACAAAGCTCCCCGTGCGCATCCCCAACTCCCAGTCGCGCCAGCTTGCTCGATGCTCTGAATAAACGTTGATAAGCACGCTATAGCATCCGCTTCTCGAATGTCAAACCGGAACCGCCGAGGACCGGAAACCGGCGTGGTGCAGAGGTGCCCATGCACCAGAGAACACACAGTCCCGCCGAAGGTTGCGGCAATCGGCACGTCGAATGGTCCCGAAGCACAGCGCAACAGGCGCGAGTCGATAAACACAGGTCATGCGTTTGCCAGGAAGCGCCGCTCGCAGGGAGCGCGGGCACAGCGCCCGCACCGCGAGGGGCACAGCCAGGCAGGCGGACGCACGGATGGTGCTGCCTCACGATTAGAGGGATAATCGCGGCATGCACGCGCCCAAGGGTGAATGCCCGGAAAGGCCGCCACGGGTGCACGCTTCGGGTGCGGAGAGGCCATCCTCCATGCACGCTTCGAATAGCGGTGGTGCTCACTCAGAGGTAGAGACGGCCCAGGATGCGGAACGCTCGCGGACAGGGGGACGGAAACGAGGCTCTCATGATTCACCCCGGGGACGGCGCCGCCCCCTCCGAGGGCCAGGGTCACCCCTCGGGGCACACCCCTGCGGGGCGCACTCCTTCGGAGCACGAGCAGGCGGGCTGATCTACCTGCTGGAGACCGGAGGGCTTGTCGGGGGATGGCTCCGCCCTCCAGCGACCGGGTTGTCAGCACGATGATGTTGCCGCTCAGGCTAGTTTGCAATATGAAGCCTAGTTTGCAAGCTAGTTTGAAACGTGCAATCTAGTTTGACACTGGCGCTGTTAGAGCCCGTAAACACAGGGCGAACATACGCTCAGAGGTCGCGCTGGAGCCCTTCTACGGGCCCGTGCAAGGGTCTCGCCGCTGAAGTGGCACGCGATAGCCCAGAACGCCCTTACAGCCCGTAGTTACTGGGAGTGACAAACTAGCTTTCACTTTTCAAACTAGCCTGAGCGGCAACAGGCAAGGATCGACTGATCGGCCAGCACGCCACACTCGGTAGGGCCTTGGCGCTGTACCACTCAAGTGATACACTTGTCGCATGGCGTCCGTCAAGCCCCGCATACAGGTTACTCTCGACACTGAGCTGAGCGCCGCGCTCGCCGAGCTCGGCGAGCGCGAGCCGCGCTCTCGCGCTGTGCGGGACCTCGCGATCCGCGGCGCCGAGGCGATCCGCGCGGAACGAGACGCGCGGAGCGAAGCGCGAGAGCACCTGCGGCGCATCGCGACCGGCGAGGACGACGGGTACGACTTCGCGGTCTCCGAGCGGCTGCATGCAGAACGCCGCTGACCCATACGGCTCAGGCGGACCGCTCGTATTCGACAGCTCGGCGTGGAACCGTCAGCACGCGAGCACCGTGCTAGCGCGCTGGCTTGCAACCGAGGAAGCCGACCTGCTCGTCGTGTGCCCCGTGGTCGCGCTGGAGCTGCTGGCGGCCGCTCGTGATGAGGAGAAGTTCGCGCAACTCGACCGGACACTCGGCGCACTACCGGCCGCACCAGTGACACGAGCTGCCGGCGCAGCAGCTCTCCGCGCATCACGCGAACTGCGCGGCGAGCGGCGACTGCCAGCCGCCGACTACCTGATCGCAGCGGCAGCAGCCGAGCGTGGCGCGGGAGTACTGCACTACGACCATCACTTCGACATCCTCTGCCCGGTACTGGGCATCGAGAGCGTGTGGGTGGCAGAACCGGGCTCGATCGACTGATAGGCGTACGGAGGATCCTCACCTGACATTCGTCGTGCAGTCGCTGGAAGGGCTGGTCTGCTGTGTCATAGATGCTTGCCCGGCGACATGCCGGCCCGGGTCCCGAACTCCGACCGTCTCCCGGGCCGGGCCGGCCGAGCGGCGAGATCGCCGTCGGCGGCGGTAGAATATGACTCATGGCAGCGAAGCGGAAAGCCAAGCCACGGGGACCCTGGACGGCAGAGGAGATCGCCCGCAACGAGCGGGCTGAGGAGACACGTGCCTTGCGCGACCGAGAGAAGAGCACCCAAGAGCGCTTGGAGGAGACGCTGCGCCTGAGCCGATTCGTGAGCGAGCTCCGGCAGGGCCTGCCCAGCGATGTTCGAACCTGACGACCTGCTGCTCGCACTGACGGGCGCACAGGTCCAGTTCGTGGTCATCGGCGGAGTCGCCGTCGGCGTGCACGGCTTCATCCGTGCCACCAAAGATCTCGACATCGTTCCCGACCCCTCCCCCGCGAATCTCGAGCGGCTTGCTCGCTTCCTGGAGGAGATCAAAGCCCAGCACGTCGGCCTGGAGGACTTCTCGCCCGAGGAGTTCCCCTACGACCCGACCGACCCGGTCCAGCTCGCCGAAGGAGCAAACTTCCGTCTGGAGACCAGCCTCGGCCCGCTGGACATCATGCAATGGGTGCAGGGAATCGAGACGGACCTCGCCTACTCCGAACTTGCGCCGCGTGCCATCCCCGTGACGTTCAGGGATACTCAGGTTCGAGTATGCGCCCTCGATCACCTGCGCGCGATGAAGCGGGCCGCTGCTCGGCCGCAAGACCTGGAGGACCTCAAGCGGCTCGGCGAGGAGCCCGACACACCTCCGGCGGCGGGTCAGGACACGCCCGCGGGGTGAGCACCCTCCCACCCACGTTTGCTCGAGCAGCGCGTCGATCTCGACCGGAGCAGGGTCCATCACCAGCGTGGGCATCACCCAAGAAGAATAGCCCCTCGCGGGCTTGAGGGGATACCGCGTTCGTGCAGGGCTCGCAGTAGCGGGAATGGATCAAGCGCCTCGGGCGTGGCGGAACGGATGTTGATGGCACTCGACGGGTGTTCAGAAGGCATGCCCGAGCTCGTCGTAGGCTTTCTCGAGCAGCGCGACGACGGCCGACATGCGGCCGGCCTGCTCGAGGTCCTCACCATCCTCGGCTCTCGGGGCTCCCTGCACATCTCCGGAGGGGGTCTCCACCCCGGCCGCCATCAACCCGAGCGCGCGTTCGATCACCGGCCCTCGGGCGGGCAGCGGTTCCCCCCGATCCTCGAGCACCGCGATCACCCCGTCCAGTTCGACCGTCCACGGCCCTTCAAGCCAAGAGTTACGCTGACACACCCCAAGAATCGCGACCGCCGCCAGATCCGTTGTCGACGGGTCGCTCTCCCCCGCCGAGTCCACATTGTCTGGGAACCCATCGGAGTCCATCAACTCAAGCCAGACAAATTCTGGGCGCTCGCGACGTGCTCCAGCCGTGCCAGGACGTCGGTCGTCGGCGCGACCTTAGCGTGCTCGTAGTCCGAGAGCCGTGAGGCTGAGGTGCCGGCGGCGCGCGCGAACTTCCGCAACGAGAGGCCAGTCATCGCCCGCCAGGCGCGTACCTGCGCCGCGTAGCGCTCGCGGCCCTCGCGCGTGACGTCTGCGCGGGCGCGGCGCAGCACACGCTGCATCAGCTCATCCACCCCGTAGTGCTCCCCCCAGCTCGTGACGTTCTCGGTGGTGCGCGCGGCCGGCCCCCAGGGGCTCGCGCGGATCGCCCGCGCGAGCATCCGCCAATCGGGAAGGGAGCCGCGGTCGATGACGATCTCGATCGCCTCCGCGGGCCACTCGTCGAGCGGAGCGCTCTCGTCGAAGTCGACGTTGCGGAAACGCGCCGTCATACGACCATCGCCTCCGCGACGTCGCCGAGCACCGCCCGGACCTCCGACCAGTCCTGCCAGCGCTCCTGCAGCGCCTTGTAGCGATCGAGCTGGCGGGTGACCTCGGCGTCCCGCGGGCGGGGGTCGGACAGCTGGCGCACGAGCTGCGTCGCGACCGGCTGCTCGCCCCGGTTGACGTCCGCGTAATAGTCGTCGATGCGCGAGAGCACCCGCGCGGCTTCCTCGACGCCGAGGCGGTCGGCGAGCGCCGCGATGTCGAGGTAGTCGCGCGTCTGGTTGCGCGAGACCGCGAGCCATCCCTTGATGCGCAGGATCTCCTGCGCCGTCGGCACCACGACCGGCTTGCCGCGGATCGTGACCGTGGTCGTCTCCAGCGGGCGGCTGCGCAGTAGCTGGCGTACGCCCGTCTCGATTCCGCCCAGCTCGCCGAGGATGATCTTGCCGGGCTGGGCGCGGCGAAGCGAGAAGTCGTCGAGCGCCTCCAGGTTCTCGAGCACGGTGTCGTAGCGCTCGGCCAGGTCGGCGAGCACGTGGTCGTGGTCGTGGGACTCGCGATGCGCGGCGTGCACCGCCGCCGCGGAACCCCCGACGAGCACCGCGCCCGGGACCGCGGCCTGCAGCTCCGCGGCCTTCTCCAACACGTCTTCGAACGTGACATCCACATGTTCGATGTTATCAGATCAGATAACGCCCCATTGAGCGTCCTCGGTGAGCCGGCCGTCGCGGAGCGTTTGAGCTGCAACGAGTGAGGTGTTGCCATCGAGCGAGAATCTACTCGCTGGGCGGCCAGTCGATCTGCTCGTGTGAGGTCGCTCACGCGCTCGCGCTCCGGCGGCTTTGATTAGAGAGGGAAATACTACTAGTCCTGCTATCTCGAAGGGGATCCTGCGCTATCATTCCCCCATGAGCACTCCCACCAGACACAAGACCTCGTTCGAGATCGACACCGCCAAGGTCGCAGCCGCGAAGGACATCCTCGGCACCAGGACGCTGACCGACACCGTCGATGCAGCGCTTTCTGAGGTCGTCAAGCTGAACCAGCGCCAAGCGCTTGTGGAGCTGCTGTTCACCCCGGGGGCGCTGGAGCTGGACCACCCCGAGGCGATGGCCGGCGCCTGGCGCTGAGTTGCGCAGACGGTGGCAACCTTCCTCGCCGACAAGAGCGCGCTGACCCGGCGCGAGACTCGCCCCGAAGTGCGCGCGATGCTCGAGCCGCTCCTGCTCGCCGGCGAAGTTGCCACCTGCGGCATCGTCGACTTGGAGCTGCTCTACAGCGCGACTAGTCCGGCTACCTACAGCGCTCTCGCCGAGGCGCTGCGCGGGATGCCACGGGTCGCGTTCGACGACAGTACCGTCGAGCGAGCGCTGGAGGTTCAAGCGAAGCTGGCCAAACGCTCCCAGCACCGTGCCGTGCCGTTGCCCGACCTGCTCGTCGCGGCCTGTGCGGAGAACGCCGGCCTCACGGTCCTCCACTACGACGTCGACTTCGAGCGCATCGCCGAACTCACCGGCCAAGCCGTGCAGTGGATCGTGCCCCGAGGCAGCATGGCTTAAGCAGCTCCTCGAGCCCTGCCGTGGGAGCGTCCAGGACCAGTGCACGCATCAAACTCAAGCCTAGCAAGAGATCCGACTGTGCGTTGTCGGTCATTCCGTCCGATCAAGTGATCATAGTTGTGGCAACATGTTTCTCAAGGAGACCAAGGTACGCCGTGGTCGGCAAGTCTATGAGTACATACAACTCGTGGAGGGATACCGTGACGAGGCGGGACGGGTGCGCCATCGCGTTGTGGCAAACTTGGGTCGCAAGGAGGTCCTGAAGTCCTCTGGGCAGCTGGAGGCACTGGCGGGCTCCTTCGCGCGCCTGGACCCGCCGCTTGCAGGTGTGCGCCGCGATGTCGGGCCGCTGCTGTTGGCCTCGCACTTCCTGGCGGAGCTGGATGTGGCCGGCACGGTCGATCGTGCGTTGCCCGGTCGCGGACGCTCGCAGCTCTCGGTCGGTGAGGCGGTCTGCGCGCTCGTCTGTAGCCGTTTGTGTTCGCCTTCGCCCTTGTATGACATCGCGGGCTGGGCCTCGGGTGCGGCGGTGCACGAGTTGTTGGGGATCCCGGCGCAGCTTCTGAACGACGACCAGCTGGGCCGGGCGCTTGAAAGATTTGCTGTCTATGCCGAGCATCTGCGCGGCCTTTTGGCCGCGAGGGCGATCGAGCGCTTCGGCGTGGACGCCGGACGCCTGCACGTGGATCTGACGACGGTGCGAGTGACCGAGGCCTATGAGGACTCTGCGCTCGTCGCCAAGGACTGGGGCCCGGACTGCCGCGTGGAGCGCCAGGTGCGCACGCTAAAGGCCACTAGCTCCGACGGCGTGGCGCTCTACACGCGCCCGGACCACGGCAACACCGCCGAGTTGACCCTCATTGGCCAGTCGCTGCAGCAGCTGCTTGAGCTTTCAAGACCGGGAATGCTGATGGTGTTCGACTCGGTCTACGGGCAGCCAGAGACCCTCTGTGAAATCGCCCGCGCTGGCCTGGACTTGATCGTCCCGCTCAGAGCAGACACCGGTTTCAGAGAGCGTTTCCTGACCGAGGTCGGACACTCGGCCCTGCGGAAGCTGAACTATGTCGCTGAGCGCGAGCGGGATCTCCCGCCGAAGTTGCGCACCCGCTACCGCGGTGCGCTCATCAACTGGGGGCTCACCGACCCCGAGACTGGCCAGCCGCTGCGGCTGCGGGTCGCCTACATTCACTCCTCAGAGCAGGCAGCAGAGGCCAAAGCAGCCCGCGAGCGCGCGCTCACCAAAGCCGAGGAGGCCCTTCACGGTGTCAAGCGCGGCCTCGGACGCCAGCACAAAACCCGCCACCAAGTCGAACGCCGCGTCGGGCAGATCATCGCCAAGAACATCCAAGGACTGATCGTCGTGGAGGTCGGCCAGCGTGCCGGCAAGCCCACGATCAGCTGGCACCGCGACCAAGGCACGATCGATAAGGCGGCCTCCACCGACGGCATCTACGCGCTCGCCACCAACCTGACCGGACGCCTCTCCCCCAGCCGCGTCCTGCAGCTCTATGAGGACCAGCCGATCCTCGAGCGCCACCACCGCGATCTGAAGCAAACCCTGAAGGTCCGCCCGATCTTCCTGCACAACGACGACCGCATCTACGCCCTCATCAGCATCATCGGCATCGCGCTGCTGATCTTCGGGCTGATCGAAACCCAAGCACGCCAAGCACTCGCCGAGGACAAGCAGGAAGAACTCCCAGGGCTCCTACCCGACGGCGGCTCAGCCAAACCCACCGGGCGCAACATCCTCGCCGCCTTCCAAGGCCTAGGGCTCACCTACACCCACAACGGCATCGAGCTCGACCGCCTCACCCCCACCCAACAACACATCCTCGACCTGCTGAAGATCCAGCCACCCTGGCCACAGCCGGGAGAGCTAGCAACATGAGGACGCTGCCGCTTGAGGAGCGCCGCCGCGGCTCTCGCTGCTGACCGATCTCCGATCGGTCGATCGTGCCCACAGCTCCCCGCTCGGAGCCCCGACACCCACCGCCAGGAGCAGCCGCCAAACGCGTGTCCCGTTTCGGCGCCGTCGTCGGATGGAGGGACAGGCAGACTTCGTCCGAATGACCGCTGGCCTGGTCACGGAGATCCTCGGGTTCACGCTCGCCGCCGGTATACACTTCTA
This sequence comes from uncultured Solirubrobacterales bacterium, assembly GCA_963813805.1. GTDB lineage: Bacteria > Actinomycetota > Thermoleophilia > Solirubrobacterales > Solirubrobacteraceae > Palsa-744. The sequence goes on from CAWEZZ010000004.1 coordinate 8,501, forward strand.
GTCATGGTCAAGGACAACGCACAGATGGTTCAGGTCCTCCGCGAGCGTGTAGGGCTAAGCGAGGACGACGCCGAGCGCACGGTCGAAGTCATCGACGAGGTGTTCGCCGACGACCAACCCCAACAGCCCGAGCCCCATCAGCCGCCATTCGGCGAGTTCTTCAAGGATGCCGTCGTCACCGAACGCACCGGATACCTCACAACTCCCGCAATATTCGCCCGTCTCGCCCGGCTCGGGCGTCGCAAGCGCCGCCAGCCCAGCGCGACCGTGTAGCGCGAGGACGCGGACGCGCCAGGTTTTCTACGGCGCGGGCCAGAAGCACGGAGATCTCGGACTCGGCGGCGCTTCGGATCAGAAAACTGAAGAGGCGCTCGATGATCACGCGCGCGGTCGTGAGAGGATTGCGGAGGAGCAAGAGGGCCCCGAGGAGAAGACATGGAGACGCGGTTGCGGATGTCGAACGGAGCGTTTGGAGCGAGCGTCGCGCTGGCGGTGGCCACGGGCGCGCTACCGCTTCCGCTTCCCAGGTCCCGCGACCTACGAGTTCCGCGCCCTGTGCGAAGCCGAGGCCGACTATCCGTTCGCGAGGGGCGCATCGAACGTCGTGCGTGTGCGCGAGCGCTGACCCGCAGGTAAAGCTGTTGCCGCCCAGGCTAGTTGGGAATATGAAGTGTTGTTGCGAACGGTAGTTGCGAATGTACGGCGTAGTTTGTAACGGAGGGCGCTGTTGGTGATGGGACCGACCGGGCTGGGCGCGTGGCTGCGGCTTCGCGTGGGTGTGCGGGGACAGCCGATACGGCCCTATCGCCGTGGCGGTCGTAGTGCGTTGATCCGGTCGACGAGTTTTTGGTCGATCGGCGCCTTGTCGGGCTCATCGCAGCAGGGCGGCTGGTCCTTACGGGGGCGTCCGATGTCTGCCAGTTGCGGGATGTCCGTGGCTCCGTCGACGTGCGGGTTCTCCTTGTCGCTGTGTTGCCCGACCCAGGAGATGACGATCTCGTTGTGCTCGGCAAACACGATGTGCATTCGCCAGTCAGCGTAGAAGCGCAGGCCGCAGACGTGGGCGTCTGAGCCGTCGGGCGCCCGCATCCGGTAGTGGCCGGCGGCGCAGCCCTCGTGTTCCAGGCGGTTGACCGCCTCCCAGAACTTGTCCTTGGCTTTCCCACGAAGCGCTTTGACGCGCGGGTTGGCGCGCGGGGCCACCGTGACGGTGAACGTCACGTGCGCGTCAGCGGTTCTGTGTTGCCGGCGAGGGCATCGGCGAAGCCCTCGCGCGCGCCGTCCTGCGCGAACTCACGTTGGTCGGCGGCGGCGGCCAGCAGCGATTGCCAGCGCTTCTCGCTGCCGGCCGTCTCGCGCAGTCGCTCTAGATCGCGACGCAGATCGACGACGCTTGCGAAGGCCAGGAGCATCGGCTGCTCTCTCACGACGTCTATCAGCCCGCGCCGGGCCCATGCCCGAACCGTCGGCTTCGAAACACCAAGCGCAGTGGCCGCTTGGGCGACGTCTATCTCAGCCGGGCGCATCGCCGCGATCGCGTGCTGGGTCTCCTGGAGCTCTGAAAGCGCCTGCTCGACACTGCCGTTCTGAAGGGCGTCTTCGGTCCGGATCAGAGTGTCCTCGAGCGTGATGAACCCGGCCGCCAGTGCCCGCTGCTCTCGCTTGGTCATGAAATCAGCCTAGCACTTCTTTCCGATAAGATGTAGATAGAGGAAAAGAATAGGGGAACCGCTCGAAGCGTCGCTCGATGCGTTCGTGGTCTCCCGGATGAGCTCGACGGCCGTGGCTGCGGGAGTTCGCAAGTAGCCTGCACATTCGCAACTATCGTGAGCGGCAACAAAAGCGAGCGGCAGCCCAAGCCCCACTACCTGAGCCGGTCGGGTCTCGTCAGCCAGTCAAAGGGCTGGCTGTCCGAAGCGACCGCTGCCGTTGTCTGGTGGTGTGAGGAACCCTATCCGACGATGCAACGAAAATGCGCTGCTGCTTCCGCCCCTGGGCTGGCCTCAGTCGGAGGCGAAGTCGCGATCGACGGCAACGGTCAGATCGATCCAGCTGCCGGGTTGCGGGTAGAGCTCGAGCCAGCGCTGTATGCCGCGGATGATCAGCTCGAACTCACGATGGTCGATGCCGTAGACGAGGATCACACCGACGTGTGAACGCTGCGCGGCAGCCCACTCCCGCAGGATGCTGGGAAAGTCGCCGACGTCGTTGGTGACGACGATGCGCTCTTCCTGGGAAGCGAGCGTGAGTACATTCTCGTCTTCGAGGCCCTCAAGCGCCGGCTCCTGATCGAGCGCGAGCACGTCGTGTCCTTGAGCTTCCAGCCGGCGCCCAACCCTGGGCCCTGAGACGTGCGCGTCGAGCAGAAGCCGCACCGGCGCGGCTATCGCGAAGGTGCGCTACGGATGAAGGGGTAGAGTTCGAGGAGCTCCTGCAGGGGCGGATGATTTTGCTCGATCAATGCCTCGACCTCCTCTCCGAAGCGCTCCGCGTAGGCTTGCGCCACCCGCAGGTGCCGCTCTGACACAAGCGGATGATCCGCCCGCAGCGACTCCTCGTCGTCTTGATAAGAGCGCATTAGTTCGACGATCTGCCATATATCCAAGCCGCTGCCGATCACCCAGGCACGGCGGGGTCTGCCACGAAACGCGATACCGGGATGCAGCCGCGTCTTAGCGGCCTCCTCGGCGAGCTCCTCGACGACGACGCTGCGCGAGCGCCCGGAACGACGGACTTCATCGGCGACAAGCAGGTTCGCCTGCGCGCCGAGCCGGATCGAGAACGGCTGTGTCTTAGCGGGATTAGCAGCCATTAAACTACATCGTAGCAAGTGTAGCGCCTGAAGGGTCCTACGAACGGCCGCGGGCAAGGATGAACACTCGCGGTGGTTCCGCTCTTAGTCAACGGTATTGGGAGGCTAGGCCGGAGATGAGCCGTCGAGCGCCGCGCCAGGGTCACGGGCCAAGCCCGCCAGCTGGATCGCGGACAGCCGCTGGCGGCGGCGATCCTCCTCGAGCTGGCGGATCAGCCAGTTGCGGTACTGCTCGATCCCCAACGGGGTGGGGGTGGCGCGGTAGTGGGGCTTCGGCTGGCGCCCGGAGCGCGTTCCCGGGATCTCCTGGGCCAGCGCGCGGTCGCACGGGCTGCCGAGCGCGGTGTACACGTAGATGCTCGACAGCGACAGCACGCCCTCTCACCTACACCCACAACGGCATCGAGCTCGACCGCCTCACCCCCACCCAACAACACATCCTCGACCTGCTGAAGATCCAGCCACCCTGGCCGCAGCCCGCCGGCCGGCGGTCGCTGCGGACGACGCGTATATATATAGATACCGTCAAGGTCCAGGTCGCCGATGTCGCTCGGCGTCTCACGAGTCGCTACCGCCACCAGACGTCGCGCCGCCCCGCTCGACTCGAGCTTGGCGGCCCCTACGCCTAGCCGACGGCGGCGGGTTGCATCGCCTCGCGTAGGGCGAGTGCTTCGATCGCGGCGCTGGCGTTTTGGGGCGTGTCGTCGATCTTACCTTCGCGCCAGGCCGCGGCGAACTCCGTCGGCGCCCGGCCGGTGCGGGCTTGGAAGTCCTGCGCGCGTGCGTCTAAGTCGTGGGGCTGCTCGCGGGGCGCCACGAAGCCCTCGAGGATCCGCTTGACCTCGTCAGTGGGAATCCGCAGGGCGGTCTTGCCGACGCGGATCGCCCGGATCTCGCCGCGCTCGATCTGGTTGTAGACCGTGCTCTTGTCCAGCCCGAAATGGTCCGCGAACTCTTTGATCTTCCAGTACTGCCGGTCGAAATCGGTCATTGCGCACCTCCAGCTGCTTACCTGACGAACCAGACTCTATCATAGGTATCGACAAAATCGACGAAATCAATAGTATGTCTACTGCTGGCGGACCCTTGTCTGGTAGAACCCCGCGGTGTCGCACCTCAGCACGTTCGTGTCTCGCCGGTTCGAAGAGCTGCATGCGCTTCTGAATGCGCGTGGATACCTGCTGGACTTCGGCGGCCGGGAGCTCCCGCGCTGGGAAGACGATCCCCCGCTGGGGCTCGTCCAGATGCGCGCGGTGTTGCTGCCCGGCGCCGATGAGGACGAGGACGCTGACCCGGACGAACGGATCAGCTTCACGCTCACCGAGCGCTGGTCCGAGTATCCGGTCGGCGAAGCGGAGGAGCGGGAGGGCCTGTATCTGCGCACGTACTCCTACCACGGGCAGGCCGGCGGAGCCCGCGTTCGCTACGAGTTCGACCCCGACGGCCACTCAGAGGTCCCATATCACCGCCATCCGCCCGGAGAACCCGATCACGTCCGACAACCAGTCGGACCGACCGCGCCCGAAACCGTGCTCGACGAGCTCGAGGCGCTGACCGCGTCCGAGCGCGCAGCCGACCGTCTCTAGCCTGCCGCGGCATGAGGCGACGAAGCCCTCGAGTAGTTCTTCTCGCTAGCTGCTCAAGCGCGTCGCGCTTCGCTCGGGCGCGGCGAGCCGGCACAGTCCTGGCCACCTATCCTCAGACTATGGTGGTAGAGGCTGGAGATACTGTCGGACGCGATGATGAACAACGAGAGGCCATCGCGTTCATCGACACGGGGGTTGAGCGTGGCGGCAACCGTCCGAACTTTCAGAAGCTCGTCAGGGAGCTTCAACGTGAGCCCGCTTCAGCGCAGCCGAAGACTGTAGTCGTGACGGAGCTCTCGCGCTTGATTCGCAGCGCGTCAGAGAAGCAGGCTATCGACGAGCTCCTTGATGCTAAACGTCTTCAGGTGATGAGCAGCCGCGAAGCCATCTTCACCGCGCATGGAGACGGCCGAGAGCGCTACGAGCAGGCCTCACGGCTGCTGGCGCTGGCCTACGACGGCGCTTTCGCGCCGCAGTCCGGCTCACGTGCCGAGCTCGTGGAGATCTATGTGCGCGAGGTGCTTGGGCGCTGGTTAGCGCTTCACGGGACACCCGAGAATGAGGCCACTGCTGCTCTGGCGGATGTCCGAGCTCGCCTGAGCTCGCTCGGTCGCATTTGGGGTTCGTCGGCCGCGCATGCGCTGCTCGGCGCTTATCGTGAACTTGCCGACGGGCACGAGCCGGCCGAGCTGCCGACATGGACGCGGGATCTGGCGCTTGTTGGCGTTCGCAACAGCGAGCTAGAGACCCTGCACCTGGCCGGGTACGTGGAGCAACACGACTGGCGCGTGCTGACGCAGGCAGCCGCCTACGTCTTCAATGCCTTCGACGATCTCCCGCAAGGGTATTTGGAGGAGGATGACCGTTTCGCCGGAGTGGTGGAGGCGTCACCCGCCACGGCCGCCGCCTTCTCAACTCTGTACGAGTTGGGACTGGGCAAAGAAGCGACATGGGACGCCTCACTCCTTCAGAAAGGGCGACGCTTCGAGCTTGAGGTCGTTACCGTGCCGGTGACCTCGGAGGGGTTCGACGTCATGCACGCAATGGACCCGCGCGTTCCGAAGCGGTTCGTATCCACATCCTTCGAAAGCGACGAGCCGCCAGAGGTTCTCGCACTCCCGTCTTTCAAGCACATCTCCCGCAATCCCGTGAAGCTGTTTCCGATCATCGAGGAGGCACTACGCCGCGGTATGACGGTCGCGACGAACAACTGCTGCCTAAAGGCGGGGCATGTATATCGACGAACCGAGTGCGTCCAGTACAACAGTCTCGATGTCAGCTGGTGCGTGGACCTTCCGAGATCAGTGATCGCAGACATCCTGACGAAGCCGGGGCGGAACGACGCATGCCCCTGTGGCTCAGGGAAGAAGTACAAGCACTGCTGCGGACGCTGACGTGCAGCGCCGCAGCCTCTCCGATCCACGTAATGCGAGCACGCTCCCACGAAGCCTGCGGGACTCGCAGCCGTACTCGTCCTCGACATCGATCGGCAGGGTTCAAACCGTCACGCGCCGCGAACCATGACCGGAGGTTCACGAACCATGACCGGAGGTTCATGTCACATAGGAGGCACATCCGTAGGAGCAACTCATGACGCTGCAGTGGCTCAGGCGCGAAGAAGGTGCGGGAGCCAAGATGCGGTATATCACGACCACTCTGACACTCAGTACGCTGAGGCAAAATGACGCAAACCAACAACGACATCGGCAACGACGAGCTGGCCCTCAGCGAGTTCAGACAGGCACTAGATGGCTGGCGTGGGGCGCTTGAGGCCCACCGTATGGCGCCTCCTGATGAGGACTTCAGCCTTCGTCTGGTCGGGCTGGCTGAGGCAGCCAGCGAACAGGCGCGCGCCTGCCAGGCAGCGAATGCGGCGGGCTTTGACTGGCCGCCCCATCGCGCGGCCGAGAGTAGGCCGCCGTATGAGCTGCAGCCGGGGACGGGCAGGCGCGGCCCGAAGGACCTATGGCAGCGCTTTGATGGAGCGGTGGCGTCGCTCAGCGCGGTAGCAACAGGCCGGGACATACTGGCTGTCGCCCGTGCCTTTGAGGAGCTGGCCGCGGCTTCCGGAAAGCTGGCGAAGGCCACCGAGCACGAACGAAGAATGAGCGAGCGGCCTGCGGTCGCGGACCCGTGCGCGCCGCTTGGCCTAGCCTAGCCTCTGGACGGCAGTGTGGGGATGCTCGTGTCGTCCCAGATCGATGCTGGACGCTCGCCGTTGCGACGGCGGTGTGGCAAACCCAAGGTCTCAGGCGCCCACAGGTCCCTGCGGGTCGCCAGCGAGGCGCTGTCGGCCTGAGCGAGCGCGAGCATGGCGTCGACGGCCTCGCGCTTGACGCGATAGCAACGGCCGATCTTGACCGCCGGCAGAGCGCCACCGTCGATCCAGTTGCGGATCGTCTGAGTGGTCACCTGGAACTCTTCGGCGATCTGCATCACGGTTAGGAGCTGCTGGTCAGCCATAGCCAAATGAGCAAAGTATCAATACGGCTAGTGCTCCAGCGCCGTGGGAGTCGAACGCTATTGCAGAACTGAGCTGTCCACGATGTCCCGACACATGTGTCTCCGATGTCTTGAGACACAACACGTGCGGAGGATACGGGTGGACCGCCGCATCGAGCAGCCGCACGAGCCTTGCGCCAAGGGGCCGGTCGAGATCAAGTGCGGCCACCCATCCGGCTGGCTCGTATCGGGACCTCCCAGAGCCTCGGGTGCCACCAGCCCACCGGCGCAGCCGAACCACAGAACCGCCATATGCCTCCAGGGGCTATCGAACCCGTTCCGGCGCTTGTAGCTCGCCATTTTTTGTATACTGTCACCGCAATGTACGAGAAAGTCGCACGAATCGGTGATCTTTTCGGTCCGGATGTTCTATACCGGCTTGCCGAGCGCCAAGCTGGCTATCTCACCGCGCGCCAGGCTGTAGCGACGGGGATGCCTCGCTCGACACTCGCTCATCATGGCCGCCCGGGTGGGCGGCTGCAGCCGGTGTCGAGGGGGGTGTATCGCCTGCGTAACTTCCCACCGTCCCCGCACGAGCACATCGTGGCGGGATGGTTGCGCACCCCCCCATCCGCCGACGCGGTGGTCTCCCATCAGAGTGCCCTGGAGCTACACGATCTCTCCGACATCATCGCCGATCAAATCCATGTCAGCGTTCCACGCAACCGCCGCCGTAAGGCCGTGCCCGGCCTGGCGCTGCACGTCACTCAGTTGCCGATCCTCGCGAATGAACGCCGCGGGATACTCGGCGTGCCTGTCACATCACCGGAGCGGACGATCCTCGACGTTCTGCGTGAGGGCGGCCCAAACGAGCAGATCGAGCTCGCGATCTCCCAAGCCCTGCAGCGCGGCCTGACGACCCGCCGGCGGCTAGCTGTCACCGCCGAGACATTTCCAAAGACCTCCCAACACCACCTCGCCGCGATGCTGGAAAAGACGAGCCCATGAGATACGCGACACCTGAAGCATTCCGTGCCGCCCTGGAGGACCGCCTCAAGAACGCCTCCCTGCTGCTACGCCGCACCGCCGCGGGGCGGGTACCGTGCAACGTGTTCACCGATCCCTGGCGTAACTCACGTTTCCGCCGCGTGTTGCGCGCGGAGATCGAGGCGAGCGGCGTTGCGGAGCTCGTGATGCTGGAGTCGATCCGCGACGGCGAGCGCGATCAGAGCTGGCGGGAGCTGAGCGAGCCACACAAACCCTTCTCAAGTCCGCACCAGGTAATTTTTGGCTCCGGTTCTCGTTCTTGTGTTCGGGCCCCCTAAGGGGGCGGGATTGAAACACCTACCCGCGACCTACTCCGCATTGAAGAAGATTGGGACTTGCGGGCTCAATGTCCGCACCCTTGGAGGGAATTGGCATCTCTCGGGGCCTCGGATACGCAGCAAGGCCCCAGACGATCGATGCGGAAGTGTCCTCTAGTCGTGTGCGTAACTGTTCTGTAGTGACTTGCGAAACGGTACAGTAGACGGATGGCAAATACGAAGGAGCAAGATTCGAGCGACGCGCGCTACCAGCGGCGAGTCGTCGATGATGAGCTCGACGAGCTGCTCGCTGGCCTGCCGGCGATTGCGCTCGAGGGTCCGAAGGCCGTCGGCAAGACAGCCACAGCATTGCGGCGCGCGGCGACGGTCTACCGGCTCGACGATGACGCTGAGCGCTCCATCGTCCAGGCCGACCCGTCGCGACTCATCGAGGGCGAGCGGCCAGTCCTGATCGACGAGTGGCAGCGCTTCCCCGAGTCCTTCGACCGCGTGCGCCGCGCGGTCGATGACGGCACGGGGCCTGGGAGCTTTCTCCTCACGGGCTCGGCCTCTCCGACAGACCCGCCGACGCACTCGGGAGCGGGCAGGATCGTACGCCTGCGCTTACGGCCGATGACGCTCGCCGAGCGCAGCGTAGGCTCCCCCACCGTGAGCCTCCGGCAGCTGCTCGAAGGCGAGCGAGCACCCATCACCGGGCGTACGGACATTGATCTGGAGCGCTACGTGGACGAGATCCTCGCCTCCGGGTTTCCCGGGATCCACGGTCTTCCCCCTCGTCTGCTGCGGGCACAGCTCGACGGCTACCTCGAGCGCATCATCGACCGTGACTTCGAAGATCTCGGCCGCCAGGTACGACGACCGGCGACACTGCGACGGTGGATGCAGGCATATGCCGCAGCGACCGCGACAACGGCCTCCTACGAGAAGATCAGGGACGCCGCGTCAAGCGACCGGGGCGAGAAGCCGACCAGGGCTACGACTCAGCCCTACCGCGACGTGCTCGAGCGGCTCTGGATCCTTGACCCGGTCCCGGCGTGGCTAGGAACCCGTAACCGGCTCGCGCGCCTCTCCTCGCCGCCGAAGCACCACCTCGCGGACCCGGCGCTCGCGGCACGCCTACTCGGCGTCGACGCGACCGCGCTGCTGCAGGCACGACCAGCCGGACACCCGATGCCTCATGAGGGAGCACTCCTCGGTGCACTCTTCGAGTCGCTCGTCACGCTCTGCGTTCGCGTCTACGCCCAGGGAGCTGAGGCGCGGATCGCGCATCTGCGCACCTGGAGCGGCGACCGGGAGATCGACCTGATCATCGAACGCGGACGGAAGATCCTCGCAATGGAGGTGAAGCTCGGTCAGGTACCCAACGACCGAGACGTGCGCCATCTCCTCTGGCTCGGAAAAGAGCTCGGCGACGACCTGGCAGACACCGTGATCGTGACAACAGGACAGGCGGCATACCGGCGTTCCGACGGGATCGCGGTCATACCCGCGGCACTGCTCGGGCCGTGACGAGCTAATGCTCCAAGCCACCCTGCATCCTCGAACGAGATCACGCTGAAGTCAGCAACCGCCGATGAACTGGCAGAGATCCTCGAGACCTTCGACGTGACCGCCACCTACGACAAGCCCAACCGCGCCCTCGAGCTTGCCGCGACCCTTAAAGCACACCGACCGCAAAGGGCGGTCGAGGCAGTCTCCAGGTAGCGGGGGCGGGATTCAAACACCTACCCGCGACCTGCTACGCATCGAAGCAACGCTGGGATCTATCGAATCGAAGAACGGTGTGATCTCTGATGCGGAAGCTAGCACGGAGCACGTGGGAGTGGACCAGACTAGGGATCTTTTGTCCTGCCGGACAAAGTAACGCAAAATGCGTTAGACTGTCCCCCATGCCTGGTCGTAACTTCAAGACGCTGCACGAGATCGCCGAGGACAACTACGGCTTCCTGACCGTCGACGACGCCCGGCGGGCTGACATCCGCCCACAGCGACTCGCGGAGATGGCGCGCAGGGGATCGCTGCAGAGGGAGGGACTCGGGCTCTACCGCCTGGACCCGTTCCCCGTGCATGCGCTGGACAGCTACCGCAAGGCAACCCTCTGGCCGTATCGCGTTGAGGGTGTCCTCAGCCACGAGACGGCTCTCGATCTCTACGAGCTCAGCGACGTCAACCCCGCGAAGATCCACATCACGGTCCCCAAGCGCTACCGCCTACGTCGCCGCGAGGCGCCGCTCGCCTATCGCTTCCACCACGAAGACCTCGACACGCACGACATCACACGACACGAGGGTCTGCCGATCGTTACACCGGCGAAGGCCATCCGTCAATGCCACGGGGCGCACCTACGCCGTGACCTGTTGCGCCAAGCCCTGGAGCAAGCCAGAGAACGTGGGCTGCTGGGTCGCAGAGCCTACGCCGAGATCATGCACGAGCTCAGGTTCGATCCCGCGACAGCACCGACACGATGAGCACCGGGCCGCCATCGAGGAGTCAACCAAAGACCGAGAAGCAGCTCGGTCGACTGGTCTCCAACTATGCCGAGGCGAGCGGCCTCGGCGTCCGACGTGTACGCCAGCGCGTATCGGCGATGGCGTTCCTCGGCGCGCTGGAGCGTGTGCGCGAGGAGGACTCGCCCACGCGATTCCTGATCAAGGGCGGCATCGCTTGCGAACTGCGCTTCCAAGACCAGGCACGAGCGACGCGCGACCTCGACGCGCTCTTCCACGGCTCCCTCGACGAACTGCTCACCGACTTCGACACAGCCTTCGCCACGCCCTATTCGTGCTTCTCGTTCAGCTACACACCACCGGAAGCGGTCCGCGAGACCAGCGCGCACCGCTTCGACATAAAGCTGACCTACCAAGGCCGCGGCTGGGCAACACTGCGTGTCGAGGTCTCACCACCAGAGGGAAAGGCCCACGAGCCGGAGCCAGTGCCAGCGCTGAGCGTGGGCGAGTTCGGCCTCACGGGACCGACCGAGGTCACCTGCCTGTCGCTGCGATATCAGATCGCACAGAAGATCCACGCCTGCACAGAGCGCTTTCCCGATCGTGAAAACGAGCGCGTCCACGACCTAATCGACCTGCAGCTCATGGAAGAACTGATCGAGGACTACAGCCGTGTGAAGGCAGCCTCCGTCGAAATCTTCGACCTGCGACGGACGCACGCCTGGCCACCAACACTGACTGTAGAGCCAACTTGGCCCGAGACGTACCGCGAGTTGGCCGCCGAGCTCGACTTCCCGACCAAAGACCTTGACGAGGCCATCACGCGTGTACAGGCGCTGATCGACAGGATCCACGTCGAGTGACCTTAAGGCCTCCACCCAATGTTCCTGCTGGATACCGTCTGGGTGGAGATTCACGAGTATTTGCCGCACTGGTTCGATGCGCAGCTCGTTTGACCACAGCCCTAGCTCAACTGTCACGCGCGGCAAGCAACTCCGGTAGCACCTGGTCGATTTTTGTAGTCAGTTCATCGAATCGCGTACGCGGCCAGCCATGATAGTCGATCACGGCAGACAGAGCGTTGTAGAAGCCCACGACGACGTACTCAACTTGACGCTGCTGCTCCTCTGCTCGAGGTCGCTGGCCCCACAGTTCCATGATCGCGTCGACGGTCGGATGGGAGAGATTGGCAAGAAATCCGTAGACGCCCTTACCCACCTCAGTGGTCAGCGTGCCGATCAGAAAGTCGAACATCCACGCCACTGCCGCCTCGGGGCTTGGCACCTTCTGCTCGCGCAGTACCGGCAGGTGGCGGTCGTATGTGAGACCGTCCGGGAAGCTGCCCTTGATCCTCCGCTTTTCCGTAACGAACCGTTCTTTCCACTGCGCACACTCAGAGCTCTCGTCGCCAAAAAGATTGCAGACAACAATCTTGCGTTCCTCAACGCTCCTCAGCATCTCAAGCAAAGCGCGGGCGAGACGCTGCTCGAATGGTTCAGTGTCTGCCCGTTGCAGGACCCAGAGGACATGAGCGCAATGCTCCAAGGCACTACGCATACACGCTCCTGAAGGAACGAGGACCTCCTCCCGCTCGTATAGCGCCGCGAGAGCGCCAAACTGTTCGCTTGCGACAAACAGAAAGGGGATCACGACCAGAGCCGGTAGACCGCCATTGCTCTCCGCGTACTGGCTATCGTCGCGAAGCGCCGCCTCGCGATCTTGCGCCGCGATCGACCCAAAAGACGGTCTCCATTCGGCCGTATCGTTGACCGTGTCGCGAAATGTCTGACGGCATTGGGCGAACAATCCGGCGAACTCACGGAACCTTGCCGCGTCAGTTTCCGAGAAAGGTTGGAAGCTCATTTCTCTTCTCCATGATCTTGGAGGTGCGTGGACTACCTATTCGATTTATGTATTCGGAGTAGGGGCGGGCAGTTTCGCGATCTCATCCTCGATCCCGTCGTATTCATTGCTCCGAAGGAGCTTTTCGAGACCCTTGCGGATGACCTCATCACGTGCCGCGAGGTCGAGCGGGTCACTGCCTTCCGGTGTGTTGATTTCTGCCCAGGGATTGCTCACAGCATTGGCTGGCCGCTCAAAACTGCTGGGAAGGGCCACTGTCGTGTCCAGAGAACGATCACCGAAGCTGATTTCGTAGTTTGGCCCGACAATCGCAGGCATGCACTCCGCACAAAGCATGGGAAAGATCACGCTGGCGATCTCGTCTACGACTGCCCTTCCGAGCACGTGCAGAAACTCGTGGAGATCCGTGAGCGACAGAGATAGCCGAGGCAGGCTATAGCCGGCATCTGTGGATCGCTCAATCACGTCGAGTACCAGCACAGGCCGCGTCCCAAACTGGAATCCGGATGGAAGCTCAAGCGTCGTTCTCGCGTTGAGCACAGATCCTTGTGTTGTCGAGGCTCCCCAGTCGCGCTCGAATGTCGCGACCTGCCCCAGGCTAGGACTCGCACGTGTCCAGTCCGTCACTGTGTTTGAGTACAGCAGGCCACTGGCCGACCGGCCCCACTTCTCAAGGCTCGAGCTGGCAAGCGCCTCCTTCAGAGCGGCCTTGATCGCCGAGTTCAATTCACCAACGGTGGGCTCACAGTCGGCGGCAACAACAACTCGGAAGATGGTTCCCTTGTCGTCGTGTGCCAGCGGCGGCGCGTATTGCCGGATCTTGAAGCGGCCGACGAGTTGGTTAGGCAGCCACGGTGTCTGGTTGACGTTCGATCCTACTGGCGACTCTGCCATATCGCTCGCCTCGGCGGTATCACCCTTGACAGCACGATCGGGGAACTCGACAGCGGTCCAGTCGACTTTGCTTTCGTCCACGGCGCAACCCGCGGTTTTCAGCCGTTTGGCGACTTCGCGAAGTGGCTTGTCGGTATGGTCGATGCGGACGACGTGTCGTCCGTAGATGTCGCTGAACGGTCGTAGCTTGCCTAGCTCAACTAGGACCGTGCGATCGGGATGCACACCGAGTGCCATTCCTGCCTCAAAGAGCACGTTCGGCCGTGCTTGCGGCGTGGGCTGCGTCTCATCGGGCGGGTCGTCCGGCTTGTGGAATGCTTCCTTGAGCCAGGCTTCGTCGTCAGGCGTAAAGAGCACAACGACTGCCTTCGCCGTTTCAAACGCCTGCTTCAAGACCTGTCCTATATATGGAGCAGCACTGCCCGTCTCGGCAACTAGTTCGCCCCACTCCAGCGGCACCAAGCCAATGGCTTCGAGGAAGCAAAACATCGCGCGCCGGGCGTCGTCATCCCGGCCGTGTACGACCATGACCTTCGTGGGATCAGCGGCCGGGGTCTGATCACTGTCGGTGCTTCTGGCATCAGATGGGACTTGGGTTTGATCGCCCTGGTCGGCGACCTCTCGACCTTGGACCGTGAGATCCACCGAGACAATGGTTTTGAGGCCTTCTGCGCCAAAATAGGCTTTGGGACTGATGTAACCGTCGTCCCTTAGTCGCATCAGGAGATGGATGAGCGTCATGTCGTCCTCGGGCCGACAACCCTGGCGCTCGAGCTCCTCAGCGACCGCTTGTCCGTCGGTCGGGTTATACGTATCTGCGGTTAGACGTCTGACCGCAAGCAGTACTGATTGTTCCAAAGGATCTAGCATTGGTCAATATTCACTGGGTTGAACCGGGGATCCCGTTGTTCTAGGCGAGCAGGCACCGGTTTGCATTGTTCGCCCGCGGACGTCCACGCCTCCGCGGTACAGGGCGTCACCCGGCCCGAGCGTCAGGCGGCGCAAGAGCTAGACAGTGTGATACGCGACCGCGTGAACCGCGACACCGGTGCGGTAGGAGACGACGGGCAGGCCTTCGAATGTGTTGGGAAGGTCCATGTCGTCCGTCACGCCAACCGACACGCACCATGCGGTCTTATCAGCGTTTGGCCGCACCGACACGGACGAGAACCCCGGCTGCTCGCAATGCTCGCGGAAGAACCGCAGACGAATCCGCTCGCGCTCTCCTCGATCAAGCTGCTGGATGGTGTCCATGGTTCGATGATACCTCTCGATTGGGACTCTGCGAAGGAATCGACTGGTAGATCGACGTGCTTGAGCAGCATGCCCCCGTCAAACACCCGACCGCCTGGACCACAAATAGGCGCGATCAGCGGGAAATATGGCTCTAGCGGCCTCCCCTTCGACCGAGGCCGCGGCTCAAAGGAAGCCAAAATGCGTTGGACTGTCCTCGGACTGAAGGCCACGACCGGGGCGCGTCGGGGTCGTGCCCCTACGCTGGGTCTGTGGACATCATGCAGGCCGCACGATCACCGGCCGACGTTCGGCGGCAAGCGGACGCCTGCCAAGAGCTACTGACCTATCTTCACGACGAGCTCCGCCCGCGAGTCGGTGTGCCGGAGCCGCAGCCTGCGCATTGGGGCATTCTCCTCGCGCTGTTTGCGTCGGCGACCACGACCTACGAGGCCGCCGTTCTCCTCGCGCGCGAAGAGTTCGGCTACCAGGCAGCAATGCTCAATCGCTCCCTGTTCGAGGCCATGGTCGACTGCTACTGGGCGGCAATGAACCCAACACTCGCGGTCGAGCGCATCAAAGACCACACGACCCACAACGCCCACCTGAAGGCGCGCGTATCTGCCAAGTACCCCGACCAGTTTGGAGGTCTCGCTCCGCGGCCAGCGTTGAGCGATGCCGAGGAGAAACGGCTACGCAAGCTCTACAGAGGAGGCAGCGTCTCCTGGACGGGGCTCTCCTTGTACGACCGCGTCAAGGCGATCGCTGAGCGCTGGCCCGAGGGCAAGGACAATGGGGTCGACTGATCGCACGGCGGCCGCGAGTACGTCCAGGGCGACGAGGACAGTCTGCTCGTCCAGCTCGACGTTGATGAACCAAATCTGGGCGGAGGTGGACGCGAAGCGTTTCCGCAGGGCCTCTGCGCAGCTCGCCTCGTCGGTGAGTAAGAAAGTGCCGAAGTTCGCGCACATTCGTCACGGTGTCCAGGGCGCCGTCCAGCCCGAGCTCGCCGAAGAAGCGTTTGAGAGCGTCCCATGTTGGCGCTCGGTCAGGGACCGCTCGTGTGTGACCGTGGTGGTCGAGCACCTCCTCGCGCGCCTTCTCAAGATAAACCTCAAAGTTGGTCACGGCGTCTCGTAGCACGCCGGCGGCATGCATCCACTCATAGTCGTGTGGCCACAGTCCGTCGACCTTCGCCTCGAACGACTCGAGCTGATCTGGACCGTCGGGATCACCTGGTTCGCTGCCTGCCTCGTCCCACAGACGGTCGTACTCTGCGCGGGCAAATCGAATTCCGACCTGGAGGAACGCTCGCTGATCACGCTCGATCATCGTCCATTCGTTGTAGGCCCTACTGACCCGCCCAGCACTTTCATCCCAGCTCATTTGCTTCAGCCCAAGCGCGAGGCGTGTCTAGAGCCGAGTCGGCAGTCCCGGAGCAAGGAGAGGCCCGGCTACACGTGCGGCGGCGGCAAGGAGGAGAACGGCACGGGTGGCGTTGGAAGTGTCGTTCCAGCCCGTACCTGTGCCATGCAGGATGAAGTGACGATTGAGTTTGTCACTGACGGCTCCTACCGAGTGTCTACCTGGCTTCCAGAGTTCGGGAATCTCGGTGAGTACCATCGTCACGCCGGCTGCGTCGATCAGCAGCCCGGCCTCATCATCGGGCGATATTGCGCCAGGTTCGTCGAGTCGAGCGGCGAGCGGGTGGCGCGACGGGTCGTTCCACTTGCCAGCAGCCTTGGCGAGGACGTACTCCACGAGAGGCAAAGCACCGCACACCGTTATGTAATTGCGCCCGTCAGCGAGACTGGCAAGGACCTCCTCGACCTCACGCTGACGGTCACTCAGCAGCGCCGAAACGCCCAGCTCGCACCGGAGGGAATCCCAGCCGACGCCGCCAGGGCCGTAGAGCGACACGATCAATGCCTCATACTCGGCGCATCGCGCGGGCGGATCCCGGTGGGTTAAGTCTTGGATCTGTTGCCACGCCTCTAGATCGATCGGCGCATACAGCCGTGCCTTGCGGCAAGCCTCACCGACGTTCGCCCACACGCCAAGAAAGTGCAGCTCATCCTGATGTTGGCTGATCCAATCGGCCGCCGCGGTCAGTCCAGCGCCAATGCGCTGCCACAAGGGTCGTTCCGGCTCCGTCCTGCATCCCGGGAACCTTACGCCTGACGCTGATCCTGGATCATGGGTTCCATGGCCTCTCACGCTCCACCTGCTCGTCTGCGCGATCGGATCGCTGTGCTTCTTCAAGCGGAGACCAAGGCCTATGAGATCGATGCTGTTTGCGACCGCCTTGGTATGCCGCCTCCGGGAGAGGGTGCATGGGCTCACAACTCCAAGCGGGTCTACGTACAGAATCGTCTTGCACGCGTTCCTTTGCCCGAGCTATTGCAGATCGCCAAAGCGGTGGTCGACGAGTTCGGCGACGGCGAGCTTGAGCAGTTGCTCGCGGGCGATGGATTCCGCGGAGTCGACGGCGAGCTCAAGAACCTGATCTTCGCGGCAGTTGGCCTGAAGCCACGGATAGTTCTGCGAGACGCCATCAATAACGTGATTGAGATCGTCGAGGGCTCCGATCGCTGCCTCGTGTACGACCGGCCCCTGCCACCCCGAGGACGACAGCGACATTACGTTTCTTGGCGTCGAGCCCTGCTGGGAGATCACGGAGGACTCGCATGTCCCGTGCATGCCGCTCAGCACCCGGGAGCCCCAGATCGGCGAGACGCTGACAATCGTCGGGTTTCGATTCCCGGATTCCGGCTCAACCGGTGAGCGAGAGCACATCGACGGCATACCTGTAGCAGCCCGTGGGGACCTGTATACCGCTGCGGGCAGGATGCAAGCCAGGTACCTGTACCGGGACAGGGTGATGAGCCCATTCCCGTCGATGGAGATAGCTTGCGGCTCGTTGGGAGGCATGAGCGGAGGTCCGGTGATCGACCAGTTCGGGGCTGTAGTTGCGATTCTCTCCGCCGGCTGGTCAGACGGGCAGCCCCCGAGCAACGGTGCTTGGATCATCCATGCTCTGATGTTCGCGGTGAACCTGGTGTGGCCGCCTGGCCTCTATGAGCCCGAGACACCGGTTCTCGATCTCCCGGACGACCTCATCACGATCGTCGGTCGGGAGAACATCCAGCTGACTGGGTTACAGGAAGTCGCATACACGCCGTGGCACTAGATAGACGACCATCCGGCGAAAGGTTCGGTCGGCCCGTGAGCCTGCTTGACCGCATAGAGGCGCGCGGGCGCGAGTACGAGCGCGACTTCGACGGCGGCTACCTGACCCGAACCCGCGACCTTCGGGTTATGAGTTCGGCGTGGCCCCGCGGACGCGACCGCTGATACTGAGACGAGGCGGCCCAAGGCGCAGGTTGCGCCGAGTCGTTTCGGCTCGAGGGCGAACGAATGATGCCACCAATCTACGACCACGAGTGCTTGGAGAGCGGCGCGAGGCGTCCATGCTCAGAAGATCCCGAACTCGCGCACCAGCTTGGGGAACGCGTCAGTTTCGAAGAGCAGCGCGAGCAGGCCCTGCTCGAGCTCCTTGCCGAGCCGCGTAGCCTCGGCGAACACCGCCGAGCCACTGGCCTGCGCCCGTGTGAGCGCTTCCAGCTCCGCGCGGCTCGCCTCATCGTCAAGGAGGCCAAGGAAGTCGTCGTAGGCTCCGAGCGCGCGACCCCCGGGATCGGTGGCACCATGGCGCAGGAATGCCTCGGCGATTCGATCGACCGGCGGCATTCCCAGTTGCGCACGCAGATAGCCAGGCATTTGCTCAGCGGTGAGGCGCGCGCATTCGAACACGGGCAGCAACCCGCCGGCGAACAGCACCTTGCGTGCGGTTCTCAGCTTGACGTTGCGTAGCCCCCACTTCTCTGGCCCTTCGTACTCCTTGCCGGCGAAGTCCACGCACATCGTTCGCCAATAGCGGATCACGTCATTCAGGAGGAATCTCGGCGGCCGAAAGTCCTTGACCGACTCGTCGAGGTAGCGGTCCAGGAGATGATCGCGGCTCGTGTCGGCCAAGTGAGAGTTGGTCGCGTCTGTCGACTCCAGCAAGAACAGCATGCGGCGGCTGAGGTTCGTGTTCGAGTCTCCATCAAGCCCGATCTTCTCGATCATCACTCGGCTCGAGACGGGCTCGCCAAAGATGCCTTGCTTCCCTGGAGCGCGATCGAGGATCGCCTCGATCTCCATTTTCGAGGGTCGCACCTCGTCTCGCATCTCGCCGCTAACGAGCAACATATAGTCGTCGTCACTGCCGCTTGTGACCTCGGAGCGCCCCCATGACCCCATGAGCACGATCGCAACGTCCTCATCGTGCTGGAGCTGCTGGAGGCTTGGCCTGCGCTCGGCGAGCTTGGCCGCCGTAAGCTCGCGGGCGGCGAAAAGGTGAGGAAGGTCCGTTCCGGCTGCCTCCGAAAGCTGCTGCAAGGGCGTGGCCATGCTCAGACGCCCGTCAGTCTTGCCGCGGCGGCGCCTCGAGGATCCAAGGAACGTCAAGGCAGCGATGCAGCAGCGGCATGAACAGCTCTTCGTCGCTCTCCGTGAGAGGAACGTGGTGCAACGATGGCCCCATCGAGCTCACATGAACGTGTCGCAGGCGCGTCCGAAACGCATCCAGTAGCTCGCCGCCCACGGTCATCGTCGAGTCCAGCGACCAAGCATGGGCGATGTCGAAACAGAATCCCGCCTCGGGAAGCGCGGCTAACCACGGCTCCAGCTCGCCTGTGGTGCGGCCACCGTCCTTACGGGCATCCATGTTCTCGAGCACCAGCTTGCGGCCGAGGACGCGGTAGGGCGCAGGGTCCAGCATCGTGTCCGGATGCATCACGATCGCTTGCGCCCGATCCGCGAGCCTGGCGAGCGCGCTAACAAGTCTTGCCTCCGGCATAGTGAGTCCCTTAGAAGGGCCGTGAATGCTCAGGTAGCGGAACGGAAGCCGCGGATTGCCGTCGAGATAGCGCGCGAGCCCGTCAAGCTCACCCTCCGACAGCGCCGACAGCTCGACCGCGAACGGCGAGACCTCCCACGCTTGAGCGACCTGTTGCGGCCAGTTGCCCCGCGACTCGCTCATGAAGCCGGTCGAGACACCCAGCGGGTGATGGGCGAGCAGAGCGTCGGGCGCGGCGAGGGTAGGCATCGACATGGTTCGCAACCTAGCGGCCTGTCAGGACGACGCGCGGCAGATGCAGGCCAATTGGACCCCAGCCGGCCGGAGCGAGTTGCAGCGCGACGCCCTCTCAAGACTCTTGATGGTCGCTCTTTTCAGGGCTCGCAGTCGAGCGTCTTGGCGATCTCGACGGTCAGCAGGTAGAGGTCCGGGCACTCTTCTTCATCCGGGTCGAACGGGTGAAATCCGAGGTGCTCCCACCAGCGGCGCGCGTTGGGATTGATCGCGTTCACCACTACCGCCCGAGCAGCGGCGTGCGTGTTGAGGTCCACTGCGGTTGCGAGCACGTGTGCGACAAGCGCCGTGCCCACCCCGCGTCCGCTGTAGTGGCGATCGACGGCCAGGCGCCCGAGTAGTAGCGCCGGCACCGGATCGGGTGCCTGTTTGGCCAGACCTGCCGGTGCGGCGGAGCGATCGATGCCGGTCATGGCGATGCTCGTGTACGCCGCTACCCGATCGTTTGCGTCGACGATGACCCATGTGGCTGCTGTGTCACGTCGACGGTTCTGTCCGGCGTAGCGACGTAGCCATTCGTCGAGCGCCGGCTCGCCGCAATCGAACTGCGAGCGCTCATGCTGGCGCGTATCGAGCGGTGCCGGGCGGCGTAGCTCAGTCAAGCCAGGTAAATGTGCGTGTCCGTTTGAGGGCTTGCGCTAGTCGCTTGTTGACCCGGGCAGGCTGCTCGAGCGCTTCGTTGAACGCCTTGGCCGTCGATGCGCTGAGCACAATGCTGGGACGTTCCGCGAGGACCTCCTCAGCCCTTGCCGCCGCTGCCTGCAACACAAACGCCGATACGTTCAGATGCGCGGCGGCGGCCGCCCGCTCCAGCAGGGATTTGTCGCTACGGTCCACCCGGATCTGAAGTCGCTGCGCCTTCGCTGTTGCCGTCATGCACTCACAATGGCAGTACAACCCACGCTTGTCAAGTCAACCCGGGACGTCCTCCTGCCAGCAGCGGCTGGTCAACCATCGTTCGAGCACACCGGAAAGATACGGTGCGCCACCGTCGCTCTTGTGCTGGCAGGCTAGGCGGCGCGCTGCTTGGCGCGCTCGCGCAAACGTTGCTTGGCAGCGCCGGGCTTGGGTGCATGCCGGCCGTTCGCGAGCGCGTTCTCGATTGCGCTGGTGAGCCTGGCGACGGTGTCGCCGACATTCTCGGGTGTGGTGTGCGCGAGCTCCCGCGCCTCGGGCAGCACACTTTCATAGCCGAGAGAGCGGATCTGCAGATAGGCGGCAAGGGCGTCCTCGACGATCGCGCCCTCGGTGCGATCCTCGAAAGCAGCCACGAGTCGTAGGAGACGCTGGGCGTCCTCGGTGATACGGATGCTCTTGGTGGTTCGCTCGCTCATAGCTTCTCCAAACCATCGTGCTTACTTGCTTACAAGATTACTCTAGCACGTAGCTCCGGGCAGAACAACAGCCCGGCGAACCCTGGGGCCTTGGCACAGCTGGTCCACCTCGATGACTCCGAACGTGGGCCACCCTTCTCGCGCGATCTTGGCGGCCGCTTGGCTGCGTTCAGACCGACATCAGGGCGAAACTACCCCTCCCCCTCAATACGTTCTAGACACCAACTTAAACAATACGGGCGGAGGGAGCGACGGGGGTCGGGTCCGGTGTTTACACATCGGGGTGTCGAGATCCGCGCCTAGCGAGGGTGATCCGCTGATATCTAGCGGCCCGAACCGTCTGCCGAGCCTGGCTAAAGCCACTTTGCTACGCCGCCGTGGTGTGAGCAAGTCCCGCTCCTGGATTCGCTGAAGCTGTAAGTTCCGTCTTCGCATTGAGCTGTTGCTCCAGCGGGAGCCGTCGGACTCTGCTCAGGACTGCATACCGTGTTTCCGGCAGAGTTCACGTACGTTCCGTTCGTACAGATCGGAGCTGCTTTGGCGGCTTTTCGTTCTGCGACTTCGGCGGCTTCCCGTTTCCTAGCCTCGGCCCTGAGGGCGGCCGCCGCGGCGCGCGCTTCGAGTTCAGGCACGCTTCTTTCTCGTGTGACGCCAATCGACGTGCTGGCGGGCGCGCGACCGTGCATCGTGGCCGCCACGGTGACGCTGTTTCTGCCGAGGTGTAGGGCCAGAGTCCGAGTCCAGCGTCCAGAGTGGACGCGTACGACCCGACCATTGACCTTCACAGACGCACCTCGCGTGACGGTTCCGCTGATCGTGGTGCTAGCGGAGGAAAGCGAGTAGCTTCCAGCGTTGAGGTGAAGCGCAACGCGTCCGGCTGCGGCTTTGGGGGCCGTGGCAGATGCGGCGCTCTGGGCGCTGGTCGTCCCACCGCTCGTGCTTCCGCAGCCGCACAGCGCGGTGACGATCACGACAGCCGCACACGACACGATGCCGCGCGCGCTCCGGCGGCTGCTCGTCACACGGGACGCGACGTTGGTTCGATCCATATCCCGATGCCTCCTCCAGGCTCGTGAAGCACGCTCACCATACCGTGCGAGCCTGACTTGCGGGATCGTCCCGCAGATCGGTCACGCTTGCCCGGCCGCTCATGGCCCGGTAGCTTGCGTCCATCGTGCGGCCAGCTTGGAAGCAGACGGAGTCCTGACGCCATGGGCTATCTGCGAGCCCGGCGCAGCATCAAACTTGGCCCCGGCGTCAAGCTCAATCTCAACAAACGGAGCATGGGATTGACCGTTGGGGGTAGCAGTGCTCACTACTCGGTCAATACGCGTGGTCAGCGAACCAGGACGGTGGGGATCCCCGGCACAGGGCTGAGCTACGTCGACCGTTCCTCGTCTCGCCGACCAGCTACTCGCAAATCGGGCACGCGGGCTGTGAGTCGGCCATCTGTGGCCGCTAGGACTTCTTCGCCCCCCCATCCTGGCATCTTTGCGCGCCACCACGAGCGCGCGTTCTTCGAGGGCCTAACAAAGGTCGCCGCCGGGGAAGACAAGGTGGCGCTCGTCGCGTTCGAGGACGCCGATCAGAGCGACGACAAGCATCGAGCTATCTCGCCCGCCTTGTTCGCCGGCGTGCTCTCATTCCAGCTCGGCGATCATGCAACCGCGGCGACCTATCTGGAGCGAATCACGAACTCCGCTCAGACACTTCCCGACAAGCTCATGAGCAAATACGCGCCGGATCTGCACGTGAGCATCGACGTCAACGGGATCTCGCTGCCGGTTCCGATTGGCTCGGTAGCCGCGACCATGCTGCTTGCTGAGTGCTTCGCCGAGACGGGCCGCTTGCAAGAGGCGATTGGGCTCGCGCAGAAGCTCTACGAGCACTCCGAAACCGTGGGGCTTCTCTTGTTTCTCTGCGCGATGTACGTGCGAGGCGAAGATTGGGACGAGATCGTTCACGCGACCGCAGGTATCAGCAACGAGAACGACCTCACGCTGATGTTGCGGTTATGGCAAGCCCAGGCCATGGAGCATCAAGACCTGCCCGACGCGGCGTTTGAGGCCTACCGGGATGCTCTGAAGAGCAAGAAGCGCGACGCGCAATTGTTGAAGGAGGCCCGGTACAACCGCGCCAAGCTCTACATCAAGGTGGGCAAGCGCGCCATGGCCAAGCGCGACTTGGGCCGTCTCTATGGGGAAGATCCGGACTATGAGGACGTGGCCGATCTACTGACCTCCCTCACCTGACCTCACGACGGCGTACCTAAGCTCTCAGCGGGTCGCTTGCCTTTCCTTCTGAAGTCGCTGTTCCAAACGTGCGAGCCGCACCGCGATCTCGTGCAGCTCCAAGAGCACATCGTCCTCGGTGTCCTCGACCTGCCGCACCGCAGGGCTCAGGAAGCGTTGTGCGACGCCTCCGATCAATAAGGTCGCCGTCCCGATGCCAACCAACATCACGAGCACGGCGATGATCTTGCCCTCCGTGCCCATTGGCGTGATACTTCCGCCAACCGTCGTCATCGTGGAGATCGCCCAGTACACACCGTTGCCGAACGAGAGGTTTTCCTCGGTCGCAAACCCGGCGCCGCCGGCGATCACGGTCAATAAGGCCAGGGCCGCTACGGCCTCAACGCCTTCCAGCGAGAAGACTCGGCGCGCGAGTGGCTCCAGCCGAAGCAGGCGAAGGAGCCGCAGCAAACGCAATAGGCGCACGCCTTGAATTGCGCTCTGGTAGAACGGCGGGGTCAAGACGACGATCGCCAGGTTAAGCGGATGCTCCAGCAGGTACCGACCGCGCCTCGGAACGATGGCGACCATGACCACTAGCTCTGCGAGGAAGGCGGCCCAGATCAGCCAGTTGAGCGTCGTCCCGAGCGTGTGGAGCAGCGCGCTGACTCGGCTGAACTCAAGAATCGTGGCCGGGATTGTCAAGACCGCCGCTGTCATCAGTGGCTTCTCGAAGTAGCCCGCAACGGTCGCTGTCCGCGTATCACCTGCCTCGACGGTCACCCTCCGTAGTTCAACGCCAGACATTGGGTGCCTGCCGCAGATCTCTTCGCCATCGTGGCAGCGGCGAGAGCAGCCGCACAGAGGGACACCCGAAGATTCGGCTCGAGGCTCCGAATGGACTCGGGGCCGGTCTTTACACATCGAGGGATCGAAGTCCGGATCGCCGCTCCGCCACAGGCTGGGTTCGTAAGTCGGCCGAAGGATCGGGGTCGAGAGTCCCTTGCAACCAAATGATATAGTTGTGTTATGATACCGGAGTTCGATGAGCGTGGGGGCCTTCCGCCCGGAATCCACAACGCGAGCTGGGATGAAATCGTGACCCGCTATACGACCAACACACGCCGAGGGGAACTGCTCGAGGGACTCCTGGGTGCCCTGCGCTCTCTGAAAGCAGCAGGCTGCACAACTGCGTATCTCGACGGTAGCTTCGTGACCGCCAAGGAGCACCCCGGTGACTTCGATGCCTGCTGGGAGCCCACAGGCGTAGATCCGGTGCGCCTGGACACCGAGTTGCTGGACTTCAGCGACGAACGCGCCGCCCAAAAGGCCCGCTACGGCGGCGAGCTCTTCCCGGTGGAGGCCACCGCCGAGCCATCCGGCACGACCTTTCTCGACTACTTCCAACGCGACCGCGAGACTGGCCAGCCCAAGGGCATCATCGCCATCGACTTCGGAGGCCTCCCGTGATAACAAACGAGCGCCAGTACCGCATCACCAAAGCCCAGCTCAATCGCTTTCTGGAGAACCTCGCAGCCCATGACGCACGCGAGCCCAGCCATGACGTAGACCCACGCATCCACCAAGCCATGCACGACGCGATGGCAAGCGAGGCCGAAGTGCTACGCGCCCAGATCGACCACTACGAACAGCTACGCGACGGGCACATCACCGGACGCGAGAGCACCTCGCTGCGCGAGCTGCCCACCGCCCTGATCGAAGCCCGCATCGCCGCGCAGCTCACCCAGCGTGACCTCGCGCAGCGCCTCGGCGTCGCCGAACAACAGATCCAGCGCTGGGAGGCCAACAACTACACCGGTGTTAACCTCGAGCGCCTGCAGAGCATCGCCGACGCCCTCGGCATCCGCATCCACGGGACCATCAGCTACAGCAGCGCCGCATAAGCGCTCACGCTCTGTCGGCGGAACGGGGTCGAGAGAAGCAGAAGCGCTCTGATCGGGCATGGACGTCTGAACTGCGGCGGCCAGCTGATCCGGGAGCTGACGCTCGATCCGCGCCGCAGCTACCAGCCGCTCTCACAGGTCTACGATGTCCACGATGTCCCGACACATGTGTCCGGGATGTCCTGACACATCACAACAATACGGGCGGAGGGACTTGAACCCCCAAGGGCTTTCGCCCACCGGCTCCTAAAGCCGGCGTGTCTACCGATTCCACCACGCCCGCGCGGCGGCCCTGGGTGCGCTTGGCGCACACGAAGACCGCTGGAGATTGTATGGTCATTGTCGCGATGTCCTCCGCGATGTCCTCCACCGCCGGCTCTGAGGCACAGCCCGGCGTGATCGTCACGCACCCCAACCGCGGCAAGCCGGTCGTGCAGGCCACGCGTGCGACCGTCGTCCTTCTCCTGCTCGCTACCGCCGCGCTCATCCTGATCATCACCATCGGCGGCTGGAGCATGCTCGAGGGCGCGCTTCCGATCCAGCTCGGCTACATCGCCGTCTACCTGCTGCTCGCCTTCTTGGCCGCCCGCTGGAACCGGGGCGCGCTGCCCGTCGCCGCGGCGCTCTCCGTTCTTCTGATCATCTTCGCGCTCGTCGCCGGGCCCGCCTGGTTCGCCCGCGACAAGACCGGCTTCGCCCAGCCCACCCTCAACGCCGGGCTACTTGGACTGCTCACGCTGCTGATCGTCCCCGTGCAGATGCTGCTCGTCACGTTCGCTATGCGCGGCTTCGGCCAGGGCTGGAACGTCGAGTTGGAGCGCCGCGACCCCACCGCAGGCGCCGGCGCTTACGCCGACGCCCCTCCCCACCCCGCCTGACCCGGGACCGCTCCCGATCGACGATAGCCTCCCGCGAGCTCCTCGTGCCCTGGCTCGCATACACTGGACCCTCGCGTGCGGCGGTGGCGGAACGGTAGACGCGATGCTCTCAAAAGGCATTGTCCGTAAGGGCGTGTGGGTTCGAATCCCACCCGCCGCATTTTAAAGATACCTGCAAATTGGCAGTTTTCCGGAGGTCGACGGGGGGAATCTTCTGCAAACCTGTCTTGTCGCTCGGGTGCCGCAGCGTCCCCACGAGGTCCCCGGGTTGGCCGGAGACGCGATCCGGGCGACAACGATCCATAATTGCGCGGTACCATCACTTTTTCGTCATCCGGATTTGGGTCCGCTATCTGGCTGGTCCTCTATTGCGGTGGCTCTGTGGTTCCCTCGTTGAGTAGCTCAAGGTATTCGTTGTATGCGTATAGCCGGCCTCGTTGGCGACCGGTTAGCTCTCGGAGGATGCCTGCTTCCTCGAGTCGCTTTACGCCGTTGCTGACCGCCGGTTCGCTCAGTCCGAGGAATTTCGCCGTTCGCGGGACGGTCATGATGACGTATCGCACCACGAAGTCGTGGATCCGCAGCGCGGTGGGCGATCCGCGACCGATGCCGTGCAGCTTCTGACGATCGCGCTCGACCATCTGGACAATACGCTTAGTCGTGTCTGTCGCAGATTCGGCGACCTCGATTACTCCCTCTAGAAAGAACTCGAGCCACTCCTCCCATGCGCCTTCTGTGCGCACGCTTTGTAGCCGTTCGTAGTAGGTGCTGCGGTTTCGCTTGAGGTAGAGGCTTAGATAGAGCAGCGGTCGTGATAGGACCCTTTCGCCGCAGAGCAGCAGGGTGATCATCAGCCGTCCCACGCGGCCGTTGCCGTCGAGGAAGGGGTGGATCGTCTCGAACTGCACGTGCGCCAAAGCAGCCTTGATGAGGATCGGCGTCTGGACCGGATCGTTGTGCAGGAAGAGCTCGAGGGCTCCCATCGCTTTCATTACTTCGTGTGGAGGTGGGGGTACGAACCGAGCGTTGCCCGGGCGCGTGCCGCCGATCCAGTTCTGCGAAGTGCGGAACTGCCCCGGGGTCTTGTCGGCTCCGCGAGTCCCGGTGAGCAGTCGCTCGTGGACCTCACGCAGCAGCCGCAGGCTGAGAGGCAGCTCGCCGCGCCCGATGCGGCCGAGGCCGTGGTTCATCGCTTCGATGTAGTTGAAGGTTTCTCTGGCGTCGCCCTCTGGTACGCCCGGCGCTACGTCGTTCTCGAACATGAGCAGATCCGACAATGAGGACTGGGTGCCCTCGATTTGGGAGGAGAGGACGGCCTCCTTGCGGATGTAGGTGTAAAGGAATTGGTCTGGGTCTGGCAGCAGGAGCGTTACGCCGTCCAGGCGTCCGAGGGCCTGGTTGGCGCGGTCCAGTAGTCCCTGAATGTCTGGCGTGATGTCGAGCGGCGGGTCGGGCGGCAGCGGCCTTGGTATGAATGTCGAGTAGCGCTCTGGGCCGCTGTTGGCGGAGACGAACGTCCCCGCTCGTCCGTGGGCCTTTGTTTGCTGTTCGGTCGGCATGTTTACTGACACATCCTTGTGTTGACCTAACCTTACCAAAGGATATGGGCATATTCTTTGGTTGAGCTTGGGCTAACCAAAGGTTCCCTTTGCTGATGGAGCACCGATGTTCATCGGCTTGCGTTCCCGCGGACCCTATGGCCCCCCGACCAGCTCCAGCAGCGCTCCCGCCAGCGCAGGCGGCGCTACGAGAATCCCCCACGGCAGGTTCTCGTGTACTTCAAGCTCCATCACTCGGAGCCCCGCGCGTTCGCAGATCAGCTGCCCGGCGGCGATGTCCCACTGCTTGACCGACCGCTCGAAGTACGCGTCGTAGCGCCCCGCCGCCGTCCATGTCAAGTCCAGCGCAGCGCTGCCGAAACGACGGATGTCGCGCACGCGCGGAACCAGCCGCGCGAGCACCTTGGCCTGTGCAGCGCGCACCTTCGCGTCGTAAGCCAGCCCGGTCGCGATCATCGCGGTCGGCAGCTCATCTCGCTCCGATCCTGCCGGCTTCCCCCTCTCCGACCCGATCGGCCCTCCCCTCCCCGGCCCGGACAGCTCGATTGTTCCGGCCGCCCCGGTCAGCGTCGGGCGACCCTCCCGCGTCGCGGCGAACAGCTCGTCGCGGTTCGGGTCATACACGGCCCCCGCGATCGTCCCCGCGCCGTCGCGCACCGCGACGCTCACGCACCACTGCGGGATCCCGAACAGGAAGTTGACCGTCCCGTCGAGTGGATCGACCACCCAGCTCAGCCCGCTGCCGCTAACCTCGCGGCCTCCCTCCTCCCCCACGAAGCCGTCTTCCGGGCGTCTGTCGGCCAGCAATTCGCGGATCGCACGCTCGGAGGAGAGGTCGGCCTCGCTCACGAGGTCCGTCGGCGTGCTCTTGCTCATGACATGCCGCTCGCCACCGTGCCCGAAGCGCTCTGAAAGCAGCCCTCCCGCCATGCGTGCCGCCTCGATCGCCAGCTCGAGCAGCTCGCCCGCTACCGACTCGGAGGTCTCGCTCACGAGAACAGCGGGGGACGGCTCTGCGCCCAGGGGCGCTCTGCCTCGATCTGAGCGGCGAGCGAGATCAGCGTCGCCTCGTCGTTCGGATGCCCCACGAGCTGTACCGAGCGCGGCAGCCCGTCTGATCCAAACCCCGCCGGCACCGACGCCGCCGGCTGGCCGGTCACGTTCCACGGCACGCAGTAGGGGACGATCGCACCGGAAGCGGCCGATGTCCATAGCCATCCCCGTCCCTCCCACTTCCCGAGCTCGGGCGCCGGGGCTGGGATCACGGGCGTGAGCAGCACGTCGTGGCCGTCGAGCGCCGCGTTGTAGCGGGCGGCGGTCTGGGATTCGCGCGCGCACACCTGCTCGACGAGCGCCGGCGGGATCAGCCCCCCGATCAGCGCCATCGCGCGGGTGCGGCGCTCCAGTCGCTCCGGGTGAGGCATAGAGGAGGCATCGTCGTGAATGCCCCGCAGGTAGCGGGGAACGAACTCCAACGGCGGCGCGATCCGACCGTGATCGACCTCCCGCACGTTCACCTCGTGGCCGAGCGCTCTCAGCAGCTCCGCCGTCTCATCCACGGCGGCCCGGTGGTCTGGATGCAGCTTCGTCAGCGGCGAGGGAGGCAGCCGCGTGGACATCGCTATCCGCAGTCGCGGGGCGGGCTTGCCCGTCGCCTCTGCGAACGGCCGCTCAGGTGGCGGTGGCGCTCCCGGATCCTGCTCCCCTTCGGCGATCGCATCGAGAAAGTATGCGGTGTCTGTGACCGAGCGGGTGAGCACGCCGTTGACGCCAAGCCCGTACCAGGCGTCGATGTGCGGCGCGAGCGGGACGCGAGCGCGCTGGGGCTTCAGCCCGAACAGCCCACAGCGGGCGGCCGGGATGCGGATTGATCCTCCCCCGTCGGCTGCGAGCGCGGCGCCGACGAGCCCCGCCGTCACGGCCGCGGCGCTCCCGCCACTGGAGCCGCCGGTCGAGCGCTGTGGATTCCAGGGGTTGCGCGTGACCCCGAAGGTCGCCGACTCGGTGAAAGGGAACATGCCGAACTCGGGCATGTTCGTCTTGCCGATTATCACCGCTCCGGCCGCACGCACGCGGCGCACCACCTCGGCGTCCGTCTGCGCGGGGTCGCCATAGGCGTTCGTGCCGAATGTCGTGACCTCGCCCGCCACGTCGATCTCGTCCTTGACGGCGATTGGCACGCCGAGAAGAGGTCGGCTGTTACCGGCGCCGCGGCGCGCGTCGGCCTGTTCGGCTTCCATGCGCACGCGCTCGGCGAGCACCACGCGAAACGCGTTCAGTTGTGGGTCAAGCCGCGCGATCCGCTCCAGGTAGAGGTCGACCAGCTCACGCGAGGAGACCTCGCCGGCGGCGATCAGCTCGGCCTGCTTTGCAATACCCGCATAGGCAAGCTCAGTAGCGTCCATCGGACGCAATCTAGTCGAAAGAAAAAATCGACACGGCCGCCGAGAACCGCTTTAGGATGAGCTCGAGGAGAGTCACCGCACCGACAAAGGGGAGCAGCTCGTGTCCTATCCCGTCACTTTCGAAGCCGATTACGCCGAACGGCGCAACCGCCTGACGGCCTTCATCAGGCTGATCTTGGCGATCCCGCTCCTGATCTGGCTGTACTTCTACGCGATCATCGCGTACGTAGCGATCGTGATCGCCTGGTTTGCGATCGTCATTACCGGCCGCTACCCGCAGGGTCTGTACAACTTCGTCGCGGGCTTCGTGCGCTTCATCGCGCGCTTCACTGCCTACACGGTCCTGCTGTGCGACCCCTACCCGCCGTTCGGCGGCTCACCTGAGGCCGCCTACCCGGTGCGGATGGAGTTCGAGCCGCTCGAGCACTACAGCCGGCTGAAGACGTTCTTTCGCATCATCATCGCGATCCCGATCCTGATCCTGCGCTACGTGATGGGCCTGCTGCTCGAGATCGGTGCGATCGCCGCCTGGGTCGTGATCGTCATCACAGGAAAGCTGCCGCGCGGGCTGTTCGACCTGATGGTGCTCGCCGCCTCTTACACCGTGCGCTCCGACGCCTACCTCGCCCTTCTCACCGAGACCTACCCACCGTTCCAGGACGATCAGACGCGCGCCGCTGGGACTCCCGGACCACCCGTGCCGGAGTCGCCGTCGATCTCCTAGATCGAACGGTCGTCAACTTAGCTTGACAGCGCTCCGGGTGTCTGCTGGGATGGCCACGTTGCGTGCGGAAGGCGACGATCGTGCACTCGTCGCGGAACATCTTCTAAGGGGTGGGCGGGCATGAGCCAGCAAGAGGCGAATCAGATTGTGCAGGCAGCCCAGCGGCTGCGGCGCTCGCGCGGCGCCCTGAAGCTCGCACTGCCCACCGCGGCGGCGCTGGGCGCAGGGGCGGCCATCGCGGTCGGCGCCATCCCCGGCAGCGATGGGACGATCACTGGGTGCTACGCCAGCCCGACCGGCGCAGTCCTGACCCCGCCCAACGCCCCCAATGGGGTCACTGAGCCGCCCGGCGCTCTGCGCGTGGTCGACCCGACATACACGATCAGCAATCCCGCGGGCGGCCCCCC
Source organism: uncultured Solirubrobacterales bacterium (assembly GCA_963813805.1). Lineage (GTDB taxonomy): Bacteria > Actinomycetota > Thermoleophilia > Solirubrobacterales > Solirubrobacteraceae > Palsa-744. Next base: position 39,742 of record CAWEZZ010000004.1, read on the forward strand.
CAACACGCTGGCCAAGGAATGCGATCCAAAGCAGGAGACGCAGATCACCTGGAACCAGCAGGGCCCCGCCGGACCACAGGGCCCCGCTGGAGGCCAGGGGACCGTTGGCGCACCGGGCGCACCGGGCGCACCCGGCACACCGCTGATCGGCGACACGAGCTTCGGGATCAGCGGCAACGGCCACAGCTTCTTGAAGATCGAGGGGATCAAGGGCGCGTCCACCGACAAGTGGCACAAGGACCAGATCTCAGTGGATTCCTTCTCGCTGGGCGCGCACTCCGCGGGCGGAGGCGGCGGCGCAGGCAAGACGACGATCCAGAGCTTCACGATCACCAAGTCGATCGACAAGTCCTCACCGCTGCTGCTCCTGGGCTCGGCCGGCGGCACGCACTACAAGGAAATGGTGCTCTCCTTCGAGCGCAAGGCGGGGAGCAAGGAGATGGACTACCTGAAGTTCACGTTCGACAACGTGCTCATCTCCAGCGTCACCGACGGCACGTCCCAGAAGCAGATGCCGGAGGAGCAGGTGACGTTCACCTTCCAGAAGTGCAAGGAGACATTCATCCCGATCAGCTCGGACGGCAAGCCGGGAACGCCCGTGAGCGTTTTCATCAGCGGCAACGCGAAGATCTGAGCGGCCGGGCATCGGCGACGGCGAGGAGCGCGTGACGGACTCCCCGGCGTCCGCCCGGGACAGCGAGGAAGAGCGCGTGTCCGGCTCCCCAGCGTCCGCCCGGGGCGGCGCCTACGACCTGTTCGAGTACCCGGGGTACGCCTACCCCGCGACCCATCCCGCGCGCCTGGAGGCGATCGCCAGGCTCCTCAGCCTGAGGCCGAGGCCGGCGGCGCAGAGCATGGTGCTGGAGCTGGGCTGCGGCGACGGCGGCAACCTGCTGTCGCTCGCGCAGGCGCTGCCTGGGGCGCGGCTGGTGGGGATCGACGCCGCGCCAAGCGCGGTCGAGCGCGGCATGAGGCTGGCGCGGGCGGCGGGCCTCGAGAACGTGGAGCTGATCTGCATGGATCTGGAGGAGCTCCCCGAGGGCCCGGAGCTGGGCGAGGGAGGCAGCTTCGACTACATCCTCAGTCACGGCGTCTACTCGTGGATCCCGCCCAGGGTGCGCGTTTCATTGCTGGCAGGGGTGCGGCGCTACCTGGCGCCGATGGGGGTGGCGTACGTGAGCTACAACGCCTACCCGGGGAGCTACTTGCGCGACATGGCGAGGGACATCCTTGGCTACCACGTGCGCGACGTCGAGGATCCGCAGCGCAAGCTCGCGGCGGCACAGGAGCTGATGCAGACGATCGTGGCGATCGAGGAGCCCTCCCCGTACGCCCAGGTGCTGCGCGAGCACATGGACAGGATGCTGCGCTACAGCACCGCCTTGCTCTTTCACGACGACCTGGCGGAGATCTCCACTCCCTTCTACTTCCACGAGTTCATGGAGCATGCCACCCACCACCAGCTGGCCTTCCTCGCCGAGGCCGACCTGTTCGAGAGCCAGATGCGCGACGTCCCCGACAGCGCCGGGCGCCTGATGGAGGGGTTGCCCGACGACGTGCTCGTGCGCGAGCAGTACCTCGACTTCTTCAAGAACCGCATGTTCCGCCAGACGCTCCTGTGCCATGCCGACGCCCCCGTCACCCGCGAGCTGGACGACAGCGAGATCGAGGGGTTCGCGGTGTCCTCGGCGGTCAAGCCGGCGCAGACGCTCCCGCCGGTTCTCCCTCCCCGGCGCCCCCGGCTCGAGCTTCGGGGGCCGGGCGCGCCCGCAGGAGCAGGACGGCGATGAGGAGGCGAAAGCGGATAGCGAGGCGACAGAGATGGGGGCTCCCGCCGTGGAAGAACCGCCCGCCGAGACGTTCGCGACTCCCGAGGGTTTCTCGATGACCACCTCCGAGCCGCTCGTCAGGGCCGCGATGCATGCCCTGTCCGAGGCCTGGCCGCAGGCGCTGGACTTCCAAACGCTGCTGGAGCACGCGCAGGCGGCAGCCGGGAGCAAGGCCCCAGAGGAGCTGGTGCGGGCCAGGCTGCGCGTGGTGCTCCTGCAGGCGTACCTAGCACGGATCGTGATGCTGCAGGGGTGCCCGCCGCCGGTCGTGAACCGCGCGGGCGAGCGCCCAACGGCAGGCCCTCTGGCCAGGGCTCAACACGCAAGCGGGCTGCCGGCGGTCAGCTCCCTGCTGCACGCCAACGTGCGCCTGGAGGGCGAGCTGGAGCCGGCGCTGCTGCCCTTACTGGACGGCACACGCGACCAGGAGACGCTGGCGCGTGAGCTGTCGAGCACCGCGGAGGCGGTGGAGCAGGGACTCACCCGGTTCGCCTCGCTCGGCTTGCTGCAGACTGAGGACTTCTAAACCGGCGTCACCGGGTTGCGCTTGGCCGGCCAGTCGCGGTCCTTACGCGACGCGTGCGCGAAACGTGCGATGAGCTCTACGCGGAGATCCTCGGGCTCGATCACCGCGTCGATCACCATTTCTGAGGCGAGATGCAGGATGTCGATGTCGGCGCTGTACTCCTTGCGCAGCTCCTCCGTCTTGGCGGCGCGCTCGGACTCGTCACCGATCGCCTGCAGCTGGTTGTAGTAGACGGCGTTGATCGCGGCCTGCGGGCCCATAACTGCGATCGATGCACTCGGTAGCGCGATGCAGGCGTCTGGCTCAAACGCCGGGCCAGCCATCGCATACAGCCCCGCGCCGTAGGCCTTGCGCACGATCACAGAGATCTTCGGCACCGTCGCCTCGCTGACGGCGCTGATCATCTTGGCGCCGTGGCGAATGATGCCTTCGCGCTCGACCTGCGTGCCGATCATGAACCCCGGCACATCAGCCAGGAACAGCAGCGGCACATTGAACGCGTTACACGTCTGAATGAACCGCGCCGCCTTGTCTGCAGAGTCGCCGAACAGCACGCCGCCCTTGTGCTTGGGCTGGTTGGCGACGATCCCGATCGCCTCGGCCCTGCAGGCGCGCGTAGCCGACGATCAGCTCCTTCGCCCAGCGCGGGTGAATCTCCATGAACGACTCCCCGTCGAGGAGCGCGTCGATCAGCTGCTGCATGTCGAACGGCTTGTTCTCATCGGCCGGCACCAGCTCCGCGATCGCCCGCCCGTCGGCAGGCGGGCGAGGCGGCACGGGCACCGTCGATGGCGGGTCCTGCTCCCAGCTGCCCGGCAGGTAGGACAGGTAGCGACGCGCGGTCGTGATGCCCTCCTCGTCGCTCTTGACCAGCTGGTGCCCGCAGCCGGAGACGCCGGTATGCATGCGCGCGCCGCCCATCTCCTCGAGGCTCACCTTCTCCCCTATGACCATCTCGGCCATGCGCGGCGACCCGAGATACATCGAGGCATTGCCCTCGCGCATGATCACGACATCGCAGAACGCCGGGATGTAGGCGCCACCAGCGGCACTCGGGCCAAACAGCACGCACACCTGCGGCACCACACCCGACATGCGCACCTCGTTGTGAAAGATCCGCCCGGCGCCCCGGCGGCCGGGGAACATCTGTACCTGCTCGGTGATCCGCGCGCCCGCGGAGTCGACGAGATAGACCATCGGGATACGCAGGCTCAGCGCGCGTTCCTGGATGCGCAGAATCTTCTCCACCGTCTTTGGCCCCCACGAGCCGGCCTTGACCGTCGGGTCGTTGGCCATCAGCGCGACCGGGCGGCCGTCGATCTCCCCGACGCCCGTCACCACACCATCGGCGCCGAGGCCGTCCTCTACCCAGTTGGCCAGCAGCGCCTCCTCGGCGAACGAGCCCTCGTCGAGCAGCAGCGCCACGCGCTCGCGCACTGGCAGCTTGCCTTGCTCACGCGCCTTCTCGCGGTGGCGTGCGGGGCCGCCGACGAGGGCGCGCTCAGTGGCCCCGCTCAGCTCGCTCACGGCCGCGGTAGCCCGCGATACCGGTGACGGCGGCGCCCGCGAGCCAGATGGCGTTCGTGGCGTGCCTGCAGCCGAGCTTCGACCACATCGAGATCCGAGGCAGGTCCGAAGAGGCGCCAGGCGTCGCGCACCACCGGCAGGAGGGTGACACCGATCACCCAGCCCGGCCAGAAGCCATCGCTGGGACCGCTGGCGAGCCAGATGCCCACGCTGAGCAGCGAGACGCCCACCGACCCGCCGGCCTCCTGGAGCAGGCGACGGCGCAGTTGCCCCTTGCGTTTCCTCAGCGCGAGCCTCACCGAGGTGGAGCTGACCGGCAGATCTGCCCGCAGCGCGTCAAGGTCGGCGCGCGTGGAGGCGGCGTAGGCCCTGCCGATGCGCTCCTCGAGCTCCTCCGAGGTCAGCCTGCCGGCGATAGCGTGCTCGCGCAACTCCTCGATCAACTGTTCACGATCGCGCATCCGCCACCCGCAGGCTCGACAGCTCGCTCATGGTTCGAAAGGTTAGTCGTTCGTGCGCGGGCGGTGGCTTCGTACGTCAGCTCGACGTGACCTCCGTGCGGGGCGGTCGGGGATGTGTTCTTTCCAGATGAAGACAGCGTATAACCATGGTTGTTACGGCGTATATACCATCCTTATACACTCCCCGCAAAGAGGACATCACACCCCGGTCCCCTGCCCGGGTCGATCTGGGTGGGGTCTGGTGGATCTATTGTTCCAAAAAAACTCGGTATCACTATCGTTATACGCAGTAAAAAAAATAGAACAACAACATCCGGATCTTTAGATTCAGATTCCGGGATTCTCCGTCGGCGCCTCGCCGGAGTAGTCGTAGAAACCCATCCCCGACTTGCGCCCGAACCAGCCCGCGGAGAGCATCTTGCGCAAGATCGGTGGCCGTGCGAAGCGGCGCTCTGAGAACTCGTCGAAGAGCACATCACAGATCGAGCCGAGCGTGTCCAGCCCGACGAAGTCCGAGAGCGTCAGTGGCCCCATCGGATGTCCGGCGCCGGCCTTCATCGCCTCGTCGATCTCGCTGACCGAGCCCACCCCCTCTTCGTAGGCGCGCATCCCGTCGAGCAGGTAGGGGACGAGCAGGCGATTGACGATGAATCCCGCCTTGTCCTTGGTCGGGATCGCGAGCTTGCCCTCTGCCTTGGCGAACTCGAGCGCCGTCGCGAACGCCTCGTCTGAGGTGGTCACGCAGCGCACAACCTCGACCAGCTTCATCACCTGCGCGGGGTTGAAGTAATGCAACCCGACGAACTGCCCGGGTCGGCCGGTGGCGGCCGCCTGGTCGATCACGGCTAGCGAGGAGGTGTTCGTGGCGAATACGGCCTCGGACTTGACGATCTCGTCGATCTCGCGCCACATCTCGAGCTTCAAGGGCAGGCTCTCGGTGATCGCCTCGATCACAAGGTCGCAGTCGGCCAGGTCGCGGTAGTGGACCGTGCCCTGGATGCGCCCCCGTACTGCGTCGGCCTCCTGCGGGCTTGACTTCCCCTTCTCCACGGCGCGCGCCAACTGCTTCTCGATCTTTGAGATCCCCTTGGCCAGGGTCGCGTCGTCGACCTCGCGCAGCACGACCTCATAGCCTGACTGCGCGGCCACCTGCGCGATGCCGTGGCCCATCAGCCCGGCCCCGAGCACTCCCACCTTCTCGATCTCGCCCATTGTCTCCTCAGTCGTTGTTGATTTTGGGAAGCAATTCCGCGACGTCCCCGCACGACAGTCCGTGTCGCCGGCTATATCGCGCGCCGGACGAGCCCGGAGCCTAGATGATCGACTCGAAGCCGTCCTCTCTGACTCGCCGGCTCCGGTAGGATCGAGCCAGAATGAGCCTAGTGAGCACACAGGATCGCGGCCCGGTCCGTCACGTCGTGCTGAACCGCCCGGAGAAGCGCAACGCGATGAACCAGGAGCTGCTGCTCGAGCTCGGCGATGCCCTGCGCGCGGCCGCCGACGAGGATTCTGTGGACTGCGTCGTCCTGCGCGGCGAAGGGCCCGTCTTCTCCGCGGGCGTGGATCTCGGCGAGCTCGCGGCGTTCGCCGGCGACCCGAGCGTGTTGCGTCCCTTCCGCAACGTGTTTCTCGACTGCGCGAACCTCTGCGAGACGATGTCCAAGCCGGTCGTCTGCCAGATGCACGGCGCGTGCTTCGGCGGAGCGCTCGAGGTGGCGCTCGGCTGCGATCTGCGCATCGCCTCCGCCGGCACCAAGCTCGGGCTGCCGGAGGTGAAGTTCGGGATCATCCCCGACGTCGGAGGCTCCTCGCGGCTGCCCGCCCTCGTCGGACTCGGCCGCGCGAAGGAGCTGATCATGACGGCGAGGACAATCGACGCGGCCGAGGCCGAGCGCATCGGGCTCGTCAACCGCGTCGTCGCGCCCGAGGAGCTCGAGCAGGCCACACAGGCGCTCGTCGACGAGCTGCTGGCCAACTCATCCATCGCGGTCGGCCAGGCCAAGCGCGTGATGGACGCCTCGGCCCGTCCCGCGCTCGCAGAGACCTTGGAGATGGAGCTATCGGTGCAGGAGTACTGCGTCGCGGCGCTGCGCGAGGGCGCGCCTCAGACAGAGGAGCGGGAGGAGCGCCAGCCCGAGCTCAGCGGCCGGTAGGGCAGTTCAGCGGGCTTTGGGCTGGAGCGATGCGATCCTGGAGCGATGCGATCGTCCTACCCGCGTGTGCCGCACCTCGCTCCTTCACCGGGTGTCACAAGCGACGACCTCGTGCTGTCCGCAGACGCGCGCGACCGGCTGCTCAGTGGCAGCGTGCGCATCGAAGAGAAGCTTGACGGTGCAAACATCAGCATCGCCGTGGGCGCCGACGGCCAGCTGGAAGTCGCCACGCGCGGGGGCCTGGGGACAACCGATCGTGGCGGCCACCTCGGTCGTGCGCGCGCGTGGACTGCAGAGCGATCTGAGGACCTGCACCGCTTGCTCGCCGACGGGTGCGTCCTGTACGGCGAGTGGCTTCTCACCCGCCATGGCGTCGGCTATTGCATGCTCCCGGACCTGTTCGTGGGCTTCGATCTGCTCGATCCAGAGACCGGTTGGGTTTCGGTTTACGACCGCGACGAGCGACTGCACCGTGCGGGCTTGGCGACTCCGCACGCCTTCGGGGAATTTGATGGCGTGGATCTCGCGGCAGTCGATACGTTGATGGGTCCGTCAGCGTTCGGCGCGCCGCGCGTCGAGGGCATGATCGTACGAGCGACCGGCACTCGCACCGCTGTGCCCCGGCTGGCGAAGCGATTGGCAGAGGGCGTCCCGCAGGTCACCGATGAGGCATTTGGACGCTCGCGTGAGGAGAATAGAGTGGCGCATTCCGAGCAGTAAGGACCTGTTTCAAACAGATCGGCAAGCCCGGAATGTGCCCCTGGACACGACACCGATCGCCACGTGACAGCTCGCACGTGCCACCAACAGGCTCACCGACATGCGCTTCACCGCCCCGCGACGCCGTTCCAATCCACGGGGCCAGCCACGAGCGTGTGGCTGCCCAGCGGCCTGCCGAGAACCTCCTGCACACGACGCGCGCAGGCGAGCAGGGCGGGCAGGTCGATGCCGGTCTCGATCCCCATCTCGTGGAGCATCGAGACGAGGTCCTCGGTGGCGATGTTGCCGGTGGCGCCGGGAGGGACGGGGCAGCCGCCGAGCTCCCCGAAGCTCGACTCGAAGCTCGTCACCCCTGCCTCCAACGCCGCCAGCACGTTCGCGAGACCCTGGCCGCGGGTGTTGTGGAAGTGGGCGGTCAGCTCGACCTCTCCCAGCCCATCGACCCACAGTGCGAACAGCTCTCGCACCTGACGCGGGTTGGCCATGCCAGTGGTGTCGCCGAAGCCGATCTCTTCAGCGCCCGCTTCGCGTAGACGCGCTGCGATCTCGAGCACGCGCTCGGACGGTACATGACCCTCGTAGGGACAGCCGAACGACGTGGAAATCACGCCCTCACAGCGCAACCCCGCCTCGCGCGCCCGTCCAAGCACGACCTCCAAACCAGCGAGCGACTCGGCGATCGAGCGGTTGACGTTCTTGTGGTTGTGCGTCTCGGAGGCCGAGAGGAAGACGTTGATCGCGTCGAACGCCGGGCGCTCCCCACGGTGGGCGTCACGCAGCGCGAGCGCATCGTCGAGCCCGCGCTCGTTCGGGATCAGCACCGAGACGCTCACCTGCGGCGGAACGTCGATCCGCTCGAGCACCTCGGCGGCGTCAGCGAGTTGGGGAATCACGTCGGGGCGCACGAAGCTTGTGACCTCCAGGCGGCGCAGACCGGCGCGTGAGAGAGCGTCGACCAGCTCGACCTTGCGCTCGGTCGGGATGACCTCCGGCTCGTTCTGAAAGCCGTCGCGCGGGCCGACCTCTCTGATCTTTACCGCCGTCTGAAGCATCACGCCAGGGAGCCTATACTCGGCCGCCGTGGAGTCCCTATCCCCCACCGACCCGGTAGCAGTCGTCGGCGCGTCGGGCTCGCTCGGCTTCGGCCTCGCCATCCGGCTCGCCCGAACCGGCGTGCCGATCGTGATCGGCTCTCGCGATCCAGCCCGCGCCGTGGAAACCGCCGCGCGGGCGGCCGCCGCGATCCCTGATGGATCTTTCGCCGGGCACGACAACGCGGGCGCGGTGCGCGAGGCGGGCACGGTGATCCTGAGCGTGCCGTTTCGCAACCAGTCCGAGACGCTCGCCAACCTGCGCGACGCGTGGCGACCAGGAGCGCTGTTGATCGACGCGACCGTGCCGCTGGCGGCCGCGGTCAGCGGCAAGGCGACGCGCATGCTCGGCGTGTGGCAGGGCTCCGCCGCCGAGCAGGCGGCCGAGATGACGCCCGCGGGCGTGCGCGTCGTCTCCGCGCTGCACACGGTCAGTGCCGCCTCGCTGACCGATCTCGACCATCCGCTGCAGCAGGACGTACTCGTGTGCGGCGACGCGCGCGAGGACAAGCGCGAGGCGGCCATCCTGATCGAGCGGATCGAGGGATTGCGCTGCGTGGACTGCGGTCCGCTGGAGTCCTCGCGCACGACCGAGTCGCTGACGGCGCTGTTGATCGGGGTCAACGCCCGCTACAAGGTCCACGCCGGCATCCGCCTTGCGGGGCTGGGCGACGTAACCTGGGATTGATGTCTGACAGCTATCGCCCGCGCCCGGACCGACCGCACATGCGCGCCACGCGGAATCCCGCAGGACGGTTCCCCAGGCCATGAGCGCGAACACCGCTGACGTGGTGATCCTCGCCGGGGGCACCGGCGGCGCGAAGCTCGCGCGGGGCATGGCCGACGCGATCGAGCCCGAGCGCCTCGCGGTGATAGCCAACACGGGCGACGACATCGAGATCTACGGCGCGCACGTCTCCCCCGACCCCGACCTCGTGTCGTTCTGGCTCGCCGATTTGATCGACGAGCGCGGCTGGGGACTGCGCGGGGACACATTCGCGGTCATGGACGCCTTCAGAGAGCTCGGCTTAGATGTGTGGTTCAACCTCGGCGACCGCGACCTCGCCTGGTGCCTGGAGCGAGCTCGGATGCTGAGCCCTCCGGGTCAGGGGGGCGAGTTGATCACACCCACCGCGGCGCTGGCACGCCTGAACGAAGCGATCGGCGTGCGCGCCCGCGTGCTCCCGATGAGCGATGACCCTGTGCGGACTTGGGTCCGCAGCGACACCGGGTGGTGCTCGTTCCAGGAGTTCATGATCGGCCAGCACGCTGAAGGAATGGTGGAGGGACTGGAGTTCCGTGGCGCCGAGGAAGTCGCGCCGAGCGACGAGGTGCTCGTGGCGATCGCGGGCGCCCGCGCAATCGTGATCGGCCCCTCCAACCCGCTTGCCTCGATCGCCCCGATCCTCGCGGTGCCCGGGATCCACGACGCGCTCGTCGCGGCCGATGCCCCCGTGGTTGCGGTCAGCCCGATCGTCGGCGGCAAGGTGCTGAAGGGCCCGACCGCGTCGTTCATGGCGTTCGCCGCGCTCGAGCTGAGCGCCGACGGTGTGGCCGACTTCTATGGCGAACTGCTCGACGGGATCGTCGCCGACGAAAACGTCGCGCGGCTGGCGACCCTGCAGATCGACACGCGCATGGACGATGCCGCCGCACGTGCGCGCGTCGCGCGGCAGACGCTCCACTTCGCCGAAGGCCTCGCCGGATAGGCGTCCACCGGGAGAGCCAGGTCCGGAGGCCAGGTCCGGGGAGCCAGGTCTGGGGCCACCCGAAACCCTCGAGCGGCCACTATCGTCTCCGAGCAGATGCGTACCGCCGCGATCCCGAAACCCTCGAGCGGTCACTATCGTCTCCGAGCACATGCGTACCGCCGCGATCCTGCCGGTCAAGCGCTTCGCCCTGGCCAAGCAGCGTCTTGGCGCGAGCGTCGCTGATCCGCTGCGCGATGACCTGGCGCGGGCGATGGTCGCCGACGTGCTCGTCGCCCTGAGCGAGACCGCCTCGATCGAGCGCACGATCGTCGTTACGCGCGAGGACTCGGTCGCCTCCTCCGCACGCTACCTGGGCGCGCTGGTCGTGCAGGACACGGCCGAGGAGAGCCAGAGCGCAGCGGTCGCCCTCGGCGTCGAGCGTGCCCTCGCCGAGGGGTTCGAGCGCGTGCTGTGCATCCCCGGCGACTGTCCCGCGCTCGACCCCGCAGACCTCGACGCGCTGCTGGGCGATGCGACGGCGACGTCCGACGGCGCGCCGCATGACTACAGATCGCGACCCACCGCACGCGCGGTCGTCATCGTGCCGGACCGCCACGGCACGGGCACCAATGGGCTGCTGCTGACGCCGCCGGATGCCATCTCCCCCAGCTTCGGCCCGGGCAGCTGCGAGCGCCACAGCGAGCTCGCACGCGCCGCCGGCGCGACCTGCCGGATCGAGCGCCCGGCCTCACTGCTGCTCGACATCGACACCAGCGAGGATCTCGCCGCGTTGCGCGAGCGCCTGGCTGGGGAGCACATCAGGGCGCCGCGCACCCGCGCGGTGCTCGAGCGCTCTGGGAAGGCCCAAGGACAGGCCTCTCAGGCAGCCTGACGGTCGTGGTAGCTCTGATAGCCGTGAACCAGTCCCGACAGCGATGGTCTGACCCTGACGGCAATGGCTGACCTGTCCGCCAGCAGCATTAGCGGCATCCCCGAAGTGCGCGCCGGAGACGATCTGGCGGCGTTGATCATCGCGGCGCTAAAGGACGGCCGGCCTACCAGCGCCCTGCAAGACGGCCAAATCGTGGCGGTCGTACACAAGATCATTTCGAAGGCCGAGGGATCGGTCGTCGCGCTCACCGACGTTCAGCCGGGCGCGCGCGCGCGCGAGCTGGCGGCGGTGCAGAACAAGGACCCGCGCGTTGTCCAGGTCGTGCTCGACCAGTCGGCGGAGATCGTGCGCTCCGAGCGCGATGTGCTGATCTGCCGCACGCATCACGGCTTCGTGTGCGCCAACGCCGGCGTGGATGCCTCCAACGCCTCGGACCCAGACACGCTCGTGGTCCTCCCCCGCGACCCGGACGCCTCCGCGCAGAGTCTGCGTGCTCGTCTGCGCGAGCTGACGGGGGCGACCGTCGCGGTGCTGATCACCGACAGCTTCGGGCGCGCGTGGCGTCACGGACAGCTCGACGTGGCGATCGGCCTCGCGGGGATGCAACCGCTGGAGGACTGGCGCGGGCACACCGACGCCGGCGGGCGGAAGTTGCAGGCCACCTGGCTGGCCGTCGCCGACGCGGTCGCCGCCACCGCGGACCTCGCGCGCACGAAGAACTCGTGCGAGCCGGTCGTGATCCTGGACGGGTTGGAGCGTTACGTCACCGGCGAGGACGGCCCCGGCGCGGTGGCGCTGCTGCGCCCGCTGGAGGAGGATCTATTCCGCTAGGAGGAGCTACCTGGCGCATCGGACGGAATATGAGAGTTCTTCATAACCTCATGAAAAGTCATCATCAGACCTGCTAGGCTCGCTCGCCAAACTTGGACGAAGGAGACGACACATCGTGAGCACCCAATCCAAATCGTGGACCCAGTTGGTCGCCGAGGGCCGACGGCTCGTCAAGCAGGCGGGAGAACTCCAATGGGCGTGGGGTGACCTTGCACTGGAAGTCGCGCCTACGAGCGGATCGATCTCCGATCAGCCACATGTGCGCACCGGCATGTACGAGAAGCTCCACGAGTGGATTGATGAGATTGGCTATGAGGGGGATAAGGACACAATCGCGCGCTATCGCCAGGTAGCAGCCGCGTGGCCTCCGGAGCGGCGATCCAGCACGGCCAGCCACGGTGCGCATCAGGTACTCGCGGGCAACCCCAACCGCTTCAAGCTGATCGGCAAAGTCAAGACGGCGGACGATGCTCGTCGCTTGGCTGGTCACAGACCGAACGACCCTATAACCTCCGACGAGCGCGTCGAGCAGGCGCGGCGAGTACTGCAAGACCCAGAGATCGCCAGCCGGGCCTTGTCTGATATGCAGATCGCAAGACAGGCCGTGCGCGTGCCGGCAGTGCGCTCCGCGATGGCCAAAGCCGCGAAGGAGATGGAGGACGAATCGAGGCAGCAGCAGCGTGAGCGTGCTCCTCGGCTGGTCGAAGCGAGCGATTTCTACGAGGCCATTGGGGAGTTGAGCAAGGGAAGGCGGGCGCACATAAAGGCGCTAAACGCCATGCGGGTAATCGACGACCTGGACGACGAGCAGCGCGAAGAGTTGCAGGAGCATCTTGAACGCGCCCAAATCGTGCTCGACTGGATCGAGTCATTCCTCGAGAGCGGCGATCACAGCTTCGACAAGGAGCTGGACAAGCTGCTGCGCGAGGAGGTGTAGAAGCATGCGACAAGTCGAGAGCGCTCAACTCGTATGGGACGTTTTGGCGAAGTCAGGACCGGATGGTCTTAGTTTTCAGGAACTGGAAAAGAAGACATACCTGACTAGAAATCAGATCCTCTACGCGTTCCGATACATCAGGGACGTGTTCATGGACAGCTATAAGCAGCCTGTCATCTACGACCACGCCCGGAATGCGTACTGCTTGGCCTCAGAATGGTGTGAAGCAGGTGACTACATCGACTTCCGGGTTCACGGCATCTTGTCGATGGTGCAGCATGTGGAGCAGGTTGCGAATGCCTCAGAGAAGAAGTGGGGAGACAAAAACGCGATTACCGATGTCCAGCGGCGCGTCAGGCACCTGCGCGAGGACTTGGAGGCGTTGACGGTGGGTAATCGTGAGCGTTCGGTGGAGCTTGCCGCCGCGGCCCAGAGCGTTCCCGACGCGCCGCCGCGCCTCAGCGCCGTGCCTCAAGCCGCGACAGGCAGCTCGTAGCGGCGCTTGATCCCGTAAAGCGTGGTGCGCTGCGCCGCGGGCCTGCCGGCCCCGTGGGCGGCAGCGATCAGCTGGTCGGGGTCGAGCCTGGTGCCATGGTAGGAGCCGGCGAGGCGGCTGATCGACTCCTCCATCAGCGTCCCTCCGAGGTCGTTCACGCCCCAGCGCAGCGACTCGGTCGCGGCGTCAATCCCCATCTTCACCCAGCTCGCCTGCAGGCTTCTCACCGTCTTGCCGAGCGCCAGCCGGAAGACGGCGGTGTACTTGAGGTTTTCCTCGCGGCTGATCTCCTCCACGCCGTGCGTACGCCCGAGCAGGGTCTGGAACGGGATGAACGACAGCGGCACGAACTCGGTGATCCCGCCCGTCCTTTCCTGCAGCGCGCGCACGACCCGCATGTGCTCGGCGAGCTCCCACGGCTCCTCGATGTGGCCAAACATCACCGTCGCCGTCGAACGCAGCCCAGCGTTGTGGGAGGCCTCGATGATCTCCACCCAGCGCGCCACGGGCAACTTATTCGGTGAGATGCGCTCGCGCACGCCGTCGTGCAGCACCTCGGCGGCGGTACCCGGCGTCGACCCAAGCCCGGCGTCTGCCAGCCGGGCAAACACCCCCGCGGGCGGCAGGCCGGAGATGTCACACATGTGCGCGATCTCCATCGGGCTGTACGCATGCAGGTGGATCTGCGGCGCGGTCTCCTTAGCCAACCGCAGCCACCCCAAGTAGTCCTCCAGCTGCCAGTCGGGATGAATTCCTGACTGGATACACAGCTCGCTTGCGCCGTACTCGATCGCCTCGTGGATGCGCGTCACGAACTCGTGCTCGTCGTGCTCGTAGGCATCAGGCGAGCGCTTGCCCTGACCAAAGCCGCAGAAGGCGCAGCCCACCGTGCACACGTTCGAGATGTTGATGTTGCGGTTCACCACGAACGTCACCGTCTCCCCCGCGAGCTCCTTGCGCAGCTCATCTGCCGCTTGGCGCATATCCTCGATCGCCTCTGCCCGAGTCTCGGCGAACAAGGCGGTCAACTCGTCCGGGCTCAGCCACTCTCCGGCTCGGCCCTTCTCGATCGCCGCTCCCACCAAATCCGGACGGATCGGCGCCGGCGGATCGGTTCGGCCCGATCCACTCCGGGGAATGAAGCTCCAGTACTTCAGCTTGATCGTGTCCATCACCCCCTGCGCGACCCACTCGGGGTCGATGTACTGCGGATAGACACACAGCCGCTCTGTAAGCGCGTACCCGTTGCGCTGTAGCTCCTTGCGCACCTGGTGCGGCGACGGGAACGGGTGCTCCGGGGAGATGTGGTCGCCGTTCGCGCTCAATCCCCCTAGATCGGTCGCGCCCGCGACGAGGAGCTCTCCCCACCAGTCCGCAAGGTTCGGTGGAATCTGAATCCCCACATCCGGCATCAGCCGCCGGGCCTCGGCGATCAGTCGCTTCATGTCATCGATACTCACCGGACAGGCCCACTCGGGCAGCGGCAGCCGCGGTCGCGGGTGGGTGAGGCTCTCATCATCCACGCCAGTCCGCCAGTACGCGCGCGCGGCCACGTTGGCGATCTCGGCGGGCTCCTGTCCGTAGTAGTGCTGGTGGGGCACGAAGTTCTGCAGGATCACCTCCTGGATGTGCCCGTGCTTTGAGTGCTCATGCGCCAGCGCCTCCAGCGATTCGACGCGCTCTTGCTCGGTCTCTCCGATTCCCACCAGAATCCCGCTGGTGAACGGGATCCGCAGCTCGCCCGCCTCTCGAATGGTTTGCAGCCGCCGCGCCGGGTGCTTCGTCGGCGAGCCGGCGTGCACCGTCTGCATCAGTCGCTCGGACACCGACTCCAGCATCAGCCCCTGCGAGGCCGTCACCTCGCGCAGCCGCGCCAGGTCCACAGGCGGGAGCACGCCGAGGTTGGTGTGCGGCAGAAGACCTCGCTCGAGCGCCCGCTCGCACGTCCAGACGACATAGGAGGTGAAGTCCTCATGCCCGTAAGAGGCCAAGCGGCGGGCGACCTCGGGGTTGACCTCGGGCATCTCGCCTGTCAGCACCAGCAGCTCCTTGACCTGCTGGCGCGCGGCGCCGTCGAGGATCTCGATCACCTCCTCGGGCGCATACAGGTGCGCGGTGTGGGTGGCGAACACGCAGTACTTGCAGTAGCAGCGACACGTCCGCGACAGCGACAGCGTCAGGTTGCGCGAGAAGGTGATCCTGCGGCGCATCTCCAGCAGTCTAGGTCCTAGGTCCTATCCGTCCGACCGTCCTCGTACCTTTTCGTCATGTTCGAGGATGCTCTGCGCCGCGCGGTGGCCGAGTTCATCGGCACGTTCACGCTGATCTTCATCGGCGTCGGGTCGATCGTAACCGCCAACAGCATCCACGACCCCTCGCTGATCGGCATCGCGCTCGCGCACGGCCTGGCGATCGCCGTGATGGTGTCCGCGCTCGGACACATCTCCGGCGGCCACTTCAACCCGGCCATCACCTTTGGCTTTCTCATCACCCGCCGGATCAAGCCAGCGCTCGGCCTGCTCTACTGGGTCGCTCAGCTCGCCGGGGCGACGCTCGCGGCGCTACTGGTCAGAGATTTGCTGCCCCGCGCAAGCACCAACGCGGTGCACCTCGGCGTGCCCGCGCTCGGCGGCGGCGTGAACGCAGGCGCGGGCTTCGCGCTGGAGGCGATCCTCACGTTCTTTTTGATGTGGGTCGTGTTCGCCACTGCGGTCGATCCGCGCGGCACGTTCAAGTCGATCGCGGGCCTGGCGATAGGCCTGACGATCACGCTCGACATCCTTTTCGGCGGGCCGTTCACCGGCGCCGCGATGAACCCGGCGCGCGCGTTCGGCCCGCAGCTCGTGGGCAGCCACTGGGCCAACGCCTGGGTCTGGTACGCCGGCCCGGTGCTCGGCGCCACTGTCGCGGCGGTCGTCTACGAGCTGCTCTACCTGCGCCCAGTCAGGCTCGAGCCCGTCGGGTCGGCTGAGAGCGGTGTGCTCGAGCCCAGCGCCGGCGAAGCCAGCTAGGATGGCCCACCGCCGACTTCGCCGGCGATGCCGGCGGCGTGATGCTGTCTCCTCGGTCGCTCGGCTGACCGATCTCCGATCGGTCAGCACGCCACGCTCTTTGTGTCCTTGCCTGGCTTGCCCATCGACCCTCATGGCAGGTCGGTGATGGCAAGCGTCTATCTGGCCCGCCACGGCCAGACGGCGTACAACCTGGAGGGCCGCTTCCAGGGCCAGCTGCCCGTGCCACTCGACGACACCGGGCGTGCCCAGGCGGCTGAACTGGCCGAGCGTGCCGCCGCCCACGGCTTCGCCTCGCTGTGGTGCAGCACCCTGCTGCGCGCGCGCGAAACCGCGGATATCGTCGCCCGCCGCCTCGGCCTCCAGGCGCGTGAGGACCCGCGGTTGGCGGAGACCGACGCGGGCGATTGGACGGACCGCCTATTCGCCGACGTGCAGGCCCAGGCGCCCGAGGAGTTCGCCAAGTTCGTCGTCGGCGACCCGAGCTTCGCGTTCCCGGGCGGGGAGTCGTTCGCCCATCAGGAGGAGCGCGTGGCCGCAGCGCTCGACGACGTCAAAAAGGGCGTACTGCCCGCGCTCGTCGTCTGCCACGGCATGGTCATCCGTGCCGCCCTGTCGCAGCGCGCGGGGCATTGGCTGACGCACGCCGAGCGGGTACCGAACGGCGCGCTCGTCCCACTCGACCCAACCGAGGCCGAGCACGCCGACCCGGATGGCGGAGCGGTCACGCCGCCGAGTTAGGGTTCGCTCGGCGCTGAGGCCGTGATGATCCACGTGGACGCCGGCGCTTGCATCCCGTCCGGCCCGGCAAACTCGGCGAGGCCGTCGCGCAGCGCAGCGTGAACGTCGCCGTGGAGATGCGTCGCTCGGTCGCCCGCGAGGCGCAGGATCTCGCCGGCTGGCCCCAGGGCCATGACGAAGTCGATCGCCTCGTCCACGTCGCGGCCGATGAGGATCGGAATGTCGCAGCGGCGCAGGGAGATATCAACGAAGCCGGCGTGGGCGAGGATCTCGCTCGTCGTGTCGGCGTCGGCCATCGAGAACGGGCCCGGGCCGCATGTGGGCTCGTCGTCGTGCTGCTCGGGGCGACTGACGATCTTCTCGACGATCATCTGCGCCCTATAGAGCCAGTCGTTGTCGATCCGTCGCCGCCACACCACCATGACGAGCTTGCCACCGGGCGCCAGCGCACGGCGCACGTTTCCCAGCGCGGCCACCGGGCTGGCGAAGAACATCGTCCCGAAGCGCGAGAAGGCGAAGTCGAAGCGCTCATCAAACGACGTCGTCTCCACGTCGGCGAGGAGGAACCGTACGTTGGACACGCCCGCCTGTGCCGCTTCGCCGCGCGCGGTCTCGATGAAGCGCGCTGCCGCGTCCACGCCGACTACCTCTCCAGTAGGCCCTACGAGGTGAGCGATGCGCTGGGTCGTGTCACCGAAACCACAGCCGATGTCCAGCACCTGCTGGCCGGGCTGCGGCGGAACGAGACGCAGGGCTTCCTCGCCATGGGCGCCAAGCCCTGTCGTCACGATGTCGCGAAAGCGGACGAATCGATCGTACAGCGGCCCGTCCCAGGCCTGGATCGCCTCGGCATTCGCGCCGGTGCCCCACCCGGTCTCCACGGTGCTCATCGTCTCCATCCCTTCTCTATCGAGGATGGCCTACACGATACGCGTTTCGGATACGCGCTTCGCGTCACAACTCAGAGGGTACAGTCACTCCGGCGGCGTCACTCCGGCGGCGTCACTCCGGCGGCGTCACTCCGGCGGCGTCACTCCGGCGGCGGCGGCATTTGCCGGCCCGCAGGGTCAGTGCTTTCCTTCACGACCCAGCGCTTCTGCATGACATCCCTTCGGTACTCCCCGTCAGGGCCGATCCAGCGCCTCACGCACTCCTCGTCGCCTGGGTTCGTCACCGAGAATGATCCGTCCTTCTCCTCCACGCCGACGCCCAGTTTGAGCGCCGCGGTCAACATGCGGACGAGTCCATCCGCCACCTGCGTAGCGTCGGTCTCGTCGAACTCGATTGCCATCTTCATGCGTCCCTTGTCGGCACGCGTCTGGCGCAACTTTAGGGCTGCAAGGTTGCCGCTGCCCATAGCCTAGTTTCCCTACAGGGACTACTGATGGCTAACGAACAACCTGCGTGACCTCGGGGCGCTGGTCGAACTCTCGCGCGGGGTGTATCGCATCATGGATGCTCCAGCGACTGCGCATCTGGATTTCGTGGCGGTCTGTCGCAGGGCTCCGGCGGCGATGATCTGCCTGAACTCGGCTGCCAGTTTCTGGGATCTGACCGACGAGATGCCCGATGCGGTGCATATCGCGGTGGCGCGTGGCTCCCATCGCCCGCGGATTGTGTACCCGCCGACGAGGGTACACGTTTGCGGCGGCTACTTTCTCAGTGGGGCGTGTGGAGCGGCAGGTCGAGTCCGGGGAGATGATCACGACCAGCTCCCGTGAGCGGACCGTGGTCGACTTGATGCGGCTTCGCTCGCGTGTCGGGCGGGATGTAGCGCTGTCGGCGCTTCGGAGGTATCTGCAAGGCCGTGATGCCAAGCCGGGCGAGCTGCTGGCATTGGCGCGCCAGCTGCGAGTCGGCACGGTGATGGCCGAGTCGATGGAGCCTCTGCTGGCGTGAGCGCGCGCACGCCACAGCGGCCTACCTGGATCTGCAGAACCTCGCGCGAGCCCAAGGCCGCAATACCCAGCAGCTCTTCGAGCTCTACATTCATGAGCGCTTTCTCGCTCGGTTGGCGGCGTCGCGGTTCAGCGAGATGTTCGTGCTCAAGGGCGGGATGCTGCTCGCTGTCCTTGAGGTTCGCCGACCCACGCGCGACGCGGACATGCTCGCCCGCTCAGGCTCGACCTGTCCTTCGGTGACCCGGTCGAGCCGCTACGCATCGACTACCCCACGCTCCTGGATGATCCGGACTTTCAGTTGTTGAGCTATCCGTTGGAGAGCGTCATCGCCGAGAAGGCGGACACGATGATGTTCTTGGGCGACGCGAACACACGCGACCGCGACTACGGCGATGTCTACCTGCTCTCGGAGATCCACCCTGTCCAGGCTGAGCCGCTGCGCCAAGCACTTCGCACGGTGGCAGAGCATCGCCACCACGAGGTGCGTTCGCTCGGGCTATTGCTCGAAACTTTGCGCGAGACCCGGCAGCAGCCGTGGGAGGCGTATCGTGCACGCGTCGGGCTGACCGCATTGCCGGAACGCTTCTCCGAGGTGGTCGACGGTGTGATGGAGTTCATCGATGGCGTACAGGAGGAGCACGTGTCGCGCTGGCATCCCGCAGAGCGCCGTTGGAAGTAGCCAAGCGCTAATAACGCAGCTGTAAATGCCTGACGCTTTGCCCAAGGCTTATTCAAGGACATACCGCCTCACGCGGGTCTCGCGCGCTAGCCCGCCAAGCGCGTGACGAGTGCGGCACCCTCACGGGCCATGCGCGAGCGGGGGACCACCAGGTCGAAGCCGGCCCGCTCGGCATGTTCGCGCGCCTCCGCGTCCACGTGCGCGTAGAAGCCCAGCGTGCGTGTTCGCACCAGCTCTCCCCCCTCCGACAGCGATTCCACGAGCGCCGGGCCGTCGAGAGCCTCGTTCGTCAGATCCACGACGAGCACCTGCGCAGCCGGCGTCGCGATATCCCCAATGGCGCCCCCCAGACGATCTCTCGCCAGGCCCCCGTCTCCGATCAGCTCGACCTCGTGACCGGCCGCCGTCAGCGCAGCCTGCACGCGCGAGCCGAACAGCAGGTCGGGAATCAGCGCCAGCACGCGCGCCACGGCGTTCGACTCCTACTGCGCGCGCAGGCGCAGGAATTCTTCGCGCACCGACTGCGGGCGGCCCCACATCTGCGTGACCTCCACCCGCCCGCTGCGCACCTCTCGCACGGCGAGCTCGCCTTCGAGGCCCACGTCGTCGAGCAGGCGCAGTGTGCCATGCACCGTCGGCGCCGAGGCGGCGTGCCCGAAGTGGTGGGCGACGAGCAGACGCCAGTGCCAGTCGTGATGCGAGTAGGGTCGCGCGTTGCACGTCGTCAGGTAGACGGCCGCTTCCACGTAGCGCGACTCCTCAGCGATGCGCAGGTCGAGCTCGAGGTCAGTCCAGTCGTCCGGAAGGGAATCGACGATTTGCTGAAAGGTGTCGGCCAAGCCCATCGCTGGGAAGGGTAGCGACCCAGCGCCTCGCCTCGACGGTCGGCGGCGGCCAAGCCGAGAGTCCCAAGGCGCGGGCTATCCTCGAACAGTGGCCGCCATCGACACAGACCTCCTCGGCGCCGAGTACCGGACGCTCGTCGAGAGCTGTGGCCTGATCGACCGTTCTGAGCGCGGCAAGCTGGCCCTTACCGGCCCAGGCGCGGTGGAGTTCCTCAACGGCCAGGTCACCTACGAGCTCGCCGACCTGCATCCCGGCGAGGGATGCTATGCAGCGTTTCTCACGCACAAGGGCAAGATGCTCGGTGACCTGCGCATCCTCGCGGCGGGCGAGGACCCAGCGAGAGCGCCGATCGAACTGCTGCTCGACACCGAGCGCGTGGCGCTGCAAAAGCTGTTTGACATGATCGGCCGCTTCAAGGTCGGTTACGAGGTCCAGCTGCACAAGCGCACGCTGGAGACCTCCCTGCTCTCGCTGATCGGTCCATCCGCGCGCGAGGTCGCCGCCCGCGCGTCCGCCACGGCTGAGGAGACCACGATGCCCAACGTGGGCGCGCTTGCACTTCCCGACACCGAGCACGCCCACCTGCCGGCACGCATCGCTGGGCGCGCAGTGCGACTGGTGAGCGCCGCCGAGCCGCTTGGCGTGGATGTGCTCTGCGAGACCGCCGACCGCGAGACGGTACATGAGGCGCTGCTGGCCGCCGGAGCCCAGCCCGCGAGCGAAGCAGCGGCGGAGATCGTGCGCGTCGAGCACGGCCGGCCCCGCTACGGCGTGGACCTCGACGAGACCGTAATCCCTCAGGAGGCCGGTCTAAACGAGCGCGCGGTCAGCTTCACCAAGGGCTGCTATGTCGGCCAGGAGACCGTCGCGCGGCTTTACTACAAGGGCAAGCCCAACCGCCACCTACGCGGTCTGCGCATGTCCGAGCCCGTCCCGCCCGGAGCGGAGCTGCGCCTGGGCGAGCGCGTCGTCGGGCGCCTGACTAGCTCGGTCGTCTCCCCCCGGCTCGGCCCGATCGGCCTCGCGCTCATCCGCCGCGAGGTTGATCCCGGCGCCACGGTCACGGTCGGCGAGTCCGCTGACAGCGCGCTCGTGTCCGAGCTGGCGTGCTCGAACCCCGCCTGAGCTCGACCCAACCCCCTGCCTCCCTCCCGTCACGCGGCTGCCCGGGTAGGATTGCGGCGCATCCCGTCCCCCGACAGCGAGGTTCTAAAGCCGTGGCAATCGATCTCCAGCAAGTCTCAGCGGTAGATGTCGCGCCCGGCGAGCTCCCCAAGACGATGGCCGCCTGGGTCATCCGCGAGGAGCGCTTCGGTGAACCAAAGGATGCCTTCCAGCTCGAGGAGATCGAGGTGCCCGAGCCCGGCGCGTTCGAGGTGATCGTGCGGGTGATGGCCGCGGGCGTGAACTACAACAACGTGTGGGCCGCGCTCGGCAAGCCGGTGTCGGTCATGAAGTACGGCGACCACCCCGAGTACGGCCACCACATCGGCGGCTCCGACGCCTCAGGGATCGTGTGGAAGGTCGGTGCCGGCGTCACCCGCTGGAAGCCTGGCGACGAGGTCGTGGTGCATTGCAATCAGGCTTCTTATGAGGACCCCGAGGTCCACGGCTTGGACCCGATGGCCGCGCCCTCCCAGATGATCTGGGGCTATGAGACGACCTGGGGCTCATTTGCGCAGTTCACCAAGGTCCAAGCCCAGCAGCTGCTTCCCAAGCCGCACGCGCTGACCTGGGAGGAGGCGGCCTCCTACGGCCTGGTCTACTTCACCGCCTACCGCATGCTCATCACCCGCTGCAAGCTGCAGGCGGGGAAGAAGGTACTGATCTGGGGCGCCGCCGGTGGCCTGGGCGTATTCGCCACCCAGCTGTGCGCCGCCGCCGGAGCCCACTGCGTCGGCGTCGTCTCCTCGGCGCAGAAGGGCGAGCTGGTCAAGCGCCTGGGCGCAGTCGACTTCATCGATCGCGGCGAGTTCTCCGGGATGATGCGCACCGGCTCTGAGACCCCCGAGGAGGAGAAGGCGCGCTTCGGCGTTTCGCGCGAATTCGCCAAGCGCGTCAAGCAGATCCTCGGCGACGCGCCCGACATCGTCTTTGAGCACGTCGGCCAAGCGACGTTCCCGACCTCGGTGTTCACCGTCAAGCCGTTCGGCAAAGTCGTCATCTGCGCCGGCACCACGGGCTTCAACCTCGACTTCGACGTGCGCTACCTGTGGATGAAGCAAAAGGAGATCCTTGGCTCGCACTTCGCCAACGCGTACGAGTGCACGAAGGCCAACGAGCTGATCGAGAGCGGCCAGATCCGTCCTGTGTTGTGGCGCACGCTTGGCTTCGACGGCGTCGCACAAGCGCACCAGCTGATGCTCGAAAACAAGCACCTCGGCAAGATCTCGATCCTCGTCGGCGCCGACGCCGAGGGTCAGGGCAAGACCACCGAGGGCCCTGGTGCGATTCACGCAGAGGTAGGGGCCTGATGGCGGGCACGGGGTCAATGGCACGCGTGACGGAGCCAACGACAGGCGCGGCGGTGAGCGGCTGATGGCGGGCACAGTGATCATTCCCTGGTACGCCACGGGCTTCCGCGCCGACTCTTTCGAGGAGGCCCTAAACGACGTGGCCGCAACCGCGCTGCGCTACAACGCGAGCTCCTACGCGGTCTACCGTGCGCGCGACGACCGCTACAAGTTCCAGCAGCTCGCCTCCTTTGAGGAGCATCTCGACTGGGAACGCTACTGGCATGGTCCGGAGATGACCGACTTCCGCGTGCACCACTCCAGCTGGTATCAGGTGCCGGTGCTGTACGGCTGGTGGGATCTCACGGCCGGCGGCGCGCTGGTCTCCGACCCGCTTCCCGCCGCCAACGGCCACGGCAACGGCGCCGGCGTCCGCAGCGCCTGACAATCGGCCCGAGAGGGCCGCTCAGCTCTGCTCCAGCGGCGCCATCGTCAGCCCCGCACCCTTGAGCTGTTCCCAGTAGTGCTCGGCGGCCTCCTGATGGCCGCTGTAGACGATCGCCTGGCCGGAGGTGTGGATCACGTTGGCGATTTGGTGGCCGCGATCGAGGGTCATGCCGGGGATGAAGCGCGCGAGCGTGCGAGCCACGTGGTCGAAGGTGTTGTGGTCGTCATTGCGCACGATCACCCTCCACGAGTCCCCCAAGCCGCTCCCAGGCGGTCCTACGCGCGGCACCTCGATCGTCTGGCTCATCGATCAGGAGGATAAAGCTCCTGGTCCGGCCGTACAATTACGAGTATGAGCGGCGATCAGCCCCCGCGGTTGCCCGAGCGTGACCGGCCTTGGATGATGCGCACCTACGCCGGTCACTCCACCGCGCAGGCCTCCAACGAGCTCTACCAAGGCAACCTCGCCAAGGGACAGACCGGCCTGTCGGTCGCCTTCGACCTGCCCACACAGACCGGCTATGACCCCGACGACGAGCTCGCCCGGGGCGAGGTGGGCAAGGTCGGCGTGCCGATCTCCCACCGCAGCGACATGACCGCCCTGATGGACGGCATCCCGCTCGATGCGATGAACACCTCGATGACGATCAACGCCACCGCTGCTTGGCTGCTGGCGCTGTACATCGTCGCCGCCGAGGATCAGGGCGTGCCCCAGGAGAAGCTGCAGGGCACTACCCAGAACGACATCATCAAGGAGTTCCTCGCGCGCGGCACCTACGTCTTTCCCCCTGCCCCGTCGATGCGGCTGACCGCGGACATGATCGCCTACACCGTCGAGCACGTCCCCAAGTGGAACCCGATCAACATCTGCTCCTACCACCTGCAGGAGGCCGGCGCCACGCCCGTGCAGGAGATCGCCTATGCGATGAGCAACGCCATCGCGGTGCTCGACGCCGCACGCGGGCGCATCCGCGAGGAGCTCATGGAGCAGGTGTTCGGGCGCATCTCGTTCTTCGTCAACGCCGGCGTGCGCTTCGTCGAGGAGCACGCCAAGCTGCGCGCGATGTCGATCCTGTGGGAGGAGCTCGGCCGCGAGCGCTACGGCGTGCAGGACTCAAGCCACCTGCGCTTCCGCTACGGCGTGCAGGTCAACTCGCTCGGCCTCACCGAGGCTCAGCCGGAGAACAACGTGCAGCGCATCGTGCTCGAGGCGCTCGCCGTCACGCTCGGGCGCGACGCGCGGGCGCGCGCCATTCAGCTGCCCGCCTGGAACGAGGCGCTCGGCCTGCCCCGCCCGTGGGACCAACAGTGGTCGCTGCGCATCCAGCAGGTCCTCGCGTATGAGACTGACATCCTCGAGTACCCCGACATCTTCGCGGGCTCGCATGTGATGGATGGTCTCGTCTCCGAGCTGCTGGAGGGCGCCCGCGCGGAGATGGCGGTCGTCGCCGAGCACGGCGGCGCGGTGCAGGCCGTCCCCTACATGAAGGGGGCGTTGGTCGACTCCCACCGCGAGCGCATCCGCCGCATCGAGGCCGGAGAGCAGGTCGTGGTCGGCCAGAACCGCTTCACCGAGACCGAGGATTCTCCGCTCACCGCCGACGCGGAGGGCGGCATCCTCGTGGTCGACCCCGCGCTGGAAGCCGAGCAGATCGAGGCGCTGCGCCGCTGGCGCTCAGAGCGCGACCAGGCCGCGGTCGACGCGGCACTGGCCGCGCTGGCGGCGGCAGCCGGTGACGAGGACGGGGAAAACCTAATGATCGGAACGATCGCCGCCGCACGAGCGGGCGCCACCACCGGAGAGTGGGCGAACACGCTGCGCGAGGTGTTCGGCAGCTACCGTGCGCCCACCGGGGTGGGTGAGGCATCCTCCGCCGCGGGTGGTGGCGGCGATGCGGCGGCGGATCACGACCTGAGCGAGCTGCGCGAGGAGGTCTCCCGCCTGCGGGAGCAGCTCGGCCGGCGACCCAAGATCCTCGTTGCCAAGCCCGGCCTGGACGGTCACTCAAACGGCGCCGAGCAGATCGCCGTGCGTGCGCGCGACTCGGGCATGGACGTGGTCTATGAGGGCATCCGCCTCACCCCGGCCCAGATCGCCAAGTCAGCATTGCAGGAGGGGGTGCACGTGATCGGCCTGTCGATCCTCTCCGGCTCGCATCGCGAGCTGATCCCCGCCGTGCTGGACGCCCTGCGCGAGGCGGGAGTCACGGCGCCCGTAGTCGTAGGCGGGATCATCCCCGAGCAGGACGTCGCCACGCTTGAAAAGGCGGGCGTTGCCGCCGTCTACACCCCCAAGGATTTCGACCTCACCCGCATCATGCGCGACATCGTCGAGCTCGTCGGGGCCGATGGCGGAGCCACGGTCCTCGTCACCGGCTCCTCCGCAAACGGCTCGGCGTGAGCGCAGACGGAGCCGCCCTTGGCGCGCGTCTGCGCGAGCGAGACCTGGGCGCGGCACCCGCGGCGCTGAACCTGATCG
Organism: uncultured Solirubrobacterales bacterium; assembly: GCA_963813805.1. Lineage (GTDB taxonomy): Bacteria > Actinomycetota > Thermoleophilia > Solirubrobacterales > Solirubrobacteraceae > Palsa-744. Next base: position 65,453 of record CAWEZZ010000004.1, read on the forward strand.
AGAGCACGACTCCCACTGACCGCGAGCAGACGGCGGCGCTACTCGGCGAGCTCTCCCCGACGAGGCTGGCAGGCGAGGCGCCGGCACATGTGATCGGCGTGACGGGACCGCCGGGCGCCGGCAAGTCGACGCTCCTCTCGGCGCTACTGCGATCGTGGCGGCGGCGGGAGCGTACGGTGGCGGTACTCGCTGTCGATCCGAGCTCCCGCCGCTCGGGCGGCGCGCTGCTGGGTGACCGGGCGCGCATCGACTTCGACCCGGCGGACCGGGGTGTGCTGATCCGCTCGACAGCGGCCGGCGAGCGACTGGGGGGGCTTGCGCCGGCGACGCACGTGGCGGCGCAAGCGCTGGCGGCGGCATTCGACGTCGTCGTGATCGAGACCGTCGGAGTGGGCCAGGCGGAGACCGAGGTGGCCGACGTGGCCGACACCGTCGCAGTCGTCGTCCAGCCCGGCGGCGGAGACGTGCTGCAGTTCCTGAAGGCGGGGATCATGGAGATACCGGACGTGCTGGTCGTCACCAAGGCCGATCTCGGTCAGCTCGCCACGAACACGCGACGAGACCTGAGCGCCGCGCTGCGCTCACTCGGCTCCGGCTCGACACCCGTTCTGGCGGTCTCCTCGCTGGCGCCGCTCAGCGGAATCGAGGAGCTCGTCGAGGCCCTGCAGGAGCATCGCGCCGGGCTCGACCTCGCCGCACGACGCGTATCGGCCCGCCGCGCGGGAGCCCTCACGGACTTCCTCGTGGAGCACGGCGAGCAGGGCCTGCGCGCCTTGGGGGGCCGACAGGCAGCCAAGAACCTGCTGGACGCCCAGCAGCCGGACCTAGACATCGCCGCGCTGGTGGCTGCGCTCGAGCAGGGCATGGCGTGATGGCGCGGGACCTGCTGATCATGTTCGGCGCGTTCATCCTCGCGAGCGCCCTCGCCGGAGCGCTCGGCGCAGCCAACCTCGGTACCGCGCTCGCTTTCGGCCAGATGGCGTTCGCGGCGAGCGTGGTCTATGTGCTGCTCAAACGCTGAGCCTGTGAGCGCGAGTGTGGGTGCGGGTGCGGTATGAGTGCGAGCCCGAGCGCGAGTGTGGGTGCGGGTGCGGTGTGAGCCCGAGCCCGAGTGCGAGTGCGAGTGCGAGCCTATAGGGAGCTACCCCGGCGGGATGCGCAGGTAGGGCAGCGCGAAGGACATGATCTGGCCGAAGGCGGGCGCCGCGACCGTGCCGCCGTAAATCGAGCCGGCCCGCGGTTCGTCGACGACCACAGCGCACAGCAGCTTCGGGTCCGACGCCGGCGCGAAGCCGATGAACGAGGCGACATACGCGCTTTCGGAGTACTGACCGGTCGCCGGGTCCACCTTGCTGGCGGTGCCCGTCTTGCCCGCGAGCTGATAGCCGGGGATCGAGACCTCGCTGGCGGTGCCTCCCGGGGCGAACACGCCTTCCAGCATCTTCGCCAGCGCCGCCGCGGTCGCAGCCGAGATCACGCGTCGCCCCGCGGGCTCGGGCTGTGAGCGAGCACCCACCGATCGCACGATGTGCGGCGGGCGCAGAACCCCGCCGTTGGCGATCGCCGCGTACGCGGTCACCATCTGCATCGGCGTGACCAGCTGCCCCTGCCCGATCGGCAGATTCCCCATCGAAGAGCCCGAGTAGTGGCTCAGGGGCAGCACCTGGCCCATTTCCTCGCTGGGTAGATCGACGCCCGTCGGCGTTCCAAAGCCGAAACGGCGCACCCAGCCGCTGAAGCTTTCCGCTCCCTCCAACAGGCCGATCTTGATCGCGCCGACGTTGCTCGACTGAGCCAGGATCTGCGCAGTGGTCAGCGTCTCTTCGGCGTGTTCTGTGTCGTCGTGGATCGTCCTGTCGGCCACCTGAATCCGGTTGGGGATGGCGAAGGGCGTTGTCGGCGTGATCAGCCCCTGCTGGAGCGCGCCGGAAACCGTGAACGCCTTGAACGTCGAGCCCGGTTCGTAGTCGAAGGAGACCGCCCGGTTCTCCAGCGCCCCCGCGGGGTAGGCGCCGGGGTCGTTGGCGTTCACCTGCGGCCAGTTCGCCATCGCCAGGATCGCGCCGCTGCGCGGGTCCATCACGATCGCCGTGGCGTCTTTCGGGTTGAACTTCAGCCCCACCGCACCCAGCACGTCTTCGGCGCGCTGCTGGATATTCGCGTCGAGCGTCAGCGACAGCGACGCACCGGGCACCTCCCGGTGGACTTCGGCGATCGATACGGGCTGGCCGATCGCGTCGCTCACCACGCGCCGTTCACCAGAACGCCCGTGCAGCACAGTGTTGCGCGAGTACTCAAGCCCTGCCAGGCCGTTGCCTTCGGTGCCCACCACGCCCAGCACCTGCGCCGCCAGCGTGCCGCGTGGGTATACGCGGCGCATGACCGGCGCGCCCGCGACGCCGGGGATCCTTAGGTCCAGGATCCTCAGCGCCTGCTTTGCGGGCAGCGCTCGTGCGAGGTAGACGAAGCCGGTGTGCTCGGAGAGCTTGGTGAGCACGCTTGCCTGCGTCTGCCCGAGCAGCGGGGCCAGTCGTTGCGCAGCCCCCAGCGTGTCCTTGACCAGGTACGGATCCGCCGAGATGTCCCGCGCGGGCTCTGACACCGCGAGGTCGACCCCGTTGCGATCGGCGATCGTGCCCCGCTGGGCGGGCACCTGTTCGTAGGTGAGCTGCTGGCTGCGTGCAGCCTTTCTCAGTGCTCCACCATGCAGGGCGCCTAGGTAGAAGGTGCGTCCGGCGGCCAATACCAGCAGGAGGAAGAACAGCCCGAAGATCGCCCCGACGCGATGCTGGACCGTTGCCATCCGCTACCCCTGTGGGCCGGAGGAGACCCCGCCGGCCTGAGCAACCGGGGGCGCAGCCGGGACGGGAACGTTTGCTTTGGCTTCGCCGCCTTCGTGAGCTTCGGAAGCCGCGGAGGCCGCAACGGTGGATGTGCTCGTGCTGGAGCTCGTGCCAGACGTAGTGCTCGCGGTGGTTTCAGCGGTGGTGCCGGACGCCCCGCCGGGCGCTTCCACGCCAGCGTTGGCCGCCACCCCCGTCGTTGCGCCGGAGGACCCTTCGGCGACAGTCGAGCCACTGGGTGTCGCGGTGGCCGCGCCGGCGGCGAATGTCGCCACAGGCGTGCTCAGCGCCGCCGCGCCGCGGCTTGCGTCGATCGTGGGGCGGGCGGCGAGGAAATGCAGCGCTCCCGGCGATACCAGCCCCATGCCCAGATGCGCCGCCTGCAGCTCGACGCGTTCACCGGCGGCCATTTCGGAGTTTTCGATGCTCAGCGCCGCGTTCTCGCGCTGCAGCAACGCCTCGTGCTCGAGCGCGCGGCCGATACCCGCGTTGAGCTTCAGCAGCCCGAGCTGCATCGTCACGATCCCGATCAGCGCAAACGCGACCAGGGCGATCGAGGCGCGTCCACGCAGCAGCCGGTCGAGCAGCCGATGCTGTGACAGGCGCCCGAGCGCCTCGATCAGGCCGAGTGCGATGCCGGTTTGCTCCCCTGACCGCCGCACTGGCCGAGGCCGGGCGCGGGAGGGGCGCGTGGAACGGGAGGGAACTCTTCCCGGCAGCGGCTGTGGCAGGGCGATGCCGGGCGCCGCCACCGCCGCCGCGCGGACTGCACGCAAACCACCCTTCGGGCCCGATACACGTCGTGGATGGCGAACCGGACGAACGGCGGCTGTGGCCGGGGGTGTCACGACGCCATGCCCCCGCTGTCATTCGGCCCAACCGGCGATGTCTCGTTCAGCTTCCGGGCCGCACGCAGCCGCGCCGAGGCGGCCCGCGGGTTGTGCGCGACCTCGCCCGCCGATGGCACGATCGAGCGGCGCGCAATCAGCGCCGCCTGCGGCTCGCGACCACACGCGCACACGGGCAGATCGGGCGGGCAGATGCAACCGCGCGCGCGCTCGCCCAGAAAGCGCTTCACGCGCCGGTCCTCGAGCGAGTGGAATGCGATCCCGGCGAGCACGCCGCCCTCGCGCAGCAGCCCCCAGGCGAGCGGGAGCGCGCGGTCGAGCTGTCCAAGCTCGTCGTTCACGGCGATCCGCAGCGCCTGAAAAGAGCGCTTGGCGGGGTGCCCGCCGGCGAATCGCACAGGCGCGGGAATCGCGGAGTTGATCGTGTCCACCAGCTGAAGCGTCGTCTCGATCGGCGCCTGCGCACGCCGGCGCACGATCGCCTTTGCGATGGCGTTTGCGTGGCGCTCCTCGCCGAAGTCGCGCAGCGCGTGCGCCAGGCGGCGCTCGTCCCAGCTTGCGACGATCTCGCGCGCGCTCAGCTCCTGCGCGGGATCCATGCGCATGTCCAGCGGGGCCTGGAAGGAGTAGGAGAACCCGCGCTCGCGTGTGTCCACCTGCATCGAGGACATACCCAGGTCGAAATAGGCCATCTCGGCGCGCAGGCCCTCGCCCGCGAGCAGCTCAAGCGCCTCGGCGTAGCTGGCACGGATGAAGCGCACCGAGCAAGACACCTCCGCGGCGAGCTTCTGGAAGCGCTCCTGCGCCAGGGGGTCGCGGTCGATCGCGATCAGCGTTCCCGTCGAGCCCAGCCGCTGGGCCACCATACGGGCGTGCCCGCCGTCGCCGAACGTGCAGTCGATCGCGGTCTGACCCGGTTGTGGATCGAGCAGCTCGAGCAGCTCGGCCGCGAGTACGGGCGTGTGGGATGCGCAAGCGCCTGCACGGACGTCTCCCGCGGCAGCGCGCACAGTCGGCCTGCCTGCCAGCGTGCGGCCCGCGTCGCCCGGGCCCCGCCGGCGCCGCGCAAGGTCCGGTGTGCGGCCCGCAAGGCCACCACCAGGACTCTCTCTGATGTCAAGCAGAATCGTCGACACGCGCGGTGACCTCCGCGACGCCGGTCAAGAGCGTCGATCGATGTGCATTCCAGGCGGCCTTGTCCCACAGCTCCAAACGGTCACCGACACCCACAACGACCACGTCCTTGGACAGAGCGGCTTGCTCGCCCAGGTGGCCGGGGATCATGATCCGTCCGGCTGCGTCGAGCTCGGCGTCGTGAGAACTGCCGTAGAAGAAGCGCTCCAGTTCGATCCGCCCCGTGGAGAGGGGCGGGAGCTCGGCGAGCGCCTGCTTGGTGTAGCTCTGGTACTCCTCCGGACGCCACACGCCCACGCACGGCTTCAGGTCCACCGGCATCGCCAGCACCACGCCCTCCGCCAGCGCCGCGCGGTAGCGGGCTGGAACCGTGAGGCGGTTCTTCGCGTCGAGCGTATGGTCGAACGTGCCACGAAAAGGGACCACTGTGTAGCTCCTGCTCCTGAACTTTGTTAGGAAGCCGAGGTGGAGGAGTGGGAGGAGCCCCTCCACCCCGGCTCGCTGTCCGCGAACTTACCCCACTTTCCCCCACAATGCAACTCTAATTGCACATTTTTTCCCACTCTTCTTGTCGCGCGTCTTCTAAGTGGGTCAAAATGCCTGTTGACATTGCCCTTTGGCGGGTTACCCAGACCACCGCGACAGGGGCCTTTCGGTGCAAGCATGCGTGCAGGTCGTGCAAGCGCAACGTCACTTGCAGATCGCAGGGCACTTGCGCTCCAGATCGCAGGGCACTTGCGCTCAGGAGCACCCTGCACATACGATCGTCTTGCGAATGCCAGTCCACCCGCACAAGCCGCGCCGCCGCACCGGCGCCCTGCTCACAACCCTCGCGGTGGGCATGCTCGCGGGCTGCGGCTCCTCGCACACGACCGGCACCGCCGCCGACCCCGCCGCCGCAGTCCCCGCCTCCGCGCCTTTCTATGCCGGCGCGACCGTGCGCCCTGACGGCGCCCTGAAGGCCGACGCGCTCGCCGCCGGGCGCACGCTCACCCACCAGGCCGACCCCTACCTCCGCCTCGTTGCGGCCCTGCAAACTCCGGGCTCGCCTGCGCTCGACTTCAACCGCGACGTCGCGCCCTGGCTGGGAGCTCGCGCCGGGATCTTCCTCAGCTCGTCTGAGGCCTCCAACGAATCGAAGATCGGCCAGCTACTCTCGCTGCTCCAGCAGGGTCTGCTGGGGGGCTCTTCGGCGGCGAGCGAGTGGCCGTTCAGCGCGAAGGGCGCACAGGGCGCAATCGTGCTGGACACCCGCGACGTCGCCAAGGCCCGCTCCTTCTTGGCCGGGCAGGCCCGGCGCGCCGGCGCGCAAGCGGTCGGCTACCGCGGAGTCGCCTACCTGAGGACCTCCGGCGGCGTCGCCTTTGGCGTCATCGATCGCTTCGCCGTGATCGGCAGCGAATCCGGGTTGCGCAGCGTGATCGACACCACACTGGGCGGGCCCTCGCTCGCTCGCTCGGCCGGCTACGCAAAGCTCCTTGCCTCCGCTCCATCCGGAGCCCTCGCCCACATCTACGCGAACCCCGGCACATCCTTGAGCTCGAGATCCACGCCAGGATCGGGCGGGGCTTCGGGGTCAACCAGTCGGGGATCGGCCGGCGCGCAGGGGCTGTCAAGCCTCCAGAGGCTCCTCACCGGCACGCATCTGGCGAATGTTTCGCTCGTGCCCTCCACCACCTCGATCGCGCTCGACGCCGACACTCTCGCCTCCGGCTCGGCGACGGCGTCGGGGGGACTGCTCTCCTCGAGCTCGGCTGGTGCGCAGGCCCTAGGCGAGCTGCCGGGCGAACCCTGGCTGGCCGCCGGCCTGGGAGATGCCGGCGCCACGCTCGCGGGAGACGTGCAAGGGCTGAGCAGCCTCGTCTCGCTCGGAAGCTCGCTGGGCGGCCCCACCTCCGTAAGCCCATCGGCCGGGATCAACCTGAAGGGGCTGCTCGAAGGGTTCCTCACGCCATTGAACGCGCTCAGCGCGAACACCGCCGAAGCTAGGCGCGACTTCCAGAGCTGGATGGGCTCGGCGGGAATCTTTGCGAGCGGCAGCAGCCTGCTCGAACTGAAGGGTGGGGTCGTCATCACCTCGAAGAACCCCGCCCTCTCCCGCACCGCGGTCGCCAAGCTCGCGACCCTGCTGCGCAAGGCGGGCGGCTCGGTCCAGCCCACCTCGATCCCCGGCACCGACGCCGCGGTAACGGCTAGGCTGACCGGCCTTCCGGTCGCGCTCGACATCGCCGACGGCCCGGCCGCGAACGGCCAGACGAAGTTCGTGATCGGGCTAGGCGAAGCCTCCGTCGCGGACGTGCTGCGCCCGTCGAGCACGTTCTCCAGCGCCGCCTCCTACAGCGCAGCGGGCACCGCCCTGGGCGAAGGCGGCCAACCGAGCCTCACCGTCGACTTCCCGACGCTCCTCAGCCTGCTCGAAGGTGTGGGCCTCAGCGAAGACCCAACCATCTCCAAGTTCGTCCCCTACTTGCGATCTTTCACCACGCTCGCCGGCGGCGGTCATAGCCTCGGCGGAGGGATCGAGCGCTTCCGGCTGGTTCTCGGTTTGCAGCAGACGGGCTGAGCTGCCGAGACGCTCAGCCGCCCGCCGACGGCTTGACCTCGTTGACCGCCCGGTAGAAGACGGGCCGACCTCTTCGCACCCGGTCGATTCCGTAGCGCGACAGCGTGATTTCACCGTCGGGTTCGATCGTGTAGCGACCGAGCACCGAATCACGGTCCTTGGTGGCGAAGAAGCGATCGATCACCGCCTGACGGTCGTTGCCGTGCGCGCCAACGCTGCGAATCGCGTCGAGCACCACGCTCATCGTCTCGTAGCCGTAGAGCGCGTAGGGTCCGGCTTCGCCGCCGAAGCGCCGGCGGTAGTCGCTCAGTACGCGTTGGGCGGAGGGCGGGTATAGCGACAGAGCGAGCACCGGGGTGCTCAGATATGTCTCGGTCGCCGCCGAGCCGATCTGTGAGGTGAACGATTCGCTGACCATCGAGCTCGACCCGAGCAGCAGCAGGTGCGGGTCCGCCTCGTGCAGCTGCCGCCACAGCGCGACCGTGCCCGCCCCACGCCACCCGCGAAGAACACGGCCTGCGCGCCGCTTTCCACGATCTTTTCGACCTCACCGGTGTAGAGCGCACTGGCCGTCGTCGAGATGCTGTCGTGGGCGGCGACGGCGATCCCGATGCTCGCCGCGCCGTTCGCCACGATCGTCGCAAGCGGCATCTCGAACGGGTCCTGGTCATCGAGAACGTACACCCGGTGCACACCCAGCGAGCGCATCAGCGCCACCTGCGCGCCCGCCTGGGCTGGGTCGCCGGGCTGCATGCGCCCAAAGTTGCGCCGCCCGCTCGGGTAGAAGCGTTCGGGCTCGTCCTGCCCGGCATTCAGCGAGGACGTCAGCCCCACATACGGGCTCGCCGGGCTGACCTGCAGGATGCCAGCGGCGTTGATCAGCGGCAACGACACGGCGGTCGCGGCCGAGTTGTACTCCCCCAGGTAGGCGATCGTGCTGGTGTCCGCAGCGGCGGTCTTGGCGTCGGTCGCGGTCACGCCGGGATCCCACTGCCCGCTCGTCGGATTCGAGTCGTCCAGCGACACGTAGCTGACCCTGAACGGACCGACATGACCGTCCGCCTCGGCCAGCGCCAGCTTCTCCCCATTCACGATCTGCTCGGAAACGGCTCCCGAGGGGCCCTGCAGCGGCAGGCTCGAATAGATCGTGAGCTGGTTGCCCACAACGCTCGACGGGTTCGAGACCGCCACACCCCCGCAGCCGGCCAAGCCCACCGTCAGGGCGCCCAGAGCGACGGTCACGGCCGTCAGGGTCACGACTCGGGACACTTGGCACAGCCAGCGCGCGTGCACTGAATCGTCAGCTGCGACGGCCGGGCAGGTAGCCGGAGAGAAGCCTCAACGAGGCACCCACCAGGATAATCGCCGCGGCGAGCATGAATGCGTCGAAGCCCTTACTCCCGAGCGCCCATAACACGATCCAGACGGCCAAGCCGGCGGTGACGGTAAGGATCAATCCCATTCCGCCGGGAATCTTAGCTGGCCGATCTCTGATCGGTCGGGGCCAAGCCCGCAGCCAGTTCGGCCACCACCGCGCCAACCGCGCCCGCCGGGTCCTCGGACTCGCCGGCGGCGCGCACCAGGCGAGTCCCCACGATCACCCCGTCGGCGCCCGCCTCGGCCGCCTGCCTGGCCTGCTCGGGCGTGCCGATCCCGAAGCCCACCGCCACCGGCACCTCCGTGCTCGCCTTCGCGCGGGAGACGATCTCTGTGAAGCGCTCTTTGAGCGTCTCGCGCTCGCCGGTTGTCCCCACCACCGAGACCGTGTACAAAAACCCGCGCGTGCTCTTTCCAATCGCCGCCAGTCGCTCCGGCGTGGTCGTCGGCGCAACCAGCCCCACCAGCGCCATGCCGTGCTTAGCGCACGCCTCCCCCACCTCGGGCGCCTCCCCCAGCGGCAGGTCGGGCACGATCAACCCGCACGCGCCCGTCCTTGCCAGCCGCTCCACAAACGCCTCCACCCCCGGGGCGAACACCATGTTCGCATAACACATCAGCACGACCGGGACGCTCCCAGCCAGCGCGCGCGCGACCTCCAGCACGCCTGCCATATTCGCGCCCGCCGCAAGCGCGCGCGTGCCCGCCGCGTGGATCACCGGGCCATCGGCGAGCGGGTCCGAGTACGGCACTCCCAGCTCGATCAGGTCGGCTCCCGCTTGCACGCACGCTTCGCCGATCCTCACCGACTCCTCGAGCGTCGGGTAGCCCGCCATCAGGTACGGCATCAACGCCGCGCGCTTGCTCGTGCGAGCGAAAGCCTCGGCGATGCGCGCCTCTCCGGTCATCGTGGACGCGCTCACGACAGCGCCAGAACCTCGGCGAGATCCTTGTCCCCGCGACCCGACAGGCACACCAGGTCAAGCTCGCCCTGCGGCTGGGCAAGCACCCACGCGAGCGCATGCGCGGTCTCCAGCGCCGGGATGATCCCCTCCAGGCGCGCCACCTCCCGGAAGGCGGCAAGCGCTTCGCCGTCGGTCACCGCGACATAGCGCGCGCGACCGCTGTCACGCAGGAACGCGTGCTGCGGCCCCGCGCCTGGGTAGTCGAGGCCGGCTGAGATCGAGTGCGCCTGCACGATCTGCCCCTCCTCGTCCTGCATCACAGCCGAGCGCGAGCCGTGCAGAATCCCCGCGCGCCCACCCACCGTCAGCGGGGCGCCGTGTCGGGTCGTCTCGATTCCCTCGCCGCCCGCCTCGACCCCGACCAGCTCGACCTGCTCGTCTGCCAGGAACGCCGTGAACGTGCCGATCGCGTTCGATCCTCCCCCTACGCACGCCACCACCCGCGCCGGCAATCTCCCCTCGCGCTCCAGCAGCTGCGCCCGCGCCTCGTCTCCGATCACGCGCTGTAAATCCCTCACCAGCGCCGGATAGGGCGCCGGGCCGACCACCGAACCGATCACGTAATGGGTGCTCTGCACGTTCGTCACCCAGTCACGGATCGCGGCTGAGGTCGCCTCCTTCAACGTCCTTGCCCCTGCGTCCACAGGCGTCACAGTCGCCCCCAGCAGCTCCATCCGCTGCACGTTTGGCTGCTGGCGGCGTGTGTCCTCTACGCCCATATACACAACGCACTCCATCCCCAGCAGCGCGCACACCGTCGCCGTCGCCACGCCGTGCTGGCCCGCGCCGGTCTCGGCGATGATCCTCTGCTTGCCCATCCTCTTCGCCAGCAGTGCCTGGCCGAGAGCGTTGTTCAGCTTGTGCGACCCCGTGTGGTTGAGGTCCTCGCGCTTCAGATACACAGGCCGTCCCGCGCGCTCGGACAGCCTCCTGGCGCGGTAGCACGGCGTCGGGCGCCCGCCGAAGTCGCGCAGCAGCTCGTCCAGCTCCTTGCGGTAGGAGGGATCTCCGCGCGCCGCCGTCCACGCCTCCTCCAGCTCAGCCAGAGCCGGCATCAGTGTCTCGGGCACGAACCGCCCACCGTACTCTCCGAAGCGGTGCTCGACCGCGCTCATGCCGAGGCGCTTTCGATCGGGACGTCCGGCACGGCGACGGCCTCATCGGGCTGCAGCTGGTCGGGTTTGACCCTGTCGGCTGAGTTGTTCACCGCGTCGAAGAACGCCCGCAGCTTCCGCGGGTCCTTGCGTCCCGGGGCTTGCTCGGTGCCGCTCGCCGTATCCACAGCGAACGGCCGCGCTATCGCGATCGCCTCGGCCACGTTGTCCGCGTTCAGCCCACCGCTAAGGATCAGCGGGACCTTCGACCGGCGCGCCGCTAGCAACTTCCAGTCGAACCTCTCCCCCGTCCCCCCTCTTAGGCCCTCTCTGCCCGGCGTCCGCGCACGGGCGTCGAGCAGATGGAAGTCCACGTGGAACCGCTCCAGATCCCTGACGTCGCCCGGGCCAGACACCTGGGCCGCCTTGATCACCCGCGCCCCGTTCCGACGCGCCGCCTCGGCGCAGAACGACGGGCCCTCGTCCCCGTGAAACTGCAACATGCTCAACCCCACCTCTTCACTCGTCTCGACCACTTCCTGCAGCGGCGCGTTCACGAACACCCCGCATACCTCCACCTTGCGGCGCATGGCGGCGGTGATGCGCTGTGCCTCTCCCACCGAGCAGCGGCGCGGACTGCCCTGGAAAAAGATCAACCCCACCGCCCACGCCCCCAGCTCGACGGCCATTTCGGCGTCGTTCAGGTTGGTTATTCCGCAGATCTTCACACGGGTGGGCGTCGCAGACATACCCCAACGCGGGGTAGCGGCGGGGGATCTACCCCGCGGGAGGGAGACTACCCTTCGGGAGTGTTGGCGTTCGGCACCGAGTTGGGGCGGCTGCCGAGCTTCACGCTGACCGTCTTGTGTTCGTAGCCACCGTTACCGTTCGCGCGCAACAGCCCGACGCTGACCGTGTCGCCGGGCTTCTTCTGACCGATGTCGTTGGAGAGGTCTTCCGCGCTGGTCACCGCCTTGCCGTCGATCGCGACGATGATGTCGCCGCCGACCGCGACCTGGCCGTTTTCGGTGCTCCCGCTGATGTTCCCGCCGCGGATGCCCGCCTTTTCGGCCGGGGTCCCTTTCTGAATGCTCTGCACGAGCGCCCCACTCTTCACCGGCAGGTTGAGCGCCGACAGCGACCCATCGATCGTCAGCGAGGTAAGGCCGAGGTAGGCGCCGCGCACCGTCCCGCCTTTCTCGAGCAGGGCGATCTCGCTCTTGGCCGTGTCGATCGGCACCGCAAATCCGATTCCCACGCTGCCGCTGCCTGAGCCGCCCGTCTCGATCTGCGAGTTGATGCCGATCACGCGACCGGAGGCGTCGAGCAGTGGCCCACCCGAGTTCCCGGGGTTGATCGGCGCGTCGGTCTGCAGCACGTTGTCGATCGTAAATCCGTTCGGCGCCGTTATCTGGCGCTGCAGCGCTGAGATCACGCCGGTGGTAAGCGTGCGCTCCAGGTCAAACGGGTTGCCGATCGCGAGCACCGGGTCGCCCACCTGAACGCCGCTTGAGTTACCAAGCGTGAGCGGGCGCAGCGTCAGGCCATCCGGGTGGATGCGCAACACGGCGAGGTCATTGGAGGGGTCCTTGCCGACCACCTGAGCTTCTACCGTCTTGCCTTTTTCGAAGCTCACGGTGACCTTGATGGCGTTCTCGACGACGTGCCAGTTGGTGAGAATCGTGCCGTTGCTATCGATCACGATCCCCGAGCCGGTCGCCTGGCCTTGGCGCTGGGTTTCTCCGCCACCGAACAGGTTGAACGGCGATTCGGTCTTCTGCACGATCGTCGAGGTCACGAACACAACGCCCGGCGCATCGCGCACGTAGATGTCGTGCGGGGTGAGCGCATGAGTCTGCTGCGAGGCGTTCGACGGTTGCAGCGGCGCCGCCTGGATCGTGGTGACCGTCTTCTGGCTGCCGCCCAGCCCGCCGAACGCGGCGATCACCGCGACGACCACGCCACCGCCGATCAGGGCGGAGAGGAACGGGATGGCGAACATGCGTCTCATTTGCGAAGAGGATGATCGACGGCTATGAAGGCGATCTAAAGGGTACCGTCGGTATGGCTAAATGTTCGCGGGACCAGCGGGACCGGGGTTCGTGTTCGCGGGAGGAAGGTTGGCAGAACCATATGCTCTCAGTGCCCGCAGGGCCGCCTCGGGATCAGCGGAACGCATCAGAGACTCTCCCACCAGCACCGCCCCCACGCCGGCGTCTTGAAGCCGACTCAGCTCCTCAGCGGTCGCGATCCCCGACTCTGAAACGACGGTCACGCCCGCGGGCACATCTGAGATCAGCCGAAAGGTGCGCTCCACGTCGACGCTGAAGTCCCGCAGGTCACGGTTGTTGATCCCGATGATCTCCGCACCAAGGCTGAGCGCGCTCTGGAGCTCCTCGCGGTCGTGGACCTCCACCATCACATCCAACTCCATGGCCCGTGCCGAGTCATGTAGTGATAGGAGCTCCTCCGGCTCCAGCGCAGCCACGATCAGCAGCACCGCGTCGGCCCCCGCGGACAGCGCCTCGTGCAGCTGGTAGGGGTCGACGATGAAGTCCTTGCGCAGGATCGGCAGATCGCAGGCTGCGCGGGCGGCACGCAGATCATCGAGCGAGCCGTCGAAGTTAGGGCCCTCCGTCAGCACCGACAATGCGACGGCACCGCCGCGCTCGTAAGCGCTCACGATCTCACGCAGGTCCGGGTCCTCGCGGAAAGCACCCGCGGAAGGAGAGCGGCGCTTGAACTCGGCGATCACCCCGATGCCTGCTGCGCGAACCAGCGCGGCGCGGAAACGTCGGCTGCCGCCAGGAGTCCGCTCGCCATCCGCGATCGACTCCACCCCCAGCGGCACCTCGCGCTTGCGACGCTCCACCTCCTCGCGTGTTTCGGCCAGGATGCGGCCAAGGACCGTGGGCGTGGGCGTGCTCACCGGGTCGCCTCCGCCTCCGCCGGCACATGCCGCTGGCTGGCCTCCACGTAGCGCTCCAGCGCACCCGCCGCGCTTCCGTCCTCGATCGCCACGCGGGCCATTTCTACGCCCGCCGCGATCGTGTCTGCTTGCCCGGCGACGTAGATCGCCGCGCCGGCGTTGATCACAGCCAGATCCGTACTCGCGCCTCGCTCGCCCCGCAGGATCGCGCGCGTAACCGCGGCGTTCTCCTCGGGAGTGCCCCCGGCGCAGTCCCGGCCGGGAGTCAGGTGGGGGGACCGCTCGGAGGCCAGATCGGAGGCCTGGTTGGAGGCCTGCTCGCGAGCCGGGTTGGAGTCCAGCTCGATCCCGACGTCACCCGGAAGGAGCGTGTACCGGCGGATGTCCTCACCGTTCACCTCCACCACTTTCGTAGCCGCCCCGGTCGAGATCTCATCCAGCCCGTCCTCGCTCGCCACGACCAGCGCCCGGTCTGAGCCCAGCTGCGCTAGCGCGCCGGCGATCGTCTCCAGAAAGCTCGGGTCTGAAACCCCGATCAGCTGGCGGCGCGCCCCGGCCGGGTTCGTCAGCGGCCCCAGCAGGTTGAAGATTGTGCGCACCGCCAACTCGCGCCGAACCGGCACCACGAAGCGGGTGGCCTGATGGTGCGCGGGCGCGAACATGAAACCGAAACCGGTCTCTTCGATGCAGTCCGCCACCCCCTGCGGGTCGAGGTCGATCCGCGCGCCCAGCGCCTCGAGTAGATCCGCCGATCCCGATCTGCTGGTCGCGGAACGATTGCCGTGCTTGGCCACCGCGCAACCGGCGCCCGCGGCGATCAGCGCGGCCGTAGTCGACACGTTGAACGTGCTTCGCCCGCCGCCCGTGCCTGCGGTGTCCAGCAGGTCCTCTCGTTGGGTCGGCACGTGCGCGGCCAGCGCACGCATCGTGCGCGCCAGCCCAGTCAACTCGTCGACCGTCTCGCCCTTCGTCCTCAGCGCGATCAAAAACCCCGCGATCTGCGTCTCTGAAACCTCGCCGTGCATGATTTCGGCGAGCACCTCAGCGGTCTCCTCAGCGCTCAGGTCCCGACGCGAGGCGAGCGCGTCGATCGCGCGGGTGAGGGTGGCGTTGGGCATCTTCTACACAGCCTCCTGCGCCCGCCGGGCCACAGCGTCATCGGAGGACTCGTCCGCTCCGTCCAAGAAGTTGCGCAACAGCTTCTTTCCCTCGTCGGTGAGTACCGACTCGGGATGAAACTGCACGCCCTCGGCCGGCAGCTCGCGGTGGCGCAGCCCCATCAGCACATCCCCGCTGCGCGCGGACTCCTCCAGGCAGTCCGGCAGCTCGGAGTCGACAACGAGCGAGTGGTAGCGCCCGACCGTCAACGGCGAGGAGAGGCCGCGGAAGATCGTACGGCCGTCGTGCTCGACCGTCGTCGCCTTGCCGTGCACCGGCGGGTTCAGCAGCACACGTCCCCCGAACGCCTGCGCGAGCGCCTGATGGCCGAGGCAGACACCCAGCGTGGGGATTCCAGCCTCAGGCAACCGGCGCACCACCTCGAGCGTGATACCCGCCATCTCGGGCGTACACGGCCCCGGCGAAACCACGCAGCGCTCGTATCCACCTTCGAGCAGCTCATCCACCGTCGCGCGATCGTTGCGCACGGTATCCACCGCGGCTCCCAGCTCGCCCAGGTACTGGACGAGGTTGTACGTGAACGAGTCGTAGTTGTCGATCATCAACACTCTCATCGGGGCTCCTGATCCGCCTCAGCGCTACGCGTCCCCATGGCCACTCCGGCACGGCCATGCACTCTCATGGCCACTCCGCCTGGGCGACCGCCAGCTCGACCGCGCTGAACACCGCGCGGGACTTCGCCACCGACTCCTCGTACTCGTACTCCGGCTTGGCGTCGGCCACCGTGCCACCGCCGGCCTGCACGTGGGCGACGCCGTCCTTGACCACGACCGTGCGGATGTGGATCGCCGTGTCGAGATCGCCCGCGTAGCTCAGGTAGCCGATCGCGCCGCCATACCCGCCCCGCTTCACCGGCTCCAGCTCGTCGATGATCTGCATTGCTCTCACCTTTGGAGCCCCCGACAGAGTGCCCGCGGGCAGCACCGAGCGCAGCGCGTCCATCGCGCCCACCTCTTCGCGCAGCGTGCCCGACACCGAGGAGACGATGTGCATCACGTGGCTATAGAACTCAACCTCCATCAGCTCGTCCACCGTGACGCTCCCGTACTCGCACACTCGGCCCAGATCGTTGCGCCCGAGATCGACGAGCATCACGTGCTCGGCGCGCTCCTTCTCGTCGGCCAGCAGTTCGTCCGCGATGCGGCGGTCCTCTTCCGGGTTCGCCCCCCGCGGACGGGTGCCCGCGATCGGCTTCGTGCTGACGTGTCGCCCGGTGACAGTCAGCAGCGGCTCCGGGCTCGCGCCCGCCACCTGGAAGTCGCCGAAGTCCAAGAAATACATGTACGGGCTGGGGTTGACCGCGCGCAGGCCGCGGTAGATCGAGAACGCCTCGATCGGCACCGCGGCCGACCAGCGCTGGGAGGGCACGACCTGGAAGGCGTCCCCGGCGTATATGTACTCCACGATCCGCTCCACCATGCCTTCGAAATGCGCCCGCTCCATGTTCGACTGGAACTTCGGCATCTCCCGCTCGCGCACGGGGGTGAGCTCGCCGCGCGGCACCGGACCGGCCAGCGCACAGCGCACCTCGCCGATCGTGCTCGCGACCAGCGCATAGGCGCGCTCGACGTCGGGCTCGTCCTGCAGGTCGGCATTGGCAAGGATCGTGACGGTGTGCTTGAGGTGATCGAACACGACCAGCGCGTCTGAGAGCATCAGCGCCATATCGGGCAGCCCGAGCGGATCCGGCCCAGGCTCGCCGAGCGGCTCGACCGTCCGCACGAGGTCATAGCCGAAGAAGCCCACCGCGCCGCCCGTGAACGGCGGTGCGTCGGCTATCGGCGCCTGGCTGAAACGGGAGACATACTCGGCCGCGAGCGCGTATGGATCGCCGCCGTCTGAGAGCGACCAGCGCAGCACCGCGCGCGGGCGAAAGCCGATGAACGACCAGCGCCCCACGCGCCGACCCTGCTCGGCGGACTCGAGCAGAAACGCTGGCTCTCCGGGAGCCAGAGCGCGCAGCTTGAGAAATGCAGAGACGGGCGTCTCGCAGTCCTCGATGAAGCTGTGCCTCAGCGGGATCAGGTTGTGTTTCTCAGCCAGGGCGCGCGCCTCTTGAAGGCTGGGCTCCAGAGACAGGGGCATCGTCTCCCGCGCACCCGTGTCATTTCCGTTCGCGCCGCCGGACTCCGCCGTGACAGGAGTGCCCCCGGGCGCGCCCGGGGCGCTAGGAGCGACGGCCATCGAGCACCCGCTCGGCGTCGGCGAGGGCGCGTCCACGACTGTACAAGAGCACGAGCAGGTGGTAGAGCAGGTCGGCGGCCTCTTCGTCCACGCGCTCGGCGGACTCCTCGCGCGCGGCGCGCGCCACCTCCTCGGCCTCCTCCATCACCTTCTCGCCGATCCGCTGTGGATCGTCGAGCAGCTCGACCGTATATGAGCCCTCCGGGCGCTCGCGGGCGCGCTCGCTCAGCGTCCGCTCTAGCGCCGGCAGCGTCTCGTGAGGCGCTCCCGGGTAGAGGGCGCCGCGATGAAAGCACGTGCGCTCGCCTGTGTGACAGGCCGGCCCGGCGGGCTCCACGAGCGCGAGCAGCGTGTCGCCGTCGCAGTCCAGCCGCAACGCCTTGACCGTCTGAACATTCCCGCTGGTAGCACCCTTGTGCCACGGCGCTGCGCGCGAGCGGCTCCACAGGTGCAGCTCGCCGCTTGAGCGCGTGCGCTCCAGGGCCTGCGCGTTCATGTACGCGAGCATCAGCACCTCGCCGCTGTTCCAGTCCTGCACCACGCACGGCACGAGGCCGTGCTCGTCGTAGGAAAGGAGCCCGTCGATGGAATCGCCGCTCGGTGTGCTCATCCGCACGATTGTAGGTCGCTGTAGGTCGCGCCCGCCTGCGCCCGGTTTGAGACAGACTCTCGGCGACGATGACATCGTAGGTCGCTGTAGGTCGAGCCCGCCCGCGTTCCGGTTTGAGACAGACTCCTAACGACGATGACGTCGCTGCTCGAACGCCAGCTGCTCGTGGTCACCGGCAAGGGAGGCGTGGGCAAGACGACCGTGGCGGCCGCCCTCGGTCTGATCGCCGCGCGGCGAGGGCTACGCACGATCGTGGTCGAGGTGGGAGACCAGCACCGGCTGGGAGAACTGTTTGGGCTCACCGGGAACGACCCAGGCCTCGAGACGGAGCTCGGACAGTGCCTGTGGAGCATCTCGATCGACCCGGACCGTGCGCTCTTGGAGTGGCTGCAGGCGCTCGGTGGGCGCATCTCGGGCCGCGTGCTCGCCTCCAGCAGCACCTTCCAGTACTTCGCCGCCGCCGCCCCCGGCGCCAAAGAGCTCGTAACCATGGTCAAGATCTGGGAGCTCACCCAGGGTGAGCGCCGGCGCCGGCGCGCCGGCGTCTACGACCTGGTGGTGCTCGACGCCCCCGCCACCGGCCATGCGCTGGGGATGCTTCACTCGCCACAGACCTTCGGCGCGATCGCACGCGTTGGTCCGATCGCCGGGCAGGCGCTGCGGGTGCGCGAGCTGTTGGAGGATCCCGCACGCTCGGACTACCTGGCGGTCGCGCACGCGACCGAGATGGCGGTCTCAGAGACGCTCGAGCTCCAGGATGGCCTGCGTCGACAACTCGGCCGCGAGCTGCACACCGTGGTGGTTAACGGCGCCCTGCCGCGACGCTTCACCAGCGCGGAGCTGCGCCGGATCGTGCGCCTTGACGGGGACGAGGCCCCGGCCGACGGCGGGATCACCAGCGCCGCTGCGGGCAGTTCGACTCTGAAGGCGGGCGACGCTCTGAGGACAGACGACGCCGTGAAGCGCTCAGCCGCGCTGGCCGCGCGCGCCGTGCACGATCGGGCGCGCTTCCAGCACAACCAGCTCGCCCGCCTGCGTCGCCGCCACTTTGACGTGCTGGGAATTCCCTTCGTGTTCAGCGCCGAGCTCGACCTGCCGGCCGTGCAGCGGATCGCCGAGCGCCTGGGGCGGAAACTGTAGGGATGATGGTCAGCAGGGCCGCATGCGGCCCTGCTCGGGGGCGTGCATGCACGCCCCCGCCGGGCGGCGCATGCGCCGCCCGGAACTGCGTGATGCCCAGGCGGTCGAGCCGTAGCAGGTGGGTGGAAATCCGCTCTTTCCTGAAGCTCAGGTGATGCCCAGGCGGTCGAGCGATCCCTCGTCAGCACGCCAGTCGCGGCGCACGCGCACCGACAGATCCAGGTGCACGTGGCAGCCGAGCTCGCGCTCGAGCTCCCGTCGCGCGGCCACCCCAATCGCCTTGATCATGCGCCCTCTGGCGCCGACCAGAATCCCCTTCTGAGACTCGCTCTCCACCCAGATCAGCGCCCTCACCCTCGCCAAGGCGTTGGGATTCCCGCCCACCCATTCGATCTCTTCGACGATGACCTCGACCGCATGGGGCACCTCCTGGAAGGTGCGCCGGATGACCGCCTCCCGCACCAGCTCTGCCAGCAGTACCTTCAGGGGCTGATCAGAGATCTCGCCCGCGCCGAACATGAACGGCCCCTGCGGCATCAGCGCCGCCAGGTGCTCGACCAGCTCCTGTACACCCGCACCGGTGCGCGCCGAGATCGGAAACACCTCGCCGCCCACCTCCAGCTCGGCAGCCTGCGCCAGCACCGCCACCGTCGCAGCCACGGTCAGGCGGTCGACCTTGTTCACCGCAATCGTCACAGGCACGCTCGTGCCCGTGAGCGCCCGCGCGATGAAGCGATCGCCGGGGCCCACCCCCTGCTCGCCGTTGAGGATCAGCAGGGCGACATCCGAGCCTTCAAGCTCCTGCTGCACGCGCCTGGCCATGCGCGCCGTGAGCGCGTCGCGCGGGCGCTGGACGCCGGGTAGATCCACGAGCACCATCTGGCAGTTGCCGCTGGTGTGCACCCCGCGGATCGCGCGCCGCGTGGTCTGCGGCCGGTCAGAGACGATCGCCACCTTCTCCCCGACGACGGCGTTCACGAGCGTCGACTTGCCGACGTTGGGCCGGCCGGCCAGGGCGACGAAGCCGCTGCGCGTGGTCACGGCCGCGGGCCCTGCAGGCCCGTATCTCGACCGCGATGGACGGCCTCTGAGGAGAGCAGCTCGGCCTGGAGCGCGAGCATCTCGCCAGCGTCGGTCTCGTGATCCATCCCCACCAGGTGCAGCGCGCCATGGACGATCGCCTCGCGCAGGTCGGCGGTGTGCTCGGGGCAGATGATGATGTCTCCCAGCTCACGGGGCACGCCATTGCCGTCCTCGACGCCGTCGATGAGCTCGGCGCCGTCAAGGGGCTCGGCACCGTCAAGGGGCTCGGCACCGTCGAGGGGCTCGGCACCGTCGAGGGGAAATGAGAGCACGTCGGTGGGCGCCGGCTTGCCGCGATGCTCGGCGTTGAGCTGGGCGATCCTCTCCGCGTTCACGAATTCGATCGCAACGTGCCCGTCCTTGATCCCCGCCGATGCCGCCGCCAGGACGCACAGACGCCGCACCTCGGCGAACGAAGGCGCATCGGGGGCCAGCCGTGCGCCGAAAACCTCCACCTCGATCATCGCGCTCCGCGGGGTCCTCAGGCGCGGCGACGGTCGGCCGCGCGAAGCTCCGGAGCCTCGTGCTGGGCGTGCTCGTCATAGGCCTCGACGATCCGCTGCACGAGCTTGTGGCGAACCACATCCTCGCCGCCGAAGCGCACGAACTCAATCCCCTCGATCGACCCCAGCACGTCTCCCACCACGATCAGCCCCGACTGCTGCTCGCGGGGCAGATCCACCTGGGTGACGTCGCCGGTCACCACCATCCTTGACCCAAAGCCCAAACGCGTCAGAAACATCTTCATCTGCTCCGGCGTCGTGTTCTGGGCCTCGTCGAGAATGACGAACGAGTCGTTCAACGTCCGTCCGCGCATGAACGCGAGCGGGGCGATCTCGATCACGCCGCGCTCGATGTGCTGCGAAACCTTCTCCGGGTCGAGCATGTCGTGCAGCGCGTCGAACAGCGGGCGCAGATACGGGTCGACCTTCGCCATCAGATCACCGGGCAGGAATCCCAAGCGCTCGCCGGCCTCCACTGCGGGCCGCGTGAGGATGATGCGGTTGACCTCATGTCGCGCCAGCGCGGCGGCCGCCATCGCCACCGCGAGAAACGTCTTGCCGGTCCCCGCCGGGCCCACGCCGAAGGTGATCGTGCTGTTGCGCAGCGAGTCCACATAGCGCTTCTGGTTGACCGTCTTCGGCGCCACCCGCAAGCTGCGGTGCCGCCAGACGACGTCCTCCAGCACCTCTGCTGGGGACTCGTGTGCGTCCAGCGCGCCCGTCACCGCCGCGATCGTCCCGGGGCCGATCTGATGGCCGCGCGCGATCAGCTCTGACAGCTCGCGCACCACACGCTCCCCGGCGCGCGTCTCGTCCTCCTCGCCGTCGAACGTCAGCAGGTTCCCGCGCAGGAACACCCTGCAGTCCAGGTGTGCCTCGATCGCGCGCAGCACCGTATCCTGGCTGCCCGCCAGCTCGGCGGCCACCTCATTCGACAGCTCAACCTGCGTCCTCATCCGTTGGTAAGCGCCGCTCGCACGAGATCGGATACGCGCTTGCCCTCAGCGCGACCGTCCACCGCGGCCATCGCCTGCTTCATTGCCTTGCCCATGTCCTTCGCTGACTCCGCCCCGCTGTCGCGCACCGCCTGCTCGACGATCGCCTTCAGCTCCTCTTCTGACAGCTCCGCCGGCAGATATGCACTGATCAGCTCTCCCTCGGCCTCCTCGCCGCCGGCGAGGTCCTCTCTTCCACCCTCGCGGTAGGCCCGGGCGGCCTCCAGGCGACGCTTGCGCTCGCGACGCAGCACTCCCAACTCGTCGTCTGAGCCCTCCTTTGCGGCCTTCTGCAACTCGGACAGCACGAGTCGCAGCGCGCCGACCCGCTCCTTCTCGCCAGCGCGCATCGCGTCGCGCAAGTCGCCTTTTATCTGCTCGAGTATCGCCATCCTCAGTTCAGGATACGCCGGGCGGGCGCGAACGTGTGTGATCAATCGTCGAGATCGTCACCGTGATCCAGAGGTGTGGGGCTTCCCAACCGTCCCGGGGCAGAGGCGTCCCGGCCGAACACGAGCGCGACGTTCCAGTCCGCTAGCAGTCTCAGCCTGCGTCCCACTCCGGGCATCAGCAGCAGGTGGTACGTGCGTGCGATGAACCACGCCGGAAAGCCGCGCCAGCGTATGCCGAGCGTGATCGCGACAGCCTGATTGTGTCCCAGCTCGGCTACCACACCTTTCGTGCGGTAGCGAAATGGCCTGCACCTGCCACCCTGAAGCATCGCCGTCACGTTGCGGGCCACCAGTCTGCCCTGGCGGATCGCGTGTTGCGCCGTCGGCGGGCACGGCTGTCCTCTCCTTGCAACATCCGGGACCGCGGCGCAGTCGCCGATCGCCCACACCTGCGGATGGCCGTTCACGCGCATCGTGCTGTCCACCGCTACCCGACCGCCTCCATCCAGCGGGAGGCCCAGCCTGGCGACCACCGGGCTCGGCTTTACCCCGGCCGTCCACACGACTGTCCGCGCCGGGATCGCCTTGCCGTCCGAGAGCGTCGCGCTGCGCTCGGTGACCTCTCCGAGCGTCGTGTCCGTGCGCACCTCGATCCCCCGCCCGCGCAGCTCGCGTTCGGCGAACTCCGACAAGCTCGCGGGCACCTCCTGCATGATCCGCTCCCGCGCCTCCACCAGTACCCAGCGCATTCCCTCCGCGCGACAACGCGGATACAGCTTGATCGCCTGCGCGGCGAAGTCCGCCAGCTCGGCCAGTCCCTCCACACCGGCATAGCCCGCCCCGACGAACACGAACCCGAGGTACTCCACGCGCCTGGCCCGGTCCTCCAGGGACTCGGCGATGTCCAGGCAGTTCAACACCTGGTTGCGCAGCGCGGTCGCGTCCGAGAGCGACTTCAGCCCAGTCGCATACGCGGCCAGCCCTGGGATCGGCAGCATGCGCGACACCGACCCCAGCGCCACGATCAGCTGGTCGTAGTCCAGATCGAGCTGCTCGCCATCGATCCGCTTGACCCCAAGCGTGCGCTTCACCGGGTCAGCGCCCGTCACCTTTCCAATCATCAGGTCCGTCCGCTTCAGCTGCGATCTCAGCGGCACGACCACGTGGCGCGGGTCGAGCGTGGCCCCGGCGGCGCCCGGCAGCAGCGGGGTGTAGAGCATGAAGTTGACCTCGTTCACCAGCGTCACCTTCGCGCTCTGCGCGGGCAGCAAACGCTCCAACGCGCGCGCCGCATAGAAGCCACCGAAGCCACCCCCCGCGATCACGATCTGCCAAGCCATTCTGGCGCGAACCCTAACCGGGCGACCCGGTCGAGACCAACGACACGAGCCGGGCGGCAGGCCGGCTCAAGCGGGCAAGCCGGCCGAGGCGACAGCCCAGCCGAGACGACAGCCCAGCCGAGGTCAACCCCACAAGCCGGACGACGAGCTCTGACGACGAGCTAATAGGGTGCCGCGCGTGAACAGCGCTCTCTATGCCGACGCTCTCGCCCCGTTCTTGGCCGAGGTGCAGCGCCTGCGCCCCGCGAACGCCGAAGTGCTCGACGCCCACACGCACCTTGGACTGGACGAGGACGGGCGCTCGCTCACCCTGCCACAGCTGCTCTCACAGCTCGACGCCGCCGACGCGCGCAGGGCGTGCGTGTTTCCCCTGCACGACCCCGAGCGCCACCCCGCCTACAGCGTGCCCAACGACCGCGTGCTCGCCTGGGCGCGCGAGAGCGATGGCAGGCTCATTCCCTTCTGCCGCCTGGACCCCGCCGAAAGCCCCTTGGTGGAGAGCGAACGCTGCCTGGCAGCGGGCGCACGCGGCATCAAGCTGCATCCCCGTGCTCAGGACTTCGTGTTCGACAGTCCCGAGATGGACAGTGTCTTCGCGCTGGCAGAGGACGCGCGGGTGCCCATCCTGATCCACGCCGGACGCGGGCTGCCGCCGCTGGCGGAGGGACTCGTCGAGCTCGCCCTGCGTCATCCCGGCGCCGTTCTGATCCTCGCGCATGGCGCGATCTGCGACCAGGGGATCCTCACCTCCCGCCTGGCCGACCATCCCGGTGTGCTCTACGACATCTCCTGCTTCTTTCCGCTCGACGTGATCGAGCTGTTCGCGCGCGTCCCGGCCGAGCGGATCGTGTTCGCCTCAGATCCGCCCTACGGCATGCCAGCCACCTCGCTCTACCTGGCTTTGCGCCTGGCCCAGCAGGCCGGCCTCGACGAGGGCGCGACGAGAGGGCTGCTCGGCGGCACGATGGCCGCGCTCCTCGATGGCCGTGGCCTGCCCCCGATCACTCCTGCGAGGCGTGGCCCGTCGATCACCCTCTCCGGCCGTCTGGCGCGCGTCTACGGCTACGCCAGCCTGACCGGCCCCGCCCTGTTCGCTGGCGTCCCAGAGCAGGCGTTGGCGATGCTCGACATGGCGCTCGCCGCCTGCCGCGACCCCGCGCCGGGCGCCGTCGGCGAGGCGCTTCAGACGATCGGCTCGGCCCTCAGCGCCGCCGGCGTCCTGTTAGGAAGCGAGGACGGCGTGCGCCCGGCAATCGACCTGATCTACCGCGCGATCGTCCGCGCCGCCACCGAGATACCCGACCCGGCCTGAGTATGTGTTTGAATTTCATGAACTGTGTGCCATCGTATATATCGGGGTAGATACAAAAGCGCACGCGTGTGCGGGTAGGACTTTCACTTTGCGCTCACTGTGCTCCATGGTATCTACGATGTACATACAAAAGCGCACACTGCGTAAAAATTGAAAACACGTTCTGAGGGTTCGCGCCAGAATATCTGGCGGGGACCCTAACTTTCACCGGGCGGTCGTCAACCACACGGCCGCCCACTCCCCGCTCTCGCGCCGCTCGCGCTCGCGCAGGCCGAGCCTCTCGCCAAACGTGTCGGCGATTTCGTCGACCTCCTCCTTCAGCAGTCCTCCGGCCAGCAGATGCGCAGGCGCCACTGGCATGGTGCGCGCGAGCTCCAATAGCAAGGGACGCAGCAGGTTCGCCACCACCACCGTCGATCCCGCCGGTCCGGGCGAGGCGCCAGCCGGTCCGGGCGAGGCGCCAGCTGGTCCGGGCGAGGCCCCAGCCAGTCCGGGCGAGGCCCCAGCCGGTCCGGGCGAGGCCCCAGCCGGTCCGGGCGAGGCCCCAGCCGGTCCGGGCGGGGCGCCAGTGGTCCGGGTGAGGCCGGCGTGCCCGGCGAGTCCGGCGTCACGTCCATCCATGGCAGCGCCTGTGTACGCAGGTCGAAACGGCGCACCTCGATCTCCACGCCGTTCGCCGCCGCGTTCTTCTCTGCCGCCTGCACGCTCTCGCGCTCGTGGTCCAAGCCGAGCACTGGTGCGAACCCTAGCCGCGCCGCGGCAATCGCCAACACTCCCGAACCGGCACCGACATCCAACAGCGGCCCCGCAGGACGCTCAAACGCGGCCAGCTCCAACAACAGCTCCAGACACAGGCGGGTGCTGGCATGCCCGCCGGTGCCAAACGCCTGCCCCGGGTCGATCACGATCTCCTCTGCCTCGCCGTCGCGCCGAGCGCTCGCGGCCTCCCACGGCGGTCGCACGTGCAGGGTGGGCACGCGGTGATCCCTGCCGGCCCGCGGAGGTGGAGCCTCGATCAGGACGGGGCGATGAAAAGTCTTCCAGCGCTCTTGCCAGTCGTCGGCGATCTCGCTGGTCGAGACTTCCACCAGCGCATCGCCGGCGACTGCGCGCACGTCTGGCAGCTCAGGCAGCTCGCCGGGCGAGCCATACACCGCGTACTCGACCGTCTCCTCCCCCACCTGCACCTCCTCCACGCCGGCGGGCGCAAGCTCAAGCAGCTCTGCCAGCACGAACTCCGCCTGCTCGTGGCGGACGCGCACGGCGAGGCGGATCACGCCGCCTGACTGCCCAGCGCGCGGCGCAGCTTGGCGAACATCGACCCCTCCGCGCGCAGGTTCTCTTCGCTGAGCGTCCCGTTCAGCCGCTCCAGCAGCTCACGCTGCTCGTCGTTCAGCCGGCGCGGAATTACGACGTTCACCACCACGCGCAGATTTCCGCGCCGCCCGCGTGCCAGCGTGGGCATCCCCTGACCGCGCAGCGTGAGCACCTCGCCCGGCTGGGTGCCCGGCGATAGCTCAACCTGCGTTGTGCCCTCGAGCGTGGGCACCTGAAGCGTCGCGCCCAGCGCCGCCAGCGGGGCCGCCACATCGAGCGCCGTGATCAGATCGTCGCCTTCGCGTACGAACCGCTCGTCTTCCCGGACCCTCACGAGCACGTAGAGATCACCCGCGGGCGCACCCGTCTCACCGGCGTGCCCGTGTCCGACCAAGCGGATGCGCTGACCGTCGAAGATCCCCGCCGGCACCTCGACCTCGAGCTTGCGCTTGCTCGCCCGCCGTCCCCGCCCGCGACATTCACGGCACGGCTTGGAGGCCACACGACCGTCGCCGTGGCAGGCGTCGCAGGTCATCGTGCGCACCATCTGCCCGAACGGCGTGCGCGTCACAGCCTGCAACTGCCCGTTTCCGCCGCAGCGCGCGCACGTCTCGATCGGCGTTCCCGGCTCGGCGCCGTTGCCGTGGCAGCGCTCACAGCGCTCGACCGCCTCGAAGGAGACCTGCACCTTGGCGCCGCTGGCCGCCTGGATCAGGTCCACCTCGACCGCGACCGCCACGTCGTCTCCTTGGGCTGGCCCAGCCGAGCGCCCGCCGAACACGTCGCCGCCTGCGAAAAACGCGTTGAACAGATCCCCGATCGATCCGAATGCGTCGAAATTAGGGGCGTATCCGCGGGAGCGTAGCCCCTCGTGACCGTAACGATCGTAGGTCGCCCGTCGCTCGGCGTCAGAGAGAATCTCATTCGCCTCGGCCGCCTCCTTGAACTTCTCCTCGGCGTCTGGATCGTGCGCGTTGACGTCCGGATGCAGCTCCCGGGCGAGCTGGCGAAAGGCTTTCTTGATCTGCTGCTCAGTAGCGTCGCGCGCGACGCCGAGCACCTCGTAGGGATCGCGTGGCATCTCAGTTGTATTAGTTCTCGGCATAGGCGTCTTCGACGAAGCGCGACAGCACGTGCGCGGCCTCGCGCACGGTGACGATCGCGCCGGCGTAATCCATGCGCACCGGTCCGATCACCGACACGGTACCCAGCTTGCGCCGTGCCACCCCGTAGCCGGTCGCGACCAGCGAGAGTGAGCGCATCGCCGGAATCTCGTTCTCCTGACCGATCCTCACGTACACGCCGGGCTCGCCGAGCGCGGCACGCAGCATCCGCAATAGTGCTACGCGACGCTCGAGCAGGCTCACCAGCTCGTTGACCTGAGCTGTGTCCTCGATCTGGCCGGCGGCGAACAAACGCGCCGTTCCCTCCACGTAAAGCGAATCCTCCGCCTCGGAGGAGAGATTGCCGAAGGCCATGGCAAGACGCTGCAGAAAGGCCAGCTCCAACGCGGACAGGCTCGGGTCGGCCAGGCGCTGGTTGAGCATGCGCGCGCCCAGCCCCAAGCCCACGAGCCGCTCGTTCAGATACTCCCCCGCCCACGCCACGAGCCCAGAGTCGACCGCGCCATCGAACGTGGCAAGCATCTTCGAGACGCCGCCGGCAGAGGTGATGATCACCACCATCACAACCTGCGGCTGCAGGGCGAGCACCTCCACGTGCCGGATGGTCGCCGTATCCACCGACGGAGCCGAGACCACCGCCAGCAGGTTGGTCATCTGCGAGAGGGTTTCGGTCGTCGCACGCATCGCCTCCTCCACCTCCTGGCGGATCAGCGACAGCTCAAGCCGCCGCTCCGCCGGTTGGCGCTCCGGCTCGAGCCCCCGCCCGGAGATGAGCATGCGATCGACCATGTAGCGCTGAGCAGCGTCGGTGGGGACACGGCCCGCCGAGACGTGGGGATGGGTGAGCAGACCGTGCTCCTCGAGCAGCGCCAGCTCGTTGCGCACCGTGGACGGTGCGCAGTCGAGCTCTGAGTCGGCGGCGATCGACCTCGATGCGACCGGCTGCCCGGTCTGCAGGTAATCGTCCACCACCTTGCACAGAATCTGCTCCTGCCGGGGGGTGAGCATCATGGATTTGATTGTACGAGCCTGGCCGACGCCCAGGCGGGACTTCAGATCTTCAGTTCAGCCTCAGCGTTGCGGATGATCTGCTTGCCCGCCTGCTCGGCGACCGTGTCGATCACCACGCGCCCGTCGGCGGCCTCGCGCACCGTTCCGCTCACGAGCACCTCCTGCTCGGGCACGCCCATGCCGCGGAACTGGACCGACAGGCGCTTCAGATACTCGGGCCCGCCCGCCGCCTCGGTCTGGGCGCGGGCCACCTGGGCCATCGTCCACAGCCCGTGCAATATCCGCCCGGGCAGGCCGACCGCGCGGGCGAACTCTTCGTCGATGTGGATCGGGTTGAAATCGCCGGAGGCGCCCGCGTAGCGCGCCGTTAGGTACTTGTCGGGCGTGACCCTCACCTCGGGGATCTGGGCCCCTACCTGTCCTAGATCGGCCATGGCACTCACACTCCTCGAACGATGTTCGTCCAGGTTCCGCGACACACCTGCTCGCCGCGCTGGTTGGTGGAGATCGACTCGAACACGTAGTAGCCGCGCCCGTCCCGTTCGGAGATGTCCTTGACGCTGGCCGTGGTGGTGATCTCATCACCGGCCACCACCGGCGGACCCCACTCGAACTCCTGGCCGCCGTGGACCATCATCGCGAAGTTGAGCTCGATCTCGGGGTCGAAAATCGGCGGCCCCACCGACGGGGCGCTGTACACGACGGCGAACATCGGCGGCGCCACCACATCCGCGTAGCCAGCGGCGCGGGCCGCCTCCACATCCAGATGCACGGGATTGGTCTCGCCCACCGCGCGGGCGTACTCCTTGATCTTCTCCCGGCCAACCGCGTAGAGCACGGGCTCATACGTCTTGCCGACGGCTTGGGTATTGACTGGCATCGGTTGGGACTCCTCGGAATGCAGGACTGTTGTCAGGGGCTGGTATCAGGGGCTGGCGTCACGGGCTGGTGTCGAATGTGACTTTCGAGCTGCTTTGTGCGGCACGCCAGTTTACGCGGACGACGCGCGATGGTGCGTCCTGGCCTTTCGCATCTGGCCTTTCGCACCACCTGACGCTGCACTTGACCGAATGGGAGGCGCATGCCCTTTCCTTCGGGTGGGGGTTAAGTCGACTGACGCTGGTCCTGGATGTAGCGTTTGATGGTGTCCGGGGGCGCGCTGCTGCAGGAGATGGCGCAGTAGGAGGGCGACCAGAGGGACGGTCCCCATAGCTTGTCGCGAACCTCGGGTAGGTCTAGGGCTCTGATGCGTCGGGCGGAGACGCCCTTGAGGCTGTTTATGAGTCGTGACAGCGCTACCTTGGGCGGGTAGGCGACGAGTAGGTGGACATGGTCGTCTTGCGCATCGAACTCGAGTAGTTCGCTCTCGAAGTCGCCGCAGACCTTGTGGAAGCTCTGCTCGAGCTCTGAGCGGACCCGTTCTGTGATGACACCGCGGCGGTACTTGGTGATGAAGACCAAATGCACGTGAAGGCCGAAGACTACGTGTCTGCCGGCGCGAAACCCATGTTTTCCGTCCATGAGGCCAACTATAGTTATCAGTGGTGCTGGTTCACCGTTCCTATAGGCACAGGCTTCGTCTCACCCCCACCCAGGAGGTGTTGTGTCGTCGTTTCGCGGGTTGTGCGCGCCTCATCTACAACTCGGGGCTTGAACAGCGCTCTCTGGGCTACGCCGTGACGGGTCGCTCGATGAGCTATAAGCGCCAGACCTACTTCCTGAAGGAGGTGAAGGAAGACCCGCGGTTCGCGTTCCTGAACGAGGCCCCCGCGCACGTGCTCCAGCAGGCTTTGCTCGACCTCGACCGGGCGTTCTTTAGCTTCTTCAAGGGGACCGCCTCCTATCCCAGGCCGCGCAGGCGCGGCGAGCGCGACGGCTTCCGCTTCCCTGACCCGGACCCCAGGCAGATCGGTGTCCAGGACCCCGCCCGCGTCGGCCAGGTGCGCCTGCCCAAGCTCGGGTGGTGCTCGGTGCGCAACTGCTGGCCGCGCCTGGGCGAGCGCCTCTACGAAGGGAAGCTCAAACACGCGAGCGTCACCCGCGAGGCCGACGGCTGGTACGTGAGCTTCGCCTGCGAGGTGCAGATGGCCGACCCGAGGACGCCCGCGGGACTGGCGCTGGGTATCGACGCGGGGGTGGCGAACAGCTACGCGACCTCCGAGGGCGAGCTCGTCCACCTGCCGGTCCTCACCGACTCCGAGTGGGCGAAGATCGGACGGCTGCAGTCGGTGGTGAACCGCCGCGAGAGGGGGTCGCGTAACCGTGAGAAGGCTCTGCGAAGGCTCGCACGCTACCGCCGGCGTCTGTGCGCTCGCAAGCACAACGAGCTGCACGAGCTGACCACGCGCTTGGCGAAGAGCCACCCCCTCATCCTCATCGAGGATCTGCGCGTGAAGAACATGACCGCCTCGGCGAAGGGCACGGTGCAGGAGCCCGGCGTGAACGTCGCGCAGAAGGCCGGCCTCAACCGCGCGATTCTTGATCAGTGCTGGGGCGAGGGTCGCCGCCAGCTGGAATACAAGTGCGTGTGGTACGGGTCGGCCCTCGGCGTCGTGAGCGCCTACCGGACCTCGCAGGAATGCTCTGCCTGCGGGCACGTCGCAGCGGAGAGCCGCGAAAGCCAAGCGGTCTTCCGTTGCGTGGCCTGCGGGTTCGAGCGCCACGCGGACGTCAACGCGGCGTGCAACATCCGCGAGCGAGGACTCGCGCAGACAGCAGCAGCACAGCAAGCACCCGCAGTATCGGCCGGTGGAACGCCGGTTCCCGAGGGTCCACGGACCCGAAGAGCCTGTGAAGGACGGGCGTCGTCGAAGACCCCTGAGACGCCCGAACCCCCCAGGAAGCAAAGGGAGCAAGGAGCCGGGCAACCGGCGCCCCAAGCCCAAGCTATTCTCACACCCCTCGAGGCGTGAAAGAAACCCCGGCCCTCAAGCCAGGGACGTTCATATCTATAGGGATGTCCTGAAACAGGCCTTGAGGTTCGTGGGCCCTTAAACACAAAAGTGACCCAGCGGCCAATAGCGGGACTCTGTGCTGAGAGTCAACAGCGAGGGCGCCGTTCTGAGCGCCCCCGCTGTTGTGCTGATCGCGACATTCGACCGTGACATCGTGCAAACGCGCCTGTGGTCGAGCATCGTGCAAACGCGCTTGTGGTCGAGCGGCTGTGGATCCCTAGAAGACGAGATCCCCCTCGGCACCGACGCCGACGAGCTCGCGGTCCTCTGGACCCTCTCGCTCCTCGCCTCCGCCGAACTCATCACCGCCGCCGAACCCGTCGCTCGGCTCCTCCTCCCAGGGCTGGCTGGTCGTCGATCGGCCGTCGGGGCTGTCGAGAAACTGGACGGTGTCGGCGACGATGCTCACCGCCTGGCGCCTTTGCTCATCGGCGGTCTCCCACTCGCGCCATTCCAGCCGGCCGTCGATGGCGACACGGCTGCCCTTGCGCATGTAACGGCTGACACTCTCCGCCGCTCCGCCGAAGACGCTCACGTCGAAGAAGTTCGGCTTCTCCTGGTAGTCACCCTCGGCGTCGCGCCGGCTCGTGCTGCAGGCCACCCGCAGGCCGCACACGCTGTTGCCCGAAGGCAGCGCGCGCAGCTCGGGGTCCCTCGTGAGACGTCCGACTAGAACTACACGGTTGATGTTGAAGTAAGACATGGATGATCTCCGTTGATCGATGGTTGACCCCCCGGAAGAGAACCTACGGATTGCTTGTGACGGTTCTCTCGATCGGCGTCGTCGTGGCCTTAGAATCTGCCTGGAGCGTGCCCGCCGGAGGCTGGTGGTTCTGGTTCTTGCTCGGGCGGGGCAGCGCGTCAAGCGGAACGACCACGATCCGTTCGCCCGCCTGCGCCTTCTCGATCGCGCGCCGGAGCGCGTGTTCGACCTCGGACGGGGCGAGATACAGCACGCCCGCCACGCAGCGACAGCGCGCCCACGCCCGGCAGATCGCAACCAGGCGCTGGGGAGCCTTGATCGTCAGCTCGACCTCGATCGCGACGGGCAGCCCATCCTCCGATCCGTTGGGCCACAGAACGAGGTCGGGACGATGCAGCAGCGGGCCGCCGTCCGGTCCGCTGCCCAGGCGTGCACTCGCCAGCTCAACGCCGCGCTCACGCTCGTTGCGGCGCAGCTCGCGCTCACCGAGGACTCGGTGATCCGGGTAACAGCGCTCCAGGGCCGCGGCCACTCGAGCGCATTCGATCAGGTGCCCGGCGTTCGAGGGGTTCACGCGGCACGGATCGAGTCCACGCACGCCCGACGCGTGCAGACCGGCTCGTGTGACGGTGTACAACGCTGGCTGCCCTACCAGCGGGCGTTGACGCGAGAACAGCCCGGCGCGTTCAGCGGCGAGCAGTCGGGCGCGCGCCGATGCGACGGTCGTGCCTTGACGATCCGCCAGGGCCTCGTCCGTGATGGCGCCTAGGCGGGCCGTCCACTGCATGATCGCCACTCGCTCGGGCGAGGGCGCGGAATATGCACGGACCATTGTGGTCCTCCTTTGTCTCGAGTTGTGGAGGACCCCCCGCGGGGGGTCCTCCATTTGCGGGAGTCAGCGATGGCGCGCGATGGAGAAGATGCGCGTGATGCGCACACCGAGACCGTCCGACAGCACGATCACCGCGGCCCAGCCCCGCGCGAGGCTC
Organism: uncultured Solirubrobacterales bacterium; assembly: GCA_963813805.1. GTDB lineage: Bacteria > Actinomycetota > Thermoleophilia > Solirubrobacterales > Solirubrobacteraceae > Palsa-744. The sequence goes on from CAWEZZ010000004.1 coordinate 98,042, forward strand.
ATGACCTCGCTCGCGTCCAGCACCCCTTCGCGGGTTCGTGTGCGGGTGGTCCTGCCGTCGCTCATCTGAGAGGTTCGCCAGGCGCCCTTGGTACCCGCGAGGCGCGCGATCAGCTCGGCCGAGTCGGGCACCACCTGACGGTGGGCAATCAATACGGACAGGTTGCCCATGATCTGGTCGAGCAGCCGCTCGCGCCCGGGCAGACGCAGATCGGACAGCTCCTGCGTGCCCAGCAGCAAGCTCATGCCCGCCGAGCGCGCTCTGGCGAACAGGCGTGAGACACGTTCAGGGACGATTGCTGAGAACTCGTCGATCACCACCAGCGACGGCACCGGCCTGCCCTGCAACGCGGCCACCGTCGTCTGCAGGTCCTGTACGATCGCCGCGCCGAGCATCTGGGTGAGCAGCGGCCGGCGGTCGGTCTCCAGGTTGAAGTAGACCACCGCCCGGTCTTTCACCGCTTCGAGCAGGTCGAACCGCTCGGCACCCGCCGTCTGTGGGTCCAGCCACCGTCCGACGTCGGACTCGGCCAGGATTGCCAGACGGTCGCGAACGCCCGCCAGGTCACTCTGCTGACGCGCGGTGAGCGAATCCAGATAGTCGTGCGTCTTCTGCGCCTCGGACTCCGGCAGGCTCCGCACGAGCAGCTCCAGCCGCGCCGGATCCAGGTGGTGCACGATGCCCTGCAGGCTGACCTCGAGATCGGCCTTGCGCAGAGCGCGGACCACGTGACCGAGGTAGCGCTGCGCCTGGCGCAGGTAGTGCGGCTCGGTGAAGCGCTCGCCGGCCAGCGCCTTGTCGGCGATCTCCGTCTCGCCGCCCCGAGCATAGGGGTTGTATACCGACGGACCCGTCGGGGTCCACTCGACGAAGCGCCTTCCTGCGGCCTGCGCCGCACGGCGTACCTCACTGCGCATATCGTGATCGCCCTTGGGGTCGACCACGATCGCTCCTCTTCCCTGCTCGATCGCCCGCACCGCGATCCATGTCTGGGTGACCGTCTTGCCCGAGCCGGCCGCGCCGACCACGAGCGTGTGCGTGCCGCCGGTCGCGCCACCGAGCGGAATCGACACGGCACGGTCGCTCTCGTCACAGCCGATGATCAGCTCTTCGCCGCGGAACCAGCTGTCCGCGCCCAGGGTGTCCCGCTGCCGCGCAGCTCGCTGGACGAGGGTGCGCAGCGCATCGAGCGGCCTGTATCGCTGCGCCGCGATCTCAGCCAAATCGGCGCCGGCATCGATGTCTTCACGGTGCCAGCGACGACCGTGAAGCGTTGCGCCCAGCGTTGCCGTGCCCAGGATGACGGCGGCACCGCCGAGGGCTGAGTATGCGAGCACGACGAACGCGAGTCCGCCGGCGGCCCAGCTCCAGTGCAGGTGCCTGCCACGCATCAAACGCGCGGCCACGAGACCGAGGACCAGGCCGAGGGCGACATGGACGGTGGTGCTGAGCAGCCAATGCGCGAGCTGCTCCAGGGGCGCCAGTGGGTCGACGCCAGTTTCAGGCGCCAGTGGGTTGACCCCCGGTTCGAGGGCTTGGTTGGATGGTGAGGGCATTACGCCACTCCTTTCTGGAGACCGTCCCTTTGGGGCGGTCGTAGAGGCCGGCGTGAGCCAGCCGTGGTTAACGAGCGATGGCGGGCCAATTGGCCCGCCATCGCGGTGGTGTGCTGCATGACGAGCTGTTTGAGCCCGTCAAGATGGCGTGCTGCATGACGAGCTGTTTGAGCCCGTCAAGATTTGGCTTGCGACGGGCAATCGGCCCGCACTACGCGACGGCATTCAAACGCGCTATGCGGCACGCTCCTGCTCGGAGCACCGCCGCACGGCGGAGGCCGACAACCGTCACTTGAGCTTGTATCCAACGCCCCACACGTTGATCACCCAGCGCCGACCGTCGCCCTGCTCGAGCTTGCGGCGCAGGCGGCTGCAATGACTCTCGACGGTGCGCGTCGATCCGTTCGACCTGTACCCCCACACCGCGCGTAGCAGCTCATCCTTGGCGAACACGCGCTCCGGGTCGCTGGCGAGATGGAGAAGCAGCTCGTACTCCAGCCGACGCAGATCGACGCTCTGGCCGTGCAGGTTCACCGCGTGAGCGCTCAGGTCGATCGCAAGCGGTCCAACTTGAAGCGCCTGCCCGCACCCGGTGGCACGCTCGGTTCGGCGCAGGATCGCCCGTAGACGTGCCCTCAGCTCCAAATAGCGAGCCGGACGGGCCAGGAAATCGTCCGCTCCAGCCTCAAACGCCCTGAGCACGTCCAGCTCCTGCGCTCGTGCGCCGACCACGATGGCCGGGAGCCAATCCTCCCAGGGCCCGCTCCAGCGATCGGCTGCGCGTATCTCCTCCAGCAGCTCCAGCGTGCCACGCGGCGCGTCGAGGTCTCCGAGCACCGCCAGCTTCGGCGCGTTTGCACCCGCCAGGATCCGAGCGTGCTCCGCGCTGCACGCCAGCTTGGCCTGATAGCCGTCGGCAACGAGCTGCTCGACGATCGCTTGCCCAAGGTGCGGGTCGGACTCGACCACAAGGATCATCCGCCCACCTCCCGCGGAGCGACACCTAGTCCGCAGCGCGCGATCAGCGCCAGCACGTCGCTGTGGATCCACGGCGTCGGCGCGTTCCCGCCGCCCTCGGGAAGTATCCCCAGACGTCGAGCCAGCCAACTGGTCTCTCCGCTTTCGCGGCCCCTCGAGTCGAATTTTATGCGTCCGCAACGCATCGCGATCTCGCTCATGCTTAGTCCCTGCCACTCGATCGCCGCGAGCACGGCCTGACGCAGCTCGCGGTTGAGCACGATGGGGCTCTCCTTGACCCGCTCCAGCTCCGCGCGCAGCACCGTGGTCGAGACTTCGGTGTCCCCGCGGTGCAGCGCAAGCGCACTGAGACTGAACATGCGCACGGGCTCGTAGCTTTCCATGCAGGCGATCGTGTCGCGCATGCTCACCAACGTTGGCCCACCCGTCTCGCCCTGCGCCGGATACCGGCGCCAGCGCAGCTCGGGAATCGACATCCCGGTCGCCAAGAGCTCCAGTCGATAGGAGCGACCACGTCGGTCGACAGGCTGTTGCTCCCTCCAAGCCGTCGCCATTCGCAGCTCTGCTTCTTCATCGGCGAAGGGCGTCGTCTCCAGATCCTTAGGTGTCACACGCCGACAGCGGCAGCGGTGGCGAGACCCCCGGGCGTCTTCCACGTAGTGGCTGCACACCACGGCCGCGTTCTCCGCCGGCTCATCGGCGGCGAGATGGGCCACCAGCAGGCGCTCGCCGAGGGTGGCGGCGTCGCGATCCACGATCAGCACGCTTTCGGCCAATCCCGGCAGGGCGACCACCTCACGCAGGCGACCCTGCGAGTCGGTGTAGCGATCGAGCACACGCCGCCGTTTGCGCACACTGTGCTTGCGCCGCACGCGGACACGGTCGGCTCGCGGCGATGGGCTGCTCTGATGCCGAGTGGATCGGTGTGCGCTGGGGGACGCAGGCGAGACGGTGGGTGAGCTGGCGAGTGAAGTGGTTGGCGTCATGACTGTCTCCTGGCCGGTGGGGTGGCTGTCCGGGGGTGGCTGTCCGGGGGGTGTTCGGACAGGCTTGTAGGAGTCGATCGGGCGACCGTCAAGCGGCGAGCATCGGCCCGGATCGGCGCGTCACAGCACTCCGAGAACCCCTTAAGGGGTCTCGGAAATCTCGAGCTCACTCGATCTCTCAAGCAAAAGTTGGCGCGAAAACGCTCATCGCCGGTGATCTATCGATCGATTCCCGACGGCCGTGGAGGTCTGCTTCAGGGCTCGCCGGTGGCGATGGTGAGCTATGTGAAAGGGTCGGCGTGCGCCGAACGGCTCTAGGAAGAGAAGAAGTGAAGGCCGCGAGCGTAGCCGCTCGGGCGAGGCAACGCAAATCGCGACGCTCACGGACACCTTGACCGACGTAGTTGCCTGCCCGCCATCGGCGCAGTTTGGCTCTACAATGCCGAAATACGTGGTCGTGAAGAGCAGTCGCGTGGCTTGCGCGAACGAGGGCAACTGCGGAATGTCATCTCTGCAGGGGAGCGCGACTGCAATGCGCCGGGGGACAACGGCGCGCAATTTCTTTAGGCCATGAGGCGCAGAAAGGTACATGGAATGCGTTCGAAACCGTCAGATTTCGCCGGAGGATACCCGCAGCTCTCGCCGGAGGACTACCCCCCTCGTTGCGTCCGCGGAGAATCTCCCTCGGCTCTGCCGCCGCCTCACCCGCGCGAGGATCGCCGTGAGCCACGGTCACGCGCACCGCGGGCGGCAGCGGGGGAACGCCGTAGGCGCGCAGGAGTCCCTCGTGCACGTCACGCTCTGAGGCGAACAGGACCCGCTCCCTCCCCGGGTACTCCCAGTCGAACGGGTACTCCCCGGCGTACGCGCGACAGGCGACGAGCACAGCGTCGGCTCGCTTCGCGCACTCCCGCGCTCTCGCGCGATCGCGACATACGAACACGACCATCGGCAACGCCTCCCGGCGGCGTCCATAGCGGTTGGTGTGCACCGACCAGCCCACGATCAGATGGTCGTAACGCTCTAGCTTGCCTGCCGCTCGGCCGGGAGGCAGGCGATCGTCGAGCTCGACCATCACATCGACACTGCTCGCCATCTGTCCCGCCATGACGCCCACTCGACCCCCGTCTTCGGCCTCGCCCGGGCTCTCTCTTGCAGTCTTTTCGCTTGCCGGCACCTCGATCGTCAGATCGGGACGCACCGTCTCGAAGCGCTCCACCTCGACCCTCTCCCCCGCGACGTCTGTGCGCAGGAAATCGTGTGCGGCTCGCCCGCCCGGCAGGAGGAGATCTGCGGGCCCAAGCGCCACGCGCCCATCGGCGCCCGCGCGCAGCGGCGGTGACAGCACCGACTCCACCGGTCCGCGCAGCCTCAGCATGACGCCGTCCAGCGCCCGCTCCAGCGCCAGCGCCCAGCCGGCCGCGTGCACGTCGTGACGAGCCTGACGCAGCCGACGCTCCTCCCCTACGGGCAAGGCCACAGAGGAAGAGGAAAAGGAGCGCAACGCCCCTACGTCGCCATCCTGCAGTTCCATCACGCGATCGTGGGCATGCAGGAGCTCGAGCCCAGCGGCCGTGATCACGTAGCACATCGGCACCCCTCCCCCATCCCGGCGATGGAACTGAAAACGCTCCACCAACCCGGCATCCGACAGGCGCTTCAGCCGTCGCTGGGTCGTCGTGGTCGCACGCGCCGGATTGAAACGGCGGTGGATCTGGCTGCTCAGCACATGTCTTAGGCTCGCCACCAGCATCAGCATCTCCAGGTCGAGGGGCTCGGGCTCAAGCGGTCGGGGCGACTCCACGCGTTTTGTCCAGCGCACGCTGTGCGCCCCGTCGAGCTCGACCAGCTCGCGATAGCTGTCCGCTGGAGCTCCCGGCAGGCTCGCCGTCTTCTCGGAGGTAACTCCCTCCTTCGGAGAGGAGACAGCTGTCGGTCTCGGTTCCTCGGCGCCGACAGGCTTCTCGACGGAGGCGGTAGCTCCAGTCGGAGTGGTCCGGCGCTCGGATTCACCCGTGGATTCCCGGTCTTCGACCTCCCGACGCTTGCGATCCCAATGTGGCTGGCGCAAGTCTGCGCGATGGCGACCGCCCCGCTCGGACTGACGTTCGGCGTGCAGTACGAGGCGCGCCTGATCAATGCGCAGCGGAATCGTTTCGGCGAGAAACGGGGGCTGGCGCCCCTGGGGAGTCGTCCAGCTCACGATCGCGTGGTGCTTGGGCAGGTGCAGGCGCGCGTCGGGATGGCCAAGCGCAGAGAGATGCCCGATACCCGGATGCACGGTGTCGGAGAACTCGGCCATCAACAGGCTCGCCGCCGCGCGCGCGTCGCGCACCGAAGCCGTCGCGAAGTACACGCGGTGAGCAAACAGGGCATCCAGCTGCTCGCGTACCTCGCGGTCGGTCCACTGCGCCTCGGTCTGCCAGCATGCCACCGTCTCAAGGCCTGCCGAGCGCTTCAGCGCCATCGTCTCAGCGAAGCCGCGGTTGAGGACCAGAGGCGCCTCGTCGACCTTCAGCGCGACGGTCACTCGCCGCTCGACCGGCACGAGGTCCTGCTGGCGGGCCAGGGCGGCGTCGAGCATCCCCACGAGTAGCTGCATCAGCACGGAGGTGTTCCCCGCTCCCATCGCGCCCATCGCGCCCTTCACCACGAGCACCTCTTCGCCGGAGATCACCCGATCGAAGTCGACCGTCAGCGAATCGTTCAGCAGCACCCGCTTGATCGAGGACGAGTTGAGCAGCCGTGCGAGCTTGTTCACCGGGGCATCCAACTTGGCCGTCGTCATGCTGCGCGCGTCCGCCAGCTGCGCCGCGAGCTCGGCCGTGAAGAACTCCGAGATCTCCTTGAACTCCGGCAACGTCCGCACGCGCGCCCCGACACGGGCCCGGTAGGAGTAGCCCTCCTCGCCGACCGACAGCAGCCGCGCCGCATCCCACAGGGTTGACTCACGGTCATAGGCCAGCACCGCGATGATCGCGTTGCGCAGGTAGCGATCGGACGACGCGCGTATATCTGCATCAGTGAATAAATTCTTGAGAGCTGCCACTACGTAGTCGGCGATCACATCGGCCGGGGCGTCCACCGCGAGCGGGTTAAAGCCGCATGTCGGGTGGGAGAAGTCCAGCAGCGTGCACGTACGCTCCGCCGGCACGAGGCTCACCGCCGCCTCCGCCGCGTCGCCCTTCGGGTCGAGCACGATCACCGCGCAGCGCTCCCTGCGCAGGTCCTCCGCCACGGTCGCCGTGAGATAGCTCGACTTGCCCTGGTCAACCGCGCCCGGCACCGCGGTGTTCTGCTTGCGCAGGTTCGGATGGATCGACACCGCCCCGAGCGCATCGCGCAGCGTGCCCCGTCCGTCGCGGGGACGGTTGATCGTGGGTGGCGCCGGCGCCAGCGGCAGCGCCGCTCGTTCGAATGGAATCGTGCCGTAGTCGATCGACGGCAGATGCCACAGGGCGGCGAGCTCGGTGGAGGCCAACACGCCCTTGTGAAACGACGGCAGCGGATTGCCCTCCCCCCTGCGCACCCGCCGGCCATACAGGCCGAGCACGCTGTGGCGCACCGCGGTGCCGCGCTCCACCAGCCGGTTCTCCGCCCCCTCGGCGCGCAGCTCTGAGGCGATCTGCTCGCAGACCTTGCGATCGGGGGCGACCACGCGGATCTCCGCGAAGAACAGCGGCCTGTGCTGAACCTCGAGGCCCCCCCGCAGCTCCGCGTCCTCGACCATCGAGCGATCGCGCACCTGCAGGTGGTCTCTGCGCTCACGCGACAGACGCGCCTCGTGGTGCTTGTACAGCCGCTTTGCGTGACGCTCGAAGGAGGCCGGCGTGGGTGTCATCGCCAGCTGCACGAACGCCGGCACGCCACATGCGCCCATCACGGTCATCAGTCGGTTCATGGGTGGCTCGCGCTCGTGCTCGAAGTGTTCGAGCACCTTTACCCGCTTGATGAACTTGGCGTGCTTCTTTAACCGCAACACATACGGTGGCGTTCCAGGCTCTCTGCATGTCGAGCTCAGGCGGCAGTTCGGGTAGGCCGTGCGCAACGCCGCCTGCACCATCCTCTCCGACCCCACCGGGCAGCTGACCGCCAGCCACACCGAGGGCGAGCAACCGCCCGCGACACACGTGTGATGCACTTCCAGCGCCACGCTCGGCTGACCCAGCAGCAAACGCCGCCACCAGCGGCACAGCAAACGCTTGTGCAATGCCTCGAACATCGCCACGACAGCCTCCGCGCTGGTCTGATCGGTGCGGTAGACCTCGATGCCCAGACGCACATATCGCCGTCGACGTCTGGCCTGCCGGCGCGCGATCGCGATGAGCGCTCCCAGCGCGAGCATGAGCGCGACGAGCAGCCGTGTCAGCGGCACCCCGGCGATTGGACTAAAGGCCCATACCTCGCGCACGCCCGTGCCGAGGAGCCCCAGCAGGGATGAAATCGCGGCGTGCCCGTCCGGCCCGTGGAGAGCCGCCGCGTGACTCCCCGCCGCCAATAAACGCTGATCGGCGTGCGCGCTCGTCGAGATCCCGGCGGGCAAGGCGGTCGAGATCGACGATCCGCGCAGCACCTTCCCCAGTCCCCCGTCGAGGAACCAAACGATCAGGGCAAAACCAACGCAAACGGCCAGCACGCCCAGCAGTCGCCACAGCAGGAAGCGAAGCACCTTGTCTTCTCCTCCGACCGGGATCGAGGAGCGGGACGGCCGCGTTCGGGGACGGCCGCGTTCGGGGACGGCCGCGTTCGGGGACAGCCGCGTTCGGAGGGCCCCACCTCCACCGCCGCCGGTGAGGAGCTCCACGCGCGATGTAGGCGCGTCTCAGCTCAGTGCGCTGTCTTGGGTGATCTTCGCAGCGGCGTGGTCGCGCTGGTCGAGGTACGGCGCGAGATACTTGGCGGCGATCTTGACGGGTGGCGACCAGCTTGGCGTGTCGGTGATCTCCGAGCTGAATCCGCATCCGCCTGTGATGCGGGCGCTCAGGTACTTGGGCTCACCGCCGGTCAACAGTATTCCGTGTAACACGGGGTGAAAAGGCTCGGGCTGGACCGGTAGGCCTGCGAGAGCGGCGATCGCCTGGGCGGCGACGTCGGCCTGCTGGGAGGCGATGCCGCCTTGCTTGATCGCGAAGTCCGTTGCGTCCCCTGCGGCGTACACACGCTCGGCACCTCGCACCTGGCTGTGCAGATCAACGGGGATGAATCCGTGCTCGGAGACTGGCAGACCGCGCACGGCGGGACCGAACAGTTCCGGAAGAGCGACGACGCGATCGAATTCAAGGCCGCGATCGCCGGGATTGACCACCACATGTCCGGACTTCGGGACCTCCGCATACGCCGAGGTGATCGTCGAGACCCCGGCTTCCTTCAGAAGCTGCGAGATAGCGGTGCTCGCACCGCTGCCGAAGATCCCCAGCGGGGCGTTCTCCGGGGTGATGATCGTCACCGAGAGCTCGACGTTCATGTCATAAGCGCGTCCCTGGGTCATCAGCGCGAGCTCATAGACCGGCAGCGGCCACGCCATACGTGCGGGAATGACGAAGGCAAGGCTGTGAACGTACTGGCCCTCGATGTCCTGGATCAGGCCATGCAGGATCTCGTCCATGCGTCTGTCGTCGATGGTCAGCGCGTGTTGGTAGCGAGGGTGAGCGCGCGCTCCGAGCGCGAGGATCAGGGCGTCGTAGGCAAGCTGCTTGCCCGCCTCGGTGTGCGCGACACGCGCGGTGGTATCCACCCACGCGAAGTCGTCCTGCAGCAACTCGGCGTTCACGTCGTGTGCGATCTCCTTGAGGGGATATCGCCGAGCCGGACCGTAGGCGAACGGCTCGCGCACTGTCATCGGCCGATAGACGAAGTCGGGACTGGGCGCGATCAGTGTCAGGACGACACGCTCGCCGGCGAGGTCGCGCAGCGCGAGCGCTGCCTCCAGCCCAGCCACACCGCCACCGGCGATGACGACATTGAAAGGCTCCGAGGAGGTGGTGGTGGTGCTCATGATCTGAGCTTACGATCCGCCGGTGGGTTTCGCCAGCCGCATAACTCCGCCGTTCTCGTGCAGAAAACTACGGAGCGGCCCAGCATCCTGACACACCCAAGCTCGTGTCGGGCGCCAGCTGAGGGAAGGGGCCCATCCGCGTGGATCCGGAGGGAAGGGGCCCATCCGCGTGGATCCGGAGGGAAGGGGCCCATCCGCGTGGATCCGGAGGGAAGGGGCGCATCCGCGTGGATCCGACCAAATGTGCAAACTTCCCGCAAGCATTCGCCACAGACAGGCGCTACCCTGACGCAGATGCCTGACCCCGGCGCCGTACCGACCAGCTCGAGCCAGACTGAGGAGTCCTCGGCGCAGACGATCCAGATTGTCCTCGCCGACGACCACGCGGTTGTGCGCAGCGGCCTGCGCATGCTGCTCGACAACGAGATGGACTTTGAGGTCGTGGCCGAGGCGGGCGATGTCGAGAGCGCCCAGCGCTACGTGCGGGGACACCATCCCACCGTGCTCGTGCTCGACCTCAACATGCCCGGTGGCTCGAGTCTTGAGGCTATCTCCGCCATCCGCATTGAGGCGCCCGACACACAGATCGTGGTACTTACGATGCAGGATGAGCCCGTTTTCGCACGCCACGCCCTCACGGCCGGCGCGATCGGCTATGTCCTGAAGGAGGCCGCCGACGACGAGCTCGTCGAGGCCGTGCGCCGCGCCGCTGCCGGTGAGACCTACCTGAACCCACGCATGGGGGCACGTCTGGCCTCCGAACCGCCGCCGGGTCCTCCGGATGACCTCTCAGAACGGGAGGTCGATGTGCTGCGTCTCATCGCGCTCGGGCACACCAACGCCGAGATCGCCGAGCAGCTTTTTCTCTCCGTGCGCACCGTGGAGACCCATCGCGCGCACATCCAGCAGAAGCTGCGTCTCTCCTCCCGCGCCGAGCTGGTCCGCTACGCGCTCGAGCGCGGGCTCGTCAGCACCTGAGGTAGCGTCGACACCGCGAGAGCGACCTCCAGTCATCGGGGCCCTAGCTGAGGACACGATGATCTGGGGCGGCTATGCGTGGCTCTTAGGGCCCACGAATCAATATCTGACGGTCCGGATGCACTCGTCTGGCGGCGCCAGCCACCACCCGCGATGCTCGACGTACTACCAGCACGCCTGCGCTCGCGTACGGCGTCTGGCATCCACCATCCGAGCACCCCGACCCGCCATCTATTGATTCGCGGGCCCTTGCCCGCGCGGAAGCCTCGCCGCGCCGACCGAGCACACAAGGACGCTGACGAACGCGGCCGCGAAGATAGCCGCAGCCTGGGTTGGCGTGATCACATGCTCTGGCAGGCCGAGAGCGATGATCGCTGCGGGCACTCCGAGCTGGGCGGTAGCCACCAGCCCAGCTGCAGCGGGCTGCCGCGTAGCCATCGCGGCCACCGCGTGGACCGCCACGTTGAGCGCCGCGAGCGCGCCCGCCAAACCCAGCATGCCGGGGTCATTCACCAGGCCGCGAAGATCAAGGCGGGCGCCCAAGACGACGAAGAACAGCGGCATGAAGAACCCGCCGGCGATTCCCAGAACCTCGGTGGAGAGCCGTTTGGGGCCGCCGATCGCGGCGACCATAAGGCCGGCGCCGAATCCGGCCACGAGCAGACTCGCGCCGCTGCGCTGCGCGATCCAGGCGAGTGCGAACAGGACAATCAGCGCCATCCGCAGGTCCACCGCCCAGTGGCGCTTCTTGCCCATGCGCCGCAGCTCGTGCACCACAGAGCGCCTGCGGAGCAGGTGCGTGACCGCAAACGCGACTACGACACACGCGGCGACGATCACGGTTCCGATGAGCACCTCTCCGGCCCGACTGGGCTGCAGGACGAGCGGCACAGCCAGCGTCGCTGCGATATCCGCCACTGTGACCTGGGCCATCACCGCCAGCACTGCCGGCCCGGCCAGACCGCGCTCTTGCACGATCGGCAGCACAACCGCAGCAGAACCAGAGGCGATCAGCACCGCGTAGACCGCGGGATGTCCGGCTCCACCGATCTCAGAGACCAGCAGGCCGGCTCCCACGGCGAGCACGGCGACGATCGCGGCCATGGCGGCGCCGATGTCCAGTGAGGAGTGCATGTTGCGGTCGCGCAGCGGCACGTTCATGCCAGCCGTGAACATGAGCATCGCGAAGCCGATGTCGCTCAGGAATGACAGCGTCGTGTTCGTCGTGTCGATCGTGTGAAAGCCGGTGCGGCCGAGGATCATCCCCGCCAGGATCTCGCCCACCACGACCGGTACCGCCCCCCGGCCGGCGGCGGACAGAAGCGGTCCTGCAAGCCCACACAGGCCGATCAGCGCAAGTGTCCCGAAGCTCACTTGCGCCTCGCAACCGCTCGGATGTCATACGCCAGCGCCGGCCGGCGTCTGCGTCGCCCCCTTTTCATCAGGCGCAGGTTCCGTCTGCGCGGCGGCTCGAGGCAGCACAAGCAGTGAGCAGCGGGCATGGCGCTCAAGGTAGCCGCTAGTGCTGCCGAGCACGAGGCGCTGCCACGGTCCGTAGCTGCGTGAGCCGACGATCAGCAGGTCGAGCTGGTCGCCGAAGGTGGCGAGCTCCTCGCCTGTAAGTCCGTACACGGCGTGGCCATCGACCCCCTCCAGCCCCTTCATCCGGCTGTTCGCCTCATTGATCATCACCTCGATGCTCTCTCCGGTGACGGGTGGGACGATCCCGGTGAAGGCGTAGGTCGGTATCGACACCACCTCCAGAGCAGAGACTCTCGCCCTGTACCCTGCCGCCATCTTGCGGGCCGTGGCAAGAGCTGCCTCGCTCTCGGGCGAGCCGTCATATCCCACGCCGATTGTCGTGATCGGCTTGTCGTGCTCGGCGTATCCGCGGGGGGCAATGGCAACCGCGCAGGGAGCACCGTTCAGCGACGCCCGCGTGTCGTCTCCGAGCATCACGCGTCCGAACAGGCCGCGGCTGCAGGAACCGACCACGAGCAGATCGGCGCCCTGCTCTTCGGCCTGGTCATGCAATCCGCGACCGGGTGTCATCGAGGAGACGCCGACCAGCTCGGCAGTGATCATGGCGGCTGTCCGCTCCCGCTCGAGCAGCTTGTGGGAATCCTCGCGCTCGGCGGTGAGCAGGCCGGGTGTGGCGGCGTGGACTGGACGCGTCGCCCGGGGGTGCACGTGGGCAAGCGTCAGCTTTCCCTCGGGGTCGGTGAGGCGTGAGGCGAGCGCGATTGCGTCGCGGCCATTGGGTCTTCCATCCACTCCGACGAGCACATTCTTGAACATCGTCATCTCCTTCAATCGTTGCTCAGAACGCTATGTCCTGTCGATCCCAGGGCCATCCGTGGCGTGTCCTTCTTTGCTTGCGGGTTCCTACTGATCGCCACAGACACCAAGATGGCACCCTGTTAGCGTGACCGCCGCGACCAAGGCCCCCGAGGGCCCGCTCTCGGGCGAGCAGCTGGGACTCCTGCACGCCTATTGGCGCGCGGCCAACTATCTCTCGGTTGGCCAGATCTACCTACTGGGCAATCCGCTGCTGCGCGAACCGCTGCGCAGTGAGCATGTCAAGCCCAGGCTGCTGGGTCACTGGGGCACCACCCCGGGCCTGAACTTCATCTACGCGCACATGAACCGCGTGATCAAGGCACGCGACCTGAACGCGATCTTCGTCACCGGCCCCGGCCACGGTGGTCCAGGACTCGTGGCAAATGTCTACCTGGAGAGCACATACAGCGAGGTCTATCCCCACATCGGTCATGACGAGGAGGGACTGCGCAGGCTGTTCGGACAGTTCTCCTTTCCCGGCGGCATCCCCAGCCACGTCGCCCCCCAAACACCGGGCTCGATCAACGAGGGCGGCGAGCTGGGCTACTCGCTCCTGCACGCCTACGGCGCCGCGTTCGACAATCCCGATCTCCTGGTCTGCTGCGTCATAGGAGACGGGGAGGCCGAGACCGGCCCGCTGGCGGCCAGCTGGCACTCGAACAAGTTCCTGAACCCCGCGCGCGACGGCGCCGTCCTGCCGGTCCTGCATCTCAACGGCTACAAGATCGCCAACCCAACCGTGCTCGCGCGGATCCCGCCCGCCGAGCTGTGCGCGCTACTCGAGGGATATGGGTACGCACCGCACTTCGTCGAGGGAGACCAACCCGAACAGCTGCATCAAATGATGGCCGCAACGCTCGAGGAGGTACTCGAGGAGATTTCCGCGATCCAGCATCGTGCTCGTGCGGAGGGCGTCCAGGATCGGCCAAGCTGGCCGATGATCGTGCTGCGCACCCCCAAGGGCTGGACCGGTCCCAAGGAGGTCGACGGCCTACCCATCGAGGGATCTTTCCGCTCCCATCAGGTTCCCCTGACCGACCCGGCATCCAATCCCGCCCACCTGGCTGCACTCGAGGAGTGGCTGCGCTCCTATAGACCGGATGAGCTGTTCGATGAGCTGGGCGCGCTGCGAGCCGAGCTGAGCACTCTGGCCCCGGAGGGCCACCGCCGCATGGGCGCCAACCCCCACGCCAACGGTGGCCGCCTGCTACGCGAGCTGGAGCTGCCCGATTTTCGCGACTACGCCGTCAACGTTCTCTCTCCGGCCACGACCGATAGTGAGGCCACGCGCGTGCTTGGCAGCTTCCTGCGCGACGTAATCCGCGCGAACCCCGTGAACTTCCGCATCGTGGGCCCGGACGAGACGGCATCTAACCGCCTGGGCGCGGTGTTCGAGGTGACCGACCGTGCCTGGGATGCCGAGCGGCTGGCAAGCGACGATCACCTGGCACCGGACGGCCGCGTGATGGAGGTGCTGAGCGAGCATCTCTGCCAGGGCTGGCTGGAGGGTTACCTGCTGACCGGCCGCCACGGGCTGTTCAACTGCTATGAGGCGTTCATCCACATCGTCGACTCGATGTTCAACCAGCACGCCAAGTGGCTGAAGGTGACTCGCGAGATTCCCTGGCGAGCACCGATCGCCTCGCTGAATTACCTGCTCTCCTCGCACGTGTGGCGCCAGGACCACAATGGCTTCTCCCACCAGGACCCGGGCTTCATCGACCACGTCGTCAACAAGAAGGCCGAGATCGTCCGCGTCTATCTGCCCCCCGACACCAACTGCCTGCTGTCGGTGGCCGACCACTGCCTGCGCAGCCGCGACTACGTCAACGTGATCGTCGCCGGCAAGCAGCCCGCGCTCGACTACCTGACCATCGAGGAGGCCGTCGCTCACTGCACTCGGGGCATCGGGGTGTGGGACTGGGCCTCCAGCGATGAGGGCGCCGAGCCCGACGTGGTGCTGGCCTGTGCCGGGGACGTGCCCACCCTGGAGACCGTCGCCGCCACCGCGATCCTGCGGCGAGAGCTGCCCGAGTTGAAGGTCAGGGTGGTGAACGTCGTGGACCTGATGCGCTTACAGCCCGACAGCGAGCATCCGCATGGGCTATCCGAGGAGGAGTTCGACGCGCTGTTCACGACAGCGCGGCCCGTGATCTTCGCTTATCACGGCTACCCGTGGCTGATCCACCGGCTGACCTATCGCCGCACCAATCATCACAACATCCACGTGCGCGGCTACAAGGAGGAGGGCACCACGACCACGCCGTTCGACATGGTCATGCTCAACGACCTCGACCGCTTCCACCTTGTGATCGACGCGATCGACCGCATCCCCGGCCTCGCAGAGCGCGCCGCGCACCTGCGCCAGCACATGATCGATGAGCGGTTGCGCCACCGCGCCTACACGCGCGAACACGGGGACGACCCACCGGAGCTGAGCAACTGGACCTGGCCGGACACCGAGGACGGCGCGCAGGCGCAGGCCGCTCGGCCGGGAAGCTCAGGCGCCGGTTAGGTCCGCATGCGCGTTCTGGTGGTCAACGCCGGCTCGAGCAGCCTCAAGCTGACGTTGCTCGACGACGAGGACTCGACGATCGATGCGCAAACGCTTGAGGCCCCGCGCGCACGGGTGGACCCGGACGAGCTGCGCGCCGCGCTCGCCTCGTCGCTGGGTGAAGCGGACGCTGTCGGTCATCGCATCGTGCACGGCAGGCGAGAATTCCGCCAGCCCATCAGGATCGACGCCGGGGTCGAGGGACGCCTTGCGCCGGCTCGTGGATCTCGCTCCGCTTCACCAGCCGAAGTCCCTCGCCGCGCTGGATGCCGTCACCGAGCTGCTGCCGGGCCTGCCAGCGGTCGCGTGCTTTGACACCGCCTTTCACGCGACCCTCCCCCCTGCGGCTTCCACCTATGCCCTGCCGGCGGAATGGCGCGAGCGCTGGGGGCTACGCCGCTACGGCTTCCACGGCCTCTCGCACGCCTGGGTAGCGCGACGCGCACCGCAGCTACTGGAACGCGACCCGGCAGGACTACGGATCGTGAGCTGCCACCTCGGCGCCGGCGCCTCGCTGTGCGCGATCAACGACGGCACCTCGCTCGACACCACGATGGGGTTCACCCCGCTGGAGGGCCTTGTGATGGCCACCCGCTCGGGCAGCGTCGACCCCGGAATACTCCTGTGGCTGCTAGAGCACGAGGAGCTGTCAACGACCGAGCTGGCGGACGCGCTCGAGCACCGCTCCGGCCTGCTCGGTCTCGCGGGCAGCGCCGACATGCGCGCGATCGTCAAGGAGGCCTGTGTGGATGACCAATCGGTGGCACCGCCGGCGAAGCCGGTGGTGGGCCAGCACGCGCGCCTGGCTTTGGATGTGTACATCCACCGGCTGCGCGCCGGGATCGCCGCGATGGCGGCGGCACTCGGGGGCCTCGACGCGCTCGTGTTCACCGGCGGCGTCGGCGAGCGCTCAAGTGAGGTTCGAGCTCAAACCGCAGCGGGGCTTGCATTCCTCGGCGTCTGCCTCGACGATGCCCGCAACCGCGAGGCGCATTCCGACGGGCAGATCGGAGCCGATGGCGCCGCTGTTCGCACGCTGGTCCTCACCGCGCGGGAGGACCTTGAGATCGCCCGCCAGGTCAGAACGCTGCTGGGCGGTTAGTACCGCAGCAGGACGGGTGCGTTGGCGCCATCACGACGGTGATGGTGTGTCGACTGCCGACGCCGGGGAGCTCAGCACGGGCGATGACCCTCGCGCCCTTGATCGGCGAGCGACCGTGATCGTAGATCCACACCACGTAGTCGTAGGGGTGCTCAGATTTCTCATACCAGCGCCCGAGCCGCACGAACGCGCCCGTCCCCAGCGCGCGCACGCCGCGGCGACGCAGGTCGAAGGTGATCTCCGGCCGCAGCGGGGTGATGATCCCGTCGAGCACGGCCGCCAGATACACGGTGTGACCGCGGGGGACCGCTCCGAGTCGAGAGTTGATGGTCGCGAGCGCCTTGAACTCGAAGGCGTGTTCGTCCGGCGTCCCCGCCGCCGCCCCGACGCCGCCGGCCGCCGCCGCGAGCGCAAGGGTCGCCATCGCGGCGAGTGCCGGCGCGAGCCCCCTGGCGGAGGCTCGCGAGCGCGCCTGCGAGATCAGCGCGGAGCCGGCGCAAGCCAGCAGCCTGCTCGCTCCCGAAAGCGCGAAGGCAGACCATCCTGCCATCAGCCACACGAACATCCCGATTGCCGTCGCCGACCACAGCGTGTATCCGAGCGTCGCCGACAGCAGCGGGGCGCTCGGCGTCGCGCTGGCCAGCGAGAAGACGCCGGCACTGAGCACAAGCGCCGTGGCCGCCCCCGCCGCTACCTCGAGGAGGCGGCGGCGGACGGCAAGCGCGACGGCCAGCAGAAGCCACGCCAGGATCACGGCGGCCGAGGCGCTCACTAGGGCGCCCACCGGCCGGCCTACGTCGACCTTGCGCACGAACGGATCAGCCGGGCGCATGAGCCACCAGGGCTCGATGCCGACGGTGCGGGCCACCGCGCGCAGACCGACCAGCGTGCCGAGCGGGGCCTTGCGTTCTCTAGCGGCGTGCAACACCTGGCTGAGGTTGCCACCCTTGGCGACCTGGTCGATCAGCGGCGGTGTCCAGCAGATCACAAGGACAGCGACGGCGGCGAGCAGCCAGCGCCACATCGGGCGACGGTTGGTGGTGGCGGCGGCGGTAGTGCGCTCCCTACCCAACCACCGGCGCGAGAGCCACAGTCCCGCGAAGCCGACGAGGATGAGCCCGGCGGTGGGCGGTATGAAGGCGTCCTCGCACTGCGTGCAAAAGCTCGCGACCAGCACCGTCAGCGGCGCGAGGCGGTACTCGCCGCAGGCCAGCGACCAGCAGAGGAAAATCAACAGCAACAGCGGGAACAGCCCGGCCGATGGGTTCCAGATGTCGTAGAAGTTGTTCGCGGCCAGCGAGCGGCACATCAGCGCGATGCCGACCGCAGCCGCAAGCATCAGCCAGACTCCACCCCGCCGACGAGCGAGCGCGACCGCGCCGAGGACCGAGGCGACGTTGACGACCGCCATCGTCAGCACCAGCGACCCCGGCGCACCGACATGCGCCGCCGGTGCCAGCAGCCAGTAGAGCATCGGCCCTAGGCTGTACGTGAACTTGCCAGTGATGGTGCTGGCATACGAGTACTGGCCCACTAACGGCATATGCGAGCTGAACACGTCAAACGCGCGCGTGGCGATGATCCCCCGATCGGCGACAGGCTGCCAGCCCTCGTGCAACGCCCGCACCGCGGCAGCAATCACCGGCAGTGCAGCGCACAGGCCGACTGCGAGCGTCAGCGCGTGACAGCGGCGCGTAGCATTGACACGATGAGGCACCTGTGACCGCAATGTCTGAGGAACCCAACGAGCCTACCGATCGGAGATCGGCCAGCGCAAGCGCCGGCGCCGGCGCCAGCCGCAGCGATGCGCATCCACCGATGCCGCGCGACAAGCGAGGCTGGCATGTTTCACCCGCCCCCGACGGACGGGGCATGCCCGAGCAGGCGCCGAGCGGCCCCCCGGCGCACCGCAGACCGGGGTTCCTGTGGTTCGTGTTGGCGTTGATCACCCTGAACTGGATCTCGGTTCTCCTCTTCAATCCCTCAACTGGCGAACAGCGAGTGACGGTGCCGTTCAGTCCGTACTTCCTGGAACAGGTCAAGGAGGGCACGGTCAGCACGATCTCCTCCAAGGGTGAGGCGATCCAGGGCAAGTTCAAGGTCAAGCAGCGCTACCCGCCCGCCGACAAGAAGGCCACCCCTACGAAGCTGTTCGCCACACAGGTCCCGAGCTTCTGGAACGGCAGCCAGTTGTCCACCTTGCTGCAGGAAAAAGGAGTGCAGATCAAGGCCGAATCGACCACCACGAGCCAGTCGCTGCTGGTCGAGCTGTTGCTCGGGTTCGGCCCGACGCTGCTGATCGTCGGGCTTTTCATCCTGATCTTCAAACGCGCGGCCGCGGCCGGCGGCGGCATGGGCGCCCTCGGAAAATTCGGCAGCTCGCAGGCCCGGCGCGTGGACCCGGAGAAGATCCGTGTGACGTTCGCGGATGTTGCGGGAATCGACGAGGCGAAGTCAGAGCTGACGGAGATCGTGGACTTCCTGCGCAACCCCGAGCGCTACGGACGCCTCGGCGGGCGTATGCCCCACGGCGTTCTGCTGTCGGGCGCGCCGGGCACCGGCAAGACGCTGCTCGCGCGGGCCGTGGCCGGCGAGGCGCACGCGGCGTTCTTCTCGATCTCGGCCTCAGAGTTCATCGAGGCGATCGTGGGAGTCGGCGCCTCGCGCGTGCGCGATCTGTTCGCCAAGGCCAAGGAGGCTGCGCCGGCGATCATTTTCATCGACGAGCTCGATGCGATCGGGCGATCGCGCCAGGGGTCGGTGTCGGTCACGGGCGCCAACGACGAGCGCGAGCAGACGCTCGATCAGATCCTCACAGAGATCGACGGCTTCGAGTCCTCCGAAGCGGTCGTCGTGCTCGCCGCCACCAACCGGCCCGACGTCCTCGATCCTGCGCTGTTGCGCGCCGGTCGCTTCGACAGGCGAGTAACGGTGCAGGCTCCCGACCGTGGAGGGCGCAAGCAGATCCTCGAAGTCCACACGCGCTCGATCCAGCTGGCCGAGAGCGTCGATCTGGATGACGTTGCAGCCTCGACGCCGGGCATGGTGGGCGCCGACTTGGCGAACCTCGCCAACGAGGCCGCGCTGCTCGCCGCCCGCCGGGGTCATGAGAAGGTAGAGACGGCCGACTTCACCGACTCTCTCGAGAAGATCATGCTCGGCTCTCCGCGCGGCATCCTGCTGTCGCCGGCAGACCGCGAGCGCACCGCGTATCACGAGTCCGGTCACGCGCTGGTCGGCATGCTCACCCCTGGCGCTGATCCGGTCCGCAAGGTCTCGATCATCCCCCGCGGGATGGCGCTCGGTGTGACGCTCTCGACGCCCGACTCAGACCGCGTCTCCTACTCGCGCGAGGATCTGGAGGCGAAGATCCGCGTGGCTCTTGGTGGTCGCGTGGCCGAGGAGGTCATCTACGGCACGATCACCTCGGGCGCGGAGTCCGACATCCAGCAGCTCACCGCGATCGCACGCCAGATGATCGGGCGCTGGGGGATGAGCGAGGCGATCGGCCCGATCGCGGTGCTGCCGGCTGAGGGTGAGGGGCCGTTCCTGCCGGGCGTCAGCGCGACCTCCGAGTCCACCCAGCGCCTCGTCGACGAGGAGGTGCGCAGGCTCGTCGAGGGCGCCCACGAGGAGGTGACGCGCCTGCTGGTCGAGCATCGCGAGCAGCTGGAGGGTCTCGCCCAGGCGCTGCTGAAGACCGAGACGCTCGATGAAGGGGACGCCTACGCGGCGGCCGGGGTGCCCGCGCATCGGGACGATGTGGCCTCGGTGTCCTGACCGCTGACTGACGCCGAGGCTCTCTTGCAATCGCTGAGGCTCTCCCGTGATGAGCCACGCGAGTGTGGATGTCGCGGGTTTCTACGGACGCGAGCGGAGCGTCGTACCTCGTAGGGTGACTCCCGTTGTCCCGCCGCGATCCCGCGGCAGACCCCCCAAAAGAGGAGCAGCACATATGGGCGTGATGGGCGCGGTGTTCAACCTGAATCACCCGGCGCATACAGTGGACTGGAGCTTCATCCACCTGGCGGTGGCCAACGTCGTGGTCATCGGCCTGATGTTCGTGGTGTTCGTGCTGGCGCTCGTGCTTCCGTTCCCCGGAGCCGCGCGCAGGCGAGGAGGTGACTCATGAGCGCCGCCCCTCCCAACCCGCAGCGGCCCAGCTCCTGGACGGTGCGCGTCCGCGAAGCCGGGGTCGCGGCCCTGCCGCCCGAGAAGCTGCTACCCGACGGTCAGCCGACGTACGTCGCCTCCTGGATCTACGTGTTCGGGGTGGCCAGCATCGCCTCGCTGGTCGTGACCGTCGCCTCCGGCTCGATCCTCGCCCTAAAGGGCCCCGCCTGGTGGCACTACACGGGAATCGGGCACTTCTTCAACAGCATCCACCTGTGGGCGGTCGAGCTGTTCTTCTTCGTGATGGTCGTGCACCTGTGGGGCAAGTACTGGATGGCCGCCTGGCGCGGCGGGCGCGCGAAGGTGTGGATCACCGGTGCGGTCACGTTCCTGGTCGCCGTGCCAACCGCGCTGACCGGCTACGTCTCCCAGCAGAACTTCGACGCGCAGTGGATCGCCACACAGGCCAAGGACGGACTCAACTCGGTCGGCGTGGGCGCCTTCTTCAACGTCACCAACTTCGGGCAGATGTACAGCTACCACGTGCTGCTGCTGCCCCTGGCGGTGGTCGGGCTGGTGACGGCACACGTGCTGCTGGTGCGCAACCACGGTGTTGTGCCGCCATTCGAGCTGGACAAGCGAGCAGCGTTCGCGCCTGTGGCCAAAGCGGGTGCCGACGGCCCTGCCGCCGCCTCGACCGGAGCGCAGTCATGAACCGCCTGGTCAGGTTCCTTCACCCGCCCGATGACACGCAGCAGTGGAAAGGGCGCTACCAGCCCTACGACCTCGTCAAGGAGGCCTGCATCGCGGTCGGCATAATCACGCTCCTTACGATCGTGCTCACCGTGCTGTTCTCCTCGCCGGATGACAAGCCGAGCACGATCGCCCAGTGGTCGCGCGGCCTGCCCGTCAACTTCGTCACCGCGGCGACGACGGAGCTGGACGGCACCAGCGGAACGGCCGGATACGGCCCCCCCTACAACCACAACAGCAAGGGTGTGCACGCGGCCTTCCTCTACCCGCAGAAATGGCTGGGCGTCAGCCATCCGATCAACACCGCCAACGACTTCGTGATCGACCCCCTTAAGACGGTCCCCAACGATCCCGCGCTGCAGAGCGCGGTCGCCCAGTACCAGGCCGCGCCCGAAGCGACGCAGAAGGCCTGGGGCGAAGCCTACGCAAAGCCGCTTGAAGAAACCGCGACCGCCGAAGAAGAAAAGAAGACGCCGCCGGGCACTGTCAGCGAAAGCAACGGCACGGTGATCGTGAAGACCAGCAGCAATGCCGGGCCGGTACCGGTGATGATGAACAACCTGCTCGCGCTCGCCCAGAGCGGTGGCCTCGACGGCAGCCTGCTCACCAGTAAGCAGTTCTTCCAGACCGACTACACCAAGCCACTGCTGTTCATGGCCGACGGCGGGCTGCTCTCAGAACGCGCAGAAGGCCAGCACCTGCTCGGCGAGCAGTGGGGCATGATGAACGAGACCGGCAGCTACCCTGGGCAGGCGTGGCTGTGGTTGTACGCCCTCTGGTACCAGGTCGAACCGTTCAAGGCCTCGGCGAACGCAGACATCCTCGTGATGCTCGTGATGGGAGTGCTCAGCCTCGCCTTCATCTGCATCCCATTCCTGCCCGGCATCAACATGCTCCCCCGCAAGATCCCGATCTATCGGTTGATCTGGCGCGAGCACTACCGCTCGCCGAGCACTCCGCCGCGGGTTTCATAGGAGGCGGCGAGCAGGGACAGCTCTAGGGCTCCAGTCGTCGGCGAGCAGATTGGTCGCTACGCAGAGGGTTGACCGCATGGGAGGCGCAGACCCCTTCCTCCGGGTGGGGTCATGCCGACTGACGCTGATCCTGGTGTCCAGGGGCGCGCTGCCGTAGGAGACGGCGCCATCAAGCGCTGGCCAGGTCGCGGCGCCGGAACGCGCTGAGCGCGGCCACCGCGGCGACCACCCCGATCGCGACCATAATCGCTGCAGCCCCGCCACGGAATGATTGCGTGGGTACGAGGCCAACGTGTGCGAATGGTGTCAGCTCGACAAGCCATTTCGGTACTCCGAGCAGCGAACCCACAAGCTGCCACAGGAACGCGACCGTGACGAGCCCGTACGCGATCCCGGCGCTCGCCCGGGGCACGGTCGCGTACGCGAGCGCGGCGATCCCGAGGAACAGAAGCGCAACCGGCAGGCAGTTTGCGCCGGCCTCGAGCATCCGCGGCAGCGAGATGCCGACCCCCTGCGACGCGGCGCCGGCCCATGTGAGCAGTCCCGCCACTATGGAGATCGTGGTGGCGGCGGCGGTCGCCAGTAGCAGGCGTCCTCCCAGCCAACGTTGGCGGCTGACCGGCTCCGAGAGCAGCGTCTCGAGCTGCTGCTCGGCTTCCTCGTGCCTGGCTGCTCCGATCTGCGCGCACGCGAACAGGCTGGCGGCGAGAACAAAAAAGATGAACACAAAAGCGAGATATCCGGCAGGCGTGAGGATCGAGCCGGAGCCAAGCTTGGCGATCTCTCGTTGCATGGCCTTGGAGATTCCGGCGGACGAGATGCTCGTGGAGATCATGCCGAGGATGAACGCGAACGCGCCGGTGCTGATCAGCCACACGATCAGGCTGCCGCGCTCTGAGCGTAGCGCCTGCGCGGTCGGGGAGGAGAGCAGCTCAAGGCGCGGGGCGGCGCTGTCCCGCGCCCCGAGCACCCCGGTCCCGATGTCGCGGCGGGCGGCGATCCGGGCGGCGAGAAGGAGCAGCGCCGCACTCGCTGCAACCGGGAGCACCAGGACCAGCGGGTGGGCGCCACCGAACGGACGCATCTCCTCCGCCCACCCGAGCGGCGTCGCCCAGCGCAGCCAGCCGGCGCCGCTCGAGGTGTCGGCGATCACCCGCAGCAGGAACAGAAACCCAATGACCGCACCACCGAGCTCGAGCGCGATTCGGCGCGTGGGCGCGAGTTGGCTCGAGACCGCGCCGATGCCCACGCACACCGGCACGACGGACGCCGTCGCCAGGGCAAGGTACGCCGACCCGCCCACCGGGAGACCCCCTGCGACGAAGCCGGCGAGCTCCGCCAACCACAGGACCACGATGCCGGCCGCGATAGCGGCCATCGCCGACAGATACGCCGTCCGCCGCCCGATCATCCCAGCCAGGACGAGCTCCATCCGGCCCGCGTCCTCCTCGGTCCGGAGCGCTCGCACGGCGGCCAGCAATCCGAAGACGGCGGCGACGATCGCCAGCGTCCCGCCGACGCGCCAGGCGGCGTAGCCGCTCACCGTCAGCAGGTCATGCGGCTCGCCGTAGAACAGGCGGATCGCCTTGTTGTCGGCGAAGCTGCGGGCGAAGCCGAGACGGTCGGACACAGTTGGGTAGGCGTGGCGGTAGCCGACCGGTTGAATGTATGCGTAGAGAGCGAACAGGTATCCGAATGCGATCGTGCGGACCCGCGCGTCACGGAACGCCCGCCGTGCCCAGGCGCGTGCGGGCCCGAGACCCACACCGGTGCTCGACCCGGACGCGCTCGGCGTCGAGATCGCCTCGCTAGTAGCGGCCGACATGGCCGTCTGACCCGTCGTAGTGGTGCAGGAAGATCTCCTCCAGGGACGGCTCGCGGCTGCTAAGGGTCTTAATGGACGCCCCACCCACCCCGGCGAGCGCGGCGATCAGCACGCCAATGCTTCCCGTGACCTCGAATCGCAGCGCGTTGGGTCCCGCGCTCTCCGCATGTACCCCCGGCAGCGCCGGGAGCTCCGGCGCCTGGCCCGTGAACGTCACCTCAACCGTCTGCGCGCCGAGATGGCGCAACTCCTCCAGGGTCCCTTGGTCGACAAGCTTTCCTTCTCTGAGGATGCCGACTCGATCGCACAGCGCCTCAACCTCACTGAGGATGTGCGAGGACAGGAACACCGTCTGCCCGCGCTCGGAGGCCTCCTTGACACATTCTCGGAAGGCCATCTCCATCAACGGGTCCAGGCCGCTTGTCGGCTCGTCGAGCAGCAGCAGCTCCGCGCGCGTGGCCAGCGCCGCGATCAGCTGCACCTTCTGGCGGTTGCCCTTCGACAGCGCTCTGATCTTCTTGTGCGTATCCAGTGCAAAGCGCTCCACTAGCACGTCGCGATAGGCGACATCCGTTCTGCCGTGCAGGCGCGCGAGGAACTCGAACGTCTCCTCACTCGTCAACGCCGGCCATAAGAACGGCTCGCCCGCCACGTACGCGACGCGCCGATGCGCGCTCACCGGATCGCCCCACGCGTCGATCCCGAACAGCTCTGCCCGCCCGGCGCTCGGCCGGTGCAAACCGAGCAGCAGGCGGATCGTCGTCGTCTTGCCGGACCCGTTGGGGCCGAGGTAGCCGTAGACCTCGCCCTCACCCACCCTCAGGTCGAGCCCGTCGAGCGCGAGCGTGTCGCCGTAACGCTTGGAGAGCCCCTCGGTGTGGATCGCGCTCATCGCGTCGAACCATAAAGGCATGAAGCCGAGAAGCTCAGATTTCACATGACCAGCGTGTGGTCTTCTTACAAGTTCGAGCGGTACGCCGGGGCGCAGGCAGGTGGGAGTGGCTAAGGGCCCGCGAAACCCTTAAGGCTGGAGCAGCGACTCGCGCGTCTGAAGGAAGGGTGTCAGGTAGCGACCAAACACCTTGCCCGCGGGAGCGGCCGGCTGGGCGACCTCGACGTGCTCGAGCGCCGCGGTGGTCGCCTGACCATACTCGTCGAGCTCAGTGCGCAGGAAGATCGGGTGCTTCCCGCCCACCAGCCGGGCCCTCAGCACACGTCCGGGTCGAGCCTCCTTGACGGGAGCGCCGTAACCCCTCGCGACGGCCTGCGCGACTATGTCAGCCTGCTGAGTGGCTATTCCACCCTGCTTGATCGGGAAGGTCGTCATGTCTCCGACCGCGTAAACGTCGCTGAGCCCTTCAACACAGCCAAACGCGTTGGCTAACACGAAGCCCGATCGATCCGTCGGTACCCCGGTGATCCGAGGGCCGTAGAGCGCGGGCGCCGCGATCACTCGGTCGGCGTCGATCTTCGCGCCAGTGTGCAGCGACAGGCCGCCATCGCCCTGAAAGCTCGTCGGGATCGACCTGCCGACGAAGCGCACTCCGCGCTCGGCCAGCACATCCGCGACCAGGCTGGACGCTTCGGTGCCGAAAACCTCAAGCGGCACCATCTCGGGGCTGACAAGCGCAATGTCGGCCCGCACTTTGTGCGCTTCGGCATACGCTGCCGTCAACAACGCGAGCTCATACAGGGGCAGAGGCCAAGCACACCCAGCGGGCGTCGCGAAGACGATGCGATGGATGTCCTCCGCGCGCAGCTCATCCAGAACGCGGCGGAATTGGGGAATATCGTGCTGACCTGAAAACGTCAGGGCTCCGGGAATGCCGGCGACGGCTCGTGCGCCGATGGCCAGGATCAGCGCGTCGTAATCCAGGTAGGCGAAGGACGCGAGGCGGACATGCTTCTGCTGTGGAGCGACTGCCTGCAGGCGCTCCACACGAAAGGACACGCCGGCCTCAGCAGCAATCGCCTGGAGGTCGTAGGTCTGTGGAGGCGTCTCATGAAAGGCGTCCATGGTGGCCGCCGGCCGGTAGGCGAACTCGAGCTGCGGCGAGATGAGGGTGACCTGCACGTCCTCTCCGGCCAGCGCCCGTAGAGCGAGCATGGCCTCGACCGCGCCGAACCCGCCGCCCGCGATCAGGACCTCCGCCCGAGGAGAGGATGAGGAGGTGCCCGCCATGCGATCAGTGCTGCAATGCCGTCTGTGGAGGGCTCGCCGAGGTCTCAGACCCGAGCGTGGAGAGCAGCCTGAGCTCCTCCATCAACAGACGAGGCAGCAGAAAGTGCTCGCGCACGTGCGCACGTCCGCTGCGCCCGAGCTCCTCGGCGAGCTCCCGGTCGTTCAACAGCTTGAGCATCGCGCTGGCGCACCCCTCAACAGAATCGACCAGCAGCCCCCCCACGCCAGCGGGCATCTGCATCGGGATGCCGCCTGCGCGCCCGGCGACGACGGGCGTGCCCTTCCACAGCGACTCCGAGACGACCAGGCCGAAGCCCTCGCGGATCGACTTCTGCACGACGACGTCGGAGAGGCGTTGAAAGGCGTTGACCTCGACGTTGCCGGCACCGCTCATGTTCGTGCAGAGATGGATCAGCGGATCGTCTTCGGCATGCTCTGAGACCTGCCGATAGACCTCCCAGCCCTCGGGGTCGTCGAGCGCCATCGAGCCCACCAGCGCGAGCTGCAGCTCTCCGATCTCCTCGCGCACCAGCCGATAGGCCGCGATGACTCCCAGCGGGTCCTTCCAGGCGTCGAAGCGCGAGACCTGGGTGACGAGCCGGCCGGGAAGCTCCACGCCGATCCAGTCGAGAATCTGCCGCGCGGTGCCGAGCTCGAGATCGATGTTCTTGGGGCTGAGCGGATCGATCGCCGGCGCGATCGTCTCGACCCGCTTGACGGGGAGATCGGGTGGCACGAACTGCGGCATGGTGAACACAGCCGCGTCGTAGTCGGCCACGTAGGGCTTCAGGAACTCCCAGGTCTCGAGGTTGGGCTCGGCGGTGTCGATGTGGCAGCGCCACACCCAGCGGGCGTCGCCCTTGCCGTGGAGCGCCAGCAGCGCGGCGGGCTGGGGATCGTGCACGACGATGAAGTCATAGTCCCCGTCGAGGGTCTGGGCGTTCTCGCGCGCGCAGTCGAGGTAGGCGGTTCGCTCGCCCTCGCTGAGCCTTACCGGCGCGCCCTGCAGGCCGTTGTGCAGGGCCTTGGTGGCCTTGAAGAAATCCTGGCGCCCGGCTATGACCTTCCAGTCGACAGTGAGGCCGAGGTCACGCACGAGCGGCACCGAGGATCGCAAGAGCTCGGAGACCCCACCACCGTAGGCGGTGGCGTTGATGTGCAAGATGCGCGCTCCGCGCAGTGTACGAGCGTGGTCGTGAAGCTCTTCGAGAATGTGCTCGGGGACGATGTCGCGATAGGCATCGAGCGACCAGCGACCGACGGCTACGCGCTGAAGCATGATGATGATCTTCGTCTATCTGAGGCCACCGGCCATCCGCGGCCTTTACCCCCGCGCTCTAGGTGTTTCTCCGCAGCAGGTAGCGGCGTAGCTCGTCCGCTCCCCACATGATCAGCGGGCCTCGCGCGAGGACAAGCCATGGCGCGAGCTGTGCAGATCCCGCAGCAGCAGCATGACGCTCTCCGTCGCGTCAACGTCATCGCGGGTGAGTTTCTGCGGCCCTTCCCCTTCACCATGGGGAAGGGGAAGCGGCGATGTCACGGCTCACCCCACCCCGGGTGGACTCGAGGTGGACGTTGGTGTCGGCGCCTCACCAGTCGTCGCACCCCCGGCCGCTTCTGCCAGGAGAGCCAGCACCTGCTCGTCGGACACCGGCGTGAAGTCGCGGTACCACATGCCCACACCGAAGAGGCGCTCTGGGATCGTCAGACAGACGACCCGGTCGGCCTCCTCGGCGAGCATCGAGACCGCCTCACCAGATCCCACCGGGACCGCCACCACGATGCGGCGCACGCCACGCTTGCGCAGCGCGCGGACCGCGGCCAGGTCGGTCAGGCCGGTCGCCAGCCCGTCGTCGACGACGATCACGGTTCGCCCGCTCACGGGAATCGAAGGCCGACCGTCGCGGTAGCGCTCCACCCTGCGGCGCAGCTCTTCTGACTCCCGAGCGAGCGTCGCGTCGAGCATCGCCTGGGTCATGCCCAGCATGCCGGCGGAGTGTGGGTCGAGCACTCCCGTGCCGTCCTCGGCGACGGCACCGACGCCGAGCTCCGGGTTGCCCGGGGCACCGAGCTTGCGCACCGCCAGGATGTCGAGCGGCGCACCGAGCGTGCGAGCCACCTCGACGCCGATCGGGACGCCACCGCGCGGCAGCGCGACGATCACCGGCCGCTCCTCCGCGAAGGGTATGAGCTCGGCGGCCAATTGATGACCGGCGTCGCGACGATCGAGGAACCGCATCATCCCCACCGAGGATGGCCGGCCTCGCGAGCCGCGTCCAGCAGCACTCGCTGCTCAGCGGCTGCGATCAGCCGCCGGGTCCGATCGACGGCGTCCACGCTGACCGAGATGCTCTCGATGCCCAGGCGCACGAGCAGCTCGGCGTACTCGGGGTGTACCGAGGGCGCCTGCCCACAGATCGAGGTGCGCAGGCCGAGCTCGCGGGCACGTGGGATCAGCTGACTGAGGTAGTCGATGATCGCCGGGTCGCGCTCGTCGAAGGTCGTCGCGAGCACCTCGGAGTCGCGGTCGGCGCCGAGCATCAGCTGGGTCAGGTCGTTCGATCCGATCGAGATGCCGGCGATGCCGAGCTTCGCGTAGCGCTCGAGGTTGAACAGCACCGAGGGGACCTCAGCCATGATCCAGAGCTCGAAGCCGCGTCGCTGCAGCAGCCCCGACTCGGCGATCAGCGCGCGGCAGCATTCGAGCTCTGCGGCGGTGCGGACGAACGGCAGCATCACGTGAAAGTTCGTGTGTCCGGCGTCCCACACGCGCCGCACGGCCTGCATCTCCAGGGCGAAGACCTCGGGCTCGGCGATGTAGCGCAGCGCGCCGCGGTAGCCGATCATCGGGTTGGCCTCCTGCGGCTCGAAGCGCTCGCCACCACGCAGGCCGCGGAACTCGTTCGTGCGGAAGTCGATCGTGCGGTAGGTCACCGGCCGCGGTGCGAAACCTGCGGCAAAGATGGTCAGCGCATCCGCCATACGCTGAATGAACTCCTCGGTGCGCCCCTCCTCGATCAGCTGCTTGGGGTGCGTGTCGTCGAGCGCCTCGATGACCATCAGCTCAGCTCGCAAGAGGCCCACCCCGTCGACGTCCAGCGCAGCGGTGTGCTCGACCTGGGAAGGCTCTGAGAGGTTGACGAGTAGCCGCGTGGCGGTAACCGGGACGCCAGCACCGACGATGGTCGCTATCGCAGGCCCAGCGGACTCACGCTGCTCGGGCGCGACACCCTCGACGACGGTTCCATGCGTAGCGTCAACGGTTACGATCTCGCCGTCGCGAAGCTTCTGGGTCGCGTCGCCGGTGCCGGCGACGCAGGGGATGCCGAGCTCGCGCGAGACGATCGCCGCGTGGCACGTCATGCCGCCCGAGTCGGTGACGATCGCCGCGGCCTTGCGCATCAACGGCACCCAGTCCGGCGTCGTCATGTGCGCGACCAGCACCTCACCATCGTGGAACGCCTCGGTGTCGTGGGGGTTTGCCAGCAGCCGTACCGCGCCGCTCGCGCTACCCGGAGCGGCGCCGAGGCCGCGCACTAGCACCTCGCCGGCCAGGCCATTCCCCCGCTCCCCGTCCCGGGCGGGGGCGTGATCGCTGGCGGCGATCGTCGTGATCGGGCGGCTCTGCAGCATCCAAACATTCCCGTCGGGGTCAAACGACCACTCGGTGTCCTGCGGGGCGCCGTAGTGCGCCTCGATCGCGATCCCGAGCCTTGCCACCTGAATGACCTCCTGGTCATTGAGAACCGGTCGCATGCTCTCCTCGGAGCTCAGCTCGCGGGTCTGCGTTCCGCCGCCAGGCGCAGCTTCGATCACGAGCTCCTTCGGCCGCACAGAACGGGTTGTGATGGCGAGATCGCTCTTGCGCACGACGTAGCGATCGGGTGAGACGCTACCGGACACGACCGCCTCACCGAGGCCAAACGAGCCCTCGATCACGAGCTGCTCGCGCTCGCCGCTTGCGGGATCGACCGTGAACATCACGCCGGAACGCGTCGAGGCGAGCTGAACCTGCACGACGACGGCGATGTCCATCTCCGCCTGACTGAAGCCCCGCTGGCCGCGATAGTAGATCGTGCGCGCGCCGAAGAGCGAGCCCCAGCAGCGTTTGACCGCATCGATCACGGCGTCGGCGCCGCGGGTGTTCAGAAACGTTTCGTTCATGCCGGCGAACGACGCCGAAGCCGTGTCCTCGGCCGTGGCTGATGAGCGAACCGCGACCGCCCTGTCCGTGTCGGCTCCAGCGAGATCGCGGTAGGCGGAGACGATCGCATCCTGCAGGTCCGCCGGCATCGGCGCCTCGAGCACCGCGCGGCGTGCGTCCGCCGCAGCCGCCTCCAGGGCGCCACCGTCCTCGATGTCGAGCTCACCGAGAACCTCGTCGAGACGGCTTCGCAGGCCGGACTCCTCGCAGAAGGCCGCGTAGGCCGGCGCGCCGATCACGAATCCAGGCGGGACCGGAAGGCCCGCCCGTGTCAACTCACCGAGGTTGGCGCCCTTGCCACCGGCGTAGTCGACCTCAGCGCAGCTCAGATCAGAGAAGGGCCTTGTCACAGCGATGCTCAAGGCAGCGGTACTCATAGTGGTCCTCGCTCGGAATCGGGGACGCTTCAGACAACTTCAGTACACAACCCTCCTGCACGCACGATCGCGCGCCATCCGTGAGATCCCGCCGAGTTGTGCGGCGTTCCACGGACTCCCTCAACCTAACGGATGACATGCTCTGAACGTGACGGATGCGCAGATGAGTTCCCACGACAGGGATCTCGGATGAGTTCGCCCACGACCCAGGCTGATCTCCGCGGCGGGCCCGGCTGCGAGGGACGCACCGATCCTGCCCTGCTCGAGGCTCTCGCTTCTTCGTCGATGTATCGCGGGAGCTCTCCAGTCACCGTGCATGAGACACACGCCTCCTGGGTGTTCGTTGCCGGTGATCGCGCGTACAAGATCAAGAAGTCCGTAGCCCTGAGCTTCCTGGACTACAGCACGCTCTCGCGCCGACACGACGCCTGTCGTGAGGAGGTGCGCGTCAACCGCGAGCTCGCTCCCGACATCTACCTCGGCGTGCGCGCGATCGTCAAGACCGGCACGGGCTTTCGCCTGGCGCCGGAGGGCACTCCCCGGGCCGTCGAGTATGCCGTGGAGATGCGTCGCTTCCGCGAGAGCGACACCCTCGCGGGCCTGATCGACGCGGGCTCTCTCACGCGTGCGCTCATCGCCGCGATCGCACGCCGCCTGGCGGATTTCCACCGCGCCGCTCCCGTCGTGGCCGGCTGGGGCTCGAAGGAGGTGCTCGCCGCCTGGCAGACCAACGTGAGCGAACTGCGGCGGATGGCGCATCCGCACGAGTGGTGCCTGGACGCCGCCGCGGACTTCGGCGAGGCGTTCGTGAAGGCACACGCGCCAGAGATCGAGCAGCGCGCGCTGCTGGGGCTCATCCGCGATGGCCACGGCGACTTGCGCTGCGAGCACGTCCTGGCCGCGCCCACCGTACGCGCCGTCGACCGCATCGAGTTCGACCGGAAGCTGCGCTGCACCGACGTCGCCTGCGACTTGGCGTTCCTGGCGATGGATCTGGAGGCGCATGGGCAGCGCTGGGCGGCCCGGGAGCTCTCTTGTGCCTACCGCCACGCCGGCATGAGCCCGGGCAGCGAGGCGCTGCAGTCCTTCTACGCGGCCTATTGGGCACTCGTCCGGGTCAAGGTCGCGTTGATCGCCGCGGCCGCCCACGACGGTGACGCCCAGGCGCGAGCGCTCACTCGGGCGCAGGACCTGTGGGCTCTGAGCGAGCGGCTGTGCTGGCGCGCGCGAAGACCGGTAGCCGTCGTGGTCTGCGGTCCGGCGGCCAGCGGCAAGTCGACGCTCGCCGCGGAGCTGTCCCGCCGGTCGGGCATGCCGGTTATCTCCTCCGACGTGGTGCGCAAGTCGGCCGCAGGCCTCGCCGCCACTGAGCGGGCGCGTGCCGAGCACTACAGCGAGCGGTTCACACGCGCGACCTACGAGCTTCTCGGCCAGGAGGCGCAGCGTGCGCTTGGTCGTGAAGACGGGGTAATCGTGGATGCGACTTGCCGGTCGCGCGTCGATCGCGCCATACTGCTGCACCGCCTGCAGCGGGCCGGCCTGACCCGCCTGGTGGTTTGCTGCGATGTTCCACTACAGGTGGCGCTCGAGCGCGCCGCACAACGCCTGCGTGACACCAGCCGCGTGTCCGACGCCACGCCGGAGATTGTGGCTGAGCAGTTTCGCTCCTTTCAGGCACTCGATGAGCTGCCCGGCGACAGCGTGCTCGTACTGAGTACCGAGCAGGCCCTGGATGCACAGCTCGCCGCGGTCACGCGCGCGGTCGACCGCCGAGCCCGTGAAGGCGCTCCGCCGCCCTGATCCGTGCTTTGCCGCGATCGAAATAGGGTTTTGCCCGGTAGATGGCGCTCGGCGAGACGGCTAGGTTGACATCATGCCTCCACGTTTGCGCCTGGCCAGCGTTTCGAGCGCCTCAAGCCCAGTACCCTCGACAAAGCAGCCGATCCGCGTAGTTCTGGCGGACGGCCATGCCGCGATGCGGCGCAACCTACGCCTGCTGCTCGACAACGAGGACGGCCTGGAGGTGATCGCCGAGGCGACCGACCTGTCTACCGTCGTGCGCCACGTTCACGGTCAACTGCCGCACGTACTCGTACTGAATCTGAGGATGCTCGGCGGGTCGAGCATCGAGACCATCCGGCGGCTGCGCAGGCAGGCGCCCGATACCCAGATCGTCGTGCTCACCATGGACGACAACCCAGCCTTCGCCAGAGGAGCGCTTGACGCCGGCGCGATCGGCTTTGTCCTGAAGGAGATGGCCGACTCGGATCTGCCCGAGGCCATACGCAACGCGGCCCATGGTGATGAGTATGTAAGCCCTCGCCTCTCGGCCCGGCTGGGGTCGCTGGGACGGCCCTCCACCGAAGAGGACCTGACCCCTCGTGAGACCGAAGTGCTGCGACTGATCGCGCTCGGTCATACCAGCGTCGAGATCGCCCGCAAGCTTGAACTCTCGCCGCGTACGGTCGAGACCCACCGTGCGCGCATTCACCAGAAGCTGGGGTTCACCACACGCGCGGAGCTTGTCCGCTACGCGCTAGGGCGCGGCCTGCTCCGCGTCTGATTTGGCTGCCGCGGCGCCAGCGGCGGCGTCAAGGTACCGTGCCGGCAGACGAGCGCGTACGAGCGTGCCGCTCTCACCGGAGTCGATCTGGAGCGTTCCGCCCGCAAGGCTGACTCGCTCGCGCATCCCCATCAGCCCGAACCCCGAAGTCTCAGCACCCGCCGTGAAGCCGGCGCCGTCATCGCGGACCTCGACCGTGACCTCGTCTTGGTCTTCAGCAACCGCGACACGCACGTGCTGCGCCTGGGTGTGCTTGACGATGTTCGTAAGCGCCTCCTGCAGGAGCCGATAGATCGTCGTCTCAAGCTCCCGGGCCAGGCGCGGCTCTCCCGCCTGCGGATCGGGAAGCGCAAGGTCGGCGTCGATCGCGAAAGCGTCCTGCTCGCGGTGGCGTTCGACCAGTGAGGCGATCGCGCTCTGAAGCCCGAGCTCGTCAAGCGCGGCCGGACGTAGCTCGGTGATGATCGCCCGTAGGTTGCCGATCTCCCGCTCGATCTGCACGATCGCCTGGCGGACGGCCTGCTCTGTCTGCTCGTGGTCTCCGCGACGCACAGCCGCAGAGAGCAGCACGCGCAGCCCGCCGAGTCCCTGAAGCGTCTCGTCGTGCAACTCTCGCGCCCAGCGTTTGCGCTCTGAAT
Organism: uncultured Solirubrobacterales bacterium; assembly: GCA_963813805.1. GTDB lineage: Bacteria > Actinomycetota > Thermoleophilia > Solirubrobacterales > Solirubrobacteraceae > Palsa-744. Next base: position 132,160 of record CAWEZZ010000004.1, read on the forward strand.
CCGCTGCCTCCATGGAAGAGCGCAACCGCTCCTCTTGCACACTCCGGGCCATCGCGACAGCCGTCGCCGCGCTCACCGCGAACGTGCGCAGAACCTGCTCATCCTCCTCGGAGAACGCCTCGCCATCCTCGCCCCGATCGAACGCGGTGAGCACGCCCACGGCAGTGTTGCGGTAGACGAGAGGCACCACGAGTGCCGAACGAGCGTCCGGCACGCCGAATTCCCTCGGGTCGATCCCAAGCCGCGCGGCCACGTCGGTTATTCGCTCCGGGGAGCGACGCTCCATCACCTGGCCGGACATCGACTCGGAGATCGGCAGACGCACCCCCTGCACACCGTGGGTATAACCCGCGCTGGCGGCCACTACAAGCTCGTCTCCGTCGCGCAACAGAATCACCAAGCTACGTGCCGCCACCAACGCACGCCCACGCTTGACGATCAACTCGAGCACACGCTCGAGACCAAGCTCGCTCCCGATCGCAACGGCAACGTCGCGCGTCGCCTCGGACCCACGAAGCGCCTTCTCGATCTCGACGCGATGAGCCTCACTCGTCTGATACAGCCGCGCATTCTCGATCGCGATCGCCGCCCACTCGGCCAGGATGACGACGGCCTCCTCGTCAGCCTCGTCGAATGCCCCACCCTCCTTTTCGGTGAGATACACGTTCCCCCACGCCTCGCCCCGGATCAGGATCGGGACGCCGAGGAAGTTACTCATCTCAGGATGACCTGAGGGAAATCCATAGCTTCGTGGATGCTGGCCGATGTCGTTCAGACGCAACGGCCGCGGCTCGTCGATCAGCACGCCCAACACGCCGCGGCCCCTTGGGAGATCGCCGATCGCTCGACGTGTCCGCTCGTCTACTCCCCGCGTGATGAACCGCTCAAGCTTAACCCGTTGCAAATCCAGAACACCCAGCGCCGCATACCGTGCGCCAGTGATCTCCCTGGCGGTCTCAAGCACCCGGTCGAGCACCGTGTCGGGGTCGAGCTCCGCTAGCACCGTACGACCAACCTCCAAGAGGCGGCGCATCCGACGCTGGTCGAGAGGCTCACTCATCTTCAAGCTGCAAGCGAGCATAACGCACGGAACTTGTGGCTACGTAGTCCCCACGCGAGGTTCGTGGGTCTACCACCGATGGCAATCGGCGTGCCGGCTTCTAGCGTCTCTCCCATGCCTGGCCGGAGCTTTCGCATAGCTCGCATCGCCGGTATACCGATCGGTGTCAGCCCGTGGTGGCTGGCGATCGTCGCGCTGATCACCTGGTCGCTCGGCTCCGCCTACTTTCCAGAAGTCGTGCACGGAATCGCCCCTGGCGTGTCGTACGCGCTGGGACTCGCGAGCGCGCTGCTGCTGTTCGCAAGCATCCTGGTACACGAGTTCGGTCACGCGATCATCGCCCGCCGCCACGGCATCCAGGTCGAGGAGATCGACCTGTGGCTCCTAGGGGGTGTTTCCATCATGCACGGCGACGCTCACGACCCGGATGACGAGCTTCGCTATGCCCTGGCAGGTCCGGCCGTGACCGCGGTGATCGCCGCCTGCTTCGGGGCGCTTTCGCTGCTCCTGCCTGCCTCTGCCTCCTCGATCGTCCGTGCGCTAGTGGAATACCAGCTGCTCGTCAACTGCCTGATCCTGGGCTTTAACCTGCTGCCCGCCTTCCCGCTCGATGGGGGCCGCGTGCTGCGCGCCCTGCTCTGGCGCCGCAGCGGCGACATGGGAAGGGCGACCTCGACCGCCGCAAGCGTCGGTCGAGGCTTTGGCTACCTGATGATCGGGTTGGGTGCACTCGCGTTCATCGGCGGATCACTCGAGGGCGCCTGGCTGGCTGTGATCGGCTTCTTCATCGTCGGCGCCGCCGGCGCTCAGGCGATGAGCGCGCAGGTGCGAGCCGTCTTCTCCGGCGTGGATGCGCGGAGGCTGATGTCGACGCCCCTCGTCACGATCCCGGCCGAGGTCTCCGTCGAGCAGGCGGGCAGCGACTACTTCGTGCCCTACCGCTATACGGCATTTCCCGCCGTCGACATCCAGGGCCGGCTGGTCGGTCTGGTTACGGTCGCACAGATGCAGGCAATCCCTCCCCACCAGCGCGCCACCCTGCGTGTCGCCGACATCGTCGATCGCGATCCAGAGCTGACCATTCGCGAGGACGAGGATGTGAGCGGATTGTTGGAACGTCCCGCATTCGGCCGGGTCGGGCGAGCCGTGGTGGTCGATGCGCTGGAAACACCCGTCGGGCTGCTGTCAATCACAGACGTCCAGCGGTCAATCCGCGCATCCCGCCTTTCCGATCAACCACCTGCGCCACCTGTGCCGCTGATAGAGGCCTGACTTCGCCCGCGATGCAACCCTCAGTATGTGTGTTTGAATTTCATGCACTGTGTGCCATCGTATGTATCGGGTAGATACAAAAGCGCACGCATATGCGGGTAGGACTTTCAATTTGTGCTCACTGTGCTCCATCGTATCTACGGTGTACATACAAAAGCGCACGCATGTGCGGGTAGGACTTTCAATTTGTGCTCACTGTGCTCCATGGTATCTACGGTGTAGATACAAAAGCGCACACTGCGTAAAAATTGACAACACGTTCTCAGGCGCCGGCGATGCCTACTCGGGCATCGGCAGCCTGCGGTCCAGCCACTCGGGCATCCACCATATGCGCGGGCCGGCTGCCCGCATGATCGCCGGCAGCAGCACGAGTCGCACGATCGTCGCGTCGAGCAGCACCGCGATCGTCAGTCCTACGCCGAACTGACGCAGCGGGATCACGCTGGCGCCAGCGAATGCGATGAACACGGCCGTCATGATCGCCGCAGAGCCCGTGATCACGCCCGCCGTGTGCCGCAGTCCGTGCCGGATCGCGCTCTCGGAGTCGCCTGAAGCGACCCACTCCTCGCGCATGCGTGTCAGCAAGAAGACCTCGTAGTCAATCGACAGGACGAACATGATCGAGAGGATGCCTGCACCCGAGGTCGCGTCTATGTAGCCGGGGCCGCCGAGCACGTGCTCCTCGGTGAGCAGCTCCAGCACGCCTAGCGCGACGGCGATCGTCGCGAGGTTGAGCGCGACCGCGATCAGCGGCAGCAAGAACGCCCTCAGGACAACGATCAGCGTGAGTGTCGCGACGATCGCCAGCGCGAGCACCAGCCACGGGATGCGGGCCGTGTTGGCGTCCTTATAGTCGAGCAGGTACTGGGCTCCCTGACCGATCTCGACATTGCTCCCGGTCGCCGCTGCGAGCGCGGGCAGGCTGCGTTGCAGGCTGCGGCTGAGAGCCGCGGTCGCCGGGGCGCCTGGTGGACTGGAGGAGACCACCATGATGCGCGCGGCCTGGCCGCCCCCGTTGACGTTGACGAGCTGGGCGACCTGTTCGCGCATCGGCGAGACCGTCCCGTCAAGCGCGGTGAGCACGAGATAGCCGGAGTCGATCGCATTGGGGGCTTGTGAATGCAGCAGCCCGTAGTCCTGCTGGTAGCCGTGCAGCATCGTCGCATAGGTCTGCAGCGGTCCTTGCGCCTGGTTCAGGCCGGTGGAGAGCCCTGCGGCGCGGCCCTCACCGGCGGAGAGTCCGCCCGCGAGCTGATTGCTGCCGTTGGCGAGCTTGCCGAGGCCGCCCGCGAGCTGACTGTTACCAGTGGCGAGCTTGCCCAGGCCGCCCGCGAGCTGACTGTTACCAGTGGCGAGCTTGCCCAGGCCGCCCGCGAGCTGACTGTTACCAGTGGCGAGCTTGCCCAGGCCGCCCGCGAGCTGACTGTTACCAGTGGCGAGCTTGCCCAGGCCGCCCGCGAGCTGGCCCGCTCCACCGCTCAGCCCGGTCAGTCCGCCGCTGAGGGTGTGTCCGCCAGCGGCGAGGCGATGCAGGGCAGAATTGAGCCTGCTCGCTCCTTCTTCGGATTCTCTGGTGCCGCTGGCGAGCTGGTCGGCGCCGGTGCGCAGCCGGTCCAGGCTGGCGGTCAGCTGTGAGAGTTGCCCCGGCAGGTTTGCGAGCTGTTCCAAACCCTGGAGCAGTTGCTGGTGGATGCGGATCAGCTGTGAGAGCCCGTTGCGTTCGATCAGCTGTTTGACCGCGACTAGGTCTTGGGCGAGCGCCTGATAGCGGGGGTCGCTGCGTGCGACGGTCATCGCTTCCAATTCGCGCATCGCATCGCTCAGCCGGCTGCTCAGTAGCTGGTCGGCGGCTTGCAGAGACGCGATCCAGCCGGCCCAGCTGTGGAGCTGCTGCGCGAGCAGGTCGATCGGAGCGAGGATCGCGTGGACGGTGTTGTCAAGCGTGTCCATGCCTTCCGCGAGCTGTGCCGATCCGGTGGACAGCTGATGGTCGGAACTGGCCAGACGTTCGGCGCCCGCGGCCGCTTCATCGAGCCCGTCCGCGAGCTGGGCTGATCCGGAGGCTGCCTGGGTGAGGCCCGTCTGCAGTTGCTTTGCGCCGTCGCCGGCACGACCCGTTTCGCTCGCCAGTCGCTTGGCGCCCGCGTGAGCACGACCCGTTTCGCTCGCCAGTCGCTTGGCGCCCGCGTGAGCACGACCCGTTTCGGCCACCAGTCGCTTGGCACCCGCGTGAGCACGACCCGTTTCGCTCGCCAGTCGCTGCGCCCCGCTCTCGGCTCCCGCGGCTCCGCCGCCGAGCGATCTTGCACCGCCGGCGGCCGAGGCGAGCCCACTGCGCAGTTGCATGACGCCGTCGCTTGCGCGGCTCAGCCCCGAGCGCAGGCCCTTGATGCCGCGTTGGGCGCCTTCCAGGTGCTTCGGCGCGGAGACGAGCGCGGCGTGGGCTTGGGCGAGCTTGAGTCGAGCGCCCGCGACCGATGCCGGGCCGAGCACCGCCGCGACGCCGGGCTGGCGGGCGATCCCTTCTTGCCAGCGCATTAGCGCCCGCAGGCGCTGTGGGGTGGTGATCGCGCCGTCGCGGGCGCTCGCGACGATCACGAAGGGGGCCGACCATCCGGGTCCGATCGTGCGTTCCACCATCTGCACCGCGCGGCGCGCCGGACTCGAGTCGGGAAGCTCCGCGGCGTCCGGTGGGCCCAGGCGCAGCGCGCCGGCGGGAGCAGCCAGCGCCAGCATCCCGGCGAGGATCAGCGGGACCGTGATCGCGGGGTGGGCGATCAGCCGCTCGGCTAGCGCCCCCGCGCCGCTGCGGCGCTCCTTGCCGCGGGGGCGGGGGAGCCGGATCTCCCAGCGGTCCAGGTGGGGGCCGAGCAGGCGCAGCAGCGCGGGCATCGCCGTCATCGCCAGAGCGACGCTGAGAAGGCCCGAGATGACGACTCCGATCGCGACCGGGCCGAGCAGGCCCGGCGTCGCTACTACGCTCGCCGCGAGCATCGTGAGCGCCAGGGTGCCACCCGCCGCGGCGATCGTGCGTCCGGCGGCCTTGGACGCGATCGTCACCGCCGTTTCGTGGTCGCAGCCGCCAGCCAGCTCCTGGCGCAGGCGCGAGACCATCAGCAGCGCATAGTCGACGCCGAGCGCGAGGCTCATCATCGCGGCGATCGCCACTCCCAGCGAGTTGATCGGCGTCACGAAGCTGGCCAACCACAACAGCCCGTGGCCGGCCGTCACGGTCGCTACGCCCATCGCGAGAGGCACGGCGGCGGCCACCGGCGAGCGGAACACGAGCAGCAGCACGAGGATCAGCACCGGCAGCGCGATCATCTCCGCCCGCGCGGTGTCCGAGAGCGTGGCTTGTTGAAGTGCGCTCCCGATCACGGCCACGCCGGTCATGTAGCTGTGTAGCGGCGGGTGGATGGTGCGAGCCAGGATGGCCTCGGTGCTCGGCACCACCGCCATCGCGCGGCTCTCCGGTCGGATGTAGTTCACGAGCACGAAGGCGGCATCCGGCTTGGGCCGCAGCGAGCGCATCGTGGTCGTTGGATCCCAGGGCGAGAGCACCTGGACCTGCGGGATGCCTCGCAGCGCGGCCACCAGTTGATGCCCCTGGCTGTCGAGCTGCGCAGGCGGACCGCGCAGCAGGATCGCGATCGGGATCGTATTGCCGAACTTGGCGCGCAGCATCGCTTCGGCCCGCGAGGAGGGCGTGCCGGGCACTTCCAGCGACATCGGCGCCAACCGTTCGGTCATGCCCGTGCCCACGAGCGCGAGCGCGGCGATCGCGACTCCCCAGGCGATCAGGGTCGACCACGATCGCCACCTCGGCACGATGGGGGCCGGCTCACGTCGCTCGCTCATCACCGCCTCCTGACCACTGGTCGCCGCAGGGGATTTGCATCAATGTGTCCTTGTACACCGTACCATAAAATTAGGTTACATTATTTTGTGTTCCTTTTGAATCAGATATGCTTGGGTCATGGCGAGAGTGCAGACCAGACAGCGCGGGAGAGCAAAGGCCGATCAGCGGACGAGAGCGCAGACCGATCAGCGGACGAGAGCGCAGACCGATCAGCGGACGAGAGCGCAGACCGATCAGCGGACGAGAGCGCAGACCGATCAGCGGCTGACGATCGACCAGCTCGCCCATACGGCCAGCCTGACCGTGCGCAATGTGCGCAACTACCAGTCACGCGGGCTAATCCCGCCGCCGGATGTACAGGGCAGGGTCGGCTACTACGGCGCCGATCACCTGGCGCGGCTGCAGCTGATCCGCGAGATGCAGGCTCAGGGCTTCAACCTCGCCGCGATCGCCCATCTGCTCGAACGGGCGCGCGGCGCCGAGGAGGAAGTCCTCGGCTTCACTCGCTCCCTGATGGCTCCTTTCGAGACCGAGACGCCCGAGATCCTCGAGCACGCCGATTTGGTCAAGCGCCTGGGCGGTGAGATCGACCCAAAGCTCATCGCTAAGGCCGAAAAGCTCGGCCTGGTGATCGCGATCGCCGAGAACTGCTTTGAAGCTCCCAGCCCAACCCTGCTGGCCGCCGGCGAGCGACTGATCGCCCTGGGTGTCCCCTTGGACGCCGCCTTCGACATGATGGACAGGCTCAGACGCCACACCGAGCGTATCGGGCAGACATTCGTGCAGATCTTCCTGGAGTTCATCTGGAAACCCTTCGACGACGCCGGCCGGCCCGAGTCCGACTGGCCTCGCGTGCGAGCGGCGCTCGATCAACTGCGGCCGCTCGCCTCCGAGGCGCTCACCGCCATCTTCGAGCAGACGATGAGCAGGGCGGTCGAGGTGGCGTTCGGCAAGGAGCTCGACCGCGGACTCGCACGCAAATCATGAGTGTGGACTTCGAACACTCGCCCCGCGCACGCGAGTACCTCGAGCGCGTAGAGACCTTCATCCGCGAGGAGATCAATCCGCGCGAGGAGAACTACTTGCGGGAACTGCTCAACTCCGAGAATGTCTGGCAGGTGAGCCCGCTAGTGGAGGAGCTCAAGGGCAAGGCCCGCTCGCAGGGATTATGGAATCTGTTCCTGCCCGACGAGGTGCACGGCGCAGGGCTCTCAAACGTCGAGTACGCCCCCCTGGCCGAGCTGATGGGCCGCTCGCACATCGCCTCGGAGGTGTTCAACTGCAACGCTCCGGACACGGGGAACATGGAGGTGCTGCTCCATTACGGCAGCGACGAGCAGCGCGAGCGCTGGCTCGCTCGCTTGCTCGACGGCGAGATCCGCTCGGCGTTCTGCATGACCGAGCCCGATGTCGCCTCCTCGGATGCGACCAACATGCAGGCGCGCGCGCTCATCGAGGGTGATGAGGTCGTGCTCGATGGAGTCAAGTGGTGGAGCACGAACGCGGGCCACCCACGCTGCGAGTTCATGATCTTCATGGGCCTGACCGATCCGCACGCCCACCGCTACGCCCAGCACTCGATGGTCCTCGTCCCGCGCGATACACCGGGCGTGAGCGTCGAGAGGATGCTGCCGGTGATGGGCTTCCACGACGCGCCGAGCGGACACGGGGAAGTGCGCTTCGATGGGGTGCGGTTGCCGCTCAGCGCCGTTATCGGCGAGCCGGGGCAGGCCTTTGCGATCGGCCAGAGCCGCCTCGGCCCCGGCCGCGTGCACCACTGCATGAGGCTCATCGGACTTGCCGAGGTCGCCCTCGAACTGGCCTGCCGACGGGCTGTGAAACGCACAGCGTTTGGCAAGCCGCTCGCGAACCTCGGAGGCAACCGCGAGCGGATCGCCCAGGCCCGTGCAGCGATAGACCAGGCGCGGCTGTTGGTGCTGAACGCGGCCTGGCTGCTCGACGTCAAGGGCATCAAGGGCGCTCTCGGGGCCGTGTCGCAGATCAAGTTCGTCGTCCCCACCATGGCCCAGGAGGTCATCGACATGGCGATCCAGATCCACGGAGGCGCCGGGCTCAGCAACGACCTGCCGCTGGCCGGCGCATGGGCGGCGGCTCGCTCCCTGCGTCTGGCAGACGGACCCGACGAGGTCCACCGTGGGGTGGTGGCGCGGTTGGAGCTCGCGCCCTACTACTCTTCTACGCTCGACGCATGACGCGCCTGGAACAGATGACTCGCCCGGAGCTCAATACGTGACTCGGCTGGAGCGTAGTGTGAATGTCGCCGCGGTCGTGATCCCTTTTGTGGGCGTGATCGTGGCCTCGGTCCTGTTGTGGAATCGCTTCCTTGGGCTGCGTGACGTGGTGATCTTTGCCGTCATGTATCTGCTGACGGCAGTGGGGGTCACGGTGGGCTTCCACCGGCTGCTGACCCACCGGGCGTTCCAGACGCGTTCATGGCTGCGCTACACGCTGGCGATCCTCGGGTCGATGTCGCTGCAGGGTCCAGTGATCGACTGGGTCGCAGACCACCGCAAGCACCACACGTTCACCGACGAAGAGGGCGACCCGCACAGCCCGCACGCGGGACATGGCGCAGGCCTGCGCGGGATGATCGCGGGTCTGTGGCACGCGCACGTCGGCTGGCTGTTTGCCACTCACGGGCAGGCATCCTCAAAACGGTTCGCCCGCGATCTCGTCGAAGACCCCACGATGCGCCGCATCAACAAGAGCTTTCCCCTGCTCGCCCTGCTCAGCCTCGGGCTGCCATTCCTGCTGGGACTCGCGCTGAGCGGAGGGTCGCTGATCGCGGGGGGCCTGTCCGCGCTGCTGTGGGGCGGGCTGGTGCGGATCTTCCTCGTGCACCACATCACCTGGAGCATCAACTCGATCTGCCACTTCTTCGGCAGCCGCCGCTTCGACACCGGCGAGGAGTCGACCAACGTCTTCTGGCTGGCGCTGCCCTCGCTCGGCGAGGCGTGGCACCACAACCATCACGCGTTTCCCCAGTCCGCGTTCCACGGGCTGCGCTGGTATGAGCTCGATCCCTCCGGCTGGCTGATCCTCGCGCTCGAGCGCATCGGACTGGCCTGGGACGTGGTGACGGTCACACCAGAGCACGCCAGGGCCAAGCTGAAGAGTGACAGCCCCTCCACGGCGGGTTGACCAGCCCTGCCGAGGGCTCGAGCGCGGTACCGTATGAACATGAACATGACGCCCTCGGTGCCGGTCAAGCCCCGGCTGCGCGGCGTCTCCCACGCCTACGCGTTCTTCGTGTCGCTCGGCTGCGGAGTGGCATTGATCCTCGCGGCGTCCGACGGGCGGGCGCGTCTGGCGGCGAGTATCTATGCGGTCGCGGTGTCGGCGCTGCTGGGCACGAGCGCGCTGTATCACCGCATTACATGGCGTCCGGCGGCGCGACGCTGGATGAGACGACTGGACCATTCGATGATCTTCGTGCTGATCGCCGGCACCTACACGCCGGTGGCGCTGCTCGCGCTGAAGGGGTCGCTGGCGAGCACAATCCTGATCGTGCTGTGGGCCGGAGCGCTCGGCGGAGTCGTGTTCAAGCTCGTGTGGATCGACGCGCCGAAGTGGCTGCTGGCGGCCGTCTACGTCACCTTGGGCTGCGTGTCGGCGGCGATCCTCGGAGAACTGCCCGCAGCGATCGGCTGGCTGGGCGTGGCGGGACTCGCGGCCGGCGGCCTGCTCTACACAGCCGGCGCGATCATCTACGCAAGCGGCCGGCCGAACCCCTGGCCGAAGGTGTTCGGCTACCACGAGGTCTTCCACGCGCTCGTGATCGCCGCGGCGGCGCTCCACTACGCGGTGATCGCGTTCGCGGTGCTGCCGAGAGGGTGAGTGCTCGTCGCGGAAGGGCTCTCACCTTGGCTTTTCGATCCGTGTGCTGTTGTGTGGCAGAGTCGAGGTCAACGAGAACAGCGCCATCAGTGCCATCCAGGTGAGCGACCCGATCGAGGAGTGCAGCACCTCGACGGCCGTATTCTCACCCACCGTGACGACGGCGATGCCGATAGCCGCCTGAATGAGGTAGAGGATGCTCACTACCATCACAGCCCACCCAATGACTGGCACGCCCGCCCGATCGCGGCGGCTGCGGAACAGCGTCCACAGGGCGAGCACAAGCACCGCCAGCGCCCAGACACGGTGAGTAACATTTATTACGACGTGATGGTCGAGGGCCGGGAGCAGGGATCCGTTGCACAGCGGGAACCCAGTGCCACACGCGGTGTGGGAGTCCGTGTTGGCCACGGTCGAGCCCACCAGCAGCAGGCCGAAGCTGAGCGCGACGAACCATCCAATCAGCCGTGAGAACGAGTCACGCGGTGGCGGCTCAGCGGTCGGGAAGGCGAGCCGTACCGCGACGAGCGTGATCGACGCCACCAGCAGTGCTGCTGCGCCGTAGTGGATGACGACCGTCCAGGAGACGTTGTTCAGCAGCACCGTCACGCCGCCCAGGAGGACCTGGAGCGCGAGCAGCACGAGCATCCAGATCACAGGCCGAGTAAGCCGACGCTCGTGACGGTGAGAGCGGAATACCGCCACGGCTAGGCCAATGAGACCGATCGTGAGCACCCCTGCAAACCAACGGTGGAACTCCTCGATCATGGCGTGGTCGCCACTGGCGAGGAGCCGGCCGTGGCACGCAGGCCAATCTGGACAGCCAAGCCCCGATTCGGACGCACGCACGAACCCACCGAGGGTCATCAGGGCCCATCCGAGCAGAGCCATCGCTGCCGCCCAGGCCGCGAGCCGGCTTCGCTTCATGCGACTGATCAACCTTGCCGGCAGAGAGATCACATCAAGGTGCCCTGGCCCGCCTGACGCATGAACCAGACGGGCACGCGCTCGACGGGCTCGCCGCGATATGCGCGCAGCAGCAGCGGGTCATCACTCCAGGCATGCGCTCGATCGCTGGAGGCGCACACACGGGCGTCTAGTCCGGTGGCTTGTCCAGCGGGCACCATCGGCAGGCTAAGCACCCACCCGCTGGGCGCCATCCGCAATGATCCACGACGCCGTGTGGTAGTTACTACGCTGACTCAGCCCGTAGCTGCTACGGATAGGCGTGCCAGCCGCCGTGCATAGGCTGTCTGCGCGATGCGCGATCCCTCTGCGCTCAAGGGCAAGTGCGGCCGCTGCGAGTTTCACGAAGTCTGCGGCGGCAGCCGTGCACGCGCATACGGAGTGACGGGCGATCATCTCGCCGCCGACCCAAGCTGTCCCTACCAGCCGCTCTAGCGCCTGGTGGTCTTTTCAAACACGTTCTCAGGGCGCGGTGAACTACTCAGGGCGCGGTGAACTACTGAGTCATCTGGGTGGTTTTGTGGGGTGCAACTGGACGGTGAGGCTGCTGTGATTTCCTGATGTATAGCGCGCAGGCAAGCGATGTGCGACAGGGTCAGCCTACGGGCGCGACCGCCGCGTTTCCCGTGCGTCGCTGGCTCGAGCGGCGGGTGCTGGTGCTGGCGGCGGCCGCGGGCCTGTTCGCTGCCATCTTCGCGCTGCGCCAGACCAGCGCTGACAACGCCGACGCCACCGAGCTCCTGTACGTCGTCCCGATCTTGCTCGTGGCGCTCGAGCTGGGCCTGCTTGCGGGCGTCGGCGCCGCCGCGCTTGCGCTCGGATTGGTCGGGGTCTGGACGCTTACCTCACACGCCAATGTTGACGGGGTGGGTATGTTCACGCGCGGCGTCGCCTTTCTTCCGGTCGGCACCGTGGCCGGCCGCTTCGGCGATCGCATGCGTGATGCGCGCGATCGACAGCATCTGCTCTTGCAGTCCGGCCTTGCGCTCGCCCACCTGACCGGTGCCGAGGACCTTCCCGCGACTCTCGCACACCATGCGCGTGAGCTGGTTGCATGCCGCGGGACGCGTGTCGAGCTGACCGGCCGGCCACCTGTCGAGTCAGGCGTATTTGGGGATATGCAGGAGCACGTCCCGATCGAGGCACGGGGCATCCGGTATGGAACGCTAGCCGTCAGCACATCTCGACCGATCAACGCCGAGGATCGCGCGGCGCTGACGGTCCTTGCCCTGCAGGCGGCGGTAGCAGCAGAGAATCGGCGTCTACTCGAGGGTGAGCGGGAGCGAGCCGTGATCCGGGCTGAGCTCAAGGACGCCCGCCTCCACCTCGCCGACCGAGGAAGTCAGCTGCGTGAGCTGATCGCCCGCCAAGAGGCCGAACGCCACCACGTCGCGCACGAACTGCACGAGCAGGCTGCCCAGACGCTCGCCGCGGTGCTCCTCGGCCTGGCGGCACTCGAGCGCGAGCTGGACTCCGAGATGGCGGCGCCGAAACTGGGCACGCTGCGCTCAGACGTCGACTCCACGCTGCGCTCGCTGCGCTCCCTTGCGGTCAGTCTGCGACCACCAGCGCTCGCGCTCGGTCTGCAGGCTGCGCTAGAGCGGCTTGCCGACGATGCGCGAAACCGGGGATTCGAAGAGATGACGGTCGATCTACAGGACATCGATGGCCTCAATGCGGAGGTCGAGACGATGGCTTACCGGATCGTCGAAGAGGCACTCGACGTCGTGGGGGTGGCGCGCTCGGTGTCAGTGCGCACCAAGGCACAGGGACGTCAGCTCGTGGTAGTCGTGGAAGGCGTGCGACGCTCAATCGCCCGCGAACAGCTGGCAGTCCTCAGGGCGCGGATGGAGCTGGTCGGCGGAACGCTGTCTGCCACGGCAGCTGAATTGCATGCCGTGATACCCCTGTAGCTGCGGGTCAGGGCTCGCCGCCGAGCGGCACGACGCAGACGGGTACCGGCGCGCTGCGCACGAGCTCTGCGGCCACGTCGCCGTAGACGGCATCCAGGCGCGAGCGATGGTGAGAACCGACGACAATCTCCTGGGCTTGATAGCGCCGGGCGGCCTCGATGAGCGCGTGTGCAGGGTCCTCGTCAAGGATCCTGGCCTCCACATGGATGTCAAGCAGCGCCTCATCCCCGTCCATGAGCAGCTCGTCGATCAGGGCGCGTCCGCGGTCTGAGCGCTCGATCGCCGTCCGGAGGATCGCCAGTGCAAGCCAGCGGCGCCGCGGTCGGCAGGCGTGGATGAGCACGAGCTTTCCGTTCGGGGCGACTCGGCGGGCGGCCCAGCTGGCTGCGTATCGCGCTTCGGGCGAGCCATCGTAGCCGACGACAATGCACGGCTCTGAGCGATCGCCCGGAGCGCCGGGCGGCGATCCCATCTGGCCATCTGCACTAGCGTGCGGACGGCTGCGGGTCGTGAGATTGGGCGCTGTGCTCGGCTTCGCAGGCATGAGATGGGTCCATAACGGCTGATGCACCAGGGTACGCTCGCTGTGGCAGGTGGGTATCAGGACTTCGCCGCGTGAGCCATGCGGAGGAGTACTGACCTCAGCAGGATGTGACAGTGCAGACCGTGGAGACCGATCACAGCTCGGCCTACGTTCCAGAGAGGGCCTTCAGCGGTGTCATGCGGGTGACCCGCCATGCGGGGTAGATGCCTCCGAGGACTCCGATCGCGACACCGACCAGCAGCCCGCGCCCGAGCCCCCAGGCCGTGACCGAGGGGGAGACGTAGGCGCTCACGCCGAGAAGATGGACCAGCAGACCACCGCCGATGACCCCGAACAGCAGGCCGACCGCAGCCCCCAGCATGCTCACCGCGATTCCTTCTCCGAGGATCAGGGATGCCACCCGTACAGGGGACCATCCGACGGTGCTCAGAAGCCCGAGCTCTCCACGGCGTTCTATGATCGACATGGCCATCGTGTTGGCGACGCTGATCGTGCCGACGATCAGCGCGATCACCACGATCACGAGAATCGCCTTGGAAATCAGCGTGCCGTTGGCTCCGGCTCGCAGGGCCTGCTGGGGATCGGTGATCACCTGCGTGCCTGGGAAGTCGTGCTCGATCCCTCGAGCAGCAGTGCTCGCCCGTGTGTCCGGCGCGAGCTCCACCACCACGTCGGTCACCTCTCCGAGGCGACGAGTCAGCTGCTGAGCCGCTGCGAGCGGGAGCACCGCCCCGGAGTCCTCGAAAAGGATGCCCGAGTGATAGATCCCGGCGATCGGATAGGCGTGCCCCTCGACGGAGAGGACGCCGCCGGCGCGCAGATGCAGTTGCGCCGCCAGACGGTCGCCGAGGAGGATCTCCCCTTCCCGCGCCAGTGGGCGGCGACCAGCGACCATGACCAGGCCCTGCGTGAAGAAGCCGTCGGGATCGGCGCCGAATACCACCGCGGCGGGATCGGTCTTCACCGCTTCGACGATCAACAGCAGGGACGTTGCTCGCGCCACTTCAGGGCTCGCCGCCAGTCGCCCCACCATCGACGCCGGCAGGATCGAGGCAGTCGGATCCGAGACGTTTGCCTGGAAGACGCCGAGGTCCGAGCCGCCGAGGTGAACGAATCCGGCCGCCGTCTCTTTCAACCCCTGCGTGAAGGACAACAACGCCACGATCGTGGCTACGCCGACCGCAATGCCCCCGGCGGTGAAGATCGTGCGAGCCAGGCGCCGCAGCAGGTTCGTCGTGATGATCGCAAGCATCGACGGCTTCGCCTTCTATGTCGCGGAGAGGGCCGTCTCGTTCGACGGGCGGATCTCGCCATCGACGAGGGTGACGGTGCGGTCCGCTCGCGCCCCGACGGCGCGGTCGTAGCTGACGACGAGCATCGTCATGCCGAGGCGGTCGCGCAGACTGAAGAGCAGGTCCAGCACGCGTTCAGAGGTACTCGAGTCCAGCGCCCCGGTCGGCTCGTCGGCCAGTAGCAGGCGCGGCTCGTTGGCGAGAGCGCGCGCCACGGCGACGCGCTGGCGCTCCCCGCCAGACAGCTCGGAGGGCAGATGATCGGCACGGTCGGCGAGTCCGACCTCCTCCAGCAGCGCGAGCGCGCGCCGGCGTCGCTCGGCATGGTGCACCCCCGCTCCGATGAGCGGGACCTCCACGTTCGCGCGCGCTGAGAGCGTTCCAAGCAGCAGATGGCGCTGGAAGATGAAGCCGACGATCTCGCGGCGGGCACGGGCGGGGCGGGGCTCCTTCCAGATGGTCCGCCCGTCGATCAGGACCTGCCCCTGATCGGGCTGCTCCAGACCGCCGATGAGGCTCAGGAGCGTGCTCTTACCCGAGCCGGAGCGACCGGCGATCGCGATGGCCTCGCCCGGGTCGGCGTTCAGCGACACGTCGCGCAGCGCGCTGACCCGGTCGAAGCTCTTGCTGGCGCCGTCGACGATCACCGCCGCACCCGCCGGTGGGCTCATGTAGTGACCTGCACGGGGTAGTCGAGGTTGATCGTCGTCGCACCCGAGACGATCACGGCGCGGAACGTCAGCGGGTAACCGACCGCCGAGGAGGGCCATATGAAGATGTCTGAGAAGCGTCCGGTGAAGGTGTAGTGGGACCTGCGCGCGACGACCTGGCCGGCGAACAGATACTCATAGCTCACGCTGGCCTTGACCGCATGACCTCCACGTGTGGCCATAAAGCGGATCGGCCAGGGCCGGCCGACCTTTGGATGGTGGCTGCCGGCGTGCATGCTCGCCGTAACACCGCCCGCGGAGGCACTGACCGTGGCGAGCCCGCTCGGGGACGAGGATACGGCCGGCACGGCCGGCTGTGGGGTGCTAGCCGAGAACGCGCTTTGCGGGCGGGTGGAGGACTGGGTCGACTTGGTGGAAGACCCTCCACAGCCGCCGAGGGTCAGCACACCGGCCGTCAACACCACGAGGCTCCAGATCACACCGCGATTCATCACCTCGCTGACAACGCGAATGGACATGGTCGATTGAGCCATTGTCTCTTGCTTCCACGGGATCAAAGGTGAGTCCCCCGCTAGGACAGACGCTGCGCGCGAGGCTACCACGGAGAGAGAGAGCGGCAGCCTCGCGCGTGCTTCAGCGTTTCTTGGGAGATCGGCCTGCTAAGCGAAGGATCGGTTCAGGCCAGCAACCGTCCGCCGTCGACGACGATCTGGGTGCCAGTCATGTAACTGGCCAGAGCGGAGGCGAGGAAGAGGACGGCGCGACCAATGTCGTCGGGATCGCCCATCCGATGCATCGGGATCATGGCCTCGAAGCCCTCGAGCGTCTTCGAGTCCATTTCGCCGATGCCCGGCGTCCTGATCCCACCCGGCGCGATAGCGTTGACCCAGATTTCGTGCGGCGCGAGCTCCAAGGCGACATTCTTGGTGAAGCCCCAGGCGCCGTGCTTGGACGCGTCGTAGTGGGCCAGCCCGACCATCGACGGATGCAGTGCGTCTATCGACGTGATGTTGACGATCCGACCACCCTTGCCCTGGGCGATCATGCGCGCCGAGGCGGCCTTCGTGCACAGGAACAGACCCGTCAGGTTGACGTCGATGACGCGGCGAAAGGTCTCGACATCGAGGTCGGCCATCGGCACCATCGGATAGATCCCCGCGTTGTTGACGAGAATGTCGAGGCTGCCGAAGCTCTCGACGGCGGTGCGCACCATCTCCTGGACGCTCTCGGGGTCGCTGACGTCGCTACACACTGCGACAGCACTGTCTGCTCGCGCCGCTCCAAGCGCCTCGGCCGCACGCTCGCCGGCGATCGGGTCGAGATCCGCGACGACGACGCTCGCGCCCGCCTCGTGCAGGCGGCGGGCGATTCCGAGTCCGATCCCCATCGCGCCGCCGGTGACGATTGCCGTCCGGTTGGTGAGATCAAGGAGCTCTGACAACGGTGCGATCTGTGGTGTAGTGATAGCCGTGTTCATGGTCGCCACGATGCCATGCGCGCGTGGCGTAGAACATCCGCAGACGACCGTTGACCGGGAGGCGGAGGAGTCGTATCTGAGTCGGGATCTTCCGTTAGCGTATTCGGCTCGGAAGCGACGCATGGCCATCTGTGAACAGTCGCCAATCCTCGAAAGGACAGTAAGGCGGCCAGTGGCAATCTGCGCGTCTGAGAGGCTCTCGAACGCGCGGTGAATGACCGACGGCTGCTGCGGTTTTGCACGGATGCAGCGCCCTTGAGTCGATGGTGGACTGGGACAACGATGTTCGGAGTGCGTATCCACGGGCGCGGCGGCCAGGGCGTCGTGACGGCGGCC
Source organism: uncultured Solirubrobacterales bacterium (assembly GCA_963813805.1). Classification (GTDB taxonomy): domain Bacteria; phylum Actinomycetota; class Thermoleophilia; order Solirubrobacterales; family Solirubrobacteraceae; genus Palsa-744. Next base: position 149,408 of record CAWEZZ010000004.1, read on the forward strand.
GAGCTCTTGTCGTTGGCGGCGTTTGAGGAGGGTCGCCACGCGCAGGCGTTCCCGAGCTTCGGCTCGGAGCGCACCGGCGCACCGGTGGTGGCCTTCTGCCGTATCGCCGACCGCGAGATCCGCACTCGCGAGCCGGTTGCAGAGCCAGATGCGCTAATCGTGCAGGACCCAACCCTGCTGCACCAGGTCGACGTGTTCGGGGGTCTGCGCCCTGAGGGCTATGTGCTGATCAATTCCGTACGCGATTTCGACCAACTCGGGCTAGGAGAGTGGGTGAGCGGGTTCCGTCACGAGCGTCTGCTGACGGTCCCGGCGTCGGGCATCTCCCGCGAGCACGTCGGTCAGGCGCGGCCCAACGCCGCGCTGCTTGGAGGACTGGCCTCACTCACCGACATCGTCTCACTGGAGTCGGTCCTGCAGGCGATCAAGGCCCGTTTCCCTGGCAAGCTTGCCGATGGCAACGCGGCGGCCGCGGAGGCCTGCTTCGCCTTCGTCAGTAAGGAGCTGGAGGCGATGACCCATGCTTGAGCAGTTGGAGGGATCGCGCGCCGTCGCCCGCACGGTGGCGCTGTGCAGACCGGAGGTCATCCCCGCCTACCCCATCTCCCCGCAGACGCACATCGTGGAGGCGCTCTCGGCGATGGTCAAGAAGGGCGAGCTCTCGCCGTGTGAGTTCGTCAACGTGGAGTCGGAGTTCGGAGCGATGTCGGTCGCCATCGGCGCCTCGGCGACGGGAGCGCGCACTTACACCGCGACCGCCAGCCAGGGCCTGCTGTACATGGCCGAGGCGCTCTACAACGCCTCGGGGCTCGGCCTGCCGATCGTGATGACCGTCGCCAACCGCGCGATCGGCGCCCCGATCAACATCTGGAACGACCACTCGGACTCGATGTCCCAGCGCGACTCGGGCTGGCTGCAGCTGTACGTCGAGTCAAACCAGGAGGCGGTCGACACGCACGTACTGGCGTTTAGGCTGGCGGAGGAGCTCTCGCTGCCGGTGATGGTCTGCATGGACGGCTTCATCCTCACTCACGCCTACGAGCGCGTGGACCTTCCCGACGCCGCGCAGGTGGACTCCTTCCTGCCGCCGTACGAGCCCCGGCAGGTGCTCGACCCCGCCGAGCCGGTGACGATCGGCGCGATGGTCGGCCCAGAGGCCTTCACGGAGGTCAAGTACCTCGCCCACGTCAAGCAGATGCAGGCGCTAGAGCTGATCCCCGAGCTCTCCGGCGAGCTCGAGGAGGCGCTCGGCCGCGAGCAGCACGGGCTGATGCGGAGCTACCGCCTGCAGGACGCCGACACGGTCGTGTTGGCGCTCGGCTCGGTGCTGGGCACGATCGAGGACGCGATCGACCAGCTGCGCGACCGCGGCATCGCGATCGGGGCCGTCGGGCTCAAGGCGTTCCGCCCGTTTCCCCTACAGGAGCTGAGCGCGGCGCTCGGCGGCGCGTCGCGGATCGTCGTGATCGAGAAGGCGCTCGCGCTGGGGATCGGCGGGATCCTCTCCCAGAACGTGCGCAACGCGATCGCCGGCAGCGATGCGCGGGTCTCCACGGTGATCGCGGGGCTCGGCGGACGTCCGATCACCACCGTGTCGTTGCTGGGGCTGTTCGAGGACGCGCTCGCCGATCGCCTGGCGCCGCTCACCTTCTTGGACCTCAACACCGAGCTGGTCGAGCGGGAGCTGAAGCGCACGCGCACGCTGCGACGCTCGGGCCCGCACGCGGAGAACATGCTCAGGGACGTCGGCGCGATCGCCGCGGGACCGGTGTGAGCGACGCGATGGCCTACCGACCGATCAAGTTCTACCAGGTGGGCTCTCACGCGGCCGGAAACCGCCTGCTCGACCCCGAGCTGCGCTCGGTGCAGGCCGATCCCAGCCGCAGCAACTCGATCACCAAGGGCCACCGCGCGTGTCAGGGCTGTGGCGAGGCGCTCGGTGCGCGCTACGCGCTTGACGCGGCCATGCGTGCGACCGGCGGACAGCTGATCGCGGCCAACGCGACCGGCTGCCTGGAGGTGTTCTCGACGCCCTATCCGGAGTCCTCGTGGCAGATGCCCTGGCTGCATTCGCTGTTCGGCAACGCCCCCGCGGTCGCGACCGGGATCGCCGCCGCCCTGAAGGTCAAGGGTCGCAGCGACGTGCGCGTGATCGGACAGGGAGGCGACGGCGGCACGGTGGACATCGGCCTTGGATGCCTCTCGGGGATGTTCGAGCGCGGCGACGACGTGCTCTACATCTGCTACGACAACGAGGCCTACATGAACACCGGCGTGCAGCGCTCGGGCTCGACCCCGCCAGCCGCGCGCACGATGACCACGCAGGCGGTCGGCGATGAGCCCGGGAACGTCTTCGGGCAGGGCAAGAACCTGCCGCTGATCGCGATGGCGCACGAGATCCCCTACGTGGCCACCGCGACCGTCGCCGACCTGCGCGACCTCGAGGCCAAGGTGCAGCGCGCGATGACGTTCAGGGGCGCCCGCTACCTGCACGTGCTGGTGACCTGTCCGCTGGGCTGGAGCTCGCAGTCGGCCGACACGATCAAGGTCGCCCGCCTGGCGAAGGAGACCGGGCTGTTCCCGGTGTTCGAGGCCACCGACGGCGAGGTCAGCGCGGTGTCCAAGATCCGCGACCGCCGCCCGGTGGAGGAGTACCTGCAGCTGCAGGGCCGCTACCGCCATCTGTTCCAGCCGCAGCGGCGCGAGGATGTGCTCGCGCACATCCAGGCGATCGCCGATCGCAACATCACCCGCTACGGGTTGTTGTGATGGACAAGCCCTTCGCGATCACACTCGACGTCGGCTCGAGCCTTGCGAACAAGACGGGCGCATGGCGCGACGAACGGCCCGTCTACGTCGACCGGCTGCCGCCCTGCAACGCGGGCTGCCCGGCCGGCGAGAACATCCAGCAGTGGCTCTACCACGCCGAGGGCGGGGACTACGAGGCGGCCTGGCGCCAGATCATGCAGGACAACCCCTTCCCCGCGGTGATGGGACGCGTCTGCTACCACCCCTGCACCGCCGTCTGCAACCGTGCCGAGCTCGACGAGGCGGTGGGCATCAACTCCGTCGAGCGCTTCCTCGGTGACGAGGCGATCAAGCAGGGATGGATGCCCGAGATCGTCGCCGAGCGCTCGGGCAAGCGCGTGCTCGTCGTGGGCGCGGGCCCCTCGGGGCTCTCCGCCGCCTACCACCTGCGGATGCTCGGCCACGAGGTCGCGATCCACGACGCCGGACCGCTGCCCGGCGGCATGATGCGCTTCGGCATCCCCGCCTACCGACTTCCACGCGACGTGCTCGACGCGGAGATCCGGCGAATCCTCGATCTCGGCGTGACGCTTGAGTCCTCGACCAAGGTCAGCGACATCCTGCAGACGATGAGCGAGGGCGGCTTCGACGCGGCGTTCCTCGCGGTCGGCGCGCACATCGCCAAACGCGCCTACATCCCGGCCGGCGAGGCCGCGCACATGCTCGACGCGATCTCGATGCTGCGCGACATGGAGGGCGGCGAGAAGCCGATGCTTGGGCGGCGCGTCGTGGTCTACGGCGGCGGCAACACGGCGATGGACGCGGCCCGCACCGCCAAGCGGCTGGGGGCCAGCGACGCGATCGTGGTCTACCGTCGCAACCGCGAGCGGATGCCCGCCCACGCCTTCGAGCTCCAGGAAGCGCTCGAGGAGGGGGTGGTGATGAAGTGGCTATCGACGATCAAGCAGGCCGGCGAGGGGCGCGTGCTGCTCGAGCGGATGGAGCTCGACGAGACGGGCTTCCCCCAGCCGACCGGGGAGCTGGAGGAGCTCGAGGCAGACTCGGTCGTGCTCGCGCTCGGTCAGGAAGCCGACCTTTCGCTGCTCGACGGCGTGCCGGGCCTGCAGATCGAGGACGGCGTGGTGAAGGTGGCCGCGAACATGATGACCGGGCGATCCGGGCATCTTCGCCGGCGGCGACATGGTGCCCGCCGAGCGCACGGTCACCGTCGGCGTCGGCCACGGCAAGAAGGCCGCGCGCAACATCGACGCCTGGCTGCGCGGCCGCGAGCTGCCCACCCGCGCCGCGCACGAGCAGGCCGGCTTCGAGCTGCTGAACACGTGGTACTACGCGGACGCCCCCAAGACCGTCGCGCCACGCCTTGACCTGATCCGGCGCCAATCCACCTTCGCCGAGGTCCAGTCCGGGCTCGACGAGGAGAACGCGCTGTTCGAGGCGCGCCGCTGCCTCTCCTGTGGCAACTGCTTCGAATGCGACAACTGCTACGGGCTCTGCCCCGACAACGCGGTCGTCAAGCTCGCCGCTGGCGACCGCTACGAGTTCGACTACGACTACTGCAAGGGCTGCGGGATCTGCGTGCAGGAGTGCCCCTGCGGCGCGATCGTGATGGAGCCCGAGCCGAGCTGAGCCCTATGACCCCGACGGAATCTGGAGGTGTGTCTGTGCTGCTCGTTGAGGACGAGCAATCGATCGCCGAGCCGTTCGCGCAGGCGCTCGCCCGCAACGGCTTTCGGCCGCTGATCGCCCGCACGGCCTCCGAGGCGCTGCGAATCGGCCGCGAGCAAAGCCCGGACATCGTGCTGCTCGATCTGTCGCTGCCCGACGGCGACGGCCGGGACATCTGCCGCGAGCTGCGGCGTGAGTCAGACGTTCCGATCATCATGCTGACGGCGCGCGGTACGGTCACCGACCGGGTAGTTGGCTTGGAGCTCGGCGCCGATGACTATGTGGTCAAGCCCTTTGCGACGGATGAGGTGATATCGCGCATCCGCGCCGTGCTGCGGCGCACGCCCAGCGGCCGCGCGGGAGAGGAGCACGGGCGCGAGCCGCAGGCCAAGCGGCCTCGCGAGCTGCAGGTAAGCGACCTACGTCTGGACACCGCCGCGCGCCGCGTCTGGCAAGCCGACCGCGAGCTCGATCTGACCCGCAAGGAGTTCGACCTGCTGGCGTGTCTCATGCGCGACGCCGGCACCGTGCTCAAGCGCGAGACTTTGATGTCTGAGGTGTGGGATGAGAACTGGTTTGGATCAACCAAGACGCTCGACGTGCATATGACGGGGCTGCGGCGCAAGCTGGACGACGACCCCTCGCAGCCGCGCTACATCCACACGGTGCGCGGTGTGGGCTTCCGCTTTGCCGCGCCGCTGGAGGTGGACCCGTAGCCAGCGGAGCCTCTACCGGGCCGCCCGCCGAGCAGACCTCTGGCGAGGTGTCCGACAACGCCCACGAGGAGGGCCCCAACGGAGCGCGCTTGAGGGCACCCCGTCTGCGCACAGGACTGCTGGCGGCACTTGCCTACATCGTGCTGTTGGCGATCGTCGCGCTGGGTGTGCCGCTGGCGCTGAGCCTGGGCTCACGCGTCAATGCCGAGGTGCACTCGCAGGCACAGGGACAAGCCGATCTCGTGGCCGCCACTGCCGCTGACCTGCTTGGCTCCACGCGCCGGCGAGCACTTCAGGCGCTCACGGTCAGCGCCGCCTTGCAGGTGCACGGTCGCGTGCTCGTGGTCGATCGCGATGGCACCGTGCTCGCCGACAGCGCCGGCCCCGGACAGCTCGGTTCGAGCTACGCCGCGCGCCCGGAGATCGCAAGCGCCCTGACCGGACACCCGGTGCAGGTGCAGCGCTCAAGCCGCACCCTCGGGCAGGAAATACTGGCCACCGCTGTGCCGATCATTCGCGGCCGCGCCCCCGAGGGGGCCGTGCGCGTCACGCAGAGCGTCGCCGCCGTGCACTCCGCCATCCGCCGGGTCGAGCTGAGTCTCGGGCTGATCGGGCTGGTGGTGCTTGCCCTCGGCCTCGCCGCGGGGGCGGTCATCGCGGCACAGATCGCACGCCCCCTGGGTCGCCTCGAGCGCGTAGCGCAGCGGGTGGCGGCCGGCGATCTGAGCGCCCGCGCGCCGCTGGAGGGCAGCCGCGAGCAGCGCTCGCTGGCCGCCTCCTTCAACGAGATGACCACTCGCATTGCGCGTCTGCTTGCCGCACAGCGGGCCTTCGTCGCCGACGCCTCCCACCAGCTGCGCACGCCGCTAACGGGGCTGCGCCTGCGCCTGGAGGAGGCGCGCGCCGCCGGCCTCACCCCAGCCGCCGCCGCCGAGCTCGACGCCGGCGCCAGGGAGGTCGACCGCCTCGCGCAGATCGTCGACGAGCTGCTCGTTCTCAGCCGCGCCGGCGAGCGCGAGCTGCCGGGGGAAGCAGTCGATCTGCACCACCTCGCCTCCGGGGCGATCGAGCGCTGGCACGCCGGCGCGCTCGAGCAGGGGCTCACACTGGAGCATGAGACCCGGCCCGCGCAGGCCCTACCTGCTGTCGCCTGGTGCGCGAGCGCCGACGCCGAGCGTGCGCTCGACGCATTGATCGAGAACGCGCTGCGTTACTCCCCGAGCCACTCCACCGTGACGATCGTAAGCGCCCCGGGACGGATCGAGGTTCGTGACCGCGGCCCCGGCATCGCCGCGGACGAGCAGGAGGCGATCTTCGAGCGCTTCCACCGTGGCCAGGCGGGACGACAGGTTCCCGCCGGCAGCGGTCTGGGTCTTAATATCGCGCGCGAACTCGCGCGCGAGTGGGGCGGCGACGTCACGCTTGCCAACTGCGACGGGGGCGGCGCGATGGCAGTGCTGTATCTGCCGAAGCCCGCCGAGTGTCTAAAAGGCAAGCGATGAGCGGTCAAGAGCGGGCGATGAGGCGCCATGGCCCGCTCTGGGGTGATGTCCATCGCAATCGTCTACTTTGCGATCGCTTAACCAAGCTGACGCTAGCGTCCAAACCATGAGTCGCAAGCCCATCATGTGGGTGCTCGCCGCCTTGCTTGGCATCGTGCTGACGGCCGGGATCACCTGGGCCACCAGCCAGCTCACCAGCCAGCGCATCGGGCTCGCCTCTGAGCCGATCTCCGCTGGTGCGCGGCTGGCGCCCAGAGAAGGAACCGGCGAAACACAGGTGACCAGGACCAGCCCGGGTACTGGCACCTCCACGCGTAGCCACACGCCCGCGCGCACGCACAGCCGCAGCCACACTCCCACGCCCACCTCTACCTCCTCCAACAACAACAACACCACCACCACGACCGTCACCGTTACATCTCCTCCCGCGACGCCGGCTCCTGTTCGGAAAGCCGCGCCCCGAGAAGTCGTCGTGCCCAGCAAACCGGCGCATCCGAACCCTCGCGCCGGCGACGACAGTGGAAGCGGCGGTGGTGAAGGCGGCGGCGGCCACGGCCGCGACGACTGACAGCAAGCCCCTTCTCCAAGGCTCCTCCCCAAGGCCCCTCAAAGGGACCGAGTCTCAGGGCTCCCGCCAGTGAGCTCAAAACCTTTACCAAAGCTTTGCCGTGTCCTGGGCGGCGCTTTCACGGGCAATAGGCACTGTGGGCGTGCAACCGATCGACTGGAGCCGCCCGATGCGCATGACTAAGACCAGAATCGCCGCCGCGCTCACGGCGTTGGCCGCCGGAGGGTTGGCCACCGTGGCACTGCGCCCAAGCTCGACCAGCCGTACCACCTCGCTCGCGAGCGCCAGCCAGCCCGCAGTCGAGGTGCGCACGCAGGTGATCCGCCGCACGATCCACGTCGTCCGTCACGAACACCCACCGCGCCCGATGCGGCCGCGCACCACGGCCGGCGCAGGTCCCTCCCCCAGAACCGGATCGGCCGGTGCGACTGTGGGCAGCGCCGCGGCGGTGACGCCACGCACGGCATCGAGTGGCTCGCACACGGCCGTGTCGAGCGCACCCGCGGCCTCCGTGCCCGCGCCGGTGCGGACCCGCACCAGCGGCGCGCCCTCCAGCGGCAACACGGGTGGCAAAGGCAGCGGCACCCAGCACAACGGCCCGGTACGCACTCGCACCAGCGGCGGCTCGGGCCATGGCGACGACGGCGGGGACGGTCACGGTGACTGACCGGGTGACGGTCGCGCTCTTCTCGCTGGCTGCCTTCCTGGTCGTGCTGGCGTTCCTTGGGTCGCAGTTGCGCGCTCCCACTACCACAGCTCCCGCGCGCCCGCGTGAGGTGCTGGTGCGCAAGGTGTACCGCACGACCGTGGTGGAAAGCGTGCCGCGGGCGGGTGCGGGGGGCTCCGCGACCGGCGGCGGCACGACGGAATCCCAGTCGGTATCAGGCGCCGGCGCGCTCCCGGCTGCGGTGGCGGCGCCAGTGGTGACGAGGACCTCATGATGAGCGGCGAATACGACACCGCCTTCCACACGATGGGCAGCGACATCCGCCTCCTGATCGGACCCCCGTTGGCGCGCGGGGGCCCATCGCCCGCGGCACTCGCCGCGGAGGCCAGGGTCTACGTGGAGGACTTCGCCAGGCGTCTGTCGCGCTTCCGCTCCGACAGCGAGCTGAGTGCACTCAACTGCGACCCCAACGAGGTCGTGCCGGCGTCGCTGCTGCTGCGCACGGCAGTGCGCGCCGGACTGTGGGCAGCGCAGCGCAGCGGCGGCCTGGTCGACCCGACGCTCCTGGGTGAGCTGGAGCAGGTGGGGTACGCGGACTCGCTGGACGGCTGTGAGCCGGCGTCGTTATCAGAGGCGCTGGCGGTGACTCCCCCGCGTCAACCGGCCCGCCCCAACGCGGCTGCGCGCTGGCGACAGATACAGGTCGACGACAAGCGCGGCACGATCAAGCGTCCGCCGGGCGTGCGGATCGATACCGGCGGCACCGGCAAGGGGTTGTGCGCCGACGCGCTGGCGCACCGCCTAGCGGGAAACACACGCTTCGTGGTGGACTGCGGCGGAGATCTGGCCGTGGGCGGGGTGGGCGCGCAGCTGGAGCCGTATGAGATCGAGATCGAGCACCCCCTGACGGGAGAGGCCATCCGCACACTGCGCCTCGGCGTGGGCGGCGTGGCCACCTCGGGCCTGAACGTGCGCGTCTGGCGCACCCCTGACGGCAGCTTCGCTCACCACCTGCTGGATCCCTCCAGCGGACGCCCCGCGTGGACCGGCCTGATCGGGGTCACGGCGCTTGCAGCGAGCGCGCTGGAGGCCGAGACGCTGTCGAAGATGGCGCTACTGCTGGGGCCTCTGGGCGCCCGTCGCGTGCTGGCCGAGCACGGCGGCCTGATCGTGCGCGACGACGGCGAGGTCGAGACGATCGGCCCGCTGGACGGCGCGCGGGGTGTGCTGGTGAATCTGGGGAGGACTGCTTGATGGTGGCGGCGGCCCGCGTAGACCCCACCCCCTACCTGTGGTGGCTTGTGAGCCGCGCCTCGGGCATCGTGGCGCTCGGCTTGATCACGGCCTCGGTGCTGCTGGGCCTGACTATGGCAACGAAGATCCTGCGCCGTCCGGGGATGGGCCGCAAGCTGGTGCGCCTGCACGAGCACCTCGCGCTGGTCGGGCTGATCGCGATCACGATCCACGGCCTGGCGCTGCTTGGCGACCCCTGGCTACACCCGAGCCTGAGCAGCCTGACCGTACCGTTTACGATGTCCTACAGGCCCATATTCACCGGCCTGGGCCTCCTGGCGGGCTACCTGGCGGCGCTGCTGGGGCTGAGCTTCTACGTCCGTCGGCGGATCGGCGTGCGGCTGTGGCGCAGGCTGCACCGAGCGACCGTACTCATCTGGTTCCTCGGCGTCGCGCATACGCTCGGCGCGGGCACCGACGCCAGCACCCCGTGGTTGAGGGCGATCGTGCTGGTGCCCGCCATCCCAATTGTCTACCTGATCGCCCTGCGCGTGCTCGGTGCGTCCGAGCAGCGCCGAGCAAGCAAGACGACGACAAAGACGACATCTGCCGCAAGGAAGGGAGATCGAGATGAAGTGCACAGCGGTGATAGACCAGTCCTCGTGCGTGGCACAGGGCGACTGCGAGGAGTTCGCGCCTGAGGCCTTTCGTCTCGACGGCGACGTATCGACGGTGATCGGCACCGCCCCCCAGGAGCGCCTGCTGGCGGCCGCGCGGGCATGCCCCACCGAAGCCATCACCTTGATCAACGAGGACACCGGCGAGCAGATCTATCCGTGAAAATCCGCAGGCATCCGGCGGCCCTGCGCGGAGTATTTGTCCTTTCTTCGGCCTAATCTCTTTCGGTAGGCCACAAGAAAGGATCGGTTTTGTTCGACAGGATCGTGGTCGGCTACACCGACGATCAGGCAGGCCGCGACGCAGTCAGGCTCGCGGGGCAGCTCGTCGCGCCGCTTCACAGCCGCATGACGGTCGTATTCCCCTACCACCCGCTGCTCTCCTCCAAGACGGCCGCGGAGGCCGAGAAGCGCGTCCAGAGCGAGGTTCACGAACAGCTGGCGGGCTGCGAGGGTCTGACGGCGCCGACGTACCACTGGACTCCCTCGTCTTGGCCCATTCATGGCCTGCACGAGCTCGCGCGCTACGAGGAGACCGAGCTGATCGTGTTCGGTGCGGCCCACGAGCGGCTGGCCGACCGTCTGCACGTGAGCCTGATGGAGCGCATGGTCCATGGCGCGCCCTGCGCCGTCGCCGTGGCGCCGGCCCATTACGCCGATGGTGACGCTCGCGAGCTGCGCCGAGTTGGTGTTGGCTTCTCAATCTCCGAGGAGGGTAGGGCGGCTCTTGCAGTGGCGCGGGAGCTTGCCACGATCCTAGCCGGCGAAGTGGAGGTGATCGCCGGCGTCGGCTTGGATCCCACGCTGGCGAGCTACGCGTTCTCCTCGCCGGCGCTCCCGAAGATCGAGCAGGAGATGTATGCCGAGACCGAGGCTACGCTGGAGCGGGTGATGAGCGAGCTCGGCGACGGCGTGCCCGTCGACCACAAGACGATCAAGGGCGACCCGGCCAGTGTCCTGATCGCGCGCTCCGCCGAGCTGGATCTGCTCGTGCTCGGTTCGCGAGCGTACGGGCCGCTGCGTCATGTGCTTTTGGGAAGCGTTTCGGCCAGTGCGATGCGCGATGCGCACTGCCCCGTCATCGTGGTTCCTCGCGGCGCGCACCCAACCGAGAGCGCCGCGCCACCAGGCACGGCGGCCGCCTAGCGTCCACGCCGGCAAAGCGCCAGCCATGGGCACTCTCGCGAGCACCGATCATACACCGGACGACACGACTGAACTACGCGACAGCGGGCTGAGCGAGGTCGAGGCGGCCACCCGGCTGGCTGCCCTCGGCACGCCCTCCAGGGCTCAGAGCAGCCGGTCCTATCGGAGCATCGTGCGGGCAAACGTCCTTACCGTGTTCAACCTGATCCTCGCTTCTTTCGGGGCGGTCACGCTCCTGTTTGGGGATGCGCGCGACGCGCTGTTCCTGGGCGTGATCGTGGTCAACAGCTCCATAGGCATCGCGCAGGAGGTACGCGCCAAGCGAGCCCTCGATCGTCTCGCGCTGCTGGTGGCCCCGCGGGCGTCCGTCGTGCGCGACGGCCAAGCTCGCGACGTGGGTGTGGAGGAGGTCGTGCCGGGCGACCTCGTGCGCGTGCAGGCTGGCGATCAGATGGTGGCCGACGGTCGCCTGATCGACGCTCACGAGCTGCGACTCGACGAGTCGATCCTGACGGGCGAGTCCGAGGCGGTGCAACGCGAAGTCGGCGAGACCGTCCACTCGGGCGCGTTCGCGGCTGAGGGAGCTGGGTCCTATCTGGTCGACGCCGTCGGCGCCGAGAGCTTTGCCGCCCGGATCGTCGGCGAGGCGCGCTCCTTCAGGCATCCGCGATCACCGCTGGAGCAGGCCGTCAATCGGCTTCTCTACGGGCTGCTCGCCGTGATGATCCTGCTCGGCGCCGTGCTCGGCTATTCGCTCTACCACCGACACGTCGCTAGACACGAGGCGGTGGCGACTTCGGTGGCCGGCGTCGTCAGCCTCATCCCGGAGGGACTGATGGTGCTGGTCAGCCTCACCTACGCCGTCGCCGCGGCGCGAATGGCCCGCCGCGGCGTGCTCGCCCAGCAGCTCAACGCGATCGAGTCGCTGGCCTCTGTGGATGTCATCTGTGTCGATAAGACCGGAACCCTCACCGAATCGGCGCTGCGGATCGCCACCCTGGAGCCCGCTGCCGGCGGCTCGGAGGCCGAGATGGCCGAGATCCTCGGCCGGCTGGCAGCCGCCGCCTCGTCGCGCAACTCGACGCTCGAGGCGATCGCCGAGACCTACCCGGCCGAGCCGCGCCCGACGCTCGGAGAGGTCCCCTTCAGCTCCAGGCGCCGCTGGAGCGCCATCCAGTTTGAGGACGGCACCTACCTTCTCGGCGCGCCGGAGCGCTTTCCCCTCGGCGCACTCGAGGACCGGGCCCGCGAGCTAGCGCGCTCCGGCCGGCGTGTGCTGGCCCTCGCGAGCAGTGCCACGCCCCTGCCGGTCCAGCCGCACGAGGAGCCTCCCACGGGCCTGCGGCTGCTCGGCCTAGTCGTGATCGCCGAGCGCCTGCGCCCGAACGTTTCGCAGACCGTGGCCTTCCTGCTCGAGCAGGGGGTCGAGATCAAGGTTCTCTCGGGAGACTCGCCCCACACCGTCGCCGCGATCGCCCGCGACGTGGGCATCCCCGTGGGAGATGTCGGCGAGGGGGCAGATATCCCCGAGGATCCCCAAGAGCTCCGTGCCTTCGCGCTTTCGGCGAGCGTCGTGGGGCGCATATCCCCGGAGGGAAAGCGCGCGATCGTCGCGGCCCTGCACGACGCAGGGCGCTACGTCGCGATGCTGGGCGACGGGGTCAACGACGTGCCCGCCCTGAAGGCGGCGCGCCTGGCGATCGCACAGGGCAGCGGAGCGCAGATGGCTCGCAGCGTCGCCGACCTCGTGCTCGTCGGAGGGGACTTCGACGTCATCCCGAGGCTCGTGGGCGAGGGCCGCAAGGCGCTGCGCAACCTCCAGCGAGTGACCAAGCTATACGTGACGAAGTCCGCCTTCGCGGCGTTTCTGATCCTCACGATCGGAGTCACATCCGAGGCCTACCCGCTGCTGCCGCGCCACCTCAGCCTTGTGGCGTCACTGACGGTCGGCATCCCGACGTTCTTCCTTGCGCTCGCGCCGAGCAGCGGGCCCTGGCGGGTGGAGAGCTTCGTCGGCAGCGTCGCTCGCTTCGCCGTCCCGGCCGGCGTGATCGTCGGGACGGGCACTGTGACCGGCTACCTCTTTGCGCTGCACGACCTCGACTACGGCGTGACCGCGGCCCGCACGGTAGCCACGACCGTGCTCATCGCCGTCGGGCTCTACCTCGTGGTCGCACTGGAGGCAGCTGGATCCTGGCGGCGTTCGAGCCTCGTGGCCACCATGTGCGCTGTGCTGGCCGGCGCGTACGCGCTGGTGATCGCGATGCCGGGCACCCGGCACTTCTTCCAGCTGGCCGCGCCTAGCGTGGGGATCCTTGCGACCGCCGCCGCGGCGGCCCTCGTCTCGATCGGCGCGCTGATGCTCGCCGGCTACGGGGTGACAGCGTCAAACCACAGCGACAAGGCTGCCGAATGAGCGTCGCCTCAGAACGCACGTCAAGCGAGCTGATGCGCATGCTGCTCGCACCGGGCGCCGCCATGCTCGGAATCACGGCCGGTGGCCTGCTCTATGCGATCTCAGGATCCGGACTGGCCGATGCGGCATGGGGCGCAACCGTCGCGATCATGCTCGCTCCACTGTCCTGGTCGGTGCTCCGCTCGCTTCTGCGCGGCGACGTGGGCGTCGACATCATCGCCCTGCTGGCGATGGCCGGCGCGCTCGCCCTCGGCGAATACCTGGCAGGCGCCGTGATCGCGTTGATGCTCGCGGGCGGCAACGCCCTGGAGGTCTTCGCCTCCGCCCGCGCCCGCCGCGAGCTCACCGCGCTGGTGGAGCGCGCCCCCCGCAGCGCCCGTCGCCAGGCGGGCGAGGTCTGGGAGGAAGTTCCCGCCGAGGCGGTGGAGATCGGCGACGTGCTGCTGGTGCGAGCCGGTGAGGTGATCCCAACCGACGGCGTGATCTCAAGCGAACGCGCGATCATCGACGAGTCCAGCCTGACCGGCGAGCCGCTGCCGGCCACATACGTCCACGGAGGAACGGTTCGCAGCGGAACGGCAAACGCTGGCGACGCCTTCGAGCTCAGAGCGAGCCAGCGCGCGAGCGACAGCGCCTACGCCGCGCTCGTACGGCTCGTCCGGGCGGCCGAGGAGCGACGGGCTCCCTTCGCGCGCATGGCCGACCGCTATGCGGTGTTCTTCCTGCCTGTGACCTTGGCGATCGCCGGGAGCGCCTGGCTGATCGGCGGCGACCCGGTCCGGGCCTTGGCCGTGCTCGTCGTTGCCACGCCCTGCCCGCTGATCCTCGCCGCCCCGATCGCCTTCGTCGCAGGGCTCTCACGAGCCGCCCACGTCGGGGTGATCGTCAAGGGCGGCGTGGCGATTGAGCGCCTGGGCGACGCGCGCACAGTGCTGCTCGACAAGACCGGTACGCTGACCTTGGGCGTGCCCTCGATCGAGAAGGTGATCGCGCTCGACGGCTCAGACCGCCGGGAGCTGCTGTACCTGGCCGCCTCGCTGGACCAGCTCTCAAGCCACGTCCTGGCGACAGCCATTGTGCGCGGAGCCGGCGTCGAGGCGATCCCGCTCGTGCGGCCCCAACAGGTGCGCGAGTCTCCGGGCCAGGGCATCGCGGGTCTCGTGGACGGCCGGCAGGTCGTCGTGGGAAGCCTCGCATGGCTGGCCGAGCACGGGATAGACCACGACGACCGCTTTTCACCGACGGCCCCGTCGGACGGCAGCGCGACGGTGTTCGTCGGAGTGGATAAGCGCCTGGCGGGGATCCTGCTGATGGGCGACCGCGTGCGACCCGATGCCTACAGGCTGGTTCAACGACTGCGCGCCGTCGGCGTGCGCCACGTGGCGATGCTGAGCGGCGACCGAGCGGAGGTGGCCCAGGCCGTCGGCGAGGAGCTCGGGCTAGACCGCGTGTATGCCGAGCAGAGCCCCGAGGACAAGCTCGAGGTCGTTCGGCGCATGCACGAGGACCCGCGATGCTCGCCGGTGGTTATGGTGGGCGACGGGATCAACGATGCACCCGCCCTCGCGCTAGCCGATGTCGGCATCGCGATGGGCAGCGCGGGAGCGACGGTGTCCTCACAGACCGCCGATGCGGTGATCACCGTCGATCGCATCGACCGCGTCGCCGACGCCGTAGCGATCGGACGGCGCACCGTGCAGATCGCCCGCCAGAGCGTGATCAGCGGCATCGGCCTGAGCGTGTTCGGCATGGCCCTCGCCACGGCTGGCTGGTTGACACCGGTGGCGGGCGCGCTGGCTCAGGAGGCGATCGACGTCGCGGTGATCCTCAACGCCCTGCGCGCCCTGAGCGGCGGACGTGCATCCGCAACCTGAGTATGTGTTTAAATTTCATGCACTGTGTGCCATCGTATGTATCGGGTAGATACAAAAGCGCACGCATGTGCGGGTAGGACTTTCAATTTGTGCTCACTGTGCTCCATCGTATCTACGATGTACATACACAAGCGCACACTGCGTAAAAATTGAACACGTTCTAAGCCATACAGAGAGCCATGCGCTCATGACGGACCGCCCGTATCAGCGGTCAGTGGACTCATCCACAACATTTGACAATAACTCGTCCTCCGGCGCGAGTGGCTTGTATCGATGGCCTGCCATTCTTATCATCTGCCTCCTGTGAGGAGGCGATGCTGGTCGTGCAGCCACGGACCGAACTCGGGCACGAAGATGATGGCGAGCACCACTCCGCCGACCAGGGCGCCGGACAGAGCGATCATCCACCCGGAGCGGTCCGCCAGCGAACCACGCCACTCGGCGGCACCGTTTGCATGACCGTTGTGCACAGCTTCAATCTCGCGCTTGGAGCTCAGCGCCCTTGGCAGGTCGGGCAGGTGGCCAAGCACGTGCAACGCGGTGAAGAGGACCCACACGATGAAGCTGACCTTGTGGATCGGCAACAGCGTCTGGCGTGAGCTCGGCCCGATCACGAGCAGGGCGACCCCGCTGGCCAGTACCACCACGGTCGAGATCACCACGATCGGAGCGATCGAGCGCATAATCGCCGCGGGCGGCCCCTTGCGGCGGTAGCTGGGATCGTGGATGTAGTAGCGCACGAAGCGATAGCCGGTGCTAGCCATCTTCAGCAAGACCGGCGGTATCAACAGCATCCCCACGAACAGGTGCACCGACAGTAAGCCCCGCAGGTGCAGGAGCGTCAGGCCGATGACGGCCAGCGGAGCGAGCAGTAAGACCCCTGTGGCGGCAGTCAGGCGCTCGTTACCAGTTGTCTCTCCGTCGATCATGTGAGGCGAGTCTGTTGCGCGTTGCTAAGGACACGCTAACCAGAACATGAGAAAGCTCATCGAGTTCCCTCCCCCATCCCGCACGGCCTCTTCCCGACCGGCGGACTGCCGTCTGGCCGCGATCGCTTGTCCGCAGGGCGCAGTACGCGCGCCATGGCCGTCTCAGAGACTGCGGCATTTCACGGTTCACATGGCGGAAAGCACCGGATGCCCTGCTTTAGCGTCCTTCATAGCTTGTGCACATGACCGAGACCACGACAACTCGCCCCCACAAGAGCAAGACCGCCTCTAAGCCCGACGTGGTGTTTGCCGACATCCTGTGCGCGGTCGATGGCACACGAGGGAGCTTTGCGGCCGCAAGGCAGGCGGCCGTCCTTGCAGGCCCGAACGGACACCTGACCTTGCTCGCTGTGACGGCAGTCGCCGGCGCGGGCGCCTACAAGTACGCCGCGATCGGCCCCGCCCGAGCCGAGCGCATACTGGACCGCGCGGCAGGCATGGCGCATGACGCCGGCGTGAGATCGACGAAGGTGGTGGATCCGGGCAGCCCCGCCTCACAGGTCATCCTCGACCGAGCTTCCCAATACGACCTGCTGGCCATCGGTGCGCCCGTCACGTCGTGGCTCGGTGGAATGTTCATCGGAGGAGTCGCCGTCACCGCGCTGGGCTCGTTTACCACCCCTCTGCTTGCCGCCCGCTCGATACGCGGAGAGCGCTACTTCGGACATCGCATCCTCGTAGCCAGCGACGGCCTGGACGGCTCCGACCATGTGATCGAGCTCGCCGGTCGACTGGCACGCAGCCTCAACGCAAAAGTGATTCTGCTGCACGCGATCGGGGTCGAGTCACGCGCAAGACCACTCCGCATTCAGGAGCAGGCGCACAGGCTCAAGGTCGCTGTCGATGACGCGATCGAAACGCAAGTCGAAGCCGGCAACGCGAGAGAGGTAATCGTGGAGACAGCCAGGAGCACGAAAACTTCGCTGGTGGTGATGGGCAGCCGCAGGCTCAACGGCCTACAGGCCATCGGAAGCGTCAGCCGGCGAGTCGTGCACGAGGCACACTGCTCGGTGCTGCTCGTGCCGCCGAAGCGTCTGCGGGATTAACCGCTCCAGGCGCGGCGGTGAACCGTGAGACCTCTCGGTGAAGCTGGCCGCCGTAGAGTTCGCCGGTATGCCAGCGGTGCCCCGAGTCGACCATTGCCCCGGCGCGGACGATGCTCCTGGCCCCGCCAGCCGTCCCGCCGCGGTCGAGGCCGACGGGCTGACCGTATCGCGCGGCGGTGTCGAGGTGCTGCATCGATCGTCCTTCACGATCGCCACAGGCCGGGTCACGGGTCTGCTGGGGCCGAGCGGCAGTGGCAAGACGACCCTCATGCGCGCGCTGGTCGGGGTCCAGCGGAACGTCTCCGGGACTCTGCGCGTACTCGGGATCGAGGCGGGGCAGCCCTCGCTGCGGCGTCGCATCGCCTATCTAACGCAGGCGCCCTCGGTATACGGAGATCTGACGATCCGCGAGAACCTCGACTACTTCGCGTCGATACTGGCCGTCGGAGCGGCCGATGTAGAGAACGTTCTCGAGCGGGTCGAGCTCAGCGCACTGGCGGGCAGGGCGGTGCGCCGGCTCTCGGGCGGCGAGCAGGCAAGGGTGTCGCTGGCCAGCGCGCTGCTCGGAGGCCCGAAGGTGCTCGTGCTCGACGAGCCGACCGTGGGGCTTGACCCTGTACTGCGACGTCATCTCTGGAAGCTGTTCGGCGAGCTTGCCGCAGGCGGGGCCACACTCCTGGTCTCCTCACACGTGATGGACGAGGCGCGACGCTGTGACGAGTTGCTGCTGCTACGCGACGGGTGGCTGATCGCGCGAGACACCCCCGCCGAGCTTGCCCGACGAACCGGGACGGACGATCTCGATGAGGCGTTCCTGCGGCTCGTCCAGGACGGAGCCTTCAGATGAGCCTCCGCAATGTGCGGGGCACGGCGTTGCGCGTGCTGGCGCAGCTTCGCCACGACCCTCGCACCATCGCGCTGGTGCTGCTGGTGCCCTGCGTGTTGATGACGCTCCTGCGCTTCGTCTACGAGGGCCGGCGGGAGGTCTTCGACGCTGCGGGCGCGCCGCTGCTCTCACTGTTCCCGTTGATGACGATGTTCCTCGTCACCTCGGTCGCGCTGCTGCGGGAGCGCACGACAGGAACTCTGGAGCGGCTCCTGACGACGCCACTGGGCAAGCTCGAGTTGCTGCTCGGCTACGGACTCGCCTTCGGAGTCCTCGCGACCGCGCAGGTTGCCATCGCATTCGGCGTGAGCCTCGGGCTGCTCGGGCTGCATGTCGCCGCAAGCAAGCTCGTGCTTGCGCTGCTGTGCGTGCTCGTCGCGCTGCTCGGCATGGGACTCGGATTGCTCGCTAGCGCTTTCGCTCGAACGGAGTTCCAAGTGGTTCAGTTCTTTCCCGCCACCATCACTCCTCAGCTCTTGCTGTGCGGGCTGCTCACGCCCCGCCAGCACATGCAGAGCGTGCTGCGCGCGGTTTCCGACGTGCTGCCAATGTCCTACGCCGTGGACGCCGTGCATCACCTCAGCCGCGAAGCAACCATCGGCAGTGCCCTGTGGGGCGATCTGGGCATCGTGGTGGGGTTCGCCATGGTGGCAATCGCCCTTGGCGCAGCCACGCTGCGACGCCGCACCGAGTAAGTACCGCCAGGCCCTTGTGATGTACGTACGCTGGGAGTACAATCCAGATCATGAAGACCTCCGAGAGTAAGACGCAGCGCTGGAACATGCGCGTAGCCGAGGACGTCGACGCGATCGTGAGGCTGGCGGCCGAGCAGACCAATCAGCCGTTGACCGACTTCGTCGTCCAGGCGGCCCGCGTGGTCGCTGAGGACACGCTCGCCGACCGCCGCGTGTTTCGCCTCGATGAGACCGCCTGGGATGAGTTCGTCGAGATCCTGGATCGGCCCGCCCGACCGGTTCCCGAGCTCGCCCGCCTGCTGTCGTCTGACAGCGTGTTCGACGACTAGCTCGTGGGCTTCCACGAACCCGTTGCCCTGGAGGCGTGGCACCGCGCCGAGAACTTCCAGTGCGGAGCTCTGTCGCTCGATGACTGGTTGCGCAAGCATGCCCTGCAGAGCCATCGCAGCGGCGGCTCGCGCGTGTTCGTCACGACCGAGACAGATCCAGACATCGTCGGCTACTACGCGCTCGCGGCCGGTGCGGTCATGCCTCGCGACTCATCGGCGCGGCTCGTGCGGGGTCTGGCTGCCAACCAACCGGTACCCGTAGTCCTGCTGGGTCGCCTGGCTGTCGACGCTCGCCATCAGGGCCAGCACCTCGGACGCTCGCTGCTGTTGGACGCGATGATGCGAGTCCTGCAGGCCGGCGAGCTAATCGGGATCCGTGCCCTGCTCGTTCACGCCATCGACGAGCGCGCCAGGGAGTGGTACGCGCAGTTCGGCTTTGAACGCTCGCCGACGCACCCACTGCACCTGATCCTCCTGATCAAGGATCTACGCGCCAGCGTTGAACAGCTCGGGCATTGAAAGGACCGACCACTGACCTGTCAACGCTGCCGGGGAGCGCCCCAGAAAGGACCAACCACCACACAGCCATTCGGTATACACCCATCGGTAGCGAATACGAACCCAAGCATCTGCCTGGAAACCGGACGGATTTCGCTTGGTTGAGCGGATTATGCCGCCTGTCGGGTGTTGACGGCCGATCGGCACCGCCGCTGTCCGCGCACGTCACGACTGCCCAGGCGCGGACAGAGGATTGGGGCGAGGGTACGCCCAGTGGCCCTGCTACGAGACTGTGGGGGCCGTCAGCAGTCCGGATCGGCGCCCCTGCGGCCCGCGGTCGAAAACCAGCCTGGCCGACACACGCTCAACGCCATATTCGAGGCAGCCGGTAGAGACCGGATTCACCCCAGGTGTGAGGCTAGTCCTTCCAGACGTATTCGTGGCCGATGGGCGCGATCGGCTTCACCGGCCGTATCGGCTTGATGGGCTGGATCGGTTTGATTGGCTTGATGGGTTTGATGGGCTGAATCGGTTTGATCCCCGTCGGCTTTTTCCTGAGTACCCAAGGCATGGACGCAGCATAGTCCGTCTCCAGGGTCCAAACGAGGGGTCCATGGCCCGATTACCATGCTGCGTCGCGACGGTATGGGCAATCACCGCAGGGATTCCGCTCTATAGAGGCGGTGACGAGCCGCGCAGGCGAGCCTTCTCGATGCCGCCCGCGAGCACGCGGTAGTGCTGCTTCACGTCCTCGGCCTCGCCCTCCCAGCCGCCGTCCGGCGGCTTCTCGCCACCCTTGACAGCCGCATCAGCGGCTGCGACCCATAGCTCGATTGCTTTGGCCTCTAAGTCATCCGCCATCCCCAAAGCGTAGCCCGCCGTCGAGCACAACTGGCGCTGGAGAGCCGCTCAACTCCTCCTGCCACGTCTGCTTCGTTCGGGACTGCTGTGTGCGCGCCACCAGACTGCGGAAACTTACGTTCGCTAAGTTAGCGCTATTTGCGAAGTTGCCGGAGTTACAGGAGATATATCCACGATCGCTGCTAGGGTCCTTACCACACAACGAAAGGAGTTCCTATGGCGCACACGCAGCAATCCCGAACGAAGCCCCACATCAGCGCAGACGTAGCGTTGGCCGGCATCCTGGCGTTGCTCGCTGACGAGCGCGAAGCGCGCTTGAAAGACGGACAGGCGGAGGTCAGAACCGAGGTTCTGCTCTCGAAGGCCGGGCTGTCCGGCCCAGAGATCCAAGCGGTAACCGGCAAGTCGCCAGATGCCGTCAAGAAAGCGATCCAGAAAGGCCGCGCAAAGAAACCAACTAAGCGCGGACAGTCCAAGTAATGGACGCCCAGGACGAAATAGTCCGGCTACTCGCCATTCAGGTGCGGAACCAGTTCGAGAACCAGGCAGACGCGATTCGGGAGCTCAGCAAAGCCGGATTCGGGCCAACGCGCATCGCTGAGTTGCTTGGAACCACGGCGGGGACCGTGAACGTGACCTTGGCAAAGGCCAAACAGCGCGAGGTACGCAAGAAAGCGAAACCAACGGGAGGAAAGCCGAAGTGACCGCCAACAACGAAGTGCTACAGCGACTAGACAGGATCATCGCAATCCTTCAGATCGCCCACAAGGACGAGATCGATCGGGCACGCACCGAGATCACCGCCGACAAGATCGACGCCGCGATTCTGAAGGCGACAGCCAAAGAGACTCCCGCCGGGAAGGTGGTCAAGGCGGCAGCGACCAAAGCCAAAGTCTCAGATCGAGCTGTGCAGGAACACATTCAGCGCCTCGTTGAGCGCGGCCTGCTCGAAAGATCAGGCGGCGGACCGGCAACGACCTACAAAGCGACGGGCCTGATCTAAGCCGATGGCTACAACGAACGCTGCCCTGCGCAAGAAGCTGCTCCAGAAACTCGGCGTCACGCCACAGGCGTTGAGCCAGCGCGTTCAAAAGCGCAAGAAGGAACTCCCGATGAGCACGCCGCACGCGGTCTACACGATCGCCCACGACGAGGGGATGGACGTCTCGAAATACCTGTCGGCCGATGAGACGGCGGCGGTGCGAGGGCTGATCTCCGACCTGCAGCGAAACGGGCAACCCGCGCCTGCGAAGGCGCCACGTGCGGCACGGAAAGCGAGTTCCGGTCCAGCGCAGGTCAAGGTGACGATCGCAGACGTGGACATCGGGAAAATCCCGGCGCTTAGCCGTGCGCACGCGAACGACGTTAAGCGCATGTCGGAGCGCGTATACCCCCTGCTCTACATCTTCGAGAACTCGGTTCGGGACCTAATCGAGCGAGTCCTCAAGGACACCTACGGCTCGGAATGGTGGACGAAGGCGGTCTCGAAGTCGGTCCGCGATACGGCCACCAAGCACAAGGCAGCCGAGGCAAAGGAACCGTGGCATGGCGCGCGCGGCAAGCGCGCGATCGACTACGTGTTCCTGAACGACCTTTGGTCGATCATCAAGGATGAATGGAAGCACTTCAAGAAGTTCTTCCCGAACCAGAGCTGGGTCGAGTCGCTGATCACGGGCGACATGAATGTCTCTCGCAGGGTTTTCGCCCACATGAACCCGCTTGCGGAGAACGACGTCAAGAACATAGAGGCTGCGTTCCGCAAGTGGACCAAGCAGCTCAAGGGAGTCGAAGCCGAACTCCCCTAGCGGCGGCGACCTCAGGTCGCCCTACATGCGCTCGATGGTCCAGCCAAGCGAGGTAGAGCTCCTGAGCCATCAGCAGGGCCTCTTTGATCGCGATAGTAGGTTGGCTCGATGCCCACCTACAACATCAAGGTCGCCGTCAGGCGCAAAGAGATGCATCTGGAGGTCGATCATGGCCTCACCGGGTCGGGTCATCCGCATCTCTTCCTGCGTAGCTCGGCGTCGAGCGCCCCCGTCCTGCCTGATCTGGGGCCATGGCCGGTCGGCTTGCCGTGGAGCGTGACCGACCGCCTACGTAACGGCGGCGATGAGAAGGGTCGCGTGCTGGCCGTCTGGCAAGAGCTGCCCGGCGCGGCGCCTGTCCCCCTGGCAGCCCTTGCGTGGCATGCGCACGGCACCGGTCCGCTGTATGTGTTCGACCTCGGACACAGCGAAGTGCTCGACGCTGATGTCGGCCGACGGCTCACGGCCATCCTGCTTGACGCGCTGCTCCAGGCCGCCGCTCATCGCAGCACACCGGTAGCTCCGGAGTGGCGAAGTCGGCTGCGCTGGTCCCAGGTGCCCCTCGCACATGCGCCGCATCGCCAGCGCGCCCGCTTTCGCAGAGAGAACCTCAGACGTGCTCTCGCCCTGTGCTTCACGAAGTATCAGCCGCCACCCGCCGCGGCCCGCTGGACCAGAGGAGCATGGCTGGGCGAACGGGTCTTCTGAGTCCCGCGCCCAACAGGGCCAAGAGCGCCCGTACGCTACTCGTCCCGCTGCGTGGCTTCGCGCAGTTGCTCGTCGAGCTGCGCGTCGCTGAGCTCGATCGGGTCCGCCGCGGCGATCCGTTCGATCCGCTCGAGCGCCTCGGGGCCCACACCGGCAGCGAGCGAGGCGCGAAGCTGCTCTACCGACGGCATCTCTACATGCCCGACGGGACGTGGTGGAGCGATCGTCGCCAGCTCAGCCAACAGGACCTGCAGACCCTCGAGTCCATGACGACCCAGCATCTGCGCCGGTGAGTGCCCACGCAAGGACGGGCTCGGCGCGAGCGTCCACTCGCCGACCTGGCGATCGGCGGCCATATACCGCCGCGCCGCCCTGCAAAGGCCCCGCAACAGCTCGGCTCTCTCCAACAGCTCCACGCGAGGGCGCGCAGGAGCCGTGCCGGCACTCCAGCTACGCACCGTGTCGCGCGTCACGCCCAGCGCGCTCGCCAGCCGCGACCGCGATCCATAGAAGACCAGCAGGTCCGTAACCGCCCGCTCGGCCTGGCCGCTGCGAACAGTACGAGCCCTGTGTGGCCGTTTGACTTTGTTTTTGGTTGGGAAAGGCAGGACAGTCGTGCTCATGGCATCTACTCTCGTCTAGTTCTGGACTAATGTAGCACAATCACGCCGAGAGGGACCTGCCGCCTGAGCATCTCGTCTCGCCTGCCGGGGTAGAAAATCAAAACAGCGCCCATAGGGTGCCAGCCGGACGCGATGCGATGCTGGCTCCGTGCTTACGACCATCGTTCAGGTGTCCTCGGGGCCGACGACCGCTGAGTTCATCGTCAGCCTTCTCATCGTCGGCGTCCTCGGCCCTGGGCTGGGCGTTCTCGCGGGCCGTTGGGCAGACCGCCGCAAGTTCGCCCACGAGCGCAAGCTCAAGGCCAGCGACGATCTCATCGCACGGATCGACGACGGAGCAGCCTCGCTTGAGGAGCTGGGCGAGGCGTGCGCCACGATGCGTCAATCATTCTTGTCGCTCGGCGTAGCCGACACGAAAGCGCTATGGCCACTCGTAAGCACCGCTGAAGATGCCTACCAAAGAACACGCGCCAAGATCGCGCGCCTCGGGATTCGACCTCACGCGGATCCCGACTTGCTCACCAAGGCCGATGCGGCCGCGTCGAGCCTGCTCTCTGCCGTTAGGGACGTCCGCATGGCGCTCATAAAAGCCGATCTCGCTCGCGCGACAGGGAAGGAGCCGCTCGATGAACTCCCGATCGGGCCGGTAATGGAGAAGATCGAGACCGGCTACACGCAGACTCGCGAGTACCACGCACAGGCCCGCGTGGCCGTCGGCAATCTGCTCGCCTGACTGGCAGCCAACGCAGGCGGTCAAGCCCCGAGAACCAGAAAGGCCCCGGCTTTCTTGGCCTGCCTGGAAACCGCGTCGATTTCGCTGGTTGCCGCCAGGCGCACAGCGTGATCCCATCAACCCCGGAGGCTCAGGAGAGGACTATATGAAGGTCGCTACATACACTCGCATCTCGACTGACGAGAAGCATCAGCCGTACTCACTCGACGCGCAGAGCCATCGCCTCGCGTCCTACGCGGAGAGCCAGGAGGACTGGCAGATCGTCCGCCGCTTCACCGACCAGGAGTCCGGCGCGACGCTCGAGCGTCCGGGACTTGAGCGAGCCCTACGCGAGGCGGACGCCAAACGATTCGACCTTCTGCTCGTGTATCGCGTCGACCGCCTCGCTCGCTCCGTTCGAGGCCTCGCGCAGATCCTCGAGCGCCTCGACGCAGCAGAGGTGCTCTTCCGCTCGGCCACCGAGCCGTTCGACACCTCGACCTCCGCCGGCCGGATGATGGTCCAGATGCTCGGTGTCTTTGCCGAGTTCGAGCGCGCCACAATCGTCGAACGCATCACCGCCGGCATGGAGCGCAAGGCCGCCCGCGGAGAATGGACCGCAGGCAAAATCCCGTATGGCTACCAGCTCGATGAGGAGCGGCGCTTCCTGGAGCCCAACCCAGCCGAGGCGCCAATCGTTCCGCTCATCTTCGACCGCTACACCCAGCGAGGGGATGGAAGCGTAGCCCTCGCCCGTTGGCTCTCCAGCCAGGGCTACCGCACACGCCAAGGAAAGCCATTCAGCTTCAAAGCAGCGCTCGGCATCCTACGCAACCGCGTCTACATGGGCGAGATCTCCTTCCGAGGCACCTACCATCCGAGCCCCCACCAGCCCCTGGTGGACCCGGTCCTCTTCCAGCGAGCCCAAGAGATCCTGAACGCACGCAGCAAGAGCGCCTCCCAACGACACTCAAATCAGTCCGCATATCTCCTCGCCGGGCGCGTCCGCTGCGCCCACTGCGGCAAGCGCTACCTTGGAGCCGCCGCCCACGGCAACGGCGGACGCTACTCCTACTACGTCTGCTTCTCCCGCCAGCGCTACGGACACAAGAACTGTCAGGCCGCCTACCCGCAAAGCAACTCGAGGACGCGATCCTCAACCAACTCATCGCCCTCCTGCACCGCGCTGATCTCATGCGCAATGCGATCGCATTCGCCGAGCGCAACACCCAGCGTCTCGACCGCCAAGCCAAGATTGAAAGCACCGAGACGGACATCGAGAACGCCGACGCCGCTCTCGGACGCTACCTCCGCTCCTTTGAGACCGGCGCCCTGCCAGAGAAGGCATGTGGCGAGCGGATCGCCGAACTCAACCACCGCCTGAACGGCCTCCGTGCCCGCCACCACGAACTCTGCCTAGACCAACAGGATGACCCGGACCCCCTGCCACTCACCGAGGACGAGCTCCGTGCCCTCCAAACCCACGTAGGCGACGTGATCCACGATGGCGACCCCCAAGCCCGCAAAGCACTCCTACAAGGCCTCGTGAGCGATGTGCGCGTCGTCAGCCGAGCCGAGATCTACCCCACCTTCTCTCTCCCCGTGACTCGACCACCTACCCCTTGCAACAGCCCAACGAGACATAAGCCGAACCACCAGATCGCCTCAAACGACGGGCATCATGGTTCGGCTTATGTCCCCTTTATACCGCTACGGGGATTCGAACCCCGGTTTCCGGCATGAGAAGCCGGCGTCCTAGTCCCCTGGACGATAGCGGCGCGTAATCTGCTGGGTCGAGGCTAGCAAAGCGATCCAGTCGAGTCCGGGCCAGGCGCCGCTCCCGATGCGATCGAGGGGCGTAGATCAGGGTCATCGCTTCGCTCCGATGAAGCGATCGAGCGTTGCTACGTCCGCTTTGCGAGACACATAGATCTTGTCCGTCCCCGACGCCGTCCAGCGCAGTCCCAACTGCTCGCAGGCCCCGCAGAAGATCGTACGGATGTCGGTTGACCTGTTCGTGAATGCGTACCGTGGCCATGACCAACCACCTCGGCCCGTGTTTTGAAACCGACAGCCGTCCGAGTGGATAAGGCCACGGAGGAGTTGCTCGGGCCAGCGGTCGACGAGCTGCTGCTGCCAGTCTATAAGCCTAATACGCCGCTCGTGCTTCTTGCCGGGTCCGTGCTGAGGGAAGAGGCACGGCCAGCCCTTGGACCAGCAGTAGAGCTCGATCCAAGTACAACGGCAGACGGAGCCCACACGGTTCGCCGGCGCGATCTCACGCATCGCGGCCGCACACTCCTCGATGATCGCCGAGTAGCGCACATCAAGGCTGATGCGCAGGGCGTAGACCCCACGCGCATGCGCTGCGATGTAGCCATCACCGAGGTACATGCCCAACAGGTAGACGTATGCCGGTGGAAGCTCTGCGAATTGATGCGCGACACCGCAGGAGGCACAGCCCTCGAACGTCCGCCGATTGGGAACCGATCCGGCGAGCCAATCTCGGATGGTCGAGCGCGGAATCTCGAGTCGCCGCGCGATATCGCTGGCTCCCGCTCCTGTTTCAGCAAGCTCTAGTGCTGCTTCGACGGCGCTAGGCGGGTGCACCTATCGCTCCAATGCGGCTGAGAGGATTTGAACCTCCACGCCCTTTCGGACACGGCCACCTGAAGACCGCGTGTCTACCGTTCCACCACAGCCGCGAGACAGAGGAACTTAGCAGCACATGCCGTGCCAGGAGAGCTGCGGTCAGCGAACACATGTTCCCAGTCGATTTGGATGGATATCCGGGTTCTGGGGTGGGTGGGGTCAGGAGATCAGGGAGTAGCTGTGCTTGGGATCGTCGTGGGGGCGTTGGTTGGTGGGGCGTCCGCCGGTTAGGTAGAGGCGTTCGCGGATGCGGTCGGCCCAGACGCGTGGGTCAGCTCGGCCGGTGAGCTCGAGCGTCATGAGCGCGAGGAGCTTTTTCATGCGGGTGCGGTTGGTGAACGACCCGGCGCGGTGGTGTAGCCGGCGATCGAGCTCGTGCAGGACCGCCTCGACCGCTCCCGTGGAATACGAGCCCTCGAGGCCCCGGGTAGCGATCTGCGCCTCGATACGCGCGCCGTAGGTCGCCAGCCAGCGGAGCGTGAGCGTAAGCGAATAATCGTCGTCGCTGTTGTTCTCGGCCGCGATCGCGTCCATGAGATCGCGCCAGGCCTGTGGCGTGTGAAAGGCATTGGGCAATGCTCTGGTGATCGGATGCGCGGGGTCATTGAGAACCTCGTCCGGGAGATGCTGGCGCAGCTTGCGAGATAGATGCCACTCGCAGAGGCGATGCTCGGGCGCCGCCGGCGCCCCGCCGAAGGCGCCCTCCACCGCGCACGCCAGGGCGTGATCAGCGTCGCTGACGATCACCTTGGGGACCCCTGGTAGCGCCCCGAAGAACGCTTCCCAGGCCGCCTGGTCCTTGCGTGCGGATGGCTCCAAACGCCACAGCCGGCTCGGCTGCGGCTCGCCCTCCTCGTCAAGGTCGATCCCGACAGCAGCGAACACGTAGAAGCCGCGGCCGGTCCGCTCGCCGGTCGTGATCCGAAACCCGCGGCAGTCAAGGAGCAGGATCGCGGGCCAGCGCTCGGGCAACTCACCCGCACACACCAAATCGCTATACACGTCGACCCAGTTAGCGACCAGCTGCCCGTCCCTCGCCGGATCGCGATACCGCCAGCCCCGGTCCTCAGACGCCGACGGCGGCATCCGATCCGCTGCCAGCCGCGCCATCTGAGCCGCCGACTTATAGCTCGTGCCCCTCGCGACTGCCGCCAGCGCATCGCCGATCTCGCGCGCCGCGAACCTATAGTCCCGCGCGCCCGCCTGACCCTCCCACTCCTCCAACCTCGTCGAGCACTCCACACAGACCGGCCGCGGCTCCCCCTGACGCGTCAGCACCGGCGTGAAACGGTGCGGCGCCTCACCATTACCCGGACGACACAACCACCGCTGCCGCCGATGCGGCGCCTTGCCATACCAACCCGCCCGCACAACAACCCCGCCACCATGCCCCTCAGCAGAACACACCGGGATCTCCACGCAAACAACCGTAACCACCCCACCGGATATATCCATCCGAATCGACTGGGAACACATGTTCGTATGCTAGCTGCCGCACCGGACACAAGTCAGCCGGAGTTAGGCAACGCTGAGTCGAGGTTCGAGTCACCTCGTCCACACCCCGGTCTTTTCGAGAGCCAAGACAATGGCAACTACTCGCGGGACTTCACGGCCAGTGGTCTACTCGGCTGTGTCCTCCTCGTCAGCCATATCTAGCTCGACGATCTCGTAGCCGATCTCGTCGGCTTGCTCGCCAGTTTCAAGATCGATGGGTGTGAGCGCAACTCGCCAGCGGACCTGCGAGATGACTTCGTTTGCAAGGTCGTGTGCCTCCTCAACATCAGCGACCCCCATCGCGCACTGGACACACAGGCTTCCATCGCCATCTGGGTGCAGTTCGAGGCCAAGGCTGACCGGAAGAGGATTGAAGTCGTAGACGCTCTCGTTGAAGTCGGCGTGAACCTGATCGAAGTCACGATCGTCGTGGATCGCGAAGCGTGCCCTGGCCTGGTAGTGCATGCGGTCAGGCTCACCAAAAAGCTCGTGGCGGACTCCATGACGAGTGAGTCGCTGATCGCGCACCGCCCCTTCCAGACGGCATCCCTCCAGCTCCTCGCGCATTGCTACTACGCCGTTAAGCGCCTCGGCGCACTGTCGGATTGGGCCCAGCGCCCCTCCGGAGAGCGCGTGCCCTCCAACTGACGCAACCCAGCCCATCGTCCAGTCGATCGCCAGGAGTGTGGCATCGACCGCCAAGGGATGCGCCGCCGTCGGAAGGATCTCGAACAGTCTTTCCCATGTAAGCGTCTCGTGCTGCTCAGAGCTGTTCTCCTCCGCCGATACAGCGGCCGGTGTCGCGTAGCGGTCCAAAGCCCACGCATGGACATGACGGCTTCCGGCAATCGGCGGAGGAGGACGCAGCAGTAAAGCTTGACCATCAGGCAACTCGCCGATCAAGTTCGTCGTACCGCCGTCGTCGTCGTGGGCCCGCCATTGCGCACTTGGCACGAGTGTCGCAATGGTCTGCTCAATGCCCTGTGTGGCCTCAGCGTCCGTCATGACCCGCTGCTCACGGTCCCGTTCGCGATCGGAGGCAACCCACTCTCGAGCGGTAATGCCGGGGTGATCAGTTAGGCTCCAGTCGGGCTCGTCAGAGCCGGTGATGCGCGGTGGCGGGTCGCCGGCGTCTGGATGCTTGGGCGCCCACAATGAGGTGCGCCGCGGACCAGTGACGTCGGGCACGAGATCGGCGAGTGAGTACTCGGCGATATATGGCAGCTGCTCGTGGACGAACTCTTCGCCGAGGATGTCTTCACGTGCCTGCTCGAGCTCAGTTGCGGCCTCCTTACAGGCCGCTTCCGTCAGTGCGTCGCCGTACATATCAAGCGCCACCTCGGCTTCGCTGAGAATGATGGCACCAGCAATCTGCTCCGCAAGACTGGACAGCTCGAGGCGTGCGGGCTGGCCCAGCTTCCAGCCGACGAGGAAGATCGTGTCAGTGAGATCATCGATGAGCTCATCGTCAATCAGATCATGGGCGTCTGGGGGAAGGTATTCCTCAAGCGTCTCGTTGGGCCCACAATCACCGAACATGTCGACGCTGACAATCGCTGCATGTCGCAACGCCTCCTGCACCGCCGGATGCTTGACGCCGTAGGCGGATCCATAGGCAGTTGGTCGCAGCGTTGAGCCCGACGCAACACGGACGCCATCCGGATAGCGAGCGGTGATCGGGCCAAAGCCAGTATCAACTTGGTCGGGGACAAAGCCGATCAGCGCGTGCCGGCCCAACCATCCGGTGATGCGGACCGCAGGACGACCAAACCAACGCCCTTGCTCGCGGTCTTCTGGTACGTAGACGAGTTCGCACTCATGGTGCTCGATCTCCCAGTCGGCGAGATGCCCCTGGACAGCTTCGAGCGCCTGCATCGCCTCCTGCGAGGGATCACGCAGGCGCTCTACGTGCCAGGACCCGTCCGCGTCCACCTCGAAGCCTGGTAGATCCCGATCACGTCTCTCGGCGCGGTAGATACGCTGTGGGCGCTCGCCGCTCTCAAGCGCCTGCAACAGTCGGCCGGAGCCGTAGGTACCGGCCCACTGCTGCATCTCCTTGCGATAGCGCTCGCGCTCCTGCGCTGCCTCTTCCAAAGCACGTGTTCGGCGCCCCTGAGAGGCAGAGGTGAGCTCCGCCGCGAGCGCGCGGTAGGCAGCAATGAACTCGTGCCATGCATCGAGCAGCGCGGGGACCGCCGGGTCAGGACAGACGACCACGCGACTTCCGAGCTCGCTCAGCAGTTGCGAGACGTGTGCACGCGACGGATTTGTCCCGCTGATCGCGAGACGTCCATCGGGGAAGGATCTGCCGGCCGGCGTGAACCAGTCGATCGTCTCAGTCAATTCATCCAGGGCAGCACCGTGCTGCGCAGCCTCCATCGGCGAGATCAACGCGACCTCGAGCTCGGCGTCCACTCCGGGCTCGCGCTGAAACGGAATCGCGTAAGCGCCATCGGGCGCGCGGTCGAAAACTTCGAAACTCATGTTGACGCCTCCTCGGGCGCAATTCACGCCCGGTCGCTAGCTATACATGGCAGCCGCGGACCCCGCGACGACCGTCCTACAAGCATACCGAGCCCGGCAAGCCGGTCAAGGAAGTCCCATGCGCGAGTCGGTCTCATGGCAAGACGCTATATGTGTCCCATTCGGTCAAGTCACATCACGACACTTTCACCCGCCCCTCCAGCGTCCCCTCCGTCAACCTGCCGCGCAGCGCCTTCTTGTCGAACTTACCCACACTCGTCTTCGGTACCTCCGCGATGAACGCGAACTCGTCGGGAATCCACCACTTCGCGACCCGTCCGCTCAGATGCTCGTGCAACTCGCGCGCGCCGGCCGTCGAGCCCTCGCGCAGCACGACGCAGCACAGCGGACGCTCAGACCAGCGCTCGTCGGGCTTGGCGATGACCGCGGCCTCGACCACGTCGGGGTGAGACATCACCTCGTTCTCCAGCTCCACCGAGGAGATCCACTCGCCGCCGGACTTGATCACGTCCTTGGCCCTGTCGGTGATCTGCACGAAGCCTTTCCCATCGACGGAGGCGATGTCGCCCGTGCGCAGCCAGCCGTCGTCGAACTTCTCCTGATCGCCGGACTCATCATGGAAGTAGCGCGCGGCGATCCACGGCCCGCGCACCTCGATCTCACCGGTGGACTGCCCATCCCACGGAATCTCGACGCCGTCGTCACCCATCAGGCGCAGCTCCACCCACGGCAGCGGCCGTCCCTGCTTGGCGCGGTCGTCCCAGTAGGCGTCGTCGTGCTCGCCGGTCTCATCTGGGCGCGCATACGTGGCCACCGGGCTTGTCTCCGTCATGCCCCAGGCCTGGAAGATGCGCACGCCGTGGCGCTCCTCGAAGTCCTTCATCAGCTGCCGCGGCACCGCCGAGCCGCCGCAGGCCGCATTGGAGAGCGAGGACAGGTCGACCTCGGGATGCTCGTTGGTGTAGCGCAGCAGGTCGGCGAAGATAGTCGGCACGCAGCCCATGACCGTGGGTCGCTCGGACTCAATCAGCTTCGCCAGCGGCTCGGCCTGCAGATGGCGGTCGGGCAGGATTAGGTCGGCGCCAGCGAGCGCCGCGCCGTAGGGCAGCCCCCAGGCGTTAGCGTGGAACATAGGGACCACCGCCAGCACCCGGTCGCGCCCCGACAGCCCCAGCGCATCGGTCATGAGTTGAGCAGATGCGTGCAGGCTGATCGAGCGGTGCGAGTACAGCACGCCCTTCGGATTCCCCGTCGTGCCGCTCGTGTAGCACAGCGCAGCCGCCTGGCGCTCATCCACCTCGGTGTAGTCGAACGCGCCCGGCCCGGCATCGTCGAGCAGCTCCTCATAGCGCAGCGCGCTGGGCAACGAACCCGTGTCACCGTCGCCCATGACGACGTAGTGGCGCACACCCCGAAATGTTGGGATGAGCTTCTCCAGCAGGGGGAC
Source organism: uncultured Solirubrobacterales bacterium (assembly GCA_963813805.1). GTDB lineage: Bacteria > Actinomycetota > Thermoleophilia > Solirubrobacterales > Solirubrobacteraceae > Palsa-744. The sequence goes on from CAWEZZ010000004.1 coordinate 181,870, forward strand.
AAGCGAGCCATCGACGAAGATGACTTCGTCCTCGGCGTGGTTGACGATGTAGGTGAGCTGTTCGGCGAACAGGCGGATGTTGAGCGTGTGCAGCACCGCCCCGACACAAGGGACCGCAAAGTAGAGCTCGAAGTGGCGCTGGTTGTTCCAGGCGAAGGTCCCCACCCTGTCGCCAGGCTTCACACCCAGCCGCTGCAGCGCACGGGCGAGCCGGTCGATGCGCTCGGAGGTCTCGCCGAACGTGGCACGCTCCACGGTGCCCGCGGGAGTGAGCGTCACGACCTCGGCGTCCGGATGACAGGAGCGCATGCGGCGGCGGATGTGATGCAGATTCAGCGGAAAGTCGTCCTGCATCAGCCCCTTCAGCACCGGCGTCATCCTCTCCCCTCTCCTTTAATCACTGGACCCTGCGACAGCCGTCATGGTAGGGGTCCCATCCTCGCGGCGGACGGCGCGACCTCAAGCCCGCTGACGGGCCGGCCTGCCGACGAGCAGCTTGCTGTAGATCCCGCGCGTGCGCTGGGCGATGTCGTCCCAGTCGAAGCGCAACACGTGCTCTGAAGCCTCCGTCACGAGACGATCGCGCAACTCGCCGTCGACGAGTAGGCGCTCGATCATCACGCCGAGGTGCTCGGCGTCGCCGCCGTTGAAGCGCAGGCCGACGCGCTCACCGGACGGCACGACCTCGCGCAGCCCGCCCGTGTCGGCGACGATGCAGGGGCAGCCGGAGGCCATCGCCTCCAGCGCTACCAGCCCGAATGGCTCGTAGATCGAGGGGATCACGCACAGGTCGGCGATTCGGTAGAGCGAGTGCAGCGCGTCGTCGCCTATCCAGCCGAGGAAGATCCCGTGCTCGGACAGCCCCAGCCGCTGCGCCTGCGCCTTCAGCTCCGCCTCGTGCGTGCCGCTGCCGGCCACCAGAAAGCGGACGTTCTCGACCTGCTCGATCACGCCTGGAAGAGCGTCGAGCGCAAGCTGAAAGCCCTTCTCATAGACCAGCCGCCCGACGAGTAGCACCAGCTTCTCGCTCGGCGCGGCGAACTCGCTCCGCAGTGTCTGCAGATCCGCGACGGGACGCAGATCATCAGGATCGATCCCGTTGGGGATCACCGCTATCCGCCGCTCGTCGATGTCGAAGATGTCAGCGACGTGCCCGCGCATGTAGTAGGAACAGACGATCACCGCGTCAGCGCGCCCCGCCATCCAACACTCCACAGAGTGGATGTGCGACTGCGGGAGGTCCTGCACCCAGCCCTGGTGGCGCCCGTGCTCGGTGGCGTGGATCGTCGTCACATACGGCACGCCTAGCCGGTCAGCCAGCGCAGCGGAGGCATGTGCGACGAGCCAATCGTGACCGTGGATGAGATCGTAGGAGCTCTCCTCCGCCAGCGCCTGTCCAGCCGCGAGCATGTCGTCGTTCATCCGCTCCACCCATGCAACAAACCGGTCGAGGTCGCGTGGCCAACCCGGCTCGCGCACGCGGTGCACGGTCACGCCCCCACGACTCTCCGCGCTGAGTGACTCGCCTACCCCACGCGTGAGGACGTCCACGGCGACCCCCTGGCGTACCAGCGCCTCAGCGAGCTTACGCACGTGCCTAGCCAGCCCGCCCTCGATCACGGGCGGGTACTCCCAGGAGAGGAGCAGCACGCGCTTGCTCATATCCTGGACCCTATCTTCCCCGGCCTCGGCGCCGTCCTGTCCGGGCCTGGCTTTCAGAGCGACCAGCGCCCGCTCACGGGAGATCGATCTCCAGCTGGCGTGGGGATGGCCGCAGCGGCTCGCTTGTAGCTCGTGGCCTGCCGCGCTTGGCCCAGTGGCCGATCACTTCGCGGCTGCGGCAGCTGTAGTAGTTGATGCGCCGATCTGTCGGCTGCAGTGCAAGGCCTCCCGGCATCGGCCCGGTGACGAACGCGTAGAAGCGCCGGCCGCTGTGGTCGACCTCGACGATGTCCCCCGTTTGGATGCCCTCGAGCCGCATGCGGCGCCCAACTCCAGCAGGATTCGGGCTCGAGCACTATCTCGCCGCGATCACATCCTCCTCGGAGGAGCCCTCGTCTGGATCGAGATCGGCGACATCCGGCTCCCACCTCGCAACTCCTGAGAAAAGTCGTCACTCCGCAGCCGCATGTTCGCGGCGAATGAGGTTTTCGTCAACATGCCTGCAGGTCGTCTTTGATCGCAAAGAGTGAGAGCGGCACGCAAAAAGGGCCGAAGCGAGCGCTACGGTCCGCCGATGACCGCCAGAGGGCTGTGCCTCCACAACGTCGTGCTCGTACCTGCACTCGCACTCGCCGCGGCCGCCGGTGGCTGCTCAACCTCCTCAGGCGGCGGCGCCAACGCGATCCAGCCACAACCGCCGCCAGGGTCCTGCCACGCGCGCGGATCCGGGCTCTTCTCGCTTCCAGACCCGCGCTGCACTCCTGGCGCGATCGACCCTGCTGTCGGGCAGGCGAACATCGCGTCGACGATCTGCAGGGCCGGATACACGCGGACGGTACGCCCGCCCGAGTGGGTAACCGAGCCCGAGAAGCGGCAGAGCCTCGCCTCCTACGGCAACGAAGGCCCGCTGCACGACTACGAGTACGACCATCTCGTCCCCCTCGAGCTCGGCGGAGCGGAGAACGATCCCCGCAACCTGTGGCCCGAGCCGGGGGCGAGCCCCAATCCGAAGGACGAGCTCGAGAGCCAGCTGCACTGGCTGGTGTGCGCCGGCAAGCTCAGCCTCGCAACGGCGCAGCGGGAGATCGCGAGCGACTGGGTGGCGGTGTATCGCCGGCTCTCTCTATCGAATGAACCGACGTAGACACCGGCCAACCGCCGTCACCCCGGCCTGCCCCCTTGTTCAAGGCGATCTGCGGCGTCGGCGAGCCGATCGTCGCCCCAGAACGGCTCGCCGTCGATGACGATCGTGGGTACACCGAACACACCGAGGGTGTGGGCGGCGTCGGTTGCCTGGCGCAGCGCAAGCTTAATCTCGGGGTCCTGGACTGCCTCCTGCACCTCCTGCGGGTTCAGGCCGGCGTCGCGGGCTACGCGCAGAACCTGCGAGGAGATGCTGAGGTCGTTGCCCTCTTGAAAGGCGCCTCGGAAGGCGCAGGTAGTGAACTCGCGTCCGCGGCCGGCCCGGCAGGCGAAGGTGGCGGCACGCATCGCCATCAGGTAGTTGCTCGGCCACGGGTCGGGCCAGCGCACAGGCAGGAGTCCGTATAGGCCGGCGCGACGCTCGACCTCGGCCATACCCGCCTGGCGACGCTCGGGGTCGCCGAGCGCCCAGGAGGAGCGGCCGGTGAGCTTGAACAGCGCACCGAGCGACACCGGCTGCCATTGGACCGGCTCGGGCAGGATCTCGTGCAGGCGCTCGGCCGCGAGATACGCGAAGGGTGATCCGAGGTCGAAGTAGAAGGTCGCACGCGGCATACGTAAATCCAGGCGCCAGGTGAGAGAAGCGCGCCTCTCCAGCTTAGGGTTCGCGACGCTTGGAGGCCGCTCAGCGGACGGCCGCGGACTAACCGGCCGCCGAGACGCGCAGCAGCACGGTCGAGTCGCCCGGCACCTCAGCCGCGATCCGGCCGGACGTCGTGTGTGTCGTGTGCGTCCAGAGGTTGCGCAGCAGGTAGCGTCCAGACGCGGGCATGCCGGCGGCGAGCGCGCTCGTTTCGATCCGCAGGGGAGTAGAGCCGCGGTTGAGCAGCGCGACCGCGCGCTGGCCGATCCCCGATCGGTCGTCGCTCAGCGGCTTGACCCAGACCTGTCCGGCGCCGGCGGAGGCGATCAGGGTTCCCTGCGCGCCGGCGGGGTCCTGGTCGATCGCGATGACTTCGGAGTTGCCCACCCCCGCTTGGCTCGAGGCGGACATTCGCGTGAGGTCAGCGCTGATCATCAGCGGGGCCGCGAGCATTGCCCACATGCTGAGCTGGGTGCGGAACTGCGCGGCGGACATGCCCTGGCCGGGGCCGAGATAGTCGGGATCGTTCCAGTGTCCGGGTCCGGCCGCCTGCGGTTGCGCGGCGTCCGCGTCGATGTTGCGCAGGACGTTGGCGAACGGGACGTGCCCGGGGGTGCCGACGTCGCCGTCAGTGCGCCAGCTGTTGCCGACGCTCGGCCCGAAGGAGTAGGAGGTGAAGGCCGATTCTCCGAGCGGAGGTTCGCCTTCGGCGTACTGGCCAGGCTGCAAGAAGTCGCAAATCGACAGCAGCATCGGGCGGTGAGTGGAGTTAGCTTCGATCGCCGCGTGAAAGGCAGAGTAGACCGCCGCGGGGTTCAGGTGCGCTTCTGCACCACCGCAGAAGTCCACCTTAACCGCGTCGAAGCCCCACGCGGTGAACGTGTCAGCGTCCTTGAGATAGTGGCCGTAGCTGCCCTGCCCGGCCCCTCCGCAGCCGTCGCTGCCGGCGTCGGTGTAGAGGCCGACAAGCAGCCCGGCGGCATGCAGGGTGCGCGTCAGCCACTGAAAGCCGTGCGGCCATTGCGCGGGGTTGACGGTGATCTGGCCATCTGCGCCGCGCGTGCCGTGCCACCAGCCGACATCAAGCCACACGTAACGGTAGCCCTTACGCTCCAGCCCGAGCGAGACGAGCTCGCTCGCCTGCTGAAGGACGGTCGCCTCGTTGTAGTGGCCGCCGAACGCGAAGTAGGTGTCCCAACCCATGTAGGGCCTCGCTGCAAGAGTGCTCGCCGCTGCTGACTGCGAGATGGCGAGCGCCAGCACGACCGCGAGCAGGCCCGTCGTTCGGACCGAGCGGCTAGCGACGACGGCCTGCATGGGTGGTTGTGCTGCGAGAGGACACGCCGAGGGCCACGATCTGCTGGGCGAGCTGCGATTCGATCACGCCGATCACCGTCCCGCTGACGTACAGGTAGGCAGAGAAGTGCCGGGTGGAGGCGAGAAGGCGTCTGCCGGTCGCGTTCAGGGCGGCGACGACTGTTCTGTGCGCTCCCCGTGCGAGCTGCACGCGGACGCTTGCGAGCGTGACCGTCAGGTGACGCAGAGCCGAGGCGCTCTTGTGGGCGCTGCGCTTCCATCGTGCCGCGATCGCCACGATGCGCCTCCCGCTTAGCGTCTCTGAGACCGTAAGACGCAGCGCGATCTGGCAGCCGCCGCTGGCGTGCGGCGAGCAGATGATCGGCACGCTGAGCTTCCCGTTCCTGAAGGCGGCCTTGCCGACGACGGTCTCGCCGGTCGCGGCCGACACGCCCTCGACGGGGACCGTCACGAACGCGCTCCTCGCCGTGGCGCTGCCACCCGCGTCGGTCGCGGTGACCTGGCACTGGAGGTGGTGCCCCGTGTCGGCACCCTTGACCATGTAGCTCGACCCGTTCGCGCTGGGGATCGCGACCAGGTCGCGCAGCCATGCGTAGCTCAGCCGCACTGAGGCGCCAAGGGGCGTACCCGGGTGGCACGTGAGTCGCTCTCCCACGGCGGGGGTCCCTGTAACCGACGGGTGCGGGTACACCAGCGGCACCGAAGGCGACACCGCGGTCGTAAAGGTCTGATCGGCGCCGGTGCCGGTCCCAGCGGAGCTGATCGCAAGCAGGCGGTAGTGGTAGATGGTGTTGGGGGCGAGGCCCGTCACCTGCGCCGTGACCGCCTGGGCGCCGCCGCTTGCCGAGGGAACGCTCATGCACGGCACAACCTGGTCGTAGGAGATGCTGGTGCCATATTCAAACCGGCAGGCATCGAGAACGGCGTCGTTTGGGCTGACCGAGCCCGACAGCGTCGCGGTGGTCTGGATGACTTCGGCAGGGACCGCCGTCGTGACCACCGGTGGCGGAACGCGCGCGGTGAGCGCGTGCCCGGAAGCGTCGATCGCCGCGCAGAACCCGCTGGGCAGGCACGAGACGCCCGCTAGCGCAACGCCACCGGCGCTCGATTCGCTCCACACTCCGAGCGCCGCGGTCGGATCGTCGCTGGCCACAGCCGCGCCCCGCGTATCGACCGCGACGCACAGGCCCGAGGAAGCACAGGACACGCCCTCGAGCGGTACGCTCGCGTCGATCGAGGTCGAGTTCCAGGTCGGAGCGGAGGCGGCGGGATCTTCGCTTGAGAGTGCATCGCCGCTGCTGTCGACGGCGACGCAGCGCCCGTTGGGCGAACACGAGATCGCGGTCATCGCTAGAGCCGGGTCGATTGCACGGTGGCGCCAGGCGATGGCTCCGCCGACGGGGTCGGTGCTGGTGAACGCACCTCCCGCTTCGTCAACCCCCACGCACAGCGAGGTCGAGGCGCAGGAGACGGCGACGAGGCGGCCGGCGCCATCGATGTTGGCTGCGGACGTCCAGCTGGCGACCGCCGGATCGGCGCTGGTGAGCACATTGCCCGCTGCATCGACGGCCACGCAAACCGATGTTGTAGGGCAGGAGACGCCGGTGAGCGCCCTGCCGCCGTCGATCAACTTCGCCGACCACGCGGTCGCTCCGCCGCTGGGATCGGTGCTGGCGAGTGCCTCACCGCGTGCGTCGACGGCAACGCAGAGCGCGGTGGAGGCGCACGAGACCGAGCTCAGCGTCTGGCCCGGATCGATCGGAGCGCTCGCCCAGGAAGGCGCAGGCGCGGTCGGATCGGTGCTGGTGAGCACGTTGCCCGCACGATCCACCGCGACGCACAGGAATTCCGAGGGGCATGAGATCGCGCTCGGCACCTGGCCGGGGTCAACAGACACCGGCACCGACCAGCTCAGCTGCGATGCGGCCTCGGCCGGCGTGGGCGCAAGTCCGGCTGCGCCCAGCACAAGCACGACGAGCGCTCCCAGCGCGCCGGCCCTAGGAGCGCCGCGCGATGGCCGATCTGCCCCGAGCGTTCCGTCGCGGGGTCCTCGGCGATCGTCGCCTCCAAGCTCTCTCGTAAACGCGTATCCGGGTCTCGGCATCGTGACTTCCACAGGGTGCAACGCGCAAGGACCCTACGTTGTTGCGGTCGACGTCACTCCCTCGTGGACACCTGTCTTGGAGGAACCCGTAGCGCAACACGGGTACGGTCGAGCGGCAGCGAAGCAACGAGGGGCTCACGCGATCGTCAGTTGCAGACGCGACAGCGTCCCACTGCACAGTCGCATGCAGGTGGGATAGGCCTGACGCCGCGCGGGCCCCAGTCGGCGCACCCACTCAGGCTATGCGATCTGTGGAACCCGCGCGATGCTTTCCTGGTAGAGCGCCATCTCCCGTGCGACCCCCTCGTTGGTGAAGCCATCGATGACGCGCAGACCGTCCACGATCAAGCTCGCGTCTATGAGGGTGCGTCGAAAGTCCTCGCTCTCGCGTGCAGCGGAGAGCTGCTCGGCGGAGCCGTGTAGCTCTATGTAGCCGTTGAGGTCCCCAGCGGGATCAAGCAGGACCACGTTGAACTTCTCGATGCGTCCCTCTTGCTGCATGCGCCCGTAGAGCCCGATCGACTCGTTGAACACCTCGAGGCCGCGCTCCTCGCGTCCACGAACAGGTGTTTCCCAGCCAATGAACAGCACCCGGTCGGCCATGCCGACCCCCTTTTCCTAATGGCCCGGCCCGATACCGGGCCTGTGCGTAGGAACGTATCACTTGCGACAAGAGAGGGTCCGATGCAGAACAGCCGTCAGCGCCATGCGCCCAACAGTAACCGCGTCTCGGTGGAATCAATAGCGGTCTTCTACGGAGCAAGATGCGGCTTACCCCGGATGACCTCGAGTAAGGCTCGACCTAGCTTGAAGTCATGTTTTCGGGACGTCCCACGGCGCGCGAGCGAGCTGTAAGCATCGATCCGCAGCCGTGGCGCTGGAGTCACCCGCGGGTGCTTGTCGAGCACCCGGACGAGGCGACCGGCCTTGCGATCGCCTCGGGCTTGCGCTTCGCCGGCTACGCGGTCGGCGTCTGTCCCGGCCCACGGGGACACGCGAAGTGTCCGCTGACCGGACCCGCAGGGTGCGCCCCCGCTCACGACGCCGACCTCGTCGTTTGCTCCCTGGGCTACGAGCACGAGGCGGCCCGCGAGGTCTTGCGCGAACTGCGCCTGCGTTATCCCGACACGCCGCTGGTGGTCGAGGTGCCCACGAACATAGACGCGGACCTGCAAGGGCTCCTGGACGGCTGCAACCGGTTGCCAGCGCCGGCGACCCCCGAGCAAGTCGTCGCCGCCGTGCAGAGCCTGTCTGGGCACCCTGCCGAAGAGAGCCCCGCCGGTGCGTAGCCCATTTCACAGCGAGCAGGAGGCCTTCCGCTTTGTCCTGCTGCTGATCCTCGCCCTGATCCCAGTCGTGCTCGCCGCAGCGTTCGGCCCGACGTGGCTCGCTGTAGTGGTGGCTGCGGTCGTCCTCTGTGTTGTTGCCCTCCGCATGACGCAGTTGCACATGCGCAAGCTCCGCGGCCTCGAGGTGTCGGTGAAGATGGCTCCACCGCACATCGGCTCAGCGGCGGAGCGCCGCGTCCTGATCGTCGCCAACGCCACGCTCCGCGAGGAGGCGCTCCTCGGCGAGGTCGAGAGGCTGGCCTCCGTGCCCGGTACGCATGTGTTCCTGCTCGTTCCCGCTCTGATTTCGTCTGGAGCTCGCCTGACCGGCGCCGTCGACGGTCTCCTGGACCAGGCGCGCGCGCGCCTGAAGACCGCCCTCAACCGCGTCGGCCACGAGCGCCTCGTCTCCGGCGAGATCTCAGAGGCTGACCCCCTTAGAGCCATAGAGGACACGTTCGCGACATTTGCGCCCGACGAAGTCATCGTCGCCACCCGCTGGGAGCGGACCCCGAGCGGACTCGAGCCGCGGCTCGCGGGTCTGGTGCGTGAGCGGTTCGCCGTTCCTGTTCGTCATCTCGTCTTCGAGCCCGGCTCTCCCGTCCAGGAGCCAGACGGGGACACCGAGGCGAGATACCGGTACGAATCCGGTGACGCAGCTGCCAAGAATTTCGGGCTCAAGGTACTCGCCGGTGCCGGGATCCTGGCGGCGGTGCTGATGTCGGCGGTCGCGCTGATCCAGAGCAGTGAAAGAGATGAAGCGCGCGCGGCATCCCAGGCCGCGGCTGCGCAGGCCGCCGCACTACCGCCGGTGGCAAAGGTGGTCGATCTGTCGGTGATCGCGGAATACAAGCGCGGTCCGGAAGGCGAAAAGCACGATGCCTTCACAACGACCGAATTCTCCGTCCGGGCGGGCCAGCCCCAAGAGCTGAAGATCGATAACACCGATAGCGTGCCTCACAGCATCACGGTGCCGGAAGCAGGCGTCAACATCGTCGTGATGCCCGGCAACCACACCTACACATTGCTCGTGAAGCAGCCTGGAAGGTACCTTTGGTTCTGCACCTTCGTATGCGACGAATGGGCGATGCAGCACCCGGGCTACATGAGCGGCTACATCACCGTCACCTAGAGCCTGCGAAGGGCGCAGCTAGCCGGAGTTTCAAGGCCTCAGCGACCATGCCTCAGACGGAGCACATGAGCCGATAGCGCCGCGACCGGCCCCGCTCACTTGCGTGGGGACTTCTCCGGAAGGTGCGGGCTAAGAGTGCTCTTGCCGCGCGCGTCTTTCTCTCTACTCAGCGACGCGATGAGGCCGGCGCGTCAGCGCTGCTGATCTGCCAGCGAACTCCTGGTCCGAACTCAAGGACAACCCCAGTGGGGCTGATCAGCTCCCAGTAAGGCGGGTCGTCCTCTGCCTCGGCCGCGACGGGCTTGATGTCAAGCATTGAGCCGTCGGAAAGCCTGCAACGCAGCTCGCCAGACTCCTCGTCGATGCCAGCATCTTCGACCGAGCGGCCGATTAGCCGAGCCGGGTCAGATGGCGAGAACTCAGCATCTTGGGTGGCGAGACGCCAGATACCTCCGCGCGAGTCGCCGACTTCAACGTGGAGGACGTCGGGATAGGCAATCCGGGCGTCGACGATCGACCCGCGCATCGAGCGCAGGACAGTTGTGGGTGAGGCATCTAGGGCTATGACGGTCGCCATGAGTCCTTCCATTGTCGCAGCCAGGCCAGCAGTTCTCGATAGCTCATGTCCTCCTGCCCGCCGCCAGATTCCTTCTCGGCATGCAACGCCTCGCTAGCCCTGCTCCTCTGGGTAGAGCCCGCCGTTATCGTCCGCCCATGGCAGCCGATGCGCGCGTGGTGTGGATGCCCGGTCGCGTTCGCACAGAGATCCACCTCATCGCCGATGACACCGACGGCGCGTTCTGCCTGCTCGTCGACCATCCGCCACCGGGCTGGTCTCTGCCGGCTCACCGACATCACAACGAGGCCGAGACGATCCACATCATCGAAGGCGACTTCGAGATGGAGGTCGACGGGGCAAGGTCGCAGCTGTCCGCGGGACAGACCATCCACGTCCCCCGAGGGGCGATCCACTCGGGCGCCAACGTCGGTCAGCAACTCGGCCGCCGTATCGTGCTCTTCAGCCCCGCGGGGATGGAGCGCTTCTTCTTGGAAGCCGGCGCACCCTCAGCGGACAGCGAGATCGACCTCCCAGCCGCGCTCGCCTCCGCCACCCGCCACGGCTGGGAGTTCATCACCAACCCTGACCCGCTCGACCACTGCGCTGCGCGATAGAGAATGCTGGCAGGCCGCTCCGCCAACGGCCGCGCCTAGCCAGCCCAACCCGCGAGCGGCGAGGGGCCTGCCGTTCCCGTCGCCGTCGTGACTTCGGTGGCGGTACCCCCTTGCGTTCCCGGCCACCAGGCAAGGAACCACCCGTTGGCCAGGCTGGCCGTGACGCGTTTGCCGTCGCGGAGCCTCAGGATCACGCCAGTGACGCCTGGGCCGGTGCGGCCCACGAGCTCTGAGAAATGCTGGGAGCCTTCGTCCGGCGGGGTCGTGCGGCTGCCGGAGGAGACGATGGACAGATGCCCTGCTGGCACAGGCGGCGGTGTATGGGTGCCGAAGCTCCCACCGAGCGAGGCCCGCATCGGCTGGCGTCCTGAGAAACACGACAGCTCCGCGGCGCCATGGGCCGCTGCGAACAGGACCACGGTGTAGGGCCCGCGGCTGTCGACGAGAACGGTGCGCCAACCCCCTGCGGGGATGTCTGGGATCGGCCATGGCCCGTGCCGACCGGAAGCCGTTTCCTGGGCGTGTTCGATACCACGGGAGGTGGGCAGTCGCGACCGGCACGCTTCCCGGACTCTCTGCGCGTGATCGCCGCTAGCGGCGGTAGGCGTCGCTGACCATCCTGCGAACGCACGGGGTGTGTCTGTGCCCAGGCCGACGAGCGAGATCGTCACGACAGCACCCGCCACCACCGCGGCCCCGCCTGCCGCGAGCGCCGGTCGCTGGAGCGTCGAGCGGGGCCGGTAGTCGGTGGCGAGCAGGCGGCTGCTCGCGTCGGATGGCAGCTCTGCGGCTCTGGCGGCCAGCGCGAGTCGCAGTTGATGCTCTACCTGAGTGTCCATGGGATCGTCCTCCTCACCTTGGTGATGTGTCATCGGGCGTCGACAGTGGTGCCGCGGGGTCGAGGGCTTCGCGCAGTCGCTCCAGTCCGCGCGAGGTACTGCTCTTGACGGTGCCGGGCGGGCAGTCGAGGATCGTTGCCACCTCGTCCGCTGGAAGATCTGCGAAGTAGCGCAGCACAAGCACGGCCCTCTGGCGGGGCGGCAGCCCGCCGAGCGCTTGCAGGAGTTCGACGTGGGCCTCCAGCGTGGCCGTTGCCTCGTCCGCGCCACCATGCCCGTCCGTCGTCTGGGAAGCCAGCAGCTCCGTGCGTCTCCGAGCGCGCTGACGCCCACCGTCGAGGATCAGGTTGAACAGGACCCGGCGGGCATACGCGCCTGGGTGCTCCATCGAGCGCACCCGAGGCCATTTCCGGGCGAGCCGCAGCAGACACTCCTGCACGAGGTCTTCAGCTTCGCCGCGGTCACCGGCCATTAGGTAGGCGTTGCGTAGAAGCGCGTCGGCGTGGACCGACGCGAAGCGCTCGAACTCCGTGCGCGCCCTGTCTTTTCTCAGCAAGTCCATGCCTGCCTGCCCATCCTCGCTGAGTCTTGCATCATCCCCATAACCCCTATTGGCTAGCAAAACGTTCCATCGCCCGGCTGCATCGGGCCGGCGCAAAGTCGTCTCTGCTACCGCTCCTACACGTCAGACAGCCTCGCTCTTGGCGTCACAAACTGCGGGCCTTCACGATGTACTGGTTGTGGGTGTCGATGATGATCGTGCTGATGAGGCGCTTCTTGTTGCGGGCAGGAGCGACGCGGAGGCGTTTGGGCTCTTCTACGGACGGCGCGTGGACGCCGTGCTCGCCTTCTTCCTGCGGCGCACGGGCGACCGCGAGCTCGCCGCTGACCTGACCGCGGAGACGTTCGCCGCGGCGCTGTCGGCCCTGCCGCGTTACAGCCCGCAGCGCAGCTCGGCGCTCGCGTGGCTGTTCACGATCGCACACCACAAGATGGCGGACTCAATCCGGCGCGGGCAGGTGGAGGATCGGGCACGCAGGCGTCTGAAGCTCGAGCCGCTCGTGCTCAGCGACGAGGACATCGAGCGCGTGGAGCAGCGAGCCGCGGCGGCGGACGGCTCCACCGCGCTGCTCGAGCTCGAGCGACTGTCAGCTGAGCAGCGCGGCGCAATCGAAGGACGGGTACTCCAAGAAACCGAATACGACGAGCTGGCCCGACGCCTGAGGTGCTCGGAGTCGGTGGTCCGCAAGCGCGTCAGCCGCGGGCTCGCTGAGCTCCGCACGAGAATGAAGGAGGCCTAAGGATGGACGCGATGGACAGGTTCGGGCAGGAGCTGGTGCTGGCCGGGCGGCGCCGACACGCTGGGCGGCGGGCGCTGCCGGCGCCCTTCGGCACACGCTTCGCGCGTACATCGCCGCGACGCCACCTATCCGCGCATGTGCGTGTCGCACTCGTCGTGCTCGCGCTCGTGCTCGCCACCGCCGCGATCACGCTCGCGGCGACCGGGGTGATCCTCACGGGCTCGCCGGTCGGCACGGTGCGTGCTCCGATCGCCACCGCCGGCGAGGGCATCCCGGTGGCAGGCGGCGTGCGGCTGCTCCCCCTGCGAGCGGCGGACCCGGCGGGCGGCCTGCCGTGGGGAATGCGGATCATCCAGACCACGCGCGGCCTCATCTGCGTGCAGATCGGCCGCGTCTATCACGACCAGCTCGGACAGCTCGGCGTCGACGGCGCGTTTCACAACGACGGGCGCTTCCACCCGCTGCCCACAGACGCGCTCCCAGACGTCCTCGCGAACGCAGCCGGATGGATGGCCGGAAACTGCGCGAGTCCGGGAGACATCTACGCGGGCGACAGCGTTGGGCTTGAGCTCAGCGCGGCCACAAGCCCCCGCCAGGGCGCTGGGGTGCCCGCCGACCGCCGCGAGATCTCCTTCGGGCTGCTCGGAGTGCACTCGGTGAGCGTCACCTACCGCGAAGGCTCGGAGACACGCACCCAGCCAGTACTCCCGGGTTTGGGCGCGTATCTGATCGTGCAGCGCTACAGGAGCGGCAGGCCGCTGGGAAGCGTCAGCGAGAGCGACGGCAGAGACGAACCGGGCAACTACAGCTCACCGGCCGCCCCAAACGGGGCACTGACCGCGATCACCTACAGCTACGCGGGACGGTCGTGCGTCGACCGGGGAAACCTGCGGTTGGCCTCGTGCGGTCTCTCGGAAGTGCCGCCCCCACGCCCGGCTGCGCTGCCCATCGTGCGCGAGCCGCTGCACGCGCACCTGCACATCCACAACCACGTGATCACGAGCGCGCAGATCAGCTTCCACGCGCCTTACCCCGTCACGAATGCCGACGAGTCCTACTCGGTGAGCGCGCCGGTCTGCCACCGCGGCCTCGCCGGAGCAAGCTCTCGCGCCGACGTCGCGCGCGGCGCGCTCGTGACCATACCCGTCGGCTACGTTCTCTCCTCGGCGTGCGCCCGGGCGGTGACGTTCACCGTCGAATACGTCTACGTCGAGGGCGGCCTGCCACAACCCACGCCCCTCGGCAGCATCACGATCCACGAGCCGCCCGGCACACACCCCACACCACTACCGAGGCAGGTTGTTGAACAGGAAAGACGGTCTCACCCGACACGCAGCCTGCACGCGACGATTCATCTCACGCTCCTGCCCCAGCCCCGCGCAGCGTGCAACGCCGCGTTCCTGCTCTACCCGTGCTACAAGGGCGAGGTCGCCTTCACGGCCCCCTATGCCGTCACTTCTGCGGCCACCGGCTACTCCAGGGCCGCCGAATACTCCATCGACGGGTTCGCCACATGCAAGGCCGGCGGCCGCCCCGGGGAAAGCTGGGGCCTATACCGCAACGTCAGAGCGCACGAACCACTCAGAACCACCTCGCTCGGGCTCTTCGTGCTCACACCCTCCTGCGCGTCGAGCGAGGGCTTCGAAGTCACTTACCTGAACCGACAGGCCCCCTCGGCCGGCGCACCCCACGAATCGATCATCGTCGGCACCGTGACCCTGAGCAAGGCAACACTACCCAACGGGCAGAACCCGAAGCCGCCCACGGGATGACGGCGGCGGCGGCGGCGGTTCTTGCACGAGCCGAGGCAATTCGCGGCCACAGCCGCTAGGACGATCCCCGGCCTTCTACGGCGCGAAACCCTGCGTGAGATCGCCATCGGATGGCACCGCGCTCGCGCCATCCGCTAGCGCCGCAGCGGGAGGCTCACCGACCCAGGCCGGGACGGTGGCCACCTCCGTGCTCTTGGCCTCCGTGCTCTCAGGCTCGGTGCGCAGTTTGGGCGCCGGTGCGTGCCACGGCTTCAAGTTCTGCACGAGGTCGCGGTAGAACTCGACCGCCTGGGCGCTCGTCTCGCGCACGAATGAGCCTTCCGCGCGCCCTCGCTTTTGGCCCATCGGGCGAGAGCGAGCAACCACGAACCCACGCGGGTCACGCTTGGGGTCCGGGGGGTAGCCGAGGACGGCTGGGTCCTCCCGGACGCTCCCAAGCGCGGCAGCCGTGGTGTCCCGTGCGTTGGGAAACGCCGCTTCGATGCGAACGTCATCGGGAGCGTCGGCGAGCTGTTTCGTCAGCCAGTTGAACCGCGCCTTCAGCCTGCCTTCGCGGGGGGCGTCGATCGCGACGCTCGTCGTGGTCTGCCTAGATCGGAGATCGGTGCGGATCTCAAGCGGCCCGACGGCATCCGGGATTCGGAGCGTGGAGCGCATCACGCCCGACTCGACAAGCGACCTGACCGTTTCATCGAGCCGAGACGCCATGCTCTGGGTGCGTGGCCGGTGCGCAGTCACAGACGCGCCCAGCTCCTGGGAGAGGCTCAGCGCGAGGTAGTTCGTGAACTGCTCCCACCGTTCTGCGACATCGCGCGCAGCCGGGTTCCCGGTGCGTAGCGTGCCTTCGTGGGCGGACCTCCTGACCGTAACCCAGTTCTCGCCCATATCCTCAAATCCGACTGCGCCCGACGCCTCGCTGCTGAGGTAGTGGATTAGCTCTCGCAGCACCCACTCCTGGTCGGGATCGGAGATGCCGTGGTAGCGCTGCTGCACTACAGCCTCCGTGAGCACCCTCCACCACGAGAAGTGCCAAAGACCCGTGGTGCGCAGCTTGCGCCCGTCCACCGCTACCGGTGATTCGTCGGATGTAGCAGTGATCTCGGTGGAGATCGTAAGGACGCCATCGAAGCCGTGTTCGCGCGCGACGTCGAGGTAGCTCGCGACTTGCTCATCTTTGAGCCGGGCCGAGCCGGTCTTGACCTCAACCAGGCACGTCCAGCTCTTCTTGCCTCGGCGACAGATGATCGCCCCGTCCGGGATCACCGTCTTGCCGTCGCAGTCCTTGAACCGCACCTCGGCAAACGTCTCAATCGTCGGCGACTTCGGCGCACCAAGCTCTTTCAGGAGGGCGTGGCCGAACTCGGGTACGCCATGCATGACCGCGAGCAGGCAGGAGGTCGCGCGCTTCTCCTGCTCCTGCTGGGTGCGCGTCCCGTACGTCGGTATCAGCCGAGCGTGTCGCCATCCCTCAGGCTCCGCGCCGACTGGAACCGCTGCCGCCCCCGTAGCCACGGCAGCGAGCCTACACAAGATTCCGATAGGAGGACAAGAATCGCCCCTTCGGTCCAGCGACTCGCATCACGCCGGCTCCGACCTTCGACGCATCCGGCCTACGTCGCCGGTCCTCAGCGCCACCGTTTCGTCATCAACGCCCTCGCCCCTACCGCATTTCTCCGACAGCAACGGACTCGCCCCCCGTTGAAGATCCACAAGGCGTACCACCAGCCCCTTGCCGCCGTTCTTCGTTCACCTACCGCTCTATCTCCTGTTTGTTGTTCTCGGATCAGAGTGGCCGTGCGTGCTACGGACCTCCACCCACCCTTAGATCGCGCCTGATCGCCATCGCATCGGGGAGGGCAGGCATGTCTGGAAATCGAGTAGCCGTCTCCGTTCGTGGCGCAAGCCGACCTCAAGGGCAATAAGAGCAGGGAGAGCTGTAGCGGCCCCAGGCTTGGTTAGGCTGCGGCGGCGGACTCGGCGGTTGTAGCTGGCGCCCCAGGGCCCACCGAGCAGGTTGGCAGCTCGCTGGACATCAGCCGCATTGCCCATGAAGTCGATGTCTCGGCTGACGGCCTGCTCGGGCGTGAGAAGGCCCTGCAGACGGCCTTGGAGCTGCCCAATCCACATCGCTACCGCCTGCCCACCGATGAGAACCACGTGCTGGTCCTCAACCACTTGCTCGATGCGAGCAATGATGCTCTTTGCCTCCGCCAAACTCAACGGGGCGGGTTTGACCTCGATGGGGTCTCCTGGCTCGTCCACGTCTATGACGCGGGGTCGCTACTCAGGACAGGGAGCGGGCGGAGTCCAAATTGATCCGAGCCTGGCTCGGCGGAAAGGCAAAGCCCTCCGTTTCGCGCTTGAGCTGCGCCGGAGTAGTCCGTCCGGATCGCAAAGCCTCCACGTCCGCGCGACGAGCCTGCTCCTTTTCCTCGAAGCGCTGCTCGGGATCGAGATCTTCTGTGAGTTGCACGTTCGTCATGTCCATGAAGGATAACGCCTACTACAGCGACTATCGACTCAATTCGACATTGCGCGGCCGGATCCGTTGCGCGACCCAGTCGACGTGGCGCCAGCGCAACCCGAGCAGCTCGGACTCCGTAGCCCCGTCATCGCCGCGGCGAGGATCACCACCCGCAGCACCGGCCCAAGTTGAGCATCGCGGAGGGCTCGAACCGGCGTTGACTCACGTCCGAATGGCTCTCTAAGTTTCAGCAATAGGAAGTTCAACGCAACGATGGGAGCTCTGATGCGACGGTATGGCGGGCAGGCAGGCGGGACGCGTACGGCGCTCGCGCTGGTGTTCGCGCTGACGCTGGTGGCGATCTGCCTGCCGGCGCAGGCTCTCGCCTCCCCACCGCCGGGCGGGAGCTGGATCTCGGCCACGCCGATGAAAGAACCGCGCGAACGCGCCGTCGCCGCACCGCTGCCCGACGGGAACGTGCTGGTGGCGGGCGGGGAAAACGCGACGGGCGAGCTGAAAACCGCTGAAATCTACGATCCCACCACGAATACGTGGGCTGGCGCCGCCCCGATGAACGAAGCGCGCGAAGGCGCCGTTGCCGCAACCCTGCTTGACGGCGATGTGCTGGTCGCGGGCGGCGAAGGCGAAACCGGCAGGCTCGCCACCGCTGAAATCTATGACCCCTCCACGAATACGTGGACCGCGGCGGCGCCGATGAAAGAAGCACGAGAAGGCGCCGTCGCCGCGTCGCTGCCCGACGGGGAAGTGCTCGTCGCCGGCGGCGATAACGCTCTGAACACAAGCGAAATCTATGACCCCACGACCAATGAATGGAGCTCGGCCGGCTCTCTTGTGCAGGGTCGTGATTTCGCCGCGGCCGCGTCGCTTCCGAACGGTGACGTGCTGGTCGTGGGCGGTAAGGAAAGCTCTCCGTTCTCCCCCTTCTCCTCCAGCGAAATCTATGACCCCTCCACAAATATTTGGGCCGAAACCACGGCACTGAGCGAACCACGTGGCTTCCCGATCGCCGCTCCTCTGCCAGACGGAGACGTGCTGGTCGCCGGCGGCCACAACGGTAGCGGTTATCTCACCTCCAGCGAAGCCTACGATCCGGCGGGGAGAACATGGACGGCGCTCACGCCGATGAAAGAAACACGAGAAGGGGCGATCGGTGCGTCCCTACCCAACGGAGCTGTGCTGGTCGCGGGCGGCGAAAACGCAGCTAACGAATACCTCGCCTCCAGCGAACTCTTCTACTCCGCGCCACAGGCCCAAGTGGCGGGAGGTGACTTCGGCGATCAGACGGTCGGCGACCCCTCGCCCGTGTCGGTGCTGGACGTGACGAACGCCGGCGCGCAGGTACTGGCGATCACCGGAGCCAAACTGGAAGGCGCAGATCCCGGCGACTTCGCGATCACCGCCGACTCCTGCCCGGGGCGCAGGCTCGCCTTCGAGCAGACTTGCACGATCACGGCCCGCTTCACGCCGTCCGCGCCCGGGGTGAGGGAAGCCACGATCACGCTCTCCGATAACGAGCCCACTGCAACCGTTATCGCGCTCAGCGGCACCGGGGTGGCCGCCAACGCGGGGCCCGTGGGCCCGCAGGGACCCGCCGGAGCGACGGGTCCACAGGGTTCGCAGGGATCAGCCGGCGCCACCGGGGTCAACGGACTCACGGGCGCGACGGGTTTGAGTGGTCCGGCCGGACCGCGAGGACTGCAGGGTAGGACCGGTGCGCAGGGGCCGGCCGGCAAGGTCGAGCTGGTCACCTGCGAGAGGGTCAAGAAGGGCAACAAGATCACCCAGACCTGCCACGCCAAGCAGGGCGTGTCCCCGATCAAGTTCACCGGCACGGGGACAAAGCTCGCGGCGGTACTCTCACGAGGAAAGCTCATCTACGCCACCGGGTTCGCCATCGCCGCGGGCGGCGAAAGAACGCAGCTGCTGCTGACTCCGCGCCGCACGATCGGCCAAGGCAGCTACACGCTGACGGTCAAGCGTGGGCACAAACAACACCGCGAAACGATCACAATCGACTGAGAGCCGCACGCGGACGCTTGCCTAGGGCGTAGGAGTCGGATTTATCGAATCGTCGCGATATGAGTCCGAGTGTCGTCTCGTAGTTGCCTTCGGCAGCTAGGGTTACGGGCAATCGACGCGCGCACGGCAGTAGGCTGTTCGCGGCGGATTAGGCGCCTACGGGCTGAGTCGGCCGTGTTTCACCGTCCCTGTCTGACTGCGAGTTCTCGGGCGCCGCGGCCGAGCCAAGCGTGTCGAGGGAGGCGATGCTCGCGCGGGCTGGCTCGCGCTGGACGAGCGACATCGACTCTTTCTCGAGGACTCCGTCGATGCGCTCGGGCTCGAAGCCGCGGATGATGTCCTTCCGCGCGCGGTAGCCCTGTGGCGTCCGCTCGATCAGTCCCAGTTCGCGGATCGCGTTGAGATCCCTCGTGAGCGTCTTGGATGTCTTCTGCGCGTAGGCGCGCGCGAGCCGGGGGTCCAGAACTGGGATTTCGGCACGAGCTACCGACTCAGGATGATGCTTTGACAACTCGAGCGTAAGGCGCAGGCGACGGCGATTCGTTTCCGTACGAAGCTCGCCGAACTGCTGGTAGACGTATTGCTCCCAGCGGTCATCGAACTGCCAGCGCCAGACGATGTCGAGTTGCTCGGTGAGTTCATCGACAAAGCCCCGCGCGGCGTAGGTCAGGAAATCCATTACATCGCCGGTCTCGCTCGCCCGCTTGAGCTGGCGGTAATACTCCGTGCGCGTGGCGTTGTAGTGATTGCTCAGCAGCTGCGTCACGGGCGGAGGGAAGCCCGCGGCGAGGAGCAGCTCCAGCTCCAGCAGTCTCGCCGTCCGTCCGTTGCCGTCGCCGTAGGGGTGAATCCAGGCAAGGTAGAGATGGGCGACCATCGCCTTGAGGATTGCCAGCGGTCCGCGGTACTCGGGTTTAGCGACAGGCGCCTGGAAATCAGGGCCGTTCAGCCACTCGCAGAGTCGCTCCACCAGGTATTTGCAGTCCTGATGATCAGGTGCTTTGTAGACGTTGCCGACGACCACACCCGTACGGCGCGTTTCGCCTGGAACCACATGGTCTTCGACCTGAAGGCCCTCGAGAATCATGGCGTTGTAGCGGTCCAGGCGTTCGGGGAAACCTTGATAGAGGGGTTCTGCAGGAGTTCGTTCTTGATCGCGTTATAGGCGGCGATCACGTTTCGGATCTCCTGCGCCAAGTACTCCTTGGATGGCGGCAACTCGGAGGTCTCCTCGACGACCTTACGAGCCTCGTCCTCCGACAGCGTATTGCCCTCGATCGCCGTCGTCGCCAGCGCCCCCTTCGTGAGATAGACGACCATCAGCTCGTGGGCGCGATCAGGCGCGAGCAGCGTCCTCGCCACATGCTGGGACTTAGACTTCGCCTCCCCCAGGAGAATCCAAAGGGACGGACTGGCTCGCCTCAAATCGAGCGAGAAGCTGATGTGCGGGTGTGTGCGCTCGTATTCGCGAGACTCGGGATCCATCGGCTCTCCGACTACGGGGTCCATGCCGGGCCCAAATCGACCGCTGGGATTATGGGCCACAAGATGTCCCTGCGATATGTCCCTATACTAGCGCACTCGACGCTCCAGGTCGA
>CAWEZZ010000005.1:0-1097717 GCA_963813805.1 uncultured Solirubrobacterales bacterium
AGACGTACCGATCGCTACTAGCGGATCGGGGGCGTGTTGAGGCTGGTAGGCAGTGGAGTGGCAGGGCAGTACAGAAGTGGGGTAGCGCCGTAGGGTCATGGAGAGAGAGTCGCCGGAGAGGGCGACGTATGGAGAGGGAGCATCGATACGGAGCAGGGGACTTGTAAGCGACGAGCAGCTGTTCGAGCCGAGCCGGCTCACGCTGCCCGCTTGCACCCCGTGCACACAAATCTTGTCGTCAGCTGAGTCTACGTACCCAGCCGACAGGGGCTCGAGCATCGAGTCAGTAACGCAGTGCCGAAGTGCAGTAGGAACGCAGTAAGAAGTGAAGGCATCACGACATAGCAGAACTCGGTCACGTCAGTGAGTAAGTAAGGGCGTGAAATCGTCTCAGCTGGGGAACGCGCTGACGGTGCGCTGGCGGGAACCGTAGAGTTAAGGCTCTCGGAAGTGGCGGGGGACTTGCAGGGCAACAAAAACCCTGACCGCGGAACATAAAGGCTTGCGGAACAACGCAAGTCCAACGTCCATAACCAGTGGGCCAGCGGCAAGATCTGGTTTAGGCGTGAGACATACTCTGAATAATTTTATCTTCGAGTATGCGCTCATGGCGAATAAGTTTTTGTGTGCTGCCCGGGGGAGGTCCTCGGATTTCCCCCGGACCAGCAACAAGAACTTTTGAATGGTTCAGGGGTCCTGGACGGGGTTGGGTGTCGAGCCAATTGATCACCCCCGGCAAGCTAACACGAACACCCGTTCGATTGGCGTTTGAAGGGCAACGAATTTGGTACGCAATCCAGAAACATCAATGTTTCCAGGCGATCGCGTCAGAAAGTTGGCGCGAAAACGCTCACGGGCCGGTTGGCCATCAGCAGCCGGTGGCCAGGGCAAGCGTGCGGCAGACTTCGGTCATCCGTGCGGAGCTGAGTGTCGTGACGTAGCCGGTGAGGAAGATCTTTTGGGCCAGCAGTGTGTTGTGGAGGCTGAGGACACACTGGCTCTTCATTCCGTCGGCGGGGCCGAGCTCGATCTCGGTATCCCAACCGCGGATGTTGCTGGTGATGGGGACCGCGATCACATCGAGCAGACGATCGATGTGATCGTCGCGGCTGATGATCAAGGTGGGGTGGGTGTTGTTGGGTTCCTCGTACCACCAGACCTCCCCACGTTTCATGGTGTCGTTTTCGGTTCGTATCCCCAGGCCTCGGCCAGGGTTTGGCCGTTGGCGGCGATCTCTTCTTCGGTGAGCCGTTTCATTGCCCGGGCGGTGGACGCCCGAGTCATGGCGGACAGGTTGCCCCACTCGTCGACGACGTCGCCGGGTTCGGCGTCCTCGCCGGCGCCGTTGGAGTCAATGACGAGATGCGCCCGCTCGAGGGCCTCCTCAGGAACGGCATCAACCTCTTTATGTAGCTGCTCTCGAGTAGCCATGCGTCAGATTGTACCGCCGTCCAGGAAGGCTTTTCAAGATGGCCGGATGCTCTGGAGCTGTTGAGCAGTAAGGCAGTTTGAGAGGGGCGCGGAGCGCCCCGTAGTACTGGCGGTAGTAGCCAGGCCGGCCCACCGCCAGGGTGGGCGGGCACCCTAATCATTGTCGAGACCAAGACTTCAGTAGCCGTAGAGAGTCTGTCCGGCAAGCCTCAAAACCCGGTCAAATCAATACCAGGGCGGCGCAGCTATACGCGAAGGCAAACGCAAAACGCGAAGGCAAACGCAAAACGCGAAGGCAAACGCAAAACGCGAAAGCAAACGCTAAACGCTAAACGCCAATCCCTACCCCTACTGAACTCAAGCCACCTCCCGCTTGACAGCCATCTTCAACATCAAGTATCCTTAAAGGACAGCAGGAGTAGGGTCGCCAGGAGAGAGGGAGTACCAAACACCGCAGGGGATAGGGGAACGATCAGATGGCATGGGGACGGTTCTAACACGAACAAGTGTTCGCGTCAAGCCCTCCCAAGCAAGTGGCACAAAGTTGTCACACTTCGGCCAGCCGGCCAACTTGAGCCGCCCAATGGGCACCAAGGCCGAGCACCTGGTCAGTTGACCAATCCTTCAGTAGATGTTGAGACCAAAACTTCAGTAGCCGTAGAAAGACTGTCCAGCAAGCCTCAAAACCAGGTGGGGTCACTACCAGGGCGGCGCAGCAGCATCGCGGTCCTGATTGGTATTTGATGGGCAAGGACGCGCTGTTTCAATTGACTGCTTTGCTGTTAGCTCAACCATGCTGTTCCTTCCCTTTATTGGTGTTTTGAACGATTTGCACGTCGGATTTGAAGTCGTTTGAAGTATGTGGTACGGTAGAGGCTCTGGTGATATTTATACCCTTTTTTGGGTGCGTCACTAGTCAGAGTTGGTGAGCGAGGCGAAGCCGCGAACCGGGTAGGTACAGGTTCTGCCAATTGATGGCCAGCAACGTGAAGTGCCAATCGATCACCCCCAGCAACCTAACACGAACACCCGTTCGATTGGCGTTTGAAGGGCAACGAATTTGGTACGCAATCCAGAAACATCAATGTTTCCAGGCGATCGCGTCAGAAACTTGGCGCGAAAACGCTCACGGCGATGACGCGGAGTGGAGTCTTAGCTGGGCGTGTCGACGTCGATGTTGTGGCGGCCGGTGGCAGCGACGAGGGCTTTGATGTGGTCGGGGTCGGTGGTGAGGATCGTGACGGCGCAAAGACGGCTCCGTCGCTCGGCGATGGCGACGATTTGGGCGTCGACGCCGCTGATGTCGTCGTGGATTTGTCGGGCTTGGTGTCGGAGTTCGCCGGCGCGCCTGTCGGTTTCGATGCTGGTCGGGATGTAGACCTCAACGCCGGGGCGGCTGATGCGGTTGACCATCCGGTCGACGAGAGCGTCGTATTGGGGCTTGCCGGTGTGGATCTCGGTCTGCACAGGACTGGGAATGTGCAGGGAGCCGACGAAGTCGGTTTCGAGGGCGTGTGTGTATCCGTCGAGCAGCTTGTCGTCACCGGCGAGGGTGGAGACTGCTCCGCTGTCAAGGAGGATGTCGCGGCGTTCGCCGCGGGTCACGATTGGGCGGAGGACCAGGTGGCCGCTTTGGCCAGGACTTTCGCGTACTCCGCGCTGCTGTCGACGCCTTGGGCTTCGAGTTCTTTGCGGACTTCGCGGAACCTGGCGTGCTGGGCTTGGACTTGCCGGCGATCCTCCTCGTCGATGAAGACGTCGGGCGACGAGCCGTTGCTGGAGGAGCTGTGGTTGTCCTGTTTGGGCACGCCTCCAGTGTACCGCCGGCCAGGAACGTTTTCCAGGGGTCCGTGGCGCGCGGCGGGGGCCCGGAGCAGTAAGGCAGTTTGAGAGGGGCGCGCAGCGCCCCGTAGTACTGGCGGTAGTAGCCAGGCCGGCCCACCGCCAGGGTGGGCGGGCACCCTAATCATTGTCGAGACCAAGACTTCAGTAGTCGAAGCAAGACTGTCCAGCAAGCCTCAAAACCCAGTGGGGTCAACACCGGGGCGGCGTAGCAGTATCGAGGGTCCCGGGCTGTATATAAAGCACCCCCCTTAATCTTGTATACTTGTTTTGAAGTTTGTTTTACCCGGCCGCCGAGCGGTCGATCAGATGAAGGAACTTCATCTGATTGGTATTTGATGGGCAAGGACGCGCTGTTTCAATTGACTGCAGTGCTGTTAGCTCAACCATGCTGTTCCTTCCCTTTATTCGTTCTGAGGAACGCTGCGAGGCGAAGCCGCAAAGTGACGAGGACTAACACTGAAATCTGAAATGAAGAATGGCATTAACGATCTAGTCGCAAATGGAAATATGGGCCGCTGTGTCAAAGCGGCTTAGAGCTGGATGGGTAGTAGGCGATTGGATCCAGGTGATGTAGCGGTACGGTGGGTGGATGTAAGTGCCATCCAGGAATAAAGGGTAAGACAGTTTGTAGCAGTAGCAATAGAGGTGTGACAGTGTTGAAGGCATCGAGCAGTAGCTCTGCGCAACACGGTGAGGGGTTAACGTTAGGCGGAGTGAAGTGGTGAAATCTTTGTTGGGAAAAGCCAGCCGAAAGGTTGCCAAAACGTGCAGAATGTGATAAGGTTACAACATGAACAGGTAAGGTCCCCGGGACGGCATATTAGGGGACGTGGTTCAACGAAATTAGTATTCAGGGTAATGGGGAGGGGAGGAGAGGGATGTGGAAGAGGATACAAAGACTCGTTTTTGGCGTCGTTCCCTCCATGCTCGGGATGTTGGGCGTGGTCGCGGGGGTCGCTGAGCGCGGTCGCGTCGACGTCCGCGTCGGCGGCGGGAAGGAACCCGCGGTGGGCGGTATGTAACCCAGTTCCTGCTGGAACAGGTCATTTCGAAGATAATCAATGCACGAAAGGAGGAACAGGGAATTGGGAAGCAAGAGAACTAACTAAAGGTGAAACGAAGGGAATATCGGTTGAAGCTAACGGCTCGCAGGAACTAAGGAGCGCAGAAGTAACTATACTATGCAATAAACTCAGTGTCCAGGCTGGTGCGCAGATCATAGGTGGCGAACCCGGCACCGACCAAGAGATACTGGTATATGAAGAATGCAAAGTCGTAAATTTTCCGACATGTAAAGTCCAGGGACCACCAAAAGCCGGGCATTGGGGAACAATTGAAACAAGAGTTTTAAGCTCAAGTTTAGGCTACAAAACCAAAGGAGCGGAGGAAACAGAAAATCAAAAAGAAACAGTAACCGTTTTCAAACCACAAACTAAAGAAGTATTTGTCGAACTAGAATTAGAAAAGGAAGCTGGAGGTTCATGCCCTGGGGGCGGAACTCTAGAAAAAATCGGACTCCCAGTAAAAGGCGAAGTCGCTTGTGAAAACGTCGAAGGTGCTACACATCTAGTAAAACATGAACTCAACTGCCCCGAAACCGCAATAAAAGTATACTGGCTGCAAGTCGCAGGAAGCCCAAAAGAAGAAAAACTCAAAAAACTCGAATTGCTAACCGCGGGAGCAACCTATGTAGGTAAATCGAAGATTGGCCTGACAGATGGGCAAGACTGGTGGATAGTTTGAGGCTCTTACTAGTCTGTGGTAATTGAGGCTGAAGTTTCGCTGGTGGTGTGGGGCCGGTTGGATCCGGCCCCACACCATGTCTAGTTTTTGTTGTAGATATCGGAGGCAATATGGGGTCCAGTGTTGATCGTGGAGTTGTGCCCAGGCGTGTGTCCTCAGTCGGCCCGGCTGTCGCCGCTGTCCTGGTATCTTTGCTGGCCTCGGGTCCTGTGTTTGCCTTAGGCGATGCCAACGAACCGGAATGTTCGGTGGCGACCGAAAGTTCTCCAGGCTTCAGGGCCTACCTGCCCGATTGCCGCGCCTATGAGATGGTTACTCCCCCGTTCAAGGATGGCTCCCCTCCGCAGGTGCGGGCGATCTCGAGCGACGGGTCGCAGGTGATCGTCAGCTCGCTCGGTGCTTTTGCGGGCACCGAAGGCGATCCCTACGACGTGACGGCGGGCGCCGTGTACGAGCTCACGCGTTCGGGGTCGGGGTGGGTGGCGTCCCCCGTCACGCCACCGGCATCGCTGTCTTCCGGCGCCAACCTGTTTGGCGTCAGCGCGGATGCCACCAGGGTGCTGTGGGAGATGCACGGCATGTCAAAGTCGGTGTATTCGGCAGATCTCGATGTTCATGAAGCGGATGGCTCGTTCGTCAAGGTTGGGCCTATGGTCCCGCCGGCGGCCGCGGACGGCCCGCCGGAGGGCAGCAGTGGCCACTTCTATGTCCATGAGGAATTCGCCGGCGCGTCGCACGATCTGTCGCATGTGCTGTTCAACATCGTTGCGGGGGACCCAACGGTCCTCTGGCCGGGCGATACGACGACAACGCCAACCAGGGAGCGTTCGCTCTATGAGTATGTGGGCACCGGCAACGCGCATCCGCTGCTGGTGGGACTCTGTACTTCGAGCATGGGTGGCTCCTGCCCAAGCGGCGAAGGTCATCTGATCAGCAACTGCGGAACGGCGCTGGGCTCGGGAGAAGACACGTACAACGCGGTGTCGGGGAGCGGGGAAGCGGTGTTCTTTACGGCCGTCGGCCACAATGTCGAAAGTGGATGCGAAGGATCGGTCGCGGCGCCGGAAGTCAGCGAACTGTATGCGCGTCTCGACCAGTTTCAGACGGTCGCGATCTCCGAGCCCTCTCATGGCCAGTGCACGGAATGCAACACGCCGGCGACCGCGGCGGAAGGGAGGAGGCCGGCGGTCTTTCAGGGCGCCTCCGAAGACGGATCGAAGGTATTCTTCCTCACCGAACAGGAACTGTTCGCTGGGGATTCCACCAAGAATCTCTACGAGTACGATTTCAACAACCCCAAAGGCGAAAAGATCGTGCGGGTCTCGGGTGGATCCTCTGAAGTGCAGGGTGTG
This sequence comes from uncultured Solirubrobacterales bacterium, assembly GCA_963813805.1. Classification (GTDB taxonomy): domain Bacteria; phylum Actinomycetota; class Thermoleophilia; order Solirubrobacterales; family Solirubrobacteraceae; genus Palsa-744. Next base: position 6,372 of record CAWEZZ010000005.1, read on the forward strand.
GCGCGCGTATCGGAGGACGGGTCGCACGTGTACTTCGTCGCAAAGGGGGTTCTGACCGGCGTAAATGCTGAAGGTAAGTCGCCGGTGTCCGGCGCGAACAACCTGTACGTGTTCGAGCGCGATGCCGCGTACCCGGACGGGCGCACGGAATTTATCGCCACGTTGTTCGAAGCTGATTCCCAAGATTGGAGCCAGGAAGACCAGCGCCGGGTGCAGGCCACGCCCGATGGCCGCTTTCTTGTGTTTGAGAGCCGCGCGGATCTGACGCCCGGAGATACGAGCACCCTGCCGCAGGTCTTCGAGTACGACGCGCTGACGGAGAAGCTCGTGCGCGTCTCGATCGGCGCGGAAGGCTACCCCGATGGGGGCGCGAACGCAAACGCGAGCTACTCGCTCATCTCCTCCCAGAGCTATTCCGGTGAAAGTTTGCCTACGGCACCTTCAACTCACTTGGCGGTGTCGGCGGATGGTTCGCGCGTGCTCTTTTCCAGCCCGGGCGCCTTGACCGAAGGCGCGGCTGCCGCGCATGCAGAAAGCGTGTATGAGTATCGCAGCACCGGCTTGATCGAGAACGGGAACGTGTATCTGATCTCCGATGGCATGAACGCGTTGGAATCCGAACCGCTCGGCTTGAGCCCCTCGGGTGCGGATGCGTTCTTCCAGACGGCGGACCCGCTGCTGCCCTCGGACGTGGACACCCAGCTCGATATCTACGACGCGCGGGTGGGCGGCGGGTTCCCGGCGCCGCGCGCGCCGGCGGCGTGCGTCGGCGACGCGTGTCAGGGCGCGGTCTCCGCGCCGCCGTCGTTCGGTGCGCCGGGGAGCGCGTCTGTCTCCGGCTCGGGCAATCTGACTCCCACACTCACGCCTGTACCGACGCCGGTGACCCCCAAGCCCAAGCCGAAGCCGAAGAAGTGTAAGAAGGGCTTCGTCAAGAAGCACGGCAGATGTGTCAGGGTCAAGACCCCGAAGAAGAAGACCAAAGCCAAGAAGGCCGGCAACGGCCGGGGGGTAAAGTGATGATCAGGGTTAACTTCTGCACGGCAAACCACCATTACCTCGCCGTGCGAGCGTGGTCGACCGCGGTGGTCCTCACGATGTTCGCGGCGCTTGTGGTGTCGCTCGGTGTGTCCTCGGCGTCGGCGGCGGACACGGTCGCCTGGACGATTCGTGGCGTGCCTCAGCCGACGCGCTTCTCCCACCACGACGCCACGAGGTGCGAAAAGTACAGCGGAAACTGCGATCGCTACCAGTTGCTCGCGGCGAACGTGAGCGATGTGGCGTCCAGTGGGCCGATCACGGTGACGGACAAGCTGCCGCCGGGCATCACCACCGCGCAGACGCCGGAAAGTGTAGGCGGCGAATGGGTCTGTACGGAAGGCACGACGGTGACGTGTACGTCCGAAGAACCGGTCCTGGCGGGTCGGGATGCGTATCCGATCACGGTCTTTGTCACGGCTCCGAGCGTATCGGCATCGGGCTCATTGAAGAACGAAGTGTCGATCACTGGCGGGGGCACGGCTGCTGTGGCCTCGACGAGCGAGGAAACACTCATCAGCGCGCAGCCGCCGCCGTTTGGCCTGAGCGAACTAGGTTTTGAAGTGGGCGCGGCCGACGGCACCGGTTCGGCGCAGGCCGCCGCTCACCCGTGGCAGGTCACGACGAGCTTTGAGATCCCAGTGGTCGAACTTCCTGGTTCTGAAGGGGAACTATTTGAGCCTGTAGAAAGCATGAAGGATGTCGTCGTCGAACTGCCGCTGGGCCTCCTCGGCGACCCGCAGGCGGCGGCGAAGTGCACGCAGGCCGAGCTCGGACATAGACAATGTCCGGCGGGGAGCAGTGTGGGGTCGGTCGAGATCGGCGCAGAATTGACTCTCGATCGCTTCTCGTTCTCGCATGACAATTCCTACACCTCGGCACTCTACAACATGGTGCCCGAGGGTGGTTATCCCGCGGAGTTCGGGTTCGTGTACTTTGGCTCCGCTCCGATCTACCTGTATGCGAGCGTGGTGCATAGCTCCTCGGGCTACCGTCTGCGCATCGCGAATCCGGGACTTCCGGATGCCGTAGGAGCGTTCGGCGGGGCGTTCACGTTCTATGGCGAGCCCGCGAAGATCGAAGGAGAATCCTCCGAAGCGGCGTTCCTGACGAACCCGACGCGCTGCACGACGGAACCGCAGAAGGCCAGAGCCGAAGTGGAATCATGGGAAAATCCCGGACACCCGGTGGAAGAAGTCTCCACGGTCTACCCGCAGCTGACAGGGTGCAACCTGCTGCAGTTCAACCCGTCGCTCACCCTCGCGCCAAGCGCGGCGCCTGAAGGCGGCACCACCCAGGCGGACGAGTCCTCCGGCTACAGCTTTGCTCTGAAGCTCCCCCAGACCGAAGCGTTCTCCGAACTGGCGACCCCGGAGCTGAAGGATGCGACGGTCACGCTCCCCGAAGGCGTGTCGGTCTCCCCCTCGGCCGCGCAGGGCCTTGAGGGCTGCCCGGCCGAAGGCCCGGAAGCGATCAACATCTCCGGGCCCGGGTCCGAAGAAGTTGGAGCGGATGGCCTGAAGCGCCAGGCGAAGGGCCGCTGTCCGGGCGCCTCGACGCTCGGCACGGTCGAGGTCTGCACGCCGCTGCTTCCCAACCGGGCCAACAGGGAAGGCGTCAAAGAAGAAGGCGAGAAGGCGTGTGAAGAACACGACGCCATCGCGCCGCTGCAGGGCCACGTCTACCTGGCGCAGCCCGAATGTGGAGGGACCGCTCAGCCCGAATGCACCGACGCCTACGCTGAAGGCAAGGGCGGAGCAACCAAGGAAGGCAGGCTGTACGGGCTCTACATCGAAGTCGAAGGGGACGGCGTGATCGTCAAGCTCCCGGGCACGGTGTCCGCGAACCCCGCGACCGGCCGGCTCCAGGCGACGTTCAACGAAAACCCGCAGCTCCCGTTCGGCGAGCTGAAGCTGCAGCTCAAGGGCGGCCCGCGGGCGCCGCTGGCGAACCCGCAGAGCTGTGGATCCTTCGCGACGACGTCGACCCTGACCTCGTGGGCGGGCCAGGAAGAACAGAGCACGTCGCCGTCCTTCAACGTGGACTGGGACGGCAAAGGCGGCGCATGCCCCGCGAGCCTGCCGTTCAGCCCGACGTTCACCGCGGGCACCACCATCCCGACCGCGGGCGCCTTCAGCCCGTTCACGCTGTCGTTCTCCCGCCAGGATCGTGAACAGGATCTCTCGGGCCTGAGCGTGACGCTGCCGCCGGGGCTGCTGGGCAGGATCGCGGGTGTCCCGTTGTGCGCAGAAGCGCAGGCGAACGCCGGGTCCTGCGGCTCAGAAAGCGAAATCGGCAGCGCGAGCGTGCTCGCCGGCCCCGGTGAACACCCGCTGTATGTCCCCGGGGGTCGCGTGTATCTCACGACCGGATACAAGGGTCAGCCGTTCGGTCTCTCGGTAGTGGTGCCCGCGGTCGCGGGCCCCTTCAACCTCGGCAACGTCGTCGTCCGCGCCTCGATCCGCATCGACCCGAGCACTGCGCAGGTCACGGTCGTGAGCGACCCGTTCCCGCAGTCCAAGGACGGCGTGCCGTTCCGGTTGCGCACGGTCAACGTCGAAGTCAACCGGCCGGGCGGGTTCACGTTCAACCCGACGAACTGCTCGCAGATGCGCGTGACGGGCACGATCTCAAGCGCCCAGGGCGCGAGCGCGAACGTCGCGAGCCCGTTCGCGGTCGCCGGCTGCAGAAGCCTCCTGTTCAAACCCAAGTTCTCCGTCTCCACCAAAACCAGGGCATCCAAAGCCACCGGCACGAGCCTGCACGTGGTCGTGACCTCCACTCCGGGACAGGCCAACATCGCCTCGGTGCACGTCGAACTGCCGAAGAAGCTCCCCTCCAGGCTCACGACGCTCCACAAAGCCTGCCTGGAAGCCACGTTCAACGCCGACCCGAGCTCCTGCCCGGCCGCGTCGGACGTGGGCGCCGCAACCGCGCGCACACCCGTGCTTAGCGTCCCCCTGACAGGGCCCGCCTACCTCGTCTCCCACGGCGGCGCGGCGTTCCCCGACCTCGTCGTCGTGCTCCAGGGCGAAGGCGTCACGATCGACCTGACCGGCGCAACCCACATCACCAAGGGAATCACCAGCAGCACCTTCAGCTCGCTGCCCGATGCGCCGATCAGCAACTTCGACCTCCTCCTGCCCCAGGGACCAAACTCCGTGCTCACCGCCACTGGCAACCTCTGCGCGAAGCCGCTCAAGATGCCAACCGTCATCACCGGCCAGAACGGCGCCCGGATCAAGCAGTCCACCAAGATCGCCGTCAGCGGCTGCCGCAAGGTCAAAGCTAAGAAGGTCACGAAGCGTCACAAAGCTAAGAAGGGTCACAAAGCTAAGGGTTCTGCAAAGCGTGGACGGAGCGTCAGCTAATGAGTGATTTGGTTAGCGTGTGGAGCACCGGAGACCGGTTGTGAGTCAGGTGTATAGCGGTAGGGATAGAGCCCGCCGGATGAAGGGCTGTGGTAGCTGTCTGCCAATGCGTAGGCAGGACGGTGATATAGCCGTAGGCGGCTTGAGCGCAGAGCGCGAATCAGGTATAGTTCCGACGGAGCATTGGGTGGCTTTAGAGCCTGGAGGGCGGTCTCTATTCAATGAGACTTTTTAGTAGTTCGAGGGGTCAAGCGAGGACGAGGAATGGGGAGGGGTGCAGGCATGAGGGACGTAGTCAAACTCCTGCTGAGGCCTGTGTCCGTTCTGAGCCTCGGCTTGTCCACGATGGGTATGATGTGGGTAAGGCGGGAGGGTAGGCAAAATAAGACTAGGGAGAGTGGCTCGCCAGGAGAGGATCGGCCACTCGGGGTTCGACATACGCTGTCATTCGCGGTGGTAGCGGTCGTAGCCCTTAGTGGTGTCCTCGAGCTCTCAAGCGCCTCTGCGCTGGCTGCAACGAAATACCAGGAAGTTTCGAGTGTTTCGGTGGGCAGCCCGGTGGGTGCGGCCATCGATCAGGCCAGCGGCGATCTCTTCGTCGCTGACACCGCCGAAGGAAAGGTTCTGACGTTCGCTCCGGTGAGTCGGTCCAGCCCGTCTGCTGGCTACACGTTAGAATCGACGCATCCGGTATCGGGGTCCTTCGGCTTCCCGTACGCCGTGGCGCTCGACAATTCCTGCTACCTGCAGAAGCTGACCAGTGGCGAATGCGCATCCTTTGAAGCGTCTACCGACCCCTCGAATGGCGCCGTGTATGTCGTGGATGACAGCCACGGAGGGTCGGTCCTGAAGTTCATCGGGCCGGGCAAGCCGGGCGCGGGGGAACCCGGCACGCCGGCGACGCTCGAAGCGATCCCGGCTCCGAACGCTCCGCTTGAAGAACCCGACGGCGTGGCGGTCGACCCCGTCAACGGTGATGTCTATGTGAGCAACTCGCGCCCTGGCCTGGTGGACGTGTTCAGCCCGTCGGGTGTTTTCCTCTCGCAGTTCCCGGTGGGCTCCGGTCTGGGAGCGCTTGCGTTCAACTCCACGGGCAGCGACCTGTACGTGATCGCTGGTGAAGAAGCGAAGGAGTACGAACCCTCGGGCAGCTTTGTGAGGGTCGTGGATGCTGGCCCTGAAGCGAGCGTCGTCGCCGTCGATCCATCGACCAACGACGTGTATGTCGTCCACCGGGGCCCGAACGGCGCCGTTTCGGTGTATGAAGAAACCCTCTTGGGGCCTATCGGTCTGTCGGGGTTCGAAACTAAAATCGAAGTCCCGTTTGGGATCGCCGTGGACGGCGCGACCCACACGGTCTTCGTGTCAAGCTACTCCGGCGGCGTGGTTGAGGCCTGGGAGTCGGTCACGTTGCCGGACGTCGTCACGGGGCCACCCAAGAACCTCACGCCCACGTCCGTCACGTTGACGGGCACGATCAACCCGGACAGCGAAACGCTGGCGGCGAGCTACCAGTTTGAGTGCAGCGACGGGTTCAGCGCCCCGGTTTCCCCGGTGAACGTCGGCACGGGCACTGAACCGATACCCGTCACGGCCAACCTGGCCGGGCTCACGCCGAACACGGCCTATTACTGTCGCCTTGTCGGGGGCAACACTGGCTCCTCAGCGCTCTCCGAAGGGGGACTCGTGCCAATTACCACGCCCAGCCCGCCGGTCGTCGCCGAAGAGTCCTTCTCGGGTGTTGCTGCCACGACGGTGATCCTCAGCGCGCTGGTCGACCCCGTCGGATCTGCGACGAGCTACCACTTCGAATACGGGACGAGCTCATCGTATGGGACCGCGGTGCCGGTCCCCGATGCGAGCGCGGGCGCGGGCGATAGCAACCTGGAGGTGAGTCACCTGGTAGATGGCCTCACCCCGAATACGGTCTATCACTTCCGGGTGGTTGCGGAGAACGAATACGGTATGACAGCCAGCGTCGATGAGACGTTCACTACATTCGCGGCGTCCCTGCCTGGCCTACCAGATAGTCGTGCGTACGAAATGGTAACTCCGCCGGCTAACGAGAACGCGAACGTATACGTCCCCCAGGCAAACATAGAAAACGGGAACAAGGAAGGCATGGTCACACAGCAGCTGTTTCAGGCCGCATTCTCGGGCAACGCGGTGGCGTACGTGACCGACCCCACATCCGGCGGAGCTGGTACTCAGGGCGCGGGCGACGGTGATGAGCACTTCGCGAGGCGCTCAGCGGCGGGCGGGTGGACGCAGCGGAACATCAACCCGAATACGTCGGCGGCCTACCAGGGGTTCGCGAGCGATCTCTCGGTCGGGATCCTCGATTGGTGCATAACTGGGTCGCCTCCCCGCGAAACCTACGACACCCTCTACTCGCATGACCTGGAAAGCGCCAACTATGCCGCGCTCTCCTTCACCGCCGCAGAACTGCTCAGGCCACCAAACGGATTCGGTGCCTTCGGCGTGCCTAGCGGACGTCAGACATGCTTGTCAACGAAAACCCTGGGCCCAGTTGCATATGCGGGCGCCAACGCTGGCGCTCCCGCCGTGCCTGCCCTCACCCATATTCTCTTCGAGGCCAACGAAGCGTTGACGCCGGACGCTGTCGATGGCGGCGCGAAGCGAAACAATCTTTATGACTCGGTTGGCGGCCGGCTGCATCTGGTCAATGTTCCGCCCGGTGAAACAAAGGGCACGGCGGGTGCGACTTTTGGCGGTCCCAGGGTGGTTGAAGACGAATTCGAGTCGCCTGATTTCAGCCACGTCATCTCGACCGATGGGTCGCGCATCTTCTGGACGGATCTGAACACCGGTGGCCTGTATGTCCGCGAGAACGATGCTCAGCCCCAGAGCCTCCTCGCCCCGACAACTGCCGGCACCGGCGAGCTCACCTCCGGATCCAGCACCGTCACCTCCCTTGTGAGCGCCGTCGGCACCGGCACCTTCACCGCCCCCACCGGTACCGCGACCCTCACCGCCGGCTCGCCAGCCGTCACCTCGCTGGTTAGCGCCGCTGGCACCGGCGAACTCACATCCGGCTCCACCGAAGTCATTTCGCTTGCCACCACCACCGGTGAGTTCGTCGTTGGTCAGCCGGTCTCGGGAACCGGTATCCCCGCCGGCACCACGATCACCAGCGTTTCGGCCTCGACGCTCACCCTCTCCGCGTCAGCTACCGTCTCCGGTGACCAGGCGCTCTCCTCCGAAGGTCCTGCTCCCTTCGCCGTCGGTCAGACCATCTCCGCCCCGGGCATTCCGGCCGGCACCACGATCATCGCCGTCGGCGCTGGCACCCTCACGCTCTCCACCGACGCGACCGGTTCGGGCAGCGCGGTCGCCCTCAGCGCCTTCTCCAGCGAAGTCACATCGGTTGCCACCACCACCGGCGAATTCGTCGTCGGCCAGCCGGTCTCGGGAACCGGTATTCCCGCTCACACCACGATCACCAAGGTCTCCGGCGCTACCCTCACCCTCTCCGCCCCGGTCACCGCCTCGGGCACCGAAGTCCCGATCTCCTCCGAAGGCCCGCAGCCGTTCGCGGTCGGCCAGCCGATCACGGGCGCCGGAATCCCCCCGGAAACCACGATCACCGACGTCGCCCCCGGCGCTCTTACCCTGTCCGCCGAGGCCACCGCCTCCGCCACCGGCGTGGCGCTGAAGGCCGGCGGCAACTGCACTGTTTCCACCGACGCGTGCACCGTGCAGCTAGACGGTGCCCTTGGCGGCGGCGGGCGCTTCTGGACCGCAAACGCCGACGGGTCAAAGACCTTCTTCACCAACGGCTCCCTGTACGTCTATGACTTCGGGGCCCCGAAGGCTGAACGCTTGACCGACCTCACCCCCGGTGTCGGCGTCAGGGGTGTGATCGGCTCAAGCGAAGACGGTGATTACGTCTACTACGTCGACGGTGCCTACAACCTCTACCTGCGCCACTACAACGGCTCGGAATGGGAGGCGCCGGTGTTCATCGCGATGCTCTCGCCTGAAGACGAAGCTAAGGTCGGCGAATTCGCCGGCAATGGCGAATTCGGTGACTGGCAGCCTGGTCTTGGTCATCGGACGGCGTCGGTGTCGCCGGATGGTCGTAGTGTCGTGTTCATGTCGCGACGGAGCCTCACGGGCTATCCGAGCGGCAGCCTGTCTGAGGTGTACGTGTTCGACAGCCATGCCAACAGGCTCAACTGCGTCTCGTGCAACCCCAGCGGGGAAACGCCCGAACCCTTGACGGGAGGGCACACCGTGGCGGCTTTCCTGCCTGTCGGCTACAACAACACCTACCAGCCGCGGTGGGTCTCCGAAGGCGGCGGCCGGGTGTTCTTCGACAGCGTCGAGCCGCTGGTTTCGCAGGACACCAACGGCAAGCTCGACGTGTATGAGTGGGAGCGCGCAGGTGTCGGCAGCTGCCCGCCAGGGAGGAGCAATGGATGCGTTTACCTGCTGTCGGGTGGTACCAGCTCTTATGCTTCATGGTTGCTGGACGCGAGCGCGAGCGGCGATGACGTGTTCATCATAACCCGCGCGCAGCTCGCGTCGCAGGACCGCAACCAGAATTATGATGTCTACGACGTCAGCAGCGACGGTCCTCGACGGATCTCTCCGCCGGCGTGCTCGGGCACTGCCTGTCAGGGTGTGCCTCCCGCACCGCCCACCTTCGCGACCCCCTCCAGCGTGACGTTCAACGGCATCGGAAACTTTCCCCCGCCGCCGCCCCCGAAACCCCAGACGGCCGCTGAAAGGAGGGCCGCAAACCTCGCCAAGGCCCTGAAGGCGTGCCGGGGCAAACACAACAAGCGCAGGCGCGCCGCGTGCGAAGCGCAGGCCAGGAAACGATACGGGGCGAAATCGAAGAAGGCGAAGAACGGCGGTCGCGGGAGCGCTCCGAGATGACCCAGCGATCGCAAGGACTGTGCCGACGGATCTTGTTGAAGCTGGTGGCGCTGTCGAGCATTGTGGCGTGGTCCTTGAGCGCGATGGCGTCATGCGCGTCGGCCTCGGCGCTGCCGGCAAGCCCGGGCTGGGAGGTGACTGCGAGCACGTTTCCCACCAATCTTGTGCCGGGTCAAGTCGGCACCATCGGCATCCAGCTTTACAATATCGGGGCAGCGGCGTCTAGTGGCGTCGTGACGGTGGTTGACACGCTTCCACCCGGTCTGACGTACGCCGGTGGCTCCACGCCTGTGAGCTGCAGCGGGACGACGGTCGTCACGTGCGAACTGTCGGCCACTGTGTCCGCGGGGGAAATCGCCAAACGTACCGAAGGGTTCGCATCAATACAGATACCCGTGAAAGTTGAATCTGGCGGCCCGCTCGTGAACCGGGTTACGGCCACGGGCGGCGCCGCCGCGGCGCTGGCGAGCACGTCTGACCCCGTCACGGTCAGCTCCACGCCAGCGGGTCTTGGCGTCGCCGGCTTCGATGGCTGGTTCAGCAACCCGGACGGGACGCTCGACACGCAGGCCGGTTCGCATCCGTATGAGGTGACGTTCGCCTTCAATCTCAACACGGTGGAACCGGGCGGCAAGTTGCGTGCGGCGGGCGGCGAAGCGAAGAACATCGCGGTGGATGTGCCGCCGGGTCTGGTGGGGGACCCGGGCGTGGTAGCGCAGTGCACCCGCGGCCAGCTTGACGCTGAAGGTTTCAACGGTGGGACGGACTGTCCGCTGGCGAGCCAGGTGGGTGTCGATACGGCGGATGCCGGCAGTGTCAGGACCACTAATCCTGTGTATAACATGGTTCCGCCGCCGGGTGTGCCGGCGCAGTTCGCTTTCCAGTTCCTTGGTCGCTTCGCTTTCATAGACGCGGGTGTCCGCAGCGGCGGCGACTACGGGATAACGGCGCACAGCGACAACATTCCTCCTGAAAACGTCATCTTCAATAGCTTTACCTTGTGGGGAGTTCCGGGAGAAGAAAGCCACAATCCCGAGCGTTACGGCGCAGGCTGTCCACAAGGAGGATGCGGGCTTTCCGGCGGGGATATGCAGCCGTTCCTGACGTTGCCGACCTCGTGCACAGGACAGTCGCCGGCCTCGAACGCGCTCATCTCGACGATCCACCTGGACGGCACCTGGGAAGACGAAAACGCCCTGGCGCAGCCGCTTAGCTTCCAGTCGCACGATACCAGTGACACACCGATTGGGCTCACGGGTTGTGAACACCTCAGTTTCAGACCCTCGATCTCGGCCGCCCCCGACACCGGCGAGGCCGACACGCCGACGGGCCTGACGGTCACGGTGACGGTGCCGCAGGAAGGACTGACAGAACCGGGGCAGCTCGCGACCGCGGACATCAAGAACACGACGGTGACGCTGCCCGCTGGCCTGGTCATCAACCCGGGTCAGGCCGCTGGGCTACAGGCCTGCCAGCCCTCGCAGGCCGGGCTCGAACCATTGCCCGACGGTGAAGAAAACAACGGCCCGCCGTCGTGCCCGGCCGCCTCGAAGGTCGGGACGGTCAGCATCAAAACACCGCTGCTGGAAGTCGGCGAGCTGGAACACGAACTGACCGGCAACGTGTATGTCCTGCAGTCCAACCCGCCGGAACTGAAGCTGCTCGTCGCCGCCTCCGGGGATGGCGTGAACGTCAAGCTCGTAGGCGAAGTCGAGCTCAACGAAAAAACGGGTCAGCTCGTCACGACGTTCAAGAACACTCCGCAGCTGCCGTTCACCGAATTCGACCTGTCCTTCAGCGGCGGCCCCCAGGCCGCGCTGGACACACCGCGGACGTGCGGTGTCTATGAAACGACCTCCGACTTCACGCCGTGGAGCTCCCCATTCACGGCCGACGCGTTCCCGTCGAGCAGCTTCCAGATCACAGGCGGCCCCGGCGGAACGCCGTGTCCGTCCTCGCCGCTGCCGTTCTCCCCGTCGATGATCGCGGGCGCCACCACCGACCAGGCGGGCGGGTTCACGAACTTCTCGATGCTCTTGCAGCGCGGCGACGGGCAGCAGCACATCGAAAAGCTCCAGTTCAAGACCCCCTCGGGCCTGGAGGGCATGATCGCGGGCATCCCGCTCTGCCCTGAACCCCAGGCGTCCCTCGGCCAGTGCAGTTCCGCGTCCCAGATCGGCCATACGGTCGTCGCGGCCGGCCCAGGCCCCTACCCGCTGGTGATCCCCGAGCCGGGGAACCCGCCCGCCCCGATCTACCTCACCGGCCCCTACAACGGCGCCCCCTTCGGCCTCTCCATCGTCGTGCCCGTCATCGCCGGCCCGTTCAACCTGGGGAACATCGTGACCCGCGCGTCGGTCGCGGTCGACCCGCACACGGCGCAGATCACGATCACCACCGACCCGCTCCCGCAGATCGTCAAGGGCGTCCCCACCGACCTGCGCACGATCAACGCGATCATCGACCGCCCGAACTTCATGTTCAACCCCACCAACTGCAGCCCGCAGGAATTCACGGGCACCGCCACGGGCAGCGAAGGCGCCGTCGCGCCGATCTCGAGCCACTTCCAGGTCGGCTCGTGCCGGAGTCTGAAGTTCACGCCCCACTTCGCCGTCTCGACCTCCGGGAAGACGTCCCGCAAGAATGGGGCGAGCCTGACCACGAAGGTGACCTACCCCGCCGAACCACCGGTCGCCGGCCAGGCCAGCCTGCAGGCGAACTTCGCGCGCGTCAAGGTCGAACTGCCCAAGCAGCTGCCCTCGCGCCTGAAGACCCTGCAGAAAGCATGCGCCGCGGCGGTCTTCAACGCGAACCCGGCGGGCTGCCCGGCGGCGTCGGCGGTGGGTCACGTGAAGGTCCTCACGCCGATCCTGCCGGTCCCGCTGACCGGCCCCGCGTACTTCGTCTCGCACGGCAATGAAGCCTTCCCCTCGCTGGTCATGGTCCTGCAGGGCGACAACGTGACGGCCGACGTCGAAGCCTCTACGTTCATCAGCAAAAAGGGGATCACGAGCTCGTCGTTCAAGGCGGTCCCCGACGTGCCCTTCAGCTCGCTCGAACTGACGCTCCCCAAGGGCCCCTACTCGGCGCTCGCGGCGAACGGGAACCTCTGCAAGACGAGCCTGAAGATGCCGACCGAACTCGTCGCCCAGAACGGGCTTGAGATACGCCAGAGCACCAAGATCACCATCACCGGCTGCCCCAAGGTCAAAGCTAAGAAGGTCACGAAGCGTCACAAAGCTAAGAAGGGTCACAAAGCTAAGGGTTCTGCAAAGCGTGGACGGAGCGTCAGCTAATGAGTGATTTGGTTAGCGTGTGGAGCACCGGAGACCGGTTGTGAGTCAGGTGTATAGCGGTAGGGATAGAGCCCGCCGGATGAAGGGCTGTGGTAGCTGTCTGCCAATGCGTAGGCAGGACGGTGATATAGCCGTAGGCGGCTTGAGCGCAGAGCGCGAATCAGGTATAGTTCCGACGGAGCATTGGGTGGCTTTAGAGCCTGGAGGGCGGTCTCTATTCAATGAGACTTTTTAGTAGTTCGAGGGGTCAAGCGAGGACGAGGAGTGGGGCAGGAGATGAAGGCAGCGCCACCAGGCACAGACGTGCGTGAGATGCGGACGGCTCGTCTCCGACCCTGCCGCCTGCCCGCCCTAGTAGCGCATGGTGTGCATCAGATGGTCGATTCCATGGTCCTGTGTCTTCCTCTGGGGGTGCGGAGGGCCGAGCGGGCCGCGGACGCAGCGCGAAGCCTTTGCTGGACTGCAAGGGCGAGCGCGAGGACAAAGGCCCGCGACGGCCATGCGTGCCATCCAGAGGTGCAGGACTGTGGAATCGCCCATCTAGGGTCGGGGGGGGTGGGGGACGGGTTGGCACGATTCCCGCCTCGCGACCCAGGAGCTCCCCCTGTCCGCCGCGTGGGCTCTCGATGCCGACAAGCCGGGCCGGGCTCGCCGGCCCGAGGACGACTTCGCTTCCGCGATCCCGAGGACGACTTCGCTTCCGCGATCAATGCTGTGCATGACTGCCTGCCTGTCCTTGCCTGTGCTGGCGCAGCCAGTGCGAAGCGAGGGTGCCCTATGTGCCCCAACGGGGTATCAGGGTGCTTCAACGTCCCGGTCACGGACACGCCCGCGATCGGGCGAGCGCAGCTCGCCCGCACGAGCTTCCCGGCCGCAGGCACCGGTTATGGCCTGTCCGCCGTCACGTCCTCGCGGAGCGAGGGCGTGCAGTCACGTCGCGATCTTCGTTTACTTTCCGCACGCGAACCGTGCATACGAGATGGCCTTCCCCTCGCACACGCAGGGTGCATTACGGGCCGCCTTTTGTTCGCACCCGGAAGGACCCCCTCAAGGGGTCCGCACTGCCCCGTAGTGGGTGCAAGCGCTCCTTCAGAGCGCGCAGCCTGCCTGTCCTCCCTTGTGGAGGGTGCCCCGGAGCGGCGCTTCGCGCCGCGTAGGGGTATGCCCCGCCTGCACCCCTTTATGGGGTGGAGGGCTGCTCGGCAGACCGCAGGGGGTGCAGGGTGCCCATCGATCAGGCTTTCATTGCACGCGAAGCGTGCATCCCACCCTCTCCTTCTCGACGTGCACCCAGCACCTGATCTCAGGGGTGCGGGTGGGGGACAGGCAAACGCGACCCGCTCGATGCGGAGGCCCACGCCTCCCAGGGCGGAGAAGGGCAAGCAGATCACCGTGTGCCCCGAATGGGGTAAGGACGCACCGAGAGTGGCGTGCGAGCTAGCCTGTGCCCCGAAGGGGTGCACGCGAGCGAGGGAGGACGCAGATATGCGCCGCTCATCTGCGCCCTGGGTCGCCGTGATGCGCTCGATGCCGAGTTCCGGCTCGAGCGCTCTCCGCGGCCGCGACAGCGCCCCGGTCTGCGGGAGCTCCCGCCTGTCCGCTTTCTTAAACGTCCCTGCCACAGACACGCCTTCGACACGGCGAGCGCAGCTCGCCCGCAGCGGCGCGTCGATCGCCGCCCCATGTGGGGGCCTGATTGCTGCCACCCGCGTGCGCCGCGCGCGGGTGCACGCACGCCACGACCTGCACCCAACGTCGGCACGCAGGCAGTCTGCCGTGCGCCCTTCGGGTGTGCCCTTCAGGGTGTCCGCTGACTCCCGCTGGAACACGACCACGCCTCGACTCCTCGACCTAACTTCGTTTCCGGACGTGGCCATGTTCGCTGACATGTGCCCGGAGATCAGCGCCCGCTATCTCACCGGCGCAAAACCGGCTGAGCCTCACATGTGCCTGTCCGCGTGCACGCGGCCGCCCCGCGGCCGCGTGCATCCCCGCCCCGTGACTCCAACCCGCCACGTCACCGAGCGATCCCGTCCCTCCGCACGCGAAGTGTGCATCCAAACCAGCCCTTCAGCACGCGAAGCGTGCATACAGGGCGGCCTTTCCGCGACGCGCACCCCGTGCATCCAAACCACCCTTTCCGCACGCAGAGCGTGCATACAAAGCGGCTTCCGCTCCCCACGCACCCCGCGAAGTGCCCCGCTAGGGGTATGCATCCAACCTAGCCCCTCCGCACGCGAAGCGTGCATCCAACCCAGCCTTTCAGCACGCAGAGCGTGCATCCGAGCCAGTCTTTTCCGGAGCACGCGAAGCGTGCATCCAACCCCACGTTGCATCACCCTCAGTTTCTCCCGTCGCAGGCGCGGCGCTTCTCGTTCTTCCGCCACCCTCGGCCGCTCGCCCGCGGCGGTCTTTGCCTGCCCCCCGAATGGGGGGTGCTGCCCGCGTGCGGGCGGGTGCGCCGTGCGTATCTCTAGGAGGGAATCTGCCTCATGAATGCCCGTAGCCTCACCGTGTCCGCTTCGCCCTCGCCGCGCAGGCGGCGCGTCCTGCTCGCCGCCTTCGCCGGCCTGGCGCTGGCGTGCGCAACAGGGCTCGCGGGGCCCGCCCAGGCGCTCGCCGCACCATGCCCCAACGAAGCGTTGCGTGCGGAAGCCCGTTCCACGCTCCTTCCGCAGTGCCGCGCGTATGAGCTGGTCAGCCCGGTCTACACGGCGGACAGCGGCTTGAGCGTCCTCCACGGTGTGCCCCCCTTCAAGGGTGCGGCTCCCGACGGCGAAGCCGCGGAGTTCCTCTCGGTCGGTGCGTTCGCCGGTGCGGGGAGCGACTATGCGTGGGACACGTACATCGCTCGGCGTGAAAAAGTGGGCTGGGCGACGTCGTGGGTCGGTGTGCCCGCGACGCTGGGTGGTACTCAGCTCACTACCGTTCTCTCTTCCGATCTGACCAAGGAGCTGCTGCAGGTCCAGTTCTTGACGGGCGAAAAGGCGGGCTCCCCTGGTCTGCTCCTGAGCGAGAATCTGGCCTCCGCGCCGGCGTTCTCTTTCACAGAAGTACCGGAATATACGAAAATTCCCGAATACGAACATGGCGGAATCACAGGGCCTATAGATGAGTCTCCGGACTTCTCACATGTGGTCGTCCGCGGTCCCAACGTACTGGGAGCGGGTCACAGTGAATACGAGCTATATGAGCTCGCCGGGGTAGGTGGCCCCGAGACAGTGCTGCGACCGATTACTGTCGATCCCACCACGGGGCATGAGATCCCCGGCACGCTTGGAAGGGGAGAAGGGCCGGGAGGCTCGGTCTTCCACGCGATCTCCAACGATGGTGCGGAGATCTTCTTTACCAATCACGAAAGCGCAGTGTCGTATGTGCGCGTGAACGGGTCGAAAACGCTGGAACTCGGTGGCGGGCTGTTCCAGGGCGCCTCTGAAGACGGCTCGAAGGTGTTCCTCAGCGGCGCCGCCGCCGGCGAACTCTACATGGATGAAATCGGCAGCAAACCCGGGCATGAGGAAGTGACCAAGACGGTTCCGATCTCCGGTGCATCGTTTGGTTTCTATCTGCGCTCCAGCGACGACGGGTCGCATGTGTACTTCCTCTCGACTGGCGTGCTCTCGGGTGCAAACGTGGAAGGGCATTCACCGGAAGAAAACCAATTCAACCTGTACGTCTACGAGCCCGATCCCGAACACCCGGGACAGTACAGGACCGTGTTCATCGCGCAGGCGCTACCCGGTTTCAGTAACACCGGCGATGTTGAAGCGCAGGTCAACGGCTGTCCGAGTGAAGAACTCAAAGAACCCGAAGAACCGGGTTGCGAAGCGGGCCGTTTCTTCGTGTTCACGTCCACCGAACACATCACGCCCGATGACACGAGCAGCGCCCCGCAGGTCTTTGAGTACGACGCGAAGACCGGGCGGCTGGTGCGCGTCTCGACCGGCGAAAACGGCTACGCCAACAACGGCAACGACAGCGCCCTCGGCGCGACCATAGCCGCCCCCGCATATGGCGAAATATACGAAGAAGCCGAGGCGCAGCAGTTCGAGACCAACACCCGTGCCGTCAGCGACAACGGCTCGACTGTCGTGTTTAGCACCTCGGGGGCGCTCTCGCCGCGTGCGGTCAACGATTTGAATTCGACGCAGCAGCAGCCGGGCCCGCAGGACATCTATGAGTCCCACGACGCTCAGGTGAGCCTGATCTCCACCGGGCATTCGCTTACACCCGATGAAACGCCCGTGATCACGCCGTCGGGCCGGGATATCTTCTTCGCCTCGACCGAAGGCATCCTGCCGCAGGACAGCGACGGGCTCAAGAGTCTCTATGACGCGCGTATCGGCGGCGGGTTCCCCGCGGCGCTGGTCCCGGCGGGCGGCTGCAACGGCGACTCCTGCCAGGGCCCCCCGAGCGTCCCGTCGCTGCTCGGCGCGAGCGGGAGCGCGACGTTCTCCGGCCTGGGGAACCCCACGCCGGCCGTGTCCAAGCCGGCTGTGAACGCGAAGAAGGCCAAGTCGAAGCCGAAGAGATGTAGGAACGGCTACGTGAAGAGGAAGGGCAGGTGCGTCAGGCCCAAGAGAAAGCACAAGGCCGCCAAGTCAGACCGGGGGGCTAAGTCATGAGGATTCCTACTGCCTTGAAGCTGGCGCTGTCGGTGTCGTTGCTCGGAATGCAGTTCGTGGTGGCGCCTGCCGGTGCGCCGGCGGCCGAACCGCAGTTCGGCATCTCGAGCTTTCAGATGCTCAGTTGCGCGGACGCGAGCTCGGAGAACGGCCTGCCGTGCGATGCTCCCTACACCCAGGCGGGTGGCACCCCGTTCGACCTGACGACCACGTTCCGTTTTAACCTGCACGAATCCCTGAACAGGAACAATGCTCATGTGTTCAATTCCGTTGAGGAACCGAAGGACATCAGAGTGGACTTCCCGCCGGGGGTGGTCTTTGACCCGCAGGCCTCCTCGCGCTGCTCGATCGCGCTCTTCAGGGGAAGCGCCGGCGAAAAGTGTCCGCCGAGCAGCCAGGTCGGGACTATTCTCACAAACCCGTTTGGCATCCTGGAGCAGGTCCCGCTCTACAATCTGACCCCGCTGGCGGGTCGTCCGGCCGAGTTCGGCTTCCACAACCAGTTTGATTTTGTGATCACGGGTGGTGTGAACACGGGCGAAGGCTACACGCTGAGCGCGACCTCCTCGAACATCCCGGAGACCGAACTCACCTCGGTCTCGATCACGACGTGGGGTGTGCCGGCCGATCCGCGTCACGATCCCCAGCGCGGCCAGATCTGCACCTGGGTCACAGGCGCGCCGCCGGGACCGGCATTCAATGAATGTGATCATACTGGCGGCGAGTCGGCCGGCGGCTCGGTTGTGCCGTTCGTGACGCTGCCGACCGAGTGCTCGGGGCAGCCGCTGGCGGCCAGGATCGTGACGGACGGGTGGATGCATCCGGGGGCGCTCGACGCCAACGGCAACCCGGCGCCCGGCGATGAAAACTGGAAGAGCGCGCTCGCCTACCCGCCGATGGCGCCGGTCACCGGCTGCGGGCAGTTGAGCTTCGGCTCCTCGCTCGTGGTGCAGCCCGACAGCACGCTGGCGGGTGAGCCGGTCGGGTTGGGCGTCGAACTGGAAGTTCCGCAGACGAGTAGCACGGAAGTCCCCGCCACGCCGCACGTGCGCGATGTGACGGTCGCGTTTCCTCAGGGCATGGTGATCTCGCCGTCTGCCGCGCAGGGGCTGGGCGTCTGCCACGACGATCCCGGTGTCGATCCGCGCACTGTGGCGGACGAGCTCGGGTCGGGGTCGGCGAGCCCGGCCTCCTGCGAACCGAGCTCGCTCGTCGGACGGCTGCACATCACCTCGCCCGATCTGCCGTTGCCGCTGGACGGCGAGGTGTTCCTCGGCGCCCCGCTGTGCGGACCGTGCACCCCCGCGGATGCGCAGGGCGGTCAGATGGTGCGCCTGTACCTGCAGGCGATCGGGGAGGGCAGCGACGGGATCACGGTCAAGCTCGCGGGCACCGGCTCGATCGACCAGCGGACGGGCCGGTTGACGACGACGTTTCCGGAAAGCCCGCAGCTGCCGTTTGAACGCGTGAAGCTCGAACTGCAGGGCGGCCCCAGGGCGACGCTCGCGAACCCCAGGACCTGCGGGCCGGCGGTCACGAACGCCGATCTGATGCCGTGGAGCGCGCCGTTCGTGCCGCACTCCACGCCGAGCAGCGCCTTCGAAGTGACGGGATGTCCGCCTGCACAGTTCGCGCCGTCGTTCACGGCCGAGACGACGAGCATCCAGGCTGGTGGCTTCAGCCCGTTCACGCTGGCGTTCGGGCGCTCTGACGCGGACGGGTTCCTCGATGGCGTGCAGATCAAGATGCCCCCGGGGTTGCTGGGGATGCTCTCGAGCGTGAGCCTGTGCGGGGAACCGCAGGCAGCTCAGGGTACGTGTGGCCCTGAGAGCCTGATCGGCCATACGCAGGTGTTGACCGGCCCGGGCGCCAACCCGTTTCTGGTGACGGGCGGGCAGGTGTTCATCACCGGCCCCTATAAGGGCGCGCCGTATGGCCTGTCGATCGTGGTGCCGGCGAAAGCGGGCCCGTACACCCTCTCCGGCACGACGGGGGCGGGCACGGTCGTCGTCAGGGCCGCGATCGCGATCGATCCGGCGACAGCGCAGCTGACGGTCACCGCCGACCCGCTGCCGACGGTGCTGGATGGCATCCCGTTGCAGCTGCGGGTCGTGAACGCCGTGATCGATCGTCCGGGGTTCACGTTCAACCCGACCGACTGCAACCCAATGTCGATCACCGGCACGCTCTTGAGCACCGAAGGTCAGAGCGCGCAGGTCTCCTCGCCGTTTCAGGTGACGAACTGCGCGGCGCTCGCCTTCAAGCCGCAGTTCAAGGTCTCAACCTCCGGTAAGACCAGCAAAGTGAACGGGGCGAGCCTCGACGCGAAGCTCTCCTTCCCCGCCGGCTCGCAGGGCACGCAGGCGAACATCGCCAGGGTGAAGGTCGATCTCCCCAGGCAGCTGCCGTCCCGCCTCTCGACGTTGCAGAAGGCGTGTCTGGCCGCCGTGTTCGATGCGAACCCCGCGAGCTGTCCCGCCGCGTCGGTCGTGGGTGTCGCCAGGGCCTCCACGCCGGTGCTCTCCCAGCCGTTGAGCGGCCCGGTGTACTTCGTCAGCCACGGCGGGGAAGAATTCCCGTCGCTGATCGTCGTGTTGCAGGGTGCTGGTGTGCGGGTCGACCTGGTCGGCGCGACGTTCATCAGCAAAGCCGGGATCACCAGCAGCACGTTCAGGACGGTCCCCGACGTCCCGGTGACCAGCTTCGAGCTGTATCTCCCCGAGGGCAAGTACTCGGCGCTCGCGGCGAACGGGAACCTCTGCAAGTCAAAGCTTGCGATGCCGACCGAATTCGTCGCGCAGAACGGCGCGGTGATCCACTCCTCCACGCCGATCGCCGTCACGGGCTGCGCGAAGGCCAAGACAGCCCGCAAGGCCCGTAAGTCGAGCAGAGCCAAGCGGGCCCGAAGAGCCCGAGCGGCCGGTCATCCTCATCGCAACCGGAGGGGCAACTGATGATGAGCACCATTCGCAGATCGACCGTGACGGGGCTCCTGACGCTCAGCATCCTGGCGGGCGGGCTCGCGTTCGGTGGCGCCCCCGCGCTCGCGGTCGTCATTCATGAATACACAGGGCAGCAGCTGAGCGAAGCTCCGCCCGGCACCGCGTTGCAGGCGCCGTGGGGCATGACATTCGATTCGAGCGGGAACTTGTTTGTGGCCGATCCGGGTGTCGCGGGCGTGGACGAGTTCAGCTCCGAAGATGTCTTTGGGGCGCAGATGATCAGCCCGGATGCACTGAGCGAACTGGAAGAATCGATCGGAAAGCGAGCGCCTACCGTCGCTGTCGACGGGACCACGGGTGATGTGTATCTCGCGACGGACACTAGCCACCAGGTGTTCGTGTTCAAGCCGAACGGGACCGGCGGATACGAACCGCTCTCCACGTGGGCGAACCCGGAATTCGCTGGCCGATACCTGTATGTGGCGGTCGACAACCACGCGGTCGAACCATCCGATGAACGAGCAGGTGATGTCTATGTCCTCACAAGCGCGGGCAAGCTGTTCGTGCTGAAGTCCATCGAAGAAGGCAAGAACAACGAAGTCGTGGGTGAACTGCCGGTGTCCGGGGTTGGCGCTACCGCCGGCCTGACGGTCGATTCGGCCACGGGCGACGTGTATGTCGCCGAGCCGGGAAATCACGCTGTCGCCGTGTTCAACGACAAAGGCGTAGAACAGCCCTCGCTCGCCCCCAGGGGCTCTGAAGCGCCCGGCGGCTCGCCGCTCGACCCGATCGCGGTCGCGGTCGATGAAACCACGGGCGAGGTGTACGTCCTCGACGAAGCGAACAAGGTCATCGATCAGTTCAGCTCTTCAGGGGAATATCAGGGCCAGATCAAGGGGACGGCGCCCGAAGGCCTGTCCGGTCCGGGAAGCCCGTTCGCTGCGCCCTTGGGTGTCGCGGTCCAGCCCCACGCCGGCCCCACCAAGGGGGACGTGTACGTCTCCGACGGTGCGGCCGTCGATATCTTCGGGCCCGATGTGGTGGGCTCGGCGCCTGCCGTCAGCGGCGAGCAGGCGAGCACGGAAACGCCTTTCTCCGAGCATCTGCAAGGTGAAGTGAACCCGGAAGGCAGCGAAACGGAATTCCTCTTCTCCTACAACAAGGGCTCGGCCTGCACCGGCACGGGCGCCGTCACGACTTCCATCGGGCACACCGCGGCGAAGACGCCCGAGGCAGAAGTCGCCTCGGCGCTGGAACCCAGCACGTCCTACGCCTTCTGCCTGATCGCCGAGTCCAAGTTCGGTGTCGCTCGGCGAACCGAAGTGCCCTTCACGACCGCCGGCTCCGCGCCCGCCGTCGAAGCGGGCAGCGAGCAATCAAGCGAACTGCGCTCAAGCGAAGCAACGCTGAAGGCGCAGGTGAACCCGGAGAACCAGCAGAGCGGCTACTACTTCGAAGAGAGCACGAGTGCGCTCGGCGCCTGCCCGGCCACCGCCGGGCAGGCAGGGACGGCCCTGCCGGCGGTCTTCGCGGCGCAGGGCGCGCGCGTGGACCTGACGGGCCTCGAACCCGGCAAGACCTACAGCTACCGGGTCGTGGCGTACGACGCGACGGGTGTGACCTGCGGGCCGAGCGAAACGTTCAAGACGCGGCCGCTGCTGCTCGGCGCCTCCACCGTCAGCGCGATCACGCAGGAAACCGCCATCGTGACCGCGAGCATCGACCCCGGCGGCCTGCAGACCACATACGAACTCGAACTCGGCACCAGCACCGCATACGGCACACCCTACCCCGGCAATGCTGGGGAAGGATCCGAACCGGTCACGGTCACGCTCAACCTGAGCGGGCTTGAGCCCGGCACGACCTACCACTACCGGCTGTCCGCAGGCAACGGCAGCGAAACGGAGCTTGGCCCTGATGAGACGTTCACGACCGCCGCGACCCCCGCGGGCGTGTTGCCACTCCTCTCGGTGCCCTCCAGCCCGTCGTTTGTGGCGTTCACCGCGCTCGGGTTCCCCGCCGAAGCGAAGGGGAGCACGACGCCGAAAGCACTGACGAAGGCCCAGAAGCTCACCGCCGCGCTGAAGGCGTGTAAGCGCAAGCCGAAGAGCAAGAGGGCAGCGTGCATCAAGCAGGCCCACAAGCGCTACGGGCCGGTGAAGAAAAAATGAAAGAGCTGATCTGTAGACCGAGGAGGAGATGTCCTTCATGACTGCCCGTAACCTCACCGTGACCGCTTCGCCCTCGCCGCGCAGGCGGCACGTCCTGCTCGCCGCCCTGGCCGCCCTGGCGCTGGCGTGCGCAACGGGGCTCGCGGGGCCCGCGCAGGCGCTCGCCTCGTGCCCCAACGAACCGTTGCGCGCGGAAGCCCGCTCGACGCTCCTTCCGGAGTGCCGTGCGTATGAGCTGGTCAGCCCGGTCTACACGGCGGACAGTGGCCTGGGCAGCCTCCACGGTGTGCCCCCCTTCAAGGGTGCGGCTCTCGACGGCGAAGCCGCGGAGTTCCTCTCGGGCGGTGGGTTCGCCGGTGCCAGGAGCGAGTACGCGTTCAACTGGTATATCGCTCGGCGCGAAGACAAAGTGGGCTGGGTGACGTCGTGGGTCGGTGTGCCCGCGACGCTGGGGGGGACTCAGCTCACTACGGTTCTCTCTTCCGATCTGACCAGGGAGTTGATGCAGGTCCAGTTCTTGAAGGGCGAAAGGGCGGGTTCCCCTGGTTTGTTCCTGAGTGAGAATCTGGCCTCCGCGCCGGCGTTCTCTTTCACAGAAGTACCGGAATATACGAAGATTCCAGAATACGAACATCGTGGAATCGAAGGGCCCGCGGATGAGACTCCGGACTTCTCACATGTGGTCATCCGCGGTCCCAACGTACTGGGAGTGCATCACGACAAATACGAGCTGTATGAGCTCGCCGGGGTAGGTGCCCCTGCGCCCGTGCTGCGCACCGTCACCGTCGATCCCGAAGGGCATGAGATCATCGGCCTGCTTGGAAGGGGAGAAGGGCCGGGAGGCTCGGTCTTCCACGCGATCTCCAACGATGGCAGGGAGATCTTCTTTACCAAGGGCGACAGCGAAGTGTCGTATGTGCGCGTGAACGGGTCGAAGACGCTCGAACTCGGTGGCGGGCTGTTCCAGGGCGCCTCTGAAGACGGTTCGATGGTGTTCCTCAGCGGCGCCGCCGGCGAACTCTACATGGATGAACTCCGCAGCGAACCCGGACATGAGGAAGTGACCAAGACGGTGCCGATCGCCCCTGTCGGGCCCTTTTAACCTCTATCTGCGCTCCAGCGACGACGGGTCGCATGTGTACTTCCTCTCGACCGGCGCGCTCTCGGGCGCAAACGCGGAAGGGCATTCACCGACAGAAGGCCAGTACAACCTGTACGTGTACGACACGGCCACCGAAAGGGCCGCGTTCATCGGCCAAGCAGTGCCCGGTTTCAGTAACACTGGAGATGTTGAAGCGCAGGTCAACGGCTGTCCGAGTGACGAACTCAAAGAACCCGAAGAACCGGGTTGCGAAGCGGGCCGTTTCTTCGTGTTCTCCACGAACGAACAGTTGACGCCGGAAGTCACCGGCGGCGGTAAGAACATCTATGAGTACGACGCCCTCAGCGGACGGCTGACTCGCGTCTCGGTCGGCGAAAACGGCTATGACGCCAATGCCAATAGCAGCGCGTTCAGCGCGACCATAGCCGCCCCCGAATATGGCGGTGCAAACGAAGAAGCCCAGGCGCAGTTCGAGACCAACACCCGTGCCCTCAGCGACAACGGCTCGACTGTCGTCTTTACGACCTCGGCGGCGCTCTCGCCGCGGGCTGTCAACGATTCCCATCCGCAGCCGGGCCCGCCGGACATCTATGAGTCCCACGACGGTCAGGTGAGCCTGATATCCACCGGGCATTCGCTCACACCCGACGAAACGCCCGTGATCACGCCGTCGGGCCGGGATATCTTCTTCACCTCGACCGAAGGCATCCTGCCGCAGGACACCGACGGGCTGAAGAGTCTCTATGACGCGCGTATCGGCGGGGGTTTCCCCGCGCCGCCGGTCCCCGCGGGCGGGTGCAACGGCGACTCCTGTCAGGGCCCCCCGAGCGTCCCGTCGCTACTCGGCGCGCCCGCGAGCGCGACGTTCACCGGTCTGGGGAACCCTGCGCCGCCCGCGCCCACCCCCGCGGCCAAACCGAAGCCCAAGGCGAAGCCCGCGAAGTGCAGGAAGGGCTACGTGAAGAAGAAGGGCAGGTGCGTGAAGAAGCCCAAAGCCAAGAAGGCCAGCGACAACCGGAGGATCAAGTCATGAGGACTCCTACTGCCTTGAAGCTGGCGCTGTCGTTGTCGTTGCTCGGAATGCTGTTCGTGGTGGCGCCCGTCGGCGCGCTGGCCGCCGAACCCGAACCGCAGTTCGGCATCTCTAGCTTCCAGCTGCTCAGTTGCGCGGATGCGAGCTCCGAGAACGGCCTGCCGTGCGATGCGCCCTACACCCAGGCGGGCGGCACCCCGTTCGACCTGACGACCACGTTCCAGTTCAACCTACGTGAATCCCTGGACAATGGCGGGCATCACGTGTTCAATTCCGTTGAGGAACCGAAGGACATCAGGGTCGATTTCCCACCGGGGATGGTCTTTGACCCGCTGGCCTCCTCGCGCTGCCCGATCGCGGTGTTCAGGGAAAGCGACGGCGAAAAATGTCCGCCGAGCAGCCAGGTCGGGACCATTCTCACAAGCCCGTATCACAGTCTGGAGCAGGTCCCGCTCTACAATCTCACGCCGCTGGCTGGTCGTCCCGCCGAGTTCGGCTTTCATAACCAGCTTGATTTTGTGATCACGGGTGGTGTGAACACCGGCGAAGGCTACACCCTGAGCGCGACCGACTCGAACATCCCGGAGATCGAACTCACCTCGGTCTCGATCACGACGTGGGGCGTGCCGGCTGATCCGTCCCACGATCCTCAGCGCGGCCAGAAGTGCATTTGGATAGGTGGTGGGCCGCCGGGACAGCCGTCCAACTGTGAAGGTGGCGGCGAGTCGGCCGGTGGTTCGCTGGTGCCGTTCGTGACGTTGCCGACGGAGTGCTCGGGACAGCCGCTGACGGCCAGGATCGTGACGGACTCCTGGGAACATCTGGGGACGCTCGACGGGAACGGCAACCCTGCGAGCGGGGATGAAAACTGGAAGACCGCGGTCGCGTACCCGCCGATGGCGCCGGTCACCGGCTGTGGGCAGTTGACGTTCGGCTCCTCGCTCGTGGTGCAGCCCGACACCACGCTCGGGGGTGAGCCCGTCGGGTTGGGCATCGAACTGGAAGTTCCACAGACGAGCAGCCCGGAAGTTCCGGGCACGCCGCACGTGCGCGATGTGACGGTCGCGCTGCCGCAGGGGATGGTGATCTCGCCGTCGGCGGCGCAGGGGCTCGGCGTCTGCCACGACGATCCGGGCGTCGACCCGCGGAGCGTGGCGGATGAGTTCGGGTCGGCCTCGGCGAGCCCGGCCTCCTGCGAACCGAGCTCGCTCGTCGGGCGGCTGCACATCACCTCGCCTGATCTGCCGCTGCCGCTGGATGGCGAGGTGTTCCTGGGCGCCCCGTTGTGCGGGCCGTGCACCCCGGCGGATGCGCAGGGCGGTCGGATGGTGCGCCTGTATCTGCAGGCGATCGGGGAGGGCAGCGACGGGATCACGGTCAAGCTCGCGGGCACCGGGTCGATCGACCAGCGGACGGGCCGGCTGACCACCACGTTCCCCGAAACCCCGCAGCTGCCGTTTGAACGCGTCAAGCTGGAACTGCAGGGCGGCCCCCGCGCGACGCTCGCCAACCCCAGGCAGTGCGGTCCGGCGACCACGAACGCGGACCTCACGCCTTGGAGCAGCCCGTTCAACCTCGACTCGACCCCCACCAGCGCCTTCCAGGTAACGGGGTGCGCCGCGCCGCAGTTCTCGCCGTCGTTCGTCGCTGGCACCACCAGCAACCAGGCGGGCGGTTTCAGCCCGTTCACGCTCGCGTTCGGGCGCTCGGACGCGGACGGGTTCCTCGACGGGGTGCAGCTGAAGATGCCGCCGGGGCTGTTGGGGATGCTCTCCTCGGTGAGCTTGTGCGGGGAACCGCAGGCCGCGCAGGGGACGTGTGGCCCTGAGAGCCTGATCGGGCATACGCAGGTGTTGACGGGCCCGGGCGCCAACCCGTTTCTGGTGACGGGCGGGCAGGTGTTCATCACCGGCCCGTACAAGGGCGCGCCGTATGGCCTGTCGATCGTGGTGCCGGCGAAGGCCGGCCCGTACACGCTCTCCGGGACGACAGGGCAGGGCACGGTCGTGGTGCGCGCGGCGATCAGCGTCGACCCGACCACGGCGCAGTTGACGGTGACCGCGGATCCGCTGCCGACGAAACTCGACGGGATACCGTTGCAGCTGCGGGTCGTGAACGCGGTGATCGACCGTCCGGGGTTCACGTTCAACCCGACGAGCTGCAACCCGTCCTCTATCACCGGCACGCTGTTGAGCACCGAAGGGCAGACCGCGCAGGTCTCCTCGCCGTTTCAGGTGACCAACTGTGCGGCGCTCGCCTTCAGGCCGCAGTTCAAGGTCTCAACGTCGGGGAAGACCAGCAAAGTCAACGGGGCGAGCCTCGACGCGAAGCTCTCCTTCCCCGCGGGGTCGCAGGGCACGCAGGCGAACATCGCCAGGGTGAAGGTCGACCTCCCCAGGCAGCTGCCGTCGAGGCTCTCGACGTTGCAGAAGGCGTGCCTGGCCGCCGTCTTCGAATCCAACCCCGCGAGCTGCCCGCCGCGTCGGTCGTGGGTGTCGCCAGGGCCACCACGCCGGTGCTGCTCCCAGCCGTTGAGCGGCCCGGTGTACTTCGTCAGCCACGGCGGGGAAGAATTCCCGTCGCTGATCGTCGTCCTGCAGGGTGCTGGTGTCAGGGTCGACCTGGTCGGCGCGACGTTCATCAGCAAAGCCGGGATCACCAGCAGCACGTTCAGGACGGTCCCGGATGTCCCGGTCTCGAGCTTCGAGCTGTATCTGCCGCAGGGCTCCTACTCGGCGCTGGCGGCGAACGGCAACCTCTGCAAGTCAAAGCTTGCGATGCCGACGGAATTCGTCGCGCAGAACGGTGCGGTGATCCACTCCTCCACGCCGATCGCCGTCACGGGCTGCGCGAAGGCCAAGACAGCCCGCAAGGCCCGTAAGTCGAGCAGAGCCAAGCGGGCCCGAAGAGCCCGAGCGGCCGGTCATCCTCATCGCAACCGGAGGGGCAACTGATGATGAGCACCATTCGCCGATCGACCGTGACGGGGCTCCTGACGCTCGGCGTGCTGGCCGGGGGCTTCGCGTTCGCGGTTGCCCCCGCGCTCGCGGTCGTCATTCACGAATACACCGGCCAGCAGTTGAGCGAAGCTCCCCCCGGCATCGCCCTGCAGCAGCCGTGGGGCATGACGTTCGATCCGTCCGGGAACCTGTTGCTCGCCGACTCGGGCAGCGCGATCGTGGATGAGTTCAGCTCGGAAAACGTGTTTGCGCAGCAGATCGGTGGCGGCGTTCTGAGTGGGAGGTACAACCGCAGTGTCGCGGTTGCCTCCACGGGCGACGTGTATGTCATGGACGCCGGTAAGGATTATGTGGTCGTGTTCAAGCCCAACGGGACGGGCGGGTACGAACTGCTCTCTGAATGGACGAACCCGGCCTTCGGGGGCGGAAATCTATACGACTATGTGGCGGTCGACAACTCGTCCTCCGACGAACGAGCGGGCGACGTCTACGTCATGGCCGGAAGCACGGTCTATGTCGTCAAGCCCAAGCCGCCGGGACCCAAAGAAAAAGAAGAAGGCGAACTGCTGACGGGTGATGAACTGTCAGTGGGTGGCAACGGCGCGAACGACGGCCTGGCGGTCGATTCGGCCACGGGTAACGTGTATGTCGCCGAGCCGAGCAGTCACGCTGTCGCCGTGTTCAACGACAAAGGCGTAGAACAGCCCTCGCTCGCTCCCAGGGGCTCTGAAGCGCCCGCCGGCTCGCTGGGCGCCCCGACCGCGGTCGCCGTCGATGAATCGACGGGCGCGGTGTACGTCCTCGACGAAGCGAACAAGGTCGTCGACGAGTTCAGCTCCTCCGGGCAGTATGAGGGCCAGATCAGGGGAACGGCGCCCGAAAGCCTGTCCGCTCCCGGAAGCCCGTTCGGTGGTCCCCTGGGTGTCGCGGTCCAGCCCCACGAAGGGCCCACCAAGGGGGACGTGTACGTCTCCGACGGCGCGGCCGTCGATGTCTTCGGGCCCGATGTGGTGGGCTACCCGCCTGCCGTGAGCGGCGAGCAGGCGAGCACAGAAACGTCTTTCTCCGAGCATCTGCAAGGCGAAGTGGACCCCAAGGGCGCTGAAACGGAATTCCTCTTCTCCTACGCCAAGGGCGCCAGCTGCACCGGCACGGGCGCCGTCACGACGTCCGTGGGCCACGCCAGCGGCACGGGGGGCGTGCCTGAGGCTGAAGCGGTTTCGAGTCTTGAACCCGGCACCCCGTACGCCTTCTGCATGGTCGCCGAGTCCAAGTTCGGTCTCGTCCGGGGCCCCGCGGTGCCGTTCACGACCGCCGGCGCGGCACCCGAAGCGGGCAGCGAGCGGACCAACGAAGTCCGCTCAAGCGAAGCGACCCTGGAAGCACAGGTCAACCCCGAGAACCAGCAGAGCGCCTACTACTTCCAAGCGAGCACGAGCGGGCTGGGCGCCTGCCCGGCAACCCCCGCACAGGCCGGGAGCGCGCTGCCGGCGGTCTTCGAAGCCCAGGGCGCGAGCGTGAGCCTCACCGGCCTTGAACCGGGCAGCACCTACAACTACCGGGTCGTGGCGTACAACGCCACGGGCGTGAGCTGCGGACAGACCGAAACGTTCAACACGCGCCCGCTCTTGCTGGGCGCCTCCACGGTGAGCGAAGTCACGCAGAGCAGCGCCACGATCGTCGCGACGATCGACCCCGACGGCCTGCAGACCACATACAAGTTCGACCTCGGCACGAGCACCGCCTACGGCACGCCATTTCCCGGCGACGCCGGGGCAGGATCCGAACCGGTGACGGTCACATTCACCCTGGTTGGGCTCGAGCCGGGCACGACCTACCACTACCGGCTGCTCGCCGGCAACGGCAGCGAAACCGAGCTCGGCCCCGACCAGACGTTCACGACCGCTCCGGGCACCGCCGTCGAACCGCCCGTTCTCACCGGCCCCCCGAGCCCCCCGTTCGTGGGGTTCACCGCGCTCGGGTTCCCCGCCGAAGCGAAGGGGAGCACGACGCCGAAAGCACTGACGAAGGCCCAGAAGCTCACCGCCGCGCTGAAGGCGTGTAAGCGCAAGCCGAAGAGCAAGAGGGCAGCGTGCATCAAGCAGGCCCACAAGCGCTACGGGCCGGTGAAGAAAAAATGAAAGAGCTGATCTGTAGACCGAGGAGGAGATGTCCTTCATGACTGCCCGTAGCCTGACCGTGACCGCTTCGCCCTCGCCGCGCAGGCGGCACGTCCTGCTCGCCGCTTTGGCCGGCCTGGCGCTGGCGTGCGCCACGGGGCTCGCGGGACCCGCCCAGGCGCTCGCGGCGTGCCCCAACGAAGCGCTGCGCGCAGAAGCGCGCTCCACGCTCCTGCCGCAGTGCCGTGCGTATGAGCTGGTCAGCCCGGTCTACACCGCGGACAGTGACGCCGAGGCACCGCCGTCATGGCCGTCGGGCTCTGGCGCGTGGGTGTGTCCGGTCGGCTCGCCCCCCCCGATAGCGCTAGGGCGATGACGCAGGTGCTGCCGGTCCCGTGCGGTCGCGTGCGCTGTGGGGGTGCAGGGCGCGAGCGTGGAGCATGTCGCCACGGCCGCGAGGGGGGCTCTCCGGAGACGTTCGGCGAGCTTCTTGAGGACCGCCAGGCTCCGCTGCTCGCGGCGTCCGAGTAGGCCTTGGCGCCGGCTGCTGGCGGCGCGATGAGGAGGGGTGGGCGAGGCCGGCGATGCGCGGCGTTCGTGCGGCTCGCGGCGCGCCGAGGACGCTTCCTACGTTCGCCATGATCCGTTTGACCGGGTCGGCGACTGGCTATACCCCTACAGCACATCCGGCGGGCACTCGCAGTCTCCCACCGGCCACCTCGCCGAAGCGTGGCGCGAGCCCGCCGATAGAAAGAGCGGGCTCGTCGCTGTGTCCGACCCATGCCCGCCACCTTTAGGGCCGTGGTCATGCTCAAGGGGCTTCGGCCACCAGTTCGCTTTCGCTTCGCCTTTCGGTCTCGCTAGCACGCACGCGGGCGTCTGGCGGTGCCGCCCGGCCGTCACATCCTCGGGGGCCTCTTCCACCGCCGGCGCACGCTTCCACGCCTCCTCGGCCCCCAGCTTCTCCAGGCCGCGCATCAGCCCAGGCCCGGCATCCCAACCGGAACGGAGGAGATCTTGCGCTCCATCATCTCCTTTCGCACGACGCTTCGTAGCGAACTTCTAAGCCATGACTTATCAAGCGCCGCGCCACCGGCGATCATCTGTGTCGTGGCGAGGGAGGACGCCCTGCGCGGAGACCGCCCACCGTGCGCGGCAGCTTGGCGCAAACGCATGGCATCCGTTTATCGGGCCCGGCGCCCCTCGGCCCGGCGCCCCTCGGCCCGCGCGCGACACTTGGCCCTTGCCAGCGGTTGCGACCGCCCATTTCGCCCGCCGTGACGACAGTTGGCGCCTTGCAGGTGCCGCGTCCCTGCCGCCACTCTGCGGCCCTCGAGAGGCTCTCCGTTGCAATGCTTGACAGAATGTAATAGCGTGCGCGCCAACGTTTATAAACGCCCGGGCGAGACTCGTGGCAAACGCAGTGGAGGAGCGGGGCTCAAGATGCAGGCAGCGCCTTCAGTCACAGGTGCGCATGCGACCTCGACGGCCCGCGTCCGGACGGCCCGCAACGCTCAGCCGACCAACGGCCGCCCGAAAGAGCCGCGCAGGTTTCACAGACCGCGCCGGTCGGCCTCATCCAGCCCTCTCGCCTCCGTGCAGCTAGAGCCCGCCCCGACGAGGATCGAGCGCCAGTGCGTGCGCAAGCTCATAGCCGCCGCGGAAGCCGTCCGCAAGTTTCCCTTCGAGGGGCTGGCATCTGCGGGTGCGAATGGCCATGTGCTTGTCTCGCGCGAGGCGATCGCGGATCACCTGCAGGGGTGCGGGGCATGCCAGCTGGAGGCCTTCGAGCAGGCGCTCGCGCTCGTGACCGAGCGGGTTAGCGTCGCCTTCCAAGCGCAGGAGGGCTGGCTCGATGGTGTGCGAGCCGGCCTGGTGGCCCTGCTTGAGTTCTTCGACGAGGAGCCTGCGCTCGCCCGTTACCTCGTGGTCCGCTCGGCGCAGGCCGGGGAGGCGGTGCTGGAGGGTCGCCGCGAGGTGCTCGATCGGATCGCTCTGTTGCTCGATGACGAACGCGCCCCGGCGCGCGGCGATCCTCCGCCGCTGACCGCGCAAGCCGTCGCCAGCGGGGCGCTCGGCGTGCTACACGCGCGGCTGTCTCAGCCGCACGACGGCGCGCTGGTTGAGCTCGCTGCCCCGCTGATGAGCTTTACCGTGATGCCGTTCCTCGGTGTTCGCGCGGCGCGCAGAGAGCTCGCCCGCCCGCTCGGTGGCGCCACCCCCACGCACCCCGTCGTCCCCCTGGACCTCCTCCAGGATCCCTCTGGCCGCCTGAATCCCCGCGCCGTTTCGGTGCTGACGGTGATCGGCGCCGAGCCGGGGCTCAACAACAGGGAGGTGGCCTCACACGCGGGCGTCAAGGACGACGGTCATTCCTCGAGGCTCCTGGCGCGTCTGGAGCGGCTCGGGCTGATCGAGAACACGCGGACCGGCGCTCGAAGCGGTCGCCGAGCGCCCCGGAGCCTCCAACCGCCAGGTGGGCGAGCAGGCCGGGATATCAGACCAGGGCCAGATCTCCAAGCTGCTGGCGCGGCTGAAGCGCCTCGCGACCTCCCCAGGCAGCTCCCCTCGCGGCTTACGACGCTGCAGAAGGCGTGTCTGGCGGCGACCTTCGAAGCCAACCCCGCCTCCTGCCCGCCGCAGTCGATCGTGGGCCACGCGACCGTCTCAACGCCGCTGCTCCCGGTCCCGTTGACCGGCCCGGCGTATTTCGTCAGCCACGGCGGCGAAGCGTTCCCGTCGCTGACGATGGTGCTGCAGGGCTACGGCGTCACGGTCGACCTGGTCGGCACGACGTTCATCAGCAAGGCGGGGATCACGAGCACGACCTTCCAGACGGTCCCGGACGTCCCGTTCAGCACGTTCGAACTGACGCTCCCGCAGGGACCGGACTCCGTGCTCGCGGCGAATCTGCCAGCGAAGGACAACTACAACTTCTGCGGGCAAAAACTACTGATGCCGACACAAATAACCGGGCAAAACGGTGCTGAGATCAAACAGAACACCCCGATAACCGTCAGCGGCTGCCCGAAGGCCGTGACCAGGCAGCAGCGGCTGGCGAAGGCGTTGAAGGCTTGCCATCGCAGGCGACGGGGTGAGCGGGCTGGGTGTGAGCGGGCGGCTCGGCGGAAGTACGCGGTGGTCATGAAGCGGAAGTGAGCGTGGGGATCGGTCGGGTCGGGCTGGCTGTGGAGCGGCGGCGGGTGGCGGCGCGTGGGCTGGGGGCGTGGCTGGCGGCCGGCGGGTTCGGTGGCTGAGGAGCGGTGGCGGGCGGCGGCGGCTTGGTGAGTGAGGGCGCTCGGGGTGCGCTGGGCTGAGGAGCGGTCGGGCGGTGGCGGGTGCGGTGGCTGTGGAGCGTCACGGGTGTCGGTGGGTTCGGGCGCTTGGGGTGCGTTTGGCCGAGCGGGGCGTGCGGCGGCTGGAGCTGAGGGCGGGCGGCTGGAGCTGAGGGCGGGCGGCTGGAGCTGAGGGCGGCGGCGGTTGCGTGAGGTCGGTCGGGTGGGCGGCCTACGCTGCTGGGGGCGACGAGCGAGCTGTGGCCCTGGTTTGAGAGCGGGTGTGGCTCGTGCCGTGGGCTGGCGCCGGGGCGGCAGGGTGGCGTGGCGTCGTGAGAGCGGGGTTGCGAGTATGGCGCTGATCTTCGCCGCTGCGGCGTTCGCGAAAGCACCAGCTGGGTGACTTCGCACGATTCAAGCAGTGTCCGCGTTTCACCACTGGCGTGAGCCGTTGCTTCAACTCCTACGGTTCGGAGGCAAAGTCACGATCGGCAAACCGGCAGTGTCGGTCAATAATCCGATCACGTTGCAGGGTGGGGTCGTCTTCAACGAAGCAGGTATGAAGAGTTCGTTGGTGCGCTTAGCGGCGAAACGCTGTTGAAGACCGCACAGAACGTCCCGGGTGGTTTCGCGGGGCTGGTCAACTGCAAGGAGCACAGCCACTTCATCGAGCGGGTCGCATGTGAACTCGTGTTCGAAAACTGCTTGACTGGTGTCAACGCTACGACCGAACTCGCGAAACCGGCGAGCAGGGTGGTGTAGACACGGCGGTTGCGCGGCGCCGGGATAATCTGGCAAGGTCATGGGCTGCGGCTGAACCGCGTAGGGACGGTTTGATTGAGTGCGTCGGGCGTGGGCTCTCTCCGGATCAGCCTGCGGAGGGGGGAAGAATAGGAAGTCAGCGTAGGTCGGCCGTGGCGGGGACGCCAAACCCAACGAGGGTTGTCGACGAGAGTTCTAGAAATCGGGAGCTCTGTTCGTCCCAGAGGCTCCGTGTCTCCGTGGCCTCTCGGTGTGAGCCTGGGGCGGTCAAGGAGTGGCTGAGGGCATAGGTCGGTCAGGGCAGGCAAGAGCCGATAGATTCCCAACGGGTTCTGGTGAGCGCTCGACATCCGCGCCTCAGCACGGTGCTGTTTCGCCCCTGGACTGGCAAGTTGGCTCGTAGCTTCGGCGATGCCTTCACCCGTACCGTCACGCTAAAACATGGGCACAACTGCAGCTCGGGGACGACGTGCTACCACCGCTTGGTCGCCACGCAGACGGATGGGACGAGCTACGGGCAGAGCGACCATTCACGACACTGGGCTTCGCCAGTCCGATCGTTCAGGCCGTTGCCCCAATGCTCGTGCCGGTCCCGGCGATCGCGTTTCCGAAGGAAGCAGCGGACCGTGCGATCAAGTCCAGGCCCCTGACCAACGCGCAGAAGCTGGCGAAAGCGCTGAAGACGTGCCGCAAGAGATCGGGTGCCTATCCACCCGGCAAGCGGGCGAGTTGCGAAAAGCAAGCCCGTAGGAAGTACGCGAAGGTGATGAAGCCAAAGCGGACGTAGGCCTTCGGACGGGTGGGGTGATACGAGGGTCGAGGGGTGCGGCGGCGAGCTCGAGCTTTCAGTGGAAGTGCCGACCTAGACGGCGCGGCTCGGTGGCGGCGTTGTCGTGGCACCGGTGTTCGCGGTGAGGGTCACCCAGCCTGTTGGGTCGCGGCGGGTGCTGGTCGCGGCGCTCGCGCTTCCGAAGGAGCCAGCGGACCGTGCGATCAAGTCCAGGCCCCTGACCAACGCGCAGAAGCTGGCGAAAGCGCTCACGAACGAACAGAAGCTCGCCGCGCCACTGAGGGTATGTGCGAAGAAACGCAGCAAGGCGACGAGCGCTTCGTGCCAGCGCCAGGCACGCAAGCGGTATGGAGCGAAAGCCGCGGTGCGACACCGGATCGTGCATGCCGCCCACACCTTCTCGCTCAACGAGACCGGAAGCCCGCGACGAACGCGCTCAACCTGGTGAAGCCCATGACAGGTGGCGGCGGACTGGCAAATACGCGAAGGTGATGAAGCGAAAGCGGGCGTAGGCAATTTGGACAGATTCGGCGTGAGCGGGTTAGCGCAACAACTGACCAAGTACGACGGGCGAGGGCGGCGGCGGCGCGCGCGGTTTTTTTCGGTGGCGAGCGTCGGGTGCGGTCGGCGTTGTCGGTCTAGCGTGAGGTGATCGCGGCGAGCGGCGGTGGTGCGAGCGTCTCGGCGTCGAGGTCAGTGCGCGATGTGGGGCGGCGCGGCGCGGTCATAGAAAAACAACCTATAGCGGTTTGAGGGTCCACGGGCCCCTAATCACCTACGATCTGGCTGGAGCCGGCACGTCATCCTCGGCTTTCAGGTAGCTGATCGGTGCAGTGGAGCTGATTGTTGACGAGGGTGGGCGGGCACTTAATCCTTTGGGTGGGTGTCCCGCATCACCGGTGGGCACCAATCGATGAGGCCTTGATCATCGGTCTTGCGAAGTTCTGAAAGGTGTGAAGAAAGCCCCATCGGAGGTGGGGGATAGTTGCGTGGTTTGGCAAATCCTCGTAGAGGAATGGTTAGCGCGGATGTCTTCAGGTCTCTAAACACATGTGAGAAACCCCGCAGGGATTGAAGCCTCCGAAGGGGCTGGTCACTAGGGGATGACAAACCCACACCCGCAGGGTGAGGATGCTTTTTGATGCCTAGAGAGGGAGCGTTTGCGACCGGTGTCAAGACTCCATCGGTCTTTTCCACACCCGTAGGGTGTTGGGGTATCCGTTAGGGGCTCCGGACCACCGTCAGGTGGGGGAATGAGCTCCTTGGTCTTCAGGGATCGAGAAGGAGATTTCGCTGGGCTAGGGGGAGTCCCAGTGCTGTGTTCCACACTGCCAGGTGTGGTAATCGGCTTTAAAGCTTCACGCCACAGCCCAACCAGCTTCCCCGCCGGCCGCCAAATCGCCACCGCCCAACAAGCCTCCCCGCCGGCAAGCTTCGCGTCCAGCTCCAGCTTCGCCCGCCCCCGAAAACCGTCGGCTCAGCGGTTGGCGACGAGCGATCTCGCGCCAGCTTTGAGCGCGGAGCCCCCGTGTTTATTGGTTTGGCCCCAGACGAGCCGTCCCGGCGGCGGACGCCATCGCAGCTGGCTGCTAGCTTTCCCAACAGTCGATCGCAGGACCGCTGGCCGCAGTTGAA
The DNA here is from genome assembly GCA_963813805.1 of uncultured Solirubrobacterales bacterium. Classification (GTDB taxonomy): domain Bacteria; phylum Actinomycetota; class Thermoleophilia; order Solirubrobacterales; family Solirubrobacteraceae; genus Palsa-744. Next base: position 42,397 of record CAWEZZ010000005.1, read on the forward strand.
GGCTTTGCACAGGGGCCGCTCGAGAAGCGGCACGGATGTTGAGCCAAACGCCAGCAATCAACGATCGAATCGCAGCACCAGCAGCTCGCTCCCGTCAGTTCTTTGACAACCGTATATCGCCACTCAGGCTCACCGGCCGCAACTCCCGCTTTATCCCGAAATCGGCCGAACTGGAATGCAGATAACTGTCTCTTGACAGATCCCGCCCCGATCCGCTAAAAAAGTGTGAACAACAACGGGCGCATCAGTCCGCCCGAGGACTCTCTTCACGACACCGTCATGCGACCGACGCAGGCCCCGGATGTCGAGAGAGTCAGACTTTTGAAGCGAGGGGGTGAAGCACCAGGGTCTAGCCGACCATCGATATCAAGCTCGTCCGCGCTCGGACGGTCAGGGGATCTCCCCGCGACTGCTCTCGAGTAAGGAGCCATCTCAAAGCCTGGGACCGCGCCGCGGCGCGCCGGGCGGGATGGAAGGAGCCCACGGCCCCGCCGAGGCGGTGGTCGTTCGAGGCAGAAAAGCCTCGCCCGCAAAACGAAGCACAGTCCCGTGCCACAGGGGGCGAGCGGCAAGAACAGCCAGCTCCCGGCGTGGAAGCTTGGGGGTGGTCAACGACCGAACGACCAAAGCCCCCGCGCAACGAGCTCAGCAGTCCGGCGCCGGCCGAGCATCCCCGCGGCCCAGCGGCTCGATCACCTGCCCCCACCTACATTGTTCGATGCCGATCGCCGACAGGCATGACCGTGGTCATCGGCTCTCCCCACCCGCGGCCATCGGATCTCCCCACCAGCGGCCATCGGCTCTCACCGCCGGCGGCCATCGGATCTCCCCACATGGGCACGCCCCGCGCGTGGGCTTGCTCGTGTATATGGTTGCCCGCGTGTTGTATTTCGTGCCTGGGGATCGGGAGCGCTTGGATTGTGTCCGGGCGGCGCAGCCGTCGCTGGAGCATCCGGACGAGCGGTTCATGCTGGACGCGCCTACCCCGGCCTACAAGCCCCACCGCACGCTCACGGCGGATCCGAACGTCAACGAGGTGCTCAGCGGCCTTGCCGATTACGACGGGCGTCGTGCGAGGTTGTACTTCAAGCCGCTTAGCGGCGTCAGGCGGACCGCTGCTCATCTCTACGGGCACGACAACCCCGTCGATGTCGGTATACACGAGGTGGCGGCCTGGTGGCTGGCGCGCGAGCTGGGGCCGCCGTGGAGCGAACTGGTGGCGCCCACGGTTTGGTTTGACCCACCCGACGCGCAGGACATCGGCTCCTGCGGGCCCGTGATCCTGGGCATGGGTGGGTATGCGTCCCTGCCGCAGCCCGGGGTGGGCTTCGATCGGCTCATCTCAGACGCGGCGTTCTTCGACGCGGTGATCGGCGCGCAGGATCGCCACGACCACAACCTCCGGGCGGGAATGCCTCCACGGCTGGCGTTGATCGACCACGGCTACGCTTTCGCTCGGACCGGCGATTGGCACAACCCTTATGAGGCAGCCGGCTTGTTCCTGAAGATGCGCTTCGGTGAGCGCCACTTCCCCGTGCCCGACGGGCCGGCGCTCGACTACAGCGGCGTCGGGCCGCTCTCGCCGGCCCTGGGTGCGCATGAGCAGGCGGCGATAGCGCGCCTTGCCGCTGACCGAGATCTGCTTGGCGTCGCCCAGCTGCTGAGCGATGACCGGGCGCAGGCACTGCGCGACCGCGTCGCACGCATGGCAGGCTCGGGAGAGGTCTTGCACGCTGCTGATTTCTAGTTGACGACGATAGCCTGTTGAGCTATACTGACTTTTTCCCCCTTTTCAGATCGGAGCCCAGCGATGATCAAGGTCAGCATCTTCGCCAACGAGATCCGCGCGGAAGGCGAGCTCGTCGACCATCTTGCTGCCGTGTTTGAGGTGCGTGGGCAAAAGCTCACCCTCACCAAGGGCGACGCACACTTCATCCAACGCGGCATGCCGGTCTACAGCGAGCGCTACGACCGGCTCATCGACTTCGACACCGACGGCGAGGAGTGGGCGCGCAACCTGCCCACCGCCTACCGCAACGGCGCGGTGTACGTGTACGCCGAGGAGGTCCTCGAGCCGGCCGCGTCTATCTCGGTACGCCGCAGAAGGGCTCCGGCTCTAGCCTCCCAGCCAGCGCGCCAGCCCGACTGAGCGATTCGTGCCGCGGACCCGTCGCTCAGCCGTGCATGCGCAGCTCGTGGGGCAGCGCATCCGCGCGGCTCGTGAAGAGATCGGGCTCACGCAGCTCCAGCTCGCCGACCGTATGCAAGTCTCCCAGCCGGTGATCGCCGCCCTGGAGGCCGGCCGGGGAAACCCGACCGTCGGCCAGCTCGCGGCTGTCGCCGAAGCCCTGCAGGTCGGCCTGGACGTGGAGTTTCCAGTGCTGCCCGGCACCCCGCGCGCCGGCGTGGTCGTGGCCCCCTGACAGCCGCTAGGATCGTGCAGGGTGACCGATGAGCCGCACACGCGATCTGCAGCAGCGGAGGGACGTGACGCGGCTGATCGTGGTGGTATCGAGTCCCCGAGGGTCGAGAAACATGGGTCGGAGCGTATCCATCTGTTCGGGTTGGACTAGACTTAAGGGGCATGGAGAACGACTTGCAGGCGAGCTGCGATGCCGTCTTGGGAGCGCTCCGTAGCAGCGGCGGAATGGCCGACGCGGACGGCTGGCGACACATCTACTCGACCGTTTCCGAAGCAGACGAGGCGGTCGTGCATCTGATCGACCAAGGAACGCTGTTCTACGACGGCAACGGCGTGTTGCGTATGAAGCGCCCCGGCTTAGTCAACCCGACCGGCGATCCTGTCAGCTAGTCATCTGGGCCCATGTCGGCGCTGGCCGTCGTAGTCATAGGGGCGATCCTCGGCGGCGTTGTGCAGGCCGTGTTTGCAGCCCGCGACCGCAAACGCGAAGCGCGGGCGGCGGCGCTGATCGTGGGCGACGCTCTGACTGAGGCGCTCATGCGAAACCACGAACCGCAGCGAAACCCTTTCCGGCCTGTGTTCATTGACTACGGCGCTTACGGCGTCGTGTGGGACACAGAGCGTAAGGCGCTGGCGAGGACCATGGCGAAGGACGACTTCCAGGCCGTGTCCAAGGCGTTTGGCGCGTTGCGGGTGCTCGGGAAGAAGGACGCCGCTGGCTATGACCTCAGCGACGATGTATTCGACGCCCTGTACCAGGCGGGGATGGCCTGCGAGTTTGGACGGCGCGCGCTCCACGCGTATTCGCTGTCGCGCCGAGAGAAGGTTCTGCTCGCGGTGCAACGGCGCTTGAAAGCAATCAAGCAGAGGATCGAGTTCCGACGGATGGGCCGCGAATGGCAGCGTGCTCGTCGGGCCGAAGCAGACGCAGACGACGGTCTATACCGCCGGTGACGCCAACCGTTCCCCCGACTGCGAGGCACTCCCCGAGCTCCGTCGCCTACGCGACAATGCGATCGACAGCGACGCTGACCAGCCAACCGACGCGCCACCGGCCGACTGATCACCCGAGCGGAGTAGGCTCGAGCTGGTGTCCTCTACTGGCTACTCGACGGAACCGAGGCTCCCTCGCGATCACCCCATGGCGGGGTGTCAAGAGAAGCTCTGGCGGGCTCACGAGCACTTTGACCTCCTTCAAGAGGAGATCGCCAAGCTACAGACCGGGGAAGCCCAACTCGCGACCTTTCGGACCGAGCCCAAGCCCAACGTGGAGAACACGCTCTGGACGGTCGTGGATGGCATCCGCGAGCCGGACCTGCGTCTCGCCACGATCCTCGGGGACATGATCCACAACCTGCGATCCAGCCTGGATAACCTCGTATTCGAGCTTGCCTTCCTCGGCATGAAGGGCCAGAAAATCCCCAAGAAAACTGCCTTCCCTAGTAGCGAGACGAGAACTAACTGGGATTCGTCATACGTGCAGAAGGTTCTCTTGGAAGGAGTGTTGAAGAAGCATCGGGCACTGCTTTACCAGGCGCAGCCCTGCTACCGGAAGAGGGATTCCGCGAGCGATCGGGCGCGCCGCCGACGGAAGCGGAACCCTGCTGCCGATCTGCACCATCTGTGGAACGAAGACAAGCACCGGATGGTTCTGCCCGTTGTGCTGACACCCGTCCAGGTTGAGCCCGTCATCGGTCCTTTTCACGCCTGCCGTCCTGATGGGGAGCCTACGATCAACATCGACTTTCTCGGGTCACCCGTAGAAGTGGGCACAGAGGTCCTCACGATCCCCGTTCGAGCCACCGGCGATGATCCGCGCGTGACGGTTCAGATCAAGATCGATGGCGAAATAAGCCTGAGAAACGGATTCCCGGTGCTAAATGCGATGATGAGCATTGGCAACTACGTCCGGGCGATCATCGCTCGTTTCGAGCCCATCTTCGAAACACCACAGGCTCGCCGTCTATGGGGACTGCCGAGGGGAGGTTGGGTAGAACGAGAGCGTCCCGTCCTGGGACCAACGATACGCGCGGGCTGGAAAGTCACCAAAGGGCCACCTTCCTGATCCACCACCCAGCGCAGTCATGTACGTATCAGGATTTCCGGTGTTGAGCCGAGCATCTAAGGGCCTGGCCCGCTCTTGTAGTCAAGATAATTCAGTTCCAGGTCAATACGCTCAAGGTCTCGGAAGCTCTTGGGATCGCTGGCGGTGTCGGCCTCGTTGGTGTCCTTCAGTGCGAGCAGCACACGCGCTCGAAAGCGCTCGTGATACTCGCCGATCGTTTCGCGCCACCACTCCTGTAGGGACGATCTGTAGTCGTTCTGAACTCGCACGATCTGCTGGAAGCCCTCTTTCTCAAAAATATTGGCCGAAGTCCGGATCTCCTGAGGTTCCTTCGCTCGCGCAGCAATAAGGAACGCGTCGAAGTCCTTGAAAAGCTGGGCGTCGGGCTCGGGCTCCCCTGTGAGCCGTTCGACTTCCTTCCGTGCCTCGTTGCGCTGCTTTGGGAAGGCGCGAAGCCAGCAGATAATCGCGATCACCAGGGCGATCAGCAGGAACCCCACAACCGCGCCCACGACGCCGCAGACGACTTGGACGAGTACTGGTTCGCCGCTTGTCCAGACCGCCGCTAGGATGCCCACGACGGCAACGCCGGCCGCAGCGAGAGCGCCGAACAGAATCGGCCTGCCGGCAGCAAAGGACGACGTGTCCACCTTCGCCCGCTGCCAAGCCGTCTGCTTGATTGCTGGGACCGCTTTAGCCGAGGCGGTCCAGCGAAACAACCAAGCAAACCAGCGTTGCAGACGCTCGCGCACAGGAGCCAGCATCCGCCAGACTCTAGTCCTATCGTGCTCAAGACTGGTCAGAGCACAGCGATCTTCTCAGCCGACCTGGATGTGCGATCCGATAGACGTCACGCCCCGCGGTCCTTGAAGTGCGAGAAGCGCTTCCATCGCGCTCGGCGGCGTTCGCGCTTGTACGCAAGCACGTTGTCGGGATCCGACTCGAGGTCGCGAGCGTCTGGGTACGCGTGCGGCTTCAGATATCTACGTGCATCCGAGAGCGACGCGGCCAATACGCCCAGCTTATCCGTGTAGTGCTTCTCCAGCCGCATCGGCGCGGTACCCGGGTTTGCCGTAAAAACTTCACCCATCGCCTCCAGCCACACATTCAGCTCAGAGAAGAAATTGATGAGCGCCTGTGCCTCATCCTCTGGCAACGTCTCGGCGATGATCGCGCCATCGCGGTCCCACACGCCGCGGGGAACTGGGTAGCCACGTAGCCACCTGCCCGATTGAAGCGCGAGTTCGAGAGTGGCATTGATGACATCCAGCTCGCCGTACACCAGTCGAGCGGCGCCCCGCACCTGCCGCTCGTGGCGCTTGTGCGTTCCCGAGCAGCGTTGCGTTCATCGAGCGCATACGTGGCGCGCCCCAGCTTCCAGGTGAACACAGCCAGCAGCAAGGTCCCGGCGCCGACAATCGCGTCCCCAAGTGTCAAGCTGCCGCTGAGGCTGAACCAGCTGTGGTGCACGCTCAGCACTTCCACCGGGATTGCCCTATGCCCGGCTCGGACGACTTCGACCGGGAGTACGTGAACGGGGTTCATAGTCGCCATCATTTCGCGCGAGCAGGACGACATAGGCTTCGCCCCGTGTGGTTGGTCTACGGGGGCGGTATGGCTGGCGTGTCGTCGTCTGACTGCGATCCGATCGTGGAGTGCACCAGTCTAGGATCGTCCTCCCATTCGATTTGACCAGAGCCGTCTGGTGCCGCCCAGACCCATGCCTTTCGAGCCACGAGAAACGGGTTGTGTCCGCATACGATTTCCCCTCCCCACGGAACGTGCCGCCGCTGACCGCCGATCTCAATCTCGATTGTCCCCCAAGAAGCTTGGTAGGGCCGATGCCCGTTGGGTCGGATGGACTCGAGCATGTCGGTCGGCGAGTACTCACGCGACGCATAGAGCGCCTCCACGAGACGCAGGAGCTCCGCGCCTCCGCGCTGGGGTCGCCATACGGCGGCGACAGGTTGCTGGACGGCCGCGTGAGGGCCGCTCCACTCCCAGCGTACGACCCAAGCTCTGATGTCTTTTTTCGCGGCCATCGGGTGGAGGATCGCCAGTAAGTCTCGTCTTGGGTCTAGGGCACTTTTTTCTGTGTTTGCCGCCAGCGCACCTGGCCCCAGGCGTAAAACGCCGCTCCGCCGGCGACGGCTCCGGGCACGTGACCAAATGCCGCGCCGATGCCAACGCCCACCCCCGTGGTCGTCAGGTCCCAAATGTTCTTAGTGAGGGTCGCGTCGATATCGGGCATCGGCGAGCCGGGATGTGGAGTAATGACGACCCCGGATGCGCCCGCACCGGCGTATACCGAAGCAGTCGCGACCTGAACCAACGGGACATGCGAGGTTGTTGCACCGCCAAAGGTCACTGCGCCGAAAGGCGCAGAGCCAAAACCGCCCCCGAAGGTAGGTGCGGGTGAAGTCCCGTCGTCAGGCGGCTCCTTGGAGGGATCGGACATGCATCCATGGTAGGCCCGGGTTCGGTCGCGCTTTACGATTATCTCTCTGCTCTGTATCGGCACTCGGCAGCTTAGGGCCTGTAGATAAATAACATTGCAGGGTCTGTGTCGCATGTGTGGAATAAAGATGTGTGATCGACGATCGTGCGATTGGTGAGCGGTTTAGGGCGCTGGCGGGTGAGCTGAATGAGCGTCAGCGTCGCCTGTTTGTGGCGGCTGAGGCGCGAGCGGCGGGACGGGGCGGTGTCACGGTGGTCGCGCGGCAGACCGGGGTGAGCGTGCCGACGATTCGCAAGGGGATCGCGGAACTGGAGTCCGGTAAACACTTGGAGCGTGGGCGCGTCAGGCGGCGGGGCGGTGGCCGCAAGGCACTGACCGAGGTTGACCCTACGCTGGCTGGAGATCTCGAGCGGCTCGTGGAGGAGAGCTCGCGTGGTGATCCGGAGTCGCTTTTGCGTTGGACGTCCAAGAGCGTGCGCCATCTGGCCGAGGGGCTGCGGGATATGGGGCACGAGGTTCACTTCACTTCTGTGGCGACGCTCCTGCGCTCCCTCGGATACAGCCTGCAGGCGAACGTCAAGACCAGAGAGGGCCGCCAGCACCCCGACCGCGATCTGCAGTTCCGTCATATCAACCAGGCCGCGAAGGCGGCCGTGTTCGCGGGCTGGCCGGTGATCAGTGTGGACACGAAGAAGAAGGAGCTCATCGGAGATTTCAAGAACGCAGGGCGTGAGTGGCATCTGAAGGGCAAGCCCGAGCTGGTGCGCGTGCACGACTTCAAGGACAAGCAGCTGGGCAAGGCGATCCCTTACGGCGTCTATGACCTGCGCTCCGACGAGGGCTACGTCAACGTCGGCATCGACCACGACACCGCCCAGTTCGCCGTGAGCTCAATCCGCAGCTGGTGGGAGCACCTCGGAGCCGAACGCTACCCACACGCCACCCGGCTGCAGATCACCGCCGACTGTGGCGGCTCCAACGGCAACCGCACGAAGCTATGGAAGGTCGAGCTGGGAAAACTCGCAGACGAGATCGGGCTCGAGCTCGCCGTCTGCCACTTCCCGCCTGGCACGTCGAAGTGGAACAAGATCGAGCACCGCCTGTTCAGCTTCATCACGATGAACTGGCGCGGCAAGCCACTCACCTCCTTGGAGATGATCATCAACCTGATCGGTGCGACCACAACCAGCAACGGCCTGGAGGTCTACGCCCGTCTCGACGAAGGCACCTACCCCGACAAGATCCGCGTCACAGACGCCGAGCTGCAGACCGTCAACATTCACGGTGAAGACTTCCACCCCGAGTGGAACTACACGATCACGCCCCAACAGTGAAAACCGGCATCGACGGGCACGACAATGAAATGTTATTTATCTACAAGCCCTTAGCCCGCCTCTCCGGCTCCAAGCCGGCGCTCGAGCTTCCTCAGAAGCTCCGCTTGTTGTCAACTGGCAGGCGCTGCGAGTGCCTTGCTAGTCCACGGTGGGCTCCGCCTCGCCCCACCGCACGGCCTCGTTGGCAGCTTCAACGAAGCGCGCATGGTCGTATCCGTATTGGGTCAGGAGCCCATCCAATGATGCCTGAATCTCGGGCGTGGTTCTTCCTTCCTTCGCCCTTCGTCTCGCTAGGTGGACGAGTGTGTCGCCGTCGTTGGCGACTTCCTTGAGCTTCAACGCGATCGGTGCCTCCGGTCCGGCAAGGATCACGAGCGTCCTCGACCCGAGTCTCAGGCTCTCGCTCACGTCCGCGACCTCACTTACTAGCGGGACGATCTCGGAGGCCCAGGTTGCGTCATCGATTGGTTGTGTGCCGTCTACCTTGAGCCGCAGATGGAGTTTGTTGAAGGCATCCCAGTCGAGCGTCCGGGCGATTATGGGTGCAAGGGTCTCGCGCATGAGCTGTAGATCGCGCATCTCACGATCGTGAGCTAGCTCTTGCTCTCGCAGCTCGCGATCCTGCACGAGCTGCCGATCCAGCCGTTCAGACGCCGCCACAAGCTCCTCGCGGCGCATCTCGCGGTCGTGATCGAGCTGCCTGGTTAGGCCCGCTTTGTCAGAGCCGCGCTGTAGATGCGCAACCCAGAGGGTGATCGCCGCGACGATCCCGGCTGCTCCAAGGCTGCCTACTACGACGGGCCACGCTTCGGAGGCTTCCACGATGACGTTGCTCACGAACCGATCATCCCGCTGGACGCGGACGCCAAGTTCTTCACCGTGATGCAGCTCTACCCGCGATCCGGTCGCGTGCCGCTCTCCTGGCAAGTAGTCGCGTGTTAGCTGGTGGCCGCGAGCATCCGACGGTGCTCGTCGTCGGTCATCTCAAGCGTGACCGACCAGTGCGTTTCGTCCGCCGCGCCCAGGTCGCAGATCACGCCGTCAAAGTGCTCATCTCCCATCGCGAAGCTGTGGCGTCGCCGACGTGGAAGTTCGCATCGACGAACGCGCGAGTGATCGTAGTCGTTGGCATGGTCTGAAATATCGCAGCGTTACCGGTCGTTGGCATTGGCGCGGCTATTCCGTCACGCGGCGTGCCGGGTGATGTCGCAGAGCCGGCCGATCGCCGTGGGAGACTTGTCCCGTGGCTGATGATGTGACATTGGCGATCGCGCTCGTGGGTGCCGTAACGGGCACGGCAGCGAGTGCCGCGCAGGTCTACTCAATAGTTCGCGATCGTCCGAGACTCGAACTGGACGCGTCTACGCACGAATCGATCCATGACGCCCCGTCGCTGACGGTGACGGTATCCAACGCTGGGACGCGACCCACTACGGTTCGCGACGTCGGCTTCTTCTACGACGTGGTGGAGTTCAAAGCCATTCGGCCGGGTGAGGATCAGCCCGTCCACCACGGCAAGGGCGAGGCTGGCTGCTCGATAGCCAAAGGTGTCTTCTTGGAGGCCGGCGAGAGCAAGAACTTCGACGCCACGGATAAGGTATTCGGCCTAAACCTGCATGCGGACCAGCCGTTGCGACTCTACGCAAAGGACATGCGTGGTCGTCGCATCTGGGCTGGTGCGGTTCCCGTCGTGCGACTGCTGTCTGGGCCAGAGCCCGACGTCACCGCTCTGCCAGAGAGTGAGCGGTGGCGCTTTGAGGCCCCAGAGAAGCGCTTGCTGCCAGGCAAAGTCGAGCCCGCGTGGAAGTTCTGGGTCAAGAGCGATCTACGCAAGCCATCGTCCTGGCGTCCCCCGTGGGAGAAGTGATAGTGGGTCGGGTCCGTCGAGCCAGACAGGCGTGGAGAGCCCAGCTTCTCGCCGTTCAGCCAAATGTAAGCCACGGCCTGTCGAGAGAGCCGTCGTCAGGGAAGTCTTGGCTGGAGCCTTCGTCGTGACCGCTGTGCTATCCATAGTGTCACTAGCGTTCGCCGCTACGGCGCTGTCAATTAACGTTGCTGGTTTGGTGCGGCGGCCGCGGATCATCGCTGAGTGGGGACCTGTTCAGGATGAGCCACACTGGTACGAGGGGCTCGCCATCGTGGTGACAGCCAGACGGCGCTCGATCGAGGTGGATGAGATCGGGATCGTGCTGCTACCGAAGAAAACCAGACGCCGCCGAGCGCCGGAGTGGCTGCACGCCGAGCGTCCGTTCCGGCTACCTCTCGGTACAAAGAATCTGCCGAAGCGACTCCAAGATGGAGAGTCCGTTCGAGCGTTTGCTGAGCTCAATTCGACCATTGACGAGCTTCACGGCATAGATGGCGTTGCATATACGTACGTCAAGGCCAGCGGAACCGTCTATCTGGCCGCCGACTCGAAGTTGCGTAAACAGCTGCGACCCCGGCTCGGCAGTTGAGTCTTGTCCCCGGCGGTACCGCTGCACCTGGCTCCCGCCGTCCCACCCGCGCGGCCTGACCGTTACCGCGTTTAGTTCTTTTCCGCGTCGGGTGGGCGGGTCATTAATCGCTCCCACGCGGCTACTGCTCGGCGACAGGGCATGACCGCGGCCATGTTCGTTTTCGCGCCAAGTTTTCTCCGCGATCCCCTGTAAACATTGGGCGCCCGGACGGTTCTGGGCTCAAATCGCGGATACCGTCCCAAGCGAGCCCTAGCTTTTGGGCATGACTTCAATCAGAAAAATATTGCCGGTTCCGTCGGGTTGGCCTGAGCCTCCCGCTGCGGCTGCTTATCATGGTCTCGCTGGCGAGATCGTCGAGGCGATCGCGCCGCACACGGAGGCGGACCCGGTTGCTGTGCTCGTGCAGCTGTTGGTTGCGTATGGTGCGTTGATTGGGGGTGGCGCGTGGTTTGAGGTGGAGGCGGACCGCCATTACCCCAACGAGTTTGCCGTCCTTGTCGGCGATTCCGGTGTTTCTCGTAAGGGGTCTGCTCTTGGTCATGTCAAGCGGCTGTTCGGCGAAGTCGAGGGGGACTTTCCGTCGCGGGTGAAGAAGGGCCTGTCCACTGGCGAGGGTGTGGTGTGGATGTTGCGTGATCCGTCGGCCGATGATCCTGGGGCGCCGGATCGTCGGTTGCTGGTGACCGAGCCCGAGTTCGCCAAGGTGCTGAGCGGGCGGGAGCTGGCCTCGCTTTCACCGGTGTTGCGTGAGGCCTGGGACGGCGAAGATCTGGAAACGTTGACGCGTACTTCGCCATTGCGCGCGAGTAATGCGCGTCTCGCCTTGATCGGTCATATCACCGCGCTGGAGTTGCGTCATTGCTCGACCACGGTCAGCATGGCGAACGGTTTTTTGAATCGCTTCCTGTTCGTGGCGTGTCGCCGCACACAGCTGCTGCCCAAAGGCGGAGAGAAGAACCCCCTCGCGAAGACCGGCTTGAAGGATCGGCTTGCTGAGGTGCTCGAGCATGCTCGCTGTGCCGGTGAGCTTCCTCTGCACCCTGACGCTGACAAGCACTGGACCGCCACCTATGAACAGATGTCGGAGCGGTCGATGGAGGGTGTCATGGGTGCGTTGACCGCGCGCGCTGAAGCGCACACCATGCGGCTGGCGTTGATCTACGCGTTGCTGGACGGTGCGATCTCGATCAAGGTCGAGCATCTCGACGCGGCGCTCGCCGTGTGGGACTATGCGGCGCGGAGTGCTGAGTGGGCGTTCGGCGACGCGACGGGTGTCCCGCTCGCGGAGCAGATATACCGTATTCTGGTGGATAATCCCCCAGAGCTCACGCTCACGCAGTTGCGTGACTTCCTGCATCGTAATCGTCCCGCGGCGCAGATCAAGGAAGCGCTCCTAGCCCTAGAGCAAGCCGGGCGAGCCAAGCGACGCAAGAGGAAGAATCCGGCTGGGGGACGGCCTGCCGAGGTGTGGACGGCCATTACACCTGAGTCGGCCGGTACACCTGAGCGCAGCGGCAGGCCCGTCCTCACCCGCGTCGCCTGACGCTTCTCACCGCGCGGCCTGACGGTTACCGCGTTTAGTTCTTAACCGCGTAGGCCTCGCACTCACCCGCACGGCCTGGCAGTTACCGCGTTTAGTTCTTAACCGCGTAGGCCGTTCAACCTGGGCAACGTTGTCCTTAGAGCAGCTATCTATATCGATCCTCACACGACGCAGGCCACTGATACCTCTGACCCGTTCCCGCACATCCTCAATGGGGTCCCTACTGACATCCGCACGATCAACGTGGATATCGACCGTCCCGGGCTTCACGTTCAACCCGACGAGCTGCAAACCGATGAGCATCACGGGGACGGTGACGGGCGTCGAAGGGGCTAGTGCTGCGCTGTCGAGCCGCTTCCAGGTCACGAACTGCAACAGACTTCAAACCATCACAAGCAACAGCCTTAAGCAAAACGAGCAACGACAAGTAGATAGAACCACCAACTGGCATCACCCTTTCGCAAACCGAGGAAGCAAACATTGCTCGTGTCAAGGTAGACCTCCCCAAGCAGTTGCCGTCGAGGTTGACTACATTGCAGAAGGCATGCACAGCAGCCGTCTTTGATGCCAATCCAGCCGCTTGTCCAGCTGCATCGATAGTTGCCTCTGCCAAGGCGATCACTCCTATCCTGCCCGTTCCGCTCGAAGGACCCGCCTACTTCGTCAGTCATGGAAACGAAGCCTTTCCACAATTGATTCTGGTATTGCAGGGTTACGGAATAACAATTGATCTAGTTGGCGATACGTTCATAAGCAAAGCTGGGATAACTTCATCGACGTTTGCCCATGTCCCTGATGCTCCCGTCAGCTCCTTCGAACTGACGTTGCCTCAGGGGAAGTACAGTGCGTTGACCGCTAATGCGAATTTGTGCACGGTCAAGGGTGGTTTGAAGATGCCCACCGAATTTGTTGGCCAGAACGGCGCGGTGATCCATCAGAGCACGCCGATCAGCGTGAGTGGCTGCCCGAAGGCGAAGACCGCTGCGCAGCTGCGAGCTGCGAAGCTCGCTGCTGCGCTGAAGGCTTGCCACAAAAAGAAGGGCTCTAAGCGTTCCTCCTGCGAAAAGGCAGCCCATAAACGCTACAACCCCCTAAAAAAGAAACCTTCCAAGAAGAAGTAGCCTTTAAGGCAGCTTCCGGCCCGCCGACCACGCCCCAGCTTCGGGGCCGCCGGCAGCGCCACCCATGAAGCTTCGCCAATCGCGCCGACTTCGTGCCCGCCGCTTTCCAGCTCCGCCAAATGCGCCCGCTCAGCGCCCCCAGCTCCAGCTCCGCCCGCCAGCTGCTCGCCGCTCGCCAAACGCCCCGCTCAGCGGATGACCACGATCGTTTGCGCGCCAACTTTGAGCGCCGAACCCCCGCAAACGCTGGCCGCTTCAAAGTTCCGGGCCCGAAATCGCCTCCGCCGTCGCAACCATCTGCTTTCATGTCCGTCGTCATCCAAGCACCCACGGAGGCCGCTCGAGAAGTGGCCCGGGAAGGGGCCAGGACCCGACCACCGGCAGCACCGCCGCACCCGCTCCACGCAGCACCTGCTCCACGCAGCACCCGCTCCACGCCGCACCTGCTCCACGCCGCACCTGCTCCACGCCGCACCGCAGCTGCCGCCGTACCAGCAGCTCGCTCCCGTAGCTTGACAACTGCATAGCCACCGAATCGCCGATTTCCCGTAAATCGCACCGCCCTTCGGCGATCCGCGATTTACCGGCAAATCCGTAAATCGGACTGCTCCGGCTGTACCTTCGAAATTTGAGAAGTAGCCGCCGGCCCCCAAGCTTCACGTCGCCCAGCTCCCACCCAGCTTCGAAGCTTCGCCGGCCCTCCAACCTTCACGTCCCCCAGCTCCCACCAGCTGCGCCGGCCTCCCAAGCTTCACGCCGCCCAGCTGCCACCAGCTTCGCCGGCCCCGGGCTCGCCGACCCCCTTCCAGAATGACGACACTTGTCTCTTGACGGCCCCGGGCCAATCAGATAAAAGTGAATCTGAGGCGGAGTAGGGAGGGGGTACAGCACCAGGGTCTAGTCGACGACCACCGATAAGCAAGCTCGTCCACGCTCGGATCGCCCTCGGGTTCTGCCGTGATCGCTACCGCGATCATCCTGGGATCTCCCGCCGGCCGCTCTCGAGCAAGGAGCCATCTCAACGCCTGGGACCGCGCCGCCGGCGCGCCGAGCGGGATGGGAAGAGCCCACGGCCTGCCACCGAGCACGGTCGTTCGGGGCACCAAAAGCCCCGCCCGCGAAACCGAAGCAAGTCCAACGCCAGGGCAAGCGGCAACAACACCCCACCTGCCGAAGCCTTGAGTAGTCGACCAGCTCGCTGTTCTGCAGCTGCACAGGTTCGGTGCCCGCCCAGCCGGCTTTGCCTCCAGATGCTCCGCCGCGGAGCTCGCTGGCAATCGCTCGTGGTCAAAGCGGCTCAGCAGCAGCGCCTGTGGGCGATGGTCGCGGCCATCGCCGCCGTCATTAGCGTTGCGGTCGCCGTGATCGTCGCCAGGTAGCACAGGGGCGACCGTGGCCCCACCCGCGGCCATCGGCGCTCCCCACTCGCGGCCATCGTGAGCAGAAGTGGGGAACTTCCGCAAGCAGAGGTGGGGCTTGACAGCGGCCGGGGCTAGACGCCGGCGGCGCGTGCGACACCGCTACCGCTGACCGAGGATGAATCCCCGTTGGCGCTGGCCACGGCCAGTGGCGGTGCTTCGCGAAGGACCGTCGCGATCTCCCCGTTGGAAGCCGTGACGATGCTGCCGTCGTTCAGTCTGATCTTGGCGCTGCCGGCGCTCATCGGGCGGGTGAGTCGTCTGCCCGTGACGCTGAGCACTTGGCCGGTCGATCCGTTCTTCAGTTCGACGGTGGCTCCGGGCGCGACCTTGCCGAGCGTCAGCACATTCAGCCCGCTCAGCGTGCCGATGTGCATGTACACCCTTGGCGTGTCAGATGGAGGAGGCAGCTTGCTCATGTCTTCATTCTACACCAGCAACAGCGTCGAATAGACAGCTGTTATCGCGAACAGTCCGGCTACGATCAGCAAGGCGCGACGCTGGCTGTCCAGGGCGGACGGGATCTCTTCGATTCTCGTCGCCCTCAGATCTGAAAGCAGCTGCGCCAGCGCGTCCTTCGTTGCTACCTCACCGTAGTCTTGGTAGAAGCGTTCGGGGTCAGGGCCAAGGCTGGCTTCGACGCGGCGCGTGCCGACCAGGGCCACGAAGCTCGAGACGAACAGGCCAGGGATCGGCACCCACCAGTCGCCGCCGAGTTGGCTCTGCACGGCCGCGATGATGCCGATCACGGCGATGCCGAGCGCCGCCAACGCCAACGCGTATGTGTTCTGGTCTCGCACCTCCGCCCAGGCCTCGGTGAGCTGCACCTGGGCGAACGCGATCAGCGCCTCCAGCACGGGGATTTGGGGATCCGGGTCGGCCATCGCGGCGCATCATAACCGCCATCAGCTTGCTAAGATTCGGGGCCTCTGGGTCGACGTTGGGACGAGCGTCAGTTGAGGGGATGACCGGTGAGCCACGAGAAGCGCTGCGCAGCTTGGCCCATCACGTTTGCGCTCATGCGTCGGGCGTTCGCTCCGGCCGCTGTCGCGGGGGCCTTGGCTGTGCTCTACTTGCCCTTGTCGGCCGCGCAGGCGAGTGCGCTCTCCCCACTGCCGCGCAGCGACTACGGCGTACGCTCGGTATGCGGGGCGCCTGCGCCCGGTCACGTCTCCTGTTTGGCGCTGCAGCTCGTGCCCAGGACCGCCGCGGCGGAAGCCCGTACGCACCCGCTGGGGATGCGCACCGCGCACGCGATCAGTGCGGGCAGCGCTGCTGAGGGCGCCGACGGCTTGGGGCCGCAGCAACTGCGAAACGCGTACTTCCCCGGCGAAGAACCGAAGGCGCCCGTCTCCCAGCCGCAGACGATCGCGCTCGTGGACCCGTACAACGACCTGGGGGCGGAAGCCGATCTGAGGGTCTACGACGAAGAATTTTCCCTGCCCGCGTGTACCGCGGCCAACGGCTGCTTCGAACAGGTCAATCAGAATGGTGGCAAAGGGAATCTGCCGTTTCCGAGCAGCGTCGCAGAACGACATGACGCCGAATCGCTGTGCGAAGACCCGAGCGCCCCCGAAGGCGAACGCGAAGTGGCGTGCGAGGAGGTCGCAGAAGCCGATGGTTGGTCGTTGGAGATGTCGGTTGACATCGAGATGGCCCACGCGATCTGCCAGAACTGCCATGTCGTGCTGGTGGAGGCGGATAGCAGCGAACGTGCGAGCCTGGAAGCGGCTGAGGACACTGCTGCGCGCTCGCGTGGCGAAGGGGGCGCAGGCGCGAGCGAGGTCTCCAACTCGTGGGGCGGGCGCGAACCGGCGTTTGACAGCGAAGCGTTCAATCACCCCGGTGTCGTGGTGACCGCTGCGAGCGGGGACTGCGGCTATCTCGGCTGGAGGGCTTTCGTCGAAGAATGCGCTCTCGGCGTGAACTACCCAGCCGCTTCGCCGCATGTCGTCTCGGTCGGCGGCACCAGCCTGACGATGACGGGCGAAGGTGGGCAGGCGTGGGGCAGCGAGTCCGTGTGGGGCGGTTCTGGGGGCGGCTGCAGCGAAAGCTTCCCCGCACAGGCCTGGCAGCGCGAAGTGGGCGACTGGTCCGCGGTCGGTTGTGGCACGGGCTCCGAATCCAAACGCGCCGCCAACGACGTCGCGGCAGACGCCGATCCCTATACAGGTGTCGCGGTGTATGACTCGGTCCCCTACCTGGACCGGGAGAGTGGCCGCGCAACGGCAGCGCGCCCGGCTGGACTCCCATCGGTGGTACGAGCGTGGCCTCGCCGATCGTCGCCTCGATGTTCGCGCTCGCGGGCGGCTCGCACGGCGTCGCCTACCCTGCGCAGACGCTCTACTCCCATCTCGGCTCGGGGCTGCTGCACGACATCGCCGAAGGGGGCAATGGCAAGTGCGAAGGCTTCTATGGCGATGGCTGCAGCGGCTCGATGGTTCCGCTCTCGCTGGAAGATTGCGGCCAGGGCGCTCTGATCTGTAGCGCGTCCACGGGCTATGACGGCCCGAGCGGTGTGGGGACTCCCGACGGGATCGGGGCGTTTGCGCCGGGGCGGACGCACACGCATGGCGCGGGCTCTCCTGAAGCGCCGCTGACTGAAGCGTGTGGCGAATCGATTGGCGCCACGGAAGCGAAGGCGTGCGGCAAGCTCGACCCGCACGTCGATGCGACGGTCGGCTACTACTTCGCCTACAACAAGGGCGCCAGCTGCACTCGGCGGCAGGGAAACGACGCTTATGCCCGAAGCGCGGGCGCGATGACATCGCGGTCTCGGCGCAGCTGGTGGGCCTGGAACCGGCCACCGAATACTCCTACTGCCTGATCGCCACCAACGCCTCCGGCGAAACCGAAGGCCCGGCGGTGACGTTCACGACCAAGCCGATCGCGCCGCGCACGCCCTCAACCGAGGCCGCCACCGACATCGCCACTGAAACGGTCACGCTACAAGGCAGAATCACGGCCGAGCGGGCGCCGACCACGTGGTACTTCGAATACGCCGCCGGCAGCAGCTGCAACGGAGCAGGCGCCGCCAGGACGCCCGAAGCGGGAGACACGCATCCGCGCGAACAGACCGACGTGAGCGCATCGGTGGATGGGCTGCAGCCCGGCACCGAATACTCGGACTGCCTGATCGTCAAGAATTCGGTCGGATCGCACGCTGGCTCACCGATTTCCTTCACGACCAAGGCGATACCGCCCAAGATCGTGTCTGTGAGCGCACAGACCGGCGCGAGCGAAGTGACGATCGAAGGGCAGGTCCTGCCGGGCGCCCAGCACGCGAGCTGCGAAGTGAAGTACGGGACCACCGAAGCGTACGGACTTCGGGCCCCGTGCGGGGAAGGTCTGGATCCGCTCAGCCGACTCAGGCGCCGTCGCGAGCGTGCACGTCACGGGCCTTGAACCCGGAACCGCATACGACTATCGCCTGATCGTCGAAAACACGAGCGGTCCGAGCGCGCCCGGCGAAGGCGTGGGCACGTTCACGACGCCCATCCCGATGCCGCTCCTCGGCGCCGAGAGTGTCTCGGGAGTCGGTGCTTCCGACGCCACGCTCGCGGGCACGGTCGCCACCGAAGGGGCGCGCACGCGCTACTGGTTTGAATACGGGGAAACGGAAGCGTTGGGTCAGAGCACCCCCGGCGGCGAAGTGCCCGCGGGGTCCGAGCGAGGCGTCGGTGGGACCCGAAGCGATCTCCGGCCTGGCGTCGGACACCGTCTACTACTACCGGCTGCGGGCAGCGAACCGGTGGCACGAAGCCTTCGGCCCGACGCAGACGTTCACGACCGCGAGCAACCCGCCAGCCGCCTCGCCCGGCAGCTCACCGACCACCCCCTCCGGTGGCCCGTCGACCACCTCACCCGGTGGCTCGGAACTGGGCGTATCCTTGACCCCGCCCATGACCCAGCCGCTCCCCCCGGCACCGACCGTTTCCACGCCGGCGCCGAAAAAGACGGCAAAGAAGGTCGCGAAGTGCAAGCGCGGCCAGAAGCGTGAGCATGGCAGGTGCGTGACGAAAAAGAAGCAGCGGCGGGCCGTCGAGAAACGAGGTCGAGCAAAGCGATGAAGGCCACAATCTTCTCGATGCTCGCTGCCTGGGTGCTGCTGCTGGCACTCGCCGCCGCGCCCCCCGCGTGCTGGCGTCTGAGAACGCGAACTGGGGGACTGGGGTCGAGTTGGCGGCGCCCGCCAACGCCGCCGAAGACCCG
The DNA here is from genome assembly GCA_963813805.1 of uncultured Solirubrobacterales bacterium. Taxonomy (GTDB): domain Bacteria; phylum Actinomycetota; class Thermoleophilia; order Solirubrobacterales; family Solirubrobacteraceae; genus Palsa-744. The sequence continues at coordinate 61,429 of CAWEZZ010000005.1, forward strand.
GAAGCCCGCCTGTGGCACCTGTCGTGCCCCTCCGCGGGAAACTGCACCGCGATCGGCTCCTACGATATGCCCCCTGAACACAAGGAAGAAGAACCACGGGAACAGGGCGAGCTGCTGAGCGAGACCGACGGCAGATGGGAACCGGCTGTGGAGGCGAAGATGCCGGCGAACACCGCGTCCAATCCCGACGTGGAACGGTTCGGTGACGGCGCGTTGTCGTGTCCGTCGGTGGGAAACTGCACCGCCGTCGGGCAATACCGGGACAGCGCCGGCCACGAACAGGGGTTCTTGCTGAATGAGACGGCTGGCATCTGGGGTACCGCCGTGGAGGCGCCGCTTCCCGCGAACGTGGGGCCAGCACCGCAAGTTGCACTTCACCTGCTCTCCTGTCCCTCTGCGGGGAACTGCACGGCCGTGGGCAACTACACCGAACCCTCGCGCAACGGGTGGCAGGGGTTTGTGGTGAGCGAGACCGCCGGCACGTGGAGCGCCGCCGCGATCGTGCCGTCTCTGCCCGCGAACGCCTCGCCGAGTCAGAGAACGCATGGAAATCGGAGGTTTATCCTGCACCTCGGTGGGCAACTGCACCGTCATGGGCAACTATACCGACCGCTCGGGCGATCTCGATGGCTTTCTGTGGACGGAGGCAGCCGGCGTTTGGGGGACTGCGGTGGAGGAGACCCTGCCCGCGAACGCCGCGCCCGATCCGCTGGTGGAACGATACGCCGAGGGCGGGCTGTCGTGTCCTTCGGCGGGAAACTGCACGGCCGTCAGCGACTACACCGACAGCTCGGGTGACAACGAGGGCCTGATACTGAGCGAGACATCGGGGACTTGGGGCGCCGGCGTCGAGGCGGCCGTGCCCGCGGGCGTCCGCTCGGGAACCGACGCCAACCTCCACGAAGTGCAGTGTCCCTCCGCGGGTAACTGCACCGCGTTCGGCGTCTTCACCAATTCAGAAGAACACGATCGTGAGTTCCTGACCGAGAACTCGGGCGTGTGGGGTCCCGCCATCAAGCTTGCGCTTCCGGCGGGCGCCGAACCGCAGGGCGTCATCGAAGGCTCGCTGTCCTGTCCCTCGGCAGGCGACTGCAGCTACGTGGGCGAATGGAAGGTCGGTGAAGGTGGAATCTTCTCGCGGGCGCTGCTGGCGACGGAGAACGACGGAACGTGGGGTGCTGGCATCAATGGCACCCTGCCCGCCAACGCCACCGGCGACCCTGGAGCGTTCCTCAGCTCGGTGGCGTGCACCTCCCCTGGCAGATGCACGGCTGTGGGCTCCTACAACTCCTACAACGGTGGCAGCGTGGTCGAACGCGAGGGCATGGTCTTCACCGCCGCCCCCGTGACGGCTTCCCTCTCCGCGAGCGGCCCGCTGGGCGGCGCCTTCGCCGGCAGTCCGATCTCGGCCTCGCGGGTATCGGCGACACTCGCGGGTGGGTCTGATCCCACCGGGGCGATCGCGTTCACCGTGTTCGGCCCGCAGTCCTCGCCACCGACCTCGTGCGTCTCGGGCGGCACGACGGTCGGCACCGGTAATGCCTACGGCGACGGGACCTACCAGCCATCGGCCGCCTTCACCCCGCCCAGTCCTGGCGAGTACTGGTGGTATGCCAGCTACGGCGGCGACGCCGGCGACGAACCGTCCACCTCGACGTGTGGGGCGGGCATGGCGGAGACGACCGTCGTGCCCAAAGTCGCGCCGACCCTCTCGGTGAGCGGCCCGATGGGAGGGACCGCCGGCAGCCCGATTCCCGCCTCCTCGATCTCCGCGACGCTCGCGGGTGGGTCCGCTCCGACCGGGACGATCGCGTTCACCGTGTTCGGCCCGCAGTCCTCGCCGCCGAGCTCGTGCGCGTCGGGTGGCACCACGGTCGGCGACCGCGAGCGTCAACGGTAACGGGACATATCAGCCTTCGGCCGGCTTCACCCCGCCGGCCCCGGCGAGTACTGGTGGTATGCCAGCTACGGCGGCGACGCCGGCGATGAACCTGCCGCCTCGGCGTGTGGGGCGTTGATGGCGCAGACGCTCGTGGTCGCCGCGCCAACGACCCCGTCCAATTCGGGAACCGGATCCAGCGGTTCGGCGTCCAGCGCGGGGTCTCCGGGACCGGCGCTAAGACGCCTGCTCCCGCGTTGTCAGGCGTCGAGCTCGGCTCCAAGAAGTCCACCGGCAAAAAGGGCATAGCTCTGAAGCTGACTCTGTCGCAGCCGGCGACGATCAAGGTCCTGATCGCGCAGAACGTCAAAGGTCACAAGCACGGAGGCGTGTGCAAGCTCACGGCCAAGAAGGGCAAGAGCTGCACGACCACGGTCAAGCGGCGCACCCTGACGTTCTCAGGGTCGGCGGGATCGAACACGCTCGAGCTGAAGCTCGCTGGCCTCGGTAAGGGCTCCTACACAGCCATGATCACCGCCGAGAACGCCAACGGCAAGTCAACGCCGATCAAGCTGGCTTTCACGATCACTAACAAGTAAGCAATGAGGTGGCCCCGTGAGCCTCACGGCCACCGCATTCACGCTCAGTTAGATCAAACAGCCGCCAGACCCACTCCGCCACGAGCGATCTGACGCCAACTTCGGGTGAAGAAGGCCCGTAAACATTGGCCTTTCGAGAGTTTCGGCGCCCGAATCGTCTCTCCCATCCCAAGCCGTCCCTACGTTTTGTGGATGGTTTGCTCTCTGTGTTTACGACGTTCAGCTGTGCTTGCCGCGGCCGCTCCCGCGCTCGCGCGGCGCTCGCCGCTGCACGAGCAGTGGCTGCTGGGGGTGCTCGGTCTCCCGAACGAGGGGCTGCTGCGTGCCGTCAGGGCCAAGGATCCTCCCTGGATCCTGCGCCGGCTGCAGCTGCCCGAGTTGACCGACAGCGTCCCGACCGCGTTGTGCTGTCACGACGCCGGCTATCCGCGGACGCTGCTGCAGTTGCCTAACGCGCCGGCTGTGTTGTACGCCACGTGTAGTGCTGAGCGTCTGCGGGGGCTGCTTTCCCCGGCCAGTCCGAGGGTCGCGATCGTTGGTAGCCGGGGCCTCACCCCGTACGCCAAGGAGATCACGTTCACGCTCACGCGGGATCTCGCGCGCGCGGGTGTAACGGTGGTCAGCAGTGTCAACGAAGGGCCCGATGGGATCGCGCATGAGGGGGCGCTGGAGGGTGGTGGTGCCACGGTCGCGGTGATGGCCTGCTCACCGGATCTGTCCCACCTCACCTGGCAGGATGAGTTGCAGCGACAGATTCGCGATCGTGGCGTGGCTATCTCGGAGTTCCCGCCCGGGTTCTTCCAGCCCCAGCGGTGGTCCTTCAATGCCTCCCAGCGGATCCTCGCTGCGCTCGCTGACCTGCTCGTCGTCGTCGAGGCGGGCGGCTTCACGTCCGCGTCGTTCACCACCAAGATCGCCACGGAGCTCGGGCGGGATATCGCCGTCGTGCCCGGCCGCGTCACCGACCCCGGCGGGCACCGCATCCTCTGGCTGCTGCGCGACGGCGCGCACCCCGTCGCGTCCGCGGAAGACATCCTCGCCGTGCTTGACGGCGCCGGCGCGCGCGGCCCGGCGATCGGCGGGCCGGCGCTGCGCGAGGTGGCGGCATGATCCGCTCGAGCAAGCACCGGGTCCTCAACACCGGCCTTGGCCTCACCACCGGCCGGGTGGGTGGGCACCTAATCACTGGCGCAAATGCAACAACTTTGCGCGAAGTGTGCCAATTTTGTGCCAATCGCCCGGAAGCCCTTAAGGTCAGCAGATGTGCTGTTAGCTTTGAGGAATGGACGCAATGATCGGTTTTAGACGCGACTGGATTGGGGTTGTATAGACGATGGAATAGCTGTTTTGATATTAGGCCCTCCGTGTTGGTTACGGAGCCGTCTTTGTCGGGGACCGTGGGGGACCGCGCTTGACTAGACGGGCAGAGCTAACGGCGCCACTACGGTGAGGGTCGATCGGGGCAAGCCAAACAGAACGCCCCGCCCGCGAAACAGTAGCCAGTCCCGATGCCAGGGGCGAGCGGCAAGATGGCCCCGGGCCTCGCGCGCGCGGGTATATATATGGGTTGGGACTGCTCAACGGCACCGCCTGTGGGGCCTGCACCCGATCCGTTCTGGGTCACCGGGGGCAAGGTGTATCTGACCGGTCCCTATGTGGGTGCTCCATTCGGCTTGTCGATCGTCAACCCGGCGAAGGCGGACCCGTTCAACCTGGGCAACGTTGCCCTTAGAGCAGCTATCTATATCGATCCTCACACGGCGCAGGCGACTGATACCTCTGACCCGTTCCCGGCGATCCTCCATGGGGTCCCGTTCCTAATCGGGCACGTCAACGTCAGCATCGACCGTCCCGGGCTTCACGTTCAACCGACCAACTGCAAACCGACGAGCGAGGGGGGACGGTGACGGGCGTCGAAGGGGCGAGCTCCGCGATCTCGAGCCGCTTCCAGGTCACGAACTGCAACAGACTTCAAACCATCACAAGCAACAGCCTTAAGCAAAACGAGCAACCACAAAGAAAAAGGAGAAGCAGGCACGTGAAGCTTGTGCCACCGCATGAGGGTCCTCAATCGACGACTCCTGCGAATGCATCGGGGACTGGCAGTACCTCTGGAACCTCGGGATCTGCATCGGGATCGTCCGCTCAAACCGAGGAAGCAAACATTGCTCGTGTCAAGGTGGACCTCCCCAAGCAGTTGCCGTCGAGGTTGACTACATTGCAGAAGGCATGCACAGCAGCCGTCTTTGATGCCAATCCAGCCGCTTGTCCAGCTGCATCGATAGTTGCCTCTGCCAAGGCGATCACTCCTATCCTGCCGGTTCCACTCGAAGGTCCCGCCTACTTCGTCAGTCATGGAAACGAAGCCTTTCCACAATTGATTCTGGTATTGCAGGGTTACGGAATAACAATTGATCTAGTTGGCGATACGTTCATAAGCAAAGCTGGGATAACTTCATCGACGTTTGCCCATGTCCCTGATGCTCCCGTCAGCTCCTTTGAACTGACGTTGCCTCAGGGGAAGTACAGTGCGTTGACCGCTAATGCGAATTTGTGCACGGTCAAGGGTGGTTTGAAGATGCCCACCGAATTTGTCGGCCAGAACGGCGCGGTGATCCATCAGAGCACGCCGATCAGCGTGAGTGGCTGCCCGAAGGCCGTGACCAGGCAGCAGCGGCTGGCGAAGGCGTTGAAGGCTTGCCATCGCAGGCGACGGGGTGAGCGGGCTGGGTGTGAGCGGGCGGCTCGGCGGAAGTACGCGGTGGTCATGAAGCGGAAGTGAGCGTGGGGATCGGTCGGGTCGGGCTGGCTGTGGAGCGGTGGCGGGTGGCGGGGCGTCGGCTGGGGGCGTGGCTGGCGGCCGGCGGGTTCGGTGGCTGAGGAGCGGTGGCGGGCGGCGGCGGCTTGGTGAGTGAGGGCGCTCGGGGTGCGCTGGGCTGAGGAGCGGTCGGGCGGCGGCGGGTGCGGTGGCTGTGGAGCGTCACGGGTGTCGGTGGGTTCGGGGGCTTGGGGTGCGTTTGGCCGAGCGGGGCGTGCGGCGGCTGGAGCTGAGGGCGGGCGGCTGGAGCTGAGGGCGGCGGCTGGAGCTGAGGGCGGGCGGCTGGAGCTGAGGGCGGCGGCTGGAGCTGAGGGCGGCGGCGGTTGCGTGAGGTCGGTCGGGTGGGCGGCCTACGCTGCTGGGGGCGACGAGCGAGCTGTGGCCCTGGTTTGAGAGCGGGTGTGGCTCGTGCCGTGGGCTGGCGCCGGGGCGGCAGGGTGGCGTGGCGTCGTGAGAGCGGGGTTGCGAGTATGGCGCTGATCTTCGCCGCTGCGGCGTTCGCGAAAGCACCAGCTGGGTGACTTCGCACGATTCAAGCAGTGTCCGCGTTTCACCACTGGCGTGAGCCGTTGCTTCAACTCCTACGGTTCGGAGGCAAAGTCACGATCGGCAAACCGGCAGTGTCGGTCAATAATCCGATCACGTTGCAGGGTGGGGTCGTCTTCAACGAAGCAGGTATGAAGAGTTCGTTGGTGCGCTTAACGGCGAAACGCTGTCGAAGACCGCACAGAACGTCCCGGGTGGTTTCGCGGGGCTGGTCAACTGCAAGGAGCACAGCCACTTCATCGAGCGGGTCGCATGTGAACTCGTGTTCGAAAACTGCTTGACTGGTGTCAACGCTACGACCGAACTCGCGAAACCGGCGAGCAGGGTGGTGTAGACACGGCGGTTGCGCGGCGCCGGGATAATCTGGCAAGGTCATGGGCTGCGGCTGAACCGCGTAGGGACGGTTTGATTGAGTGCGTCGGGCGTGGGCTCTCTCCGGATCAGCCTGCGGAGGGGGGAAGAATAGGAAGTCAGCGTAGGTCGGCCGTGGCGGGGACGCCAAACCCAACGAGGGTTGTCGACGAGAGTTCTAGAAATCGGGAGCTCTGTTCGTCCCAGAGGCTCCGTGTCTCCGTGGCCTCTCGGTGTGAGCCTGGGGCGGTCAAGGAGTGGCTGAGGGCATAGGTCGGTCAGGGCAGGCAAGAGCCGATAGATTCCCAACGGGTTCTGGTGAGCGCTCGACATCCGCGCCTCAGCACGGTGCTGTTTCGCCCCTGGACTGGCAAGTTGGCTCGTAGCTTCGGCGATGCCTTCACCCGTACCGTCACGCTAAAACATGGGCACAACTGCAGCTCGGGGACGACGTGCTACCACCGCTTGGTCGCCACGCAGACGGATGGGACGAGCTACGGGCAGAGCGACCATTCACGACACTGGGCTTCGCCAGTCCGATCGTTCAGGCCGTTGCCCCAATGCTCGTGCCGGTCCCGGCGATCGCGTTTCCGAAGGAAGCAGCGGACCGTGCGATCAAGTCCAGGCCCCTGACCAACGCGCAGAAGCTGGCGAAAGCGCTGAAGACGTGCCGCAAGAGATCGGGTGCCTATCCACCCGGCAAGCGGGCGAGTTGCGAAAAGCAAGCCCGTAGGAAGTACGCGAAGGTGATGAAGCCAAAGCGGGCGTAGGCCTTCGGACGGGTGGGGTGATACGAGGGTCGAGGGGTGCGGCGGCGAGCTCGAGCTTTCAGTGGAAGTGCCGACCTGGACGGCGCGGCTCGGTGGCGGCGTTGTCGTGGCACCGGTGTTCGCGGTGAGGGTCACCCAGCCTGTTGGGTCGCGGCGGGTGCTGGTCGCGGCGCTCGCGCTTCCGAAGGAGCCAGCGGACCGTGCGATCAAGTCCAGGCCCCTGACCAACGCGCATAAGCTGGCGAAAGCGCTCACGAACGAACAGAAGCTCGCCGCGCCACTGAGGGTATGTGCGAAGAAACGCAGCAAGGCGACGAGCGCTTCGTGCCAGCGCCAGGCACGCAAGCGGTATGGAGCGAAAGCCGCGGTGCGACACCGGATCGTGCATGCCGCCCACACCTTCTCGCTCAACGAGACCGGAAGCCCGCGACGAACGCGCTCAACCTGGTGAAGCCCATGACAGGTGGCGGCGGACTGGCAAATACGCGAAGGTGATGAAGCGAAAGCGGGCGTAGGCAATTTGGACAGATTCGGCGTGAGCGGGTTAGCGCAACAACTGACCAAGTACGACGGGCGAGGGCGGTGGCGGCGCGCGCGGTTTTTTTCGGTGGCGAGCGTCGGGTGCGGTCGGCGTTGTCGGTCTAGCGTGAGGTGATCGCGGCGAGCGGCGGTGGTGCGAGCGTCTCGGCGTCGAGGTCAGTGCGCGATGTGGGGCGGCGCGGCGCGGTCATAGAAAAACAACCTATAGCGGTTTGAGGGTCCACGGGCCCCTAATCACCTACGATCTGGCTGGAGCCGGCACGTCATCCTCGGCTTTCAGGTAGCTGATCGGTGCAGTGGAGCTGATTGTTGACGAGGGTGGGCGGGCACTTAATCCTTTGGGTGGGTGTCCCGCATCACCGGTGGGCACCAATCGATGAGGCCTTGATCATCGGTCTTGCGAAGTTCTGAAAAGTGTGAAGAAAGCCCCATCGGAGGTGGGGGGGTAGTTGCGTGGTTTGGCAAATCCTCGTAGAGGAATGGTTAGCGCGGATCTTGAAGCTTCAGCCGTCGCACCAAAAAGCAGTTAGGCCCGTCCGGCTACGCCGACCGGGGGAGACCATTACTGCAGCTTTGAACTTCGTGCCGGATCTGTGACTTCCCCGCCAGCTGCGTCCCAAGCCTCTAGCTTCCGCCGCCGCCTTCGCTTCCCGCTTCCGCGGCCTCTGCTTCCCGCTCCGTCGGCAACGCCCCCTTTTTGAAGCTTCGCCAAATGCGCCCGCTCAGCGCCCCGCCGAATCGCCGGCTTTCGCCGCCGGCCGCGAGCGTTCTCGCGCCAAGTTTCGGTGCGAGCGCCCCGTGTTTATTGGGTTTCCCATCGAGCGCCCCGCGCCGGCAGTCGATTCGGTCGCAATCGCCTGCTAGCTTTGGCGGCAGGCTTGAACTGAAGTCGGCACACCCCACGGGGGCCTCTCGAGAAGGGGCACGGATGGGGCACACGCCCAGTTCCGCCACACCGCCGCATCCGCAGGACGCAACACCGCAGCATCCAGCTTTGCGCAGCACCCGCTTTTCGCAGTACCGCCGCATCCGCAGCTCGTCGCACCCGCAGTTTCCGCCACACCGCAGCATCCAGCTTTGCGCCGCACCCGCTTTTCCGCCACACCGCAATACCGACACGCCGCCGGTTTCCGCTTTACCACCAAATCGGCCGAACTCACCGATTCCCCGCTTTACCACCAAATCGGTCGATTCCCTGCTTTAGCTCTGAATCGGCGAGTCGCGACGATTCTCCGCTGATCGCAGTGACAGCCTCGTCCTCACCCGGCACGGCCTGACATTTACCGCGTTTAGTTCTTTTCCGCGTAGCCCGCGGAGGGGCACCCTCCCCACCCTCCCGGCTGAGGGACTTATTCTGTCGGACTTGATCTCCCCCCGGCAGTCAGATCGGCAATGCAGACAACTGTCTCTTGACAGCTCCGGCCGGGATTTGCTGTTAGTGTGAAAGTTGCACACTGAAGCGAGGGGGTGACGCACCGGGGGCTAGTCGGCGACCGCCAATAGCAAGCTCGTCCGCGCCTGGCATGTCCAGGACGGAGTCGTCTAAGTTGGTGACCGCGGCGCCACCGCGCCCGGCAAGACGGGAGGGCCCACGGCCGCGCCACGGCGCCGTTCGTTCGGGGCAAGAAAAGCCCCGCCCGCGAAACACAGCACTGTCCGACGCCCAGGGCAAGCGGCAAGAACAGAATCCTCCGTCGCCGGAGCTGGATAGTAGGATCGCGGCCGTGCCGTCCTCGCTCAGGAACCTCGAGTTGGATCTGGAGGCAAGCAGCACATGGCCAGGCTAGTCCTGAAGATGTCCGTCTCGCCGTCGACGGTGGCTACTTCACCCTGCACGGGTACGGCGATCCGGGCCAAGCCGCACCGGTCCCAGCCGCGGCTTGAACCGGAACCGCCAAAGCGGGCGCCTGACGGAGGTGGCCTCCTCCGCCGTCAACGCCGGGTTGAGGATCACCCCTCCTTCGGGTACGGCCAGGCGGCCAGGATCTCCCGAAGTTCGTCCGGTGCGAGGAGGTAATCGCTCGGACCGCCGTGTGTGGCGATCTTCTTGTTCCAGATCGGCCGCCAAACCGAGAGCATTCGCTCATACGAGGCGAGCACAGGGGAGTGCGAGTTCCCGGACTCGTGCTGGGCGTCGAAGTGTTCGGCCATCGAGTCCCAGCGTTCGGTCTTGATGAGGTAGCGAGCGTAGGACGCTAGCCGCGCCTCCTGGCTGTTGTTGAAGTCAAAGCCACGGAAGGTCAGCCCATACTCGGCATGCTCGCCGAGGGAGGCGCGCTCCTCCTCGGTCAGTCGTCCCATGCTGGCCTCCAGCGTGGAGAACATGTCGAGGATGTCGTGGACCAGCGAACACTCTCGCTTAGTCATCTCCGGCTGGATCATTTGAAACATGTCTGGGTACTCGGCGGTGTATCCGGAGTTCAACACTTCGATCATGTGGCGGTGGTGCTGGGACTCCCAGCCGTCGTTGTCCTCATCGGCTTCGGAAGTGAGCTGGGCCAGAATCTCGTGATGCAAGGCGAGCGTGCGACGCTCTGTTGCGGATAGGGATTGCGGCGCCGCATCGACGGTCGGCCGGTCGACGTCGGTTCGACCGAGGGCGCTGTCGATAAGGCTTCGGATTAGCTCGCTGGCGCTGAGGCCGCGGGCGCGGGCCAGGGCGTCGAACGTGTCTCGGGTCTGGTCGTCCAAGCGAACATTGAGTTGTGCCATCGGGGCCTCCTGTATACGGTAACGCGGATCGTATAACAGTATCGCATATGCTTCTGGTCCGCTCAAGCGATCCCTGAATACCTGTTCCAGGGGTCGAACTACGCGTCAAATGGGAAAGTAGCGTGAGCGGCGACAGCTTCTGTAGCCGCTCAGGCCCGATGTAGACCCAGCGCGGCCCCGGCGGGACGGAGCTGGATAGTAGGATCGCGGCCGTGGCGTTCTCGCTCAAGAACCTCAAGGTGGATCTGGAGGCAAGCAGCACATGGCCACGCTAGTCCTGAAGATGTCCGTCTCGCTCGACGGCTACGTCGCATCGGCCGACGGCAGCAACGACTGGATCGCGGCGGGTCGCTCTCCCGACGGTGCTGAGTGGGTTCTCGACACCGTCAGCAACGCGGGCGCGCACCTCATCGGTGCCACCACCTATGCGGAGTGGGCCGGCTATTGGCCCGGCGCCTCCGGGCCGTTCGCCAAGCCGATGAACGAGATCCCCAAGGTGGTGTTCTCGAATTCGCTCACGTCCGCCGGGTGGGGCGAGACGACGATCGCGACCGGAGACCTGGCCGCAGCTATCACGCGCCTCAAGCATGAGCGCTCAGGCGGATACCTGCTCGCCCAGGGCGGCGTACGGTTCGCCCGATCCCTAGCCGAGACCGGCTTGATCGACGAGTACCGCCTCGCCATCCACACGGTGATCCTGGGCGCGGGCGAGCGGCTCTTCGCCGCACCGCTGACCATCGAGCCCGTGAGCACCACCGCCTTCAGCCGCGGAGCCGTCGCCCACGTCTTCGCGGCGCACCCGTGATCGAGCCCGATCGGCAACCGGGGAAGCGGACGCGTGTCGGCCCGACCCGGGGCAAGCCCGGGCCTTTGCTCGCCGAGCACTGTCAACTAGCTGGCCAACTGTCATCTGGCCTGAGCGGCAACGGTGATTGACGACCGAACGACCGAAGCTTGCGCGCAACGAGCTCAGCAGTCCGACGCCGGCCGAGAATTGACCCCCTGGCGATGTGGACGCTTGAACTGGCCCCACCCACGGCCATCGCTTCTCCTCACGGGCGGCCATCAGATCTCCCCCACGGGTGGCCATCGGCTCTCCCCACCGCCGCGCTGCTAGGCTCCGCCGCCCATGGAGCCGACCCAGACACCAGCCTCCCGGGGTGCTTGCGCAAAGCGCAAGTGCGGCGTAGCATTATGGCTGTGACTGTTGCGACTTCCGTTCTCACCACCGCTGACGAGCTGCTGCAGATGCCCGACGACGGCATGCGCTACGAGCTCGTTCGTGGAGAGCTGCTCATGATGAGCCCGGCGGGCGCCAGGCACGGGCGCCTTGCGGTCAAGGTCGGCGGATTGCTGTTCGACGCGATGAACGCAAGACCGCCAGCGGCGTTGCGTTTGGCGCTGAGACTGGCTTCTTGATCTCTCGCGACCCGGACACGGTTCGTGCGCCAGACGCCGCGTTTGTCTCCAAGGAGCGCTTCGAGGCGGTCGGCGACACGGAGAAGTACTGGCCCGGCGCGCCTGACTTCGCCGCGGAGGTCATCTCCCCGAAAGACACCTTCCACGAGGTGCAGGATAAGGCGCTGGAGTGGCTTGCGGCCGGCACGATCGCTGTGCTCGTGCTCGATCCGCCCAAGCGCACGGCAACCGTCTACCGCGGTGGAGGCGACGCGCACGTCTATGGCGATCAGGACACCCTGGACCTGAGCGACGCCGTCCCCGGCTTCACCGTCCCGGTAGCCGATCTCTTCACCTGACGGCGCCCACGGCTTCGCCCCACCGCCGGCCGGGCGGTCCCGTCCCAGGCCCCGGCTACCCTGTAAGCATGGTTGCCAACGTCTTTGACGATGAAACGCACCGGGCACTTGCGCGGACCATGCTGGGGTCTGCCTGCGCGGCGTTTGATATCGAGGTGGCTGCGGTGGAGTTCGGACCTCAGCGTGAGGAGCAGAACTCATGCCTTTGTTACTTGGCCGACCCGGCGGTTGACGGCTTGATCGGGTCATTGACCGCGAAGTCGGCCGTCGACCACTTCAAGCGCTATGACCCCCATGGCATTCTGCAGGACTCCGGTAAGCGGATAGCGATCAACATGCATGAACTTGATACTTCGTCAGAGGCGACTTTCCAGATGTTCGGTGATGATAGTGAGGATGTACTTGTTCCGGTATGGCAGCGGAACCTCCTTTTGGTGTGCGCCACATTCACATATCGAGTGACCTAGACAAAAGAAGAGCGGCGACAGTATGAGCAAAGAGGTCGAGCTAGCCGCGAAGACATCCGCTGAGGTAGTAACCGCGCTCGCGGAGAAGTCTGGCGCTCTCGCCGTACCGCAGGAGTACGCGAGCTATATCGCAGCTCGCATCCATCTGCGTCACTATCCCGCCCTCGTCAAGACCGCAATGGCCGCCGCGGAGAAGATCAGGGCGTCCGGCCTACCACGCCGGGCGTTCTCGGCTCTCGATGAACCGCTGCTCACAAAGATCCTCGAAGGCATGGCGGAGGAGACGGACCCTGGTCTCCAGGACGCCTGGGAGAACCTTCTTGCCAACGCACTAACCGACAGTGACGCCAACGTTGCGCGCGCTTTCCCGAAAATTCTCAGCGAACTGGAGCCGGTAGAGGCCCGTATCCTCGATGCCATGGCCGAAGACAAGGGCACTTTCCTGGGGGCCAACTCGGGCACGCGCATTGGCAAAGGCAAGATGAAAGATCTTCCCCTGACCGGCTTGATCAACCTAGAGCGGCTCGAATTGATTGCGCTCGGGCCAGTACAGCCGACGCCGCCCGGCAAGCCGCCCCTCTCCGCGACCGATGCACTCAGGGTAATGCGCCTGACCCCATTCGGCGACCGTTTCGTTAGGGCGTGTCAAGCGCCGAAGCCTGCCGACTAAACGCAGCGTCCATGGACGATCACCGAGGGTTCTGGAACTTGGCATGACCGATGACGACGGTCTCATTCCGAAGCAGGACGAACAGCTCTACCTAGGGGTGCTAAATGAGATCTACGGCCGCATGGAGGAGTTTCGCGCTGCCTCGGGATCGACCAACCTGCGGGGCATCGAGTATTGCGCGCTACAGCTACGGATGGCCCTCGAGCTGCTCGTGATGGGCTCGCTCGTGACGAACAAAGCGCAGATCGAGACCATTACGAGCGCGCTTGCCAACAAGAAGCTCGATCAAGCGCGCAAGCTCGCGAAGCGGGCGAATCCTGACTACTGGCCCAAGCCGACAACCCCGCACCGGCAACCCAACGGCATAATCGACCTGCGGCCCGTAGAGGGGGCGTTGACCGAGGGCAAGTGGGAGCGTAGGTACGGCGAACTTAGCGAGTTGCTGCACGCGCGTAATCCGTACAAGAAGCCGATCGACATCGACAAGGCGCGCGAGCGCCTCCACCGAATCGCCGATGAGCTGATAGCTCTCACGAATCACTACAGCGTCCACCTCGCCGACCGCGATGGCATGATGATCGCGCAAATAACGCCAGAAGGCCCGAGCGTGACCCACTTCGGCCTCGCAGGATCCTGACGACCGCCCGCCGGACGAAAGTAACTCCCCCGATCTAGAGTTCAGCCATCCGCGACGCCGGTCACGTCTGAGCAGCCGCGGCTAGTTTGGCCTTCTTCGTGTCATCCCAAATCTCCACGTCGCCGTTGAGGTGACCGTTGCCGTTTGTGGTGTGCCCGTTCTCGGAGTGTCCGTTTGAGGAGCTGCCGTTTATGGAGTGACCGTTTGCGGAGTGCCCATTTGAGGAATAGCCGTTTGTGGAGTGTCCGTTCGTGGCGTGCCCGTTTGTCGAGCGGAGGCCGACGAGAGCGCGTGCGGCGAGATGCGCGGCCAGGTTGTCGGGCGCGGAGGCTTGGAACCGCAACGTCCACCGCAGCAGCTCCTCGGCCAGGGCAGGGATCTCCTCGACGCGTCCGGTACGCAGGCGTATCGAGATCACTTCGTGTAGGCCTCCGACGATCCCCCTGATGATGGGTAACGGAAGGGCGCCTACCTCGGGCGCGTGCGCGAAGCTGCTGAGGAGCATCTGCTCGAAGGTCCCCATTGCCCGGCATAGATGCAGCATCCCTGCCGCTCCGGCCGCGGGCCCTTCGACGATCACCAGGCTGGCGCTCTTGGAGCTGCTCATGACCTCCTCGGTGAACCTCTCGAAGGCGGCGCGCAGGCGGTTCTCGAGGGCGCCGTCTGCAGCTCGGTAGGCCTCGTTGGTCCGTTTGACCGCGCGGGCTGCGACCAGGTCGAGGCTCGTCAGGAAGCACTGCTCCTTATTCGCGAACTGTTCGTAGAAAGACCGGCGCGAGACGCCTGAGAGAGTGACCACATTCTTGACGCTCGTCCTTTCATAGCCATACTGGGCGACTGCCTCGACCATCGCCCCGTGGATGCGGGCCCGCTGGTTCTGGATGACCTCGTTGCGAGGTATTTGGTGGGGGCCGTGGGGCAGGCGTTTGTAGAGGGGGGTGGCCGGCGGTACGGACTTTCGCCTGCCCGCAGGCTCACCCGTGCCCGCAGGCGCACCGCTCTGCGACAACGACGGACTCCCTCCCATTGCCTGTCGACCCCTCTCCATCCGACCCTCCGACCCGATCTACGAGCCAGACGACGACTGCCACGTCGGCTGACAGCCCACATCATCCCATGGCAGCGCTTTTTTATCTACAGGGAACCCCTCGACTCCGAGCTGCTGAGGCCTCCAGCCGGGAGACGTCGCCCTGGGCTTTCAAAACGCTAGCATCGCCGGCCCGGCTGTGTGTCAGGAGAGTGCCATGTCGTGGTAGCCGATTTGTGCGAACTCGATCGTGCCGTTCGGCAGTGACCAGTAGTGCAGACGCGGGCCCCCGGCGGAGCGCTTCAGAGCCGCGCGCATCGCCTTGGCGCCGTCCTGGCGTTCGCTTTCTTCGTTGCCCCGATAGATGTGGGCGTCGATCCCGGCGTGGCCGATCGCGCGATCGCCGATCACCATCGCGCAGACCCACGCGAGGCGCTCGATCGGGACGTCGACGCGTCGTTGCACGATCGTGCGAACCAGCTCGCTGCTGATCACGAAGCGACGTGGCGGATGCTCAGTGCGCTCATTTGGCGGGCAGATATCAACCCACTGTGACCAGATCAGCTTGTAGAGCATGCCTTCCACGTCACTCTCATTGGGCGGCGATTGTTTGCCCATTTCCTCGCCTGGATTTTCGGATCCCAGAGCATCGGATCGTGTATCCAAACTCTCGGTGGAACCGCCTTGCGCCGTTTGGTCCACAGCAGGCAATATGCCGCGCAGCGCCTCGTCCAGTTCCTGACGGGTGCCGGCAAGCACGCGTTCGAGGCGCTCTGCGCGCTCAGTCAGCTGAGAGCGCTGGCGTTCAGCGAGCACGAGCTGTTGTTTGAGCGTTAGTTCTGGACGGGGCTTCGTCGCAAACTCGCCCGCGAGTCTTTGCAGACTGTCCTGTCCGTAACGCCCGCTGGGGTCATAGACACGCGGATGCTCGAGCGGGTCGCTCCTCTCGCTCACGCCTGGCCACCACACGCGGGTCGCGCCGTCCCACACGTCGAAGTGCGCTGGCAACAGGCTGCCCAGATACCTCGTGAGCCGCCGGGTCCGAACGAAGTAGATCGGGACACCAGGGCCCACAATCTCTCGTACGGCGGTCGCGAGAAGCGCTGGATCGCGCTCTCCGGGCCGCGCGGTCAGGCACACGATCGGGTAGTCGCGTTGGGGGTCGCGGATCCTCTTGGCAAGCGCGGAGCACTCGGGCTCAGAGGAGAGCTCGACGCAATCAGCGTCCGTGGTCTCGTCGGGATCCGCGGATTGTGCCTTGTCATCCGCAGATCGGTCCGCGAATGTCTCTAAGCCACTCGCCGGCGGGACCCGATGTGCCTGGCTCTCAGCCATCGTAAGAGCCTACCGACTGTCCAGTTGCCTCCGCTCGTTTTACAATTCGCACCACGCTCCCCGGCTACGCGCAAGAGCTAAACCCCACGCAGTCGCTTCGGGCGATGAGCGATATCGCGCCAACTTTGACGCCGCAAAGCCCGGAAACATTGGGGATCGGGGCAGTTTTCGGAAAGTTCTTGCTCCGGATCGACTGAACCGTCGCAGCGCCGGCCTAAGGTGGCCCGCATGACTCAAACACAAGCCACAACAGCCCAAATCGAGCGTGTCGGCGCCGGCGCAGATTTTGCCCCGAGCTTCGACGACCTGCTTATCAGCGGGGATCCGGAGGAGATGCGTGAGCCGCTGCTGCAGTGGCTCACCGGCAACGCGGCGGCCGAGAAGGCGAGCTTTGTCTATCAGGCGTGGTTGGAAGCCGGCGGCGAGCCGGGGCTGATCCGCGCGTCGCTGGTGCAGTGGCTCGAGGTGAACGCTGCTGCCAAGAGCGCGTGCTTCGTCTACTCGGCCTGGCTCGAGACCACGGGCGAGATCGAGCTCGTGCGCGAGCCGATCCGTGACTGGCTGGCTGAGCACGGGGGGGCGGCGCGCGGGGTGACGTACGTCTACAACGCGTGGCTTCAGGCGGGCGGGGATCCGGAGCTCGTGCGCGACGGCATTGGCGTATGGCTGGCTGCGCACGGAGGGCTGGCGTCCGGCGTGACGTACGTCTACGCGGCGTGGCTCCAGGCGGGTGGGGATCCGGAGCTCCTGCGCGAGCCGATTCGTGAGTGGCTGGGCGCCAACGCGACCAAGCTGTCCGCGAGCTTCGTGCTGCAGGGATGGCTGGGCAGCGGCGGCGAGCCCGCGGTCGTCAGAGACGACCTGCGACGCTGGATGGGCGTGCACGGCGATAGCCCCAGCGCGCGGTACGTGCGTCGCGCGTGGGTCGAGGCGGGCGGGGCGAGTGGGGGCACCGTCTGACGCCCCCACCGCTTGCTCGCCGCGAGACGGCGTGGAACCGATCAGACGAGGAGGTCGTCCTGCTCGACGCCAGCGCCAACGCCGACGAGCTCCCTGGCCGGCCGCAGACCGAGCTCGCTGAGCGGCCTCTGATCGATGTCCTGGTCGAACTCCTGGTCGATCCCGTCTACGGGGCTTGGATCGTCGAGCTCGCCGCCCCCTTGCCCGTTGGGGCTGTCGAGGAACACGACGGAGTTCGCGACGATGCTCACCGCCTCGCGGGTCTGCTGGTCGGCGGTTTCCCACTCGCGCCATTGCAGGCGACCGTCGATCGCGACACGGCGGCCCTTGCGTGTGTAGTTGTTGACGCTCTCCGCGTGGGCGCCGAAGACGCTCACGTTGAAGTAATTGGGCTTCTCCTGGTAGTCGCCGTCGGCGTCGCGGCGGGCCGAGTTGCAGGCGATCCGGATGTTGCACACGCTCGTGCCGGAGGGCAGCGAGCGCAACTCGGGATCCTTCGTGAGACGCCCGATCAGAACGACGTGGTTGATGGTGAAGCTGGACATGAATGGTCTCCGTTCATCGATGAGTTGACCCCCGTCGAGAACGCTACGCCGCGCTTGGGACGGCTCTCTCGCTCGGCGCTCATACGAGCGGGCGCGGCGGCTTGCGCCAAGAGCGCGGCTCACGAGCCCGGGCGTGGCCAATGATGGATTTCGCGCCAAGTTTTTTTGCGTTGCGTTCGTGTTTATGGGCGTTTGTGGAGGTTGGGGGTGTGTGCTGGAGAGTTTCGTCTCAGGCGCGGCCTAGCTTGTTCGGTCCATCTTTGACCGAAGGAGGATCACTATGTCCGCTGTGTCCATCACCGACCAGCAGAATGCCGCCATGGCCCAGGAGGCTGCCCTTCAGGGAGCGCTCACGCAGATCGAGCGGGAGTTCGGGGAGGGCACGCTGATGCGCATGGGCGAGGAGGGCGCGCAGGTGCGCTGCGAAGCGATACCCACGGGCGCGATCTCACTCGATCTGGCGCTCGGTGTCGGTGGGGTGCCGCGGGGGCGGATCGTCGAGGTCTACGGTCCAGAGTCCTCGGGCAAGACGACGCTTGTCTATCACGTGCTCGCGCAGGCGCAACGACTCGGGGGAGTCTGCGCGTTCATCGACGCCGAGCATGCGATGGACCCCTCCTACGCGCGGGAGATCGGAGTGGACACCGAGGAGCTGCTCCTCTCTCAGCCCGATTATGGCGAGCAGGCGCTCGAGATCGCCGACATGCTGGTGCGTTCGGGGGCGGTGGATGTTGTCGCGATCGACTCCGTCGCGGCGCTGACGCCGCGCAAGGAGCTCGAAGGGCAGATGGGCGAGGCGACGGTGGGCGCGCAGGCGCGGATGATGTCGCTGGCGATGCGAAAGCTCGCGGGCAGCCTGAACCGCACGCAGACGCTGCTCCTGCTGACCAACCAGATCCGTGAAAAGGTCGGGGTGATGTACGGCTCGCCGGAGACGCAGCCCGGTGGGCGCGCGCTGAAGTTCTATGCCTCCCAACGGTTGGACATCCGCCGTATCCAGACGTTCAAGAACGGTGATGGCGAGGCTGTCGGCAACCGCGTGCGGGTGAAGGTCGTCAAGAACAAGCTCGCCCCTCCGTTTCGCCAGGCCGAGTTCGACATCGAGTTCGGGCACGGCATCTCCACGACGGGTTGCCTGCTCGATCTCGGTGTGCGCTACGACGTCGTGTCCAAGTCCGGTGCGCATTATTCCTACGCTCAGCAGCGCCTCGGCCAGGGTCGTGGGGGCGCCAAGGCGTTCCTGGAGGAGAACCCCACGATCGCGGTGGAGATCGAACAGGACATCTACAGGGCGGTTGGAATCGACGCACAATGGACGGGTCCGATCGAGCGCGATCGAGACGACGAGACCCAGTCCCCGCCGCCGATGTCGGGCGAGCCGCTGGCGGCGGCCGCCTGAGCCGCGCTGCCATGAAAGCTGTGGCGAGCGCAGTCCCCGTCGGCTTGAGAGCTCCAATCCCAAGCGCGGCCGTTACGGGTCGCGAGATCATGTTCAGAGCACGAGCAATGAAAGATAAAGGCAATCCGATGACCGAAGATCTGTTGAGGAGAATCCAACGCGAGATGCACGAGCGCCTGCGGGAGTTACGCGGCGCGGTGGACGAGCACGACCGGCTGACAGCCGAGCTCAGGGCGCTCCAGGACACGCCAGAGGCGCCTGCGTCTGTCGATCCAGTGCCGCCCGTCGACCGCGAACCGCTCGTCGCCTCCGAGCCGCCCGCGGCTCTGGAGGCCGTTCCCGAGCCGCTCGTCGCGTCCGAGGCGCCTGTGGCTCTCGACATCGCTCCCGAGCTGCCCGTGAATGTTGTGCGCTTGCCGGCGAGGCCCCAGCTGTCGCGCACGCGGATGGTCTCGCCCAAGGTCGCGCGGCTGATGCACACCCCGCGCCGTCCCGCGCTCGAACGCTCCGGTATCGTACGGGTAGGCGCCGGGAGGCTCGATCGCACCCCGGATGAGCCGGTCGATGGGGTCGATGTGGAGGCGGAGGTCTATGAACGCTCGCTGTGAGCCGCCGCGGGGAGCTGACCGGCCGTCGAACAAAGCGCCCAGCAACTCATCAGACTGTCCCGTTGATCTCGGCTGGTCGGTATAAGAAGCGGAGCAGCACAGTCCCCGGGAAGCGAGGTGGTTGTCGTGTCGGTGTGCAGCAGGATAAGGGTAGTGGTCGCAGCGGTCGAATCGCGAGCGTGCGTGTGGCCGGCGGCCTCGTCGTTGCTTCTTGGTCTCTGCTGCCTGACCCCTTCGTCCGCCGCGGCGCATGACTATCACGTCTTTCTCTGCCGGATCCCCTACGGTCATAGCGCGGGTCGTGCGGCGCCGGTCGATGGCGTGACCTACGGGATCAGCGGGGTCTACATATACGCGGGCGAATCGTGCGCGACGGGCGGCTCGATGTATGCGGCGATGGATGGTGGGGTGAGCCATTCCTATGCTTCCGGGGCGACGGATACGTTCACCACGCCCGCGGGCATGACGATCTCGGCCTTCACCGTCTGGCGCTATGAGGCGGATGGGCCGTCCGCGCCCTATGGATCGCCGGCGTCGAACCTGGCTTACAGTCCCGGCCCGCCCTCCGTGCAGGGTCTGTGCGCCGAACCGGACGCTTGCTCTTCGCGGGGTACGTCGAGCCATCCGCTGGACCCGGCCAACGCGATCACGGTAAGGGCTCTCAGCGGCGTGAGGCAGATCCAGTGGAGCGCTGAGTGCGGTGGCGGGGAAGGCGGCACGTGCCCCGCGTCCGGGAGTGGGACGCTCTCCTCGCAATATGACGTGTACGCGGCGGACATCGACCTCGTGGATGGCACCCCGCCGAGCGTCAGCGGCCTGGGCGGCCCGCTCGTCGCGGGGGGCGTCCTGAGCGGCGATCAGGCGGTTTCCTTTGACGCGAACGATGGCCAGTCGGGTGTGTATGGGGGGTCGCTGGTCGTGGATGGGCAGACGGTCGTCTCGCGGATCCTCGATCCCAACGGCGGGGCGTGCCAGTCGTTGGGCGTCACCTCAGACGGACAGCGCTCCTTTGAACATGCCCAGCCGTGTGCGGGCTCGTTGAGCGCGAGCCTGACACTGGATACAGGCCAGCTCGCGCCCGGTCCGCATACGTTGCAGCTGATCGTCGAAGACGCCGCGGGCAACCAGATGATCGCCTATGACGGCACAATCACGGTTGCGGGCTCCTCCGCGGGCATCGGTCCCATCGGCCTGGGCAGTCCGCTGGCGCTGCGCGGAGCGGCGAACGGGACGAGCGCCTCCGATGAGGCGAAGCTCACCGCCACTTGGGCGGGCAGGGCGAGGAACGGCGTGCGTACCGGGCGCTACGGTGCGCACGAGCGGATCACGGGGCTCTTGAGGACCTCGACCGGGCAGGCGATCACCGGCGCGGCCCTGGACGTGTATGAGACGCCGGCGTATGAGGGCGCGCGCACCATGCGGCTCCCCGGGGTCCGCACCGGGCCGAGCGGCGAATGGACGCTGACGCTGCCCCGAGACATCTCCTC
Source organism: uncultured Solirubrobacterales bacterium (assembly GCA_963813805.1). GTDB lineage: Bacteria > Actinomycetota > Thermoleophilia > Solirubrobacterales > Solirubrobacteraceae > Palsa-744. The sequence continues at coordinate 82,536 of CAWEZZ010000005.1, forward strand.
CTGTGAGCTGCGTATCGCCTACTACGGCCACGTGAACGACACGATTCCCATCGTCACCGCAACCCTGGGCCTGCGCGTGCGCGCGGGGATCGTGCTGCGCATCTTCCCACGCGTGACGAGCGTCGGGCATGAGATCTTCTTCAGCGGCGTGCTGCACGGGGCGCCGCTGCCGCCGGCTGGCAAGCAGCTGATCCTGGAGGCGAGCTCGGGTGGTGAATGGATCCAGTTCGACACGATCGGCGCCAGCGCGAAGGGCCGCTTTCGCGCGAGCTACCGTTTCAAGTTCCCCGGCCCCGTGAGCTACCGCTTCCGCGTTATCTCCCCGTACGAGGCCGACTTCGCCTTCCTGGCGGGCGCGTCGAATGTGGTGCACGTATACGAGCGCTGAAGCTGGTGCGTGGGTGTGGTGCGGTGCGGTGCTCCCCCGTCGGCGAATACCGTCCCAAGCGCGGCCTATGTTCTGTCGGACTGTTGAGAAATCCGATCAGAAGGACGGGCAGGACGATGGTTGATGATCTGTTGGGCGGTATCCGGCGAGAGTTGCATAAGCGCATCGAGCTCGAGCGCTCGCTGAGCGTGGCGAGGTGAGCGGGATGATTGGGCGAACGCACACGTTCACGGCCGAGGGGCTGGAGATGCGGCTGGTCACCGTGGAGGTCGACGTGCGCCCGGGGTTGCCCGCCTTCAGGGTCGTGGGGCTGGGCGACGCTGGTGTGCGCGAGGCGCGCGAGCGCGTGCGCTCGGCGATCGTCAACTCGGGCTACACGTTCCCGAATCAGCGGATCACCGCCAATCTCGCGCCGGGGGATGTGCCGAAGGTCGGGCCGGCGTTCGATCTGGCGCTCGCGTGCGGGGTTCTCGCGGCCAGCGGCCAGCTCTGCTCCGATCGGCTGGATCGCGTCGGGTTGATCGGGGAGCTCGCTCTGGACGGCACGATACGCGCCACTCGGGGAACCCTCGCGGCAGCGCAGGGCGCGGCGAGCGCCGGGCTGGACACGCTGATCCTAGGGGCAGAGCGGGCGCGCGAGGCGACGCTCGTGCGCGACCTCTCGGTGGCCGTCGCCGAGCGGCTCTCGAGCGCCGTCCGGGTGCTGGAGGGCGGCGCGGGGGACCCCCTGCCAGTCATGTGCTTGCCGCGCAAGGCGGCGTCGCTGGACACGACCGGCCCCGACCTGTGCGATGTGCGCGGCCAGCACGAGGCCGTGCGCGCCTTGATCATCGCGGCCGCCGGCGCTCACAGCTCGCTGTTCAGCGGCTTGCCGGGGACCGGCAAGACGATGCTGGCCGAACGCCTGCCTTCGATCATGCCGCCGCTCAGCTCCTCTGAGACGATCGATGTCGCGCGTATGCGCAACATGACCGACGAGGGGACACTCGACCGGTTGCGTTACGAGCGGCCGTTTCGCGCGCCGCACCACACCATCACCACCGCCGGTCTGATCGGGGGCGCACGCAAAGGTTGGGTGGGCGAGGTCGTGCTCGCGCATCACGGCGTGCTCTTCCTGGACGAGCTGGCGGAGTTCGCGGGCCCCACGCTCGAGGCTCTGCGCCAGCCGCTGGAGGACGGGCGCGTGGCGATCGTGCGCGCCAACCATTCCGCTGTCTATCCGGCTCGCTTCATGCTCGTCGCGGCGACCAACCCGTGCCGTTGCGGCTACGCCGGCTCGCATCGGCCCTGCCGCTGCAGCCCGCGCGAACTGGCGCGCTACCGCCGCCGGTTGAGCGGGCCGCTGCTCGACCGCATCGACCTGTTCGCGAGCTTGCAAAGCGAGGGCGGGCGGCAGGCTACGATGGACACCAGGCCGCTGACCACCTCCGCCCGCGCACGCGAGGCGGTGATGGATGCCCGGGAACGCCAGGCCACCCGTCTGCGCGAGCACGGGATCACGGTCAACGCGCAGATGAACGTACGCTTGCTCGAAGAGCACGTCAAGCTCGACGAGCACGCGCAGGGAATGCTGCTCGTCGCCCGTCAGGGCGGGTCGCTGAGCATGCGCGGGCAGCATCGCGCGTTGCGTGTGGCGCGCACGATCGCCGACCTGGCTCACAGCGAGCGCGTGCAAGCGCGCCACGTGCAGCGTGCCCTGCTCTTGCGACCGCCGCCGGGCTTGACGGCCGAAGGTCAATGGTGAGCCGTGGCCGTCCTCGGGCCGCATCCTGTATACCTTCCGTCTCCAGTCATCCGACAAGCGGGGGAGGACGTGCGCCGTGACTGACTTCCTTGATGAGAAGCGCCGAGAGATCACCGATCGACTGAAGGAGCTCAAGCCCTTGGTGGACGAGTTCAACCGCCTCGAGGCCGCCGCGTCGGCACTGGCGGGTGCGGTCGGATCGGTTGCATCTGAGGCCACCTCAGCCGTCGCCGCAACCGTCACTCACCGCCGTGGACGGGGACGCCCGCGCGGCTCGGTGAACCGAGCGAGCAACGCGACCCCAGCCGCCGCTTCGGCGGCCACTCCGGTCGCCACTCAGGTCAAAGCGACACGCAAAAAACGAGGCCGGCCCCCGGGACGCTCCGTGGGTCGTGTCGGACGGCGCAAGGGCAGCGGCCGGCGCGCCGCTCAGGCACTGGCGTTGGTGCAGGGACAGCCCGGCATCACAATCCCCGAGCTGGCCGCGAAGATGGGCATCAAGCAGAACTACCTCTACCGTGTGCTTCCCGGCCTCGAGCAGGACGGAAAGGTCGAGAAGAAGGACCGTGGCTGGTATCCCAAGAAGGCTTGACGACCGGTTGCTCGACCGAGGCCACCCGCGGACGTCGGGTATCCCACGCGACTGTGCGATGCCGCCGCGAAGTCGATCCAGGTGTGTGGGCTTTGTGCATGGGTCTACCCCCAGGCGGCCACGACGTACTGCGGCGGGAGGTCGTAGTGGCGGCAGAACTCAAACCACGGGAGCACCGTCACCCGCTCGCCGACAAGGAAGCCCAGTTCGACCGGACGCGACGGCAACCCGAGCGACAGGACGCTGATCGCCGACTCCGTATCACCCCACCGCGAGAGCAGCGAGAGCTCCTTGTGCTCGACGTGCTCGTCGGCCCCCACGTACATCCGCTGATCTTCGAAGAAGGGCAGCCACAGGATCACCATCCCACGGTCGCTGTCTGAGTCGCACGCGACCTCCCCAGCCGCGACTCCCATGATCGCGCCGTTCTTCAACGCGTCGGCGATGTCTTCGCCGGCCAGCGCCGGCAGATCCGCATCCATCAACGCTTCAATGAAATCCAGATGGTTGGTGATCGCCTCAGCCGGGAACACCCGATCCCGGCCACCATCCCACGGTTGCAACTCGTCGGTCACTTCGGCCTCCATTCGTCCGCTTGCCTTCGCAAGCTACACCGCCCGTCAAGCAGGGCTTGGGACGGTGAGTACGGCTAGGTCGTTCTCGGTGGCGGGCGCACAGGCGCCGTCTGCCCGGCTGTGCCTCCTGCGACGGTCCTCCACGGCTCCCTTCGGTGCCACGGCGTGAGTCCCAGCAGCGCCCAGTCGGTGCCTCGCAGCAGCAACCCTTGCCCGGATGGGAGGTTTGCGATGTCTCCGGGTGTGAGGGTTCGCTGGCGTTGGGTCTGCGCCGTTTTGGAGGGAACTGCATGGATGCAGTGACCGGTTAGAGCCCGAAGGGCCGTAACTGGCTGTTTTCGCTTTCTGCCCGTAAGGGCCGTAACTTAATCCCAGCACCGGAGGTGCGTCTTTCCTCCAGCTTGTTACCGCCGCCTACCCTGGGCGAAGCTCGTGACGGCGGGGGCGACGACGGCGAAGTCGTTGTCGCCCGTGGCGGGTGGCTGCTCGGGCTGGTGCAGCTGCGCGATGCCTGGGAGCGTGCCGTTGATCCTCGTGGTCAGCGGGTAGATGGACTTGGCGAGGAGGTTGATTGCGCCGCCGCCGTCTGCGTGTCGCTCCAGGGCCCCGTCGACGCGGATGATGGGCTCGGTGCGGACGATCGTCCTGTGCTGCTCATATAGCTTCCTCGGCACGATCACGTTGAGCGTTCCGTGCTCGTCTTCGATCAAGAGGAACGTGATGCCGTTTGCGGTTTGGGGTTTCTGGCGGGCGATCACGAAGCCCCCGACCTTCACGTGCACCTGGTGTTCGACCGTGGCCAAGTCGGCGGTGCTGAGGGCGCCGTCGGCGGTCAGCTGCTCGCGGAGGAGTGCGAGGGGGTGGCGGTCGATTGAGATCCCGGTCGCTTCGTAGTTGGCGATCATCGCCTGCCACTCGGTGAGTGCCGGGAGGTCCGGCAAGTCAGGCAGGGGTAGCTCCAGGGCGAGCTGCTGGCCGCCCTTGGTTTTCAGGGCGGGTCGTGCGACGCCGAGTTGCCACAGCGCGGTGCGCCGGGCGTGACGATCGCCGCCGGCGAGCCCGTCGCAGGCGCCGGACCAGGCGAGCGCTCCCAGGGTGGGGGTGGTCATTCCCGCGCGCGCGGCGAAGTCCGCCAAGCCGGTGAACGCGCCGCCCTGTTGCCGGGAGGCGATGAGTCGTTCGATGTCTTCTGCGTGTACGCCCTTGACGTAGTTCAGGCCGACGCGGATTTCGCCGTTCTTGGTGAGGGTGCACTCGGCTTCGCTGTGTAGGACGTCGGGCGGGAGGATGCTCACTTCGCGGTGTTGGGCCTCGTGGATCAGGCTGTCGGGTGGGTAGAAGCCCATCGGTTGCTCTGAGAGCAATGCGCAGAGGAACTCTGAGGGGTGGTGCACCCGCAGCCACGTGGATTGGTAGGCGAGTAGGCCGAACGCGGCGCCGTGGCTCTTGGGGAACCCGAAGCCGGCGAATCCGGCGACCATGTCCCAGACCAGCTCGGCGAGCTCGATCCCGACATCCGGATGGGTCTTCATCGCCCCGAGCACGAACTGCAGGTGGTGAGCCTCGATCGCCTCGACGGAGCGCTTGCGGCTCATCGCGCGCCTGAGGCTCTCGGCCTGCCCCGCGCTGAATCCGGCGAAGGCTTGGGAGACTTCGATCACTTGGTCCTGGAAGACGATCGTCCCGAGCGTCTCTGCCAAGCACTCGCGCAGCGAGGGGTGCAGGAACGGGACTACGTACCTCGGGTCACGCAGCAGCGCTTGGCGACGTGCGATGTAGGTGTTGACAGCGCCGCCGACGATCGGCCCGGGACGCACCAACGCGACTTGCACCGTGAGGTCGGAGAGCGTCGCGGGGCGGGTGCGCCGCAGCGAGCCCATCTGCGCGCGCGACTCGATTTGAAAGACGCCGGTCGTGTCCGCTTCCTGGATCGCCTTGAACGTCGGCTCGTCGTCGAAGGGGATGCGTGAGAGGTCGACCTGCTCACCGGTGCGCCCCGCGACGAGCTCCACGCACCGCTCGACCGCGCTGAGCATTCCCAGTCCGAGGATGTCGATCTTCAGGAACCCGCTGTCCGAGCAGCTGTCCTTGTCCCACTGCACCATCTGCCGTCCCTGCATCGCGGAGGGCACGATCGGGACGCAGTCGATCAACGGCCGTGTGGAGATGACCATCCCGCCGGGATGCTGGCCGATATAGCGGGGCAGGCCGTATGCCTCATCAGCGAGCTTCGCGAGCCACTTCCAGCGGGTGTGCTCCAGCCGCTCGGGCCCGAGCGCGACGCTGATGTCCTGCGCGACGGTGCCTTCGGCGCCCCAGCCCTCAGAGCCCCTTGCGACGCGGTCGAGCTCGGCGGCGGGTAGCCCGAGGGCCATGCCTAGCTCTCTGATCGACCGCTTCGCCTTGAAGCTCGGATAGGTGGCGACCAACGCGGCGTGCTGTTGGCCAAAATGCTCGGGGATCCGCAGCAGCAGCGGCTCGCGAATGTCCCGCGGGAAGTCGATGTCGATGTCCGGCAGGCCGGTGATGTCCTCGTGCAGGAACCTGCCGATCTGAAGGTCGTTCTCGATCGGGTCGATGTGCGAGAGCCCCGCGAGGTAACACACGATCGAGGACACCGACGAGCCCCGGCCGCGACCGGGTGGCAGTAGCGCCCGCGCGGAGTCGGTCCCGCGCACCTCGAACGCGACCTCCCGCGCGAGCTGCAGGATCTCGAAGTGCAACACGAAGAACCCCGCGAGGCCGAGCGTGTCGATCAGCGCCAGCTCTCGCTCGAGTCGCGCCGCGGCCTCGCCGTAGCGGCGACAGTTGCTCGGGTAGCGCCGCGCGAACTCGGCGTGGCAGATCCCCGCCAGCTCACGTGACGCATCCTCGTTTTCGGACCCGGGATAGCGGTAGCCGAGGTCCCCGCCCAGGTCGAATACGAGCGTCTCCGCGAGTGCCACGCTCTCCGTGACCGCGTCGGGGAACTCGGCGAACCTCGCCGCCATTCCGGCCGGTGTCGCGAGGACGTGCGTGTCGTTGGGGCGCAGATGCATCTCGCTCGCGTCGAGCGTCTGCCCGTACCTGATCGCGGTGAACGCGTCCTGCAAGAGGGCCCGCTCCGGCGTGTGCGCGTGGACGTCGCCGGTCGCGACGGTCGGCACTCCGAGCTTGCGGGCCAGGTGCTCCCGCGCGCGGTTGCGTTGCATGTCCGCGGCGGCGTAGGGGCGCTGCAGCTCCACCCGCAGCGAGTCGGGCCCGAACGCGTCGAGCAGCCGCCGCGCGGTCGCCTCGTCTTCGATGCCGTGCTCGTGGCAGCCGGTCAGACAGACCAGCCTGTCTGCGTGCTCCAACACCCCGTCCAACGAGACCGACGGTTGGCCGGCACGACGATCCGTCGTATCACGCGTGCCCGCGTGCGCGCGCGTGAGCAGCCGGCAGAGGTTGCTCCACCCCCGCCCGTCGCGAACGAGCAGCGTGACGTGCCGGTGCTCGCCGTGCTGAGCGCCGGCGGGGGGCTCGATCGTGACCTCCGCGCCGAAGATCGCACGCACGGGGTTCTCCCTCGCCATAGAGTCGCGGGCGGCCATCGCGAGCTCCATCGCCCCGGCGAGCGAGTCGTGATCGGTCAGCGCCAGCGCGGCGTGCCCCAGCTTTCCCGCCCGGTCGAGGAGCTCTTCAGGCGTCGAGGCGCCGTCCAGGAGCGAGTAGGCCGAGTGAGCGTGCAGCTCGACATAGGGCGGAGTGCCAGACATCTTTCTCCCCCGCCCTACGCCCTCTGGCTGAACCACCTGTCGGTCAACATGTCGCGGAACACCACGACACGCCGTCCGGTCACGGTGATCACCTCGTAGTAGTGTCGGCGCAAGGGGTCATCCCTCCACCACCCGAACCTGTGCAGCCAGTCGCGCCTCACCGTCTCGACCTGAACACCGGCGACCACGATCGGCTTGCCCCTGGCGTCGACCCGCACGCGGACCGGCCTCGGGGCGTTCATGGCTCCCGGCGGGGAGACCAGCCGTCTCATCCGACCCACGGCGTCGACATGGTCCTGTGCTCGGGCAGCGGCGAGTCGGCCTGCACGATCAGCACGCGCAGCAACGCGTTCGGACCACCGAGCGCCTGCACCTGTGCAATCGCCTTGCGCCGACGATCATCACGTGCCCTGCGCTCCCCGTCGAGCAGACTCGTCTGGTCCCCCGCTGCCGGCCCGAACTCCGCCACAGCCAACCCCAGCGCGACGGCTGGCGCCGGCAGTTGTGCCAGCGGCACCGTCAGGGCGAGCACGATTCGCTTCGGATCGACCATCGCTTCGCGCAAGACGACATGCTCACGCCACGTGCCCCGTTCTACCAATCGCGCGGAGAGGATCAGCGCCCTGATCGTGCGGCCTCTACGCTCGGGGCGTGCCAGCAGCCGGTCGACGAGCACGGCGAGCGTTCGCGCTAGCAGCAGCCCGGAGTTCGCGTCCGCGAGTTCCATCCACTCCCAGAGCTGATCCTCGACGCGTCGGACTCGCAGTGGCGTGTCATGCCCGAGCGCCAGACGCCGCGCGAGCGTACCGGGCTCACCGAAGCGGTCGGCGACCGCACTGGCACCGAGTTTTACGACCGCGCCGAGGGTCAAGACGCCGAGTTGTTCCAACGCCGGGACGAGCTGCGCCGTCTCGGGGCGGTAGCGCAGGACAGATACCGGCTGGACGGCGAGGTATCGGCGGGCCTCACGCTCGCCGATCACGCGGGCGCGGCGGGATCGGGCTTCCAAAGCCGCCGCCAGTGCGCAGAACCGCGTCGGGCCCACACCAATCCGTGGAGGTCGGCGCAGGGCCTTGCCGGCCGCGGCGATCACCCCGTCCCGACCGCCGTGGATTCCTTCGAGCCCTTCGGCGTCGAAGTAGGCAAGGCCGGGGCGAGCGAGCTCCAGCTGCGCGCCGATCCCTTCCAGCGCGCGCGCGGCCTGCTCCCATGTCTGCTCAACCTTGATCGGATCGCCCGGCACGAGCACCAGGTCCCGGCAGCGCCCCAGCGCCTCGCCCAATGCCATACCCGCCTGGACGCCCGCTACCTGGGCGCTAGGGGAGACTTCGCCGATCCGCATCGCGCCGCCACCGCTCGGCGCGATCGCAAGCGCTCGCCCCAGCAGCTCCTGCTGACCGATCTCTGATCGGTCACCGGTAGCGACGCGCAGCTCGAAGCGCGGGATGTGCACGCATACGATCAACGGCCCGCGGCTGGCCTGGCGAGTCCCCATGCACCGCTTCATTGCCCAAGCTCCTGCCGATCACGCTGCGCCGCGACACGCTGCACGAACTCAGCCGACCCCTTCAGCAGGTGGTCTGGGTCCTTTCTCGAGATCAACTCGCAGACGGCGATCTCGAAGTCGTGGTCCATCGAGATCTGCCGCGCGTGCTCCAGGAGCCACGCCAGCCGATCGGCATGCAGCGCCGCCGAAGCGACGGGGAAGGGGATGTGAGGCGAGCTGGACGGCATACGAACACTTGTCGTTACTCGATTTGCGTGGAGATGGCGGCCGCGCTCCTCGCGCTGACCACCGCTGGCGCATCGGGCACTGGCTGGGGTTGCGATTTCAAGGTGTCTCCATCCGAATCGAGTGAGAACACTTGTTCGTATAGTGGCATGGGCGTCAAGGGTGCCTCTGCGAGGCGCTTATCCTGGAAGCGGGACATGTGTGGCCGCTACACGAACACCGTCGGTCCTGAAGAGATCGGCAAACAGATCGGCGCCCAGCTCGGTGTGCGGATACGCGACAGCGCCGGCACCCGCCGGTACAACGTCGCGCCGACCGAGCCCATCCTGACGATCGTCGCTGGCAACGAGCAACCAGAACCCCGGATGCTGCGGTGGGACCTCGTGCCCGCGGATGCCACCACAACGAAGAGCAAGAAGCCGCGCATCAATGCCGCTATCGAGACGCTGCGTTCCAAGGGCAGCTACTTCGGTGTCAAACCAGACGCCGCGCACCGCGTGCTGATACTGGCTGATGGTTTTTACGAGTGGCCCGCGCTCGAGGCCAAGGACGCCAAGCGGAAGCTGAGGCCCGCGCCGCTTCACTTCCAACTCGACGGAGGCAGAGCGTTCTGCTTCGCGGGGCTCTGGACCACAGCACCTCACGTTGAGGGCGGGCCTGTGGAGAGCGCCACGATCATCACATGTGACGGCAGAAGCAACAGGGTGGTCGGGCCGGTGCACGATCGGATGCCGGTGATCCTTCCCGACACCGAGTTGTGGCGAGCGTGGCTTGATCCCTCGATCTCATCGGAGGAGGCCCTGACGCTCTGCGAGCCGGTGGTGGCCGAGCGGATGTCGGCCCAGCTGGCCAACATCGCCGTCAACAGCGTCAGGTCGCCCGAAGGACCTGAGCTGCTCGCCGGTGTACCGGCGGCCGTCTGACTGGGTCTATGATCGGCGCTGTGCGCGAGCGTTTTGGGCGTTGGCTGCGAGGTGGATCCGCTGGCTGGCGGCTGGTCTCGGATGGCGTGTTCGCCTACCAGGCGCCGAACGGCTTCGACGGGGTGTGCCACCTGCGGGTATTCGATCCAGGCGCTCGCGGTAAGCGGCCTGTCGTGATCGCCGGGCAGCTGTCCGACCAGTCCGGCGCTTGCTCGATCGTGAACGCGGATGAGTGGATCGCTGCGCAGGTTCAGGAGAGCTTCTTCGCGGACGGGCGAGAGTTCGTCTACATCGAGCACCATCCACAGACGGTGACCGAACAGCCGCAACCGACGTTCGACGTTGTCAAGCTGGAGCGCCGTCGTAGGCCGAGGAAGGGTTCATCGGCGGAGAATGTCTCCGGCGAGGCAAGTGTCCAGCAGCAGGTGGTGGTCGTGACCGAGGAGGGAGCGGAGAGCCACTCGCTGCCGGGCGTTCCGGGCACCCCGGAGTGGGAGTGGGAGTTCAGGGCGCTACGCCGCCCGCCGCTCACAGTTCACCGGATCGATACGAGCCACGTTGAAGTGGATCTCCTGCCCGGAGTGAAGCTGCGCGTGTGGCCGACGGACGACTACACCGCCTATGCGGTCGCGGGCGAGGAGGGAGCGCTGCCAACGGCAGACGCCGGGAAGGCCAACAGGGCGCGGGCTGCCGAGCTGATCGGGGCGGTTGAAGGGGTGACCGATGCTCCATCCGACGCGATCGTTGACGTCTCGACGGATGTTCCGCCGGAGGATCCGCCGGGTCCCGGGGACTGAGCGTAATCCCCGGGGTATTGCCATAGGCTGTGACGGAATTGGCCCACGGCTGTGGGCCACAAGCTGGCAGTCCTGCTATTCCTGATCCTCGAACGCGGGCACCCACAGCGTCACGGAGGTGTCGCCGTTCTCGTCGACTTCGATGTCGGCGCCGCGTATGTGGCTGACGGCGCCGCGGTTCAGCGCCTCCGACAGCACCTCTCCGGCGGGGAAGCCGCGTCGGCTTTTGAGGATGACGAGCAGGTCGAGGCCGCGGATCAGGCGTAGGGGGAGCTCGTCGCGGGGTATGCCGTCCCAGGCTGGTTGGGCGTTCGGTTCGGTCGGTGGTATGGAGCTCACGAGTAACACCTCCGGTCGGTTGAATGGCGTTTGCGGAAGGCTTCGGCCGCTCGATCGCGCTGCTCTTGCCGTCGCCGTTGGGCGCTCTCGATGTCGGCTCGGCGGCGTTGGTTCTCGAGTCTCGTGCTTTCGAGCGTCTTGGTTCGCTCGGCACGGAACGCGGCGATCAGCCCCTTGTGCTGGTGGCGTGCTCGCCAGGCGCGTAGTGCGATCGTGGCCCATGAGAGTGGACGCAGCAGCTCTGGCATGGGGGTGGTGTAGGGCTTGGGCGTGAGCGTGTAGCCGCGGCCGAGCGCTATGTCCCAGGTGGTCTCGCGGCCGTTGGTGCAGGTCGTCAGCACGATCTCGTGGCCGTGGATCGCGGCGGGGAATCCGCACATCCCGCCGACCTGCAGGTATCCGTCGGATGGCGTATCGGACCGTGACCAGCGTGGGCGCTCGGTGGTCCAGAACCCTTCGCAGCGGAGCAGCTCGATCACATGGGGCTGGACGTGGCTGGCCATCCAGTCGCGGTAGCGGTTGAGTTGCCCCTGCTCTGGTCCAGACCGTCTGCCGGACCCGAACTCTTCCAGGCGCGCCATCGCCTCCGCGACTTGGTCGGCGCCGGGGATCTCTGGTTGGAGGCGTTCGACGAACCGGCGCAACGCGTGCGCCGAGACGACGATGCGCCGGACGTCGTCCTCAGTGATGAGGCGGGCGAAGTTCGGCTCGGGCTGGGGGCCTCTCGCGGCACTCATACATAGCTCCCGGCGATTGTCTTCCACGGCTCGCTTCGGTGCCACGGCGTGAGTCCCAGCAGCTCCCAGTCGGTGCCTCGCAGCAGGAGCCCTTGCCCGGGTGGGAGGTTTGCGATGTCTCCGGGTGTGAGGGTTCGCTGGCGTTGGGTTTGGTAGTTGACGGATTCGTTGTGGGTTTGTGCTGAGAACCATTCTTGGGGGTCGCTGAGCCCGGCTGAGGAGGAGACCGTGTTGCGGTCGTATTCGCCGAGCGCCAGGGAGATGCTTTCCAGCGTGGGGCTGTCGCCGATCCCCGAGAGCACGACCTTGGTTTGAAACAAGCTCATGAACCCGTCGGCGACGTCGCGCCCCCAGCGGGCGCGGGCTTGTGAGATGTCCTGCAGGCCGATCATCACCTGCAGCTTCTGACCCCCGGCTTGGGAGATGAGCGCCGGGAGATCGTGGATCGGGGCGACGTTCGCGACCTCGTCCAGCGCCCACAACATCACCGGCCCGTCCAGCGCCCGGGTCGCGGCCTGGTGGTAGACGGAGTGGCGGATCTGCTCCAACAGCCCGACGATCAACGGAGCGCACAGCGCCTGTCTGTGCTCGGGCGCCGTCATGTAGATCGTGTCTGAGGAGGCGGCGAATCGGGCGGGATCGAAGTTCGGGTTCTTTGCGTTCGCTCTGACGGCGTCGGCGTTGTAGGCGGCGAGCACGCCGGCCGTCGCTGAGAAGATGCTCGAGCGCTCGCGGGCGTCCGTTCGTTCGATACCGACCAGCACGTCCGCGGCGATCTCCGCGTCGCCGTCGGCGAGCGCGTGCAGCGCCGGGGCAAGGTCCTGGCGCAGCGTCCAGCGCAGCACCTCCTCGATCGGCCTGCCCGTCAGCTGGGCGGCGTACAGCAGCGGGGCGAGCAGCGCGGCCGCGCGCTCGGTCCAGTGGTTCTCGTTCGTCGTTCCCCTCCCCACGCGGGTGCAGGCGGTCATCGCCCTGGCCATCACGAGCGCCCCATCCCAGCTCGCCGCCGCCGCGACCGGCGACCAGCACAGGTGGCGCACGGCGTCGGGCAACCGAGTCTCCTCACCGGAGGGGTCGAACAGCCACACCTGACCGATCTCCGCTCGCGCCCGCATCGTCGCGTGCATCACGTCGGGCTTCGTGGACGTGCTGATCACCGCCCCCGACGCGCCGAGCACGGCTGGGATCATCACCGCGCTCGTCTTCCCGCTCCTCGGCGGGCCGAGGACCATGACCGCGCTCTCCGGGTCCGCGAGGACCCAGCCGCCGCGCCTGGAGACACCGAGATACGCGCCGCCGCCGAGCCGGGCGACCTGCGCCCTGACCGCTTGTCCGGGCGTCAGCGATCCTCCCCCCGTCAGCGCGGGGAGGACTTCCGGGGCTTCAGTCGTGACGCGTGTCAGTAGCCAGCCGATCGGGATCTGACCATCGCGGACTGCTTGCACGAGCAGCTTCGTGAGCCAGCCAAGCACGAGGGCCTTCAGGCTCCACCACAAGACGTCACCGCCGTTCGGGTCGATGACCGAGTGGGCAAACATCGCGACGACGAACCAGCCCACGATCTTCCAGACCCTCGACGGCCCCTTTTGAAACGGGGGCGCCATCTCCTGATGGGAGGGCCCCCAACTCTTATTTGTAATCGCTCTTGACATATGATTGACTTTATATCAGAATCAGCTCAAGTCAAGGCAGCACGATCTTGGAGACCTGAATGCCACCCAGACGCCACACGCTCGGAGTCAGACGCCAACTCGACCGCGACATCAAGCGCCTCGACACGGAACGGGAACGCCTGCTCGCCGCCCGCGCCGCCCTCGACGGCGAAGCGGTCATCCCGCAGGAGAAGCCCCGGCGGTTCTCCCAAGACGACATCGCGGCGTATCTCGCCGAGCACCCCGGGTCCACCTACACCGAGATCGCCGAGGGCCTGGGCGCCTCCCCGATCAACGTGGCCGCCCATCTCAGCCGCGGTCAGAAAAACGCCAGGTTTCGCAATTCCGCTGGAAAATGGAGTTTGGAGGAGTAAAAGTCGTGTTTGGACAAATAAGGAGGACTTCCAATGAACAGCTCGAGGACGAGCGCGTACGTCATCCGGCCCGGCGACGTGGACCCTGGATGGGTCGCGCTGTACGCGATCACGTGGGCTCTGCAATGGATCTGCGCCGGGGTTCGCTACTTGGTCAGCTACGGGGTTCTGTGGGTCGCCAACTGGATCATGGGCTGGAGCCTGCCGGTCCACGACCTGGCGCTTCTGATCGGCCTCGGGCCGCTCGTCATCTCCCTCGCGACCCTCGTGCTGCCGCTGGGTGGCTGGTGGTTCGAGCAGCAATCGGGTGGCCGCCAGCCATCCGAGCGCGAGCGGATCGCCTTCGACTACGCCTTCGCCCAGCTCACCGGAGTCGATTCCTCGCTGCGCCCGCCACACCGCTGGTTCGTGACCGACGAGGACGAGCCCAACGCGTGCGTCTACGCGGACACGCTGATGGTCACCCGCGGCATGCTCGACAGCCCCTTCTTCCCAGCCGTCCTCGCCCACGAGCTCGGACACCTCAACTCGAGCGACAGCCGGCTCACCGCAGCCATATATCGCATCACCACACCGCCACGAAACCCCGTCGGCTTCCCGTTCAAGACGCTCGCGTTCCTCGTCACCGGACGAGCCGGAATGGCCTTCGTGCGGATGCCATGGGCGATCTACTGGCGCCACAGGGAGGTGCTCGCCGACGAGTACGCAGCCAACCTCGGCCAAGGACCGGCGCTCGCGACCTACCTCGACACGCACGCCCTCGACGGAGACCTACCAACCCCCTTCAAGGCCTTCAGCGACACGTCACACCCCTGGACCGAGCACCGCATCGACCACCTGCAGTCGCGCTGAGAAGCACGTTGCAGTCGCGGGCAAGCCGACCCGCGTCCTCTGAGAGGAGCACGCCATGCAGGCGCTGAGCGTCATCCCCCGCAGCCGCGAACCGGAGCTGCGACCACAACGCGGGCTGGGAGCGATATCGCGCCAAGTTACGGTCGGTCTCACACCAGAGACGGTGGAGCAGATCGCCAACCGCGTCGCCCAGTTGCTGCGCGAAACAGAGCAGCAGCACCGACCGGAGCTGCTCACCGCCGGTGAGCTCGCCCGCGAGCTTCGGGTCGAGCGGCCCTGGGTCTACAAGCACCGCCACCTGCTCGGCGGGCAGCGCATCAGCGACGGACCAAAGGCGCCGTGGCGGTTCGAGCTGGAGACGGCCAAGCGGGCGCTTGCGCGCCACGACGCGGCACGAGACACGAACGGAGAGTTGTGATGCGCACCCTGACGTCAATGCCCACACGCAACCCTTCACGGCCACGCTGCGTGCCCTTCAGTCAGCGCTATCTGGGCCTGGGCGCCCGCGCTACCCGAACGCGCTTGCCGCAACGGCCGCTACTTGTTACAAAGGAAGAGGCCGCCAGGGCGCTGGGAATGAGCATCAGCCACTTTCAGCGTCACGTGCAGCCGGAGATCAAGTGCGTATACAGTGGCCAGCTCTCGCTGTATCACTGGCGCGACCTCGAGCGCTGGGCAGAGGACGAAGCGACGATCGGCGGACGGAGGGTCTGATGAAGTACGGACGCGATACACGCACGCGCTGGGAAGGCGTCTACGCCCGCCACGCGGTTGGTTGCCCGGTGGAGGGCCTGCCCCGCAATCCGACCTTGACGCAAATCTCGCGGGCATGCAACTGCGATCCCTCCTACTGGGGGAAGGTCTACGACCGTGCCGAGACCAAGCACGTCAAGACCAAGACCTACCCGACTTCCTCAGCCGCGCGTCACGCCCGCAAAGCACTGCTGGAGCTCGTTGAAAAGGGCGGCGTGCCTAGGGAGGCGCCCCTTCGCCTGCGCGACGGACACACTCGGTTTATCGAGGACGCCAAGGCCGGCAGAGCGCTCAACAAGAAGGGCAAGAAATACACGACCAAGGCCATCAGGAGTATCGATGGGGCGCTGCGAGTACATGTTGTGCCGACGTTGGGCCCTCGACGGATGGTCGACATCCGTAAGCGCGACATCCAGAAGATCGTCGACGAGCTCTCCCCTCGTCTCTCTGGCAGCCGTGTGCGTGCGGTCGTCAACGGCACCCGTTCCCTGTACAGGTGGGCAAAGCAGCGAGAGCTCGCCGCTCACGATCCGGCCGCCGACATCATCCTCCCCGCGATCAACGCCAAGACGCGAGATCGCGTCGCTACTCCCAAGGAAATGGCCGCGTTACTCGCCGCACTCGAGCCGAAGGATGCCCTTCCTTACGCGCTCGCTGCATACTCTTGGGGAAGAGCCTCACAAATCCAACATGTGCTCTGGGAAGAGGTTGATCTCAAGGTTGGGCTCATTGAATGGGGCACCGAGGAGGACGGTGCGCGCAAGTCTGAGGCCGCCCTGCACGTCGTGCCACTGCTGCGGCCGATGTGGGCACTCCTCAGAGAAGCCTGGATCGAACAGGGCAGGCCGTCCGGTGAGAAGCGCGTGTGCCCACCGAGAAAGGAGAACACGAAGACCGGGCTTTTGCACACCGGCAGCCTCGCGACGCGAGCCGTCAAGGTTTGGACGACGGCAAAACTTCAGCCGATCGGGCTACAGGAGTGCCGGCACACCGCCGCCAGTTGGCTTGACGCTGCCGGCGTCAGCCCGAAGACCGCCTCGGTGCTGATGGCCCACTCGATCCCCGATCGCCAACCAGGCGCCGCGCCGATCACGCTCGCCCGTTACACCCATCTCATGCCTGACGCCTTGGAGATCGCACGCAAGCAGATGAACGTCTGGCTCGTCGCGCAGGTCGCCAAGGAAACCAAGGCCGCGGCCCGTCGCTGAAGTCTTCCGGAGGACTGCGAGCGCAGAGTGCACAGCCCAAGCGCCCGCCCATGCCCGCTGTGGCCGCGAGCTGATCGTCGCGATAGCCGCCCCTCGGCCAGCCTCGCCCTGACACGGCACGAGCAAACACGCCCGAAGCGACCGCCGTGTTCTAGACAGATCGCCATCTGAAAGCGCGCTCGGTGGTGGCTTTTGCGGCGCCTCAGCGAGCCCCTTGAAACGGCCGCGCAGGGACCGGGCAGGGACCGAAATCCCTCAGAACGTGATTCTCGTTGACCTGCGTTGACCGACCCGCAGAACTTCCTCAAGCACGGATTTCCCTGCTAATAGGCACTTTATGGCTATGTAGAGCCAGCGGGGGACCCAGGAATCGAACCTGGCGTTGCGGTTTTGGAGACCACCGTGTTACCGATACACCAGTCCCCCGAGGACAGGCCATTCTAGGTGCTGTGGGGGCTAGAGCCTGCCCTCAGATGCCGAAACCCTCAAGGGCTTTCGCCCACCGCCTGGGAGGCCGTGGATAGCGGCGATATCTGCCCAGGCGAGGTCGAGATAGAAGTTCTTTCTCAGGTGTCCGCCCTGGTGGAGTGCCGCCGCGAGCTGGGTTGGTAGCGTCTGGCGGGCGTCGGCGGGCGTCTTGAGCAGGAGCTCTCCGAAGAGCAGCAGTCGCTCGCGCAGCGGGGCGCGGAAATGTTGCACGCAGCGTGTGTAGTTGCTGAGCCCGCTGTCCGGGAGCGCGAGGGGCGCCGCGTGTGGGTGGCCGTCGGTGAGCTCGCACCACAGCCACACCGAGGCATACACCGAGCGCGCGGGGGTGCGCGAGCGTGAGTGGGGCTGAAGCAGCTGCCAAGTCTGCGGATCGATGCCGGTCCAGTCTGAGAGTCTCGCTCGGCGCTGCTTGTAGTCGATCAGTCCGTGCTCGGCGCGTTTGTTGGCAAACCGCTTGATTCGCGCGAGGAGCTCGTCGTAACGATCGTTCTGGAGCAGCTCGACAAACGTGGTTTTGTAGCTGTCGTTGATGAAGCGCTCTGGTAGATCGAGGTAGCCGGCGGCGGCCTGCCAGGTGAGCGGCATGAGCAGCCGCGCTAGCAGGACCGAGCAGAAGCTCCGGCCGAAGCGAGCGGAGACGGAGAGGTCCTTGAAATTGAATAGCTCGGATAGCTCACGTTCGTAGTCGGGCGCCCAGAAGAGCTGTGGCACGTGTCGGGCTTGAAGCCTGTCATCGAGATCGTCGGTGTCCTGATGGGCGCGCGGGTGAAGGCCTATCCGGCTTGACGCGGTCGCGTAGACGCTTTTGCTTCTGGCACGCCGCAGCGCATCGACAAGCGGTGGCGATACGTTGCCTAGGTTGCGCGGGGGTGGCAGCTTTTCGCCTTCTGTGCGGTAGCACTGGTCGGCGAGCTCGCGCAGGCTCTCAGCGAGGGTGGCGCGGTCGGGGAGATCGGCGAGTCGGAGGGCTTCTGGCAGGACGCTCGAGAACGCCCCCGGATCGTCAAGGAGCCGCTGCTGAGCACGCCTGGAAGGGCGCGTGTCGCTGCGGATCTGTGGCCGGCTTGCTGAATGTTTTGTGTGGTTGCGCAGGACGTATGAGAGCGCGCGCAGGTCGCGTAGATAGGCCGTCGGCTCGAGTTCCTCACCGGCGAGCGTCGGGTGCAGCTTCCCATCGAGCAGCTCGTCGATTCGACGCTGGGCGGCCAGAAGCGCTGGGTTGCTGGCTACGTCCACCGCTTTCGCCGCCGCGAACGAAGTTCGGCAAAGCGCGTCCTCGTGGCGATGCGAACATTGCGAGGGGTCGCGGATCTCGCCCTCATCGTCGCGGGGCCACTTCGCGCGCCTGCCGATCCGCGGCAGGCCACCGCAGTCCGGACAGCAGCGCAGAAGCAGCGCGCGATGGCGCACGCACACTAGGCTCCATCCGAGCTGCCAGCGCAACAGCCACGCCCCGTCCTCGCGCAGGCACTGCGGGCAAAACCGCGAGGACCAGACCAACACCTCGTGTGAGTGCGCCTCGACCGCAAGCGCGACGGACATGGAGACCGAGGAGCGCGGGAACGCGCGACCGACAAAGCTTGCAAGCAGCATCGCCTGGAGTCTGTCGGCTCCGAGCCCGCTCGCCTGCGCCGCCCGGGCAAGCTGGTCGGCTGAGAGCGTCACGCCGTAGCGTCCGGCCGCTGCGACGCGGCCGGCATCGCCGTTGAGCCCGAGTGCGCGCACGACGTCGCCCGGTTGGATGGTGAAGGTGTGCGAGTAGCGCACGACATAGCCCGGAAGGCTCTCGCCGTCCAGTGGTGAGAGTCGCAGCGGTAGCGTCCTCACGCCGCGCGACGTCTCTGCTGGCGCCCGGCGCCAACCTCGGCCGCGTAGCCGATGTCAATGCTGTCCAGGAGCTCTTGGGTGATCTGCTCTGACCCTGTGTCGATCGCCTCCGTGGCGGCCTCGGTCAATAGCTGCGTGAGCGAGCCGATCACCCCCTGCGTGCGCCGCCACAGGTAGTCGGCCTGGCTGCACAGATCGCCGGCCTTGCTCCCGAGCAGCACGAGCTCGCTTTCGAACACAGACAGCACGCCTAGCCACAGCTCTCGCTCGCGCTGCGCAGAGCGCCGTAGCGGCTCGACTGGCAGGCGCTTGAAGCGCTGGCTGATCTGCGCCAGCACGGCGTCGGTGCCGAGCAGGCCCTCGTGCATGAAACCGCCGTGGGAGAGTCCAACCCCGGCGTAGACGAAGGTCGCCTGTAGGTCGTTCGCCAGCCGCTTGAGATGGTTGTTCGCGTCCCGGTCAGCTTCGCGGCGCAACTCCAGCAGGTGAATGTCGTCGATGATGATCAGAGACGTCTGGCACCGCCGCGCGCACTCCAGCACCAGTTGGGTCAGCTGGCGCGCGGTGACGTGCCGCAGCGGGCTTAGGCCGTAGAAGGCGAGCATCGCTTCGTTCAGCCCCTTGATCGTCGGCAGTGCGTCGACGTTGACGTAGAGCACCGGCAGATACTCTTCCCCCTCGGGGGTCAACTCGTGCGGGTAAAGTTCGCGGCAGCGGCGCTCATAGTGGCGCCCGAACTGGCTGACGATCGTCGACTTGCCGTTGCCAGGGTTACCGTCAAGCGCCGCGCCGTGGCGCGCCCCCGGACCCCTCAGCTCGTTGGAGGTAACAAGCCGGGAGAGCGTATGGTGAATGTCTGCGTAGAGCGAGCGGATCGGCCCGAACCCGAGCGCGTGGCGCAGCCGCTCACGGTCATAGGCTTCCCTTGACCGCTCGTCCAGGCGACGGTAGTCACCCACGAGCATCCGCTCGGGACGCTCGGTCGGCTCATCGCAGACGAACTGCCGCCAGCCCTCCTTGGCCGTCAGACGTCGCCAGCGCTCTGCACCTGGGTCGATCACTGTTGGAGCTCAAGCGCTGGGATCTGTAGCTCAGACCACCCGTTGGGCTCGGGCCGCGCGGGCGCGACGGCCATCTCGGCTGGGCGGGCCGGGGCGCGGTGCTGCTCGGCGATCACCGCCTGCCTGACTGCCTCGCGGCGCGCGCGACGGTCACGGAACAGATCCTCGTCTGAAAGCTCGTGCAAAAGATGCGCCAGCTCGGTTGCGATCTCCTCCTCGCTCGGGCGTTGCATGCTCGCATCGACCAGCAGGCGCTTGACGTAGTTGAGTGTCGAGGCGCCGAACGGGCGCGAAACCTCGCGCGCATAGCGCCAGGAAAGCTCATGGAAACGCTCGTCGCGCGGGTCTTGAAACCACACCCGGCCAAGATCGCGAGGGTCAAGACGAATGGGCCACTTGCCATCCAGCTCATTCAGCGGCGAGCGGCGCTGACGGTAAGGATTAAGCGCTGGGGAGTCGTAGGTGAGGCCAGTGATCTCGACCCCGGCGCGCCCGATCACCCGCGCCTGGACCGGCAACAAGCGCAGGTGCAGGTCCCGATCAGGCAGCACGTAGAGGAAGCCAGCGCGCGCGAGGGCCTCCTCATAAGCCTCGTTCGGGCTGAGCGTCAGATGCGGCGCCTCAGGGACACGCAAGCCGTCGTGCGGGCGGCGCTGGTAGTCGAGCGCGATCCATCGCCCGATGATTGCCTCAAGCTCATGGGTGAAGTAGACGGCGTCCGCTTCGACGTCCTTGCCGCGGGCGAGCACGTTCTGCCCGGTGTAGCCCGGAAGTGACTCCAAAAGGCGCTCGCGCAGCGTGCGAAACAGCCGCTCGATCCAGCCCTTGTCCGAGCCGCGGTAGGGCCGCGCCGACTGCACGTTGATGCGCAGGTGCTCGCACGCGGCCATGAACGCGACCGACTGGTAGTTGCGCCCATTGTCGATGACGATCGTCCCTGGGCGAACCGTCGGCCGAGGAGAAAGCGCCGCGTCCGCCGGCAGCTCGAACGCGCGCAGCACCAGATTCTCCGGCACCCCGCAATATGGGTAGGGCACATTGGCTGGCCAGCGTCCGTCCATTGGTGTGGGCGAGAGCAGGTCGGACAGAAGTAGCGCCAGATCGACGCCCTGGGTGGAAAACGGCGTCAAGCGGAACGTCAGGATCGAGCGGGTGTGCAAGTCAAGCGCGACCGTCAAATCGAGCCGCACCCATTGGAAGGTGAACGGGTCGATCGCGAACACGTCAAGGCTTGTGGTGTCGATCGCGACGTACTCTCCTGGACGCTCGGCCACCAGCGAGCCGAGGTTCTCGCTGGGGGCGCTCTGTGCGCTGCGCCGGCTCTTCGCCGGCAGGCGAAACAAGCCCGTCGAAGCGAGCACCTTATCGACGATCCGGTTAAACGTTTGGCGAGAAGAGGGCAGCACGAGCGGCTCGCCGCTCTCACGCGCTAGGCGGCTCGCCACCCTGGCGCGAAACTGCATCTTGCGCACGTCTGAGGCGTTGGCCAGCCCTTCCGCCTCGGCAAGGATCGCCGCCCGCAGCGCCGGATTGATCTCGGGACCGTTCGCCGAGCGTGTCGCGCGTCCATCAACAAGTGCGGCAAGGCCCTTGCGCTCCAGATTGCGGCGCTTCTGGCGAAGCTTGGACGCCGAGCAGCCAAGCTCGGCTGCCTTCGCCTGGAGCCTCTCCCCGAGCGTCGTGTGGGCGGGGTCAAAGAGCGCCCGCGGCTCGCCTGGGGAGGGGCGCCCGGGATCACCCGAGCGATAGCCAAACGAGGCCTCGTTCAGATGCCCAAGCAGCTCCCCTGCTTGGCAGAGCTGAGCATCGCTCAGTGCCCCGGCATCGAGCAACACCGATCCAAACCGCCACTCCTCGTTGCACGCATGCGCAGGCTCCTGCGCGGCCCGCGTCGGGACGAAACGGGTCCGCTTGCTGCCCGCCGTGACACCACACACCTCCGCGCCATCGACCGCGCTGACCGCGATCGCCTCGCCGTCGATCAATCGCGGGCCATTGACGTCCAGCGGCCAGGTCGACCCCATCACGCCGCCCCCAGGCGAACGCGCCCACACGTGGCTGTCCTCGCAGAATGCTACCGATAGATCAACCATCGCCTCCCCGGTCCACAGCAGGTGCATCAGCACCGGCCGCGCAAGCATCGGCTCACGCGCACCCGAAAGCAGCTCGCCGATCGTGCTCTGACCAACAGACAGCGCCGAGAGCATCCGCTCGCGCTCACCATCGAGGTCCACGGGTGGCTCGCGGTATCCCGCCAGCCACCGCACGTTGACTAGCAGCTGCGGGTCGGGTTCTGCCAGCACGCGGTAGCCGACACCAGCCTCGGCGCACGCCAACTCCATCGTGCGCACCTGAGCCAGGAACTCCGCGTCTTTCAGGCGCTCCGCGCTCTTGATATCGCAAAGCTCAGGCACCCCATCCCGCCACACCAGCAGATCAGGGACATGGCTGGTCTGCCTACCATCCTTGCTGTAGCGCAACCGCATCGGCTGCTCGCACATCCACTCGACCTCCCGGTCGAAATCCAGCAGCAGCATCCAGTCGCGCTCAAGCAGACGCTCGTACTCCAAAAAGCCCCCCACCGTGGTCGAGAACCAACGCCCCGACATGTGCTGCTGGTGCTGATAGATCCTGGGGCTCCGCACCGGACGGCACTTCCTGAGCTGATCCAGCGAAAGATCTGATAAGCAGGCACGAACCTCCTTTCCGTCGACGCGAACGCACGCCAGAAAAGGCCCCTCCACAGTCAAATCCGAGTCTGCGGCCAAAGTCACGCGCGGAACGATACATCACGGCAGATTAGGCGTCGTAATCGGCGTCGCGTCGGGGAGATGCGCGTTGAGGCGTCGGGGAGATGCGCGTTGAGGGTTCCCGGGAGGGCCTGACTGACGCCAGCCTATGCGTCAGAGTTGTCGGCTTGAACGACCACCGCGTAACGGGCACCACGCTCTCGGCCACGTGCTCGCTGTGGAGACGGCAGGCTGCGCCGGCCCGAGCTCAGAGAGCCTGGCTCGGCGGCGCTGCTTGCGCTGTCTGGGAGTCCGCGCTGACGAGGCTCTCAACTGCGCCGAACGGAAGGGGCTCGCCCAGGAAGAATCCCTGAGCCATCGTGCAGCCCATCGCCTGGATGTTGGCCAGCTGCTCGCGCGTTTCGATGCCCTTGGCGATCACGGTGAGCGAGAGGTCGCGCCCGAAGTGGAGGATCGCCTCGAGCAGCCAGCTGCGGTAGTCCTCGTCGTCTGAGGCGGCGAGGGAGCTCCTGTCCACCTTGAGGTAGTCCAGCGGCATCTTCTCCAGGTTCGAGCGGTAAGCGTACCCGTTGCCGAAGTCGTCGATCGCGAAGCGCACGCCCAGCGGCCTGATCTCCTCCAGGCGCGCGGCGGCCGCGGTGACGTCGAGCATGATCGTGCTCTCGGCGATCTCGAGCGTTAGCAACGAGGGGTCTATCCCGGACTGCTGCAGCGCTTTACGAACGTCTGTGGCGAATCCGTCTCTGTTCAGCTGGCTGGCCGAGACCATCGTCGAGATGCCGACCCGATGACCTGCCACGTTCCACGCGGCGGCTCGGGAGCAGGCCTCCTCAAGCACCCAGCGACCGATTGGCACGATCAGCCCGGTTTCTTCGGCCAGCGGGATGAAGTCGGCGGGAAGCAGGACGCCGCGCGTAGGGTGCTGCCAGCGGATTAGCGCCTCGACACCCACCACCCGCTTAGCCTGCAGATCGTAGATCGGCTGGTAGAGCAAGGAGAACTGCTTGTCCTGCAGCGCGGCGTTCAGCTCGGCCTCGAGTGCTCCGTCACTCTCGATGACCGAGCGCATGTTCGCATTGAAGAGCGTGTAGCGGTCCTTGCCCGCGGCCTTGGCCGCCTGCACGGCCAGCTCGGCGTCGCGCAAGAGGTCCTCAGGAGTCGTGTACCGGCCGTAGGCGACGCCGATGCTCGCGGTCATGAAGAAGCTCGGCCCAAAATCCTCCAGCGCGACGGCCTGGTGCAGAGATTCGATCACGCGTCGGGCCAGCGAGTCCAGTCGCACTCCACGGGCCTCTGATTCCACCAACACCAGGAACTGGTCTCCGCCAAGACGACCAACGATGTCTCCCGTTCGCACCACACCCTCCAGCCGTTCCCCGACGATCCTCAGAAGCTGGTCGCCGGCGGCCTGACCAAGCTTCTCGTTGACGTCCTTGAACCAGTCGATGTCGATGAATAGCGCGCCCGCGAGCATCCCCGACTGGCGTCCCGCGCGCGCCACCAGGCGCCCGGCGAGCTCCAGCGTGAGCGCGCGGTTGGGAAGTGCCGTCAGGGCGTCATAGAGATCTGCATGAGGCACCTCGCGGGTCTTGCGTAGCTCGCGGGTCTTTCGCACCGGCGCCGCCGGGCGCCCGATGCCGAGGATGACGATCAGCAGGCCAACCAGCACGCTCAGCAGGCATCCGGCGATCAACAGCGTGAGCGCGTTTTCGTCGGTAAGCACATCCGCGCTGGGCAGAGCAGGCCCGAACGTCCTCACGGTCCACCCGTCGTGAAGGCTCATGCTCGCGTTCTGTGAGCCGGCCTGCGGGGTGCCACTGGTGAAGGCCACGTGCGAGGAGCCAGCCTTGTAGCGCAGGCGCACGGCGTAGCCGGGATGGTCTCGCAGGGCCTGTTGGAACATCGCCCCAGGTGTGAGCACCTCGCGCAGCCACCCAACGAATGCTTCCCTGCGACTCGTGAAGCCGGACGGCGGCACGTTCCCTTTGTAAACGGGCATCTCTACTTCCAGCGCGTGGTTGTGCCCCGCTGAGACCCCTGCATAGCTGCTCAGCGTCGAGTCCCGGGATGACAGCAGCTCGTGCTGCTGAGCGCAGTAGTCGAGCACCGTACGCGTGTGCTTGAGAGGTCCCCTCGCGAGTTCGACGGCGGACAAGCAGTAGCTGGTGCGTTCACCGGAGGGGACGATCCGCAGGCCGGCGCTGGAGCTTGCTGTTGAGCGCGACACAGCGGTAGACGTTGAGCGCGATCCAAGCGATCTGACCGTGCGGCCGCTGATCAGCGTCGCGAACGTGGCGGGTTTGAGCGGGTGACCGGTGATCCGCGCTTCGAACGCTGGCAGTTCCGGCGCTCGGACCAGCGCCACGAGGCCGAGCTTCTGCAGCTCGGGGAAACGATGAAGCGTTTGCGACCACTTCACCCAGGCGTCGAATGCCGCGGCCGAGGCTTGCGGATTGCCCGCGAAGAAGGTACCCGTGCTGACCGCGAGGTCTTCCTCGTGCTGGAGAGCCAGCTTCAAGGTCGAGGCGATCTCCGCTGAGGTTCGGGGGAACGTCAGCCGTGCTTTGGCAGCATCGTTGCGCGCGACGGTGTGCGCTCCGAGCACCGAGCCAACTGCTCCCGCCGCGACGCACAGCACCGCCACCGCGGCCCACACACCCTTCCGGCTCTGGGCTAGGTGCCTCACGCGCCCGAGCCTGGATGAGCTGGGTGGCATCGTCGCTTGCGCGTCACCGTCGGTGCTCTGGGGCTCTGAGGCGGACGGAGCTGGGCTCTGACCGGGCTGCTGAGGCGAGCCGCTCACGGGCACCTCCACGGAAGAGCCGTGGTCATGTTCGGGGTTAGGTTGGGGGGTTTCGCTGTCTGACATGGCCATCTCGTTCCTAGACATCGGCATTCAGGCTCGATTATCTGAGTCCTGCATTCATCAGCTGGCCGGCGCCGACTACAGCTGGCCGGCGCCGACTACATCTGACGCCACGCTGCAAGCACGCCTCGCGCTTCACCTGACCTCGCCGCGTTGCACGGCCGGAACGACCGGGCATGCCGGCTGGGGCGGAACGACTGCACTCGGGGACCGCGGACGTCGTTGCGGAACACGGTTCCCGGGATCAGGCGGCGTGTCATCGCCCGCGCGATGATCGCGTGGGCCACGAGCGCCTCATCGACCGCATATTGCGAGTCGCGTAGGAGCTCTCGGAGTAGTCGTATTCGCCGCTGCATCATCACGTTGGTCTATGTCTGTATCGGCACTCCTGGCGAACAACCGACCAGCCGCAGCCTGTTTAGACGGGCGTATGAATGGGTGCGGTGCTGGACACTCGTCGATGGCTGGGCGGGCAGGTAGCCTCCAGCACTGCGATGCCGGTCACGGTGACACTCCCCGACGGAAAGGCGCTGGAGCTGAAGGACGGCGCCACGGGCGCCGACGCCGCCGCGGCGATCGGACCGGGTTTGGCGCGGGCGGCGTTGGCCGTCGAGGTAAGCCTGCCGCGGCAGGGGGCCGCGGGGGACGGTGAGAAGACGGGAGCGAGCGCGGGGGAGGGCCTTGACGCGGGGGAGGGCCTTGAAGTACGCGACTTGGCGCGGGAGCTGCCCGACGGCGCTCGGGTGGCGATCCTCACGGAGAAGAGCGGCGAGCAGGCCCTGGAGCTGATCCGCCACGACGCCGCCCACGTGCTCGCGGCGGCCGTGATGGAGTGCTACGAGGGCGTGAAGATTTCGATCGGCCCGCCGATCGAGGACGGCTTCTACTACGACTTCGAGTTCCCCGCCGGGGTGAGCGTCTCCGAGGCGGACTTCCCGGCGATCGAAGAGCGCATGCGCGCGCATGTGAAGGCGGCTGAGTCCTTCGAGCGTGACGACGTGTCCGTGGCGCAGGCCCGCGAGAGCTTCCTGGCGGAGGAGCAGAATTACAAGGTCGAGCTGATCGACGACCTCGTGCGTAACGCCGACCCCGCCCATCCCCTCCAGACGGTGTCGCTGTACACCAACGGCCCTTTCACAGACCTCTGCCGCGGACCGCATGCTCCGAGCACGAAGACTGTGGGGGCGTTCAAGCTGCAGTCGGTCGCGGGGGCCTACTGGCGCGGGGACTCGACAAGGACGATGCTGACGAGGATCTACGGCACGGCGTTCTTCTCCAAGGCCCAGCTGGAGGAGCATCTGAAGCGGATTGAACAGGCCAAGGAACGAGACCACCGCAAGCTGGGCAAAGAGCTGGATCTGTTCATGTTCTCGGACCTTTCGCCCGGGTCGCCGTTCTGGCAGCCGGCCGGCACCCACATCTGGAACGAGCTGACCAGGGTCTGGCGCACCGAGAACGTTCAACGCGGCTACAACGAGGTGCGGACGCCGATCCTCTACGACGTTGAGCTCTGGAAGCAGTCCGGGCACTGGGACAAGTTCCGGGACAACATGTACTTCACGGAGATCGAGGAGCGGCCGATGGGTCTCAAGCCGATGAACTGCCCGGCCCACGTCCAGATCTACAAGAACAAGCGTCGCAGCTACCGCGACCTCCCTATCCGCTATGCCGAGCAGGGCCTCGTGCACCGACATGAGCCGAGCGGCACGCTGCATGGCCTCCTGCGCGTCCGCCACATCACCCAAGACGACGGTCACATCTTCTGTACGCAGGAGCAGGTAGAGGAGGAGGTGGTCGCTTGCATGGAGTTCGCCTACTTCCTCTACGACCTGTTCGGATTTGAGCCACGCGTGCACCTCTCGACCCGGCCGGAGCAGCGGATCGGCAGCGACGAGACCTGGGAGGCCGCCGAGGCGGCGCTAGAGGCAGCGATCAAGCGGACCGGCCGCGAGTATGTGGTGGACGAGGGTGAGGGTACGTTCTACGGGCCGAAGATCGACCTCCACATGACCGACTCGATCGGCCGCTCGTGGCAGCTCGGCACCGTGCAGCTCGACTACCAGATGCCAGAGCGCTTCGCGCTCGAGTACACCGGCGCCGACAACTCAGAGCACCAGCCGGTGATGATCCATCGCGCCCTACTCGGCTCGTTCGAGCGCTTCATAGGCATCCTGATAGAGCACTACGGCGGCGAGTTTCCCCTGTGGCTGGCGCCGGTGCAGGCGATCGTGCTGCCGGTGTCTGACCGCTTCAACGACTACGGCGCCTCCGTCAGAGACGCACTGCGCGAAAACGGCCTGCGCGTGGAGCTCGACGACCGCGGCGAGTCGGTGGGGCGCAAGATCCGCGAGGCCGAGCTGCGCAAGATCCCATACATGCTCGTGGTCGGAGATCGCGAGGCCAAGGAGGGGGCCGTGTCCGTGCGCGAGCACCGCGCGGGCGACACGGGGAGCGTCCCGACCGAGGAGTTCGCCAAGCGGCTGGCGCGAGATATAGGCCGGCGGGGCGTCGGTGGGGCCTCTAACGTTCAGTAACGACCCCTTGCGTATGGCGCGCGCGCCGCTATACTCGGCCGCCTTGAAGTCCCGCATCCACTCAATGAGCCGCGCTTAGACCCAACTTGACGCGCGGTTATTACAGCTAGTGGCGGTTCCCCGCAGGTTCGACCGGCGCCCGCCTGAGCGGGACACGACGAAGGTCAACGAGCGCATCCGCGTGCCCGAGGTCCGGTTGATCGACGACGAGGGCAACCAGATCGGGGTACTAAAGACGCCCGATGCCCTGAGCTTCGCCCAGGAGCGAGACCTCGATCTGGTCGAAGTTGCCCCCGAGGCGCGCCCGCCGGTGTGCCGCGTGCTGGACTACTCCAAGTACAAGTACGAGCAGGCACAGAAGGTCAAGCAGGCGCGCAAGCACCAGCAGCAGATAACGGTCCGCGAGATCAAGTTTCGCCCGAAGATCGCCCAGCACGACTACGACACGAAGAAGCACCATGTGGAGCGGTTTCTGCGCCACAAGGACAAGGTGAAGGTCACGATCATGTTCCGTGGGCGCGAGGTCACCCACCCCGAGCGCGGCACGGCAATCCTCGATCGGCTGGCCGAGGAGCTCGCAGGGCTGGGCGTGGTGGAGCAGCGCCCGCTGCAGGAAGGGCGCAACATGACGATGATGATGGCCCCGTCCAAGGCGGTGCTGGCGGGCCGGGCCGATGAGATCGAGCCCTCCGACGGCGTGGCCCTCGATGGCGCTCACGTCGGCGATGTCGCGTCCGCGGCGATCGAGTCACCCGTCAGCGCAGAGGAGGCTTCAAGCGACGACGGCGTGTCCGGAGCGCTGGCCGAGTCGCCCGTCAGCACGGAGGAGGCTTCAAGCGACGACGGCGTGTCCGGAGCGCTGGCCGAGTCGCCCGTCAGCACGGAGGAGGCTTCAAGCGACGACGGCGTGTCCGGAGCGCTGGCCGAGTCGCCAACAGAGGACAGCGGCGACGCCTCTGCGGACACGGCCGTGTCATAATCAACGGCTCGCGATCATGCCCAAGATGAAGACACATTCCGGCGCGAAGAAGCGCTTCAAGGTCACCGGCACCGGCAAGGTGCGCGGCCGGCACCCCTTCACGAGCCACATCCTCGAGAAGAAGTCGCCGAAAAAGAAGCGCGCGCTGGGTGCTCCGAAGATGATCAACGACCACGACGTGCCGCGGATCAAGCGAATGCTGGGAGTGGGCAAATGACCAGGGTCAAGCGGTCGGTCCATGCCAAGAAGAAGCGTCGCGCGACGCTCGAGCTGACGAAGGGCTTTCGCGGCGAGGCGCACTCGAACTACAAGCGCGCTAAGGAGGCGCTGCTGAAGGCTGACGCCTACGCCTACCGCGACAGGCGCAACCGCAAGCGCGACTTTCGCCGGCTGTGGATCACCCGCATCAATGCCGCCGCGCGGATCAACGGGATGAGCTACTCGACCTTCATGCACGGCCTGATGCTGGCCGGCGTGGAGCTCGACCGCAAGGTGCTCGCGGACATCGCCGTGCGCGACGCCGACACCTTCCGACGTTTCGCCGAGGTCGCCCGCGAGGCTTCGGCTGCCTCGTCGGTCACCTCCGCCACCGCCCGTGAGGCGTCGGCTGCTTAGTAAGCAATCGATCGGAAAGCCTCCCGGGCGTCGCTCCTGAAAAGGACGGCGCCTTTTTTTGTGTCCCGACGTAGCGTCCCGTCCCAAGCAATGAGGAAGATGCATCAGCAGAAACAGAGAACGAATCCATGACCCACATCGCATCCCCCCACAATCCCCGCCTGAAGGCCATTCGTCGCCTTCAGAGCAAGCCCGAGCGCGAGCGCAGCGGCAGGTTCCTGGCCGAGGGCGAGGACTTGATCGCCGCGGCCAAACTGGCCGGGTGGCCGGCGGTCGAGGGGTATCGCGTGGCGGGCAGCGAGCTCGGCGGCCTGGATTTCACCGACGTGGACGAGGCGGCGCTGGCGGCCTGTTCCACGCTGGGGTCGGGCACGAGGGTGATCGGCGTGTACGAGCAGCGCTGGATGGACGCACCCGAGGGACCGCTATGCGTGTATCTACACGGGGTGGGAGACCCTGGCAACGTCGGCACCGTGCTGAGAAGCGTGCAGGCGTTTGACGCCTCGTGCGTGGCACTCGGACCGGGATGCGCCGATCCGTATTCGCCAAAGGCGGTGCGCGCGAGCATGGGCGCGATCTTCGGCGTGCAGGTCGCGCGCGCGCAGTCGATCTCCGAGCTCCCAGGCGAGAAGGTGGCGCTGGTGGCGGGCGTCGGCGAACTGTTGCGGGGATCCACCGGCGGAGGTCCGCTCACCCTGCTCGTGGGCGCCGAGCGCGAGGGGCTGCCTGAGGAGATCGTGCGGGAGTGCGAGCGCGTGGCACACATACCGATCGCTTCGGAGTCGCTCAACGCCGCGATGGCGGCGACGGTGGCGCTGTATGAGATGACCCGCCGACCGTCTGACGCCCCGGCGTCATCTAGGGTCCGGGCGTCATGATCGAGCGGATCGAAGAGCTGCGGGCGCGGGTCGAAGCGGAGATCTCCGCCGCGAGCACGAGCGAGGCGCTGGAGGGGCTGCGCGTGCGCCACCTCGGACGCAAGGCCGAGCTGCCGCTGCTGCTGCGCGGGGTGGCCGAGCTGGAGCCCGCCGAGCGCGGGAAGGTCGGTAAGGCCGCCAACCAGGCGCGCCAGGCGCTCGAAGAGCTGATAGAGGCGCGTGCGGGCGAGCTCGGCGGGGCGGAGCTACAGGCGCGCTTGGCCGAGGACCTCCTCGACGTGACGCTGCCGGGCAGCCCGCCACAGCCAGTGGGAAGGCTGCATGTGCTGACGGCGATGCAGCGCGAGCTGGAGGACATCTTCCTCGGCCTCGGCTTCACCGTACTGGAGGGGCCTGAGGTGGAGACCGTTCACTACAACTTCGACGCGCTCAACCACAGCCCGACGCACCCCGCGCGGGCGCGGACCGACACGTTCTATCTCTCCCCGGAGCTCGTACTGCGAACGCACACATCGCCGATGCAGATCCGCGCGATGGAGGCTCACCCACCGCCGCTGTACGTGGTGATCCCCGGCCGCGTCTACCGGCCCGACTCCGACGCGACGCACACGCCGCAGTTCCACCAGGTCGAGGGCTTGGCGGTCGACGAGGACATCACACTGGCTGACCTGAAGGGCACGCTGCTGGCGTTCGCGAAGGCCGTGTTCGGGGACGAGCGCGAGGTGCGGCTGCGCCCGCACTTCTTCCCCTTCACCGAGCCCAGCGTCGAGGTCGACGTGTCGTGCTTTCACTGCTCGGGCAAGGGGCATCTGGGCGACGGGGCGCGCTGTCACCTATGCAAGGGCGAGGGCTGGCTGGAGGTCCTCGGCGCGGGCGAGGTCGACCCGAACGTGTACGGATACGTGCCCACCACCGAGCGCAACGCCCCTGGGTATGACCCCGAGAAGGTGCAGGGGTTCGCGTGGGGCATGGGTGTCGAGCGGATCGCAATGCTCAAGCACGGCATCCCTGATCTGAGGCTCTACTACGAAAATGATCTGCGCTTCCTGGAGCAGTTCGGATGAGAGTTCCACTGGGCTGGCTGCGGGAATACTGCGATCCCGATCTCGACACGGCCGCTATTGAGGAGCGCTTGACGATGACCGGGACGAAGATCGAGGCGATCCTCCACCACGGCGTGCCCTCTGCCGAGCGCTTCGTCGTCGGCCGCGTGCTCGCGGCCGAGGCCCACCCCCAAGCTGACCGCCTGCGCGTGTGCCGGGTGGACGTCGGAGACGCCGCGCCCGCCGAGATCGTGTGCGGCGCGCCGAACGTTGCAGCTGGCCAAACGGTCGCCGTGGCGCTGCCGGGTGCCGTCATGCCCGACGGCACGGCGATCCGAGTCGCCGAGCTGCGGGGCGTCACCTCCAACGGCATGATCTTGGCCGCTGACGAGCTGGCGATCGACTCCGATCACAGCGGGATCATGGTGCTCGACGAGCTGATCGTGGACGCCGAGCTCGCGCCCGGCACACCGCTGGGTGACGTGCTCGCGATCTGCACCGATGTGCTCGAGCTCGAGATCACGCCTAACAGGCCCGACTGTCTCGGCGTGTACGGGGTCGCGCGCGAGCTGCATGCCGCCACCGGGGTGCCGCTGTCTGAGCCGCCGTGGAGCGAGGATCCGGGCAGCGAGGGGTCGGTCAGAGACGCGCAGGTCCTCCTCGAGTGCCCCGATCTGTGCCCGCGCTTCACCGCGCGCGTTTTCGAGGATGTGACCGTCGGTCCCTCGCCGCCATGGCTAAAGGTGCGCCTGTCTGCCGCTGGCCAGCGCCCGATCAACAACGTCGTGGACATCACCAACTACGCGATGCTGCTCACCGCCCAGCCGCTGCACGCGTTCGACCTCGACCGGGTAGCGGGTGCGCAGCTGACCGTGCGCCGGGCGCGCGAGGGCGAGCAGGTGCAGACGCTCGACGGGCAGACGCGGACGCTCGACTGCGAGATGGTCGTGATCGACGACGCCGAGGGACCGACGTCGATCGCGGGCCTGATGGGCGGCGCGCGCTCGGAGGTCGTGCCGGACACCACTCGCGTGCTGCTGGAGGTCGCCAACTGGCACGGTCCCAACATCCACCGGACCTCGTGGGCGCTGGGGCTGCGCAGCGAGGCGTCCTCACGCTTCGAGAAGGGGCTTGCACCCGAGCAGTGCCTGTGGGCGCAGGCGGTCGCGACAGGGCTGATGCTCGAGCTCTGCGGCGCGACGGTTTCAGACGGCACGATCGACGTCGGCGGAGAGCCGCCGTCGCCGCCTGAGATCAGGCTGCGCGAGGCGCGCGTGAACATGATCCTGGGTGTGCCCGTGCCGGTCGAGCGCCAGGCAGAGATTCTCAAGGCTCTGGACTTTCAGGTCGAGCCGGCAGACGACGGCTTGGATGTGACGCCGCCACCGGCGCGGCGCGAGGATGTCACGCGCGAGGCTGACCTGATCGAGGAGGTCGCCCGCATCGACGGGCTGGAGAAGCTGCCCGTGACGCTGCCCAAGCGCCGGGGCGCCTACGGGCTGCTGTCGCCCGAGCAGCGCCTGCGCCGGCATGCGGTTGACGCGCTAGTCGGGAGAGGGTGCTACGAGGTCGTGGGCTGGACGTTCTGTGCGCCGAGCCTCGCGGATCGTTTGCGCCTGGGCGCTGAGGATCCGCGGCGAAAGGCGCCGGTGCTGGAGAACCCGCTGTCCGAGGACCAGGCGCTGCTGCGCACAACGCTGCTCGGGTCGCTGCTCGACACGGCGCGACACAACGTCGCGCGGGGGATGAGCGATCTACGGCTGTTCGAGGTCGGAACCGTGTTCGACCAGGGCGGGGCGGCACGGTCTGCGAACGGCGACTCCGGGGGCGGGCAATGGGGCACCGGGATCGAGGAGCACCGTTCGCTCGCTGTGCTCCTCGCCGGGCGCATCGCGCCCGCCGGCTGGGGTACGCCAGAGCCACCGATCGCGGACTTCTTCGCGGCGAAGGCCATCCTCGAAGCGCTCGCGCGCGCGCTGCGGGTGGGCGAAGTAGAGCTCGTCCCCGAGCCCCAGCCGTTCCTGCGCCCGGGTCGCGGCGCCACGGTCACGGTCGGCGGTAGGAGCATCGGCTGGCTGGGGGAGCTGCA
Source organism: uncultured Solirubrobacterales bacterium (assembly GCA_963813805.1). Taxonomy (GTDB): domain Bacteria; phylum Actinomycetota; class Thermoleophilia; order Solirubrobacterales; family Solirubrobacteraceae; genus Palsa-744. Next base: position 116,070 of record CAWEZZ010000005.1, read on the forward strand.
CCCGCTTGTGGCGGAGACGTGGGAGCTCCAGGGCGCGAGCTGTCTGGAGGTCGACCTCGACCGGCTGATAGCGAACGCCGCAGGAGGCGAGGCAGGGTATGAGGATCTGATCGGCTATCCGCCGCTGCGGCAGGATCTGGCGGTGATCCTGCCCGTGGAGGTCTCCGCCGGACAGGCCATCGGCGCCGTGCGTGCCGCCGCGGGCGAGCTGCTGAGAGGCGTAGAGGTGTTCGACGTCTACACCGGCCCGCAGGTGGTGCAGGGCAGACGCTCGCTGGCCCTCGCCCTGTCCTTTCGCGCCGCCGACCGCACGCTCACCGACGAGGATGTGGCGCCCGTGCGTGAGCGCATTGTGGCCGCGCTCAACGAGCTGGGAGGCGAGCTGCGTGTCTGAGCCGCGCTCGACACACATGGCGCCGGGCGCCGAGCCCGGCATGGCCCCGGGTCCGGGGCCGGGCATGGCGCCGGGCGCCGGGCCCGGATCGACGCAGGCCTTCGCCGAGGGTTCTCCGCGGGTGATCGTCGCGGGGGCCACCGGCTTCGCCGGTGCGCTGGCCGCTCACCTGCTGTGGCGCCATCCCCGCTTCGAGCTGGCGGCCGTCACCGGGCGCTCGCAGGGCGGTCAGCGGCTGGGTGACCTCTACCCGCGCTACCGCGTGCCGTTGACGATTGAGGAGCTCGACCTCGACTGGCTGTCCAACGCCTCGGACATGGGGTACGGGATCGACGCGGCCGTCGTCGCCTATCCGCATGCCGCCGCCGCCCCCACGGTGGGCGCGCTGCGTGAGCGCGACGTGCGCGTGGTCGACCTCAGCGCCGACTTCCGCCTTGCCGCCCTGCCCACATACGAACGCTGGTATGGCGCTCACCCCCGGCCCGATCTGCTGGGCGAGGCGGTGTACGGGCTCACCGAGCTGCACCGGGAGCAGATCGCCGCGGCGAACATTGTCGCCAACCCCGGCTGCTACCCGACGGCGTCCGTGCTGGCGCTCGCTCCGCTGGCCCGCGCCGGTGTGATCGCCGACGTGGTGATCGACGCCAAGCAGGGCATCTCCGGCGCCGGGCGCACGTTCGATGAGACGACTCATCTGTCGATGGCGGGCGAGAACATCCTCCCCTACAACGTCGCCGCCCACCGGCACACGCCCGAGATCGAAGAGCAGCTCGGGCTGCTCGGGACCGCCCTCCCCGTGCAGTTCCAGGCGCACCTCGTGCCCTTAGACCAGGGTGAGATGGCCAGCTGCTACGTGACGCCCACGCGCGCGGTCTCCGCCGAGGAGCTACGCGAGCTATTCGCCCAGGCGTATGACGGCGAGCCGTTCGTGGAGGTCGTCTCCGAGCCGCCGGGCGTGCGCGAGGTGCGCGAGACGAACTTCTGCCGGATCTTCGCCGCCGCTGATTCGCACACCGGCAAGCTGCTCGTGTTCTCCGCGATCGACAACCTCTGGAAGGGGACTTCCTCTCAGGCCATCCAGAACCTCAATTTGATGTTTGGCCTTCCGGAGACGGAAGGATTGCTGTGAAGGGATCCACACTCTCAGGCCATCCAGAGCCTCAATTTGATGTTTGGCCTTCCGGAGACGGAAGGATTGCTGTGAAGGGATCCACACTCTCAGGCCATCCAGAACCTCAATTTGATGTTTGGCCTTCCGGAGACGGAAGGATTGCTGTGAAGGGATCCACAGAGACGAGTTGGAGTGGGGAGGGCCCGCTATGAGTGCCGGCAAAGACGTGTGGGGCGATCGCCCCGCCGCAGGTCCGCCGCAGCCCTTCTTCCACTCGCGCTGGGTGCCCGCGCCGGCGCACGTGCACGACCTCGGGCCCACCGCCGGGCTGCCTGCAGGCTTTCGGGCGGCTGGAGTGGCGTGCGGGATTAAGCCCAGCGGCAACCCCGACGTCGGGCTGCTCACATGCGATGTCGAGAAACCGGTCAGCGCGGCGCTCTTCGCCGACACTGGTACACCGGCGGCGCCGGTGCTGCTCAGCCAGGAGCGCTGCACCCTCTCGGCGCTGCGGGTCGTGCTCGCCAACTCCGGCTGCGCCAACGCCGCCACCGGACGGCGCGGGCTCGAAGATGCCGCCAAGACGCAGGGGGCCGCCGCGGTCGCTGTCGGCGCACAGCCCGAGGCAGTCCTACTCGGTTCCACCGGTGGGATCAGTCAATACCTGCCCGTGGAGAACATGCTGCGCGGCATCCTCGACGCGCAGGGCCGCCTGCGCCGCGAGGGGGACATCGACTTCCAGCAGGCCATCCAAACCACCGACGCGTTCGAGAAGCGTGCCAACCTGGAGGTCGAGCTACCTTCCGGCACGGTACGGCTCAGCGCGCAGTGCAAGGGCGCCGGGATGATCTCCCCGCGGTTCGCCACGATGCTGTGCTTCGTGCAGACCGACGCCGCCCTCCAGCCCGAGACCGCCGAGCTGCTGCTGAGCGTATGCGTGAAGCGCTCGTTCGACCGTTGCACCGTCGATGGACAGCTCTCCACAAATGACACCGCCGTGCTCATGTGCTCCGGATCCTCCGGCGTCACGATCGCCCCAGGGTCAGAGGACGAGCTGCGCTTCGGCGAGGCGCTCGACGCGCTGCTGCGCCAGCTCGCGATCCTGATGGTCTCAGACGGCGAGGGTGCCGCACGGATCGCCCGGGTTGTTGTGCGCGGCGGAGACCTGTCCACTGCCGAGGTGGCGGCGCGGGGAGTAGCAAACTCTCCCCTGGTGAAGGCCGCGCTACACAGTGGTGATCCCAACTGGGGGCGGATCCCACAGGCCGTCGGCGGCGCATTGGGCGGGAGGGGCCGGTTCACCGCGCCGCTAGCACTCGACATCGCGCTCGAGGGCATCCCGGTTTGCTCGGCCGGCGCCGCGATCCCCTATGACGAGGTTGCGCTGGCGGACGCCCTGCAGGCGAAGGAAGTCGAATATGAGATCACCCTTCCCGGCGAGGGCGCCGAGACCGAGGTGTTTTTCTCCGACCTCTCCCACGAGTACGTCCGTATCAACGCGGAGTACACGACATGAACACGCATGGCGGCGCTCGATCGGCGTCCTCGGTCGACCGCGCGCCAAGCACGCCACGCTCCCTGCGTCCTTGCCGAGCTTGCCCTGCGTGTCCATGTCAACCCGAGGAGAATTCATGCGAGACGTAGGCACGCTGCTCGAGGCGCTTCCGTACATCAGGGAGTTCCATGGCAAGACGGTTGTAATCAAGTACGGCGGCGCCGCGATGGAGGATCCCCAACTGCGCGAGGAGTTCGCACGCGATGTGGTGCTGCTCAAGTACGTTGGGCTGAACCCGATCGTGGTACACGGCGGCGGCCCGGAGATCACTGCCTACATGGAGCGCCTGAGCCTGCCGGTCGAGTTCGTCGGCGGCCTGCGCGTCTCTGACGAGGACACGGTCGAGGTCGCCAAGATGGTGCTCGTCGGCAAGGTCAACAAGGAGATCGTCCTGCGCTTGAACCGCCACGGCCAGCCCGCGGTGGGCCTGTGCGGGGACGACGGCTCGCTGTTCCGCGTCGCGCGCCGCGCCGGGCCGCAGGGTGAGGACATCGGCTTCGTCGGGCGCATCGAGCGGGTGAACGTCGACGTCATCGCTCACATCGCAAGCGACTACATACCGGTGATCGCCTCGGTCGGAGCCGACCGCGACGGGTGCTCATACAACGTCAACGCCGACGAGGCCGCCGGCGCAGTCGCGGGCGCGATGGGTGCCTACAAGATGATCTTTCTCACCGACGTCCCTGGCTGGCTTGGCGACCCGGCCGATGAGCAGAGCCTGATCGGTCAGGCCACCACGCAGGAGGTCAAGGACGCCCTGCCGCGGCTTGGAGGGGGTATGCGTCCCAAGTTGCAGGCCTGCATGGATGCGATTGACCAGGGCGTGAGTGCCGCGCACATTCTCGACGGCCGGATCCCACATTCGCTGCTGCTCGAGCTGTTCACCGATGCCGGGATCGGCACCAAGATCATGGCCGCATCCGCATGACACTCGCTGAGCTTCAGGAGATCGAGCAGACCAGTGTGATCCCCTCATACGCTCGCTCTCCTGTCGAGTTCGTGCGCGGCGAGGGAGCGCGGTTGTGGGACTCGGATGGCAACGAGTATCTCGATTTTCTGTGTGGGATCTCGGTCACGAACATCGGTCACTGTCACCCACGTGTGGTGGAGGCGGTGCGCGAGCAGGTGGGGCGTCTCATGCATGTCTCCAACCTGTTCTACACCGAGCCCGCGATGCGCCTGGCCAAGCGCCTGTCGGCGTCGAGCCTCGGCGGCAAGGTCTACTTCTGCAACTCCGGTGCGGAGGCCAACGAGGCCGCGATCAAGCTCGCGCGCAAGGCCAAGCGGACCGGCGACATCGTCGTCGTCTACGGGGCCTTCCACGGACGCACCTATGGCGCCCTGTCGGCGACGCCCCAGGAGTCAAAGCAGGCGCCGTTCGCGCCGCTCGTGCCCGGCTTTCGCGCGGTCGATCCCACCCCAGCGGCGATCTCTGCTGCGGTCGACGCGCACACCGCCGCCGTGTTGCTCGAGCCGATCCAGGGGGAGAGTGGGGTGAACGTGCTCTCCGAGGAGGTGCTGCAGGCCGCCCGGGCCGCCTGCGACGCCCACGGGGCCGCGCTCATCTTCGATGAGATCCAATGTGGCATGGGCCGCACTGGCACGCTATGGGCATATGAGCAGACCGGCGTCGTCCCCGACGCGATCACCGTCGCCAAGGCGCTCGGCGGAGGGCTCCCGATCGGAGCGCTCGTCACCGGCCCACGGCTGGCGGACGTCTTTGCACCAGGTGATCACGGCTCCACTTTCGCCGGCGGTCCCGTGGTTGCCGCGGGCGCGCTCGCGGCACTCGAAGTGACCGGCGATCCCGAACTGCTTGCGCGCGTGCGTGAGCTGGGCCACCGGCTGCACGCCGGTCTGGAACGCCTTCCGCACGTGCTGTCCGTACATGGGCGCGGGCTGATGCTCGCCTGCGAGGTTGACGTCCCGGCGCCCGAGGTCGTGCGCAGGGCACTATTCGAGCAGCGGCTCGTGGTCAACGCCACCGGCCCCACCACCGTGCGGCTGCTGCCCCCTCTGATCGCCAGCGAGGCCGATGTGGAGGATGCCTGCGAGCGGCTACGGGCGGTCCTCTCTACTGTTGCGCCCTCATGAGCTCCGATCCCGCCAAGGGCTTCCCACCGCGCACCGCCTCCTACGAGGCTGATCCCGAGCACGTCCACCGGGTGTTGCTGCTCTACTCCGGCGGTCTGGATACGAGCGTGATGCTCAAGTGGATCCAGGATTCCTACGAAGCCGAGGTGGTCTGCCTGACGGTCAACCTCGGTCAGCCGGGCGAGGACTACGAGGTCATCAAGGGCAAGGCGATGCAGCTGGGCGCGCTCGAGTGCCACGTGGTGGATGCGAGGGAGGAGTTCGCGCGCGAGTACGTGACCCGCGCGATCAAGGCCAACGCTCTGTACGGCGGCGGCTATCCGCTGTTCACCGCCCTGGGGCGGCCGCTGATCGCCAAGCTCGCGGTCGAGCACGCGCGCCAAACGGGTTGCGACACGATCGCGCACGGTTGCACGGGCAAGGGCAACGACCAGGTGCGGATCGAGGCGACCGTCGCCACGCTTGCCCCCGAGCTGAAGGTGATCGCGCCGGTGCGCTCCTGGCAGATGGGCCGCGAGCAGGAGATCGCCTACGCGCGCGAGCACGGCATTCTGATTAAGGGATCCCACCCGCCCGGATCCCACCCGCCCGGGACCGAGGCGGCGCCGTACTCGATCGACGACAACCTGTGGGGACGCTCATCAGAGGGACGCTGGATCGAGGACCTCAGCCACGCACCCGAGGACGATGTCTTCCAGCTCGTCACCCGGCCCGAGCAAGCGCCCGATGAAGCCGAGATCGTGGAGGTGGAGTTCGAGCGCGGGATACCGGTCGGCCTGAACGGAGAGCGTCTGGAGCTCGTGGAGCTGATCGAACGCACCGCGGAGATCGGCGCGCGTCACGGCGTGGGGATCGTCGACCACGTCGAGGATCGCATCGTCGGGCTGAAGGTGCGCGACATCTACGAGGCGCCCGCCGCCGCGGTCATCCTGCCCGCGCATCAGGAGCTAGAGAGGCTCGTAGGCACGATCCACCAGAACCAGTTCAAGCCGCAGCTCGACCGCCAGTGGGCCTATCTCGTTTACGCCGGGCTGTGGTGGGAGCCGCTGCGCTCAGACCTCGATGCCTACATGGACGCCGTCAACGTGCAGGTGTCAGGGACGATCGGTCTGAAGCTCTACAAGGGCCAGGCTCGCGTGGTCACTCGTTCCTCTGTCAACGCCGTCTACGACGCTAGTCTCGCCTCGTTCGCCGAGTCCGGCGGCCTCTTCTCCCAGGCCGCCTCACCTGGGTTCATCGAGCTGTTCTCGTTGCAGTCGCGCATGGCCTGGCGCCTGCGCAACGAGTCCTGAGGGTCCGTAGAAGAATATCTTGGGCCCTGAGTATGTGTTTGAAATAAACGCACCGTATGCCATTGTATATATTGGGTAGATACAAAAGCGCACACATGCGGGGTAGGACTTTCAATTTGCGCTCACTGTGCTCCATGGTATCTACGATGTAGATACAAAAGCGCACGCATGCGGGGGTAGGACTTTCAATTTCGCTCACTGTGCTCCATGGTATCTACGATGTAGATACAAAAGCGCACGCTGCGGAAAATTTGAAACACGTTCTGAGGCCGCGTCAGGAGCCGTCCGGCTCCACCCGTACGCTGCCTGGCGATTGTGATGGCAGAGGGACACGAGACGCCGGGCGGTGAGCCGACCGATCGGAGATCGGTCGGCAGGACCGAGGGCGACCTGTTGGCCGAACGACGCGCGCGCCGTGCGATAGAGACGGGCGAGACCGCGCTCACCCGCCGCGCGGAGGCGGCCGAGGCGACGGTCCAGACGCTCGAAACCCACGTTTCAAGCCTTCAACAGCGCCTACGCGAGGCGGAGGACGAGCGGCGGCGAATGGCCGAGCTGGCCGAGACCGAGCAGGCGTCGGTATCAGAGCGCGAGCGCGAGCTGCGGCGCGTCAAGCAGTGCGAGTACGCAGAGCAGCGGTTACGCGTTGAGGCCGAGGACCGTCTCATCCAGCTCGATCGCGAGAGTCGCGCCGAGATTGATCGCCTGGGCCGCCGGCTGAGCGCGAGCGAGCGCGACGCGCGCGAGCTGGCGAAGCAGCTAGAGAGCGTCCAGCGGGAACTGGCTGAGGCCGAGCAGGCCGCGGCGGCCGAACGCGCGGCGGTACGACGTGCCGAGCGCGAGCTGGAGGTGCGGCTCACCGCCCTTGAGCGCCGCGCGGTCGAGATCCACCGTGGACTCGAGGCCGAGCGAGCCGCCCGCGAGCGCGCCGAGCGCCTGCTGGAGAGCATGCGCCGGGGTCATCGCATGGTGGAGGGGCTCGTTGAGGAACTCAGGGGTCTGGCGACCCGGCTGAGGACTGCCGCTGCGGCGGCGCCCGCCCTGGATGAGCCAACACAGAGTGAGCCAGGTCGGCAGGATCCCGAGCCCAGCCGGGATGACTCCGAATCCCATAGGGAAGGTCCCGAGCCCAGCCAGGAGGGCTTCGAGTCCCAAAGGGAAGATCCCGAGCGCGACGACCGATCGGAGATCGGTCGTCGCGACCCTGACCAGGCGCGTCGCGACGAGATGGCCGATGCTCTCGCCGCCGCGGTCGAACGCCTGCGCGCACGCGCGGAGGAGGCCTCCTCGCCCGCAGACCAGTTCCCTGCGCCTGTAGTCAAACCGCCGCCGCACAAGCACAGCATGTCGCTGATCACACGCTGGCGGATAAGACGCAAACAGCGACGCGCCCGCTGAGCATCCGCCGCCAAGCCGCTTAGCATGCAATCCCAGTGAACACCACCGCCTGCGCCCACCTGCATGTGCACTCCGAGTACTCGCTGCTCGACGGCGCGTGCAAGGTCGACGCGCTGGCGGCTCGCGCCGCGGAATTCGACCAGCCGGCCCTCGGCCTGACCGACCACGGCGTGATGAACGGCGCGGTCGAGCTGTACAAGGCATGCACCAAGCACGGCATCAAGCCGATCGTGGGCTGTGAGATTTATCTTGTCGACGACCACACGGCCACCGGGCCGGGCAAGACAGAGCGCAACCACCTGACCCTGCTCGCCGCTGATGACGCCGGGTACCGCAACCTCGTCAAGCTCTCCTCGGCTGGCTTCCTGGAAGGCCTGCACAGGGGCAAGCCGACGCTCGACCTCGCCCAGGTCGAGCGCCACTCCGAAGGGGTGATCGCGCTCACCGGCTGCCTGGCCTCCCGCTTCTGCCAGCGCCTGCTTGAGGACAGGCTCAAGGATGCCCGCGCACACGCCGACGATCTGCTGCGCGCGTTCGGCCCGGAGAACGTCTACTTCGAGGTGCAGAAGAATGGCCTGGCGGCGCAGGACAAGTGCAACGAGGGCATCGTGCGCATCGCCGGCGAAGTCGGCGGCCGCCTCGTGGGCACCGGCGACGTCCACTACCTTCGTCGTGAGGACTATGACCACCACACGGCGCTGTTGTGCGTGCAGACCAAGAGCACGCTCGCGGCGCCGAAGCTGACGTTCGAAACAAACGAGTTCTACCTGCGCGATAGCGGCGAAATGGTCGCTGCGTTCGCGGAGATGCCCGAAGCGATCGCCAACACCCTGGAGATCTCAGAGCGCTGCTCGGTGGAGCTCGAGCTCGGCAAGCAGCTGATCCCTCGCTACCAGACGCCCGAGGGGGTCGGCGAGCGCGAGTACTTGCGCGAACGGGTGCAGGAGGGACTGCGCCTGCGCTACGGCGACCCGCCGCCGGCGGAGGCGGTCGAGCGCATGGAGATGGAGCTCGGGGTGATCGACGGGATGGGCTTCAACGCCTACTTCCTGATCGTCTGGGACTTCGTCAAGTTCGCCAAGGAGAACGGCATCGCGGTGGGCCCCGGACGCGGCTCGGCGGCGGGCTCGATCGTCGCCTACTGCCTGGCGATTACCGACGTTGACCCGCTGCACTACGACCTGCTGTTCGAGCGCTTCCTGAACCCCGAGCGCGTGTCGATGCCGGACATCGACATCGACTTCTCCGTGCGCGGGCGCGAGCGGGTGATGCGCTACGTGACCGACAAGTATGGGCGCGAGTCGGTCGCGCAGATCGTGACCTTCGGCAAGATGTTCCCGCGCGCGGCCACCCGCGACGCGGCGCGCGTGCTGGGCTTCGACTACGGCATGGGTGATCGCCTGGCGAAGCTGATCCCCGACCCGATCATGGGCCGCTCGCCGTCCTTTGAGGACTGCCTGAAGGGTGGCCAGCCGCTGCGCAAAGCGTGCGACGAGGACCCCAACGCACAGAAGATCATCGATGTGGCGCAGGGCCTTGAGGGCATCGTGCGCAACTCCTCGATCCACGCCGCCGCGGTCGTGATCGCCGACCGCCCGTTGACCGACATCGTGCCCCTGCAGCTGGCCGACGCCGGCACAGATGAGAACGGCGAGCGGGCGTTTCGCACGGTGACGCAGTTCTCGATGAAGCCGATCGAGGAAATCGGCATCCTCAAGATGGACTTCCTCGGGTTGCGCAACCTCGACGTGATCGAGGACGCGCTCGACATCATCGAGCGCTCCACGGGGGGCAGACCCGACATGACGACGCTGCCGCTCGACGACCAGCCCACCTACGAGATGCTCGCCCGCGGCGACTCTACGGGCGTGTTCCAGTTCGAGTCCGAGGGCATGCGCGAGGCGCTCAAGAAGGTCCGGCCGAGTGAGTTCGAGGACTTGATCGCGCTCAACGCGCTGTACCGGCCGGGCGCGATGGACCAGATACCGGTGTACGCCAAGGGCAAGCACAGCCCCGACACGATCGCCTACCCCGACGAGCGCCTGCGGGCGATCCTCGGGTCCTCCAAGGGGGTCATCCTCTACCAGGAGCAGGCGATGCAGATCTCCAAGGAGCTGGCCGGCTTCTCCGGGGCCAAGGCGGACGACCTGCGCAAGGCGATCGGCAAGAAGAACCGCGCGGCGATGGCCGCGCTCAAGCCGGAGTTCATGGAGGGCTGCCGCGCGTCGGGCACCAGGCCCGAGGTGATCGAGTTCCTGTGGAACACCAACGAGCGCTCGGCCGACTACTCCTTCAATCGCAGCCACGCCGCCTGCTACGCGCTGATCGGCTACCGCACGGCGTGGCTGAAGGCCAACTACCCCTCCGAGTACATGGCGGCGCTGATCTCCTCGGTGATGTCCACAAAGGACAAGGTCCCCTTCTTCGTGGCCCGCTGCGAGGAGATGGGGATCGAGATCCTGCCGCCCGACGTGAACCTCTCAGACCACGAGTTCACGGTCGTCGACGGCAACATCCGCTTCGGCCTGGATGCGGTCAAGGGCGTCGGCTACCAGGCGGTGGAGGCGATGAAGCGGGCACGCGAAGAGGGCGGCGAGTTCACCTCGCTGTGGGACTTCTGCGAACGCGTGGACAACCGCACCGTCAACAAGAAGGCGATCGAGGCGCTGATCAAGTGCGGCGCGCTCGGATCGACCGGCGCGAGCCGCAAGGGCATGCTCAGCGTGCTCGAGGAAGCCCAGGCCAAAGGTCAGAAAGTCCAGCAGGACGCGATGATCGGCCAGGGGTCGATCTTCGACCTGCAGGAAGAGCCGAGCGGTGGCGCTGGAGCGGCCGGCGGGGTCGGCCTCGGCGCGCCCGCCCACCGGCCGATCCCGCTCGAGGAGTACGAGCAGGCCGAGCTGCTGGCCGCGGAGAAGGAGGCGATCGGGCTGTTCGTCTCTGCGCACCCACTGAAGCCGCTGCGCGACGCGCTGCGCGCGCGCGTGGACTGCCCGCTCGCGTCGCTTGAGGATCGTCGCGACAAGGACTGGGTGACCGTGGGTGGGATCATCGTCGAAACCAAGCGCATTCGCACCCGCAACGGTGACCCGATGATGTTCGCGACGCTCGACGACCTACAGGGGGCGGTGGAGATGCTCGTGTTCGGCAAGGCGCTCGCCGAGCACGAGGCGGCACTGGCGGTGGACGAGGTGGTGCTCGTAAAGGGTCGCGTGGACCACAAGGAAGCCGGCAAGACGTGCCTGGTGGTCCAGACCGTTGAGACCTTCTCGCCGTCGCAGGAGGAGATCGAGCAGGCCGGCAAGAGGGCACGGAAGGACGCCAAGACGGCGGTGACGCTGGCCAAGCCGATGCACGTGCGTGCCGACGCCGCGAGCCTGTCCCCCAGCGCGATCGAGGACGTCAAGCAGGTCGCCGAGGACTATGCTGGCCCGGCCGAGGTCGTGCTCGACATCGACACCCCCGCCGGCACCCGCCGCCTGCGCCTCGGCGATGCCTATCGCGTGCAGAACACCCCGGCCGTGCGCGCCGAGCTGGAGCAGGCACTTATGCCTGCACGGCTGGCCGTCGCCTGACGGCCGTGGACGCTGCGCATGCCGGCGTCCTCGGTCGCTCGTGTACCGATCGACGATCTAATGCGATCGACTGATCGGCCAGCACACTTCGCTTCCTGCGTCCTGGGCCTGCTTGGTCCACGGCCGTCAGGAAGGCGCGTTCGTTCAGCACCGGCTGTGCAGCTATTTCCGCTTGCGCGCGGCGATCCCACGCTCGCGCAGCGTCATCGCCAAGGTGACTTCCGCGCGTGAGGCGCCTTTGCGGTTCTCGCCGGGGGTCTCAAGGATGCACGGCAGCTTCTGCAGGCCCGGTGCCGACAGGAACGCGGCGCAGCCCTGCTCGCCGAGCTCGCCAGCGCCGATGTTGGCGTGCCGGTCGCGGTTGGAGCCCAGGGGGGTCTGCGAGTCGTTGAGGTGCAGCGAGCGGATCCGTCCGCGCCCGAGCTTGCGTGTGGCCTCTCCCAGCACCGAGGTCATGCCTTGCGCGGTGCGGATGTCATAGCCAGAGGCGATCAGGTGACAGGAGTCCAGGCATGCCCCTAGCCGCTCGTTACCGCCTGCAGCGTCCAGCAGTGCCGCGAGCTCGTCGAAGGAGCGCCCAAGCGTGCCGCCTGCGCCGGCGGTGTTCTCCAGGTGCAGCTCGCAGCCCTCGCTGTTGGCCAAGGCCGCGCGGATCGTCTCCCCGGCGCGGACGATCGCCGCGGTCACGTTGCCGGTCTTGGCCGAGCCGGGGTGCAGTACGACGCCGGACGCGCCGATCGCATGCCCCACGCGCAGCGAGTGCGTCAGCGAGGCCAGCGACTTAGCGCGGATGTCGGGGTCGTCGCTGGCGCAGTTGAGCAGGTAGACGGCGTGGATTAGCACGGCGTCGATCGGACTGTCGGCCATCGCCTCCCGGAATGCGGCGATGTCCTCGTCGCGGTAAACGGTCGGCCGCCACATGCGCGGGGATTGATTGAAGATCTGGATCGCGCGGCAGTCGCGTTCGACGCCTCGTTCGATCGCCTTGGGCAGGCCGCCCGCGGGCGAGACGTGCGCGCCGATTAGCATGGCGGCGATCCTATGGTTTCCACCCCCGACCACGCCCCCGAGGAGCCCGACCGATCGGGCGGACAGATGCGTGTGAGATTCGCGCCATCGCCGACGGGCGCGCTGCACATCGGTGGCGCGCGCACGGCGCTGTTCAACTGGCTGCTGGCCAGGCACGCGGGCGGGCAGATGGTGCTGCGCATCGAGGACACAGACCGCGAGCGCTCGACGCCGGAGAACGTGGAGCAGATCCTCGACGCCTTGCGCTGGCTGGAGCTCGACTGGGACGAGGGGCCGATCTTCCAGTCCCAGCGTGCGGGACGACACGGAGAGGTGTTGCAGGCGCTGCTGCAGGCAGGTCACGCCTACCGTTCGAACGCGACGGAGGAGGATGTGAAGGCCTACAAGCGGCGCCACGGCGCCGAGCGCGGTTTTCGGGGTGAGCCTGAGCAGGAGGGAGCGGTGCGCCTGCGCGTGCCCAACGAGGGCGCGACAATCGTCCACGACGCCATCCGCGGCGAGACGCGCTTCGAGCATGTCCATCTTGATGACCCGGTGATCGCGCGCGCGGATGGGTCGGTGCTCTACAACTTCGCGGTCGCAATCGACGACCTCGACGCTCACATCACCCACGTGGTCCGCGGCGAGGATCATCTCTCGAACACGCCCAAGCAACTGCTCGTGCTGGAGGCGGCCAGGGCGGTTGGCGTAGACCGGCTCACCACCGGCCCGACCGGCGATGTCGCCGACCGATCGGGGGCACACAGCCCAGACGGCGGGGTTGGCCAGCAGGTGCCACTGCCGCTGTACGCGCACCTGCCGCTGCTGCACGGACCGGACGGCAAGAAGCTCGCCAAGCGGCACGGGGCCGCCTCCGTGCAGGAGCTGCGCGACGCCGGCTACCTGCCCGAGGCGGTTCGCAACTACCTCGCGCTGCTCGGCTGGGGAGCAGGTGACGATCAGACCATCCTGTCCACCGGGGAGCTCATCGAGCGCTTTACGCTCGAGCGTGTGAGCCACAACCCGGCGCAGTTCGACGAGGTCAAGCTGAAGTGGCTGAACGGCGTCTACATTCGCGAGCTGCCCGTGCCCGAGCTGACGCGTCGCGTGGGGGAGTTCGTAGAGCACGCCGGCCATGCGGACGCGCTCGGTGATGAGAGGTTCCCGGGCGCTGTCGCGATCAGCCAGGAGAAGATCCATACGCTCGCGGACTTCTGGCCGCTGGCCGGGTCCCTTCTGGACGGTCCCTGCGACGATATCGAGGCCCGGGAGCGCTGGCTGGGACAGGACGGGCGCGCCGCGCTCACCGACGTGCGAGCGGCGCTCGCCGAGGCCACGAGCTTCGACGAGGTCGGGGTGGCGCAGGCGCTTGAAGCGGTGCTCTCCCGGCGCGCGGTCAAGCCGCGGGAGGTCTACCAGCCGCTGCGCGTGGCCATCTCCGGCACCACGGTTTCCCCGGGCATCTTCGAGAGCGTGGCGCTGCTCGGTCGTGAGGAGACTTTACGGCGCATCGACCGCGTTCTGTGCGGAACGCAGGCCGGCTGATCCGGGTGCCGGCGGACGGCACGCTCACAATTTTCCCTCAACAGTTCGTTCGGGGATGCCGATAGGACCTCGACAGGGAATCGTCCACCCCCTGGCGGGCAATCCCCAGGCAGGCATCCAAACGCCAAGGTAGGCATCCGAACGAATGCAGGTAACAGCTTCCAAGCCAAAGCGACGCGCTGCGAAAACGGGGCCCTCTGTGGTCAAAACGGAACCCTCTGCGGAGACCAAGCGCCGTCCGAGCGCGTCCGGAACGGCCTCTGGGGAGCGTCACCAGAACGAGGGCCACGGCCGCCGTCTGACGATGGCCTTCGAAGCGTTGGAGGCCTTTCCGGCGCTTGCCGAGTCGCGCAATCGCCTGCTCGCGGTGATCTCCAAGGATCATGTGGCGACCGCCGACATCGTGACGGCGGTCGAGTCCGACGTCGCGCTCATCATCGCCGTGCTGCGCCTGGCCAACCAGGCGCAGAGCGGGCGCGGGCGCGTGGACACAGTCGTGGCAGCCGTCGAGATCCTGACGCCGCAGACCGTCCATGCGCTGGCGGGGAGGGTGCGAACATTCGACTTCTTCGAGCGCTCAAGCGTCTGGGAGGCGGCTCCGGAGCGTTTTCGGCTGCACGCGCTGGCGACCCAGCACGCTGCGGATCGCGTGGCGGCGGAGGTCGGCTACGAGCACCGCGACCGCCTGACCGTCACGAGCCTGCTGCACGATGTCGGCAAGCTAGTACTCCTGCACGCCTATCCCGGCTATCCCGCGCAGGTGCACCGCGGCGCGAAGACCCCAGAGGAGCGCATCCACTCCGAGCGCCGCGAGCTGGGCGTCGATCATGCGCTGGTGGGTGGTGTGCTCGCCCGGCGCTGGGGACTGCCGGCAACGGTCGCCACTGCGATCGAGCGTCACCACAACCCCGACGCGGAAGGGGAACCCGCCTTCATTCGCCTGGCGGACATGCTGGCGCACTACGAACAGGGTGCGACGGTGTCGCCGACCCAGATGCTCCAGACCGCGCGCATCATCGGCCTCGCGCCGGAGGAGCTGAGAAGGGTGATGTACGAGCTGCCCAACGCCGCCGGACAGCGCCGGCGCCACGTCGACCCCTGTCCGCTGTCTGGACGGGAGCTCGGCGTCCTGCAACGGCTCGCCGAAGGCAAGGTCTATAAGCAGATCGCCCACGAGCTGACGCTGTCGACGAGTACGGTGCGCACGCACCTGCACAACATCTACGGCAAGCTCGGCGCCGTCGACCGGGCCCAGGCCGTGTTGATCGCCACCGAGCGCGGTTGGCTGTAGATCCGTAGCATCGCGCCTGTGAGGGCGGGATGATCTCGATCACCAGTAAGTCTCCCTATGCCGTACTCGCGCTCGCCGAGCTAGGTCGTAGCGCGGGCTCGGAGCCGGTGCCGATCGGCGAGCTGGCGCGCAGGCGTGAGGTGCCCGTGCAGTTCCTCGAGCAGCTGTTCGCGGTGCTCAGGCGTGCGGGGATCATCAACTCCCAGCGCGGGGTCAAGGGTGGCTACCGCTTCGCGCGCGAGCCCGCGACCGTGAGCGTGCTGGAGATCGTCGAGCTGCTCGACGGTCCGCTTGGGCGTGACGCCCAAGGCGTGTTCGCCGACGCTGCGCAGGCCGCGCGGCAGGTGCTCGCAGACATGACGATCGCCGACGTGATCGAGCGCGAGTCGCGTGAGGCGGGCGCAAGCATCTACCACATCTGAGATTGCCCGGGCATACGGACTTCGCGGGTTGTGCGGGCCGCAGGGATAGGGAGCGTTCAACGAGTGTTGGCGAGCAGTAGTGGCAGGGCCTCGTAGAGGTGGCACAGAAGGCATCTGCCAGGAGCCGCCCCGAACGGCGTGCTCCCCGCCCGCCCACTATTGTCGTGGGGCCTATGGCCCAAATCCCGATCAACATTTCAGAGCTTGTCGGGAACACCCCACTCCTGGCGCTCCCGCGGATGCTCGACGGCACGGCCGCCGCGGACAACGATGTCGAGCTGTTCGCCAAGCTCGAGTCGTTTAACCCGGGCGGCAGCGTCAAGGACCGGATCGGCGTGGCGATGATCGAGGCGGCCGAGGCGGAAGGGAGGATCGAGCCGGGGCGCACGACGATCGTCGAGGCGACCAGCGGCAACACCGGGATCGCGCTCGCGTTCGTGTGCGCGGCCAAGGGCTATGACCTGGTGCTCACACTGCCCCAGGGGATGAGCCGCGAGCGCGAGAGTCTGCTGGCGCTGTATGGCGCGCGCGTGGACATCACCGAGTCACTCGGGGGGATGGGCGAGGCGGTGCAGGCTGCCCGTGAGATGGCGCGCTCAGACGACGTGTTCCTGCCCGACCAGTTCTCCAACCCCGCCAACCCCGAGGCCCACCGGCGCACGACGGGCCCAGAGATCGAGCGCGCGCTGGAGGGCCACAGGGTGGACGTGCTGGTGGCCGGCGTTGGGACCGGGGGCACGATCACCGGGGTGGGCGAGTATCTGCGCAAACACAGCAACCATGAGCTGCGCGTGGTGGCGGTCGAGCCGCGCGGCTCGGCGGTGCTGTCGGGTGGGCAGGCCGGCCCACACCGCATCCAAGGCATCGGCGCGGGGTTCGTGCCGCCGGTGCTCAACCGCGAGCTGCTCGACGAGGTGATCGCCGTGTCCGACGACGACGCGATCCACACCGCCTGGAGCTGTGCACAGCGCGTGGGTCTGCTCGCTGGCATCTCCGGCGGGGCGGCGCTGTGGGCGGCGCTCGCAGTAGCCGCGCGCCCGGAGTGCAAGGGGAAGCGGATTGTCGTGATCATGCCGGACTCCGGCGAGCGCTACGTCTCCCAAGCCTTCTTCGCCCCCTGAGAACGTGTTTTCAATTTTTACGCAGTGTGCGCTTTTGTATCTACACCGTAGATACCATGGAGCACAGTGAGCGCAAATTGAAAGTCCTACTCCCGCATGCGTGCGCTTTTGTATCTACCCGATATATACAATGGCACACGGTGCGTTGATTTCAAACACATGCTGAGGGTCCCCGGCGTCCGTCTACCGTGCTGACCGATCTCCGATCGGTCACATGCAGACGCCCAGCGTGCGACGCCAGATACGCGGGTTCGATCGCCGCCCATGTTCACCAGCGCGCGGCCCAGCCGTCGCTACGCTGTTGCCATGGCCGGCTTTGACACTTTCGCGCGGGTTGCGAAAGAGCTGCGTCGCGACGTGCTCGCCGCGCGCGACCGCGATCCCGCGGCGCGGGGGGTGGGGCAGGGCGAGATCCTCGCCACCTGGCCGGGCATCCACGCGCTGCTGGCACATCGCATCGCGCACGCGCTGCACGAGGCGGGGGTGCCCTTGGCGCCGCGTTCGATCTCGATGCTCTCGCGTGCGCTCACAGGCATCGAGATCCATCCTGCGGCGCGCATCGGTGAGGGCCTGTTCATCGATCACGGCGCGGGCGTGGTGATCGGCGAAACGGCCGAGATCGGCGACGACGTGACGCTCTATCAGGGGGTCACGCTGGGAGGCACGGGCTTTCAGACGGGCAAGCGCCATCCGACGGTGCAGGACAACGTGACGATCGGCTCGGGCGCGAAGCTGCTGGGGCCGATCACGATCGGCCATGGGGCGAAGATCGGCGCAAACAGCGTGGTCATCACCGACGTGCCGCCCAACTCCACGGTCGTCGGCAACCCCGGCCACCCGGTGCGTGTGGACGGGCGCCGCGTCGAGGGCCCCGACGCCGACTGGATCCACCTGCCCGATCCGATTGCCGAGGCGATACAGGGGCTGGCCAGTCGCATCGGCGTGCTGGAACGGATGGTGAGCGAGCTCTCCGAGCAGGAGCCCGAGCCAGCCGCCGAGCCCAGACCGCTGCGGACAGTCAAGGGCCCGAACCCGGCCGGGGGGTAGGCGGGTGGGACCCCGCCGACTGCGCATCTATGCTGAGTCTGGATGCTTGAGAACCCCCACGCCGAGCACCTCCAGGAGCTGCTGGAGGGGCTGAACGAGCCCCAGCGCGAGGCCGTCACCCACGGTGAGGGGCCGCTGCTGATCCTCGCTGGCGCGGGCAGCGGCAAGACGCGCGTGCTCACCCACCGGGTCGCTTTTTTGATCTACACAGACCAGGCTCAGGCGGGCGAGATCCTGGCGATCACCTTCACGAACAAGGCCGCCAAGGAGATGCGCGAGCGCGTGGAGCGGCTGCTGGGCCGCGGAACGCGGGGGATGTGGCTGATGACGTTCCACGCAGCGTGCGCGCGCATCCTGCGCGCCGAGGCCGAGCGCCTCGGGTATACGCGCCAGTTCACGATCTACGACCAGGCCGACGCGCGCAGGCTGACCAAGCGGTGCGCCGACGCCGTGGGAGTGGACCCCAAGCGTTTCACCCCGGCGGCTATCCACAATCAGATTTCAGCCGCCAAGAACAAGCTTTCAGATGCCGAAGCCTATGGCCAGGCGGTGGGCTCGTCGTTCGAGGAGATGGTGGCCGAGGTGTACAAACTGTACGAGCGCGACCTGCATCGGATGAACGCGATGGACTTCGATGACCTGCTGTTCCGGACGGTCAACCTGCTGGAGCTGTTCGAGGAGGTTCGCACGCGTTACTCCTCAGCTTTCAGGCATGTGCTCGTCGACGAGTATCAGGACACCAACCACGCCCAGTACCGACTGCTGCAGCTACTCGTGGGCGGCGGGCGCCCGCCCGCCAGAGGAGAGGCGCGGCCAGGGGATCGACCCACCTACGCCGGCCCGGTCGGGCATCGCAACCTCGCGGTCGTCGGCGACGACGCGCAGTCGATCTACAGCTTCAGGCAAGCTGACATCCGCAACATCCTCGACTTCCAGGACGACTTCCCCGACGCCCGCGTGGTCAAGCTCGAGCAGAACTACCGCTCCACCGAGACGATCCTCTCGGCCGCGAACGCGGTGATCGCCAATAACCGCGGCGGGATCGCCAAGCGCTTGTGGAGCGAGTTGGGGCAGGGCGAGCAGATCAAGGTCCGCGCGCTGGACGACGAGCACGCCGAGGCGCGCTTCGTGGTGGGTGAGATCGAGCGGTTGGTGGACGAGGGCGCAGCGCGCTCGGAGATCGCTGTGCTCTACCGGACGAACGCGATGTCGCGGGTGATCGAGGATGCGTTGGTACGCCGCGAGATCGCCTATCAGGTGATCGGCGGAACTAAGTTCTACGAGCGCGCGGAGATCAAGGACGCGATCGCTTACCTATCGCTGCTCGCCAACCCCTTTGACGTAGTGAGCTTCACGCGCGTGGCGAATTCTCCAAGACGCGGGCTCGGGCAGACCTCGCTCTCGCGCATCGTGGCGCACTCCTCCAGCATCGACATCTCGGTGTGGGAGGCTGCTCGTGCTGTTGAGGGGATTCCTGGTCTGGGTGCCGCCGCGGTGAAGGCGCTCAAACGCTTCATGGACACAATGGACGAGCTACGGGCCCTGGCGGGCATACCGCCCGAGGATGACCAGGCGGGCGAGGATGAGGCACGTCCGCAGGGCACGCGGTCGGTCCCGGTGGGAGACCTGCTGGAGGCGATGCTGTCGCAGACCGGGTATGTGGAGGCGCTCGAGGCTGAGCGGACGATCGAGGCGCAGGGGCGCATCGAGAACCTCGAGCAGCTGGTCGAGGTTGGGCGCGAGTTCGACGCCAGCGCCTCCGAGGAAGAGGACACGCTCAACGTGTTCCTGCAGCAGATCGCGCTCATCGCCGACGCCGACTCCCGCAGCGAGGACGAGAGCCTGGTCACGTTGATGACGCTGCACAACGCGAAGGGACTGGAGTACCCGATCGTGTTCATCGCCGGCTGCGAGGACGGGATCTTTCCCCATTCGCGCGCGCTCGACGAAGGCGGGCTGGAGGAGGAGCGGCGCCTGTTCTATGTCGGCGTCACACGAGCTATGCGCGAGCTCTATCTGACCTACGCGCGTCGGCGCGCGGTGTTCGGCGCGCAGACCCATGGAATGCCTAGCCGCTTCCTTGAGGAGATCCCGGGCAAGCTACTCGACGAAGAGCGCGAGCCGGACCGATCGGGTACACGCAGCCCGAACGGCTGGGCCAAGCGATCGCAGGGCGCTCAGCGCGCTCGGGAGGCACCTGCTGTAAAGGCATTCCACCTGGGCGAGGACGTGGTTCACGCCGCCTTCGGCGAGGGCGTAGTCACTGGCCTTGAGCCAGGCGGTGTGGTCGTCGTGCGCTTTGCGGGCGACGGATCCGAGCGCAAGCTGATGGCCGAGTACGCCCCGGTCGCACGGCGTTAGGGTTGCGGACGCATGACCGCCAGGATCATCGACGGCAAGGCGATCGCCGCGCGCGTGCGTGCGCAGGTGGCCGAGGACGTGCGTGCGTTCGTCGAGCAAACCGGCCGGGTGCCAGGCCTGGCGACGGTGCTGGTGGGCGATGACCCCGGATCGGCCGTGTACGTGTCCGGCAAGCAGCGCGCGTGTGCTGAGGCGGGGATGCAGTCCTTCGATCACCGCCTACCGGCGGACACGTCCTTCGAGGACCTCGCCGGACTGCTCGCCAGCTTGAACGCCGATCCGGAGGTGAGCGGCGTGCTGTTGCAGCTACCGGTGCCCGACCATCTCGACGGGGCGGTGCTGACCGGCATGATCGATCCGGACAAGGATGTCGACGGGCTCACGCCGGTGAACGCCGGTCGGCTGTCGCTCGGGCTCCCCGGCCTGCGTCCGTGCACTCCCATGGGGGTACTGGAGCTCTTGGCCGACGTCGGCGTGTCGCTCACTGGCGCCGAAGCGGTGGTCGTCGGGCGCTCAAATCTGTTCGGCAAGCCGATGGCCCAGCTGCTGCTCGGAGAGAATGCCACCGTGACCGTGTGCCACTCGCGCACGCGCGACCTGGCGGCGGTGTGCGCACGCGCTGAGATCCTGATCGTGGCGATCGGCCGCCCGCGCATGGTCACCCGTGAGTTCGTCAAGCCCGGGGCTGTCGTTATCGACGTCGGCGTGAACCGGCTCACACCCGAGCAGGCCGGCAACTCCAGTGGCCTGGTGGGGGACGTCGACTTCGACGCTGTCGCCGACATCGCCGGTGCGATCACTCCGGTTCCCGGCGGCGTGGGCCCGATGACGATCGCGTGTCTGCTGGTAAACACGCTGCAGGCGGCCCGACTGCAGGCGGCCCCGCGCCAGGCTGAGATCGAGGCATAGTGTTTCGAGGTAAATCGCGGTCCTCAAGGACGCAGATGAGGTGGGGGAAGAGATGAGCTTGAAGCGACTTCGCGTGGGCGAGCTGCTCGCGCTAGCCGGCGCGGTGTGCCTGATCGTCGCGTTCACACGGCCGTGGTATGAAAACGTCGAAGGCAGGCTCGACGCGTGGGACACGTTCGGGCCGGCGGTCGCGCTACTGCTGGCGGCCACGGCCGCCGCGCTCGGGCTGGTCGTGAGCGCGGTCACCGAGCGCAGCACGGCGCTGCCGGTCTCCGCCGCGGTGTGGAGCGTTTTCTTCGGGTTGGTCGCGGTGATCGCCGCGGTGGTGAGAGTGCTCGAGCGGCCCGATCACTCAACGTCGCTGTGCGCCGGCGCGTGGCTGGCGCTCGCCGGCGCCGTGGCGATCCTCGCCGGCGCGTGGCAGTCCCTGCGCGACGAACGCACGGGCCTGTATACGCCGGCGGAACCCCCGCCGCGTCCGCCACCGGACCCCTGAGCCGGCGTCGCAGGCAGGAGAAGCCGAGGATGTAGAGAACTTGAGGCGAAGGCCTTTGTAATAACGGTTGCAATCTTCGTTCGCTTCAGACAGGGTGGCGGGCAAGGTCGCATTCATCACCGACTCACGGGGGATCAGTGCAATGAGCTTCGACATCAGCCGTCTGCGCCGCTCAGACCAGATCATTGCGGGCGGTGCCATCGCTTTCTTCATCTTCCTGTTCTTCTTCAAGTGGTACGGCGGCAGCGCCAGCTCGCCGGTGGGGGGTGTGAGCCTCGGCAACAGCCTGAACGGCTGGCACAGCTTCACCAACAGTCGCTGGATCTGGCTGATCACGATCGCTGTGTCCCTCGGCATGGTTGCGCTCACCGCGGCCCAGCGCGAGATCGAGAGTCCGGTGCAGCTCAGCGTCCTCGTCGCGGGGCTCGGCGCGCTCTCGACGATCTTCATCATCTATCGCATCATCCATCACCCCAGCGGTGGCGGGAGCAGCACCTTCGGCCTCGCGCACGTCTCATACTCCTACGGCATCAAGATCGGGATCTGGCTGGGCCTGATCGCCGCGGTAGCGATCACCTACGGCGGATATCTGGCGATGCAGGCGGAAGGCACCTCCCTCTCGGATGTACGCGAGCAGGCAAGCGACGCCTTCAGTGGCATGACCTCCCCGGCGGGCGGAGGGTCTTCGCCGGGCAGCGATTCGCCGGGCGGAGGGTCTTCTGCGGGCTCGTCTTCCGCAGGTGCGGAGGGATCGGCCCCGGCGCCCACGCCGCCCACTTCCTCGCCACCACCCACGCCTCCGACGCCGCCCCCGGCTGTGCCGCCGATACCGCCCCCGGCTGTGCCGCCCGGACAGGGGTCCTCCGGCGAGGCCCCGCCGCCCGCGCACGACGCCTGAGCGACCCCAGTCCTCTGCATCCGTTCTACGGGGCGCCTTGCAAGGCGCCCCGTAGAATCCCTTCAGTGATTGACCGCGACGAGGTTCTGCACGTGGCGCGCCTGGCGCGCCTGGCTTTGAGCGAGGAGGAGATCGAGCCGATGGCGCGCGAGCTGTCGGCCGTGCTCGACCACATCGCCAAGATCGGTGAGCTGAATCTCGTGGACGTCCCGCCCACCTCGCACGTGGTCGAGGTCACCGGCGGGCTGCGTCACCGACGAGACCGCGAGCATCGCTGCCGCGCGAGGTCGCCCTCGCGCAGGCCCCGGCGGTGTCCGACGGCGGTTTCCGCGTTCCAAGTCCACAGGCATGAGCCCGGGCACGTATGGCGGCGCATGTATCCTCGTCAACACTAGTATCGAGGCGCGGTGGCAGGATTGGGCCGCGCACTGTCGAACCCGGAACCGTCGCCCACAGGACTGGGCATAGCTCATGAGCACCATCACCTTTGACGTCCTTGATGTCAGCGACACGATTGATGCTGATCGCGCGCTGCGGGTTCGCGGCGGGAGGTCTCTGCGGGGCGAGGTCCGCGTTCGCGGCGCCAAGAACACGCTGCCAAAGAGCATGGTCGCCGCACTGCTCACCGATCAAGAGTGCGTGCTGCGCAACGTCGCGGGCATCCGCGACGTGGAGATCGTCGGGCGCATGATTCGGGCGCTCGGCGGCGACGTTGAGCGCACGGGCTCGGGCGAGATCACGATGCATGCGGCCAACCTCGTGCCCCTGGGCCGGGAGGAGGCCGCCGAGTTCTCTGGGCGTAGTCGGATACCGGTGCTGCTGTGCGGGCCGCTGCTCAACCGCGTCGGGGAGGTGTTCATTCCAGACTTGGGCGGCTGCAACATCGGGCCGCGGCCGATCGATTTCCACCTCGAGGCGCTAACAGAGCTCGGCGCCGTCGTGCATGAGAGCACCGATGGCGTGCGGCTGACCGCTCAACGACTGCACGGCGCGAAGATCCGCCTGCCGTACCCTAGCGTCGGGGCGACAGAGCAGGTGCTGCTGTCAGCGGTTCTCGCCGAGGGCGTCACCGAGCTCTCCAACGCCGCGATCGAGCCGGAGATCATCGATCTCATCGCCGTGCTCCAGAAGATGGGCGCCACCATCAGCGTAGAAACCGACCGGGTCATCACGATCAACGGCGTCGAGCGGATGCACGGGTTCGAGCACAGTGCCCTGCCGGATCGTCTGGAGACAGCCTCATGGGCTTGTGCTGCGCTGGCGACCGACGGGCGCATCGTCGTCTTGGGCGCCCACCAACTCGACATGATGACCTTCCTCAACGCCTTCAGGCGCGTCGGGGGAGATTTCCGCGTCAGCGACGAAGGCATCGAGTTCTGGCGCGCCGGTCCACTGCGTTCGGTCGCTTTGCAGACCGATGTGCATCCCGGCTTCATGACCGATTGGCAGCAGCCATTCGTCGTCGCGCTCACGCAGGCCAAGGGCGTCTCGATCGTGCATGAGACGGTGTACGAGGATCGCTTTGGCTACACATCCGCACTCAATGACATGGGCGCGCAGATCCAGCTTTACCGCGAGTGCCTCGGCGGCCGCGGCTGCCGTTTTGGGCAGCGCAATCATCTACACAGCGCCGTCATCGTCGGACAGACGCCGCTGCGTGGCACCGAGATTCATATACCCGACTTGCGGGCGGGTTTCTCCTACGTGATCGCTGCCCTAGTGGCCGACGGGCTCTCCACGATCACCAATGTGGGCCTGATCCGCCGTGGCTACGAGCACTTCGAGGACAAGCTGCTTGCGCTCGGTGCCGATCTCGAACCCTGACCTTGCCTACGGCTGCGGTGCGTTGACGCGCGCTTGGCAGCTTCTTATTTTGCCCTACGACATCCAGAAACTCATTCGCGCGGAGTTGCTGTGCCTTGGCGAGGGGTGCCACATTAGCCCACACGCGATCTTCGATCCGGCCGACATATTGGGCCAGGAGCGGCGGATCACCGTCGGCGACGGCGCGCGGATCGGTCACGGCGCTGTCATCTATGGCGGGACAACAGTCGGAGCGCAAGCTGTGATCGAGGAGCACGTAGTGCTCGGCAAGCCAGAGCATGGCTACGCGGTCGGCTGCGAGTACCCTGGGGAGGGCGCTGAGACCGAGCTGGGCAGCGAGGTTGTCCTGCGCTCAGGCAGCATCGTCTACGCTGGCTGCAAGCTGGGTGAGCAGACGACGATCGGCCATCACACAATGCTGCGAAGCCATGTCAGCATCGGCGAGCGCTCGCAGCTCGCACACCGAATGAGCATAGAGCGCTGTTGCCGGATCGGCCACGGCGTGCGCTGCTCGCCCGGCTCCCACATCACTAGCGAGGTGGTGATGGAGGATGGCGTGTTCATCGGCGCCGGAGTCGTCACCGTCAATGACAAGGGCATGATCTGGCGCGACCCGCAGCGCTCACCCGAACTGCTGGCGCCTCACTTCGAGCAGGGTGCCAAGATCGGATCAGGCTCCAGCATTGCTGCCGGTGTGCGTATCGGACGGGAGGCGCTCGTGGGCATGGGATCAGTC
Organism: uncultured Solirubrobacterales bacterium; assembly: GCA_963813805.1. Lineage (GTDB taxonomy): Bacteria > Actinomycetota > Thermoleophilia > Solirubrobacterales > Solirubrobacteraceae > Palsa-744. The sequence continues at coordinate 141,144 of CAWEZZ010000005.1, forward strand.
GTCACGCGAGACGTTCCTGACTATGCGATTGCCTACGGTGTCCCGGCGCAGGTACGAGGACGGGTCGAGAAAGCGCCCCCTGGCTGACATGCGCGGGACGGAAGCGTGAGAGGCGCCACGGCACTTGAATGGCTCGATGAAGCGATCGGGCCGCTGGACGATCGCGTTCTCGCCTTGCTGGGCGAGCTTGATGGGCTACTCGGCCAGGCCGCCCTTCGACGCGAGCGAGGTGTTGGGTTACACGATTTCAGGCGGGCCCTATGCGAGCGCGGCTTCGGCAGTCTTGATGTGCCTGAGCACGCTGGAGGCGCCGGCCTCGGACCGCGCGAGCAGCTATCGGTTCAGGTGCTGTGCGGCTGGCACGACGCAGACTTTCGCGATGCCGCGCACGTGGGGCACGGAAACCTGCTTCTGCGTCACGGATCGCCTGAGCAGCGCGCCTCCTGGACTCCGCGCATCCTCAGCGGCGCCCTCGTGGCTATCGCAGCCACCGAGCGCCAGGGAGGCAGCAACGTCCGGCGGGTGAACACGGTCTTGAGCAAACTGGCTGATCGGCTTGTGATTCGCGGAGAGAAGACATTCGTCAGCCGGATCGAGGAGGCGGATGCCTTTGTGGTCTTCTGCCGGCATCATGAGACGGGCGATCTGACCGCGGTCTGCGTACCTGCCGGCGCTCCCGGCATCAAGCGACGGCCCGACCGCCCGGAGGGACTGTGCGGTTGGTCGTGGGGAACGCTGGACTTCGACGATGTTGCCATCGAGCCAGATGACGTGCTTCCGGGTGACGGCGCCACAATCTTCCGTGCGCACTTCGCCTATTACCGACCGCTGGTAGCTGCAACCGTGGTGGGTGCTGCCGCGCGCGTGTGGGAGCAAGCGGCAAATGATCTGCACCGGCGCCGTGTTGACAAACATATCGATCGTGTGCGGGACTCGGCGCTCGAGCGCCTGGCGGCGGCGCATATCGCCTTGCAGGGAGCGCTTCTCAGTGCAGTGCGGGCCGGGGAGCTCGTCGAGCGGGGTGATCCGCGAGCCGAGATCTGGTCACGCTCGGCAAAGGCGCACTGCGTCGAGACAGCGCATAGTGCCGCGCAAGACACAGCTCGGCTGCTTGGCGCACGCGGTTTCCGCGCCGAGAGTGTCACGGCGAAGGCCCTACGCGACATCCGCGCCTACCTATACGCAGACGGGATGCACGATGCGCTTCTGCGCTCCGCGGGGCGCGAACTACTTGGCGTGAGGGATTAGTCTGAGCGGCGTGACGCGCGTGTTCCTCATCACGGCAGAGGGGCAGTCGATATGAGCGATGCCGAGATCATCGGCCTGTCCGCCGCTGAGGCGGCCAAGGCGATCGCGGCGGGCTCGCTTGCGGCGGGGGAGCTGTTCGAGGCATATCGCGCCCGCGCGGCGGCGGACGAGCTGAACTGCTTCACCTGGGTGGCGGATGGGATCCCTTCCGACCCCGGTCCGCAGGCTCCACTGCGTGGGGTGCCGCTCGCGGTTAAGGATCTCTTCTGCACCGAGGGTGTGCCCAGCCAGTCCGGCTCGCGCATCCTGGAGGGCTACCGCCCTCCGTACACCGCCACCGCCGTCACGCGTCTGGCTCAGGCCGGGGCGCCGCTGTTGGGGAAGACCAACCAGGATGAGTTCGCGATGGGCTCCTCCACCGAGAACTCCGCCTTCGGCCCGGCGCTTAACCCGTGGGACCGCGGGCGGGTGCCGGGGGGCTCCTCGGGCGGGAGCGCAGCTGCGGTCGCGGCGGGCCTGGCGCCGTGGGCACTCGGGACGGACACGGGAGGCTCGATCCGCCAGCCCGCCGCGCTGTGCGGGATCGTGGGACTCAAACCCACCTACGGCGCGGTCTCGCGCTACGGGATGATCGCGTTCGCATCGTCGTTGGACCAGGCAGGGCCGCTGACGCGGGATGTGACAGACGCCGCTCTGCTGTTGGGAGGAATGGTCGGCCGCGACGAGCGCGACGCGACGTCGCTTCAGTTTCCTTACGAGATCGAGCTGCCCGCGGCCGAGCGGCTGGACGGCGTACGGCTGGGCGTGCCCGAGGAGCTGACCGGCGGCGCGGCCGGTGGGGGACCCGGCTCTGACGGCGAGGCCGGAGCGGGCATCGAGGCAGGCGTGCTCGACGCCTTCCAGGCGACCCTCGCGCGTGCTGAGGAACTGGGCGCTGAGGTACGGCCGGTGCGTCTGCCGCACGCCCCGCACGCCCTGTCGGCCTACTACGTGCTGGCGCCCGCGGAGTGCTCGTCGAACCTCGCACGCTTCGACGGAGTCCGCTACGGACTGCGGGCGCAGGGGGCGGACGATCTGCTGGACATGTACACACGCACGCGCCACGACGGCTTTGGGCCGGAGGTCAAGCGGCGGATCATGCTCGGCACCTACGCGCTGTCCTCCGGCTACTACGACGCCTTCTACGGTCGCGCCCAGCGCGTGCGCACGAAGATCTCAGAGGATTTCCGGGCGGCGTTTGAGAGTGTCGACTTCATCGTGACCCCCACCAGCCCGACCGTCGCCTTCCGGCTTAAAGAGAAGATCGGGGACCCATGGTCGATGTATCTCAACGACTACTGCACCGTGCCGATGTCGCTGGCCGGCATTCCCGCGATCTCGATTCCCTGTGGGCTCTCCGAGGCGCTGCCGGTGGGCTTTCAGATCGCTGGGCCGGTGTTCAGCGAGAACCGGCTGCTCGATGTGGCATACGCACTGGAGCAGGCGATCGGCTTTGACGGGTCGAAGGCGCGCGTATGACCGTTCCGACCGATGCCTCCGACCACGCTGCCGCCTCGGGCCAGCTGACCTTCGAGCCGGTCATAGGCCTGGAGATCCACGTGCAGCTGGCGACCGTGACGAAGATGTTCTGCGGCTGTGAGCTGTCGTTTGGCGAGCCGCCGAACACGCGGACGTGTCCGGTCTGCCTGGGGCTGCCGGGCAGTCTGCCGGTGGCCAACGCGCGCGCGGTGCACTTCGGGCTGATGATCGGTCTGGCGCTCGGCTCTGAGCTCGCGCCGCGCTCGATCTTCCACCGCAAGAACTACTTCTACCCCGACCTGCCGAAGGGCTACCAGATCTCCCAGTACGACGAGCCGCTGTGCCGGGGAGGCAGGCTGGGGGAGGTGCGCATCCATCGCGTGCACCTGGAGGAGGACGCCGCGAAGCTGATCCACGTAGGCGCGAGCGGGCGCATTCACGGCTCGGACGCGAGCATCGTCGACTTCAACCGCGGCGGCACGCCGCTGGCGGAGATCGTCACCGAGCCCGACCTGCGCTCCTCTGAGCAGGCCGGGGAGTGGCTGCGGCTGCTGCGGGCCACGATGCGCCGGCTCGGGGTCTCAGACGTGAACATGGAGGAGGGCTCGCTGCGCTGCGACGCCAATATCTCCGTGCGCCCGGCGGGCTCGGGGGAGCTGGGGGTAAAGACGGAGCTTAAGAACATGAACTCCTTCCGCTTCATCGAACGCGGCATCCGCGCGGAGATTGCCCGTCAGGAAGGGATTCTGGGCGGTGGGGGAGAGGTGGTTCAGGAGACGCTTCACTTCGACCCCGCCTCCGGCGCGATCACCTCGTTGCGCTCCAAGGAGGAAGCCCATGACTACCGCTACTTCCCCGAGCCCGATCTCGTGCCGGTGACGATCGACGCGCAGATGCTCAGCGACGCGCGTGCCGCGATGCCGGAGTTGCCCGCCGACCGGGCAGAGCGCTTGGAGCACGAGATCGGGTTGAGCGCGGACAGCGCCCAGCTGCTCGCGTTTCGTGACGAGCTGGGCGACTACTTCGAGGCGGCGCTCGCCGCGGACGCTGAGCCGGCGCCGCCCGCTCAGACGCTCGCCAACTGGATCGCCGGGGACCTGGTGGGGCGCCTGCAAGAGGGGGAGGACCCGGCGGACTCGCTGGTCGGAGCGCGCGCGCTGGCAATGCTCGTCGGCCTGGTGTCGGCCAAGCGGGTGAGCGTCGGCGCGGGGCGGCAGGTGCTCGACAAGCTCGTGGCCGAGGGTGGCGACGACCCGGCGGCGATCATCGAGGCTGAGGGGCTCGCTGCGATCGGCGACGAGGATGAGCTGGGCGCGATCGTCGCGGCTGCGCTGCAAGCCAACGCCGACGCGGCCGAGCGTGTGCGCAACGGCAACGTGAAGGCGATTGGCCCGATCGTGGGGCATGTCATGCGCGAGACTAAGGGGCGCGCCGACGGGACCGAGGTGACGAGGCTCGTACACGAGCAGCTCGGGATCTGAGCTGACACTCTGGACTGTCGTGAAGCGGACATTTTGGACTGTGGGCCAAAGGCAGACGGAGCCCGCCGCGCCAATATGCCCGCTATGAACCCGCCACGCTCTTACTCAAGCGTCTCATCTCCTCGGCGGTTCATCCTGCTGCCGGAGGAGTCGGTGGACGGACACGGTCAGCGACCGCGGATCCGTCGCTATCAGCTCAGCAGCGTCCCTCAGCGCCCTGGTCTGAACGGGGTCGATACCGCATCGGCACGGATCGCCCGCGAGCTCGGACGGTTGGGCCGCTCCTAGCCGGCTGCCCTCACACCGGTCTCGTCTCGGCTTCCCTTCACCGGCGCGAGCGGGGGCGACCGGACAGGGTGACCGGGCAGGGGTAGCGTTTCCTGTTCGGCCGGCCCTGTCCGGTCGCTCTACCGTCTGAGAACGTGTTTTCAATTTTTACGCAGTGTGCGCTTTTGTATCTACACCGTAGATACCATGGAGCACAGTGAGCACAAATTGAAAGTCCTACCCGCACATGCGTGCGCTTTTGTATCTACCCGATACATACGATGGCACACAGTGCATGAAAATCAAACACATACTAAGCTGATGGATGCATGAACGAGTCATCGTCCAAGTCGTGGGGTCGGGCTGTGATCGCTGGGCTGGTGCTGCTGGTCGCCGGTTACGTGCTGCTGAAGATCGTGATCGGCGTCGCGGTGGCGATTGCAGGCACCGTGGCTGTGATCCTCGCGATCGTGGCGGTCATCTGGGCGCTGCGCGTCTTGCTGTAGCTCGGCGCCGAGCATGGCCTACGTGATCATCGCGGTCTGCTTCGGCTTGGCCGGCGGGTTCGTCGGCAAGCTCAAGGGCAGCTCCTTCGTGCTGTGGTTCCTGATCTCGGGAATCGTTCCCTTCTTCGGCCTGTTGGCCGCGATCGTCTACCGCTTTGAGCGCGACGAGCTGCGCCGGCAGTGCCCGAGCTGTGGGCGGGTGACAAAGATCTACGACGCGCTCTGCACGCGTTGCGGGGCCGAGCTCGAGTTCCCTGACGTGGCCGTTGCGCCCGAATCCTGGGAGCGCACGCCGGCCGCTCGGTCTCGCTGATCCGGCCCGGGCAGACGTATAGGATGTCGAGATTGGGTAAGGGCGCCCTAACGCGATTTCGGCTGCCCTAAGCCGATTCTTGGCATACCCTGTTGCAAGACGATCATGAGCACGCAGGCAAAGACAGCTCCCCAACCCGGAGGCTCGCTGATAGCCCGATTGATCCATCGTTGGGGCTTCGACGATGAGCGGGACTTCGTGCTGCGCGTGGTGCAGCCCGGACTTGTCGGCCTGATCGATGGCACCGTCTCGTCGATAGCGCCGATCTTCGCGGCGGCGGTGGCCTCGAACTCGCACACGGCCTTTGTCGTGGGGATCTCTGTGGCGTTCGGCGCGGGCATCAGCATGGGGGTCTCCGAGGCGCTTTCTGATACCGGCGAGAAGACCGGCCGCGGCACGCCGCTCGTGCGCGGCAGCATCACTGGTGGTATGACGGCGCTCGGAAGCATCTTCCACACGCTGCCCTTCCTCATCCCCAGCACCCACGAAGCGCTGATCGTAGCCGGCATCGTCGTCGCCATCGAGCTGCTGGTAATTGCCTGGGTGCGCCAGCGCTTCCTCAATGTCTCGCTGCGTTCCTCACTGATCGTCGTCACTCTCGCCGGCGCGATCGTGCTGGCGATCGGCGTCGCGATCGGCTCCTCTTGAAGGCTAAACTCAGCTCATGAGAGCAGTCGACGCCGTAATGGAATGCTTGAAGGCGGAGGGCGTGGACGTGGTCTTCGGCTTGCCCGGCGGCGCCAACCTTCCGACCTACGACGCGTTCGTCGATGGGGGCATACGTCACATCCTGGTGCGCCACGAGGCCGGCGGCGGCCATGCCGCGCAGGGCTATGCCAAGGCGACGGGCAAGGTGGGGGTCGCGTTCGCGACGAGCGGGCCGGGCGCGACGAATCTGATCACGCCGATCTGCGACGCGATGATGGACTCGGTGCCGGTCGTGTTCATCACCGGCCAGGTGCGCACGGAGCTGCTAGGGACGGATGGATTCCAGGAGGCCGACACGATCGGGATCACGATGCCGGTGGTGAAGCACTCGTTCATGATCCAGCACCCGCTCGAGATCCCGCGGGCGATCCACGAGGCCTTCCACATCGCGCGCACGGGACGGCCCGGCCCGGTGCTCGTCGATATTCCACAGGACCTGTCAAGAGCCGAGATTGAGTACGAGCCGGTTACAGACGTGAGCCTGCCCGGCTACCAGCCGACGGTGGAGGGCAACCAGAAGCAGATCCGCCAGGCTGCCAAGGCGCTCGCGGCCGCGCAGCGTCCGGTGATCTACGCCGGCGGCGGGGTGGTCAACGCGAACGCCTCGGAGGAGCTCGTCGAGTTTGCGACGTCAGACCGCTTTCCGGTGACGTGCACGCTGATGGGCCTGGGCGGTTTCCCGGCGCCGCACCCCCAATGGCTAGGGATGCTGGGGATGCACGGGACGCGGGCCGCAAATTATGCGATGGACGAGGCCGATCTGATCTGCGCGGTCGGCGCGCGGTTCGATGACCGCATCACGGGCAAGCTCTCGGAGTTCGCGCCGCGGGCGAAGTTCATCCACATTGACGTGGACCCGGCGGAGATCTCGAAGAACGTGCCCGCACACATACCGATCGTCGGTGACGCCAAGCACGTGCTGGGGAAGCTGGCGATCGAGTACCGCGCGCTCAGCGCGGATCCCGCGCGCCTGGAGGAGTGGTGGGGCCAGATCGAAGGCTGGCGCGAGAAGTATCCGCTCGGATTCAAAGACAGCTCAGACGCGGAGATCAAGCCGCAGTACATGATCCAGGCGCTGTATGAGGCGACCGGCGGCGAGGCGATCGTGACGAGCGACGTCGGCCAGCACCAGATGTGGGCGGCGCAGTACTACGACTTTCCGGCGCCGCGGCGCTGGATCAACTCGGGCGGGCTGGGCACGATGGGGTTCGGACTGCCGGCGGCGATGGGCGCTGCGGTCGGCTGTCCGGAGCGGGTTGTGTGCTGCATCGCGGGGGATGGGTCGGTGCAGATGAATGCCCAGGAGCTGGCGACGTGCGCACAGAACAACATCCCGATCAAGGTGTTCATCATGAACAACGGCTATCTCGGAATGGTGCGCCAGTGGCAGGAGCTGTTCTGGGACGGGCGCTACAGCCACGTGGAGACGGGCGAGTTCCCGGACTTCGTGAAGCTGGCGGAGGCCTACGGCGCGACGGGTATGCGGTTTGAGGACAAGAACACGCTCGTGCAGGACATGAAGAAGGCGATCGCGACCGATGGCCCAGTGGTCGTGGACGTGCGAGTGACTCGCGAGGAGAACACCTACCCGATGATCCCGGCCGGCCAGGCCGCGCGCGAGATGGTCGGCTGATGGGCGAACCAGGGACCAAGGAGCCGCTCAGCCTGCAGGAGCTCGAGGCGGCGACCAACTTTCGCACGGGCCGCAAGCACGTGCTGTCGATCCTCGTTGAAAACAAGTCGGGTGTACTGACGCGCATTGCTGGTCTGTTCGCGCGGAGGGGCTTCAACATCGACACGCTCACGGTGGGACCGACCGATGACGAGCAGATATCGCGCGTGACGTTGACGGTGGACGGCGCGCTTCATCCGATCGATCAAGTGACAAAGCAGCTGCACAAGCTGATCAACGTGCTGAAGATCCGCGACCTAGAGCCGGCGGACACGGTCGCGCGCGAGCTCGCCCTGTTCAAGGTCTCCGCCGACGGCGTCCAGCGCGGCGAGCTGATTCAGATCGCCGAGATTTTCCGCGGCAAGATCGTGGACGTGACCAAGCGCGCGGTGATCGTCGAGGTGACGGGCACGACGGAGAAGATCGAGGCGTTCGAGGGCATGGTCCGCCCGTTCGGGCTGATCGAGATGATGCGCACGGGCGAGATAGCAATCTCGCGCGGACGCAGCGAGACCTGAGGGCCGTTGACCGAAGCCACTCAACGGCCCTCAGGAGGCGCTCTTGCGGTCATACCTCAGTAGACAAAACGCGATGTTTGAGCGCTCGCCGTTTCAGCTGAGTGCGGAGAGTCGTGACAGGCTCGCCAAGAGGCTCGAGATGGCGATCAAGCGCGCGCGCAGAAGCGGTCGGGAGACGCTGGCGACGATTTCGCTGCCGTTGCCCGCGGACGTGGACCCCTCAGCGGTTGTGTGTGCCTCGCGCCGGACGGGTGAGCCGTGGTTCGTGTTCGAGCAGCCCGACCGCGGGCACGCGGCGCTGGCCGGGCTGGGGGCAGCGGTGAGTCTGGAGGCGGCGGGGAAGGAGCGCTTCGCGACCGTCGCCGAGCGCTGGCGGGCATTGTCGGCCGCCGCGGTGGGCGACCCTCCGGAGGACCCCGACGGTGGCGGGCCGGTGGCGGTGGGCGGGTTTGCATTCGCTTCGCAGGGGGGAGCAGCGCCGCACTGGGCGGGGTTTGAGCCGGCGTCGCTGATGGTGCCCGAAGTGGCGATAGTCCGCCGGGAGCGTGGGGGAGAGCGGACGGTGCGCCTGACGCTGGCGGCGCTCGCCTCGCCCGACGACATGCCCGAGGAGCTGATGGCGCGCCTGGAAGAGCGGCTCGGGGAGTCACAGACACGGGCGTTGCCGTTGCTCGACCCGGCGCCTGCCGGGCGTTTTCTGCTGTCGAGCACGATGCCTCCGGAGCACTACGAGGCGGCGGTCGCGCGCGCGGTGGAGCTGATCGGCGCGGGAGAGCTGGAGAAGATCGTGCTGGCCCGCGAAGTGCAGGTCCACGCCCCGAGCGCGTATGACCCGGCGGCGGTGTTCGGTGTGCTGCGCGAGGAGTTTCCGTCCTGCTTCGTGTTCTGCGTAGGACGCGGCGAGACGACGCTGATCGCGGCCAGCCCCGAGCTGCTGGTGCGCCGCGAGGGGCATCGCGTGAGCACGCTCGCGCTGGCGGGGTCGACGCGTCGCAGCGCGGACCCCGCCGTCGACGATCACCTGGGCGAGCAGCTGCTGCGCAACGAGAGCTACCGCGAGGAGCATGCGATCGTGGCGCGGCGGATCGAGCGCACGCTGCGCCCCCACGCCGTGTGGGTGGCCGCCGCGCCCGAGCCCGAGCTCGTGAGGATCGCGAACATCCAGCACCTGGCCACGCCGATCCGCGCCCAGCTGGCGGCGCCGATGGAGGTGTTAGAGCTGGCCGGGCTGATGCACCCCACCCCGGCGGTCGGCGGCGAGCCGCTGCGCCAAGCCGCGCCGCTGATCCCGGCGCTTGAGGGACTCGACCGCGGCTGGTACTCGGGCCCGGTCGGCTGGACCGACGCGACTGGCGACGGCGAGTTCTGTATGGCCCTGCGCTGCGCGCTACTACGCGACAACGTCGCCCGCTGTTACGCGGGCGGCGGGATAGTGCGCAATTCCGACCCGGCGGCCGAGCTGGCGGAGACCGAGGTCAAGCTTCAGGCTCTGCTGCCGCTTCTGGCCGGTTGACAGCCGTCCCTGAGCGCAGGCGCGGCAACCACCAGTTGCGCGCGCCGAACAGGCGCATCAGTGCGGGAACGAGCACGAGCCTGACGAGGGTCGCGTCGAGCGCGATCGCGAGCGCGAGGCCGAACCCGAACTGCTTGAGTTCGAGCACGTTGGCGGTGACGAAGCTGCCGAAAACCACAACCATGATTGCGGCGGCGGCCGAGATCGGGCGCGCGGTGTGCTCGACGCCCGTCGCGACCGCGAGCTCGTTGTCGTGGGTAGCAAGCCACGTCTCGCGCATGCGGCGGATCAGAAAGATCTCGTAGTCCATCGACAGCCCGAACAGCAGCGCGAAGATGCTCAACGGCAGGTAGACCTGGATGAAACCCGTGCTCGTGAAGCCGAGCAGATGCTCGCCATGGCCGTCCTGGAAGACGAGGATCACGATCCCGACGGTCGCGCCCGTCGCGAGCAAGTTCATCAGCACCGCCTTGACGGGCAGCACAAGGCTCCGGAAAACCGCCACCAGGAAGAGCAGCGACAGCGCCAGGATCAGCCCGATCACGAGCGGCACCTTCGCCTTCGTCTCGTTTGACAGGTCCACGATCTTGGCGCTCGCGCCGCCTATCGCCACGTCAGGTCCTCCGTTGGCGCGGATCGGGGGCACGAACGTCGCTCGGATGTAACGCACGAGCTGTTCGGAGCTGTATGAGTCGATCGGTGTGGTCGGCGCGACGGTCAGCAGCTCCGCGTCCTGACCCTGCGTCACGGTCACCGCGGCGATGCCGTTGCGCGGCGTGGGGGCCAGCTCGCGCGCAAGCCGTGCCGCGCGCGCCGTGCCCACCGGGTCGAGTCGGCCGCTGTCGCGAGGATCGCTGAGCACGATCTCGATCGGCGCCAGCGTGCCCGCTCCGAACGAGCGCGCCAGCACCTGCTCGCCCTTGCCCGACGGTGTGTCCGACAGCGAGCGAATGCCGAAGTCCACGCCCGTGTGCAGCTTCAACACGGGTGTCGCCGCGAGGATCAGTGCCGCCCCGATCACGCTCGCCGCCAGCACCGGCCGGCGCATCACTGCAAGCGCCCACCTCGCCCACACGCCGTGTCCGTCCGCGGTCTGCGTCCTTGAGTCCCGCGGCTGCATCCGTGCCGGCAGTGCACCCCTGTTGATGCTCCTCCCCAGTGCCGCCAGCAGCGCCGGCAGCAGCGTCAGCGCGGCGATCACCGTGCAGATCACGACCAGCGCCGCGCCGAGCGCGAACTCGCGGTACGTCGGCGTTCTGATCACGACCAGCGTCGACAGCGCGAGCGCCACGATCACGCCCGAAAACAGGATCGTGCGGCCCGAGCTCGCGATCGCGGCGCCCACCGCATCCTCGATCTGATCCTTCGTGTCTGCCACCTGCCCTGCGCGCATCCGCTGCGCGAGCTCCTCGCGGTAGCGGCTGACGATGAACAGCGCATAGTCGATCCCGATGCCGACTCCGATCATCGTCACGATCGTCGTCAGGAAGCTGTCGAACGTGAGCGTCCTTGCGAGCAGTGCGAGCACCCCGTAGGCCAGCAGCAGGCTGCTGCCCGCGAGCGCGAGCGGCACTACTGCGGCCACCGCCGCGCCGAGCGCGAGCAGCAGGACCAGCAGCGCGATCGGCACGCCGATCGTCTCCGCCCGCTCGACGTCTTCGTTCTCGACCGTGGTGATGTCCTTCGCGACGGGTGAGTACCCCGTCAGCCACACGCTGACACCCGCGCGCGCGAGCGGATCGACCTTGTCGTGCAGCTTGTTGGTGCGTTCGACCAGCTGCCGCGAGTCGCCGGCGATGCCCACCAACGCGATCGCGGCGTGCCCGTCCGTCGAGACCAGCCTTTGCGCGCCGCGATTATGGGTCGAGACCAGCGTTTGCGCGCCGCGATCATAGGTCACATAGGGTCCGGCGACGCCCTTGACATAGCTCTGACGGCGTGCCGTGTTCAGGGCTTGGGCGACGACCGCGCGATAGGTCGGTTCGCCCGCGCGGCGCGTGGGGGAGTAGAAGACGAGCACGTCTTGCTCGGCGCCGTGCCCGGCGAAGCGCTGTTCGAGCAGCTGCGCCGCGCGCGAGGACTCCGCGCCATCGATGCCGTAGTTGGGCGCTCCTAGCGAGCGCTGCAGCGACGGGTACAGCGCTGCGCAGGCGACGAGCACGAGCACCCACACGGTCAGCACGAGGCGCCGGCGGCGGGCGATCATGCAACCCCAGCGGTAGGCCGCTCCGCTACTCATCCTCGCGTGCCCGCGCCTCGCTTGCATCCTCGCGTGCCCGTGCCCCGCTCTCATCCTCGCGCGCCCGTGCCTCGCTTGCATCCGCGCACGTCCCTGATACCGCACTCCAGAGGCGGCGGTGCAACTCCACGTTGCCGACCCTATCGGTTTGGACGTGCACGATCGTCGAGCCGGTCTTGAGCGACAGCGCTCGCTCGAGAGCGCCGCGGAACGCAGGGATCGTCTCGACACGCTCGTGGGCCAGGCCATACAGCGCGGCTGCGCCGGCAAAATCCAGGCCGGTGGGGGTCGCCACGTGGCGCGTGTAGATGTCGTCCGAGTCCCCGCTGTTGCCGCGCCTCGCTGTGTCTGCTCCGCTGTTGCCGCGCCTGGCTGTGTCTGCTCCGCTGTTGCCGCGCCTGGCTGTGTCTCCTCCGCTGTTGCCGCGCCTGGCTGTGTCTCCTCCGCGGTCGTGCGCCTCGTCCGCGAGCGCCATCTTTGCCCGCGAGACCGGCAGGAAGTCGAAGATGCCTCCACCACCGTTGTCGAGCAGGACGATCGTCAGCTTCAGATCGAGGCGCCGCGCCGCCAGCAGCCCACCGATGTCATGGGCGAGCGCGACATCGCCGATCAGCAGCACCACTGGGCCGCGGCCGTCCGCGACGGCGCCAAACGCGCTGGAGATCGTGCCGTCGATGCCGTTGGCGCCGCGGTTGCACAGCACACGCGGGGGGTCTGGGCGGACCGGCCAGAACGTCTCGATGTCGCGCACGGGCATCGAGGAGGCGACGAACAGGGTTGCGGTCTCGGGCAGGAGAACCCCTAGCTCAGCTGCGACCGCGGGCTCTGAGAGACTGTCGCCGTCGCTGAGGACTCCGAGAATCGCCTCCGCCGCGCGCTCATCCGCAGAGCGCCAGGTTGCCAGCCAGTCCTCCTCGGCGGTGGCCAGGGCGCCGGTCAGCTCCGACAACGTTGCGGCCGCGTCGAGCGCGAGCGAGTCGGACAACACGGACGCGGGGTCCTGCCAGGCGCCCTCGGGGTCGAGCGTCACCTGGCGCACGTCGTCTAGACCTGCGAGCCAGGTGCGCAACGGCGCAGAGATGGGCAGATCGCCGACCCGGAGCACCAGGTCGGGGCGGTATGAAGAGGCGAACGCCTCGTCGCGCAGCAGCGCGTCGTAGTGGGCGACCGCCGCCTCCCCGCGGCGCGCGCCGGAGAGGGGATCGGCCAGCAGGGGCCAGCCCGCGGCTGCGGCGAATGCGGCGGCGGTGAGTCCCAGCGGCGTGTGTCGCTCGTGGCGCCCCGCCACGATCACTCCGCGCTTGGCCTTCGTGACGAGCTCGCATAGGACGCCTTCGCTGCTGTTCGGAGCCTCGTGCTCGTCTTGTGCGGCCTCGCCCGCGTGCCTTGTCAGCGGCTGCCGGCCGGGGAGCGGCGGCCGCCGCACATAAGGCAAGCTATCTGGACGGCCGGTGTAGTCCTCCGGCAGCTCCTCGTCGCTGACGAGCGGCTCGCGCAGGGGGAAGTTCAGGTGCACGACTCCCGGCCTGCCCTCTAGCGCGGTCCAGTAGGCGCGGCAGGCGAGCGCTCGCATCCACCGCACCCGTGAGGGACTCGCGTCGTGCACGCCGACCTCGACGAACCACTTCGCCGCGCTTCCATACAGCTTTAGCTGGTCGATCGCCTGCCCGGCGCCGTTCTCGCGCAGCTCGGGCGGGCGGTCCGCCGTCAGCAGCAGCAGCGGCACGCGCGCCTGGTATGCCTCGATCGCGGCTGGCAGCAGCTCGGCGGCGGCGGTGCCGGAAGTGCAGGCGACGGCTACGGGCAGCCCCGATGCCTTGGCCAGTCCGAGTGCGAAGAAACCGGCGCAGCGCTCGTCCACGTGCGAGTAGCAGCGCAGGCGCTCCTCGCGCGCGAGCGACAGCACTAGCGGCGCGCAGCGCGAGCCCGGCGAGGTGCAGGCCGCGCGCAATCCGCAGCGCGCGAGCTCGTCCACGAACGCTCTCAGCAGCAGGTAGGTGTCGGTGGTGGGGGGCATAGGATCGTGGCGTGCCTGAGAACGTCGTCCTGTTGCATGGCTTCGGGGGCACCCGTCGCGCCTGGGACGGCGTGATGGGGCTGCTGCCCAATGAACGCTACCGGCCGCTGGCGCTCGACCTCCCTGGCCACGGCGATGTGGCGGACGCGTCGCGCCCGATCTCCTTCGCAGGCTGCACCGAGCACGTGCTTGCCGCGAGCCCGGAGCGCTTCGCGCTGTGCGGCTACTCGCTGGGCGGACGCATCGCGCTGCACGTCGCGCTCGCCGCTCCGGAACGGGTGGAGCGGCTCGTGCTCGTGTCCAGCACCGCCGGCATCGAGGACCTCGCCGAGCGGGCCCGGCGGCGCGCATCTGAGCACCGGCTCGCCGACTATCTCGAACGCGCGCCGTTCGAGGAGTTCATCGAGCGCTGGCGGACCCAACCGCTGTTCGCGGACGACCCTCCCGACGTGGGAGCACTAGCGCGCGAGGACCAGCGCCGCAACCGGCCGGATGCCCTGGCCGACGTCCTGCGGGGCGTCGGCACGGGCGAGATGCAGCCGCTGTGGAACCGGCTGGCCGAGCTGTCCATGCCCGTCACCATCCTGGTGGGGGAGCGCGACATGAAGTTCCAGGCGCTCGGGCAACGCATGGTTGAGCTGCTGCCCGACGCCGAGCTGACGGTCGTCCCCGGAGGTCATGGCCTGCCACTGGAGAACCCAGCGGCGGTGGCTCGGGCGTTGGATCAGCAGATCAAGCCGACAAAGCACTATTAGGCGCCCGGCAGCCATGGGCCCGGCAGCCCTAAAGTGGGTCGACCCCCAGACCAGCGCCGGTTGGCACGGCGATCCTGCCCTCGTTAACGGGCAATTGGTTCTCGATCTCCTCGAACAGGCTGAGTGTCGCCAACCCGCACGCTGGCAACGGGCCGCGTGAGGCTAATGCGGCGGCGGCATGCACAGCCGCCGCGATCCCCAGTGGGCCGTCCAGGGTCGAGGCCAGGTACACCTCGGCGCCTGACGCGCGCACGAGCGCGGCGGCGGCGATCAGGCCGGAGATCCCGCCGCAGCGGCTTATCTTCAAGCACACCGCGTCCGCCACCCCCGCGCCCAGTGCGCCGTGCTCGGCGGCGGTCTCGTCGATCGCCACTCTCGTACTCACGCGCTCGCGCACCTCCCTCACCGCCTCCAGCCCGTGTGTCGGCTCCTCGACCAGCTCCAGCCCTGTGGGGGCCAGTGCGTCGATCGCCCGCACGGCCTCCTCCACGCCCCACGCGCCGTTCGCGTCCAACCGCAGCGCGACCTCCGGGCCGGCGGCCGCTCTCACCGCGGCCACCCTTCCCGCGTCGTCGCCCACTCCCACCTTCACCTTCACACACGCGAACCCCTCATGCACTGCCTGTGCGGCCTGCTCGGCCACCCCCGCGCGGTCGAGCGCCGTCAGGGTCGCGTTCACCCCTACCTCCTTCGCGGGGTGGTCTGTCAGTAGCGCGGCCACCGGCTTTTCCTCGCGGCGGCCTGCCCTGTCCCACAAAGCCATGTCGACCGCCGCCAGCGCCGCGGACAGATCCTCCACGCGGCGGCACGCGTCGATCAGCTGGGCGCCATCCAGGCCCTGCGCCCCCGCGAGCACAGGTCGGTAGCGCTCCAACGTCGCTTCCACTCGCTCGGCGCTCACGCCGTCGTATTGCTCCAGCGGCGCCGCCTCGCCGTATCCCGTGACCCCGTCCTCGCCGGTGATCGCGACGTTCATGATCTCTCGCTCGCGCACCGTCCCATACGCGGTCTGAAGCGGCCTTGCCAGCTTCAACGTGCGCCGTTGGACACTCAGCTTCACGAGCCGACCCCGCCGCTCGCGAGGATCCCTGCGGAGAACAACAGGCAGAACACGAGCTGCAGCGCGCCCGTCCTTGCCAGCGCGCCGTTCAGCGCGGGCCCATCCGTCCGCGTTCGCACCACCCTGGCGACCGGGATCGCCAGCGGGATAGCCGCCCAGCTGAGCAGCAGCCACGCCGTCATCGACCCCAACGCCCACGGCAGCAGGGCGGTCGCGAACGCGCCCGCCACCATCGCGGTGTACAGCGTGCGCGTTCTGCTTGCACCCAGCCGCACCGCCAGCGTACGCTTGCCCGCGCGCCGGTCGGTCTCCAGGTCGCGCACGTTGTTCACCACTAGGATCGCGCTCGCCAGCAGGCCCACCGGCACCGCGCACGCGAACGCCTGCCACGGAAGCTGTTGCACCTGCACGAAGTAGGAGCCGGCGACGGCCACGATGCCGAAGAACAGGAACACGAACACCTCGCCCAATCCCTCATACCCGTATGGCCTCGGACCGCCCGTGTACAGCACGCCGGCGAGGATCGACGCCGCGCCCACCGCTAGCAGCTCCGGTCCGGCCACCGCCACGAGGTAGGCGCCGCAGGCGACCGCCAGGCCGAAGGTGACGTAGGTGGCGAGCAGCACCTGGCTGGGCGGCACGAGCCCTCCGGCGGTGACGCGCACGGGACCCAGCCGGTCCTCGGTGTCGGCGCCCCTGCGCGCGTCGGAATAGTCGTTCGACAGGTTCGTCCCCACCTGGATGAACACCGCGCCCAGCAGCGCGGCCACGAACGCCAGCGGATGGAAGTGCCCGTCCCCGAGCGCCAGCGAGGTGCCCACGAGCACGGGCGCCACTGCCGCGGGCAGCGTGCGCACGCGCGCGGCCATCACCCAGATGCGCATCGCGCTCACACTAGGCCCGCTTGGGGAAGCGGGAGAAGTCCGGTTTGCGCTTCTCGCGATAGGCGTCACGACCCTCCTGGGCCTCTTCGCTGCCATAGAACAGGAGGTTCGTGTCGTGCGCGAGCTGCTGTATGCCGGACAGCCCGTCCTCGGCGGCGTTGAAGCTTGCCTTCAACAGGCGCAGCGAGAACGGAGAGAGCGCGAGCATCTCCTTGCACCAGGCGACCGTCTCCTCCTCAAGGCGCTCGAGCGGCACAACGGTGTTGACCATGCCCATATCGTGCGCCTCCTCGGCGGAGTACTGGCGGCAGAGGAACCAGATCTCCTTGGCCTTCTTGGGCCCGACGAGGTTCGCGAGCAGGCCCGCGCCGAATCCACCGTCGAAGGAGCCGACCTTCGGTCCGACCTGGCCGAAGCGGGCATTATCGGCTGCGATCGTGAGGTCGCAGACGAGGTGCAGCACATGGCCACCGCCGATCGCATAGCCGGCGACCATCGCCACGACGGGCTTCGGCAGCCGGCGGATCTGAATGTGCAGGTCGGTCACATGAAAGCGCCCGACCCCTGAATGGGTGTGGGTGGGCGGGGACTTAATCTGCTCGTCGTCGAGGTAGCCGGAGTCGCCGCGCACGCGCTGATCGCCGCCGGAGCAGAACGCGTCTGGGCCCTCGCCGGTGAGCACGATCACGCCGATTTCGGTGTCCTCGCGGGCATCCTCAAGGGCCTGGGAGATCTCGACGATCGTGCGCGGGCGAAACGCGTTCCTCACCTCCGGCCGGGCGATCGTGATCTTGGCGATTCCCTCCTCAGGCGCGGCCGACTTCTCGTAGCGGATGTCCGTGTACTCGCCGCCGGGCGGTGCTGGCGCTGGGATCCAGGAGGTGCTCACCGCCGCAAGGCTAGCTACATGAACTACAGCTAGCGTGTGCGCCATGATCGTCGAGGGATGGCTCTCCCGCGCGGCAGCGGCGCGACCGGAGCACACGGCGCTTCAGACGCCACTGGGGAGCTGGTCTTACGGGGATCTGCACGCCGCCGCGTGCTTCGGCGCGGGCGAGCTGGCCGGCCGCGGCGTCGGCCCCGGAACCCGCGTGGCGATCGCCTTGCCCGCTGGTCTCGCCTTCGTCCAGGCCCTGCACGCCTGCCTGCTGCTGGGAGCGGTCGCCGTCCCAGTCGACCTGCGTCTCTTACAGGCCGAACAAGCGCGCGTCATCGATGCGGCCGCGGTACTCGTGCAGGAGCCCCTGGGGGAGGGCCCCGTCCCGGCGGGCGTTCCCGCGACGTGTGGGCACGACCTCGACGCGACCGCCGTGGTGATCCACACCTCCGGCACGACCTCCTCCCCCCAGCCGGTCGAGCTCACGTACGGCAACTTCCTCTGGAGCGCTCTCGGCTCGGCCGTCGCCCTCGGCCTGGACCCCCGCGAGCGCTGGCTGTGCGCCCTGCCGCTCTCCCATGTGGGCGGGCTCTCGATCGTGCTGCGCTCGGCCATCTACGCGACCACCGCCGTCATACACGAGCGCTTCGAGGTCGACCGCGCCCTGCATGCGTTGAGCACGCAGGAGGTGACTCTCTCAAGCCTCGTCGCCACGACCCTCGCTCGCCTGCTCGACGCGGGACTGAGCCATCCGCCCGCACTGCGCTGCGCGCTGACCGGCGGCGGCCCGGTGGCGGAGACCCTCCTGCAGCGCGCCCGCGAGGCTGGCGTGCCCGTGAGCCTCACCTATGGGCTGACCGAGAGCTGCTCGCAGGTCACGACGACGCCCGTCGCCGAGATCGAGAGGGCGGGCGCAACCGCGGGCTGGCCTCTCTTCTGCACGCGCGTGCGGCTCGCCCAGGACGACGAGATCCTCGTGCGTGGACCGACGGTCGCGTCTGGGCGACTCGCGCCCGACGGGTGGCTTCATACCGGCGACCTCGGGAGCCTCGACGACCACGGTCGCCTGCTGATCACCGGACGCAAGGCCGACACGATCGTCAGCGGCGGCGAGAACGTGGCGCCCGCCGAGGTCGAGGCGGTACTCGAGGCCCACCCGGACGTGCTCGAGGCGGCGGTGCTCGGTCGCTCGGACCCCGAGTGGGGGGAGGCGGTGACCGCGGTCGTCGTCGCGCGGCCAGGGGTGGTCGTCGAGGAGCAGAAGCTGCGCGATCACTGTGCTCGCACACTCGCCCCATATAAGGTGCCCAAGCGGATGGTGCTCACTGCCGAGCCGCTGCCGCGTACCCCGTCGGGCAAGCTGCTGCGCAGGGAGCTGCGGTGAACTTCGACGCGCAGGCCCATCGCCAGTCGAGTCTGCAGAACTGGGAAGAGGCCGCCTCGGGCTGGACCCGCCGCCAGGAGATGATGCGCGAGTTCGGGGCCCCGGTGTCGCACTGGATGCTGGATGCGATCTTTCCTGCGCCCGGCCAGCGGGTGCTCGAGTTGGCCGCCGGTCTCGGCGAGACGGGGATGCTCGCCGCCGAGCTGGTGGCCCCGATGGGCGGCGTGGTTGTTTCCGACCAGGCCGAGGCGATGCTCGCTGGTGCTCGCGCACGGGCGGCCGAGCTCGGGCTCAGCAACATCGAGTTTCAGGTGCTCGACGCCGAATGGATCGACCTGCCGGTCGCGAGCGTCGACGCGGTGCTGTGCCGCTGGGGCTACATGCTGATGGCCGATCCTCCAGTGGCACTTGCCGAGACGCGCCGTGTGCTGCGCCCCGGCGGACGCGTCGCGCTGGCTGTGTGGGACGCGATCGAGCACAACCCGTGGGCGCGGCTCGGCTCCCTGGAGCTGATCGAGCGTGGCCTGATCGCCCCGCCGCAAGAGGGAGCACGGCATCAGCCGGGGCCGTTCGCGCTGGGCAACACCCAGCGGGTGTCCGAGCTGCTCGAGCAGGCGGGCTTCGCCGAGACACGCGTGCAGACGCTCGAGCTGGTGCGCCGTCACGAGAGCTTCGATCAGCTGTGGGACTCCACGATCGATCTCTCCCGCGTGTTCCACGACGCCGTGCTCGCTCGTCCGGAGGCGGAGATCGCGGAGATCAAGGCGTCACTGACCGAGCGCTTCGCGCCATACACCGCTGCGGACGGCTCCCTTTCAATACCGGGACGAACCTTGGTGGCGTCCGCGAGCGCGTGAGAGATCCGGCGCGGACGGCCTGACCCACTCACGGACCCCAGTTGGGGTAGCCTGCTCGATCCATGATCTACGACGACGACGCCAATCTTCATCTCCTTGACGGCAAGACCGTCGCCATCATCGGCTACGGCTCTCAGGGCCACGCGCACGCGCTCAACCTGAAGGACTCGGGCGTCGATGTCGTCGTCGGCCTGCGCGAGGACTCTGCCTCCGTTGCCAAGGCGCGCGAGCAGGGTCTTGAGGTGTTGCCGGTCGTCGAGGCCTCAAGCCGCGGCGATCTGGTGATGGTCCTGCTTCCCGACGAGCTCCACCGGCAGGTGTGGGAGAGTGAGATCCGCGACGGCATTGCGGAGGGCAACTTGCTGCTGTTCGGCCACGGCTTCTCGATCCACTACGGCGAGGTGACGCCCCCCGCGGGCGTCGATGTCGCGATGATCGCGCCGAAGGGCCCCGGTCACCTCGTGCGCCGCCAGTTCACCGAAGGCAGCGGCGTCCCCGGGCTGATCGCCGTCGAGCAGGATGCGACCGGCAACGCGCGCGCGCTAGCGCTCGCCTACGCCAAGGGCATCGGCTGCACGCGCGGCGGCGTGATCGAGACGACGTTCAAGGACGAGACCGAGACCGACTTGTTCGGCGAGCAGGCCGTCCTCTGCGGCGGCGCCTCCGAGCTGGTCCAGGCCGGCTTTCAGACGCTCGTCGACGCCGGCTACGATCCGGAGATGGCCTACTTCGAGTGCCTGCACGAGCTCAAGCTGATCGCCGATCTGATGTACGAAAAGGGCCTTGCGGGGATGCGCTACTCGATCTCCAACACCGCCGAGTACGGCGACTACACGCGCGGCAAGCGCGTGATTACCGAGGAGACCCGTGCGGCCATGCGCCAGATCCTCGCCGAGATCCAGTCCGGTGATTTCGCGCGGGAGTGGATTGCAGAGAACCGCGCCGGCCAGGAGAATTTCAGACGTATGCGCGCCGAGCAGGCCGACACCCAGGTCGAGCACGTAGGCGGCGAGCTGCGCTCGCACATGGATTGGATCAAGCCCTCCTTTTGATGGCGCCCGAGCTGGCCATCCCCGACGAGCTCAAGCCCGCCGACGGGCGCTTCGGTTGCGGGCCTTCGAAGGTGCGTCCGGAGGCGCTGATGCGCCTGGCGAGTGAGGGCGGAGCAGTGATGGGCACCTCGCACAGGCAGAGGCCCGTCAAGGCCCTGGTTGATGCGATACACGCCGGGCTGCGCGAGCTGTTCGCCGTCCCCGACGGCTACGAGGTGGCGCTCGGCAACGGCGGTGCCACGGCCTTCTGGGACGCCGCTGCGTTCGGGCTGATCGATCACTATGCACTGCACTTGGTGTGCGGAGAGTTCTCCTCGAAGTTCGCGCAGGTAACGAAGGGCGCACCGTTCCTGGAGGACCCGCGTGTGGTGTCTGTCGACGCTGGGGATGCCCCCGATGTCGACGGCGTTGCCCCGCTCGCCACCGAAGAGCACGTCGACGTGATCGCCTGGGCGCACAACGAGACCTCGACCGGCGTGATGGTGCCGGTGCACCGGCCGTTCGGAGTCGACGCGCTGGTGCTCGTCGACGCGACCTCGGGCGCGGGCGGCCTTCCGCTCGACGTCACGCAGGCTGACGCCTACTACTTCGCGCCGCAGAAGTGTTTCGCTGGCGACGGCGGGCTGTGGGTCGCGCTGCTGAGCCCCGCAGCGCAGGAGCGAATCGCAGAGCTGCATGCATCCGAGCGCTGGATTCCGGCTTTCCTTTCGCTGCATACGGCGCTTGAGAACTCGCGCAAAGATCAGACGTACAACACGCCGGCCGTGGCTACCCTCTTTCTGCTGGCCGACCAGATTCGCTGGATGCTCGACGGCGGCGGCCTTGACTGGTGCGTGTCACGCACGACGGCTTCCTCGGAGCACCTGTACGGCTGGGCCGAGCGCACTGCGTACACGACGCCGTTCGTGCGGGACCCCGCGAAGCGCTCGCTCGTCGTGGGCACAATCGACTTCAGCGCCGACGTCGACGCCGCGGCGGTTGCAGCCACGCTGCGGGTCAACGGGATCGTGGACACGGAGCCCTACCGCAAGCTGGGGCGCAACCAGCTGCGGATCGGCATGTTCCCGGCGGTCGACCCAGCGGACGTGCAGGCGCTGACGGCGTGTGTCGACTGGATCGTGGAGAGGACTGCCCAATGAGCGCCGCCACAGCAGACACCGCGATGGACGAGCGCCTGAAAGTCTTGGTGAAGGAGAAGATCGGCGACTCGGGGGTGGCGCTGCTGCGCGAGCACTTCGACGTCGATCTGGGGATCGACTGGACCGACGAGGAGCTGGCCGAGCGCATCGATTCCTACCACGGCATCCTGATCCGCTCGGCCACGAAGCTGACAGCCGAGCTGATCGAGCGGGCCGGCAACCTGCGCGTGATCGGCCGCGCGGGCGTCGGCGTCGACAACGTGGATGTGCAGGCCGCGACCAAGCGGGGCATCATCGTGGCCAACGCGCCGGAGTCGAACGTCGTCACGGCGGCCGAGCACACGATGGCGCTGCTGCTGGCATTGGCCCGCAACATCCCGCAGGCGTACGTCTCGCTCACCGGCGGCAAGTGGGAGCGCTCGAAGTTCTCCGGCGTGGAGCTGTATGAGAAGACGCTCGGCATCCTCGGTTTCGGGCGTATCGGCCAACTCGTCGCCCAGCGCGCGCGTGGCTTTGGCATGCGCGTGCTCGCATTCGACCCATTCGTCAGCGCCGAGCGCTACCGCGACCTGGGCGTGGAGAAGGCCGACAGCCCCGAGGACATATACGCGCACGCGGAGTTCATCACCGTGCACCTGCCGAAGACACCAGAGACTGAAGGCTTCCTCAATGCCGAGGCGTTTGCCAGGATGCGCGACGGCGTGCGCGTGCTGAACGTTGCCCGCGGTGGGTTGATCGATGAAGCGGCACTCAAGGACGCGCTGGACTCGGGCAAGGTCGCCGGCGCCGCGCTGGACGTGTTTCCGAGCGAGCCGATGACGGAGAATCCGTTGTTCGGCGATCCCCATGTCGTCGTGACCCCGCACTTGGGCGCCTCCACGGCGGAGGCCACCGACCGCGCGGGCTACCAGAGCGCCGAGCAGGTCGTCGCGGCGTTGACCGGCGGCGTGGTCTCCACCGCCGTCAATATCCCCGCGATCGGAGCCGAGGATATGGAGACGCTTGGGCCGTTTCTGCCGCTCGCCACGCAGCTCGGCCGCCTGGCGATGGAGCTCGCCGAGGGCAGCTCGGTGGAGCGCATCGAGGCTGCCTTCCTCGGCAGGATCGCCGACTTCGACACGCGGTTGCTCGGGCTCGCGGTGATCGTCGGCGCCCTACAGGGCCGCACTGAGGAGCAGGTCAATCTCGTCAACGCTCCGACGATGGCACAGCAGCGGGGAATCGTCTTCGAGGAGAAGGCGGTCTCAGAGGCAGAGGACTTCAACGAGCTGATCCGCGTCACGGTTGTCGCCGGAGGGGAGCGCGTGGCGGTCGCCGGCACGGGTATCGGACCGAACCAGGTACCGCATCTGGTCGAGGTGCAGGGCAGGCGCCTGACGATTGAGCTGGAGCCCTATGTGACTGTCTTCCGCTATGAGGACCTGCCGGGCATGATCGGCCGCGTGGGCACGATCTTCGGCGCACACGGGATCAACATCTCATCGGCCGCCGTCGGCCACGCCACTGATGAAGATTCCGCCCACCCCTCCGACGACGAGGACCGGTCGAAGATCAGTCAGCGCCTGGCCGCGATGGTCGTCACCACCGACGCCGCCGTTCCCGATGAGGTCGTGCGGGAGATCGTCGCTTCCGAGGGCTTTGTCAACGGCTGGGCGGTCGATCTTGGCTGATTGCTGCTGTTCCGGTGGCGCATGCGCCACCGGCCGGGCGGTACATGTACCGCCCGGGCAGGGCCACATGTGGCCCTGCCGGAGACGCCACATGTGGCGTCTCACCTCGATCGGATACGGTGAGTCCAGATGAGGGCGGTAGTCATCACCAAGCATGGGGGACCCGGGGTGCTTGAAGGTTCAGGAGCGCCCCGACCCCGAGCTCGGCGCGGGGGAGGTGCGGATCGCCGTGGCGGCGGCCGGGATCAACTTCGCCGACGTAATGGCGCGCATCGGCCTGTATCCCGACGCGCCCAAGCCACCGTGCGTCGTCGGCTACGAGGTGGCGGGCACGATCCTCGAGCTGGGCGAGGGCGTGCAGGACCTGAACCACGGTCAGCGGGTCGTCGCGGGAACTCAGTTCGGCGGCTACTCCTCGCAGGTCGTCGTGCCCGCGAACGACGTGATCCCACTGGCCGAGGGGCTCACCTTCGAGCAGGGCGCCGCGATCCCGATCAACTACGGGACCGCGTGGACTGGGCTGATCGGCTTCGGCGCCCTGAGAGCAGGCGAGCGCGTGCTGATCCACGCGGCAGGCGGGGGCGTCGGCATCGCCGCGACGCAGATCGCCAAGCGCCACGGTGCCGAGGTCTACGGGACCGCCTCACCCGGCAAGCACGCGCGGATCTCCGAGCTCGGCGTCGACCATCCGCTCGACTACACGTCCTCGGGCTGGGAGCAGGGCCTGCCGAAGTTCGATGTGATTATGGATGCGATCGGAGGCAAGAGCTTCCGGCGCAGTTACGACCTGCTAGGTCCCGGCGGGCGCTTGGTCGCATTCGGCGCCTCTGCAGTCGTCTCGGGCGAGCGGCGCAACCCTGTCTCCGCCCTGCGCACGGTGTTGCGCATGCCGCGCTTCAACCTGATCAAGCAGATGTCTGCGTCGAAGGCCGTGATCGGGCTGAACATGCTCACCCTGTCGCGGGATGAGCGTAAGCGCGCGCCGTTGACCGCAGCGCTGCGCGAGCTGCTTGAAGACGGCACGATCAAACCGGTTGTGGCGGGCGACTTTAGCTTCGAGCGTGCCGGCGCCGCGCACCGCATGATCACCGAGCGACGGAACGTCGGCAAGGTCGTGCTCGTCCCGTAATCACGTTGGCACCCCGGCCGATCGGAGATCGTCCCGTAATCACGTTGACACCCCGGCCGATCGGAGATCGTCCAGCCGGTGCTAACCTGCGCTTTGCATGTCGTTCCAGATCTCGCTTCTGACGCTTCTCCTGCTCCCCCCTCGGGGGGAATAGCGCGTGGCGGCCGCGTAGCCGCATACCCAGCAGAGAGGAAGTCCGAAAGAGACCTAGAAGGAGCGTGAACGACATGAGCACCACCGATGGACCCAGCGACGACGGGGCTGCGAACGGGAGCTCCCCGGCGAACGACGTGAGTATTCCCGAGCAGCAGAGCGGCAATAGCGGTGAAACTGCCGTGCAGCCTGGCCGTGATAGACCTGTGCGAGACGACACCAACCGCGTCAGGGTCTTCGACACCACCCTGCGCGACGGAGAGCAGTCGCCGGGGATTTCCCTGAACCGGCAGGAGAAGCTGGAGATCGCCCACCAGCTCGCGCGCCTTGGCGTGGACGTGATCGAGGCGGGCTTCCCGATCACCTCACCGGGCGACTCAGAGGCCGTGCAGGCAATCGCCCGGGAGGTGGAAGGCCCCGTGATCTGCGGCCTGGCTCGGACGTCCAAGCAGGACATCGACGCGGCCTGGAGCGCGGTGAAGGACTCCGAGCGTCCGCGTATCCACACGTTCATAGCCACGAGCGACATTCACATCGAGCGCAAGCTGCAGACCACGCGCGAGGACGTCAAGGGGCAGGTGCGCGCGGCGGTCGCCCACGCGCGCGAGTACACCGACGATGTGGAGTTCTCGCCTGAGGACGGCTCGCGCTCGGACGTTGACTACATGGCTGAGGTGATCCAGATCGCGCTCCAGGAGGGTGCCAGCACGATCAACGTACCCGACACCGTTGGCTACACGATGCCCCGCGAGTACGCGGCGATGTTCGAGGAGCTCTATCGGTTAGTACCCGGACTGCGCGACGTGGTCCTATCAGTGCACTGTCACGACGACCTCGGTCTGGCAGTGGCCAACTCGCTGGCAGGCCTGGAAGCGGGCTGCCGCCAGGTGGAGTGCGCGATCAACGGGATCGGTGAGCGCGCCGGCAACGCCTCGCTCGAGGAGATCGTGATGCTGCTGCGCACGCGCGAGCCGAGCCTCGGGCTGTGGACGGGGATCGAGACGACCGAGATCGCGCGCACGAGCCGGCTGGTCTCGCGGCTGACCGGCTACCAGGTGCAGCCGAACAAGGCGATCGTCGGGCGCAACGCGTTCGCGCACGAGGCCGGCATCCACCAGGACGGAGTGCTGAAGGAGCGCACGACATACGAGATCATGGACGCGACGACTGTCGGCCTGAAGAGCAATTCGCTCGTGCTGGGCAAGCATTCCGGCCGCCACGCGCTGCGCGACGCGCTCCAGGAGATGGGCTTTCAGCTCGACGGCCAGGCGCTGAACACTGCGTTCAAGCGCTTCAAGGAGATCGCCGACCGCAAGAAGCACGTGACCGCGATGGATCTGGAGGCGCTGGTGACCGATGAGCTACGCGCGGGCGAGGAGTCTGCGGGATACGTGCTCGATTGGTTCGAGGTGCAGGCCTCCTCGCGTAGACCGCCGCACGCGCGCGTGTCGGTGACGCTGCCGCAGGGCTCCTCCGCGGAGGGCTCGTTCACGGGCGACGGGCCGATCGACGCGGTGTTCCAGGCGATCGACGCGGCGACAGGCATCGACGCAAAGCTCAGCGACTTCGCGATCGGGGCGGTCACCGAGGGCCAGGACGCGCTCGGTGAGGTGTCGGTCGTGGTCGAGGTTGGTGGTTTCACCGGCGCCGGTCAGGGCGTCTCGACGGACATCATCGACGCTGCCGCGCGCGCGTACGTGCGCGCGCTGTCGGTCGCCGTCGCGCGCTCGCAGGCTGACGCGGCGATTGGATTGCCGGAGCCCGCCGGACCCTAAAGGAGGCAGGATGAGCAGAGCAGGCCGAGACGTTTCATCCGGCCGGCCCGCTTTCGCGGGCGTCTCGGCCGGATGAAAGTTCGGTCTGCTCTCGACCACTCATGGTGACCACGCGGCTGTGAACAGTTCAGGACAGAAAACGAGCACGGGAAGCGGTGTTCTCGGCGGAGTTTGCGGGGTGGCCGCACTATGCCGTCCGTGGTGATCCCTACTGTTGCCCGTGTCCAGTTGAGGAGTCATCGATGTTGCATGAGGCCCATCACAGCGAAGTCGAGAAGGTTCTGCTCTACATCTCCGAGGCTCGTGAGCGGGCCGAGCGGGCTCGTATCGCGCTCGCTAAGGATGATGCCGAGCACCACTTGGTGGCTGCGCTTCAGGAGACCGAGGAGCGGCTACGTCAGGAGCACCGCCGGCTGCTTCAGACGACCTTCTATGCCGTTCCGGATCAAGAGCGCCTCGCCGTCTGATCGCGACCTCCGGTGTGGATCCCCGATTTCGTCCTAGGCGCGGCGTAGGCTGCCGATCATGATTCGTTTGCATGCTCTGCCTCGTCGACTGATCGTGGAAGCCCGCGATCTAGATACGGACGCGCGAGTGCGCCAGGAACTGGATGTCGATGCTCCGACCGATCAGGCTGGCCAGCGTGCCCAGCTGGCCGGCGTAGTCGCACGGCTGCATCCCGAGGCGCGCATGCGGTCTTTCAGCAATGGGGCGGCGTCTTTCCTCGACTCATCCCATCTGGTCGTCGCCCACTACTCAGACACGGATGTGCCCTCCTCGGCGCTGTCCAAGCCCGAGACAAGTGCAGACGTCCAGCAGCCGCTGTTCGTCGGCTGAGCCGCCATGGCCGACTCGCGAGCTGAGCAGCTCAAGCTCGCGCTCGGGCCGTATGTGAACCGCAACCTGTTCTCGGATCACTTCCTCAAGGACATCCTGCCGACGTGGTCGGAGTTCGCGGACGCCGATGCGAGCGGCATCCTGGCGGATCTTGCGGAGCTCTGGCAGGCCGAGAGGACTGGCCTTGAGCAGGCTAACGACTTCGTGCGGAAAAAGTGACCTTCTGGGGGCGGTGTTCTGTCCGGTCTGAGGGCCAGAATGTCCTGCATATGGGCGGGTTTCTGGTCGATTGGAGGGTTCATGTTGACGCTTGTGGCGGAGCAGCCGGAGTCTTTGTGGGATGTCGTGTTGCCGGTGGAGGTTCGCGAGCTGCCGGAGGATCTGGAGCGCCTAGACAGGTTTTTGGCTCAAGAGGAGTTGTTGTGGCCGATCGTGGAGCAGTGGCGCCTGGAGTTCGAGCGGACGGGACGGTCTGTGCTGAGCGACGGGCGCCCGACGATCGCGATGGAGACATTCGTGCGGTTGATGGTGCTGAAGGCGCGCTATGGCTGGGGGTATCGGACGCTGGTGAGCGAGGTGTCCGATTCGCTTCACTTGCGGCGGTTCTGCCGGATCGGCCTGTCAGGCCGGGTACCGGACGAGTCGACGATCCGCAAGCTGACGCGCCGAGTCGGGGCCGAGATGGTGAACGAGATCACGCGGGCGTTGATCGCCAAGGAGTGCCGGGAGAAGCGCTTCCGGGCCAGGGCGGTGAGGATCGACTCGACGGTGATCGAGGGCGACGTGCGCTATCCGAGCGACGCGGGACTGGCAGCGCACGGAGTGCGTGCGCTGGCCAGGGAGGCTCGCAAGATCATGGTTCTGGTCAAGGAGAAGAACACGCGGGTGCGGGACCGCTCACGGGTGATGGGTCGCACGCTGCGCGCGATCTCGCGCACGATCCGCAGACGCACAGGGCAGGCCAAGGGAGAGGTGCTCGAGCTGACCGCCAAGACCGGCAAGCTGCTGGAAGAGTCGATCAGGGAGACAAGGAAGCTGGCAGCTCGCGCGCGCGCGCGTTCACGCGGGCGCGGCGCGAAGACGAAGCTGGCAGCGGTCAGGAGGCTCGAGGAGTTGGCCGACCGTTGCGAGAAGGTCGCAAAGCAGGTCAAGCAGCGTGTCGCGGGCGAGCCGATCACAGACCGACTCATCTCCCTCTCAGATCCCGACGCCAGGCCGATCCGCAAGGGCAAGATCGGCAAACCCAACGAGTTTGGGTATGTCGCCCAGATTTGCGAGGTGACCGAGAACACCAAGCCAGGCGCGCGCGGGTTCATCCTGCCGGCAGCGAGCGCTCCCGGAAATCCTGGGGAGAACACATTGCTGCCCACGACCGTTGCAGAGCTCACCAGGTTGGGGATCTCTCCGCGCGAGATAGCCCTCGACGGCGGCTTCCAGTCGGACGCCACCCGCAATGCCTTGGCTCAGATCGCACCCGAACGGGTGTTCATCTCCGGTCGCCAACAGCCCGGCTCGAAACGCACCCAGCGCCGCCTACAGCGCTACCGCACCGGCGCCGAGGGCCGGATCAGTCACCTCAAGCGTGGCTACGGGCTACGCCGATCCCGCCTGAGAGGCCAAGCAGGACAGCGCACCTGGACAGGCTGGGGGATCCTCGCCTACAACCTTGACACGCTCGCCATCCGAACCAGCTGAAACACTCCAGCGGCTCTCTCGACCAGAGCAACCACTCGATGACAAAACGACCGCGCCGAATCCATGACGGCGCGGTCGTTTGCTATCGCCTACCAAGACTTTTTCCGCACGAAGTAACGAGGCTCAGACAGAGGAGCGGTTCATCAAGCCGGTGCTCCGCCGGCTCGGGTTCCATTTCACCGTGCAGGCTGGGGTCCCGACGGCTTCTGGGCACCGCCAGCCCGACTACGCGCTGTTCGTTGACGACGATGATCGTGCGAGCGCCGCGGAAAGGCTTGGAGCGGACCGGTTCGTCGGCGCGGTGGCGGTCGGCGACGCCAAGCGCTTTGATCGGCCGCTCGACCGTCGGCGGGTGAAGGGCGAGCTGAGCGAGGATCCGGTCGCCCAGATCATCCATTACGTCGCCGTCACACGTACTCGTTGGGGGATCTTGACCAATGGGCGGCTATGGCGACTCTATGCCGCCGAGGGCGATCTTGTTGAGGGCGCGTGCCTGGAGGTGGATCTGTGTGCGCTCCTCGATGCCCGCGACCACGAGGCGTTTCGCTACTTCGCCGCGCTGTTTATTGCCTCGGCGTTGACTCCCGACTCGCAGGGGAGATGTCTGCTCGACCGCGCCCTCGCTGGGAGCCGTGCACAGGCGATCGCCGTTGGCGACGCGCTGCGCCGCCAGGTGTTCGGGGCCGTCCCGCTGGTAGCGGAAGGGCTCCTGGGCGACGAGGAGCGCACAGACACAGCGCTCGCGGCGGCTTTCGACAATGCCTTGGTCGTTCTCTATCGCGTTCTGTTCTGTCTCCACGCCGAGGATCGCGGTCTGCTTCCCGTCGAGAACCCTCACTACCTCCCGTACAGCCTGCGCAACCAACGCGACCATCTTGCACGGGACCTCGATGGCGAGCGCGTGTTCAGCAGCCGTTCTGATGACCTGTTCAACGACCTGCGGGCTCTCTTTCGGATTATCGACCGAGGTGACCCCGCGCTCGCAGTGAACGAGTACAACGGCGGATTGTTCTCTGCCGACGGCCATCCCTGGCTGCATGGGCGCACCGTGAACGATGAGCAGATGGCCCGGGCGCTTGACTTGCTCTATCGCGTCGATCGCGAACAGGTGGACTACCGCGACCTGTCAGTCCGCCATCTCGGCACGATCTTTGAGCAGCTCCTCGCGCAGCAGCTCGCCGAGGACGCGACGGGCAAGCTCACGCTCGTCCCGGCCGGCGGCCGAAAGGCCACTGGCGCCTACTTCACTCCGGACCACATTGTGGACGACATCGTCGAGCGAACGCTCGCCCCGATCTTCGACAGGCTCTCCAGCGAGATCGCCAAAGCCCACCTTTCCGGGGCGCGCGCGTTCAAGCGGTTTCTTGAACTATGCGTGTTGGATCCAGCGATGGGCAGCGGACACTTCCTTGTCAGCGCGGCCGCGTACATCGCGCGCCGGATCGCCAACGACCCGAGTTACAGTGCCGACCTCTCCCTCCCCGAGCTCCAAGGGCTGGTCGCCGAGCGCTGTCTCTACGGCGTTGACGTCAATCCGATGGCCGTCGAGATCGCGCGTCTCGCTCTATGGCTGAGCACCGTGCGCTCTGACCGGCCCCTGAAGTTCCTCGCCAACCTGCGTCCCGGCAACTCGCTTGTGTCGTGCGACCTCTCGGCCCTTCTCGACGAGGAAAAGGATCTGTTCGCACCCGAGCTCGCGGCCCGTGCCCGCGACATGCTCGATCGAATCGGGGCGATCAGCTCGACGGACACGACGACAGGCCAGCAGGCTCACGAGAAGGAACGCATCCAGAGTGAGCTTGACTCGCTCAAGGCGCCGCTGCTCAACATCTGCGATCAGGCCGTTACTCCGCCCGTGGGACCAGGCGCAGGACGGCCACTGCACTGGCAGATCGAATATCCCGAGCGCTTCCTCGACCAGCGCGGCGCGCTAGTCCCCGACGGTGGATTCGATGCCGTTATCGGCAACCCGCCGTACCTGCGCATCCAGGAGCTCGGCCGCGACGTCGCCGAGCACTGCCGAGCGCACTACGAGACGGCCACGGGATCATTCGACGCGTTCGTGCCGTTCATCGAGCGCGGAGTGAACCTGCTTAGACCTCACGGGCGGCTCGGGTTCATCGTGCCGAGCGCATTCCTGAAGCTCGAGTACGGCACTCGCCTGCGCGCCCGCCTTGCCGAGCGCCACCTGGTCGACGAGATTATCGATTTCGGACACGCCCAAGTGTTCGAGGCGGCAACGAACTACACGTGCATCATCGTGCTCGAACGCGAAGGCGACGACGACCTCGACTACGTAGCGGTCCACGGGAGCTCAGACGAAGTGCGCCGCGCAGTCGCGACGCACACCCTGCCGGCGGCCGAGCACTATCTCGCCAGCGAGCTCGGAGAAGCTCCTTGGCTCCTTCTACCGAGCGACGAGCGCCAGATCCTCGACAGGATGGGAGTAGCCGGACCACCCTTGAGCGACGCAACGCGACAGATTTTCCAAGGGCTCATCACGGGAGCCGACCCGATCTACATCGTCGAGGACTGCGGCATGAGGGGTGCTCTTCGAGTCGTCACTACAAAGGCAGGCACGGAGATCGAACTGGAGCCCGATCTCCTCCATCTGCTCGCCAGCGGCTCCGATGTGGAGCGCTATGCGCTGCGTACGCTCAACTCTCTACTGCTCTTTCCCTATCGCCGCGACAAAGGCGAGATGCGGCTGATCACCGAAGAAGAACTGCAGAACCTTCCGCGCACATGGGAATACCTATGCACGAACGAGCTGGAGCTGCGCCGCCGCGAGAAAGGCAAGATGGATCACGACGGCTGGTGGGCGTTCGGTCGCACGCAGAGTCTCGGCCTGCACGACCAGCCCAAGCTCGGGGTCGCGGCAACCGTGAAGCGGCTCGAGGTCGCCGCAGACCCAGCTGGTGTCGCCTACTTCCACAACGTGCGGGTCAATGGCATCCTTCCCCGTGACGATGGCCCATCGCTAGCCGTGCTGACCGCAGTGCTCAACTCCCGCGCCATCGACTTCGCCTTCCGACGCGGCGCCGCACCACTCCAGAACGGCTTCTACACGGCCAACAAGCAGTTCATCGCCTGGTTGCCCATCTCCACTGAACTGCCCGACGCCCTCGAGACGACGGGTACGCGTTTGCATGAGATCGTCGCTTTGGTTGAGGGCGAGCGGACTGGGTTCCTCAACTGGCTCTCTTCTGTAATCGGGGCTCGTCCGCGCGATCTCGCCGGTGCCGAAGCCCTGACCAACTATTCACAGACCGGACTCGACGGCGTGCTCACCGTCCTCGACAAGAACGCCAGACGGCTCACCATAGACCCGCGACGCCGCGCAGAACGTGAGCGCATCGGCCAAGAGCTGACCGAGAGCGTCGGCCGGATCACCGAGCTCAAGTCCGAGCGCGTGCTCCTTGAACGAGATGTCGATGCCGCCGTCTACGACGCATACGGACTATCTGCCGCACAGCAAGCCCGAATCGCTAGCGAGTACGAGTAGCCCGGGATTGCATGAGAACCCTGCCACAGCATTGCCCGTTTACGGCTGACGGCATCGCGGACGGAGTCTGGCGACTTACTCCGCGTCAGCGCATGCTGATCGTGGCCTTTGCTGCAGCAGCGATTGCCGATGTAGTAGATCCATTCAGCGGCGTAGCCGACCTTGTCATTCGCGCCTGCCTCTGGGGCGTGTTTGCCGCACTGGCCGAGCGCACGCTCGAGGCCGTCCGCGGAGCAGCGGTGGACCGCCGCGCATTCGTCGCATATCTGCCGCTGGCATGTGCATCCCTCGCGTTTTTTCTCGCCCGAGAGACGGCGAAGCATGTGACGCGAGCCGGCTCGCTCGACACCTTCTTCCAGGGAGCGGTCTCGCTCCTTGGTCTGCTGCTCGTCTCGTTGGTCCTCGAGGCACGACGCGCGGCTGCTAACGATCAGTGGCTGCGTGCACTTCGAGGATGGTGGGTCGCTTTCGTGATCATCGGCATCCTGTACGCCCTCCTTGGTCTCACGCCCGGCCGAAGATTGCAGAAGACCGACTACGCGTATGCCTGGATGGGCCTGGTGGGCGCGGTGGTGGCACTCTGCGTGGTCATGTGGCGAGATCCGACGCAGCGCCCCGGAGCACTACCGCCGGAGCAGGAGACCACGCGCCCTCAGCAGAGTGCGCCTACGAACAGCCTGGCCACTAGCGCAGCGAGCACGTCTACTCGAACTCCGGTGCGCTCCTCTGGGGCAACTCGTCGCTGAGATGATCGGGATGCGCGCCGCCGGCCATGATCGACGCGCTCGCCCACACCCCCGCCACCACCCTTCCATCCGCCTGACGGAATGCGGATTCGTTCGCGGACTGCTGTGCGGATCTGGAATCTGCTGCGATGGCCCGTGCCGCCTGTACCAGGGAGTGGAGGGGGGAGAGGGAAGGAATGGGGTAGAAGTAAGAGAGGAAGAATCCAGAGGAAGAGAGGAAGAAGGAAGGGAGAGGAGTAAAAAATAAAGAACAAAAAACAAAGAGAAGAGCAGCTAGCGCGGCGGCAAGCAATCGCGGTGAGCAGCGAGAGATGAGCGCGAGGAAAGAGCCGAAGATGAGCGCGACTTCGAGATGACGACCAATGAGCCATACCCCGCGACTGTGCTTCGTGCGCGACCCGGAAAGCTCCAGTTCGATTTGCAACTCGTAGCGGGGTCGCGTCGCTGAAGCGGCCCGCCGCGCGGCGTCCTACGCTTGGGGGCATGCCGATTTTCCGTCGCGAGCGGCCCCACCCGATCCTCGCTGACGGTGCGGTGCGGGTGGTACCGCGACCGCAGCCGTCAACGCCGACGCCAGAGGAGGAACTTCCCGATTGGGTGATGTCGTCGGTGCTGCGGTTCTTGGAACCCTTCTTCGCCGGTCGTGGCCCCGCGGCCTACGGCTTCGGCCCCGGCTTCGGGTACACCGAGGCGGCGCCGCGCAACCTCTCCGTCAGCGGGTCTACGACTTCCGGGCGAGACGCGCGTCTCGGCCTATGGTGGGTCTAGCATGGCTGTTCGCGTAGAGCTATGAGCAAGCGAGGGGACAAGAAGCGTAAGAGGATCCGCGAGGCC
The DNA here is from genome assembly GCA_963813805.1 of uncultured Solirubrobacterales bacterium. Lineage (GTDB taxonomy): Bacteria > Actinomycetota > Thermoleophilia > Solirubrobacterales > Solirubrobacteraceae > Palsa-744. Next base: position 175,496 of record CAWEZZ010000005.1, read on the forward strand.
AGACGCATCAAACGCATGCCGTACGACGCCGTCCAGATCGGGCCGCTGCGGCTTGAGCGTCACGGGCGCAATATGGTCACTACGCTCGATCAGAGTTCGCCGGAGATCGAGCAGTTCCGCGAAGCCACTCGCGAAATGTTCGATGAGCTCCCTGAGCGGTATGAGAACGACATCGCGCGGCTGGCGGAGATGCTGGCGCCGCACGACGCGTTCGAGGTTCTCGGCTACCTGTGGCTCTCGAACTCGACCGCTAACCCGGAGACGTACAAGGAGTGGGAGCACCAGGGCATCACCGCTGCCGTTGAGCTTGCCGCAGCAGTACTGCTGCGGCGGCCCGCGCGCGCCGGAGACCGGACGCAGCACGGAAGCAAGCTCGATTTCGAGGCCATCGAAGCTCGCCTACGCGAGCTCCTTGTAAATCGCGCGCTGCGGCTGATGAACGACGCCGCCGGGCCACAGGACCGACCGGACGCGTTCGCTCTGACCCGCGCGACCGCTATCGCGCACCGACTGGCCGTCAGGAGCCCGTCCTATGACTGGCAGGAGCGCGCCACAGTCACAGAGCTGTTCGACCACGACACCGTGCGCGAGGAGGTCCTCGCCGCGTGCGGGTTTGCCACGACCACCGCGCTGACCCTGCAGGACGCAATCATCGAGATCGGCCTGCAGCGGCTGCACGAGCGAGGAACGAAGGCCCGCGAAGCCAGCGAGACACTGATGGCAAAGGTCAAGAATCCGCCGGAGGACCCGGGCGACGACTCAGACGCCCAAGTCATCCGGACGCTGCAGGAGATGGAGCCAGCCGACACTCAGCACCGCATCGACGCGATGCTCGTTGCCTGGATAGGGCACGAACTGGGGCAAACCGTCAGCTTCACTGCCGGCGATCTCGCACAGCTCGCAGGCTGCGACGGTCAGGAAACCGAGGCGTACCTGTCCGCCTTCTCGATCGAGTTCGGCGAGCAGCCGTCCCACGACGGTCAGGTCGACATCGAGGACGTTCGGGCCCGCCCGATCGCCGCGGACGGTCACGGGCGCTACCTGTGCGTGTCCGCGCCCAGCCTGATCTGGGCACTCCGTCCGTTCGTTGAGAAAGCGCTCAAAGACCATGACGCGGGCTCCTTTAAGCGATTCGAGCAGCACCGGCGAGCGATGGTCGAGCGGCGTGCTACCGCGGCGCTCGCCAAAGCCCTTCGGGCGGACTGGGCCCACGAAGAGATCCACTACGACGGCGCGCGCGACGATCAGCATGGTGAGATCGACGGGCTGCTGCGCGTCGACACCGCGCTGCTCATTGTCGAGGCAAAGGCATCCAGCATGCGCCCCTCTGCCCGACGTTTGGCCCAAGACTCATTCCGCGACTGGCTCAAAAAAGAGGTCACCAAAGCCGCAGCGCAGGCACGGCGCGCCCACAACATGCTCCTCGACGAGAGCACGCAACTAACCATCACTGACAGAAGTGGCCGGCCCTTGACGCTCAACCTGGATGGCATCGGGCACACGTTCGAGCTGATCGTGGTGCTCGAGGATCTCTCGTCGGTCGCGCCGTCGGCGTGGCAGCTCACCGACGCCGGGATACTCCCCAGTGACCCGACACCGCTGCTGATCTCGCTGCATGACCTTGAGCTCATCTGCGAGATCGTTGAGCGACCCAGCGAACTCATCCATTACCTGAAACGCCGTCAGCGGGTCGACCAGACGCGCTGTGCCATAGCGCCCGACGAGCTCGACTACTTCATGCGCTATCTCCTTGTCGGCCTCTTCTGGGAAACAGGCTCAGACGGCACCCCGACGGCCCCCGTCCAGCTTCTTTCCCATACAGAGCAACTCGACTCGTATTTCTTCTACAAGCGAGGCCTGAGGCAGACACCCGCGCCGCGTCCAGCCGTCAAGCACCACGGCGACGTGCGCGAGCTACTCGATTGCCTCGACGAGAGCAAGGCCCCCGGGCGTCTGGATGCCGCGCTCGCAATTCTCGACTTCAACGAGAAGGGAAGGCGCAAGATTGTCTCAACGATGAAAGACCTGAAGCGCCGCTCGGCACTCGACCGTTCCGTTCACGATGCCACCGTCGTCAGCGGCGATCATGCAGTCACAGCTATGACGGCGCCGTCGACACGCTCGGGTGAGGTCGTTGACCGTCTGCCCCAGTACGGGGTCCTCAAGAAGCACCAGCTCAAGCTCGCCGTGTGGGTTGGCTTCGGCGGGTGGGCTGGGCCGCCAGAGCCAGTCCAGATCGCTATCGCCCTAACCGCGCCCTGGCAGCCAAGCCCCGAGCTGGACACCCTCGTCGCCTCGCTCCCGTCGGCAGGCACGACGGGTAACTTCGATGGCCGAGCCGAGGCACGTCGTAGGCAGCGGCAAGCAAGAAAGACCCGCCGAGAGGACACGCCTGATGGCTAGTAATGCGTCTCAAGACTTTCCGAGTGTCGCCGCGCTGATCAGACTGGGAGTCCTTGCCGAGGACGCACGTCGGCGCGCGACGACGGACACGTCCGAAGCCGGAAGGCACCTCGCGCTCATTGGGCTCGACGGAGCATGTGAGTACGCGATATTCCGATGGTGGCTACCGAAGTAGCAGAACGCGCAACGATGCTTCGTCCGCCGCTCGGCGACGCAGGAGGCGCCCATGCTTATCTGCCGTCAGATCGCTTAGCCGGAGGACGATCAATCGGAGTCCATGAGCGGGAACCTCGACCGCTCTGCGGTCGTCGTAGATGCGTCGTTGGATTCCGCGATGTACGCCGCTGACAGTGAGCCTGTCGGGCTTGTCGAAGTGAGCGACGGGCTCGTCGTGCTGACGCTCTTGGTACTCGACCACGAGCCGGTGTACCGCGTAGTAGGCATCGACCGGCAAGGTGCGCTTGCGACCATCGCGCCCAGGATCGCCCGTGAGCCAATCAAAGCGGTGCTGACGACTCGCGGGCTCCCCGAGGATCGCGTCGCACAGATCGACCACGTAAGCCTCGTCCGAGTTCGCACGCGAACTGCGGCGATGCATGGGCGGGTTCGCCCCTGTCTATCCGAGGTGGCTTTTGACGAGGCCGGTCAGCAGTCCGGTGACGACGCCCTTGCCGACGTCACCGAGCGTCTGCCGCAAGCGCTCAAGGCGGCCACGCTCGTCCTCGGACACGGCCGGATCAGCGAGCCGGCGGTCGATCAGCTCTAGCAACTCGGAGGCGAGGTCGCCGCTTCCGCCGGGCCAGCCAGCTACGCGCTGGAGTGCCTTCTCGTCGAGTCGAAACGCAATCGGACCGTCGGCTTGTTCTACGCTCAGCTCGTCGCGAAAGTAGCCGGCGGACGAAAGCTGCATGAGCGTCGTGCTCGTTTGCGGATCGCCCGACGGACGGCCGAGCGCCACGTTGAGCGCATCCTGCGTGACGAGGCCATCGGGCGGCAGCTCGCTTTCGAGGTCGGCTGCTGCGCATAGCAGCGGCATGATGTTCTCGTGCCAATCCGAACCGACAGGCGTCGGGGGCACCGGGGACGGTGAGGCCAGACGATCGACATGCGCCTCGCCAGCCGGCGTCAGCCGCAACTCGCCGCGCCGCCCATTGCTCGATATGCCCCAATCGACAGCGATTAACCCGGCATCGGCAAGGTCTTCAATGTCGGCGATCTGCGCTCCACGACGCGCGTTCGAGCGATCCGCCCACTCGCGCGTCATAGAAGGATGCGAGAGCTTGATCCCGGAAGCGCTCAGCACCTCCATAAACGACCACTTGACGCGGGAGTCGCGCCATAGTTCGTCAAGCTCGACGAGCAGCGCTACGAGACGATCCGGCATGACGGCGGAGGTCATGTTGAGCCCCATCCTAGGGGGCGTCATGGACGCTCTTGCTGTGGTCCGAGATCGATGAGCGGATATGGCGCGGTGTACTCGTTGCCCTCGGCATCGGATACAGCGACGTGCGTAATTTGTACGCCAGCGGCTGTGGCCGCTTCGTCGATCTTGAACTCGTCCGTGGCCGCGTTGAAGCTCTCGCCATCGTGGAGCAGCTTCGGCAGGTCGTCGCCAAACATGTGGGGTGTCACAAGCGGGGGGCTGGCGCCGCGGAAGTAGAGCGTCATCAGTTCGACCGGCCGATGTCCGCGGTTGACCGCACGCACGCCGATCATTGGCATCCCTACATCGGTTCGCGCCGGGATGCGCCAACAGCCAATCTCGACCTGGCGTCGCTCTTGTCGCGCTGCGCGTAGCTCGGCGTGGATCGCAACGACGAGGCTGAGTGCGGCGAGGACTAGGGCCACGATCGACAGCACAACAACAGAAAGTCAATCAGCAGATACCGACAAGCTCGATCGCTGGCCTATTCCGACGCGGGCCGCGAACCTCTTGCGGTGACGGCCTCGGCTTTTAGCCAGGTCTGTTGGTTGAGCGGTGAAGTAGCTGCCTCCAACGTCGGCGCCGCTTCTGCGCGCGGAACTGACTACGGATCAGGCGATTCATCTCTGCATTGCCCGTCCGTCTGTGCCAAGGCCGCCAGTGCAGAAGGGGGGCCAACATCCCGTACAAGCCGACCGCGGCGAGGCCAGCGCAGGCCCAGACGACCAGGGACGGTATGTGTGATGAGGCGGGCTGGGTCGCCAGTATCACGGTCGTGCCTCCAGCCACGACCATCACCGCTCCGCCCGCGGCGCTCCATGCGGGTGTGTGCTCAGGGTCTGGACGCCATCGCATGCTCGCACCAGCCTACGCTGCTTCGCGGCGCAGGCTCCGGCGGTGACGATCCTGTCGCGCCGGGGCAGCGGACGGGTATCGTCAGAGCCGAGTCCACTCGCCGCCGGGGTCCTTCCGGACGATCGTTGTCTTCATGGGAACCGGGACGTCTTCTATCCAGCCTCCCCGTGGAAGGCCCCAGAGTCGCCTTGCCTCTGGACCTTCAAACTCGCGCGACCAGTAGGCGATCGTGTTGCCGACCCAATTGCCCAGGCGCGGGAGTATGTCCAGCGCGGGCAGTCCGTTGCGAAAGGTTATGAGCACGCCCACTCGGCAATCCACTTCCACCTCAGGGTGGGGGCCAGTCTGACGGACCGGGAGGGAGTAGACCTCTGTGCTGGCCTCTATCGGGCGCCCAAGAACCTCGCGGTAAAAGACAAGGTCTCCCAACGGCTCGCAGTCGCGGAAGGCGACGACCGCCGCCCGGATGTCGAAGGGAGCCGACGCTACTGGCTCAAGGGTGCGGTGCTTATCGTGATTCCAGAAGTCCTCAAGATCAGCAAGCGCGTTGCGGCGCCGTCGAGCGATCGTGCGGGGGCTCGACGGCGTGTCCTTGCGTCGGTAGCAGGGCTGCGCCCTATAGATCAGTGCCCGGTGTCGAGTGTTGATCCCGATCAACTTCTTGCGCGTCGTCTTGCTGTTCCAGGCGAGAGGACCGTCCGGGACGGGGTCGCGGAGCCGACAGCAGGGGAACGCGATGGTGCGGGGCGGAATCTTGCCGCGCGTATCAAGGAAGGAAAGCTCGAACGCGAGATGGTCGAGCGTGGAGCGCAGGTCGTGGATGTAGTCGCCGATGACTGCCCCCAAGATCGGGGCGGGGTGCTCGATCGGCCGGAAACGCCAGCGGACGTGCCCATTCGTCTCTCGGTCGAACTCACCGACACGGGGTATGGGTTCAGGGTGGCGATCGAGATAGCGCCCAATCTCGTTGTCCAGAAGTTCGAGATTCTGCTGAGCACGACGTAGCTTCGCCTCGCAGCCAGCGAGCGGGTGATCGAGCGGGAGCTGCGGGCCTTGTATGGCCATGCACGGACGCTATCGCCAGCAGCGATGGAAAAGCCGACTGATCGGAGCCCCAAACGAGAAGGCGGAGCCGAACTCAGCCAGAAACCGGCGGCCTCTCGCGGGTTGCTGCTGATCGAGGCCGTCGTCGCCCATGCTCCGCACGGGCCTGGGCCACGATGCCCACTGCAGAAGTGAACGTAATGCCCTCGACGAGTTCTCAGCCGTCGCGGCCGAGCAGGTCGCGAGGCTCTTCGGGCGTGCTCGCTCGGCCGGGGTACCGGGGTTCGCGCGCAGACATGCGCGTGGGTTAGCCCCCGGATCCCGCTCGTCGGTTGAGCTCGCCGACGATTGGCTGACGGGTCTCGGCGGGTAGCTGGCTCAAGATGCCCCGACGCTTGTCTGCGGGGAAGATGCTCAGCATCGCTAGGTCTGTCGTCACGGATTGAAGCACAGCGATGGCTTGAGTCAGCTCGTCGGGTTCGGGCTGGCGCTCGTGCATCGCTAGGAGCTGGTGGATGATTTGCAGGACGCAGGCCTCGATTGCGGGGTCCTTGAAGTTCTGCTCGGAGAGCTTTCGCAGCGGGCCTGCTTCGGTAGCGGGGTGCTCAGCAAGCATCTCGGGCAGCAACAGCGGCATCCATACGCTGGTCATGCGCGCCGTCAAGCGGGTCAGCTCGAGCTGCTGGTCGGTCGCTGCAGTAAGCGCCTCGCGTACTTTCGCGACCGCCATGATCGGCCTGAGGCCTCGGATGATGTCGATGAACGGCTCCTGGTTGGCGAGACCTCCGCGTTGTCCGCTTCGTAGCCCGAGCATGCGCTCGACGAGGACGGCGTCGTCTTTGCGGTGCTCGATCTCGTCCTTAGCGTCGAGGGCGACGGCGAGCAGGTAGGCGCAGGCACGGGCTCGCTCATCGCTTTTCATCTTCACGATTCGGGGGAAAGCGTGCTTGCCGCGCGCTCCGGCAAGCTTGCGTGCCTGTTGTTCGATGAAGGCGTGGGTATCGCCGCTTGGATCGAGTTCGCTCGCCAGCTGATCGGTGACCTTGCCTAGCGCAGTGCGGATGCGCTCTACCTCGATCGGGAAGCCCTCGATCCACAGCGCAATCGCAACGAGGCTGAGACTCCGGGTCTTGCCGCGCCAGTGCAGGAGGCGCTCTAGCTGTTTATCGGTGCCGGGTGGGTAGAGCCAGACGGCGCGTCCTTTGGGCTGTCGGGCGGGTGCTGGGAGCAGCCCGCGGGAGCGCCAGAGCTCGACGGAGCGCGCGGTGACTCCACGCTCGATGGCGATCTCGTGGAATGTCAGGGAGTCGAGCCACTCAGCCTCCATTACCCCCACTTTCTAGTCCCATAACTGTCTATTGCTATTTGTGATCCCATTTTGCCACGCGATAACTGGAAAAGGCGATATATGGCCGTTGACAGCGCTTCACGGGCCGATAACAATGCCAGGTCGCGGCCGAACCAGACGATCCATAACCCGCATCACGTAGTGTACTATCGACGCAGAAAGGAGGTTCGACGTGAGTCCGAAGAACGAATGGTTGATCCGAGTCTCACTCTCGGTGATCGGTCTTGGCATGCTGCTGGACACCGGCAAACGCCGTGGCTGGATCTAGTCCGCCCGCTGGTCGACCCGCGTCACGGTCTGCGGGTGATCACCGCGGGGACGCTCGAGCGATCTCCAAGCCAGCTGCAAGCATCGGGGTCGACCCAGCCGGTGATCGTCAGTATGTCCTCGTGGGTTGCGGAGATGTCCTGAGCGAGGATGGAGTCGTGGTGGGCAAGGCGGTTGCGGAACAGCCTGATCCGCAGCATCCGGGGAGGCAGATCCTTACGCCGACCCGGTCCGTGCGGGAACGCCTTGTGCAGACGTTGGCGCCAGAGCTCGTCGTATGGACGCCCGAACAGCCCTGACCAGAAGCTGAACGGCACTCCGGCGACGACGCGCGCGCGGGTGATCCGCGCACCCCGCTCCAAGCGTTCGACCGCGGTAATAACCTGCTTGATCCCCCCGGGCTGGAGCGTGTCGAAGTCCATCAGCCAAGTGTCCTTCAGCGGTTCCTGCGGTTGGCCGTCACCGAGCGTGGCGTCGATCGCGTTTCGCAGGATCACCTCGAAGTGCTGGACGACTTCGAAGCAAGCGGCAGCCAGTTCGGCATGCCATACATACAGCGCGACGGCTGCCTCGTGATCCCCATTCGTGGCATCTTGGAACGGCCGGAAACGGGGTCCAGATAGCCAGGCGGTTGCTTGCTGGGAGTCCATGGCGGATGGTATTATGGCTAGTGACGCCCCGGACCCGCCTCTGTCTCCCGCAAGGGGGTTATGCGCCCGGGGCTTTGTTTTTTGGGCGTAGACAGCGGGATGGAGCGCTGTCTACATAGCCCTTTCTGATAGCGGGCGCGTAGCGCGTGTGCGTTTGCTGTTGATCCTTTCTAAGTTCTAATGGCTGTCTGTGATAACGTACGAACGTATGGCCACCGCATCCGCGCTCGACCCGCTCGATCCTGTCACGATCGGCGCACGCGTGAAGGCGCTGCGGGAGTCATCTTCGCTGTCGCTGCGCGAAATGGCCGCGCGCAGCGGCGTGAGCGCGCCGATGCTTTCGCAGGTCGAGCGCGGCGAGACCAGCCCGACGCTTGCTGTCGCCGCGCGCATCGCCGCGGGACTGGAGCTGCGGCTGTCGCAGCTGCTGCGCCTGGACGAGGGCGGCTCGGTCACGGTCGTGCGCGCTGCACAGCGCCAGCGCGGAGGCAACAAGCGACGCGGGCACAGCTTTGAGGTGCTGACCTCCTCCCAGCCCGGTCAGCGAGCGGAGCTCTCGCGCCACACGCTCGCTCCGGGCGGCGCCACGGGCGCGGCCGACGGGGAAGGTGGGGGTCCATTACACGAGCCCGGTAGTCGTGAGACGGCGCTCGTCGAGCAAGGTTCGGTGGTCCTCGTGTGCGATGGCCAGCGCCACGAGCTGGGTGAGGGTGATTGCGTCACCTTCGACGCCGACCTGCCACACCACTTCGAGAACCCGACCGCCGCCGAGGCGGCCTTCCTGGCCGTCGTCAGCGCCGGGTTGAGACGCAGCTAGATCCACACTCACGAGAGAGACCATGACCATGCCAAAGACGCTGTTCGACAAGATCTGGGAGGCCCACGAGGTCGGAGGGGTGGGCTCCGGATTGCTCTACATCGACCTGCATCTCGTGCACGAGGTCACGAGCCCGCAGGCGTTCGACGGCCTGCGCCTCGCCGGTCGGACCGTGCGCCGGCCCGACCGCACACTGGCGACGGCGGATCACAACACGCCGACCGACGGCACGCCCGTGGCGGCTCAGATCAAGGATGAGCTCTCGCGGGTGCAGGTGCAGACCCTCGAGCGCAACTGCGAGGAGTTCGGCGTACCCATCTACTCGCTCGGCTCTGACCGCCAGGGGATCGTGCACGTGATTGGCCCCGAGCTGGGCGTCACCCAGCCTGGCATGACGATCGTCTGCGGCGACTCGCACACCGCGACCCACGGCGCGTTCGGCGCGCTTGCGTTCGGGATCGGCACTTCCGAGGTCGAGCACGTGCTCGCGACGCAGTGCATGGTCCAGCAGAAGCCGCGCTCGATGTGCATTCGCTACGAGGGCGCGCTCGGCTTCGGCGTGACCGCTAAGGATTTGATCCTCGGCACGATCGGGCAGATCGGCGTCGGCGGTGCGACCGGACACGTCGTCGAGTACTCAGGGCCCGCGATCGAGGCGCTCTCGATGGAAGGCCGCATGACGGTCTGCAACATGACGATCGAGGGCGGCGGACGCGCGGGGATGATCGCGCCCGATGAGACCACGTTCGCCTGGTTCCTCGACCAGGAGCGCCCCGGAGCTCCACGGGGAGCCGAGCTGGATGCGGCGATCGAGCACTGGCGCGAGCTGCGTACGGACCAGGGCGCCGCGTTTGACCAGGAGGTTCTCATCGATGCCTCGGCGCTTTCCCCGCAGGTGACGTGGGGCACGAACCCGGGCATGGTGGCGCCTGTCACCGAGCGCGTCCCCGCGCCTGAGGATTTCGACAGCCCCGCCGATCGCGAGGCGGCTGAGCGCGCCCTGCACTACATGGATCTTGAGCCGGGGACCCCGATCCAGGAGATAACGATCGACCGCGTGTTCATCGGCTCCTGCACGAACTCCCGCATCGGTGACCTGCGCGCCGCCGCCGAGGTAGTCGCCGGACGCCGCGTCGCCTCTGGCGTGAACGCGATGGTCGTGCCGGGCTCCCAGCAGGTCAAGGCGCAGGCCGAGGCCGAGGGCCTGGACCGTGTGTTCGGAGAGGCGGGCTTCGACTGGCGTGTCGCGGGCTGCTCGATGTGTTTGGGCATGAACCCGGACATACTGCAGCCGGGAGAGCGCTGCGCGTCGACGTCGAACCGTAACTTCGAGGGTCGCCAGGGCCGGGGCGGGCGCACGCATCTGGTCTCGCCGCAGATGGCCGCGGCCGCGGCGATCGAGGGCCACTTCGTCGACATCCGGGATTGGAACTGACCATGGAGGCGATCGAGATCATCCGCGGACCGGTCAGCCACCTGGACCGGGCGAACGTGGACACCGACCAGATCATGCCCAAGCAGTTCCTCAAGCGGGTGGAGCGCAGCGGGTTCGGAGAGTTTTTGTTCTACGACTGGGCCAAGGAGCCCGACTGGGAGCTGCCCGCCAACCCGATCCTCGTCACCGGCGAGAACTTCGGCTGCGGCTCCTCGCGCGAGCACGCGCCCTGGGGGCTGCAGGACTACGGCTTCCAGGCGATCGTCGCACCGAGCTTCGCGGACATCTTCTACTCCAACTGCACCAAGATCGGCCTGCTGCCGATCGTGCTCGACGAGGGTCACTGTCAGGCGCTCGCGCGCGCGGGGGAGGGTCAGGTGGACCTGCGCGCCCAGGAGGTCAGATACCCCCCCGGGGCTGGCGGTGAGCTCGTGAGCGTCCCCTTCGAGATCGACCCCGAGATCCGCCGTCGGCTGTTGGCGGGCCTCGACGACATCGGCGTGACCCTCGGCAGCGTCGAGCAAATCACCGCCTTCGAACAGGAGCGCGAGCGCAGCGGTCCGGTCACGACGGCGCTCTAGGGGCCGACATGGCACACCACATCGTCACGCTGCCGGGCGACGGGATCGGCCCGGAGATCATGGCCCCGACGCTGCAGCTGCTGCGGAGGTTCGGAGACTTCGAGTTCGAGGAGCATCAGCTTCGGAGGTGCCTCGATCGACGCGCACGGGGTAGCGCTGACCGATGAGATGCTCGTCTGCCTGCCGGCAGTCAGACGCCGTGCTGCTGGCGGCCGTCGGCGGGCCGAAGTGGGACACGACCGACCCCGAAAAGCCCCGCCCCGAGCAGGGGCTGCTGGGCCTGCGCAGGGGACTCGGCCTCTATGCGAATCTGCGCCCCGTCAAGCCGCTACCCGCCCTCTATGACGCCTCGCCACTGCGGCGCGAGCGGATCGAGGGGGTCGACCTGCTCGTCGTACGCGAGCTCACGGGTGGAATCTATTTCGGTGAGAAGACCCGCACGGCGACCTCTGCCGCCGACGTTTGCTCCTACACGACAGAGGAGATCGAGCGCATCGCCCGCACGGCGTTCAAGGCTGCGCGGGCGAAGGTGTCGAGTGTCGACAAGGCCAACGTTCTGGAGACCTCACGGCTGTGGCGTGAGGTGGTGAGCGAGTTGCACTCGCGCGAGTTTCCCCACATTCAGCTCGAGCACGTGCTCGTCGACAACGCCGCGATGCAGCTCGTGTCCGCGCCGCGCCACTTCGACGTGATCCTCACCGAGAATATGTTCGGCGACATCCTCTCTGATGAGGCTGCGATGATTACGGGCTCGATCGGCATGCTTCCCAGCGCCTCGCTGGGCGATGCCCGCTCGTTTGGTGAGGCGGCGGGCGCCGCGGGTAGTGGAAGGGAGGAGGGCAACGGTCCGGGCATGTTCGAGCCCGTGCACGGCTCGGCACCGGACATCGCCGGACAGGGGAGTGCCAACCCGCTGGCGATGTTCTTGTCCGCGGCGATGATGCTCAGGCATGGCCTCGGCTTGGCAAGCGAGGCGGCGGCTGTAGAATTGGGCGTTGAACGCGCGCTCGACGCGGGCCTTCGCACCCCCGACCTGGGCGGGACGGCGGGTACGGCGCAGGCTACGCGGGCAGTGCTCGATTACCTCTAACAGGAGCGCAACGAACGTGGACCCCACCGACCTGATCTGGATGAACGGAGACTTCGTCGCCTGGGAGGACGCCAAGATCCACGTCCTGACGCATGGCCTGCACTACGGCACGGGCGTGTTCGACTCGATGCGTTGCTACGACTCAGAGCTCGGCCCGGCCGTGTTCCGCAACGCTGAGCACATCGAGCGTCTGCTGCGCTCGGCCGAGCTCTATTACATGCCGGTCCCCTATTCGGCCGAAGAGCTGCGCGCGGCCACGCTCGAGCTGGTGGCGCGCAATGGCCTCTCCTCCTGCTACATCCGCCCGATCGTCAACCGTGGCTACGGCCAGATGGGGCTGAACCCGCTGGAGGCGCCGGTCGACGTGACGATCGCATGCTGGGAGTGGGGCGCCTACCTCGGCGAGGACGGCAAGCGCAACGGTGTGCGCGCGAAGGTCTCCTCGTGGCGGCGCATCAGCCCAGACTCGCTGATCCCCCACGCGAAGGCCTCCGGGCAATACCTCAACAGCGTGCTCGCGAAGGTCGAGTCGGTCAAGGCCGGCTACGACGAGGCGATCCTCCTCGACGACCACGGCCACGTCTGCGAGGGCACTGGCGAGAACGTGTACATCGTACGTGACGGAGAGATCGCGACTCCCGGACAGCACAACTCGATCCTCGACGGCATCACCCGCCGCTCGATCATCCAGATCGCGCGGGATCTCGGCTACACGGTTGTCGAGCGCAACGTAGCCCGTGCGGAGATGTATCTGGCCGACGAGATGTTCATGTCCGGCACCGCCGCCGAGCTCGTGCCGGTGCGCGAGGTCGACGACCATCCGATCGGCACCGGCAAGCCGGGCGAGATCACGCGCGTCTTGCAGACCGCCTTCGACGACGCCATCCACGGGCGCTCAGAGCGCTACCGCGAGTGGCTCGACGTGGTGGTAGCGCCCGCGCTTCAGACCCCCGCGGGTGAGACCTCCGCACCCAGCGCACAGACGACCGCCGCGGGCTAGGCCGCCGGCCAGGTCTCCGATGCCCGACATACAGCTATACGACGCCACCCTGCGCGACGGCATGGGCGGAGGCGGCATGAGCCTCACCGCCGAGGAGAAGCTGCGCGTCGTCCATGCGCTGGACGCCTTAGGGGTGCACATGATCGAGGCAGGCTTCCCCGCGTCGAATCCCAAGGAGCTGGAGCTCTTCGGGCTGCTCGCGCGCGAGGAGCTGGACGTCGCCCAAGTGGTCGCTTTCGGCATGACTCGCCGCCGCGAGGTCACCGCCGAGCAGGACGAGGGGCTACGGATCCTCGCCGAGTCCTTCGCCCCGGCGTGCACGCTCGTCGGCAAGGCCTCCGTCCTGCACGTCGAGAAGGTCGTGCGGGTCTCGCGCGAGGAGAACCTCGCGATGATCGCCGATTCAGTGGCCTTCCTAGTCAGCGCCGGCAAGCGGGTGCTGTTCGACGCCGAGCACTTCTTCGACGGCTTCGAGCTCGATGCGGGCTATGCCCTGGACTGCCTGCGCGCCGCCGCCGGCGCGGGAGCGGAGCGGGTCGTGCTGTGCGACACCAACGGCGGCTCGCTTCCCCGCCAGATCCGTACCGCCTTCGCCGTCGTCGGGGAAGCACTGCCGGGCGTCGCCCTGGGCATCCACACGCACGACGACTCGGGCTGTGCGGTGGCGAACACGCTGGCGGCCGTGGAAGCAGGGGCCACGCAGGTGCAGGGGACGATCAACGGCATCGGCGAGCGCACCGGCAACGCGAACCTCATCACGATCGTCGCCGACCTGCAGTTGAAGATGGGGATCGAGGTGCTCGCTCCCGAGCGTCTCGCGCGGCTGACGGAGACTGCGCACTTCGTCGATGAGCTGCTCAACCGCGCGCCCGACCCGTCTCAGCCGTACGTCGGCAAGCACGCCTTCGCGCACAAGGCGGGCATGCACGCCGCGGGCGTCAGCGCCGACTCGCAGACCTTCGAGCACATCGACCCGGCCATCGTGGGCAACGACCGCGATGTGCTCATCTCCGAGCTCGCAGGCCGCGCAAGCATCGTCGAGAAGGCCCGCCAGGCGGGTCTCGACACCGACGATGAGCTCGCCCAGCGGGTGCTCGAGCGGGTCAAGGAGAAAGAGCACCAAGGCTTCCAGTTCGAGGCGGCCGACGGGTCGTTCGAGCTCTTGATGCGTAAGGAGTCAGGCGTTTACGAGCCGCTGTTCGGACTGGAGTCCTGGCGAGTGCTGGTAGAGAAGCGCGCCGACGGCAAGGTGGAGACCGAGGCCACAATCAAGATCTGGCTCGGGGGCGAGCGTTATGAGCGCACCGCCGAGGGCAACGGCCCGGTGAACGCGCTCGACAAGGCGCTGCGGGAAGCGATCGGGGAGATACACCCGCATCTGCGCGACATCGAGCTGGTCAACTTCAAGGTGCGTATCCTCGATGAGACGAAGGGCACTGGCGCGGTCACGCGTGTCTTGATCGACGCCTCCGATGGGCAGGAGGTGTGGGGGTCGATCGGGGTCTCGGAGAACCTGATCGCGGCTTCGTGGGACGCGCTGGTGGATTCGCTGGAGTACGGGATGCAGGGTGGCAGGCGGCCCTCGTCGGGGCCGACCCTCCGTTCGGCCGGTGGGGTGTAGTGCAAGGCTCGGATGCTGTGCCGGGCACGGAACCGGCCGACCGGATCTCGACCCGCCGAGGGCCTGATGACCGCCCTCGTGGCGCGAACGCCCTTGACGCGGACGCCTTGATTCCACTCGCTCGGCCGGTTCTCGGGGAGGCCGAGGAGGAGGCGGTCGTGGAGGTGCTGCGCTCTGGGCAGCTCTCGCTTGGGCCTCGCGTGCCCGAGTTCGAGGAGCGCTTCGCCGAGCGCGTGGGAGCCCCGCTTGCGAGCGCGGTGAGCAGCGGGACCGCTGGGCTGCATCTGGCGCTGCGGGCCGCCGGCGTGGGGGAGGGGGATGAGGTGGTGACCAGCCCGTTCTCGTTTGTCGCCTCAGCCAACGTCGTGCTGTACGAGCGGGCGCGGCCGGTGTTCGCCGACATCGATCCTGTGACGCTCAACCTCGATCCGGCCGCCGCTGCCGCCGCTGTGACTGGGCGGACGAAGGCGTTATTGCCGGTCCATATCTTCGGCTATCCCGCCGACCTGCCCGCGTTCGAGCGGCTGGGCGAGAAGCACGGCCTTGGAATCGTCGAGGACGCCTGCGAGGCGCTCGGCGCCAGCCACGGCGATGGCGTGCCTGTGGGCGGCAGGGGGCATCCAGCGGTGTTCGGGTTTTATGCGAACAAGCAGCTGACGACCGGCGAGGGGGGCATGGTCACGCTCGCGGACCCAGCCCTGAAGGAGCGGATCGACTCCGAGCGTAACCAGGGGCGCGCTCCCGACATGGGCTGGCTCGACCACGACCGGCTCGGCTTTAACTACCGGCTGTCGGACATTGCCTGCGCGCTGGGGATCGCCCAGCTGGAGCGGTTGGACCAGATGCTCGCCGCGCGCGCCCGCGTGGCCGAGCGCTACCGCGAGGCGCTGGCGGGGATCGAGGAACTTGACCTGCCCTGCCTCGATCACGGCGGGAACGCGAGGGGATGGTTCGTGTTCGTCATCCAGCTCCCGCGGGCCGTGGATCGCGACGAGACCGTCCGTGCGCTTGCCGCGCAGGGAATTCAGAGTAAGCCCTATCTCCCGGCGATCCACCTGATGAGCTTCTACCGCGAACGGTTCGCCCATCGCGAAGGAGAGTTTCCCGTGTGCGAGGACGTGGCGGCGCGCTCGCTGGCACTGCCGTTCTTCCCCGAGATGAGCGAGGGCCAGGTGGCTCGGGTGGGGGAGGCCTTGCGGGAGGCGATTGGGCGGTAGCCCCAGGCTTTGATGGTAGATTTCTACCAATGGTTACAACCATTGACAAGGCATGACGTCTGTCCGCCTCGAGCAGAAGGGTGGGCGGCTGGTGGCCGTCGCTGATCGTCCAATGCCTGTCCTGACGCAGGAGATGGTGCGCGAGACGCTGGAACAGATTCGCTGCCCGAGCCAGAGCGTCGCGCGCTGATCACACGCTTCGCGGATCTGTCGATCGCGGGCGGCGCGATCTACGACGGCATCGTCGCGGCCACCGCCGCCCATCACGGTTACCGCCTGATCAGTTGTGATCGCCGGGCGGCAGCCACCTATGACCGGCTCAGTGTCGAGGTCATCTACCTCTGAGGCACTCGACGTGCTGTCAGACTGGTCATCCATGTCCCGCTTCGGTGAACCCCAGAACCCCGACTTCCACCGCCTGAACGCCTCGATCAGCTTCGACCGGCGCCTGTGGCCACAGGACATCGCGCAGTCGCGCGCGCATGTCGCGATGCTCGCCGCTCGCGAGATCATCTCTGCGGAGGACGGCTCGGCGCTGCTGGCAGCGCTCGCGGCGGTCGAGGAGGAACTGCGCGAGGAGCGCTTCCCGTTCGCGGCCGACGACGAGGACATCCACATGGCGATCGAGCGGCGGGTGACGGAGATCGCGGGTCCGGCCGGCGGCAAGCTGCACACAGCGCGCTCGCGCAACGACCAGGTGGCCACCGACCTCGCGCTGTACACGCGCGAGCGCGCGAGCGAGGCCCAGGCGGCGATCACGGCGCTGATGGCCGTCGTCGTGGAGCGTGCGGAGGAGCACATCGACTGGCCGATGCCGGGCTATACCCACCTGCAGCGCGCCCAGCCCGTCTATCTCGGTCACCATCTGCTCGCGTACTTCTGGATGCTCGCCCGCGACCGCGCGCGCTTCGCGTTTGCCGAGCGCGAGGCTGGGCGCCTGCCGCTCGGCGCGGGCGCGCTGGCGGGCGTTAACTTCGACATCGACCGCCGGATGGTCGCCGGCGAGCTCGGCTTCACCGAGGTCGCGCCCAACTCGATCGATGCCGTCTCCGGGCGAGACTTCGTGCTTGACTACCTGGGCGCCGCCGCGACCTGCTCGACGCACCTCTCTCGCCTCGGCGCCGAGCTCGTGCTTTGGTGCAGCGCCGAGTTTGGCTTCTGCGAGCTCCCCGACGCATGGAGCTCGGGGAGCTCGATCATGCCGCAGAAGAAGAATCCCGACGCGGCGGAGCTGCTGAGGGGCAAGGCGCCGCGCGTGGTCGGCCATCTGACTGCTCTGCACGGCGTGATGCACGGATTGCCGCTGACATACAACAAGGATCTGCAGGAGGACAAGGAGCACCTGTTCGACGCCGTCGACACGATCGAGCTGACGCTGAGGGCCGCCACCGGGATGGTCGCCGGCGTGCAGTTCAACCGCGAGCGCATGGCAGAGGCTGCGGGCGACGAGATGATCGCGGCGACTGATATTGCCGACCTGCTCGTGCGCCTCGGCGTGCCCTTCCGGGAGGCGCACGGTGTGGTCGCTGGGCTCGTGCGCACCGCCGTGGACAGCGGCAAGGGCCTCTCAGAGCTCACGAGCGAGGAGCTGGCCGGCGTCAGCGCGACGCTTGCCGAGCACCGCGAGCAGTTCTATGAAGTGCTCGCGCAGAGCTCGTGGCTCGAGTCCAAGGTGTCCGAGGGCGGCACCTCACTGGTGCGCGTGAAGGAGCAAATCGAGCTGGCCAGGGCGACACTCGATGGCCCGCCGACAGCCTGAGCCGCAACCGACTATGACCGCTCTGTCGTCGCCAACGCCAGTGCCGGCGACGCTCGACACATCGCCCCTGCCAGCCGAGTTCTACGATCGCCCTGTCCTCGAGGTTGCACGGGAGCTCATCGGATGCACCGTCGTGTATGGAGATGCGGCAGGGGTGATCGTCGAGACCGAGGCCTACCACGAGTCAGAGCCGGCCTGTCACGCGTTCGCCGGGCTCACGCCGCGTACGGAGACGCTGTTCGGCCCGCCGGGACGCGCGTATGTGTATCGCTCCTACGGCATCCACGCGCTGCTGAACGCGGTCTGCGAGCCCGCCGGCGTGGGCGCGGCCGTGCTCATCCGCGCACTCACCCCGACCGCTGGCCTCGAGGCGATGCGGGCGCGCCGCCGCGTTCGGGGGCGCGAGACGCCGGGCGACGAGGACCTCTGCTCGGGGCCTGGCAAGCTCACGCAGGCGCTCGGGATCCGACTGTCAGAGAACGGCGGCGATCTCCGCACCGGACCGGTTCTGATTCGCGCCCGTACGGTCGAGTGGCGAGATCCCCGGGTGCTCGTCGGGGAACGCATCGGCATCACTAAGGCCGTCGAGTTACGCTGGCGCTTTTGCGTGGCGGACAACCGCCACGTCTCCCGACCTCGCCTCGCTGTTAGCCGGTAGGGCTCACCCCGCCCGTAGGCGAGGGGCTCGTGCCGCCGCCGTTCGGCGTTGGAGAGGGTGTGGGCGTAGCCGCCGGCGCTGAGGGAGCGGGCGACGGGCTCACTGGTGGGGAGGCGCCTGCGGGGGTCGGGCTCCCGGTGCCTTCACCTGCACCGCCGCCGCTCGGAGTGGAGTGCCCGCCGTTCGTTTTGCTCGAGCCGGTGGGAGCCGGGGCCGAGCCGGTCGTGACGCCCGAGGAGGAAGGCGTGGCGGCTTCTTCGGGCGTGCTCTGAGTGGAGCGGCCGATCGACTTGCCGGCGGCACCCGCGGCCGCCTGTTCGGCGCGGGTCTTGTCGATGTGCAGCGCGGAGGTCATAAATTCATGCCAGATCAGTGCCGGGAAGGTGCCGCCGAGCACGGGGCCGCCGTTGAAGTCGGTCGTCATCGGGACCAGACTGTTGGGGTAGCCCACCCACACGGCGACCGTATACCTGCTGTCCCAGCCGATGAACCATGCATCGCCGTAGTTGGTGGTGGTGCCGGTCTTGCCTGCCGCGAACTGACCGATGGCTGCCGCCCGCCCGGTGCCGTACTGGAGCACCGTTTCGAGCATCGAGGTCTCGGTGGCGGCGATGGGAGCGGGGAGCACGGGCTTGGCCTCGACCTGGTTGACGTCGCGGCGGGCGCCATCGGGGAGGGCACGCCCGCCCGCTTCGACTTCCTGGATGCCTACCGGCGCTTCGTCTTTAGCCAAGGATCCGCTCACGCGTCGGCCGCCGTGGGCAATCGTCTCGTACGCATGAGCCATATCGAGCGGCGTGACGCCAATCGTGAGGCCACCGATTGTCATCGCCGGGTTAGTCGAGAGCGGGGTGGTGATGCCCATCCGGTGGGCGAGGCGCGCGATGCGGTTGGTCCCGACCTGGAGGCCGACTTCGGCGTAGATCGAGTTGTCCGAGTAGGCGGTGGCGCCAGTGAGGGTGTTGGAACCGGAGTAGGCGCCTTCGTCGTTGTGCACAACGAACTTTTCCTTACCCCCGGTGTGCGGGACGATGAATACCTTCTCCTTCGAGGCCCACGTGGAGTTCGGCGAGATGCCGTCCTCCAAGGCAGCGGCAAGGTCGAAGGCCTTGAACGAGGAGCCGGGCTGGCGCTCGCCCTCGGTGGCGAGGTTGAAGGGGGTTTCGTTGTAGCTGCGCCCACCCACCATCGCGCGCACCTCGCCGGTCGAGTTTTCGATCGCCACGAGCGACGCGGTGGGGCCGCCGGGATAGGACAGATAGGTGTTGATCGCCTGTTCGGCGGCGCGCTGCAGTTCGAGATCGAGCGTGGTCTTGATCCGTAGGCCCCCGGCGAAGGCGCGCGGGGCGCCATAGCGTTCGATCACCTGCTGCTGCGCCCAGCTCGTGAAGTAGCCGGCATCGACCCCTTCGACCGTCTGCTCCCGGGGAGCCTGGACGTCCTTGGGCGCCGGGAGGGCCTGCTTGACGCTTTCTTCGTAGACCGCCTTGTTTAGGTAGCCCTGGTCGAGCATCTGGCGCAGGACGACGTCGCGGCGCGCCCTGGCCGCCACGGGATGGGTCGTCGGGTCATAGGCGGTGGGCGACTGGATGACGCCGGCGAGTAGCGCCGCCTCCCACGGCTTGAGCTCTTCGACGCACAACTGGTGATTCAGCGTGCCGCATCCGATGTGGTTTACGTCGGCGCCAAAATAGGTCTGCGCGGCCGACTCGATGCCGTAGGCGCCGTTGCCGAAGTAGATCGTGTTCAGGTACGCCGTGATGATCTTTTCCTTCGACCACTTGTGGGAGAGTTGATAGGCAAGGGCCACCTCGCGCAGCTTCTCGAAGATCGTGCGGTGCGATTGGGCCTGCAGCGCGTTCTTGATGAACTGCTGCTCGATCGTGGAAGCGCCCTGGATGGTCCCCTTGTGCTGGATGTCCTGGATGAAGGCGCGCGCGATGCCGCGGATGTCGACGCCGCTGTTGGTCTGAAAGCGCTTGTCCTCGATCGAGATCACCGCCTCCTTGACGATCTGAGGGATCTGGCCGGAGGTGACGATGACGCGGTTCTGCTGACTGAGGATGCCGATGGGGTGGCCGAGATCGTCGAGCAATGTTGAGCTCTGCTCGTCCTTGAACTGCGAGAACTTGGTCAGCGAGGGAAGGTCCGAGGCGATCGACACGAATATGCCGAAAACGAATGAGACGAAGCCGAGCAGCAGGACGGCGAAGAGGATCAGCAGGAAACGCAGCCTCTTCAGACGCGGCCGGCCGCGGGCGGGCAGTGCGGCGGACTCCACAGAGGGCGAGAGTCTACCATTGGACATCGATGTCCGACGCCACTGACGCGGTCGCTCGAGAGACCAATGCGCCCGCCGAAGAGGCCGCGAGGCTGGCCCGTAACGCCGTCGACAGCCTGCCGTCGGGGGCGCTGGCCGAGAAGCTGCGCCTCGCCGCCGCCGAGGGGCGCCAGCTGCGCGTCAAGCTCGGCATCGACCCCACGGCGCCCGATATCCACCTCGGCCACGCAGTCGTGCTGCGCAAGCTGCGGGCCTTCCAGGACGCCGGTCACAGGGTGGTGCTGATCGTCGGCGACTACACCGCGCGCGTGGGGGACCCCTCGGGCCGGTCGAGCCTGCGCCCGATGCTCTCAGAGCAGGAGATCGAGGCCAACGCGCAGACGTTCCAAGGGCAGGCGGCGAAGATCCTCGACGACGATCCCGAGCGTCTGGAGGTCAGGCGCAACAGCGAGTGGCTGGACATGAGGATGGCCGAGCTGCTGGCGCTGGTGCGCACCACGACCGTCGCGCAGCTGCTGGAGCGCGACGACTTCGCCAAACGCTGGACCGCCAAGACGCCGATCTCGCTGCTCGAGCTGCTGTATCCGCTGCTGCAGGCGTACGACTCCGTCGCGGTGGAGGCAGACGTCGAGCTGGGGGGAACCGACCAGAAGTTCAACCTGCTGCTGGGCCGGGACATCCAGCGCGCCTACGGCAGGCCCGAGCAGGCGATCCTGACGATGGGAATCCTCGTGGGCACCGACGGCCGCCAGAAGATGTCCAAGTCGCTGGGCAATGAGATCGGCATCACCGACTCGCCGCAGGAGATGTATGGCAAGGTCATGAGCATCCCTGACGAGGCGATGACGGAGTATCACCGCCTGCTCATCGAGCCCCGGCTGGGCGCTCTCGGGGAGGTCGGCATGGCGGGGGATCCTCTCCTACCAGGGGACGAGGAAGACTGGACGGCCCTGGCCCCACGGGACGCCAAGCGGGCCCTCGCGCGCGAGATCGTTGCGTGGCTGCACTCGGAGGCGGACGCGCAGGCGGCCGAGGCCCATTTCGACCGGGTGTTTGTAGAGCATCAGCAGCCCGAGCGGATCGATGAAGTCACCTTCCGCGTCGACGACGATGGGCGGGTGCACCTGCCGGCCGTGGTCGCCGAGGCGTTCGGCATGTCCCGCTCGGAGGCCCGCCGCCTGATTGACCAGGGCGGCGTTACCCTCGGCGAGACCCAGCTCGCCGCAGGGGAACACGACGTTCGGACCGATCGGGCCGATGGGCAGGTGCTCAAAGTCGGCAAGCGCCGCTTCCGCCGCCTGCGCGCGGAGTAGAGCCCACAGTCAGGTGCTGGTACCGGATGTGAGTTTGTGGGGAGAGAGAGGGGGGAGGAAGCAGAAAGAATGAACCAGTTTTTGTAGTTTGATTTTCTCTAAAACCAAGTCGCCTCGGGGTATGATGGCGCCATGCAGGACCCGCAGGGAGTGCAGGAGCCATCGGCCGCGCCCGGCCAGCACGTCAGCCGGCCGCGCCCGGCACAGCATCCTCGTCGACGAGCACCTCGCGCAGGCGGTGCGTGTCGACGTCGTAGACGAAGCCGCGGGCCAGCGGGTTCGTCAGGAAGAGAGAGCGCCGGACACGCAGTATCGATTGACGCACGTCCGCGTCGAGGTCGGTGAACGACTCAATCGCAAACGCCGGCGCCGTGCCGGTCGCGGACTGCAGCTCGGCGCGAAAGCCGTCGTCGGTGAGCGCCTGCATGCCGCAGTCGGTGTGGTGGATGAGCATTACCTCGCGTGTGCCCAGCCGTCGCTGAGATATCGCCAGCGAGCGGATCACGTCATCCGTGATCACGCCGCCTGCGTTGCGCAGGATGTGCGCCTCGCCGTCCCGCAGGCCCAGCGCCGCGAACACGTCCAGGCGCGAGTCCATACACGTAACGACAGCCAGCCTGCGGCTGGGACGGACATCGAGGTGCCGGGGCGGCAGTGAGGCCGCGAAGGACAGATTGTTGGCGAGCAGCTCGTCGATCACGTCCACGCGTGACACCCTAGCGCCGGGCAGTTGCGCGGCGCCGAAGGCGGCTGGCTCGAGCGGGTTCACTGCCGGTGCAAGCTATATCGACGACATGCGACGAAACTCTCGCCCAGGCACTACCGTCTGCCTGGTCCACCGTTTTGAAAGCGTCTGAGGACTCCGGGATTTTTCCCTCAGGGTGTGCTGTAGCGCGATCTGAGGAGTTTCGGACGCTTCTTAGAACCAACCGAGGAGGCAATCGTGCCCGCTTCATACACGCACAAGAAGCTCACCGACATCGAGGACGCGGCACCCAAGTCCGGCTTTGGGGAGTTCCAGGAGGCGCGCTTCGCCAAGAGCGATCTCGAGACCGAGCACACGGGAGTGAGCCACCATCGCCTCAAGCCGAACAAGCGCCAGCCGTTCGCGCACAAGCACGAGCAGGCCGAGGAGGTGTACGTCGTACTGTCTGGCTCGGGTGCCGTCAAGCTCGATGATGAGATCGTCGTGCTGCAGGCCCTCGACGCGATTCGCGTCGCACCCGGCGTGATACGGGCGTTCGAGGCGGGTCCCGACGGGCTCGAGCTACTCGCGGTCGGAGCCCGCCACGACGGCGACGGCGAGGTGATCCCGGGTTGGTGGACTGACTAGCGCGTGCCGCCCGGCGCGCGTGAGGAAAGTTCACCCTCAGGCCGAGCGGCAATGCAGTTCACCAGCCGGTTTGGCCATTTCTGAGATGCACGCCGCGACTCTGTTCTTAGGAGCCGCGGCGCCCAGCCACTGCGGCAGAGGGAACACGCCGGATCTCTTCGAGTGTGCCGCAAGGAGTAGCGGCACGCCCTAGAGAATAGCGTCTGCGCGGCGCAGAAGGTTCTATGCCTTGAGCATGCGGCGCATTGGGTTCGCGGTTCGGCTACGCTGCGTGGTAGGTCGAGAGTTCAGGGCGTGGCTACGGGTGTAGCTGTGGGAGAGGGGAGAGACGTTGCTATGGAAGATGGGAGCGCACCGGACCGTCGCGCGCAGGCGCCGATGACCTCGGCGGTGAACTGGGCTCTGCTGGGGCTGATCATCGAACGCCCGAGCTACGCGTACGAGCTCGCGCAGCGCTTCGAGCGTGTCTACGGCGACACGGTCGTGTTGAGCGGCTCGTCCCATGCCTATACGGCGCTGGGCGCGCTGGCGTCCAGATCGCTGATTGAGGAGATCGCTGGGACGCACGGCGGACGGCAGCCCAAGCCTCATTACCGGGCTACGCCGTTGGGAATCGATAGCTACCGCGACTGGCTCGTCGCGCAGGTGCGCGAGGATCGCCGCCGCCAGCGGCTCTTCGCGATCCAGCTGGCGGGCTTGGCCCGTGACCCTGAGGCGGCGCTCGAGATCGTCGCTGAGTTTGAGCAGGCGTGCTTGGAGGACGCAGGCTGTATCCCGATACCAATGCGGAACGGAAACCGCAATGGGGACCAGAATCCGAACGGCGCAGCTGACCACGGCTCGGAGCTCGCCGGCCGGCTCCTGTACAAGGAGAACCGGTTGGCGGTGGCCGCAAAGATTGAGTGGCTGCAGTACGCGCGCGAAGAGCTCGAGGCGCTCGCGAACGGTCAGGCTGGCGATGAGCCAGCTCAGGCACGTCGCCAAGCCCCATTGCGAGGAGCCGCGCGAGCGCGCCGCGCTGCCTGAGGAGAGGAAAGGAGTGGCTATGGAGGAGGGGAGAGACGTGGCTATGGAAAGGGGAGCGGGACGGGCCAGCAGGCGCCGGCGGAACCGCCGATGCGCTCGGTGGTGAACTGGGCGCTGTTGGGCCTCATTATCGAACGGCCAAGTTACGCCTACGAGCTTGCGCGAGACGGTTCGAGCGGATCTACGATGGCGCGATCACTCTGTCGAGCGTCTCGCACGTCTACACGGCGTTGGGCAACCTCCGCGAGCGGGGGTTCATCGAGGACGTCCCGCTCGAGGGCCGCGGCGCGCGCTCCAAGCGCCGCTACCGAGCAAGCGACCGGGGTTTTGAGGAACACGCGCGATGGCTGATCGGGTCAGTAGGTGAGGACCGCTGCCATCAGCGGATCCTGATCGTGCAGCTCGGCGCCCTGGCGCGGTACCCGGAGCGGGCAATCGCGGTGCTCGACTCCTACGAGCAGGCGTGCCTGGCTGAGATGCCCTCCGCGCCCGCCGCAGCCGAGGAGCAGGGGCCCGGTGTGATCCGGCTCGTCGCACGCCTCGCCCGTGAGGAGACACAGCTGAGGGTCGCGGCAAAGCTCGCCTGGGTGCAGCACGTGCGCCTGGAGTTCATGCGGCTCGCGGAGGAGCCCGTTCGCGCTCCAGCACGCCGGCAAGCGCTACCGGAACGGGCAACGCGAGCGCGCCGTGCTGCCTGACCTCACAGGTTTTGGGGCGCGACGCCCGAAAACATTGGGGTTCGGGCTCGAGCCCGCGGAGTTCGTGCCCAGGATCGAGCGTTCCGTCGCCGCTGGTGCGTAGTCTCGGTGGACGATCAAATCGGGGACCCGGCCCGACGGAGAGCTCGGTTGGACGCGCGCCGGCTCGATCGCGCTATAGTCCATCGTTCGCGCCAATGGCGTCTTCGGACGTGGCGTGAGCAGGTCTCCTCTGAAGGGAAGCCCTTTCGGTGAGGCACGGCGGTCTTTGAAAACTCAACAGCATGCGCATCTACGATCTATTTCGTGATCGTGGTGTGCGTCCAGGTTCGACCCGTCAGCGGGAGCGCTTTGCGTTCACGGTGGCGGTACAAAGAGTCAAGTAGGGAAGTACCCCGTCATGGGTCGGGACCACGGTGTATGGGTCCCGATGGTCGTGAGTTTGTCGTGCGTTCGCGCACGGCGGATGAGCGCAAACTAATGACAGCTTTTCGTGAAGTTCTTCACGGAGAGTTTGATCCTGGCTCAGGACGAACGCTGGCGGCGTGCTTAACACATGCAAGTGGAGCGACGAACCAGGGCTTGCCCTGGGGCAGAGCCGCGAACGGGTGAGTAACACGTGGGTTACCTGCCTCGATGACCGGGACAACCCGAGGAAACTCGGGCTAATACCGGATGTGCCCGCAAGGGGAAAGGAAGCTTCGGCCTCCGCATCGAGATGGGCCCGCGGCCCATTAGCTTGTTGGTGAGGTAACGGCTCACCAAGGCTTCGATGGGTAGCTGGTCTGAGAGGACGATCAGCCACACTGGGACTGAGACACGGCCCAGACTCCTACGGGAGGCAGCAGTGGGGAATCTTGCGCAATGCGCGAAAGCGTGACGCAGCAACGCCGCGTGGGGGAAGAAGGCTTTCGGGTTGTAAACCCCTTTCAGTTGGGACGAAGCTTCTCCGGTGAATAGCCGGACGGAGTGACGGTACCTTCACAAGAAGCACCGGCTAACTACGTGCCAGCAGCCGCGGTAATACGTAGGGTGCAAGCGTTGTCCGGAATTATTGGGCGTAAAGAGCGTGTAGGCGGCCCGATTAGTCCGCTGTGAAAGTCCAGGGCTCAACCCTGGAATGCCGGTGGATACTGTCGGGCTAGAGTCCGGAAGGGGCGAGTGGAATTCCTGGTGTAGCGGTGAAATGCGCAGATATCAGGAGGAACACCAATGGCGAAGGCAGCTCGCTGGGACGTGACTGACGCTGAGACGCGAAAGCGTGGGGAGCAAACAGGATTAGATACCCTGGTAGTCCACGCTGTAAACGATGGCAACTAGATGTGGGGGGTGTCGACTCCCCCCGTGTCGAAGCTAACGCATTAAGTTGCCCGCCTGGGGAGTACGGCCGCAAGGCTAAAACTCAAAGGAATTGACGGGGGCCCGCACAAGCAGCGGAGCATGTGGTTTAATTCGACGCGACGCGAAGAACCTTACCTGGGCTTGACATGTGAGTGACCGGTGTGGAAACACACCCTCCCTTCGGGGCACTTTCACAGGTGGTGCATGGCTGTCGTCAGCTCGTGTCGTGAGATGTTGGGTTAAGTCCCGCAACGAGCGCAACCCCCGTCGCATGTTGCCAGCATTCAGTTGGGGACTCATGCGAGACTGCCGGTGACAAACCGGAGGAAGGTGGGGATGACGTCAAGTCCTCATGCCCCTTATGTCCAGGGCTACACACGTGCTACATTGGCGCATACAGAGGGCTGCGATACCGCGAGGTGGAGCGAATCCCTTAAAGTGCGTCTCGGTTCGGATTGCAGGCTGAAATTCGCCTGCATGAAGGCGGAGTTGCTAGTAATCGCGGATCAGCATTGCCGCGGTGAATACGTTCCCGGGCCTTGTACACACCGCCCGTCACACCACGGGAGTGAGCAACACCCGAAGCCGGTGGCCTAACCCGCAAGGGAGGGAGCCGTCGAAGGTGGGGCTCGTGACTGGGGTGAAGTCGTAACAAGGTAGCCGTAGCGGAAGCTGCGGCTGGATCACCTCCTTTCTAGGGAGCACATAACAGTGCCCTGAGTGCAGCGACCGTCCGGCCTCGTGTTCTTCGTGAGCACGAAGGATCTGACGGCATTCGAGTGCTCAGGCCTAGCATGTCGACCGAACCTGGCTGGATGACCGTACGTCGTGAGTGTCCCTTACTACTTGGGAGCACAACCGGCCTCGGTCGCAAAACGATCCCAGCATGCTGTTGAGTTTTGAGAGACCGGCGTCCGCCGGTCATCGCGGGGACACGCGCTGAATGGCGTGACCGACAAGCGCGAAGACCAGCTGGCGTTATACGCCTCTCCACGGTCCTTGAAAACTGCACAGAAGCCACATCAGCCGCCATCGATAAGCGGCGGCTGAAAAACGGGTATCACCGGG
Organism: uncultured Solirubrobacterales bacterium; assembly: GCA_963813805.1. Taxonomy (GTDB): domain Bacteria; phylum Actinomycetota; class Thermoleophilia; order Solirubrobacterales; family Solirubrobacteraceae; genus Palsa-744. Next base: position 202,724 of record CAWEZZ010000005.1, read on the forward strand.
CCCTGCAAGACCGATCCGTCCCGCGTGCTCCGCAAGGAGCGCAGAAGGCGAGGACGTCATGTTGGGCCAGATCACCGTCAAGATAGTAAGGGCACACGGTGGATGCCTTGGCACCAAGAGTCGATGAAGGGCGTGAACGGCTGCGATAAGCCACGGTTAGGCGCTTAATAGCCTTTGACCCGTGGATTCCCGAATGGGGAAACCCAGCGCTGGTAATGCGGCGTTATCCCCGGTTGAACACATAGACCGGGCGAAGACAAGCGGGGGAAGTGAAACATCTCAGTACCCCGAGGAAAGAAAATCAAAAGAGACTCCCTGAGTAGTGGCGAGCGAAAGGGGATCAGCCCAAACCTGGCAGATGTAAGCGGACATGCGTTGTCTGTCAGGGGTTGTAGGGCGTTTGTTCCGGGTCATGTCCGGCTCGGCGGAAGTTACAAAGTCGTGTGGTAGTCGAAGCGCGTGGAACCGCGCACCATAGAGGGCAATCGTCCCGTAGACGAAACTGCACGATCTTCCGTCAGACGTTCCTGAGTAAGTCCGCGCCCGTGAAACGCGGACTGAACCTGGGGGGACCACCCTCCAAGGCTAAGTACTCCTTGGTGACCGATAGCGGACTAGTACCGTGAGGGAAAGGTGAAAAGTACCCCGGAAGGGGAGTGAAATAGTACCTGAAACCGCGTGCCTACAAGCGGTGGGAGCAGGCTTGTCCTGTGACCGCGTGCTTTTTGCATAACGAGCCGGCGAGTTACTCGTCTGCGGCAAGGTTAAGCGATGAGCGGAGCCGTAGCGAAAGCGAGTCCTAACAGGGCGACATAGTCGTAGGCGGTATACCCGAAACTGAGCGAGCTACCCATGGGCAGGCTGAAGCGGGGGTAAGACCTCGTGGAGGGCCGAACCGACCTAGGTTGAAAACTGGGCGGATGACCTGTGGGTCGGAGTGAAAGGCTAATCAAGCTCAGTGATATCTGGTTCTCTCCGAAATATATTTAGGTATAGCCTCGGATAAATTGCGTGGTGGCCGTAGAGCACTGTTTGGACTAGGGGCCCTACCAGGTTACCGACTTCAGGCAAACTCCGAAGACCATCACGTTTACTCCGGGAGTCAGTTGCTGGGGGATAAACTTCAGTGGCGAAAGGGAAACAGCCCAGACCGCCAGCTAAGGTCCCAAAGTACTAGCTAAGTGGGAAACGATGTTCGAGTGCATAGACAACCAGGAGGTTGGCTTAGAGGCAGCCATCCTTGAAAGAGTGCGTAACAGCTCACTGGTCAAGTGTTCGAGCGCGGACAATGTAACGGGGCTCAAGCTAGTCACCGAAGCTGCGGGTGCGTGAGACCTTCGGGTCGATCGCGCGGTAGGAGAGCGTTCCCATGCCAGTAAAGCGGCGGCGTAAGCCAGCCGTGGAGGCGTGGGAAGTGAGAATGCCGGCATTAGTAACGAAAGAGAGGTGAGAATCCTCTCCACCGATTGCCCAAGGATTCCTGAGTAAAGTTCGTCTGCTCAGGGTTAGTCGGGACCTAAGGCGAGGCCGAAAGGCGTAGTCGATGGCCAACAGGTTGATATTCCTGTACCACGTCGCTTCCGTTTGACCGATGGGGGGACGAGGAAGGCTAAGGGAACCCAGGTGATGGTTATCCTGGGGTAAGCATGTAGGGGTGGTCCTTGTCAAATGCGGGACCGCATAACCTGAGGTGCGATGCCAGCTGGCACTAAGCCGGCGAGTCCCCAACGCCATGCCTCCAAGAAAATCCTCTAGGGAGGAAGCGCGTGCCCGTACCAAAACCGACACAGGTGGGCAAGTAGAGAATACTAAGGTGATCGAGATAACCCTCGTTAAGGAACTCGGCAAAATTGCCCCGTAACTTCGGGATAAGGGGCGCCCCAGTAGGGTGAAGTCCTTCGCGGATGGAGCCCGAGGGGGCCGCAGTGAATTGGCTGAAGCGACTGTTTACCAAAAACACAGGTCTCTGCTAAGTCGAAAGACGACGTATAGGGGCTGACGCCTGCCCGGTGCCGGAAGGTTACGTGGAGTTGTTAGGACTTCGGTTCGAAGCAGCGAAGCTAAGCCCCGGTAAACGGCGGCCGTAACTATCAGTTGACCGAGGTAGTTGTAAAACCTGGCCAAATGCTGGAACCTCCGAGTATCCCGCGCTACGAGTGCGGCCTGACAATGGGTCGAGCCGTGAAAATGCGCGGGTGCGGACAATCAGCAGGAAAGGCCCAGTGTCCAGTCGGATCGGGACGGTCGACCGCGCGAGCGGCGTCCCGGAAGGCGTTTATGACGCTGGGAATCCTCAGAGACTATACGCCAGGCTCTTCCCTCAGACCGGGGGAGAGATGAGATAGTCCGCTCTCATAGGCGACTGATGAGAGTCCGTCAGAAATGAGCGGACCGCTCGCGCGCAGTGCGCGAGTAGTAACAGTAAGGAACGGTCCTAAGGTTTGCGTGATCGCTGCCTTCGTAAAACCTGGCTGTATGCTGGAACATCCGAGCATCCGGCGCTACGCCCGAAGTGGGCGTGACAACGTGACCGGTGCAGAGACAATGCAGCAGGGAAGACGCCCACGATATGTGTTTCGATGGGCTGACCCCTCAGAGACCACACGCCAGAGGCCCAGGACTTGGATGGGCAAGATATGGTCCGATCTGCATGGCGACATGCAGAGATCGACAGAAATGATCGGTCCGCATGAGGCGGACGTGTCCTCCAGTTAATCGTCAGGAGTGCTTTGAGGAACCTGAGAAGTAACAGCAAAAGCGAAATTCCTTGTCGGGTAAGTTCCGACCTGCACGAATGGCGTAACGACTTCAGCGCTGTCTCAACGAGGGGCTCGGTGAAATTGCAGTCTCGGTGAAGATGCCGAGTACCCGCGGCTAGACGGAAAGACCCCGTGAACCTTTACTACAACTTGGTATTGGAATTCGGTGCATCTCGCTCAGGATAGGTGGGAGGCTTTGAAGCGCCGGTTGCGGCCGGCGTGGAGCCATCCTTTAGATACCACCCTTGGTGTATTGGGTTTCTAACAGCATTCCGTGAATCCGGGTGCTGGACAGTTCCAGGCGGGTAGTTTGACTGGGGCGGTCGCCTCCTAAAATGTAACGGAGGCGCACAAAGGTTCCCTCAGCACGGTTGGAAATCGTGCGTAGAGCGTAAAGGTAGTAAGGGAGCTTGACTGCGAGACTGACAAGTCGAGCAGGTGCGAAAGCAGGTCTTAGTGATCCGGCGGTAGCAAGTGGAAGTGCCGTCGCTCAACGGATAAAAGGTACTCCGGGGATAACAGGCTTATCGGGCCCAAGAGTCCACATCGACGGCCCGGTTTGGCACCTCGATGTCGGCTCGTCGCATCCTGGGGGTGGAGTTGCTCCCAAGGGTTGGGCTGTTCGCCCATTAAAGCGGTACGCGAGCTGGGTTCAGAACGTCGTGAGACAGTAAGTTAACCGTTGCTGTCTATAAATTCGGCTATATGCTGGAAAACCCGAGAATCCCGCACGACTCGTAGCGACTGTCCCGTCCGGGGCAAGCGCTACAGTGACAATGTGACGGGTGCGGATAATCAGCAGGAAAGGCTGGATGGCTACATTTCGGGCTATGTGGATGGCGAGGGCTGCTTTGCAGTCGCCGTCAACCGTAACCCGACAAGTCGTAGCGGCTATCAGCTGGTCCCTGAGTTTCATGTCAGCCAGAACGGTGACAGGGCTCAGGTGCTTGGTTTGATCCGCGAGCGATTTGGTGGAGTGCGGCTACATCAAGTCCAATGGAAGGAAAGATCGTGCTTTGGTCTATGTCGTTCGACGACGAGAGGACTTATTGGGGCACGTGATTCCCTTCTTTGAACGGTCGCCTCTCTTGTCCTCGAAGCAGGAGGACTTTGAGAAGTTTGCGGCGATCGTGAGATCGATGGCGCTCGGTAGCCATCGCACACCTGGAGGATTCTCCAGGCTCTTGGAAGAGGCACTCTCCATGAATGGGGCGGGCCGCTACCGGAGCGTGCGGTGGAAGGAGCTCATTGCTAGCGATCCGGAATCCTCAGAGACTATACGCCGAACACGGAGAGTGATGCCTTCGTGAAGATATAGTCCGAGCTGCATGGCGACATGCAGAGTCAGGCAGAAATGACCTGGCCCACGCGGCTCCGCTGGAGAGTCGGTGGTAACAAATCTGTCGGTCCCTATCTGCCGTGGGCGTTGGAGAGTTGAGAGGATTTGTCCCTAGTACGAGAGGACCGGGATGAACGCACCTCTGGTGTATCTGTTGTCCTGCCAAGGGCATCGCAGACTAGCTACGTGTGGATCGGATAACCGCTGAAGGCATCTAAGCGGGAAGCCGGCCTCAAGATGAGCTCTCCCATCCCCTAGAGGGAGTAAGACCCCTGGTAGACCACCAGGTTGATAGGCCGGATCTGGAAGGACGGTAACGTTCGAAGGAGACCGGTACTAATGGGTCGAGGGCTTGACGGATTTTTATCCCCATCAGGGGAGTGATACCCGCTGTGGCGCTCTGTGCAGTTTTGAAGGACCTGGAGGGCGTGGTCTCTCGCCTTTTTCCGGTGGCCTTGGCGAGGGGGAGACACCTCTTCCCATTCCGAACAGAGCAGTTAAGCCCCTCAGCGCCGATGGTACTTGGCTCGCAAGGGCCTGGGAGAGTAGGACGCCGCCGGTTTTTTCATACGCGGGCCGCCTTCGGGCGGCCCGTCGTCGTCGTGGGCGCACGGGCAGGGCTCGCGGTTTTGTTGCGGACCGGACAGAGACATACGTGTGACGGCGGGGCCGGTTCTCCCGGACGGCGCGGTGTTGGCCGCCCCGCGATCGGTCGCCCACGCAGCGGTACTCGGTGCGGGTGGACGGTCAGGCTGGGCTCGTTCCGGTCGACCTCCCAGTCGACGTCGTAGTCGTCCTCGAGCAAGAGAAACGAGCGGGTCAGCCGCAGAGCATCGAGCGTGCGCTGCGCGAGCGTTGAGATTAGCGGTGATGAGAACATCTGTTCGTAAGATAGGGGACGCTTCGGACAGGTGATGGGCGAACATGTGTGCGTATTGCTGCTGGCGCCGAAAAGTGGCTTTGCAAAGCCAATATGGGGCGTAGTATTTGCAACAAGACTTGCAGGACCCGCCGCCCGACCCGCCGCCCGGCGTGCTGTTCGGCGGATGCGTGTCGTCCAAGATGGGCTCGCGCCCGCCCGGCATCCGCCCGCTACTCCGATGTGCGTCCTTCCAAGCAGGGTCGGGACCGCCCAGCGCGAACTTGACGGAGGAGATGGCTGTTACGCTTGCCAGGCGCTCCTCGGGCGGTCCTATTCTGGGCCGGCGGCCGCGCGCACAGCCTATGCAGAAGTTCGTCATCGAAGGCGGTGTCCCGCTGTCCGGCACGATGGTTCCTGCCGGCAACAAGAACGGGGCTCTGCCGATCCTCGCCTCAACCGTCCTCACCGAGGACGAGGTGGTCGTGCGCAACGTGCCGCGCATTCGCGATGTCGATGCGATGCTCGACATCCTGAGCGCGATCGGGGTCCAGGTCAACTGGCGCGGGCCCAACGAGGTCGCGCTGTGCGCCGCCGCCGTGCACGAGGTCGAGATCGAGCGCGAGATGGCGGAGCTGATCCGCGCCTCGTTCTTGCTTGCCGGTCCACTGCTCGCACGCTTCCACCGCGCGGTCATGCCGCCGCCGGGAGGTGACGTGATCGGACGCCGGCGCCTGGACCCGCACCTCGATGCCTTCCGCGCGATGGGGGCGACGGTGGACTGCAACGGCGAGATCGTGCTCAGCGCCGCGAGTGGGTTGCGGCCGAGCGACGTTTTCATGGACGAGCCGTCGGTGATGGCCACCGAGAACGTGCTTATGGCCGCCGCGCTCACGCCTGGCACGACGGTGGTCGGAAACGCGGCGTGTGAGCCGCACGTGCAGGATCTCGCGCGCATGCTCGTAAAGATGGGCGCCGACATCCAGGGCATTGGCTCGAACCTGTTGACGGTCAACGGCGCTGAGACGCTGCACGGATGCGAGCACGACGTTGCGCCAGACCACATCGAGATCGGCAGCTTCATGGCGCTCGCCGGGGTCACCGGGGGAGAGCTGCGCATCAAGGACACGGTCCCCGGCGACCTGCGCATGATCCGCCTGGTATTCGAGCGACTGGGGCTGCGCACGGAGCTGGACGGCAACGACGTGCTGGTGCCGGGTGCTCAGAAGCTCGTGGCGCAGGCGGACGTGGGGGAGTACAAGAGCAAGATCCAGGACGGCCCGTGGCCGGCTTTCCCAGCCGATCTGACCTCGATCGCGGTAGCTCTAGCCACGCAGGCTGAGGGGTCGATCCTCGTGCACGAGTGGATGTTCGAGAACCGCTTGATCTTCACGGATAAGCTGATCCTGATGGGCGCCGACATCGTCATGTGCGACCCGCACCGAGCGATCGTCACAGGCCCGCGGCGGCTGCGCGGCGAGCGGGTCGAGTCTCCGGACATCCGCGCCGGCATGGCGATGCTGCTGGCGGCACTGTGCGCGGACGGTCGCTCAGAGATCGGCAACATTCGTCAGATCGACCGCGGCTACGAGCGCGTCGACGAGCGCCTGCGCGAGCTGGGCGCGCGTATCGAGCGGGTGGCGACCGAGCCGGTGCACGCATAACCGCCGGCGTTTGTGCCGCGGCGCATGGCCCGGAGCGGCCTCGGGCGAGCAAGCCATCGCCGTTGTCCGCTTCAATGGCAAGCCCATGATCCATCCCATCCCCAGCGGCACGCGCGATGTGCTTCCTGATGAGACGCGCGAGGTGCGCGCGATCACCGACACCCTGAGGGGCGTATTCGAGCGCCACGACTACGGCGAGGTCTACACACCGGCGCTCGAGTACGAGGCCGTGCTCGCGCGCGCGGACATGGCCGAAGCGCAGCCGGCATATCGCGTGTTCGACGAGTCGGGCGCCGTGTTGGTGCTGCGCTCGGACATGACCGTGCCGATCGCGCGCGTGGTCGCCACGCGCTACTCCTCGAGCGAGCCACCCCTGCGCTTCTGCTACTTCGCGCACTGCTACCGGGGCGTGCGTCCCCAGCGGGGACAGCCGCGGGAGCTCTTGCAGGCCGGCATCGAGCTGATCGGCTCTCCTGCTCCACACGGGACCGCCGAGGCGCTGACCGTGCTTTGTCACTCCCTAGACGCCACTGGTCTGAAGGACTATCGGATCGGTCTCGGCGACGCCTCCCTGTTCCCCGCGCTGATGGCCACCCTCCAGGTACGCCAGGACGCCCGCGCCGGACTGCTCGAGGCGCTCGTGCGCCGTGACTTCGTTGAGCTCGAGCACAGGCTCGCCGATACGGGCCTGCCAAGCGAGGCGGCCGAGCTGCTGCTCAGCGTGCCTCAGCGTCGCGGCGGCCCTGAGGTGCTCTCCGATGCGCCCGCCTCGGTGGTCGAGGCTGTGACCGGCATGCGGCGGGTGCACGAGCTGTTGGAGCCGGGGGTGGCCGAGCGGGTGATCCTCGATCTTGGCCTGGTGCGCAACATCGGCTATTACACGGGCGCGGTGTTCGAGGTCTATGACCCCGCCCTTGGCGCTCCGATCGGCGGCGGCGGGCGCTACGACGATCTGCTGGGGCGCTTCGGGCGCAGGCTGCCCGCGGTCGGCTTTGCGCTGGGCGTCGACCGCCTGCACATCGCGCTCGCCGGGGAGGAGCGCGGCACGGGAGCGCTGGCCGATCTCCGATCGGTCGCGCCGGCGGACGCTCCCCAAGCAACGGGAGGATCCCCCGGATGAGCGCCACGAACGGCCTCACCATCGCGGTGCCTCGCGGAGCCCTGTTCAAGGATACGGTCGACCTGCTCGCTGGGCTCGGGCTCGACACCGAGGAGCTGAGCTCCAACGATCGCAAGCTGCTGTTCGAGGACATCGGCGTGATCACAATGCGCCCGTCTGACGTGCCCACCTACGTGGAGGCGGGTGCCGCCGACCTCGGCGTGACCGGCAAGGACGTGCTACTCGAGCAGGCCACGCGCAACTCCGGCGAGGGGGGCCGCGAGGTGTACGAGCTGCTCGACCTCGGCTATGGTCGCTGCACGATGGTGCTGGCGAGCAAGGCCGGCCCGGACCCTGCACTGGAGGCGCTGCGGCGGCTCGGCGTGATGCGCGTGGCCACCAAGTATCCGCGCATCGCCGCACGCCATCTGGAGGAGACCGGTAGGCAGGCGGAGATCGTCGAGGTGAAGGGCTCGGTCGAGCTCGCGCCGCTGACCGGGATGGTGGAGGCGATCGTCGACTTGACCGCGACCGGGACGACGTTGCGCGAGAACAATCTCATCGTGCGCGAGGAGATTGTTCTCTGCACCGCCAGGCTGATCGCCAACCCGGTCGCGCACAAGCTCAAGGCAGCGCAGATCGACGATCTGCTGAAACAGCTGCGCAGCCTGCCGACCACGTCCCGCGGACGCGGTGCCCCCGACACCGCCTGAGATGCGGATCGCCTGTGTGTAGCTGAGATGCGTGTCGAGCGTGTGGACATCGAGGAGTACGGGCAGCTCGGGTACGAGCGGCTCGGCGGTCCCGCCGGCATCGCTGCACATCTGCGCGCGCTAGTGCCCGACGGCGCCTCTGTGGAGGAGGCGGTGCGCGAGATCGTTGGCAGGGTGCGCGCCGAGGGGGACGAGGCCGTGAGGGACTATACGCGCCGCTTCGACACCGCCGGCGCCGAGCCCAGGCCGCTCCTCGTGCCGGAAGAGGAGCTCGACGAGGCGATTAGGCTACTCCCGCCCGAGCTGGCGGCGGGCCTTCAGGTGGCGATCGCAAACGTCGCGCTCGTGGCCGACGCAGGCGTGAGCGAGGATGTCGCGGTCGATCTTCCCCAAGGACAGCGCATCGTCTTGCGCGAGGTGCCGGTACAGGCGGCCGCCGTATACGTGCCCGGCGGGCGGGCGCCTTACCTGAGCACGGTCGTGATGGGTGTCGTGACCGCGCGCGCCGCCGGCGTGGTGGATGTCGCCGTGTGCGTTCCACCGGGCGCGGACGGGCAGATAGACCCGGCGATCCTCGGTGCGTGCCGGTTGTGCGGCGTGGAGCGGGTGTACCGCATGGGCGGCGCGCAGGCGATCGCTGCGCTGGCATGCGGCACCGAAACGGTGAAGCGCGTGGACGTGGTCGTCGGCCCGGGCAACCTATACGTGCAAGAGGCCAAGCGCCAGCTCTCGGCGACGACGGTGGGAATCGACGGGTTCGCAGGCCCAAGCGACCTGCTGGTCCTGCTCGGCCAGGACGCGAGCGAGCGCGAGGTGCGGCTGGCCGTGCTCGACATGCTCGCGCAGGCCGAGCACGGCGAGGGCAGCCTGGTGGTCGCGGTATCGCCCGCCGCGCAGGTGGGCGATGCGCTCGCGGAGACGATCGAAGCGCTCGTAGTGGAGCGTCCGACGGTCGCAGATGCGGCATGCGCGCTGGTGAAGGTCTCCGACGCGCGCGAGGCGGTGGGGTTCGCGAATGCGTTCGCGCCCGAGCACCTGCAGCTGATCGGTGCCGAAATGGAGGCGCTCGCCCCGATGGTCCGCTCGGCCGGCTGCCTGTTTGTGGGCACCGCAAGCGCTACCGCGTTCGGTGACTATGTCGCCGGCTCCAACCACATCCTGCCCACCGGCGGGGCGGCGCGCTTCGCCTCGATGCTCTCCCCGCGCCACTTTCGCCGCAGGATGGCAGAGGTACGAATCGCCCCGGAGGGGGCGGCCAAGTTGGCGAAGGCCGGCGCTCTGATCGCACGCGCGGAGGGGTTCGAGGTGCACGCAGAGTCGATGGAGGCGCGCGTGCGAGACAATTAGCCGATATCCGATCTGCAAGCTGTGATGAATTTTCTACCCAGTCATACGATTGTCTATACACCGTAGATACTATTGCGCACCTAAGTAGAAATAGAACAACACACCCCCGACCTTTAGATTCCCAATCCTGATTTTAGATTCCCAATCCTGATGAAAGATCGAACCGCGACAATTGAGCGTAAGACCGGCGAGACCGACATCCGCATGTCTCTCGCGCTGGAAGGCACGGGCAAGGGCGCGCGCGACACCGGCGTGGGGTTCTTAGACCACATGCTCGACCTACTCGCCCGCCACGGGCGGATCGACCTCGACGTGCAGGCCGGCGGAGATCTGCAGACCGGCGCGCACCACACCGCCGAGGACGTCGCGATCGTGTTTGGGCAGGCGCTCGATGAGGCGCTGGGCGACCGGGCTCACATCGCACGCTACGGGTCGGCAACCGTGCCGATGGACGAGGCGCGGGCGAGTGCTGCGATCGACATCTCCGGGCGCCCGTTCACGTTGTTTCAGGCGCGACTGCCTCCTGGCTCTACGGGAGGCTTCGAGCACGAGCTCACAGAGGAGTTCTTCCGCGCGCTCGCCAACGCGGCGAAGCTCACGCTGCACCTGCGTGTCGAGGCGGGCACGAACGCTCACCACATGATCGAGGCGGCCTTCAAGGCGTTCGCACGGGCGCTGCGCCAGGCCGTCGCGATCGACCCGAGCGAGACTGGGGTGCCAAGCACCAAGGGCACGCTGACGACATGAACGCACGCATTGGGCTGGTTGATTACGGCATGGGCAACCGCCGTTCGGCCGAAAAGGCGCTCGAGCACGTCGGCGCGCGCGTGACGGTGAGCGGCGATCCCGAGCGCCTGCGCGAGATGGACGGTCTGGTGCTTCCCGGTGTGGGCGCGTTCCCCGCGGGGATGGTGGCGATCCACGAGCTCGGGCTTGATGAGCTGCTGATCGAGCGCGCCCGCGCGGGCGCGCCGCTGCTGGGCTTGTGCCTTGGAATGCAGCTCCTGTTCGAGCGCTCCGAGGAGCACGACGGCGCCGAGGGACTGGGGTTACTGGCAGGCGCCGTCCGGCGCCTGAACGCGCCGGGCCTGAAGTTGCCACACATCGGCTGGAGCGAGGTGCGCTGGCGCCGGGCGAGCCCCCTGGCCGACGGCCTGCCGGACCCGAGCTACCTGTATCACGTCCATACTTTCGTCCCGGTCCCCACCGAGGAGGAGGTGGTGCTGGCTACGGCTGACTACGGCGAGCCGTTCGCTGCGATCGTCGGCCAGGGCAACGTCTACGGCACGCAGTCACACCCGGAGAAGTCCTCTGCGCACGGGCTGGCCCTGCTGGCTAACTTCACGCGCCTGTGCGACCGGGCGATGGTGCCCTGAGGACACCCTGAGGGCTCACGACAGAATTAGTGGCAGGATCTGACGAGTGGCTGGGCGTGTCTGACGCCACCGGCTCGCCGCGATAATACCGATAGTATTTGAGGGCGAGCCGGTGGCGTCAGGCGCGTTCAGACGCCGTCAGAGACGTCAATAATTCTGTCGTGAGCCCTAAGTGAACCTGTATCCGGCGATCGACATCCTCGGCGGCAGCGCGGTACGGCTGACCAAGGGAGACTTTGACGCCAAGAAGATCTACAACGAGGATCCGCTGTCCGCCGCCCGCGGGTGGGTGCGGGAAGGCGCGCGATGGCTGCACGTGGTCGACCTCGACGGCGCACGCAAGGGCAGGCCGGTGAACCTCGAGCACCTGCGGCGTATCGCCGGCGAGCTGGACACACCCGTGCAGTACGGCGGCGGGCTGCGCTCGGTGAAGGCCGTCGCCGATGCTCTGGACGCAGGCGCCGCGCGCGTGATCCTGGGAACGGCGGCGTTCACCCAGGCGGGACTGCTGGAGCAGGCGCTTGCGGAGCACGGGCAGGAGCGCGTGCTGGTGTCAGTGGACGTGCGCGGGGGACACGTGACCACAGCCGGCTGGACCGAGACGACGGAGATCACAACCGAGGCGGTGATCGACAGTCTCGCTGCGCGCGGGGCGAGGGACTTGGTGTTCACGAACGTCGACCGCGATGGAATGCTCGAAGGGCCGGACTCAGAGGAAGTACGCCGCGTCGCCCAGGCCGTGAACGGCAGCCTGATCTACTCGGGCGGGATTGGGCAGCTCGCGGATTTGGAAGGGCTGGCGGGGTTGGGGGAGACGAGCCTCGCGGGCGTAATCGTCGGCAAGGCGCTGTACGAGCAGTGCTTCACTGTCGCTCAGGCACACGCGGCGCTCGCGGGTCCTTAGCTTCTCGGCAGTCCGGCCGGCGCATGCGCCGGCCGGCGGGACCGCACATGTGCGGTCCCGGACCACGCCGCATGCGGCGTGGTCTCTCATCAGTCAAAAGGCTACGGTGAGCGGGTGCATTTGAAGCGTGTGATCCCCTGCTTAGACGTGGACGCCGGCCGTGTGGTCAAGGGCGTCGAATTCGTCGACATCCGCGACGCGGGCGATCCTGTGGAGTTAGCCGCCCACTACGACCGCGAGGGAGCTGATGAGGTCGTCTTTCTGGACATCACCGCCACGCACGAGAAGCGTGACACGATCGCCAAGCTCGCGCGGAGAACCGCGGATGAGGTGTTCGTCCCGTTCACGATCGGCGGGGGGATCCGCTCGGCCGCCGACGCTCAGGCAGTGCTCGACGCGGGGGCGGACAAGGTGTCGGTCAACTCCGCGGCGCTCGAGCGTCCCGAGCTGATCGACGAGCTCGCAGGCGTATTCGGTGCCCAGTGCGTGGTGCTGGCGATCGACGCGAAGGCGCTTGGAGGAAGCGAGGAGCCGGATGGCTTCGCGGTGCGATCGAGCGCTACGCCGGGGACGCCGGCGAGGCCCTCGCGCTGGGAAGCCTACGTGGCCGGCGGGCGCACCCCCGCGGGCCGCGACGTGGTCGAGTGGGCCAGCGAGGCGGTCGAGCGCGGGGCGGGGGAGATCCTGCTGACGAGCATGGACCGGGACGGCACCAGCGAGGGCTATGACCTCGCGCTCACCAGCGCGGTGAGCACGGCGGTGAGCGTCCCCGTGATCGCCTCGGGCGGCGCGGGAGAGCTCGAGCATCTCGTCCAAGCGCTCCAGGCAGGCGCCGATGCGGTCCTGTGTGCCTCGATCTTCCACTACGGCAAGTTCACGATCGCGCAGGCCAAGTCCCACCTGGCTGCCGCCGGTATCCCCGTGCGCGCGGTGACCCCGCAACAGCCCTCCTAACCCGTTCGTGACGATGCCCGTCAGCGAGTCACAGATCGTGCTTGAGGGGCTGCGCAAGCTGCCGGGCGGCCCCGAGCTGCTGCGGCTGGCCGAGAATCGAGATGACGTGGAGCTGGTCGGTGGAGCGGTGCGCGACCTGCTGCTGGGGCGCATGCCACGCGAGCTCGACGTTGTAGTCACAGACGCCGCGCCGTTCGCCCGCGATCTGGCCTTTAGCCTTGGTCTGCATGTGCGGGATAGCTCAAAGGAAAGCCTTGACGCCACCCTGTACGAGCGCTTTGGCACGGCAATAGTCGAATGGGACGGTGCTCAGATCGACATCGCGACCCGGCGCGCCGAGTCCTATCCCGCGCCCGGTGCACTCCCGGATGTCCGCGACGGCTCGCCCGAGGAAGACCTCGCGCGGCGCGACTTCACCGTCAACGCGATCGCCGTCTGCCTCGGTGGCCCCGAGAAGGGGAAGTTGCGCGTGGTCCCGCGGGCGCTCGACGATCTTGCGCATGGACTCCTGCGTGTGCTGCATGAGCAGAGCTTCATCGACGATCCGACTCGCCTCTTCAGGCTGGCGCGGTATGAGGCGCGCCTCGGCTTCGAGGTCGAGGATCGCACCGCCGATCTGGCCGCGCGGGCGCTGAACGATAGAGCGCTCGACACGATCTCAGGTGCTCGCATCGGCGCCGAGCTGCGCCTCGGGCTGGCCGAAGACGACGCGGTCGCCGTGCTCGCGGCGATGGACGACCTCGGGCTGCTCACGGCTCTACATCCTCAGTTGCGCTTCGATCGGCAGCTCATCGATAGGGCCCTCGAGCTGCTCCCCGATGATGGACGTTGCGACCTGCTGCTGGTAGCTGCGCTCACGCTGCCCCTCGTGCTCGGTGCGGGCGATGATCCAGATGTCGAACTGCGTGCTTTCCTTGACAGATTGGAGTTTCCCGCGGGCGACCGTGACCGTATCCTCGGCGCAGCTCGTGCTGGAGCGCGCCTCTCGCACGAGCTCGGCGTTGCGCTGGTCGGATCGCGGCTGCGTGCAGTCGTTGGGAATGCCCCACCTGAGGGGGTAGCACTGGCCGGCGCGCAGGGCGACGCCGACACCGCCCGTAGCTGGCTAAAGGACATCCGCCACGTTCGTCTGCAGATCGACGGCGATGACCTGATCGCAGCGGGTGTGCCCGAGGGACCCGAGATCGGTCATCGGCTCGAGGCCACTCTGCGCCGCAAGCTGGACGGAGAGCTGGCTGACGGGCGTGAGGCGGAGTTAGCGGCGGCGTTGGACGAGGCCGAGGCATGAACGAAGTCGAAACCCTGTCGTTCGAGCTACCCGGCGGGGGAGCTGCGCTGTTCACCACGCGTGCGCAGGGCAACATGTCGAGCGTGGGCGGCGACGATGCCGAGCACGGACATCAAGCGCGCGAACGATTGCGCGCGCGGATCAAAGCGGAGCAGCTCGTGCGTGGCTACCAGGTCCACGGCGCGGTTGTGCGGCGGATGGTGGAGCTGGCGGAGGATGAAGCCGGCGCGGGCGGTGCGCAGGAGGCGGATGGTCAAGCGACAGCTCTGCGCGGGGTGGGGACGATGGTGTTAACGGCCGATTGCCTGCCCGTAGCGCTCGGGGTAGAGAGCGCCGTGGCGATGCTCCACGCCGGCTGGCGTGGTCTGGCCGCGGGCGTGCTCGAGGAGGGGGTGCTCGCGCTTAAAGAGGTCGGCGGCCAGGATGAGATCGTGGCGGTCATCGGCCCCGGCGCGGGAGTCTGCTGCTATGAGGTCGGCGAGGAGGTACATGCCGCGTTCGGCGGGGTCCATCGGGATGATCGGCGGATAGACATCAAGGCGATCGCCCGTGACCGGCTCCAGGCGGCGGGCGTGGCCGAGGTGCGGGATGTGGGAGCGTGCACGATCTGCGACGAGCGCTTCTTCTCATATCGCCGCGAAGGCGCACGCGCCGGACGCCAGGCGGGGGTAGCATGGCTGAGCTGAGGACTGACCTGCGCGTGGAGAGGATTCACGCGAATCTCAACCGCGTCCATGACGAGATTGCGCAGGCCGCCACCCGCGTGGGGCGGGACCCAGGCGAGGTAGAAGTGCTCGCCGCGACCAAGTACGTATCGGCCGAGGATCTGCCGACGCTTGCCGAGGCCGGCATCCGCCTGGTCGGCGAGAACCGCGCGCAGGACCTCCAAGCCAAGGTGGCCGCGCACGGGGAGCTGTTCGAGTGGGACTTCATCGGGCAGCTGCAGAGCCGGCGCGTGCGTCTGATCGTGCCGATTGTGCGTCTGATCCACTCGGTGGCCAGCGAGTCGGCGTTGCGCGAGCTGGAGCGCTATCGCGAGCAGGCGCGGCCCGGCCTGCGCATCCTGATCGAGGTCAACGTGGCCCGCGAGGAGGGCAAG
Organism: uncultured Solirubrobacterales bacterium; assembly: GCA_963813805.1. Lineage (GTDB taxonomy): Bacteria > Actinomycetota > Thermoleophilia > Solirubrobacterales > Solirubrobacteraceae > Palsa-744. The sequence goes on from CAWEZZ010000005.1 coordinate 218,125, forward strand.
GCGGGCGTGGAGCCCGGGGAGCTCGACGCGTTCATCGCCGGCTCCCCGGTTCCCGTGGCGGGTCTGATGACCATGCCACCGCTCTCTCCTGACCGATCGGCGACACCGCAGGCTTTGCCGGCGGTGGGGGGCACCGCAGCCGCAGGCTGGGGTCAGGACAACCGCCGCTGGTTCGCCGCGCTGCGCGAGCTGGCGAGCGAGCGTGGCCTTGAGCACCTCTCGATGGGCACCTCGCAGGACTACCCCGTCGCGGTCGAAGAGGGCGCGACAATCGTGCGGATCGGCACGAAGCTGTACGATTAGCGGCCTGGGAGCCTCTGCTCGGCTCAGGCGTTTGGCTAGCATGAGCAGGGAAACCGGCTCGCCGGGCGAAGACGCACCTATACCGATGGCTTTCCGCGATTCCTGGCACAGCGCGCTCGTCTACTTCGGCCTCGCCGAGGAGTATCACGACGACTACGACGACGAGAACTTGCCGCCAGAGGCGGAGATTGAGGATCGCTACCGCGAGCGCCCCAACGTTCGCCGCCTGCGTCGCCGGCGCGACGAGTACGACGACATCTTCGCCGAGGACGAGTCCCACGGGGGACGTTCTTCTACCACCGTGCTCAAACCCGTGGGCGGCCGCGGCAACGGCGACGTGCGTGTGCATCTGGTGATCCCCAAGTCCTTCAACGACGCCCAGCAGATCGCCGACAAGTTCAAGGACTCGATTCCTGTGATCCTCAACCTGCAGAGTTCCGACACCGACCTGTCAAAGCGTCTGATCGACTTCGCCTCCGGCCTGACCTACGCGCTCAACGGCGGCATGCAGCGGATCGCCGACAAGGTGTTCATGCTCACCCCGCGCAACGTCGAGATCTCTGCCGAGGAGCGCGCCCGGTTGATCGAGAAGGGCTTCTTCAATCAGTCGTAGGGTCCGATGCAGGTCGGTCTGATCGGCTGTGGAAACATGGCTCGCGCGCTTGCGCGCGGATGGGGCCGTCCGTTGCTGTGCGCCGATCCGCTTGCCGAGCGTGCCCGCAGCGCTGGTGGCCGAGGTCGGAGGCGAGGCGCTTAGGACCAACGCCGACGTTGCCCGCCGCGCGGATCTGGTCGTGCTCTGCCACAAGCCGTCCCAGCTCGCCGATGTAGCGCATGAAGTCGCCCCGCACGCCAAGGCTGTCGCCTCGATCCTCGCCGCCATACCCCTACAGGCGCTCCGAGAGGCCTATCCCGACCGGCCCGTCTACCGCTTCATCCCCTCGCTTCCCGTCGAGGTGCGCCAAGGCGCCGTCGTGCAGGCCGCCGGGCCGGGAATCGTCGCTGGAGGCGACGGTCAGGACTCGGCGCTCGACACGGCCGTGGGGGAGCTGTTCGCCGAGCTCGGCACGCTCGTCGTCCTCGACGACGCACTTCTCGATGTCGCCATGGGCCTGATGTCGTGCGCTCCGGCGTACGTCGCGCTCGTCGCCGAGGCACAGGTCGACGCCGGCGTGCGCAAGGGCATCCCCGCCGCCCAGGGCGCCGAGCTCGTCGTACAGACGCTCGCCGGGACAGCCGAGCTCTTGCGCCGCCGTGACAACGACACACAGGCCGTTCGCCGCGAGGTCGCCTCCCCGGGCGGGGTCACCGCGCGCGGCCTTGATGTGCTGGAGCACGCCGGCGTGCGCTCGGCGTTCAGCGATGCGCTGGACGCCGTGCTTGGAAACGGGCACCGATGACCGTCAGAGCACATACCCAGGCCGTTGTGCCGGAGAACCAAACGCCATGATCCTCGCCAGCGCGCGCACCCAGATCGCCGGCTTCCTGTCGGCGATGATCGACGTGTACATCCTCCTGATCATCCTCTACATCGTCATCCAGCTGCTGTTCGCGGCCGGGTTCCGCCCGCCCTACTCGCGCTTCACCGATGCCGTGCTGGGGTTCCTGCGCGACGTCTGCGAACCCTTCCTGCGCATCTTCCGCCGCCTGATCCCCTCGTTTGGGGGGATCGACTTCAGCCCCGTCCTGGCGATCATCACGCTGCAGATCGTCAACAGCATCGTTGTCGCCGGCATCATCCACGGCTGAGCGTTCGATGCAGCCGGTCGCAGATCGGGAGCGCCGCGGGCCGCGGGCGTCGGTCGCCTGGGCTTGGGCCGTTCTCGTCGCCATCGTCGTCGTCGCGGCGGACCAGCTGAGCAAGAGCGCGGTCGAGCACTCGATCGTCCCAGGTGAAGAGCACGGGCTGTTGCCGGGTATCCAGCTCGTGGACACGCGCAACCAGGGAGTCGCGTTCGGCTTTCTGCCTGGAAGCCACACCGGCGTGACGATTCTCATCGGCGTGGCTCTCTTGGCTCTGCTCGTCTACTTCGCTCGCCACGCGACCCTCCCGTTGATCTGGCTGCCCACGGGCATGCTCGTCGGCGGCGCGCTCGGCAACATCGTCGACCGCCTACGCCACGGGTCGGTGACCGACTTCATCAAGCTGCCACTTGGCTGGCCCCCCTTCAACCTGGCTGACGTCTCGATCACACTCGGCATGCTGACCCTGTTCATCCTCATCGACCACTCGCGCCGCAGGAGCGGAACTTAATTCCGGCCGGAAAATCCGCTTCGCGGGTCGGCCGGAATTAAGTTTCCGACCTGCTTGGCTGACGTTTTGCAGCCCCTTTTCCGATGACATCCGATTTCACAATCGCCTACCAGGATGAGCACCTGCTGGTCGTCGACAAGGGGGCCGGCCTTGTCGTCCATCCGGCGCGCGGGCATCGCGAGGGCACGCTCGCCCAGCTGCTCGGCTCCACGGCGGCTGGGGGGCCCGACCCGCAGCGCGCCGGCATCGTCCATCGCCTGGACCGCGACACCTCCGGGTTGCTAATAGTCGCGCGCTCGGAGGAGGCCCACCGGTTGTTGCAGGCCGCGCTCGCGCAGCGGCTGATCGAGCGCGAGTACCTGGCGCTCGTGCAGGGACGTCCGCCGGCGCGCTCCGGGACAATCGACGCGCCGATCGGGCGCGACCCGCGCGTGCGCACACGAATGGCCATCGGCGATGCCCACCGATCACAGATCGGCCAGCGCGAGGCTCGCACTCATTTCACGCTGGAGCGCGCCCTGCCCGACACAACACTCTTGCGGCTACGCCTGGAGACGGGGCGCACCCACCAGATCCGCGTTCACCTACAGGCGATCGGTCACCCGGTGTGCGGAGATCCCGAGTACGGAACCCCAGGCATGCTGGGTCTGGAGCGCCAGTTCCTGCACGCGGCGCGCCTGTCGTTCGCCCATCCGGTCACCGGCGAGCCCATCGAGGTGCTCTCGCCGCTGCCCGCCGACCTTCAGGGCGCGCTCGCCCGGGCCGAACAACGGCTATCCTGACAAGCTCAACCGGATCTTCGACCCGTGCGGCAATGGATCGCGGCCCTGCCCGGAGAAAGCGACACGTAGTCGTGTAGCCCTCCGGGTCCGCTCCATCCGCACGGACATCAACGCACATACATAAAGGGAGTGAACCTGTGGCTCAGGTAGGCATCGCAGAGCTGCTGGAGGCCGGCGTCCATTTCGGCCACCAGACGCGTCGCTGGAACCCAAAGATGCGCCGCTTCATCCATGGTGAGCGTGACGGCATCTACATCATTGACCTGCTCAAGACCTCCGCCCTGCTTGCTGCGGCGCAAGAGTTCGCCGGCACGCTCGCCCACCGCGGCGGGACCGTCCTGTTCGTCGGCACCAAGAAGCAGGCACGCGACACCATCCGCGATGTGGCCGAGGCGGCGGGCATGCCCTACGTCAACCACCGCTGGCTGGGCGGCCTCTTGACCAACTTTCAGACCATCAACCAGCGCATCCGTCGCCTGCACGACCTCGAACGCTACGAGGCCGAGGGCCAGCTGGCGCTGCTGCCAACGCGCGAGCGCATGGCAGCGCAAGCCGACCTGGCCAAGCTGCGGGCGAATCTTGGCGGCGTGAAGAACATGCAGCGCGTGCCGGAGGCGATGTTCGTGATCGACCTGAAAACAGAGGTCATCGCGGTGAAAGAGGCCCAGCGCCTGCGCATCCCGATCATCGGCCTCATCGACACCAACTGCGACCCGGATGGGATCGACTTCGTGATCCCCGGCAACGACGACGCGATCCGCTCTTGCGCGCTGATCACACAGGCGATCGGCCAGGTCGTCTCGGAGGGGCACTCCGTGTTCCGCGCCGAGGAGGAACGCGCCCGCCTGCAAGCCGAGGAGAAGGCCCGCATCGAGGCCGAGGCCCGCGCGCGCCGCGAAGCCGAGGAACAGGCCAAGCGCGAGGCCGAGGAGCAGGCCGCCAGAGAGGCAGCCGAACGGGAGGCCGCTGCGGCTTCTGCGCAGGCCCCGGCGGCGCAGTCCGTCACTCCTGAGGCCGCTGCGCCGGGCCAAGCGCCCGTCGAGGCCCCAGCAACCCAGAAAGCTCCCGCGCCGGCCACCACGCCGCCCGTGCAGTCTGAGGAGCCCGCGCCGCCCGCGCCCGCCACTCCGGTGCCTGAGGACACTCCACGGCGGCGGCTGCGGAGCCTGCCGGGGAGCCAGCCACGGAGACGAGCGCGTCATGAGCGCAGTAGAGATCGCAGCCATGGATGTGAAGGCTCTGCGCGAGCGCACTGGCGCGGGCATGATGGACTGCAAGAAGGCCCTAACCGAGGCGCAGGGCGATGTCGAGAAGGCGATCGAGATCCTGCGTTTGAAGCAAGGCAAGAAGGTTCAGGACCTCGGCGAGCGCGTCGCTACCGAGGGCACCGTGCAGGCCTACGTTCACCCTGGTTCGGAGGTGGGAGTGCTGGTCGAGGTGGACTGCAACACCGACTTCGTGGCCAAGAACGAGGACTTCGTGACCTTCGCCCGCGAGGTGGCTATGCAGATCGCGGCCTCGCCGACCGTGAAGTACGTCAGTCGCGAGGACGTCCCCGATGAGCAGCGCGACGCCGAGACGCGCATCTATGAGCAGGAGGCGGCGGAGAAGCCGGAGAACGTGCGCGAGAAAATCGTCGCCGGCAAGCTCGACGCGTGGTTGCAGACGATCGTCCTGCTCGAGCAGGAGATGCACAACCCCAAGTTCGACGGCAAGACCGTGCAGCAGCTGCGCGACGAGCTGACCGCCAAGACTGGCGAGAACGTCGTCATTCGCCGTTTTACACGCTTCGCCGTAGGTCAATAGTCCAGGGAACCGTGGACGCTTCGCGGGGCGGCGTCCTCGGTCGCTCGTGTACCGATCGTCGATCAGATGCGATCGACTGATCGGCCAGCACACTTCGCTTCCTGCGTCCTTGCCCCGCTCGATCCACGATCCCCTGGATAGGTAGGCTCTCATCGTCATGGCCGAGCCTGCGTTCAAACGTATCCTGCTGAAGCTCTCCGGCGAGGCGCTCATGGGCGATCTGAAGTACGGCACTGACCCCGAGCGAGTGGTCGCCGTCGCGCGGCAGGTGAGCGCTGTGCGCGACCAGGGCGTCGAGGTGGCGATCGTGGTGGGCGCCGGCAACATCTACCGCGGCATGCAGGGCGCCGCCGCGGGGATGGACAGAGCGACCGCCGACTACATGGGAATGGTGGCGACCGTGCTGAACGCGCTGCCGCTGCAGGACGCCCTGGAGAAGTCGGGCACCGACACGCGCGTGCAGTCCGCGCTGGGCATCTCCGAGGTGGCCGAGCCTTACATCCGCCGGCGCGCGATGCGCCACCTGGAGAAGGGGCGGGTGGTGATCTTCGCGGCGGGCACGGGCAACCCGTTCTTTACGACCGACACCGCCGCGGCGCTGCGCGCGGCGGAGATCCACGCAGAGATCATCCTGATGGCGAAGAACGGCGTCGAGGGCGTCTACAGCGCCGATCCCGCGGTCGATCCGAGCGCCACGTTCATCCCCGAGATCACCCACATGGAGGCGATCGAGCGGCGTCTGCGCGTGATGGACTCAACGGCGCTCGCGCTGTGCATGGAGAACGGGATGCCGCTGAACGTGTTCAACATGGACGATGAGACGAGCCTCGCGCAGATAATCTCAGGCGTCCGCGTGGGCACGCTGGTGTCGACACCGGACGTGGATGGCGATGGGCGATGAGATCGAGAGGAGACGGAGATGGTCGTTGAGATCGAACGGGCTGGCGATGGCCGCTGAAAGCACGGAGAGGGGGCCGCTATGGCCGCCGAGATGATCGACGCGTTGCTGGACGACGCGCGCGAGCGGATGACCAAATCGGTCGAGTCCGCCCAGCACGAGTTCTCCACTGTGCGCACCGGGCGGGCCAGCCCGTCGCTACTGGACCGCGTGGTCGTCGACTACTACGGCGCGATGACGCCGTTGAATCAGCTCGCCACGATCTCAGCGCCGGAAGCCCGGCTGATCACAGTCCAGCCGTATGACAAGTCCTCGATCAAGATGATCGAGAAGGCGATCAACGAGTCCGACGTGGGCCTGAACCCGTCCAATGACGGCAATCTTGTGCGTCTCGCGGTCCCCGATTTGACCGAGGAGCGCCGGCGCGAGCTGGTCAAGGTCGTGCGCAATCTCGCCGAGGAGGGGCGCGTGGCGATCCGCAACGTGCGCCGCGACACGATGCAGCAACTGCGCGAGCTGAAGGCCGAAGGCGAGGCGTCTTCCGATGACGAGCACCGCGCCGAGGTGGAGCTGCAGAAGCTGACCGACGGCCGCATCGGCGAGCTTGACGGCGTGCTGAAGGCCAAGGAAGAGGAGATCCTCGAAGTCTGATGGGCGCCGCCCACGGATTGGGAGCCCCACCCACCGCGGATCGCCCTGCGGCACGGTTCCTCGCCATCATCACCGACGGGAACGGGCGCTGGGCGCGTGCGCACGGCGTGCCGGTCAAGGAGGGCCACAGCGCGGGAGCGGACACGGTCAAGGCGCGCCTGCGCGACGCGGCGGAGCTCGGGATAGAGGAGCTGACGGTGTATTCGTTCTCGACCGAGAACTGGTCGCGTCCGACCGATGAGGTGCAGGGGTTGATGGAGATGTTCTCCCGGCGGATCGCCGGGGAGACCCCGGAGCTGCACGAGGAGGGCGTGCGCATGCGCTTCATCGGGCGCCGCGACGGCGTGTCGAAGGAGCTGGTGGCGCAGATGGAGTGGGCGGAATCGCTCACCGACGCAAACCAGCGGATCACCCTATTCGTGGCCTTTAACTACGGCGGGCGTGCGGAGATCCTCGATGCCGCGCGGCGCTTTGAGGGGACCACCGAGGAGGAGTTCCGCGGCTGCCTGTACGCCCCGGAGATGCACGACCCGGACCTGATAATCCGCACCAGCGGCGAGCGGCGGCTGTCCAACTACTTGTTGTGGCAGTCCGCGTATTCCGAGCTGGTGTTTCGCGACGAGTTGTGGCCGGACTTCACGCGCGAGGCTCTGGAACAGTCGCTGGCCGAGTTTTCAGAGCGCCGACGTAGGTTCGGCGGGCGCTGAGGTGGACCGACTGATGTCAGCACTCAGCGCATCTTGCATTCCTCCGCGGAGCTTGCAGTGATGGCCAGCGGCCTGCACTCCTCCAGAGGCGCACGGCGGCCGCCACGCCGGTCTCGCCGTCCCCCGCCCGCCCGCCGTCGGGCGCGTCAGAACCAGCGCTCGGACCTGAGCGCGCGGACGATCGCCGCGCTGCCGGCGATCGCGGTCGCGTTGTTCCTCGTGATCGAGGGCGGTGCGGTGTTCGCGCTCGGGTTGTTCGCGCTCGGGTGCGTGTGCATGCACGAGCTCTACGCGATGTATGACCGCGCACACCCGGTACGCCTGGCGGGCTTTCTCGCGCTCGCCGGCCTGCTGGTGGCAGCGCTGTACGGCGACCAGTTCCAGGTCCTGCTGGTCGCGGTTGCGGCGCTGCCGGTGCTGTTCGCGCTGACGCTCTCACAGCGCCGGCCGAGTGTGGGGGGGATGGCGGTAACGCTGCTGGGTATCTACTGGATCGGGTTCGCCCTCGCCCACGCGGTGCTGCTGCGCGGGCTGCCCCACGGGGGAGGGATTGTGATCGACGTGCTCGTCGGCACGTTCCTCGGTGACACCGGCGCCTATCTAGGTGGGCGGATGTTCGGGCGCCGGCCGCTGGCCCGGAACATCTCGCCGCGCAAGACGGTCGAGGGTCTAGCCATCGGCATGGCGTGCGCTGTGTTCGGGGTGTGGATCGCCGGGCGCTATCAGGAATGGCTGCCGGGCACGCACGCGCTCGTGCTCGGTCTGGGCGTAGCGCTCCTGGCGCCGGTGGGCGACCTGTTCGAGTCGTTCATCAAGCGCGAGGCCGGCGCTAAGGACTCAGGGAGCCTGTTCGGCGCCCACGGTGGCGCGCTGGACCGCCTCGACGCGGTGTTGTTCGCGGCCGTCGTCGGCTATTACATCTGGTCCGCGTATGTCCACGCCTAAGCGTCTGCTGATCCTCGGCTCGACCGGGTCGATCGGCACACAGGCGCTCGACGTCGTTGCCCGCAGCGACGAGCTCGAGCTCGTCGGCCTGTCCGCTGAGCGCTCGTGGGAGGCGCTCGTCGAGCAGGCGCGCGCCCACGGTGTGAGGCAGATCGCGCTCGTCGACGAGCACGCCGCGGCGTGCGCCTCGGAGGCATGGACCGATGGGGAGGTGCTCACTGGGGCGGAGGGGCTCGTGGAGTTGGTAGTGGAGTCGGGCGCCGAGCTTGTGCTGAACGCGCTCGTCGGCTCCGCCGGCCTGGGACCGACGGTGGCGACGCTTGGCGAGGGCATCGACCTCGCGCTCGCCAACAAGGAGTCGCTGGTCGTGGGCGGCGAGCTGGTGACGGCGCTGGCCGAAGCCACGGGCGCGCGGATCGTGCCGGTGGACTCCGAGCACACAGCGCTGCACCAGCTGCTCGCCGGGCAGCCGCCAGGGGCCGTGGAGCGGATCACGATCACCGCCAGCGGAGGTCCCTTCCGTGGGCGCGGGCGTGACGAATTACAGGACGTGACCGTCAAGCAGGCGCTGGCCCACCCGACATGGGCAATGGGAGGCAAGATCACGATCGACTCGGCGACGCTCATGAACAAGGGACTCGAGGTGATGGAGGCCCACCACCTGTTCGGCACGCCATACGACCGAATCGACGTGGTTGTCCATCCGCAATCGCTCGTCCACGGCCTCGTCCAGCTCTCAGACGGGGCGATGCTCGCCCATCTCGGGCCGCCGGACATGCGCATCGCGATCTCCTACGCGCTGCACGGGGGAGAGAGCGTCGCCCTCCCGATCACCCCACTCGACCTGGCTGCCGTCGGCGAGCTGACGTTCGAGCCGGTCGACCTCGACGCCTTCCCGTGCTTGCGTCTCGCGGGCGAAGCCGCGCGGGCCGGTGGCACGGCGCCGTGCGTGCTCAACGCCGCCAATGAGATCGCGGTCCACGCGTTTCTCGAGGACCGGCTTGCATTCGCAGAGATCCCGCAGGTGATCGAACAGACGCTGTCCGAACTACCCTCACAGCCGGTGCGCGCGTTCGAGTCGCTCTATGAGGCCGACCGCCGCGCGCGCGAGTTCGCTGAGGACGCCGTGTCCGAGCTCGCCTGAGAACGTGTTTTCAATTTTTACGCAGTGTGCGCTTTTGTATGTACACCGTAGATACGATGGAGCACAGTGAGCATAAATTGAAAGTCCTACCCGCACATGCGTGCGCTTTTGTATCTACCCGATACATACGATGGCACACAGTGCATGAAATTCAAACACATACTGAGGCTGCCGCCCCGATCGCGGTCACGGGCCTGCCACACTGAGGCCGTGAGCTGGGTCCTGACCATCCTCGGAATAGTCGCCCTGATCGTGCTGCACGAGTTCGGGCACTTCACCGTCGCCAAGGCCGTGGGCATGCGCGTCGAGCGCTTCTCCCTGTTCTTTCCGCCCACGCTGTTCAAGGTGCGTCGCGGCGAGACGGAGTATGCGATCGGCGCTATCCCAGCAGGGGGCTACGTGAAGATCACGGGGATGAACCCGGAGGAGCTCGAGGACCTCGACCCGGAGGCGACGCGGCGCGCTTACTACAACCAGCCCCCGTGGAAGCGGATCGCGGTGATCGTGGCCGGCCCCGGCGTGAACATCGCGATCGCGTTTGTCCTGTTCTGGGCGGTTCTGTTCTCGGGCAACATCACCGGCTCGGCTTCGCTCAACAGCCTCGACCCGTCGCTGAACGCGCTCGTCACGAACACGTCTGTGCTCGCGGTCGAACATGGCGCGGCGGCGTCGGGCGTGCTGCGCCAAGGCGATCGGATCGTGGCGATCGACGGCCACCCGGTGATGGTCTCGAGCGCGCGGGCGCGGATCGCGGCACACGCTTGCGCGGGGACGCAAACGGACGGCTGCCGTGCGGCAACGCCCGTGCGGCTGACGATCCGCCGCGACGGCAGGACGCTGTCGCTGTCGCTGTACCCGCGCTACAGCAAAGAAGCCAAGCGCATGCTCGTCGGTGTGGGCTTCGGCTCGATCAAGCGCTATGGCGTGCTCGCGGCGGCGGGCGGCTCGATCGGCGCGATGTGGCACGCGACGACGGGGACGCTGACGGGGTTCTTCAAAGCCCTGACGAGCTCGAAGACGCGCAGCGAAGTAAGCAGCATCGTGGGCATCACGCAGACGGCACACGAAACGGTCGTGGCAGGGCCGGGCATCGCGATTGTGTTCCTCGGCTACATCTCGCTGGTGCTGGCCGTGATCAACCTGTTCCCGTTCCTGCCGCTCGACGGCGGCCACGTGGCTTGGTCGCTCGGCGAGAAGCTGCGCAGAAAGCGCATCTCGCTTGCGGCGATGTACCGCTTCAGCTCGGTCGGGATCCTGCTGCTGTTGTTCCTCGTGATCAACGGTGTCAGCAACGACATCGGCCGGCTCGGCGGCTGACGCGTCGACCGCGGGAGCTGCGCCGCCCGGACGCCGCTACCAGACCGGGTGCTCCGGCGGGCGCACGCACACCCAGCTCTTCACCAGCGGTCCTGCGCGCTCGGCCTGCGCGGGGCCGAACAACCGCTCCAGCTCGGCCCTGCGCAGCAGCGAGATCTCCTCCCACTTCCCGGCGGCCCCCAGGCGCCAGTAGCGCCTGCGCAGCCGCACCGGGAGCCAATGCGCGAACGGCAGCAGCGAGTGGGGCTCCAGCGGGAACGAGAAGGCGGGGGTCTGCACGAACCAGCCCTTGCCCACCCGACGTACCTCGGCGGCGAACGCAGCGCGGCGGGCGGGCGGGACGTGCTCGATCACGCTCGAGCAGTAGACGAGGTCGAACTCGTCGTCTGCGAACGGCAGTCCGTCAGACGCGTCCGCGCGCACGAACGTGCCCGGATAGTCAGGGCGCTCGAGGAGGTCCACCCCGGTGATGTTCAGCTCCGGCTCCAGCGCGTGCAGCCCGATCCGCCCACAGCCGACATCCAGCACGCGCGCGCCTGTGGGCAGCTGCGTGAGCGCGAAGAAGCGTTCGTGGCGCCGGACGCGGGCACGAGCGGCGAGGGGGGAGGCCAGGCGCGCGAGCGGTCCGCGCGCGGTGGCATAGACGTCGGGCATCGTAGAATCAGCCTATGGCTTCTGAGCGCCAGATCCACGTAGGCTCGGTCCCCGTCGGGGGCGGCGCACCCGTGGCCGTGCAGACGATGACGAAGACCGAGACGGCCAACCTCGCCGCGACGATGGACCAGATTCGCACGGTCGCCGATGCCGGCGCGGACATCGTGCGCGTGGCGGTGCCCCGCGAGCAGGATGCAGAGGCGCTGAAGAGCATCGTCGCGGACTCGCCGATCCCGGTGATCGCCGACATCCACTTCAACCACACGCTCGCGCTGAAGGCGATCGAAGCCGGCGCGCACTGCGTGAGGCTCAACCCGGGCAACATCGGTGGCCCGGAGAAGGTCGCCGAGGTGATCGCGCTGGCCAAGCAGCGCGGCACGCCGCTGCGGGTGGGGGTCAACTCCGGCTCGCTACCCAAACACCTACGTCAACTCGAGTACGACAATCCGGTCGAGGCGCTCGTTACCGCGGCGATCGAGACGGTTCAGCTGATGGAGCGGCTGGACTTTCAGAACTTCAAGGTCTCGATGAAGTCGACTTCGGTGCCGAACACGATCGCCTCCAACCGGATGCTGTCCGAGCGCATCCCCTACCCACTGCACCTCGGAGTGACGGAGGCCGGCACGAAGTGGTCGGGTTCGCTGAAGTCTGCCGTCGGCCTTGGAACCCTGCTGGCGGACGGGATCGGCGACACAATCAGGATCTCGCTGTCGACGTTCCACGCCGAGGAGGAGGTGAAGGTCGCCTGGGAGATCCTCAAGGCGCTGAAGCTGCGCGAGCGCGGCCCGGTGCTGATCGCCTGCCCGACGTGCGGGCGGCTGCAGTTCGACATGGACACGGTCGTGGTCGAGGTCGAGCGGCGATTGGAAGCGTATGAGGACCCGATCGAGGTCTCCGTGCTGGGCTGCGCGGTCAACGGCATTGGCGAGGCTCGCCATGCGGACTTCGGCATCACTGGGGCGAAGGACATGGGGATGATCTACTCCAAGGGCGAGCCTTTGAAGAAGGTGCCCACCGAGCAGCTCGTGGACGAGCTGTTCAAGGAGATCGACCGCTACTACGCCGCTGGCAAGACAGTCCAGCGCGACGAGCACGAGGCCGCCGCCGCCCGCGCTTGGCTGGCCGCCAATGAGGACGACACGCAGATGACCCCGGAGCGAATCGCCGCAATGGAGGCCGCTGCGGCTGAGGAGGCCGACACCGTGCTTGAGTCGATGCTCGAGCCACCGATCGAAGATCGGCCAACGCCCGTCCTGGACGAGGCGGTCTCGCCGGTGGCCGGCCGGCGCTTCTCACGTAGCTGAGCGCGTGCTGTGCGGGACCGCGCATGCGCGGTCCCCGTGGCAGGCCGCATGCGGCCTGCCCGACCCGTCGCATGCGACGGGTCCTCGGAGGGGCGCATGCGCCCCTCCGCCCCTCGCGCATGCGCGAGGGGACCACGAAGAGGACGAGATGGGTTGATCAGACCGCGGAGAACCGCTCCGCGACGGTGTCCCAGTTGACGACGTTCCAGAACGCGTCGATGTAGTCGGGGCGGCGGTTCTGGTACTTCAGGTAGTAGGCGTGCTCCCACACGTCGACGCCTAGTAGCGGCGTCTTACCATTGGATAGCGGGTTGTCCTGGTTGGCCGAGCCGACGACGGCCAGACCGGTGCCGTCGTGCACCAGCCAGGACCAGCCGGAGCCGAACTGGTTGACGCCGGCTTCCTTAAGCTTGGCTTGGAAGTCAGAGAACGAGCCGAACGCCACGTCGATCGCCTGCGCCAAATCGCCGCCGGGCGCGCCACCGCCGTCGGGGCTCATGCTCTCCCAGAACAGCGTGTGGTTGTAGTGGCCGCCACCGTTGTTGCGCACCGCACCGCGCTTGTCTTCGGGGACCTGGCTCAGATCTGCGAGCACGTCCTCGATCGATGCGTCCGCCAACGCCGTGCCCTCCAGCGCCGCGTTGACCTTGTCTACATAAGCCTGGTGGTGCTTGTCGTGATGGACTTCCATCGTCTGCTTGTCGATGTGCGGCTCCAGCGCGTCGTAGGCGTAGGGAAGCGGCGGAACGGAGTAGGCCATGAGAGGCTCCTTGTCGGGATCTGGATCGAATTAGCGGGTGACCGCTGTTCTATCAAAGGGCCGCTCACGAGCTGCCGGCAGCCGCGCGAGCCGGTAGCGAGGACCGGAAGCGATGGCCGGCGTCCCGCTAGGCTCTGCTCCGCCGATGACTCGCCTGTCCGGATATCTGCTGCCGACCGAGAAGCAGGCGCCCGCCGACGCGGAGGCGATCTCGCACAAGCTGATGGTGCGCGCCGGGCTGATCAGGCAGATGGGCGCGGGGATGTGGACGTGGCTGCCAGCCGGCTGGCGCGTGCACCAGCGTGTCGTTGCGATCATCCGCGAGGAGATGGACGCGATCGGCGCCCAGGAGATGCTGATGCCGGTGCTGCAGCCGGCCGAGCCGTGGCGCAAGACAGGCCGGATCGAGATCGACGAGCTGTTCAAGCTGACCGACCGCAAGGGCTCGGAGCTCGTGCTGGCGATGACCCACGAGGAGGCCGTCACCTTCCACATTGCCCAGACTGTGCACTCTTACCGTGACCTGCCGCTGGTCGTCTACCACTTTCAGGTCAAGGAGCGTGACGAGCCGCGCCCGCGGGCGGGCGTGCTGCGCACGAGGGAGTTCGTGATGAAGGACTCCTACAGCTTCGACCGCGACCCGGCGGGCATGGAGGAGAACTACGCGCTGCACGTCGGCGCCTACGACCGCATCATGGAGCGCACCGGCCTGCGCTTCTACAGGGTCGAGGGCGACGTGGGGATGATGGGCGGGACGGGCGCGCACGAGTACATGGCGCCGTGCGCCGCCGGCGAGGACGAGATCGTCCTGGGCGACGATGGGTATGCCGCCAACGCCGAGGTCGCGACGTTAACCCAAGGCGTGGAGGAGGTAGAGGGGGAGTACTTTAAAAACGGAGAGCCGCTGACGCTTGAACCGGCGATCGAGATCGGCAACATCTTCAAGCTCGGCACCCGCTACTCCGAGCCGCTCGGCGCCAACTACCTCGATGAGACCGGCGCCGAGCTACCCATCTGGATGGCTTCCTACGGGATCGGGCCGGCGCGCATCGTCGCCGCCGCGGTCGAGCAGTTCGCCGACGAGCACGGCATCTCCTGGCCGAAAGCGCTTGCGCCGTTCGCCGTGCACCTGGTTGCGCTGGGCAAGCCCGGCACGCCCGAGCGCGACGCCGCCGAGACGCTGTACACGACGCTCAGCGAGGGTGGGGTGGAGGTCCTCTACGACGATCGCGACCTCGGACCGGGCGAGAAGTTCGCGGACGCCGAGCTGCTCGGGTGCCCGCTGCGGCTGACGGTGGGACGGCGCTCGCTGGAGTCCGGCGAGGTTGAGGTTCAAATCCGCCGTGGGCGCATGGAGGGGACGAGCCTGCCTTTAGGGGACGAGCCCGGGCAGCTGCTGCGGGCGGTGGATGAGCTGTGGCGGAGCCTCCCCTAGAGCACGGGGCCGAGCACGGGGCCGAGCGCGGGACGCCCCGCTTGACGATCCAGCGTCTGTTCGGCCTGGATCGCTCAGGCCCGCCGCCGCCGCAGACCCTCGCTGACCAGCCGCTGCGGCCCTGGACGGTGCCTAACGCGATCGGCTTCGTCCGGCTCGCGCTGATTCCCGTGTTTCTGCTGATCGCCCTGTCCAGCGGCGACGGGACGGGGGCCGGGCCGGCGGCGCTGTTCGCGGTGATCGGCTGGGGCGACTACGCCGACGGTATCGCGGCGCGCGTCACCCGCCAGTACAGCCGCCTGGGAGCGCTGATGGACCCGATCACCGATCGCCTGCTGGTGATCTCAGGGGTCGTCGTGTGCTGGCATTTCGCGCTGCTGCCGCGCTGGGCGCTCGCGGTCCTCGCGGCGCGCGAGTGCTTGATGCTCGCGCTCGGGCGCTATGGCCAGAAGCGTGGGGTCGAGCTGCGCATCAACTGGCCGGGGCGGCTGGCGGTCGCGCCCGTGATGGGGTCGTTCTTCTTCGCGATGGCCGGCTTAGGCACGGTCGGTGAGGTAATGCTGTACGTCGGCCTAGCGCTCGCGCTGATCGCGACGGGGCTGTACGCGCGTTCAGGGCTCCTCCATATGCGGGCGGCGGCTAGGCCCGTGGCCCGGTAGGCCTCTGTGGCCCGGTAGGCCTGTTGCCCGCTAGGCCCGTGGCCCGATATAGGCCCATCTACGGGCCGACAGTCTCAAGCTCAGCCTTACCTTTTGGTCTATACTGAGCGCAGATCGACCGGCGGCGTCGGCATGTCCAGCGCGGCGTAGGCTCGGCGCAAAAAGTCCGTAAGAGGAGAGAAGCCCGCGATGGACGATACGTTTCCCGACCTTGGCTCACTGACGGATGTCGAACTCAAAGACGTCATCAAGCAGCTGACCGATGAGGAGACCGAGATCTCCTACAAACGGCGCATCCTGCACGGCAAGATCGACATCCTGCGCGCCGAGCTGGTCAACCGCCTGCGCAAGAAGCACGATGGCGGTGAGGTCATGATTACCGGCGACGATGTCCAGCGACTCACGGACATCCTCGCCCACCGCCAGCCGGACGCGCCGGCCGGAGACGGGCGGTCGTGATCATCATGGGACCGACCGAAGATCGGCCAGTGCAAGCTCGCGTCCGGTGGCGGCGGGCCGTCTAGACCGAGGTACGGCGCATCATGGCCCTGCATTGCACGGAGTGCAGCTTCGTCAACGTCGAGGGAGCCAACTACTGCCAGCGCTGCGGCTCACTGCTCGCGCGGGCTGAGGGCTCAGGCGAGCCGGTGACGGCCACCTACCGCATCGACGAGGCGGGCGAGCTCGTTCCGGTCGAGCTCGACGATGTCACTGCACACGGCCCGGCGCTAGTCATCCGCGCGGGCGGCGGACGCGTGGGGGAGAGCTTCCCGGTGGATCGCGAGCGGATGAGTATCGGCCGGCGCCCAGACTCCGAGGTGTTCCTCGACGACGTGACGGTCTCGCGCGACCACGCGCTCTTGATCCGTCGCGGCGAGCAGTGGCACCTCGACGACTGCGGATCGCTGAACGGTACCTACGTGAACCGCTCGCGGATCGAGTCTCAGCGCCTGGAGGAGGGCGATGAGGTGCAGATCGGTAAGTACAAGCTGACGTTCCACGCGCGCTGATGGCCAGTCAGGCGCCACAGGCGGAGGTGGGCGAGCTCGCGGCCGAGCTCGAGACAGGAGGCGTCCTCGCCCCCCGCCAGAAGTCGATCACGATCGGTGCGGTGTGCAAGGCGCTGGGGCAGGAATTCCCGGACATATCGATCTCCAAGATTCGCTATCTGGAGGACCAGAAGCTGCTGACGCCGCGGCGCACTCCCGGCGGCTACCGGCTTTACACGCAGGGGGATGTGGCGCGCCTGCGCACGATCCTGCGCATGCAGCGCGACGAGTTCCTGCCCCTGCGGGTGATTCGCCAGGAGCTGGCGGCGGGACGCTCGGGGGACGCCACGCCGGCTCCGGGTCGCGCCGGCCGCGACGGGATGCGGCCCTGGCGCCCGAGCGTGAGCGTGCGCGAGGCTACCGGTGCGCTGTATTCGATGGAGGACGTGCTGGAGGAGACCAAGGCAGAGGCCAAGCTGGTGCAGGAGCTGGAGGAGTACGGCGTGGTCAAGGGGGAGCTGCGTGGAGGAGTGCGCTACTTCGACGAGACCGAGCGGGAGATCATCGGCGCCGTGGCCGAGCTCGCGCGTTACGGCGTGGGAGGACGCAACCTGCGCGTATTCCGTTCCTCGGCTGACCGCGAGGCGAACCTGCTTCAGCAGATCCTGGCGCCCGCGCTGCGCTCGCGCAACCCGCAGCGGCGCAAAGAGGCGGAGGAGGCGCTGGAGAATCTCGCCGCGGTGGCAACCCATCTGAAGCACCTGCTGCTGGTGCGCGATCTGCGCAAGATTCTCCGCTGATGATTACCCCGATGCTGCGCGCGTCGTAGGCTCCTGGACCATGCCCACCGCGCGTCGCAGCCGTACGATCGCCGCGTCCGTGGAGGAGCTGTGGGAGGTGATTCGCGATCCGCACCATCTACCACGCTGGTGGCCGCGCGTGACCAGGGTGGAGGATGTCCATGCAGACGAGTTCACCGAGGTGATGAGGACCGCGAAGGGGAAAGTCGTGCGCGCCGACTTCCATTTCGTGCGGGCTGAGGAGGGCGCGCGTGCGTTGAGATGGGAGCAGCGGGTGCAGGGCACCCCGTTCGCGCGTCTGCTGAAGTCAGCAGAAACCGAGGTGCGCCTCCAGGACGTCCAAGCGCCGCCCGCGCGGGTACTCGCGCAGGCGGACCTGACGCCGGGTCTCGCCGACGGACTCAACCCGGCTGCGACGGAGGTGACGATTGAGTTGCGCCAGACGCTGAGCGGGTTCTTTCCGCGCTTTGGCGGCTTCATGGTGCGCCGCGCGGCTCAGGCCACGATCGACGAGGCGCTCGACGGCCTGGAGCGGATCAGTGGCTGACGGGGCCGGGGACGATCCGCCCGCGATGCGCTGGTGGGGGTGGGGTGATCCCAACGCTCATCCCCAGGGCTTGCCCGCGCACGCGCTGGACTTCCTGCGCGAGACCGTGGGGATCTCAGAACGGCCACGCCCGCCGGTAGCGCTTGAACGCGTGCGGCTCGCCCCACCGGGGCTGTCCGAGCAGGCGCTGGGTGCGCTGCGTGAAATCGTCGGCGCCGACGGCGTCCGTGACGACCATTCAGAACGGGTTGGGCACGCCGCGGGCAAGGGCTATGCGGACCTCGTGCGGCTGCGCGCCGGGGCGCCGGAGGGAGCGCCCGACGCGGTGGTCTACCCGGCAGGTCACGAGGCGCTACGCGCCGTGCTTGCGTACTGCGCGCGGGCCTCGATCGCGGTGGTGCCGTTTGGGGGCGGCACAAGCGTGGTGGGGGGCGTCGCTCCGCTGTGCGGCGAGCACGGAGCGGTGGTGGCGCTCGACATGGGCCGCATGGGGGAGGTCATCGATCTCGACCGCGAGTCGTTGACGGTCGCCGTGCAGGCCGGCATGCGCGCCGCGGCACTCGAGCGCTACCTGGCGGCGCGCGGATTGACGCTCGGTCATTTTCCGCAGTCCTTCGAGTATGTATCGCTGGGCGGCTGCGCGGCCACCAGGTCGGCGGGGCAGGCCTCGACGGGGTATGGCTCGATCGAGAAGATGGTGCTCGGCCTGCGGCTTGCCGCTCCCGCGGGAGACATCGATCTGCCGGCGATGCCGGCCAGCGCGGCTGGGCCGGGGCTGCGCCAGCTGCTGGTGGGCTCGGAGGGGACGCTGGGGGTGATCGGCGAGCTGTCGCTGCGCGTGCGAAAGGCGCCGGCAGAGCGCGTGTACGAGGGGGTGTTCTTCGAGGACTTCGCCGCGGGGGTGCAGGCACTGCGCGCGCTCGCGCAGCAGCACGCCGCGCCTGAGGTGGCGCGGCTGTCCGATGAACAGGAGACGCGCATGTCGCTCGCGCTGGCGGGTCCGGGCGGGGTGAAGGGCCGGCTGGGGCGGCTGTATCTCGGCGTGCGGGGGTACGGCGAGAAGCAAGAGCGCTGCCTCGCAATCATGGGTTTCGAGGGAGAAGCTGGGGAGGTCGCCGCCAGGCGCAAGCGCGCACTGGCGCTGGTGCGCAGCCACGGCGGTCTGGCGGTGGGTCGCTCGCCTGGAAGAGCATGGGCGGCGTCGCGTTTCTCCGCTCCATATCTGCGCGACGAGCTGCTCACGCACGGGGTGATGGTGGAGACGCTGGAGACCGCCACGCAATGGTCGAACCTGCGGAAGCTGCACCGCGAGGTCGGCCGGGCAATCGCCGAGGAGCTGAGTGTCGGTGGGACGCCGGGGCTGGTGATGTGCCACGTGTCACATCTGTATGAGACCGGCGCGTCGCTGTACTTCACGTTCATCGCCCGTCAGCGCCAGGACAATGAGATTGGACAGTGGCGTGCGGTCAAGCAGGCCGCGAGCCGCGCGATCGTGGACGGCGGCGGCACGATCACCCACCACCACGCGGTCGGGCGCGACCACATGCCGTGGATGCAGGACGAGGTAGGCAGCGAGGGCGTGGCGGTGCTGCTTGCGCTGAAGGCCGAGCTCGATCCCGCCGGGATCATGAACCCGGGGAAGCTTTTGCGGGGACGGCATTCTCATCCGGCTGGCCCGCGAAGCGGTTTTCCAGCCGGATGAGGATGCCGTCCCTGCTTGGCGCGGTCGTTGGATTTCCGGAGCGCCGGAATGTGCCCGCGGGTCAGTGCAGCGTGAACGTGCCGCTCAAGACGATCGGACCGTGCTGCGTCGTCCGTTCGCTGGTCTCGCGCGTGAGCAGGATCTCGTGGTAGTTGCCGGCGTTGGACGGCAGCAACGCGCCGCCCTGTACTTGCCCGTTGGAGCCGACCGTCGGGATCTTGCTTACGGCCTCCTCGCTGGAGGGAGAGTTGTAGAGCCAGACGGCGTAGAAGAAGCCTTTGGACGGCGGCAGGTGTTTGGCGCCCAGCAAGAAGACGCGCTTGCCGCCTTCGGAGAGGATCTCGACGATGCCGATCGCTTTGCTCGTGGCGTCGGGCGAGGTGAGTCCGATCCGGGCATCGACGGTGGGCGTTTTCGAGGCGCTTGACGTCGTGCTGTTGGACGCGCTCGTGGAGGTGGCCTTGTGCGAGCCCGACCCGCCCGAGCTGGTGATCAGGACGATCGCGACGACCACGACGACGACGATCGTGGCAAGCAGCAGCGCGCCGCCGCGCCTGGAGCTGGGCAGCGCGGTCGACGCGCGGGTGAACGCGGCAGGGCGCTCATGGGTTTGCGGTGGCCGCTCGGATGCGCCGGGCCGCGGCCCGGCCGGTTCAGCCGGATCGCCGGCGAGGGCGTCGAGCGCCGCGTGGGCGCGGTCACGGACGGCGCTCTCAGGGATGGCGAGCATGTCGGCTACCTGCGCGTAGCTCTTGCCTCGGTCCACGAGTAGGGACAGCGTCGCGCGCAGGTCGGGTGGGAGATCGTCGAGTCGGCTCATGTGCTGAGGGCTCGTAGGCTATCGTGACGCCGCGATGGCAATGCCGAGCGTCGAGCAGCTGAACGGGGCGGTGGTCGGATTCGACCGTCTGTATGGCCTCGAGTTTCTGGAGCTCTCCGACGCGGAGGTGCGCGCGCGGGTGATGGTGTGTGAGGAGCTCAAGCAGCCCGCTGGGCTGGTCCATGGCGGCGTGTATGCGTCGATGGCCGAGTCGATGGCCTCACTGGCGACCGCGGTGGCGGTTATCCCGGAAGGCAACATGGCCACAGGCATGTCGAACAGTACGAGTTTCTTGCGCCCGATCACCGAGGGCGTGGTACACGCCCACGCCACGCGGCTGCACCGGGGCCGCACCACATGGGTGTGGGACGTTCGCTTCAGCGATGCCGCCGACCGGACGTGTGCGGTGACGCGCATGACGATTGCAGTACGTCCTCTGCCGGAGGATCAGGCACCGGTCGCAAGCTAGGCGGTGAGCCGCCGCGAGCCATCCTGTTTGACGGAGTGGAACCCAGGACGGCTCACCGCGTCCATGTCCGCATCGTGAGGTTCTGGTGCTCGTCATAGCTAGTGTTGATCTTGGGGAGTCGGGTCCGGGACTAGCTCGCCATCTGACCCTCCACGACTTTCAGGGCGGCGTGAAGCATTCCAAGTGTGACCCACGGATACTGCCCGGCTCGAACACGTAGCCCTACCTCGTTGCCGGGTCTTATGACCTCGACGATCGTGATCACGCGGCCAATCTGATAGTCGTCGCCGAAGTCCGTTTCGATGGCGTCCATCTCCTCGGCCACTTCTTGCATGAGTCTGGCCCTAGGGTCGGGTCGTCCGTCCTCCTGTCTCGCCTCCTCGCCTCCCGTGCCTGCCATGACGAACCTCCAATCAAGAACTCGAATAACCAGGGATCAGATCATGTCATCCGGTCGAATACATACGGCCGACCATCTCCGCTGAACGCTCTGGCGGCGTCGGGTCTTGCATGCCCTTGAGGCGCTTCGGGCCTACTGACCCACTACTCCGGAGGCATCGGTGTCCCTAATGCAGGGGGCGCAGCGGAGGCGGCGTCTGGACCGGGAGGGGCGTCTCGGCGAAGCCTGTGTCCGGCAGCGGCGAGGGCAGCCGCGCTTCTGGCACGCCGGCTTCGTTGATGGGCACGATCGTCGCGGCGGCGTTGGCGGCCAGCGGAGGACTGTTGGCGTAAATACTGACCACCACCCCGGCGGTGGGGATCTCGATCGTGTCGCCCCCCTGGGCCACGACGGCCGCGACGCCCCGGATGGACGTCGTCCGGCGGGGCGTGGAGCCGCCCGGGAGGAAGCTGTTGTCGGGGGAGGTGACCACCCGCAGTGGCGGGACGCAAGTGTTCTGGCCACCTTCCACACAGTCGCCGTACTGGACGCTGAACGCGCCGCTGGGATCGCGGATGGCATCGGTGATCGCCATGTGCTGGAAGACGCCTCCCAGCCAGTAGACCGGGTAGGGCGCCACGATCAGGCCCTCCAGCGTGTTATGCGGGATCGGCTGGTCCTGGAGGGTGTCGCCGCATCCGGCGAGTACGAGTGCACAGAGCGCTGCAAGCGAGCGGATACCGAGACGCACGTTCGCAGGGTAGCCGTCCTAGCCTCGGTATAGGTTGGTTATTGGCATGCGCCGGTCGCGGCCGAACGCGCGGGCGGTGACCTTGATGCCAGGGGGTGCCTGGCGACGCTTGTACTCGGCGAGGTCGACGAGGCGGATCGTGCGGTCGACCTCATGCTCGGGCAGGCCTTCGGCGACCAGCTGCTCGCGGCTGTAGTCGAGCTCTATGTAGCCCTGCAGGATGCGGTCGAGCAACTCATAGGGTGGCAGCGAGTCCTCGTCGCGCTGGTCGTGCCTGAGCTCGGCCGAGGGAGCACGTGCGAGAATCGAGGCAGGAATCGGCGCGGACACACGCGTGTGGGCGGAATCTGCCGGGGTGGTTTGCGCGGGGGCGGTGCCGGCGGGGGAGTTGCGCCACTCGCACAGGCGGTAGACGAGCGTCTTGGGCACGTCCTTGATGACCGCGAACCCCCCGGCGAGGTCGCCGTAGAGGGTGGTGTAGCCCACCGACATCTCGGACTTATTGCCGGTGGTCAGGACGAGCCATCCGAACTTGTTGGAGAGCGCCATCAGCAGGTTGCCGCGGATGCGGGCCTGCAGGTTCTCCTCGGCGATGTCCGGCGGGTGCTCGGAGAACTCGCTCTGGAGAGCGTTGGCGTAGGCGTCCATCACTGCCTCGATCGGGAGCTCGTGGATGCGCACTGCGAGCCCGGTCGCCAGCGCGTGGGCGTCGTCCTGGGTTGCCGCAGAGGAGTAGCGCGACGGCATGATCGCCGTGCTCACCCGCTCGGCGCCGAGAGTGTCGACGGCCAGGCAGGCGACCAGTGCCGAATCGATTCCGCCGGAGAGGCCGAGGACGACATGACCGAAGCCGTTCTTGCGCACGTAGTCGCCCAGCCCCAGGCACAGCGCGCCGTATACCTCGGCCTCCACGGGGGCGATTGGCGTGTGTAGAGGCCGCTGCGGCTCCGCGGCGGCCTCGGAGCCCTCGAGGTCGAGGTCATAGACGAGCAGCTCCTCTTCGAACTGCGTGGCGCGGGCGAGCGTCTCACCGTCGCGGCCGAGGATGAACGAGTGGCCGTCGAAGACGAGCTCGTCCTGGCCACCGACTAGTCCGCAGAAGGCGACGCAGACGTCGTGTTCGCGGGCACACTGCGCGAATAGGCGCTCGCGTTCTAGCCCCTTCCCCGCGAAGTAGGGGGAGGCGGAGATGTTGACGATCAATTTGGCACCGGCCTCTGCCTCCTCGGAGGCGGGAGGACCTTTGATCCAGAGGTCCTCGCACACCGTCAGCCCGACGCGGCATCCGCCCACATCGATCACGGCGCCCGCCTGGCCGGCCTCGAAGTAGCGCTCCTCGTCGAACACCCCGTAGTTGGGCAGGTGGACCTTGCGGTAGATCGAGCGCACAGCCCCTTCGGCGAGCACAGCCGCGGCGTTGTACACCCCCGCCACCTCCGCCCGCTCGGGAAAACCGACGACGGCGACGATTCCTTGCGCCTCCCCGGCGAGTTCCTCAAGCGCGGTCCGGGCGTCCGCCAGGAAGTGCTCGCGCAGCAGCAGGTCCTCGGGGGGGTAGCCGGTGAGGGCCAGCTCGGGAAAGAGCACGAGATCGGCCTTGGCGTCACGGGCAGCGTGCACACCGGTGCGGATGCGCTCGGCGTTGGCGGCGATGTCGCCTACCGTGGCGTTCATCTGGCAGAGAGCCAGGCGCACCGTCTATCGCTTGGCGCCGGCTGTGTGGGCAGGCTCGGCGGCGCGGGTGCGTCGAGTGGCCTTCGGCGGCGTGGTGGCGGCCTTCTTCTTCGGCGAGGCGGCAGTTTTCTTTGCAGACCGCGGACCGCCGGACCGCACGCCTGCGGCGCGGGCTAGGGAGGCGATCGCTTGCCGCAGGTCCTGCGTGATGCCCTCCAACTCGGGAACAGCGTCGTAGTCGGCGAGCAGGCCGAAGCCGAGATGGCCGTCGTAGCTCATGACGGCGATCCCTAGCGCCTGACGTCGGGCGAGCGGCACGACCGGGTACAGCACTTCAAGGCGTCGCCCGAGCAGGTAGAGCGGGAACTGCGGCCCGGGCACGTTGGTGACGACCAGGTTGAAGAAGCGCTGGCGAGCCTGCAGGCGCGCCGCCTGGCTGAGGATCGTGGGGGGCGCGAACCCGGCGAGGTTGACGAGCACCTGGGCGCCGATCGCCTGCCCGGACTCCTTGAGATGCTTCATCGCCACGCGGATCTGCGCCAGGCAGTCCTCTGGGTTCTCGACTCCGACGGGCAGGGGCGCCCACATCGCAGCGACCTGGTTGCCGAGCGCCCCGCGCTGAGAGTCGGCACGCACCGACACGGGCACCATCGCCTTTAGGACGAGGCCCTCGGTGTCCTGGCCCTGGGCGCGTAGGTAGCGACCGAGAGCGAGGCTGACGGTGGCGAGGACGACATCGTTGAGGGTTCCGCCGAGGGAGTCCTTGATTGCCTTGAACTGGGTGAGGTCGGCGTCGAGGAAGGTGTAGCGTCGGTGGGGGCCGATGTCTACGTTGAACGGGCTTGGCGGCGCGGGGGCGTTGATGCCGGCGAGAGTGGTAGCGCCGATGCTCGCCACGCTGTCCTTGACCTGCGAGAGGGCCTTGCGCGGGGCGCGCAGCAGCGCGCGGGCTCCGCGGGTGATCTCGGCGGGCACGGTGGTGCGCTCGAGCAGCGCCTCGCCGAGCAGCTTGGCTGACCCCGGCAGCGGCCTGGCGGTCCAGGGCGCTGGGGTACGGGGCGTGGCGGCGGGTTCAGGAGCGGTGTCGAACAGGACGGTGGTGATGTCCACGCCGGAGATCCCGTCGACGAGCGCGTGGTGGGTCTTCGCGATCAGCGCGAAGCGCCCACCGGCCATGCGCTGCACGAGCCAGATCTCCCACAACGGCTTGGAACGGTCCAGGCGCTGGGAGAACAGGCGCCCGGCGAGCCGCTTGAGCGCGGCCTCGTCGGCCGGCTTGGGCAGGGCGGTATGGCGTATGTGGTAGCGCGGGTTAAAAGTGGGGGTCGTCGGTCCAGATCGGCCGTCCCTGCCCGAGGGGAACGTAAGCCAGCCGCTGGCGGTAGCGCGGCACCAGGTGCAGGCGGCTGAGGATGTGATCGACGAGCTCCTGCGGGGTGGGCGCCTTGCCCTCGAAGACCATCACCGAGGCGACGTGCATGTGCGCGGTCGAGTCGTCCTCCAAGTGCAGGAAGGCGGAGTCGAGCGCGGACAGGCGGTCAGGGTTGGCCATCCCGCGATTGTCGCTGGTGGGGAGCCGCGCGTCAACGACACCCTCAAGTCAACAGTCGAATGCCGGCGATCCGGCACCTATCTGCCCTGGGCCGGGTACGCCTACTTCGTGACGATCAGCACTTCAGCAAAGCCACGAATGCCAGGCTCGTGGCGATCGTTCTGCCTCGATCCTGAAAGACCAGGGTCAGGCTGCAGTCATGCGCCGGACGCCTCGTGGTGGCGGGCGATGTCCTCGGCCGTGATGCCGCCCTTCTCCTCGGCGTGGGGGTGATGAAGCCGGCAAGCGCGGTGGCCAGTGCCGGCCACCGGATGCCCGATGTGGTGGCAGTTCTTGGGCGATTCGACGTGACACTCGAGATGCTTCCGGGTCCGCCACGTCACGGCGACGAGGCCCGTGATGAGGGTGAGCTGCCCGAAGTCTGAGCCGATCCCGGACCAGAACTGATAGCCGAGGCCTTCCAGCGGATGGACGAGATCGTGCAGTGGGGGGACGATCGTGGCGCTTAGAGACATGGGCGGACCCTATCGCCCGGCCCGGCCGCCTATACAGAGAATGACCATATGTGCTGTTCGTCACAGATAGATCCCTCACGAACCCCCTAGCATGCGAACGATTGTTCTACTCGCCGAGTCGCCTCCGTGGATGGAGGCGAGCGGGGGACCCACTGCCGGATCGTCTGAAAAGAGGCGGTCTGGATGGGGCGAATCGACCGCTGATGTGGTCGTAACGCCCGGTTGACACGCGTCCCGTTCGCGTGGTCGCCGGCCGTGAGCCCGACAGCTAACCCCGTAGGCGGACACGCAAGGAGGTTCCCATCACATGTACGTCCCCGCGACGCCTGCGCAGCCTGCCCTGGCCCTGGCCCCGGTCAAGGTCGTCTCCGCAGCACCGCCGTCCATCGCGATAGTGGCTCGCACGGCCCTGACGGTTCGTGGCGCTCAGTTGAACGTCCTCGACGGCCATCCGGCGACCGTCACAGGCACCCTGCGCCCTGGACTGTCCGGACGGGTGGTGGCGCTGCAGACGCTCGCCGCCCACGGCTGGAGAACGCTGGCCCGCACGCGCACCGGCGCTCAGGGTCACTTCAAGCTTCGCTACGTCCCATGGCGGGACGGCAGCGAGCAGGTGCGTCTGAGCTTTGCCGGCGACACCTACGGCCTCTCCACGCGCCGCAGGATGGGTCGCCTGAACGTCTTCCGTCTGGCCGGAGCCTCGTGGTACGGCGGGGGTGGCCAGATGGCCTGTGGCGGTTCGCTGACGAGCTCGACGCTCGGCGTGGCAAACAAGACGTTGCCCTGCGGCACGCTTGTGACCCTCCGCTATAGCGGGCGCATGGTGCAGGTGCCGGTGGTCGACCGCGGGCCCTATGTTGAAGGTCGCGAATTCGACCTCACCGAAGCGACCAAGCAGGCGCTCGGGTTCGGCGACACCGGTCAGGTGTGGAGCACGCGCTGATCCACACGTCTGGGCGCGTTCGTGCAGGAGTTGGCTTTCGGCCTCTTCATTCCTATGAATCTCCTAGGTGTCCGTTGGAATGAACGCATCCCGCACACACACGTGGTTGGAGGGCTTAGGCGAGTGGAGCTGGCCCGGGCAGGCCAACGTGGCCGTGGAAGCACTGCCGCCGCCCTGGGTGCCGGCCTTTCCGCCACGCCGCGAGCCCGCGCTCGCCATTCCCGAGACGCCCGCTTGGCGGGCCGAACATGCGCGCCGACTGCTGATCAGCGTGCTTCTGAGTGCGCTGGCCGCGGTCTGTGTTGCGCTCGCGCTCAACGGTCAGCTGAGCGTCGAGCGCGTCCTCGGGATCCAGACATCGACGCCAGCGGTCAAAGATCTCTCACGGTCGAGCCTGGCCGTCTCGCCCATCGAGACCCTGCCGACGCTCGCCCCCGTCAGCCAGGACACCGCCGGCAGCTCGATCGATCAGGCGAGCTACACCTCGGCGGCGCTGCACAGCGGCGGCTCGTTCTACGTCTACCTGCCGCCCGGCTACGGGAGCACGACGAGCCGCTATCCGGTCCTGTATCTGCTGCACGGCAACAACCAGCCGGCCACCGCCTTCCTGCAGATCGGCCTGCAGGGCGAACTCGACTCGCTGATCGCCCATCACCTAGCCCCACCGCTGATCGTGGTGATGATCCAGGGCGGGCGCGGAGCCAACAACTGGCGCTGGGGCTATGAGAGCTACGTGCTCGAAGTCCAGGAACTGATCGACCGCATGCTGCCAACCGTGGCCACACGCGACGCCCGCGCCATCGCGGGCGACTCGATGGGTGGCTACGGCGCCATGAACGTCGCGCTCGGCAACCCCTATCGCTTCAACGTCGTCGAGAGCTGGCTCGGCTTCTTCAACGGCCTCGAAGGCCAGCTGCACGCCGACCGGCCCGTGATCAAGCACTTGGGATTGCACGCCTTTGTGTACGGCGCCGAATCCGACCACATCGCCGACCCGTCCCAGGACGCGCCGTTCGCGGCCGCCCTGCGAGCCGCGGGAGCCCACGCGAAGAGCGCCGTATACCCCGGCGGGCACAGCTTGGAAACGCTCCACGCCCACCTCGGGAGCATGCTCGCCTTCGCCGGACGAGCCCTGTCTGGGCGCTGATCGAGCACAAGCAGCGCCGCCGACAGCAAGTACTCCGGGAGCGCCAACAGCGGGCGGCTGGGTCAGCTGCGATCGCGGGCGGGGGAGGGGGGTCGCGGGGGGTTCTCAGGTGCCGTTGTATGAGGGTGGCGCCGGTGGGTCTTCGCGGGCACCTGTGATCAGCGTCAGCAGCTCCTGGGGTGTGGTGCCGCCGAGCACACGCAGGCGGTGCAGGCGGTAGGGGTCGTCTGCGGGGTGCGCCCAGCCGGGGACGACCGTGGTGGAGCCGGTGTAGCCGGCAGTCTTGACAGCGGCGATGACCGTCGCGTCGTAGTGGCCGGAGGGGTAGCAGAACCAGTTCACGGGCACGTGGTAGCGCTGTTGGATAGTGGTCCGCGCGGCGGCGACCTGATCGTGCAGCTGTTCGGCGTCTAAGGCGATCAGGTCGGCGTGGCTGATGCCCTGGGTGTCGAGCTCCCAGCCCGCTTCGATCAGGCCGTGGATCTGCGCCTGGCCGAGTCCGCCTTGAGAGGGCGGCAGACCGGTGAGCTGGATGTTCTCGTCGCCGACCCATCCGACCTGGCGCAGGATGGGCAGAGCCTGGGTGTACTGAGACTGGTAGCCATTGTCGAAGCTGAGCACGATCGGTTTGCCCGCGCCCAGCGGCGCGCCGTCGCGCCAGTAGGCCGCAACCTGATCGAGCGTGACCGCGTGCCAGCCGGCGCTCTTCAACGTCTGCACCTGTGCGGCCAGTTCGCTGGGCGTCACGTAGAGACCTGGGAAGGGCGCTCCCGGTGGCGGCGCGGCGATCACGTGGTACATGAGGATGGGAACCGGTCCCGTGCCCGGAGGACCCGTTGCTTGGCTCGCGGTGAGGGGGCTACCCGACTGCCCGTTGTGCTGCCGGGCCTGGGTGGATAGGGCGGCGGCGCGTGAGCCGTGTTCGGCGGGTTTGGATGCGCCGCCAGGGCGACTGGCCAGCACGGCGACGGCAACGGTGACGATCGCAGTGACCAGGGCGCTCAGCGCGGCGATCCGGCGACGTCGGCGGCGTATCTGCCGGCTGGTCTGGCGGCGAGCTCGTCGAGCCTCGATGTCCATGGCGCATTACGATCTCACAGGCTCGGTCAGTTCACGAAGTGCTTGCTCGCGATCCGGAAGCGACGCTGGATTCGTCTGCCGGCACGGTGGCTGTGTCAGACTGGCGCGGTCACCGCAAATCGAGGGAGGGAGGACGCGCGCGATGAAGCTCTACATCTGCTACGGCACGTTCAAGGTTCCGTGGCGTCCGGGCGGGCATCCGTGCCGCAATGCCCACCACGCGCTGAAGGAAGCCGGCCACGAACAGAGGTAATCCGCTCCTACGGCCTCGCTATCTTGCCGAGGTTCCTCAACGCGACGCGGGGGCGGCACGAGGTCGAGCGCCTGACCGGCAATCGGTGGGTGCCGACGCTCGTGCTCGACGACGGGACCGTCATCGACGGGTCGCGGGAGATCGTGGCTTGGGCGAAGGCAAACCCGGCCTGAGCTCGCCGCAGTCGCCGCCTGTCGCCCGGTCCCTGTCAGCAGCGGAAACCGAGGTCGTTGAGCACTCGCTTGGGCGCTCGCGCCGAGCAGAATTCGCTGGTGCCCAGGAAGACCTCGTGCCAGATGCCATGGCGGAGAAACAGGATCATCTCGCCCCCCGTGCCATTACGGCCCTGCTGCACCGCAGCCTTCGCATAGTGGCCGTTGACCGTCGATACTCGGATCCCACTCACGCGCCAGCCTCCGCCCTGAAGGTAGAGCTTGGCGTTGTCGCGAATCTCCCTGGCCTCCATCCGAGTGGGGCTTCGCGATGCCTGGGCGGCGACTCCGAAGAGCAGCGCAAGACAGGCCAGCGCTGGAACGATGAGCTTGGCTGGGCGGATCACGATGGGAAGCTTACCGAGGGTTGCTGGACGCTGATGTGTTTGCGACTGCGTTGCTATCGAGGGTGTCGCTATGTGGCGTGATCGAGCTCCAGCACGGTGATGGTCGCGTGCTTGGTGATCTCGGTGGCGTGGGCGCTGTCCTTGGTCGCAAGTGGCTCGTCGAGCTGCTCGGCGAGGGCAGCGAACAGCGCGTCGGCTGTGGTGAGATTGCGTTGCAGGATCCATGCACGCTTGCGCAGGGGAAGGCTGGGAAAGAGCTCGATTGGCAGATCGCCAAGATCCTCCACGGCGCTGGCGGCGCGGTTCTCTGCGACGGTCCCTCGATGCGTCTCTCGCCGCAGGACGGCGAGCACCTCGAACACCAGCAGGTCGGGTGCGGCAAGCTCGCCCTCGCGCGTCATGAGCGTCTCGACTTGCTTGGCGACACCCACGCCGAGCAGGAAGTCGACGACTCCGGAGGTGTCGATGACGGTCACCAGCTCTGGTCGCGAATCGAGCGGACAGCAGCCTCGCTGGACTCG
The DNA here is from genome assembly GCA_963813805.1 of uncultured Solirubrobacterales bacterium. Taxonomy (GTDB): domain Bacteria; phylum Actinomycetota; class Thermoleophilia; order Solirubrobacterales; family Solirubrobacteraceae; genus Palsa-744. The sequence continues at coordinate 248,445 of CAWEZZ010000005.1, forward strand.
CCAAGCTCAACGACACCGCGCGCCGTGATACGTGCGGAAAGCTCACCAGGTGTCGGCCGAGAGGCCGTGCGCGCTAGCACGCCGCGCACGTACTCGGAGAGGGAGACGCCTGCAAGGGCGGCACGCGCCTTCAACGTGCGGTGCACGTCCTCGGGCACGTCGCGGATCTGAATCAGAACACCCATACGTGACGCATGTTAACATACGGCTCACCACTGACGTAGAAGGTCCATACCACCATCCGTAAGCGCCTTCCTCGACTCCGCGCATCTGTCTTCACAGGGATCAGTTCCGGATTGACCCCAATCGTATTCCGAATTGTCCGTAATCGTATTCCGGATTGTCCGCTACAATAATCGTACTTTGTCCGCGCAGGAGATACCCCGGCATGCGGCGGCACGTGTCGTCGAGGCGCTCGCGGACACGCGCATCGTGGCTGTCGAAGGTCCACGGCAGGCGGGCAAGTCGACGCTCTGTACGAAGCTTGCCTCTGAGCGGGGCATGCGGATCGTGACACTCGACGACGCGAACACTCGCCGCGGCGCGATCGACGATCCGCAGGGCTTTACGGCGGCGCTCGGCGACCGGGCGTTCATCGACGAGCTTCAGCGTGTGCCCGAGCTCGTGCTCACGCTGAAGATGGCGGTGGACGAGGAACCAACGGCAGGTCGCTTCCTGGTGAGCGGATCGGCCAGCCTGCTGCTGGCGCCCCGCATCGGCGACTCGCTGGCCGGGCGCGTCGAGCGGGTTCCGCTGCGTCCGTTTACACAGGCGGAGATCGCACGTAAAGCCGTGCCGCGATGGCTGGATGAGATCTGGGAAGGCGCGGGAGCCCCATATGTGGAGTCGGAGGCGGTCGGCAGAGCCGCGCACGCACAGCGCATCGCGACAGGCGGATTCCCGGCGGTGGTCGCCCGCTCGGAGCGCCGCCGGAAAGCGTGGTTCGATGACTATCTTGCGGCGCTAGTCGCGCGCGACGTTCCGGACCTCGTCGACGTTCGCCGTCCCGATCTGCTTCCTGCGCTGCTCGTCCATCTCGCCGCCGGCTCCGGCTCGTTGATCTCGATGCGACCGATCGCGCAGGCGCTGGCGGCCGACGAGAAGACGGTGCGTGCCTACGTTCGCCTGCTGGAGCTGCTGCACCTCCTGGTAAGCGTGCCGGCCTGGACCCCCGGCTTCCCCGCGCGCGCCGTGCGTGCGCCGCGCCTGTTCATCGAGGACGCAGGCCTGATGGCCCATCTGCTGAATGCCGACGCGACGCGGATCGCGCGGGACGACGCACTCAGCGGCCGTGCATACGAGTCCTTCGCGGCTATGGAGCTGGCACGCCTGCTGCCCCACACCGAGGCGGCGCCGGCGATGCGCCACTGGCGTGGCGCGCACGGAGAGGAGGTGGACGTCATGCTCGAAGACCGCACGGGCAGGGTGATCGCGGTCGAGATCAAGGCCGGCGCAACGGTCAGGCGGACAGATCTGCGCGGACTGAACAGATTCCGGGCCCTGGCGGGCGAGCGGTTCGTGGCAGGTCTCGTGCTCTGCACGACACGCCGGACCACCCCGCTCGGCGGTCGCATATGGGCTACTCCGATCGAGGCTCTATGGACCTGACGATCGGCCACGGCCTTTACTCGACCCCGGAGAGCGACGCACGGCTACGAGGTCGATCTCGTGGGTGCCCGCGCCAACCGTCTTGTGCTGGCGAGCGTGAAGTCCGCCTTTGGGTCGCGGGGCGTAGTCGCTGAGCATGTCATCGGCGAAACCCCTGATGACGAGACCGTGCCCTGATTGCCGTCCCCATCGTTGCCGTCGTCCTCGTTGTCCGGTGGTGAGTCGATCAGGCTGACAGGGAGGCCGTGGCTGGCAGCATTGCGGGCCACACCGCGGGAAGGTCGGTTGCCTGGACCTCGTCGGCTGCCGCCTTACGAGTAAGGGCGTTGGCGATCTCATAGCGGGCGAGCTCAGGCGCGTGCAGCTCGACTCCCTCGTTGATCCAGCTCGTGATGCGGCTGCTAACGGCCTCGCTCTCGGGCTCGCGAGCGATTAGCGCGATTAGCGCGTTGGCGTCGATGACGACGCACTTGATGGCGTCGTCAGGAGGCTCGGCGTTCAAGCTCGGTGCGTCCCTCGCGGATCAGCTTGACCGCTCCCGTGCCGGGCTTCATCCTCGCCCGCAACGTCTTTATGCGTCCGAGTGTTGCGAGCGCGCTCGCCGTGTCCCGATCTGTGGCGGGCAGATGGTCGCGCAGGATGCGCTCAGCGGCGCTGTCAATGTCCTCGTGGTGGCGTGCAGCGTCCTCGGCGAGCCGCTCGAAGGTCCCGCGCTGAAGTCGTATCGGTCTGGGCATCGTCGGGTCTGGGCATCGTCGCCACGAACAAAGTCTATCGACGCCGCCTGAGCATCCCCGGCTCAGCGCTCCCTCTGGTCCCCGACGCTGTTTCGAGCCGGCCAAGCGGCCCTTGCTTCGCTAGGTCAGTCGCCCGCACCACAGCGAACTTTCTCACAAACAACGTCAGTTCGCGCACGGGCTCTTGCCCGTCAATGACTGAGCCTCCCTTCGGTCGGCTTCTCCTGGGCTGAGTTGGACGGTCGCGATAATGGCGGTATGAGTCAAGAAGCCCGTCTCGGTCTTGTTCTGGGGATCAACCTGGTGATGGTGTTGGCGCTGCTGCTAGTGGGGTTCTTTGCCCACTCGCTCGGCGTGCTGGCTTCGGGAGCGGACTACCTCGGCGATGCGTTCGGCGCGGGTCTCGCCCTGCTGGCGCTCCGGTTGAGCCGCCGCAGGCAGGACGGACGTGCTACCTCCCTTGCGGCCCTCGTCAACGCGAGCCTGTTGCTGACCGTGACGCTGGCGGTCATCGTCGAGGCGATCTACCGACTGAGCATGGGGGCACCGTCGATTCATGGGGTGCCGGTCGTCGTCGTGAGCGTAATCGCGGCCGGCGCGATGATCGCCTGTGCCTTGATCCTGGGAGATGTAGGCGGTGATCTCGGAATGCAGTCAGTGATGCTCGACAGCGTGGCTGACGCGGCGGCCGCGTTGGGTGTGGCGATCAGCGGCGGCGTGATCCTGCTGACAGGCGGCACCTATTGGCTTGACTCTCTGGTCGCGCTGGTGATCGCGCTTGTGGTCGCCCTCCATGCGATCAAGCTGCTCCGAAAGGTGGCCCTCGAACTGCGTCAGAGACCAACAACGGCGAGCTCCCTCGGAACGCGTCGATTGTGACGCTTCTGCAACTGCGCTGCTATCGAGCCTGGGAACGTCGCGGCTGGTAGGTGTGACTCAGGCGGTGATCTGCTCGCGCTTGGCGCACTCGGCTTCGGCGAGCATTTCGGCGGCGCGTTTGGGGTCCCCAAGGGCCAGCAGGTGCGCGTTCAGGGCCAGGCGGCGCGCGGCGGCGTAGTCGAGCGGGACGCGTTTTCCGTCGATGACAGCGTAGGCGGTCTGCGAACCGTTGCTCTGCGAACCGTTGGTGTTGGTGCGTTTGCTCATGGTTCCAGGATAGGACATCCGTCAACCGGATTTGGTGTCGCCGATGGTCTTGGCGATGTGTTCGGCGAGCGGCCGGTAGGGGTCGTGTTTGCCGACGAACGCGATGCCCAGCAGCTCGTCATGGAGCTCGAGGTCGGTGAACTCGACCGTGTCGAGGCCGAGCGTGAGCAGGCCCGTGTTGAGAGAGACGTACCCCGCTCGGAGGTTGCCGTCGACGAACGGGTGAGCCCGCAGCACCTTGGCGTACAGCCGCGTCGCGGCGTGAACGGCGTCGTAGCTGTCGTTGAGAGCAGAGTCGCGGATGGCTGCGGCGGCGGTGTTGAACTCGGTGCAGATCTTGCCCAGGCGCCGACGAAGTTCGCGCGGAGTGGTTCCGCGGTAGCCGCGGTTGTGAACGCCGAAGTACACGTGCTCGGCCTGGCCGTCTCGGAAGCCGCGCAAACGTCCGGCTCGGTCGGGGAAGAGCTCACCGAAGATCTCGCGGTGCCACGAGCACAGCAGTTCGTGGGACATCTCGATCGCTCCCGACTTCGCGACGGGCCCGAGCTTTACGAGCAGCTGGGCCAGCCGGTCGACGCTGATGTCCCAGGTCTCCTCCGGGGTGTGTCCGGCCGCGCAGAAGAACGGCGACTCCTCGTCGTCGTGGAATCCTCGGAACGGTGCACCGTGGCTCGGGGTCATCGCACGGGACTGTAGGGAGCGCTGCGGAGGCCTCGGCGAATCCGCTCAGCTGCTCGTGGCGCCCGCCGGAAGGAGCGCTAGATTCGACGGGCAGTGTCCGTCGAGCACACCCAGTTCCGCGTCGCCCATCTTGATGCCGACGCCTTCTACGTCTCGATCGAGCTGGGCCGTCACCCCGAGCTGCACGGCAAGCCGGTGGTGGTCGCGGGGAGCGGACCGCGGGCGGTGGTGACCACGGCGAGCTATGAGGCGCGACGCTATGGCGTCGGCTCGGCGATGCCCGCCGCGCGGGCGCGGCGGTTGTGCCCCGACGCGGTGTTCCTGCCGCCTGATTTTCCCACCTACCGGGAGGTGTCCGGGCGAATGATGGACCTCGTGCGCTCGCATGTGGAGCGGGTGGAGGTGGTGGGGCTGGACGAGGCCTATCTCGATCTCGAGGGGCTGTACTCGCCGCGCGCGGCGATGCGCCGGCTCCTGACCGAGATCAAGACGGCGATAGGGCTGACGTGCTCGGTGGGGATCGGCCCGAACAAGCTCGTCGCGAAGGTGGCCTCCGATGCGGAGAAGCCCGCGGGCTTCGTCGTACTTTCTCGCGAGCAGGCGTGCGCGCGGTTTGCCTCCTCGCCGCCGGGGCTGGTGCCGGGGATTGGGCCGAAGACCGCCGCGCGCCTGGCCGAGCTTGGGTTGACGACGCTCGCTGCGGTGGGCTCGGCGCCAGAGGATGTGCTGATCGAGCGCTTCGGCCCCAACCTTGGGCGTGAGCTGGGCCGGCGGGCGCGATTCGAGCACGACGGCGAGATCGGCGCCGCCCGCAAGGTGGTCTCGGAGTCGCGCGAGCGCACGTTCGACAGCGACCTGCACGACCCGGCGCAACTGCGTGAGGCGCTTGCCCGAATGTCCGGAGAGCTGTGCGCGAGCCTCGCCGCTCACCGGCGCTGTGGTCGCACAATTGGCATCAAGGTCCGGCTGGACGACTTCACGACGGTCACACGCGCGCACACGATCGCCGAGCCGACATGCGACACCGAGCTGGTGACCGGGGTGGCGCTGAGACTGCTCCACGACTACTCGCCCTCGCGGCCGGTGCGGCTGCTCGGCGTGCGGGTGGCAGGCCTCCTCAGCGCGGACACCATCTCTCCCGAGGAGTCGGGAGATGCGCCCGAGTCTTCGATCGCCGGCGCCTGCTCGGAGTCCGAGGATCAGCTGGCGCTGCCCGTATAGGGGAGCAGTTCTTTTAGGATTGCTCGATGCCGGTCGTGCGCGCAGGGGAGATCGAGCTCAGCTATGAGCGTGCCGGCTCAGGCCCCCCTCTACTGATGATCATGGGAATGGGCGGCACGTTCGACCACTGGAACGCCGCGTTCCTCGACGATCTGCGCCGCAACTTCGACACGATCGTCTACGACCATCGCGGCGTGGGGCAGAGCAGCCGTCTGGAGGGACTGATCACGACCGCTCAGCTCGCTGAGGACGCAGTGGGGCTGCTCACCGCTTTGGAGATCGACTCGGCGCACGTGCTCGGCATCTCGCTGGGTGGGATGATCGCCCAGGAGCTCGCGCTGGCCCACCCCAACCGCGTCCGCACGCTCGCCCTCGGCTGCACCTACTGTGGCGGGGAGGGCAGTGTGCGGGCCTCCGAAGACGTCAAACGCCGGCTCGCCGAAGGGATGTCCTGTGGCGAGGCCGAACGCGCGATCCGTACCTCCTGGGAAGTCAACGTCTCTCCGAGCTTCGCAGCCGACCTCGATGCCTGGGCGCGTTTTCTGAAGGTGGGGCTGCGCCGGCGCGTGGCGGTCGCGGTGATCATGGAGCAGATGCGTGCGGCCGCCGAACACGATACCTCCGCGCGCCTGCCCCAGATCGCACTGCCGACGCTCGTCCTCCACGGCACGCTCGACGAACGGTACCCGGTCCAGAACGGCCCCCTGATCGCCGGGCTGATAGGAGGCGCGCGCCTGGAGATTCTCGACGGCGTCGGCCACCTCTTCTACTGGGAGTGGCCCGAGCGCTCGGCTGAGCTCGTGCGGGCGCACGCCACCGTTCGTGCCTGAGAATCCGGGCACCGATGAGCTGAGCGTCCTCGCTGAGGACGGGGTCAAGCTCGCCGGCGAGCAGGCCGGCGCAGGGGCGCCGATCATCCTGCTGCACGGGCTAACAGCGACGCGTCGCTATGTCGTGATGGGATCCCGCGCGCTGGAGCGCTCCGGCCACCGGACGATCGCCTACGACGCGCGTGGTCACGGCCGCTCGACTCCGGCGCCTGACCGAAAGGCGTATGGCTACGAACGTCTCACTGCCGATCTGGAGATGGTGCTCGACGCGCTTGACATCGAGCGCGTGGTGCTGGCGGGCGCGTCGATGGGCGCGCACACCGCCGTGCGCTTCGCCCTGCATCACCCCGAGCGGGTGGCGGCACTGGGGTTGATCACGCCCTCTTATGACCCTTCTCTGTTGCCCGCCGATCCTGACGCCTTCGCCGGGTGGGACGCGCTGGCGCGAGGGCTGCGCGAGGGTGGGGTGGAGGGGTTTGTACGCGCTTATGACTTGGCTGCGGTGCCCGAGGCCTGGCGGGAGACGGTCGAGAAGGTGGTGCGCCAGCGACTCTCCGCGCACGAGCATCCCGAGGCGGTCGCGGATGCCCTGGAGGTCGTGCCTCGCTCGCGCCCGTTCGAGGACATGGGCGAGCTCGCGGGCATCGACGTCCCCGCGGTCGTGGTGGCCAGCCGCGACGAGGCCGACCCGGGCCATCCGCTGGCGGTGGGCGAACGCTATGCGGAGACGATCCCGAACGCGAGGCTGGTGGTCGAGGACGCGGGGCCGCCGACGCGTTCGCCGATCGCCTGGCAGGGCGGGCAGCTGTCGAAGGTGCTCGCCGCGCTGGTTTCCCGCGCCGCGTAGATGACTCTGCGCGAGCGCGCTGTGCGGGCGTGACGCATGAATGAACCCCCCCGGCGGGATGAGCTCTGCCAGGCGCTCGAGACCTTGAGGATCCGGGCTTGTGTGCGTGATAACGTACACACGTATGCCAGAGGTGCGCGAGTGGGACGGGAAGAGCTACGACCGGATCTCCGGGCCGATGGAGGCGCTGGGACGCGAGGTACTCGCGCGGCTGGAGCTGCGCGGCGATGAGACGGTGCTCGACGCGGGCTGTGGGTCGGGGCGCATCACGCAGGCGCTGCTCGACCGACTGCCGCGGGGCAGGGTGATCGCTGTCGACATGTCCGAGTCGATGGTCTCTGCGGCCCGCGAGCGGCTCGGTCTCAACGCGGACATCCGCCAGGCCGACCTGCTGGAGCTGGAGCTTGAGGAGCCCGTCGACGCAGTTCTGTCAACGGCCACGTTTCACTGGATTGCAGACCACGACCGGCTGTTCCGGCGCCTGCATGCGGCGCTGCGTCCCGGAGGCCGGCTGGTGGCTCAGTGTGGGGGAGAGGGCAACATCGACATCCTGCGCGGCAGCGCAAATGAGATTCTCGCCCGCGACCCTTACGCCGAGCACTTCCGCGACTGGCGAGCGCCGTGGAACTACGCCGGAGGAGGGGAGACCCGCGAGCGCCTGCTCGTCGCCGGTTTCGCCTCCGCCGAATGTTGGCTAAAGCCCGCGCCCACGCAGCCCGAGCATCCGCGGGAGTTCCTCGCCACGATCGTCCTCGGCCCGCACGTGCAGCACCTGCCCGAGGACCTGCGCGAGCCGTTTATGAACGATGTCCTCGCTGAGCTTGGGGAGCCGGTGGTCGTCGACTACGTGCGACTCAACATCGACGCCACCGCATAGCGAAACGCGCCTCAAAACACGTTCTCAGGCCAGCGCCGCCGAGGAGCTTGCTCCGGCCCGGTCATCGGCGACCGTGGCGCCTCTGAGCAGCGCGGAGTAACGTCCGCCCAGTTCCACCAGCTCCTCGTGGGTGCCGCGCTCGACGATCCGCCCGGAGTCGAGCACAAGGATCTCATCGGCGTCGCGGATCGTCGACAGGCGGTGGGCGATCGCGATTGTGGTGCGCCCGCGCGATAGGTCGTCGAGCGCCTGCTGGACCGCGCGCTCGGTCTCGTTGTCAAGCGCGGAGGTGGCCTCGTCGAGGATCAGCACCGGCGGGTTGCGCAGCACGGTGCGGGCGATCGCCATGCGCTGCTTCTCCCCACCGGAGAAGCGGTAACCGCGCTCTCCCACCGGCGTGTCGTAGCCGTCGGGCAGCGAGGAGATCAGCTCGTGGATCTGTGCCGCGCGGGCTGCGTCTTCGATCTCCTCGTCGCTGGCCTCAGGGCAGGCGAAGCGTAGGTTCTCGCGGATCGACGCGTGAAACAGATATGTCTCCTGGGAGACCAGCCCCACGGTCGCGGCGAGCGAGGAGAGCGTCATGTCGCGGATGTCCACGCCGTCGATGCTCACGCAGCCGCGCTCGGGTTCGTAGAGGCGGGCGACCAGGTAGGCGAGCGTCGTCTTGCCCGATCCCGTCTCACCCACCAGCGCAGTGCGCGTGCCAGCGGGAATCTCGGCGCTGACCTGCTCGAGCGTCCACGGCGAGTCAGGGGCGTAGCGGAACCACACGTCATCGAGGCGCACGTCGCCGCGCACGCCGCTCAGCGGGCGGGCATCGGGCCGCTCGACGATATCCACCGGCAGGTCGAGGTACTCGAAGATTCGCCCGAACAGCGCCAGCGAGGTCTGCACTTCGAGGCTCACCGAGAGCAGCGACTGGATCGGGAATAGCACGCGCGTCTGCAGCGTCGTGAACGCGACCAGCGTGCCGATCGAGATCGCGTGGCCGCCGGCGGCGATGTTCTCGCCCGCGAACCAGTACACCGCGGCGGGCATGATCGCGAAGCTCATCTGCACCGAGGCCATCCGCCAGCGGCCCGCCATGCGCGCCCGAACCTCCAGATCGGCGAGTTCGCCAGACTCGCCGCTGAAGCGGCGTACCAGCTCCGGTGAGCGGCCCATCGTCTTGCCGAGCAGGATGCCCGAGACTGACAGCGACTCCTCGACGAGAGTCGACATGTCGGCCAGGCGGCTCTGACGCACCGACTGGATGCGCCGGCGCTCCTCGCCGACACGCCGGGTGAGCCAGACGAAGAACGGCAACAGGATCAACGAGAACGTCGCCAGGCGCCAGTCCAGCAGGAACAGCGCCGCGACGACCGCCACCACCGTCGTGACGTTCTGGACGATCGATGTCGCCGTCGAGGTGACAACGCTGTCGATCCCGCCGATGTCGTTGGCTATCCGCGACTGCACCTCGCCCGTGCGCGTGTGCGTGAAGAACGCGAGGGACATCCGCTGCAGATGCGCGTAGACGGCCGCGCGGAGGTCGTGCATCACGCGCTGACCGACCTGGTTGGAGATCCAAGTCTGTGCGACCCCGATCACGCCGCCGATGATCGACAGCGCGATCATGCCCACGACGAGCTCTGAGAGTAGCGTCGTTTTGTGCTGGGGGATGGCCTTGTCGAGGACTTCCCGCAACAGGAACGGGCTGATCACGCCGAGGCCGGCCGACACGAAGATCAGGGTCAGCAGGAGTGCCAGGCGGGGGCGGTAGGGCCCGAACAGCCGGCCGATGCGCCGCAGCGAGACCGGCGCGGAGGGGATGTCCTCGGGCCGCAGGTCCGGCCGGGGCGCATGGCGTCCTTCGCCCGACCGTCCCTGGGCGAAGGGCTGGCTACTCAAGGAGAAAGCCCTTCGCGCACGATCGATCTGCTCACCTGCTGGATTTTATCGCCAGCGTCATAGGGTTAAGGCTGTGAACCTCTGTCTTGCAGCGGCGCCGCGGTCATGAGCCACGTCCACCTGATCCTCGCCGCCACGTCCTCCTCAGACACCGCCACCGGTGTGGGCATTCCGCTCGCGCTCGCCGCCGGCCTGGTTTCGTTCCTCTCCCCGTGCGTGCTACCTCTGGTTCCCGGCTATCTCTCGACGGTCATCGGGGTGACGCCCGCGGATCTCAAGGAGGGTGTGGGTGCGCGCCGGGTGCTCGTCCCGAGCCTGCTGTTCATCGCCAGCTTCTCGGCGATCTTCATCCTGCTGGGACTGAGCGCGACGGTCATCGGCTCCACGCTCCGCGACCACAAATACGCGCTCGAGCAGATCGGGGGTGCGCTCATCATCGTGATGGGCGTCGTCTTCCTCGCCACGCCGTTCGTGCGCATGCTCAACCGCGAGTGGCATTCGGAGTCGCTGTTGCGGCTCGCCGGCCGCGGCGGGCCACTCGTCGCCGGCGCAGCCTTCGCGATCGCCTGGACGCCCTGTACGAGCATCACGCTCGGCGCCATCCTCACCCAGGCGGCGGTATCAAGCTCGGCTGCACACGGCGCCGTGCTGCTCGCCTTCTACTCCGCGGGCCTGGCGATCCCTTTCCTTCTCATCGCCCTCGCGTTCGAGCGCATGACCAACGCCCTCGGCGTCGTCAAACGCCATTTCCCCCTCATCATCGGGATCGGCGGTGCCGTCATGATTGTCCTCGGCGTGCTCATCATCACGGGCGAGTTCACAATCCTCAACAACAAGGCCAACGAACTGCTGCAGGGCACGGGCCTGAACGTGTCCAACGTCTGAGCGGTCCCGGGGCGCACAGCGGCTCAGCCGGCGGGCGCCGCCTCGGCGTTGGCGCGCTGGGCGCGGCGCTCGAGGTAGCGCCTTTCCCACGCCTCCTGGTTGCGCTTGGCGTCCAGCACGAACGGGGAGAACCCGATCGCCTTGACGATCAGTCGGTTGATCAGCGACTCGGGGAAGGGGAGAGGGCGCAGGATGTCGACGAACAGCACTACTCGCGTCTGGTCGGTGTCGTTCCAGACCTCGTGGTTGAACGTGTCGTCGAACACCATGCTTTTGCCCTCTTCCCAGTGGCGAACGTCCTCGCCGACGCGGATCCGGCACGCCTCTGCGTCCTGCGGCACGATCAACCCGAGGTGGTAACGCAGCACGCCCTTGTACGGCCCGCGGTGATCGAGGATGTGCTTGTGCGGGGAGAGGATCGAGATCATCGCCGTCGTCATGCCGGGGATGTCGCGCATGAGGGCCGCGGTGCGCGGGCACATCTGCACGCCCAGCTTGGCCTCGAAGCCGTATCCGTAGAGGAAGAACGTCTTCCAGCGGTCGTCGTCGGTGATCTCGATCTGATCCTTGGAGATGTCCTGGAAGTTCGCGAGCCCCTCGCGATCGTCGAGCAGGCGCTCGGCCTCCTCGCGGATCACCATCCAGTGCTCCTCGATGTGCTTGACCCAGTCGAAGCGCTCGAGTGGGAAGAACGTCGCGTCGCCGACGAGCGAGCGCCGGCCGATCCAACGCTCGATCGGCGCGAGGATCGCTTCTCCGACCTTGATCGTGAGGGCGACGACGCGGTCCCACATGGTCTTGGTCTCCACGGCGCCCCATCCTATTCCTCATCGATGACGTGGCCCGGCCACATGTGGCCGGGCTGGCAGGCTCGCATGCGAGCCTGCCACGGGACCGTGCATGCACGGTCCCGCCGGACGGCGCATGCGCCGTCCGCCTCGGCGCCCGTCTGGGCGCCGAGGGGCAAGCGAATCAAGGACGCAGGGAGCGTGGCGTGCTTTGCACGCGAGCGACCGAGGACGCCGAGTCGCGCCGCCCCTCGACGCCCAGACTACGCCGCCTCGCGCAGCGCCGCCAGCTCAGGCGACTCGGCGAGCTTCTTCAGGGCGCGCTGCTCCAGCTGGGAGGCACGCTCGGCGGAGAACCCGAGCCGTTTGCCGATCGCCGTCAGCGTCTGGGGCTCCTCGCGTCCGGTGCCGAAGCGCAGCGTCAGCACGGTCCGCTCGGTTTCGGGCAGCTGCTCGATCGCGCGGTGCACTATTCGCTCGCGCTCGTGCTCCCAAGCCGTATCCTCGGGAGCCTCCACGTCGGAGGGCAGCAGGTCACCGAGCGCGGTGTCGCCGTCTTCGCCGATCTGTTGGTCGAGGCTGACCAGCGCGGCGCGCTGGTGGCGCACCTCCTCGACCTGCTCGATCTCAAGGCCAGTCTCCTGCGCCAGCTCCTCGACCGTCGGCTCGCGCCCAAGGCGCACCGACAGCTCGCGCTCGACTCGCCCGACCTTGCGCGAGCGCTGAGCTACATGCACGGGCAGGCGGATCGTGCGCCCTGAGTTCTCAAGGCCGCGCTGAATCGCCTGGCGGATCCACAGGGTGGCGTAGGTGGAGAAGCGAAAGCCCTTGCGCCAGTCGAACTTCTCGCTGGCGCGGATCAGGCCGAGCATGCCCTCCTGCACGAGGTCGGCGAGCGGCAGGCCCTGGTTCTGGTAGCGCCTCGCGTTGGAGGCGACCAGACGCAGGTTGGAGTTGACGAGCATTTCCTTGGCGCGCAGGTCGCCGCGCTCGATCCGCTTGGCCAGGTCGATCTCCTGGGCCGGCGCGAGCAGGGGGTAGCGACGCGAGTGCGCGAGCAGCTGGTCGACCGCCTCAGGGATGAACGTCTCGGGCGTGCCGAGATCGATCCGCTCCACAGGGCTGTCCAGCCGCCCGGGCGCAGCCACAGGCGTGCCGTCAACGATGGCGTCGGACTCCCGCTCGATGTTCTCAGCAGGGGCGACGGGATCTAGCGTGGGGGTTGAGCTTGCGGGGGAATCTGACATGAAGCGTCCTTCTAATCCGATGCTTGGAGTCGGAATTATACGTCACGATAGTTGCGTTGTCAATCATCCTCTGAACAGACCTATTTGCGGCTTCTTGCTGCTCCTTCGACGCCAGGTACGCGCTCACCTTCCCGCTTGAGCACGAAGTACGCTTTCTGGGCCGTCGGCACTCCAAACCCTCGAGCCGGCCAAAAGGATCGCTTGCCTTGCAGAGCAGATATCGGCGGACTCCCGTCGAGGTGTGAGGTTGGCCAGGTAAGCTCGGCAAATGGGCATCGATCTCTCAGGCCAGGTGGTCGCCGTCACCGGCGCCTCATCTGGCATCGGCGAGGCCACTGCGCTTGCCTGCGCACGCGCGGGAGCGGCCGTCGCGCTGGCCGCCCGCCGCGCCGAGCGAATCGAGGCGCTCGCCAAGCGCATCGAGCAGGAGGGCGGGCGCGCTGTCGTCGTGCCGACCGACGTCGGTGAGGAGGCCCAGGCACGGGCATTCATCGAGCGCGCGCATGCGGAGCTCGGTCGCCTTGACGTGCTCGTGAACAACGCGGGCGTGATGCTGCTCGGCCCGATCGAGAACGCCCCGACGGAGGAGTGGCGACGGATGATCCACGCGAACGTCTTCGGGGTGCTCTACTGCACGCATGCGGCCCTGCCGCTGATGCGCAAGCAGGGTTCCGGGCACATCGTCAACGTCAGCTCCGTCGCAGGGCGTATTGCCCGCGCCGGCTCGGGTGTCTATAACTTGACGAAGTTCGGCGTGGGTGCCTTCTCGGAGTCGCTGCGCCAGGAGGGGGTGGGAATGGGCGTGCGTGTGACGACCGTGGAGCCTGGCGCCGTGGCGACCGAGCTGCCCGGGCACAATCGCCCCGAGGTGCTCGAGCAGATGGCCAAACGCTTCGCGGGCGTGACGCCCCTCTCCGCCGAGGACATCGCGGGCGCGATTCTGTACGCGATCGGCCAACCGGCCAACGTGAGCATCAACGAGGTGCTCGTCCGTCCAAGCGGACAGGCCGGCTAGCGACTCATAACACGGCGGCGGACCGCGGCGGGTGTCAATGCCATTCGGTCGTCCGCCAATTGGCCGTCGGGGACTCCGGCGCGTGCCACTGCGGCAGGCTCAGCTCCAGTCGCGTCCCGAGGGCGTAGATGTAGGGCTCATAGAGAGCCCGCATCCGTGCGAGGCGTTCCTCGACCCTCGCAAGCTCGGTCGCTGGCTCGACGCCCCGCTCGCGCAATTCGCCCAACAGCGCCTCGAGATCTGCGCGAGGAAGACGATCGACCGCCGGCACCGTCGGGTCGACGCGGAAGCTGTAGCTGAGGTCGACGACCGCGTGACGCGCAATCGCGAAGGTGAGGCGGGCGGAGTCGACAGTACCTACGGGAGCGCACGCGATCGTGATGGAGCACGCGTCGAGGATCGTGCACATCGCAGACAACCAGTTCTGGTTTACGTGCTGGGAGCGGAAGTAAGCCAGGATCGGATAAGCCAGATGTGTCTCCATCAGCTCGGCCGCCCACGTCTCCCAGCCGCTCAGGTAGTTGCTCAGCGCCGGCCAGCCGCCGTGTTCGGCGGAGCGGATGATGAGCCGACCCGCGCTCGGCGGCGATCCGGCGCGGGCGTCGAGTTGGGAGACCGTGGTCTCGCGGCGCGAGAACGCCTGATAGAGCGACGGGAGATAACCGATCACGATGGCGACCACTGCCAGACCGCTCCCGGCGTCGATCACCTGCACCACCCTGGCGAACGTGGTGTGCGCGCTCAGCTCGGCTGTGCCGCTGCTGGCCATCGTGGCGGCGCTGAAGAAGAGGTCGTTGCCGAAGTCGACGGACGAGTGGACACCCGTCAGGTGGGAGCCCCCGGCCCACTGCAGGCAGGCGTAGCCGAGCATCATCGCGGACACCCACAAGATCAGGTTGAGCAACAGACCAAACGGGCCGTAGATGCCGAGCATCGTGTCCTCGGCCTGCGTCGGCAGTAGGTGCGCCAGCCGCCGCCAGGGCCGCCAGGCGTAGTCAGACACGGAGCGCACGATCCGCGGATCGCGCTTGACCCTCCGCGGCAAAAGAAACGCCAAGAAGATCTCGACCAGCATCGAGACGACGAGCACCCCGCCGAGAACGCCAATGAGGATCCGCATCACCCCGCGGACGATATGAGTCTGCAAGGACGCCCGCCGGCCGACCCCTGTCCGCAGCTCGATCGGCTCGTCAGCCTGGCTCCGATACAGCCGCGGGCGGGGCGATCTCGAGGAGCTGGTTGCCGGCGTGATCGACCTGGAGGGTTGTGTGGTCGAGCCCGAAGCGCTCGTACAGCATTACCTCCATCTCGCGGCGCGCCACATGGCAGTCGCGCTCAGCGGTGACGAGCACGTGTGCCGAGAGCGCCGGGAACCCGCTAGTCACCTCCCACACATGCAGGTCGTGGACCTCTACGACTCCGTTTTGGCCGATCAGTGCCTCACCGACCTTCTGCGGATCCAGTCCCTCCGGTGCAGCCTCTAGGAAGACGCGGCCGGAGGCCTTCACGAGCGCGTAGCCGGAACGGGCCATCAGCCCTGCGATCAGCATCGAGACGATCGGATCCGCCCGCTCAAAGCCGGTCAGCAGGATGACCATTGCAGCGACGGCGGTGCCGATGAAGCCGTACAAGTCGACGAGCACGTGCTGGAAGCTGCCCTCGACGTTCAGGCTGCGCCGGTCGGCCTTAGCCAGCGTCCATGCCGCCGCGAGGTTGACGAGGATGCCGATCAGCGCCACGACGAGGATCAGCCCACCGCGCACATCGGGCGGGTGAAACAGGCGGCGGACCGCCTCGTAGGTGATGAACGCGGCGAGGATCAGCAGGGTCACCCCATTCGCCTGGGCGGAGAGGATCTCCACGCGTCTGAAGCCGAATGTCATCGCGCCGCCAGCCGGTCTGGCAGCCAGCTGCAGCGCAAGCAGCGAGAAGCCGATTGCGCCGGCGTCGGCGAGCATGTGGCCGGCGTCGGAGAGCAGCGCGAGCGAGTTGGCGATCACGGCCGCGGTCACCTCGACGGCCATGAAGCCGACGATCAGGCCCAGAGCGACCGCCAGCTTGCCACGGTCGGCATCGGCGCGCGTACCGTGGGCGTGCCCTGCATGATCGTCAGCCATCAGCTCACGATACGCCGCATCTGCGCGCGGGCGGGCCGCGCGCAGGGGGGAGGAGCTCCTCAGCTGGTAGTGGAGCCGGGCGGGCGAACTGCCCCGCGTCGCCCAGCTTGGTCCATGAACGCCCCGACCGCGCCGCCTATTTTGATAGGCGCTCTTAGTCTCTAGCGATGGCGCAAGCCACGGAGAACGAGGAGGCGCTCGCGCCGCGACGGACGACCCTCGTCTCGATCGCCGCGGCCGGCCTGCTGGTGACCCTGAAGCTGGGGGTCGGCCTGCTGACAGGCAGCCTGGGGCTGATCTCGGCCGGGATCGAGTCCAGCGGCGATGTCATCGCTGCGACGCTGACATTCTTCGCGGTGCGCTTGGGCGGCCGGCCCGCCGACCCCGAGCACCCCTACGGCCACCGCCGAGCAGAGAACCTTGGAGCACTGGGGGAGGCCACCATCCTGCTCGCCGGTGGCCTGCTCGTCACCATCGAGGCGGTCGGTCATCTGCTCTCGGGCGCTAAGGCGCCCGAGGTTCACCTCTACCAGTTCGCCGTGATCGTGGTCGCGCTGGTCGTGGATCTCAGCCGCACGACCATCTCTTTGCGCACCGCTCGACGCTATGGCAGCGCCGCGTTACGCTCCAACGCCTTTCATTTCGCCGGCGACATGGCGGGCTCGCTTGCGGTGCTGGTCGGGCTGCTCACTGTGCGCGCTGGGTTTGCCCAGGGCGACTCCATCGCGGCGCTCGTGGTGGCGGCGATCATCTTCGCCGCTGCGGCGCGGCTGATCGCGGAGAACGCCAACGTCCTGATGGATCGCACTCCCGCGGAGGCGCGCGAGGCCGCCGAGCACGCGATCGCCGATCTTGGCGCGGACATCGAGCTGAGCCGGCTGCGACTGCGCGAGTCCGCCGGGCGCTACTTCGCCGATGTAGTCGTAACCGTCCCGCCCGGCCAGGCGGTGGTCGAGGGCCACCAGGCCGCCGATCTGATCGAGGCCGCCGTCGAGGATGCGCTGCCCGGCAGCGATGTCGTCGTGCACGTCGAGCCCCGCCGCCGCGGACTCGGCCTGCGCGACCGCATTTTGGCGATTGCCTTAGCGGAGCCGCTGGTGATGGAGGCACACGACATCACGATCTTCGAGCGGGGTGCCTTCGTGGGGGAGAAGTCGATCAAGGGAGAGTCTGTCAGCGTCTCCCTGCACCTGAAGTTCCCAGCCGATCTCGACTTGCGCACGGCGCACGAGATCGCCGAGCGCGTCGAGCAGGCTATCCACTCGAGACCCGGCGTGGCCGACGTGCAAACCCACCTTGAGCCGCTTGAGCGCACGCTCATCGCCGGTCCGTCTGAGGAGCGTGCGGACCTCATGACGACTCGTGAGATCGAGCGACTCGTGTGCGAGCGGACCGGCGCTCAGCCGCGGAGGGTGAGGATCCTGTCCACCGACACCGGCCGCGTGCTGTTCCTCACCGTGGCCGTCGGCGCCGGCGGCTCGCTGACCGATGCGCACCGGCTGGCGGGCGAGCTCGAGGAGGAGCTGCGCCAGCGGATCGACGGCATCGCGGACGTGGTCGTTCACACCGAGCCATAGCCCAGGCGCGGGAAGGATTTCGACGCAGCGGCATCTATCCACATCAGGCACCGATATCCGAAAGACCAGGGGGTCACGTTGCTGGCGCCCACCGGCAAGAAGATCGACAAATCGTGATGAGAAGGTTCATGATCGGTTCAGAGCATCAGCGCGGACTAACAAATCGATGGCCCCCCAACCAATGGAGGATCCGACCGTGAGGTTCAAAACAGCAGGTCTGAAGATGCGTTCTCTGCCGAAGGTCTCGGTGCTGACATTTACCGTTGGCCTGCTCGCGCTGGCTGGTTGCGGCAGCTCGTCCAGCAGCACGAGCTCCTCCACCACTAGCCCGACGAACTCGCCGGCGACGCCGGCGACTACGAGCTCGGCGACATCCTCGACCCCAGCCGCCGGCGGTGGGAGTGGGGGACAGGCGCTGAGCCTCGCCGCCAACCCCGAAGGCCAGCTGAAATTCGACACGACCTCGCTGACCGCCAAAGCTGGCAACGTGTCGATCTCCTTCACCAACTCGGCTTCGATCGAACATAACATGACCGTCGCTTCCTCTTCCGGCGCGGTCGTCGGGTCAACGCCGACCTTCAGTGGCGCCACCAAGACGCTGTCGCTCAACCTAAAGCCCGGTACCTACAAGTTCTACTGCTCTGTTCCCGGGCATCGGATGGCCGGTATGGAAGGCACGCTCACGGTTCAGTAGGTATCGCCCCACCGGCACCGGAACCCCGCGGAACCACCGCCGCAGAGAGCGTCTTTAGCCTGGAAACGCCTCAGCCCGACGTGTCCCGGCAATGTAGCTCTCCTCGGGCTCAAGCATGCCGCGGATCTGCTCTCGCAGCTCCGGGGTGTCCTGATGACCGTGCACGGCTACGGCGTGACCCGCCGCCGCTCCCACCAGCTCATCCTCCTCACCGATGATGGTCAGGGTGCAATTGTTGTCACTCTCGAAGCGTCGGCAGTCTGCGATCTTGCGCGCCATGATGCCCCTCCGTTGTAGACCGTTGCTAGACCGACCAAGCGTACTCCTCTGTCGATATGTACTCCAGCAAGTTGGTCTTACGGGGCCAGCCCACGCGACCGAGCTGTAGTCACCGCAGCGAGAGGCGGTAGGAGACGAGCTGCAGGCCAAAGCCTGGGTCGCAGAACGGCTCGCCGTCCACCGTCCAGCCTTCGCGCTCGTAGAATCGTCTGGCCCGGGCCTGGCCGGTGGGGGTGAACAGGCGCATCGACGTGAACCCGCGTTGGCGGGCGGCCTCTGTTGCGCGTGCGTGCAACGCGCTCGCAAGGCCTGTGCCCCAGAAGTCGGGGGCGAGGAACAGCTGACGTAGGTGCGCGAGGGCGGGGTCCTCCACGGCTCGCCACGCGCGGGCAGCGGGCAGGAACGCGATATGCCCGGCAAGAACGCTGTCCGCCTGCGCGAGCAGACACCAGAAGTCATCGCTATCGAGCAACACTTGGAGCTGCTCTGTCTCCTTGTAGGACGGGCGGGGCGTCCACCCAGCCG
This sequence comes from uncultured Solirubrobacterales bacterium, assembly GCA_963813805.1. GTDB lineage: Bacteria > Actinomycetota > Thermoleophilia > Solirubrobacterales > Solirubrobacteraceae > Palsa-744. Next base: position 267,409 of record CAWEZZ010000005.1, read on the forward strand.
GAGCGAACGGCAGATAGCTCTCAAAGCCCTCGACGACCGCCCGCCCGAGTTGCTCAGCGTCGTGGGGGCCGGCGGCACGGAACGCGAGCTCGGACACGGAGCTTGAGACCGGGCGAGCTGATGCGCCCTGCTTTTCTACGCGCCTGATGAACGGGGCCTTGGCCTCGGTGTAGGCCTCGCGGTCCTCGTGATAGCGCTCAGCGAGCGCGCGCTTGAGCGCTGCGTACTCATCTGCCAGCGCTGGGTCTTCGCGCAGCCGGTCACGAAAGTGCAGGCGGCGCTCGAGCTCTGCCCGGTCGTCCACGAGATGGAGGTGGTGGGTGCGATGCGAAGCCGTCGGGTAGCACAGAAAGCGCCGGTGGGGGAGGGTCGCATTGAATGCCGATGGGTACTGGTAGCCGCCGCTGTCTACGAGAGCAGCGACTGGTGCATCGAGGTCATCCACAAGCGCGACCATGTCGATGATCGGCTTGGCGATTAGCCCGGGGACGGCGGTGGAGCCGATGTGATGGATCTCCAGGGCCCCAAGCAGTGGCGCAAGCCGTTCGCGCTCGGCTTGGAAGGCGGCCGGCCAGGCGGGGTCGTAATTGGCGAGCTCGACGAGTCCGTCACGGACACCGGCGCGCGCGAGGTCCCTTGCGGCGGCGGCGCGACGGTCGGTCTCACGCATGGGTGCGTAGTCTCACAGACGATCCTGGCGATCGACGAGCCATCCGTTCGGGCGAGTGATCCGTGCGCCCGACAGGAGGTCCGCCGCTCCTGGTATTCGTCTGGGCCTTGCCCGACTTGACGATCCGCACCGCCACCGAGGGGGACATCGCGTCCGTGCTGCGCCTATGGAAGGCGGCGGGCAGGCCGCCGAGCGTCAGCGACACACTCGTGGGCTTATCGGGCCTGCTGGTCACCGACCAAGACGCGCTCCTCATCGCGGAGTCTGCAGGCGTGGTGATCGGGTCGCTGATCGCCGTTTGGGATGGGTGGCGGGGCAGCTTCTACCGGCTGGTAATCCATCCTGATCGGCGGCGGCAGGGGATCGCCACGAAGCTGTTGCGGGAAGGCGAGAGTCGCTTGCGGGCGCGGGGCGCGGTCAGGCTAACGGCGATTGTCGCCGACGACGATCCTGTCGCGATGGGCTTCTGGGAGGCTGTGGGATACCAGCGCCAGCCGCATCGGGCGCGATTTCTTCAAGGCGCGGAGGGGTAGTCATCGAGGTCTGCGTATAGCCTCCCGGGCGCGATGTGGGATGAGCTGACGACACGTCTTGAGGGGCAGTTGGTCGTGCTGGAGCCGTTGGCGGCTCATCACGAGGAGGGCTTGTTCACGGCGTCACAGTACTCGGAGATCTGGAGCTGGCTGGCGCCCATCAATGAGAGTCGTGAGTACTTCTCCGCGTGGTTTCAGGCCAGCCTCGCGGAGTCCGAGGCGGGCCGAGAGGGTGCCTTCGTCACGGTCGATCGCGCTAGTGGCGAGTCGATCGGCAGCACGCGCTACCTGAACGTGCGTGAGACACATCGGGGCGTCGAGATCGGCTGGACATGGCTCATGCCTTCGGCGTGGCGCACTGGCGCGAACATCGAGGCGAAGCTGCTGATGCTGGGGCACGCTTTCGAACGACTCGAATGCATGCGGGTGGAGTTCAAGACCGACGCACGCAACGAGCGCTCCCGCGCCGCACTCGCAGCGCTGCCGGCGCAGTTCGAGGGCGTCTTCCGTAAGCACATGCTGATGCCGGGCGTCGGCGTGCGCGACTCCGCGTTCTACAGCGTGATCGATGAGGACTGGCCGCAGGTGCGCGCCAACCTCGAGCGGCGGCTGGCCGCAGCGCGGGCACGCACAGGTCAGGCCGCGGACGGGCCCTCGGACGGGCCCTCGGACGGGCCCTCGGACGGGCCCTGATCCACCCACTCGACGGACGGTGGGACTGGGCAGGTGGGGGAGTGGGCGCCACATGCGAAGCTGTCCTGGTGTCAGAAACCGCCGACATGGAGGCGCTGCGAGCGCTGGAGAGCGTTCCGCTCGGTCTGCCGGCTGGCCTGGAGCTTGAATGGCTGGGCGTCTCGGGCTACCGCTTGTCCTACGAGGGGCAGTCGCTCTTCATCGACCCGTACGTCTCCCGTGTGCCGCTGCGTACTCTGCTGTTGCGCCGCACGGCGATACCTGACTCGGCGATGCTAGATCGCTATGTCTCGGCGCCCGGGACGGTCGCGGGCGTGCTCGTCGGGCACACGCATTTCGACCATGCCCTCGACGCACCCGCACTCGCGCGTCGCTTCGGTTGCAAGGCGTACGGGTCGGCGTCGCTGACACACCTCATGCGCCTGCACGGCCTCGGTGAGCAGGTGGTCGAGGTCGAGCCGCGTCGCCCATATGAGCTCGGGCCGTTCGTGGTGCGCTTCGTTGCAAGCCGCCACTCCAAGCTGCTCTTCGGTCGCAAGGTGCCCTTCGACGGAGAACTGACATGCGATCACCTCCACGGCCTGTCACCCGGCGCGTACCGCTGTGGACAGGTATGGGGTATCCGCATCGACGTGGCCAGCACGAGCTTCTACCACCAGGGCAGCGCCGACCTCGACGACGACGCGCTGGGCCAGGAGCCGGTCGACGTGTTCCTCGCCGGCGTCGCCGGGCGCAGCATCACGCCGCGCTACTGGGAGCGCATCCTGCCAAAGCTCGACCCCGGTCTGGTCGTGCCCACGCACTACGACAACTTCTTCTCACCGCTCGGACGCGGCTTTAGCTTCGTACGCAACGTTCACCTTGCCGACGTGTCGGGCGAAGTCGGCTTGGTTTCCGCATCTGCCACGGTGGGCGCCATTGCGCGAGCCGACCTAAGAGGGCCGAGGTCCGCCCGCGCGCAATAGGATCGCGTTCGTCGACTTCCTCGCCTGACCGGAATCGCTTGCGGGTGCGTCCTATCTCATGCGTGGGTCGACGTAAAGGTCATAGAGCTGAAAGTCGCTCTTATAGCCACCCGCGACGAAGACGAACCGCACTTCTCGCGGGCCTTCATTCGATCCAGCGATCTGCGGATTGACGTTGAAGGGTTCTGAGGGGTTCCAGCTGCTGCCCTTGCCGTAGACCGTGCCGGTGTACTGCGGGTTGCCCATGGTGCTCGTGCCCGTGTAGGCCAGCCCGACGGAGACGCCCGCGGTGCCTTTGACGTTGTGCACGAAGACTCGTGCCGTCTGGTATTCCAGCGTCACGCACACGGGCGCGCTGATCGCCTGAGCATGGCTGGGCAGGTCAAGGACAGGGCCAACGGTCCCATTGGGCTGCGTCGTCTGGACAATCTGCGCTCCACCGCTGAGCTTCCAGCCGGCGCCGACCGGGTTGACGAAGTTACCGCCGGGGGCCAGGGTGTAGTAATTGAGGTCGCCCCAGGCCGTAAACGGCTGGGTCAGCGTCTGACCTTGGCAGGTCGCACCGGCGGCCAGAGCGGGGGCAGCGGAGAGTGCGAGCAGGACAGTGGCGAGCAGACCACCAGTGCGGGCCAGGCGTCCTTGCAAGCTCTGGGATGAGAGGCGAGACGAATATGAGAACACGGTAGCCCTCCTTGGCGCGTACTGGCGGCCGAGCTATCTCGTGTCGAGACCTCTGACTTTGCGTCCTCGCCTCACGACGAGTTTGCCTTTTCAGTTTGGATTTACTCTGCACTCGTCGCCATCAGGCACAAGAATGACCACCGCGAGACTCTTTGGACAGGTGTTCTAACTTCTAGCCCGGCTAGAGGCTGCGGTCGATCTCGACCATCACGAGCGCGGTGAGAATGACGACGCGCCGGCCGTCCTCCCACCTCAGTCGCTCACGTACCTTGTGAGCGCCGCCATGCTCGTGACCTTGCACGACATCGTTGAGAGCCCGCCAATAGTCCGACAATGCCTCCAGGAACTCGCAGCGGCTGTCTGCAAACCGTGGCCTGTATACCTCGATCACAGCCGACAGACGGTCCGGCGTCTTCGTCGAGCCCGGATTCGCTGCGCGTGGCTCCTGCCAATCCAGGAGAGCAGAGGCAAACTCTTGCATGACCTCGCGTGCCATCTGTCCGACGGCGATCACCTTGTCCTTTGAGTCCGCGCGCCAGAGCATCGCCCAAGCCTCCGACCATCCCCTGGATGCCAGCGGATACGCGGCTTTGAACCGCTCGTCGTTCAGATAGGCATGGAGATAGTCCTCGACCTGCTCGAAGTCCTCGACTCGCACCACTGGCGCGCTGGCGCGATAGGACGCAAGTCCAGCCTGGACCGACAGAGTTCCAGCTTGCATACCTAGAACATCGGTTCTTCGTGAACCCGGCTTGAGCAGAGGAATAGGGAAGAGGCGGCATGTCCGATTGTAAGACGACACGGAGATGAAACCGCTTAACGACATCGAAATGAAACCGTCGGCGCGACAGGCAAATGAAACCGCGGCGGTTTGGCGCAGTCGAGGGCCGACGCGGGTTCGATGCTTCAACGCTGAAGGTTGGTGGCGGAGCGGGCGTTTAGCCTAGAGCGCGCCTGGCGGTACTCGCGTTGGTGGGTGTCCGCGAGGATCTGGTCGACGAGGTCGAGGATCTCGCGGTGGACGGTGGGTTCGAGGATCAGCACGAGCTGCCCGTCGCGTTGGACGGCGCCGAGGAGCTCGAGGTTCTTCAGTGCGTCGCTGACGCGTGGTGCCGGACCGAGCTGGGAGAGCTCGCGGCGGCTCAGGCGCTTGGCGAGAAGCTCGTCGACGATCGTGTGGGCGATCGGGGTGGCGAGCACGCGTAGTGTGGATAGCCCTCCGGGGCTCAGGCCCGCGAGCCGGATGGCCTCTATCGCGTTCTGCGTCGAGAGGAAGAGCGTCGCCCCGTTCCTGCGGGTTAGGCCACGTTCGGTGAGCTGAGCCAGTGATCTGGCGAGCGTCGCGGGGGAGACGTCGGGGTGTAGAGCGTGAAGCTCGTGGGTGGTTGATGGTTGCTGGGCCAGGCTTTGTAGCAGGGCGCGTTGCAGGCTGTTGGCCAGTGAGCGGTAGATCTGAGTGCCAGCGATGGTTCGGAACTCTAAGACATCCGAACCAGTTGCAAGTCTTTGCGTGACCGTGCCCGACCGTATGACAGCCGCATGACCAAGCGTCAGCCTGTTGAGACAGCGCTGCCATTCGAGGAGGCTCTCTCGACGCTCAAGGACGAGCGCAAACTGAGCTTCCGTGGGCTCTATCGATTGACGAAGGAGGCCGACTCATCGCGTGTCGGTCTGTCGGCCGGACACCTGAGCCGGCTGTGCGCTGGTGCCGATCGGCCGTCGCCGGCTGCGATCGCTTTGATCGCCGAGGCATTGGGGCTGGCGCCTCGGTATTTCGCTGAGTACCGCTTGGCTGAGGCGCGGGCGTTGTTCGACGAGCGTGGACCGGGGGGTCTGACAGGAGCCTTGGAGAATCTTCGACGAGTGGCGCACAAGTTGCCGAGCGCGCCGCAGGTGCGGGACGAGCGGCGCCGTTCGCGCCGGCAGGCCGCGTAGCGCAAGCCGGTTTGCAGTAGTCGATAGCAGGGAGCCCAGCCCCGAAACGTCAGGTGTGAAGTCAACACCTGACGCAAGTATTGGGGGACCCTCTACCACCGGGGTGCTGATCCACCGGCTGATCGCTGAGCTCGCACAGCGTCACGGTTCGCTCACTCCGGAGCGTACGGTTCGAGAAGCCCGCAGGGCGCTCAGCCGATGGGAGGGGGGACATGCCCCGGTGTACCGGCAGGCGATCCGCATGCGGGTCATCACAGCCGCTGGCGTGTACTTCGCCGAGTTCTCAAGGCCAGGATGGCGGCTCATCCGGTCACTGCTCGTCGCCGGCGAGGCGGAGCTTGATCTGGTGTGGCAACGCGCCGGGCGAATCGAGGTCGACGAGCTGAAGACAGGGCGCTTCACGAGCGGTGAGATCGCAAGGGCTCGGGCGCAGGCCGAAGGCCAGACGATCGCCGCTCGCAAGCTGTTTGGGGAGTCATTCGCGGGCGTGCGCGTCGTGCCGCTCACCGCACCCGAGCGCTCTTTCTGGGTGGGATCATGAGGCGCGTCGATCGCGAGCTTGTGGTGCTCACTGTCACCTCTCTGCGCCAGGAGCGCGAGCGCTGCGGCAGGCTCCTGCCGGGCTCAATCGCGCAGGCTTGCAGGGTCCTGCGCGATGAGGATGGCCGTCCGTTGCCGCGGGATACCCTGCTGCGTTGGCTGCGGTGTGGCGTACCTACTGACCGTCGGTCGAGTAGCCGGTTCTCCCTGGATAGGAGGCTCGCGGCGCGATCGCCGAGGCGAGTGGATCGCGTGCCCTGGCATATGAGTGGCTCGAGCACGAACGCGGAGCGGGGAGCGTCCCATCGCTTCGGACCTTTCAACGGGCGTTTAACCGAGACCTCACGAGGGCTGAGCGCGACACGCTGCTCGAGGGCGCCGCGGGCCAGCGCAGGCATAGCGCATGGTTGGCTGCGGAGGTTGAGCATCGCAATCACATCTGGCAGGCCGATCACAAGCAGCTGAACGTCAGCGTGCTCGCGCCGGGCCAGTCCAACATCCCCAAGAAGCCATGGTTGACGTACTTCCTGGATGCCTTCTCCCGAGCGATCATGGGCTGGGCGATCTCGCTGCAGCCCAACCAGTCGGTCGTGCTCGCCGCGTTTCGCCAGGCGATCCTGCACAACCCACAGCGTGGCCCGTTCTACGGGCGCCCGCGGATTCTCTACATCGACCACGGCCTCGAGTTCGTCGCTGATGCGGTCACCGAGTGCTGTTCGGTGATCGGCACCTGCGGTGTCGTGCTACCGCCCTACAGCCCTCAGCAGAAAGGCAGGATCGAGCGGGCGCACCGCACGATCATCACCCGCTTCCTGCAGGGCCTGCCCGCGTTCACCGGCGGCGCCACAGACGCCCGCGGGCGCCCGGTCATCTCTTCGGGCAAGCCGCTGCCCTTGCAGGTCTTGCTCGGCGAGTTCACCAAGTGGGTCCATGACTACAACCACGAGCGTCCCCACCGCGCCCTCGGGTCTCGTCCCCCGGTCGTGGCATGGGAAGAGGACCCGACGCCGATCGTCGACGTCGAGGAGCGTCGGCTTGACCGCTACATGCTGCGGGGAGAGACACGGGTCGTGCGCCGCGGGAAGATCGAGTTCGCCAGCGACTTCTACGTCGGGGGGCTCGCCCACTACAACGGTAGCCAGGTCGAGGTGCGCTGGGATACCGAGGACATGCGCACGATCGAGGTCTACCTCGACGAGCAGCATCTCTGCACCGCCGTGGCCGAAAGCAAAGCGACCAGCGAGCAGCTCGAGGCCTACATCCACGATGCGCGCGCCGAGGAAGCAGGCATCAGACGCGACCTGCGGACCGCCAAACGCCGCACGCGGCGACGCTACAAAGCGATGGTCGACGACAGCGCGATCGTCGAGAACGACGATGGTCCCCGCCGACGCCCGGGCCCGCCAGAGCCCCTCCTCCCGCCGCAAGACCAACGACCTGGTCGAGCATCTCGACCTGCGGGGAAGAACGCCTTGAGCATCGTCCAGGATCTCCCGGGTCTGGCCGAGCGCGCTGCTCGGCTCTCTGCGCCCAGCCCGTTCAACGTGCCCGGTGCCTCGATTATCCAGACCGACCATTTGTTGCTCGCGCGCGACAACCTGCTCGATATCTGCGAGGAGCTCGCGATGGGCGCGTTCTGGGGTCCAGCCGGGGTAGGGAAGTCCTACGCGCTGCTGGAGGCGAGTGGGCAGGTGAGGCAGATGCCCGTGACGTGGATCGAGTTCGGGCACCGCCCGACGATGCGCCACGTCACCATCGAGTTGTTGGGAAAGCTCGGCTACGACGGCCCGATGGGCAGCAAGCACGACATGATCAACCCCTCGGAAGTTTGCTTCAGACTCCGCGGCTGCTGGTGATCGACGAGGCGCAACGCCTGAACACCGAGTGCATTGACCACCTGCGCTCGATCCACGACCGCGTGGACACACGCTTCGCGATCGCGCTGACGGGCGGCGATGGATGCTGGGAGACGCTCTCCAAGGAGCCGATGCTCCAGAGCCGTATCTGGCGCAGAACGCCCTTCACGCCGCTGGAGGAGGACGAGGTCACCGCGCTCATACCGACGTTTCATCCGATCTACGAGACGACCTCTGAGGAGTTGCTGTTGCTGATCGACCGGACCTTCGCCCACGGCCTGCTGCGCGACTGGGCCGGGATCACCAAGACCCTGATCAGGCTCATGCGTCGCCTCGGCCAGCGCAAGCTGAACGAGCGGATCATCCGCAGCGCACTGGCCAAGCATGGCTGCCGGTGACGACCACGCTCTGCATCGACGAGCAGGACCGGCTCAGCACCCCGGTCCACCTCCAGGCCCTGCACTGCCTGGAGCAGGGCTCTCTGGTTGTGCACGCCGTCGTGGGGGGGAGCCCCGCGGATCTCGCCCGCGGGCTGCTCGAGAGCATCGGATTTACGGCGAACATGCCCGGCTGGCCGGGCCGGAGCCCGAGGGCCATGCAGCTCGCAAGCGCCTGGATCTATGCCTTTGAAATCAAGCGGATCGTGATCTACGGCGCCTGGCGACTACGCCAGCCGAGCCTCGACTGGATGCAAGAACTCCAACAGGAAACCGCGGCAGACGTTACGCTCGTAACTGCGGGGGGCTTCCCCAACGCCGATACTCTCCGGCGAGCGGCCCACGCAGAAGCACCACTACGAAGCCTCCTGGAATCCTCGGAGGGACTCGACACAGATCTCGAAGAGACCAGCACTGGAGGCCAGTGGTCACACGGACGCCTGCAAACCACGGTCCCTCCACTGCCAGCCGCGCCTGTGGCTACCTTCCTCGCGGAGGCTGGCGCCGCTCTCGAGCGCCGCGACTTCTCCATGGTCGCCCTCACCTTCCAGGACATCTGCCACGGGATCCACGAGGCACTCCGCTCGCAGGCAACCCACGAGGAGTTCTGTGTGCTTCTGGACGATCTGCTTGCGACTGCGCGCAGCATCAACGACATCATCATCCAGGTCCGCGCTGCCCAAGCAGGTGCGCTCATGGCGGGTCTCAATGTGCAACTAGACCTTCAAGAAATCTGTCGCATCGCATACCCGCGGCGCGACACCAACCCTAGATGCCAAGATGCCCAAACGCTCACGAAGCTCGGCGTCGATCCCCGAATCGCTGCGGCCGCGGCTCTGGCGATCGCCACCAGATGTAAATGCAATGCCTTCGCCGGTCTCCGCGTCTCGGATTTTGATGCCGCCACGGGCACGATCACCATCGACGGTAAGCCCGTGGAGCTTCCACGGCACCTCGTTTTACCGGTGCGGGCCCAGCACTACCACCAAACCGAAAAGGGACGCCACTACCTTCTCGCTCGCACAACCCGCGCACCGGCGGCCCACTTCCTCACGAAGCTCCTTGCCTCCAGCGCGCCGCGGGCAGCCGCAGCAACCACACGAAAGCAAGCGCTTCGCGCGTATTTGGCCGCGATTGTGTGCGAGTCCATCGACGACATCTCTGATCCAGATGACTCGCTTCCCGTCGCTATGTCCGGCCTACACCCTGATTCCGTGGATGACTGGGAAGACCAGGTAGGCAAGGCCCCCAACGATCTGGCAGACCGCTTTGGCCTGCCGATCACGCCATCCGGCTACCGACTCGATCCAGGCTCCACGGAAGATCATCAAGCAGACGCGCTGGACACTCTGACCGGCGTTCGATCCAGCCCCTCGCCAGCTCGCACCGAAACGGACGATGCCGTAGGGGACGATGTCCGAGTCCTACACGCCGTGCTTCTTCGACATGGAGGAAAGGTCAGCCGCAGGGACCTCTACAGCGCGCTGAAATGGACGGCCGACCGCACGCAAGTAGCCCTACACCAGCTTCAGCAGCACATGCCCCCTCTAGGCGAGATCATCACCGAAGAACCCCCCGACTACATCCTCGCCCGCGTCATCGACCATAAAGAGGTCGATGACGCCTTGCGCATTATCCGAGCCCGGGCGCAGGCGCGCGACGGACTGACCACAAACGCCGCACGGCTCCTGCACCGGCTGGTACTTTCATACCCCAAGCGCCCAGTTGCGCTCCCAGACGGCCACCCTGATGCCGAGGCCCAAGCCGAGCTTTGCCAGGCAGAAATCACATGGTTCGCACATGGCAAGCTCGCTCTGCAGAACACGGTTGCGATGACCTTCGGAAATTACTCTCGCCATCGCTCCTACCAGCCCCGCAACGACGTCGGCTAGCTGCATCACACCAGCCCCTCGCCAGCAAACGACAAGACGGCGCGTTCTCAAAGGACTCACGGAAGAACGCCCATGTCGGTTCCGCCCATCGCAAACGTACGGTAGGTCGCGTTCAGGGGCCCGAAAACCGTAGCTTCTACCGGCCCCTTCGCGGGGAATCCGCGGACGTGGAGGTGGGTGGTCGCCGTCAGCCGGCGTGGACCACGTGGGCCATGCGCGCGCCGGGGGTCTCCCGCACGCCGTTGGTCTCCGCCAGGTCCATCGCCCGCCGGATCGCCGCCTCTTTGAAGCCTGCCCGCTCAAGCGCCGACACCGCCGCCGGCTGGTCCGCGAAGTGCGTGTGTACCGCTCCCCGCACGAACATCGACAGCACTCCCCGGAACACCCGCACCCACGGGTCCGCCTCTCCGCTGAGCTGGATGTCCGCCATGTACCGGCCCGCCCGGAAGCCCGCCAGCGTCTCCGCCACCCGGCCCCAGATGCCCTGCACCAGGCCCATCTCCAGATAGCCCAGCAGGCCCTCCGTAATAACCACAAGACCTCTGTCCGGCTTGAGCGTCCCCGCCAACTCCCTCAGGCTGTTCGGGCCCTGCTCCTTGAGCGCGTCCAGCACCACCACTCGGTGGGTCTCGCTCAACGCTCCCATCCGCCTCAGCGCCGCCTCCTTGCGCGCCGCCATGCCCGGCAGGTCCGCCTCGATGTATGTCAGCTGCTCTCCGTGGCGCCGCTTGAACCGCAGGCCTCGCGGCGACAGCCCGCACGCGATCTCCACCACCTGCGTCACGCCCTCCTCCTCGATCGCTCGCTCGAGCAGCGCGTCGATCGTTCGGTGGCGGGCCAGCAGATAGGACTCCAGCGTCGGGCCGCCCAGCAGGCCGCTCACCGTCATCATCGGCCGCATCACCTCGAACATCACCCGTCCCTGCCGCGTCACCAGCTCCGGGTAGGACAGGCCGTTGCGGCCCCACACGTAGCTCGTCGCGTGGGCCGTCGGGCTGATCGCTTCTGTTCCGCTACCGGTCATCCGCCATTCATTCTCCCGGAATTTCCCGTCCGCGTGCGCGTGGGCCGGCGCTCACCGCCGGCCCGCCCGCTCCAGGGCCATCAGCTCGCGGTGGCCCACGTGGTTGGGCTCCGGGAACAGCCGGCAGTACTCCGCGTCGCGCATCAGCTTCTCAACGCCTGTCTCCACCGTGTAGCCCGTACCTCCGAACACCTGCACCGCGTCCGTCGTGCTCGCCATCGCCGCTTCGCTCGCCGCGATCAAGGCGGGCTTGCGCGCCGGTTCGTGGGCGGCGGCTTGCACGGCTGCGGCTGAGGGGCTCCCGGGGTTGTCCTCACCCGATGCGCAGTGGGGTGGGCGCCGCGATCGACAATCGGCTGGAAGAGCTAATCCTCAGATGGGTGCGCCGGCAATGGCCAGCCTTGCGACGGGCTCCCGCTCGATGGATCCGGCCAGTGATCAAACCGACGGTGGTACGGCTGCGACGCTCACTCTTCCGGGGCGCTCTCGCCTTAGCGGTGCCCGTCGCCCAGAACCGGGACTCCGGCTAGATCATAGTTTTGGCACCCTTCAGGTCGCGAGAGCGTAGGCGCACCCGCGAACGGCGGTCAGGATGCGGTGATGTGGCGGCGGGGTGCTTACTGGCCTGGGCCTCGATCAGGGCCTTCACGGAGACAGCAAACTCGCGCAGCGCGTGCTCGACCTCCCAGTGCTTGAGCACACCTCCTCAATAGAGACCGGTCCGGCCAAGTGGCTGGAGGTTCCTCACCCCAGCAGCGCGCGGGGTATCCCGGTGACGCCGATCATGCCCGGGCCTCCGTAGGTGCCGATCACTGGTCCGACTTCGGAGACGAAGATCGGCTCGCAGCCGAAGATCTCGCGTCCGCGCTCGACCAGGCGCTGGGACTGCTCGTGGGCCTGGATGTGCTGGACGACCCAGCCGTCGGCTCCGTTGTCGTGGAGCTCGTGCATGTACTGGACCATACGTTCGAATGCGCGTCCGGCGGTGCGCACGCGCTCGACGGGCGTGACTTCGTACTCCATCGACAGGATCGGCTTGATCTTCAGCGTGCTGCCGAGCCAGGCCTGGGCTTTGCCGATGCGCCCGCCGCGGCGCACGTACTCGAGCGTATCCAGGCAGAACCAGATCTTCAGCGCGGCGCGCGCCTCCTGCACGCGGGCCGCGACGGCATCCTGCTCGGCGCCTTCGCGTGCGGCAGCACAGGCGGCGAGCACCAGCAGGCCCAACCCCCCACAGACGGTTTCGCCGTCGATCACCTCGACCCGGTCGCCGAGGCCGCGCTCTCCGAGCAGCCCGTGCGCTTGGCGGGCTGCTTCGCAGGTGCCGGAGATGCCACCGGACAGGTGCACTGACACGATGTCCTGACCGGCCTCGATCAGGGGCTCCCAGACGGCGAGGAAGTCCCCGATCGAGGGCTGCGAGGTGCTCGGCAGCACTGGATCGGTGCGCAGGCGCTCGTAGAAGCCATCGAAGCCGTCCATCTGCAGCTCGCGCTCGGATTCGCCCTTCCAGTTGACGTACAGGCTGACCTGGTGGATTGCCAGGCTGTCCGCGAGCTCGCGCGGGGATGTAGTGCGTAGTGTCGGTGACGACGGCGACCGAGGGCAACCTCTCAAGAGACACCTACTTCATCCATGGCCGCCTCCCGCGAGATCGGCCGCTTGCCCCAGCGAGTCTGTGCGCGTAGGCGATCAGTTGTCCGAGATAGTCCCTCGGATCCGGCTTGCCGACGCCCATCCGCTCAAGGATCCGCGCGCGCGGGCATCGTCGAAGCGGCAGCGCACGTCGAAGTAGGGCACGAACGTCTCCGCTCCCGCCGGCAGGCCATCCGGCGGTCTGTTGCGGCGCGAAGCGCACCGGCGTTCGCCCGGACATCGATGAGTGCAGCTCGACCAGTTCGCCCGCGCTCAGCGCCCGCTCGCCAGCCACCAGATTGTAGGTGCCGTGCGCACGCCTCATCGTCGAGCAGCGCCAGGATCCCGTCGGTCACGTAGTCGACCGGCACGAAGTCCACGATCGAATCCTCCCTTGCGGGCACCTCCTCGAGCAGGCCCCGTTCGAACGCGCGCATCGGCCAGTAGAGCACGTTGAAGACCGGCGTCCAGCCGCTCGCTCGGTGCCCGACCACGATGCTCGGCCTCGCCATCGCCAGCGGCAGATCCTCGGCTCCCCGCAGCAGCTGCTCGGCCTCGTTCTTGGAGCGCTCGTATGTGTTGCGGAACTCCTGGCCGACGTCGAGGTCCTCCTCGCCGAATTCACCCGCGTGGCGACCGCTGACGTATGCCGTCGAGACATGCACCAGGCGACGCAGCGAGCCGCCGGCCGCGATCTCGCGTGCCAGCTCGATCACCCGCGCCACGCCCTCGACGTTGATCTCCCGCGCCTCTGCCAGCGGCAGCTCGAACGAGATCGACGCCGCGCAGTGGATGATCCGGTCGACCGAGCCGATCAGCCGCTCGCGGTCTTTCACCGACAGTCCGAGCCCCGGCGCAAGCAGGTCTCCACGCACCGCCCGCACCGTGCGGCCGCGGCGCGGCGGCTCGTCGTACAGGCGCGCCAGCACCGTCTCCAGGCGCTCACGGGCCCGTCGTCGTCCCGCGCGCGGACGAGCACAACGATCTGCTCGCCCTCGCGCTCGATCAGCCGCGCGAGCGCGTCCATTCCCAGAAAGCCCGTGGCGCCGGTCAGTAGAATCGCGCCGCTCACGTCGCCGGGGCGAGCGAGGGTGAGCGGAGCAATGGAGAGGGACAGCCCATGGCGTGATAGCCGCCGTCCACGTGCAGGATCTCCGCGGTGATCTTGCGGGCCAGCGGGGAGAGCAGGAAGCAGGCAGCGTCGGCCACCGGTCCGGCGTCCTGCGGTCCCAGGCCAGCGGCGCGGTCTGAGACCAGACCTCGGCGAGCCTGGAGAAGCCGGGGAAGCCGCCCGCGGCAAGCGTCTCGATCGGACCCGCCGAGACGAGATTCACACGGATCTCACGCGGTCCGAGATCGCGCGCCAGATAGCGCGCTACGGCCTCGAGCGCCGCCTTGGCCACTCCCATCCAGTCATACGACGGCCACGCCACGCCGGCGTCGAAGTCCAGTCCGACGACGCCCGCGCCGTCCGGCGCCGCCTCGAGCAGCGGCAGCAGCGCCGCCACCAGCGCCTTGAGCGAGAACGCGCTCGTCTGGTAGGCGATCACGGCGCTCGTGCAGCGGCGTGTCGAGGAAGCCGCCGCCGAGCGCATCCGGCGGGGCGTAGGCGACGGCGTGCAGCAGCCCGTCGAGGGCCCCCCAGCGGGCATCCAGCTCCGCGCGCACCCGTTCGAGGTCCTCCGCGCTGTTCACATCCAGCTCAAGCACCTCGGCCGTCCGCGGCAGTTGCCCGGCCGAGCGTTCGGTCATGCGCTTGGTGCGTCCGAAGCCGGTGAGGATCACCTCGGCGCCCAGCTCCTGGGCGCGGCGGGCCGTGGAGTAGGCGATCGAGTCCCGGTTGAGCACTCCCGTGACGAGGATGCGCCGTCCCGTCGAGCATCACAGGGGCACCGGTATGAACTCGCCGGGAGCCGTGCCGGCGGCGATCACCTCATGCCAGAACCCCGCCTCGGCTCGCTCCGTGGCCGGGTCGTCCCTGCGCCAGAGGACCTGCACGTTCGCGCGAGCCACCAACGCGTCGTCCTGGTTGCGGATCGCCCAGCTGAAGTCGACCAGCCCGCTGCGCTCGTCGATCGACCTGAGCGCGGTAAGCTCGCCAGCTACGGAGATGACCTCGCCCAGACGCACCGGGCGCTTGAAGACGACGTCGCCCACGCGGCGCAGGGCGAGCACGCGCTCGGGGTCGAGCGGCACCAAACCGACAGCGAACGACAGGACGAGCATGCCATGCGCGATCCGCTCGCCAAACGGGCTCGCGGCAGCCCAGCGAGGGTCGCAGTGCTGCGGGTGCCAATCTCCGGTGAGCGCGCAGAAGCCGATCACCTCAGCCTCGGCCACGGTGCGCTCGCCGCTGCGGAACCGCTGTCCGACCGCGAGCCGGTCGAAGGGGTCCGACCAGCGCATCGCTGGCTCTACGACGGAACGCTCGCTGGTCGGACCGTGCCGTTCACGAGTCGGCCCTTCTGTGGATCGCTGCCGGCTCACAGTTCTGCCTCCTAGAGTTGAATGTTGGTGGCGCGGGACTCAGGACGACAGACATGCGCCAGGGCTCCGAGGCACGAGGCGATGCGCTCGCGCGTGGCATCCGGGGCGATCACCGCGTCGATGGAGCCATCCGCGCTCGCCGCTCCGACACGCAGATGCTCGGCGGCGTAGGAGCTCGCCAGCCGGCGCCTTGCGGCAGGCGGATCGTCGGCCGCGGTGATCTCGCGGCGATTGAGGATCCCGACGGCCTGCTCGGCGCCCATTACGCCGAGTTCGGCATCGGGCCAGGCGAAGACATAGTCCGCCCCGAGCGCCTTCGAGTTCATCGCGATGAATGCGCCGCCGAAGGCCTTGCGCAGGATCACGGTCACACTCGGAACGGTCGCCTCGGCGAATGCGTGAACGAGCTTCGCGCCGTGGCGGATCACCCCGTCGCGCTCCTGGCGGGATCCCGGTAGGAACCCTGGGGTGTCCACGAACACCACCAGCGGCAGGCCGAACGCGTTGCAGCTGCGCACGAAGCGGGCCGCCTTCTGGGCCGCTTCGGCGTCGAGCACACCGCCCAGGTACTTCGGCTGGTTGGCGACGATCCCGATCGCCCGGCCCTCCAGGCGAGCCAGGGCGCAAACCACATTGCGCGACCGGCGCGGGGAGAGCTCCAACAGCCTTCCACCGTCGACGAGGGCGGTGACGACATGACGGACGTCGTAGACCTTGCGCGCCTGGGAGGGCACCGCCCCGTCGGGCAGGAGGTCGGGCGGGGCCACAGTCGGCCACATCTGGGGCGGCTCGCCGGCGTGCTGGGGCAGATAGCCCAGCAGGTCCCGCGCGAGCAGGGCCGCGTCGACGTCGGTGGGCGCCGTGAAGTGGCATACGCCGTTGCGCTCATGGACACGTGGGCCGCCCAGCGAAGCGGTGTCGACCCGCTCGCCGGTGACCTCGGACACGACGGACGGGCCCGTCAGGAACATCGCGCCGCGGGCGCTCATGATCACGAAGTCGGTCAGCGCCGGGCCGTAGGAGGATCCCCCGGCAGACGGGCCGCACACGATCGAGATCTGCGGGACCGTGCCCGACAGGCGGACGTGCTCTGCGAAGATCCGCCCGTAGCCCGAGAGAGCGGCCAGACCCTCCTGCATGCGAGCGCCCGCCGAATCGACGAAGCCGATCACGGGAACACGCGCACGGCCGGCCAGCCGCAGTACTTCGACGACCGTCTCCGCGTGGGCCTCCCCGAGCGAACCGCCCGCGAATGAGGAGTCCTGCGCGTAACAGTAGATCTGCCGCCCATCCACCCGCGCGTGTCCCGCGAGCACGCCATCGCCGGAGCGCGCGCGCTCGCCCATGCGACGCGAGCGGACATCGGTGCGCAGCAGCTGCAGCGAGCCGGGATCGGTCAAGACCTCCAGGCGCTCGCTCGGCGTCAGGCGCTCCTCGAGCCGCTCGACGAGCGCGACCGTCACGCTGACTCCAGGCACAACACCGCGTTGTGGCCGCCGAAGCCAAACGAGTTGGACAGAGCGAGCGCCGAGCTGCCCTCGGCGACCGACAGCGGCCGGGCTGCGCCGGGCACGTAGTCGAGATCCAAGCCGTCCTCTGGCTCGGAGAAGCCGAGCGTCGGCGGGGCGATGCGGTAGCGCAGGGCGAGCAGCGTCGCCACCGCCTCGACCGCGCCCGCGGCGCCGAGCAGATGACCGATGGCGGACTTCGTCGAGGAGACCGGCACCCTTTTCGGCGTGCTCGCCCAGCGCGAGCTTGATCGCGCGCGTCTCGGTCCTGTCGTTCAGCGGAGTGGCGGTGCCGTGAGCGTTGACGTAGTCGATCTCCTCGGCGGCGACGCCAGCGTCGGCGAGCGCCGCCAGCATCGCATCTGCCTGGCCCGCGCCGTCCTCGCGCGGGGCCGTGAGGTGGTAGGCGTCCGAGCTCGCGCCGTAGCCCCTGATCGTCCCGAGCACCCGCGCCCCGCGCACGCTGGCGGGACCGCTGCGCTCGAGCACGAGCACGGCCGCGCCCTCGCCCATCACGAAACCGTCACGGCGGGCGTCGAACGGGCGGGAGATACCAGACTTTGAGAGGGCATCGAGCGCGCTGAACGCCGCCCGCGCCAGCGGTGCGAGGCCGGCCTCCGATCCGCCGGCCACGACGGCATCGGCTTCGCCGTTCTGGAGCATGCGCAATGCGCAACCCAGCGCGTGCGCGCCCGAGGCGCACGCGGTGCTGACCGCGAAGCTCGGGCCTCGCAGCCCATGGCGCAGCGAGATGGCGGCGGCGCCCGCGTTGCTCATCATCAGCGGCACGGCCAGCGGCGAGACGCGCTCCGGACCCCGCTCGCGCAGGGTGTCCTGACCGTCGACGAGCGTCGATATGCCACCGATCCCCGTGCCCAACACGCAGCCGACACGTCGGGGGTCGTAGGGCAGCTCGTGCTCCCAGCTCGCGTCGGCGAGTGCCTCCGTGCACGCCGCAATCGCCAGTTGGGTGAACCGGTCGGCGCGGCGAGCCTCCTTGACCGAGAGGAAGTCTGCCGGGTCGAAGTCCGCGCACGCCCCCTCGCCGTCGCGGATGCCACACACTCCGGCGGACCAGCGCTCGTGCAGGGTGCGCGCGCCGACGCCAAGCGGCGTGACAGCACCCACTCCGGTGACGACGACCGATTCCACTGCCCTAGACTCTCGCGGCGATCAGCTTGATCGCGTCATCGACGGTCTTCACATCGGCCACGTCGGAGCCCTTCAGCTCGACGCCGAAGCGCTCCTGGACGATCTGGGAGAGCTCGGCCAGGTCCAGCGAGTCGATGTCGAGCGCCTCAAACGTCGCGTCGCGGGTGATGTGCTCGGGTTCGGCCCCGAAGCTCTCCAGGGACTCGACCACGACCTTCTCTATCTGCTCTTCGGTTACAGCTGTGCTCATGAGACTCCTTACGCTGTCGCTTGGTTGGGGTCGTTAGTTGGGGTTGTGGCGCGGAGCTTGCAAATGGGGGCAAAGGGCGAATGAGTCCGCCGGGGACTACGCGCTGAGACCCCCATCGACATAGAGGGTGCTGCCGGTCACGTAGCCGGCCTGCTCGGAGGCGAGGAAGCGTGCGCACGCCGCGACCTCCTCGGGGCTTCCGGCTCGCCTGGCGGGAACGGCGTTCAGCAGCTTGCCGTCCAGGCCGGCCGTCATGCCGGTGTCGATCAGTCCGGGGGCGATCGCGTTGACGGTAACCCCGCGCCGGGCCACCTCGACGGCGATCGTCTTGGTCATGGCGATCAGCCCGGCCTTGGCGGCCGCGTAGTTGGACTGCCCGACGTTGGCCCGCGGTCCGACGACCGAGGCGATGTTGACCACACGACCGAACCGCGCGCGGATCATTCCCCGCAGCCCGCGCCTGGTGACGCGAAAGGCAGCGGTTAGATTCGTGTCGATCACCCGCTCCCAGTCGGAATCTCCCAAGGAGACGGCGAGATCGTCGGAACGCACACCGGCGTTGTTCACGAGCACCAGCACGCGCCCGAATGCCTGCTCGACCGTGCCGAACAGCTGCTCGACCTCCTCCGGTGCCGTCACGTCGGCGCGCACCGCCAGCGCGCGCCCCCCGGCGTCCTGGATGCGCTCGACGTCGACGGCGGCGGAGTTCTCGTCGCTGCTTGAAGTTCACGCCGATCGACCACCCGTCGGCGGCCAACGCGCCGGCGATGGCCGCGCCGATGCCACGCGAGGCGCCTGTCACGAGCGCGCAGCCCTCGTGCTCGCCGGCGGTCCTCACGAGCGAGCACCCCACGTCATGACCGTGACACCCCAGCTGAGGCCGGCGCCGATCGCGCCGAGCACCACGCGCGCACCCGGCGTGAGCACGCCGGCACGAACCGCCGCGCTCAGGGCGAGCGGCACGCTCGCCGCGCTCGTGTTCCCGAGATCGGCGATGCAGTCGAACACGCGCTCACGCGGCAACTCGAGGCGTTCGGCCACGGCGGTGAGGATGCGCGAGTTGGCCTGGTGGTAGACGAACAGATCGACGTCCGCAAGCGCGAGCCCGGCGAGGCGGACAGCCTCAACGGTGCACGTGCTGAGCCGGTGGACGGCCTGCAGGAAGGTCTCGTGACCTTCCATTTCCAGCACGCGCTCTCTCGCGAGTGAGCTGAATCGTGTCCGCTCTGCCTCCATCGCTGCCGAAGACGAACGGCCCGATCTGCCCGTCGGCGTCGAGGGAGACCACCATCGCGCCGGCGCCGTCACCGAACAGCGGTGCGGTGCGTCGATCGTCTCGGTCCATGAAGCGAGTGAGGACCTCCGCGGCGATCACGAGCACGTGCCGCGCGCGGCCGGCCTCGATCCATGAGGTCGCGTGTGCCAGGCCGGCGATCGAGCCGGTGCAGGCCGCGCCCACGTCGATCGCGGCGGCGTGCACCGCCCCCAGCTCGTGCGCCACGATCGGGGCAGCGCCGGGGGTGATCTCATCGGAGGCCACCGTCGCGACCAGCACCATGTCGATCACGTCGGCGTGCAGGCCGGCGTCCTTCAGCGCGATCCGCCCGGCGCTCACCGCCAGGTCGCTCACCCGCTGTCCGGGTGCCGCGTAGCGGCGCTCGCGGACGCCCGTACGCCGTTCGATCCACTCGGCACTCACGCCGAGACGCTCGGCGACCTCGGCGCTCGAGACTCGGCGCTCGGGAAGCGCCGTTCCGAGCCCGACTATGCCGGCCGTGCGAATCGCTCGCGAGAACCGCCCGCTCGGCATCTCCTCGGTCTGGAGCGTGGGCTGCTCAGGCGACAACGCTCGACTCCAGATCACTCGAAGAGGGCAGCGCGTCCAGGTCGATGAGGACGGCGTCTGGGAGGTTGCGTGGCGCCAGGCGCGCGAGCACTTCTCCCGGCCCGAAGTCCACGAAGGTGTCCGCGCCGAGCTCGGCCAGGGCGAGCATGGTCTCGCGCCAGCGCACCGGCGTCACGATCGCCGCGGCCAGCTCCGCGCGCGTCTGCGCGAACGGTCGGGCCGTCGAGCCCGAGATTACGGGGATCGCGGGGGGGCGAAACTCGACGCTGTCAAGGGCCGCCCGAAAGGGCTCGACGGCGCCGGACATCGCAGGCGAGTGAAACGCGCCCGCCACGTCGAGCGGGATCGCACGCACGCCCAGCTCGCGGGCCTGCTTCGACGCGGCTCGCAGTCGGCTGACGGGGCCGGCGAGTACCACCTGCCCGGGCGCGTTGTCGTTGGCCACCACCACCTCGTGCTCGTTCACGAGCAGCGCGAGCTTCTCCTCGGAGGCGCCGAGGACGGCGAGCATCCCTTCCGCGTCGCCCGTCTCCGCCAAGGCCATCAGCTCTCCCCGCCGCACCGCCAGCTCGAGACCCGAGAACGGATCGAGGGCGCCGGCCGCGACGAGTGCGCTGAGCTCTCCCAGCGAGTGACCCGCAAGCGCAACCGGACGCACGTGCGCACCGAACTCCATCCAGCTGGCGATGCTCGCGCAGAAGATCGCCGGCTGAGCAAAACGGGTGCTCTCACGCACTCGCTCAAACGGATCCTCGCCGACCAGCTCGATGCACCGCTCGGCAAGCTCCGGGGCCATGCGCTGGACGCGCTCGCGGAGATCATCCGTCTGGCTTCCCTGGCCCGGGAAGAGACCCGCTATGGCGCGAGTCGACGCCCGCGCACACGTCTCCTCCTCCTTCGTGCCTACCGACGTCATGGTGGCAATCGCCCCCGCGCTCCCCTCAACATCGTCGGCTATCCGAACGGCGCTGGCGCGCTGGCGTGGCTGTCCACGTTCGAGGAGATGTCGAACGACATCCTCGGCGCGGTAGGGGCGCCCGTCGGGCGAGAGCGCTGCCACGACGGCGCGCACGTCGTCGCCCAGCGTGAGCAGTGGCGGCTCGGCGCCGCCGTCTCGGCGCCGCTGGGGAAGGCCCACGGCGGCTACCAGGCCGTTGCACATACATATGCGTCCCACGGTGTCTCTTGCCTGTCCGCCCTTGGCGACGTAGTCCTCCACGGGCTCGGCGGGACAGCGGTATCCGAGCGTGCCGTCGGGCCGTCGGTAGGGCGTCGTCAGGTAGCTGATGTCGCAGCGCCGCCGGTGAGCGGCATAGATCTCGGGATCGGCCACCGTGCCCGCCAAGCGCGCGACCTTGAACGGATAGCCGGTCGGCGACGCCACCGGATCCGTGTGCACCACGAGTCGCCCTGCCGCCGCCTGCTCGCGTGCGCGCCGCTTGAGGGCCGGGTCCAGGCCGGACTCCTCGCAGAGCGCGAACGCGGTACCGATCTGAACGCCGCACGCCCCCTCCGCGAGCGCCTCGCGGAGCTTCCCCGGATGTGCATAGCCCGCCGCCAGCCAGAAGGGAACGCCGAGCTTGCGCATTCGCGCGAGAACCTCATCGCGCGGGCCGTAGACGGGCTGGCCTCGGCGCTCAGCCGCAACGCGCCTCGGGGCGGCGCGTTGTGACCGCCCGCGATCGGCCGCTCCACCACGAAGCCGGCCGGTCGGGTCGCCTCGTCGCGGGCAAGGTGGGTGGCGAGCACGTGGGAGCCGACGATCGCCACGAATCGGGGCGCGAGAGCGCCTCTCCGGGGTCTGCTAGGACCTGCGAGGGTCGAAGGCAACCCTGAGTCATCCCCAGCAGTGACATCCGCGACCGCGAGCGGCAGGGAGACGGGCCGATGATCGACGAGGGCCTCCAGCGCGGCAGGGATGTGGAGCGGGATCCCCGCCCCCATCAACACCCAATCGACGCCTGCCAGCATCGCGCCGTACAGCGACGGTAGCGTCGGGATCTGGATCTTCTCGAGCAGGTTGATACCGACCGGACCGCCATGCCCCTCCTTTGCCAGATAGACCTCCACGAAGCTGCCGGCGACGGTCAGCTCCAGGAAGTGACGGCTCGGACGCTGTCGGGGCACCGGCACTGCGCGATAGCCGCCGCCGGCGTGCCGGCCGTCCGGCCGGAAGTACCGCTCCTGGATTCGATCGGCCACGGCACGATCAACGAACGCCGAGAGCCCGCGTCGCAAGTGTCCACCTCGGTCGCCGTCCTGGAGACCGCGAGCGAGGACGACCGCCAACGCGGTGCCGGACACCACGCCGAGCTGGCCCATCCGGGAGACCGTCGATGCCAGCCGCCAACCCAAACGGCTGCGCCCATGCCCCCCTGGATCACGCGGGGATACAACCTGGCTGGTGTCACCGCCGGCCGCCGATCCTCGCTGGCGCCAGTCATGACGACCATGGCGCCGAGCCGGATGTCATGACTGCCGGCATGCGCGCTTGCACGTTGAGCACCCGTGCCGCGGCGAAGTCGCGTTATTGGGGTGCCTCGACATGAATTAGGGTACCCTAAGCATGCCTGGGCCACCTCTCTACTGCGAAATGCAACAACCCGCGCCCGGAAGCTCGTTTGAATGCCAAACTTTCGCGGCCCCTTCGGTGACTTCGCGCGCGGGGCGCCGTAGGGCTGCCATGCCCCTTTCGATCGAACCCGAACGCATGCTCGGATGAGCTCGCCGGCTGCCCTGGAAAGGCGTCCCGCCCCCGCCGGCGTGACGTGTCTGCCAGAAGGGCCCTCGCTGTCGGCGGCGCTGCGCCCCGCGGTGCCCGCCCTGATCGAGGAGACGATCGAGGCGATCGGATCGGAGGTGCCGGAGTACGACCGTCCGCTGCGGGGCACCTTTGGGGAGAACGTGCGGCGTGGCACGACCTTCGCGATCGAACGCTTCCTCGCGCTCGTGGCAAGCGAAGCGCGCGACGCTCACGCGCATACTGAGATCTACGTCGAGCTTGGACGCAGCGAGCTCCGCGCCGGTCGATCGCTCGAGAGTCTGCTCGCCGCCTACCGAGTCGGCGCCCGCGTCATGTGGCGCGGCTTCGCCACCGAGGGACAGGCGCGAGGCATCGAGCCGCGGCTGCTCTACCGCCTCGCCGAGGCGCTGTTCGCCTACGTCGACGAACTCTCGGCCCAGTCGGCCGAAGGCTACGCCGGGGAGCAGACGCTCCTGGCGGGCTGGCGCGAGCGTGAACGCGATGGCGTGCTCGAGCTGCTCGTGCGAAGCCCCGCGCCCAGTGTCATGGACGTGCGCGCCCAGGCCGCCAGAGCGGGGTGGTCGCTTCCAGAGCGCCTCACGCCGGTGGCCATGCCCGCCACGACCACGCCCGCGAGCCAGCTTCAGCGTCGGCTCCCCTCGGACTCCCTGGCCGCGTCGCTGGAGGGGATGACCGTGGTGCTGGTGGCCGACCTGGACGGTCCTGGACGGATGGCTGAGCTGCGCGGGGCGCTGGCCGGGGTCCCCGCCGCCTGCGGACCGACTGTGCCGCCTGCGCAAGCAGGCGAGGCCGTGCAGCGAGCGATCCTCGCAGCCCACCTCCAGCAGACCGGGGCGCTCCCACGCCAGGGGATCGTGATGTCCGACGAGCACCTCGTCGAGTTGATCGTCCACCGCGATCCCAAGCTCGCGCAGGCCCTCGTCGAGCACGCCCTGGCACCACTTCAGAAGCTCTCCCCGGGCGCTCGCGAGCGCCTCACCGAGACGCTCGAGGCGTGGCTTGAGCACGCCTGCAGCACCACCGAGGCCGCACAAGCTCTGCACGTGCACCCACAGACGCTTCGCTACCGGCTGCGCCAGCTGGAAGAGACGATCGGGGGCGAGCGGCTCTGGAGCGCAGATACACGCCTGGAGCTGGCGCTCGCCCTGCGCGCACGACGAGCACAGGACGTCGTGCCGGCAGTTCCCCGCAGCGGCCCTCGTGCCCTTTAGCGATGAAGAAGCCTTCGCCTCTTCGCGGATCGGCGACAGGCTCGTCGGGAGCGCGAGCAGCCGTATGATGGGCGCGATGGCGACGACGACGGACGCCGACGCGGCGAGGCCGAGCACCATGACGGGGCATCTTGACAGCGACGCGCTGCGCTCCCTCGTCGAGCGCCTCAGCACGCTCACGCGCGAGTCCGGCTCGGACGACGAGCGCCGCGCGGCCGAGCTGATCGCAGCCGAGCTGCGCGCCGCGGGGGGCCATGGCGTCCGGCTCGAGGACGAGCGCGTGCACGGCACCTACTGGTGGCCGGTCGGGTTGCCAGGTCGCCGGCGGCCGCCGTGGCCGGCGCTCTCGGCCGGCGCGGCCTCGCCGTGTTCGCCGGCGCGCTCGGCGCGTTCTCGGTCGCCGGCGACATCCGCTTCGGCCCGCGGCCGCTGCGCCGCGTCCTACCGCAGCGCACGACGGTCAACGTGGTTGGCGAGATCGGCCCCGCCGACGCGCCGCGCACCGTCGTGCTCGTCAGCCACCACGACGCCGCGCACACCGGCCTCATCTTCAGCCCGACGCCGGTGCGGGTGCTCACCGAGCGCTTCCCCGCGGCGATCGAGCGCACCGACACCGGCCCGCCGCTGATGTGGGGCGCCGTCGGCGGGCCGCTGCTCGTGGCGCTCGGCGCGCTGCTGCGCCGGCCTCTCCTGCGCCGCCTCGGCACGCTGCTCAGCGCGGGCTACGCAGCGGCGATGGCCGACATCGGCGCCCGCGGCGTGGTGCCGGGCGCCAACGACAACGCCACCGGCTGCGCGGCGCTGGTGAGCATCGCCCGCGTGCTCGCGGGCGATCCCCCGCCCGGCACACGGGTGATCCTGCTCTCCACCGGCTCGGAGGAGTCGTTCTCCGAGGGCATGGTCGGCTTCGGGCGGCGCCACTTCCGCTCGCTGCCGACCGAGACCACGACGTTCATCTCGTTCGACACGCTCGGCTCGCCGCACCTGCTCTCGCTCGAGGGCGAGGGCTTCCTCGGCATCTTCGAGTATCCGAAGGACCTGCTCGCCCTGGTCGCGACGACAGCCCGCGAGCTCGGCATCGAGCTCAAGCCCGGCCTGCGCACACGCACGGGCACAGACGGCGTCGTGTCGCTGCGCGCCGGCTACCCGACGGTGTCGCTGACCTCGGTCGACCGCTTCAAGCAGCTCCCCCACTACCACCTGCCGACAGACACGACCGAGCACGTGCAGTGGCGCCAGGTCGCCGACGCCGTGCGGCTGTCAGAGGCAGTCGTGCGCCGCCTCAGCGCGGCCTGAGCTCTCGACCAGCTCCGCACAGCAGCCCCTCCGGGTGCGTAGGCGGCCACGCGCGCGGGCGCACGGCTCCACGCGCAGCGGTAGGTCGGCCCTCGTGAAGCACAGCACGCCCTGCACCGGCACGTCAGAATGGCCGTCGGTCACCAGCACGCCCCGCACGGTGGACACCTGGAGGTCGAGGCCGTCGATGAGCTTGGTCGGGTCGCGTCCGGCGATCAGCCTCGCGGCAGCACCGCGAAGGCGATGACCGCGTATTGCAGCGCGGCGGCGGCGATCACGAGCGCGTGGAACACCTCGTGGTAGCCGAACACGCCGGGGACGGGGTTCGGCCGCTCGCGCGCGTAGACGATCGCTCCGGCCGTGTACAGCAGGCCCCCGGCCGCCAAGCCGGCGACGCCCAGCCATCCGATCGCCGCGGGCAGCTCGCCGAAGACCGCCACGGAGACCCAGCCCAGCGCGATGTACACGACTGCGAACAGCCACTTCGGCGCGTCGATCCACACCAGCTTGAACACGATGCCTGCCCCCGCCCCCGCCCACACGCCGATCAGGATCGCTCGCGCCAACGCACCGGAGAGCGCGAGCAGCGCCACGGGCGTGTAGGTCCCCGCGATCAGCACGAAGATCATCGAGTGGTCAAGACGGCGCATCCAGCGCCGCGCGCGCGGACGCCATGTGATCCGGTGGTACAGAGCGCTCGTGCCGAACAGCGCAGAGACCGCGCCCGCATAGATCGCCGCCGCGATCGTGGACTCACCGCCGGAGGCCGTCAGGATTAGCGCCACGCCACACCCAAGCGACGCGAAGAACGCGTACTTGTGAGAGACGCCCCGCAGACGGGGCTTTACCGGCCCCGAGGGGAGCAGGTTCACAGGCACGGTATCGCGCTTCAGCTTCTCCTGAGCCCGCTCGGGCGTGACCTTCACGACGTCCCACGCCAGGCCCACGCGCTCGAGCGCGAGGATCAGCCAACCCGAGGGGTCGAACTCATACCAGCGCAGCCCGTGGAAGGCGGACTGCGGGAAGGCATGGTGGTTGTGGTGCCAGGCCTCACCAAGCGAGGGCAGCGCCAGCCAGAACACGTTGGTGGACTGATCGTCGGTGTCGAAGCGCCGGCGCCCGAAGAAGTGGCAGATCGAGTTGATGCTCCAGGTGATGTGGTGCACGAGGAAGATGCGCACGAGGCCGCCCCACAACAGCGCGGACAGTCCGCCGTCCACGAGCGAGCCGCCGCTGAGCGCGAAGCCGAGCAGGAAGGGCAGCACGAGGCTGTACAGGGCGATCAGCGGGAAGCCCTTGTTGATGCGCCGCATCGTGCGGTCTTCCACGAGGTCGCGCGCGTAGCGTTTGGAGGAGGCCTGGCCGTGGCTCTCAAACAGCCAGCCCACGTGGGCGTGCCACAGGCCCGCGAGCATCCCGCGCAGGCCGGCGCCGTGACCGGCGTGAGGGCTGTGCGGATCGCCGTCTTCGTCGGTGAACGTGTGATGCTTGCGATGGTCGGCCACCCAGTCGATCACCGGACCCTGCAGCGACAGCGACCCCAGGATCGCGAGCGTGTAGCGCAGCCACGGCTTGGTCTGGAAAGCGCGATGGGTGAGCAGCCGGTGGAAGCCGACCGTCACGCCGAGCGCGCTCAGCAGGTACATGACGAGGAAGATCGCGATGTCGCGCGGGCCGAGGAAGTGGTCCCACAGGATCACCGCCGCGCCGATCACGCCGAGAAACGGGACCACGACGGCGGTGATGTTCGCGTTGCGCTCCAGGCGGGTCACTACAGAGCACTACTCGCCTGCGCCCGTACGGTTACCCACGCCGCAGAGAACACCCACGGCTGGGGGGACAGCCCCCATGGGACAGCGGACCAGGCCGCATGCGGCCTGGTCAGGGGACGCGCATGGCGTGACCGCCAGTTTCGGGCGGGCTCTGGGAGCATCGGGGGATGCTCTCCTCCTTCGTCTACCTCGTATTTGTCTCCCTGCTGAAGCTACTGATTAGTTAGTAGCCGCCGGTTCGCCTAGCCGTGCTGCGGACGATGCACAGCCTCGCTCGGGCTGTGTCTACTCCTGCTCGCTGCTCTCCTGAGGGACTCGGTGGCCTTCTGCACGAGTACTACCGGGCCGCAGCGTAACGAAACGGAGTTTTCCTTCACACGCTGGTTAGGACTTCTGCCGAGCGGACAGGTCGAGCCGATAGAGCGGGATCCGCCTGTCGATGCCCCTGAGGCTCTTGCGCCGTGTGGGCCTCCATGCGAGCGCGCGCGTCGATTGTGCGCGGGTGGCACCGTCGGCGAGGATCGTGCGGGGCTTGGCGATCTCGGCGATGCGGCTGGCGCGGTTGACGGTCGCGCCGAACCAGTCGCCGACGCGGACGACGGCCGGCCCGAAAGCGATGCCGGCGCGCATCGCCGGGAACCGCTCGCCTTCGTGCTCGACGCTCTGGGCCAGCGCGCGCGTGGCCTCAAGCAGGGCGTCGACGTCGGCGCACACGAACATGCCCCCGTCGCCGATCGTCTTGACCAGTTCGACCGGCGGCTGGGCAACCTCTATGCAGAGCGCCGCCATGCGCGTGCCGAGCGCCCCGACCTGCTCGGCGGGAACGCGCTCCCCGAGCCTGGTGAAGCCCGAGAGGTCGGCGAAGCAGACCCCGACCTCGCGCGTGTGGCTGCCCGCTCCCGCTTCGCGCTCGGCGCGCGAGATCACGTCGCGCGTGGCCTGCTCGCGTAGGTGGATGCGGAACTGGTGCTCCAGCACCGGCGTGAGCTGCGGGGCGAGCTGCTCGACGGCCGCCACATAGCGCATCCCCAGCTCGTGCTCGCTGTCGCCGGGCTGCATCAACGCGTTGCGGATGAAGAGGCGAACCGCGGTGGCCGCCTGCGCCATCGACTGCCCGAGCACGCGCGCGACCTCCAGCAGCTCCTCACGCGGCAGGCCGGCGGCGAGGAAGACTGCGAGCGCCTGCGCCACTCGCAGGTCCTCCTCGGAGTATCTGCGCTCCCGCGGCTTGGGGTTGGGTTGCCCGAGCGCCAGCAGCATCGCCCGCAGGTAGGGCGCAGGGACACCAGACTCGCGTGCGATCGCGGTGAAGGTGTAGCGCTGGCCGCTGGTCAGGGCGAACTCGAGCGGCAGCGTCGCGAGCCTGTCCTCGCGCACCGCCTCGTGCAACTGCTCGACGCTCGCGCCCTGCGTGTGGCAGTAGCGCAGAAGCTCGCGCCTGGCCCCGCGCTCGGCGTCGCCGGCGACGCCAAGGTAGAGCAGGGGATCGTCGAGCGGGTCGGCCTTCGTCGGGGACATATCGAAGTTCTAGAAGAGCAGTCCGGTTCAGCGCTTGCGACTCCGGCGGAGGACTCCACCCAGAGACCTTATCGATGTAGAAATTGATATGTGGGCAGTCTTCCTCGTCACGGCGGTTGTGTCGGGGCCGGAGGCGGTGGCGGGCGTCCTGCGTCGGCTCTCTTGCCGACCTTTGGCGCCGTGCGATGCCGGCGCGCCCAGCCCTACGGGCTCCTCAACGCAACTCCGCCGAGCTCTTCCCGAGCAGCTGGCGGGCGATGATCAGCAGCTGTATCTGTTGGGTGCCCTCGAAGATGTCGAGGATCTTGGCGTCGCGCGCCCACTTCTCGAGCAGCTCGCTCTCCGAGTACCCAACGCTGCCGCACAGCTCGACGCAGCCGAGCGTCACCTCCACGCACATGCGGCCCGCCTTCGCCTTCGCCATCGACGCCTGGAGAGAATTTGGCCTGCCGTTGTCCGCCATCCAGGCAGCCTGCAGCGTGAGCAGCCGCGCCGCCTCCCAGTCGGCCTCCATCTCCAGGAAGCGCGCCACGGCCGCATGCTGGGCGTAGGCCGGGGTGGCGTAGTCGATCTCCACGCTCGCCTCGGCCAGACGCTTACGGGTCTCGTCTAGCGCGGCGCGGGCCACCCCGACCGCCATGCCGGCCACCAAGGGGCGGGTGTTGTCGAACGTCTGCATGGCCCCGCCAAAGCCTTGCTTGACGTCGATCTCCGGGCTGCCGAGCAAGGCCTCCTTGGGCACGCGGCAGTTCTCCAGGCGGAAGTTGGCGGTGTCTGAAGCGCGGATGCCGAGCTTGTGCTCCAAGCGGTCCAGCACCAGGCCGGGGTTGGAGCGCTCCACGATGAATGACTTGATCGCGGCGCGGCCCTTGGAGCGGTCCAGGGAGGCCCACACCACGATCAGATCGGCGCGGTCGCCGGAGGTGACGAAGATCTTCTCGCCGTTGAGCACGTACTCGTCGCCGTCCAGCTCCGCGGTGGCGCGGATAGCGGCCGAATCCGAGCCGGCTTCGGGCTCGGTGATCGCCATCGCGGCCCACTTGCCGCCGTAGCGCTCCAGCTGCTCCTCGGTTGCCACGGAGGCGATCGCCGAGTTGCCCAGGCCCTGCCTGGGCATGGAGAGCAGCAGCCCCACATCCCCCCAGCACAGCTCGATGATCCCCAGAACGGTCGACAGGTTGGTGCCGTTGCGGTTGGAGCCGTCGTGGTCGCCATTTGACTCGCGCCGCGCCCCGGCGGCGCCGGCGCCGCCGATGTCGCTGCCGTCGTTCATGCCGTCGATCACCGACGCCAGCATGTCCAGCTCCTGGGGGTACTCATGCTCGGCCGCGTCGTACTTGCGGGATATCGGGTCGGAAGACGTTGGCGGCGACCTCGTTGGCCTGGGCTACCAGCGGCTTGAACTTGTTGGGTATCTCAAGATTGATCATCTGTTTCGTTCGCTCTAGACGAGCAGGGCGCCCTCCATCACGCCCGCTGCGCGGAGGTCGCGGTACCAGCGCTCCACGGGGTGCTCCTTGACGTAGCCGTGTCCGCCGAGCAATTGCACGCCGTCGGAGCCGATCCGCATCGCCTTGGCGGCGCACAGCCGCCGCGCCAAGGCCGCCTCGCGGGCGAAGTCCTTGCCCTGGTCGGCGCGGCTGGCGGCCCTGTAGGTGGCAAGGCGCATCCCCTCCGTCTCGATGCCGATGTCGGCGACGGCGAACGCCACCGCCTGACGGTTGGAGACCGGTTCGCCAAAGGCGATGCGCCCGTTGACGTAGGGGATGACGTAATCCAGGACCGCCTGGGAGGTGCCGACCGCCAGCGCGCACCAGGCGATGCGCGCGCGGTGCACGCACTTGTCGTACGCCACGCTGTCGCCCTCGGCGAGGATCGCGCTGCTTGGCAGATGGACGCCTTCGAGCAGCAAGCGCCCTGTCGCGGCGGGCCGTAGCCCCATTGCCGGCTCCGCTTGCACCGACAGGCCGGAGGTGCTTGACTCGACCACGAACAGGGCCGGTCCGATGCTCTCCGCGTGGGCGGCCACCACGAACAGCTCACACTCGGAGACCCGCGCCACGAGCGACTTGACGCCGTCGAGCACCCAGTCGCGACCGTCGCGACGGGCGCGGGTATCGAGCTTGCAAAGGGTTGAACAGCGGTCTGGGCTCGAGCATCGCCAGCGCCGCGGCGGGCACGTCCTCGCCCGTGAACGAGGGCAGGTAGGCGGCTTGGAGCTCGGCGCTCCCCCAACGCCCGATCGCCGTCGCGACCGCCCCGGGGGAGAGCGCGGCGTAGGCGACCCCCATGTCCCCGTGCGCGAGCGCCTCGCCGATCAGCACGGAGGCAATGGCCGCCCGCTCGTGCATCACGCCGCCCAGCTCCTCGGGCACGCCGAGCATGTTGACGCCCAGCCCGTCGGCTTCGGCGAGCAGCTCAGGCGGCGTCGAGCACGCCGTATCGGCGTCCTGCGCCGCCGAGCGGCCTCCTCGGCGGCGAAGTCCCGCACCGCCTCCTTGAGCATCTGCTGCTCGTCGTCGGGCGTGATGTCGAACAGCGTGCGCGGACGGGTCGCGCTCGGCGAGCGGACTCTGAGCTTTTGTGCCGCCTTGAACGTGCGTGAGGTGGCGGCTGCGGAGCGAAACCCGTTCTTGATCATCGTGTAGAGCGCCCGCTCGACGGGCTTGCGCGCGCCCACCCGGTCGAGCACGCTGGAGCCCGCCATGCGATTAAGGGCGCGCAGGCCGAAGCCCATGCTCGCTCGGCGACGCCCCTCTTGGAGCCGTTCACTTGGGGTTCCTCCCGTCGTCCAGGGGCCGCATGCGGCCTTCCAGGTGGGTGGTGTGACGCTTGGCGTCCTTCACCGCGAACTCGATCTGCTCGCCTTGGGCGGCGGAGGCGAACTGCACGCGCGCGGGCAGCAGGATCGGCTTGCGGAAGCGGACATCGACGCTGAACGCGTCGGGAAGCCCGTTTTCGAGCGCCGCCAGACAGTGGGCCTTGGTCCACATGCCGCGCGCTATCGCCCGCGGGAAGCCGAGCGGCTTGGCGGCGAGCGGGTGCATGTGGATCGGGTTGCGGTCGCCGGACACGGCGGCGTAGCGCCGGCCGAGGTCGCCGCCCAGGCGCCACTCGATGCCCGGCGCCGAGGAGACCCCGGTCGAGCCACCCGATGACTCCGGCGAGCTCGCCGCAGAGTCGCCAGGCATCGCGGCGGCGCCAGTGGCCTGCGTCGAGTCGCCGGAGGGGGCGGCCTCGGTTGGGCCGCCGCTGCCGCCGCCGCGGCGGAGCATGGTGCTGATCGCTTCCCACACCCTCTCTCCGTCCACGACGACGTCGAGGAGCAGCGCGACGTGCGTCCGCGCGGATGGGGCTCCAGGTTGGTCGCCGCACGCGGATCTCGAGCTCCTCGCCAAGCGCGATCGGCCGGTGCTGGACGATGCGGTTCTCGATGTGCACGAGCCCAACGGCGCCGAACGGGAAGCGCCCGTCGGCCATGGCGGCCATGTGCAGCGGAAAGGCCAGCACATGGGGGTAGGCGGGCGGCAGCTTCTCGCGCAACGCAAAGCCGCACACCTTGGCGTAGGCGGCCACCTTGTCCGGGTCGACCCGCACGCCGGCGAGCGTGAGATCGACGTCGGGGATCTCCCTGCCGCGACCCGGGACGAACGGGAGCAGCGAGGCGCCCGGGATCATGGACGCCGCCGCCCGCGCGTACAGCGGCAGCATGGAGGGCGAGCTGGAGAGGGTGCGCGCCATCATCACGCCCCCAGCAGGCTCTGCCCGCAGACTCGCACGACGTTCCCGTTGACGCCCGCCGAGGCGGGAGAGGCAAACCAGGCGATCGTCTCGGCCACGTCCGCCGGCAGGCCGCCCTGGGACATGCTGTTCATGCGCCGTCCAGCCTCGCGCAGCGCAATCGGCATCTTGGCGGTCATCCGGGTCTCGATGAAGCCGGGCGCGACCGCGTTGATCGTGGCGCCGCGCTCGGCCAGCACCGGCGCGAGCGCCTGCACCATCCCGATCACGCCGGCCTTGGAGGTGGCGTAGTTGGTCTGGCCGGAGTTGCCCGCTACGGCGCTCATGGAGGAGGCGCACACGATGCGCCCGTTCTCACGCACCAGGTTGCGCGAGACCAGCTCGTCGTTGATGCGCTCCTGGCTTGACAAGTTGATCTCCATCAGCGAGGTCCAGCGGTCCTCGGGCATCTTGGCGATCGTGCGGTCGCGGGTGACACCCGCGTTGTGGACGATCACGTCCACGCCGTCTGACAGGCGCTCGGCGATCTTGGCGGGCGCGTCCCTGTCGGTGATGTCGAGCTCGATCGTCTCGGCGTCCAGGCGAGAGGCCACCTTGCTCAGATCGTCGGACAGGGCGGGCACGTCCAGCAGGACGAGCTTGGCTCCGTCGCGGTGCAGGGTCGTGGCGATTGCCTCACCGATTCCCCGCGAGGCGCCCGTGACGAGCGCCGTCTTGCCCTCCAAGGGACGTTGCCAGTCGAGCTTGGCCGCCCGGGCTACGGCCTGCCCCACGCGGATGACCTGGCCGGAGACGTAGGCCGAGCGCGGGGAGAGCAAGAAGCGCAGGGTCGACTCGGCCTGCTCCTCGGCGCCCTGAGCGACGTAGATGAGCTGGACGGCGATGCCCCGGCCGATCTCCTTGCCCAGCGAGCGGGTGAAGCCCTCGAGCGCCCGCTGCGCGGTGGCCTGGCGTACGGGCTCCTCCTCTGGAGGGGTGCCCAGCACGACCACCCGGCCGGAGGCCTGCACGCGTTTGACGTTGGGATGGAAGAAGCGCTGCAGCTCGACCAGCTCGGTGGAGTCGGCGATGCCGGTGGCGTCGAACACGAGCGCCTTGACCGGCTCCTGGCCCTCGGCGGCCCGCGCTGTGCTGGTGTCCTCCAGCAGGCGCTCCAGCTGAGCCCCCAGCCGCCCGCCGGGCGCAGCTCCGAGCAGCACCGGGCTGGAGATGGCCGGCACGCCGGGCGTGTGGCGCTCCAGCTTGACGGGTCGCGGCAGACCCACGCGGGAGGCGATCAGCCGGCCCGGCAGCGAGTTGACCACCTGTGCGTAACGATCACTCATTGCGCTCCTCCGGCGCTCTCGAGCACGGCGACCACGCCCTGGCCGGCCGCTGCGCAGATGCTGATGACACCGCGGCCCGAGCCGCGTTCGTGCAGCGCCTTGGCCAGGGAGGCGACGATGCGCCCGCCGGTCGCCGCGAATGGGTGACCCGCGGCCAGGGAGCCGCCGTTGACATTGAGCCGCTCGCGGTCGATAGCGCCGAGCGGCTGCTCGCGGCCCAGGCGCTCGCGGCAGAACGTGGGGTCCTCCCAGGCGCGCAGCGTGCATAGCACCTGCGCGGCGAACGCCTCGTGGATCTCATACAGGTCGAAGTCCTGCAGCTCCACGCCCACGCGGTCGAGCAGGCGCGGCATCGCGTATACGGGGGCCATCAGCAGGCCCTCGCGCTTGCCTGTGCCCCGGTGGGCGTGCACGTGGTCGACTGCCGCGGTCTGCCCGTCCACGAAGTAGGCCAGGATCGGCAGGCCGCGCTGCTGCGCCCACTCCTCGGAGGCCAACAGGACCGCCGAGGCGCCGTCTGACAGGGGGGTCGAGTTGCCGGCGGTCATTGTGCCCTCCGGTCCGCCGAACGCGGGGCGCAGCTTGGCGAGCTTCTCCGGGGAGGAGTCTGGACGCATGTTCTGGTCGCGCTCCAAGCCGAGGTAGGGAGCGACCAGGTCGTCCATGAAGCCGCGCTCATAGGCTGCCCCCAGCTTGCGGTGGCTGCGGACCGCCAGCTCGTCCTGCTCCTCGCGGGAGATCCCCCACTCGCTGGCCATGATCGCGCAGTGCTCCCCCATCGAGAGCCCGGTGCGGGGCTCCTCGTTGCGGGGGATCGCTGGAACGATGTGGCTGGGCCGCACGCGCGCCAGATGCTTGAGGCGCCCGGCGGTGGACTTCTCGCGGTTTGCCTGCAACAGGATCTCTCGCAAGTCCTCGTTGAGGCCGATGGGTGCATCCGAGGTGGTGTCCGCGCCGCAGGCTATCCCCGCGTCGATCTGGCCGAGCGCGATCTTGTTGGCGACGAGGATTGTCGTCTCAAGCCCCGTTCCGCAGGCCTGCTGCACGTCGTAGGCGGGGGTCTCTGGCGCAAGGCGCGTGTCGAGCACGCTCTCGCGAGTGAGATCGCGGTCACGGGAGTGCTTCAGGACGGCGCCCCCGGCGACCTCGCCCAGACGCTCTCCCTGCAGGGAGAAGCGCTCGACCAGACCGTCCAGCGCGGCGGTGAGCATGTCCTGGTTGGAGGCGCGCGAGTAAGCGGAGTCCGAGCGCGCAAACGGGATTCGGCTGCCGCCAACGATGGCGACTCGGCGAGGGGACGTGCCGTTGGCGGTCATCAGACCGCCCTCCCACGCGCTGCGGGCACCTTGCGCTCCCCTGGCGCCCCGCGCGTCGCCGACGTCTTGCGCGTCGCCGGTGTCTTACGCGCCGCTGGCGTCTCGCGCGCGCGCTCACGCAGCCCTGGGCCAAGCGTGACGATCAGCATCTCGGCGGCGCGCTCGGATGAGATCGCATCGGTGCGTAGCCACCAGCGTCCGAGCGCCTCGGCCGCGCCTAGCACCGCGCTCGACAGCGCCTGCACCTCGATGCTCGCCTTCGCTCTTCGCGCGGCCGGCAGCTGGGCGAGCAGAGCCTGCGCGACGAGCTCCGTGAGCCGCTCGCGGTACTCGCCGACGCGCCGGGCGACCTCGCCGCTCGCCGGCAGCGTCTCGTCGAAGAGGACACGCCAGGCGGCGCGGTCCTCGGCCAGGAAGGCGAAGAATGCGAGCAGGCCAGCATCGAGGGCCTCGGCGGCGCTCGACGTCGCAGCCACCGCGTCGAGGACCGTCGCGATCAGCGCGTCACCCGCCGGCTCCATGCAGGCGAGATATAGGCACTCCTTGTTACCGAAGTAGTTGTAGAGCAGCGGCTTGGTGACGCCGGCCGCTGCGGCCACGTCATCCATCCTGACGGCGCCGTAGCCGTGCTCGGCAAAGAGGGCATGAGCCAACTCGAATATCTGCTCTTCGCGCTCGGCACGTGGGAGGCGCGAGCGATGCGGGAGGCCGCGAGTGTGGCGGTGCCGGCGACGCCCGAGGGAGGTCATGACCCGATGTTACCAGACTATAAATTTATGCCCGAGTAACCATTGGTTGGGCTAGGGGTTACTGAGGCCGACCGGGCGATGTACGCAGCCAAGCGCGCCAAGACCACGGCCACACCCGTTTGAGCTGGTCGGGGTTCACTGAGCTAGCGCGAGTGCCGCTCATACAGCCCGAGGGGTCGTTCAGGGTTCGAGTGCGCCGAGTAGCCGGTGGGTGGGGTGGCGGTTGAGGCTGTTGCGGTTTTTGTCGTAGCGGCGGGTGGTGCGTGGGTCGGCGTGGCGGGCGGCGTCTTGGACATCGCGTAGGGACGCGCCTTCGTCGAGTGAGAGTGTCACGAACGCGTGGCGTAGCGCGTGGGGGTGGAGGTGGGGGAGACCTATCTGCTCGCCGAGGCGCTTGATCAGCTTTCCCGCGTGCTGGCGCGTGAGACGGGCGCCGGTGGAGGTGATGAGCAGCGGCCCGTGTGTGCGTCCGGCGACGGCTTGGTTGACGGCGTGCGCGACGGCGGCGTTCAGTGGTGCGACGGCCGCCTTGGTGGTTTGGCCCTTGCCCTTGATGTGCAGCACGCGGTGGCGTCCTTGCTCGCCGAGGTCCTCGATGTCGGCGCCCACGGCCTCTGAGACGCGCAGGCCGAGCTCGATCAGGAGCAGTACGAGCAGGGTTTCTCTGGGGCCCTCGGCTCTCGCGGCGGCGATCAGCCGGCGGGCGCGCTGCTTGCCGAGACCCGCGGTGGCTGCCTGCTCGGGCACCTTGGGGCGGTCGGCGAACTCGAAAGGGTTGCGCTCCAGCAAACCTTCGTAGACGACGCGGCGGTAGAAATGCGACAGGCACGCGAGACGACGGGCTACCGTCGAGGGCGCCGGCGGCTTGCCGCTGGGGAGTGGCTCACGCATGTAGGCCTCGACCGTCGCGAGCGTCACCTCAAACGGTTCGACGCCAGCGTGGCGGAGCCAGACGAACCAATCAGCGAGATCAACGGCGTATGCCTTCTGGGTCTCCTCGCGGTTGTCATAACGCCTAAGGAACGCGGCGGCGAGCTCACCGGGAAGCTCGGCATGCTCAAGGGGCTGCTCGCCGCGGGCGAGGTCCAGGAGGCTTTGGGCGACCGCACGGCGAGCGGAGCGGCGTTCACCGGGGCGAGCGACCTCGAGCGGCAGCAGATCGGCGTGTTCGGTACTCATCCGAACACCCTTTCGACAGCGTTTCGCGCCCTCCTTCGCGTGGTCCGTAACTCCCGTTACGGAACAGAAAAGCGCAAAAAAAGCAGGCCCTGGGCTCCGCTCAACACGTCAGCGCCCTGAGTTCTCGTCACTCGTACAGCAACGTACTAGAGCTAGTCATGTTCGACGATCGACCGAAACGGGGCCTGTAGGCCCGCAGCAAGTCGACCACTAGTTGCCTTACTGAGCGTAGATCCGCTCACGGAGAGCATTCACTTCCTCCGCTTGGAAGCGGACCTGTCCATTCGGCATCATCACCGCCGTCAGCCAGCCAAGCTCGATCCAGCTGGCCAGCGTGTTCGGGTGTACGCCGAGTCGCTGCGCGGCCTCACCGCGACGCAGAATCTTCTGTTTTCTCGATGCTGCGACTGCCATGGGAACTTTCCCTTCGATGACGCCCGTTGGGATCAAGGCTACGCCTTCCAAGAGCTAAGGACCAGTATGTGCGCGATGTTGTAGCCCGCGCCTGCAAGAGCGCAGCACGTGCTGCGCTCTTTGCGTCTGTCCTGCGGGTCCTCCCGCGCCCAAGCTCGGTTTTATTCTGGTGTCGCGACGCCGGTTTCATCTCCGTGTCGTATCGGTTCCATTCCGCTGTCGTCTTACACCGATTGCTCACGCACCGTGGCGTGAGCGCCCTTTCTTATAACGCTCGATAATGTATGTTATGTCAAGCAAGAAGAGGAAAAGCGCTCTACTCTGCCCGCTCTACTCTGCCGACCGTGTATGGCGCGATAGCTTGCGCGAACCTCAGCTCAGCGTGTAAACGAGCGAGACCTGCGTCGAGAGCGTGCATGTCGAGGAGCTGGCCTTTTTCGCAGACGGGCTCCGATGACGCTTTCGGTGCTTCACCGCCGGCTTGTGGACAACGGGAGCCGATCGCCGGGAGACAGCCGGCGCGCTCACTCCAGCCGCCGATATGGAAACGCCCGGTGAGCCGAAGTCGGGCTGTTCGCCCTGGTATTCGACGCTACCTGATTCAGTGTTGCCGGCACAGCCGATGTACCCGCCACCTTCGACTACGCTCTGAACCGGCCCGAGCGTGGCGCCTACCTTGCTCGCCAGGAACTGAGCCTTAGTCTGGCCGTCGGTCACCGCGTCGGCCATCCCTTGTCGGTAGACCGCCGTTGCCGCCGCCGCGCTCGCGCTCTGATTGATCGCCTCGGTCGCCACGCCCTGCACGCTCACCGTGCGCGGTGGAGGAGCCGTGGGGGCTTCCGCCGTTGCCACACCCAACATGCCGGCGGCAATCAAGCTGGCCACTGCGGCCAGCGTTGCCGCGATCGCGATTCTCATCGACCCTCCCTGGGCAAGCTTGCGCTCACCCTCTCCAGGCTAGCGCGTCTGCGATTCGCTGCCGTGCACCCACCTTCTCAACTGGCATCTCAGACGCAGGCTCGCGGCGGGTCTGCGTGCTCTTCGCCACACCGACCCTCAACCCTGCGCCTCCGCCAGCTCCCGAGCGCGCTCAAGGACGGCATCGATCATGGGCTCGGTGAGCTTGCCGGTGAACGTGTTCTGCTGGCTCGGGTGATAGCAGCCAATCAGCGTATGGGGTTCGCCCGCCAGCTCCGCGCCATGGCCGAAGCGCGGCCGCGGCCGCACACGCGGTGTGTCGGGACCAGCGAGTGCCGCGGTTAGGCGCAGCGCGGCGTCCCAGGCGAAGGCGCCCAGGCACACCACCACCTGCACGCGGGGTAGCAGCGCCAACTCGCGCACGCTCCAGGGCAGGCAGGTATCGCGCTCGGCCGGCGTGGGACGGTTGGCCGGCGGCGCACAGCGCACCGCGGCGGTGATCCAAATGTCGCGTAACTGGAGGCCGTCGTCGCGGCCGGTCGAGGTCGGCTGGTTGGCGAAGCCGGCGCGTGACAGCGCGGCGAACAGGAAGTCCCCAGAACGGTCGCCCGTGAACATGCGCCCAGTGCGGTTGGCTCCGTGGGCGGCCGGCGCGAGCCCCAGCACGAGCAGCCGGGCCAGGGGGTCTCCAAAGCCCGGCAGCGGGCGACCCCAGTACTCCTCCGAGGCGTTTGCGGCGCGGCGCTCGCGCGCGACCTGCTCTCGCCAGGCGACCAGGCGCGGGCAGCGGCGGCAGCTGCCGACCTCCTCAGCCAATGCCGCCAAACCCTTTCCGCTATGAGATCTCACAGGGCAGTTCTCAGCGGTTGCGCTTGCGCTGACGTCGCGCGGCCTTGGCCTTTGCGCGCCGCCTGCGCAGCTGGGCGGCCGGGTCACGCGCGGAACCACTTCCCGTCGATGGGCCGTCGCCTACCGGTGCCACCCTGCGCGCGTCGCGCACGATCACATAGGCGATCCCGACCAGCAGCACCAACGCGGCTGCCACCGCGAAGAGTACGACGGTGCTCGAGTTGGAGGTGGAGGTGGATTCCGTCGAGGGGGTGCTTGCGGTCGTCTGGGTGGGCGTCGTTTCCCGCTGCCCTTCGGTCAGTTCGCTGAACGCGCTGCCGGCGCCCACCGCGGCAGACATCGCCGCTGGAGCCCCGGCAGCGCCGGCGAGCGTCAGCGCAAGAACAATGCACAGGCACAGCGATGCAAAGCGGCGGCTCGACAGCAGGCGAGCGACGGCTCGGCACGCGGCGAGCATAGCGCCTGGGGCCACTCCTACGGACCATTGCGCCCGGCGCGTCGCGCGCTTCCACGCGGAGGCCGGCAAACCGTAGAATGGCGACCGATGGCTCCCAAACAACGTCAGATCCGTATCGAGCAACGCGGAGCCGCTGATGCCATCGGTGCGCTCGAGCAGCGCTCTGACGAAGAGCTAGAGAGCGAGACCAAATACAAGTCAGCAGCGCTGACGATTCTCGGTGCGCGCGCTGCCGAGCGCTTCGATGCCGAGCAAGCCCGCAGTTACTTCGAGCGGGCGATCGCAGCCGCCCGCCCGCAGGAGCGGATGCAGATCAGGCGCATGGCCGACGCCTCGCTCGCGCTCGCCGAACGCCGCGCGGGGGATCTCAAAGACGCCGTCGAGCGGCTCGGTCAGGCACCCCCCAGCGGACGTCAGATGTTCGCGCTGCGCGCAATGGGGCTGCTCGGTCCCCCCGCCTCCGCCGGGATCTTCGCGCGCCTGCGCGGCATTGCGTTGATCTTGGCGTTGATCGTCGTGCTGATCGCCGTCGGGCTGGGGGTCGTCGAGCTCGTCTCGCTGCCCTTCGGCGGCCTCGGCCTCGCGCCGGGCATCCTGCTCGGGCTGTTCGTCGTGATCGCGGTCCTCGGCGTTATCGCAGCCATCGGGCGGCGCCGACGCGACCGTGCCGCCAAAGCGCCGGCCAGCTAGCCGCCTATCCGTTGCGCCTGTTGAGGGTCTGTCCCCATGGCCAGGCATCGGGCGCACTACGCTTGCGCGGTGCCCGCGCCCGTCTGTTTGATCGTAAACCCCTCCGCCGGCGGCGGCAAGGGCCGGCGAATCGCGCCGCAGGTCGAGCGCACGCTGTGCGAGCACGGGTTGAGTGTGCGGCGCGTCGACACGCGCGACCTCGAGCACGCCCGCGCGCTGGCGTTCGAGGCCGCAAGCGCGGGTGAGACCGCCGTGGCGCTCAGCGGCGACGGCATGGTGGGTGCCGTGGCCGACGCGCTGCGCGGTGTTCCCGGCGCGGTGCTGGGCGTGCTGCCCGGGGGTCGCGGCAACGACCTGGCGCGCGTGCTGGGCATAGCCGAGACCGATCGCCGTGGCCGCGTGTGCGGTGATCGCTCGCGGGACGCCGCGGGCGACGGACGTTGGCGAGGGGACGGCAAGACGTTCGTAGGCATCGCGAGCGCAGGGTTCGACAGCGACGCAAACCGGATAGCCAACGAAGCGCCCGCCCGGCTCGGGGAATCTGGTGTACGCGTATGGCGCACTGCGCGCGCTGGCGTCGTGGCGTCCGGCTAGATTCGAGATCGAGCTCGATCCCCCGGGCGAGCGTCATACATTCACCGGCTACACCGTTGCTGCCGCCAATTCGAAGGCATACGGCGGCGGGATGCACCTGGCCCCGGACGCGCTGCTGGACGATGGAATGCTCGACATCGTGATGATCGAGCGTGTCGGCAGGCTGCGGTTCGTGGCGAATCTACCGAAGGTGTTCAGAGGCACTCATGTGCGGCTGCCATCGGTGCGCGTGCTGCGCGCCGTCGAGGTCGAGGTGTCTGCGGACCGCCCCTTCACGATGTACGCCGACGGCGATCCGATCGGAGAGCTGCCCGTGCGCGTGCGCGCCGTGCGCAGCGCGGTGCGGGTGCTTGTTCCGGCCGCAGGCGGCACCGCGACCACAGCGTTCTCCTCCCCTCTCCCCTCATCACGTGAGCCGCGGCCTGCAACCGAGTCGACGGCGACCGATCGGGGATCACAGCCCGACCCCGCCCTGCGGGCTGCGTGCCCACTGGGTCGACCAGCTGATGGTCGGCGCGCTTGCACCCAAGCTCGCGCTGGCGCGGGCCGTGGGTGCGCTCTCGCGCCTGCGCGGCGGTGGGGCTACGAGCGTCCCGGGGAAGGTTCTGATGCGACTGGATCCCGACTGCGATCGGCACGCTCGGCGGTCGCCTGGCGCGCGGGAGCGTGCTCGTGTCGGGCACGAACGGGAAGACCACGGCGGCCGCAATGGCCGCCGCGCATCTTCGAGCGGGCCGACATCCCGCTAGTACACAACCAGGCGGGCGCGAACATGGCCGGCGGGATCGCCACCACCCTGCTTGCGGCCGCCCGTCCGCGCGGGGGCATCGCCGGCGAGCTGGGCCTGTTCGAGGTCGACGAGTTCTGGTTGGAGCAGATGGCTGCCCAGCTGCGCCCGCGCGCGATCCTGCTGGGAAATCTGTTCCGCGACCAGCTCGACCGCTATGGGGAGCTCGAGAGCATCGCCGAGCGCTGGGTGCGGGCTGTGCACACCGGTCCAGCCCGCGACGCGCGGCTGGTGCTGAACGCGGATGATCCGCTGATCGCCGACCTCGGCCGCGAGCGCGCTGCGCTGGTCTCCTACTTCGGCGTGGACGACGACTCGCTGGCGTTGGCGGGCTTGGCGCACGCGGCCGATGCGAAGCACTGTCGCCGCTGCGGCACGCCGTACGTGTTCGAGGCTGTCTACCTCGGTCACCTCGGCCACTATCACTGCCCGAACTGCGGCCAGGCCAGGCCCACGCCGACGGTGACCGCCACGCGGGTAATGCTGGAAGGGGTGCGGGCGGCTCGTTTCACCCTGCGCACCCCGGCGGGAGAGGCCGAGGTGAGGCTGGCGCTGCCGGGCCTGTACAACGTCTACAACGCGCTCGCCGCCGCTGCGCTGGCGACCACGCTGGAGGTGTCGCTGAAGAACATCGTCGCCGGGTTGGAGGGCACGCGGGCCGCCTTCGGCCGCGCCGAGACGGTGACGATGCTCTCCCCTTCTGCCGCACGTCACCCGGTGGTGCCCACCGGTGGAGACGTGATCGACCCTGCACGGGCGGGCCGGGAGCTGCGGATCCTGCTCGTCAAGAACCCGGCCGGGGCAAACGAGGTGCTACGCACGCTCGTGCTCGAGCCCGGCGAGCACGATCTGCTGGGGGTGCTCAACGACAAGATTGCCGACGGCCGCGACGTCTCCTGGATCTGGGACGCGGACTTTGAGCTGCTCGCGGGGCGCGTGCGACGGGCAACCTGCAGCGGCACCCGCGCCTCCGATCTCGCCACGCGCCTGAAGTATGCGGGCGTGGATCCGCGGCGCATCAGCGTCCAGCCGGATCTCGCCGCGGCGCTCCAGGAGGCCGCATCCGAGGAGCCGGAGAGCCGCGCGCCGCTGTATGCGCTGCCGACCTACACCGCGATGCTCGCGCTGCGCGAGCTGCTGGTGAGCAGGGGGATGGCGAGCAGCGCATGGGCGTGAGCACCGCCGGCCCTGGGGGCACCGGGCGTCCTCCCTGCGGCGAGGCGAGGCCGCAGGTGGTCTGGCACGACCTCGAATGCGGCGCCTACCGGGCAGACCTGCGCCTGTGGCGGGAGCTGGCCGACGCGGCTGCTCCGGAACCCGGGTCAGAGCCGATCCTCGACGTGGGCGCGGGCACCGGCAGGGTCGCGCTGGACCTGCTGGGCCGCGGGCACCGCGTGATCGCGCTCGACATCGACGCCGAACTGCTGGGCGCGCTGGCCGGCAGGGCGGGCGCGGGCGAGATCGAGACGGTCTGCGCCGACGCGCGCACGCTGGATCTGCGCCGGAGCGACCTCGCGCTCGTGCTGGTGCCGATGCAGACGATCCAGCTGCTCGGCGGCAGCGCCGGCCGCGGGGCCTTTCTGGCCCGTGCGCGCGCCCATCTGCGTCCCGAAGGGTTGCTGGCGTGCGCGATCGTCACCAAGCTCGTGCTGTTCGACTGCGCGGCCGGCGACCTGGGTCCCTCGGTCGAGAGTACTCGCGTGGGCCGCTGCCTGTTCGAGAGCCGCGACCTAAGCGTGCGCCTGGACGGTGAGACCGTCGTGATCGAGCGCGAGCGGCGAATCCGCCCGCAGGACACAGGTGCCCTCGTCCCCGCCGCCGAGCTGAACGTGATCGAGCTTGACCGCCTTGAGGTCTCGCAGCTGCAGCGCGAGGGCGCCCGCGCCGGCCTCTCCCTAGCGGGCACCGCCGAGGTACCCGCCAGCGAGGACCACGTGGGCAGCACGGTGGTGATGTTCCGTGCCTGAGAGTGCCCCGGCGGCCGCGCAGCCAGCTCGGACGCTGCGCGTGTGCGCGCTGTACCCCGACCTGATGAACATCTATGCCGACCGCGGGAACCTGATCGTCCTGCAGCGGCGCTGCGCCTGGCGCGGGATCGGCTTCGAGCTGACCTCCAGCGGGCTGGGCGAGCCGCTTGATCCGAACGCGTCGGATCTCTTCTACCTCGGCGGCGGCCAGGACCGTGACCAGCGCCTGTGCGCGGAGGACTTGATCGAGAACAAGCGCGAGGCGCTGCACGCCGCCGCCGACCGTGGCGCCGTGGTGCTCGGGGTCTGCGGCGGATATCAGCTGCTCGGTGGTTCCTACACGCTCGGCAGCGAGGAGATCGCCGGCGTCGGGCTGCTCGACGTGCGCACCGTTCGCGAGGAGGGGCCGCGGTTGATCGGCAACGTCGCGATCGAGGTCTCACTCGGGGGCGAGGACCTCGCATTGAGCGGCGAGCGCATGCTCGCGGGCTTCGAGAATCACGGCGGCCGCACCCACCTAGGCACGGATGCCCACCCGCTCGGGCGTGTGTTGAAGGGCCATGGTAACGATGGCCGCAGTGGCTTCGAGGGAGCGAAGCGAGGGAACACGATCGGCACATACCTGCACGGCCCACTGCTGCCCAAGAACGTGTGGTTTGCCGACTGGCTGATCGCCCGTGCGCTGCACATCGACCCGAGCGAGCTGACGCCGCTCGACGACACGCTAGAGCGCGAGGCGCACCTGAGCGCTCGCCACGCCGCCGGGGTTTGAAGCTGGTTAGGGGAACCTCCTGCTACCAACTGGACTTCTATCGGGCCAATCGCCGCAAAGTCGAAGATTGCCTATGTAGAGTCACCGCGCGGCCTCTACGATCGCGCGCGTGGAGCTCTCCGAGTACCAGCGCCTCTCACGTCGCACGGCCGAGTATCCACGCGAGGCGTGGCTTGCCTACCCCGCGCTCGGCCTGGCTGGCGAGGCGGGCGAGATCGCCGAGCA
Organism: uncultured Solirubrobacterales bacterium; assembly: GCA_963813805.1. GTDB lineage: Bacteria > Actinomycetota > Thermoleophilia > Solirubrobacterales > Solirubrobacteraceae > Palsa-744. The sequence goes on from CAWEZZ010000005.1 coordinate 312,057, forward strand.
TGCCAAGAAGGCGATCCGCGATGACGCCGGCGAGGTCACCGACGAGCGCCGCGCGGCGATGGCCAAGGAGCTTGGGGACGTGCTGTGGTACGTCGCCCAGCTGGCGAGCGAGCTTGAGCTCGACCTTGAGGAGGTCGCCCAGACAAACCTCGACAAGCTCCTCTCCCGCCAGCAGCGTGGAGTCTTGTCGGGCAGCGGCGACGACCGCTAAGACGCCACAGCGAAACGCGCGAACCGCTCCGCCAAGCGCGCGGGCACGAGCGCGCGGACCCTCACGCCCTCGGGGGTGTCCTGCCTGCTGAGCTCGCCTGCTACCTCGTGCAGCTCTGCCAGGCTGCCGCCGTCGGCATATGGCACGAGCAGCTCGACCGGGCGCAGCATATGCAGCAACTCATGCTCGATCCGTAGCCTCAACTCGTCCAGCCCTGCACCCGTCGTGCCGCTGACCAAGACCGCGTCGGGGTGGTGCAGTCGCAGCTCGTCCCGTGCGCTCGCATCCAACAGGTCGACCTTGTTCAGCACCAGCAGCCGGGGACGGTCGCCCGCGCCGATCTCCTCCAACGTCTCCTCCACCGCGCGCCTCATCGTCGCGGCCTGCGTCTCCTCAACGGCCCCGTCGAGCACGTGTAACAACAGATCGGCGCGGCGCGTCTCCTCGAGCGTGGCCCCGAACGCATCGACCAGCTGATGGGGCAGCTTGCTGATGAAGCCGACCGTGTCCGTCAGCAAATAAGGCCTGCCCGCCAAAAGCAGCGTGCGGGTGGTCGGGTCGAGCGTGTGGAACAGCCGGTCGCGCACCCCCACCTCAGAGCCGGTGAGCGCGTTCAGCAGCGTCGACTTGCCCGCGTTCGTATACCCGGCCAGAGCGATCGTCGGCAGGGCCGCGCGCTCGCGCTCGGCGCGCTGCACCGCGCGGGTGCCCTTCACGTGCTCCAGGCGACGGCGCAGCGTCGCGATCCTGTCACGCGCAAGGCGACGGTCGGTCTCGATCTGCGTCTCCCCCGGTCCCCTTGTGCCGATACCACCGCCGAGGCGCTCGAGATGGCTCCATAGTCCACGCATGCGCGCGAGGTTGTACTCCAACTGCGCCAGCTCGACCTGAAGCTTGCCCTCGGCGCTGCCCGCGTGGGAGGCGAAGATGTCGAGGATCACCGCCGTGCGGTCGACCACCGGCAGGCCCAGCGCCTCCTCCAGGTTGCGCTCTTGGCGCGCGGTCAGCTCATCATCGCAGGCGATTACGTTCGCGTCGCAGGTCTCCGCGGCCGCCTTCACCTCGGCGACCTTGCCGGGGCCGATATAGGTGTTCGGATGGGGCTGTGCGCGTCGCTGGACCAGCTCGCCGACCACGGCCACCCCTGCGGTGCGCAGGAGCTCGCCGAGCTCGGCTAGGTCGTCTCCCTCCGCCAGCGCTGCGATGCAGAAGGCGCGCTGGCGGGCGCGCGGCGGGAGCTGGGAGCCGTTCGCGGCGCCGAACGAACTCGACTTCGGCGAGACGGTGCTGCGACCGTTGCGGCTGCGATCCATTCGTCTCTCAGTCTAGAACTACGTCCCCAGCCTTCCCAGCCGCTGAACCGCCTCCAGCAAACGATCGTCAGGGGTGGTGAGCGAGATGCGGAACCAGCCCTCGCCCGCCGGGCCGTAGATCGCGCCCGGCGAGAGCACTACCCCGGCCTGCTCTAGCACGTGTTCGCAGTAGGCCTCCGAGCTCGCGAAGTCCTCCGGGACTGGCGCCCACACGTAGATCGTGCCGCGTGGCGGGCGCACGTCGACGCCGATTTCGCGCAACGCGTCGCAGACGAGATCGCGGCGGCGTAAGTACAGCTCGTTCATCGAGGCGACCTCCGCGTCCGCGTCGGGCGACAGCGCGGCGACCCCCGCGAGCTGGACCGCCTCGAACAAACCCGAATCGATGTTCGTCTTCAGCCGCCAGTAGATCTCGAGAGCCTCGGCGTTTCCAACCACGACCGCGCAGCGCCAGCCGGTCATGTTGTAGCCCTTCGACAGCGAGAACACCTCGATACCGACCTCCTTCGCTCCCGGAGTGGCGAGGAACGAGGGCGCGCGGTAGCCGTCGAAGGAGATCTCCGAGTACGCGTTGTCGTGCACCACGAGGATGTCGTAGGCGCGCGCGAACTGCACCACCCGCTCGAAGAACCCCTCCGGCACGACCGCCCCGGTCGGGTTGTTGGGGTAGCTGAGGTACATCAGCTTCGCCTTCCGCGCTATGTCCTCGTCGATCACGCCGAGGTCGGGGACAAAGCCGAGCTCGGGTACCAGCGCCATCAGCACGGGCTCGGCCCCCGCCAGCCACGGTCCGCCGGTGTAGACCGGGTAGCCGGGGTCGGCGGCGAGCGCGTAATCACCGGGGTCGAGAAACGCGAGGTTGAGGTTGAAGATCGCCTCCTTCGCACCGATCGCCGGGATGATCTCGCGCTCGGGGTCGAGCGTCACGTCGAAGCGGCGGGCATAGAAGTCGCGCACGGCTGCGCGAAAGTCCTCACGGCCGCGATTCGACGGGTAGCGGTGCGTTTCGGGCTCGGTCACCGCCTCCCGCATAGCCTCGACGATCAGCGCCGGCGTCGGCCGGTCGGGGTCGCCGATACCGAGGCTGATCACATCCACCCCCGCTGCGCGCTTGGCGGCGATCTTGCGCTCCAGCTCGGCGAACGCGTACGGCGGGATGCGCTCCAATCGCTTACTCGGTTTCATCCAGCTCCTTTGCGAAGTCGTCACTGAGACGGCCCTCGAATACGGGTCGCGCCCAGCCTGTCAGATTGACGTGCATATCCTCCCCCACCTCGACCTCCAGTTCGCCCCCGTCGAGCACCACCGTGACCCGCATACCGCCCGGATCCCTGCCGTACTCCTCGACGTGGGCGACCGCCGCGGCAGTCGCTCCCGTGCCCGAGGATAGTGTCTCCCCCACCCCCCGCTCAAAGATCCGCGCGCGGATGCGCCTGTCTCCTACCTCCGTGTACCACGACACGTTCGTGCGATTTGGAAACTGCTTATCCCCTTCGATCTCCGGGCCGATGACGCTCAGATCAAGCGCCGAGAGCTGCCGTCTCGGAGCCAACGTGAATCGCACATTGGGGATTGCCGATCGATACGTGGCGGAACGCCCACAAACGTCCATCTGCCATCACGGCGCCAAGCCCATCCTCAGGACCGTCCGGGAAGTCCTTGGAGGTCAGCCTCGCATGGCCCATGTCAACCCGACACGTGTCCGGTCCCGTGATCGTCGGGCGGATCTCCCCAGCCGCAGTGTGGATCAGGAAGGTGTCCTTCTCAGTCCACCCTCGGCGGCGTAGGTAGAGGATCGCCTCGCGCGAGCCATTGCCCGACAGCTCGGCCTGCGAGCCGTCGGGGTTGAAGATGCGCAGATCAGCCACATGCGCCGGGTCCGCGGGCGGAGAGAGTTCAAGGACTCCGTCGGCGAACACGCCAAAGTGGCCCTCGCACAGACGGCGCACGCGCGCAGGCGTGAGCGCGAATGGGAGCTCGTCGCGCTCGACGATCAGGTAGTCGTTGCCGAGCGCCTGCCACTTCTCAAACTTCATCTCGCGCGGCTTCCGCGCGCGCCCGTGCGCGGCGGGCGGAATTTGCGAGGTCGGTAGGGTCGGGCCATGGGACGCCATCGGGTCATGGGACGCCAGAGTCTAGGGACCCCATGATCTCCTCGGCCACGGCGGCCGGGTCGCGGTCGGTGACGTCGATCGTGCGCACGCCGGCGAGCTTGCGCATCCACGTGAGCTGGCGACGCGCGTAGTTGCGCGTGCGGCGCTTCATCGTCTCCACATCGCCCGCCAGTAGCTCGTCGAAGCCGAGCGCCTTGCGCGCCGTCTCTGAGGCTCCGGCGGCATGGGTGTGACGCACCTCCTGGCGCACTCCCGCGGCGAGCATCTCCTCGACGCGCGCGTCGATCCGCGCGTACAGCGCCTCGCGCTCCATCGTCAAACCCGCCAGCAGAGTAGGGTGGCGCAGCTCGTCGCTCCATAGCTGCGATGGACCCTCCGGCGTTTGGAGCTCACCGGCGTCGAGTAGCTCCAGCGCGCGTACGACGCGCTGGCGATCGTTCGGGTCGATTCCATCGGCCACCCACGCGGCGCGACGTGCGAGCACCGCATGCAGGGCGGGCGCACCGTGCTGCTCCAATTCAGCGGCCCAGCGCTCGCGCACACCCTCACTCGGGGGCGGGCGCAGGTCGAGCTCGGTCAAGGCCGCACGCAGATACAGGCCTGTCCCCCCCACGACAATCGGACGCTTGCCCGCGGCGAGCAGTCCGTCGATCTCGGCATGCGCCAGCTCTGCGTACTGTCCAACGCTGAACGTCGCGTCGAGTGACAGGAACGACACGAGGCGGTGCTCCAGTGCAGCGCGCTCGGCCGGCGTGGCCACACCAGTGAGGATCTCGAGGCCAACGTAGACCTGCAGCGCGTCGGCCGACACCGCGACAGGGCTCGCCTCGCCGCGCGCGCGCAGCTGCTCGGCCAGCGCAAGCGCGACGTGAGTCTTGCCCACGCCCGTCGGGCCGAACAGCGCGATGATCTGCATTGTCTTAGGCTCGCACCTAATGCAGATCTCCGGCTCCACCATTCTGCTCACCGGCGCGAGCGGCGGCATCGGCCACGCAATCGCCCGCGCGCTGCACGAGCGCGGCGCCAAGCTGATCCTGACGGGCCGGCGCACGGATGTGCTGGAGGCGTTGGCAATGGAGCTGAAGGCGCGTGCGCTGGCTATCGACCTGGCAGCCCCAGCGGAGGTGGACCGCCTCGTCGCCGAGGCCGGCGACGTGGACATCTTGATCGCCAATGCCGCGCTGCCGGCCTCCGGGCTTCTCGATTCCTACACACAGGAACAGGTCGACCGGGCGCTGAACGTGAACCTGCGAGCGCCGATCGTCCTGGCGCACGCGCTGCTCCCGGCGATGGTGGCGCGCGGACGCGGGCACCTGCTGTTCGTCTCCTCCCTCTCGGGCAAGGTCGCTGGGCCGGACAGCTCGCTCTACAGCGCCACGAAGTTTGGGCTGCGCGGCTTCGCGCTGGGTCTGCGCGAGGACCTGCGCGCGAGCGGTGTCGGCGTCTCCGTTGTGCTGCCTGGCTTTATCAGCGACACGGGACTGCGCGCGAACACGGACGTGAAGCTCCCTCCGGGCGCGGGCATGCGCACGCCGGAGCAGGTCGCGCGCGGCGCGGTGCGCGCGATCGAGCGCAACCGCGCCGAGGTCGAGATTGCCCCGCTGCCGCTGCGCGCCGGCACAGCCTTCGCCTCGCTCGCCCCTGAGATGGCCGCGCGCGCCGCCCGTCTGCTGGGATCCAACGCGATCGCACACGAGATCGCCGAAGCTCAGCGGGATATGCGCTGAGCTCTCAGAAGAGCGCCTGCTGGCGTGAGCGCTCCTGGAGCGACGTCTCGGTGACCTGCGGAGGCGTCGCAGGCCGCCTCCCGCCCGCTTCCAGCAGCGGCTCGACCTGGTGGGGGCATCGTTGATCCCCGCTCCTTACGCAACCCCTACACAAGTTTATGGCCGCGCTTAGGCGATCGTACGGGTCCGCTTAGCCCCGGGACGGACGATGGTCGACATCAACCCTCAACCGACCCCAGGAGGTCCGACCAGATGACCATATCCAAGATGCTCGGCGCCACGATGGTGACAGGCGCTCTCGCCGCCGGAGGCGCCGTCGCGGGCATCGCCGGGGCGGCCGCCGCGAGCTATCAGGGCAGCCCCGGAGCCACCTACCAGTAGCTCAGACCGGCAGCTCGGGGCTCGCGCCGCGCGGCGGGGAAGCTCCTCGCGCCGTGCGGCCGGCCCTCTCCTCCCCTAGGAACACCACTCCCTCAACCCGCCGCCCTCGCCAGCAGACGCTCCTCGCCGGAGAGTGTCTGGCTGGTGGCGGCGGTGATCTCCACCTCGGTGAGCTCGCCGGGCGCGGCCAGGCCGCTGAAGTTCACGGCCTTGTTGTGCCGCGTGCGCCCGCGCAAACGCTCGGGGTCGGTGCGCGATGGGCCCTCCACCAGAACCTCCAGCGTACGTCCCACGAACCGCTGGGCTCGCTCACGGGCACGCCGCTGAACCACCTCCAGCAGACGCTCCATCCGCTCCGCCTTCACCGGATGGGGCACGATGCCCTCGGTCAACTCAGCAGCTTCGGTTCCGCGCCGCGGCGAGAACACGAACGTGAACGCGCTGTCGTAGCCGACCTGCTCGACGACGTCGAGGGTTTGAGCGAAGTCCTCCTCGGTCTCTCCCGGGAACCCGACGATGATGTCTGTTGTGAGCGCCGCGTCGGGTACATGCTCGCGGATCAGCGCGACCCGGTCGAGATAGCGCTCGCGGTCATACGTGCGGCGCATCGCCTTCAGGATGCGGCTGGAACCGGACTGCAGCGGCAGATGGATGTGCTCGCACACGCTGTCGAGCTCGGCGTGAGCGCGGATCACGTCCTCGCGCATGTCCTTCGGATGAGGGCTCGTGTAGCGGATGCGCTCGATCCCGTCGAGCGCATCGACCTTCTCCAGCAGTTGCGTGAACGTGGCGCGCTCTGGACGTAGGTCCCGCCCGTAGGAGTTGACGTTCTGTCCGAGCAACGTCACCTCGCGTACGCCGTCAGCGGCCATCGCCTGCGCCTCGGCGATGAGCTCTCCCAGCGGTCGCGACACCTCTCGTCCGCGTGTGGAGGGCACGATGCAGTAGGAGCACGCGCAGTTGCAGCCGACGCTTATCTGCAGCCAGCCCTGAAACGGACGCGCGCGCCGCGCGGGTAAACGGCCGGTGAAACCCTCGAACTCGAAGTACCCCTGGGCGGTGAGCGAATCGCTGGTGAGGAACTCCGCGAGCTTGTGCACCTGTCCTGGGCCGAAGGCGACGTCGACGAACGGAAAGCGCTCGAACACCTCCTCCTTGATCGACTGTGCCCAGCAACCACCCACGCCGACGATCCGCTCGGGCGCTTCGCGCTTTAGCCGTTTGGCCTCGCCGAGGTGCGCGATGAAGCGGCTGTCAGCGGTCTCGCGGATCGAGCACGTGTTGAACAGGATCAGATCAGCCTGGCTGCGCTGCGGCGCCTCGGTGTAACCGAGCGACTCGAGCATCCCCTTCATCCGCTCGGAGTCATGCTCGTTCATCTGACAGCCGAACGTGGTCAGGTGGTAGCGATTCATCGCCACAGGGTACCCCCGCCCGCGCTAATCTTGCGCGATGGATGAGCGACGGGGGTCCGCGTGGTTCGGCTTGCCCGCCATGATCGGCGTTCTGGCTTTCATCGCAGCGGGCTCAGCCGTGCACGGGCTGATCGGCGTGGTTGCCGCCGTGCTTGCGGTGCTGGTCATCTTCCTGATCATCGGCGCAGCAATGACGCTCGCCAACACGCGCCGGTAGGTCTATGCCCTACGCGGCCGCGACCGCCGGTTCGCTTGTGATCGGCGGGGGGATGTCCTTGTCACGCTCGATTGGAGTCACCAGATCCTTGCCGATGTTGATCGCGGCGTAGATCTTCTGCTCGATCTGCTTGGCCACCGTGGGGTTCTCGTCGAGATATGCCTTGGCGTTGCCACGCCCCTGGCCGAGGCGGTCGTTGCCGTAGGAGAAGAACGAGCCGGACTTGCTCACGATGTTGTGCTCAAGACCCAGGTCGACCAGGCAGCCCGAGGTCGAGATGCCCTTGCCGAACTCGATGTCGAACTCGGCCTGGCGGAACGGCGCGGCGACCTTGTTCTTGACGACCTTCACGCGCACGCGGTTACCGACCGCCTCGGTTCCGTCCTTGAGCGTCTCGATGCGCCGAATGTCAAGGCGCTGGGAGGCGTAGAACTTCAGTGCCCTGCCGCCCGGCTGGGTCTCGGGCGAGCCGAACATCACGCCCACCTTTTCGCGGATCTGGTTGGTGAGGATGCACAGTGTCTGTGTGCGGTTGAGATTGCCTGCGAGCTTGCGCATCGCCTGGGACATCATGCGCGCCTGCGAGCCGACGGTCTGGTCGCCCATCTGCCCCTCGAGCTCCACGCGCGGGGTGAGCGCGGCGACCGAGTCAATAGCGACGACGTCCACCGCGCCCGAGCGCACGAGCATGTCGGCGATCTCCAGCGCCTGCTCGCCGTAGTCGGGCTGGGAGACGAGCAGCTCATCGATGTCGACGCCGATCTCCTTCGCGTACAGCGGGTCCATCGCGTGCTCGGCGTCGATGAACGCGCATACCCCGCCAAGCTTCTGCGCCTCGGCCAGCACGTGGTAGATCAGCGTGGTCTTGCCCGAGGACTCCGGACCGAAGACCTCGACGATGCGCCCGCGCGGCACGCCGCCGATCCCGAGCGCCAGGTCGAGCGAGAGCGCTCCGGTGGGGATCACCTCGCAACGCACCTGCGCACCCTCGTCGCCCATACGCATGACCGAGCCCTTGCCGAACTCGCGCTCGATCTGCGTGAGCGCGCCCTGCAGGGCAGCGTCGCGCGCCTTTGCGGACTTCTCCTGGTCGGTGGCGGGCATGGCGGGCATGGTCTTACTCCTCCTGTTCGAGATGGATTGAGCAGGCTAGAGGCTGCTACGGACGGAACGTTTGTTCGCCTCCGCTTAGAACCCTCCAGAGACGTCCGCGCGCGTACTGCCGGCGCGATTCGCGGCCCTATAGCGGGGCGAGCGTGTGCGTGACCAGCGCCTCGTAGGTGGCGCCTCCAGGCGATAGCCACGAGCGATATAAGACGAGCGACTCGGGCGTGAACGAGAGTGGCGGCGTCGGCGGCAGCGGAGGCGCACCCCCCGGCCTGCGATGGATGTTGTGGTCGTCGCGCATCCGCGCGAGCGTGACGTGCGCACGGAAGCGTTGGCGCTTCTCCTGAAAGCCGCAGGCCCGCGCGAGCGCGTCGAGCAGTCCGTCGTGCAGCGCGGCCAGGCTTCCATCCGCATCGTCGTGCACCTCCACGGCCAGCGCGCGCGGGCGGCGCGGCGGCAACCACAGTGGTGCGCCGATCTCCAGCTCGCCGGCCGGCTCGGCGCACGCGGCGAGGGCGTCTCCGATCGCTTCGACCTGCTCGACCGGGCGGTCGCCGAGGAAGCACAGCGTGAGGTGCAGCAGCTCGGGGTCGAGCAGGCGCACGGGCGAGCCGCTCCCACGCGCGCCGATCACGTCCCGAACCGCGATCTTGGCCCACGCGGCCAGCTCGTCGCACACGGCCTCCGGCGGGTCGACCGCGACGAACAGCCTGGCTGTGTTACCGGACCGAAGACTCACCAGAGCTGGCACCCAGCAGCGCGCGGCGGATCAAGTGCATCGCCACCGTCGTTGCGCGATCGCGCACGTCCGCCCTTGAGCCTGGGAGGTTCACCGAGCGCGTGAGGTGCTCTCCGTCGACGCTCGCCACGCTCAGCCACACGAGCCCCACCGGCTTTTCCTCGCTGCCTCCACCAGGGCCGGCGATCCCGGTGATCCCCACCCCCACGTCCGCGCCGAGGCGCGATCTCGCCCCGTCAGCCAGCGCCTCGGCCACCTCAGCCGATACGGCTCCGTGGTTCTCGATCAGCCCGGGGGTCACGCTCGCCTGGGTGACCTTCGCCTCGTTCGAGTACGCCACGACCCCACCCTTCACGTAATCGGACGCGCCCGGCGGTTCCGTCAGCCGCGCTGCGACCAGGCCGCCAGTGCAGGACTCGGCCGTCGCGACGGTTTGTCCTTTCGCGCGTATGAGCGCCGCGACCTGCTCGTCCACCGTGCTGCCGTCCTCGGAGAACAGCGTGTCCGCATGGCGCGTTTTGACCACTTGCTCGAATGCGTCATACACGTCCTCGACATGCGGCTCATACCGGGTCACGATCTCGATCTCGCCCCGTTTCAAGCAGGTCGTGACCTCCATCCTCCAGAGCTCGACCCCTTCCCGCTCGGCTACCCGCAGCGTCTCGGCGATCTCCGACTCCGGGATGCCAAACAGGCGCAGGGTGCGCAAGCGGTACTTCGTCGCACCCTTCAGCGCCGCTCTCATCTCCTTCGTCTCAACCGCCGCCGCCCACATCGGCTGCAGCTCGCGCGGCGGACCCGGCAGCACGACGATCGTGGGGCCGTCGTCCGGCCGTCTTGGCGGCACGACGAGCCCCGGCGCGGTCCCCACCGGCTCCAGCACCGTCGCCCCCTCCGGGATCGTCGCCTGCTTGCGGTTACCCTCTCCGATCGCGTCCATGTCGAGGTTCGGCCACCGTTTCGCCAGCGGCCTGAGAATCTCGGCTATGCGCTCCTCCAACGCTTCGTCGAGCACCATCGGGCGGGCTTGAAACCTACCCACCACCTCGGCCGTCAGGTCGTCCGCGGTTGGACCTAACCCTCCGCTCGTCACGATCACGTCCAGCTCCTGTACGGCCATGAACCCAAGCGCCGCCTCGATGTCCTGCGGGCGGTCGCCCACGATCGTCACATACGCCAGATCCACTCCCAGCTCGCGCAGACGCTCAGCCAGCCAAGGGCCGTTGCGGTCCGTCACACGGCCCGTCAGTACCTCCGTGCCGGTAACAAGGATCCCCGCCCGCGGCGCACCGCTCATACGCGCCTGCCTTTCCTCGTTAAGGGTTCGCGCCAGAATAGATGGTGGGTTGAGGTGGTTGGGCCGTGGATGGCAGACGCCGCACGCGAGCGCAGACGTGCTGGTGGCACGGCGAGCATCGTGGGTGGTGTCTGACGCCGCGGAACGGCCGCCTCAATCCCGGCAGATATTCTGGCGCGAACCCTAAAGCCAAACAGGTCCGCGACTTCATCCCGGCCGACCCGCGAAGCGGATTTTCGGCTCGGGATGAACGTCTGGATCCTGCGCCACTCACTTGCACGTCGGCAGCTGACTCACCGGCAGCCGCCGGCGGCCGGTGGCCTTCGTGATCGAATAACCGATCGGTTCGCCGGATGGCGGCACGATCCGCGCCCGCCCGTCCACGAACATCGTCACCGAGTTGTTCCCTAGCGTGATTTCGAAATGTTTCGCGTGGTACGTCGGCGTGCTTTCGCCGGGCTGCAAGTCCGTTCCCGGGATCACCTTGCGCCCGTTTTCGCCGATCAGACACACGTACACCACCGCGGTCGGCCGCAGCGACAACGCCACGGACGCCAGTCCGCCAAGCACGCTGCGGCCCGCTGGCGCGCGCGTCACCCCCCGGTGGTGGGTGGATTTGGCATGGCTGGGAGCCGTGGCGCGGCTGGTGTGCTTGTTGGACGAGCTCCCACCCTCAGTGAGCAGACCCACGATCAGCAGCACGATCACGACCGCTACGATGCCCACCGTCACCATGTACGCGCGCGAGGGTGCGGCCCCGGGCATGCGCGGACGCGCGTGCTGGGGAGTTGAGACGATTGGCTCGCGCTCCGCCTCACTCGGGCGCTCGTGGTGCAGGCGATACTCCTCCACCAGCGCCTTCCCATCGAGTCCCAACGCCTGAGCATACGTGCGCAGGAAGCTCTTCACGAACGTCGCCCCCGGCAGCAGGCTCCACTCTTCATTCTCCAACGCGCGCAGGTACTTCGCCCGGATCTTCGTCTGGGCCTCTATCTCCGACACATCGATCCGCGCGCGCATACGCGCCTCGCGCAGCGTTGCTCCGATCTCGGGCATCTCCGCCAAGAGGCTAGTCCCTATGGAGGAGTGACGGCGGCGCGCTCATCGAGCGCCGCGAGCACCCGCGGCAGGTCCGCCTCGGTGATTAGCACCTGCCGGGGCTTACTGCCCTCATAGCCGGAGATGACTCCGCGCCGCTCGAGCATGTCGATCACACGGCCCGCGCGCGTGTATCCCAACCGCAGCCTACGCTGCAACATCGACGTGGACGCCGTCTGCATCTCCGCGACCAGCGTTATCGCGTCCCTCAGCAGCGGATCCTCGTCCGGGTCGAACTCGTCCTGGGTCTCCTCTGGCTCGGACGGCTCGACCTCCTGGAGCAGCTCCTCGTGTAACTCCGGCTCGCCCTGCCCGCGCCACAGCTCTGTCAGCTTCGCGATCTGCCCCTCGTCGATATACGCCCCCTGGATGCGTTGCAGTCGCGAGCTGCCGACCGGGCTGAACAGCATGTCCCCCTGTCCCAGTAGCGACTCCGCGCCGTTCTGGTCGAGGATCACGCGCGAATCGGTCTGGCTTGAGACCGCGAACGCGATCCGCGACGGCACGTTCGCCTTGATCATCCCCGTGATCACGTCCACCCGCGGGCTCTGCGTCGCCAGCACCAAATGAATCCCCACCGCCCTGGCCTTCTGCGCCAGGCGGATGATCGAGTCCTCCACGTCGGCGGGCGCCACCATCATCAGGTCCGCGAGCTCGTCGATCACACACAATATGTATGGCAGCGGCGCTTGCGCCCGCTTCGCCCGCGCCAGATTCAGCTCGACCAGGCTGCGCGTGCGCGCCAGCGACATGATCCCGTAGCGCTGCTCCATCTCCTTCACCAGGTTCGCCAGCGCATTTGCTGCCATCCGCGGGCTCGTGATCACCGGCGTCAGCAGATGCGGGATCGACTCGTAGTGATTCAGCTCCACCTGCTTCGGATCGACCAGCACCAGCCTCACCTCGTGCGGCGTCGCCCTCAACAGCACGCTTGACAGCATCGCATTGATCGCCGCCGACTTGCCGGCTCCGGTCGTGCCCGCCACCAGCAGGTGGGGCATCTTCGCGAGGTCCGCGCCGATCGCCTTGCCGGCCACGTCCTTGCCCAGCCACACCGTCAGCGGCGACCAGTCCTTCGGCGGCTCCTGGAATACATCTCCCAGCCTGACGATTCTGCGGTGCGCGTTCGGCACCTCCACCCCCACGGCCTGCTTGCCTGGAATCGGCGCGAGGATGCGGATATCCGTCGCCGCCAGCGCGTAGGCCAGGTCGTCCTTCAGCTGGGCCACCTTCGCGACCTTCGTCCCCGGCGCCAGCCGCAGCTCATAGCGCGTGATGTGCGGCCCCGCGACCGTCCCGATTACTTTCGCCTGCACGCCGAAATGCCCCAGCGCCTCCGTCAAGCTCGTCGCCGTGCGCTCCTGCCCGGCAGTGTCCGGCCGCGCCTGCTCGCCGGTCGAGCGCGTCAACAGCCTCCCAGCGTTCGGCAGCTCCCACACGAAGTCCGGGTCGTCGGTCACGACGTTGCGCAGCTGGCCCTGCGGGGTGAGTGCCGCCGGGTCCACATGAGCCACTCCGGGAATAGCCTTCTGCTCCTCTGGATCGCGCTCGATGATCTCCTCCTCGCCCAGCGCGTCCTGCGACGGCCCCTCCACGTACGTCGCTCGCACGATCAACTCCTCGGGCGCCGGCTCGGGGGGATATATCGCGATCGGCTGGACTCCGCTGAGGTTCTCCCCCACGTCGGTGCCGGCCGGCCGTGTCCTTGAGACCTGGGCGCGCACCAAACGCGTCGTGTCGAGCAGGCTGCTTCCGGTCGCGCGGACCGCGCTCGCCAGCGAAGCTCCGGTCAGCAGCGTCACGCCGACGAGGAACAGGAATACCACGAGAATGTCCACGCCCACGTTCTGCACAAGCCGGTGAGCCACTTGGTAGAACGCCTCGCCGGCGACACCTCCATGCGCTTGCAGGAAGGCCGAGGACCACGACGACGCCCGTGTGCCGGGACCGGAGCTGACGCCGAGCGTGCCCGCCGCCAGCGCGAGCGTAACCGAGATGAACAGGCAGACAGAGCCCGCGCGCAGCGGGCGCAACGCCGGCAGCACCGGGCGCAGTAGCAGCGCGCCGCCGCCTGCGATCAGCGCGACTGGCGCCAACCCTCGCGCCCTGCCCACGCTCCAGCCGAGCGCGACCGTCAGCCCTCCTCCGACACGCCCCCCGTCCCAGCCGCCATACAGCACAAACCCCATGAACACCCCTGCCGCCACCAGCGCCAGACCGAGCACGTCACGCTGGCGCTGATCGAGCTCTGGCAGCCGCGGCAGTCCTCGGGGCAGAGCCAACCCGATGCCAGCGATCCCGCGCGCCCTGCGACGGCGACGAGTTCGTGCGCGCGAACTCATCGCCCACCTACCGATCGCAGGTCGGCCGGCAGCCCTGCGCACAGCGGTGGACTTGCGCGCGGTGGCACGCTTGCGGGTGGGAGCCATCTCGCGCAACTTCGACGCCGAGCGCTCGGAACCTGCCCGCGGTGTCAGAGAACCTTTCGGTGGGCGTAGGGTTTCGGTCGACCCTAGGTCGCGCCAGAAATCGCCGGGATCGAGGGGCCTTCGCGCGTCATACGCCACCACGATGCTCGACGTGCCACCAGCACGCCTGCGCTCGCGCGCGGCGTCTGCCATCCCGGCCCACCCCCTGGAACATCTATTCTGCGCGAACCCTTACCATCGCTTTACCGTCCACCGCTACATAAAGACCGATGAACGACTTCTCCCGCGCACCCCGCGTCCTGGTCGTCGAGGACGACGAGGACATTGCCCAGGCGCTTCAGCGCTCGCTGCGCATGGAGGGCTATGAGGTGCGCGCCGCCAGCGACGGCACATCCGCGCTCGAGCACGGGCGTGCGTTCGCGCCCGATCTCATCATTCTCGACCTCGGCCTACCCGGCCTCGACGGCCTGGAGGTGGCACGCTCGCTGCGGGCCGAAGACGACGTGCCGATCCTGATCCTCACCGCCCGCGACGCGCTGGAGTCCCGCGTCGAGGGGTTGGACGCAGGTGCAGATGACTATCTCGTCAAGCCGTTCGAGCGCCAGGAGCTGCTCGCGCGCATGCGCGCCCTGCTGCGCCGCCGTCCCCCGCGCGGCTCGGCCCCACTGCGCGTCGGCGACCTGTCTTTGAACGCTGACACCCACGAGGTGATGCGCGGCGAGCGCGCGATCGAGCTCACCCAGCGTGAGTTCGAGCTGCTCGAGTACCTGATGCGCAACGAGCGCATCGTCATCTCTCGACAGCGCCTGCTCGACGAGGTGTGGGGCTATGACCCCTTCTCCACGACCAACACGATCGAGGTGTTCGTCTCCAACTTGCGCCGCAAGCTCGAGGCCGAGAGCGAGCCACGCCTGCTGCACACGATCCGGGGAGCCGGCTACGTCCTTCGCGCATAGTCTCCTTCGCCCCCCGCGGCGCGCCGTCGCGCGCGTTTCCGCGAGCTTCGACCGGCTGCCGATCCGCACCCGCCTGGCTGGCGTCTCGGCGCTCTTGACGTTTGTGATCCTATGCGCGTTCGCGGTGGCGATCGGCTCGCTTACCGTGCACCGCATCCGCGCGGACTTCAATCGCGAGGTGAGCGACACCGCTAATCAGCTGCCTTCGCAGCTAAAAATCACGGTGGATCAGGCGCGGGGGACCTTCGCCGTCTCACCGCTGCAGTACCTAGCCTCCCAGGCCGACCATGCGGTGATTCGGATCATGAGCATCGCAGGCGCTGTGGAGGCCCAGTACCCTGCACACGCGCCCTCCTTCGGCTTCCCCTTGCCGGGCACCGAAACCATCCACGGCTACCGAGTGGTCACCAAGCCGGTGATCCTGCACTATGAGAGCGGCGAACCGATCGGCCGGCTGATCGTCCAGTACGGGCGCCCCGTCGCCGGGACCGAGGCGACGGTCAAGCGCGTGGAGCTGTTCTTGTTTCTGGGGGTGATCGCGGGCAGTGCGTTCGCGCTGCTGGCGGGGATGGCGATCGCGCGCAGGGCGATGGCGCCGATCGCTGAGCTCACGTCCATCGCCGAGGCGATCGCGCGCACGCGCGATCCGTCCCTTCGCGTGCCCCAGTCAGAGGCCAATGACGAGGTCACCGAGCTGGCGCGCACGCTCGAGGGGATGCTTCGCGAGCTGGACGCCGCCCGCGGAGAGACCGAGGCAATGCTTGCCCGTCAGCGCCGGTTCGTCGCCGACGCCTCGCACGAGCTGCGCACCCCGCTGACGAGCGTGCTCGCCAACCTGGAGCTGCTGGCCGAATCCCTGCATGGCGACCAGGGTGAGGCCGCGAGCTCTGCGCTGCGCTCCTCGCAGCGCATGCGCCGGCTCGTCGCCGATCTGCTGCTACTCGCACGCACCGACGTCGGGCGCGTCGTCCCGCGCGAGCCGTGCGACCTCGCGCAGATCGTGGTGGAGGCAGCCGGCGAGCTCGGGCCGGTCAGCGCGGCCCACGACATCTCCCTCGACGTCCACCCCGCCGTCGTGGAGGCCTCGCGCGACGAGCTGCACCGCCTCACGATCAACCTGCTGGAGAACGCCCTGCGTCACACCCCGCCCGGCACCGAGATCCGCGTGTCGACCACGACGGCGGACGGACAGGCCCTACTGGTCGTCGAGGACGATGGCCCGGGCGTGCCCCCCGAGCTGGCACCCACTCTGTTCGAGCGCTTCGTCCGCGGCGCCGGCGACCGTGGCGGCTCGTTCGGTCTCGGCCTGGCGATAGTCCAAGCCGTCGCCGAATCCCACGGCGGCACGGTCACCCTGCAGACGCCCGCCGATCATCCAGGCGCCCGCTTCGTCGTGCACCTCCCCGTCTACTCAGACCTCGACGACGACGGGCAACACCATCGGCCGTCGCTTCAGACGGTCGTAGACTAGCTTCGCCAGATCGTCGTGCAGCGCCTGCTGCAGCAGATCCACCTCGCGGATCTTCTCTTTCGCCGTCCGTCGCAGCGTGGCATCCACCGTCGCGCGAATCTCCTCGACCAGCTGATCGGCCTGATCGAGGAACGGAACGCCGCGGAAGATCACCTCCGGATCGGCGACCGAGCTCCCGTCCTGCTCGGCGATCGTGACGACCACGATGAAGATCCCGTCGGCGGACAGCATCTTACGGTCGCGCAGCGCGACATCAGCCATGTCGCCGATCTCAACGCCGTCGACGAAGATCATCCCCGACTGCTCGGGCTTGCCGAAGCGCGCGCCGCGCGCGTCAATGTCCAGCGGCAGTCCGTTGTCGCCCTGAAACACGTCCTCCGGGGGCACGCCCACCGCCTCGGCGAGCTGGGAGTGCATTCGCAGTCGCTTGAAGTCGCCGTGAAACGGCATCACGTAGCGTGGCTTCACCAGGTTCAGCATCAGCTTGATCTCCTCGGCGTACCCGTGCCCGGAGGCGTGCACAGTCGCATCCCGTGGCGTGATCACGTCGCAGCCGATGTGGTACAGCCGGTCAATCGTCTCGTTCACCGCACGCTCGTTGCCGGGGACCGGAGTGGCTGAGAACACGACGGTGTCGCCCTGGCGCAGCTGTACCTGCGGATGGTCGCGGTAGGCCATCCGCCGCAGCGCGCTCAGCGGCTCGCCCTGCGAGCCGGTCGAGAGGATCACGATGCGCTCGTCGGGGAAGTCGCCGATCTCACGCGGCCCCACCAGCATCCCGTCGGAAACCTCGACGTGGTCGAGGGCGCGCGCGATCCCCATGTTCTTGCGCATCGAGCGACCGACGAGCGCGACCTTGCGCTCCAGTGCCGCGGCAGCGTCGACGACCTGCTGGATGCGGTGGATGTTCGACGCGAAGCTCGTTACCACGATGCGGCCCTCGCAGCGCGCAAACACTTCCTCCAGATGCGGCCCCACGACCGACTCCGACGGTGAGAAGCCCTCACGGTCGACGTTCGTGGAGTCCCCGCACAGCAGCAGCACCCCCTCGCGCCCCAGCTCCGCCAGGCGCGAGACGTCGGCCGGCGGGCCGTCGACGGGCGTCTGGTCGAACTTGTAGTCGCCGGTGATCAGCACCGTTCCCAGCTCCGTGCCGAGCGCGACCGCGCTGGAATCCGGGATCGAGTGCGTCATGTGCACCAGCTCCAGCTCAAACGGCCCCAGCTCCAGCGCCTCCCCCGGTGCCACGTCGTTCAGCTCGACATCGCGCAGCTTGTGCTCGTCCAGCTTCGATCTTGCCATCGCGATCGTCAGCGCGCCACCGTACACCGGCGGGCTGCCGCCGTGCTGGGCAAGGTCGCGCAGGACCCAGGGCAGCGCACCAAGATGATCCTCGTGGCCATGCGTCACCACGATCGCCTCGATGTCGCGCGCGCGCTTGCGCAGATAGGAGAAGTCCGGCAGGACGAGGTCGATGCCAACCATCTCTGGCGTCGGGAAGCGCAGCCCAACATCGACCACGACGATCCTTCCGTCCTGCTCGACGACCGTCATGTTCTTCCCGATCTCCCCCAGCCCGCCGAGGGGCAGGACGCGCAGTGTGGAGCTCACGCGCGCGGGGCCGGCTGGGTGGCGCTCAGAATGCCCGCGAGCGATGAGGATCCTGCTGTGGCAGGAGAAGCCTCGCTGGCGGCCAGTAAGCCATGGCGTTCGAGCATCGCGCGCACCACCTCGGTCTCTGCCTCGGTGGCCTCGACGATCGGCAGGCGACAGCCGCCGACGTTGTGACCCAGCAGGTTCAGCGCGGCCTTCGTGCAGGTCGGACTGGACGTGAGGAAGAGCGTCTCATAGACGTCCTGAAGCGTTGCGTCGATCTCGGCGCGATGCTCGGGCTCGTCGACCATCCGGCGCATCTCGTTGCCGACGATATGACTGGCAACCGTGATGCCTCCGGCGCCGCCAATGTCCAGCGTGCGCGCCAACGAGCTGTCGTCGCCGGCGTACACGTCGAGCCCATCGATTAGCTGCAGCTCGTCCGCGTTGGCCTGCTTGACGCCCTCGATGCCATCGATCTGCGCGAGCTCGGCGAGCAACTCAGGACCGATGTTCGTGCCGGTGCGGCTCGGGATGTTGTACAGCAGGATCGGCTTGTCGGTCGCCTTGGCGATCGCTTCATAGTGGCGCTTGAGACCGAGCGGGCTCGGCCGGTTGTAGTAAGGCGTTACGGAGATGATCGCGTCAGGCCCGAGCGCGCTCGCGCGTTCGGTCAGCAACACGGCATGGCGCGTGTCGTTGGTACCAGCGCCGGCGATGATCGTCTTGCCGGGCGGGCACTCGGCAACGGCCAGCTCGATCAGGGCGAGCTGCTCCTCGTCGGTGAGCGTCGCGGCCTCGCCGGTGGTCGCCGCCACCACGAAGCCGTCCGAGCCGTTCTCCGCGAGGTGGCCCATCAGCGCCACAAACGACTCCTCGTTCACCTTCCCCTCTGCGTCAAACGGGGTGACGATCGCGGTCAAGATAGTGCCCAGAGCGCTCATGGGCTTGAGTATCTCACGCTCACACGAACCACTCCTCAGAACAGCAGCTGCTCGAGTCCAATGACAGGGGACTGCTCCAGACTGCCCACCCGGCGTATGGCGAGCAGCACACCCGGCATGAACGACTCCCGGCTGATTGTGTCGTGGCGGATTGTCAACGTTTGGCCGACGTCGCCGAGGATGACCTCCTGGTGGGCCACCAGACCGGGAAGGCGCACGGAGTGGATCGGCGGCTCTCCATCGCCGCTCGCCTGCGCCATCAACTCCGCCGTGCGCTTCGCCGTCCCGCTCGGCGCGTCGAGCTTGCCGTCGTGGTGCAGCTCGACGATCTCTGCCTTCTCCATGTGCTTCGCGGCATCCGCGGCGAAGCGCATCATCAGCACCGCCCCGATCGCGAAGTTGGGGGCAACGAGCACGTTCGCGCGCGGGCGCCCCTCCGCGGACCGGGCCTGCTTCAGCGGTGCCGGGTCGAATCCGGTGGTGCCAATCACCACGTGCACCCCAGCACGCACGCAGGCCAGGGCGTTGCCCAGCGCGGTGTCGGGCCGGGTGAAGTCCACGACAACCTCCGCGCCGGGCAGAACCTCCTCGAGCGTCGTTCGGAGCAGTGGGTCTGCGCGACCGACGAGATCCATGTCATCTGCCTCCTGCACCGCGGCGCATACCGTCTCCCCCATGCGCCCCGCCGCGCCGGCCACGGCAACCCGAATCATCCTCGACCCGCCCAATCGGTCGTGACCCGTTCGGGCGCGTCACCCTGAATCTTGCTGTCCCCGCGCGCGAGGCCACCCAACGACTCGATCGCCGTTAGGAACGTCTGCTCGTCGGGGCCCACGCCCGCGATCGAGAGCTCGTCCGGGTCGAACAGCTCGCCCGCGAGCTCTCGCAGCTCGGCGATGCCGACCGAGTCGATCCGCTCGATCACCTCGTCCACCGACAGGATTGGCAGCCCGCTAAGCACGGAGGACCCGAGGCGGCTCATCCGCGCCGAGGTGGACTCCAGCGACAGCACCACCCGTCCCTTCAGGTTCTCGCGCGAGCGGACCAGCTCCTCCTCGCTGGCAGGATCTTCGACGCAGCGCTCAAGCTCTGCTGCGAGGACTGACAGCGCCTCGGAGAGGTTCTCTGGCCGGGTGCCCACGTACAGCCCCACCTCTCCAGTGTGGGCGTAGAGGTTAGAGAAGCAGAACACCGAGTACGCCAGCCCTCTACGCTCGCGCACCTCTTGGAACAGTCTCGACGACGAGGTCCCGCCGAGGATGCCTTCGAGCACGCGCAGCGCGAAGCGGCGTTCGTCGTCGCGCGCCAACCCCGCCCCGCCGAGGCACAGGTGGTACTGCTCGGTGTCTTTCTCCAGGAAGCGCACCCTGCGCTGGAAGTCCGGCGGGGTAGCCTCGGCCCCGGGCGCGCGCCGTTTAGCGGGCGGCGGGGACGATCCATTCGCGTCTGCCCCGGTGTCGGTCTCCGCTTGTGCGGCATCCGCGGCGCCGGCGGCATGGGCCATCTCCACCAGCGCGTCATGGTCGACTGACCCCGCGGCGGCGATCACTACGCTCCCCGGCACGTAGCGCTCTGAGTGGAACGCCGTCAGCTGCTCTCGTGTGGCGGCGCCCACGACCTTCGCTGTGCCGATTACCGCCCGCCCCAGCGGATGTGACCCGAAGACCGCCTCGCCGAGCACGTCGAACACCCTGTCCTGGGGGTCGTCTTCGTACATCGCGATCTCCTCCAGCACGACCTCACGCTCGGCCTCGAGCTCTTCGAAGCGAGGACGCCAGACCATGTCGCTCATCACGTCGAACGCGCGCTCGGAATGACGGTCGAGCACGCGCGTGTACAGCGAAGTCGCCTCCCTGTCGGTCCCCGCGTTGATCTCCGCGCCCATCGCGTCGAAGATCTGGTCGATCTCCTCCGATCCGTAGCGGTCGGTGCCACGAAACAACATGTGCTCCAGCAGATGGCTGATACCTGCCTGGCTCTCGTCCTCCGCGGCTGAGCCCGTGCCGATCAAGAAGCCGAGCGCCGCCGAGCGCACGCTCGGTACGCATTCGGTGACCACTCGCACGCCGGAGTCCAGCGTGGTTATCCGATGCTCAGGGTCAGAGCTCAATCGCGATCGCGGCCGTGGCGCGGGCGGCTCGATCCACGCTCATCATCGCGGCGAGGACCACGGTCGGAGCGCTCGCGGCCGTTGCGTCCACCCCCGTCACGCGGGGCACGTCCGCCGCCGCCGCCTCCGCCGGTGCCCACACCGACAAGCTGCTCTACGGACTTGCCGGCGATGTCCGGGTCGTGCGCCAAGCGCAGGCCGATGCGGCCGCGCTCGCGGTCAACCTCGACGACGCGCACACTGACCTCATCGCCCCTGTTGAGCACATCCTCGACGCTCTCAACGCGCTGTCCCGGCGAGACATTTGAGATGTGCAGCAGGCCGTCGGTCCCCTTTGCCAGCTCGATGAACGCGCCGAAGGTCGTCGTCTTGACCACCTTGCCGACGTACTCGTCGCCGACCTCGACCTCCTTCATCATCATCCGCACCCGCTCGACGAGCGCGTCGCCGAGCTCGCCGTTGGCGGAGTAGATCAGCACCTGACCGTCGTCGTTGACGTCGATCTGGGATTCGAACTCATCGGCCAGACCGCGGATCGTTTCGCCGCCCTTGCCGATCAGCAGGCCGATCTGCGACGGATCGATCTGGATTGTTTGGATGCGCGGCGCGAACTGGCTGAGCTGCTCGCGCGGTGAGCCGATCACATCGGCCATCTTGGCGAGGATGAACGTGCGGGCCTCTTTGGCCTGCGACAGGGCGTCGCTCAGGATCTCGAACGTGACGCCCGTGATCTTGATGTCCATCTGCAGGGCGGTGATGCCCCGCTCGGTGCCCGCCACCTTGAAGTCCATGTCTCCCAGGTGGTCCTCTACGCCGGCGATGTCGGTCAGCACGATGTAGTCATCGCCCTCCTTGATCAGCCCCATGGCGATCCCGGCGACGGGGCGCTTGATCGGCACACCGGCGTCCATCAGCGACAGCGAGGAGCCGCAGACCGAGGCCATCGAGGAGGACCCGTTCGACTCGAGGATGTCGGAGACCACGCGGATCGAGTACGGGAAGTCCTCGATCGACGGCACCATCGGCGCCAGCGCCCGCTCGGCGAGCGCACCGTGTCCGATGTCACGGCGCTTGACGCCGCCCATCCGGCCGGCTTCCCCGACCGAGAACGGCGGGAAGTTGTAGTGGTGCCAGTAGAACTTTTTCGTTTCCAGGCCGAGCGTGTCGAGGCGCATCTCCTCCTTCAGCGTGCCCATCGCCACGACGCTGAGAGCCTGCGTCTGCCCACGCGTGAACAGCGCCGAGCCGTGCGTGCGCGGCGTGACGCCGACCTCGATCGTGATGTCACGGATCTCGTTCTCGCCGCGGCCGTCGGGGCGCTTCTTGTGCACGGCGATGCGCTCGCGGATGATCGACTTCTCGAGCTTGTCGAAGGCGAGCTGGACGGCGGCGCGCTTCTCCTTGGCTGCGATCAGCTGCTCCTCCGAGGCACCCTCGGGCGCCGCCGGAGCGTGCTGCTCGAGGATCGCCGTCTCGGCCTCCTTGGTGGCCTCCTGGCGCTCGAGCTTGTCCTCGACCTGTGTGGCCGCGTCGAGCAGGGCCCCATGGGAGGAGCGGATCGCGTCGAGCACCGCGGTGTCGACCTCGATCGCCTCGAAGACTTTCTTCTCCTTGCCGACCAACGCCTGAAGCTCGCGCTGGAGTCCGCAGAGCTTCTTGATCTCCGCGTGGGCGATGTCGAGCGCGTCGAGGATCTCGGCCTCGGGAATCTCGTTGGCGCCGGCCTCGACCATCAGGATGGCCTCCTCGGTGCCGGCGACGATCAGATCGAGGTCCGAGGGGCTCTCGGCGTCGGCCAGCATGTCGGCCTCGTTGGGATTGACGACGAAGTTGCCGTCGATCTTGCCGATCCGTACCGCGCCGACCGGCGTCGGCAGGGGAATGTCGGAGATCATCAGCGCCGTTGAGGCGCCGTTCATGGCGAGGATGTCGTACGGGTGGATGTGGTCGATCGAGAGCGGGATCGCCACCAGCTGCGTGTCGTAGCGCCATTCCTTGGGGAACAGCGGACGCAGCGGACGGTCGATCATGCGCGCGGTGAGCGTGCCCTTCTCGCCCGGACGACCCTCACGCTTGAAGAACGAGCCCGGAATTTTTCCCGAGGCGTACATGCGCTCCTCGACATCCACCGTCAGGGGGAGGAAGTCGACATCGCGGAGGCTCCCGGCCACCGCGGTACAGAGAACCATCGTGTCGCCCTGGCGGACGACGACTGCGCCGGAGGCCTGCTTGGCCATCCTGCCGGTCTCGAAGGAGATCTCGCTGACCCCGCCATCCTGGCGGTGTGCCCCGATCTCCACGGAAACCCGCGTAACGGCATCATTGCTACTCATAATTTGCTCACTGCCTTCCTGTATTCCGCCCGTCGGTCGGCGGTCCGTTTCTTTTTCTCGTTTCCGAACGGAAGGAGCTTAGCGGAAGGAGTCCGCTGGGCCGCCGGAGGCAGTTGTTGCGCTTATTGAGGCGGCCGAGGGTCGAACGACTGAGGACGCAGCTCCGCGAAGGCCATCGGCGCCCCAGTCTACTTGCGCAGGCCAAGCTCTTTGATTAGGGCGCGGTAGCCTTCCAGGTCCCTGCGCTGGAGGTAGTCCAAGAAGCGGCGCCTGCGACCTACGAGCATCAAGAGGCCGCGGCGCGAGTGGTGGTCTTTGCTCTGCTCGCGCAGGTGCTCGGTCAGATGGTTGATGCGCTCAGTGAGCAGCGCAACCTGGACCTTCGTGGAGCCCATGTCGTTCTCATTCGCGCCAAACTTGGCGGCGATTTCACGCTTGCGCTCTGTGGTGATGGCAGCCATTTGCGATCGCTTACGCTAGCAGGCCGCAGCGATCTCCCGTGTGCGCTCCACATCGCGGTGCATCTGCTCGATCAGCGCCTCGGGCGTGCCAAAACGCCGCTCGCCGCGCAGACGCTCCAGGAACTCCAGGCGCAGCTCACTGCCGTAGAGGTCGCCGTCGAAGTCGAGCACATACGCCTCGATCAGCTCGCCCCTGCCGGTCGTGAATGTCGGGCGTACACCGATGCTCACCGCTGCGGGCATCGCCCCTAGGGATGGTCGGCCATCCGCGAGACACGCATACACGCCGTGGCCAGGACACGCCAAGTCCTCGCCGGGGACGAGGTTCGCGGTGGGGAAGCCGAGTTCGCGGCCGCGCCCGTCGCCATGCATCACCTCGCCGCGCAGCTGAAATGGGGCGCCCAGGAAGTGTGTCGCCTGGTCCACCTCTCCGGCGAGCACCAGGCCCCGGATGTGGCTGGAGGAGACGATCTCTCCGTCCACCTCCAGCAGCGGGTGCACGACGGTGGTGAAGCGCTCGTCGGTGGCAAGCAGCCGTGAGTCGCCTTGCGCCTTGTGCCCGAAGCGGAAGTTCTCGCCGATCGCAACCTGCGCGGCGCCGAGCGCACCCACCAGCACATCGTCGATGAACTCGTTGGCGCTGCGCGTCGCGAAGTTGGCGTCGAACGGGATCACGATCAGCTCCTGCACGCCCAGCGACGCGATCAGCTCCGCCTTGACCTTGAGCGTCGTCAGCAGCTTGGGGGTGTGCTGCGGCGCGACCACCGACACCGGGTGCGGATCGAACGTGAGCACGCTGTCCGAGCCCGCGATCACCTTACGATGGCCAAGGTGCACGCCGTCAAAGGTGCCCACCGCCACCCGACGTCCCTCTCTGCGCTCGACATCGGGCAGGCGCGTGATCTTCACGATCACAAGCCTATTTGGGTATGCTCGCCAGCGCTTGGTCAAGCGGGATCAGCGGCGGATCGCCCCACGGCTTCCCCTGCGGCGGGGGCGCGACCGCGTCGCGCACATCGAATGGGCCGATCGCCGTGCGCCTGAGCTGCACGCAGTAGGCATCGTTTAAGTCTGCGATCAGCGAGCGCACGTAAGTACCCGCCGCACATTCGATCTCATACCCGGCCCGTGGGTGGGAGGGATTCTCATCCCTCCACAGCTGCTCAAAGCGGTACACGGTGACGATCCGCTCGGGCATCTCGAAACGCTCCCCGCGCCGAGCGCGCCGGTAGGCGCGCTCTCCGGCGATCTTCACCGCCGAGTGCATCGGCGGGCGCTGGCGGATCTCCCCCGTCGGCAACGGAGGCTGGCCGATCTCCGATCGGTCGGCCGGCAGGCGGCCAGTCTCGGTGATCTCCCCCTCGGTGTCGCCGGTGCTCGAGACTGCGCCAAGACGCGCCACCGTCTCATAGCGCTTGGGCAGCTCCATCAGGGCGCGTTGTATCTTCGTCGCACGCCCCACCAGCACGATCAGCAGGCCGGTCGCAAACGGATCGAGCGTGCCCGCGTGTCCGGTCTTCGCCCCGCCGAGCGCGCGCCGCACCGCCGCGACCACATCATGCGAGGTCATTCCCGCTGGCTTGTCGATCAGCAGTATCCCGTCCATCGCGGCGCCATCATCGCGCACGACGAACCGACGTGTTCGTGTTGCCGTTCTCAGAACGTGGTTTCAATTTTCCGCAGCGTACGCTTTTGTATCTACGTCGTAGATACGATGGAGCAACAGTGGGCGCAAATTGGAAGTTCCTACCCTCGCATGCGTGTGCTTTTGTATCTACACCGTAGATACCATGGAGCACAGTTAGCGCAAATTGAAAGTCCTACCCTCGCATGCGTGCGCTTTTGTATCTATCCGATATATACAATGGCACACGGTGCGTTGATTTCAAACACATGCTCAGGCCAAGGTTGCGGCCGCGTGCTTGTTCGAGGCCTCATGCAGCTGCGTCGCGATCGCGCGTCGCAGGAACGCGATGAGCCCGTCCAGCTCGAGTGTCGTGGAGAAGCCCGCCGCGCGGCGATGTCCCCCTCCCCCCTGTGCCCGTGCGATGACCGACACGTCCACGTCGTCGTCTGTCGCGCGCAGGGAGACTTTGCGCTGGCCCTTGCGCTCCCCCGTGGTCAGCTCGCGCACCAGCGCCGCGACCTTCGTCCCCTGCACCGCACGCAAGTGGTCGATGATGCCCTCCGAATAGCTCTCATCGGCGCCGGCGCTGTCAAAGTCCTCGGCGCTCAGCGCCACCAGAGTGAGCTCGCCGGAGTCGAAGCGCTGCACCTGTCCGAGCGCCAGCGCGAGCAGCGTGAGCTTCGCCAGCGGAATCTCCTCGTACAGCCGCCGGTAGATCGCCTGCACGTCGACACCGGCCTCGATCAGCTCGGCGGCCATCTCGTGCGCGCGCGGCCCGGTGTTCTCGTACATGAAGCGCCCAGTGTCGGTTATCAGCCCAACGTAAAGTGCCTCCGCCACGACCGGTGTCGGGCGCATCTGCAGGCCGTGCATCAGATCCCACACGATCTCAGCCGTACACGAGGCGGCGGGCACGACATGGTCGAGCGTGCCAAAGCGAGTGTTGTCATGGTGATGATCGATGTTCAACAGGTGCCTGCCGTCGTGCAGGACGCTCGCCGAGTTGCGGTCGATGTTGCCGCAGTCCAGGAACACGACGGTGCGCTCGGTGACGTCCGTAGGAGGCGCTTGGATCAGGCCGTCCAACGGGAAGAAGCGGTACTCGTTCGGGAGGGGCAGGTCATCCGGTGCGATGAACATCTGCGAATCCTTCCCCAGCGCGGTGAGCAGCCCCTGCATCCCTACGAGTGACCCCAGCGCGTCGCCGTCGGGGTTCTCGTGGGAGGCCAGCACGAAGCGGGAGTCCTCACGGATCCTCTCGAGCACCCACCCGCGAGTGGTTGCTGTGCTTTCTTGGCCGTCGCTCACGACCGCTCGATCTCGTCGATCAGCGCGTCCACACGCAGCGCGCGATCAGTTGTGTCGTCGTAGGCGAACTCCAGCGTCGGTGTGCGCTTGAGACGCAGCTCTCCTGCGACCCTCCCTTGCAGGAAGCCGTGCGCGCTGACCAGGCCCTCCATCGTCGCCTCCCGCTGATCGGCGTCACCGAGCACGCTCACATATACGCGAGCATGGCTCAGATCGGCACTGGTCCTGACATCGGTCACGGTAACGAATCCCACTCGAGGGTCCTTCAGATCTCCTGCCAGCGCGTCGCCTAGCACCTGGCGAATCGCCTCGTCGACACGACGCATACGTCCCGAGCTCATCCTATCTATCCGCCTTCCGACGGGGATCGACGCCGCTCAGGAGGAGAGCTCGCGCTCCTGCAGGCGCGTCTCGTAGGTCTCCAGCACATCGCCCTCCCGCAGATCCTGGAAGTTCGTCAGCACGATGCCGCACTCAAAGCCGGCTGCCACCTCGCGCGCGTCGTCGTTGAAGCGGCGCAGGCTATCGATCGTGGTGTCGAAGATCACGGTGCCCTCGCGCACCACGCGCACGCGGGCGCCGCGTGTGACCTTGCCCTCGGTCACGAACGAGCCTGCGATCGTCCCGATCCGCGAGGCGCGGAATAGCTGGCGCACCTCGGCCTGACCCAGCGTGCTCTCTACCTCGGTCGGCTCGAGCATGCCCTGCATCGCGGCGCGCAGCTCTTCGATCGCTCTATAGATCACAGAGTAGGAGCGAATCTCCACCCCCTCGCGCTCGGCGATCTGACGAGCGTCGCCGACAGGACGTACGTTGAAGGCCAGGATCACACCCTCCGAGGCGGAGGCGAGCATCACGTCGGACTCGTTTATCCCACCGACCCCGCGGTGGATGATGTTGACCTTGACCTCCTGCTGCGGGAGCTTTGCGATCTCGTCCTCGATCGCCTCCAGCGATCCGGCCACATCCGCCTTGACGACCAGGCCGAGCTCCTTGACCGTGCCCTCCTGGGCCAGCTTGAAGACATCCTCCAGCGAGACCTTACGACCCGAACGCCGCGCGAGCGCCTCGGTCTTCAGGCGGTTGGCGCGCTCGCCGGCCAGCTGGCGCGCGCGCCGCTCGTTCTCGACCACGCGCACGAGCTCGCCCGCCTCTGGGACGCCGTCGAAGCCGAGCATCTCAACCGGCTGGCCCGGCGTGGCCCGCTTCGCGCGCGCGCCGGTGAAGTCGTGCATCGCGCGCACCCGTCCAAAGTGCGCGCCCGCGACGAGCGCGTCGCCAACACGCAGCGTCCCCCGCTGAATCAGGACGCTCACCACCGGTCCGCGCCCGGGGTCGAGCTTAGACTCGATCACGGTGCCCGAGGCCTCCGCACTGCTGTTCGCCTTCAGCTCCTCCAGATCCGTCACCACCTGAATCGTGTCGAGCAGCGCGTCCAAGCCCTCGCGAGTCTTCGCGCTGACATCGACGAACTCGATATCACCCCCCCACTCCGCGGGCTGCAGGCCGTGCTGGGTCATCTCAGTGCGCACGCGCTCCGGCTGGGCGCCATCCTTGTCGATCTTGTTCACCGCCACCACGATCGGCACTTCCGCGGCCTTGGCGTGGTCGATCGCCTCCTCGGTCTGCGGCTTGACGCCGTCGTCGGCCGCGACCACGATCACCGCCAGGTCGGTCACGCGCGCGCCGCGGGCGCGCATCGCGGTGAACGCCTCATGGCCCGGCGTGTCCAAGAAGGTGATCTCCTTGCCGCCGTGGTGCACCTGGTAGGCGCCGATGTGCTGGGTGATACCGCCCGCCTCGCCGGCCGCCACCTCGGTCTGGCGGATCGCGTCCAGCAGCGAGGTCTTGCCGTGATCGACGTGGCCCATGATCGTGACCACCGGGGGACGGTCGATGAGATCCTCCTCGGCGTCTTCGAACACCGGTTCGACCTCGACGTCGTCGGCGGCGTGGACGAGCTCGATCTGCTTGTCGAACTCGTTGGCCAGCACTCCGATCGCATCGTCAGACAGCGTCTGGGTGAGCGTTGCCATCTCTCCCAGCATCATCAGCTTCTTGATCACCTCTGGCACCGGCACGCCGAGGTACTCGGCTACGTCCTTGACCGTCGAGCCCGAATTGACGCGGATCAGGTCGATGGACTCCATCACGGCGGCGTCGATCGGAGCGATCGTGTCGTCGTAAGTCCCCCGGCGGCGGCGCCCGCGCCGTGGCCGACGCTGGGGCTGGTTGGCGGGACCGCCCTGCTGGCGGCGCGAGGCCTGGGAGTCGATCACCACGCGCCTGCGTCCCCCTGGCCCGATGTCGCCTGGTGTTCGCTCGCCGGTGCGCGAGTCGCGCGTCGGCCGCACGCGCTCGGCCGCGGCTGGATTCGGCGCGGCTGCTGTTGGGGCGGCTGCTGTTGGGGCGGGCGGAGCGGGCTGGCTCTCAACCGTCGGCGCAACCGCGGGTGCTCCGTTCGAGCTAGCAGAGTGATCAGAGCCGAGCGCCTTCAGCGCAGCTGCCTCCTCCACGGATGACGCCGCCGCCTTCGCTTCGATGCCGGCGGCCTTCAGCCTCTCCAGCAGCTCCTTGCTGGAAAGGCCTTGCTCCTTCGCTATTTCGTGGACTCGCTTCTTGCTCATAGGCCCACCGATTCTAAGCCCTCGGACGCGACGGCCGCTGGGGAACGCAACGCCCGCCCGATGGCGCCACGGCTCCTCGCACGGGCCAGACAATCTCCGTCGGGCTCTCCGGGGCGCTCGCCGAGGCACAGATATGCGCCTCGGCCGGGCATCGCGCCGGTCCGGTCGAGCACTGCCCGCTTGGAGCTACCTTCGTCGTCGTTGACCGATCTCCGATCGGTCAACGCGATGCGCACCAGCTCGGACTTCGGCGCGATGCGCCCGCAGCCGACGCACTTGCGCCGGGGGGACACACAGCCCGTTGGGCTGGGTGCCCGTCGCGCCCCTATGTCGTCTGCTCCTCGGCGGTACCGCCAGCATCCTGTGCGACGGGCGCCGGCTCAGCGGCGGTCTCGCCCTCCGCGGCCGGCTCGGCGGCGATCTCGCTCTCCGCGGCCGGCTCGGCGTCTTGCGCGGGGGGTGTCGCCTCACGCTCGGAGAGGGCCTCGACCTCCGGGACGGCGTCTGGCTCGCCGTCGCGGGCTCGATCGGCCACGTCCTCGCCGTCGGCCGTGGCGTCGCTCGCCTGCTCGGTGCCGGCCGTTAGGTCGACGATGTTGTCACTAGAGATGCTCGCGAGCGCCTGGTGAATCTCAAGGCCGCAGTAACGCGAGCTGGACAGCGAGGCGTTCGGGCAGCGCCGTCCGTTGGAGAGGATTGCTGCGCAGCGGCCCTGGACCTCCTCCTCCTCATAGCCGTGCTCGGCCTCCTCGGCGGCAAACTCGGTCTCCGAGCGGATGTCCACGCGCCAGCCGGTCAGCCGCGCCGCCAGGCGCGCGTTCTGACCCTCGCGTCCGATCGCCAGGGAGAGCTGGTCATCGGGCACGATCACGGTCGCCTGCTTGGCCTCGTCGTCGACGAGCACCTCGCGCACGCGTGCGGGCGACAGCGCCTTGGCCACAAATCTGGCGGGCTCGTCGTTGAACGGGATGATGTCGATCTTCTCGCCGCGCAGCTCGGAGACAACCATGCGCACGCGCGAGCCCCGTGGGCCGACGCAGGCGCCGACCGGGTCGACGCCATCGGTGTGGGAGATGACGGCGATCTTCGAGCGGTAACCGGGCTCGCGGGCCACGTTGGCGATCTCCACGAGACCGTCGGCGATCTCCGGGACCTCCAGCTCGAACAGCTTCTTGATCAGCTCCGGATCGCGCCGAGAGACGATGATCGCCGGTCCCTTCGTCGACGGCGAGACCTCCTTGATCACCGCCTTGATCCGCTGGGAGTGGTCGTAGCGCTCGCCCTCCACCTGCTCGGACTTGGGCAGCAGCGCCTCGACGCGTTCGCGCAGTTGCACGAGCGTGTAGCGGGAATCGGACTGCTGCACGATGCCGGTGATCAGCTCGCCCACGCGGTCGCGGTACTCCTCGTACATCATGTCCCGCTCGGCCTCGCGGATCCGCTGCAGGATGACCTGCTTGGCGGTCTGGGCGGCGATCCGCCCGAAGTCATCAGGCGTGACGTCGCGCTCGTCGATCTGGTCGCGGTATTCGGCGAACTTCTTCGGGTCGATTTCCGGTTCCTCGGGTTCGCGCATCTCGCCTGTCTCGGGGTCGATCATCATTCCCTCGTCGATCGTCTCCACGATCAGATGCGCCTCCAAGCGCTCGGGGATGATCAGTTCGATGACCCTGAAATCGGCCGTCTCGCGGTCCATCTCCACGCGCGCGTACTTGGCTGAGCCGGGCTGCTTCTTGTAGGCCGAAAGCAGCGCGTCCTCGAGCGCGATCATCAGCCTCTCGGGCTCGATCCCCTTCTCGCGCGCCAGCGCGTGCATCGCCTCAAGGATTTCGCGTGACATAGGACCCTCAATCCTCGACTAGGTTCGAACGGCGGATCTCCGCGTAGGGAATCGCGATGATGCCCCCGTCGGCGGCCAACGTGATCTCCTCCTCGGAGGCCCCTACCAGCTCTCCGGTGAAGCTCCGCACGGGCCTTGCGTTCTCCGGTGAGCCAACCGCGCGCGGATGGCGTGTGCGCACTCGCGCGCGGCGGCCGACGAAGCGGCGGAAGTGGGCTGGCTTGGTCAGCGGGCGCTCTGAGCCCGGCGATGAGACCTCCAGCGAGTAGCGCTCCCGCTCCTCGCTTAGCAGCGTGGTGACCCGCTCGCACAGCGCGAGCGTGACGCCATCGGGATGGTCGATGAACACGCGTAGGCACCTGCCGCCGAGGACCTCGGCGAGCAGCACCTCAACATCGGGCTCGCTCTGGGCGAGACGCCTCTCGATGTCTGTCTGCAGCGCGGTCGTCATCTCTTTTTCTTTTAGGTCCTTACGCAAAAAAAGCGGGCGTGCGCCCACTCTCGATACTACTGCCGGTGTCTGCTGGCCGATCTCCGATCGGCGGCACGAAAGCTCTCGATCGAGCATAGCATCGGGACGGCTCCGCACAGCTCCAGCGGGCCGTCGTGCGCGTCGTCCACCGCGGGCTCACGATCGCTCGGCGTCGCGGCGGGCACGATCTCGGTACAGCCGGTAGTCCGCGCGCTCTGGACGCAGCGAGCACGCCAGCGCCAGCGGCTTGCAGGCCTCGCGATGGCGGCCGAGCAGCTGCATCGAGCGGCCCAGGCAGAAGAGCGCGTAGTCGTTCGTCGGCGTCTTCGTCGCCACGGCCTGGAACTCCGCGGCAGCGCCTTCGTAGCGCTGCGCGTGAAACAGCGCCCGTCCGAGCGTCTCGCGGATCGAGGCCTTATCAGGCTCGAGCTCCCGCGCTTTGCTCAGCGGTACGATCGCCGCCTGGTAGTCGCCGTTGTCGAGCAGCTCGCAGCCGCGCTGATAGAGGTCATAGACGCTCTCCATTTCCGGGCATTTTAACCGCCTGCGCGCAGGCGCTCGACGGCGTCGAGGATCGCCTCGGCGACCTGCGTCTTGCGAGCGCGTGGCACATGCTGGCGGTCGATCGGCGATCGGTCGGTAGCGGCAGTGATGATTGTCACCTCGTTGGCGTCCGCGTCGAAGCCGATATCCCCCCGCGAGATGTCGTTGACCACGACGGCGTCCACCCCCTTGCCCGTCAGCTTCTCGCGCCCGCAGTCGATCGCGCCCTCGCCGTGCTCCGCGGCGAAGCCGACCAGCGTTTGGCCGGCGCGGCGGCGAGCGGCCAGGCCAGCAAGCACGTCCGCGGTGGGCTCCAGCTCGATCTGGAGGCCGGTGCGGTCGGCCTTCTTGATCTTCCCCTCCTGCGGCGCCGACGGTCTGAAGTCGCTCACCGCCGCGGTCATCAGCAGCACGTCGCAGGCGGGGAACTCTTCCTCACAGACTTCCTGCAATTCAGCCGCGGTGGCGACCTCGCGGCAGCTCACCCCCTGCGGCGCAGGCAGCGACACGTTGGCCGCTACCAGCGTCACCTCGGCGCCGCGGGCGCGCGCCGCCCGCGCCAGGGCGAAGCCCATCCGTCCCGAGGAGCTGTTGCCGATGAACCTCACGCTGTCGATCGGCTCGCGCGTCCCCCCGGCGGTGACGAGCACCTTCAGCCCACTCCAGCCGGCGTGGGTGTCTTCCGCGCTGGGCTCGTCCGCCAGCGCCGCCTCACACTCCGCCAAGATCCGCGCGAGCTCGGCCAGGCGGCCGATGCCCTCCTCGCCCTTGGAGGCCAACCGCCCGCTGTCTGGCTCGACGATGCGCACGCCGCGCTCGCGCAGGGTCTGTAGGTTCGCGCGGGTCGCGGGGTGCTCGTACATGCGATTGTTCATCGCCGGGGCGATAACTACGGGACACTTCGCGGCTAGCGCGCAGCTGCTCAGCAGGTTGTCCGCCAGTCCGTTTGCGAGCTTCGCGATCGTGTTCGCCGAGGCCGGTGCGATCACGTAGACCTCGGCGTTACCCACCAGCTCCAGATGGCTGAGCGGCTCATGCGCGGGCAGCGGCTGGCCGGGGAACGCCCCGCGCGCGGGGTCGCGCTCGAACTCGCTTGAGAGCACCGGCGCGCCGGTCAGTGCGGCGAACGAAGCCTCACCGACGAACCGCCGGCTCGCAGGCGTCTGCACAACGCGCATCACGTGCCCAGACGCGGTCGCCAAGCGCACGAACTCAAGCGCCTTGTACGCGGCGATGCCGCCGCTCACGCCGAGCAGGATCCGTGCCATGACCGAGTTTTAGAACGTGTTTTCAATTTTTACGCAGTGTGCGCTTTTGTATGTACACCGTAGATACGATGGAGCACAGTGAGCACAAATTGAAAGTCCTACCCGCACATGCGTGCGCTTTCGTGTCTACCCGATACATACGATGGCACACAGTGCATGAAATTCAAACACATACTTAGAGCGCCCGGCCGAGACTAGCAAGCGCTGGCGGGCGCCTTGCGGGAAGCCCAAGCCCTATCTGTAGTGGTACTTGATCTTCCCGGCTGCTACCTCCTCTAAGGCGATCGTGAGGTAGTTTTTGGAACCCGTCTCCACCATTGGGGGCGGGAACTCGTCGAACGTTCCCTCGCCGAGGTTGTGGTAGTAGCTGTTGATCTGACGCGCTCTCTTGGCGGCCACCAACACGCTTGCATAGTTGGAGTCGACGTTCTCCAGCAGTCTGTCGATGCGGGGGGAGATCACGGTTGCGTTGCCTTTCCTTGGTTGCCCTTGAGTGTAGTGGCGATCTGCCGCGGCGACAGGTTGCGCCGCGGAGCGCTCCCGCCGCTCGGGCTCAGTCCAGCTCCGCGGCGACGATCCTCGTCAGCTGCTCTAGCGCATCCTCGAGCCTGTCGTTGACGACGACGTGCTCGAACTCGGGTTGGGCAGTGAGCTCCTCCTCGGCGACGCGCAGACGGCGCTCCACCTCCTCGGGATCGTCGGTCCCGCGCCCGATCAGTCGTGTGCGCAACGCGTCCAACGAGGGAGGCGCGATGAAGACCTGCACCGCGTCCGGTACCGACCGGCGCACCTGACGGGCGCCCTGCACCTCGATCTCCAATACCACCGGCACGCCCGCGCGCACCCGCCCCTCCAGCTCCGTGCGCAGCGTCCCATAGCTGCGACCCGCGTAGTCGGCGTGCTCGACAAACTCCCCCGCACTCACCCGGCGGTCGAACTCCTCGCGCTTGAGGAAGTGATAGTCGACCCCGTCCCGCTCCCCGAGCCGGGGGGCGCGTGTGGTGGCCGACACCGACAGCTCAAGCCTTCCCAGCCGCTCCATCAGGCCCCTGATAAGCGTCCCCTTGCCGACCCCCGAAGGTCCCGTGATGACGAACACGCGCGCCATGTCGGCCACCCTAATACCGAGGTCGGGGGAACGGAGGTCGGGGGAACGGCCGCTCAGCGGTGTAGCAGGGAAACCAGCTCGCTCCGCTGGCGCTCTGACAGCCCGCCGATCGTCTTGCTCGGCGAGATTCTGCAATGGGCGAGGATCTTGTTGACCTTCACGCGCCCGTACTTGGGCACGGCCAGCAGCATGTCAAACACCTTGGCGGTCTCAACGTACTCGGGCGGGTCAAGCAGGAGCGAGTGGATCGACAGGCGCCCGGCCTTCAGATCGCGCTTCAGTTGCGCTCGCTTGATGCGGATCTGGTTGGCTCTTGCGAGCGCGTCCATCCTCTGGTTCAGGGATCGCTCGGGGGCCATTGAGAGGTTTGAGGACGTCACCCTGGTCGCCGTCGCCATGGGCGGCGAGTCTACACACCAGCGGGCGGCTATCAAGACAAATATGACGAATTCATGTATACCTCAGCTTGAGGTCTAGCCGTATCGAGGCTGGTGGATGGTGTCACGGCGTGTTTGCAGGGGTTTTTACCTCCGCCGATTCTGGCCGGCTAGCCAGTCTAACGGTCCGATCCACCCTCGACCCGCTAGCCACTCTGGCATGAATCCAGACTCAGTCGAGATCGCAAGCGATGCGGGCGCCTGCCGCCGGGTCGCGGAAGCTCTCGGTGCCAACCGCGACAAGCGTTGCCCCGACATCGATCAGATCGCGTGCGTGCGCGGTGGTCTGCACTCCACCCATGCCGACCACGGGGATCGTCACGCGCGCGGCAACGGCCGCCACCTGGGCCAGCGCGACCGCGCGGATCGCGGGGCCAGAGAGGCCTCCGGCGCCCCCTCCCAGCCAGGGCACAGATGTGATTGCAGGGTTGGGGCTGGATCGACGGACATTGCCAAGCGGGCGACCGTCGCCGAGCGTGCGGGCACCGGATCGACGCGGCGTGAGGGCCATGGCACGCAATGTGTTGATCAGCGACACAGCGTCCGCGCCGCCTGCTTGGGCCGCCTGTGCGCAGGCGGCCACGTCGGCCGTGTTCGGGGTGAGCTTGACGATCAGCGGCTTGCGGCTGCGGGGACGCACTTCGCGCACGACGGCCTCCAAGGCTGCGGGGTCGGCGCCGATGTCCAGCCCGGTCTTCACGTTCGGACACGATACGTTCAGCTCCACCGCCGCAATCTCTTTATGCGCCTCGCACGCCTCCACGAGCCTCGAGAGCTCCTCCGGGGTTGACCCCATCACGTTCGTGATCAACGGCACCGGCCGGTGTTCGTCGGCCAGTATGCTCGCGAGCTGTGGCAGGTCCTCGGCGATGTAGCGCTCCAGCCCCTTGTTCGGCAGCCCGATCGAGTTGACCAGCCCGCCCGGCGCCTCCCACAGCCGTGGTGGCAGATTGCCCTCGCGGGGTTCGACCGTGATCGTCTTGGACACATACGCGGCGAAGGGGAATCCGGCCTTCAGTGCTGCGCCGAACGCCCGCTGCGCCGCGATCGCGTCGAACGTGCCCGACCCGTTGATCACCCGGTGGGCCAGCTGCAGCCCGCAGAAGTCCACGCTCACGTGG
Organism: uncultured Solirubrobacterales bacterium; assembly: GCA_963813805.1. Classification (GTDB taxonomy): domain Bacteria; phylum Actinomycetota; class Thermoleophilia; order Solirubrobacterales; family Solirubrobacteraceae; genus Palsa-744. Next base: position 348,324 of record CAWEZZ010000005.1, read on the forward strand.
GTGCTCCCGCATGCTCGTCGACCCGGTCCAGCTCGGCGGCGTCGATCACGGGCCCCTCGACGCAGACGCGCAGATACCCGCCGCTGCGCCTGGGCACGACGCAGCCGAAGCACGCGCCAAACCCGCACGCCATCCCCGCCTCCAGTGCGAGCTGAGCCGGCACGGAACGTTCGGCGCACATCGCCCTGACCATCTCGAGCATCGCCGCGGGGCCGCACGCGTAAACGGTGGCCCAGGGGTCGCTGTCGAGCTCGGTGGTGAGCAGGTCGGTGACGCGGCCGTCATGACCGACCGAGCCGTCGTCGGTGGCCACCTGCGCGCCTCCCAGCAGCGCGGCGCCCACTGCGCGCCCGGCGTCGCGAAAGCCGAGCAGGACCGTACTCTGGCCTTCCAGCACATCCTGCAGGATCGCCAGCGGTGCGATTCCCACACCGCCGCCTACCAACAGCGCGCGCCGACCGTCCCGCGACGGCGTGAAGCCCGTGCCGAGCGGCCCCAGCACCCACAGCCTGTCGCTCGCTTCAAGCTCGCACAGCCTGTTCGTGCCCGGCCCCACGTCCTCCAGCAGAAAATGTGCCTCCCCCTCGCCCCAGCGCGCGATCGAGAACGCGCGCGGTAAGTACGGCCGCTCGTCCTCGCCTCCGCCCCAGCGCTCGGCCGTCGCCAGCATCGCGAACTGCCCCGGCGCGGGGTCCGGACCGTCAGGGTCGGCGACCCGCAGCACACGGTAGGACCCCAGCTCGTCCATGCCGGTGACTGTCAGCAGCCTGCGACCGAAGGGGGCCTCGCTCACGCTGTCCTGGCCCCGTGCAGCTCCTGCAGACACAGCACCTCTGGCTCGCCGTCCCGTCTGGCACGGGTGATCGCACGCGCGGCCGAGAGCCCAGCGGCGAGCGTCGTCAGGCATGGGATGCCATGCGCAATCGCGGCGCGGCGGATCTCCCAACCGTCGGTTCGCGCGCCGAACCCCGTGGGCGTGTTCACGACGAGGTCGACGTCACCCCGCTCTATCCAATCCAGCACGTGCGGTGAGCCTTCGTTGATCTTTTTCAATGGCTCCGCAGGCACACCCATCTGCACGATCGCGTCAGCCGTGCCGCGCGTGGCCACGATCCGAAAGCCGTTGTCGTGCAGGATCTGAGCAACCGCGCACGCGCTCTTCTTGTCGGAGTCGGTAACCGTGATGAACGCCGTGCCTTCCATCGGCAGCGGCACGCCAGCGGCCGCCTGCGCCTTGGCGAACGCGGTCGGGAAGTCACGAGCGATTCCCATCACCTCACCTGTGGACCGCATCTCCGGGCCGAGCATCGCGTCGGAGCCCTCGAAGCGGTCAAACGGCAGCACCGCCTCCTTGACCGAGACGTGATCGCCGAAGCCCATCCCCTCTCTTCCCTGTGGAAGCTCCAGCTCGGCGATCCGCTCACCCAGCATGATCCGGCATGCGACCTTCGCCAGCGGCACGCCGACGGCCTTAGATACGAACGGGACGGTCCGCGATGCACGCGGGTTGGCCTCGAGCACGTACAGCTCTCCGGCATGCACCGCGTACTGGACGTTCAGCAAGCCGACGACCCCGACCGCCAGCGCGATCTCGCGCGTCGCCGCGCGGATCTGCTCGAGCATCTCCTCCCCGAGCGAGTGTGGCGGCAGCACGCAGGCGCTGTCGCCGGAGTGCACGCCGGCCTCCTCCACGTGCTGCATGATTCCCCCGATCCACACCCCCTCCCCGTCGCAGAGCGCGTCCACGTCGACCTCGATCGCGTCCTCTAAGAAGTGATCCAGGAAGATCTCGGTTGAAGTGCTCCGCGGGGCATCCGGGGTGGGCGGGTCCGAATCCTGAGCTAGAGGGGAGCCTTCACGGCTCACATGGGAGGACGCGCTACGCGCGTCCTCCCCCACCTCGCGGCGCAGGTAGTCGGCGAGACCCTCGCGCGAGTAGACGATCTCCATCGCCCTCCCCCCCAGCACGTAGGACGGCCGCACCAGCAGCGGGAAGCCGACCTCCGCGGCCTTCTGGAGCGCCTCCTCCACCGTGTGCGCTGTCGCGTACGGCGGCGCCTCATAGCCCAGGCGCTCCAGCAGCGCGCCAAAGCGCCCGCGGTCCTCCGCCAGGTCGATCGCCTCAACGCTCGTCCCCAGCAACGGCACGCCCGCCTGCGCCAGTCCCGCGGCGAGCTTCAGCGGCGTCTGCCCGCCGAACTGCACGACCACCCCCAGCGGTCGCTCGACCTCCACGACGGCCAGCACGTCTTCGAGCGTCAGCGGCTCGAAGTAGAGCCGGTCGGACGTGTCGTAGTCGGTCGACACCGTCTCCGGGTTGCAGTTCACCATCACCGCATCGCGTCCTGACTCGCGCACGGTCATCGCCGCGTGTACGCAGCAGTAGTCGAACTCGATCCCCTGACCGATCCGATTCGGCCCCGACCCCAAGATCACGACCGACTCGCGCTTCCCCCGCCGCACCTCGTGCGACGCCGCACGCTCCCAGCCGGAGTAGTAGTAGGGCGTGCGCGCGGGGAACTCCGCGGCGCAGGTGTCGACCGACCTGAATGATCGCTCGCCCTCGAACGGTGCCTGTGGATCCAGAGCGAGCGCGCGCAGCTCCTGCAGAAACCACGGGTCGATCTTCGTCGGCTCGTGCACCCTCTCGACATCCACGCCCCGACTGAGGAGCTCAAGCACCGTCTCGAAGCGAGCCGGTCCGGGTGTCCGCAGGCTCTCCAGCAGCTTCTCCTCGGTGATCCCCTCAAGACAAGGCGGCTTGTCGAGCTCGCGCGAGCGTAGCGCCTTCGCGAACGCCTGGCCGAAGGTGCGCCCGATCGCCATCGCCTCACCTACCGACTTCATGTGCGTCGACAGGGTGCTCTCAGCGCCTGGGAACTTCTCGAACGCAAACCGCGGCCACTTCACCACCACGTAGTCGATCGTCGGCTCGAAGCATGCAGGCGTGACCCCGGTGATGTCATTGTCGATCTCATCCAGCCGATACCCCACCGCCAGCCGCGCGGCGATCTTCGCGATCGGAAACCCTGTCGCCTTCGACGCCAGCGCCGAGCTGCGCGACACGCGCGGATTCATCTCGATCACCATGATCTCCTCGGTGTCCGGGTTCACCGCGAACTGCACGTTTGACCCGCCCGTCTCCACCCCCACTGCGCGGATCACCGTGATTGCCTGATCGCGCAGCCGCTGGTACAGCCGGTCGGTCAGCGTTTGCTGCGGCGCGACCGTCACCGAGTCGCCCGTGTGCACGCCCATCGGGTCGACGTTCTCGATCGAGCACACGATCACGACGTTGTCGGCGTTGTCGCGCATAACCTCCAGCTCGAACTCGCCCCAGCCGAGCACCGACTCATCGAGCAGCACCTGCCCGATCGGCGAAGCCTCGATCCCGGCGGCGACGATCCGCTCGAACTCCTCGTTCGTGCGCGCAATGCCGCCGCCGCGGCCGCCCAATGTGAAGGCCGGGCGCACGATGCAAGGCAGGCCGACTTCGTCGCGCACGCCCAGGGCGTTCGCAACCCCCAGCCCGACGTCTACCCGGCCTGTTCCAGTGCCCGGTTCATCCAGCCAGCCGCTGGCGATCGCGCTCTTTGGCATGCGCAACCCGGCCTTGGCCATCGCCTGACCGAACAGCTCGCGGTCCTCGGCGCAGGCGATCGCCTCGTAGTTGGCGCCGATCAGCTCGACGCCGTACTTCTCCAGGGTGCCGTCGTCGTGCAGCGCCTTTGACAAGTTCAAGGCCGTCTGTCCGCCCAACGTCCCCAGCAGCGCGTCCGGGCGCTCGCGCTCGATCACTTGCGCCACCGGACCCGGCAGCAGCGGCTCGATGTACGTCGCGTCGGCGAACTCCGGGTCGGTCATGATCGTCGCGGGGTTCGAGTTCACCAACACCACCTCGTAGGCCTCCTCACGCAGCACCTTGCACGCCTGCACCCCTGAGTAGTCGAACTCCGCGGCCTGCCCGATCACGATCGGGCCCGAGCCCAGGATCAGGATCTTGTGGATGTCCTCACGCCTGGGCAATGCGCTCCAGGAAGCGGTCGAACAGGTAGAGGCTGTCGTGCGGGCCGGGGCCCGCCTCGGGGTGGTACTGCACGGTCCCCCCCGGCACGTCGAGCAGCTCGAGGCCCTCGACCGTGCGGTCGTAGAGGTTCACGTGGGAAAGGGCGGCCTCGCCGAAGTCCGTCTGCCAGCGCACCGGCTCGTCGGTGTCGATCGTCCTCGCACCATCCGGTCCAACCGCAGCAAAGCCATGGTTCTGGGAGGTGATCTCCACCCTCCCTGTCTGCAAATCCTTGACTGGGTGGTTCGCTCCGCGGTGGCCAAACGGCAGCTTGAACGTCTCCAACCCTATCGCCCGGCACAGTAGCTGGTGGCCGAGGCAGATCCCCCACACGGGCTTTCTCCCGACCAGCTCGCGCACCGTCTCCACCACGTATCCCAACGCCGCCGGGTCGCCCGGGCCGTTGGCCAGGAAGATCGCGTCCGGGTCTTCCCTCAGCAGCTCCTCGGCCGTGCTCCTACACGGGTGCAGTGACACGCGCGCACCGCGCTCTGAGAGCTCGCGGACCATCGACGCCTTGATCCCGGTGTCGATCACCGCGATCTGCGGCCCGTCGCCCTGCCCGTGGTGGCTGACCTCTCGGGGGGTGACGACGGCGGCCAGGTCCTGTCCGGCCATCGGTGGCTCTGACTCGATCAGCTCGCGTGCTTGAGCCTCTGACATCGTCACGGGGAATACACCCCCACGCATCGCCCCAGCGTCGCGGATGTGCAACACGAGTGCGCGCGTGTCCACACCGGTGATCGCCGGGATGCCGCAGTCGCTCAGCCAGTCAAGCCAGCCGCGCTCAGCGCTCGGCGCGTCCTCGCGGTTGCACGCCTCGCACATGATCGCCGCGCGCGCCCACGCTTTCCCTGACTCCATCGCTTCCGCGCTCACGCCGTAGTTCCCAATGTGCGGATAGGTGAACGCGATCAGCTGCCCCGCGAACGAGGGGTCGGTCATCGACTCCTGATATCCCGACATCCCCGTCGTGAACACCACCTCCCCCACGGCGTGCCCCTCTGCGGCGCAGGCCTCGCCGTCGAAGCGCGTCCCGTCCTCCAGCAGCACGTAGGCCGTCGCGGGATTCATCTCAGAGGATCAGCTTTTGGATGGCCTTGAACTCGGGTGTGCCCGCGCGCTCCAGCAGCTCGAACAGCGCCGCCTCGACCGTGCTTACGACGGCGCCCGCGCGCTCCATGCGCTCAAGACCGCGCTCGTAGTCGATCTCGTGCCGCGACCCCACCGCGTCGGCCGGCACGTGCACCTCCACCCCTTTGCCGAGCAGATCGTGCACCGTCTGACTAACACACACGTGCGTCTCGATCCCGCACACGATCGCTTGATCTCGCTCACCGAGGTCAAAGCCATCCGCGCGCGCAGCTGAGAACACGGTCTTCTCGATCGGCTTCTCATCCTGCAACCCAACCTCGGGCGCAGTGTGGCCGAGGCCTTTCGGGTACTGCTCGCTCACCAGCCTGGGCACGTCGAGAATGCGCGCCGCCTGTACTAGCTTCGCGCACGACTCCGCCACACCCGCGAACGAGACGTACGGCCTGAACCCCTCCTGGACGTCGATGACGAGGAGCGCGGTGCGCTCTCTGTCGAGCAAGCTCATCGGGACGCCACCACGGAAAAGGCGCGCTCGCGATAGACGACCGCGCCCGCGGTGACCGTCAGCAGCACGCGGCCCTGCAGGGCACGCCCGGCGAAGCAGCAGTTCTCCGAGCGGCTCTCCCAGCCGCGCTCCCCGGCTACCCACTCGGCTTCGAGGTCCACCAGCGTAACGTTCGCCGGCTCGCCCACGGCGATGCGCGGGGTCGGCAACTCGAACAGCCCAGCCCCAGCGGTCATTCGCTCGACGAGCAACCCCAGCTCGAGCGCGCCCGTGAGCACCAGCCCGGTATAGAGCGCCGCGAACGCCGTCTCCAGTCCCGTCGTCCCCATCGGCGCCTGCTCAAACGGCACCTCCTTCTCCTCGCGTGCGTGCGGGGCGTGGTCGGTAGCCACGCAGTCGATCGTGCCCGCACGCAGCCCCTCGATGAGCGACCGCCGGTCGGCATCGGTCGCCAGCGGGGGGTGCATCTTCATGCGCGTGTCCATCCCCCGCACGTCCTCCTCGGTCAGCAGCAGATGGTGGGGCGTCACCTCGGCGCTCACCTTCCACCCCCGCGCCTTAGCCTCGGCGACGGCGTCGACTGAGGCTGTGCAGCTCAGGTGCTGGAAGTGCACGCGCGCGTCCTCATAAGAGGCGAGCGCGGCGTCGCGCGCGACCATCGTCGACTCACTGATAGTCGGTATCCCCGTGATCCCTAGCGCGGCGCTGACCGCGCCCTCGTGCATGGCCCCGCCGCGTGACAGCGTTCTGTCCTCCTCGTGCAGCGCGATTACACCCCCGCACAGGCGCTGGTACTGCAGCGCCTTGCGCAGTATCCCCGCGCTCTGCACCGGCCGGCCGTCGTCAGTGAAGCCTAGCGCCCCCTCTTGGCGCAGCTCGGCCATCTCGGTCAGCTGCTCGCCCTCTGACCCGCGGGTGATCGCCGCCAGGAAGCCGACGGGAACTCTCGCCTCGCGTGCCGCGGCGTCCCGCAGCGAGCGCAGCAGCGGCGCGGAGTCGAGCACCGGATCGGTGTTCGGCATCGCGATCAACCCGCCGAACCCACCGGCCGCGGCCGCGCGGGTTCCCGTCTCCAGATCCTCCTTGTGCTCCTGTCCCGGCGTGCGCAGATGGACGTGCGGATCGAAGAACGCCGGCAGCAGCCGATGGCGGCCATGGCCCTCGACGACCTCCTCGCCGTTGTCGTTCTGCAATGCGCCGGGTGCGCTGAGCTCCGCGATGACTTCTGCGCGCACGCGCACGTCGTGGCGCGCGTCGATCCCGGCGCGGGGGTCGAGCACGTGTACATCGCGCAGCAGGAGGTCCGCCGGCTGCTGCGGTCCGTGGACGAGCGGCTTTGCCGCCATCAGCTGGTCGACCCCACGGTCATCGGCCCTAAGGGCCCGCGAATCAATAGATGGCGGGATCGGGGTGCTCGGATGGTGGATGCCAGACGCCGCACGCGAGCGCAGGCGTGCTGGTAGTACGTCGAGCATCGTGGGTGGTGGCTGGCGCCGCCAGACGAGTGCATCCGGACCGTCAGATATTGATTCGCGGGCCCTAACACGGTCATCAAGCGAGCTGGGGCTCGGGGACGGGCTGGGGCTCGCGCGTTCCTGCGAGTAGCTCGTACAGGACCGCCATCCGCACGACCACGCCAGCCTCGACCTGTGCGGTGATAACAGCTTGCGGGGAGTCCACGACCTCGCCGGAGAGCTCCACGCCGCGGTTCACTGGGCCGGGATGCATCAATATCTGGCGCGGGCCCAGCCGCCGCCCGTTGATCTGATACCAGGCGGCATACTCGCGCAGCGACGGCACCCAAGTCTCGCTCATCCGCTCGCGCTGCATCCGCAGCGCGTACACCACGTTGGCCGAGTGGAGCTCGTCCAACGTAAAGCGCACCTCGCAGCCGAGCGCTTGGATCCCGCGCGGGATCAGCGTCGGCGGACCCGCAACCGTTACCTTCGCGCCCATCCGCTGAAACGCGATGATGTTCGAGCGCGCAACCCTTGAGTGGGTGACGTCGCCGACGATCCAGATCGACGCGCCGTCGATCCCGCCCAGACGCTTGCGCAGCGTGTAGACGTCGAGCAGCGCCTGCGTCGGGTGCTCGTGCTTGCCGTCGCCCGCGTTCACGATCGCCGCGCTGCACCACCGCGAGACCAGCTCGGCCGCGCCCGCCCACGGGGTGCGCAGCACGATCGCGTCCGGCTTGTGCGCACTCAGTGTGAGGATGGTGTCCTTCAGTGACTCGCCCTTCTCGACGCTCGATCCACTCGCGGCGAAGTTCACCACGTCGGCCGACAGCCGCTTGGCGGCCAGCTCGAACGAGCTGCGTGTGCGCGTCGAAGCCTCGTAGAACAGGTTCAGCACCATCCGTCCCCGCAGCGCCGGCACCTTCTTGATCTCCCGGTCTGACACCTCGGCGAAACGCGCTGCCTGTGCGACGATCCGCTCGATCCCCGCACGGTCGAGATCCTCGATCGAGAGTAAGTGGTTCATGGGGCCTGCATCCGGTCGGCCCTTTGACGACGACGTACGCCTTCCATGGCGCCCATAACCGGGCCTTCGGCCCTCATGCTGATGCCTCCACAGGAGTGGATGAGGCGATCGCAACCTCGTCGACGCCGTCCAGCTCGGAGACGCGCACATGCACGTGCTCGGCTCTGGAGGTGGGCAGGTTCTTGCCGACGTAGTCCGGGCGGATCGGCAGCTCGCGGTGGCCTCGGTCAGCGAGTACGGCCAGCTGCACGCGCTCGGGCCGGCCGTAGTCGAATAGTGCCTCGATCGCGGCTCTCACCGTGCGACCGGTGTAGAGGACATCGTCGACGATCACCACCGTGCGCCCGCTGATGTCGAAGTCGATGTGCGACGCGTGCACAACCGGCGCGTCGGGCCGGCTTGAGACGTCGTCGCGGTAGAAGCCGATGTCCAGGTCCCCGAGCGGGATCTCGGTGTTGAGTAGCTCTTCGAGCAGATCCTTCAGCCGCCGCGCAAGAAACGCGCCACGGCGGTGGATCCCAATCAGGGCCAAGGCCTGGGGCACTGTCGAGGAAGTCGGTGGTCGGGGATTGCGCTCGGCAACCTCGTGCGCGATGCGCGTCAGCGCCCGCTGTACGTCCTCTGTGCGGAGGACAATCTTCTCGCTGCTCTCGTCCATCGTTTCCTTCCTGGCCTCACCGGACCGGGTTAAAGGACGCACAGAATGTATCAGGGCGATGCAACGGGCTCGGCATCCCCGGCGGGCGCCGAGGACTGGTCGATCCCCGATCGGTCGCGCGCCTGGCGCTCGGACCAGCGAACCAGCGTAGGAGCGCCGCGCTCGGGGAACGGCACCTCGATCGTGTCAAAGTCGCGCGGCGCCTCGGTGGCGGCGAACACGGCGCGTGCCTCGTCGCGAAGCTCTCCGCCGGCATAGCGACTGGAGACGTGGGTGAGAGCAAGCATGCGCACCTCGGCATCGCGCGCCAGCTCGGCTGCCTGGCGGGCGGTGCTGTGGGATGTCTGGCGCGCGCGCTCGACCTCTTCCTCGGCGAACGTCGCCTCGTGTACGAGCACGTCCGCCTGGTGGGCGGCAATCGCGAGCGCCTCGCACGGCGCGGTATCGCCGGAGAGCACGATCTTGCGCCCCTCCCTCGCCGGACCCATGACCTGCTCGGGCTTCACTCCCGCGATGGTCTCTCCGCGCTGCAAGCGACCGAAGTCGGGCCCGGGCGTCACGCCGAGCTCCTTGGCCAGGCGCGCGTCGAGACGGCCCGGCCGGGACTCCTCGACGAGCGCATATCCGAACGAGGCGCCTGCGCGATGGCGCACGGGAATGGCGGCGATCAGGTAACCATCGCGCGCGACGGTCTCCGCCGGCCGAAGCTCGACGACGGCCAGCTCGTAGGGAAGGCGTCCGTAGACGACGCGCATCGCCCCCATCAGGTCCCTCAGCCCCCGCGGCCCGTACACGGTCAGCGGCTGGTCGCGTTCGCGCAGCGCAAACGACTTCAGCATTCCCGGCAGCCCCAGCCAGTGGTCGGCGTGGAAGTGCGTGATGAACACACTTTCCACGTCGGTCAGCCCGACCGAGCGCACGAGCTGGCGCTGTGTTCCTTCGCCACAGTCGAACAGCAGCCGGTCACCGCCACGGCATGCCAGAACCGCCGGCAGGCCGCGCCGGGCGCTGGGCACCGAGCCGCCGGTGCCGACGAAGAACAGGGACAGGTCCATGATGGCTACGGTAGCGGTGGCGGACTGGCCGCGATGGGCTGGGCTGTGCGGCGGCGCTAAGCTCCGAGGCCGGGATGTCGTCCTTGCGGCGTCGTCTGCGCCCGTAGCTCAGTGGATAGAGTGCTCGCCTCCGGAGCGAGAGGTCGCAAGTTCGAATCTTGCCGGGCGCGTCTCAGAGGTGCCTGCAAGTAAGCCGTTTTGTCGTTTTGCTTGACCGCCTCACGAGTCCCATCAGGCGTGTTGAGGCTCAGCATGCGCTCGAATCGGGCTACGACGACGCACCCGCTGCCTGTGAGAGCAGCGCAGCCTCGGTCTCGTAGAGCAGGTCGTATCCCTCGAAGGTGAGCGACACGCGAGGTCCGTCGCGCTCGTCGCGCTCGTCGAGGTCCAGGTAGCCGAGGTCTTCCAGCTCCTCGAGCAGTCGCTCGACGGTGGCGGGGTCGACGTGAATGCGCTCGGCTAGCTCGCCCGCGTTCATGCCGTCTGGACCGGGTGGGTACAGCAGCGGCAGGTGCGCGGGCGAGAGATCCTTGTGCTTGGCCTTCGCCCAGCGGGCGAGGACCAGCTCAACCGTGCTCTCGTCGAGCGGCTCGCTCGCATCGGGCAGGCGCTGTACCGCGTCGCGTCGACGGCGGTTCTTGTGGCGACCGTAGAGATACAGCGCCAGCACGGGGACGAGGAAGGGCACCCACTCCTCGACGGGGACGTTTCCGATGTGGGCTATGACGTGCATCTCGCTCGCTTGTGATTGTGACGTTCGCTGCCTTGCGTTCGGTACCAGGGTCAGGTGTTCACGGACGACAGCAGCCACAGCCCGAGGCTCGTGAAGCCGACCATCACGACGAGCATCCAGTACTGCGAGCGCACGGCGTCCTGGGTCGAGCGGTAAGTGACGAGGGCGCGGTCGTGGGCAAGCGCGAGCCCGCTGACGTGGCCGGTCACGAGCGCGAGCACTGCTACGTACCAGATGCCCGTGGAGCCGATGAAGTTGTAGTTGACGTGCCAGCCCGCGGTGCCGAGGTAGTTGGTCCCGTGTCCGAGCGGATTTGAGGCGAGATAGCCGATCGCTTGCCCCTGCCATATCAGCAGCGAGAAGTAGTGCGCGAGCACGTAGGCGAACCCGATCGGCACCAGCGTGTGCGCAAACGACCGCGCGAGCTGGTCGCTGCCGAAACGCCGCGACACCGAGCGCATCCCGAGGATCCCAATCCGATAGAAGGAGACCACCACACTGATCGCCAGTAGCAGGCCGAGGCTGTCGGCGATCTCGTCAGGCGCCGGGTCGTTGAGCCCGAATCCCGAAAAGAAGCTCTGCACATGGGGCTGCAGCGTGTTCCACACCACGCCGTTGGACGCCCCGTCGAAGGTGGTGATGCCGATGATCACGAGCACCAACGCGATCGTGCCGCGCTCTTCCGAGAGCGTGGTGATGCCCGACAGCGGCCGGCGCAGCCACAACGCACCATCGCGCACGTCCAGGCACGAGAGGCGTGCGAACAGGCCGAAGTAGCCGCCGAAGGCGTCGCCGCGCTCGCTCCACTCCTCGATCCCGAACAGCGCCATGCCGAGGAGCATCAGCGTGAAGTAGGCAAGCGACAGCGAAGCCAGCAGTGACGGGTTGTCGTGGTCGTGGTAGATGAGCTCAAGCCAGCCAAAGCCGATCAGACCGGCCACGACCGGCCATCGCCCGAGCCACGCCGGATAGGAGAACGGCGGCCGCCACTGCACGCGAAGTTGCCCAGCCAGCCATCGCAACCCGCGAGCAAACGCACGCCACGGGCTGAAGGCGCTGAACCAGTTGCCCAGCAAAACGCTGGAGACCGGGATGCCGACCCAGAAGATGACGTATATGAAGGTGGGGTCAAAGTTGGCGGTGTAGTAGGACACGCCCTCATACCCGGCGTAGACGACCAGCGCGAATAGGGCAATGCCCACCGCTCCCGCGGGGACGCTTAGCGCTGGTGGCCAAGCGCACAGGCGGCGCTCGTGCACATCCTGCAGGTGTGGGCGCGACCACATGGTGGACAGCAGCACGAAGGAGATGACGAGCACGGCCGCCGCGGCCCAGGCGAACAGCCATGCGGGTACCGGCAGACTGGCCCTGCCCGAGATGCCGTGGGCGCTTGCGGTCGCGGGCGCCAGCGCGCTTGCGAAAAGAAATGCGCCGGCGAGCGCCGCGGAGCGGTGCAGGCTAGCTCGTTTGGCCGGCGCAGAGTCCAGCTTCAGGTCGATGGACATGAGTCCTCCTCGTTTGGTGGCGGACCGACGCGTGCACGCGCCTAATGCGTGTCGCGCCGACTAACTGAGAGGAACGACGACCGCCAGCGGCGGCGGCCGCACGGCAAGTGAGAAGGCGATCAGACGGCCGCCCCGCGGGACCACGACACGAGGCCGCAGTCGAGGCGTCGCGCCTTCGGTGCGGGCGTGACGGCGACGGCGGTGGTTGTGCCCCATGAGAGCGAGCAGTGCCCGCTCCCCGGGATAGCTGCGCATCGCAAGCGCCAGCAGCAACAGCAGTGGCGGGAGCAGGTATAGGAGGGCTCCGCCAAGCCCGGCCGGCGTACCGTGGGCGGCAACGCCCACAAGGATCACGACAAGGGCCGATACCAACATCAGCCGACCCCGCGTCGTTGCAAGGCTACGGGTCATCGCGCTGAAACATAGCGCCGCAGCGCTGAGAACCGCCGCAGGGTGTAGCACGCTGCGATACTCGGCGGACATGAGCGCAGGCTCCCCCACCACCGACGCCACCGAGCCGGCCCACGGAGCGGGCGCCAAGCTCGCGCTGCCGATCGTCGTGATTGTGGCGATCCTGGGCGGTGTGACCCTGCTCTTGATCGGCGGCACGAGCAAGCCAGCCCTGCCCGGCAACGCCGCGACGAGTAAGACGGCGCGCTTCGACGGCTCCACGCTCAGCCCCGTGCTTCCCGCTCCACCGTTGAACACGCTGCGCAACTACAACGGCGCGAGCTTTGACCTCGCGGCGGAGCGTGGCAAGGCCGTCTTCGTCACATTCCTCTACGCCCACTGCCCGGACGTGTGCCCACTGATCGCCTCTAACCTCCACAACGCCTATGCCTCGATGACGCCGACGTTGCGCAAACGCGTCGCGATGGTCGCCGTCTCAGTAGACCCGCGCGGCGACACCGCGGGCACGGTAGCCGCCTTCGTACAGCGGCACGAGCTGACAGGCGAGGCCAGCTACCTGATCGGCTCCGCTAGCCAGCTCGTCCCCGTCTGGAAGTCATGGAACGTAGGCTCTCAGCAAGACGTCTCGCGCCCCGACTTGGTCAACCATTCAGCGCTCATCTACGGCGTGAGCGCGAGTGGAAAGCTCACCACGATCTACGCCGCGAACTTCAGCCCAGCTGAAATCGTGCACGACGCCTCGGCGCTGCTGGCAAGCTAAGCGGAGGGCTCATATGGAGGCCCACGCCGGCCTGGGGTCAGATGCGCCCCCCGATCTCCCACGAGGGCTACGCTGCTTAGTGTGATCGCTCTACCCCTCGCGGCGCTGCTCGCCTCTGGGGACGTCATCCAGCTCGTCCCGACGGCGATCCTCGGGCTGCTCTACGCGCGACGTGCGCACATGCTCGCCGGTGGCGCGCATGCGGTTCCCGCCTGGCGACAGGCGTGCTTTTACGGCGGTCTCCTCACGATCCTCGTGGCCCTGCTGTCGCCAGTCGGCGAACTGAGCGACGAATTGCTCTACATGCACATGGTGGAGCACCTGTTGATGGGCGACATCGCCGCACTGCTGATCGTGCTGGGGCTCACCGGCCCGTTGCTCGCCCAGATCCTCCGCATCCGCTTCTTCGACCATCTGCGCAGGCTCACCCATCCGCTCATCGCATTCCCGTTGTGGGCGATCGACATGTATGCATGGCATCTGCCGTTCTTCTACCAGGCCGCCTTGCGTCATCTGGCGGTGCACGCGCTGGAGCACACGATGTTCATCGCGTTGGGCATCAACATGTGGATGTGCTTGTTCGGGCCGTTGCCGAAGCCCCGCTGGTTCGGCAACCTCGCAAAGCTCGGCTACATCGTGGCGGTACGTCTCGTCGGCAGTGTCCTCGGCAACGTCTTCTTGTGGTCGGGCACGATCTTCTATCCCTTCTACATCCACGGCGACGCCGTCCACCACATATCTCCGCTCGCCGACCAGAACATCGCCGGGGCGATCATGATGGTCGAGGAGAGCTTCCTCACCCTCGGCCTGTTCTGCTGGCTTTTCCTGCGCACCGCACGTGAGGGAGAGGAGCGCCAGGACTTGCTCGACTTCGCCCACGCCCACGACCTCGAGCTGACCGAGGCCCGCGCCGCCCGAGCAGTCGCCGCCGGCCGTGGCCCTGAGCTACGCAGGCGCCTCCAGGACGGAGCGAGTACGTCCGAGCGGTTGTAGGTCTATCCTCAAGCCATGTGCGTGGGTTGTGCAATGACAGCGGCCTCGGCCGCGACGGGCTTCAGGACGTGGCTCCAAACCCACCACTTCGGCTGGTTGACGCCGCGCCGGATGCGCTCGCTGACGATCGCCGCGATGTGCGCCGCCGGGCTCGTCTCGACGATCGGCTTCAGCGGCTCCACGCCGCCGAGCGCCCACGCCGGTCAGCCCAGCGCCACTGTCCATCACACCCCGTCGAGCGCCGCAACCCCCTAGGGCGCTCTACGGCGTCCTAGCCGCCGGCGACAGCGGGAAGAATCGTCAGCTCCGCTCCGTCGGTGACGGGCGTCTCGAGTCCGTCCAGGAAGCGGATGTCCTCGCCGGCGAGATAGACATTTACGAAACGTCGCAGCGAGCCGTCCTCGTCGGCGATCCGCTCGCGCAGCTCGCCATGGCGCTCATACAGGCCGTCCAGCACGTCCTTCACGGTCGCGCCGTCAACCTCCGCCTCGGCCTCGCCGCCAGCAGCCAATCGCAGCTGCGTCGGGATCTTTACCACGACGCTCATCAGACCGTCACCGCCTCTGGCACTCTTGCCTGGAAGGACTCGACGGTCGGCTCGATCGTGTGGGTCTCGAAGGTCCCCCGCACCGCGTCGAGCGTCTTTAGCCCCTCGCCGGTGATCACCAGCACGACGCGCTCATCAGGGTCGATGTCCCCGCGCGCGGCGAGCTTGGCCAGCACCGCGGTCGTCACACCGCCGGCGGTCTCGGTAAAGATTCCAGTCGTCTGCGCGAGCAACGCGATGCCGGCACGAATCTCATCGTCTGAGACGGCGTCCACAGAGCCACCCGTCCGCCGCGCTTCCTCGAGCGCGTAGGGGCCGTCGGCGGGGTTGCCGATCGCCAGCGACTTGGCGATCGTGTCGGGCTTGACCGGCCGGCAGACCTCGCGGCCATCCGCGAACGCGCTGGCCACCGGCGCGCAGCCCTCGGCCTGAGCACCGTTCATCCGCGGCAGCTCGCCGGCCAGCAGCCCGAGCTCGGTCCACTCCTCAAAGCCCTTGGCGATCTTCGTGAACAGAGACCCCGAGGCGACGGGAATCACGCAGCGGTCGGGTAGCTCCCAGCCGAGTTGCTCGGCGATCTCGAATGCGAGCGTCTTTGAGCCCTCGGCGTAGTAGGGGCGCAGGTTGATGTTCACGAAGGCCCAGTCGCGCTCGGCGCACAGCTCGGTGCAGAGGCGGTTGACGTCGTCATAGCTGCCCTCCACGCCCACGAGCTTGGTGCCGTAGACGCCCGTGGCGAGAATCTTCTGCTCCTCGAGATCCGCGGGGATGAAGACGTAGGAGTCCATGCCCAGCGCCGCCCCGTGGGCCGCCACCGAGTTGGCCAGGTTGCCCGTCGAGGCGCAGGCGATCGTCTGGAATCCGAGCTCGCGCGCCCGCGAGACGGCGACCGACACCACACGATCCTTGAACGAGTGGGTCGGGTTGGTTGCATCGTTCTTGACCCATACCTCGCGCAGGCCAAGCCGCTCGGCCAGCCTGTCGGCGCGGATCAGCGGCGTGCATCCCGTCGGCAGACCCACGCGTGAGGCCAGCCGGCCGGATGGGCCCGGAGGGCCGCCCGCTAGGGGCAAGAAGTCGGCATAGCGCCAGATGTTCTGTGGCCCCCCCTGGATGCGCCGGCGCAGCTCGCCGACGTCGCGCCCTAGGCGGCTATGGTCATAAGCGACCTCCAGCGGCCCGAAGCACCGCTCGCACACATACAGCGCCTGCAGCGGATACTCGGTCTTGCACTCCTTGCACTCCAGATGACTGACAGCCATTTAGGGCTCCTTCGCTCTAGTCTTCGCCGTGTCACCGGTGTGGCGAAGAGCACGAAGGCCCGCCACACATCTCTCTGGAATTGGCACCTTCCCGCTGTGACGTGACGGTGGTTGCCGGGGTTTCGTAGGGCCAGTCCCTTCACCCCTCTGGATGTGTCCAGCTATGTTGGGCGGAAGTTTAGCAACCATCTCGGCGAACGCAAGTGGATCACGCCGGACGCAAGTGGACCACGCTGGACGCAAGTGGACCACGCCGGACACAACTGTCCGCCGGCCGCGACCGCCTCGGTAACGCTCCCCCGCTTGCGGTGTAGGCGTTGCAATGAGCACATCGATGCGCGACGAGCAGGACCAGCGACCGGCCGCGGCGCTCACGGACTTCGAACCCTCCTCCCCCGTGATCAAGCGGCGCATGCTGATCATCGTCAACCCCTACGCGACCACGGTCTCCGACCGTCTACGCCATCTCGTCGTCTACGCCCTGCAGGGTCGCTTCGAGGTCGACGCGGTGGACACCGAGGCCTGCGGCCACGCCACCGAGCTGTGCCGCGAGGCCGCCCACGAGGGCTATGACGTGGTGGTGGCCTTCGGCGGTGACGGCACGGTCAACGAAGCCGCTAACGGGCTGTTGGGTTCCCCCACCCCGCTCTGCTGCCTGCCGGGCGGCTCGGCCAACGTGTTTGGCAAGATGCTCGGCATCCCCGGGGAGCTCGTCGACGCCACCGAGCACCTGCTGGCGATGGCTGATGACTGGCGCCCGCGCAAGGTCGACCTGGGGGTGGTCGACGCGGTTAGTCCAGCGGGCAAGGTCGCCGAGCGACGCTGCTTCACCTTCGCCTCGGGCCTCGGCGTCGACGCGAGCGTGGTCGAGCGCGTCGACGCGAACCCGCGCCTGAAGGCGCGCCTGGGTGCCTACTACTTCACGTGGGTGGCGCTTAGAATCTTCGCCCGCCGCTACCTGGTCAAACCTCCACGGATGATCGTGCACGCTCGCGGCGAGGAGTTCGCAGGCCTCACCACGGTGATCCAGAACGGCTCGCCTTTCACCTACTTCCAGAACCGTCCGATCAATATCGCCGAGGGCGCCGCCCTGGACTCGGGCTCGCTCTCCGGGTGCGTGCTACACCGCGCCACACCGGTCGCCATGCCATTCATCGGCTGGCGCGCGTTCTCCCGCCGCGCGCGCTTCGTGCACCATCGGCATGTGACCGGCCTCTCGGACATCACCGAGCTTGAGGTGCGCACGGCCGACGAGCGTCCCCTCCCCCTCCAGGTCGACGGCGACTACCTGGGCGAGGTTGCCGAGGCGCGCTACTCGATCCTGCCGGGCGCACTCAACGTCGTAGCCTAGGGTCCGTAGGCAGCGGGTCCGTAGGCAACGGGCCTGTCGGGGCTTACGCGCCGCCGCCCGGTGTCACTCGATAGGCGTCGAACACCGACTCGATGTTGCGCATGCGCGTGATCGCGCCCTTCAGTGTGTGGGTGTCGGCCACCTCGACTACGAACCGGTTCTTGACCATCGGCGGGGTGGACAGGCAACGCGCTTCAAGAATGTTGGCTCCGGACTCGGAGAACACGCGCGATAGGTCCTCGAGCAGGTGGTGGCGGTCCCAGGCGTCGATCTGGATCTCCACGACGAACGCCGTGGATTGGTCGCCTTCCCAGGCGACATCCGCGAAGCGCTCAGGGTCCTTGCGCAGGAGCGCCGTGTTGGGGCAGTCCTCGCGGTGAATCGTAATCCCGCGGCCGAGCGAGATGTAGCCGACGATCTCATCGCCAGGTACCGGGTGACAGCACTTGGCCAGGCGCAGCATCACGTCGTCCACTCCCTCCACCTTGATCCCGTACTGGCCGGAGGACTTCGTCGGACGCCGCCGCGCGCGCCCCACTCGCAGCAGGTCTGCGCCGGTGGCATCCCCGTCGGCGGACTCGCCCTGCTTGAGGCGCTGCATCACCTTGTTCACGACAACCTTGGGCGACACCTTGGCGGCGCCCAGGGCGATGTAGAAGTCGTCCGCCTTGCGGTAGCCGACCTCGCGGATCACGTCCGCCAAGAGCGCCGATCCCGTGATCTTCTGCGCTGGCAGACCTTGCTTGCGCAGGTACTCCTGCAACAGGTCGCGCCCTGAGTGCTCGGTGTCCTGGCGGGACTCCGCCTTGAACCACTGCTTGATCTTGTTGCGCGCGCGGGTGGTCTTGACCATCGCCAGCCAGTCGCGCGAAGGGCCGCGCTCGCGCTTGGCGGTGAGGATCTCAACGATGTCCCCGGAGCGCAGCTCGTAGTGCAGCGGCACGATCTTGCCGTTCACGCGCGCCCCCACGCAGCGATGGCCGATCTCGGTGTGCACCTCATAGGCAAAGTCAAGCGGCGTGGCGCCCGCCGCCAGTGACTTGACTTCGCCCTTTGGCGTGAACACGTAGACCTCGTCCTCGAATAGGTCGGTGCGCAGCGTCTCCATGAACTCGCGCGGGTCCGACAGGTCCTTCTGCCAGTCGAGCATCGAGCGCAGCCACTTCAGCTTGGCGTCCTCGCCTGGGCCAGACCAATCACCCCGCTCGCCTCTGCCGGGGCTGGACTGCTGCTTGTACACCCAGTGGGCCGCCACCCCGAACTCCGCCAGCTCGTGCATCTGGAGCGTACGGATCTGGATCTCCAGCGGCCGTCCCTCAGGCCCGATGACCGTCGTGTGCAGCGACTGGTACATGTTGAACTTGGGCATCGCGATGAAGTCCTTGAAGCGACCCGGCAGCGGCTTCCACAGCGAGTGGATCACGCCGACGGTGCCGTAACAGTCCTTCACCGAATCGACGATCACGCGCATCGCGGTGAGGTCGTAGATCTCGTTGAACTCGCGGCCCTTCTTCGTCATCTTCGAGTAGATCGAATAGAAGTGCTTGGCGCGGCCCGCTATCTGCGCCTGGATCCCGAGCTCTGCAAGCTCGCGTTCCAGATACTCGCCGGCCTCGCTCACGTAGCGTCCGCGGTCATCGCGCTGCTGGGCGACCAGGCCCTTGATCTCCTGGTACTTACGCGGGTGCAGGGTGGCGAAGGCCAGGTCCTCCAGCTCCCACTTGATCGCGTGGATACCCAGGCGATGGGCAAGCGGGGCGTAGATCTCCAGGGTCTCTCGCGCCTTCTCCATCTGCTTCTGCTTGGGCATCGCGTCGATCGTGCGCATGTTGTGCAGCCGGTCGGCGAGCTTGATCAGGATGACCCGCACGTCGGTGGCCATCGCCACCATCATCTTGCGGTAGTTCTCCGCCTGCGCCTCGTCGCGCGACTGGAAGGTGATGCCCGTCAGCTTTGTCACGCCATCTACGATCGCCGCGATCTCGTCACCGAAGCGCTCGCGCACCTCCTCGATCGAGGCCGAGGTGTCCTCCACGGTGTCGTGCAAGAGCGCCGCGCACAGCGTCTCGGTGTCAAGCCGCATGCCCGCGCAGATGCGGGCCACGCCGACTGGGTGGACGATGAAGTTCTCGCCGGACTTACGCCGCTGGGCGGCGTGGTGTTCGCAGGCGAACACGAACGCGTCCTGCACCCTTCCGCGGTCGATCTCCACGGCGGAGTCCGCCGCGTGCTCAGAGACGATCGCGAACAGGTCGCCGAGCAGTCGCCGCTCGGGCTCTGAGAGGTCCAAGCGCGCTTGCGCCCTGCTCTCCCGATCGGAAATCAGCCTGCGATCCTGCGCGCCGCCGGCCGCGCCGGCCGGCTCTTGAGCCTGCGCGCCCTCGCTCGGCGCTGGCTCGACTGGCACACTCTCCTGCACCCCCTTCGCCTGCACGCTCTTGATGACCTCGGAGGGCGGCGGGCTCTGTTGATCCTTTGCGATCGCCATGCTCACAGGGTAGGGGACCGTGCGCACGGATTGAAGCAGCCCTCAGGGAAGGGCGAAAAGGACGAGTTCGTCCTGGGACTCCTCGCTTTGGCGCACATCATCCGCTACGACGGGCGCCTGCGATCGGCTGCCCTCATCTATCTGGTTCACGCGAGCACGCGCGTGGCGGAGCACCAAGCGGGGCTCTGAGACGCCATTCCACTCGTTGACCTCAAGCGTGAACGTCGCCTCGGCCGGAGAGCCCTCGTCGACCGGCAGCCGCCCGCCCCTCCCGAATGCGACCCCCCCCGCGCGCGCGCCGCCAGATTCGACGGTGAAGCGGACGTGCTTGCCTTCGCCCATCGGTCGAGCATTCGCGAACGTGGCGTCCGCGAGGAGCAGCGACACGCCGGGATTGCCCATGCCGAACGGAGCCAGCGTCTGCAGCTCCTCGGCGAGCGTCATCCCCAGCTCCTGGCCCGTCACCACGGCATCCACCCGCTCAACCGGTGTGGTGTCCTGTGCTTCAAGGATGCGCTCGGCGTGGGCACACAGCGCGGCGGCGAACTCCTCCACACGCCCGCGCTCGATCTCCAAGCCGGCGGCGGCACGATGGCCACCGTAGCGAAGCAGATGCCCTCCGCACGCGGTGAGCCCCTCGAGCAAGTCGAACTCCTCGATGCCGCTGCGCCCCGACCCCTTGCCCGTGTCCCCCTCCAGGGCAATCATTACGACCGGGCGGCGATGGCTCTCGGCCAGGCGCGAGGCGACGATGCCGATCACTCCCGCGTGCCAGTCCTCACTTGCCAGCACGTACGCTGCGCGCTCTCCAAGCGCGGCCATCTGCGCTTCGGCTTCATAACGGATGTGCATCTCTGTCTTCCTGCGCTCGCGGTTGGCGTGGTCGAGCTCATCCGCGACCTGCGCGGCGCGCACCGGATCCTCGGTCAGGATTAGCTCTAGCGCCGCGTCGGCCCGGTACAGGCGTCCCGCGGCGTTGATGCGCGGCGCCAGCGCAAACCCCACCGCGCGCTCGTTCACCTTGCCTGGGTCCACTCCGGCGACCGCCATCAGCGCGCGCAACCCGGGCTTCGTCGTGCTCGCTAGCGCGCGCAGCCCGCGACGGACCAGCATGCGGTTCTCGCCGAGGAGCGGCACGACGTCTGCGATCGTCGCCAGCGCCACCAGATCGAGGTCTCTCTCCAGCGCGCGCGGGCCCTGGCCGCCCGGGCCACGCTCTTCTGTGCGGTCACCTCCGGCGCGTTCAGCGCCCGCGGCGTCCCACAGCGCTTGCGCCAGCTTGTAGGCGACCGCTGTCGCGCACAGCTCCGGGCAGGGGTATCCGCAGATCGCCGGGTGCACGATCGGCGCCCTCGGCAACACGCCGTCGGCCCGCGGGGCGTGGTGGTCGGTGACTACCACCTCCATTCCCAGGGCCCTCGCCGCCTCGACCTCCTCCACAGCGGTGATCGCGCAGTCCACGGTTACGAGCAGTCGCGTGCCCCGCGCTGCGAGTCGCTGCACGGTGCTCTCATTCAGCCCGTACCCGTCGCTCGCGCGGTCGGGCAGATAGGAGTCGACGTTACCTCCCATCTCCCGCAGCGCCCGCACGAGCACTGCCGTGGAGCACACCCCGTCGACGTCGTAGTCGCCGTGGATCGTGATCCTCTCGCCGCTGTGCACGTGCTCGAGGATCGACTTGACCGCCTCGCCGATGCCGGCGAACGCGGTGGGCGGATGTTCTTCGTTGGCCGCCAGGAACGCGTGTGCGCGCGTCGGCTCGCCCAGCCCCCGGCGCACCAGCACTTGCGCGATCGGCCCGCTCACGCCCAGCTCGCGCTCCAGGCGCTCCACGTCGGCGCTCGGACATTCAGGGATCTCAAAGTGGGGTGCCTGCACCCAGCCACCATATGGGCGGGATGAGACGGAACTTCTCGGGGCGCGTTGACCGATCTTCGATCGGTCGCGAACAACGAAGCATTATCGGCCGTCCTAGCCAATCAGAGCCGTCTAGCGGTCGCGGCGGATGCCCTCCAGATACATCAAGGCGATGCCGATCACCGCGCCCGGGATCGCGTACAGCACGACCATGATGTCCGTCGCCTTTTCGCCCGGAATCCTCAGCGCGGAGGCCTTTACGCCGTAAATGATCAACCCCACGACGATCGCCCCCACCAGTGACCCTACGAACGCCCCCACGATCCCGCCCCAGAAGCGGTCCGGCAGGAAGATAGTGAAGTGCCAGATCGCCAGGCCCATCATCACCCAGCCAAGCATTCCCATTAGTGGCTCCTTCGGTTCGTCGGGTGGGTGATCGTGCCCATCAGCGTGTCAGCGTGACCTTCCGTGACGACGGTTTCGCGGTCGCCTGCGCTTCTCGCGCCGCTTGGGCTCGTCCTTCAGCACCAAATCCTCCGGCGTCAGGTCCGCGGCTGAGTCGCGCTCTTCAGCGCTGGCCGATCTCTGAGCGCTCGGCTGGCCCTCGACGTCCAGATCGCGCACCAGTTCCTGGAACTCTTCTCTGGATATCTGCTCGCCCGGCTCCTCCGGGGCGATGATGCTTCCGCGCCGCGTGCGTCTGCGCTGCTGCGCCGGCTCCACATCCTCTGGCGCTCCTGCCACGGTCGTCGCATAGGCGGGAACCTGGCCGAGTTCGCGCACGATCCGCGCCCGCCGGCTGCGGTAGGCCCCCTCGCGCTCCTTCCAGTGGGTCAGCACCGGCGAGGCGATGAAGATCGACGAATATGCCCCAGAGGCGATGCCGATCATCAACGCAAAGGCGAAGTCCTTGAGCGTTTCCCCGCCGAACAGCAGCAGCGCGAGCACGGGCAGCAGGGTGCAGAAGCTCGTCGCCAGCGACCGGGTGAGTACCTCCGACATCGAGCGGTTGACGATCTGCGAGAACGCGGCACGCGGCATTCGCGGCACGCTCTCGCGGACGCGGTCGAACACGATGATCGTGTCGTAGAGCGAATAGCCAAGAATCGTCAAGAGCGCCGCGACCGTAGCCGCCGTCACTTCCCGGCCCGTCAGCGAATACACACCCGCCGTAATCAGTAGGTCATGCATCAGCGCGATCAGCACCGGCACCGCGTACTTCCACTCGAAGCGCAGCGCGATGTACGCCGAGATCACTAGCAGCGACGCGATGATCGCGATCACCGCGCTGTTTGCGACCGTTTTTCCGAACGTCGGCCCGATCGACTTGCTCGTGAAGCTGTTGCTCTTGATGCCGAACCTCCCACTGAGCCCGGCTTCGACCTTGCTGACGGCACTCGGCGTCAGCGTCTTGGTCGAAATCTGGTAGCCGTTGCCACCGACGCTCTGGTTGGTGAACTTCTGGACCTGCGCATTCGGAAAGCCGACTTCGGCTATCGCCTTGGCCACCTGGGCCTCGCTCACCGGCTTGACGAACGCCGTTTGGATGCGCGTCCCGGACTTGAAGTCGATACCGAAGTTCAGGCCCTTGCCGCCTATAGCCAGCGCCCCGACGAGCAGGATCGTGCCCGACAGCGAGAAGAACCACTTCGAGGCGCCCATGAAGTCGAATGTCCAGCCCCGCCCGCGCCGCGCCGCGCCCAGGGCCGCCGGGTGCGAGATGGCTCGCGAACGGCTCATCGTGCCGAGCGCCGCCTGCGTGGCGAGCACCGCGGTGAACAGCGAGACGAGCGTGCCAATGCCAAGCGTGAAGGCGAACCCCTTGACTTCCGCTGTCGCCAGAGCGAACAAGATGAACGCCGTCATGAACGTGACCACGTTCGCGTCCACGATCGCCGCGAACCCGCGTTTGTAGCCCGTCGCGATCCCCGAGATGACCGAGCGCCCGCCGCGGATCTCCTCCTTGACGCGCTCGAAGATCACGATGTTCGCGTCGGCCGCGATGCCGATCGTCAGGATCAGCCCGGCGATCCCCGGCAACGTGAGCGTAATCGGGATCAGCTTAATCAGCGCGAAGTAATAGACCCCATAAATCACCAGGCCGGCGACCGCGATCACGCCGAGCACGCGATAGAACACCACGAGGAACAGACACACGACCGCAAAGCCGGCGAGCATGGCGATCAGCCCCTGGTTGAGAGCCTGTTTGCCGAGCGTCGCCGACACCTGCGAGCGGGAGATCAGCGCCAGCTTGATCGGCAGCGCGCCGGACTGCAGCTCGCTGGCGAGGTTCTGCGCCGAGGTGATCGTGAATCCGCCGGAGATCTGCGAGCCGGTGGAGGCGTCGATTCCTTCCGGGTACTTCGTGTAGTCGATCGACGGCGTGGTGATCAGCTGGCCGTCGAGGACGACGGCGAAGTGCTGCTGGGCGGCTTCCTTTGAGACGCCCGGAAGCTGTGCTTCCTGGCCACGATGGGCGATTTCCTTGGTGACCCTTTGAAAGACGCTCTGCCCGTGGGAGGTGAAGCCGAAGGTGACGTTCGGCGCGCCCGTGCCCCCAGCCCCTTCGTCGAAGCTCTGCTGCGGGTTCGTGATGTCCGCCCCCGTCAGCACCGGATCGTCGTTGAGCACATACCAGTTGTTCGGCGAAGCCTGCGTGACCTTGCCGGCGGCGCTTTCCACAGGGCGGGCCTGTACGACCACGGTCCCAGGGTTGACGCGCACCGCCTTCACCTTGGCTTCCGCCGGCGGTTTGTAGTTCTCCGCGTATAGGTTCTGTTCGGTTTCCTCAGGCGCGCAGGTGGACGTCCCACCTCTGCACAGCATCTTTTCGTGCTTGGTGTCAAGCAGGTACCAGCTGCCGTAGATGCATCCGCCCACCTGCTGCGGCGTACATCCCGGCTGCCAGGTGGTGTCGCTCTTGCGCAGCATCGGCTGGCGCTTGGCGGCGCGCAGCACCGCCTGGTACTCGGGCAGCCCGAACTGGGCTTCGCCGGCACGCTCGCCGCCGGTCGCCGTGGGTTCCGATGCCCCAGCCGCCTTGCCACTGGGGCCGATCACGTTGGGCTCCCAGTCGTAGAAGTACAGCTGCGCAGTCTTGCCCACCTGGTCCTGAGCGCGCGCGGCGTTGCTCACGTCAGGCAGCGCCACGGTGATTTCGTTCTTCCCCGAGCGCTGGATTTCCGGCTGCGCCACCCCTAGCTGGTCGACGCGCTTGCGCATGATGGTGATCGCGCGTTCGAGCGATTCGGAGTCGACTTTCGACTGGGCCGTCGGCTTGCCCTGGTAGACGAGCTCGACGCCGCCCTTCAGGTCGAGTCCAAGGCGCGTCTTTTTGACGATGATCGTCACAGCTGCCAGCCCGATCAAGAGGGCGACGATCAGCAGGACGAGGGCGTTGCGGCGACGATCGGTCACGGGCCGATCACACTACTTGTCGGGGGTAAGCACGAGTAGCAGCCCACCGTCGTCGTCGTACGCCGGGAACATGTCCGCCTTCGCGTTCGCCGCGACGTCGCGTTCGCCGCTCACCTGCACCGGCACCTCGAGCGCCCGCACCCCCCACTCGAGCACTTTCGCCACCGGGTCATCGCCGTTGGAAAACTCCAGACCGAGCACCTGCTCGACGCGCTGGCCGATCACATCCTCCTCCTCGAGACCCGTGAAGGCGAACGAGTTCTTCCCGCATCCGATCACGCGGCCCTCGCCGTCGCACACGAAGAAGGCCGCGTCCGGCGCTGGGTAGTAGTCATCGAGCAGTTCGAACAGGAAGGCGAAACCGCACTTGACGCAGCCCTTGCGTTGGCGGGTGAAGCCTATGTTGCGATCCAGCTCGCTCGTGCGGTGACCGCAGTTTGGGCAGATGAAGGGGTGGGCCATGGTTTTGCTACACAGACTACGCAAGCGAAGGGGCGAAGGACCCTGGCTCTGCTCGGTCCTGACGGCGATGTCCCACCCCCCGGACCTCGCCTGGCCCCTCAGAATAGCGACGAGCCGGCGACCGTCGGGGGATCGATTCCCAGGTGGGCAAAGGCGGCTGGGGTCGCCGCGCGCCCCCGCGGCGTGCGCTTGATCAGCCCCTCCTTCAGCAGGTAGGGCTCATAGACGTCCTCGATCGTGTCCTGCTCCTCCCCGACAGCCACCGCCAGCGTCGACAGGCCGACAGGCCCGCCGTCAAACTTGGTGCAGATCGTGCGCAGTATCTCCCGGTCCAGCCGATCCAGCCCACGCTCGTCCACCTCCAGCAGCTCCAGCGCCCCCTGCGCGGCCCGCGCCGTCACCACCCCCTCCATGCGCACCTCCGCGTAGTCGCGCACGCGCTTGAGCAGGCGGTTGGCCACGCGCGGGGTTCCCCGACTGCGCGCGGCGATCGCCAGCGCGCCATCGTCCTCCAGGCCGATCTCGAGAATGCGCGCCGATCGCCGCACGATCGTCGCGAGCTCCTCCACTGCATAAGGTTCTAGGCGCGCTTGGATGCCGAAGCGGTCGCGCAGCGGCGTGGTCAAGAGGCCCGTGCGGGTAGTCGCCCCGATTAGCGTGAACGGGGGCAGCTCGAGCGTGACCACGCGCGCTCCCGCCCCCTGCCCGACCGTGATCGGCAGCCGGTGGTCCTCCATCGCCGGGTAGAACGTCTCCTCCAACGTGCGCGGCAGGCGATGAATCTCATCCACGAAGAACACGCTTCGCGGCTCAAGCGCGGTCAGGAACGCCGCGATATCTCCCTTACGCTCGAGCGCCGGTCCGGCGGTCTGCACGAACGGTACTTCCAGCTCAGCTGCGACGATCTGCGCCAGCGAGGTCTTGCCCAGGCCGGGCGGTCCCGCCAGCAGCAGGTGATCGAGCGCGTCGCCCCGCGCGCCGGCTGCCTCGATCGCCACGGCCAGCTGCTCGCGCAACGTCTCCTGGCCGACGAAGTCCTCCAGCCGCCGCGGACGCAGCGAGCGGTCGAGCTCGTCCTCTGGCACGAGATATGGCGTCTGGATGCGGGGAGTGGCAGTCTCGGTCATGGGATCACCCAGCTCGCGCGACGCGCAGCGCATGCGCGATCAGCTCCTCGGCGCTGTCTCCCTCCGCGTCCCTCAACAGCTCCTCGGCCTCGCCGGGCGCGTATCCCAGCTCAAGCAGTCCGTCGCGCGCAAGCGCCCTTGGCCCGGAGCCGCGGCGTGCCACGATCGGCGTGCCTGGCCCCGCGCGTCCGTCGCTAGTCACGACCACCTTCTCGCGCAGCTCGACGATGATCCGCTCCGCGGTCCGCTTGCCGATGCCCGGCACCGCCTGGAAACGGGCCACGTCACCCGCCGCGAGCGCCGCGATCAGCTCGCGCACAGGCCCCCCCGAGAGAACCGCGAGCGCCACCTTCGGGCCAACCGCCTGGACGGACAGGAGCATCAGGAACAGGTCGCGCTCCTGCTCGGAGTGAAAGCCGAACAGCACCAGCGCGTCGTCGCGCACGATCAGATGCGCGTGCAGCGTCACCTGCTCGCCTACGGCCGGCACGTGGCGCAACGTCTCCGCCGAAACCGCCGCGCGGTAGCCGACGCTCTCGCATAGGATCACCACGTGGTCGGTCCGGCGGACCGCGACCTCTCCCCGCAGCACCGCGATCATCTGAGCGCTCCCGCGAGCGCCAGCGACAGCGGAGCACAGTTGATGTGGCAGATCGCGACCGCGAGCGCGTCGGCGGCGTGATCGGGCCGGGGCTCCTCCGCCAAGCCGAGCAGCGTCTGGACCATGCGGGCGACCTGATCCTTCTCGGCGCGCCCGTTGCCGCACACGGCGCCCTTGATCTTCTGGGGGGTATAGCTGGTGCACTCCACGCCGCGCTGCCCGGCCGCCAGCATCACCGCGCCGCGGGCGTGGCCGACCGCGAATGCCGTGCGCACGTTCTGGCCGAAGTACAGCTCCTCCAGCGCCATCGCCTGGGGAGCATGCTCGGCCAGGAGCGCGTCGATCGCCTCATGAATATCGGCCAGGCGCCGCTCCCGCGGAACCCCGGCGAGCGTCTCGATCGTTCCGCCGTCGAGCGCCACGAGCCTCCCGCCGCGGCGTGTCACCACGCCGTAGCCGGTGTTGGCTAGGCCAGGGTCTATGCCAAGGACGATCATGGCCTGTGATTCTGCGCCCACCGCCGGACGCCTGCGTGGCATCCGCAAGCCGGTTCCCCTGTTCGGCGTGCGCTCATTCCCCGAGCCGGGCTACCCTCCTCACCCGCCACGGTGGCTCGCCCGAGGCCCACAGGTCCTCCAGGGCGACCGCGTCCTTGTAGGTATCCATGCACTTCCAGAAGCCCTCGTGCCGGTAGGCGCGGAGCTCGTCCTGCGCCGCCAACTGCTCAAGCGGGGCGCGCTCGAGCACGCTGTCGCGATCCAGGTAGTCCAGAACGCCGGATTGAAAGCAAAAGAACCCGCCGTTAATCCAGTGCTCCGAGCGCGGCTTCTCGCGGAAGCCCAGCACACGACCGTCGGAGGTGTCAAGCTCGGTCACGCCAAACTGCAGCTCTGGCCGCACCACTGTCATCGTCGCCAGCGCGCCGTGGCCCGCGTGGAAGTCAAGCAGCGCGTGCAGGTCAATGTCGGCCACCCCGTCGGCGTAGGTCACGCAGAAGATCGCCTCCCCGTCGAGCAGCGGCTCCAGCAGCTTGATCCTGCCGCCCGTCTGAGCCTGAAGACCAGTGTCGACGCACTCCACGCGCACGCCTGCAGGCCATTCGTGCGTAGTGACGAAGCGCTCGATCAGCTCGCCCTTGTACCCGGTCGCGAGCAGGAACCGGCGAAAACCCTGCGCCGCATACAGCTGAATCACGTGCCAGACGATCGGCATCCCTCCGATCTCCACAAGCGGCTTCGGTATCTCCCGCGTGCGCTCCTGCAGCCGCGTGCCTCGACCGCCGCACAGGATCACGACCGGCGGGCGACCCGGGCGGCTAGCCTGCAACACGCTCGAGCACGTCGGCGGGGACATCGAAGTTGGCGTGCACCGCGCCCACGTCGTCGTTGTCCTCCAGCACCTCGATCAGCTGCATAAGCTCGCCCGCCTGTCTTTCGTCAATCGGCACGAGACTCGACGGGCGATAGGCCATCTCAGCGCTCTCCATCTCCACCCCCGCCTGCTCGAGCGCGGTGCGCACGCTCGTGAAGTCGGCCGGTTCGGTGACCACCTCGAAGACGTCCTCGTCGGTCGAGATGTCCTCGGCGCCGGCGTCCACTGCCACCATCAGATCATCTTCGCTGTAGCGGGTAGAGTCGATCACAATGACCCCCTTCTTCTCGAACAGGTAGGCCACCGATCCGGGCTCGCCGAGGTTGCCACCGTTCTTGGAGAAGGCGTGGCGTACCTCGGCGCTCGTGCGGTTGCGGTTCTCGGTTAGCGCCTCCACCAGCACGGCCACGCCACCCGGTCCGTAGCCCTCGTAGAGCACCGCCTCGATCGCGTCCGCCTCGCCGCCAACGCCTGAGCCCTTGGCGATCGCGCGCTCGATGTTGTCCTTCGGCATCGAGGCTTCCTTAGCCTTGCGGATCGCGAGGTCCAGCGCGGGGTTGCCGACCGGATCGCCACCGCCGTCGCGCGCCGCGACCGTGATCGCCCGCGTGAGCTTGGAGAACTGCGCTCCCCGGCGCGAGTCGACGATGGCCTTCTTGTGCTTGATGCTCGCCCACTTCGAGTGCCCGGACACGAGACGGAGTCTGACAGGGAAAGAATGTTGCCGCAGCCGAGTACGTATAACAATGGTGATACCGACTGGGAATATGTTGTTACACATAACGGAGTGCGTATAACAATGGTCATACCGACGGGGAATATGTTGTTGCACATACCAGAGTGCGTATAGCTATGGTAATACCCAGTCTCGGAAGATAAGTACATCACCACAGGACCGCAGGCAAAGACGGCGCCGCTACACATTTCCATCGGCCCGAGACCACCCGCGACCGCGCACCCTGCGGCAGTCAAACTAGGATGCGAAGCCGCATGGCGGCCCTCTCTCCCGACATCTTCAAGGCGTACGACATCCGCGGGATCTACGGCAAGCAGATTGACGGCGACGTCGCAGAGCTGATCGGCCGTGCCTTCGCGCGCGTGCTCTCTGGGCTAGCCGGCAAACCCGTCTCGGAGCTGCGTGTTGGCCTAGGTCGCGACATGCGCCTCACCGCCCCCGAGCTGTCGGCGCGCTACCGTGAGGGCCTGCTCTCAGAGGGTGCCCACGTGATCGACGCCGGCCAGGTGGGCTCAGAGATGCTGTACTTCCTCGTCGGCTCGCGCAAGCTGGACGGCGGGCTGATGTGCACCGCCTCGCACAACCCGAAGGCCTACACCGGCGCCAAGCTCGTTCGTGATGGGGCGATCGCACTGTCCGGCGACGCGGGCATCCAGGACATCCGCCGCACGATCGAAGCCGGGTTTGCCTCAGGCGCGGCCGGGTCCTCGCCGGGCGGGGGGCTGCCCGCGCGCGGCACGGTCGAGGAGATCGACATCTATGAGGAGTTCCAGGCCACGGCGCTGGGATTCATCGACCCGGACGCCGTGCGATCTCGGACCGGTCGCCCGCTGAAGGTCATCGTGGACGGTGGTAACGGGATGGCTGGCCCGATGGTCGGCCCGCTGCTGGAGCGCCTCGGGTTGGATCTGATTGAGACCTACTGGACGCCCGACGGGAACTTCCCCGACCATGAGCCTAACCCGCTGCTGCCCGAGAACCGTCAGTTCATCATCGAGCAGGTACGCGAGACCGGCGCCGACCTCGGCATCGCCTGGGACGGGGACGCCGACCGCTGTTTCTTCATCGACGACACCGGCGCCTTCGTGGACGGCGACTTCCTGACGGCACTGCTCGCCGAGTCGCTGCTGCGCAAGCATCCCGGCCAGGCGATCCTCTACGACGTGCGCGCCTCCCGCGCCGTGCCCGATACGATCAGGAGAGCCGGCGGGACCCCGTACATCAACCGCGTCGGCCACGCCTTTTTCAAGACGCGCATGCACGCCGAGGGCTCGCTGTTCGGCGGGGAGGTGTCCGGGCACTACTACTTCCGCGACTTCTACTGCGCGGACTCGGGCACCATCCCAGCGCTGCTGGTGCTCGAGCTGCTCTCGTGCGAGGGTAAGAGCATGTCCGAGCTGCTCGCCCCCTACCACGCGCAGTACTTCATCTCCGGCGAGGTCAACTCGGAGGTCTCCGATCAGGCGGCCAAGATGGAGGAGATCGCCGCCCGCTACGCGGACGCCCGTCAGGACCGCCTCGACGGCATCTCGATCGACTACGACGACTGGCACTTCAACGTACGCCCCTCCAACACCGAGCCGCTGCTGCGCCTCTGCCTGGAGTCTCTGGTCTCGCCCGAGGACATGGAACGCCACCGCGACGAAGTGCTCGAGCTGATCCGCAGCGCAGGACCCGAACGTTCGTCCCGACCGTAAATCCGCTCCGCGGGTCGGTCGGACGAACGTTCGGGCCTGCTTGGCTGATTCGGTCCGCGCAACACAGAACAGAATGCACACACAATGAACCATCAAGAGGAAGCCGCCGAGGAGCAGCTGGCGCTGGCCGCCGCGGCGGGGATACACCGCCTGGCGATCCCTACCCCGTTCATGGTCGGCCGCGTCAACGCCTACCTGATCGAGGACTCGCCGCTCACACTTGTGGACTCCGGCCCGAACTCTGCCAAGGCGCTCGACGAGCTCGAGCAGGCCCTCGCGGAGCGTGGCCATGCGGTCGAGGACATCGAGCTGCTGGTGATCACCCATCAGCACATCGACCACTTCGGGCTGGCCTCGATCCTCGCCCGGCGCTCGGGCGCGGAGGTGGCGGCGCTCGACCGGCTTGCGCCCTACCTGGCGTGCTTTGGCGAGGAAGCCGAGATGGACGACCGTTTTGCCCAGCAGACGATGCTGCGCCACGGGATTCCGGCCGACATTGTCACCGCGTTGCGCGCGGTGTCCGCGAGCTTCCGCGCCTGGGGCGCCGCAGTGGAGGTCACCCGCCCACTCGCCGACGGCACAGAGCTCGAGCTGGGAGACCGCACGCTGCGCGTGCTCCACCGCCCCGGACACAGCCCTTCGGACACGGTCTTCCTCGACGAGTCTCGCGCGATCCTGCTCGCCGCCGACCACCTCATCGGGCACATCTCCTCGAACCCACTGCTCGCCCGGCCGCTGGGCGCCGGCGCGGACTACCAGGGACCCCGCCCGCAGGCGCTCATCACCTATCTGGCCTCGCTAGAGCAGACGCGCGCGATGAACCTCTCGCTCGTTTTGCCCGGGCATGGCTGGCCGATCACAGACCACGTCTCGCTGATCGACGAGCGCTTCCGCCTGCATCGCCGGCGCGCGGAGAAGATCCATCGCCTGATCGTCTCAGAGCCGCGCACCGCGCACGAGATCGCGCAGGAGCTGTGGGGGAACGTCGCTGTCACGCAGGCCTATCTCACGCTCTCGGAGGTGCTGGGGCACGTAGACCTGCTGCTGGCAGACGGACGCGTCGTGGAGGGCGAGGCCAACGGCGTAGTGCGCTTTCAGGCCACCTAGCGAACAGCCTCGCTCGCTGCCCGCTAGCGCTCGACGTCGCTGAGCGCGCCGTGGTTCAGCGTCCGGTGCCCCCTGCGCTCGACCTCCGCTATGAGCACGCGCGCGACGCCGGTCAGCTCATCCGCGGCCAGCGAGATCCACATCGCGGATCAGTATCACCGATTCCTCGCCGCACGAGGAGATCTCGCTGTGGCTGGGGGTATGGTTGCGAGGTGGCCAAGCCGCCTCCAGGCACGCAGCCCCCGCAACGCTGGCGTCCGCGCCTGCACTGGGAGCTGTTGCTGTGCGGCGTGCGCGGTCATGAGCTCGTCGGCACAGACGCCGCCGAGCTGCGCCCGGAGGATGCGATCCTCGCCCGCGAGGACGCCGGCGGAACGCGTTGGTGCCGCTGCCTGCGCTGTGACAGCTGGCTGCCGCTGGGAGCGCCCGAGCACCCGAGCCGCGCCTTCCCGCCCGAGCGCGCGGAGATCGAGCTGCCGCTGCGCGGAAAGCGGCTGCGCGACAAGATCGTGCTGCGCCTGATCTCGATCGACCGGGCGTTTCACTTCGTCGTGCTCGTCGGGCTCGGCGTGCTCGTGCTCGTGTTCTCAGCCGATCGCGCGACGCTGCGTCATACCTTCTACAAAGTCGTGGTCGACCTGCAGGGAGGCGTCGTGTCCGGACAGTCGCATGCCAGCCACGGCCTGCGGCATGAGCTCGACGAAGCGTTCACGACCTCCTCGTCGCACCTGCACCTGCTTGGCGCGGTCCTGCTCGCCTATGGCGCGGTCGAGGGGATCGAGGCGATCGGCCTTTGGTACCAGCGCCGCTGGGCCGAGTACTTGACGTTCCTGGTCACCGCGTCGCTGCTGCCGCTGGAGATCTATGAGATCGCCAATCGGACGACTGCGTTCAAGGTCATCGCTTTCCTGATCAACGTGGCGGTCGTCGTGTACCTGTTGCTGGCCAAGCGGCTGTTCGGGCTGCATGGCGGAGCCGCAGCGGACGACGCCGAGGCCGCGCGCGATCAGGGCTGGGGAGCGCTTGAGCGCGCCGCGCCTCCGGCGGCCACGATCTGAGGACGCGGGCGGGCGGGCGTGAGTCAGCCACGGCGGCGCTTCGTGTCCGCCGCCGCGCGCCGCCCCGGGCGAGCATCCGCAGCGAAGCTCCGCACGCCCTCCAGGAACAGGCGGTGCACCCTGTCATCCTCGCCCAGCTCACTGTGAAAGGAGACGGCGAGCATGTCCCGCTCGCGAGCGGCCACCGCGTGACCGTCGATCTCGGCGAGGATCTCGACGTTCGGACCGTGCTCGGCGATCCAGGGAGCGCGGATGAAGATCCCCCGGACGGGGCCGCCGTGCGCGCCCGCGAAGTCGATGTCGGCCTCGAAGCTCTTGACCTGGCGGCCGAATGCATTGCGCTCGGCGCGGATGTCCATCAACGCCAGGTGCTCGCGGTCGAGCATGATCAGTCCGGCGCAAGATCCGAGCACGGGCAGGCCGTCTCGTACGAGCTCAGACAGCGGTCCGGCCAGGCCCTCGCGCTCTACGCCCAACGTCATCGTCGTCGACTCCCCCCCGGGGATCACGAGCCCGTCAAGGCCATCGAGGTCCGCGGGCACGCGCACCTCGCGCACGCGCGCCCCCAGCCGCGCAAGCACGCGCTCGTGCGCCTGAAACCCACCCTGCAGCGCCAGCACGCCGATCAGGGAAGCGGACGCTGCCGGGCTCTGCGACGCGACGGCTCCGTGGGCGGGAATGTTGCTCCTATTTCTCGATTTTGTGCGCAATGGTATCTACGTTGTATAGACAATCGCGCACAAGCTTCGCAAAATGCAAACCGGCCGGCTCCCCTTTATCGCCGGAGGACCTACCAACCGCGCTGCGCCAGCAATTGCTCGTCTTGCAACTTGGCGCTCTCCAGGCTGACCATCGCCGGACCCAGGCCGCGCGAGGCCTGCGCCACGCGCTCGGGGTCCTGCCAGTGCGTGGTCGCCTCGACGATCGCGCGCGCGCGGGCGGGCGGATCCTCGGACTTGAAAATGCCCGAGCCGACGAACACGCCTTCGGCTCCGAGCGCCATCATCAGCGCCGCGTCGGCCGGCGTGGCGATGCCGCCGGCGCAGAACAGCACGACCGGCAGGCGCCCGTCACGGGCGACGCCGCGCACCAGCTGAAGCGACGCGCCCAGCTCCTTCGCGGCGCTTGCCAGTTCGTCCTCACTGAGCATCGATAGCCGGCGAATCTCGCCGGTGATCGCGCGCATGTGGCGCACCGCCTCGACGATGTCACCCGTGCCAGCCTCGCCCTTGGAGCGAATCATCGCCGCGCCCTCACCGATCCGCCGCAATGCCTCGCCAAGGTTGGTGGCGCCGCACACGAACGGCACCTTGAATGCCCACTTGTCGATGTGGTTGCTCTCGTCCGCGGGCGTCAGCACCTCGGACTCGTCGACGTAGTCGACCTCCAGCGCCTGTAGCACCTGCGCCTCGAGAAAGTGCCCGATGCGCGCCTTCGCCATCACCGGGATCGACACGGCCTGCTGGATTCCAGAGATCATCTCCGGGTCGGACATGCGCGCCACGCCGCCGTCGCGGCGGATGTCCGCCGGCACGCGCTCCAGGGCCATCACCGCCACCGCGCCGGCATCCTCCGCCACGGTGGCTTGCTCGGGCGTGACCACATCCATGATCACCCCGCCCTTCAGCATCTCTGCCAGGCCCGTCTTGACTCGGAATGTCGCCTCGTCACGCATACGAGGAGTCTAGCCTGAGGAGGGCTCTGCTACTTAAGCCGGAAGGCCTTGATGCGGTCGTCGTATTGCGCTGAGTCCTGCGCGTAGACGCCGTACGCCAGGGCCTGGATCAAACTGAGCAGAGCCGTGTGTGAGCGCACGTATGTCGGAGAGTTCGACGAGTAATACAGCTTGATCTGCGCCAGCTTGGCCACCTCCGAGAGGGTGGCGTCGGTGATCGCCGCGGTGCGCGCTTTGCGGTGGCGGGCCAGCTTCATAGCACGCACCACCAGCGGATGCGGCCGGCCGGCCGAGAGGCCGATGACGAGCGTACCTTCGTCGATCCGCCCCAGACGGCTGAGCGCCTCCTGGGAGGGACTCGCCACCACGTCGACACGCAGGTCGAGCAGCATCAGCAGGTGACGCAGGTAGCTAGCGAAGAACGCCATCTGGTCGGTGCCCGCCACGAGCACCTTCTCGGCGCTCACGATTGCCTCGATCAACGCCTCCACTGAGCTGCGGGAGACCTTGCGCGCCGTCTCCTCGACGTTCAGGTGATCCGCCGTCAGGGACGTCTCGAACTCGTTCTGGTCGAGCGAGAACAGCGGCGTGGAGCCGGCCGTTGCTCCGTTCGCCGGCGCCTTAGCGTTGACACGGCGATATTCCTCGCGGGCCGCGGCCTGCAGCTCGGGAAAACCCTCGAACCCCAGCGCCTGAGAGAAGCGCACGACCGTCGAGCTGGAGGTGTTCGCGCGGCGGGCGAGCTCCTCGGCCGTCTGGAACGCAGCCTCATCGAGGTGGTCGACGATGTACTGGGCCACGTCCTTCTGCGAGCGCGAGCACTCCTCGAAGCGCGCCTGGATGTATTTCGACAGGCTCTGGTGCTCGCTCGTGCCACTGGCCGGCGGGCGTTCGGTGGTAGAGGTGGCGACACGCTTCATCGGCGCTCTGTTCGACGCCAGCGCCCCTCACTCCTGCTATCAGGCCCGCGCCTGCAGGTCCCGGGCGAGCCGCACGAAGTAGTCGAGCGAGTGGGGGTCCGCGAGCGAGTCGACGCTCGCCGCCTCGTGCGGCGCGGCGCCCATCAGGATGCGCTTGACCGGCACCTCCAGCACCTTGCCCGAGAGCGTGCGCGGCACCTGCTCGATCTGCTGGATCTCGTTGGGCACATGGCGGGGAGAGCAGTCCTCGCGAATGCGCCGCTTGATCTGCGCCCGCAGCTCATCATCGAGAGTCGACCCTTTATCAAGCACCACAAACAGCACCATCCACAGCTCGCCGTCCACGTTTCCGCCACCGCCGCCCCGGGTGGTGGTGGGGATGTCCACCACCAACGCATCGACCACCTCATCCACCGCACTCGCGGCCCGGTAGATCTCACTTGTGCCCATGCGTACGCCCTGCCGGTTGATCGTCGAGTCCGAACGGCCGTAGATGACCGCGCCGCCGCGGGGCGTGATGGCAATCCAGTCGCCGTGCCGCCAGATTTCCGGGTACATCGAGAAGTAACTTTCGCGGTAGCGCTCGCCGCCGTGACCCTCGCGATCGGGCGGGTCCTCACCCCAGAAGAACAGCGGCATCGAGGGCATCGGCTCGGTGATCACGAGCTCCCCCACCTCGTCGGTCAGGCTCCGCCCCTGCTCATCCCAGGCCTCGACCGCACAGCCGAGCGCGCGGCACTGTAGTTCCCCTGCATAGACCGGAAGCAGTGGACAGCCGCCCACGAACGCCGTGCAGACGTCCGTGCCGCCACTCGTCGAGAACAGCCACACCTCCGAGGAGACGTGCTCGTAGACCCATTTGAAACTCTCCGGCGCCAGCGGCGAGCCGGTCGAGCCGATTGCGCGCAGGGCATGCAGGTCGAAGTCGCGCGCGGGCTCGACGCCGGCCTTCGCGCACGCGCCGAGATAGCCCGCCGAGACGCCCATGCACGTCATCCGCGTCCGCTCGGCCAGCCGCCACAGCGCGCCCATGTCGGGGTGGGCGGGACTGCCGTCGTACAGCACGATCGCGGCGTCGCTATGCAGGCAGCCGACCAGAAAGTTCCACATCATCCAGCCGGTCGTCGTAAACCAGAACATGCGGTCGCCGGCGCGCAGGTCCAGGTGCAGCAGGCTCTTCTTGAGCTGCTCGATCAGGATCCCGCCGTGGCTGTGCACGATCGCCTTTGGTAGGCCGGTCGTGCCGGATGAATAGAGCACCCACAGGGGGTGCTCGAAGGGGACCTGCTCGAAGGGCTGGCCCACCACCGTCTGCGACGGCGGTGCCCCCGGTCGGTCGGCGCCCTCACCGAGCGCCAGCAGCTCCTCCCATGTGAGCCCTTTGCGGGCAGCCTCCGGCCGGTCGTTGCCGAGCGCGCTCGCTCGCTCGGCGGCCTGGGCGCCGTGCAGGTAGGGGAGCAGGACCACGTGCCCCGCGGTGGGGAGCTCCTCAAGGATCCCTTCGATCACGGCGGTGCGGTCGAAGTCCTTGCCCCCGTGGCGGTACCCGTCGACAGCGAGCAGCACCTTTGGCTCGATTTGCGCGAAGCGGTCGATCACGCTGCGTGCGCCGAACTCCGGCGCAGCGCTGGACCAGATGGCGCCGATGCTCGCAGTGGCGAGGAAGGCGATCAGCGTCTCGGGGATGTTCGGCATGTAGGCCACGACGCGATCGCCGCGCCCAACCCCGAGCGCCCGCAGCCCCCCGGCGGCAGCGGCCACCTGCGCCGCAAGCTCGCCCCACGTCAGCTGATCAAGCTCGCGAAGCTCCGAGGCGTGCAGGACCGCGACCTCTCCCGGGTCCCGCCCGGAGGCCGAGCTCGGGCCCAGGAGCATGTTCTCCGCGTAGTTGAGCTCGGCGCCCTCGAACCATCGCGCGCCGGGCATCCGCCGCGAGTCGAGCACCTGTTCATAGGGGCGCGAGGCACGCACGCCGCAGTACTCCCAGATCGCCGCCCAGAACTCCTCGATCTCCTCCACCGACCAGCGCCACAGCTCGTCGTAGTCGGCGAACGTGCGTCCGGCGCGCTCGCCCGCCCAGCGCGCGAAGCGCGTCATCTCCGCGCGCTCGCGCCACTGCGCTGACGGACTCCACAGCGGCGTTAGTGCGCTGTCCCCCGACATCCGAGCCATTATGCTCGCTCGCCGTGGACGCGTCATCCTCACTGCGCGCGCAGTATCCGGTTCTCGACGAGCTCGCATATCTGAACGCGGGCACCAACGGGCCGCTGTCCGCGGCGGCCGCGCGGGCGGGCGCGGTGGAGCTCGAGCGCGAGGCGCACGACGGACGCAGCAAGACTCACTTCGAACGGCGCATCGCGCTGGCCGGGCAGCTGCGCGAGCGCTATGCCGCGGCGCTCGGCTGCGAACCCGAGAAGCTGGCGCTGACCACGTGCACCAGTGAGGGCATCGCTCAGGTCGTGGACGGACTGGCGCTGGGCGCGGGCGAGGAGATCCTGACGAGCGATGAGGAGCACCCAGGGCTGCTGGGGGCGCTGGCTGCTGCGCGGGAGCTGCGCGGGGCGAAGGTGCGCATGGCGCCGCTTCAGGAGATCGCCGACGCGGTGGACCCGCGCGCCACCCGCCTGATCGCGTGCTCGCACGTCGGCTGGATGAGCGGGCGCGTGGCGCCCGCGGAGCTCGCGGAAGTGGACGTGCCGGTCCTGCTCGACGGCGCTCAGGGCGTAGGGGCGATCGACGTGGACGTGGGCGCGCTGGGCTGCGACGCGTACGCGGGCGCCGGCCAGAAGTGGCTGTGCGGACCTGACGGCACGGGCATGCTGTACGTGAGCGCGCGCCTGCGCGAGCGACTACGCGTGCAGCGTCGCGGCTACGTGAACCTCGCTAACCCCGACGCCGGGCTGGACGCGGGCGTGCACGAGGACGCGCGCGGTCTGGACTCGATGTCGCTGAGCGCTGGCACGCTCGCCTGCGCGCTAGCGGGGCTGGAGGTGCTCGAGGCGGTCGGCTGGGAGGCCGTATACGAGCGCGCGCGCGGGCTCGCCCACCGTCTGGTGGAGCTGTTGGAAGAGCGCGGTCGGGTGGTCGTGCCGCGCGGGGACACCACGCTGGTGTCGTTCGTCAGTCCCGACCCACCGGCCGAGCGAGCCCGGTTGGCGGAGCGTGGGATCGTCCTGCGCGACATTCCAGGACGACCCTGGCTACGAGCCTCCGTCGGAGCGTGGAATGACGAGGACGATCTGCAGCGGCTGCTCATGGCGCTGCACGAATGACCGACCCCGTGCCGTGGGCCGACCCCGTGCCGTGGGTGCGCAGGAGGACCGGCCTGCTTGTGGGCGCCGTGGTCGCGATGGCGCTCAGCCCCATCATCGCCGGCTGGGTGCTTGACCTTGGGCAGGCGCATC
Source organism: uncultured Solirubrobacterales bacterium (assembly GCA_963813805.1). GTDB lineage: Bacteria > Actinomycetota > Thermoleophilia > Solirubrobacterales > Solirubrobacteraceae > Palsa-744. The sequence goes on from CAWEZZ010000005.1 coordinate 387,669, forward strand.
TGTCGCTCCCGTGGAACTATGCCGGCGAGGGCGACACGAAGTTCTATCTGCTGCTGATCAAGGGCATCATCGACCACGGCTGGTTTCAGAGCAATCCCAGCCTCGGCGCCCCGTTCGGTCTGCAGCTGTACGACTTCCCGCAGGGCGCCGACAACCTCAACCTCCTGATGATCAAGGCGTTGGGGCTGTTCTCGTCGAACCCGGCGTGGGTGTTGAACGTGTTCTTCCTGCTCACGTTCCCACTCACCGCCGTGAGCGCGTACCTGGTGCTGCGGACGCTCCGGGTCTCCTCGGGCGGAGCGATCCTCAGCGCGGTGATCTTCACGCTGCTCCCCTACCACTTCTATCGAGGGGAGTCGCAGGTTCTGCTGTCGGCCTACTACTCGGTCCCGTTGGGCGCGCTGTTGTTTCTGCGGCTATGGGAGGAGCCGGGGCTGTTCGCCCGCCGGACCGAGCCCGGCCGGCGTGCGTTGACGTGGGCCTCGCGTAGATCGCTCCAGACGGCGGCATTGTGTGCGGTCATCGGCTCGACCGGCCTGTACTACGCGGTGTTCGCGCTGGTGCTGCTGCTCGGCGGCAGCGTCGTGGCCGTGGTCGCGCGGCGCGGACGGCGGGCAGCAGCCTCGGGGTTGCTCGCGGCGCTCTTGATCGCCGCGATGCTGGCCGTCAATCTCGCCCCGACCCTGATCTACCGCTCAGAGCATGGCGCGAACGCGAGCATCGTGCGCACGACGCTGCAAAGCGATCAATTCGGACTACGCCTCTCAAACCTGCTGCTCCCCGTGCAACAGCACCGCCTGTCATTCCTCTCAGATGTCAACCAGCGCTACACCGAAGCAACCTCGACAGGGTACTGCGAGGCGTGCTTCGAGAACCTCGGCGCCGTCGGCGACGTCGGGTTTTTGTGGCTGTGCCTGCTGGCGCTCGCCTCGATCGTGGGCGTGACGGGCGCGTTCGCCGTGCGCGCAATCCACCGCTCGGCCGCGCTCGGTGTGGCGCTGTCGTTCGCGATCGCCACGATCGGAGGGCTATCCGGTCTGATCGCGTTCTTCCTCACCCGTGACATTCGCGGCTGGAATCGCATGTCGCTATTCATCGCCTTCTTCTCGCTGCTCGCCATCGCTCTGCTGTTGGACTCGGCCGTTCGCCGGCTGGCGAAGCGAAGCCTGGGCCGGGTCTTGGTCGGTGTCCTGCTGGTGGGCACGCTGATCCTCGGCGTGCTGGATGAGACTTCGACGTACTTCGTGCCCAAGTACGCAAAGGACGCGCGCGAGTGGACGAGCGACGCCATGTTCGTCAAAGAGATCCAAGCGCGCATGCCGTCCGGCGCGGCCATCTTCCAACTCCCCTACGTCCCGTTCCCGGAGGGTTACGGGTCGGTCTCAACCAGTGTTTCGGTGCCTAACACGACGTTCGACACGACGTATGAGCTGGCGCGCGGGTACATTCATTCCGAGGGGCTGCGCTGGAGCTACGGCGCGATGAAGGGCAGAGCGGCCGACTGGCAGGGTGAGCTCGCCTCAAAGCCACTCTACTTATCCCTTGCCGCCGCCGCAACCGACGGCTTCCAGGGCCTGTGGGTCGACCCGCACGGCTACAGCCCGAAGGCACGTACGCGGCTCGCGCCGCTGCTGGAAAGGCTGCTAGGCATACAGCCCCTGTACAGCCCGACACACGACTTGCTGTTCTTCGACTTGCGCCCGTTCGCCCAGCGACTGTCCCAGCTATACCCGCCGGGGCAGGTGCAGGCGCTGCACTACGCGACTCTGCACCCGCTGCGTACCGTCTGCGAATCCGACGGACTCGGTCTGATCAACCCCTCGCGGGACACGCGCACGGCGACGCTGACCATGCGCCTGAGTATGCACTCGGTCTCCTCCACCAAGATGTTCGTCCACTACCCCGGCGGCGTGGTCGAACAGGTGTCGCTGGAAACCGTGGCGGTCGCGCTCGTCAAGCGGCTGAGCTTGCCGCCGGGTAGCAGCATCGTCAGCTTCGCCCTTCCCGGGGTCCCACTGACGCCCGCCGCGCGCGTCAGTGGCCTCGTGGTGGAACAGCCGACGCTCACCGAGGACGCGCTGACTCCGTTCGAGACGCCCCCGAGTGCGATAGCCGGAGCACAGATGCAGGCCGGGACGGTCCCGCCACCCTGCCAGCAGACCGTCGCGGCGGTTGGTCCCAGCAAATAGCCTCGGCTGCGCGATGACTTCCCAGACGATCAGAGGCCGGCCGGCGCCCCACCACATAGCGCTCGCGGGGGTGCTGGCGCTCTCGGCGGTGCTGAACACGTACAAGCTCTCGCAGAACGGCTACGCCAACATCTTTTACTCGGCCGCTGTCAAGTCGATGCTGCATACGTTTCACAACTTCGTGTTCGCGTCGTTCGACCCCGGCGGGCTCGTGACGGTCGACAAGCCGCCGCTGGCCCTGTGGGTGCAGGTGGCGAGTGCGAAGCTGTTTGGCTTCTCGCCGCTTAGCCTGTTGCTGCCTGAGGCGATCGTGGGGGTGCTGACCGTCGCGTTGCTCTACCGCCTGCTGGCCCGCCACTTCGGCCCGACAGCGGGGCTCGCCGGCGCGCTCGTCCTGGCCGTGTTCCCGTCGTTCGTCGCGGTCTCGCGCGACAACGGCGTCGACCCGGCCCTGGTCCTGCTGATGCTTCTAGCCTGCGGCGCCGCGCTGCGAGCCGTCGAAACCGGCCGCTGGCGCACGCTGCTGTGGTGCGGCGCGCTGGTGGGGCTGGCCTTCAACACCAAGACCCTCGCCGCCTGGCTAGTCTTGCCAGGGATCGCCCTCGCCTACCTGCTCTGTGCGCCCGGGTCAATCCTGCGCCGCGGCGCCCAGCTGCTGGCGGCAGCCGCGGTGATGCTCGCGGTCTCCTTCTCATGGATGGCGCTCGTCGAACTCACGCCGGCCTCTCAGCGCCCGTTCGTGGGAAGCTCGACGAACAACTCCGAGCTTGGCCTGACGTTTGAATACAACGGATTTGGGCGCGTGGAAGGGCAGGTGGGAGGTCCCGGCAACATCCCCGTCGGCAGCGGAGCGCTCGTGTCGACCCATCGCCGATCGGCTCTGACCCGCACGACGGGCGCCGGGCGCTCCTCGCGCACGGCGACGCCACCTGTTGCCGTCAAACATCCGCTATCGCCGATTCTCCCCAACGGCAGAAACAGGTATCCGATCCCCTTCGGCGGCCCCGTCAGCCCGTTGCGCCTGTTCGGAGTTGGGCTTGGAGATCAGGGCGGCTGGATGCTTCCATTCGCCTTCTTCGGGCTGCTGGCCATGGCGCTACTCGCGCTCCCGGTGTTCGGCCAGGGTGGTCGCTCACCGACGGGCACACAGCCCGCAGGGCTGGGTCGGGCACACAGCCCGGACGGCGGGGTCGGGCTGACCCAGCCCCGATGGGCTGGGTGCCCTCGCCGATCGGTCCCGGCTGGCCGCGACGCTGGTGCTCGGCGGCTGGTTCCTGGTCGAGGCGGCCGTGTTGAGCCTGTCGAAGGGCATCGTCCACCCCTACTACGTCTCGGCGCTCGCGCCCGGGGCCGCGGCGATGACCGGCGCGGGCGCGGTTGCCTTGGTGGAGCTGGCGAGCGTCCGACGGCGGGATTGGCGCCTGGCGCTGATCCCGTGCGCGGTCGCGGCGACGGTTCTAGCCCAGGTGGTGCTCCTGCACCGCGAGCACTACATGCACTGGTTCATCCCGGTACTCATCGCTGGCGCAGCGGTCGGGGTCGGCGCGCTGCTAACGCTGCGCCGTCTGGCGCCTATAGCCATGGCTCTCACGTTCGCCCTACTGCTCGTGGCACCTACGGCCTACGCGACGACCACATGGCTGGCCCCCGTCGAGGGCACCTTCCCGGCAGCTGGATCCACGGAGACCATCGGTGCGGGCGGGGTCGGTGTGGGCGGGAACGACCTGCGCATCTACCGCGAGCTGCTTCGCTATGTCAGTGCCCATGGGTCCGGCTCGCGCTGGGCGATACTCACCGACGCCTCCGTCACTGCGGCTCCCTTCATTCTCCTTGACCTGGACGCCGGCGCGCTGGGAGGCTACGGCGGCACCGACCCGGTGCTCGACGGGCCAGGACTTGCTCGACTCCTGTCGCGAGGACAGGCGCGCTACGTGCTGCTTGGCGGCGAGTACTCCACGCGCGGCGGCAACCGCGCCACGGTTGCGGTCAAGCGTGCCTGCCAGCAGCTGCCGACGGCTGCTTGGGGAGATCCCCTCTCCTCATCCAATGGCCTTGTGCTGTTCGACTGCGCCGGCCGCGAACACGAACTCGCCGCTTCCTGAGCCATTCGTATATATCGGGTAGATACAAAAGCGCACGCATGCGGGGGTAGGACTTTCAATTTGCGCTCACTGTGCTCCATGGTATCTACGATGTAGATACAAAAGCGCACGCTGCGGAAAATTTGGAACACGTTCTCAGACCGCTACGGACAGATCGCGGTGGAAAGCGCGGGTGAACAGCTCGGTCTCGCGGCTGGCGGCCCAGCGGGGCACGGCCGACTCGCCCTCGGCGATCAGGCGCAGCTCGACCTCGCCGTTGTTGAGCGCGATGCTCGTGCTCCGCACCAGCTGATCGCGCGAGCGCTCAAGATCCTCGGCGAGGCGCAGCAGCACCGCACAGCGGTCCAGGCGCTCAGCGTCGCCCTCGCCGAACAGCGCCGCCATCGGCCCGGGGATCGGCATGCCCTTGCGGTGGTAGCGGGCTGACTGGGCGATGATCGCGGTCTCCACCGGCGTGAACCCCGGCAGTCCACCGTTGAGGATCAGGTAGCGCGAGTGCTTGTGATGGTCGTCGTAGTCGATCGACATGCCGATGTCGTGGAGCATGCTGGCCGCCCACAGCAGTTCTCGCTCGCGCGGATCGCCCTCGTGCAGCCCCAGCGCGGCGAGCTCGTCGAACATCCCCAGAGCGAGCGCCGCGACGTGGCGCGTGTGCTGGACGTCGACGTGGTACTGGGCGGCCATGTTCAGGACGCTCTCCCGTCGCATGTCCGCGAACAGCGGAGGGTTGCGATCGGCGAGCAGACGCTCGAAGAACACCCCCTCGCGCAGCCCTGCCTCGGTGGTCTCGAGGGCGTCGAAGCCGCCCACCCGGAGCACACCCTGAACGACGACCGCGCCGGCGAGGATCAGGTCGGCGCGCGCCGGCTTGATGCCAGGCACGCTCGACCGCTCGGAGGCGGGCAGCGAGGCCAGCCGCTGCACGAGCTCATCGAGCGCTTCCCGTTCGATGACCATCCCCTGAACGCCGTTGGAGGGGAGCCCGGCCGCCCGTTGGGCAGCCGCGGCGAGGTTGCGGACCGTTCCACCGATCCCCACCAGGCGCCCGGAGCCACTGGCCGCGGCGCCGGCGAGCCAGGCGGCGCCCTGCAGCTCGGCCGCGACATGATCGCAGAGCTCCTCCAGCTGCCTGCGCTTGGCGGGTCCGTTCGGGGGCAGGAACCGCTCACTCATCAGCACCGTGCCCACCCGCCAGGACCCCGTATCGCACACCAGGCGATTGGCGACCCGCACGAGCTGCAACGAACCGCCGCCAAGGTCGAGCGCGCAGCCATCGGTCAGCGTCGTCGAGTTGACTGCCGCCAGGTAGCCGTAGCGCGCCTCCTCGTCGCGGCTGAGCACGCGGATCTGGAGTCCCGAGCGCTCCCGGGCCCGCGCGAGGAAGTCCTCCGCGTTCTCCGCGTCGCGGATCGCGCTCGTGGCGACCGCGTCGACCGCATCGCCTCCGAGCCCACTGGCGCGGCAGAAGTGACTGAACACGTCCAGCGTGGCGAGCGCGCGCTCCATCGGCGCCTCCCCCAGCCTGCCCGTGGCGATCAACCCCTCGCTGATGCGGACCGGCTCATAGATCTCGTCCGTGCGCTTCCACCAACCGTCGCCCGCCATAAAGACGACGAGCCGGAACGAGTTCGAGCCGAGGTCGATCACGGCGAGCCGGTCCTCGGATTGCATAGTCTGAGCGTATTCGCCGCGGCGGAGGGCTTCGGCGGGAGGGTCGTGCGCCAGCCGAGCGCGGACCCCTTTAGTTCAACGTGCTGGGCGCGACATTCGTCGTCTTCGCGCGCTTGGCGGCGTACATCGCTCTGTCGGCCTCGACGAGAACCTGCTCGGCGCTGGCGGTCTGTTGACCGATAAGGGCGAACCCCACGCTTGCCGAGGGATGCAGGACGGCATCTCCAATTTCGACGCTGCACCCCGGTATGACGCGCGTCAGACCGTCGGCGACGATGGTGACGCCCTGCTCGTCGATGTGGGGCAGCAGGACCGCAAACTCATCTCCGCCCAGGCGAGCGACCAGGTCCGTTTCCCGCAGGCGCCGGGTGAGCCCTCTGGCAACTGCCTTGAGCGTGTCGTCGCCAACCTTGTGACCGTGGTGGTCGTTGACCTGCTTGAAATCATCGAGATCGATCACCATCAGGGCCGCCGGCTCGCCGTAGCGTCGGGAGCGGCCGACTTGGAGCTTCAGGTCGTTTTCGAACAGCCTGCGGTTGCGAAGACCGGTGAGCGGGTCGTGGTCGGCAAGATGGCGCAAGTGCTCCTCAAGCCGCTTGCGCTCGGAGATGTCCTGCAGTTGCGCGATGTAGTGCAGAGGGGCGCCGTTCTGGTCGCGTACAAGCGAGATCGAGAAGATCGCCGACATGACCTCTCCCGCGGCGTCGAAGTAACGCTTCTCGATCTGAAACGCCGGAATCTTCCCAGCCAACAGCTGCTTGCGCTGGACCGCGTCGTTGTGCGCGTCGTCCGGGTGCACGATGTCCTGCAGGCGCTTGCCGATCAACTCCTCGACGGTATAGCCCGTGATTTCGCACAGAGCGCGGTTGACGAGCAACCAGCGACCATCCTGATCGAGCAGCCCCGTCCCGATCGGCGCTCGCTCAAAGACCTGCTCGAAGTGATCCTTAGGTTGAGGTGCGAGCTCATCAGACTGCCTGCGCGTGGTGATGTCGAGAACGACGGCCACGCCACCCGCGACGATGGCAGGCCCGCCCGCCCCAGCCGGAGAGCCGTGCAGGCGCAACGGTCCCACGTCGACCATCAAGCAGTGCCGGTGCTCAGCGGTCCAGATCTCCCGCGAACGCGTCTCTCCGTCCAGCGCGGAGCGGCACAGCGGCTCGATCTGCTTCCACAGATCCGCCGGCAAGGCGCCCCCGACGAACTGGCCCTCTCCACAGGCCAGGGGATTCCCCAGGCGCTCGAGCGCATGACCCGCGGCCAGGACGAAGCGAAGCTCCTGATCGAAGACGAGGATCAGGGCCTCGGGCAGCTCGCGCAGCGCTGCCGCCGCCGCGTGATCAGCGCTTGCGACCACCGGATCTGCTGCAAGGCTCCGCTGTACGGACACGCTTTCCTATCGACCACTCGAGCCGATTGCTTGATGCCGGATGCATGCGCAGAGGCTCCTCTATGGCCTCCGCGGAGCGTTCGCCTCACGGCCGGTGATGCGTGACCTTGCGCTTGCGGGCAGAGACGAACTGCGCGAGGCCGGTCACGCGCTGCTCGATGTCAGACAGGCCCCGAGCCCGCAGCGCGCCCGTCAGCTCCTCGCGGGCGAAGATCCGCACGCCGGCCAGGCGGCGCACCACCGCGTCTGCGACGCCGGCGGGCAGTGGGCCGCGATTGCAGCTGGACAGCAGCGCCACACGGCCGCCCGGAGCGAGCACGCGGGCGATCTCGTCGAGGGCTCTCATCGGTTCGTCGATCAGGTACAGCGCGGCGAAGCAGCAGATCGCATCGAAGGCCTCATCGCGGAACGGCAGCGCGCAGGCGTCGCCGCGCACGTAGGCCACGTTGGCGCTCTCGGTCTCCTTCACCGCACGGGCGAGCATCGTCTCGGAGGCGTCGATGCCCACGACCAAGCCGCCGCCCACGGCGAGGGCGAAGCTGCGCGTGAAGTTGCCCGGTCCGCAAGCGACGTCGAGCACGCTCTCCTCTGAGGAGAGGGCGAGCATGTCCAGGGCGATGCGGTGCTCTTCACGCGCGTCGGGGGCGGCTGCTCCCATCAGCAGCCGGGCACCCAGCGGGCGCCATAGCCGCTCGTAGATTCGTGGCAGCACGCTTGAGAGCATCAACCGCTGGCCGGGATGCGATCCGGTGGGGTCCTCCTCGCCGAGCACATCGAGCCAGCCGTCCTTTAGTCGTGGCGTCGCCGGAACGCGATTCGGCTCAAACAGCGCGCGGGCGCGCTCGACCGCAGGCGAGCTCGTGTTGGGGGCGATGGAACGGGGCATGATCGCTGCAGTATGGCCGCCTCAGCTGACCCCGGCTAGGGCCCGATCGAAGGTCCGCTCGGTCTGTGGTCCGTGAAGCGTTGTGCGAATGCGACCGGAGGAGTCCAGGACGAAGGTCGTCGGCAGGCCGATCAGATGGTAGGCGTTCCCGACGGTGCCTTCGGAGTCGCGCAGGTTCGAGAACGTCCAGCCGAAGCGCCGGATGAACGATCGCGCACCGGAGAGGCTGTCGCTCCAGTCGACTCCCACTAGCCGTCCGCGCCCGACGGCGCTCTGAGAAAAACGCTCGACCGCGGGCGCCTCGCGCGCACAGGGTTCGCACCAACTGGCCCAGAAGGTGACGAGCGTTGACCGTCCCTGGGCGGAGGTCAGCAGACCTGCAAGCGTGATCGGCGGACCGGTGAGGTGTTCGCGTGGCAGGGCGGGCGCGGTGCGCCCGCCGGAGGCGGAGCGATCGGAGGCCAGCCCGAAGACGGCCAGCGCGGCGAGCGCCGCCGCCGCAGCGAGCACCCAACCGAGCAGTCGCATCCGCCGGGCGGTCATCTCAACAGGAAGGCAAAGCCGAGCCGTGGTGTCATCCACCAAAGCACTCAGCGCGAGGCCAGGAGGGGCACGTCGTGAGCGATGTCCGACGGCTGGAAGTTGGCCGCGTAGATGGTGGTCCGCTTGCCGGAGCCGGTGATCCCGTAGACGAGACCGGAGTGCTCGACGAGTTCAGGGTTGTGAGTGTCCCGTTCGGAGCCGACCCCCCAGGCCTTCCATACACGCGCCAGCTGCGAAGAGGAGCCGATCAGGTACTGCATGCGCCCGGTCATCTCGTGGCGCGCGAGGAACGCGGCGACGGTCTTCGGCGTGTCCCCCCGGGAATCGACCGAGACAGCGATGATCTGCACTTTGGAGGCCGTCGCGGGGCCCATCAGGTTCTGGGCGACGCGCAGGTTGGAGGTAATCAGGGGACAGACGTCGGGACAGTGGGTGTAGATGAACGTGACGAGCACAGCCTTGCCGCGGTAGGAGTCGATGTTCACGGGCTGACCCAGGTAGTTGCGTAGCGCAAGCGGCGGCGCCTGCGCTACGGGCGAGAGCACGCCGGCGGCACGAAATTCGCTCTGCACGGAGCTGCTGCTCGTGCTTCTAGAGGTCGAGGAGCAGCCGATCGTAAGCAGCGCGACGCCGCCTGCGACCACGACGAGCACGACCAGCAAACGGGGATCGAGTCCTCTTCGACGCATCTCCAAGCGAAGTTATCAGCGCGAGCCGTGGCGCGCGCCTGTTGAGCTCTTCGTTTGTTTTGAAGTCAAAGATTTGAACTTCAAGCACACTCAGAGGCTGAGTCGTCGGCAAGAAACCTTGCAGACCTTCCTGTGTGATGCATCTTGCAGCGAAACCTGTTAGCTTGCGGGCCGTTCGTGCCGAGTCCTCAACCCCAAGGGGTGGAGGAGCGGGGGACCCAATGCAGCCGGAGAGGCTGCGGGGGCGAATCGTCACAAGGTGTGGCGTAGCGTAAGTACGCGAGCCCGACAGCTAACCCCGTAGGCGCCAAGCAATGATGGAGAAAGGACGCCTTCGCATGCCGGGATCCCCGCGTGATCTTGCTGATCTGCACCCTTGGGACGCTTCGCTTAAGCGCTCTCATGCTCGCCGTGCACGCACCGGCCGTGGCCGTACGCGCAGCGGCGTCAACGCCTCCTCCCTGTCCGCGCTGAGCGACGCGCGCGGATATCTGCGCGAAGGGCGCGACCTGGCCGCGGAGGAGCTGTGGGAGCTGTCGCTGGGCCGCTCACGCGCGCGCCGGCGCGCCGCCGAGCTGCGGTTCGTGCCGGCGAGCTCGCGGGCCAAGCGAGTCTCGCTGGGTGCCCTCGCCGCCCTCACGGTCGGACCTGCGTCGACCCTCGCGAACGGACAGTCCACGGTCAGCCCGGCAGTCCCGAATCCCGAACCGCCGACAACTACAGAACACGTCATCGTGCTCAGCTCGGGGAGCGAAGGAAAGCAGGTAAAGCTCCTCCAGCAGGCGCTCGGAGGGATTCACGTGGATGGCGTCTTCGGCCCTGAAACCGAAGAAGCCGTGCGAACCCTCCAGACGAGCAAGGGAATCACGGTCGACGGCGTCGTCGGTCCCCAGACCGTCGCCGCGTTGCGCAGCGACGCGGCAGTGAGGGCGTTTGCGAGCGTCCAGAGCGAGATCCCCGGGGAAGCGCCCTCCACCAGCCAGGGCTCAACAGTGCCTGCCATCCTCACCTCAGAACCGGGAGCGCCCTCGCAGAGCACCACGGAAATCCAGACAGCGAGCGAATCAACCTCCACCTCGACGGGAGGAGCAGCTGTGGCCTCCTCCGCGGCGAGCGCCGCCGAAGAAGAAGGATCTGCCCAATCAAAGCAGTCTTCAGAACACTCACTCGGCGCAGCCGTTGCGCGCCTGCAATCGGCCATGAACCTCTCCGCCGATGGCGAATTCGGCCCCGAAACGGAGGCTGCCGTGCGCCGGCTTCAGGCTCGCCACGGACTCACAGTGGACGGCGTCGTCGGTCCGGCGACGTGGAGCTTGATCGACGTGCACGGCGAGGAAACGCTCACTCCCCCGCCCTCCGCCATTTCAACTCCATCCCAGAACCACCACTCGAGCAACGCCGGAGCACAGATCGCCGTCTCCGACGTTGCTAGCGGCTCAGGCGAAGCGTCGGCGCAGGGCGCCGGCAACGCGATCGCGCGTTTGCAGCACGCGCTGCGCATGACACCCGATGGAGAATTCGGCCCGGCGACCGAGGCGGCGGTCCTGCGGCTGCAGGCCCGCCACGGGCTGACGGTCGACGGCGTGGTCGGTGCTGCCACGTGGGGGGTTATCGGCATAAGCAGCGAGCCCGAACTGAAGCCGCCCGCCTCGGCGATCGTGCATGAAAGCTCTGAAGGTGGCTCCAGTGGCCATAGCTCCGAAGGTGGCTCCACCAGCAGCACCGGTGGTGGCGAAGGCTCAAGCGTGATTGCCAGGGTGATCGCGGCCGGTGATGAAATCGCGACCAGGCCGTATGTGTTCGGCGGCGGCCACGGCTCGTTCCAGTCTGCCGGGTATGACTGCTCGGGGTCGGTCTCCTATGCGCTACACGGCGGCGGCCTGCTGAGCTCGCCCGAGGATTCGACCGGCCTTGAGTCCTACGGCGAACCCGGACCAGGAAAGGACATCACGATCTACGCGAACTCAGGACACGCGTTCATGGTGGTGGACGGCAGACGCTTTGACACCGTCGCGCTCGCGGAAAGCGGTTCGCGGTGGTCAGACTCGATGACCTCCACGGCGGGCTTCGTCGCGCGCCACCCAGCGGGTCTGTAGCGGCGCAGGACCCGGACGTTCGGGTCCGACCGAAAAGAACCGCTTGCTTCGCTGCGCGGGGTCGGTCGGAACGAAATGGCTGTTTTAGGCTCCATGCAGCCAACCCGGACGGTCGTGTCTACGATCGCAACTACCGCCCGGGTGCATTCGGGGCCTCCTTGCTGAATGCAGCGCAACTCGGGCCGGCCCGTCTGGGTCGGGCCGAGTCGTTCTCGGCGGGCCGGCCGAGAGTCCTGTCACAAGCCCGGCCTAGCCTGTCTGTCTCTGTCTGAGAAACGGCGACAGGAGAGAAGGTAAGAATGCTTGCCAGGGCGCATACGTTCACGATCGAGGGACTGCAGACGCGGCATGTGACCGTCGAGGTCGACATCCGCCCGGGACTGCCCGGGTTCGCGATAGTCGGCCTGGCGGACGCAGCGGTGCGCGAGGCGCGCGAGCGCGTGCAAGCAGCGATCCTCAACTCGGGGTACGAGTTTCCCGCCAGGCGAATCACCGCGAACCTCGCGCCCGGGGACGTGCGCAAGGTCGGCCCTGGCCTTGACCTTGCGCTCGCCTGCGCGGTGCTGGCGGCCAGTGACCAGCTCCCGCGCGAGCGATTGGAGAGCCATGTGCTGTACGGGGAGCTGGCGCTCGACGGCGACGTGAGAGCCAGCCAGGGCACGCTGGCGGTGGCACAGGCGACACAAGAAGCAGGGCTCGGAGCACTGGTCCTTGCGGGGGCGCGCGGGCGCGAGGCAAAACTGGTCGAAGGGATCGAGGTGGTCGTCGCCGAGCGTCTGGACAGCGCAGTGCGCATCCTCAGCGGCGGCCCGGGAGATCCGCTGCCTGAGCCGGCAGCGAGCGCAGCGGACACGAACGCGGCGAGCACGCAGGGGCCGGATCTGAGTGACGTGCGGGGTCAGCATCACGCGGTGAAAGCGCTGATGATCGCCGCGGCGGGCGGGCACAACAGCCTGCTGAGCGGACCGCCCGGGACGGGCAAGACGATGCTAGCCCAGCGCATTCCGTCGATCCTCCCGTCACTGAGCAGACCGGAGGCGATCGAAGTGACGCGGATCCATAGCATCGCGGGTGGTCTGGACAGCGAGCTGGTCGGGGAGAGCGAGCTGGTCGGCAACCGGCCGTTCCGTGCGCCACATCATTCGATCACGACGGCAGGGCTGATAGGCGGCGCGCGGAAAGGGTGGGTCGGCGAGGTCGTGCTGGCCCACAACGGGGTGCTGTTCTTGGACGAGCTCTCGGAGTTCGCGCGGCCGACGCTGGAGGCGCTGCGTCAGCCGCTGGAGGACGGGCGTGTGGCGATCGTCAGGGCGCAGCACTCGGCGGTGTACCCGGCGCGGTTCATGCTGGTCGCCGCTACCAACCCGTGTCCGTGCGGCTACGCGGGGAAAGGCTCCAGGTGCAGATGTAGCGAAACCGACCTGGCACGACACCGACGTAAGCTGAGCGGTCCGCTGCTGGACCGTATCGACCTGCTCACCCATCTCGAGCGCGATGGCGCGCGCGAGCTGAACGCGACAGCGCTGACCAGCTCGAGGAAGGCTCGCGAGTGCGTGACGCAGGCGCGCGAGCGCCAGGTGGCACGGCTGAAAGAGGACGGGGCGACGGTGAATGCGCACATGGACGTGCGCATGCTGCAGCGGCACATCAAGCTCGAGGAGAAGGGCGAGGAGATACTGCGCAACGCCCTGGAGAAGGGTGTGCTGAGCGCGCGCGGACAACACCGTGTGCTGCGCGTGGCGCGAACGATTGCCGATCTGAACGGGTCAGAGCGGGTGCGGAGAAGAGACGTGGGCGCCGCACTGGCGCTGCGCCCGGAAGCGAGTCTCGCAGGCAGCCGCGCGGCATGAGGGCCGAAGTGCAGAACTCAGCCGAGAATTATCGGACGCCGAGCGCGGCAGTCCAGAAGAACGGGCCGACACGTACCGAGACAGCGGGGCAGGCGCGAACGGATGAGCCGGGCGCGTGCGAGAAATGTCTGCGTCGCGGCTGGCTGCTGGGGGTACTGAGCACGCGGCTGGAGTACCGCTGCCGCGACCGCGGGCGGCTACTGGAGCTGCTGGCATTGGACGACCAGGAGCTGTTGCAGGCCGTGGGCGGCAGGCGTAGGGAGGAACTGAAAGCGCGATACGAGCGGTTCGACCCGCAGGATATCCGCCGGGCGGAGGGCGTGGAGGCGGTCTGCCGACACCATCGCTGCTACCCACGCGCGCTGGTGGGCGCGGAGGCTCCGCGCATGCTGAACGTGGCGGGCGGCGTGGAAAGGCTCAGAGAGCTAGGGATCGCGCCGATGGTGGCGATCGTGGGAAGCAGACGGGCGACGGACTACGGCATGGAGATGGCGAAGAGCCTCGCGCGCGGTCTGGCCGCGAGTGGGGTAACGGTGACGAGCGGGTTGGGAGACGGGATCGCGGTCGCCGCACACGCAGGGGCGTTGGAAGTGCAAGGCGGAACTGTGGCCGTGATGGACGGCGGCCTGGACGTGGCGTGCCCGGCGAGAAGGCGCGCACTGTACGCGCGCGTGAGGCAGGCTGGCTGCGCGGTGGCGGAGCCGCCGTGCGGTTGCGCGCCGCGGCGGTGGGGACAGACGACGCGCGACCGGATCATCGCGCGACTGGCGTGGCTGACGATCGTCGTGGAGGCGGACGAGGGCCCGGGCGAGCTGGCGGGCGCACGGATGGCGCAGGCGCTGGGAAGGACGGTGGCCGCGGTTCCCGGGCGCGTGACATCGCCTGTGTCGAGGGGAACGCACGCGCTGCTGATAGGAGGGGCACACTTGGTGAGGGGACCACAGGACGTGCTGGAGCTGCTCTACGGCATGGGCGTGCCACCGCGGATGGGATCGCGGGTGGACCTTGCACGGCAGGCGACCCCGGCGCGGCAGGCGGCGCGGCAGGCGCAGGCGGAGCTGGAGCCGAGGTTGCATGCGACGCTCGAGCGGGTGGGCGCGGGTAGAGATACACCCGACAAGCTGACGGGCGCGGGCGAGAATGCCGGTGAGGTGCTGCTAGCGCTGAGCGAGCTGGAGCTGATGGGGCTGCTGGCACGCGGCGACGGCGGGCGCTACGTGCCGCGAGACGCCCTGCCGACGGGTTCGGTGCGGTAGGCTGCGTCCGTTCGGCGAGTAGTCTGCCGGAAGAGCGATGAGGCTCGCTCTATAGGCTCCGTGCCAGAGACACGGGCTGATAACCGCGGCGACGCCGCTGATGGCCTCTACGACAACGTCCAACGACGCATCGTGGAGGTCCCAGATGGAGCCTGTTCAACTTGCAGCCATTCTCGCCGGCGCTGTGCTGCTGGCTAGCATGGTCTCGGTCGAGGTCGGCATCTCGGTCGCACTCGTCGAGCTAGCGCTCGGTGTCGCGCTCGGGAACATGTTCAACCTCGATCCAAACGCGAGCTGGCTCGTGTTCATCGCGAGCTTCGCCTCGGTGGTGCTCACGTTCCTCGCCGGCGCGGAGGTCGACCCCGATGACTTCCGTGAGCGCTTCGGCGCGTCGATCGCGATCGGCGTCGTCTCCTTTGCCGGGCCGTTCACGGCGGCGACGCTGATCGCGCTCGGCCCGCTCGGCTGGACGACGAAAGCGTCGCTGATCGCCGGCACGGCCCTGTCGACTACCAGTCTCGCCGTCGTCTACGCCGTGCTGGTCGAGACCGGGCTGAACACAGTCAGGGTCGGCAAGCTGATCATGAGCGCCTGTTTCGTGACCGACATGTGCACGGTGATCGCGTTGTCGGCGATCTTCATCAAGCCGACCGTCTGGTTCCCTGTCTTCCTCGTCGTGTCGGTGGCGTTGATCGTGCTGCTACCGAAGCTCTCGCCCTGGTTTTTCGGACGCTACGGCGACCGCGTGATCGAGCCTGAGATAAAGCTCGTGTTCGTGATCCTCTTCGCGCTGATGGTCCTCGGCAACGAGGCCAACAGCCAGGCGGTGTTGCCGGCGTTCGTGCTCGGCCTGGCGATGTCGCGCCACTACCAGCGACACCAGGAAGAGCAACGGCGCCTGCGCGTCGTCGCGTTCGCGTTCCTCACACCGTTCTTCTTCCTGCGCGGCGGCTTGAATGTCTCGCTCGCTGCGGTGTTCGCCAACCTCGGCGTCCTCGGCGTGCTCGTCGCGGCGAAGATGGTCCCCAAGCTCGGCCTGATTTACCCGCTCGCCCGGCGGCACACCGGCGCGAATGCGACGTTCACGACCCTGCTGATGAGCACCGGACTGACGTTCGGCACGATCAGCGCACTCTATGGGCTGAACGCGCACATCATCGGCCGCACCCAGTTCTCCCTGCTCGTCACCGTCGTGGTGCTCTCGGCGATCATCCCAACCGCGATCGCCCAGCGCTGGTTCTCACCGCCAGGGCCAGGCGAACACCCCCACCGCGCCCTGCCGCCCGAGCCTTCGGAGATCCTCATCGGCGAGTCGACCTAGACCAGGCTCTTCTATAGTTACGCCCTCGTGCGGATGTAGCTCAGCTGGCTAGAGCGTCGCCTTGCCATGGCGAAGGTCGAGGGTTCGAATCCCTTCATCCGCTTCATGTGAAGTGTCGGGACATCGGAGACGGATGTCTCGGGACATGGTAGACATTTCAGGGTTGTGTGACGTCGCAACCGGGTCGGGCGTGGGCTGCGCGCTCTTGCCGGGGGGCAGGTCCGCTACAACCCTGCGATGGCCCCGCGGCATCCCGCACTCCCACCGGCAGCGTTCACCAAGGGCGAGGTCAATCGTGCCGGCGAGCTGGTGTTGGCCCTTCGCGAACGGATGCAGCGCGATGGCCCTGCTCGTGGCGTCGCCGAGTTCGATGAAGAGGAGCTGGAGCGAGCGTGGGAGGCTCTGAGGTGGTGGCGCAGCCTGCACGCCCGCCCGCTGTCGACGGTGGCGGCGAACCTCCGCTACCACGTGGACAAGGGGGACGCGCTCGTCCGCGGGCGCATCGAGGTTACGCAGCGCCTAAAGCGTCTCGACACGCTGATCGGCAAGCTCGCGCGCGAGAAGGGAAACGTCACGCAGATGCACGACATCGGCGGCGTGCGCGCGGTACTCCCGAGTCAGCGGCACGTATACGTCGTCAGGCGCCGCCTGCTGAAGTCCTGGGTGATCATCAGGGAGCGCGACTACGTGGCGACGCCCAAGGAGTCCGGCTACCGCGCGTTGCACCTGATTGTCAGACGCAACGGCTATCCGGTCGAGGTTCAGCTTCGCACGATCGGGCAGGACATATGGGCCAACATGGTGGAGGAGATCGGTAGGCAGGTGGGCGTCGGCCTCAAGTTTGGCGCTGGCGACCCGCGTCTCCACAGCATCTTTGTGGCCATGTCCGAGGCGCTCGCCCGCTTCGATAGAGCCGAAATGTCGTCCGACGAACTGAGGGCGGCCTTGAAGTCCCTGCCATCATTGACGATAACGACTGAAGGACGATCTGGATGAGCCCTGCTGACGACATCAAGCACTTCCTCGTGACCTACGACATCGATGCTGGCCGCGCGGACGTACAGCAGTTCGGCACCGACTACGACAAGGCGCTGCGCGCGTACGATGAGGCCGAGCAGGACACGCGCGATCGTCCCAACATCGAGGTGGTCTTACTCAGCGCAGACTCGCTCCAGACGATCAAGCAGACGCACTCAAGCTACTTCGAGCGCCGAGATCTCGACGAGCTTCTCCCGGCCTAGCTGCGCCCTTGCTCCTGGTGCGCGTGGGCCGTCACGCGTGTGCAGGACGCGGGCTGTGGGAAGATCAGCTGGTGACGCTGGACGGCGTAAGTGTGGACCCGGTCGTGCGGGTCCGCGAGGCGGTGCACGAGCAGCTGGGTAAAGAGGGATGGTCGATCCTCGACGATCAGCCGATCTCGCTGCTCCACCGGCGTGTGAGTGCAGTAGCGCTAGGAGACGGTTGGTTCGCGACGCTGCGCGTTGACGATTGGCTCGAGGACGACGAGCACGAAACGCCAATCAACTTCGCCGCAGGGGTCCTGGGACTCGACTACGAGCCGGCGCGTCGAATCACCATCGCGCTCACGGGCGCACCAAGATCCGGCGTGGTCGTCAAGGATCCCTCGCTGTCGATCGGACTGCCGGACGAGACCGAGGCGAATGCGCCGGTCGCCTCGCTCGTACGCTTCGCGACCGAGCATCTCGATTCACTCAGCAAGCTCGCCGACATGGACACGGTGATCGGCATGCTGCACGACCATCGGGCCGCTCCAGCCAGCGCACTCACGCCATTCCTCGAAGGCGAGCGCGTCGATCCCCCGCCAGGTCACCCGGAGCTAACGGATCCCGTGACGGAGCTCATCCCGGCACTGCTCGCCGGCGTCGGGCGCTACGAGGAGGCCCGCCGCGCCCTGGCGCTGTGCGAAGACCCGCACTGGCAAGAGATCGCCGACGCCAACGATCGCCGGCTTCTGCGCCAACTGACGCGTTGGGTCGATCGCGAAGGCGAGCTCGGCTTGCCGAGCACTCCTGCGCGCTGGCCCGCAAAGTGGCCACCGCCCGCCTCCGACCCCGATCCGTCCCGCGGTTTCAAGGCATTTATGGCCGAGCAGAGACCCGAGATCCTTGCTCGCCGCGAGGCGATCCGCGCTACCCGCGCTGCGAGTGAGGGCAAGAGCCGCGAGCAGATTCGCGAGCTGCTCGGGGCCGAGCTCGAGAAACGTAGCGTCAAGATACTGCCCGTCGAATTCGAGCAGAACGTCGACTTCCTCGCAACGGAGCACGAACCCTTCGGAAAGGCACGCTTGGCAATGCGCGGGTTCAAAGCGCTCACAGATCTGATCTCGACCGGGTCTGGGCTCGTCGACGCACTCCGCCAGGATCGTGAGCCGCAGGATGAGCCGGACCCAGCATGGGCGAAGACACCCGATCGAGCGGGCTATCCGATGTGGTCGGTCGTTCGCGAAAGGATCGCCGTCGAGCTGGATACGGATGCCGAGCCACGGTTGGCCGAACTCATGTCGGGCAGCCGCGGGCAGTTCGGAAACCGCAACGTAGAGGTCTGGCTCAGCCAGGAAGACTCTGGCTTGATCGTCCACGTCGGCTCCAAGCAGATCGGCCGTCTCGACGCGCACGCCGCCATGGCCTTTCGCAGCGCAATCGAGGCCGCCGCCGATCGCGACGAGGACGTCAGAACCGATGCGCGCCTGACGCGGATGACTGGGACGCCGCCGTACGTCCTGGACCTCCCGCTGTACGACAGCGGCACTCCGCCAGCCTGAGCCCGCCGCAGGCGGGGGCTCGAACTTGCTTTACGGCGGGGGAGCGACCTGCTAGGTCCGTCACAGGCGCCCTGCGGAATCGCGATCGAGTCGCGCCTTTGAGTTGGCCCTCACGCCGGATGGGCGCATCGCTTGCGTCTGTTCGGCTCTGCTCGGCTTAACGCCGCCGCATAGCCTTCCTAGGCTGGGGCACCCGTCCCGCGAGTGGCATACTCCTGCCCATGCTCAGCGACCGCGCCTATGCGCGCCTGTCGATGTCGATGCCTGCCGGCGGACTGCGGGCCCTGGGTAAGCTCAACGTCCCGCTCTACCGCGCCAGCCGCGGGCGGCTGTTCGGGAAGATCGGCCGCGCGCCGGTGCTACTCCTCACCTCGACCGGGCGCCGCTCGGGACAGCAGCGCACAGCGCCCGTGGTCTACCTCGCCGACGGCGAGCGTGTCGTCGTGATCGGCTCTAACGCGGGCAACGAGCGCGCGCCTGCGTGGTCGCTCAACCTCAAGGCGAACCCGGACGCGGAGATCCAGATCCGCGGCGAGCGCCGGCAGGTGCGCGCGCGGGTCGCCGAGGGCGAGGAGCGCGCCGAGCTGTGGCGCAAGATGAACGAGCAGTACACGGGCTTCGACGACTACGACGAGCGCACATCGCGCGACATCGCCGTGTTCGTGCTCGAGCCCCGCTAGACGGAGGGCCTAGTGCGTTGACCGCGGCTGGTCCTGGGCGGCCCTGTCGTGCGCTCGCCGGGTCCTCCCTGCGGCGACGATCTCCGATCGCCGCGTGACTTTCGCCGGCCGCCCCGCTTCTGCCTGTGCGCGCCGGCGTCGTTCGAGCACAATCGAGAGGGCGCACAGGGCCAGCATCACTAGCGAGATCAGGCCGGCGATCGCAAGACCGGCGCTCACCAGCAGCACGACGAGCGCCACGAGCACGCCCAGGCCCAGGTCAACCCTCGCCAGCCGGCGGCGCCGTCGCGCATCGCGGCGGCGAGCGCGCAGCTGCGTCATGTCTGAGGTGCGGTAAGCCACATCGCTCGCCGCGCGTTCGCTCGCCGCGCGTGATCGGTTGCTGGGAGAGCGTTCCGCGCTCATTGCTTCATACGCCGGAACAGGGGACGGGGTAGGTGTCGCATGATCAGCATAAGCCAGCGTAGAGGGCCAGGCACCCAGATTGTCTGCGAGCCGCTGTCCAGTCCCTCGCGTACCGCCCGGGCAACGACCTCCGGAGTGGTCGCCAGCGGCGCCGCAGGCAGATCCCGGGTCATGCGCGTGTGGACGAAGCCGGGACGCACGACCAGCACGCGCACACCCTCGCCTTGGAGGTCGTCGCCTAGCCCCCGCGCGAGCGCGTCCAGGCCGGCCTTGGATGCTCCGTAGACGGCATTCGCCCGCCTCGGTCGCTCGGCCGCGACGGAGGAGAGCACCACGATCGCACCCCCTCCCTGATCGCGAAGCTTTCTTGCGCAGCGCATCAGCAGCGAGCCGGCGCCCACCAGGTTCACCTGCAGGACCTCGACGGCCGCGTCGATATCGGACGGCAGCCCACCGCGCTCCCCGAGCAGGCCGACCGCGAGCACGACGATGTCCGCGCCGCCCAGCTCGGCGAACGCCCGCTCGAGGATCTCCGCGTGCCGATCGCTCGCCAGCGCATCGAGCTCGAAGGTGATCGCCCGCTGGCACCCCGCCTCGCCTAGCTCCGCGGCGGCCCGCGCCAAGCCCTCGCGGTCACGCCCGAGCAGGGCGACCTCGCGCGGGGCCTGCGCCTGCAGCTCACGCACGATCTCAAGGGCGATCTCCGAGGTGCCTCCGAGCACCATCACGCGCCGTCCCGTCGAGAAGACGTGCCCTGCGGTCATCGCGGATCCCCGCCCAGTCCCAGGCGTCGCGCCAGATCCGAGCGGAGCACCCCATCGGGGTCCACCCTGCAGCGCAGCGTGTCGAACTCGTGCAGGCGGGGATACATACTCAGCAGCGCCGCGCGGCTCAGGCGAGCGTCCTTGGTCAGGTAGACCCGCCCGCCACAGCTGGCGACCAGCTCGTCGAGCTCGTCTAGCGCCGAGCGCAGACCCGGGGCCGCACCGGGCAGATCGATCGCAAGCGTCCATCCCTGCAGTGGGAAAGAGAGCGGTCCGCCGAACGCCGCCCCGAAGCGCTTAAACACCGCGAGGTACACCGGCAGCCTGCGCATTCGCATCAGCTCGAAGCTGCGCTGCAGCACGGCCTCCTGTCCGGAGGGAATCACGAACTGGTACTGGATCAGCCCCCCCGGGCCGTAGAGCCGGTTCCACTGGCCAAGGACGTCCAACGGAAAGAAGTAAGGGGCGAGAGCCAGTGGGCGTCCGCGCTCGCGGCGCGGGCTCTTGCGCCAGTTCAGAGCGTTGAACGCGCGTACGCTCGCCGGGCGCAGCAGCGTGGGCGGGAAGGCCCGCGGGACATCGAATGCCGCGCCTTGGGAGAGCGTCGCCGGATAGGTCTTGCCACGGAGCCATGGCCGTGGCCTGGAGGGAGCATCCCGTGCGGGCAGCGGGTCTGCACGGCTGATCACGCCCCGCCCCATCTTCGACCCCTCGGCGAGCATGTCCAGCCAGGCGACCGAGTAGCGGTGGCGCTCGGGACCACTTAACAGCTCGAGCGTCTGCTGCAGGCCATTGGTGCGATCGACATCCGCGGCCACCCACGGCGAGGGCAGTTCCTCTGCGCGCAGGGTCGCCTCGACGATCACGCCGGTCAGGCCCATGCCGCCGAGCGTCGCGTAGAAGAGGTCCGCGTCGGCCTCCGGCGAAACTACCATCAGGCCCGATGCGGGAGTGCACAGCGAAATCGAGGTGACATGGCGAGCGAACGCCCCGTCGCGGTGATGGTTCTTGCCGTGGATATCGCTCGCGATCGCGCCCGCGAGCGTCACGTGCCGCGTGCCGGGCACAACCGGCAGCGTGAGCTCGTGCTCGGCCAGCCCGACCATCAGATCGGCGATCCTCGCTCCGGCCTGCGCTGTCACCAGTCGCTGCTCGGGATCGATTGCGAGGATCCCGTCATACGTGGACATGTCCAGCACCGCGCCACCCTCGTTCTGGGCCGCATCGCCGTAGCTGCAGCCTGCGCCGCGGGCGATCACACCGGTCCCTCCCCGTGCCCCCTCAGAGAGCACCCCGAGAACGTCCTCGACGTCGCGCGGTCGGTAGACGCGGCAGCGGCTGGTGGCGGTCCTCCCCCATCCGCTGAGAGATCGCTCGACGTCTGCGACCGTCGTGCGCGCCCTGCACTCAGTGACCGACATATACGCCGCCGAGGAAGAGCAGGCCCCACACGACGCTCAGCGCAAGCAGCGCGCGATCGCGCAGGATCAGCTCCTCGGGCGCCTGGCCCGCGCCGGCCCCGATCAGCACCGCGTAGCGGGCGAGCCACATCAGGAACGGGACGATCGAAAGCGCATACCAAACGACGTGTGACGGCCGCGTGAACGCCCACGAGATGTACGCGATGCCGGCGATCGACGCGGCCGCAGCGAGCGTCAGACGCAGGCTGCCCAGCGAGTAGCGGCTCAGGGTCGCGCGCGCCGGGCCCGAGCCGGTGTGCTCGCGCAGCTCCGCCAGTCGCTTGGCGGCGACGAGGAAGATCGCGCAGAAGGCGGCCACCAGGACAAACCAGCGCGAGAGGTAGATATCGGTCGCGACACCTCCTGCGAGCGCGCGCAGCACGAAGCCGGCCGCGATCGCGAGGATGTCGAGGACGACCACGCGGCGCCACCACAGCGAGTAGCTCGCCGTGAGTAGGAGGTAGCCGATCGCGACGACGCCGAGGCCCGGGGTGATCGCCGTGCCCCCCGTGATTCCGAATAGGGCGAGCGCCGCGGCGACGCCGAGGGCGGTGCGCGACGAGAGCTCCCCGGAGGCCACCGGCCGTTCGCGCTTGATCGGGTGCAGACGGTCCTGGTCGCGATCACGAACGTCGTTGACCAGATAGGTCGCGCTCGAGACCAGGCAGAGAACGATGAAGGCACCCACGACCTCGGCGGCCACCGCAGGGCGGTCCATCACGCCAGCCGCGCACGGCGCCGCCAGCACGAGTAGGTTCTTACTCCACTGCCGGGGGCGGCAGGCGCGCAGCAGCACCTTCGCCGAAAGCCGTGGCGTGGCGGGTGCCTGCGCGCGAGGGCGCACCGCGTCATCGTTGAGCCGGAGTCGGACCTCCTCGCTGCCCGCTACTGCCTCAAATGAGTTAATGTTAAACCTCCGATTAAGAGCCGTAGCGAGGGGGAAAGCCTTCTGCATGAGGCGACCTGAGAAGGATTCCACACGGGGGTCCATCTTCCGCGTAATTGTCCCCTTTTGCAGGTGAGAATACTCTTACCAGCGGACTGTTCCAGCACGGAAGAGGTGCAGTGCTCCTACAGTTTAGCCATGGAGCTTGGCGCCGCCACACACCCGCCCACCGCGCGCAGGCGCCGTTCGCCAAGCCGTCGCGGCGGAGAGGGTCCGCACCGGGTGCGTCGGATCGCGCTAGTTGCCGCGTTCGTGGCGCTGATCCCCGCCGTCTTTTCCTATCTCACCACGATGTCCGAACCGTCGAACTC
Source organism: uncultured Solirubrobacterales bacterium (assembly GCA_963813805.1). Taxonomy (GTDB): domain Bacteria; phylum Actinomycetota; class Thermoleophilia; order Solirubrobacterales; family Solirubrobacteraceae; genus Palsa-744. Next base: position 411,010 of record CAWEZZ010000005.1, read on the forward strand.
GAGCCTCGGCATTCGTACGGTGGAGTGGCTGCGCGAACACGGCGCCGCTGGACTGGTGGCGCAGGTCGAGTCGACCTACTACGCACTGACAGCGCCCGGCAAGGGCGGACCCACCCTGCGCGCGCTCCCCCGGGTCGGCGCCGGCGGGGCCATCGGCTCAGCGCAGACCCTCGCCGCCTACCGGCCTCCACGAGTGGCTGCGCTCATTCATCCGGCACTGCCCGGCGAGGGCGTCTGGCGAGCGACCCGCCCGGGGCTCGAAGCCAACCCGCCGGTGCTTCTCACGACGCTGCGTAACCAGCCAGAATACCCACGGGTGGTCGCTGGACTGGCCTGGATCAACACCAAACGCACGACCCTGACCCTGAACCCAGGCCGCCAGGAGCCATCGGTGTCGATCCCGCGCGGCACGATGGAGCTCCCCCAAGCAAACCGGGGCAAGCTGCTGGCGAGCTTCAACAGCGGCTTCAAACTAAGCGACTCCCACGGCGGAGTCGTCCTCAATGGTCACACCTACGCGACCATGCACGATGGCCAGGCGACGCTCGTGGGATATACCGACGGTCGGGTGGACGTCCTTGACTGGAGCTACGGGTCGATCGCCCCGAGCTCGGTGGCGTTCGCCCGCCAGAACCTGCCGCTGCTCGTCAACGAAGGACGACCCAACTCAAATCTCGCCAACGGCGAATGGGGCGCAACGATCGGCAACGCGGTCCTCGTATGGCGCTCGGGCATCGGCGTCGACAGGCGCGGCAACCTGATCTACGCAGCTGGCGACAACCAGACCGTGCAGAGCCTGGCGGACGCCCTCATCCGCGCCGGCGCCGTTCGCGCGATGGAGCTCGACATCAACTCCTACTGGGTGAGCTTCATCACCTACGGAGCCCCCGGGGCGGAAGACCCCAGAAACCTGCTGCCCGACATGAACCGTTCCGCCAGCCGCTATCTGGAACCCGACGACCGGGACTTCTTGGCGGTCTACTCACGCTAGCCTGGAGTGAATGCGCTTCTTCGGCCGAGACAGGGCGATGATGGTCGACGCAGCCTCCGCGCTGCCCGGGAGGGAGAAGGAAATGGGCGTGCCCGCACGCCACGAGGTCCTCCGAACGCCGTTGCAACCGCCATTCCCGCAAGGTGTCGAGCAGGCGATCTTCGGCATGGGCTGCTTCTGGGGCGCGGAGCGGATCTTCTGGCAGGCGCCCGGCGTGTATACGACAGCCGTCGGCTATGCGGGCGGGCTCACCCCGAACCCGACCTACGAGGAGGTCTGCTCCGGGCGGACTGGCCACGCCGAGGTGGTGCTCGTCGCGTTCGACACCGCGGCCACGAGCTTCGAAGAGATGCTGAAGCTGTTCTGGGAGGGGCACGACCCCACCCAGGGGATGCGCCAGGGCAATGACGTCGGCACCCAGTACCGCTCGGCGATACTCTGGCGCGACGAGACTCAGCGGACCGCGGCGGAGGCGTCGAGAGACGCCTACCAGGAGATGCTGAGGCAGGCCGGCCACGGCGAGATCACGACCGAGATCGCCCAGACCGGTCCGTTCTACTACGCCGAGGACTCCCACCAGCAGTACCTGGCGAAGAACCCGGGCGGCTACTGCGGACTGGGTGGTACGGGAGTCGCCTGTCCAGTGGGCCTCACCCGCCGGAGCTGACTACGTCCCACGACGGCAGTGGCCCCGCCGAGGCGGGGCCACTGCCGTCGTTGCCGACTCGGGCGCGTCCAAGGGGGACGGACACGCCCGAGTCGGAGGGCCTCCCTGCCCTACGCGCCCGTGGGTGCCGCATCGGGGCGCCACGCAGGCGCGTGCGGGCCGCCGAGCGTGGGCACATCCGAGGGGTAGACCTCGTTGCCGTGGATCGCGTGATCACCGATCTCGAGCTCCTCGTCGGAGAGACGCAGCGGGACGAAGATCCCGATGATCTTTAGCAAGATGAACGTCATCACTCCACTGAACAGGATCACGAATCCCGCGGCCTCGGCCTGCCAGCGGAGCAGGTGGGTCCCGCCGACCGCGAAGATGCTTGGAGTCGACCCGTTGCCGATGTACTCGATCACCTTCGAGTTGGCGAGCACCCCTACCAGCAGACCCCCTGTGAGACCGGCGATTCCGTGCGTGTAGATCACCCCCAGGGTATCGTCGACGTGTCGGAAGACCGGCGCTCGACTGAGGAATCTGATCGCCATCCAGACAATCGTCGAGGCCACCACGCCGATGATGATCGCGCCGTAGCCGTTGACGAAACCTGCAGCCGGCGTGATACCCACCAGGCCCGTGATCATCCCGTTGACCGAGCCGATCAGAGACGGCTTGTCGCGGAAGATGTAGTCCCAGGCGATCCACACGAGCATCGCCACCGCCGTGCAGAGGTTGGTGTTGAGCACCGCCGCCGAGGCGTTGGCGCCCGCGTAGTAGGAGTCTCCGCCGTTGAACCCGTTCCAACCGAGCCACAAAAGGCCCGCGCCGGCCGCGACCATCAGCAGGTTGTTGGGAGCGTCGACCTCACGGTCGCGTTGCAGACGCGGCCCGATGACCGCTGCCGCCACGAAGCCTGAGATGCCAGCCGCGAGGTGGATTACGTAGCCACCGGAGTAGTCCACGGCGCCATGGGCCGCGAAATAGCCGCCGCCCCAGATGAGGAACGCGTTGACCGTGTAGACGAACGTGATCCACAAGAGCACGAACGGGATCCACGCCTTGAAGTTGATCCGACCGAGCACCGAGCCGAGCATCAAGATCGGCGTGATCGCGGCGAACACGAACTGGAAGTACACGAGCGAGGACTCCGGGAAGTGGAATTCCGGGCCTGTGGTGATCGAGGGGATGATCGCCTGGCCCTCCTCGGCTGCGTGTCCGAGCACGCTACCCGGTTCGCCCCACATCGTGCCGATGAAGCCTTTGGTGCCGAAGATGCCAGAGCCGCTCTTGGCGATCGGGTGGCCGAAGCCCATCTTGAACGCCCACAGACACCAGGCAACCAGGACGAGCGAGAACGCAACGAAGGTGAGCATCATGCTGTTCACCGACCAGCGCTTCTGCATGACGCCGCCGTACAGGACGGCGAGACCGGGCAGGCTCATCAGCCCGACGAACGTCGCCGCCGTCATCTGCCAGGCGTTGTCGCCGGGATTCAGCCACGTTGGGTACGCACTCCAGGACATGTGCCTCCGTTTCCCTACTGTTGTTGTGGATCTAGCTACGCACCGACCCAGCGCATGCGGGCGGCAGCGCACCAGTTGCAGTTCCGGTATGAAATCCGGCTGGCGGGCAAGCCGGTAGGGACACCGTGACCAATACTTGGGCCTCGGCTTTCGACATTTGTCTAGAACCCCGCGTGAAGCAGGTCAGCGGGGCGCGTCAGCCCTGACCGCCAAACGGATAGCCGGCATGTCGGCAGGCGATCCTCAGCGAGTCGGCGATGCTTCTGTAGGCGCCAGGCGAGGCGCACACCGCTCTTGCTCGCCCTCCGCACGCGTGCAGGCTCGCGCCACCGACGGTGCTGGCGAACGTCACATCGATGCAGTTCGCGTGCTCGGAGGACACACTCGTCAGTGCACGGAGGCCAAGTGCGATCACGGCGAGCACCAGGCACGCGACCACCGCCGCGACCGCCGTCTTCTCCCGCCGACCCCAGCGCAGCGGCTCGGACAACCGCCGAGACTGGTCGAACATGATCATCTCGCGGTCGAGCCTACTGGCCTATGGCTCGGCGGCGTCCGGCTGTGCACCTGTCTCGGGCACGGCAGTCCCGTCGGGCTCGACGCCGGAATCGGTCTCGGGCACGGCAGCACCGTCGGGCTCGACGCCGGAATCGGTCGTGGCATCGCCGGCAGCGGCGGGCTGGAAGGAGAGCGCAGCCGAGTTGATGCAGTAGCGCTCTCCCGTCGGACCCGGCCCGTCGTCGAAGACATGGCCGAGGTGCCCGCCGCAGGTGCGGCAGATGACCTCGGTGCGGCGCATGAACAGGCTGTTGTCTGGACGCAGCTCGACCGCCGCCGCGACGGCGGGCTCGGTGAAGCTGGGCCAGCCCGTGCCCGAGTCGAACTTGGTGTCGGCGGCGAACAGCGCGGCGCCGCAGGCCGCGCAGCGATAGGTGCCGTCGTCCTTGTTGTGAACGTACTCCCCCGTGAACGGCGCCTCGGTGCCGGCCTTGCGCAGAACCTCGTACTGCGCGGGCGTCAGCTGCTCGCGCCACTGCAGATCGGTCTTCTCGACTTTGCCCTCACCCATCCGGTCTAGTTCTAGCACCGCCACGCCGCACCCCCCCTGAGCCGTCGGCTCCGTCCCGGCACCCTGCTATCGTGATGTTTACGTTCACGTCAACTTCTACGAGATCGCGCCTTGGTGTCGCCGCTGGCCACGAGAACTACAAGTGGTGGGCGCTCTCGTGCACGAGCCTCGGAATGTTGCTTGCAGCGACCAACTCGGGCACGTTGATCATCGCCCTGCCAGACCTCGAGCGCTCGCTGCACACCAGCCTGCTTGCCCTGGTATGGGTGATCCTCGCCTACCTGATCGCCGCCACCGTGCTCGTGCTCACGGCTGGCAGGCTGAGCGACCTGTTCGGGCGCAAGCGCGCCTACGTCGGCGGCTTTCTACTGTTCGCGCTGGCCTCGCTGGGTGCGGGGTTCTCTCCCGATGCGACCGTGCTGATCCTGTGGCGCATCCTGCAGGGCATCGGCTCGGCCTTCCTGTTCGCCAACGCTGCCGCACTCGTCACCGACGCCTTCCCGCGCGAGCAGCTCGGGCTGGCGATGGGAGCCAACACGATGGTCGCCGCGATCGGACTCGTGCTCGGCCCTGTGCTCGGCGGCGCGCTTGTCGCGATCTCCTGGCACTGGGTGTTCTGGTTCAACGTCCCGCTCGCGCTCGCCGGCGCCACCTGGGGCGCGCTGATCCTGCGCGAGCTCTCAAAGCCGGACTCGGTACGCGGATATGACGTGTTGGGGACCACCACGTTCGTGCTTGGCCTGACCGGTCTCGTGCTCGGCGTCTCGCGCGGCGGGCTGAGCGGTTGGAGCGATCCGATCGTGATCGGCGGCGTGGCCGCCGCGGTCGTGCTGTTGCCGGTGTGGGTGTTGATCGAGAGCCGCTCGCGCGCGCCGATGCTCGACCTTGAGATCTTCAAGAACCGGCTGTTCGCAGCAGCGAGCGCCGCCGCGTTCATCAACGGGCTGGCGCGCTTCGCGCTGATGTTTTTGTTCGTCTTCTACTTCCAGGGCGCCCAAGGGAATACGCCAATCGCGGCCGGCATCAAGCTGATCCCACTGGCGCTCGGAATGCTGATCGCCTCGCCGCTCGCCGGCGTCTACGCGGACCGGCACGGCTCGCGCACGCTGGCTGCGCTTGGCATGCTCGTGAGCGCCTGCGGCCTGGCCGCGATGACGACGCTTGGAGTTCATACCCCCTACTGGCAGAGCGGCCTGTGGCTGCTGATCGTCGGGGTGGGCTCAGGCATGTTCAACAGCCCGAACACCGCGGCGATGATGGGCACGGTCCCGGCCTACCGTCGCGGCATCGCCGCGGGGGCAAGAACGCTCTTGCAGAACACCGGCGCGGTGCTGTCGATCGCCTTCGTGCTCGCAATCGTCACCTCGGCGGTGCCGAAAGCCACGTTGTTCGCCGTCTTCTCAGGCCTGGCCCGAGGGCTGTCCCAGCAGAAGCTCGCGCCGTTCATCGCCAACATGCACGTCGCGCTGTGGGTGCTCGCCGCGACCTCGCTCGTGGGGACATTCGTCTGTGTCATGCGCCCACGCCACGCTCCGACGCTGGGCCGGATACCGATCAGAGATCGACGGGATCTTCGATCGGCTAGCGCCCACGACCTGTTTACGCCCCTTGCCCGCGCGGATGCTGGCCGATCTTCGATCGGTCCAGATAACGGCATATCGCCAACCACAGGCGAGGAGACTGGCCACCAGGCGGTGATATTGCGTGAGCGCTGAGGGCGCCAGCCTGCGGATCGGCGATGTCGCCCGCCTGGTGGGTACGACGCCGCGGACGATCCGCTACTACGAGGAGATCGGCCTGCTCGCCCAGGCGCCCGCGCGGCCTTCCGGCCGGCACCGTATCTACACCGAGGCGGAGGTCGAGCGCCTGCGCGAGGTGATGCGACTGAGAGACCTGCTCGGCGTGTCGCTGGAGGAGCTGAAAACGCTGCTCACCGCCGAGGAGGCGCGCGCGGCGGTGCGCGCCCAGCTGCGCCGCGAGGACGTCGACCCCGAGCGCCGCCGCGAGCTGCTCACGGAGGCGCTCGGCCACATCGACCGCCAGCTGGAGCTGGTCCGCCGGCGCGCGGCCGAGCTCGGCAAGCTGGACGACGAGCTGCGCGAGACGCGCAAGCGCGTTCGTCGCAAGATCCGCGGACTGGACGCGCGAGCGAGGGCTTGTTCCCGCCCGCGCCCCGCTGGAGGCGAGGAGAGAGTCGCAGCCGTGAGCGCGCCCGGATCGCAGCCGGCCGTGCTGGTCGACGACCTCGTCGTGCGCTTCGAGGAGGTGCAGGCCGTCGGCGGCGTCTCCTTCGCGGTCGCGCCCGGCGAGGTGTTCGGCCTGCTCGGTCCCAACGGCGCGGGCAAGACGACGACGATCCGCGTGCTCACGACGCTGCTGCCGCCGACGAGCGGACGCGCGCTCGTGGCGGGGTTCGACGTCCGCGGCGACGGTCTCGCCGTGCGCGCATCGATCGGCTACATACCCCAGGCGATCTCGGTCGACGGCGCGCTGACCGCACGCGAGAACCTCGACTTCTACGCGCGCGTTACCGGCGTGCCGGGGCACGAGCGCAGCGAGCGGATCGAGCAGGCGATCGCCTCGATGGACCTGGAGGCGATGCTCGACCGTCTCGCGCGGACGCTGTCCGGCGGAATGCTGCGCAGGCTGGAGATCGCGACCGCGCTGCTGAACCGTCCGGCCGTGCTGTTCCTGGACGAGCCCACCGTCGGCCTGGACCCGACCGCTCGACGGATGGTGTGGGAGCACCTCGCTGCGCTGCGCGAGCAGGCGGGCACGACGATCTTGTTCACGACGCACGTGATGGAGGAGGCCGAGCGCTACTGCGAGCGCCTCGCGATCCTGGACATGGGTCGCCTGGTCGAGCAGGGCGAGCCGGGCGAGCTGATCGAGCGCAACCGCAGCGAGAGCCTCGAGGAGGTCTTCACCGCGGTCACCGGCCGCGGTATCGACGGAGGCACGCGAAGGGAGGCTGTCGGATGTCCGCGCACAGCGCCGCATCGCCCGCCGCCTCGGCTGAGCGCCGCGCGCGCTCGCTCGCGGGCGGACCGCTGTCGCGCATTGGCGGCGGGCACCTTCGCGATGGCCCAGGCGGAGATGCGCAAGCTGCGCCACGACCACCTGGACATCTTCACCCGCTCGGTCCAGCCGCTGCTGTGGCTGTTCATCTTCGGCACCGCGCTGCGCCACAACCGCTCGCTGACGCTCGGAGCGCTCGACTACCGCGCCTACCTCGCTCCGGGCGTGATGGCGCAGGCGGCGATGTTCATCGCGATCTTCTTCGGCCTGTCCGTCATCTGGGAGCGCGACGTGGGCCAGCTGCAGCGCCTGCTGGCGACGCCGCTTCCGCGCACGGCGATCGTGCTCGGCAAGGCGGCCGGCGCGTGCGTGCGTGCGCTCGTGCAGGCGCTGCTGCTGCTGGCGGTGCTCGCCGCCACGGGCATCGGCGTGCGCTGGACGGTCAGCGGCGTGATCGGGACGCTCGCGATGCTGATGCTCGGGACGGCGGCGTTCGCGTGCATGTCGATGCTGCTCGCCGCCGCCGTCAAGGAGCGCGAGCGCTTCATGGGCATCGGCCAGCTGATCATGATGCCGCTGTTCTTCGCCTCCAGCGCCCTCTATCCGCTCAGCGTGATGCCCGGCTGGCTGCACGTGATCGCGCGCGTCAACCCGCTCACCTACGAGGTCCAGGGCCTGCGCCAGATGCTCGTCGGCGTCGGCGGAGCGGGCGAGGTGTGGCTGGACTTCCTCGTCGTGGCCGCCTTCTTCGCGATCATGCTCGTGGCCGCCACGCGCGCGTACCCGAAGGCGATCCTGTAGGGGGCCGCGCGCGCCGCGCCGAGAGCCATCGGCGAGTGTCTCACCGCTTGCGAGATCGCCGATCAAACCGAGTCAGGGAAGGAGCAGTCATATGCCCGCAGCAGCAGTCGAGGTGAAGCCGAGCCCCGTGGGCGTTCCCGGCGCGGTGGTCGACCCGGACGAGCGTGCGCGCCGAGGAGCTCACGTTCGCCGGCGCCGAAGGCACGCCCGTGAACGGCTACCTGCGCTCCGCCGACGGGGCCGGCGGGCGACGGCGGCAGGCCGGCGATGATCGTGATCCACGAGGCGGGCGGCCTCGGCGAGCACATCAGCGACGTCGCCAACCGCTTCGCCAACCTCGGCTACCTCGCGCTCGGCGTCGACCTGTACACGCGCGAAGGCGGTCCGCCGCCGATGCAGGACATGCAGGCGATGATGGCGCGCCTGTTCGCGATGTCCGACGCCACGGCGCTCGGCGACCTCGAGGGCGCCGCCGACTTCCTGCGCGCGCGCGGCGGATGTGCAGCGGGAAGGTCGGCTGCATCGGCTTCTGCATGGGCGGGCGCTACACGCTGCTGTTCGCCTGCGCGAGCGATCGACTCGACGCCGCCGTTGACTGCTGGGGCGGGTTCATCGACAGGGCCACGCCGCGAGGAGCGCTCGACGCCCGTGCGCCCCACCCCGCCGCTCGAGATGGCCGAGCGGCTGAGCTGTCCGCTGCTTGCCGCGATCGGCGCGGAGGATCAGAACCCCTCGCCGGAGCTGGGCGAGCAGCTGCGCGAGCGCGCGGCGGCGAGCGGGCAGGAGGTCAAAGTCGACGTCTACGAGGGCGCGGGCCACGCGTTCTTCGCCGACTACCGCCCCACTTACCGTCCGGGGCCGGCCGCGAAGCTGTGGGCGGAGATCGTGCCGTTCCTCTGCGCGCCACCTGCCGGTCGCCTGATCCTCTCACGCGGGGAGACGCGCGCGCGGCCGGCTCGGCACCGCGGCACGGCGCGCGGCCGCTCCGTTCGGGACCGCGACGGGCCGTTCATATAGTGCGTGTGAGCGTAAGCGAGCGCAGGGAGGTAGCGATGGAGCGCAAGTGGTGGACCTTGATCGCCGTCTCGGTGGCGATCTTCATGCTGCTGCTCGACATCACGGTCGTCAACGTCGCGCTGCCCGACATCCAGCGCTCGCTGCATTCCTCGTTCTCCGACCTGCAGTGGGTGGTCAACGCCTACTCGCTCACGCTCGCCGCGTTCCTGCTGACGGCCGGCTCGCTGGCTGACCTGCTCGGGCGCAGGCGCGTGTTCGTGGCCGGGCTGATCGTGTTCACGCTGTCCTCGGCCGCATGCGGCCTGGCGGGGAACCCGCTGACGCTGAACCTCGCCCGCGCCGTGCAGGGCACCGGCGGCGCGATGATGTTCGCGACCTCGCTGGCGCTGATCGCACAGGCGTTCCAGGGCAAGGGAGCGCGGCGTCGCCTTCGGCGTGTTCGGCGGCGTGATCGGCGCGGCGGTGGCCGTCGGCCCGGTGGTCGGCGGCGTGATCACCTCGGGCATCGGCTGGGAGTGGATCTTCTTCGTCAACGTGCCGATCGGCGTGATGGCCGTGTTCGTCACGCTCACCCAGGTCGGCGAGTCGCGCGACCCCGAGGCCACCGGCGTGGACTGGATCGGCCTCGTGACGTTCTCGGGCTCGCTGTTCCTGCTCGTGTTCGCGCTGATCCAGGGCAACGAAAAGGGCTGGGGCTCCACGCGGATCGTCTCCTACCTGCTCGGCTCGGCGGTGCTGATCGCGCTGTTCCTGATCGCCGAGCTCCGCCAGCCAGCGGCCGATGCTCGACCTCACGCTGTTCCGCCGCCCGGCGTTCGCGGGCGCGAGCATCGTCGCGTTCACCGTGTCCGCGTCGATGTTCTCGATGTTCCTCTACCTGACGCTCTACATCCAGGACGTGCTCGGCTACAGCCCGCTGCAGGCCGGCCTGCGCTTCCTGCCGGTGACGCTGCTGTCCTTCGTCGTCGCGCCGATCTCCGGCCGCCTGAGCGTGCGCGTGCCGGTGCGGCTGCTGCTCGGCTGCGGCCTGCTGCTGGTCAGCGCCGGGCTGCTGGCGATGACCGCGGTCGACGCGAGCTCGGGCTGGACCACGCTGATCCCCGGCTTCCTGCTCGCAGGCGCGGGCATCGGCATGATCAACCCGCCGCTCGCATCGACCGCGATCGGGGTAGTGCACGTCTCGCGCAGCGGCATGGCCTCGGGCATCAACAACACCTTCCGCCAGGTCGGGATCGCCACCGGCATCGCCGGACTGGGCGCGGTCTTCCAGCACGAGGTGACGCGCAACACGACCGCCGCGCTCGCCGCCAGCGCACCGGGTCGCCAGGTGATCGCCGCGATGCACTCAAGCCTCGGCGGAGCGCTCGTCTCCGGCGAAATCGCCGGCGCCGCCCACGCGCTGCCGGCGAGCGCGCGCGCGGCGCTCGCACACTCCTACCGCACCGGCTTCACCGGCGCGCTGAGCACGATCCTGCTGATCGCCGCGGCGATTGCGCTGACCGGCTCGGTGTTCGGGTTCGCGCTCGTGCGCGGGCGCGACTTCATCAGCAGTGAGCACCCCGAGGAGCTGCCGGAGGGCGCCCACGCGCATGGCGAGCCGCTGCACGTCACGGCGGCCTGAGCACCGCCCGCGCCTACTCCGGCGCGGAGCGCACGGGCTCCGTGACGGCCCCTGCAATAATCGTTGACCATACAACTATGAGCACCTTCTATCGACTGCTCGACTTTCTGCGCCCCTACAAGCGCGGTCTGATCATCTCCTGGGCGCTGGCGAGCCTCGCGATGGTGATGACCGTCGCGCTTCCGGCCCTGACTGGTCATGCGGTGCAGGTCATCGCCACCGGTGCTCAACACGCACACGCCGGTGCCCGCACGAGCGATCGGCACGAACTGACGCTGATCGCAGGCGCGATCGCACTCGTCGTGCTGGTGCGCTGGGCGCTGACCTACTGGCGGCGGATGATCGCCGGGCGGGTCTCGCTCGGCGTGGAATACGACCTGCGCAAGCTGCTCTACGGCCACCTGCAACAGCTCGAGCTCGGATTCTTTGACCGCCAGCAGACCGGACAGTTGATGTCGCGCGCGACCGTCGACCTGCAGGCCGTGCGTTTTTTTCTCGGCTACGGGCTCGTGTTCATCCTGCAGTCGATCCTCACGATCGCGCTCGCAGGGATCGTGATGATCACCATCGAACCGCGACTCGGTCTGATCTCGCTTGCGCCCGTTCCGCTTGTGGTGCTCATCTCCTACCGTTACGGACGCCGCGCGCGCCCGGCGATCCAGGAGACCCAGCAGCGCATCGCCGAGCTGACCGCGGACGCCGAGGAGAACATCTCGGGTGTGCGCGTCGTTAAGGCCTTCGCCCGCGAGCCTCGCCAGCTGCAACGCTTTCAGAACAGCGTCGGGCGGGTGTTCGACCAGGCGATGATCGCCACCCGTCTGGAGGCGCGCTACAACCCGATGATCGGGTTTCTGCCCCAGCTCGGCCTCGCCGCCGTGCTGCTGATTGGGGGCAACTCGGTTATACACGCACATCTGACGCTCGGGCAGTTCACCTCGTTCTACCTGTACCTGAACATGCTCATCGCTCCGATGCGCACGCTCGGCGTGATCCTCAACCTCGCCCAGCGCGCCACCGCCTCGGGCGCGCGCCTATTTGAAGTCCTCGACCGCCCCCCACGCCTGACCGCACCCGCCGACGCCCCGCCGCTCCCGCCCGGCAGCGGGCACGTGCAACTGCAGGGCGTGACCCTGCGTTATGACGACACCGATGAGTTCGGCGCGGCATACTCGGCGACGAACACTCCGAACGGAGCCTCTCCGACCCATGCCGCACGGGCGGTGCTGAGCGACGTCAACCTGGATATCCCGGCCGGGCGGACAGTCGCGCTCGTGGGCGCCACGGGATCGGGTAAGACCAGCCTCGCCTCGTTGATCTCACGGTTGTATGACGTGAGCGCCGGGCGAGTACTGCTCGACGGCGCCGACGTGCGCGAGGTGAACCTGCGCTCGCTGCGCCAGGCCGTCGCGGTCGTCAGCGACGACCCGTTCCTGTTCTCGCAAACCGTCGCCGAGAACATCGCCTATGCGCATCCCGACGCCACGATGCAGGCGATCGAACAGGCCGCTCGTCGTGCCCAGGCCCATGAGTTCGTCGAGCGTCTGCCCGACGGTTACGACACCCGTGTCGGCGAGCGCGGCCTGACCCTCTCCGGCGGACAGCGCCAGCGACTCGCGATCGCACGAGCGCTGCTCGCAGATCCGCGTGTGCTGATCCTCGACGACGCCACCTCCTCGGTCGACGCCTCCACCGAGCGCCTGGTCAAGCTCGCGCTCGACGAGGCGATGGCCGGACGGACCACGTTCATCATCGCCCACCGCCTCTCCACGATCGCACTGGCGGACGAGATCGTCGTGCTCGACTACGGCCGAATCGCCGCGCACGGCAGCCACGAGGAACTGCTGGAGGTCTCCGAGCTGTACCGCGAGATTGTCGAAAAGGGACTCCCCGATCGGGTTTTCCTGACGCGCGAGCTCCCCCGCGAACGCGAGGTCAGCGGGATATGAGCGCGCATCGCGGCGCTGGATCGGCGTCCTCGATCGCTCGTGTGCCGAGCACACTTCGCTCACTGCGTCCTGGACCAGCTTGCCCTGCGCACTCATATCGGCGCAGTGATTACTCAGAGGTCAGCGGGATATGAGTGCGCATGGCGGCGGACGGGGAATGGTGGGCGTCGGCCTCGGACGCTCGCAGTGGGCGGGCGAGCGCGCAGGGAAAGGTACGCGCGGGCGCAACCTGCGCGGCCTGCTGGGGCTGCTGAGACCATACCGCCTGCGCGTCAGCGCGATGCTGATCGCGCTCGTGCTCGGCACGGCCGCCGCGCTGGCGCCGCCACTGCTGGCCAAGGTCGCGATCGACGAAGGCATCGATCGCCACGACACCCACACGCTCCTGCTGGTCGTGATCGCCTTCCTGCTCTCGGCACTGATCGTGTGGGCGATGACCTACGTGCAGACATACCTCGTCGGCTGGGTCGGCCAGCGCGCGCTCGCGGACCTGCGCATCCGCATCTTCACCCACCTGCAGCGCCAGCCGATCGGCTTCTATGAGAGCCGCCCGGCGGGCGTGCTGATCTCGCGCATGACCAACGATGTCGAGGCGCTGGAAAGCCTCGTCACCGACTCGGTCGTGACGCTGTTTCAGGCCGGTCTCACGCTCGTCGGAGCGGTCGCGGTCCTGCTGTACCTGGACGTGCGATTGGCGCTGCTGACGTTCTGCGTCGTCCCGCTCGTGCTCGGCGGCTCGATCTGGTTCCGGCTCGTCTCGGCCAGCGCGTTCCGGCGCACACGAGAGACGATCGGCGCGATCACCGCCTACCTGCAGGAGACCCTGTCCGGAATCCGCGTGGTTCGCAGCTTCGGCCAAGAGCCCCTCCACGAGGCTCGGTTCGCGGAGCTCAACACCGAGAACTGCGACGCGAACATGGTCACGGTGCGTCTCAACGCCGCCTACTTCCCGACCGTGGAAATGCTCTCCGGCGTAGCCCTCGCCGTGATCGTGCTGTACGGCGGCTACCAGGCGCTGGAAGGCCACATCACCGCGGGCACCATCGTCGCGTTCGTGGGAACCCTCTCCTATTTGTTCGAACCGATCCAGCAGCTCTCTCAGCTGTACACCACCTACCAGTCCGGAATGGCGGCGCTGGAGAAGATCTTCCAGCTGCTCGACATCGCACCGAACCTGACCGACCGTGCCGGGGCGATCGCGCTGGAGCGCATCCGCGGAGAAATCCGGTTCGAGGACGTCTCGTTCGCGTACAACCCTCGCAAGCGCTCCCGCAGCGTCGGCGGCGATGGCGCGAGCGCGGCATCTGACGGGTCGTCCGAGGAAACGCAAGACGAAGTGAAAGCGCTCGAGCACATCGACCTGACGATCCCGCCCGGCCAGACCGTCGCGCTCGTGGGAGCGACCGGAGCGGGCAAGTCGACGATGGCCAAGCTCGTCGCGCGCTTCTACGACCCGACTTCCGGGCGGATCCTCGTCGACGGGCACGACCTGCGCGAGGTCTCAAGCGAAACGCTTCGCTCGCAGATGGGGATCGTGCCGCAAGAGGCGTTCCTGTTCTCCGGCACCGTCGGCGAAAACATCGCGTTCGGCCGGCCCGACGCCGACGAGCGCCAGGTACGCCAGGCCGCGGCGGCGGTCGGCGCGGAGGAGCTCATCTCAGCGCTCCCCCACGGCTACGACACCGAGGTCGGCGAGCGCGGCGCGCAGCTGTCCTCCGGCCAGCGCCAGCTGATCGCGTTCGCCCGCGCCCTGATCGCCGACCCGCGCATCCTCGTCCTCGATGAGGCCACCTCGAACGTGGACCTGCACACCGAGGGCCGCATCGAGGCCGGCCTGCGCCGCCTGCTCGCCGGGCGCACCTCGATCGTGATCGCGCATCGCCTCTCCACGATTCGCCGAGCCGGGCGCATAGTCGTGCTCGAGCACGGTCGCATCGTCGAGCAGGGCACCCATGACGAGCTCGTTGCCGCGGGCGGGCGCTACCACAAGCTGTATCGGGACTGGGTCACGCAGGCGGCGGCGTAGGTGTGACATCGTCGTAGCAGCGATCGTCATAACGGCGCGAGGAGCGCACGCAACGGCAGCCAGGAGCGTATGCACGTGACTGCGGGGGATGGATTCGAACCATCGTGACGGGTGCCAGAGACCCGCATCCTGCCGCTAGATGACCCCGCAAAGCGACCGCCCAAGGATAGCGACCGGGCCTATACCCCGGGGCCCTACGCCTCAGCGGGGTGCCCGTCCGGTGCGAAGTAGGCAGTGATCGCCTCCTCCAGGCCGGGGTCGAGCACGAGCAGCACCTCGTCGCCAGCCTCGATCACCGTATCGGGCTTGGGCACGAATCCAGATCCGCCGCGCAGCACCGAGATGATCAGGCTGCCTTCCGGCAGGATGATGTCGGACACGCTCTCGCCCACCGTCGGCGCGTCGGCGCTCACCTCCAGCTCGATGATCTCCAAGCGCTCCTCTTCTAGCGCGAGCAGGTGCACAAGGCCGTAGCGGGGAACCTCGTGCTCGATCAGGCGCAGGATCAGGTCGGTCGCCGACACGGCGGGCTGGATGCCGAGTAGCCGGAAGTGGTCGTGGTTGCGGGGGTTGTTCACCCGCGCGATGATCCGGTCGCACAGGTACTTCTCCTTGGCCACCTGACAGACGAGCATGTTGTCCTCGTCGTCGCCGGTTACCGCGACCACCAAGTCGGCGCGCTGGATCCCCGAGCGCTCGAGCACCCACAGCTCGGTAGCGTCACCGTACTGCACGGCGTGCTCGAACTCTTCCTCGATCGCCAGGTAGCACGGACGCGAGGACTCGATCAGGGTGACTTCGTGCCCCTTGGCGATCAGCTCCCGCGCGAGATTGCGCCCAACCTTGCCGGCTCCGACGATGATCGCGTACATGACGGCGGGCCTCAGGCGAGCTCTGGTTGCAGCGCGCGCTCGAACATGTCGATCGCGTGCTTGGTCGGGGAGATCGTGTGCAGGCCCTGTTCACCGTACCAGCCGGCCCGCGCCGGGTCCATGACCCGCACGATCACCTTCTCCACGCCGAACCGCTTCTGTGCGATCTGGGCGATGATCAGGTTTGTGTTGTCGCCATCGGTGGAGGCGATGAACACGTCGGTGCGTTCGATCCCGGCCTCGATCAGAGCGTTGATCTCCAGCGCCGTACCGACCGTGAACTGACCCTTCGCGTCCTCCCAGCTCTTGCTCTGGCCCGCGTCGAGGCGCTCATGCGACAGCGGGTCCTCGTCGAGCACCGACACTTCGTGGCCGGCCGCCAGCGCGGACTTGGCGACCGCCGAGCCCACGCGCCCGGCGCCTACGATTAGGACGAACATGGATCTGGGAAGACAACCATCACCGGCAGATTAGACGATGGGGGCGCCTGCCCGGTGTGCCCGCCTGGCAATCTCGACTGGGGAGTCCCCAGCGGCAGGCGCGGTCACGATCACACGACAGGGCGCCTTACTGATGACGTACTTGGTCACGTCGCCGACGAAGCTGTCGCGCGGCCCGCCCCGACCCCCCAGAACCGCGCCGCCGCGGATCAGAGAGGGCTCCTCGGCGCCGAGCACAATCGCCTCCACGCCGCGGCGCCGAGCCTCATCGACGATCGCGTACCCCGCGCGCCGCGTCCGCACGATGGCGGTGGCGACGTGCACCCCGGTGTACTCCTCCCCCACGACCTTGGCTCGCGCGAGCACCTGGCGGGCGTGCTTGACCTGCGCGTCGGGCAGACTTGCGTCGAGCGGCAGCGACATCGGTATCACGAACACCCACAGCGCCTCGATCGTGGCCATGTCGATGGCCGCCTCGTCGGTCGGCTCGCCCGCGACCAGGAGCGCCGCCGTCTGCACGATGTCATCGTCGATCTCGGTGCCGAACAGTGGCACGAGGATCGAGCCGTAGTCGCGCTCGCGCGGCTGCTCGGCGCGCAGGATCTGCGGCGGTACCGTCACCCGCCGCAGCAACGAGGTTTCATCCGCGCGGCGATAGACGACATACAGCGTGATCCCGATCGCCATCCACGCAAGCCCGACGTAGCGAGCGGGCTCGTGCACGACGATGACAGCCACCCAGCCGGCCGCGGACACAAGCGCGCCGAAGGCCGCCGGCAGCGGCAGCTCGCCACCGCGCACGCGTACCGACAGCGGCACTCGGTAGGGACGGTCGCGCTCGGGCTCTGAGTAGCGCAGGCGGCAGACCGACAGGTGCGCGATCGTGAACGCCAACATCGCGCCGAAGGCGTAGATGCCGATTAGGAAGTCGAGGTTCTCCGTCGCCGCTAGCCCCGCCGCGATCACACCCGCGAGCATGATCAGTACATACGGCGTCGAGCGCTGGGGATGCAACCGCCCCAGGCCGCTCGGAATCTGGCGGTTGGTGGACAGCGAATACGCCAGCCGCGAAAGGCCGAGCATGGCCGAGTTGGCAGCGGCCACGAGCGTGAGTGCTCCGAGTCCTCCCACCAGATACCTCAGCGCTTCCGCCAGCCAGTGCGGTCGCATGTGCGCGACGACGCCGACCATCGGATCGTTCATGTAGCGCGTGGCCAGTTCGGTGTGCCCCGCGTGCACCGGCAGAGCCGTCACCGCCACCAGCGCGATGCCGGCATAGAGGACCACCACCGTGACCGTGCCGCTCCCTACCACCCGCTTGAGAGCATCGCGACTGATCACCACCTCGCCGGCCAGACCCGAGGCCGACTCGAGGCCCGTGAAGGAGATCGCCGCGATCGTCAGGGCGAAGACCAGATCAGACCAGCGCGGCGAGCTCCCCAGATGGATCGGATCAAGCAGCGTATGCGGGTTAAAGAACAGCGCCAACCCGAGCACCACGATGAATCCCTGCAGCGCCAGGTCGGCGATTACCAGCAGGCCGATCCGCCGCGCGCGACGCCCGCCGAGACCGCGGATGTTGCCGAGCACCACGAGCGCGATGATGGCCAGTGCCAGCCCGAGCGCCTCGTCGCGTTCGCCCAGCAGGCTCCAGAACACACGCAGGTACTGCGTCGCCGAGTAGGCCGTTACGGCGATCAGGATGATGTAGTCGAGCAGGATCGCCCAGCCAGCGATGAAGCTCACGAGCTCGTTGAAGGCATAGCGCGCGAACACGGTCGAGCCGCTGCGCTCGGGGTGCATCGCCGCGCCCTCGGCATAGGTCAGCGCCGTCAGCGTGAAGAGCAGAGCCGATATGAGAAACACGACCGGCGTGAGCCCCAGCGCGTGGCCGGCGATCACTCCCAGCGAGAAGTAGATGGCGCTCGCCAGCGACGTGTAGACGATCGCGAAGATGCGCGGCGAGCCGATGCTGCGGCGCACAATCACGCGCGAGCGCGCCGCGAGCTCCGAGGTGGTCCGCTCCACATCCGTCATCGCCCGCTCGGAGTCCGGGGTGATCGGTCCGTCGTGCGCGCCGTCGCCCGCCGGCGTGTCCTGATCGCCCGAGCGTCCCCGCGTGCTCATCCCCCCCGTCCCCGCCTTACCTCCACGTACCAGCGTCCCGCGCCCGCCGCGACGAACAGCACGCCCAAGAGCAGACGTGGCGAGATCGCGCTGCCGCCTCCGTCCACAGCCTCCACGATCAGCGCTACACCGATTGCGGCCATCAGCAGGGAGAGCACCATCGTGCCCGTGCGATGCGCCTGTCGGCCGATCATCTCAGTTAGAGCTTATTCCGCGCTGTCGGTAATCCGAGCATGAGACCGGCGTTTGACTTGCTCCCGGTCGGCGCATGCGCCGACCGGCGGGGCCGCGCATGCGCGGCCCCGGGCCGCGCCGCATGCGGCGCGGCCTTCTTGACGGCCATCTATGAACGCCTATCAAAAAGATCGGCACGCCCGGAATGCGTCCCTGGACACGGCGCTGGATCGCCACGTGACGGCTCGCACGTGCTACCAGCACGCGCTTCACCGCCCCGCGTCGCCCAGCTTGATCCATGAACACCCCGACCGCACCGCCTATTTTGATAGGCGTTCTATGTGATCAAGGGGATGATCAGGATCGCCACGATGTTGGCCACCTTGATCATCGGGTTGATTGCTGGTCCGGCGGTGTCCTTGAACGGGTCGCCCACCGTGTCTCCGGTCACCGACGCGGCGTGGGCATCGGAGCCCTTGCCGCCATAGGCGCCATCCTCGATCAGCTTCTTCGCATTGTCCCACGCTCCACCACCCGCCGTCATCAGCACGGCGAAGAAGAAGCCGACGACGATCACCCCGATCAACAGACCGCCGAGCGCCTGCTGGTCGATCAGGCCGACGATCAGGGTCAGCCCGATCGGCAGCAGCGAAGGCAGGATCATCTCGCGCTGGGCGGTCTTTGTCACGATGTCCACGCAGGTCGCGTAGTCGGGGTCTTCGGTGCCCTCCATGATCCCCGGGTGCTCGCGAAACTGGCGGCGCACCTCCTCCACGACGGCGCCGCCGGCGCGGCCGACGGCCTCCATCGACAGCGACGCGAACAGGCACACCATCAAACCACCCAGCAGCAGGCCGATCAGGACCGGCGGTTCGTTGATGCCAAAGTTGATGTGAACACCGTTGCTTTTGTCCGCCAGCTCCTGCTGAAAGCCCGCGAACAGCACGATCGCGGCGAGCACCGCCGAGCCGATCGCATATCCCTTGGTCACCGCCTTGGTCGTGTTGCCGACCGCGTCGAGTGGATCGGTGACGTTACGCACCTCCTCCGGCAAGTCGGCCATCTCGGCGATCCCGCCAGCGTTGTCGGTAATCGGGCCGAAGGCATCAAGTGCCACAATCAGTCCGGTCAGCGAGAGCTGGCCCATCACGGCCACGCCGATGCCGTAGATGCCAGCCAGCTTCCACGAGCCAAAGATGCCCAGCACGAGCACCAGCGCCGGCAGCGCGGTGGCCTGCAGACCCGAGCCGAATCCCTGGATGATGTTCGTCGCGTGACCCGTGATCGACGCCCGCGCGGTCTTCTTCACTGGCGAGAACCGCGTCGAGGTGTAGTAGTCGGTAATCACGAACAGCAGCGCGGTCACGGCGATCCCGATGAGCGAACAGAGATAGAACTTCCCCCAGGCTGGCGTGTTCACAAGGTTGCCTACATGGCTGAAGCTGAGGCCGCGCATCAGCCAGTAGGTGACCGGCGCGAACGCAGCGGCAGCGATCGCGCCGGAGAGGATCAGGCCCTGGTAGAGGGCCCGCTCGACGTTGCCGGCCCGCGAGCGAACCGCGAACGTGCCGATGATCGACGCGATGATCGCCACCCCGCCGAGCACCAGTGGATAGAGCGCCACGCGGGTCGACTCGTGGAACGTCAGCACGCCCAGCAGCATCACGGCCACGGCCGTCACCGCATAGGTCTCAAACAGGTCGGCTGCCATGCCGGCGCAATCGCCAACGTTGTCGCCCACGTTGTCGGCGATCGTCGCCGGGTTGCGCGGATCGTCCTCGGGGATGCCCGCCTCGACCTTGCCGACCAGGTCGGCCCCGACATCCGCGGCCTTCGTGAAGATCCCGCCGCCAAGTCGCGCGAACACCGAGATGAGCGAGCCGCCAAACCCGAGCCCGATGAGCGCGTCCACAGCGGTCTTTTGGCTGTCGTTGAACACCGCCGTCAGCAGGCCGTAGTAGCCGGCGACTCCGAGCAGCGCCAGGCCGACCACCAACAACCCCGTGATTGCGCCACCGCGGAAGGCGACACTGAGCGCCGGCGACACGCCACCGCGTGCGGCCTCAGCAACGCGCGTGTTGGCACGCACCGAGACGTTCATGCCGATGTAGCCGGCCGAGCCGGACAGCAGGCCGCCGATCGCGAACCCGCACGCCACCGCGATGTTCTGAACGAAGACCAGCGCGACGAACAGCACAACGCCGACAATGGCGATCGTCGTGTACTGACGGTTCAGATATGCGCGAGCGCCTTGCTGAACGGCCAGCGAGATGCTCTGCATCCGCTCGCTGCCCGGCGAGAGCGCGAGCAGAGCGCGCGTTGTCAGCAGGCCGTAAGCCACGGCACAGGCGGCGCAAACGAGGGCGACGACGACCCCATGGTTCGTCAGAAAGCTGCTCAAGAAAAATCCTCCGCGGTCTTGTTAGCGTGCCGCGCGAGGATGTTCGCGCGCACGTTTGTCGCCGGGATCGCTCAGCACGAGCGTTCACCCGGTGCAAACGCGCGGGCAGTCTATCGTGTGAGCCAGCGAAAAGGCGGCCGGCGGAACCTCAGTATGTGTTTGAAATAAACGCACCGTGTGCCATTGTATATATCGGGTAGATACAAAAGCGCACGCATGCGGGGGTAGGACTTTCAATTTGCGCTCACTGTGCTCCATGGTATCTACGGTGTAGATACAAAAGCGCACGCTGCGGAAAATTTGAAACACGTTCTCAGCGTCCGGGCACCCACAACCTGCCGCTCGCCTCGGCCGGCCCCGGGCCGTCGGGCGGCTTGCTCGGCGCGGGCGGGCTCTTCTGCTCGGCAGGCTGGGCCTGGCCTTGCTGTCCAGCCGGCGCGCGAACACCCTGCGCGTCTGGCTCGCCCTTCTGCACCTCACGCGCATAGGCCATCTGCAGCTGGGACAGTGCATCGCGCAGCGGACCCAACTCCTTGGGCAGCCTGCGCTCAAGGATCCCCAGCAGCGCCCTCACCCCGTCAATCGCGTCGCGCACCTGCTCAAGGTCGCGCTCGTGCCCGGCCGTCGGAGCCCCCGCCTCGGCGCCGCCCTGCGCCGACTGCGCCCCAGGCGGCGGACCCAGCCTGCGGGCGCCGATGTTCAGCAGTGACACCACCGCCTGGGCCATCATGTCCGGGATCGTGATGCGGCTCAGTTCGGCCTCGTAGGCCTCGCGCTGGTCGATCTCCGTTCGGTCCCCCTCGCTCGGCGTGCCGGCGTCCGCGACCGGCCCCTGCCCCTGGTCTGCCTCGTACTGCCCAGCATCCGCGCTCAAACCGCCACCTCCTCTGAATAGGTCTCTCTTGTCTCGCTCACCGAAGCCGCGAAGACCTCCTCGCGCGTGGCTCCCGCCTCGATCATCCGTCGCTGCCGCTGGGCGCCGTTGTGCTCCGGAAGAGCGGGATCGATGCCGAGCTCCGCGCGGATCGGCGCCGTCCACTCAGCCAGCCGCTCGATCGCCTCCCGCGCCGGATACTCCTCGCCGCGCTTCAGGTCGATCAGCCGGCCGTCGAGCCCGAAGCGGATTGCCCGCCACATGTTCTCCTCGATCAGCCGCGCCGCGGGGTCAGCGCAGGGAACCCCCTCGTCCACGTCGCGCGCTGCCTGCGCGATGCATGCGACCATCAGTCCCGCGAGCGCCTCAGACTCCCGTGCGGTGGCCTGCGCATCGCAGATGCGCACCTCCACCGTGCCAAAGTCGAAGTGCGGCCTTACCGACCACCACACCTGCGTGAACTCGACGATCGAACGTGTCCTGAGAAGAAACTCGATGTACTCGCGGTAGGCTCGCCAACCACCGAAGGCGTCAGGCACGCCACAGCGCGGAAAGCTCTTGGTGAAGCTCTGCGTCCGTGCCGAGTGCAATCCGCTGTCGCGCCCGTCGAGATAGGGAGAGTTGGCGGAGATCGCCAATAGCAGCGGCAGCACGGGCCTGAGCCTGTCGCATACGCGCACCGCGCGGTCGATGTCGCGCACGCCCACGTGCACATGCAGGCTGAACGTGTTGTTGCGCCAGGCGACGTACTTCAACCCCTCCTCGACCCGGCGGTAGTGCTCGGTGTCGATGATCGGCTGGATGCGATAGTCGGCCCACGGATGAGTTCCGGTGGCGCCCAGCACTGCGCCCCGGGCAGCGGCGAGCGCGAACAGGTGCCGGCGGCGCTCGCGCTGGCGAGCGAGCGCGTCGGTGAGACTGGCTCCGACCCCGGAGATGATCTCGATCTCTGAGGAGATCAGCTCGCCGGTGATGCCCTCGCGCAGGATCTCGTCGCTCTCCGCGGCGGCGCGCAGCTCCTCGAAGCGCGGCACCAAATCGAGCGTCCGTGGATGCAGGATCGAGAACTCCTCCTCCACGCCGACGGTGAAATCGTCCGCCTCGACGAACGTCTCTTCCGCCCGGTCTAGATCTAGGCTGGTCATGGTCTTCCGCTGGTCTGCGTGCGAGTCTACGGTTGGAGCGTCTGGAACCGGTTGGGCGGCTCGGCGAGATGCGTAGCTGAGACGGTGATCGGAGTTTTCAAGTCAAATAGAAGTACAGCGCGTACAGCAAATCGACGGCTGGGCTGGAAGTGTGGACGGTCACCTCCGGCGGTACGTCCAGGAGCGACTCGGAGTAGTTGAAGATGATCTTCACGCCCGCCTCCGCCAGCTCGTCGGCGAGTCCCTGGGCGGCGCGCGTGGGCACCGCCAGCACGCCCACCACGATGTCCTCGTCCTCCACCACCTGATGCAGCTCGCTGGTGTGACGCACCACCTGGTTGCCCACGTTCGTCCCAACCTTGTCCGCGTCTACGTCGAAGATCGCCACCACGCGAAAGCCGTGATCGGCGAAGATGTCCGAGGAGGCGATCGCCTTGCCCAGATGCCCCGCGCCGAGCAGGGCGATGTTGTGCTGGCCCGCCGTGCGCAAGATCTTGCGTATCTGCGACACGAGTGCCTCGACGTTGTAGCCGACACCACGCTTGCCGAACTTCCCGAAGCCCGACAGGTCGCGGCGGATCTGCGTCGAGTTCACGTGGGTGTAGTCCGACAGCTCCTGTGATGAAATCGTCTCCTTGCCCATCTTCTTGGCCTGCGTCAACACTTGTAGATAGCGCGACAAGCGCGCCGCCACGCCAAGCGAGAGCCGCTCGGCAGAGGCTTGGTTTCCGTCCTGCTCGGCACCCGCCGGGCTCGTGCTCGGTTCTTCGTAGGTCATCGCCATGACTCTAGCGGCCGCCGCTCCCCGGTTGCATACGCGTCGAGCGCGAGGTATCGCGGATAGGGCAGCTGCTCGGTAAAACGCGCGGCGCTTGCGATCATCGCAGCGTTGTCGGTGCACAGCACGCGCGCCGGCACATGCAGCGTCGCGCTCAGCTTCCTCAGGCGCCGGCGCAGCTCACCGTTGGCCGCTACGCCGCCCCCGACCGCCAACCGCTCAAGTCCGGTCCGCTCCAGCGCCTGCTCGGCGCGCAAGATCAGGCTGTCGACGATCGCCGTCTGATAAGAGGCGGCCAGGTCGGCGGCCCGTGCACGAGCCTCTGACTCAGACAGCTCGCGCAGCCGATAGAGCAGCGCCGTCTTCACGCCGGCAAACGAGAAGTCGAGACTCTGTGCGAAGGCCTGCCGGCTTGTTCCGCGTCCACCGCGGGAGCGCTCGCCGCGCGAGCCGGGAAAGCAGAACGCCTCGGGATCGCCCGCTTCGGCGAGACGTTCGAGCGCCGCGCCGCCCGGGTAGCCCAACCCGAGCATCCTCGCCCCCTTGTCGAACGCCTCTCCCGCTGCATCATCCAGCGTCCGTCCGAGCACTTCGTACCCGTCGTACTCGCGCACATGTGCCAGCAGCGTGTGCCCGCCGCTGGCGATCAAACACAGGAACGGCGGCTCGAATGAGTCCAGCTCTCCGCCGGGCCCAGCCGCGGTCAGGAAGTTCGCCGCCACGTGCCCCTGCAAATGGTCGACGGCCGCGAACGGCAGCTCTCTGGCGGCGGCGAGTGCCTTTGCTGTTGACAAACCCACCAGCAGCGCCCCCACCAGCCCCGGCCCCTGCGTCGCCGCCACTAGGCTGATGTCGTCCAGCGTCACGCCCGCCTCGCGCAGCGCCTGCTCGACGACCAGGTTCACCAGCTCCAGGTGGCGCCGGGACGCCACCTCCGGAACGACGCCGCCAAACCGGTCGTGCACGCCTTGGGATGAGATCACGTTCGAACACATTTGCCCATCCGCGTCGATCACCGCCGCGCAGGTGTCGTCGCAACTCGTCTCCAGCGCGAGAATTCTCATACAGGTCCTGGACTGGGCACGTCGTCGAGTGATCCTGCGAGCGTTGCCGGAGTGCGCCACATCACCAGTGCGTCCTCCCCGTTGTCCTGGTAGTAGCGGCGCCGGATCCCGGCCGCGCGGAAACCCTCCCGCTCGTACAGGCGGATCGCGATGTGATTGGAGCGGCGCACCTCCAGCGTGTAGCGCGCGCCTTCGTCGTCGACCCGCGCGTACAGCTCGGCGAGCAGTGCGGAGGCCAGCCCTTTGCGCTGGTATTCGACATCCGCCGCCACATTCATCACGTGCCAGACCGTGTCGTAGCGTGAGCAGATCAGATATCCGATCAGCCGCTGCTCGCTGGACGAGCTTCGAGTGGTCGCGGCCAGGCAGATCCCCGACTGCTTCGACAGCTCCAGCACGAACATCGCCAGCGACCACGGCGTCGGAAACACACGGCGCTCGATCGCGATCGCTTCAGGCAGATCGGAGTAGACCAGCCGCCGGATCTTCACCAGGGACCGATTCTCAGATCGGGGCTCGGCGGCGGACGATGATGGCTCTGTCAATGTTCGGCGCCCTCCAGGGCTCTCTTGCCCTCCAGGGCGATCTCCGCGTCCGGGCGGCGTTGGTAGTCCGGCAAGATCGCCTCGCACACGCCCACCGCCGGAGCGCGAGCTCCAAGGTCGCAGATCGCCTCGGCGCTGACCTTGTGCAGCGGCGAGGAGTCCACCGGGACCACCGCTCCGGCCGCCTCCAGATAACCACGAAAGCGTACCGCCCCGTCACCAACCGCCAGCCACCGCCGTCCGCGCTCCCTCCCCTTCTGTCCTGCGGCCTGCGCCATGACGCTCTCCAGGGCCTCGGGGGCTGATGAGCGCGGGGACACCAGCTCATCGCCCGCCGCATATGCGGCGGCGAACACCTCCCCGCGACGAGCGTCGATCACCGCGAGAACACCCTCGTGCTCGCCTGCCAGGTCTGCCCGGTCTGCCCGGCATTCATCCTCCCCCGCGGCTTCACCGCCTGCGCCCCGCGCTCTGCACCCGCAGCCTCGGCGAGCGCCCGCAGACTGGACACCCCGACCAGCTCCACCTCCAACGACTGTGCCAGGCCGCGCGCGGTTGCGACCCCGACACGTAGGCCCGTGAACGCGCCCGGCCCCAACCCAACCGCGATCCGGTCGAGCGCGCTCCAGGCGATGCCCGCCTGGGCGAGCAGCGTTCCTGTCATCGCCAGCAGCCTGGTGGCGTGCCCAGGGTGCTCTCCCGGCCCGGGGTCGTCGCGCGCCTGAAGCGTGCCTCCATCCGCCAGGCGCAACCCCACCGCCGTGGACGATGTGGCGGTATCGAAGCCGAGCACGATCGTCATCTCCGCTGCCCCCCTCGCGGCTGCCAGGGTCATCGTCCACCTCGATGCGCCGGCGATCGCCACCCTGATGGCCGAGCGTGACATGCAGGCGAGCGCCCGACAGCTCGCCGTCCCCATCCTCGCCGTTCCCATCCTCGCCGTTCCCATTCCGCGGCCACTCCACGAACGCGATCCGTCCCGGGCCGAGGTAGTCGGCCAGCAGCGCCGGATCCTCATGCTCGAGCCCCGCCAGCCGGTAGAGGTCGAGATGCGAGACGGTCACGTCCGGCGCCCTGTAGCGGTGGCCGATGCTGAAGGTCGGGCTGGTCACAGGATCGGTGACCCCCAGAGCGCGAGCCGCGCCGCGTACGAGCGTGGTCTTGCCCGCGCCCAGCTCGCCCCGCACGAGCACCACGTCGCCGTCCCTCAGGCCGGCGGCCAGCTCGGCACCCAGCGATTCCGTCTCCGCGGGATCCGAGGTTTCGACGATGCGTACGGCCACGCCGAGACTCTAGAGCGAAGCCTTAAACGCGACCGGCCCGCAGGAGAGGGCGGGCCGGTCGTACTTCTGGAGGGATGGAGACAGGGCCGTTATCGGCAGCCAATGTGGCTTCCTTTAGGGTCCTGGATAAAAAGTTCGACATCCCCCTCATATCCCCTCCTTTCGAGCGGAAATCCGGCGAAACTGCGTCCAGTCGGGTCGTTCCTCAGGTGGACGATCACGGCGGATGTGATGACGCAGGAGTCAGAACAGCCCGAGCTGGTCCACCTCAGAGCCCTGCTCTTCGGAGTTTTCCGCGGAGCTCTCCGGCTCCGTCTCCACGGCCTCCGGCACCTCCAGCGCCTGCGGCTGCTCCGGCGCCCCCAGCGCGAGCAACTCCGGCAGCCGCGTGAAGTCCTCGCGCAGCGTCTCGAGCATGCTTGGCGTGTACAGCGCCGCGGCGGGGTGGTAAATCGGGTAGAGCCGCACCGCGCGCCTGCCCAGCGTGAGCGCCTCCGGCTGTCCGTGTAGACGCGTGATCCCGGTCTGCTCGCCGCGCAGCAGCTTGGTCGAGAAGTTGCCCAACGTGCAGATCACCGTCGGCTGGATCAACTCGACCTGGCGCAGCAGGTAGTCCTGGCAGTTCGCGATCTCGGCCGGCAGCGGATCGCGGTTGGCCGGAGGACGGCACTTGAGCACGTTGCATATAAACACCTCCGCGCGCGTCATGCCGATCTC
Source organism: uncultured Solirubrobacterales bacterium (assembly GCA_963813805.1). GTDB lineage: Bacteria > Actinomycetota > Thermoleophilia > Solirubrobacterales > Solirubrobacteraceae > Palsa-744. The sequence continues at coordinate 438,094 of CAWEZZ010000005.1, forward strand.
TTCCAGCAACTTCTCCAGCAGCTTGCCGGCTTGACCCACGAACGGAAGCCCCTGCTCGTCCTCGCTTGCGCCTGGGGCCTCACCCACGAACATCAGCTCTGCGTCGGCGTTGCCGGCGCCGAACACGACCGTCTTACGCGTCGCCGCAAGCTCCTGGCAGCGCACGCACACCTGCGCTTGGGCAAAGACCTCCTTCAGGGCCTCCCGCCGCTCGGAGGCCGACAGCTCGCTTTCCTCGATAGACACGGGCCCGATGGTAAGGGTTCGCGCTCCCATTGGCCAAGCCAGTGTGAGACTGCGCACACAGCGCACACACGTCCTCGGCGGCGGTATGCTTTGAGTTGTCGCGACCGGTATCCCCGAGGGAACTGGACCGAGCCAAATGAGTCACGCTATCCCCCATCGTCGCATCCCGCGCGTTCGTGACGGGTTCGTCATCGAGGATCTGGCGAGGCGAGATTGCATGGAGGCGTGTCGCCCATGAAGACGCTCTTTACGGTGGGCGATCTGCGCGCCGCGCTCGCCCCGGACCGCCGGGACGGACTGACGATCGGTCTGGTTCCCACGATGGGAGCGCTGCACGAGGGCCACCTCTCGCTCATCCGCCGCGCGCGTGCACAGTGTGATCGGGTGGTGGTCTCGCTGTTCGTCAACCCCGCCCAGTTCAACGAGCGCTCCGACCTCGACCGCTACCCCCGCCAGGCGCGACGCGACGCCGCCCTAGCCGCCGAATCCGGCGCCGATCTGCTGTTCACGCCCACCGTCGAGGAGATCTACCCGCCCGGCTTCGCCACTGCCGTCGAGGTCCTCGGCCTCACCGACCGCCTGGAGGGAGAGACCCGCGGCGCCGCACACTTCCGGGGCGTCACCACCATCGTGACCAAGCTGCTCTGCATCGTACTGCCCGACATCGCCTACTTCGGCCAGAAGGACGCCCAGCAGGTTGTGGTCGTCCGCCGCCTCGTCGTCGACCTGAACCTGCCCGTCCGCGTCGAGGCCTGCCCGACCGTGCGCGAGCCCGACGGCCTGGCGATGTCCAGCCGCAACGCCCTGCTCTCCGCCGAGGAGCGCTCCCGTGCGCTCGCTCTACCCGCTGCGCTGAACGCCGCTCGCGTCCGTGCCGCCGCTGGTGAGCGCTCGGGCGATGCTCTGCTGGACGCCGCGCGCGAGGCGATGCTGCCGTTTGGCGTCGAGCCTGAGTACCTGGCGCTCGTCGACCCCGACACGCTTGAGCCGCTCGGCGCGCTCGCGCGAGAGGCTCTGCTGGCAGTTGCCGCTCAGATCGGTGAGATCCGCCTAATCGACAACGCGGTGCTGAACCCGACCGCCGCACGCCCGGATGAAACCCAGTCAATCGACAACGCGACCCTCCAGCCCACCGTCACATCAACCCCCCGTCAACCGCTCCCACGAAAGGCGATCGCCTGATGCAGCGCGTGATGCTGAAGTCAAAGATCCACCGTGCGACCATCACCGACTGCGACCTCCACTACGTCGGGTCGATCACGATCGACCCGGATCTGCTGGAGGCCGCGGACATCCTCGAGCACGAGCAGGTGGAGTGCTCGACATCGACAACGGCGCCCGCTTTCGAGACTTACACGATCGCGGGAGAACGAGGATCGGGGGCCATGCAGGTCAACGGTGCCGCCGCCCGCCTTGTCCACCAGGGCGACACGATCATCGTCGTCTCCTACGGCCAATACGACCAGGCTGAGCTGGAGCACTACGAGCCTCGCGTGGTTCATGTGCAGGCGCACACCAATCGCATCATCACGATCGACGACGAGGTGGCGACCCTGCTGGCCTGAGGCCAGCGAGCGTCAACCGACGTCAGAGAGGAACCACCATGTCCAGTCACACCCACGTCCAGGCCCCATCCGACCCTGGGCGCCTGCCGATGACCCTGCCGCTGCTGGCAGAAAAGAAGCGGCTCGCCGAACCGATCGTGATGGTCACCGCATATGACTACCCGAGCGCTCGCTCCGCCGAGGCGGCGGGCGTTGACCTGGTGCTCGTAGGCGATTCGGCCGCAACAACCGTCCTCGGGTACAACTCGACGACTCCTGTGGAGCTCGGCGACATGCTCGTGCTCGCACGCGCCGCCCGCCGCGGCCTGCGGACCCCGCTTTTGATCGGTGATATGCCGTTCGGCTCCTATGAGGTCTCAGATGAGCAAGCGATCACCAACGCAATGCGCATGGTCAAGGAGGCCGGCTGCGAGGCCGTCAAGCTCGAGGGCGGCGGACCCTCTTCGGTCAGTCGTGCACGCGCGATCGTCGCCGCGGGCATCCCAGTGATGGGACACGTAGGCCTCACCCCCCAAACCGCCACCGCCCTGGGCGGCTGGAAGGCCCAGGGCCGCACCGCGGTCGCGGCCGCTCGAATCGCCGCCGAAGCGCTCGCCCTCCAGGACGCTGGTTGCTTTGCGCTCGTGTTCGAGGCGATCCCTGCCGCTGTCACCGAGGAGCTGATGCCCCGGATCGAGATACCGGTGATCGGCATCGGTGCCGGCCCCGCTACCGACGGGCAGGTACTCGTGTTCCACGATCTGCTTGGCATCCGCGACGGTCTCGGTGCGCGCTTCGTCAAGCGCTACGCCAACCTCCAGGAGGAGATGAACGCCGGCGTGGCGGCCTACGCGGAGGACGTGCGCTCACGGCGCTACCCCGGCCCTGAGCACACCTACTCGATCGACCCCGACGAGCTGGCGGAGCTGCACACGCGACTTGGCTGACACGCGACTTGGCTGACGCGCGACGTGGCTGACACGCGACTTGGCTGACGCGCCTGTCCCAGAGGCTGCGAGACGAGGACGATCATAAAACGCCCGGCAACTCCGGGTACTCAATTTTCTTGAGCACCCGCGCCGGGGCGCCGGCGGCGACCGAGAAGGGCTCGATGTCGCGCGTGACGACGCTGTTCGCGCCGATCACGCAGCGCTCGCCGATCTCCACGCCGCTCGTGACGACCACGTTCGCTCCCAGCCAGCAGTTATCGCCGATCCGCGTCGGTCCCTTGCTCGTAAAGCCCTGCCACGGCACCGGCCGCTCGGGGTCGTCGTAGCGGTGGCTGGAGTCTGAGACGAAGCAGCCGTTGGCCAGCATGCAGTGATCGCCGATCTCGACCAGCCGCTCAGCGGCGATCATCACGCCAAGGTTGAGGAACGTCCCCGCGCCAATCCGCACGCGCGCGTTCCCCGGCGCGGTGATCCACACGTCCGGCTCCAGCAGCGTCCCCGGCCCGATCTCCAGCCGCCCCTCGCGCAGCGCCTGCAGCACGTTGCCGTGTACCGGCCAGCGCACGAACGCCTCGCGGCGCATCGCCTCCCAGTGGATGCGCGCGCGGTTCCACGGCAGCGAGTTGCGCTCATACCATCGCCACTTCTGCGCCCACAGCCGAGCCTGGCGCGCCATGTCGCTCAAGCGGCTACGGCCTTCACGCGTCGTTTGGGCTGGTTCACTTTGCTCTCGTTGTCGTTGGTCTGAGTCTTTCCGGGCTTCTTCTTCACACCGCCGGAACGCTTCCTCGCCGCCGGTGTGAGGATCTCCGCCAAAAAGCGCCCGGTGTGGGATGCCGGCTCAGCCGCGACCTCCTCGGGGCTACCGGCCGCGATCGCCATCCCGCCCTCCTCGCCTCCCTCGGGGCCCATGTCGATCAGCCGGTCCGCCGACTTGATCACGTCGAGGTTGTGCTCGATCACGACGACGCTGTTGCCCGCGTCGACCAGCCGCTGGAGCACCTCCAGCAGGCGCTGTACGTCGGCGAAGTGCAATCCCGTGGTGGGCTCGTCGAGGATGTACAGCGTGCGCCCGGTCGCGATCTTCGAGAGCTCGGTCGCGAGCTTCACCCGCTGGGCCTCTCCGCCGGACAGCGTGGTGGCCGGCTGACCGAGGCGGACATAGCCCAGGCCGACGGCGTACAGCGTCTCCAGTCGACGGCGGATCTTGGGGATGTGCTCGAAGAAGCTCAACGCCTCCTCGACGGGCATGTCGAGCACGTCGGCGATGCTCTTGCCCTTGAACCGCACCTCGAGCGTCTCGCGGTTGTAGCGCTTACCGTGGCACTGCTCGCATGGCACGTACACGTCGGGCAGGAAGTGCATCTCGATCTTGATCTGCCCGTCCCCGCGGCAGACCTCGCAGCGCCCGCCCTTGACGTTGAAGCTGAACCGGCCGGGCTTATAACCCCGCGCGCGCGCCTCCTGGGTCTTCGAGAACAGGTCACGGATCACGTCGAACAGCCCCGTGTAGGTGGCCGGGTTCGAGCGCGGCGTGCGCCCGATCGGGGACTGATCCACGGCGATGATCTTGTCGAGCTGCTCCAGCCCATGAATCGCGCGATGCGCGCCCGGGCGCTGGCGCGCGCGGTGTAACCGGTTCGCAACTGCCTTGAACAGCACCTCGTTCACTAGCGTCGACTTGCCCGATCCGGACACCCCCGTCACGCACGCCAACACGCCGAGCGGCACGTGCACGTCGATGTCGCGCAGGTTGTGCTGGCTCGCTCCGTTGATCTCCACGTACCCGCTCGGCTTACGTCGTCGCTTCGGCGCCTCGATCGTGCGAGCGCCCGACAGGAACTGCCCCGTCAGCGACTCCCCCACCAGCTGGACATCGGTGGCGGTCCCCTGCGCGACGATCCGCCCGCCGTGCTCGCCCGCCCCCGGTCCGAGATCGACGAGATGGTCCGCGGCGCGCATCGTCTGCTCGTCGTGCTCGACGACGATCACGGTGTTGCCGAGATCGCGCAACCGCTCGAGCGTGCCGATCAGCTTGGCGTTGTCGCGCTGGTGCAGACCGATCGAGGGCTCATCGAGGATGTAGAGGACCCCGACGAGCGAGGAGCCGATCTGGGTCGCCAGGCGGATGCGCTGCGCCTCCCCGCCGGACAGCGTCGCGGCGGCCCTATCCATCGACAGGTAGCCGATGCCAACGTTCTCAAGGAAGCGCAGCCGCTCTGATATCTCCCGCAGGATCAGCCGCGCGACATGACGATCGGTCTCGGACAGTTCGACCTCTGTAAGCCACTGAAGCGCCCGCTGCGCAGACAGCGCGCAGAAGTCCTCGATCCGCGTCCCCCCCACGAGCACCGCGCGGGACTCTGCGCGCAGCCGCGCCCCCCCGCACACCGGGCAGGCTCGCAGCGACATGAACTCCTCGATCCGCTCGCGCGTCCACTCCGAATCGGTCTCGCGATAGCGGCGCTGGAGGTTCTTCACGATCCCCTCGAACTTCGTCGCATAGGAGCGACGCCGCCCGTAGCGATTGCGGTAGGTGACCTGCACAGGCTCGCCGTTGGTCCCTTGCAGAAACAGATTCCGCTGCTCCTCTGTCAGCTTCTCCCAAGGGGCTTCCAGGTCCACCCCGTAGCGCTCGGCGATCGCCTCGGTGACCTGCTCGTAGTAGTTCGACGTGCTGTTCGCCCATGGTGCCAGCGCGCCTTCGCCGATCGACAGCGCCGGGTTGGGCACGACCAGCTCAGGATCGATCTCCATCTGCGAACCCAGTCCCGTGCAGCGATCGCACGCGCCGTGAGGAGAGTTGAAGGAGAAGATCCGCGGCTCCAGCTCCACCAGCGACGGGCCATGCTCCGGACAGGCAAACCGCTCGGAGAACGTGAACACCGTCCCCGGCTCGGGCGCCACGCCGGGAACGATCTGCGCAGCGGCCGCGCGAACGCCCAGAGCGCCCGATGAGTGCGAGTGCTCCTGCTCTCCGCCAGAGCCGACGATCTCGACCTCCACGAGCCCTTCGGCCAAGTTCACGGCGGTCTCGATCGAGTCCGCCAGCCGCTTACGCACGTCGTGGCGCATGACCAGCCTGTCGATCACGACCGAGATGTCGTGCTTGTAGCGCTTGTCGAGCACGATCGACTCCTCCAGCATCCGTACTCGATCGTCGATCTTCACGCGTGTGAACCCGTCGGTGCGAAGCTCTTCCAGCAGCTTGCCGTACTCACCCTTACGCCCGCGCACGACCGGGGCGAGCACCATGAAGCGCGTACCCTCGGCTAGCTCCATCGCCTGGTCGATGATCTGCTCGGCCGACTGCCCCACGATCGGCCGACCACAGATCGGACAGTGAGGCTTGCCCACGCGCGCCCACAGCAACCGCAGGTAGTCGTAGATCTCGGTGACGGTGCCGACCGTCGAGCGCGGGTTGCGTGAGGTCGTCTTCTGGTCGATCGAGATCGCCGGCGAGAGCCCCTCGATCGAGTCCACGTCGGGCTTATCCATCTGACCGAGGAACTGCCTGGCGTAGGCCGACAGCGACTCGACGTAGCGGCGCTGGCCCTCGGCGTAGATCGTGTCGAACGCCAAGCTCGACTTGCCCGATCCCGACAGGCCAGTGATCACGACGAGCGCGTCACGCGGGAGCGTCAGCGAGATGTCCTTGAGGTTATGCTCCCTCGCTCCGGAGACGACGATCTGGTTGCCGGCGGCCATCTACGAGTTCATTCTATGACGGCGAACAGATGTTCGTGTCTCTCACGCTGTCGAGCAGAGCAGAGCGACCAGGCGAGCGTGCTGCTCGGAGCCCTCCCCGAGGATCTCCCGGATCCAGCGAAGGACCTCGGCCTCATCGATCTTCGTGCCCCAGCTGATCATCTCTTCGATGTCGACCCAGTCCTTCGGTCGGTCGAAGACGGCCTTGCACACGATCAGGTGCTCCGGAGAGAGAATCGGTATCTGCACAGGACCGAAGCTGACCTGGCGTGATCGCTCGGCCATCTCTTGGTGGAGGTCGAGAGTGGCGAAAAACAGGTCGAGGTAGGACCCATCCCAGTCCAGCCTGGCCTGACCGTCATGCTCGATCGCGACTCGATCGGATCGGGAGACGGTCACGCCCAGATGGATCAGAGCGCCCAGTACGGGCTCCGCATCCTCGGGCGGAACGGTCACGTTGAGGTCGACGTCGGTCGTCGCGCGCGGGTTGCGATACCAGGCCAGGGCCACAGCTCCGCCGAACTGGTGCGTCACTCGCATGGAGTCGAGCATCTCGTGCACCGCCACTATCTTGGAGGCGAGACTTGGAGGCCAGACCGCCAAGTATCGCGGTGGCGCTCATTCTCAGTGCGGGCTCGCTGTGGCGCGACGATCTTCAAGGAGCCGTGACAGCACCGGAAAAGCCAGCGGCTCAAATGGCCTGGCAGGCTGGCTGGCAGTGACGGCGTCGGCGAAGCCCAACAGGTCGATGAGCGCCGTTCCGGGGTCTGCCGGTCTGGAAGGCGGCGGACGCTGCATGGACAGCGCCATCCGCCGCGACGCTTCCACGAACCGGCTGGAGGAGCCACGGACTCCTTGTGCGGCAGCGGCCACGGTGGTTACTGGCGCTCCGGCCCGCTTGCCCGAGGCGATGACCGCCTTGGCATCGAACGGTCGCGTGGCCCGGCCGGCCGCCGCCGCAAGAACCTCGTCTGTCAGAACCTCAAAGCCGGCGAGGCTGCGCGCACGGGGTCCCTTCGGCGTGTACAGGGACTCGCGAACCTCAAATCGCCCGTTGCGACGTGCGACAACGTAAGCCATACCCACTAGCGTACCACTACTTTGTACCCACTAGGCCGGGAGGACAGGGGAGTAGATACAAAAGCGCACGCATGCGGGGTAGGGCATTCAATTTGCGCTCACTGTGCTCCATGGTATCTACGATGTAGATACAAAAGCACACGCTGCGGAAAATTTGAAACACGTTCTAAGCGCGCCTCACCGGGGAAGTGATTCCCCCGGCTCCGTTGAAGCTCCACAACAGGGAATGGCGCCCCCAACGGGACGGGCTCACCGGGGAAGTGATTCCCCGGCTCCGTTATCCCCTACCCCTCGATCGCCGCGTACACCTCTTCGATCAGCTGCTGGCGGTCGGCTAGCTGATAGTTCTCGGCGAGGTAGAGATCGGTGGCCTCGCGCGACTCGCCGTTCAGCGCCATGTTCAGCGCGATCAGGCGGGCGCCGTCGAGGTCGCTGCTCTCGGCGGTGGGCGTCTCTGCGGCGGCTTGCGCCGTTGGAGCGACCGGTAAAGCGGACTGCACTGAGGACTGAGAGGGCGCGACCGCAGGCGCTGGCGCAGTGGCCGGCGCGGGCGCCGTAGGACTCTGTTCCGCTGGCATCTCCGCCATGGCATCGCCAACCTCCGCATGGACCGTTGCGGGCGACGGCTCCCCATCCACGGCGGTGCTCGCGCTTGTAGACGCGGCGTCGTAGAGCTCAGCCATGTTCGTCTCGACCGCCGCGAGATCCTTCGCGAGCCTGCCCGCACCGGCGCGCAGGCTTTCCACCAGCTTGCTCGCCTCGCCGTCCATCGCCTCGACGCGCTCGATCAGCGCGGCCGTGGCCTGCGCGACCGCGGCCACGTGCGCTTGAGCACGCTCCACTGCATCCGTACGCGTGCGCTCGGCGTCTCTGTCAGCCTCCGCACGCGTCCGGCGGGCGTCGTCTGCGGCTTTCTGCTCGATATCCGCCGCCGTCGCCTCCGCTGCCTCGAGAATGCTCTGCACCTGGGCGCCCGCGGTCGAGGCCAGCGAGGGCTCTCCACCGCTGCCAATCCTCGCGCGCTGGAGCTCCTCGATCTCGGCGGCGAGCGCCCGCAGGTGCGCGTCCACCGCGGCGGGGTCATACCCCCGCCGGCCGATGGGAAAGTCCCGCTTCTCGATGCTCTGCCGGTCGAGCTCCACGGCGGCCATCCTACAATGCCGCCCCCCGGGCCCGGCACACCGCCGAGTCCACTTGCGAGCATGCGCTCAAGCGATCTCCCCGGCCGGAGCCTCGCTTGCCTGAATCTCCCTCAGGTCGCGGCGCAGCTCGCGGAGCTCGTCGCGCAGCTGCGCGGCGTACTCGAAGCGCAGCTCCTCCGCGGCGGCGATCATCTCCTCCTCCAGCTCCACCACCATCCGCTCGAGCTCGTGCTTTGGCATCTCCGTAGCCGTCCCCCGCTTGCCCGTGCGCCGTTTACGCCCGCGCGGAACCTTGGACTCCGCCTGCAGGAACTCGGCGATGTCTGATATGCCCTTGACGATCGTCGCGGCCGTGATCCCGTGCTCCTCGTTGTACGCGAGCTGGATCTCGCGCCTGCGGTCCGTCTCAGAGATCGCCGCCCGCATCGCGCGTGTCTCCTTGTCGGCGTACATCAGCACCGTGCCCTCTACGTTGCGCGCCGCCCGGCCGATCGTCTGGATCAGCGAGGTCTCTCCACGCAGGAAGCCCTCCTTGTCAGCGTCGAGGATCGCCACCAGGGAGACCTCCGGGAGGTCCAGGCCCTCACGCAGCAGGTTCACGCCCACGAGCACGTCGTACTCCCCCAGGCGCAGGTCGCGAATGATCTGGATGCGCTCCAGCGTGTCGATCTCCGAGTGCAGGTAGCGCGTCTTGAAGCCCATCTCCAGCAGGTACTGCGACAGGTCCTCTGACATCTTCTTCGTCAGCGTCGTCACCAGCACCCGCTCATCGCGCTCCACGCGCCCGCGAACCTCGTTCATCAGGTCATCGATCTGGTTGCGCGTCTCGCGCACCTCCACCACAGGATCGACGATCCCGGTTGGGCGGACGATCTGCTCGACGATGCGCGTCGCGCGTGTGCGCTCGTACTCGCCGGGTGTAGCCGAGACGAACATCAGCTGCGGGGTGATGGAGAGGAACTCCTCGAACGTCTGCGGACGGTTGTCCAGCGCGCTCGGAAGCCGGAAGCCGTAGTCCACAAGCGTCTGCTTGCGCGAGCGGTCCCCCACGTGCATGCCGCCGATCTGCGGCACCGTCTGGTGGGACTCGTCGATGAAGCAGATGAAATCCTTTGGGAAGTAGTCGATCAAGCAGTACGGTCGCTCGTCCGGTTTACGTCCGTCGAGGATGCGCGAGTAGTTCTCGATCCCCGAGCAGAAGCCCATCTCCTTAAGCATCTCCATGTCGTATTGCGTGCGCTGGCGCAGGCGGTGTGACTCCAGCTGCTTACCCTCCGCCTCAAGCTGGGCGCAGCGCTCGTTCAGCTCCTGCCCGATCTCCGTCACAGCGGCCTCGACGCTGCCCTCCTTGACGTTGTAGTGCGTCGCCGGCCAGATCGCCACGTGCTCGAGGTCGTCCTCGAGCAGCTCGCCGGTGAGCGGGTCGAAGTGTGCCAGCCGCTCGACTTCGTCGCCGAACAGCGTCGCGCGAAAGGCCGTCTCGGAATAGGCGGGAAACACCTCCAGGGTCTCTCCCCTCACCCGGAAGGTGCCACGTGCGAGCACAGTGTCGTTGCGCGCGTACTGAATCGAGACCAGTTTCCGCAGCAGCTTGTCGCGGTCAATCTCCTCGCCGCGGCGCAAGATCTGCATGTTCATCTCATACACCTCTGGCGAGCCCAGACCGTAGATGCAGGACACCGACGCCACCACGATCACGTCGCGCCGCGCGAACACCGCCGCCGTGGCCGCGTGGCGCAGGCGATCGACCTCCTGGTTGATCGCCGAGTCCTTCTCGATGTACAAATCCCGGCTCGGCACGTACGCCTCGGGCTGGTAGTAGTCGTAGTAGGAGACGAAGTACTCGACCGCGTTCTCCGGGAAGAACGTCCGAAACTCGTTGCACAGCTGCGCCGCCAGTGTCTTGTTGTGCGCGATTACCAGCGTTGGGCGCTGCACCGCCTCGATCACTCCCGCCATCGTCATCGTCTTGCCCGTGCCTGTGGCCCCCAGCAGCGTCTGGAAGCGTTCACCCGCCTCGACGCCCTCGGCCAGAGCCTCGATTGCCTTCGGCTGGTCGGCGGTCGGCGTGAACACGGAGTCGAGCTTGAAGTCGGGCATCGCTCTCCTACGGTAGCGAGCGCCTACCGCAACCCGAGCTGGCGGGAATACGTTGCGCGATAAGTGCTCTGAGCCGCCAGCACGCGCTGCACATACGCGCGCGTCTCTGGAAACGGGATGTCTTCCACCGTGAGTCGCCTGCCCGTCGCGTTCGCCCGCGCCACCCAGGTGTCGACGTTCGCCAGACCCCCGTTGTAGGCGGCCACGGCCAGCATCTCGTTGCCGTTGTAGTGATCGAGCAGATATCTCAGGTAGTAGCTGCCGTAAGCCACGTTGATCTCGGGAGTCGCCAGGTCGCTCGTCGTGAAGCGCACTCCACCGGAGAGATGGGCGAGATAGTCGGCCGTTGCCGGCAGGATCTGCATGAGTCCCTCAGCGCCGGCTGAGGAGGTGCGTGGATCGAACTTCGTCTCCGCATAGATCACAGCCGCAATTAGCGCGGGATCCAAGTGCTTCGCGGCAGCCTGCTCGCGAATCACGCGCGCATCGCTCAGCGGCAGCGGCAGTTCGCGCGTGGTGTGATCGATGCGCGAGACGAGCAGCCCGACGAGCAGCGCGGTGAGCGCGATCGCCACAGCCGTGCCGACCCGTCCCCGACGACGGTACGTGCTCATTCTTCAAGCTTGTCAAGCACCGCCGACAGCTCGCGTTCGAGGTCCTCCTCGGAACCGTCGTTGCGTACGACGAACGTCGCCCGCCGCGCCTTCTCCTCCTGGGACAGTTGGCGCGCCGCGCGCTCATCCGCCAATGCGTGTCCACGTCTCGCGGCACGCTCTCCCAGCACCTCCTCTCCGGCGATCACGGCGATCGTCGCGTCATACGCCTGCTCCATTCCCGCCTCGAACAACAGCGGCACCTCCACCACCGCCGCCCGCGGCGCGGGTCGCCGGGCGCGCACCTCTCCCAGCCAGGCCACGACGCGCCCGCCTACCAGTGGCCACAACAGCCCCTCCAGCCAGGCCCGGTCCTCCTCCCGCGCGAACGCGCATGCGGCTACCGCCGAGCGGTCGACCACGCCGGCAGGCGCGACCTCAGGCCCCCAGCGTCCGACCACGGCGTCTCGTAGCTCTTTGCCCTCGTACAACCCGTGTACGACCGCGTCGGTCGACAGCACCGCCGCGCCCAGTCGCTCAAGCGCCGCCAGGGCGGTCGACTTGCCCGCCCCCATGCCTCCGGTCAGCCCAACGAAGGGCACAGCCGGCTCCACCCGCTCGGCGCCTTTCAGACCGCGTCAGTCCTGTTGCGAGGACTCGGAGGCAGGCTCAGAGGCGCTCGTCGACCCGGAGGCGGGCTCGGGCTCCACCTGCTCGGCGGGCTCCTCCACGGCCTCTGCAACCTCCGCCGCCTCGACCACCTCGGATGCCTCCGTGGCCTCGGGTGCCTCCACAGCCTCTACCGTCTCCGCGGCCTTGGGCGTCTCCGCAACCTCTGCCGTCTCCGGCACCTCGTCTACCTCTGCCGTCTCCGCGGCCTTGGGCGCCTCGGGCGCCTCAATGGCCTCCGGTGCTTGGAGTTCCTCATCGCCGGCCTCGGGCACCGCCTTCGCCTCGACATCCTCTGTTCCCGCGCCGTCCTGCCCGGCGGGCTCGTTGGCGCGCGGCAGGGGTAGAAGCTGATCCTCCACTCTCTTCGCCGACAGCGACAGGCGCCTGCGCTCGGAGTCAATCTCGAGGATTCGCACACGGATTTCGTCGCCCGGGTGGACGATCTCGCGCGGGTTTTCCACATGATGCGGAGCGAGCTCGGAAATGTGCACGAGCCCCTCGACCCCGTCGAGAATCTCGACAAAGGCGCCGAAGGTCACGACCTTGGTGACCTTGCCGACGAGCTCGTCGTCGATGTTGTAGGTGTCGACGATCCGCTGCCAGGGGTCTTCCTGGGTCTGCTTGAGGCCCAGCGAGATGCGCTGACGGTTACGGTCGATGTCAAGCACCTTGACCTTCACGGTGTCTCCGATCGAGAGGATCTCGCTCGGGTGGTTGACATGCGACCATGAGAGCTCAGAGATGTGGATCAGGCCGTCGATGCCATCCAGGTCGACGAACGCACCGAAGTCGACGATGTTGGAGATCTGACCCTCGACGACCAATCCGGGCTGCAGACGGTCGAGAATCTGCTGGCGGACCTCCTTGCGCTCTTCCTCGAGCACGGCGCGGCGGGAGAGCACCACGTTGTTGCGCGAGCGGTTGAGCTCGATCACCTTGGTCTCGATCTTCGTGCCCATGTACTCGTCGAGGTTGGGCACGCGCCGGATGTCCACCAGCGAGGCGGGCAGGAAGCCGCGTACGCCGAGGTCGATGATCAGACCGCCCTTGACCACCTCTATCACCAAGCCCTCGACCGGCTCGCCGGACTCGGCCGCGGTTTCGATGCGCCGCCATGCCTTCTCGAAGCGCGCGCGCTTCTTGGACATGATCAGCCGCCCGTCCTGATCCTCCTTGGTGAGGACGATCGCGTCGACCTCCTCGCCGAGGTGCACCTCGTCATTCGGATCGACGGCCTTTCGAATCGACAGCTCGTTCGCAGGGATGACGCCCTCGGACTTGTAGCCGATGTCGACCAGAACCTCGTCCTTGTCGATGCGCACGACGTGGCCGGTAACGACCTCGCCCTCCTCGATAGCCCGGAACGTGGCGTCGTAGTTGGGGACGATCTGCCCGTCGATTTCGAGCAGCAGTCCATTCGACCCCTCGACCACGTGGGCCTGAGGATTCTCCATCAGCGTTTGCACCGGCCGAAGCCTAGCAGCGGGCGGACGTTTTCAGACGGCCGTAAAACCGCTTCGCGGAACGACCGTCTGAAAAGTCGCGTCCCGCTGCTTGGCTGATTTTGCGATTCGACTCACTTGTCACTTCTCCGAACCAGAGCGGCGTAGCAGAGAGGTCGCTGGGATCTGCGACCTATACCATCGATAGATGCCTGTTCGAGCGACGAAGCGGGGGGTGCAGCGCACCCGCTTTCAACGACGCGACTGCGACGTGCTGATATGCGGCACCAGCTTCGCCGGACTGGCGGTCGCCCGCGAGCTCGCCGGCTCGGGCGCACGAATCCTGCTGATCGACCGCTACGAGCTAGGAGAGCGCCAGACCTCGGCATGCGCGATGCCCACTGTCTGGCTGGAGGCTCTAGAGCTGATGGGCTCGCTGCGTCAGACCTTCGACGAGCTCGTCGTCCACACGCCGTTTCGCAACTCGCGTTGGTCGCTGCCGTGGTCGTTCTCCACGTTCGACTACCGCGAGCTGTGCGCGCTGTTGTGGAGCCAGGCTGAGCACTCTGAGGTGGAGCTCGAGACAGCCACAGTCACCGGTCGTGACGGCTTCACCGTTCATACCGACCGTGGTGAGATCCGGTCTCCGCTGATCGTCGACGCGCTCGGCTGGCGGCGTACGCTGTCCAACGCGACCACGATCCAGCCGCCGAACGCCCGTCTTTCGCGCGGCCTGGAGGTACACCCTCCGGGCCGCGACGAGGAGATGCAGCTGTGGATCGACCCCCGCTACATACGAGCCGGCTACGCCTGGAGCTTCCCCGCTGGAGACGAGTTGCGCGTCGGCGTCGGCTCCTTCTGGCCATCCCACCACGTCAAGGAGCCCACGGTCGAGCTCGCGAACGACCTGCACCTGCCGGCAGAGGGCTACCAGGGCAACTGGATCCCCCACCAGCTACGTCCCGCTATCGAGGACGGGGTGTTCTTCGCCGGCGACTCCGCCGGGCACTGCCTGCCACTGACCGCCGAGGGCATCCGCACCGCACTGTATTTCGGTCTCGCGTGCGGGCGCGAGCTGCGCGCGGTGCTCGATGGTCGTTGTACGCGCGCAGACGCGCTCAGGCGCTACGGCACGTTCTCTGAGGCCCACGCGCGCAAATACCGCTGGCTGCTCGGAGCCCAGCACGCGATCGGCCGCATGACGCCTAGTCGTTCCGTTACCGCGATCGTCCGCGGCATGGAGCACCGTCGCATCGCCGACTGGATCTTCGACCACTACCTGGGGATCGCCCCGCCGTCGTTCGTGGGCGGGGGGCCTCGTCAGGCCTCCTCCCCGGTGCAGCGGCCCGCTGTCACAGCAGCCGCCTGAGCGGACGACCGCGCCAAACGCCGTCCGCGATGCAAGTCGCGGTCCCAGCGACGATCTGAGCGCTCAGGCGACGTTGCGCAGCCGTGGCCTGGTCGTGCGTGCCGCGTCCAGGGCCAGCCTGCTCGCCTCAATCGCGCTGGCCCAAGAGACCTCCGCGAGCAGGCCGGGCGCTGCGACCATGTCGCCCACCAGGAACACGCCGTCGCCCCGATCCACCGCCGGGCGGTCCCGCCACGTCGTGCCCGGCAGATCGAGCGCGCCCGAGCGGGCGTCCATCACCTGGCGGCGACGCCATGTCTCGCGCTCGCGCCAGTCCACGAGCGACTGGTCGAGCAGCCGCTCCAGTCGCACGCCTGCCGCCTCCACCGTCTCTCCTGTGCGAATCGGCATCTGCGACTGGATCAGCTGGTGTCCGTCTGGGGCGATGGAGGGATCCGATGTGGAGTAGCGCCCGATCCAGCCCGACTCGTCCAGGTCCGAGACGATCCATGGATCGCGGCCACGGCGCAGTCCCACGTCGAGGCATACGGTGCGTCCGCTGAGCCAGCTCAGCGACTCACCCCCCAACAGCTCGCTCGCCTGCTCGAGCTCGGTGGCGAGGATGACCGGCGACTCGGGCAGGACATCCACGCGATGTCCCGTCTCGACCTGGACTCCCAGCTCCCGCACGCGACGCTCGAGCGTTGCGACCAGTCCGCTCCAGCCTCCGCGCGCGTAGCGAACCATCGTCGTCGGCGGCGGTGTTGAGAGGAACAGGCGAACCGTGCGCTCCCACACGAACGCCGCCGACAGCTCGCCGGGGTCGTGATAGAAGGTATAGACGCCGGCGGCCGAGGAGAGCATCTCGGCGGTGCGCTCGTCGGTATGGCCGGCGGCCCAGCCGCGGAAGTCGAGCTCGACCGGCGCCTTGCGACCGCGCAGGCGCAGAATCGCTGGAATCGCACCCAGCGGCGGGGTGCGCTGCAGAGCCCCCTGCCATCGAAACCGCGCGCCGCCAAGCGGCGGCCTGACATGGGCTGGAAGAAGGTTTCGCTGTGACAGCCACTGCCACAACGGGCCATCACTGTAGAGAGCGTGCGGCCCGAGGTTCGCCTTGTACGGACCATCGGTGCTGCGCGCTCGCCCGCCAAGAGCGTCGTGAGCCTCCAGCAGGCGCACCTGTGCGCCCCCTTCGGCGCATGCGATCGCGGCCGTCAGCCCCGCAAGCCCGCCTCCCACAACGGTGATCTGGCTCATGATGGTCCTCCAAGGTCGAGTGTGCTTGCAGGATAACTCCTCAACTGGCTCATAGTAAAGTTCCAGTTATGGTGCGTTATACAGGGCCAGTAGATGGTTCAGAGCTGCACGGCCCGGAGCTGCTCGTAGAACTCGAGCGCGCCAGCGAGATCACCCTCCACGAGCAGCTGGAGCGATCGATCCGCGAGGGAATCCGCAGCGGCCGTCTTGCGGCCGGTACGCGAATGCCCTCGACGCGAGGGCTGGCCGCCGAGCTGGATGTCTCCCGCGGGGTGGTCACCGAGGCCTATAGCCAGCTCGCGGCCGAGGGCTACCTGACGATGAGCCAGGGAGCGCCGGTGCGGGTGACCGCCGCGGTGCGCGCCTCCGCCACACGCGCTCCCGCTCGCTCGCTGCTTCCCACGTTCTCTTACAACTTCCATCCCGGGCTGCCCGATCTCGCCGCCTTCCCCCGTGACCGCTGGCTACGCTCGCTGCGCGCGGCCCTGCGCGAGTCGCCGCTCGACGCGATGGGCTACGGCGACCCGCGTGGCCTGCCAAAGCTGCGCGAAGCGCTCGCCGACTATCTGGGTCGGGTCCGAGGCACCGCCGCCGACACCGAGCACATGATGATGTGCACCGGCTTCATGCAAGGTTTCTCGCTCGCCTGCCGAGTGCTGCGCGGCCATGGCGTGCAGTCAATCGCGCTGGAGGACCCGGGTTGGCACGTACACCGACTGATCGCCGAGCAGGCGGGACTGGAGGTGGTGCCCATTCCCGTGGACGCCGAGGGTCTGCGAGTGCAGGAGCTTGCCGGGACCGAGGCTGCGGTGGTCGTGGTGACGCCCGCGCATCAGTATCCCACCGGAGCGGTGCTCAGCCCCGAGCGCAGAGCCCAACTGGTCGAGTGGGCCGAGAGTGAGGAGCGGCTGATCGTCGAGGACGATTTCGATGGCGAGTACCGCTTCGATCGCGGCGCGGTGGGAGCACTGCAGGGTCTTGCGCCCGAACGCGTCGTCTACATAGGCTCGGCCAGCAAGCGCTTAGCTCCCGGCATGCGGCTTGGCTGGCTGTTGATGCCCCCATGGCTGGCCTGGCAGCTGATATCGGCCAAGGCCGTCGAGGACGGCGGCTCGGAGGTGATCGGCCAACTCGCGCTGCACGACTTCATCGCGCGCGGCGAGCTCGACCGCCACATGCGACGCATGCGCCTGCGCTATCAAGAGCGCAGGGAGGCATTGCTCAGAGCGCTTGCCCAGTGGTTGCCCCAAGCACATCCAATGGGCGAGCCGGCGGGACTCTACGAGATGGTCAGGCTGCCCAGCGGCGTGGATGAGCACGCACTGCTGACTGCGGCCGCCACGCGCGGCGTGGGCGCGGAGGGCCTCTCCCAACACCGCTTCACCACGGGCGGGCCACCGGGCCTGGTGCTCGGCTACGGCAACCTGTCAGAGCCGGCGATCGAGCAGGGGGTGCGTTTGCTGGGCGAAGCGTTCGCCCAAGTGCATGGATAGGGCGGTGAGCCTACTTCCGTACCACCAGCACCACCCCCACCAAAAGCAGCACTAGCCCGACCACGCGGGGGGCGCCGATGTGCTGCCTGGCGATGCCGAACAGGCCGAAGCGATCCACCACCACGGCGATCGCGAGCTGGCCGGTGACGACGATCGCAGTCAAGCCGCTGACGCCGAGCGCGCGGACGGTAAGCAGCGCAACGGTCACGTAGAACGCGCCGAGGACTCCTCCGATCAGCGCCCACCACGGGGCTTTGCCGGCGTGACCAATACCGGACAGGCCGCCCCTGGAAAGCGAAGCGACGAGGATCAGCGCGAGCGTGCCGATCAGGAACGACATAGTCGCCGCCTGCAGGCTGCCAATCTGCCGGTAGAGGCGCGCGTTGACCGGCGCCTGCAGGCCGACGAAGCAGCCGGCGGCAATGGCGAGTACCACGGCCAGTCCACGGCTCACTGCGCCGCTCCCGTAAGGACCCGCGAATCGTCAGATATTGATTCGCGGGCCCTAAGCCTGCGATCCGCGCAACAACCCAGGCGGCCCGGACGGCACTCGCCTGCACCCGACTCACTCACTTCGCCTCCAGCCAGTTCTGCCCTACGCCGACATCGACGGCCAGCGGCGGGTCGCGGTCCTCCCAAACCCCGACCATCTCCCGCTCGATCAGCTCGCGGGCGGCCGGCGTCTCCGCGGGCGGACCTTCGAACAGCAGCTCGTCGTGAATCGTCAGGATCAGGCGCGTCTGGAGACCGGACTCCGACAGGGCGCGGCGGCAGCGGACCATCGCGAGCTTGATGATATCCGCGGCGGTGCCCTGGATGACCGTGTTGACGGCGAGGCGCTCACCGAGCATGCGCACCTGGTAGTTGCGCGCCTGCAGCTCAGGAATCTGCCGGCGGCGGCCCCACAAGGTCTTCACGTAGCCCTCCTTCTTGGCCAACTCGACCGTATCGGCCATGAACGCCGCCACGCGCGGGAAGCGCTCGAGGTAGGCGTCGATGAACTCCTTGGCCTCCTGGCGAGGGATGTTCAGGCGGTCGGCCAGACCGAAGTCGGAGAGCCCGTAGACAATTCCGTAGTTGATCATCTTCGACTTCGACCGCATGCCGGGGTCGATGTCCTCGGCTGCTACTGCGAAGACCTGCGAGGCGGTCGCCGTGTGCACGTCTTCGCCGCGCCTGAAGATCTCCTTCAGCACCGGCTCCTCCGCCGCGTGGGCAAGCACGCGCAGCTCGATCTGAGAGTAGTCCACAGAGATCAGCACTTCGCCGTCCTCCGCCTCGAAGCACCCGCGGATCTCGCGCCCGAGCGGCGTGCGGATCGGGACGTTCTGCATGTTCGGGTTGGTGCTCGACAACCGGCCGGTCTGAGCGACAGCCTGTAGGAAGGTCGTATGGATCCGTGAACGCTCGTCGACCAGCTCGGGGAGCACGTCCAGGTAGGTCTTGATCAGCGTGGAGAGCTCCCGCCAGCGCTCGATCTTCGGGACGATCTCGTGCTCGGAGCGGATCGCCTGCAGGACGCGCGCGTCGGTGGAGAACCCCGTCTTGCCACGACGCTTACGCGACAGGCCGAGCTTCTCGAACAGGATCTCCCCGAGCTGCTGGGGAGAGCTGATCAGGAACTCCTCTTTCGCCAGCACGAATATCTCCCGTTCAAGGGCGGCTGTCTCCTCGCGCACGCGCCGTGTGATCTCCGCCAGGCGCTCAATGTTCAGCCGCACGCCAGCCAGCTCCATCTCGCGCAGCACCGCCACGAGCGGCAGCTCGATCTCGCGCATCACCTCCTCTAAACCTCGCTCTGCGATCTGCTTGCGCTGCCACTCCGCCAGCGCACCGAGCAGCACGGCGTCAGCCGCCACCGGGTCCTCGAGGTTGGTGGCCAGACCGCGCTCTTCGCATAGCTCAGCGAACGGGTAGCCGCGCCGCGCCGGCTCGAGCAGGTAGGCGCCCAGCAGCGTGTCGTATGCCAGTCCGGGCGGCACCAGCGCGAGCGCCTTGGCATCGTGAGCCACGACCGGACGCTTTCCGCACGCCTCGACGACCTCCACGGGACCGGCGCAGTCCCCCGCCAGCACCTCCACGGACCCTCCCTGCCCCCCGCCGGTAGAGCCCTTCCCGCTGTCCTTCGACCCGACGGCCGCCGCGAAGCGCCAGGGCGCGCCCTCGGCGAACAGAGCGCCCTCCGGCGCCTCGACGGCGCGCGCGACCACGCACAGCTCAGCATCGCCGCTGCTCAAGCGCGCGAGGTCCGCTGGCGTACCAGAACGCACGCGCGCGCTGAGCCTCACCTCCGCGGCCAGCACAGGCGCCGCGGCCTTGGCGTCGCCGAGCGCCTCCTCCAGGCGGCGGAGCGGGTCGCGCAGCTCGTATTCGCGAAACACTTCACGCACGCGCGAGCGGTCGGGCTCACGCGCGGCCTCGGCTGTGATGTCGAAGTCGACCGCGACATCGCGCTGGACCGTGGCCAGGCGCTTTGACACGCGCGCGTCCTCGGCGTGGTCAAGCAGGTTCTGCTTGCGCTTGGCGCCGCTTACGTCATCGATGTGCGCGAGCACGCCCTCTAGGGAGCCGAAGCTGCGGATCAGCTCGCTGGCTGTCTTGTCGCCGATCCCGGGTACGCCGGGGATGTTGTCCGAGGTGTCGCCCTTCAGCCCGTAGAAGTCGGGGATCAGCTCCGGCGGGACCCCGTAGCGGTCGAGGACCGCCTGGCGGTCGTAGATCTTCGTGTCGGTGATCCCCCGTGAGGTCGCCATCACCTTGATCAGGCCCCCCTCGTCGATCAGCTGGAAGACATCGCGATCGCCGGTCACGATCATCACCGGCACCGGTGGGCTGGCCCTTAGCGCCCGCTCGGTGAGCGAGGCAATCACGTCGTCGGCCTCGTAGCCCTCGACCTTCACGTTGCGGTAGCCGAACGCCTCGACCAGCGGTTCCATCGCCGGCCACTGCTGCTTGAGCAGGTCTGGGCGCGAGCGCCGCTGGGCCTTGTAGTCGGCGAACATCTCGCTGCGCCCAGAGGTGCCCGCGTCCCAGGCGACGACGGTCGGACACACGCCGTACTCGGTCACGATCTTGACCAGCATCGAAGCGAAGCCAAAGATCGCGTTGGTAGGCACGCCGGTCGAGGTTGCGATCGACTCGGGCAGAGCGAAGAAGGCGCGGTAGACGAGACTGGGGCCGTCGATCAGAAACAGTCGTGGCTCGCTTGTGCCACCATCACGCGCAGTTGCACTGGCATCGCCGGTGGCCGCGGCCTTCGCGTCGCCTGTGATGTTCGTCGCCATCGCCGATCACTCTACGAGTTGGGCTGCTCGCGGGACGAGCGGTCGCGCGCACGGACGGAGGTCCGCGGTGACGTTGCCACTTCGTTCGGTTTGTATGTCTTTTCTCTGTCTGTAATGCCATGGTTATTCACGCTCGAAAAAAGCACATCATTCCTGGCAGGACCTGCGGAGGGATGACAGACAAATAACATGCCGTGCCGTCCCAGAGCCCGCGCCGGAATATCTGGCGTGAACCCCGACCGAGGAGCCTCGACCAGTGAGCGCCACCCCCAGCGCGCAGTACCGCCTCACCATCCGCGTCAAGCTCGACGACGCGCAGGGCATGCTCGGGCTCGTGACCAGCGCGATCAGCGAAGCCGGTGGCATGGTCGGCGCCGTGGACCTCGTGGAGGTGGACGGGGGCCACAGCCTGCGCGACATCGTCGTGGACGCCTCCGGGAGAGACCATTGGGAGCAGATCATCGCCGCGATCGAGGCGCTCGAAGGCGCGGAGGTGATCGACACCACCGACCGCACATTCCTGCTGCACGTGGGGGGCAAGATCGAACAGCACAACAAGCACCCGCTGAAGACGCGCGACGACCTCTCGATGGCCTACACCCCCGGCGTGGCGCGCGTGTGCCTAGCGATCCGCGACGACGCGGACAAGGCGTTTCAGTACACGATCAAGCGCAACACGGTCGCGGTCGTCTCCGATGGCACCGCGGTGCTAGGCCTGGGCGACATCGGCCCGGCCGCAGCGATGCCTGTGATGGAGGGGAAGTGCTGCCTGTTCAAGGAGTTCGCGGGGGTCGACGCCTTCCCGATCTGTCTGGACACAACCGACCCCGAGGAGATCGTTCAGACCGTCAAGCTGATCGCCCCCGCGTTCGGCGGCATCAACCTCGAGGACATCTCGGCGCCGCGCTGCTTTGAGGTCGAGGGGCGGTTGAAGGAGCAGCTCGAGATCCCGGTGTTCCACGACGACCAGCACGGCACTGCGGTGGTCGTGATGGCGGCGCTGCTGAACGCCGTGAAGCTTACAGGCCGGCGATTGGAGGATCTGAACGTGCTGATCATCGGCCTCGGGGCGGCGGGGATCGCGGTCACGAAGATCCTGCTGGAGGCCGGGGTGCGCCAGATCGTCGGCGCCGACTCCCGCGGCGCGTTGCACGTACAGCGCGAGGACTACCTGGACGGGTCGATGAACCCCCTCAAGCGCTGGCTCGCCGAGGCGACCAACCCGGAGTGCCGCGCGGGCGCGCCGGCGGACGTGATCGAGGGAGCCGATCTGCTGATCGGAGTCTCCGGCGAGCGGGCATTGCCGACAGGAGCGCTGGCGCGCATGAACAGCGATGCGATGGTGTTCGCGATGGCCAACCCAAATCCTGAGGTCAACCCGGAGGAGGCCGCACCCTACGTGCGCATCATGGCCACGGGACGGTCGGACTACCCGAACCAGATCAACAACGTGCTGTGCTTCCCGGGGATCTTCCGCGGCGCGCTGGACGTGCGCGCGCCGGCGATCACCGAGGAGATGAAGATGGCCGCGGCGCGCGCGATCGCTGCCATCGTCGATGACTCGGAGCTACGCGAGGACTACATCATCCCCTCGGTCTTCAATCGCGATGTAGCCCCCGCTGTCGCCGCCGCCGTGGCTGACCAGGCCCGGGCCGCCGGCACCGCGTTGGCCGGCCAAGAGATGGGCTTTGCTCAGGGCGACACGATGACGGGCACGTCCTCCGGGGCGTACCCTGAAGGCTAGTGTCCCGATTCAAAATTAGGTGAGGGTTTGCCGAGTGGATGATCGTGATCTGACGTTCGATGGCGGCGGCCTGCGTGCCGGTAGCACGTGGGCCGTCGACGGCGGGCGTCAGGCGCGGGCAGGCGTCGGGAAACGCCAGCGAATTTTGAATCGGGACACTAGGCTCCGCAATTCGTGCAAACACCCCACCAAACTGAGAACGTGTTTTCAATTTTTACGCAGTGTGCGCTTTTGTATCTACACCGTAGATACCATGGAGCACAGTGAGCACAAATTGAAAGTCCTATCCGCACATGCGTGCGCTTTTGTATCTACCCGATACATACGATGGCACACAGTGCACGAAATTCAAACACATACTGAGTAGTAGGAGATCGCCTTGCTACGCGTGACGGTCACAGGAGCGACAGGGCTGATCGGCCCGGGGTTGGTCACCGCCCTGCGGGCGCAAGGTGCGGAGGTGACGGTTCTGTCGCGTAACCCCGATCGGGCGCGGGAGGTGCTCGGCGCGACCGGATCGAGCCGGGTGGAGACGGTGCGCTGGGATTTGATGAGCGAACCGGCGCCGGTCAAGGCTCTGGCCGGCCGCGACGCCGTGGTGCACCTCGCGGGCGAGAACGTCGCCCAGCGCTGGACCGCGAAGGCCAAGGAAGCAATTCGCGGGACCCGCGTGACCGGCACCCGCAATCTCGTCGCGGGGCTGCGCGACTCAGAGCCACGCCCGCGTACGCTTCTCAGCGCTTCGGCGATCGGCTACTACGGCCCCCATGGCGATGAGCCGCTCGACGAGGAGGCGCCCGCCGGCAACGACTTCCTAGCGGGAGTGTGCGCGGCCTGGGAGGCCGAGGCCAGCAGGGCGTCTGAGCTGGGGCTGCGCGTGGTGCAGGTACGCACCGGCGTTGTGCTCGACCGCGAGGGCGGGGCGCTTCAGAAGATGCTGCCCCCGTTTTGGCTCGGCGTTGGCGGTCCGGTGGCCGGTGGCCGCCAGTACATGTCGTGGGTCCACAGCGACGATGAGATCGGCATGATGATCGCCGCGCTGACAGACGAGCGCTGGTCGGGCCCGATCAATGCCACCGCACCGGAGCCAGTGACCAACCGCGACTTCTCCCGTGCCCTCGGCCGCGCGCTGCACCGGCCCTCACTGCTGCCCGTGCCGGGTGCCGCCCTGCGCCTGCTCTACGGCGAGATGGCCGAGATCGTCACCACCGGCGCGCGGGTGGTGCCTGCCAAGCCGCTGGTCCTCGGCTACGAGTTCCGCCACCCTCGGTTGGAGGAGGCGCTGCGGTCCGCACTCACGCTCGGGTAGGCGCCTCGCCCCTGCGGCGCGTGGTGCTCAGAACGCCTATCAAAAAGATCGGTGCGGTCGGGGTGTTCATGGACCAAGCTGGGCGACGCGGGGTGGTGAAGCGCGTGCTGGTGGCACGTGCGAGGCGGCACGTGGCGATCCAGCGCCGTGTCCAGGGACGCATTCCGGGCGTGCCGATCTTTTTGATAGGCGTTCTCAGGCTGGCACTGGCGCCGGCACATTCTCGCTCGGGCGCGCGGGGCGGTTCTCGGTCTCGATGATGATCCGGCAGGGGCGCTTGCTTAGAAGATAGGCCGCGGTGGGCCCGATCCGCTGCTCGCCCGCCGGCGCGTGAATGGCCGACCAGTAGATCACGTCGGCGCCTACACGCTCGGCCTCCTGCAGGAGAGCTGCTCCCGGGTTGCGCGTGCGGATCAGGCCGGTGTGGATCTTGATCCCCGCGCGGCGCGCCTGGATGCGCGCGCTCTCAAGGACCGAGCGACCCTGGGCCTCCTCGTCCTCCAGGCCCGCCTCGAGCGAGAGCTGGCTGGGCACGGGCAGGACGAACACCGCATAGACCACGCCATCCTTGCCGATGAGCTTCGCCGCGCTGCTCAGAGCCGACGCGCTGACGTCGTCGCCGAGGATCGGCACGAGCGCGGTGCGGTAGTCGAGCTCCTCGAAGTCCGCTGGACGCTCCGGGCGGACTAGGCGGTAGTGCTTGCGCGGATCAAGACCCTGACGCTTGCGATAGAGGAAGTAGCCGCCCATTCCCACGAGCATCCAGGGGATGCCGATCGTGCGGGCCTCTCCATGCAGGGCGACGACCGCGCACCATGCCGCGAATGTGCCGATCGCTCCGAGCACGGCCGTCATCGGGATCGGGCGTCCACGGATGCGCACATTCCACGGCATCCGGTAGGGGCGCTCGCGATCGGGGTCTTTGAAGCGCAGCGCGATGACCGCGACGTGGGCGGTCGTGAACGACAGCATCGCGCCGAAGGAGTAGAGGTTGCCAAGCAGCTTGGTCTCGCCGGGTATTATCAACAGACCCGCGAGGATCGAGAAGAACACAATCGTGAACCACGGCGTGCGGAACTTCGGATGCAGCTGTGAGAACAGGCTCGGCAGCTGGCGGTGCTCGGCCAGCGACCACGACAACCGCGAGATCCCGATCAACCCGGCATTCGTGGCGATGAACAGGATCGTCGCCGCGAGCACCCCGACGTAGTCCCGGGCCGCCGACAGCATCGCGCCGTGCAAGCCCAGGCGCGAGATGATGCCCAACACAGGGTCGTTTTCATAGGTGGTGCCGAGTTCGGTGGCGTAGTGGCCGGCGTGCTGTACGACCGGCAGCGCCGACAGCGCTACAACCGAGATGCCCGCGTAGACGCCGAGTACAGCGATCACCACGAGGTTGACCGCCTTGGGGACGTCATGACCGGGGTCCTTGGCCTCCTCCGCCATATTGGAGACGGTCTCGATGCCCGTGTAGGCCACCATCGCCACCGACAGCGCGAAGATCAGGTTGTGCCAGGTCGGGGCGCTACCAAGGTGCACCTGATTGACCAGCAGCGACGGGTTCAGGACCAGCACGAAGCCCACCACTACCAGCAGGATCTGGGTGCAGAGGTCGGCGACGGCCAGGAACAAGTTGAGCTTGGCCGACTCGCCCAGGCCGCGAATGTTCAGGCCGGCCAGCAGCACGATCGTGATCAGGCCACCGATGATGTCCCCGGGGTTGTGGGTCAGGCTCGGGAAGAACGCGCCCAGGTAGTGCGGTACGAAGAACGCGGAGATCGCGATCGTGATGATGTAGTCAAGGCTGAGCGCCCAGCCGGCGAAGAATGAGACGACGTCGTTGAACGCGTGCCGGGCGAACGAGGACGAGCCCCCGGCTTCCGGGAGCATCGCGGCGCCCTCGGCGTACGTCTTCGCGGTGAGCACGAACAGACCGCCGGCAAACATGAACACCACCGGCGTGAGTCCGAGGGCATATCCGGCGACGAGCCCCAGTGCGTAGTAGATCGAGGAGCCGACGTTGCCATAGGCGGTGGCGAACAAACCTGGAACCCCGACGGATCGGCGCAGTCCATGCTCGGTCAGGCGGGCCATTCAGAGGAGCGTATATAGGTAGTCGGCAGAGGTGGTCGGCAGGCCTGCATGCAGGCCTGCCTCGACCCCGTACATGTACGGGGTCGCCGTCGGCGCATGCGCCGACGGTTGATGAGCCGCATGCGGCTCATCACGAAGCCACACATGTGCCACCCCGAACAACATCAGCTTTTTTCAAGCATGCGGCGGCCCTAGCCGATTTGTCGTATGTGCTGCCCGCTTATGCGCCACCCGGATGCAAAATCCCATTCATGGCAGCCGGCAATACAGGAACCCGGCTTATGATCCCGACGACCCGGGCGCCAAGCGATTCCCGGCCCTAGACATGGAAACGTCGCGCCGTGAAAACTACGACTCGGGCGAGGACTTCGTCCTCGAATACGGAGAGCTGCGCTTCACCTTCAATGAGGAGGACTTCTCTGAGCGCTGCGAGCAGGCGGCGCTGAAGCTCGGGTTCGTCGGCGGGCGGTTGGGCGAGGAGGAGCTCGAAGACCTGGTCAACCTCGCCGTCAACGGAGAGATCCTCGACCCTGCCTCGGCGCTGGGCGAGCACGTCAAGGACTGCTGGCCGGATCTGGTCGGGCCGGCCGAGCGCTCGCTGGTGCACTGGATGCGCCGCCTGGTTTTCCGTGGGGCGTGGCTGGATCAGCGCGTGAACGAGGGCGAGCTGGGCGTCTGCTTCGATGAGGAGACCGGCGGCTTTGCCTACGTGCAGCCCACCGATCCAAGATCGGCCAGCAGCGGCGAACCGATCGAGCTGGCGCCCGGGCCCTCGTGGGGCCGGGTTGCCTACCGCCGCTAGCACAGCCCACCGCCGGCTTCGCGATGCGGCTCAATCCTCGATCGCTCGTGTGCAAAGCACACTTCGTTCACTGCCTCCTTGCTTCGCTTGCCCAGCGACCGTCCTAGAAGCTCAGGTTGCTTCCAGAGCCGCTTGGCGAGCGCGGGTGATCGCCTGGGCACCGTCCTCGCCGACGAGCAGCTCGGGCTTGAGCGTGCCGCTGTTGACGAGGTCGAGGATCGGCTCACGGCCGGTGGAGGTGAGTGCGACGTCAAGCGCAATGACCGTCGTCTCGCCGCCGAGCGGGCGGGTGGCGGTGGCGATCACGGTGAGCGAGCCACCGTCGCGCAGGTTGCGGGCTGCCACGAGCGCCTTGCGGGCGGCGTGCGGGGCCAGGCCATCGAGGCTGTCGATCAGCACCAGCGCGTGCCCCCCGCGGGCGGCGACACGCTTGGCGGCATCCACAGCGCGCTCAACCGCCTGACCCTGCGAATCGGCCGAGGCAGCGAAGCTGAGCGCAGCGGCGGGCGGCACGGGGCCCTCCTGCCACTGCGCGATCTCCTCGGGCCTCGAGCCGACCAGCACCAAGGTCAGCTCGAGATCGTCGCGGCCCGCCACGGCGGCCAGCAGACGGCGCAGGGTCTCGGTCTTGCCCGCCCGCGCGGCGCCCACGATCACCGCGCGCGAGCCACGGCCCAGCGGGGTGAGCCACTCGATCGCCTCGAGCGTAGGCTCCTTCGAGTCGAGCGCGAGCCGCTCGCTCGGGTACGCCACCGCGAGGTCCTCGTAGCGACCGCCGTCGGACACAGTGTCGGCTGAAGCCCCGTTGATGGTGTCGATACGCACGAGCGACGGGTAGCGCTCCGAGCGCCGGGGCGTGCGCACCGGTCCGGTCACCCGGTCGCCGGAGATGAGCTCGCAACGGCGAACCTGAGCGGCGGAGATGTAGACGTCCTCGTCGGAGGGCTCGGGTGGGGCGATGCGCAGGAAGGCTGAGCCATTGCCTAACAGCTCCACCACACCCTCGGCGATGCGACCATTGCCTTCGGCGGTCGTACCCTCGATCTCCGATCGATCGCCCTTAGCGCGCGGAGCGTCCTCTGCGCCCGTCTCCTCTTTTGCGGGCTCCGTCGAACGGCGGGCGCGGGAGGAGCGACGCCTGCGCGGGCGACCACTGCCTTCGGCGGCGGTGCCCCCGATCTCCGATCGGTCGCGCCCCTCAACGGCTCCCGCATCACCGTTTTCGCCCCCGGAGACATGCTCGTCGGACTCGCCCTTCTCCGGATGCTCGGCGGGGCCCGCCAGGGGCTCCGGCGCCAGGGGCTCGCCGGCGCCATCCTGTCTGGGCTCTCCACCACCCAGGATCGCGTCGATCAGTTCGTCCTTGCGCAGCCTGCGGAAATCTTCGAGGCCGAGCTGATCAGCAATTGCGTGCAGGTCAGCGAGGGGACTAGCCTCCAGCTCGGAGCGTTCGAGGACTGCCATGTGTTCCATCTCCTTCATCGTGTGGACGGGGCGGCTGGCGTCCCACCGCGTTGGACAGCGGCGGGCACCCGCGAATGTGTGCTCCAGCCTAGCGACCGGCTCGGTCAGCTCGCTCGGCCGCTAGAGCCCCGTACGTCCCAGGACTATTCCGTGACGAGCCGGTCGTAGCGCAGTTCCTCGGCGAGCGCAAGATCCCTGCCCGGCTCGAGCTCCCCGGCGAGTGCTCGGCGCACGGCGAGGAAGTCGGCGACGGCCGCGACATCGTGGACACGGAAGATGTGCGCGCCCACGTCCATGCCGTGGGCCAGCGCGGCCAGCGTGCCCGCGAGCCGCTCGCGTGGCGCCCGTCCGGTGAGGGCGCCGATGAAGTCCTTGCGCGAGATCGCCATCAGCAGCGGCCTTCCCAGCTCGTGCAGGCGCCCAACCTCCGCCAGCAGCCGGATCGTCTGGGCCGGCGTCTTGGCGAAATCCGGGCCCGGATCGAGAATCAGCTGCTCCGGGCTCACGCCGGCATCGATCGCCACGGCGACGCGCTCCCGCAGGAAGGCGAGCACCTCCTCGGTGACGTCCCCGTAGAGGTCGGGGTCCTGCATGCCGCTGGCGCGGCGCGGCGCGGGTGTGCATCACGACCAGCGCCGCGCCCGTCTGCGCGCACACCTCGGCCAGCGCCGGGTCGCGCAGGCCGCTGACGTCGTTGACGATCTTCGCGCCCGCGGCGAGCGCCGCGCGTGCGACCGCCGGCTTGTAGGTGTCGACCGAGATGATCGCCCCGAGCTCGCCCGCGACCCGCTCCACAAGTGGCACGACCAGCTCGATCTCGTGTTCGACCTCGACCGGTGGACGGCCCGTGCTCGCGGACTCTCCCCCGATGTCAAGGATGTCCGCCCCTGCCGCGAGCAGCTCGCTCGCCAACGCGACCTGCGCATCCACGGTCCGATGACAGCCGCCGTCGCTAAAGGAGTCCGATGAGGCATTCACGATCCCCATCAACAACGGACGCTCGCCGAGCTCGAGCACGAGATCGACGGCCTGAAGGCGATGCCGTGGCGCGTTCATGGTGCACCCTCCACCAGCGAAGAGTCGCTCTCCCGGGCGTTGACCGTCGCGTCGGTGGTGGGGACGGGTGGTGTCGGGGTCGGGGCGGCCGAGAATTCCCTCTAGGCGCGCCTCCTGCGCGAAGCCGTCCAGCTCGAGCGTCAGGCGCTCACCGCTCCAGCCGAGCTCGCGCGCCATCGCCTCGCCGACACGGCGCACCGCGGGGGGATGCTCGCCTGAGCTGCCCTCGGGCACAGGCGATACGAGCTCGTGCGCCGCGAGCAGCCCCAGGCGGGTGCGTCGCAGGAGCACGTCGCCGATGCTGCGCGCCTGCTCGCAGCGGGCAGCCAGGACGGCCTCGGCGAGCAGGTCTGGTAGCCCCGGGACGATCGCCTGAGCTAGCTCGCCGCGCTCGGCCGCCAGCGCGAGCACGTCGTGGGCGGCATGGCCGTAGCGTGAGGCAAGCGCCGGATAGGACTCGGCGGGCACACCCTCCACGCGCGGCAGCTCCTCCACCGCGACGGCCTGGCCCAGCGGGATCTCGTGCGTGCGGCAGGGCGCGTCGCGGGCGTCGCGCTCGACGAGTCGATCGACCGTCATCTTGGCCATCCGCCGCCAGGTGGTGAGCTTGCCGCCAGTGATCGTGATCATCCCGGAGGAGGTCTCATACAGCTCGGCCTTGCGCGAGATGTCCACCGACTTCTTCGGATCGCCCGTCGAGATCAGCGGCCGCACGCCGGCGAAGGCACCTGTCAGATCCGACGGACCGAAGGCAGACCCGAAGAAGGCGTTGATCGCCTCGAGTAGGTAGTCGATGTCCTCGGCCGAGGGCCCCACGTGATCTAGCGGACCCTCGTAGTCGTTGTCGGTGGTGCCCACCAGCGTATGTCCGAGCCAGGGGAGCGCGAAGATCGAGCGCCCGGAGCCGGCCGGAACGATCGCGCCCCCGACGAGCGGCAAGTCGTCGTGGTGCAGAGTGACGTGGGTGCCGCGGCTCGGTCGGATGCGCGGCAGCTCGGCCTCGCCGTGGAGCTCCTCCGGGCGCAGCTCGTCGGCCCAGACGCCGGTGGCGTTGATCACATTCGCCGCCCGCACGTCGAAGGCCTCGCCGCTCTCGACGTCGAGCACATGCACCCCCTGCGCGCGCCCGCCGCTCTCCAGCAGGCCGGTGACGGCGAGACGGTTGGCGCAGACCGCGCCGAAGCGCTCGGCCTCGCCGAGGACCGTCAGCACCAGCCGGACATCGTCGGTCTGGCAGTCATAAAAGAGATATCCGCTCGTCGGCTCCCGCGCCGCTAGGGCCGGCAGGAGCTCCAGCACCTCCTCCCCAGAGATCACCCGATGACGCTCCGGACTCCAGAACTCGCCCTCGTCGGCTCCAGCCGGACGCTCGCCGGCGGAGGAGCTGCCCTGGGCGCGCTCCGAGCGCGCGCGCCGGCTACGGCGCGAGCGTAGGCGATCCCGGTCTACGGACATCACGTCATAGAGATTCAGCCCCACCCCGACGAGCCTGTCCGGGCGGGCGCCCTCGAAGGCGGGAACAACGAGCGGCAGCGGGCGGACGAGATGCGGCGCGAGCGCGACCATCAGCTGACGCTCGAGCAGCGCCTCTCGCACGAGGCCGAGGTCGAAGTTCTGCAAGTAGCGCAGCCCTCCGTGGACGAGCTTGCTCGAGCGGCTGGAGGTTCCGGAAGCGAAGTCTGCGCGCTCGAGCAACGCCACGCTGTAGCCGCGGGTGGCGGCATCCAGTGCGACACCCGCGCCGGTGATGCCGCCACCCACGACGACCACGTCGAACTCATCCTGCGACAGCGCCGCTATTGCCTGGCTACGCTCGATCACGAGCCCAGTCTCGCACCAGCGGCCCGCTGGCACGGCGCCCGGCGGCGTCCTCGATCGCTCGTGTGCCGAGCACACTTCGCTCACTGCGTCCTTGCCCGGCTTGGCCATCGGACCGCTGGGTCATAGACCCAAGATGCTAGATGTGTGCGAGCTCGGCGGTGATCTCGCTGACCGCCGACTTCGCGTCCCCGAACAGCATCGCCGTCTTCGGGTCGTAGTAGAGCTCGTTTTCGATCCCAGCGAATCCGGGGTTCATCGAGCGCTTGATCACGATCACCGAATGGCTGTCTGAGACCTCGAGGATCGGCATACCGTAGATCGGCGAGGAGGGCGTGTTCTTCGCCGCCGGGTTGGTGACGTCGTTCGCACCGATCACGAGCGATACGTCCGTGCGCTGGAACTCCGGGTTGGCGTCGTCCATCTCCTTCAGCTGGTCATAGGGGACGTCGGCCTCCGCCAGGAGCACGTTCATGTGCCCGGGCATGCGCCCCGCCACCGGGTGGATCGCATAGCTGACCTCGACCTGGCGCTTCTCGAGCTCCTTTGTGAGCTCGCGCACAGCATGCTGGGCCTGGGCGACCGCCATGCCGTAGCCCGGCACGATCACGACGCGGTTGGCGTAGGCGAGCTGGATCGCTGCGTCCGCGGCGCTCGTCGAGCGCACGGTGCCCGCGTGCTCGCCGGCTCCGCTGGCGCCCTCCACGGCCCCTCCCCCGCCGAACCCGCCGGCGATGATCGCCGGGATCGAGCGGTTCATCGCGGTCGCCATCAGGTTCGTGAGGATCGAGCCCGAGGCCCCCACGATCATGCCCGCGACGATCAGCGCAGGGTTGTTGAGCGCGATCCCGGTCGCCGCTGCCGAGAGACCCGTGAAGGCGTTCAGCAGAGAGATCACGACGGGCATGTCCGCTCCGCCGATCGGGAGGACGACCGCGTTGCCAAGCAGCGCGGCGCACACGAGCATGCCGATGAAGATTGCTTCGGAGTGGTCGCCGCCGGCGATGTCCACGCCGGCCGCCACCGCGAGGGCAAACAGGACGAAATTGACGTACTGCTGAGCGGAGCCCAGCGTGATGGGGCGGCCCGGGATGACTTCCTGAAGCTTTCCGAACGCGATGTTCGAGCCCCAGAAGGAGACCGACCCGACGATCGCGGCAAACAGCGAGAAGATCGTGATGTAGGTCGCTGTGCTCGTGAAGCCGCTCGTGAGACGGAACTCCGACCAGGAGATCAGGAACACCGCGCCGCCGCCCACGCCGTTGAACAGCGCGACCATCTGCGGCATCGCCGTCATCTTCACCTGCCGCGCGGCGGGAACACCGACGACCGTGCCCACCACGATGCCGAGGGCGATCAGACCCCAGTTGCCCTCGTTGACGTTCAACAGGGTCGCGATGACGGCGATGGCCATGCCTACCGCTGCGATGCGATTGCCACGCACGGCTGTCGTCGGACCGGAGAGCCCCCGCAGTCCTTGGATGAACAGCGCGAAGGCGATTATGTAGAGAACGTCGAGGAAGCTCTGGTCCTGCAGGAAGGAGGTGGCGAGGGGCACCTGGATCACGACTCCTTCCCCTTGCCGGCACCGGCGTCGGAGTCGCCCTTTCCGCGGCCCGGCTTGGACTTGAACATCTCGAGCATCCGGTCGGTCACAAGAAAGCCGCCGACCACATTGATCGTGCCGAAGGCGATCGCGATCACGAGGATCACCTTGTTGAACGTGCCGTT
Source organism: uncultured Solirubrobacterales bacterium (assembly GCA_963813805.1). GTDB lineage: Bacteria > Actinomycetota > Thermoleophilia > Solirubrobacterales > Solirubrobacteraceae > Palsa-744. The sequence goes on from CAWEZZ010000005.1 coordinate 470,971, forward strand.
TCCCGAGAGCCCGACCACCAGCAGGCCGCCGAGCAAGACGATCCCGTGGATCGCGTTCGTCCCGGACATCAGCGGCGTGTGCAGGGTGTTGGGCACCTTTGAGATCACCACGAAGCCGATGAAGCCGGCGAGCACGAGGATCGCGAGGTTCGTGGTGAGCGTGCTGGCGATGATCATGAATGAGTACCTCCGCCGGGCATCCCGCCCGACGTTTTGACATCGACGTCTGACTTCTCGTCATCCGTGACCGCGGCGGACGTCCCGCCCACCGCTTCCACTGCGGCCTTCGCGCCCGGATGGACGATCTCGCCGTCGCGCACGATGCACGCGCCGCTGATGATCTCATCCTCGAAGTCCATGCTCAGCGCCCCGTCCTCCCCGACGAACAGGTCGAGCAACGCGAGCACGTTGCGCGCGAACAGCTGCGAGGAGTGCTCGGCCATGCCCGCCGGCAGATTGAGCGGTGAGATGATCTTTACGTCGTGGCGCACGATCGTCTGCCCCGGCTCGGTGAGCTCGCAGTTACCCCCCGCCTCGCCGGCCAGGTCGACGATCACCGAGCCCGGCTTCATCCCTTCGACGGCCTCCGCGGTCACCAGCCTCGGCGCTGGTCGTCCCGGCACGAGCGCGGTCGTGATCACCACGTCGAAGCCCTTGATCGCATCGGTCAGCGCCTGCTGCTGGCGGGCGCGCTCCTCCTCGGTGAGCTCGCGCGCGTAGCCGCCCTCGCCGCTGGCCTCCAACCCGAGATCGAGCCACTGGGCGCCGAGCGACTGCACCTGCTCGGCCACCTCAGGGCGCACGTCATACCCGGTCGTGCGCGCGCCCAGGCGCTTGGCGGTCGCCAGCGCCTGCAGCCCGGCCACGCCGACGCCCAGGACGAGCACCTTCGCTGGCGGGATCGTGCCGGCGGCGGTCATCAGCATCGGGTAGAAGCGGCCCATCTGCTCGGCGCCGAGCAGCGCGGCCTTGTAGCCGGCCACATTGCTCTGCGAGGACAGCGCGTCCATCGACTGCGCACGGGAGATGCGCGGGATCGCCTCCATCGCGAACGCGGTTGCCTTCGCATCAGCCAGTGCGCAGGTGGTCTGAGGGCTCGTCAGCGGCGCGAGGAAGCCAATCAGAATCGAGCCTGACCCGAGCCTGCGGATCTCCTCAGAGGCGGGGGGCGCGATCTTGACCACCACGTCGCAGCTCCAGATCTCGGCGGCGTCATCCGTCAACCGTGCGCCGGCAGCGGCGAAGACGTCGTCGGGCAGCAGGGCGTCGGCGCCCGCGCCACTCTGCACGAGGACGTCGAGGCCTTTGGCCTTGAGCTTGCTCACGACCTCCGGCACAAGCGCCACCCGATGCTCGCCCGCCGCGGTCTCCTTCGGAACTCCGATCCGCATCTGAGGTCCGGGAACGTATCCGATCCTCCCGACGCCCGGCAGTCAGGGTCGTGGTATGCGAGACTCGCACCAGGGCCATGACCGTTAATTTGACCCGTATCTACACGAAGCTCGGCGATGGCGGCGAGACGCACCTGGGAGACATGAGCAGGGTGTCCAAGCTGCATCCTCGCGTGGAGGCCTACGGCACGGTTGACGAGCTGAACGCGACGATCGGCGTGGCGCTGCTTCAGTCGGGCCTCCCGGAGAGCTTCGCTGCGTGGCTGCGGCGCGTGCAGAACGACCTGCTCGACCTCGGCGCTGATCTTTCGGCGCCCGCGCCCACGTCCGGCGCTGACGAGAAGAGGCCCAGCGGAGAAGGGGAGCGTCAGCGGCTGCGCGTGACTGCGGAGTACACCCAGTGGCTCGAGCAGGCCTGCGACGAGGTCAACGCAAAGCTCGAGCCGCTGCGCTCGTTCGTGATCCCTGGCGGCAGCCCCGCCTCCGCGCACCTGCACATCTGCCGCACCGTCTGCCGCCGCGCCGAGCGCCGCACGATCGCCGTGGGTGCCGAGGTCAACCCCGAGGTCGTGCGCTATCTGAACCGGCTTTCAGACCTGCTCTTCATCCTCGCCCGTGCGGCGAACGCTCAGAGCGACGGGTCAGAGCCGCTGTGGGACCCTGGTGCGCATGGCTCGAGCTCCTCTGGCGTAGCCTCGTGAACGGGAGCGTGTCTCGCAGGCGCGCAGCGCAGCCATAGCCAGCGCCGTCCACAGCCCCGCCACCAGATAGCCGCCGAAAACGTCACTGGGCATGTGCCAGGCGAGGATGAGCAGCGAGCAGCCGACGGCCGCCGCGAACATCGAGCCGAGCGCAGCGACGGTGGGACGCAACCGGACCGGGGCGACGAGCACCGCACACAGCACGAGCGCCAGCGCGGCGGTCGAGTGGCCGCTCGGCCACGACGCTTCGTCGATGTACCTCCAGCCGATACGGGCGTGGGGATGGGCGAGCAGCGGCTTGAGCGTCTCGGCGGTCAGCGGTGCCAGGGCCGTTACCACCGCGACGGCCAGCGCGACACGCGGGCGTCTGCGCACGAGCGCGACGGCGACGAGCGCAGCTGCCCAGAGGGCGTAGAGCAGAGGGTCGAACAGGTGCAGCAGCCCGTTGGCCAGCGCGTCCACGCTCGGCCGCGAAAGCCTGGTGAAGTCGTAGAGAGCAACCGCGTCCCGTACGTGCGTCGCCGGCACCAGCGCAGCCACGACCCACGTCAGCGCGAGCCCAATCACGCACAGCCCCGCGACACCCAGCGCGCCCACAGTGCCCGGACGCCCGGCAGGCGCGGCCGTGTGTCTCCGAGGCATGGCCCCGACTGTGTAAACGTGTCCCGACATACTCCTCCACAGGGTATGACGGCAGGTAAAGCACGGCTGAAGCTCGCGCCTACGGCGCAATGGGAAGCGTCTTACCCGCGAGCGCTATCAGTACCTGGGCGGTCACCCATACGGGTGTCTGGGCGCCAGTGCGCGAGTAGCGGACGCTGCCGCCGGGCGCCAAGAGGCTTTCCAGGTAGCCGACCGGGGAGCGGCTGCCGCGGCGGCGCACCGAGTTGGGGTTTCCTCCAGCGGCGATCAAGCCCTGGACCGCCCAGGCGGTCGACTGAGCGTTCGATTCGCCGCCCGGCTGCTGCGGGTAGCCGCCGTCGAGGTTCTGAGCCCGGACCAGGTATCCGGTCGCGGCGCCGAGTACGCGCGCGTTGTGCGCGCCAGCGTCTACGAGCGCCTGCAGCGCCGCGGCGGTGTCGTCGACGTCGCTAGGCGAGCCGTGCACGCCGAATCCGAAGCCGCCATCGCTGTTCTGCTGGCGCTCGATCCAACCCGCCGCTTCGCGGATCGCGGCGAACCCGGCCGAGTGGTCGACCGCGCGCAGGGCGAAGACCGCGAACGCGGTGAGGTTCACCTGATGGTCGAAGGAGCCGTACCGCCCACGGGCGCGCAGCACTTCGACGACGAGGTCGCGCCCAGCGAATGAGTACGCCGACGCTCCGCACGCGCGCACGGCAAGGATCGTGCGCTCGGCGTCGCCAAGCCCCTGCAGAGACGATGCTTCGCCACGCAGCGAGTCGAGCACGGAATGCCCTCCGCGGCGCACGTTCGCCGGGTTGCGCCCAGCGGCGGCCAGGCCCATCGCCGCCCAGGCGGTGTACAGCTCGCTGGAGCCCTGCCCGCGCGCGTCGCCAAAACCGCCATCGGCGTTCTGGGAGGAGGTCAGGAAGGAGAGCTCTGGGGACAGTGACGCGGCATGCGCGCTGACGATAAGGGCCCGCGAATCAATATCTGACGGTCCGGATGCACTCATCTGGCGGCGCCAGCCACCACCCGCGATGCTCGACGTACTACCAGCACGCCTGCGCTCGCGTGCGGCGTCTGGCATCCACCATCCGAGCACCCCGATCCCGCCATCTATTGATTCGCGGGCCCTAGGTGCAGCAAACGCGCTCGCGGCCGTGCCGCCCCAGGTGAGTGCCGTAGCGACGACGAGGAGCGCGAGGATCGCCGGCATCTTCCCGGCCGTCCCGTCCGCGAGCGCCCTGGGCGCGGCAGGCTTGGGCGGAGCGGGCTCCCATTTCACCTCCATGCGCACGCGCATTCGGGCCAGCACCCGCGCCAGCTCGGGGGCGAAGGCCAGGCCGAAGAGGAAGCTGGCCACGGCATCCGTCACGTCATAAGCGAGCGCCTGGCCCGATACGGCCAGGAAGGCGGCAGGGGTGTGGCTGGCTCCCAGCGTCCACGTGTACAGGTTCATCACCTCCTTGGCCGCAAATGCCGAGAGCCCGCAGGCCAGGGCCAGCGGCACACGCCCGAGGCGCCGCCCGCTCAGCCGTCCAAGGACGGCGCCGCCGAGGCCGACCATGCCCCACGCCGCCATCTGCCATGGCGTGTACGGGCCTTGGCCGAGCATGAAGTTGGAGACCAGCATTCCGAGCGCACCCACGGTGAAGCCGGGGAGCGGGCCAAGCGCGTAACCCACGATGAAAGTCATCGCCGTGATCGGCTTGACGTCGGGCAGCGCCGCGAACGCATCGCGCCCCAGCGCGGCCAGGGCCGCCATGATCGCCACGACAGCCGTCAGGCGCGCCGAGGGACGTTTGCGCTCATACGCAAGCCAGCCGACGACCAGGACGAGGCCGACGATCAGAAACGATGCCAGCGGCCAACTCACGCGACCACCTCCAGGGCGGTACGGACTCTCAGCAGCTCCACGCCCTGCTCAGGCAGTAGTGCCCCGCCAGCTCCGCCGAGGATGCGAGCTGTCTCGGTGGCGAAGTACCAGCCTCCGGCGAGCAGCTCCGAGGCCGTACCGTCGGCGATCACCCGTCCGTCGGCCAGCAGGACCGCGCGAGTTGCGCAGGCAGCCGCGAACTCGGGGTCGTGCGTCGCGACAATCACCGCCTGGCCCTCGTCGGCTCGACGCCGCAGCTGTCTCGCCAGCTCGGCCTTCGCATCCCGGTCCATCCCGCGCGTGGGCTCATCGAGCGCGAGTACAGCCGGACGCTCGCCCGCACCCGCGACGATCGCGAGCGCCAAACGCTGCCGCTCCCCACCGGAGAGATCCCTGGGATTGCGCTCGGCCATCTCTCCCAGCCCGACGGCTGCGAGCGCCTCCGCGGAGGTCTCCTCGGCAACGCGCTCGTGAATGAAGTAGTCGCCGGGATTCTGCAGCAGCAGGGCCACCCGCCCCGCGCGCTGCACTCGGCCTCGCGTAGGCTCGAGCAGGCCGGCGGCGTGGCGCAGCAGGGTCGACTTGCCCGCGCCGTTTCGGCCCATCAAGGCCACGCTCTCGCCGGGCGCAAGGCGCAACGTGACGCCGCGCAGGATCGCCGGCCCGCGGCGCAGCTCGTGCCACACCTCGTTCATCTCAAGCGCAGCCGCGGTCGACTTGGCTGCTCGGTGCCTCTTCGCCTCGGGTCGGTCGACCGGGTTCGGCGGCATCACTTCGGGCAGCAGGCCATGGGCCCGCAGCGTCGCTCGCGCCTGCCTGACCCCGGTCGGGGCGGGATGCAGCCCCGCGAGAGAGATGAGCTTGGCGGCCGGTGTCTGTAATGCCGGTGCCTGGCGGCCGGCCCACTGCAGGAATGCCTGGGGATCGCCGTCGCTCCTTACGCGTCCGCCCTGCAGGGCGATGACACGATCGCACGCCGCCAGGCACCGCTCTAAGCGGTGCTCGGCCAGCACGATCGTCGTCTCCCACTCCTGGTTGAGCCTTCGCAGAAGACCGATCAACTCGTCGCCGGCGACCGGGTCAAGCTGGGAGGTGGGCTCGTCGAGCAGCACCAGCGCCGGCCTGCCCGCCAGTGCGGCCCCCAGGGCGACGCGCTGCTTCTCGCCGCCGGAGAGATCGTGCGTCGAGCGATCCAGTAGCGAGTCGATGCCTAGCGCAAGCGCTACCTCCTCCACGCCGCGGGCGACCGACGCGGCGCTGTGGCCGCGGCTCTCAAGCGCCAGCGCCAGCTCGGCTCGCACGGTGCTCATGACCAGTTGCGTCTCAGGGTCCTGGAACAGCACCCCGACGAACGCCCCCAGGCGGGCAGGTCCGTACTCGCGTGTATCCAGGCCCGCGAGGGTAACCCGGCCCGCGAAACGACCGCCGTGAAAGTGCGGCACGAGACCGCACGCTGCGCGCAGCAGCGTCGACTTGCCGTGCCCAGAGAGACCCGCGAGCAGACAGAACTCCCCCGGCTGGATCTCGATGGTGACCTCACTGAGAGCCGGAGCATCCACCCCCGGGTAGCGGTAGGTGACGCGATCGAAGGACAGCAGCGGCGCGGTCATCCGTCGATCCCCCGGCGATCACCGAAAGGCAGGAGCACCGCGGCGAGGAACGCCACGCACAGGACGATGGTGCCGGCGCCAATGGGCGCGTGGACTTCCGGGTATGCGTCGAATCTCACCGCGCCCGCGAGCCTGCCAACGAGAGCCAGGCCAACAATGGCGATGGCAGACGCGAGGAAGGCGATGTCGTGACGCGACCACGGTCGGGCCAGGCGCGGCGCCCGCCGCGCGGTGGCAAAGCCGCGAACCTCGAGCGTCGCTGCCACGTCCATCGCGCGATCTAGGGAACCGCCGATCACCGCACGCAACAGCGCAACCCGGCCGCGGGCCCCGCGCGGAGGGCCCTGCGGACGGGTTCGCTGAGCTTCCGCCAGGCGCTGGGCATCGGCGCCAAGCACGGGAATCATGCGCGTCGCCAGCGACGCGGTGAGCGCCGAGCGAAAGGACAACCGACGTAGGATTCTAAGAGTCTCGTCGGGATCAACCGCGAGGCTCCCAAGCGTGGTGACGAGGATCAGGAGCATGACCTTCAGCGCAATCACGGCGCCGAATACGACCGCCTCGAGCGTCAGGTTGCCTTGGCCGAACGGGCCCAGGTCGCCGAGCCGGGCGAACACAGTCAGGCCGTCACGACTAACGAGCACGTTCACCACGACGATCGGCAACCACACGATCGCGCCCGTACGCATGGAGCGCGCGAGGAGACGGCCCACGCCCGCCCCCGCGCCGGCGCAGAGGACAGCCGCCAGCAGCGCGAGGAGGACTAGCGGGTGGTACATAAGGATGATCGCCATGGAGAGCGCCGCCAGCCATAGCGCGCCCACGCCGGCACGTGTCGCGTGCAGCGGGCTGGCCATGCGGCGGTAGAAGAGCAGCGCTCCCTTCATCAGCTCACCGGCCTACCCCAGGCACCGGTAGCGCACCGGCCTGAGTGACAGCCACGGCGTAACGATTCTCAAGGACGCTCAAATCGAACGCGCGCGCGGCGAGTTCCGTGCCCGCGGTGTCCGTGCCCGTGACTACCCACACGGGCGCGTCTTCGGCGTGACGCGTGGCCGCGATCAGCCCCGCGTCAGCGGTGAGCATGCGTGCCGGGCGACCGTTCTCGTCAAGCAGCGTGAGTGTCCCTCCGTTCGTGGAGAAGCGCGCGTAGACCCCGCTCGCTCGCGGCCCGCGAGTGATCGTCTGCGCAGCCAAGTCGCCCTCCACGCTCGTCCACGGCCCGACCCTCACGCGCAGCGTTTCCGGCTCGCCGCCGCCCCCGATCGCCGCGATCGCCGCGGGAACGCCGAGAGTGCGCAGCCGCGCCGTCACCGTGCGGCACGGGTAGCTCGCCACGTCCGCGCATTCGACGCGCACCGGCAGACGCTTGCCGTCGATCCCGTTGAGGAACGGCTCGGGGAACGACCCAACGACGGCGGGCACGTCGTCGGTCTGGCTCCAATCGTGCAGGTCCCACCAGATGTGGTCGCCCGGGTGCACGTTCGTCGCCGCGGCGCCCTTGCCGGCCTCGACGCCGTTGACGTAGTAGAACCAGTCGACCGGCTGTCCGCCCGCTTCACCGCCGGAGAGCCCGTTGACGCTCTCCACGAAGCCGCCGCCATAACGCGTACTCACGGTCGCGTTGCGCATCAGCAGACTCATCACGGTCTCCTGTCCTCGCACCTTGGGCGCGCTCGGAGAGCGCAGGACTGAAGCGCCGAAGTCGCGCGTGACGGTCAGGTGGACGGCGCTCGGCGCGGGTCCCGCGCCGAGGCCACAGCCAGCGCTCGTGGCGACCACCGTGGCCACCACGAGCACCGCTACGCCGGTCCTTCTACTTGACCCGGAAAACAACGTGGCTGACTCCGCTCACGAGCTTCGTGGCATGACCGGCGCTGTCCACGCCCTCGATGTCGAACACATACCGTCCCTTCGGGAGCGCTGCCGGGAGTAGATAGCTGAAGGACTCGCTCCCGCCCACCGAGAAAAACGACGCCGTATCGCACTTCCTAGCGCGCACAAACCTCACCCTCGACCCGCTGAAATCCCAGCAGCGGCCGCGATAGCGGCGTTCGAGGCGAATACGCACCTGCCTGAGAGTGCCCCCCGCGGGAACCTTGACAATCCCCCCTAGCACCCGGGGGGCGTGCCGGCGGGAATAGACATGACCGTTTTTGACGCCAGCGACCTTAGCCACCTCAGAGACAGTCGTTTGCGGCGAGATCTGCGCAGTCACAGGCGATTTGCCCGGTCCGCCGGCGGTGACCGTCGTGCCGCACGTCCCGTCGTTGCCGTTGTGGATGCATATCGTGGTCTCAGCGCGAATCGCTTCGGGAGCCGTCGCCCGCACTGTGATTTCACCGGCATGCAAGAAAGTCAGAATGGCTTGCCCATGGGAGTCCGTAGTGGCGCCCGCCCCTCCACCGACGGCTGCCGCGCCAGCGACTTCCGAGGCTACCCCGCTCGAGCTGAACCGCTTGACGGTGACAGGTGTTGGTTCTCCCACATTCGCGCTGCTTGCCGCTTCGACCTCAAGCGGTGTGGGTATCGGTTGTGGGCAAGCAGTTCCGAAGCAGCTCGGGAAGAACAGCACATGATCGCCAGCTTTCACTTCGGCTTCGCAGGCACCAACTTCCGCTTCCTTGTCGTTGAGCCAGAAGGACCAAAAGTAGTTTGCGGACGCCCCTTTTTCGAATACATGATTCTCGCCCTCAATGGAATAGATTTCGTACTGTTTGAATCCACTGTTCCACGGTCCGGTCCAGTTGCCGTCCGTGGCAAGTTGCAGCGCGCCAACTCCAGTATTGCCACCGCAGGCATGTTCGACATTGCCATCCTTGACGACGGGCGTCCCTGTCAAGGTCACCTGCGTGGGCAGTAGCTTGGTTTCGGTGAGACCCTCCACCCTCACCGTGACTGATCCAGCGGCGAGCGTCGTCGAGGCGAATGCGAGGAGGGCGAGACAGGCTGCACAGAGTGCAAGCAACGTTCGGTGACCCAGAGAGATACGACGAGATATACGCATGGAGCCAACCCCTTTCCACGAGGGCTTGTGGGCTTTCGGTCTCGGGCAGGTTTCCTGGCTCCCGGGCCTACCCTCCGCGCCTTCCCATCTCGCTCTCGGCGAGTCAGTGGCTGCGCGTTTTCTTCACGCGCCGCGTCGGGCATCCCCGGTCACAGTGGCGGGTCCGCGCCGGATTCTCACCGGCTTCCCTTCACCTCCGACCGTCTTGTTCTGAGATCCTACTCGCTGCCGCCCACCCGTGCTCTTCGCCATCTTGCGCTTGCACTCCCGCCTACGGCTCGTTCCACCGCCGCTCTGACCGGCGATACAGGCCCTCCTGCGGATACGACGCGCGACAGTCTCCCGAAAGTCTTTCTTTCTTTCGCGTGCGGGGCCTACCCGACGTCGCTCAGATCGCTGTCTGCGTCTGCCAGCGCCGCGCGCTGCCCCTCGTCGAGGGTCCCAGCGCCCGCGAGCAGGCGCCGCGCGTGGTCCAGATCGTCCGACCGCCCGAACGTCAGCGCCGCCTTAACCTGCTCGTCCTTCAGATACCAGTTCGTGAACTCGCCGTCCTCGTAGCTCCCCCTCAGGATCTCCTCGTCCCAGTCCTTCGCGGGGCCGACGTACTCGAGCTCGCCCCAGTCGCCGAGCACCGAGTAGAAGTACGGCACCACTTCGTGCGGCACGTCGCGCCCGAGCATGTTCAGCGCCGCCGTCTTGCCATGGTTGAAGGCCACGTCCCAGTGCTCGATCCGCATCGGCTCGCCGCCGTGCACGACCGAGTCGTACTCGCAGATGTCCCCGGCGGCGAACACCCCCGGGACGGAACTCTCAAGACGCGACGAGCAACGCACACCCCCGCGCTCGCCGATCTGGAGGCCAGCCTTCTGTGCCAGTTGCACGTCGGGCATCACGCCGGCGCCGATCACCACCGCGTCGGCCGCCAGTTCGAGTCCACCCCTGGTGACCACCTTCGCGACTCGCCCGTTGCCCTCGAAGCGCTCGAGCTCGTCTCCCCCGTGCACTCGCACGCCGTGGCTTTCCAGCAGCCCTTGAAAGAAACGCCCCGCGCGGGCGCCGAAGCCACGTTCGAGCGTGGCCTGCTCCTGCATCACGATCGTGCAGTTCTTGCCGAGGAGCGTCAACGACGCCGCGACCTCGCAACCGATGTAGGAGCCGCCGATCAGCACCACCTCCTCGGCGTCCTCGACACCCGCGCGGATCGCGTCGGCGTTGCCGAGCGTGCGCAGGTAGTGGATCTCCTCCAGCTCGCACCCGTCGACGTTCAACCGCCTCACGTTCGCGCCGGTGGCGATCAATGCCTTGCCAAACTCGATCTCCTCCTTGCTCGACAGCTTGGCGGTGCGCGCATCGAGGTCGAGCGCCGTCACGCTCGTGCGCGTCAGCAGCTCGATGTCCTGCTCTCCCCACCACTCCGCCGGGCGGAACAGCGCCTCCTCGCGCGCCTCTCTCCCCTGCAGGTAGCCCTTCGAGCAGTTCGGGCGGTTGTACGGCGCGTCGGGCTCGCGCCCTACAAGCAGCACCTCGCCCTCGGCCCCCTCCTCGCGCAGCCACCGCGCGCAGTTCGCGGAGGCCAAGCCTCCACCGATCAGCAGGTAGTCGACCTTGCGGGTGGTCATTTCGTCACTTTAGAGCACCGCGCAGGCCGCGGCCGGCGCCCTCCGGCAGAGTCGCAGTTGGTCGGGTCGACCCCTCGCAATCACAATCCCGGCGGGTGGCGGACCGACCAGTGCGCCCAGGTCGGAATGTGGTCGAGGACCCGCCAGCGCGGACCGTCTTCGTTGCGGTTGGGACCGACGTCGGTGCCGTTGTGGCTGGTATCCAACCGCAGCCCAGCGATCACGATGAACACATGGTCGGTCGGCTGCGCGGTCGCGTAGATCGTCACCCACCGACCCGGGCCGGGCAGACCCCAGGTGGGGTAAGACTGGGCCAGCGGGTTGTCCCTCACGATTTCCGCGATCGGGCGCACCCCGCTGCGGTACAGCACATAGTTGACCGTGCTTGAGCAGTCCTCTTCGTACGCCCCCCGCGGGTCGGGGTGGCCGCCCGGACCGTATGGCAGTTCCTGCAGCTCATTCCCCGCGACCACCATCGCCTGCACCGTCGCCGGCACGCCCGCCGGGACCAGCGCGAGGTGACCGTCCCCGGACGCGAGCACCGCGCGTTCTCCAGCCGTGAACCGCACCGGCGTCGGGCTCTCGCCTTCCAGGCCTTTGTCCGCGCCTTCCCCTGCGCCCGCCGCGCCGCCCGCTTCGCCGTTCCCGGGCGAGGTCCGCGACGCCGCCGGGGTGGGCGGACCACGGTACTTCGCGGCCCAGCCCTCCACCTCGGCGACGTACCAACTCGCGTGGTTGTACGCAAAGATCGCTCCCCTGTAATCGCCGGGAGCGCCTGAGGCGCGCAGGTAGTTCCCCGCGCCGTAGATCGCATCCGCCGGGTCCCAGCGGTCGATCCTGCCGTCGCCGTCGCCGTCCACCCCGTACTTCGCCCACGTTCCCGCGAGGAACTGCATCGGCCCCCCCGCCCCCGCGGAGTTGACCGCGCCCTCCTTCGTACACGACGGGTCGGGGTCGCGCCCGTGATCGCACTCGACCCTCCCGATCCCCGCCAGGATCGCCCAGTCCAGGCCGTAGCGCTGAGCCGCCTGCTGGTAGAGGCGCAGATACGCGGGCGGGATTTCCCTCCGCGCCAGGGCCGAGACGCCGTCGCCCGGAGCGCCCGCTCCCGCCACCCCCGTGGCGCCCATCGTGAACGGGAGCGTCGAGAGGACCATCAGCAGCACGATCATCAGCGCCCCCGCCCCCGCCACCAACGCGCCGCCCAGCACTAGCGGCCCGGGGCTCAACCGCCCCCTGACCACAGCGCCCGCCGCGCTCTGCACGACCCTCAACGCCGCGGCTCTCTTCCCAGCTGGCGTTTGCGCCGCGTGGCCACCGCGCGCGCGTCGCTCATCACGCTGGACTCCCCCGCGCCGGCCGATCTCCGCCCGGCCCGCCCCTCTCCCAGCCAGGAGTCGAGCCCCGAGCGTTTCTCCCGCGAGGAGGGCATCCTGTGCCCGCCCTCACGCATCCCCTCGTTCAGCCTGCTGTCGAACCGCTTGTTCACTTTTCGCCGCTCGCGGCGCCCCAGCCTTCCCTGATCGTCCATCGCAACGTCCCTGGCGGTCGCGTTCAGCTCCTTGCGCAGCGCCAGCTCGCGGTCGATCTCCAGGCGCGCGCCCCGCTTGCCGCGGTCGTCGAGCCGTTCGTACTGCTCGCGGCTGTACCCCGCCAGGCCCGCTGAGGAGGCATAGTCGCGTTGCTCCTCCCCCGCCCGGCCACGGCGTTGCGTGCTCGCCGGCAGCGCCGCCTGGGCGTCCAGGAAACGATTACTCTTCTCAGCCTGCTCGCGGGTGTACACGTTGCCCGTCGCGCTCCGCGCTTTCTCGCCGTCCTTCGCCACCTGCCGCGCCGTGTTGAGCGCCTGCTGCTCGCGCCCGATCTCACCCTCGATGCGTTCTGCCCGATTCCCCAGCTCGGCAGCCTTGCGCGTATCTCCACCCGCCAGCGCCTTGCCACGCGCGCCTTGCACCCGCTCCAGCTGCTCGCGCTTGGCGGACAGCCGCTCCTGGATCTCCGGGGCCGCTTCCACGATTGCGCTCGCATCGCGGTGCTCGCGCTCCAGCATGCGCTGCGCCTGCTCGTCCATCCCGGCTTTAGCCCGCTCGCGGCCGGCCTGCGCGCGTTTGCGCCGTTGCTCCACGCTCGGCGCGGACGGAGACAGCCTGCGTTTGACCTTCCCGGCGCCCCGCACGATCGTGCGCGGCGTCTCCAGCGCCCCGCTCACCCGCCGCACAAGCGACCGGTGCTCGCGCTGCTGACCCTGCGCTCCCTGGGCGAAGCCGAGCAACTGGTGGCGTTGCAGAAACACCCCCCACCACATCGTCGAGACCAGCAGCCACTGGGTGAACCAGCCGAGCGCGGTCAGATCAACCGTCAGGATCCGCGCCATCAGCAGCACCACGCCGAGCAGGAACGAGTAGATCAGCTTCGACATCACCGCGCCCAGCAGCCGCGTCGCCCAGCCGCGAAACGCCGCCCGCCCACCGTCGCCCAGCGCCGGGGCCAGCACCGCCGCCGGCGCCAGCAGCAGGTACAGCAGGCTGCCGATCGCCGCCGCCAGCAGGCGCAGCCCGATGAACCCGAGCGTCAGGATCATGCCCAGCAGGCCCACCCAGATGAAGAACAGCCCTATGAACCGCCATCCGGTCCCGTGCTCGGTGCGGAATTCCGCCTGCGCCGCCGTGGGCCCCTTGCAGGGTTCTTCGCTGCCGCCACACAGCACGTTGAACAGCGTGCCCGAGTTGTTGATCGAGTTGCGCGCCGGCCCGTTCGCCGGCAGCGCGAGGAACAGATCCCCGTTGGTCTGCGCGCCGCGCAGCAGTTCCACGCTGTGTTCGAGCGTCTTGGCCTGCGTGCTCCCCGGCGCCGCGCACACCGCGAGTCCGCCGAAGCTGACCGAGCCGGCGCTCCCTCCACAGCTGATCTGAGCCTGCTCCAAAGCCGCTATCGCCAACCCGGACGCGCGCAGCCTCGGATCCAGTCGCATAGGGCCGCTGCACCACCCCACGTTGCCGAACTCCATGTAGCACCAGGGTCCTTCCACCGCGCCGCGGAAGACATCCCTCATGCTGTCGGCCAGCGTGCGGTTGGGATGGTCGGGGGTCCCCGCAGTGACGGCGCCAAGCGTGCCAAGGCCAGCCTGATTGGCCCACCCTCCAAGCGCCCCGATGGTGCCCGCCGGGTTCACGATCACCCACAGGCCGCCGGCCATCATCGCTCCCATCATCAGCGCCTGGCCGACCGTCTCGGCCACCTGACGGCGCACGAGACCGTGGTACAGCGCGAGCACTGACGCCACCGCGAGCACCAGCACCAGCCAGGGCTGGGTGAACGTGGCCTGCGCCGCGCGCAGCCCCCTCGCCACGCCGCTCATCGCGGGGCCGTTCAGCAGGTCGAGCGTGTAGCACCACTCGAGCATCACGATCACGCCGTGCACCCCAGCCTCCAGCACCGTCCACCCCAGCTGGAGCAGGCTCTGAACCGTCGCGGCCGCATCGTTGGCCCATTTCGTGACCCCCAGATTTATGTGCACGTCGAACGCGTAGTCGCCGGTCGGCGCCGGCGCCGCCTCGAACCCCGATGTCCGGCAGTTGCTCTGGCTCGCCTGCGACAGATCGCCTTCCCCCGCGCCTGCGTGACACAGGGGACTGCCCAACCCGTTGCTCACCAGCGGGTCTCCCGCGCTCGACATCCCCGCGGTCGACGCTTCTTCTTCGGCGCCGCCGGTGGCGGACCCCGAGGCGAGCGGGGGCTTGCTCGGCGCCTTCTTCGCGGCTGTGCGAGCCGCCTTGGCCGTATCGGCTTGCGCGAGCGGCGCTGCGGCGACAGCCCCTACCGCGAGCGTCCCCACGATTGCCGTCACACGCGCCAGGCGACCGGCGACACCACGCCCACTTCGAGTAACGCCGCGAAATTGTCTCCCAACAGCCGTCCCTTCCATCGGCCATCTACCGCGTGTCGCGGCCGGCCGGCGCCGGGGTCGTCGAGAACGCGCGCAACAGCGACGGCACCACCACGTCTACCTGGATCGCCTCCACCCGCCCGCTGTGGTCGCGGAACAGACAGCGCCCAGCCTCAAGCTCCAGCAAGGTCTGGCGCATCCTTGAGTTCTCCGAGTCGAGCCCCAGCAGCTCCAGGGCGCGCCCCGCCTCGGCCTCTGAGCGCATGCCGAACACGAACGTGGCGCCGAGCAGGTTCTCCAGCGATTCGCGCTCCCCTACGAGCGTGTCCGTCACCAGCTGCGTGCTGATGATCGGCACTGCCAGCTCCGATCTGCCCATCCGCTGCAGCGAGGCCAGCAGCGTGCGGCCGATCGGGTCCTTCAGCAGCCGCCAACCCTCGTCGAACGAGAACACCTTCAACCGCTCGCGCTCTGAGCTCATCAGGTGCATCGCGAACATCGCGATCAACCGCACGATCTGCTCGCCCACGCGCTCGGCCTGGGAGTACTCCGAACGGGGCGTGCCCGGCTCGGGGTTGGGCAGATCGCGGATCGGCAGATAGGTCACCTGGCGGTGTCCGACCGGCGGCAGCTTCACATGGGAATCGGCGAAGCCGAGCTGAGTCAGCCCCGAACGGGCGTAGACATCGAGCGTCTTTCCCACCTGCACGTCGATCTCATCTCCCTCGCCCAGCGCCCGCACCACCTCCCAACAGGTCGGCTTGTCGGTGCGGCGCAGCACGCGGTCAACCGCCCCCACCACCGCGGTCTCCCAGGCCGGCTCGGCGCGCCCCGGCAACAGGTCGCGCAGGAACGAGACGGCCGCGTCCTGGCGCAGGTGCTCGGGCGCCACGCGCAGCGGGTCGAGCATCCCGCGCAGCGCGGGATCAGGGCGCAGCGCGATGCACTCGGTGTGCGGCGCAACCTCATCCAGCAGATGAAAGCGATGGTCTCCCTTCGGGTCACAGTCGATCACCCGCGCGCCTAGCAGGAACCCCTCGTACTTGAGCTTCTGATCCAGTGTCGTCTTGCCCGATCCCAGCGCCCCCACGCTGAGGATCGTCGTGTTGCGATCGCTCTCGGAACCCTCCCTCAGGTTGAACCTGACTGGCTGGCTTGACCCCGACAGGGTGTGCCCCAGATAGAAGCCCCTGCGCGAGCCCGCCGCATGGGTAGCGGCCGGCATCATCGCGGCCACCTGCTCGGGCGTGAGCGTGTCGTCGTATCCCGCCACGCGCGTGTGCTGCCCGGGGAGATGCTGGCAGAACAGCTCGAGCTGGTCGCCCAACGGCCGGTGCAGGCGGATCTCCCCGTAGGCGCGCCGGCACGTCTCAACGCGTTCCTCGAGCTCTTCCTCGTCCTGCGCCCCGATCGCGATCGCTAGCGTCGCGCGCAGCAGTGGCGGACGGCTCGAGGACTGCAGGTAAGCGAGCAGGTCGCGCGCCTCCTGGGTGCGCTGATAACCCTGATCGGTGACCCCCTGCTCGCCGTCGGACTCCGCGCGCACGATCTGGTCGGCGTCCTGTATGCGCCTACGCGCAATCCGCAGCGCCAGCTCGTTGGGCAAAAAGCGCGCGTTCAAGGACAAGTCGACGCCAAACGGCAGGCTTTCCACCGGCGCGAACATCAGCTCGACGCGGGGGCTCGGAAAAGTCGCTTGCTCGGGCAGCGCCCCCACCACCAGCTGCGCCTGCCAGCTCGTACCCAGCTCGGACTCGATCCGCAGCATCCGGCCGCGGTGTTCGACATAGCCGTCCATCCAGCGCATCACGTCGCCCTCCAGCGGCGCCAGCACCGCCTCGCCGTTGCGCTCGCAAACCAGCGCGCGCGGCTCGTGCAACCCGTCCAGGAGCGGCTCCCCCAGTCCACGGCAGAACGCTCGGCGAACCAGCCACTGCAGCTCCACGCCGCGCGCCACGCGCACCGGCAAAAAGTCGGCGAGCCGTGCGTGCGCCTGGTCGGCGCGCACCCGCGCGCGCTCGAGCTCGGACACTGCCAGAAACCGCCCATCGCGCATCGATAAGGTTCGCCTCAGCGTTCGCAGCCACTCCCGCGGATGCTGCTCGACGGCTTTGGATATGTATGAAGCGACGTCGCGCTCAGGATCGCGCAAGCTCACCAGGAAGAACACCGATGGCTGCGCCACGCCGATGTGCGCAAGGCGCCTTTCGTGCTCCTCCACATAGCGCCGTCTCGCCCGCACATGAGCCATGCCACGCGCGGCGGCCCTACTGCCATCGGGTCCTTCGCCGCCGAGCTCGCGCCGGCCGTCGGGCTCGTGCCGGCCGTCGGGCTCGCGCCGACCGTCGGGCTCGTGCCGGCCGTCGGGCTCGTGCCGGCCGTCGGGCTCGCGTTCCATCTCGCGCGCGTAGGCCGTGGGGTCCCAGCGTCGGGTGACGCGCACGATCTGCAGATCCGCCTCGGTCGCCTCCAGCGCACCCAGCAGCGACATGAACCGCGCGCGCTTCCCCTCCTGCGAAAGCCAGGCATACGAGGACGCGGAGACCGCAAACGCCGCCCAACCATCGTCGAGACCCGCGCCGAACAGACAGTTGCCATACACGAAGCTGATCGGCGCGCGCATCCTCACCGCACCCGCAGCCGCGCGCCCCGTGCGAGCACGATCACCTGCCCACGCGCGGGCGCGGGCGCCCCTGACAGCTCGCGCAATATCAGCTGCGACCGATCGAAGATCGGCCGGCGGGCCTGCAGGCCGGCACGCCTCTCGACGCGCTCGTGCGCGGTAGTCACCAGCACAGCCCCGGGGCCGGTGTAGCGCAGCTGGCGCAGCCGACTGTCGGAGCCGTCGGGGAGCATCAGGATCTCGTCCGGATACCAACGCTGCCCTGGGGCCGTACAGGGACGAGTCCCGGCGAGATACCGAGGGCCTGTCGCGTAGCGTATGAGAGCCTGCGCCGCCAAATGAAACGGCCGTCCCTCGACCCGTATCACCGTCAGTACCGCGGCGCTCGCGATCGGCAACCCGAGGTCGCGTAGATACCAGGGCAGTGCCCCGACGGCCACCCCGAGCAGCGGCAGACGCCCGGCGAGCAGGGTGACGGACAGGATCGCGATGAAGTAGACGACCCCCCGCACCGGGATCCCGCTCGGGTTCAGCCGCAGCCGGTCGACCCGGTAGATGCGCCGCTCCAGGTCGAACACACTCCGATAGGAGCGGATCTCCATCACCGCCTCTCGATCACTACGATCCGAAGATCGAGGTGACCGTGTCCTTCAGCAGGCTCACGCCGGCCGGGGTGGCCAGCAGCACCGCCACGACCCCCACCGCGAGCACACCCGCCGCCTCCTTGAAATCGCGGCGAAACGCCAGCACAATGGCCGCCACCGCCAGCGCGAGCCCGATCAGGCTCATCGCGACCGTGCGTCCAGTGTTGCCAGCCTTCGCTGCGGCCGCTTCCAGTGAGCTTCCTCCCTTTTCAGGCGTCGCTGCCCGTGGCGTGCTCGCGGTAGGAGGCGTGCCAACCGAGGTATCGACCGCCGCGCGGGCAGCTCCGGTGACAAACGCCAGACAGATGCAGGCAAGAGGGATGACGATCAGCCAGGAGACACGGTAGGTCTTCATAAGGGCTCCTCGGGTCGGGTTTCATCAAATGTCGGGATCCATCTGGATGGCGGAGATCTCCCAGCGGCCCTCCTCGCGGGCCACGTCGAGTTCGTAACCGAGCGTGTATTGCGCTCCGTGCGCGTCCTGCGCCTGCACAACGGCGAGCACCGCGTTTTCGCCGGGGGACCACTGCAGGTGCTGAACCGACTCAAGGACGAGCGCCAGCCTGGGGAGCGATACGCGCGCGCTGTTCGTCAGGTCCGCCGCCAGCTCACCGGCCGAGGCCGCCAGGTAGTTGCGCAGGGCGCGTTCCACGACCGTCGCGAGCGCCGGATCTTCGACTTCGCGCGCATGTCCGCCGGCCACAGCGGTGCTCGCGGCCGGCGCCCCCACGAACGCGGGATAGCCGACCAACGCCAGGCTGCCGCCGGCCTCGCGCACGACGCTCACCGTCAGGTACTGGAGGCCTGCCGTATCGGTTTGCGCGGCCACCGTATAGACGTGCTCTCCCGCCGTCGGCTCGCGTTCCTGCACCACTTGCGTCCACTGCACGCGCTGCTCACCGCTGGAAGGCAACTGCAGTCCCGCGTCCGAATTCATTCCCGCGCCGACGAACGGCGCCAGGGCGCGCTGATGGGCTTCTGGATCCTGCGCATCCCAGGTCAGATAGAGCCGCGCGAACAGCGACGCGAAGCCCTCGGCCGCCAGGTCCGGTGGGTTGAGGTGTTGCACCGGCGCGCGCGCCGGCTGCGGCGGGGCAATCGCGAAGCGGGCGCTGGCCGCCAATCCCATCACCGCCAGTGCGCACACCAGATACCGGGGCAGCTCGCGCGCGAGGCGAATTCGCCACAGCGGGCGCGCGGCGATCGTCACCACTGGACGTGTTTGCACGCGAGCCGTACCCATCCCACTCAGCGCTCGAAGCCAAACTCGGCGTGTTCCGGCCGCGACGGGCCGGCGGGAGCGCTCCCCGTGGAACTTGCGACGATCACAGGCGCCGAGATACCCCGTTCGACACCAGCGTGCCGCCGCGCGCCAGTGGCGTATTGCAACCGTCCTGCCAGGGCGTGCCGCCGTCGAGCACTGTCTCTGAGCCCGCGGTGGTGCCGCCGTTGAGCGCCCGGGCCGTGTTGCCGACGAGCGGTGTCTCTGAGCCTTGAGCGTCTGTGATCGCTATGTGACGTACGCGCCCTTCCGGCGGCGAGCTGGGCCCGTACGGACAGCATCTGTCTGGCGGGCTGAGGTGTCGCTGCGTGCGAGCCTCCGCCTGTCTGTCGTCCCTGGCTCCTCGCCGATGGCAGGCCGTTCATGATGACCGCACCCCCCATCGCTCCCACGGCCCCAGCCAGCGCCGCCGCGCCGGTGAATCGGCGCGTCCGCCGTCCTGCAGCCGCCGGCTGACCGATCTCCGATCGGTCAGCCATGCTTAGAAGCCCTCGCCCGGCAACTTCCTCGTCTTCGCTGCCGTCGAGAAACTCGTCTTCCGCGAAAAACTCGTCCTCGGTGTACACGCGATAGACCTCACGCGGGGCTCGGCGCAGCAGTGTCATCGCCCGACCATCCGGCGGTGCACGCAGACGGCCGGAAGCCAAGGTGGGGAGATACCCGACTTCCGGCCGCGTGCGTGCGGATGGGTGTCGCCGCGCCGTCGTCCGTTCAATCGACTGCCGGCGTCCCAGGGGACGCGCCTACGAGTGGGGAGATATATGTTCATAGGTGGGTCCCTATCTCCTTCTCCGACACTCCAGCAGCGAGTGGGACACTTGGCTGCTCCTCGCTCGTCATCAGTCGCATCAGCCGCGCCCGCGCGCGCTGTGCAACCTTGCGGTACTTCTCCTGCGACCAGCCGTACCGGCGGCAGAACTCATCGCGGCTCATCTGCAAGCCAACCTGACAAGCCAGCACCAGCCGCTGATCGGAGGTCAGCTCCCGCGAAAGGCCATCCACGCGACGCAGGTCCTCGCGCAACACGACGAGCTTCTCGAGCTCGGCGCGCACGTCGACGATCTCGATCTCTTCCCCGTCGACGCCGCCCAGCGACATGGCGGTCTCCAGCGCCGCCTGCATCGGGCTGCGCCCTTGCACCGCGCGGCGGCGGTCGCGAACTCGCGACAGAAAGCGCTGCTCGATCGTGTTCCCCAGGTGCAGTCGACTGGAGAACACGCCCCCCCTCCGCGCGTAGGCGATCAGCTCGAGCGTGGCCTGGCTGTAGCAGTCCTCCAAATCCTCCATCCGCAACTGGTAGCGGTGCACGCGCAGCAGCAGATCGCGCCTGGCCTGCGCCACCAGCGCTACCTCCTCCGCCGGGTCTCTGAGTCCCCGCCCGCCCGGCCATCCCCGTCCGGGTGCGGGCCAGCCGCCGCCCAATCCTCGTCTTTCATCCCCACATCGGGTAGACACATATGGATGTCGATCCCGTCCGCCCGCAGACCCCCCTCCCAATGTGTCGATCCACCATGGACCGCGCACACGTTCTAAGCGGAAGAGATCCAATGAGATGTGTCGATCCACCATGGACCGTGCACACGTTCTGAGCGGAAGAGATCCAATGAGCTTGACCGACGACCTATATGCACTTGACCGCTTCCAGCAGCGCAACCCGCGGCTGAGCTTCCTCGCCGCGGTCGTGAAGAAGCTCGGCGACGACCAGGCCAGTCAGCTCGCGGCGCTGATCGCCTACTACAGCTTCGTCTCGCTGTTCCCGTTGCTGCTCGTGTTCGTCACCGTGCTCGGCTTCGTGCTGGAAGGCAGCCCGGCGACGCGCGAAAGCGTGCTGCACTCCACATTCGCCCAGTTTCCGATTATTGGCGACCAGCTGCAGCGCAACGTCCACTCACTCAATGGCAGCACCACTGCACTTGCGATCGGCTTAGCCGGCTCGCTGCTCGGTGGCCTCGGCGTCACGGGCGCGCTCCAGAACGCCTTCAACCACGTTTGGGGCATCCCTCGCGAGCGGCGGCCCAACTTCCTGCGGTGGCGGCTGCGCGGGCTTGGCCTGCTGGTCGCGCTCGCCGTGCTCGCCGTCGTCTCAACCTCCGCCGCCGGCTACGTCACCGCGCTGAGCACCGGTGCGGTAGCGACCCTCGGCGGGGTACTACTCGTGCTGGCAAGCAACCTGCTGCTGTTTTTCACCGCCTTTCGGTTGCTTACCGCGGAGGAGATCGACACTCACGATCTAATCCCAGGCGTGATCGTCGGCGCCGTGCTCTGGCAGATTCTCCAGCACATCGGCGGCTACTACGTCGACCACGTCGTGCGCCACGCCAAGGAGACCTCCGGCCTATTCGCGTTCGTGCTCGGCCTGGTTGCCTGGCTCTATCTTGGCGCCCAAGTCACCTTGATCGCCGCCGAGGTCAACGTCGTGCGCGCGCGGCGCCTATGGCCGCGCAGTCTCTTCTGAAGAGCCTCTGAGTATATGTTTCGAAATTTGCGGCAGTGTGTGCCATTGTATATATAGTAGATACATAAGCGCACATACTGCAAGGATTGGACTTGCGATTTGCGCTCACCGTGCTCCATCGTATCTACAATGTAGATACATAAGCGCACGCTGCGTAAAATTGAAACATCAACTGGCTCGGGCCCCTTCGAGATACTTGCACGTGCAACGACATCGCGCTATACTAACTACACTTTCGTAAGCTCATATGGAGCCGATATCAATGCCCTCTCCCGCAAACCAGCACCAGATCCAGCCATCCGCACCAAAGCCGCTCCTGCGGCTGATTCCGCTCGACGACACGGTCGTGTTCCCCAACATGGGCATCACGCTCACGATCGACGTCGGCGACGACGAGCGCGTCGTGCTCGTGCCCCGACACGAGAACGAGTTCCTGGAGGTCGGCACGATCGGTGAGGTCTCCGAGCAGATCCGCCTGCCCGGCGGCGGCCGTGCCGTGGCGATCTCCGGAGAGTACCGCGCGCTGATCGGCGCTGCCCAGACGGGTCCCGAAGGTGAGCTGCGCGTCGAGGTCAACGAGCGCCGCGACGACGTGCCCGTCGACAAGCGCACGCGCGAGCTCGAGCGCGAGTACCGCGCGACGGTCGAGGAGATCCTCGAGCTGCGCGGCGACGACGGGCGGATCTCCGCGTTCCTGCGCGCGATCGCCGAGCCCGGCGCACTCGCGGACTCCGCCGGCTACTCCCCCAACCTGTCATACGAGCAGAAGGTCGAGCTGCTGCGCACGCTCGACGTCACCGAACGCCTGGAGCTGGCCGTCAATCTGCAGCGCGAGAGCCTCGCCGAGCTGCAGGTGCGCAAGCGCATTCGCGAGGACGTGCAGGAGGGCGCCGAGAAGCAGCAGCGCGAGTACTTCCTGCGCAAGCAGATGGAGTCGATCCGCAAGGAGCTGGACGAGGACGACGCCTCGGTCGTCGAGGAGTACAGGACGAAGATCCAGGCTGCCGAGATGCCCGAGGCGGTCAACGAGCAGGCGCTTAAGGAGCTTGGCCGCCTGGAGCGGATGGGCGAGCAGACGGGCGAGTCCAGCATGATCCGCACCTACCTCGACTGGCTGATCGCGGTGCCGTGGAGCAAGCGCTCGAAGGAGCACCTCGACCCGGTCGCGGCGCGCGTGGTGCTCGACGCCGATCATGCCGGCCTGGAGGACGTCAAGGATCGCGTCACCGAGTATCTGGCCGTGCGCAAGCTGCGCCAGGATCGAGGCATCGAGGCCGACCCGAAGTCCGGCTGCGATCCTCACGCTAATCGGGCCTCCCGGTACCGGCAAGACCTCGATCGGCGAGTCGATCGCCCGCGCGACCGGACGCGAGTTCGTGCGGATGTCGCTGGGCGGCGTGCGTGATGAGGCTGAGATCCGCGGACACCGCCGCACCTACATCGGCGCGCTTCCCGGCCGCCTGGTTAGAGCGCTGCGCGATGCCGGCACGATGAACCCGGTGATCCTGCTCGACGAGGTCGACAAGGTCGGCGCGGACTGGCGCGGCGATCCATCGTCGGCGCTGCTGGAGGTGCTCGACCCCGCGCAGAACCACTCCTTCCGCGACCACTACCTCGACGTCGAGCTCGACCTCAGCCAGGTGATGTTCATCGCCACCGCCAACGTGGCCGACACGATCCCTGGCCCGCTCCTGGACCGCATGGAGGTGATCCGCTTCGACGGCTACACCTCAGAGGAGAAGCTCGCTATCGCCAAGGGCTACCTGTGGCCACGTCAGCGCGACCGCAACGGCCTGCGCGAGGACGAGGTCGAGATCTCAGACGACGTGCTACGGACGATCATCTCCGAGTACACCCGCGAGGCGGGCGTGCGCAACCTCGAGCGCGAGCTCGGTACGGTGCTGCGCAAGACCGCCACTCAGATCGCCTCAAGCCAAACCCCAGCGGAGCAGCCGAAGCCCGCCGCCGAGGACGGCGAGGCGCCCACCACCCCAGCCGCCAAGAAGGCCGAGAAGAAGGGGCCCGAGAAGAAGAGCAAGGGCACGAAGGCCGCGAAGAGCAAGGTGTCCAAGACCCACGTGAAGATCGACCTGGAGGCGGTGCGCGACGCGCTTGGTCGCCAGAAGTTCTTCCAGGAGTCCGCCTCGCGGACCGCCACGCCCGGTGTCGCCACCGGACTGGCCGTCACCGGCGCCGGCGGGGACGTGCTGTTCGTCGAGGCCACCGCGATGAAGGGCGTCAGCTCCGGCGGCAATGGCCTCGTGCTCACCGGCCAACTGGGAGACGTGATGAAGGAGTCGGCGCGGATCGCGCTCTCCTACGTCCGCGGGCACGCCGAGGAGCTCGGGATCGAGGAGTCCGCGTTCGAGAACCGCGAGTTCCATGTGCACGTCCCCGCTGGCGCGATCCCCAAGGATGGTCCGAGCGCGGGCGTGACGATGGTCACGGCGCTGGCATCGCTGCTGTCGGGGCGCCCGGTCAAGCACACGGTGGGCATGACCGGCGAGGTCACGCTGCAGGGTCGCGTGCTGCCGATCGGCGGGCTCAAGCAGAAGGCACTCGCCGCCCACGCCGCCGGGCTGACCGACGTGATCCTCCCGGAGCGAAACCGCGGCGATCTCGACGAGATCCCCGAGGAGGTTCGCGCGCAGATGACCTTCCACCCGGTGATGACCGTCCAAGAGGTGCTCGATCGCGCACTGGAGCCGGCCCGCGATGTCGCGCATCTCTCGTAGATGTGCGCCCGTTCCAGCTGAGGTCCGCGAGACGGCGGATTTCCTGGAGCGGCGCTGGCAGCTGTCGATCATCTATGCGGCACTCACCGGTGCGCTGCGCTTCAACGAGTTCGCCGACGCCGTCTCCGGCATCTCCCCGCGGATGCTGTCCGAGCGATTGCGCGACCTCGAGGCGGCCGGGCTCGTCCACCGCACCGTCATCCCCTCGAGCCCGCCGACGGTCGAGTACCGGCTGACGCCGCGCGGGCGCAGGCTCGGCCCGATCATCGACGCGATGCGCGACTACGCACGCGAGCCGACCGGCTGAGTCTGCGGAATGTCCGCGGGCGGTTGGGGGATCTCCGAACTGGCCCCCACGAGCTGCCCCCCGGGACAACTCTCCGCGTGGATGACCTCGCGGCGCAGGTTACGGATGCCGAGCGCCCCCGCGATGCCCCCGGCCGCGACGAGCACCGCCGCGATCGCCAGGCCGAGATGGAAGCTGTGCAGGGATGCCTGCTCGGCGGCGCTCGTAAGGGCCTGAGCCTGGCCGCTCGGAAGGCCGTGCACGTCGGGGCGACCGAGCGGCAGCCGCTTAGCCTCGCGCACCGCGGCACGCGCCGCCGATCCGAGCGCCGTGGCGCCCAGGCGCCGATCGAGCGCCGAGCCGAACGACGTCGCGACCGCCGCGCCCACGGCGGCCGTGCCCAGCAGTCCCGCCACGCGCGCGATCGCGTTGTTGACACCCGAGGCGATCCCCGCCTCTTCCTCCGCCCCCTGCAGGACTGCAGCCGTCAGCGGTGCCACGGTCATCGACAGCCCGAGCGCGAACACGAGCAGTCCTGGGAGCACTTCAGAGACGTAGTCGACCTTCAAGCCGATCAGCTGGAATAGCAGCAGCCCGCCCGCAGCCACAAGCGGTCCGGCGCCCATGAAGAAGCGCGGGCCAAAGCGGTCGGCGAGCGCCCCGAAGCGGCGCGAGAGCACGAACATCATCACGGTCACTGGCAGTATCGCCAGACCGCTCTTCAGCGGTGAGTAGCCGCCGATCTGCTGCATGAACAGGATCAGAAAGAAGAACAGGATCGCCAGGCCCGCGTACATCGCGAGCGTCTCGATGTTCCCCGCGGAGAAGTTCCGGCGGCGGAACAGGCCGAGCGGGAGCATCGGGTCACGGGCACGCGACTCGTAGAATGTGAACGCGCTGAGCAACACCACTCCTGCGATCAACGGACCGAACACCGCTGAGCTCGACCAGCCCAGCCGCGGCTGCTCGATCAGCGCGAACACCGGTCCCCCGAGGCCTGCGGCGCACAACAGAGCACCGAGATAGTCGACCTGTCGCGCGCCTGGTTGGCGCGGAGCTGAGCGTGGGATCGCGAACAGAATCAGCGAGACGCACGCAATCACGAGCGGGAGGTTGATTAGGAAGATCCACCGCCAGGAGGCGATCGCCAGCAGCTCTCCCCCCGCGAGCGGCCCCAGCACGCCGAAGATCGCACCCCACGCTGTCCAGCTGCCGATCGCCGCTCCCCGCTCGGCCTCTGGAAATGTGTTGACGATCACTGCGAGCGAGCTCGGCACGAGCAGCGCGCCGGCGATGCCCTGTACTGCCCGCGCTGCGACCAGCGCGCCGATGCTCGGCGCCAGCGCGGCCGCCAGCGATGCGACCCCGAACCCCGACACCCCAAGGGCAAACACGCGGCGCTCGCCGAACAGGTCCCCAAGCGAGCCCCCGATCAGGATCAGCGATCCGAGCGTCAGCAGATAGCCGTTCACCAACCACTGCTGCGCGGCCAACCCGCCCCCGAGCGCGCGCTGAATGGTCGGCAGCGCTACGTTCACGACCGTGCCGTCCAGCAGCGCGATCCCCGAACCCAGGATGCACGCGAGCAGCGTCAGGCGCTTGACGGATGCCTCAGAGCGGACAGGCATGGAAGCACGGTAGCCGCCCGGCCGGGGATGACGCGCTTCACCTTCCGCGAGGTACTGCGCTCGTCGCTGCGGCCAGCTCGTGATGCGGCCAGCTCGGGACCCACACGATCTCTCAAGGTGCCAGTCGGGGCGCCGGGATTCGAACCCGGGACCTCGGCGACCCAAACGCCGCGCGCTACCAGGCTGCGCCACGCCCCGTAC
Organism: uncultured Solirubrobacterales bacterium; assembly: GCA_963813805.1. Taxonomy (GTDB): domain Bacteria; phylum Actinomycetota; class Thermoleophilia; order Solirubrobacterales; family Solirubrobacteraceae; genus Palsa-744. The sequence continues at coordinate 497,539 of CAWEZZ010000005.1, forward strand.
GCCTAAGGGTAGAGATCGCGCCGGCCCTCGCGTTTCCAGCCTGACCGAGCCGCCGGCCGCGAGCCCTCGCATATCTGTCCCCGCTGCTAGCCTCCGCCACCGCCATGGCCGACGTCCAACCGCTGCGCGCGCTGCACTACGACCCCACCGTCGTCGGACCCCTGGCAGATGTGGTCGCGCCACCGTATGACGTGATCGATGCCGGCCAGCGTGCTGCCCTCGTCGCGCGCTCTCCATACAACGTCGTCGCCGTCGACCTGCCCCAGAGTGACCCGGTCGGGCGGGATGCGGATCCCTATGCCGCCGCGCGCGAGCTGTTCGAGTCCTGGCAGCTCCAGGGCGCGCTCGTCCGCGACGGCGAGCCTGCGATCTGGGCGCACACGCAGGACTACACGGGACCCGACAGGCGGACGCTCACTCGGCGGGGCTTTTTCTGCCGCGTGCGCATCGAAGACTACGGCTCCGGGCGCGTGCGCCCGCACGAGCGCACACATCCAGGTCCAAAGGAGGACCGGCTGCGTCTCACGCGCGCCACCCGCGCCAACGTCTCGCCCATCTTCTCGCTCTACTCCGACCCTTCCCACGCCGCCTGGGACGCCCTTGAACCGGCCACCGAGCAGGCGCCGTGGGGCGAAGTCACAGACTCAGACGGCACCGTTCACCGGATCTGGCGGGTCGTCGATCCCCAGGCCATCGCCGCCGTGCAGGCCGCTACCCACGACGCCGAGCTGTTGATCGCCGACGGCCATCACCGCTACGAGACGATGCAAGCCTACGCGCAGGAGATCGGCGGCGAGGGCGAGCATCGCTACATCCTCATGTGCCTGGTCGCGCTCGAGGACCCCGGGTTGACCGTTTTCCCCACCCATCGCCTCGTCCGGGGCCTCGACCCCGCGCGCCGGGAGACGCTGGCCGAGGCGCTGCGCCGAGACTTCGATATCGCAGAGGTGCCCGTCGAGCAGATCGCGCCCCCCGCGGGCGACGGACCGCTGCAGCTCGGCTACATCGATGCCCACGACCGGCGCGCCTTACGCCTGACGCTGAAGGACCAGGCGCTCGCCGACGCCGCGCTCGCCGGGCGCTCGGAGGCCTACCGCCACCTTGACACGGGCGTGCTGGAGGCGCTGCTGCTGAAGGGTGCGCTGGGACTAAGCGATGAGGACATATCCCACTTCAACGGCCTCTTCTACGCTCGCGACACCGCGGAGGCACTCGCGATGGTCTGCACCGGCGAGTACGATGCCGCCTTCCTGATGCGCCCCACGCCCGTCGGCCAGGTCCGCGATGTCGCCGCCGCGGGTGAGAACATGCCGCCGAAGTCGACCTACTTCTTCCCCAAGCTGCTCACCGGGCTGCTCTTCAACCCCCTCTCGTGACGCCGCTCGCGGAGTACCATGTGAGCTGGGGTCGATTGGGGGCGGAAGGGTGACATGACTCATGAATCGGAAAGGCTGACGAGGATGAGAGCCACCGCGCGACGCGACGACGGAACCTTCAGACACACCGTGCAGGTGCGCGACCACCAGCTGACGGTCGACGAGCCACTCGATGTCGGCGGGCAGGATGCCGGCCCAGACCCGCAGGAGCTGCTCGCCGTCAGCCTCGCGTCCTGTACGGCGATCACGATAGAGATGTACGCAGCGCGCAAGGGCTGGGACATTGGCCGCGTCGAGGTCGATGTGCAGTACAGCCCCGCCGAGCGCGGCTGCCCGACCAAGTTCGAGCTCGTCATGCGCCTGCCCGAGGACATCCCCGAGGAACAGGTTGAGCGCCTGCAGGTGATCGCCGCGAAGTGCCCCGTCCACCGTGCGCTCGACGGCGAGGTCATGTTCGCAGAGCGCGTCGAGCGCGTTCACATGGCCGTCTGAGTCGTCCCTTTTCCGGCGCCATCGATCATCACGATCACGGTGGCAGATCAAATCCCCGCAGCGGTGCTCGTGCCGCTGCTCCTGGCTTCAGAGGACGCTGAGCCTCACGTCGTCTTCACCAGGCGCAGCACCGACCTGCGCCGGCACGCGGGTGAGATCTCGTTTCCCGGCGGTCGCAGTGACGCCCAGGACGTGGACCTGCTGGACACCGCGCTGCGCGAGGCTGAAGAGGAGATCGGGCTTGCACGCACACACGTGAGCCTACTCGGCGCGCTCCCTCTGACTTCGACGTTCGCGACCAACTACCTCATCCATCCGTTCGTCGGCGTGGTCCCAGAGAGACTGGGCTGGAGACCCTCGGCGAGGGAGGTAGATGCGGTGCTCGAGCTGTCCGTGGGAGCACTGCGATCGGGCAGAACGCGGACGCGCTTGGAGCGGCGAGGGATCTCCTTCGAGACCGACGCCTACATAGTGGACGAGCACCTCATATGGGGCGCCACGGCGCGCATCCTCCAGCACCTGCTCGAGCGACTCGATACGAAGCCAGGGAGCAAGCAGGGAGCAGTGATGCTGCGAGCGGAGGCTGGCAGCCCTGACCGGTGAGAGGGCGAGGCTGGCGAGAGGGCGAGGCTGGCGAGTCAGTTGGAGGACTGCCCGGCCGGCTCTAGCGACTGCTCGGTCGGCTCTCCTGGCTGCGGCACGATCCGGATGTAGGGCTTGGGCTCCTTCCAGCCGTCGGGATAGGTCTGTTTGGCCTCCTCGTTGGACACCGATCCCGCGATGATCACCTCGTCGCCCTGCTTCCAGTTCACGGGCGTGGCGACCTTGTGCTTGGCGGTGAGCTGGAGGGAGTCGATGACGCGCAGCACCTCATCGAAGTTGCGGCCGGTCGTCATCGGGTAGATGAGGATCAGCTTGATCTTCTTGTCGGGGCCGATCACGAACACGTTGCGCACCGTCTGGTTGTCGGCGGGAGTGCGCTCGCTCGGATCGCCGGAAGTGCTCGCGGGCAGCATGCCGTAGAGCTTTGACACATTGAAGTCGGCGTCGCCGATGATCGGATAGTTCGGCGCGGTGCCCTGCGTCTCCTCGATATCGCGCGCCCAACGCTCGTGGTCGCTGGTCGCGTCCACGGAGAGGCCGATGATCTTGACGTTCCTGCGGTCGAACTCCGGCTTGGCGTTCGCCATGTAGCCGAGCTCGGTCGTGCACACGGGCGTGAAGTCCTTCGGGTGGGAGAACAGCACCCCCCACGAGTCGCCGAGCCACTCGTGGAAGCGGATCGGGCCCTCCGTGGTCTGCGCCTCGAAATCCGGTGCCTCGTCTCCGATGCCAAGAGCCATTGCTTCTCCTTTTGCTGAGTTAGACGCCTGCCGTACGGTGGTGCAGTGCTCAAGCACGGCAATCACACGGTCAAATGATAAATCCTGATCGACTTTAGGGAATTTATCTAGCAGGATAGCGCGTAGACGCGCTCCCCCCAAGCGCAACGGGCGGCCTGTTCAGCCTTCTGGCGTCCAGCCCGACAGGCCAGACCACGCGTTCTCCACCTTGGCGTTCGACACGATCGGGGCGCCCAGACGGCTGGGCCACAGTCCTCCTGCGACCATCGCCAGCGAACCGAGCAGCGCCAGCCAGGCGCCCTCGCGCAGTGAGAGCGCGAGGAAGTTGCCGGCCAGCGTCGGCGGATCGACCATCCGGTAGATCACGCAGACCGCAGCGACGGCCCCGAGCAGCGCCAGTGGAACACGATGATCATCGGCAGAGAGCGACGCGGGACGCGCCAGCGACAAGAGCGCGATCACGATCCCCAAGCCCGCGATGATCAGCAGCACGACGTTCAAGTCTTTGAGCGCCTGATGGGCACTCAGCGCCGTGAACTGATGACCTGCGAGCGTGCTGAGATTCGCGTGTAGGCCGCTCATGTAGCTCTGCAACGCCGCGTTGCCGAACTGCGCTGCCACTTGATTGCTCACCTGTTCGGCGAACGCGATCCCGCTGGCGGTGAAGCTCACCCCGTACCAGGGCAGGAAGACCGAGACCGCCAGGCCGATCGCGCCCAGGGCAGAGATGAGCACGCCGTACCGGGAGCGACCTTCATCCATGGCTGGATCCTTATCGGCCCTACCCACCGATAGCTTGATTTTCACCGTCTCTTCGCGGACCAGTCCTTGAGCGTGAGCCGACCAGTTCCTGAGCTATCTCGGAGAGTCTTCGAGTAGGGATTCAATCGCAACTCGTGCGTCGATGAGCCACGCGCCGGGGTCATGTGGGTCGGCCATGAGGAACGCCACCGGTATCGCATTGCGCGCGCCCACCGCCCGCACGATCCGCTCGCCCTCGGCGAGGACCTCCCGCGGGACCGTTCCGGACGCCTCATACACGAAGCCCCGCACGGTGGTGTCAATGGCCTGTGTGAGGAAGAACTGCAGGCGATCAGTGTGCAGCGCTCCCAGCTCCTGCTGGGAGCCAGCGGCTGATCCCAGGAGCCAGCAGAGGATCGTGACCCCCTCCAACGCCGTCCGCAGCGTGGCCAGGCGGTCGGGCGTGCCGATCCAGCACTCCGCCCCGGCCTTCTGGATCGCCGTCCGGCCCGTCTCCTCGCGGGTGCTGATGCGGACGGCATACCCCTCCCCTACTAACGCTGATGCCAACTGTCTGCCCCTGCATCCGCCGCCGACGATCAGGATGCGTGCCACAGCGCGGCATGTTACGCACCGTGCTCGCCGATGTCTCAGAACGTGTTCTCAATCCTCGCGCGCCCTGGGCGGCTTGACGCCGAGCCGCTCGAGCACCTCGTCGCGATCGGCGCCATGCGCCCACAGCACGCGGTCGAAGTCCGCGCTGTAGACCTGCATCACGGCCACGAGCACATCGCTCGTGCCGACCGTGCGCGCGCCACGTTCGCTGGCAACGCGAACGGCGTCCTCGGTGACGGCTGCGACTACGTCGCGACCGTCCCCCTTCGCCAGATCGTCTCGTGCGCCATCGGTGCCCTGGCCAGGCGCTTCAAGCTGGGCTTCGCTCACCCCCAGCGCCTGCAGCGCGGTCCCAGCTTCGCCATGCAGACGCAGGATCCGCAGCCAGCGCTCAGCCTCGGCCTCGGGAGAGCGAGCGAAGGGCATCGCTGTGGATGCCATGCCCAAGACCATCGCCGCGTCGGTGTCGAGAGCAGGCCGAGCGTTCATCTCGACACCTAAAGCGCGCGCGCCGTCTTGCGTGCCGAAGGGTGAAGCAGCGCGACGTTGTGCTGACGCAGTGCGACCTCGGGCGGGCCGTCGCCAAGGTGCAATTCAAGGACGACGCCACCGTGCCGTGCCACGGCGGTATGCACCGAGCGGATGACCTCACCGATCTCGCCGGGGTCGACGCCACCGGCGAGCAGGAATTGCTCTGCCCGATCGCGCGCGGCCTCTCGGCAATCGAGCTCGAGCTCCTCAACCAGCACAGTTGGCTCGTAGGGCTCTCCCTCGACGCGCAGCAGGCACGCGGCCATGTCGTCGGAGTGCCGGTCGGACTCGCCAGCCACGCGGTCCAGCAGCACCGACGCGGTGGCGTCTCCTCCGAGCTCCGCGAGCGTCCGTTCGAGCCGCCTTGCGCCGAACAGCTCGCCCCCAACCCTCGCCTCGATCACGCCATCGGTGTAGAAGCAGGCAAGCGATCGTCCCGGGAGCGATACGACGGTCTGCCGCCTCCCGGTCGCCTGGCCCGCTCCGATCGGAGGAGACGAGCAGACGGTGATCGGAACGATCGACCGCGCGCCGCTCACGACTGGCGGTGGATGACCAGCGCAGGCGTAGGTGAGGATGCGATCACGCGGATGGTAGGTGGCCAGCACGACGGTGGCAAACGAATCCCCGAGCTGACGCTCCAACACAGGAGCGGCTGTCTGCAGGACGCTCCGCGGCGAAAGGCCAGCCTCGAGGTACGTGCGCAGCGTGAAGCGTACGAGCGACGTATGAGGCAGCGCCTCGCGGCCGTGCCCTGAGACATCACCGACGATGACCGCCAGCTGACCATCCCCGAGCGCGAACACATCGTAGAAGTCGCCGCCCGCACCAGGCCCGGATGCCGGCCGGTAGGCCGCGGAGGTGCCCACCGGACCAAGTCGGCCAGGGAGAACGGGTAGCAGCGCGGCCTGAAGCAGGCCAACGTCGTCGAGCAGCTGTCGACGCTGACGCGCCAGTCGCCGCGCCCGCAGCGCAACCAGGCGCGAGCCTGCGCCGAGCGCGAGCGCGAGCGCGACGAGGGCGCCAATCAGAATCCAGACCTGCAGCGGAATTACGTTGATAATTCTGGTGACGGTTGTCACGAGCGGTGATTGCTTGGAGTGAGTCGGCGCCTTGGATATCGTTGCCGGCGCGCGCTTGGCCCGGGCTATGGGCGCCGGCGTGGCCAGCAGCCCGGCCGAAGGCGTGAGTCGGCTCGGCGCCGATGCTTTCGCAGCTGGGAGTCGACTTGCGCCTCGGGTCCGGCGCGGCTTGACGCGGCCCGATCGACCTGTCACTGCGGACCGCGACCGACCGACGATGAGCGGCACTGTCGTTGCCGTGGGCGTGATTGTGGTGGGCGTGATTGTGGTGGGCGTCACGAGCGCCGGAGTGGAAGTGAGGGTGGCGGACGTCGCGCTGGCGGCCGGGGCGCCCGCGCTCGGGATAGGCTTGGGAGTTCGCGGCACGTGCTTGGATTCCCTTGCCTTGTCATGCCTCCCTTTGTCGTGCGGTCGCCGCGACGCGGCGGGTGCCGTGACCTCTTGCCGTTCGTGTTCGACCGCTCCTTCTGCCGAGCGATTGCCATGCCGTAGGCCTGTCGCACGATGGTTCGGGCGCTTGCTCACAGGCTCGGGTTCGCGATGCTGCTTCGTGTCCGCGGCCGGCGCCAAGCCCGGTCGGGCAGCGCAGCAAGCTTTGGCCTCACCGCCGCGTTCGCCGTGCGGCCCGGCAGCTGGGTCGCGTGGCGCGTTCGCCGCGGGTGCGCTCGCTGGCGCCCGTTCGTGGCGCTTCTTTTCCGCAGCAGCCGGTGCCGGTGGCGAGGAGACCGTACAGCAGCCTTCGGCCTCAAAGCCGCGTTCACCATGATGTCCGGCGACCGTATTCCCATGAGGTCCGGCGACCGTATTCCCATGAGGTCCGGCGACCGCATTCTGTCGCGCCGGCGTGTCGCGCGTGGGCCAAGCATGGTCTGGCTTCGCCGTCGCGACGGGTACCCACGCCGAGGCCAGCGCCCAGCAGCCGAGGGACACACCCACCGCCAAACCTAGAAGCGGCTGGGGGAACCGGGTTGCACTTGCACCATTCGTCGTCATCAACCGGCCGCGGCCGTGCTCCCTCGGGCGTAGGCGAGCGCGTCATCGAAAGTCGAGAAGATCTCGAACGTTCCATCCAGCCCAGTCAGCTCGAAGATCTTCAACACATCGGCGTGCGCGCAGGCGATGGCCAGACGCGCACCGGAGTTGAGGTTCCGCTGGACACCGACCAGCACGCCGAGTGCAGTCGAGTCGATGAAGGTGACCAGCGAAAGATCGACGACGACCTCGCTATAGCCCGCGTCGAATATGTCGGTCAGCGCCCACTTCAGGCTCGGTGCCGAGGAGAGATCAAGCTCTCCCTCGACGACGAGAACTCGCGTAGGACCGTCAAGCTCACGCTGGCTGATAGCAAACGCGATAGAGCTCGGCTGTGAACCCTTAGATGCGTTGCCCAGGGTGTGCATCGTGGTCCCGAACTCGGCAGCTTGCGGGGCCTCAGCATGCAGCCCGAACGATCTATTCGCGCGCATAGACAAGATGACACTCGGCGTTGGATCGCCGCTCTTTAGCGATCTCCTCGGGTAGTCGAACATACGTCCGCGGCCCGGCCACCGCTGAGGATCGGGACCCGCGCCACGGCGAGGAGCCTGGCCCTGCAAGGCTCGAATAGCATCAGGCCCCGATGACCGAGCCCTCCGGCACAAGCCCCGCCACCTCCGACGCCCCGTCCCCCGGCGCCTCGTCCCCCGGCATCCCGTCCCCCGGCACCCCAACCGGCGACGTGGCCACGATGGACAAGATCGTCGCGCTGTGCAAGCGGCGCGGCTTCATCTTCCCGTCTTCTGAGATCTACGGCGGGGTTGGCTCGACGTATGACTTCGGTCACTACGGGGTGCTGCTGAAGACCAACGTGAAGAACGAGTGGTGGCGCGCGATGCTGCAGGAGCGGGACGACATCGTGGCAATCGACTCCGCGATTCTCCAGCACCCGCGCGTGTGGGAGGCCTCGGGGCATCTCGCGGGCTTCACCGACCCGCTCGTGGACTGCAAGACGTGCGGCCAGCGCTTCCGCGCCGATCACCTCGGCGAGCTGGCCTGCGGGCGCAAACCCTCCAAGCACCCCGGCGAAACGGATGAGTGCGACTTGACGCAGGCGCGCGACTTCAACCTCATGTTCGAGACCACGATCGGCCCCGTGAAGGAGTCGGGCTCGACCGCCTACCTGCGCCCGGAGACCGCGCAGGGCATCTTCATCAACTTCAAGAACGTCCTGCAGTTCTCGCGCAAGAAGCCACCGTTCGGGATCGCACAGGTGGGCAAGTCCTTCCGCAACGAGATCACGCCCGGCAACTTCATCTTCCGAACGAGGGAGTTCGAGCAGATGGAGATGGAGTTCTTCGTCCCCCGGGACGAGGCCGAGCAGTGGTTCGAGCACTGGCTGAAAGAGCGCGAGCGCTGGTATGTGGAATTGGGGATTCAACCCGACAAACTGCGACTCAGAAAACACGACGAGAGCGAGCTCTCCCATTACTCCAGCGCGACGAGCGACGTCGAGTACCTGTTCCCGTCCACCGCCCCTGGCGGCGGAGCCCGCTGGTCGGAGCTCGAGGGGATCGCCAACCGCGGCGACTTCGACCTCACCCAGCACACGAAGTTCTCTGGCGAGAAGCTCGAGTACTTCGACCAGGCCTCCGGCGAGCGCTACGTGCCGCACGTGATCGAGCCCGCCGCCGGCGCCGACCGGGCCACGCTCGCCTTCCTGGTCGACGCCTACGACGAGGAAGTCGTCGAGCGCGAGGGCACAGGCGAGGGAGAGACACGCACCGTCCTGCGACTGCACCCGCGCCTGGCGCCGGTCAAGGCGGCGGTGCTGCCGCTCGTGAAGAAGGACGGCCAGCCTGAGCTCGCGAAGGAGGTCCAGCGCTCGATCCGAACGCGCGCGGGACTGGGTATGGTCGAGTACGACGACGGCGGGGCGATCGGCAAGCGCTACCGCCGCCAGGATGAGATCGGCACGCCGTTCTGCCTGACCGTCGACCATCAGAGCCTGCAGGACGGGACGGTGACGTTGCGGAACCGTGACTCGCTGGCGCAGGAGCGCGTCGCGATCGAGGGCATCGCGGAGGAGATCGAGGGGCGCGTGAATGCGCCGTGGATCACACCGAAGCGAGGCGGTGTATAGCGATGGCTATACAGGGCTTCAACGAAGAGATTGGCGCCGGCCCCAAGTACCCATCCCCCAGGTTCACATTCCGCACGACCCGATAGGAGAAAGATGGACTTCGACCTGACCGACGAGCAGCGCCTGATCAAGGAAACAGCGCGCGAGTTCACCGACAAGGAGATCGTGGTGCAGTCGCGCGAAAACGCCCGCAACCACCACTTCGACACTGAGCTGGTGAAGAAGGTCGCTGCCCAGGGCTACCTCGGCGCGATCGTCCCCCAGGAGTACGGCGGTGCGGGCCTGGACTACTTCAGCTATGGCCTCGTCGTCGAGGAGATCGGCCGGGGAGACTCGGCGATCCGCACCGTCATCTCTGTCCAGACCTCGCTCGTGTGCTCAGGCATCGTCAAGTTCGGCACCGAGGAGCAGAAGCGCAAGTACCTGCCGAAGCTCTGCTCAGGCGAGTGGCTGGCGTGCTTCGGCCTGACCGAGCCCGACACGGGCTCAGACGCGGCCAATCAGAAGACGCGGGCGCGCAAGACCGGCTCGGGCTGGGTGATCAACGGCGCGAAGATGTGGATCTCGATGGCCAACTACGCGAAGGTTGCGGTGATCTTCGCCCAGACCAACCCGGAGCTCGGTCACAAGGGGATCGCGTGCTTTTTGGTGGACACCGATCAGCCCGGCTACACGGCACAGACGATCGAGCACAAGATGGGGCTGCACGCCTCAGACACGGGTTCGATCTCGCTGGAAGACGTCGAGGTCTCAGACGAGGACATGCTCGGCGAAGTCGGTGACGGATTCAAAATCGCGATGTCCAACCTCGACTCCGGGCGCTACTCGGTCGCCGCCGGCTGCGTGGGCATCTGCCAGGGGTGCGTCGATGAGTCGGTCAAGTACGCAAAGGAGCGCGAGCAGTTCGGCAAACCAATCGCGAGCTTCCAGCTCGTGCAGGCGATGATCGCCGACATGGTCCTGAAGACGGACGCCTCGCGCATGCTCGTGTGGCGCGCCGGCTGGCTCAAGGACCAGGGCCGCCCGAACACGCTGGAGACCTCGATCGCGAAGCTCCATGCGACCGAGGCGTCGCTGGAGTGCGCGAACCTCGCGATCCAGATCCACGGCGGCGCGGGCTATGTCGACGATCACCCGGTCGAGCGCTACTTCCGTGACGCGCGCGTCACGACGCTCTATGAGGGAACGAGCCAGATCCAGAAACTGATCATCGGGCGCGCGATGACGGGCATCAACGCCCTGGTCCCTTCCTGACGTGAGCGCCGCACGTGTCATAGGCGTGCTCGGGGCCGGCACGATGGGCGCGGGCATCGCCCAGCTGGCGGCACGCTCGGGTGCGAGCACGCTGCTGTACGACCCGATCCCAGAGGCGCTCGCCCGCGGGGTGGAGGAGCTGAAGGACGGGTTTCACAAAGACGCGGCGCGCGAGCGGCTCAGCGCGAGGAGGCACTGGCCGGCCATCGAGCGGCTGGAGGCGGTCGAGGAGCTGGCCGCGCTTGCGCCCTGCGAGCTGGTGATCGAGGCGGTGCCCGAGCGCCTGGACCTCAAGCACGAGCTGTACCGGCAGCTGTCGGAGATCGTGAGCGAGGAGTGCGTGCTGGCGAGCAACACCTCCTCGCTGCTCGTGACCGCGATCGCCGCCGCCGCGAGCAACCCCGAGCGGGTCGTGGGGATGCACTTCTTCAACCCCGCCCCGGTGATGCGGCTGCTGGAGGTCGTCGCCGGCGAGCAATCCTCCGAGCGGGCGCTCGCGCTCGCCGACGCCACCGGGGAGGCGATGGGCAAGACGGTCATCCGCGCCAGCGACGGGCCGGGCTTCCTCGTCAACCGCTGCAACCGACCCTTCGGCCTAGAGGCCTTGCGCCTGCTGCAGGAGCGCATCGCGGACATCGAGACGATCGACCGCATCTGCCGTCTGGAGGGCGGGTTTCGCATGGGCCCCTTCGAGCTGATGGACCTCGTCGGCGTAGACGTCGGCTTCGAGATCTCAAAGAGCTTCTACGAGCAGAGCTTTGGCGAGCCGCGTTGGCGCCCTTCGCCGATCGCAGCGCGCTACGTAGCTGCTGGACTGCATGGACGTAAGAGCGGGCGCGGCTACTACACCTACGACGCTGCCGGAGGGGCGGCTCACCGGCCTGAGGACCCTGCCCCGATCGAGCCCGGCGCAACACCGGGCGAGGGCATCGTCGTGATCGCTGGCGCGAGCGCGCTCGCCGAGGAACTGCGCGCGGCCGCCGAGGGGGCTGGCTACGAGGTGCGCGGGCTCCACACGCCGAGCGGCGGCGCGCTGCCCGCGCTGGCGATCGACTGCGAATGCGAGCCCGATGCCGCGCGCCGTGAGCGAGCGCCCGCGGGACGCCCCGACAGGCGCGGGCGGGCCCCCGCCAGCGGTCCGGGCGGGGCGCACCTGCTGCTGTGCGCGACGGGGTCGCTCGCCGCGCTCGATCCCGGCGGCAGCGCCGTCGGCTTTCACGTGCTGGCACCGCTGAGCAGCGCCAGCCTCATCGAGCTGACGCGCAGCGAGAGCTCCTCGCCGCTGGCGGCAGAGCGTGCCGAGCGCTTCTTCAACGCGCTCGGCAAGCACGTGGTGTGGGTCGGCGACGCGCCCGGGCTCGTGCTCGCGCGGATCGTCTGCCAGATCATCAACGAGGCGGCGTTCGCGCTCGGCGAAGGCATCGGCGACACCCGTGACATCGACCTGGGGATGGTCCTCGGCCTCAGCCACCCGCGTGGGCCGTTCGAGTGGGCGGATGAGATCGGGCTCGACAACGTGCTCACGATCCTGCAGGCCCTCTGCGAGGAGTACGGCGAGGAACGCTACCGCCCCGCCCCCGCGCTGCGCCGTCTAGTGCACGCCGGCCGGTTGGGACGTAAGACAGGCGTGGGCTTCTTCGAGTACGAGACATGAGCTCGCCTCGCTCGCCCCACCCGCCTCACGTTCTCACGCCCGCGCGCGTTCAATCCCCGTGAGCGACGGGCTACCACCCTTTCAGCGCTTTCTCGACTCCCACCGCGATGTGGTGTGGAGTTTTCTCGTGTCATCCGTCGGGCGCGGCGAGGCCGAGGACTGCTTTCAGGAGACGTTCATCGCGGCGCTGCGCGCATACCCGCGGCTGCGCGCCGACTCGAACTTGCGCGCGTGGGTGCTAACGATCGCCCATCGTAAGGCGCTCGACGCGCATCGCGGGCGCGCCCGACGCGCGCTGCCGGTCGCCGATCTCACCACGGTCGCAGACGACGCGGCGATGACACGGGCCTCCACGGCAGGAGGCGTGCCGGGCGGCGGTGAAGAACGCGACGAGTCGCTCTGGGAGGCGGTCGGAGGGCTACCCGCGCGCCAGCGCTCCGCAGTGGTACTGCGCTACGTGGCCGATCTCCCCCACCGCGACATCGCCGCCGCGATCGGCTGCTCGGAGGAGGCGGCGCGGAGATCGCTGCACGAGGGACTTGCCAAGTTGAGAAAGGTGGTAGTCGTATGACCGATCGCCCATACGAGAAGACCAAGGCAATCGAGGACGCGCTCGGTCGCGGCCCCTTCCGATCCGATCACGCACCCCCGGCCGCCAGCGCCGCCGCCAAGGCCGCACGACGTGTGAGCGAGCGCGCCGCGGCCGACGCCGCCCAACGCTTGACCGAACGCGTCGCGACCGAAGGCCTAGCCGACGTGAGCTACGCGCCCGTCGATTCTCCCTTCGGCACGCTGCACGCCGCTGTCACCAAGCGGGGACTGGTGCGCCTGGCATTCCCCGAGGAAGACATCGACTCCGTGGTCGAATACCTGGCACGGCGGCTCTCGCCAAGGATCGTGGAGGCAACCGTGCCCCTGGACCCGGTGCGGCGCGAGCTCGATGAGTACTTCGCCGGGCGCCGCCACGAGTTCGAGCTGGCGCTGGACTGGAGTCTGATCGGGCCGTTCGGGCGGCGCGTGCTGCGCAAGACCGCCGCGATCCCTTACGGCGGTCACCTCTCCTACGCCGAGGTTGCGACCGAGGCGGGCAGCCCCCGTGGTGCACGCGCGGCTGGCAACGCCCTGGGCTCCAACCCGATTCCGATCGTCATCCCCTGCCATCGAGTCCTGCGCTCCGGCGGCTCCCTCGGCGGCTACGGTGGCGGACTCGAGCGCAAGCGCTACCTGCTTGAGCTGGAGGGCGCTCTCACGCCCCGCCTCGGCTAGTGGTCCCTTTTGAAAATTCGTTGGTGTTTCCCGGCGCCTGCTCGCGTCTGAGTCTCGCCGTCCACGGCCCCCGTACTACCGGTACGAAGACCGTGTCCGTCGAACCTCAGACACAGACCATCCATCCAGCAAACAATTTTCAAAAGGGACCACTAGACATCGGCCGCCGGCGCCCACTGCGCTACGGCCGGATCGCCTGCGGGCATCTCCGCAGGCGCCGGCAGGCCGGGTGTGTCGCGCAGGTACCACTCCGCATCTAGCGCCGCCTGGCAGCCCGAGCCGGCGGCCGTGATCGCCTGGCGGTAGGTGTGATCGACGAGGTCGCCTGCGGCGAACACGCCTGGGCGGTTGGTGCGGGTGGAGTTGCCCTCGGTGATCACGTAGCCGTTCTCGTCGACGTCAATCTGACCCGCGACGAGCCCCGACTGCGGCTCGTGGCCGATCGCTATGAACGTGCCCGATACGGGTATCTCGCGCTCCTCGCCGGTCTCGGCGTTCGTCAGCGTCGCATGGCCGAGCGTCACTCCGCCCTCACCGGCCACCAGCTCCTTCACCGTGTAGGGGGTCAGCAGCTCGATGTTCTCTTGAGCCCGCGCGCGCTCGAGCATGATCTTCGACGCCCTGAACTGCTCGCGCCGGTGCACGATCGTGACCTTGGCGGCGAACTTCGACAGGAAGATCGCCTCCTCCATCGCCGAGTCGCCGCCGCCGACGATGATCGTCTGCGCGTCGCGGAAGAAGGCGGCGTCGCAGGTCGCGCAGTAGCTGACACCGTGTCCGGCCAGCTCCTCCTCGCCGGACACGCCCAGCTTCTTGTGCTCGGCACCCATCGCCAGCACGACGGTGAGCGCTCTGTGCTCGACGTTATCGACCCACACGCTGTGCACGCCTCCCGGCTCGCTGGAGAGTTGCACGCGCTCGGCTTGCTCGGTGATCAGGCGCGCCCCGAAACGCTCGGCCTGAACGCGCAGCTTACGCATCATCTCGGGGCCCATGATCCCCTCGGGGAAGCCGGGGTAGTTCTCCACGTCGGTCGTCTGCTGCAAGAGACCGCCCCAGGCGAAGCCCTCGATCACCAGCGGATGGAGGTTGGCGCGCGCGGCGTACAGCGCGGCGGTGTATCCCGCCGGGCCGCTCCCGATCACGATCGTGTTCTCGACGTCTGCCATCTCATCTCCAATGGTCGTACAAGTCGCTTTACTTTGTAAAGTATACTATACCCACTGGCTTTTCAGGGGCTACTGAACCTTACAGAGCGCCGGCCGCCTCCACCGATCCAGCGTGCGTGGCCGCCGCTGGGTATGCGCTCTGCTCGTCCCGCCAACGAGCCACGGTACGGCGCAACTGGAAATAGGCCACACCCCCTGGGAGCGTGGGCAGCCAGAAGGAGATGCCGCGATATGACAGCACAGCGAGCACCGAGAGGTTGAAGTCGACGCCGAACGCGGCGAACGCTCCGATCATGCCTCCCTCGACGCCTCCCAGCCCGCCCGGCAGCGGCAGGAGGTTGCCGAGGGTGCCCACGAAGTAGGCCATCCAGATCACGGTGAAGGGCGGCGGAGAGCCGAACGCGTGGAACATCGCCCATAGGACGCAGATATCAAAGCCCCACCAGGCCACCGCGCCCAGCAGGCCGACGTCGCGCGAGCGAATCAACTCGATCGCGGTGCGCACGCCGCGCGCCGCCAGCGCGGGCGCCGTCACCGCCCGGGCCATCCAATGGGCGACGCGACCCGAGCCGGCCGCCCACCGCGCCAGGCGCCGCTCGACATCGCCCGGCAGCAGCGCCATCGCACCGGCCACTCCGAACAGAACCGTCGCCACGATCGCGGGGACGATCGTGATCGCGAACGAGCCGCCACCCGGGAACAGGCCGGTCCCGAGCCCGATGCCGTCGAGCAGCAGCGAGCCCGCGTAGATCACATACAGCAGCACCATGAAGGCGACCATGCGACAGGCGACCAGTCGGGACTCCATGCCCGAGCGGCGCAGTGCCCATGCGGTCAACGCCACACCGCCCACACCGGCGGCCGCGAACAGGCGCGTAGCGGCCAGACCGGCCATCGTGACCTGATAGCTCTCCCGCCATCCGATCGGACTGCGCCCACGCACGAACACCGCGCGGAACAGCACCACGTAGCCAGCGAAAGACAGAAGCTCAAGGAACACGCCAATCGCGATCCACCAGCTGTCCCCGCGCTCGATGCGATGCACCGTCGTACCCACCCCGGCGAGCTTGGGCAGCACGAAGTACAGGAAGGCGACACCCGTGAGGATGAACAGGGCAAAGGCGACGGCCTGCCGGCGCGTGGCGGGCACGCGCGGCATTTCCTCCTCGGCCACCCGCAGCGCACGGTCACCGGCGGTCGTGGGCATCTCTTCGCCTGAGGAGGAGCCCGGTCTCCCCGGCCTCAGCTCGGGATCCAGGGCCGGCGTCTCCCCTTCGGCCACTCCCCTATCCGCTTCGTGTCGGTCGCCTTGCACCATCTTCTCCTCGCTCACCCCGTTCAGATCCCCTCGTGTGCCATCCCCTCCAATGCCGCGACCGCGCGCGATACACGGGCGAGCGCTGGGCGCGCGTGCGGACCCAGCCGGCGCACCACACCGGTCAGCGCCGCCCCCGCGAGCAGGTCCACCACATAGTGCTCGCCCAGGTACACAAGCGCGAACCCAAGCGTCACCGTATAGCCGAAGCCCACCGCGCCCGCCAGCGGGCCCACCTCGGCGAGCAGGAGCGCGGCCATCACAGATGTGGCGAAGTGCAGCGAGGGCATCGCGGCCAGTGGATTGCCTCCAAACACACTGTAGAGCGGACCCCAGCCGTCTCTAAAGAATTGCTCCCCATACTCCACCATCATCCGCCGCACCGGCGGCGCACCCTCCACACCATCGATGCGCCCCAAGCCGCCCCCGCTCTCCACGTCATCCACTCCCCCGACACCGTCCACTCCCCCGACACCGTCCACTCCGGCCACGGCCACAGCCGACGCGTACCAGGGTGGGGCGGTCGGCGCGAGCCAGTAGACGCTCGCACCGATGTCGAACACCGCGTAGGTCATTAGAGCAGCGCGCGGGAAACGCTGAGGATGGCGCACGAGGATGTACGCCAGCGAGCCGTGCGGCACCATGAACCACGTCCAGTGGGCCCACACCAGAACACGGTCCAGAGCGCGCCATTCTGCGTCGTCCGGCCCTCGGCGGGCGAGCGCGCGTTGCAGGCGCAGCGTGGGCAGCTCGCCCAGACCCAGCACGCGGTCGACGGCGATCGGATAGTGGATATGCGTGCGTCTCTCCTGAGCGTCGGGGTCATCGTGCGGGGACTTGTACGCGGCCAGGTAAGCCCACATCTGCAAGCCACAGACGGCCACGTCGCGCATGCGCGAGCGACGCGTGGCCACGCATAGTCCAAAGGGGGCAGCGAAAGCGACCGTCTGTAGGACGATTGGCGGAGCACTCACCCGCTTGCGGATCAGCGGCGCGGCAACGCCAGCCGCAACCAACCCCCAGGCGGCTGCTCGGATCGCGCTCGACCGCCGCACCAGGCTGCAGTATAAGACCGCCCGCGGCGCCACGGCACCACGCCACCGCCGCGCGGGCAAAGGCCTCAGGCCTCGGGACTCGGTCCGAGGGCGTGCGCGTGCTCGCGAGCGGCCTCCACGAGCGCCCCAACCACGGGACTGGCCGCATCCGCCTCCGGGTGCCACTGCACCCCGAGCACGAAGCGCCTGCCGGGCAACTCGATGGCCTCGGGCAGGCCGTCCATCGCCGAGGTTCCGCTGAGGAGCAGACCCTCCCCCACGCGGTCTACACCCTGGTGGTGGTGAGACTTGGTGGCATGGCGAGCCTCGCCCACCACCCGCATCGCCAGCGTGCCGCCACGCAGCTCCACATCGTGGTCGGCACCGTCGAAGGAGCCGACCACACGGCGGTGCTCGTGATGGCCGAAGCGCTCGGGCAGGTGCTGCTCGAGCGTGCCGCCACACGCGACGTTGATCAGCTGCATCCCTCGGCAGATCCCCAGCACCGGCAGGTCGCGCTCGATCGCCGCGCGCACGAGCGCGATCTCGAAGACATCTCGCTCCGGCACCGTGCCAGCTGTCTCTGAGTGAGCCTCCTGGCCGTAAGCTCCAGGGTCGATGTCGGCGCCGCCCGCGAGCACAAGAGCATCGACCAGCCCCAGTGCCTCGCTCGGATCTTCGACCAGGCGAGGGTCCGGGGGGAGCATCACCGCGAACCCGCCGGCGCGCTGCACCGCCTCGACGTAGTTGCGCGGCAACAGCATTGCCTGCTGGTCCCACACGCTCCACTGGGCCCGCTCCAACGCGGTACACATGCCTATTACGGGTCGGGACATGGGCACACAATAGGATCACCACCCTCATCCACGCGTCCGGAGAGCGAGAAAAGGAGAGCAGAGGACAATGGGCGACCCCTACACCCCGCTTGAGACCGTCAACGTCTCGCTGGCGGACGGCGCGGCCACCATCGAGCTGAACCGGCCGCAGGCGCTGAACGCGTGGAACAAGCAGCTCGGCCTGGACCTGCTCACGGCGCTGCACCATGTGGCTGAGGACGACGCGGCACGCGCAGTAGTACTGACAGGCGCCGGGCGCGCCTTCTCTTCTGGCGCCGATCTGAAGGACTTCGGCGTCGAGCTAACCTCAGAGGGCCGCCCGGACGTTTACAAAACGCTCACCGAGATCTACCACCCGATCATGCACGCGATCCGCGATCTCGGAAAGCCGGTGATCGCCCGCGTCAATGGCCCCGCCGTCGGCATCGGCTGCTCGCTGGCCCTCTGCTGCGATCTGATCGTGGCAGCCCAGAGCGCCTACTTCCTGCTCGCGTTCGTCAACATCGGACTCGTCCCCGACGGCGGCTCCTCGCTTTTCGTCCCGACCCGCGTGGGCCTGGCCCGGGCGACCGAGATGGCGATGCTCGGCGAGCGAATCGCCTCAGAGCAAGCGCTTGCGTGGGGCCTTATCAACCGCGCCGTCCCGGACGAGCGCCTGGACGAGGAGGTCGCCGTACTGGCGCAGCGCCTCGCCAGCGGCCCGACCCGCTCCTACGCCGGAGCAAAGCGCCAGTTCAACAACTGGCTCTACGCGCGCATGGCTGAGCAGCTCGAGCTCGAGGCCCAGCTCCAGCGCGAGATGACGGGCACTGAGGACTTCGTCGAGGGCGCGATGGCCTTCGTCGAGAAGCGCCCGGCGCGCTTCTCGGGTAGGTAAACGGCATCCAGCCAGGCAGTTACATGGAGGCCATCCGGGCCGGCTTGGGAAGGCGCTCTGACTGCGACGAGCGCCTCGTGGCAACAGTCATCAAGCGCGTCCGGGGCAGGCCTGAATAGAATCCCCGCCGCCTTGGGCCACCTCGTCCCCTCAACGCTTGCCTTCTTCACCCCAGAGTCGGGCGGGTCGCCCAATGCCAACCACATCGACGGCCTCTTCAAGATCACCCTTGCGATCGCGGCAGTGATCTATGTCGCAGTCACAGGCGCCCTTGTATATGCGTTGATCAAGTTCCGCGCGCGCAAGGGCGCAGTGCCCGCGCAGATTCGTGGCAACACCCGCCTGGAGGTCGGCTGGACGGTCGCCGCCGCCGTCATTCTCGTTGGGCTCGCGGTGGTCACCTTCGCCAAGCTCGCCTCGATCCAGGATCCTGCCAACTCAGGGCCCAATGGCGACCAGCTGATCGGCCAGAGCGGGGTGCTGTACGCGAGCGCCGAGCGCAAGCTGCCGCCCGACGGCAAATCACTGAACATCACGGTCATCGGCCGCCAGTACATCTGGCAGTTCGTCTACCCGGGCGCGAACGAACCCGACGGCCTGGGCGCGCCGTACTCCTACCAGGAGATGGTCGTCCCCACCAACACGACGATCACCCTCGATATCGTCTCTGCGGACGTCGTCCACTCCTGGTGGATCCCCGAACTAGGGGGCAAGTTCCAGGCCGTACCCGGCTATCACAACTACACCTGGCTGAAGGTCTCAAAGCCCGGGATCTACCGCGGGCAGTGCGCTTTCCTGTGCGGACGCGGCCACGCGCGCATGATCGCCACCGTCAAGGCGGTCCCGCCAGCGCAGTTCGATACCTGGCTGGCTTACCAGAAGCAGCTCATCGCCGAAGCCAACACCAACGCCAAGGTCGCACGGGCCAAGTTGAATGCCCAGACCGGCGCCGGACAGGTCGAAAACCCCTAGGCATCGAGGAGACCAGCACACGAAATGGCCACCTTCCTCGCCCCAGCCCCTCAGGTGACAGCACACCGCGCCGAGCCCGACCGATCGGAACTCGGCCGGCATGACTGGACGAGCTGGATCACGACCACCGATCACAAGCGGATCGGGATCATGTACATGGTCACCACCTTCGTCTTCTTCTGCCTGGGCGGCGTCGAGGCCCTGATGATGCGCCTGCAGCTGGGCGCGCCGAACAACACGCTGGTCACCCCCACGACCTACAACCAGCTGTTCACGATGCACGGGTCGACGATGATCTTCCTGTTCGTCGTGCCGATGATGGCCGGCCTGGCCAACTACTTCGTTCCGCTGATGGTCGGTGCGCGAGACATGGCCTACCCACGCCTTAACGCCCTGTCGTTCTGGCTGTTGCTGGCCGGCGGCCTGGTGTTCTACGCCTCGATCTTCTGGAATCCACCGGAAGCCGGCTGGACGAGCTACCCGCCGCTGTCGGGTTCGGTCTACTCGCCCAGCGGCGGGCAGGATGCGTGGATCTACCTGATCCACCTGACGGGGCTCTCCTCGATCCTGGGCGCGGTCAACTTCTACGCCACGATCGCCAACATGCGCGCCCGCGGCATGAGCTGGGGCCGCTTGCCGCTATTCGTGTGGGCGATCCTCACCTACTCGATCCTGATCATCTTCGCGATGCCGGTGATCGCGGCGGCAGTCACGATGCTGCTCACCGACCGGCACTTCGGCACCCACTTCTTCGACCCCGCCAGCGGCGGCTCGCCGCTTTTGTGGCAGAACCTGTTCTGGTTCTTCGGGCACCCGGAGGTCTACATCATGGTGCTTCCGGGCTTCGGCATCGTCTCGGAGATCCTGCCGGTGTTCGCGCGCAAGCCGATCTTCGGCTACAAGGCGATCGCCGCCTCGACGGTGGCGATCGCGTTCCTCGGCTTCCTCACCTGGGCGCACCACATGTTCACGGCGCCCATACCCGAGGCGATCCTCGTGTTCGTGATGCTCAGCTCGTTCCTAATCGCCGTGCCCACCGGCGTGAAGATGCTCAATTGGATCGCCACCCTGTGGCGTGGCACGATCGAATTCAAGACACCGCTGCTGTTCTGCGCGGGCTTCATCGGGCTGTTCCTGATCGGGGGGATCTCAGGCGTCTTTCTCGCCATCTTCCCCGTCGACTGGCAGCTGAACGAAACCTACTTCGTCGTCGCCCACATCCATTTCGTGCTGATGGGCGGCGCCGTCTTCACGATCTTCGCCGCGCTCTACTACTGGTTCGGAAAGATCACCGGGCGCATGCTCGACGAAGGGCTGGGCAAGTTGAGCTTCTACCTGATGTTCTTCGGCTTCCTCGCCACCTTCTTGATTCAGCACGTGATGGGTCTAGACGGGATGCCCCGGCGCGTTTACGAGTACGACAACGTTGGCCACCTGGCGCTCTACAACCTGATCTCGACGATCGGCTCCTTCATCCTCGCCGCGGGCGTGCTCGTGACGGTGATCAACGTCGCGCGCAGCCTCAAGATGGGTGTCGTGGCCGGGCCGGACCCGTGGAAGGCAAATACGCTGGAGTGGTTCACGACCTCACCCCCGCCAGCGAACAACTTCGACGTGGTCCCACTCGTGCGCTCGGCCGAGCCGATGAAGGACATCCGCCGCGAGGTCGAGCGCAGGACTGCCCGCGGCACGGGCGGAGAGACGATCTACAGCGGTGGCGGAGCCACCGTGCCGGCCGGAGCCACGCAGGTCGGGGTCTAATGGTTCATCCCGAAAATTCGATGGTGTTTCCCAGGCGCCCACACCTGGAACGCCCAACGATGGACTCTCGCTGATGATGGACGCTCACTCCGCCGCAGGAGCGCTCGATCCCCCCCGCCTCGGCGTAGCCCCCCGCGTACGTCTGCTCGTGGCGGACTACGTCGAGCTGACCAAGCCGAAGGTCCAGTCGCTGCTGCTGTTGACGACGATCGCCACGATGTACGTGGCCGGCGATCCCTCGCCACTGCTCGTCGCACTGACCTGCCTGGGCGGCTACCTGTCCGCGGGCGGCGCCGGCGCCGTCAACCACTGGTTTGACCGCGACATCGACGCATGCATGGCGCGCACGGCCGACCGCCCCGTACCGTCCGGGCGCGTCTCCCCGCGCGCCGCGCTGGCCTTCGGCTGCACGCTTGCCGGCCTGTCTCTGTTGGAGCTCTCGCTGACCGTCAACACCCTGGCCGCCGGTCTCTCGTTTACAGGCTTCCTCGGCTACGTTTTCGTCTACACCTTCTGGCTGAAGCGGCGCACGCCGCAGAACATCGTGATCGGCGGCGCCGCCGGCGCCGTGCCACCGCTGGTCGGCTGGGCGGCCGTCACGGGATCGGTCAGTGGCACAGCGGTGATCCTGTTCTTCATCGTCTTCTTCTGGACGCCCCCCCACTTCTGGGCGCTGAGCCTGCTGATGAAGGACGAGTACGCGAAGGTCGGCGTGCCGATGCTGCCGGTCGTGCGCGGCGAGGCAGAGACACGCCGGCAGATCCTGCTCTACACGGTACTTCTCTACGCTGTCACGCAGCTGCCGTTCTGCGCTGGCGGGTTCGGTGCGATCTACCTCGCCGCCTCGATGCTGCTCGGCTTCGGCTTCATCGGCGGAGCGGTGCGCCTCTATCGGTGGGCGGACCGCCGCTCGGCGCTGCGTCTGTACCTCTTCTCGCTCGCCTACCTGGCGCTGCTGTTCTGCGCGATGGTCGCCGACCGCCACCTCTAGGAGGTAGTCTTCCCGCCGATGATGACTCGACGCCTCGCACGCAAGAACATCCGCACCGGGCTGATCGTGGGCGGAATCTGCATGTTCATGTTCGGCATCACCTTCGTCGTAGCCGCCGTGTACATCTCATGAGCCCGCTCGACCCCGATGTCCCGCCCGTCGGCGAGGAGATCCACCTCCCAGGACCGACCATCCTGCCGGTACTCACCGCGGTCGGGATCACCCTGACGCTCGTCGGCATCACGACCTTTATCGAGCTGACGGTCGTCGGCGTCCTGTTGACGCTGGGCTGCGCCGTCCGCTGGATCAAAGACACGCGCCACGACATCGACGAGCTTCCACTCGACTCGCTCGACTGAATCGAAGGCCTGCTCCGCATGCGGAGCAGGCAGCAGGGCCGCATGCGGCCCTGCTCGGGCCGCGCATGCGCGGCCCCACCGGTCGGCGCATGCGCCGACCGGAACAGTCCTACCCCACCGCCGCGCTGGCCGGCACCGGGCAGATCGCTCCGTCCTCGGTCCAGCAGCGCACGATGTCGCGGACCGAGAGGATCCCGACGGTCTCTGCTCCCTCGAGCACGATCAGGTGGCGAAAGCCGCCGCGCACCATCGCCGCCGCGGCCTCCTCAAGGGACCAGTCAGGCGCAGCGAACACGACGTCTCGCGTGAGATGGTCGGCGACCGACTCGCGGTCGGGATCCTGCCCGGTGCCAAGCGACAGCAGGATGTCCCGCTCGGTGATGATCCCGGGCCCGGGCTCCTCGGGGTCTATGACGACCGCCGCGCCCACCTTGCGCTCTGACATCAGCCGCGCGACGGCGCGCAGGGTGTGGCCCGGCCCGACCGTGAGAACCGCTGAGCTCATGCCTTCTCGAACCTGCACCGCCATCTCCTTCCGCTTGGCCTGCCGACAAACAACCGGTCCGCGCACTTGCAACGATTGTCTCAATGTAGTGCTAGGGCACCCTGGAGTCAAGGTCCCAGCCGTTCAGGGGACGAAGGCATTAGGATCACGCCTCCCGATGGAGAGGATCGCCGCAGAGAACCCCCCCGCCTGCCCCGGAGAAGCCGCGCATGCCTAGCCGGCGCTCGATCATCATGGCCGCCGTGGCGGCGCTGGTCGCGATCGCGATCGCGATCGTGCTCAGCTTCGCGATCCACTGGTTCCCCGCGCAGGCCTCGACCCAGGCGCACAACACCGACCGGCTCTACCACGTGCTCGTGATCGCCTCGATCCCCATCTTCGTGCTCGTCGTCACGGTCGTCCTCTTCTCCGTCTGGCATTTCCGGATGAAGCCGGGCGAAGAGCTCAGGGACGGCCCCCCGATCCACGGCAACACCCGCCTGGAGGTCTTCTGGACGGCGATCCCCACGGTCCTGCTGCTGAGCATGGTGGGCTACTCCTTCGTGGTCCTGCACGAAAACGAGAAGAAGCCCGCCCAGGAGATCCAGGTCGAGGTGACCGGGCAGCAGTTCTTCTGGTCCTACCAGTACCCCTCGGCGCTGACCGGCGGCGCGCCGATCAACAGCTACCAGCTCTACCTGCCCGAGGGCGAGTCGGTGCTCTTCAACGTGCACTCCAAGGACGTCGTCCACGCCTTCTGGATCCCCGCCTTCCGCATCCAGGAGGACGCGGTGCCCGGCATCACGACCCACTGGCGCGCCACGCCGGACCGGCTGGGCAGCTACCCGGTCGTGTGCAACCTGCTGTGCGGGCTCGGCCACAGCCTGATGCGCTCGACCGTCCACGTGGTCACGCCCGCCCAGTTCCGAACCTGGATCGCAAGCCAGCAGAGCGCCTCCTCCAGCAGCGCCGGCGCCGGAGCCAGCACCGGCGGGACTACGGGATAGGCTTCCGGGCGCGATGACCGCTTCGAAGGTAACAAGCTGATGGCAGCCAGGCTCCGCGCCCCAGGCTTCTACCGCGCTGGGGTGATGATGGTCGGCGCCGTCGCGCTCGCGACGGCGCTCACGTGGATCGTGCGCATGTCCACGGGGCACTCCACCTTCCACCACTTCATCTCCGGCGACGCGATCCTCTCGGTCTCGCTGCTCGCGGTGCCGCTCGCGTTCCTGATCGGCATCGGGGGCTTCGACTACTGGTTCTACTGGGCGATCGGGCGCCCCACCCGCCCCGAGGACCACTCCGGCCACGGCGCCTACTCCTGGAAGGACTACTTCCGAATCAACACCGATCACAAGGTGATCGGCATCCAGTACCTCGTCAACTCGTTCTTCTTCCTGCTCGTGGGCGGCCTCATCGCGATGCTGATGCGCGCCCAGCTCGCCCAGCCCGGGTCGAACTACGTGGACGCCAACACCTACAACGGCCTGTTCTCCGTCCACGCCACGCTGCTGATCTTCCTGTTCATGGTTCCCGTCTTCGCGGGCATCGGCAACTACGTGATCCCGCTGATGATCGGCGCTCCGGACATGGCCTTCCCGCGCCTGAACGCCCTCTCCTTCTGGCTGCTGCCGGTCGCCGGCGTGATCATGCTCGGCAGCTTCTTCGCCCCCGGGGGCGCATTCGCGGACGGCTGGACGGCCTACGCACCGCTGTCGGACAACGCCCCTATCGGACAGACGTTCTTCTCGGTGGGCGTCCAGTTCGCGGGCGCCTCCTCGATCATGACCGCGCTCAACTTCCTCGTGACGATCATCACGATGAGGGCTCCCGGCATGAGCTTCTTCCGCATGCCGCTGCTCGCATGGGCCAACTTCGCCACCTCCCTGCTGGTCGTGATCGCCACTCCGTTCATCGCCGCCTCGCAGTTCTTCGTGCTGCTCGACCGGGCGCTCGGCTTCAACTTCTTCAACGCCGGCAACGGCGGCGACGTGCTCATGTATCAGCACGTCTTCTGGTTCTATTCGCACCCGGCCGTCTACATCATGATCCTGCCCGGCTTCGGGATCATCAGCGAGGTCATCGCCGTGAAGTCGCGCAAGCCGATCTTCGGCTACCGCATGATGGCCTTCTCTCTGCTGGCGATCGTCGGGCTGGGCTTCACGGTCTGGGCCCACCACATGTTCACCTCCGGGATGGCCGCCTGGATCCGCATCCCGATGGCGATCACGACAGCGATCATCGCGGTGCCGACGGGGATCAAGATCTTCTCCTGGCTGGCCACGCTGTGGCGAGGGGTGCTGCACCTGGATACGCCGATGCTGTTCGCCCTCGGCTTCCTGACCACGTTCACGCTCGGAGGGATCAGCGGGGTGATGCTCGCGATGGTCCCGTTCGACATCCACGTGAGCGCGACCTACTTCATCGTCGCCCACATCCACTACGTGCTGTTCGGCGGCTCGCTGATGACGATCTTCGCCGGCGTCTACTACTGGTTCCCGAAGATGACCGGGCGAATGTTCGACGAGCGCCTGGGCAAGTGGCATTTCTGGACGACCCTGGTCTTCCTCAACCTGACGTTCGCGCCGATGCACATCCTCGGCCTGCAGGGGATGCCGCGACGGGTCTCGACCTACGCCACGCAGTTCTCTGGCATGAACCTGTTCATCTCTATCGCGAGCTTCGGCCTCGGCCTAAGCACGCTGGTGTTCATCTACAACATGGTGACCAGCTGGCGCGGCGGGCCGCGCAGCGTGCCAAACCCCTGGCGCGGCATGACGCTTGAGTGGCAGGTGGCCTCACCGCCACCGATCTTCAACTTCGACCGCGTCCCAACCGTCGTCGGCGGTCCGTACGAGTACGGCGTCCCCGGTGCGGTCCACGGCATCTTCACGCCCGCGCCCGCAACCGTAGGTGTGAGCGCAATGACATCAAGCCCTGCTGATGACATGACAGGATCCAGCGGGCGATGAGTCCCACGCTGCGCCCATCCCGCTCCCACCTGCAAGAGGAAGGTGGCAAGGCTCGATGAAGGAGATCCTGGTGGTGGCCAACCGGACGCTCGGCGGCGCAAAGCTGCTCGACGCAGTCCGCGCGCGCGCCGCGTCCGGAGATGTGCGCTTCCGCCTCGTCGTGCCCCAGAGCAAGCCCTCGGCGGGTCTGGTGATCTACGACGAGGCGGTGCGCGAATCCGCCCAGGTGCGGGTCGACCTTGCGCTCTCGGCAGTTGCGGCCGAGGGCATCGAGGCCACTGGAGAGGTGGGAGACCCCGATCCGTTCCTGGCCACGATGGACGCCGTCTCAGAGCGCCGGCCCGATGAGATCATCCTCTCCACCCACCCCGCCACACACTCCGGCTGGCTGCGACGTGATCTGATCGAGCGCATCCAAAACGCCACGGGACTGGGAGTGGAGCACGTCGTCACCGACCTCGAGCAGGAGGGGTTACCCTTCCAGGTCACGCTCGTGGTGGCCAGCAAGACTTCCAGCGGGGAGGAGCTGATCGAGCGCCTACGGGCCAAGGCCACAGAGGGCGATCGGCGGCACCTGTTCATCGCCGTGGTTCCTCAGCAGGACGGCAGCGGCGAGGCCCCGCGCGAGGCGCGCGCTCGCCTGGCAGCGATGCTCGACCGGCTGCACGCCGCCGGCCTCATCAGCTCGGGCATGATCGGCGACCCCGACCCCTACACAGCTACGCTCAACGCGCTGGAGCTGTTCAGGGTGGACGACGTGGTCATCTCCACGCTCCCCGACCAGCGCTCGGGCTGGCTGCGCGCGAACCTGATCGAGCGCGTGCGCAACGCGACCTCCGCCCAGGTGGAGCACGTGATCGTTGACCTGCAACCCGCGACCGCGGCGTCGGCCGCGTCCTGAAGGGGACACGATGGAGGCAGCCAGCCTCGCTCACCCAGCTGGCCACGACGGCGAGCACGAACATCACGGCCCCCCGCCAGCCAACCGCAGCTCGCGCGTGGAGCCGCAACTGCTTGGGATGCTGCTTTTCATCATCTCCGAGGTGATGGTCTTCGGGGCGTTCTTCACGGCGTACTTCTTCATCCGCGTCGCCCAAGGAGATCCTTGGCCCGCGCCAGGAACGAGTCTGCCCGTGTGGGTGGCGTTCGTAAACACCCTGATCCTCGTGTCCTCGTCGGTGACGATGCACTGGGCACAGACATCGATCAAGAACGGCAACCGCTTCGGGCTGAAGGCAGGCATCCTGACGACGTTCCTGCTCGGCTGCACGTTCCTGTTCATCCAGATCAACGAGTACGCGAACATCGGCTTCGCCCCTCAGGACCACGCCCAGCAGACGATCTTCTACTCCCTGACGGGCCTGCATGGCGCGCACGTGTTCATCGGCTTGATGCTGCTGGCGTTCGTGACGATCCGCTCTTTCCGCGGGCACTACAGCACGGAGGAGCACCGTGGCGTCGAGGTACCCGGGATCTACTGGCACTTCGTCGACATCATGTGGATCATTGTCTACACGACGGTCTACGTGCTGTAGTCGTGCTAAACCCGCTGCGCTCCGAGGATGAGGCCTTCCGCTTCCTGCTCTACGCGATCGCGGTCATAGTCGTGATCGTCGGCCTCGTGCTCGTACTGCGCGCGGTGTTCTAAGTATGCGTTTTGAAAATTAACGTAACGTGTGCCATCGTATATATGCAGTAGATACAAAAGCGCACGCCTGCGTGGGAGAGACTTTCAATTTGCGCCGACTATGTTCCATCGTATCTACGGCGTAGATACAAAAGCGCACGCCTGAGTGGAGGAGACTTTCAATTTCCGCTGACTGTGCTCTATCGTATCTACGGCGTAGATACAAAAGCGCACGCTGCGTAAAAATTGAAACAAGCTCGCAGACACCCCCCGCCCCAACCGAACGTTTTCTAAAGACGCGGCATCACACACGAGCCTTGGAGAGGCGGACGATGGTGCTTCCGGGCCTGATGTATAACCGGACCTCGTCCATGAAGCTCGCCATCAGGGCAAACCCGCGCCCGTGCTCGGACATCGTGGCCGTGGTGTCCAGAGCGGGCATTACGAACGTCCCATAATCGCGGACAGTGCACGTCAGGCAGTCGGCGTCCGCGACGATGCTCAGGTGGATGAACCCGTGCGCGTCGGGGTCGCCATGCCTGATCGCGTTGGTCACCGCCTCGTTGACCGCATAGACGAACTCGTAGCTGTTGTCGGCATCGAAACCAAACGCCGCCGCGGCCTCGCCGGCATACCTCCGTGCCACACCCAGCTCCGAACAGCGGGCGCGCAGGCGCAACTCGCTCGCTGCGAGGCTCACGGCGTCTCGTTCGGCCCTGGCCTGCACTTCAACCAGCCGGGGCGAGCGCAGATAGGGCCTCCTCGCGCGAGCGATACAACGCAATCATGCCGTCGAGGCCGGTGATCTCGAAAATCCGCAACACCCTCTCATTCTCATCCGCGCAGACCACCGCCAACGACCCACCGCCAGCCTCGCGCAGCCTCGCGACAGCGCCAACAAGCACACCGATCGCTGTCGAGTCAATGAACGTCGCCTCTGAGAGATCGAGCACCAAGCGCCGTCTGCCCGCCTTGATGTGACCAAAGATGCTCTCTCTGAGCTGAGGGCTGGCGGCGTAGTCGATTTCACCGCCCATAGCCACAACAGCCACGTCACCGTACGTCATATCCTCGACCGTCGCGTCGTCGCTGATGATGTAGAAGGAGTTCATACGTCCCCACAATCTGACCAGGCCTACATCGAGACCAGGCCTACATAGACCAACTGCCACCAACCTTTCGGCAATATGGAAACTTATTTCTGCAGCTTTCTGACGGTGAGTGGACACATGTAGGATGCGCCGCTCAACCTGCGGGGCTTAGGGTTCGCGCCCACGAACCCTTACTTGACCGTCAGCGTGCCCAGCATCCCCGCGGCGCGGTGACCAGGTGCCTGGCAGAAGAAGGTGTAGGTGCCCGGCTTAAGCTTGACGGTCACCGAAACGGTGCCCTTGGTGATGAACTGGCTCGCACCCAACACTGGGCCGCTCGTGCCCTGCTGAATCGCGATGTTGTGGGAGACGCCAGAGGAGTTCGGCATTTCTATCGCGACCGACCCGGAGGTCGCGATCGCCTTGTTCGTCACGTAGGCGAGCTGGCCGTTCGGATCGGCGGCGATCTGAAGCTTGCCCGCCTTCTCCACCACCGGTTTGCCGGCCCCAGGCGCCTGCACCGCGCTGGCCAGCAGTCCGGTGTCCTGGCCGGGACGATCGACCGCCTGCGCGACGTAGGTGGCGATGTCATTCAGCGTCGCCCCGCCGGCAAGGCCTTTGGGCATGGCACCTTCAGGATTCGGATTGAGCACCTGGCCTTCCACCACGCCGCGTATCGCGGAGCGCCCACGCGCTTCGGAGACGCTCGCGCGGAGGACTTCGTCGAGGTTGGGCCCGACGGCGCCCTTCGTGTTGGCCCGGGCAAGCGCGTGGCAGGATCCGCACTTGGCGACGAACTGCTGCTTGCCCACGATCAGGTTGACGTTCTCCCCGCTCTTGACCGAGCAGCCGGCCGCGCTGAGCGCCAGCGCAAGCAGCAGGCTGCTGGCCCCGGCGCGCAGGCCGAGCTTGCGCGGGGTGAGCTTGCGCGGACTCCTGCGGGCAGTACCCCCCGAGAGGGTGGAAGCGGACATGGGGCTCATAAGCGGGCGGAACACTATCCGAAGGGGCGGGCGCCCCGACGGTCGCTTCCGAGATCCCGTGCGCTCGTTCTCATGGTTTTTCCAGACCGTCCAATTCACCGCGCATCGCCGCGATCGCACCACGCGCCACGCCCTCCCAGGACCAGCGCTCGCGCACCGTCTCGATCAACCCCGCGCGGATCTGCGACCGCAGCGCGGGATCGACTCGCAACCATCCGATCACGCACTGAGCGAGGGCACGAACGGCGCCGTCATCGACCGTGAACGACAGCCAGCCGGCGGCCTGCTCGCCCACCGCGCGGGCCAGCGCGGCGCTCACCTCCGCCAGCCCTGAATGGGCGGCGCTCACCGGCAGGACGCCGCAGGCCGCAGCCTCAGCCGCCACCATGCCGAATGACTCCGGGAAGGTGCTCGGCACGACCAGCGCCTCGCACGCCGGCAGCAGCTCGACCAGCTCTGCGTGGTCCAGGCGGCCCGTCAGCACCACGCGCTCGCTCAGCGCACGCGCCGCACTCAGGTAGCGCTCGCGCTCGTCTCCCTGAAGGCTGTCGAAGAACACGAGCAGATGGCGCAGCGGATGGTGACTCGGCGCGTCCTTTAGGACTCCCGCTCCCTCCTGGGTCTCGAGCGCTCGACCCGCATGGGCAATATCCATGGCCCGCTCCAGATCGCCGGTGGCCAGCGCGTCCAGCAGGCGCTCCAGGCCCTCTCGGTAGGCGCCGAAGCCCACCACCACGAGTCGTGCCCGCGGCACGCACTCCAACACCAGCGGCCACGCTGCGATCAGCAGGTCCACGCCCTTGCTCACGATTAGCTTGCCGACGAACGCGACCAGCTGGTCCTCGTCCAGGTTCAAGCGCTCTAGTGCCTCCGCGGCAGCCCACTCGTCGCGCGCGAACGCGCTCTGAGCGCCATCGGACTCGTCGTTCTGAGCCACACCGCTGGCACCGGCCTTTAATCGCGTCGTCAGGGTCCGTACCCCCGCCTTCGCCTGCGCCGGCTCCCGCGGAGCGAACCGCGCGACGTCCACGCCCGGCGGTCCCAGGCGCGTGCGCTCGACGACCTTCGGGTCTCCGAGCGTCTCCCACAAGCTGGCAGCCGTGTGGTGGGAGCCGACGAGGATCGCGCGCGCCCGCGCCACCCCCTCGCGAGCGAGGCCGAGGAAACGTTCGGGCTGCGGCTTGACCGTGTACTCCAGAGCGCTCCCGTGCACCTTGACGGCATATGGGACCTCGCTGCAGGAGAGCGCGCGAGCGAGGATCACCGGCCCCATGACAAGATGGTTGGCCAGTGCGCCCTGCGGCTTCACGCGCTCGACGAGCTCACGCACCGCCGCCACGTTCGCGTCGATGTAACGGGCGACCTCCTCTTCGCTGCACTGCGCGAAGGTCCGCGCCTCGATTCCCTCGTAGCGGTCGGCCACATACACCGGCAGCAGCGAGCCGATGTCCGGCCTGTAGACGGTACAGCGCGTGGACCGACCGGTCATCGGCTGGCGCAGGGCCCGTACCCGGAGCGTCCCGTCATCCCAGTCGCCAACGGCATCGACGAACGGATACCCCTCAGGATGGCGGTCCTGGCTTAGCAGGTGCACCTCGTGACCCAGTCCCACGAGCGCCTCTGCAAGCCGCGCGTTGTAGACGTTCGATCCTGTCCCGCCGAGCAGGTAGCCGTGGAAGATGAGGACGCGCACCGGTCGGCAGCCTATCCGGGGCTCAGTGCCGGCCACACGCTCCGATAAAGTTCCGATCGTGAGCACAAGCCAGCGCTATCGTCTGCGCAACCCCTCAAGCGGGCGAGAGATCGTCACCGAGGCGAAGCCCGATGAGATCTACGTAGACCACGACTCCGGCGAGGAGCTGGAGGTTGTGGGCAAGCTGCTTCCCCTCGCCCCGTCGGCCTCACGGCTGCCCTGGGCAGTGGAGAATCTGCGCGTCTGCCCCTGGTGCAGCCAGCTCGCGCAGAAGGACCTGAACGACTGCCCCACCTGCGGTCGGCGGATGGGGCCGCTCGGCGCATGAGCAGAGTCGTCAACCTCTTCAAGCGCCGCGCTGTCGTCGCCACTACGACGGCGCTGCTCCTCTTCTGCGGTCTGACGCTCAGCGCATGCGGGGGCGGGAGCAGCGCCTCCGACGCGATGCCGAAGAGCGCGCCCGACATCACCCCGCCCACCGACACCAGCGCCGAAAAGGCCTCCGTGCAGACGACCTCGACCTCCACCACGTCGACCAAACCCAAGAGCACGACCAGCGAAGAATCCTCAAGCAGCGAAGCCTCTAAAAGCGAAGCGGGCGCAGAATCCCCAAGCGGCGGGAACTCCGGCAGCTCCAGCGAAAGCAGCAAAGGCGAAGCGGGCGGCACCTCAGCGGGCGGCAGCGCCAAAGAAGAAAGCGCTAGCAAAGGCGAAACCAAAGCCGGCGCCCCCACCGGTGGCGCCAGCGCACCCTAGATTCCTAGGGGGTTAGGCCTCCTAGGGTGTGGAGATGAGAGTCGCGCTGTAGGTCAGGCGGGCCGTGCGGTACAGGCAGTAGTACTGCACTGGGGTGCCGATCTGCGTGTCGGTTGTCTGCGCGCTCGTGCTCGAGCACTGGCTCTTCGGCCGGCTGGCCCGCCAGGAGGTGTCGTTGCCGAAGCCCAGCGCCAGCGCGGGCGCCCAGGTGGGCACGGTCAGCGCCACGATATCGCCCTTCTTGACGGTCAGCGTCGTTTCCAGGGGGAACTGGGCGGTCTCGCCGAAGTAGGGTTCGAGCTTGACGACCGGGCTCTGCGCGATCAGCTTGTACGTGAGGTTCGGTTTGCGCTGGGGACGCAGGATCGCGATGCCCGCCGAGGCGGGTCCTCCCTCGTTGGCGTTGAAGAACTTGATCTGCGTGGCATTCGGCTTGCCGAGCGAAATCGTCCAGGCAACGACCGTGCCGGCGCGAGGTGCCGAGAGCAGGTTATGCGTCGTTGAGACCTTCACCTGGAAGCCCGTAGTGCGGCTCACCGCCAGGCACGGGGTGGAGGGGCAGCTGGGGACGGTTTCCGGGTGTGTCGTGGGCGGGATCACGCCCACTTCGGTAAGCGTCGCCGGCGCGACCGCGGGCAGGGCCAGCACGAGCACAAGGCTCGTAAGCAGGATCGCGGTGGATGTGCGTCTCATATGGGCCATTCAACACGACGAGAGCGTCGATGTAGCGGTTTGTTTACTTCGCTATCTCCGCGTGAGCTCCTGCGCCGCGGATGCGATCTCGTGTGGATCCCCCGGCGCAGGGACCCACGGCAGCCGCAGCGGATCGCCGTCGTAGCGCGGGATCACGTGGACGTGAAAGTGGAAGACCGTCTGCCAGGCGACCGCGCCACAGGAGTTGACGAGGTTCACCCCGTCGGCTCCGAGCCGCTCCTTCGCGCGGGCCGCCAGCCTCTGGGAGGCCACCGCAACCGCCCGCAGGTCCTCGAGAGCGACGCTCAGCAGGTCGGCGGTGTGCGTGCGGGGGATCACGAGTGCGTGCCCGCGCGTGGCGGGATTGATGTCCATGAAGGCCACCGTGCGCTCGTCCTCATCGACGATCGTCGCGGGCAGCTCGCCGGCGAGGATTTTGCAGAAGATGCAGTTTGGATCGGCCATCTGAGAAGGTCCGTAGCCTATTCTGAACCGACTCGTGCGCGAGCGTAGGCGAGCGCCTGCTCGCGTGTTGCGACCTCCCCTGCGTACTGCGCCTCGGCGAGCTCCTCCAACAACTCCCCCACTCTGGGGCCCGTGGGAATGCCGAGCTCTGCGGCCAACTCGTCTCCCCTCACCAGCGGCGGGAGTGGACCCTTGGCGTGCCAGCTCAGCGCGTCTGCGAGCAGTCCCCGCGCGACGCGCATGTGCGCATCAATCGACTCCTGTGCACGCTCCCCGCGCGTGGCGAGACGGTCGGCGACCGACAGGAGCGTTACGTCGACCTCGACCGGCTCGCAAGCACGCAGATACCCGAATACCGTCCGGCGCGACAGCGGCTGGGGCTCGTGCACGAGGAAGCCCAGCCGCAGGTGATTGCGAACTAGCGCCGCGACGTGGGCGCGCAACCGCTCGCTCGTGCGCAGCCTGCCGAGCACCGTCCGGGCGAGCTCCGCCCCGCGCGCATCATGACCGATGAACGTGACGCGCCCGTCCTTCGGGCGCACCTCGCGGGTGAGGGGCTTGGCGGCGTCGTGCAGCAGCGCCCCCCAGCGCAGCGCGCCTCCGCGCGTCAGCTCATCCGCGAGCGGCTCTTCCAGCAGCGCGGCCACCTCCCGGCCGTGGGCGACGCCCATCTCCATACCCGCCTCCGGCCCGCCGGCCTCGCCCAGCCCGCCGCCCAGGATCGCCTCCGGATCGGCCTGCAACGCGATCGTCCGGTCGAGCACCTCGAGCGTGTGGCCATACACGTCGCGGTGGTGAAACCGACTCTGCTCCACCCCACGCAGCGCCTCCAGCTCTGGGAGCACAACCGCCGTCGCTCCCAGCTCGCTTGCCAGCTCCAGCCCGCGCAACGCCCGCCGCGCGGCGACGATCCGGCGCAGCTCTATGAACACCCGCTCGGCCGAGACGCTCTTCAGTCCGTCGACCTGAGCGCGAGCGTTGCGCAGCGTCTCGGCCTCGGGCTCCAGATCGAGCTCGACCGCGATCCGTACGAGGCGCAGCACCCGCAGAGGGTCCTCGGCGAACGCCCCCGGCCCGGCCATGCGCAGGCGACGGGCCGCCAGGTCCGCCAGCCCGCCCAAGGGGTCAATCGGCGCTCCTCCGCCAAGCGGCTCGGCGATCGCGTTGACCGTGAAGTCACGCAACGCCAGGTCCGCCTCGAGCGTTCCGCCGCGCAGCGGCTCTACGTCCATCTGCCACGCACCGTCGCGCGCCACGACCCGCCAGGCCCCGAAGTCTTCGGACAGGGCAAAGCATGCCGCGCCCCCCTCCGCCGCGTGCGCTACCGCGCGCGCGGCCTCCGCTGGGTCGCCGTCGATCACCACGTCGATGTCCGCGGTTTTCCGGCCGAGCGCGTTGTCGCGCGGCGCGCCCCCCACGAGCCAGGCTGGCCTGCCCGCGAGCGCAGCTCGGGCGGCCTTCAGCGCGTCGTCGCTCACGTCGCGTCCGATCCCGCGCGGGCCTCCGCATCCCGACCGTCCCGCGCGACGCCCCTCACCGAGTCCTCGCTCTGCTCCAGCCGATTACCGTCGCGGTGGTAGACCCTCGGCACGCGCGGGGTCAAAGCGCAGGTCACCTCGTAGTTGATGGTGTCGAGGCGGCGGGCGACCTCCTCGGCGGTGATCCGCTCCGCCCCCTGACCACCGCCTCCGGCGGCGGTGCCCCCGATCAGGATCGCCTCCGCCCCGCGCAGCTCCTCGGCGGCCGGATCGGGGCCGAGGTCGACAGTGAGGTTGTCCATGCTCACCGTCCCCACGAGCGGATAGCGGCGTCCGGCGATCAGCACGTCGGCGTTGTTCGACAGCCCGCGCCGCCAGCCGTCGCCGTAGCCGATCGGCAGCACTCCGAGATATGTGTCGCGCGTGGCGAGGAACCGCCGCCCGTACCCAGCGCTCTCCCCAGCCCCGCAGCGCTTGACCTCTGCGACGTAGGAGCTCAGCTCCAGCGCGGGCTCTAGTGCACTGGCGGTCGGATCCTCGCCGAAGGGGTCCATCCCGTAGACGGCGATCCCGCAGCGGACCATGTCGAACTGCGCCTCCTTCTCGCGCAGCATGGCGGCGCTGTTCGCCGCGTGCACAATCAGACCCGGATGCTCCGCCTTCACCGTCCTAACCCAGTCCGCAAACGCGTCGAGCTGCCGCGCGAAGAACCCGTCGTCTCTGAGATCGTCGGCCGTGGCGAAGTGTGTCATCACCCCCGCCGGCTCCACCCCCGGGGCGTCTCGCGCCGCGGCCACCACACGCGATGCCTCGGCAGGGTCGCGCGTGCCGAGCCGACCCATGCCGGAGTCGAACTTGACATGCACTCGCCCGCCGCCCGCGGCGGCGACCGCCTCGACGTCTCGCTCATGCCACACGACCACATCCGCGTCAGCCGCGAGCGCCTCCTTGAGCTCCACCGAGCTGAGAGCACCCATCACCAGCACGCGTGCGTCGCGCACGCCCGCATCGCGCAACTCGCGCACCTCTTCGGAACCAGCAACAGCCAGCCAGCTCGCACCGCCGGCAAGCGCCGCATGGGCGCTCTGCACCGCGCCGTGGCCATAGCCGTCGGCCTTTACAACTACGCACAGCGCCACGCCCTCACGCAGCTCGGAGCGCAGGCGCGCGCAGTTGCGCTCGATCGCGGCCACGTTCACGCTCGCCTGCGCGCGGCGCGCGGTCATGGCCCGTCCGTCCCCTCGGCGTGGCGCACGGCCGGCAGCGCAGCGATCACATCGGAGGCGATCACTCCCTCGGCCGCGCCCTGTCTGCGCGCCGCCTCCCGTCCTGCCGCGGCGTGCAGCCATACCCCCGCGGCGGCCGCCGTGAACGCGTCCAGGCCCTGCGCGAGCAGCGCGGCGATCACGCCCGTGAGCACGTCCCCCGTCCCAGCCGTCGCCAACCCCGGGCTCCCCCCCGGGCTAACCGCGACTCGCCCGGAGGGGTCGGCGATCAGCGTGTCGTCGCCCTTCAGCAGCACCACCGCGCGCGCCTGCTCGGCCGCCGCGCGCACATGCCGCAACCGCTCGCGCTCGATCTCATCGCTGTCCAGCTCCAGCAGCCGTCCCAGCTCGCCCGCATGCGGGGTGAGCACGGTCGGAGCCTCCCTGTCCATCAGGTCGCCCAGACGGCCCGCGTGCGCGTTCAGCCCGTCGGCGTCAAGCACTAACGCGACCTTCGTCTCTCGCGCAAGCGCGCGTGCGAACGCAACCGCCCCGTCGCCGCGCCCCAGCCCCGGTCCCAGCGCCAGCGCCCCACTCCGCTCGCCGGCTTCAAGCACGCTCGCCAGTCCATCGACCTGGAGGTCGCCGTCGTCGTCGGGCAGCGCGCGCGTCATCATCTCCGGCGGACCTCCGCTTGCGAGGATCTCCTGCAGTGAGGCGGGCACGCACGCCGTGACATATCCGGCCCCCGCCCTCATGCTCGCCTGCGCAGCCATCCGCGGCGCGCCCATCAGCCCGCGCGAGCCACCGACCACGAGGACGTGACCACTGGAGAACTTCGTCGAGGTCGCCCCCCGGCACGGGAGCCCGTCGAGCACGTAGGGGCCGATCAGGCCGATCGCAGCCGCGGTGAGGCCCGGAGCGCCGCGCGGGATGCCGATGTCGACCACTTCAACATCGCCCGCATGTGCCTTGCCGGGCCGGATCCATAGCCCCGGCTTCGCCACCTGGAACGTCACGGTGATCGCAGCGCGCACGGCTCTGGCGGAGACGACACCCGTGGAGGCATCCACACCGCTCGGCACGTCCACGCTCACGACGACAGGCGCCCCCACAGCGTTGATCGCATCGATCGCCTCCGCCACCACACCGTTTGGACGACCTCTGAACCCCGTGCCGAGCAGGGCATCCACGACGACCGTCGCGTGAGTGAACGCACCCACTGCCATCCGCACCGGCTCATCCCCCGGTAGGCGGGCTAGATTCACGCTCGCATCTCCCGAGAACTCCTCTGGCGGTTCGACGCACACGACCGTCACCTCCCGGCCCGCGTCGCGCAGCAGGCGCGCCACGACCAGCCCATCGCCGCCGTTGTTGCCCTTCCCACAAACCACTGCTACCGGACCATCTGGCGCCACCCGCTCAACCGCCCGTGCCACGCTGGCACCCGCGCGCTCCATCAGATCAAGTCCAGCCACCCCCCGCTCCTCGATCGCCCAGCGGTCGACCGCCCGCATCGTCTCGGCATCGGGCAGGGGCGCCAGCCAGTCGGGGAGGTACTCCACGACCAGCGATGCTAGACAGGATGGAGTGGCCGGGTGGTCCGGGTGCTCGGTGAGGATGGCCGGCGGCCTGCGCATCTGTGTGGGTTGCCGGGGTTGAGCCCGGCCGAGCCACTACTCGACCGTGACCGTCTTTGCGAGGTTGCGCGGCTGGTCGACGTTCAACCCCCGCTTGCGCGCGATCGCGTAGGCGAGCAGCTGCAGCGGAATCGTCCCCAGCAGCGGCTGGAGCATCCAGTCGACATCCGGCACGCGCAGGACCTGCTTGGCGTGCGCGTCGATCTCGTGGTCGCTCTGGGCGGCCACGGCGATCACGTGGGCGCCGCGGGCCGCGACCTCCTGCATGTTCGAGACGACCTTGTCCTTGACCGGCGAGTCGGTCGCCACGACCACGACCGGTGTGCCCTCTTCAAGCAGCGCGATCGGTCCGTGCTTCATCTCCCCCGCAGCGTAGGCGTCCGTGTTTATGTAGGAGATCTCCTTGAGCTTCAGCGCGCCCTCCAGTGCCACGGCAAGCCCGATGTGGCGACCCAAGTACAGAAAGAAGCTCGCCTCCCAGTCGCGCTCGGCGGCAGCGGCTACCGGTCCGGCGGGCTCGCCGGTCACGGGGTCGGTCGCCCCCTCGATGACCTCGGCGATCGAGCGAGGCAGGCGTTTGATATCCCCCACCAGCTTCTCAAGCGTCGCGGGCTTCATCGTCCCGCGAAGCTCTGCAAGCTTCAACGCCAGCAGGTACATCACGGCAACTTGGCAAACGAACGTCTTGGTCGCGGCGACGCCGATCTCAGGCCCGGCACGGGTATAGAGCACGCCGTCGGCATCGCGCGTGGCCTGAGAGCCCACGACGTTCGTCACCGCGAGAACCGTCGCGCCGGCCTGTCGGGCGGCACGCATCGCCGCGAGCGTGTCAGCCGTCTCGCCCGACTGCGTCATACCGATCACGAGGTCCCCGGGACCGACCAGCTGCTTGCGATAGCGATACTCCGAGGCGACGTCGATGTCCGTGCGGATCTGCGCCCACTCCTCCAGCGCGTAGCGACCCATAAGCCCGGCGTGGTAAGCCGTCCCGCAGCCGGTGATGAGAATCCGGTCGATCCCGCGCAGCATCGCCTCGTCGAGCGCGCCGACGTCATCGAGGTCCACGTGAGTCCCGGCTGCGGTGCGATCGGCGACCGCGTCTGCGACCGCGTCGGCCTGTTCGTGGATCTCCTTCAGCATGAACGTCTCATACCCACCCTTCTCCGCGGTGGCCTCGTCCCAGTCGACCGTCTCCACCGCCCGCTCCACCTCCTCACCCTGGGATGTCGTGATCGTGACTCCCTCTCCTCTCAGCACGACGATCTCACCGTTCTCCACGTACTGCACCCGGCGCGTCTGTGCCAGAAATGCCGGTACGGCCGAGGCGATGAACTGCTCGCCCTCGCCGCGCCCGACGACTAGCGGGCACTCCTTGCGCGCGCCCACGAGCACGTCGGGCTCGTCGACGCTCATCGCCACGAACGCGTAGTGGCCCTCGAGCTCTGCATAGGAGGCGCGCACCGCGTCGGCCAGATCGCCCGCGTAGTGCTCGGCAATCAGGTGCGCGATCACCTCGGCGTCGGTCTCAGATGTGAACACGCTGCCTTTCGCCGTCAGCCGCTCCTTCAGCACCATGTAGTTCTCGACGATCCCGTTCACCACCACGTGCACCCGGTCGCCGCTGTCGTAGTGCGGGTGCGCGTTCTCCTCGCTCACCCGTCCGTGCGTCGCCCAGCGGGTGTGGCCGATGCCAGTCGTGGACGGCTTCACGGCGACCGCCACCGAGCCACCGGCGCGCGCGGCGGAATCCGCCTCGTCGAGCTTTGCCTGCAGCGCGCTTAGGTTGCCTACCGCGCGCACCGCCTCGATCCGATCCTCGGCGATAACGGATATCCCCGCGGAGTCGTAACCGCGGTACTCGAGCTTCTTCAGCCCGTCGAGCAGCAGCTCACGGACAGGGCGCTTGCCGACGTAGCCAACGATGCCGCACACCGCATCGAAGATACCAGCGAGACACCGGCTGGCTCTGGCGCGAACCCCTAACCCAGCTCGCGCTGCACGAGCGCAACCAACCGCTCGCACACGTCCTTGACCTCTGCGTCGGTGGGCGCCTCGACCATCACCCTTACGAGTGGCTCGGTCCCGCTCGGGCGCACGAGCACGCGCCCGCGTCCCTGTAACGCCTCGTCCTCGGCGCTCACCGCCTCAAGGACCTCATGCGCCTGCTCCAGCGCGCCGCGATCGCGCACGGGCACGTTCACCAGCCGCTGGGGCAGCTTCTCCATCGCGTCGCGCTCTGACAGATCCCTTCCGGCCAGGGCCTCCAGCGTGAGCAGCGCGCCGGCGATTCCGTCGCCAGTGCGGTTGAAGCCCAAGTCGATGATGTGCCCCGACTGCTCTCCCCCCAGCGCCCAGTCGCGGGCGCACAGCTCCTCCAGCACGTAGCGATCGCCGACCTGCGCTATCGCTACGTCGATGCCCGCACGCTTCATCGCAGCGTGGAAGCCATAGTTGGTCATCACCGTCACCACCACGCCGTTCCCGCTCAAACGCCCCGCGTCTCGCAGGTGCAACGCCGCCAGCGCCATCAGCTCGTCCCCATCGACGATCGCACCGAGGCGATCGACCGCCAACACGCGATCGCCATCCCCGTCGAAGGCGAAGCCAAGAGCATGTCCGCCCGCTAGCACCCGCTCGGCCAACGCCTGCACGTACGTGGAGCCACAGCCGGCGTTAATGTTGCGCCCGTCCGGCGCGTCCGCCGTCACGGTCACCTTCGCGCCCAGCCGCCGGAAAATCTCAGGGGCCACGTGATAGGTGGCGCCGTTGGCGCAATCCAACAGCACATCCAGCCCATTAAGGTCGAGGTCGAGAGAAGCGCGTGTGCAGCTCGCGCAGGTAATCCTCGCCCGCTCCTCTCAGTTCGCGTACGCGCCCGATCGCGAGTGGGGTGCCCTGCCCAGCGGCCGCATTCCCCGCCGGCCCCGGTCCCCCCGCCCCAGCCTTCTCGATCTCCCGCTCGATCTCTAGCTCGGTCTCATCAGACAGCTTGTACCCGTCGCCGGCGAAGAACTTGATCCCGTTGTCCTGGTATGGGTTGTGCGAGGCGGACAGCACGGCCGCCAGATCGAAGCCGTAGCGCCCGATCAGCAGCGGCGCCGTCGGGGTCGGCAACACGCCGCCCAACAGCGCATCCCCCCCGGCCGCGCTCACCCCCGCCGCAACCGCCGCCTCCAGCATCTCGCCCGACTCGCGCGTGTCGCGAATCACCAGCACCTGGGGACGCTCCACACCCGTGTGGCGTGTGGCGGCCCGTGCCAGAGCAAGGGCCAGCTCGGCGGTTAGGAGCTCGCCGGCCACCCCCCGGACGCCGTCTGTGCCGAACAAATTGCGAGTCATCTATTCGCCGGTATCGGCATAAACATCGAAACCTCCATTCGGTGTCGCACGTTATGGATCGCGGCGATCACATCAGCTAAGCAGGGCGGACATTCTCGTCCGGCCGATCCGCGAAGCGGCTCTCCGGCCGGACGAGAATGCCGTCCCCGCTACCGCTTGGAGAACTGCGGACGCTTGCGCGCCTTCTTCAGGCCAGCCTTCTTGCGCTCCTTCGCGCGCGAATCTCTCGTCAGGAAGCCGCGCCGCTTGAGCTCGCCGCGCAGGTTCGGGTCGGCCTCCAGCAGCGCACGCGACACGCCGTGGCGCAGCGCACCCGCCTGGGCGGAGATCCCACCGCCGTGCAGCCTGGCGACCACGTCCATCCGCTCCTGATACCCCACCGTCTCCAGCGGCTGGCGGATGTTGCGCTGTAGCGTCACCCGCGGGAAGTGCTCCTCCAGCGCGCGCCCGTTGACGAGATAGGAGCCGCTGCCCGGTCGCAACGTCACCCGGGCGATCGCCGTCTTGCGCTTGCCCGTCGCCCGGTAGCGTGCGCCCGAGGCCAAATCGATCGCGGCTGTGGCGATCGGCTTGGTAAGGATCTCCTCCTCACGCTCCTTCTCGTCGCCGTCCTCGCCCTGCTCGACCTCGTCTTCCTCGATCGCGTAGGGGTCCTCATACTCTTCGCTGCGCCCGAGCGGGTCGACGCCCTCCGGGACGATGTCCACTTCAAGGTGTGCCCCTGGCACACTCGGCTTCACGCGCGGCGCTGGCTCCTCTTCTTCATCCTCCACCTCGGCGGAGTCCTCGGCCGTCGGCTCGTCGGGGGTCGGCTCACCGGCAGTGGGCTCGACTGCGGCCGTCTCCTCGGCCTCCTGCAAAGCCTCGAGTGGCGCATCCTCTGCGACGCCCGCGATGTCCATAGCCTCGTCCGTCGGTACCGCATGGCCCTCGCCGGCGGCCTGCACCGTGGCCGGCTCCGGCGCGGCCTGCCCGGGCTCAGCCTCCTGAAGAGCCTCGAGCGGTGCGTCCTCGGCGGAACCTGCTATCTCGGTGGCCTGCACTGTCGGCACCGCGTGCTGCTCTGCTGAGGGCTCAACCTGCTCCTCCGCGGGCTGGCCGATCTCCGATCGGTCCTCCTCAGGCGTCTCGGGGGTCTCCTCGTCGGCCATCATCCCTCGATCTCCAGCGGTTGCGGTTTCTGGGCCACATGCGGGTGCTCGGGCCCAGCGTAGATCTTGAGCTTCGTTATCTGCTTGCGCGCGAGTCGGTTGCGCGGCATCATGCCCTTCACAGCCAGCCTGATGATCTCCTCAGGCCGCCTGGCCTGCATCTCCTCGAACGTGCGCGAGCGCAACCCACCCGGATAGCCTGAGTGGCGGTAGTAGCGCTTGTCCGCTCGCTTGTTCCCAGTCACGTGGATCTTCTCCGCGTTCACAACCACGACGAAGTCGCCCGTGTCGATGTGCGGTGTGTACTCGGGCTTGCGCTTGCCCCTCAGCACGTCGGCGATCTGTGTCGCCAGCCGGCCGAGCGTCTTGCCGTTCGCATCGACCACGAGCCAGTTGCGCTCGCGGTCGGTTGGCTTTGCTACGTAGGTCTTTGTCGAGGGAGCCATGGCGTGAAAAAGGCCACGCGTGAAGATCCCGCGCGGCGAAGCGAACATCATAGGCGATGTTCAGTGCCTCCGCAGAGAAGCGGGCTGGCGTGACCGGCGCCGACGGGGCTGTAGGGGGACTGGCGAACGCGTCTCCAAAAATCGGTCAGCCAGCCGACTCGGGCGCCTGGCTGGGTCACTCCCACTCGATCGTGCCGGGCGGCTTCGACGTTATGTCGAGCACAACCCGGTTGACCTCCCGCAGCTCGTTGATCATGCGCGAGGCAATCGTCTCCAGCAAGTCGTACGGCAGCCTCGCCCAGTCGGCGGTCATCGCGTCATCGCTCGTCACCGCGCGTACAACGACCACGTAGCCGTACGTGCGCTCGTCCCCCTGCACCCCCACGGTGCGCACGTCGGGCAGCACGCAGAACGACTGCCACAGCTCCCGGTAGAGTCCGGCTTTGCGGATCTCCTCTTGAAGGATGTGGTCGGCCTCGCGCAGTATGTCAAGACGCTCCTTGGTCGCCTCGCCGCCGATGATCCTGATGGCAAGGCCCGGGCCGGGGAACGGCTGGCGCCAGACCAGCCTTTCGGGCAACCCCAGCTCGGCGCCCACCGCGCGCACCTCATCCTTGAATAAAGCCCTAAGCGGCTCGACCAGCTCGAACTGCAGATCGTCCGGCAGGCCGCCAACGTTGTGGTGGGACTTGATCGTCGCCGCCCCCGTGCCCCCGCCGGACTCGATCACGTCCGAGTACAGCGTGCCCTGCACCAGGAACCGCGCTGGCAGACCTTCGATCGGTTCGTTGCCGTCCGCGCCCTCCCCGCCGTCCGCGCCCGCGAGCTTTGCCGCCTCCTCCTCGAACACCCTGATGAACTCCGCCCCGATCGCCTTGCGCTTGGCCTCCGGCTCGGTCACCCCCTTGAGCTTCTCTAAGAATCGCATCTCCGCGTCGACCGCCACGAGCGGGACTTTGAATGTGTCCCTGAACGCGCTCACCACCTGTTCGCCCTCGTCCTTGCGCATCAACCCGTGATCCACGAACACGCACGTCAACTGCTCACCGACCGCCCTGTGCACAAGCAGCGCGGCCACCGAGGAGTCCACTCCGCCTGAGAGCCCACAGATCACGCGGCCCTCTCCCACCTGCTCGCGGATCCGCCTTATCTGGTCCTCCACGATCGAAGCCGCTGACCACGTTTGCTCACACCCACACACCTCCGTCAGGAACCGCGTCAATATCTCCTGTCCGTACGGCGTATGTACGACCTCCGGGTGGAACTGAATCCCGTAGATGCCCCGCTCGGGGTCCTCGACCGCGGCCACCGGCGAAGCGCTCGAGGATGCCAGCGCCGTGAAGCCCGGCGGCGGCTCAAAGACGGTGTCTCGGTGGGACATCCAGCACGTCTGCACCTTCGGCATCCCCGCCAGCAATCGCCCGGGCTCGGACACCGTCAAGTCCGAGCGGCCGAACTCGCCCACCTCCGCCTGCTCCACCCTCCCGCCCAGCTCGTGCACCAGCAGCTGCATCCCGTAACAGATCCCCAGCACCGGCACACCCAGCTCAAGCAATCCGCGGTCCAGCTTCGGAGCCCCCTCCGCGTACACTGACGCCGGGCCGCCCGACAGGATGATCCCACGCGGCTTACGCTTCGCGACCTCCTCCAGCGGCACGTGATGGGGCAGCAGCTCTGAAAACACCCCGCAATCGCGCACCCGTCGCGCGATCAGCTGGCTGTACTGGCCAC
Source organism: uncultured Solirubrobacterales bacterium (assembly GCA_963813805.1). Lineage (GTDB taxonomy): Bacteria > Actinomycetota > Thermoleophilia > Solirubrobacterales > Solirubrobacteraceae > Palsa-744. Next base: position 542,079 of record CAWEZZ010000005.1, read on the forward strand.
CGTAGTCGAGTACGACGACCTCTTCGCTGGCTGCGGGCGTGGTGCTTCGCTGCTCGGCGGTGGACTTGAGCGCCGTGGCAGCCGTCTCACTCATTTACTAGCGCGGCTGCCTTCCCGTTCGTGGCGCCCATGCCCACACCCTGGTCGCGCTGCAACGCCTTGCCCTCCGTCTGCAGCGCCGGCGCGATCACAACCTCGGCCCGGTTGAACTCGGCAAGGTCCTTGTGCCCACAGGTGGCCATCGACATCCGCAGCCCGCCGAACAGGTTGAACGTGCCGTCGTTCTCGCGCGCCGGGCCCACGAGGATCTCCTCGAGCGTCCCGTTCTGCGTCGTCGCCACCCGCGCGCCGCGTGGCAGGCTCGGGTGGAAGGTCGCCATGCCCCAGTGAAACCCACGCCCCGGCGCCTCATACGCGCGCGCCAGCGGCGAGCCAATCATCACCGCGTCCGCCCCGAGCGCGATCGCCTTCGACACGTCACCCCCGTTGCGCATCCCCCCATCCGCCACCACCTGGCAGTATTCCCCCGTCTCCAGCATGTGTGTCGACCGCGCGTGCGCCACGTCCGCGATCGCCGTCGCCTGCGGCACGCCGATGCCGAGCACGCCCCGCGTCGTGCACGCCGCCCCCGGCCCCACCCCGACGAGCACGCCCGCGGCGCCGGTCCGCATCAGGTGCAGCCCCGTGTGGTAGGAGGCACAGCCGCCGACGACTACTGGCACGTCGAGTGTTGGGATGAACTCCTTCAAGTTCAACGGCTCTGAGACGGTCGACACGTGCTCCCCTGAGACGACCGTCCCCTGGATCACGAGCACGTCCAGCCCCGCTTCAAGCGCTATCTCGTGATACTTGGTCACACGCTGCGGCGTCAGCGAAGCGGCGACCACCACCTTCTGCTCCTTGATCTCGCCGATCCGCTGCGCGATCAGCTCCGGCTTGACCGGCTCTGAGTAGATGCCCTGCATCTCGCGCGTGGCATCCTCCTTCGACAGGCCCGCGATCCGCTCGAGCTGCTCCTCGGCGTCCTCGTACCGCGTGAAGATCCCCTCCAGATTGAGCACGGCCAGCCCACCCAGGCGGCCGACGATCCCGGCGGTGCTCGGCGACACGACGCCGTCCATGGCCGAGGCCATCATCGGCAGCTCGAACTGGTAAGGCCCGAGCTTCCAAGAGATGTCGATGTCGTCGGGATCGCGCGTGCGCCGGGAGGGGACGATCGCGATGTCATCGAATCCATACGCCTGACGCGCCTTCTTTCCGCGTCCGATCTCTACCTCCATCGCGTGATCCTTACAGTTGGGGCGGACGCAAAGACCCCGCGCAGGGCGGGGCCGAGAGAGGGCCCTAGGAGGGGCCAAAGGGGCTTGTCGCAGGCCAAATCCAATTGAGTTTGAGCATAGCAATGGCCCGTCCCGCAAGGGGATCCGCGAGCGCGAGGATCGAAGCTGAATGAGGTCTCGGTCCTTATGCCCTTGGATATGCTCGATTGAATGAGTGAGCAGATCTCCAAGAGCTATGACCCAGCGGCGATCGAGGCTCGCCGGCAGGCTGCCTGGCGCGAGCGCGCCGCCTTCCAGACACCCTTGCCGGCGGAGGGCCAACCACACAAGTACATCAAGCCCTCCGCGCCGTTCACGTCGGGCAACGTGCACATCGGCCACGTGCGCAGCTACTCGATCGGCGACGCCTATGCGCGCTTCCGCCGCGCACGTGGCGATCGCGTGCTGTTTGCCTTCGGCTTCGACGCCTTCGGCCTGCCCGCCGAGCTCGGCGCGATCGCCAGCGGCGAGTCGCCGAGCGATTGGGTGGCGCGCTGCGCCACCCACATGACCGGCCAGCTCAATCGCCTCGGGTTCTCCTTCGACTGGGAGCGTACGTTCCTCAGCTCCGACCCGATCTCCTACCGCTGGTCACAGTGGTTGTTCCTGGAGCTGCTCGAGGCCGGGTTGGTCTATCGCGGCACGGGCAACGTCGACTGGTGCGACACCTGCCAGACGACGCTCGCCACGATTCAGGTCGAGAACGACCTCTGCTGGCGCTGCCACAACCCCGTGCGGCTGACCCAGCGACCGCAGTGGTACCTGCGCGTCAGCGCCTACGTACAGGAGAACGACCGGCGCCTGGATGAGCTGGCGGCGGGCGGGCGCTGGGATGAGGTGGCGCTCGCAAGCCAGCGCTTCGTGCTCGGGCGCGTCGACGGCGTCGAGGTCGATCTGGCCGGCAACGACGGTGCCACGCTGACCGTCTTCACGCCGCACCCAGGCGCGCTGGAGCTGGCGCGCTTCGTGTTGATCTCGCCCAAGCATCCGCAAATCGACACCTGGACCGCCGATTCCCCCGTGCGAGAGCGCCTGGAGGAGCTGCGCTCGGGTGGCTTGCAGCGCAGCTCGCGCGACGCCGGGGCGATCGCTCTGATCGATACCGGCCACCGCCTGCCCGGGCCGACGGGGGGCGACTCGCTGCCTGTGCTCGTCTCGCCGGCTGTCGACGGTCGCTTCGGCGCGACGGCAGTCTTCGGCATCCCCGAGCACGACCGCACCGACGAGGTGATCGCCGGACGACTGGCCGACCTGCTCGGGGACACCGCGGAGGCAGGCGAGCCCAATGGTTCGCTTGGATCGTCTGGAAAGGCCTCCCTGCCCCGCCCCGCGGTCCGCTACAAGGCCGATGACTTCTCGATCTCCAGGCAGCGCTCGTGGGGAACGCCGATCCCGATCGTTTACTGCGAGACGCACGGCGCGGTGCCCGTGCCCGAGGAGCGACTCCCGGTACTACTGCCGCTCGACATCACCCCAACCGGAACCGGCAACCCGCTGGCCGAGCTGCGCGAGTTCGTGGAGACCAGCTGCCCGCTGTGCGGCGGCCCCGCCGAGCGCGAGACCGACACGCTCGACTGCCACTTCGACGCGCTTTGGCTGTGGCTCCCCGCGTGCGTGCCGCCCGAGTCGCGCGGCGAGCCGCTGCCAGACATTCTCGCCCTGGCGGATCTGCGCTACTGGCTGCCCTCCGAGCGCGTCGTGGCAGGCTCGGACAGCGGCAACTTCGTATTCGACCAGCGGATCGTCACCAAGGCGCTGCGAGAGATCGGTCCGCTTGAGTTCCTAGGCGATGGAGAGCCGTTCGCGGGCTGCCTCTTTCACGAGATGGTCATAAGCGAGGGGCGCAAGATGAGCAAGCATCTCGGCAATGTCGTCGATCCCGATGCGCTCGTCGAGCGTTATGGCGCAGACACCGTGAGGCTTGCGGTGCTGTACGCCGCACGTCCGCAGAAGACGCTCAACTGGAGCGACTCGGCGGTCCTGCGCGCCCACAGGTTCCTCACGCAGATATGGGACTTCTCCCAAGCGCACCTCGCGCAGGCCGAGGCGCTTGCGTCCGACGAGCAGCCCACAGCCGGTCCCGACGGCCGAGACGGAGGGTCGGTCACAGACACCAGCGAGCATCTAAGGCTGAAACTCTCACAGTGGTGTGAGAAGGGCGTCGAGAAGATCACGGAGGATATGGAGGGTCTCGAGATGCACAGCGCCGTGCGCAACGTCATGCGGCTGTTCGACCGCATCAAGGATTTCGAGAAACGCGTGATCGCCCGCCAGGGAGATCTCGGCCGGGCCGACAGCGACGCGCTGATCGAGGCCCTCTCACTCCTCATGCAGCTGCTCGGGCCCCTCGCGCCGCACATCGCCGAGGAGCTGTGGATCGCGTTCGGTAACGACGGCGACACACCGACGCCGTGGCCGAGCGTATCTTCCCCGGTACCCGCATGAGTCCGTCCAGCACCTCATCGAGTCCCGGCCACGGGTCCCGGAAGCAGACGCGCTCGTGTGCGACGGGCCTCGTCTGCCACCGCTGCGAGCACCACTATCCGCTGAGCGACACGGTGTTCGCGTGTCCGGACTGCGGCAAGGGCCTAGACATCTCCTACGACTACGAGCTGGCTGCCCGTCATTTCAAAGAGGTCCCCAGCTCCGAGCGTCCTCAGAACATCTGGCGCTTCGAGGAGCTCCTGCCGATCCTCGACGCTTCCGCGCAGGCGCGCGTCGGCCGCTACGCCGGCTGCACCCCTCTGATCCACGCCGACCGGCTCGGCGCCGAGCTGGGTCTCTCAAACCTCTACCTCAAGGACGACTCGACCTCGCGCCCGAGCCTCTCCTACAAGGACCGCGTCGTGGCGATGTCGCTCGCGCGGTTGTTGGAGCTCGGTAAGGGGGAGATCGGCTGCGTGTCCACCGGCAACGTTGGCACCGCAGTGGCCTCGCTCGCGGCGAAGGCAGGGGTCGCCGCGTACGTGTTCTATCCCAACCGTCTGGAGAGCATGAAGGCGCGCGCATGCCGAGCGCTCGGGGCGGAGGTCTGTCAGGTGCAGGGCAACTACGACGAAGTCAACCGCCGCTGCCGCGAAGTCGCCGCCGCCACGGGCATGGAGTTCGCGAACATCACCCTGCGGCCCTTCTACGCCGAGGGCGCAAAGACGGCCGCATACGAGATCGTCGAGCAGCTCGACTGGGAGTCGCCAGATCACATCGTCACCGCGGCCGCCGGCGGCACGCTCTCCTCGCGCCTGCACAAGGGCCTGGGCGAGCTGCAGCAGCTCGGGCTCGCCGAGACCGACGCCACGCGCATCCACATCGCCCAGCCGAGCGGCTGTAACCCGATCGCCTCAGCGATCCTCGCCGAGGAGGCCGAGATTCACGCCGTCACGCCGGAGACAGCCGCACACTCGCTGGCGATTGGCGCGCCCGGTGATGGCTACCTGGTGATCGACGCGGTGCGCAAACGCGGCGGTACAGGCGGCTTCGCCTCAGACCCCGAGATCTTCGCCGGCATCGACCTGCTCGCCGCAACCGAGGGCCTGCTGACAGAGCCGGCTGGCGGCACGACGATCGCGGTGCTGGAGAAACTCGCCGCCGAAGGACGCTTCGCGCCGGACGACACGGTCGTGGCGATCATCACCGGCAACGGCCTAAAGACGCTCGACGAGCACCCCGAGAAGCCTTGGCCAGCGAAGATCGACTGCGAGCTCGACGCGATGCTCGTCGCGCTGAGCGAGCTGAAGAGCGGCGGCTCGCCCACGGCGACCGCGCGCGAGCAGCTGCCTGCGTAGGGAACCACGCATAGAAAAGCCCCGCCGGAGCGGGGCTTTTCCGTAGCAGATCGTAAGCCGGATTCTGTCGGAGAGCAGCCATCCATCTATGCGGCTACCTGGACCTTGGCGGGCTACCTGCAAACGGTCCTGTTTGCCTTGCATCGGGTGGGGTTTGCCCAGCCGCCGCGTCACCGCGACGCTGGTGCGCTCTTACCGCACCATTTCACCCTTGCCGGCCCGCCGTTCACGTGGGACGGCGGACGTAGGCGGTTTGTTTCTGTGGCACTTTCCCGCGGGTTTCCCCGGGTCGATATCTCGACCACCCTGCCCTGTGATGTCCGGACTTTCCTCGAAGGCTCATCGCCTCCGCGGCTGCCTGACCTGCCCACCCAACTTAGCGCTCCTGAGCAGCCCTGTAAAGGACCGCCGCGCGGCTTGCCCTTCGCCTCCCGGGGGCCGGGACAGGGCGGGAGGGTCCTCAAACGCTCCTGAGCAAGCCCACCACGCGCCCGAGCACCTTGACCTCTTTGCTACGAATCGGCTCAATCGCGTCGTTCTCCGGCTGCAGCCGGATGTGGTCGGTCTCGCGGAAGAAGCGCTTGACCGTCGCCTCCTCACCCACCAGCGCTACAACAACGTCGCCATCCTGCGCCGTGTCCTGAGAGCGCACCACCACGAAGTCGCCCTCCAGGATGCCGGCGTCCTTCATCGAGTCGCCGCGAATCCGCAAGAGATACTCGCCGTCTCTGCCTCCCGCTATCTCAGGAACGGAGACGTAGTCCTCGATGTTCTCCTCGGCGAGCACCGGTGCTCCCGCGGCCACCGAACCCAGGAGTGGGAGCCCTTCTGCGCGGACGATGCCGCGCACGCTCTCCACCGCGCTGCCCACCGCGCGGTCGAGCAGCTCGATCGCCCTCGGCTTGGACGGATCGCGGCGCAACAGACCGATCTTCTCCAGATTGGCGAGATGGGCGTGTACCGTCGAGGAAGATGCGAGGCCCACCGCTTTGCCGATGTCGCGCACCGTCGGCGGATAGCCGTACTTGGCCGAGTGCTTGCGGATGAAGTCGAATATCTCCTGCTGGCGTTTGGTCAGATCCATGGTTGCCTGGCTCCCCGTTCGGGTTGACTGCGACCTTGAACGAACATGTGTTCGCACTGTAGCGCCACGCGCGGACGGATGCAAGCGCCGGGTGTCGAGCGCTGTGCCGGACCGGGTCCCATCCGCGAGGACGAGCGGCCCCGGGCTATACTCGCCCCCTCTGCGCCGATGGCGGAATTGGTAGACGCGCAAGGTTGAGGGCCTAGTGGAGAAATTTTCTCCGTGGTGGTTCGAGTCCACTCGGGCGCATATAGAGCGCTGCGCCATTGGCCCTCTGTTGAAGGCGCGCAGGCTGCCGTTGCCGCGACGCTAGCTTGTCCCTCTAAGGCCAAGCATAGGATCGGCGGCATGACTTCTGATCCTCTACTCGACCGCCTGCGCGCCCAGCTACGCGTCCGGCGGCTGCCGGGCATCGAAGGTGCGGTGACGATCAAGACGGCCGACACCGCGTATGGCGAGCGAACCGTGGTGCAAATCGACCTGAGCCTGGGCGGGGTACTCGAGCTGCCTTCCGCGTCACGACTGCAGAGCAGTTCCTGCCCCGTGCGCACTTCGACCGTTCGGTGCGGGAGATCGTCAACCGGGCCGCTGCAGAGCGCGGGAGGCGCATATACGCAATCGACTTGGGCGGCCAGGAGGTCATGGCCGTGCTCAGCTACCACTTGCACGACAGCTCGAGTAGGCCGCTGCTGATTACAGCGCTCGGGACGCGTGCCGACGCGAATGCCACGCCCGATCTATATGCGAGGAGCCTGGCCCTGGTCTGGCTGCTCAAGCAGTACGCACACGCGATCAGCAACCGGACCAACCGTGGAGGCTACGTGGACATGGATGCGGCGAACCGTCCCAAGGTGATCGCCGTCCTTCGCCAGCTCGGCTTCCGCGACGCCCCACGCGTGAGCGGGTTCAGTCCCTCAGGGCGACACTTGCGCCAGGACGCTACCGGCCCGCACTAACCAGTGCGGGCGGCCGGGTGCCCTCTGATGCCTGGTAGACCCGCCGCACCTGCTCGTACAGGTCGGCGGGCAAAGCTCGCTCAGCCTCCGCGAGGAACTCGCTCTCCGAGCGCACCGAGGGCACGCTCTGCTCAAAGAAGCGCTCAACCTCCTCCTGCACATGCTCCGCGTGCTGAGGAGAGCGCTCCCGGGCACGACCAATCAGGTCAGCGGCTACCTCACCGAGAGAGCGCTTGCGATAGACAACGGCCAAGCGCATGACCTCCCCGGCGGGGACCCGCTTGTCGCGCTCGCCCATACGCTCGACCACGAGATCGTCCCGCCGCGATAGCGTGGACGCGCTCACGCCAAGCACACGAGCCGCCTCCGTCAGCGTCGGATAGGCAAGCAATGAGATGTCGACCGTAGGAGTCATGGCAAAGCCTCAACGCACACTTTACCCGATCGATGCACGAAACGCAAGAGACGCAAGAGACGCAACGTACGGAATGGATGCCGTCAGGCGGACAAGTTGCGCAACCCCATCCGTGGCAACATTTTGGCAACCAACGTACCGTCAGATGCGTCCGATGCGTCCACGAAACCTCGCAAACTGTACGATTCGGACGCGACCGGAAGCATCTACTCCGTGTGTACCAAGTTGAGGGCCTTGTGGACTGATTGGTCCGTGGAGGTTCGAGTCCTCTTCGGCGCACTAAACGTTCGGACTAAAACCACCAAGGTTTGAGTCCTGTCCTGCGAAGTGCACTGGCTTGCTGAATGACCACTAGGCTCAAGCCATGCCGGCCAGGCGGTATAGGACGAGGCTGCCCGCGACGGCGACGTTCAGGCTCGCTCCCTGACCGACCATCGGGATCTCCACACACGTATCGGCCGCCTGCACCTGCTCCTCGGGGACCCCATGCCACTCATGACCGAGCAGGACGACCGTTCGTTGCCGCGCGGGCTCCAGCCGCGGGAGCGACACGGCGCCGTCCGCGAGCTCGACCGCGACGATCTGCCAGCCGGCAGCGCGCTGCTCCTCGACCCAGCGATCCTTGCCGGTGGCCACCCAGTGGATGCATGGCTGGCGGTGCCGACCCAGGGTGTCGCCGTGCGCGAGCGCCTTTCGGTAGTGAGGCGTGTCGGGCACCGCTATGCACGCACCCACGGCATCGCACGTGCGCAGCAGCGTCCCAAGGTTCGCCTCGAACGCGACCCAAAGCGGAGCGATGACCAAGTGTTCCCAGCAGCTGTGCCGACGGCGGCGGCGAACGCGACGAATGTCGCCCGGCCGGGACTTCTCCGCGCTCAACGCGCTCGGGCGATCGCCCTTTCATCGCTCACACTCCCGAGACTATCGCCTCATCGATGCTGAGCGCGCGATGAAGGTGGCTAGGCAGTGAGCTGCTTGGTGAAATGACCATCAAGCGTCTCGTCTCCAAGCAGCGCCTGCAGCGCGACCTTTGCCTCGAGGAGCTCCTTGGCCTTCTGCACCAGCTCGGGAGCGACATCTATCTCTCCAACGATCTCCCCCTCGGGTATTCCTCGGCCTGAGGAGGCATATACAGAACCGTGGCTAGGGGTGATCACCAGGTCATCCGCCTCGGGGACGATCAGTCGGTTGATGCGATAGTAAATCCCGTGTACGGCCGCGATCCCGCCCTCAGTGACGACACAGGACACAACCTGAGCCTTCATCGTCCCTCCTTCTGGTAGTCGTCAATGTCTCCAGTCTGCCACTGCACGAGCGCGATGAGGCCCGTCGCTCAGGGCGCGCTCTGAGGGCTCTACTCGCTGGCGGGTATGTAATCCTTCCGCTGCGCGCACTCTTGGCAGAGTGTCTTGTACCAAGCCCCGCGCGTGCGGTGCATCTGTCCTGGCTTGCCGCAGATCTCACAGGTCACGGCGGCACGCGCCTCGGCGGCGTTGACGAGCTTGTCGGCAAGCTCGACACGGCGCTTCAGGTCGGCGTCACGTGCCTTTCCTTCCGGCGTCTTCAGGTAGGCGTCAAGCCGCTCATCCCAGGCGGCGTGCCTCTCCTTCCACGCCTCCCATTCCTCCTCGTCACCCTCTCGACCAGGTGTCGGCGGTTCAGGGTCGTTGGGGTCGTGGATGGCCTCTCCTGATTCCCAGTACACCCGCAGCCCGCCGAACTTCTCCTTCACCTGGTGGATGATGTAGCTGGGGAACAGCGCACTCAGCTGCTCGTCGAGCTCGACCAGCAGCTCATACCAGCCGCGGTTGCAGGAAATCCAGCGACCCCAGCCGTCTGGGATTCGGGCAAGCATCCGCGCGAACGCCTCGGCATGCTCGCCGGCGTCCTCGGGTACATGCGGCGTGTTGAGAAGCTTTTGATAGTCCACCAATGTGTCCCACACGTAGGGGTGAGCGATGGGGCTCGAACCCACGACCGCCTGGACCACAACCAGGAGCTCTACCAACTGAGCTACGCCCACCACGGGATTGGAGGATGAGTTTAGCGTCCGGGGAGTCAGCCAGGGCCTCGCCGGGATGACCTGAGCACCTCTTCCGCCAGCGCCAGAGTCTCGCTGGGAGAAAGAGCTGGTTTCTCCGCGGCAGCCTGGCGCCAGGCCACGAGCAGCCGCGCAGGGTCATCGCCCAGGAGCGAGGCGAGCTGGACGTCGAGCGCCTCGCTGGCGGCTGCGATGACCCGCGCTGTCACATCCTCGCTCTGGCGCTGGGCGGCGCGCCAGCCGCGGCCCATCGACAGCTGCTCCATCGGCAGTTGGGGACCTTCGAGGATCGTCAACTTGGCCTGGTGCCGGTTCCATTTGCGCTCTCCCAACTCGATCCACTCCCCGCGCGCCCACCGATCGACGATCGCGCGCAGCTCCTCCGCGGCCAGGTTGAAGCGGCACAGGTTGTGCGGGAACTGGCGCAGCTCGACGTGATACACCCCCCACAGGCTGTCATGTCGCACGGTCTGCTGCTGATTATTCCGGGTTGAGCGCAGCGTGCCACACTGTCGCCTGTGACCGATCCCTCCATGACCGGGGGTTGCCTGTGCGGTGGCGTCCGCTTCGAGCTGACCGAGCCGGCGCCGGCGGCCGGGTACTGCCACTGCACCCGCTGCCAACGCCGGAGCGGCACGGCGGCTTCGGTACAGGCGCGGATCGACGGCCGCACCCTGCGGCTACTTCAAGGCGAGGACTTGGTGAAGGCCTGGCGCCATCCCGAAGGGGGCTTTGAGAAGTTGTTCTGCCGCGAATGCGGAGGGCAGCTCTTCAGTCGCAACCCAGAGGACCCCACGCAGATGAGCGTGCGCATGGGGGCCTTCGACGGCGACCCCGGTGTGCGGCCCAGCTGGCGAGCATTCGTTGCCTACGCGGTGGATTGGGAGCCAATCCCCGACGACGGGCTTGAGCGCTTCGCCGAGGCTAAGCCGCAGCGCTGAGCCGAAGCAGTCGATGAGATACGACGATACGGTCACGTACGATGCGCCCACGGCCAGGGTGCGTAGTAGCTTCGGCGTGCCCGTGCACAGGTCTGGCCTGCTCCTGAGCGTGGCGATAGCGAGCGTGGCTGTGGCGCTTCTCGTCGTGCATCTCCTGCTTGGAGTCAATCGTCGCGCAGAACATGGGCCGGTCCGAGTCGCTGTCTGGATCGACGCGCGTCATCCCGGCGCACCTGTCCCGCAGCGGTTTCTCGGCCTTTCATTCGAGCTCTCGAGCCTCAGCCAGATCGCTCGGTACGCGGACAGCGGAAACTTAGCCACACTCCTGCGCTCGCTGGGACCGGGGGTGCTTCGCTTCGGCGGCGCGTCGGCCGACACGCAGGCCGCCTGGACCGACCCCGTCACACCCCGGCCCGCGTGGGCGAGCGTGGTGCTGGAGATCGGCGAACTGCGCAAGCTCCGCAAGCTCGCGGCCAGGAGTGGCTGGCGCGTGCTGCTGACGATCGGCCTCATCCACTACGACCCGCGGGCCGCCGCGCGCGAGGCGAGAGCTGCAAAGGCGGCGCTCGGGCCCTGGCTAGCGGGCATCGAGGTGGGTAACGAGCCGAATACGTACGCGCGACACCACTTCAGGCCATTGCCCTGGACCTACTCCCAGTATGACGCGCAGGTGGCGAGTTATCGAAGAGCCATCGCAAGAGTCGCACCCGGCATACCGTTCGCCGGTCCCGACGTGTCCGGATCGAATGCCTTCGCAAGATGGGGACCCAGCGAGGCGATCAAGGAGAAGCCGGCATTGCTGACCGGGCACCACTACCCGCTCGGCTGTCACGACACCCCCGCACCGACGATCGCCCGGCTGCTCAGCGGGCGGGTTCGTCGGTTGGAGCGCAACTCTCTCGCCAGCTACATGTCGGTGTCACGGGCAAGCGCGATTCCCTTGCGCCTGGATGAGACGAACACCGTGTCCTGCGGCGGCAAGGTCGGCATCAGCAACACGTTCGCCTCGGCGCTGTGGGCAGTCGACTACATCACCCAGACGATGGTCGGAGATGCGGCTGGGATCAACCTCCAAGGCAATCCGGCCAATTGCCGCGGCTACTCACCGCTGTGCGCTACGACCCCCGCACGCCTCGCCAGAGGCGCCCTGAGCGCTCAGCCGGAGTGGTATGCGCTGCTGCTCACCAAGGCACTCATCGGCGACCGCCCGCTGCGCACGACCGTCGCCTCGCCCGAGCGGCCGAATGTCGCTGTCATGACGTTGCTCGCTGACGACGGGAGCCTTCATTTCGTGATCGTCGACGACGACCCCCCAGGGGCGAGCGCTGCAGCCGTCAGACTGCGCGTGGGGCGCACCTTCCGGTCAGCGAGGATCCTGCCGCTGACCGCGCCCTCGCCCGGCGCGAGCTCGGGCATCGAACTGGGAGGCCGAGCCGTGGCACGCGACGGCTCCTGGCGCGAACCGACGAGACTCCGGCAGATCGCTGCCCAAGGTGGCGTGATCGCGCTCACCGTCCCGCCCAGCAGCGCAGCGCTTGTAACCGTGACACCGGCGCACGGGTCGGTCGGACACTAAGGGGAGCACCCGGAGACAGCCCACACTAGGGTTCGCGCACATCCCGTGAGCCCGATCCCCACGGCGCCCCCCGACCGCGTTAGCGCTGCCACTCGGGTGTGTAGGCGAGAAAGCGTGGGTTTGCGATCAGCCGGCGGATCTCGTGGCGTGAGTTGGGGTAGCGTGAGAGGCGGAACGGCCCGTTGGTGCGTTCGCCCTGGTTGTAGAGCGCCATCCGCACCCGCCGGTGGGAGGAGATGAACGAGAAGAGCTGCGAGACCCAGCCGGGGTCATCGCCGTTCCATAGGGCCCACTCTCCGAACACGAACGGCTTGCCCGGGTACGCGAAGTACAGGTTCTGCAGGCCTCGGAAGTTCGGGTAGAGGCTGTAGAAGTCGGTGCCGACCCAGTCGACGTACGCGTTGCCGGGGTAGTAGGCGCTCGGGCTGTTTGCCTGGGTAGCGGGCGATCCTTCGCTCTGGGGGACCCACAGGAAGGCGACCGGGGAGCGCGGGAGCGTGCCGGTGTGAGCGACTCCGTGCACCGGCGGCAGACCGAGCGCGTGCAGTCTGGAGTCGATTTCCGTGACAGGCCCGCCGCGCAGCACGAGCACCGTGCGCCGCCACGCCTGCTTGAAGTTCGCAGTCGAATGCGAGGGGCCGCGTGAGGACCCGTCGTTGTTGTACGCGCAGTAGGCGTTGTTGGCCTGATCCATCTCGGGGAACAGGCGAATGTAGACGGGTTCGGCGCTCTGGGAGATCTGTCTGCTCAAACTCAGCAAGTACCCGTCCCCGCCCCCCTGGGCGATCCCGCGAGGAGTTATCTGCTCGGGCGCGCCATACCCCTGTGCCGTGGAGATATGGAGCATCAGCCGGGCGTGGTTGTAGTGGGCCTCTCCGAACGCCGATTCGAACGTTCTGCCCCAGGTAACAAACACCCCATTGACCGCGGGATGCTTTCCCACCTCGCCCTGGAACACCTGATAGGAGCCGCCTGTCAAGCCGGTGAACACGCCGTGACCGGGCGGTAGTAGCACGTCCCCGCTCGCGGCAGAAGGTACCAGCCACAAGCACCACAGCAACGCGAGCGAGAGCGATGACGAGGCGACACGCCGCGCCCGCATCCCCCAACGTGATGTCCAGTGCGGTCCAAGCACCGCCCGGATCCTATCCGCGGCCGAGAGTCAGCCTGTGATGTATCGGGACATCGGAGACAGATGTCGCGACACATCACATGACGCCCCCGGCAGGATTCGAACCTGCGGCCTACGGATTAGAAGTCCGCCGCTCTATCCAGCTGAGCTACGGGGGCGGGCAGCCGGGCGAACGACGTGGCCACACGACCCCGCGCGGCGCCCAGTCCCCTGAATCGTCGCACGCGAAAGGGTTCCTTAGGCAGGCTTGAGCAAAAACCTGTAGAAAGTGGGCCTATGAGCGGCTCGGCGGAGGGCGACGAGGAGGATCTGACGCGCAAGCAGCGCCGCGAGCAGGCGCGCGCGCAGCGCAAGGAACTGGAGGAAGCCGAAGCAGCCAGCGCGGTGCGACGTACACGGTTGATGCAACTTGGGATCGTCGTAGTAGTCGTTGTGGTGGTCATCGTCGGGATCCTCGTCGCCACCAGCAGCAGTTCGAAAAAAGGCATCCCCACCAGCCAAAAAGAAACGAACCAGACGGTCGCCGAAGTCAGCTCGCTGGTGGGCGGCATCCAGCAGAACGGAAACGTCCTGGGCGATCCCAAAGCCCCAGTGACGCTTCAGTACTTCGGTGACCTGGAGTGCCCGATCTGCAAGGACTTCACGCTCGGGGCGCTGCCCTCGATCATCCAACAGTGGGTGAAGACCGGCAAGCTAAAGATCGAATACCGCTCGTTGGAGACGGCGACGCGCGAACCGGAAGTCTTCAAAACCCAGCAGGTCGCGGCGCTGGCGGCGGGCAAGCAGAGCAAGCTGTGGGATTTCGTCGAGCTCTTCTATCACGAGCAGGGCGAAGAGAACACCGGCTACGTCACCGAAAGCTACCTCCAGCGCCTGGCCCAGCAGGTGCCCGGGCTGAACCTGACGAAATGGGCGAGCGATCGCAGCGACACGGCGCTCGCCCAGCAGGTCACCGGCGATGCGGAAGCTGCCAGCCAGAACGGCTTCACCGGCACGCCCTCCTTCCTGATCGGCAAGACGGGCGGCGCGATGAAGAAGCTCGAATACAGCTCACTGACCGACCCGTCCTCGTTCAACTCGGCGATCGAACAGCTGCTGAAAGCGTAGGCCGGCAATGAGCGCACGTGCCCTGAGGATCACGCTGATCGTCCTCACGGTGATCGGCCTGGGCGTGGCCAGCTACCTGACGTACGTCCACTACTCCGGCATCCAGCCGGTGTGCACCGCCGGCGGCAATTGCCTGAAGGTGCAGACCTCTATCTACTCCAAGCTGGCCGGCGTGCCGGTGGCACTCATCGGCCTGATCGGCTACGTCATCATCCTCGCCTCGCTGCTGGCGCCTGAGAACGAGACGACCCGATTCGCGACGGTTGCGTTCACGGTCGTCGGCTTCGGCTTCTCCGCTTACTTGACCTACCGTGAGCTGTTCTCGATCCACGCGATCTGCGAGTGGTGCGCGTCAAGCGCCGCGATCATGACGGTGCTCATGTGTCTGGCGGTCTGGCGGTTCCTGCGCGGCGAGGCCATCCTTACGGATGCCTCTCGCACCCCCACCCCGACCGAGGCTGAAAGCTCCGAGCCGGCCGCGCCCCTCGGCGCCGCACACTCCTGACGCCGCCCTGTGCCGCCCAGCGGCCGTCTGGGGCTAGTCAATCCGTCCAATGACGGAAATCTTGCCCGAGCAAAGGGACCGGCAAGCCGACGGGGTGAGCAAGGTAATGCGCTCCCATTCGACGAGCACCGGTCCCGAGGCGAGCGCCCATCTCGAGGCGAGCACAGACCCTGAGACGAGTACCAAGCTCAAGGCGAGCACCAGCCTCCAAGCAAGCACCGATCTCAACATGAGCACCGACCCCGCACTCGACGGCGAGGCGCGGATCGCACGGCTGTTCGAGATGACCAGCGATCTGCTGGCGACGATCTCCCTCGACGGCCATTTCACGCTGCTGAACCCCGCGTGGGAGCAGGCGCTGGGCTGGACGATCGAGGAGCTGCAGCAGCGGCCGATGCAGGAGCTCGTGCACCCTGACGACATCGAGCAGACGCTGGCGCTGATACTCGCCGGCAGCCACCATCCGGCGCGCCTGGAGAACTTCACAAACCGCTACCGCCACCGGGACGGCTCGTGGCGCTGGCTGCTGTGGAGCGCGCGCTGCGACGGAGACACCTGGTACGCGGCCGCGAAGGACATCACCGACCGCATGTGGCTGGAGCGCCAGGCGCTGCACGACCCGCTGACGAAGCTGCCGAACCGGCTGCTGTTGATGGACCGTGCGCGCCAGGCGATCACGCGTCTGCATCGCAGCAAAGGCCTGGTCGCCCTGCTGTTCATCGACCTCGATCGCTTCAAGGCGATCAACGACAACCTGGGGCACGCCGTCGGCGACCACCTGCTGGTCTCCATCTCCGAGCGACTCGCCGAGGTGATGCGTGACAGTGACACCGTCGCGCGCTTGGGAGGCGACGAGTTCGTGGTCCTGGCCGAGGATCTCGAGTCAGACGCCGAAGCGCTCGCCGTGGCTGAGCGCGTGCTGCACGCCCTGGAGGACCCGTTCCAGGTGGGCTCCGCCGAGGTCTCGATGCTCGCCAGCGTGGGCGTGTCGGTAACGCACGACCACGATGCCGACCCCGAGGACATGCTGCGCGAGGCAGATGTCGCGATGTACCGAGCCAAGGGCGCAGGCGGCCGCGGCTTGGAGTTGTTCGACGAGAGCCTGCGCCGGGAGGTCAGCGCGCACCTGGAAATCGAGGAACGTCTGCGCCATGCCCTACCCCGACACGAGCTGCTGCTCGCCTACCAGCCGATACTGCCGCTTGCAGGCGGACGCGCGGTGGGCTGTGAGGCGCTCGTGCGCTGGCATCCCCACGACACCGATCGATCTAAGCTCGGCCAGCTGCTGCCCTCGGCGTTCCTGCCACGGGCCGAGGAGAGCGAGCTGATCGCGCAGATCGGCGACTGGGTACTCCACGCTGCCTGCGCACAGGCAGCCATCTGGCACCGCGAAGGGATCGCGATCCCGATCTCCGTCAACGTGTCCGCGCGCGAGCTGACCGAGATCGATCTCGCCGCGCGGGTGCAGGAGGCGCTTTCCTACTGCCGGCTGCCGGGACGCGCGCTGTGCCTGGAGGTGAGCGAGGAGGCCGTCCTACGCGACCCCGAGCGAGCACGGGCGGCGCTCAACGACGTCAAGCGCCTCGGCGTCGCGATCGCACTGGACAACTTCGGCGCCGGCCAGTCGTCCCTAAGCCTGCCGAGGAACCTTCCGCTGGACATGCTCAAGCTCGACCGCACGCTGATCCACGGCTTCGAGCGCGATAAGAACAAGCGTGCAATGGTCGCGGCGATGGTCGCACTTGCCTACGAGGCCCGCCTGACCGCGGTGGCCGTAGGTATCGAGACCAACCGTCAGCTGGCGCTGGCCCGTGAACTGGACTGCTCGGTGGGACAGGGCTTCCTGCTGCACCAGCCGGACTCGCCGGAGCGCGTGAGCCTCAGAGAAGCGGCTGGGACGGTAACGTCCGCACCATGGCGTCCCCTCGTGCGACTGCGCGGCTCAGGCCGTCGCCACTGAGCGACGAGCAGGGCGTCGTCGAGCGCCACAAGCAGGCCGCCGCGCAGGCGGCGGCGGAGCTCGTGCAGAACGGGATGCGCGTGGGGCTGGGAACGGGATCCACGGTCGCCCACCTGCTCGGAGCGATAGCCGCCCGCAGGTTGCGGGGCCTGCGCTGTGTGGCCACCTCGCCGGCGACGGAGCGGGCGGCGCGTGAGCTGGGATTGAAGGTGGAGGAGCTGGACGAGGTGGGCGAGCTGGATATCGCGATCGACGGCGCCGACCAGATCGACCCGGCGGGCTGGTTGATCAAGGGCGGGGGCGCGGCGCAGACGCGCGAGAAGATCGTCGCGGCGGCCGCTAAGCGCTTCGTGGTGATCGCCTCGGCCGAGAAGGCGGTGCAGGAGCTCGTGCCGCCGGTACCCCTGGAGATCCTCCACTTCGGCGCACGCTGCACGCTGGATGCGCTGAGTCCCGCCCGGCTGCGCGAGGTCCCGGACAGCCCCGACGGTAACCTGATCGCCGACTACCTGGGCGAGATCGGCGACCCCGCGCAGCTGGCCGCTCGGCTGAGCGCCACCCCGGGCGTGGTCGAGCACGGCCTGTTCGTCCCAGAGCTGGTGAGCGAGATGTTGATCGCTGGAGAGAACGGCATTGAGCGCCGCCTAGGCGGTAAGCGGGATCAACCCGCCGATTAGCAGGCAAATCAAGGCCTCCAAGAATCCCGGAGCGGTTCAGTTTGCCCCGATTTTCGTGTCTGGGCGAACTCCAGATTCGGCTCTACAAAGGTAATAAAGGATTCTCCCAGTCAGTGTCGTGTCGAGCTGGATCATGCCGATCGGTGGGATCCGACAAAGCACTGTTAGGCCAGTGGCTCTTTAGGAGAGGGTCCGGGCGGCCGATACAAGCACTGTCCAGATCCTCTACTCGGGATCTGTGCTCAAGGCGGCAATTGACACCCACAGCCCGACGGAGGCTCTCGCGGTGTGCGCGAACGACCACGATGGCACCTGCACGGCGATTCTCTCGCGCAGCAAGACGCGGACCGACCGGCTTGTGGCCAAGCTGGTTTGCGAGAGCTGCGACGAGGTCGTGAAGATCCTCGGCTTTGTCGAGCACACGCTTGACTCTGTGTCGACCTTGATGTCACACGACTCGAAGAGGGCCGCCTAGACCACAATACCGATGACTTAAGCCTCAGCATGCTTCCACTCCTGGTCGGGAACGTGCCACCGATCAAGGTGCGATCTCGGCTCTCGCTGCTCGTCCCCGTCCCAAGCGAGTCCCTGCGGCTTGAGCCCAGACGATTTCAGCCGTCTCAACAATGCGCTCGGTCGAGGGGCGGGGTTGACGCGGTGCTAGCGTGCTGGACATCGACTTCAACAAGGAACCGGGCGGCCGCCGCCGCTGCGCTAGTTGCATTCTTTGTCGGCCTGATCATCAGGGCACGCGGCGCCGGCGAGTGGTTTGTTGCAGCCACCAGTGGAGCGATTGGCGGTCTCGCGGCGGAAACGATGCACGGTGATGTCGAGAACCATCGATAAGGACCGTGTTGTCATCCGTATTGCGGGCGACTCGGGCGACGGGATGCAGCTCGCCGGCGGGCGTTTCGCCGAGGCGACGGCGGTCTTCGGGAACGATCTCTCGACGGCGCCCGACTACCCCGCCGAGGTTCGCGCGCCCACCGGGACGGTGCGTGGCGTGTCCGCCTTCCAGATCCACTTCGCCTCGCGTGACATCCTCACCCCGGGCGACACGCCGAACGTGCTCGTGGCGATGAATCCGGCCGCGCTGAAGTCGAACGTTGACGCGCTCGAGAGTGGCTCGACGATCTTGGTCAACGACGACGCGTTCAACAAGCGCAATCTAGTCAAGGCGGGCTACGACTCCAACCCGCTCGAGGACGGCAGTCTCGCCGAGTTTCATGTCCATCGCCTGCCGATGACCAGCATGACCATGAGGGCCACCGAGGGCATCGAGGGCGTGTCCAGTCGCGACGGGGCACGCGCGAAGAACTTGTTCGCGCTCGGCGTCCTGTCCTGGATGTACGCGCGTCCCGTGCAAGTGACGGAGGAGTGGATCGAGCAGAAGTTCGCCAAGAACGGCCCCATCTTGACGGCCAATCTGGCGGCGTTCCATGCGGGCTACAACTTCGGGGAGACCACCGAGCTGCTCGACGTTCAGTACCGCGTCAAGCCCGCCGCGTTGCGACCCGGCACCTACCGCAACGTCGACGGCACCACCGCGACCGCGCTCGGGCTGATCGCGGCAAGCGTCACCAGCAGACTGCCGCTGCTGTTCGCCAGCTACCCGATAACTCCCGCCTCGGAGCTGCTGCACGAGCTCGCGCGCCAGCGAAGTTTCGGTGTGCGCGTGATTCAGGCCGAGGACGAGATCGCCGCCGCAAACATGGCGCTCGGCGCCGCGTTCGGGGGCCAGCTCGGGGTGACCGCGACGAGCGGCCCCGGCATGGACCTCAAGGCCGAGACCATCGGCCTCGCAGTGGCGCTCGAGCTGCCGATGGTGATCATCGACGTCCAGCGGGCCGGCCCGTCGACCGGCATGCCGACCAAGCCCGAGTCCTCGGACCTGCTGATGGCGCTCTACGGCCGCCATGGCGAGTCGCCGCTGCCGGTGATCGCCGCGGCGACACCGGCGCACTGCTTCGATGCGGCGCTCGAGGCCGTCCGGCTCGCGGTGGACTACCGCACACCCGTGATCCTTCTCTCCGACGCGTTCCTCGCCAACTCCTCGGAGCCGTGGCTGATCCCCAACGTCGAGGAGCTGCCGCGAATCGACCCGCGCTTCGCCCAAGAACCCAATCTCAACGGCGCCTTTTACCCCTACCTGCGCGACGAGCGCCTCGCCCGCCCATGGGCGATCCCCGGCACGATCGGGCTCGGCCACCGAATCGGCGGGCTCGAGAAGGAGGACGGCACCGGCAACATCAGCTACGACCCCGAAAATCATGCCCGCATGACCAGCCTGAGAGCGGAGAAGGTCAAGGGCATCGCGCACGACATCGCGCCGCTGAAGGTCGACCACGAGGATGGCGCCGAGCTGCTCGTGCTCGGCTGGGGCTCGAGCTACGGACCGATCAAAGCGGGCGTGCGCCGCGTTCGCGAGCGGGGCGGCAAGGTCTCCTCCGCCCACCTCTTTCATCTCAACCCGCTGCCCGCCAACACCGGCGAGGTGCTGAGCTCCTACCGTCGCATACTGGTGGCGGAGACGAACACGGGTCAGCTGTCGCAGCTCGTGCGCGCCGAGTTCCTGATCGACGCCGAGAGCTTCACGAAGCTCGAGGGCGAGCCGATGCTCGCCCTCGAGCTCGAGCACGAGATCCTGGAGCGACTGTGATGGCTGTCAACACGCATAGCCACGAATCCGAGGACGGCTCCGGAGCGGCCACGTTCACCAAGCAGGATTTCGCCAGCGGTCAAGAAACCCGCTGGTGTCCCGGCTGCGGCGACTACGCGGTGCTCGCCGCGGTCCAAGAGTTCCTGCCCGAGCTCGGGCTGCCGCCCGAGCGGGTCGTGTTCCTGACCGGCATCGGCTGCGCGGGTCGCTTCGCCTACTACATGAACACGTATGGAGTGCACGGCATCCACGGACGCGCGCCAGCGCTCGCCACGGGCTTGGCCGTGTCGCGGCCAGACCTGTCTGTCTGGGCTTTGGGCGGCGACGGCGACATGCTCTCGATCGGGGGCAACCATCTCATTCATGCGCTGCGCCGCAACATGCCGATCAAGATCCTGGTGCTGAACAACCAGGTCTACGGCCTCACCAAGGGGCAGACCTCGCCGACGAGTAAGCTCGGGAAGGTCACCAAGTCCACGCCGTTCGGCTCGGAAGATCAGCCGTTCAACCCGCTCGCCCTGGCACTCGGCGCCGGTGCGAGCTTCGTCGCCCGCACGGTCGACCGCGACCGTCGCCATCTGACCGAAGTGCTGCGTGCCGCGGCCGAGCACCCGGGCGCCGCGTTTGTCGAGATCTACCAGAACTGCCCGATCTTCAACGACGAAGCCTACGCGGTCCTTACCGACAAGGACACCAAGGACGCCTATCAAATCCGCCTAGAGCATGGCCAGCCGATTCGCTTCGGAGCCGACCGCGAGCGCGGCGTGGTGGGGCGACCGGACGGCAGCGTGGCGATCGTCGACGTCGCGGACGTCGGCGAGGACGCCCTACTCGCGCACGACGCCCACTGCGCCGATCCCAGCCGGGCATTCGCGCTCGCGCACCTCTCACAGAACGTGGACGAGCCGACGCCGATCGGCGTCTTTCGCGCCGTGGAGCGGCCGGTGCACGGTGAGAGCAGCCAAGAGGAGCTGCAGGAGGCGCACGAGCTCGTCGGCGCCGACGAGCTCAATGCGTTGCTGCACGCCGGAGCCACCTGGACCGTCGACTAGCATCCTCGCAGCAGACGCTCCTCACCTTCCACGACGAAGTGCAGCGTGCCCGCGATGACCTCAGGCCGACGCACGCCGCCTTCTCGAGCACCGGCCAGAGCATCTCCTCGCGCTCGTCGTACCCGGCCGCGACCGGTCTGATCTCGCACCGAGCGAACTCGTGGGCGAGCGCCTGGATCTCGCGCTGCTCGTCGGTGAGGGAGAAGTCCACCGGCACCAGGGTGAGCGTACTAGAGCCCACAGGCCCGGGATAGAGCGCTAGGCCGGCTGCTTGGTCGCCAACGGGCCGGAGTAGACCTCGAAGAAGCGGGCCATCATGTCCTCGGGAACGGCGAGGTTCGCGTCGTGGTCGGTGCGCAGGCAGACGAGGCTGGGCCCGTCGTGCTCCTGGGCACGGCGCAGCGCAGGTTCGAGGTCCTCGATGCGCTCGACGTACTCGCCGTGACAGCCGAGGCCCTGGGCGACGAGATCCCAGCGGATCTCGCCCTGCGCGGTGCCGAACGTCTTGCCGTAGAGGGCGAGCTCGTTGGGCTCCTCCATGGTCCATGAGCCCTCGGCGAAGACGATCGTCGTGATCGCCAGCCTCTCTCGGGCCGCGGACTGCATCTCCATGATGTTGAAGCCGGCCGCGCCGTCGCCGGTGATGCACACGACCTCGCGGTCTGGTGCGCCGAGCTTGGCGCCGATGGCCGAGGGGATGCCGGTGCCGAGCATCCCCAGCTCGAGGATCGAGTGGTATGAGCGCGGGCGGGTCGGGGGCAGGACGGAGTACGCCCAGAGCGCGGTGTTGCCGCCATCCACCGTGTAGACGGACTCGGGGCCGAAGACCGCGCCGATGGTCCCGATCGCGTGTGCGGGATGGATCCCCGGTCCCTGCCACTCGAGGATCGGCGTCGCCTGTGCTATCCGAACCCCTTCATCAAGTGCGCGATAGCGCGCGAGGTCGTCCCGGTTGTAGACCGGCAGGTCCATCGAGCGCAGCTTCTCGGCTATCCCCTCAAGCGCGCCCCGGGCGTCGGCGAGGATGCCGAGACTCAGCGGGCGGGTGACGCCGAGGTGTCGTGGGTCGACGTCGATCTGGATCAGGCGCTGCCCGGCGGGGTCGCCCCAGTACTCGTCGTAGGGCACGTCGAGGTTCCCCACGCGCGAGCCGGCAACGAGCAGCACGTCGGCCTCACGGCGCACCTCATCGCCGGCCGGGCCGAAGCCAAAGACGTAGTTCGGGTGATCGGACGGCACGGTCGGGCGGCCCGCCATCGTCGGCATGACCGGGCAGCCGAGCAGCTCGACGACCTGGAGCAGCGCATCGTTCGCGCCCGCGCGGTCGACGCCGGTGCCCGAGATGACGACCGGCCGCTCCGCGGAAGCGAGTAGCTCAGCCGCTTCTGTCAGCTGTGCGTCGGAGGCCTGTGGACCCGTCCCGCGGTAGGCGGCCGGCGGGGTAACCGGTGCGGTCTCGTCGTCCTCGGTGGCATAGAGGATCGGTGCGGGCAGCTCGACTTGCACGGGCCCGGGGCGCCCGTTCCACATCTCGCGGAAGGCCAGGCGCAGCACCTCGGGGATGCGGCGCCACTCGAAGATCGGGCCGCCCCACTTCACCGCCGGGCGGAAGAGATCGAGCTGGTCCTGGCCCTGGAACGTCGAGGGCGACGAGGGGTAGACGATGCCCAGCCGGTGCTGTGAGGTGATCACGAGCACCGGCACGCCCTCGTGCAGCGCGGTGACCACGCCCGGCAGGAGGTTCGCCGACCCTGGGCCCGGATTCCCGAGCACCGCGGCGACCTTGCCGGTGGTCTTGTAGAACCCTTCGGCCATGTGGACGGCCGCGGCCTCATGACGGACCGGGAACAGGCGGATGCCGTGCGCCTCGAGCTCGACGAGCAGCGCGTCGACCTCGGGCGATGGTAGGCCGAAGAGGAACTCGATGCCCTCCGCCTGCAGTGCGCGAGCGAACAGCTCGCCTCCGGTGATCTCGGTCATGGGTGCCTCCTGTCCTTCTGGGGGTCATGGGGCAGCGCGCCCGGCAGCCCGGTCAGGGCGCGCGCGATGCGGCGCTGCAGCAGGGTGGTGATGCTCGGAGCGAACCCGGTCAGCCGGTCGGCCCACCGGCGCGGGCGCAGCATCTCGACGTCGAAGCCGTCGGCGTCGTCGAGGTACATCACCCGGAAGATCCCAATCTCGAGCGGCCTGCCGTGCGGTGCCCAGCCGGCGTCTTGCGCGCGCGCGAACCAGCGGTCGAACTCGGCGGTGTCGCGGAAGCCGATGGCGACGTTCATGTAGCCAAAGTCCGACAGCCGGTAGCCGTCCGGCCAGCGCCGGCCGAGCGGGCGCTCGTACTGCACGACCTCGAGCGCGACGCCGCCGCCGCGGAGCACCGCCGAGCGGCGCTCCGCCCCGTCGAGCCCCCAGAGCAGCCCATGCTCGGGACCGTGGAGGTCGAGGTCCTCGCGCACGAGCCCGAGGCCCCGCTCGGCGCGCTCGCAGAACCCATCGACATCCGGCACCGAGACCGTCACAAAGCGCACCGTGGCGTCAAGGTCGGGGCGCTCTAGTGGAGGCGCGAGCTCGGCCAGCGGGTCGCGCTCGAGCAGCTCGACGAGGTTGCCGTCCGGGTCGGGCACGCAGACCCGGCGCTCGCCCGCCAGGCCGAGCGGCTCGGTGTAGGGCAGCGAGTCGAGCGCGGCGAGCCGCTCGAGGGCCCCGTCGAAGTCCCGCACGTGTACGCCGACGGTCGAGTAGCCCCAGTCGGCGGGGGTCCAGTCCTGACGCCGCGGCCGCGAGGACGGCGTGCGGTACTCGAAGATCTCAACCTGGAAGAAGCCCTGGCGGTCGAGCGCCCAGGCCGCGAGCAGCAGCGGGTTCGGCACCGCCTGGACCCGTTCGGCGAGCTTGCCGAAGAAGACGTTGCGCCCGGCAGGCAGCATCCCCAGGCCCTTGGTGTACCAGCGTGCCGTCCGTGGGGCGTTCCGTGCGACGATGCAGACCTGGTTGATCGGGGTCGACGGCGCTGCGCTCACGCGCCCCCCCGTTCGCGACGGGCGCGCTCGAACTGCTTCATGCCCTTGCGCTTGAGCGGCTCGTAGAGCAGCAGCAGCAGCCCGGGGGCGGCACTCGAGAGCTTCGAGAGCAGGCCGCGGCTGAACGGCAGGTCGATCTCCAGCGGCCGGTCGCGCATCGCGCGGAAGATCGCCTCGCTGACCTCGTCTGCAGTCAGGGCCCGCGGCCCGGAGAAGATCAGCGCGACGGCCTCGGGATCCTTGACGCCGAGGTGCTGGTCGAACAGCGCGGTGTCCACTAGATCCGGGCAGATGACGGTCACATACACGCCACGCGACCGCAGCTCGACAGCGGCCGCGATCGAGACGGCCCGCAGGCCAAACTTCGTGGCCGAGTAGATCGACGTGCCCGGCGTCGGCGTGACCCCGGCGAGCGAGGCCATGTTGATGATGTGCCCCGAGCCGCGGGCGGCCATGTGCTCAGCCACGATCCGCATCCCGTAGAGCGACCCCTTGAGGTTGATATCGACGAGCGCGTCGATGTTCCCGAGCGGCTGGTCGATGAACATCGCGGAGCGATCGATACCCGCGATGTTGCACAGGTAGTCGACCGCGCCGAAGCGCTCGATCGTGGCATCGATGACGCGCTGCCACTCCTCAACCGAGCGGATGTCGAAGGCCTCGAGCACGACGTTCTCGCCGGCTGGGAACGCCTCTACGAGCGCCTCGTGGTTGACGTCGACCAGCACGAGTGGCATTCGTGGACGGCGGCGCCGCAGTTCGGTGGCGAAGTGCCGGCCGACACCGCTCGCGGCGCCGGTGATGATCGCGACCTGGTCGTTCATGCTCGGTCTCCCTCCATTGTTCAGCCGCGCTTGACGATGCGGACCATGTTGCGTGCGAGCGGCTGGACGAGCCGCGGGGAGATGCGATGCAGGAGGTAGAGCGGGGTTACCTGCCGGCGGGGCACCGGGACGATGAGCTTGCGCTTCTCGATGGCCTCGAGAACCGCTTGCGCGACCTCCTCCGGAGAGGTCCCGTGCTTGGTGTAGAAGCTCGCGACCCGCCCTCTGGCCGCCGCGAGATCGCCGCGCATGATCCCCGTCGAGATGATCGGCGTGTCGATGATGCCGGGGCAGATCGCGCTGACGTGGATGCCGCGCTTGGAGAGCTCGGCGTTGAGCGCCTCGCTGAGGCCGACGACGCCGAACTTCGACGCGCAGTACGGGGCCATCTCGGCCGTGGGCATCAGACCCGCCTGTGATGCGGTGTTCACGACCGACGCCGGGCGGCCCTGCAGAAGCATCCGTGGGACGAACGCCTGGATGCCGTAGGCGACGCCGAGCAGGTTCACGCCGATGACGCGCTGCCAGTCTTCCACCGTGGTCGCCTCGATGTTCCCGCCGTGACCGATCCCGGCGTTGTTGTGGAGGATGTCGACGTGGCCCTCGGCCGCGAACACGTGCAGGCGTGGCGCGGCGTTCATGACGCCCTCCCGCAGCGCGTGCGACGCGCGGGGAAGAGCGCGCCAAGCCCTTCGAGCTCGACGCGCTCGTTGTCGGCGAGCTCCCGATCGGCGGTTAGGCCGGCGTCGAGATGGCAGCCATGGTCGCGCAGGGAGACGTGCTCCATGCCGCCGAGCTTATTGCGCAGCGGCGATCAGGACAACGCAGCCGACACGACCGCGGTTAAGGACGGGTGCGCCTTGCTCGAACCGGCGTGGACGACAAACGTTCTCGAGCAGAACTATGCTGACTGTAGAACAGGTCGCTCACGCGGCTGTGATGGCGTTGACGACGATCGACGGCATTCTCCGCCACTGCCGTTCGGCCTCGTTTCTCGCACCGGCGCTCCTCGCGTGTCGTAGATGAGACCATCCGCGTCGCGAGCCTCGCGACGCGCGATGCGCGCCACTGCGGCTGGCCGCATGGCCGCACGCGTGTTTGAGACGGTCCCGTTGGAGCTGCAGCGCCGGCCCTCCGCTCGCTCACGTGGGTTGCGCTCGCGACGCTGCTGTGGCTGACCAGGACGCTGGCCACACCACAGCGCACGAATCCAAGCCAGAGCTGAATTGGTGCCGTAGGATTCGGCACGTGTACAGCGAGATCGCCGCCAACAAGCGACGCAGCGTCATCTTCATCGTCCTGTTCTTCGTGATCTGGCTGGCCATCGGAGCTGCCTTGGGCTTGCTCTTCAAGGCCGTCTATCACCCCGCGGTCAACAACGGCTACGGCTATGCGGAAGCCCAACCGACAAACTACGGCTGGACCCCGGTCATCGTCGGCGTCGCGGTAGGTGCTGTGCTGGCAGTTGGCGGGATCGTCTACTCCCTGAACGCGGGCGCCGGGCTGGTGCTTCGGGTCTCGGGGGCAGTGCCGGCCGACCCAGCCAAGTACCGGCAGCTGCATAACTTGGTGGAGGCCTTGGCGATCGGCGAGGGGATCCCCAAGCCCGCCGTCTATGTGATCGAAGACCCCTCGCCCAACGCCTTTGCCACCGGCGTCAGTCCAGAGAAGGCAGCCATCACCTTCACCACGGGGCTGCTCGCCCTCATGAACCGCGAGGAGCTCGAGGGCGTGGCAGGCCACGAGATGAGCCACATCAAGAACCACGACATTCGCCTGCTGCTTGTGGTGGGGACCATGATCGGCATGGCCGCCGTGCTGGCCAGCATCCTGTGGCGGAGCGCATTCTTTTCCGGGCGAGGTGGCGGCAGGGGCGCCGGCCAGCTCGTGCTCGTGATCTTCGCTGCCGGGGCGCTGCTCGCGGTGGTCGGCTTCATCTTCGGTCCGCTCATGCGTCTGGCGCTCTCACGTCGCCGCGAGTCGTTGGCCGATGTGAGCGGTGTGGAGCTGACCCGCAACCCGGCGGGGTTGCTGAGCGCCCTCAAGAAGCTTCAGCAGAACGACAAGCCGTTCAAGAACATGAACCATGCCACCGCGGCGATGTGCATCGATGACCCGTTGCAGCACCACGAGGCCTGGTACCACCGCCTCTACGACAGTCACCCTCCCATCGAGGAGCGGATCGCTGAGCTCGAAAAGATCGCCTCAGGCCAGTCTGTCTGAGCGGCCCGCCAGTCCACTCGGTGGGGTCTCAGCCGGCTGGCGGAGGGCCCTGGGTGCCGGCGGCTGGCGGGCCCTCGGGGCCAGCGGCAGGCACGGGTGCCGGGCTGGCCGCGCCCGGGTCAGAACTAGAGAAGCTCACCTGCGGTACGGCGCGGTCCCCTTCGTCGGCACCGAAGAACGCCACCGCCTTGAAGCCGAACGGCCCCGCAATCAGATTGCGCGGGAATGACTGCAGCGCGATGTTGTAGTCGCGGGCGCTGGTGTTGTAGTAGCGCCGCGCGTACTCGACCTTGTCCTCTGTGCCAGTCAGCGTTTCTTGCAGCTGGATGAAACTCTCGACCGCCCGCAGCTGCGGGTAGTTCTCGGCGACCGCGAACAGCGACCGCAGCGCCCCGGACAGAGCGTTCTCAGCAGGGGCGATTTGACCCGGATCGCCCGTCGCGCCGGCAGTGACCGCGTTGGCCCGGGCCTGGGTCACTGCCTCGAAGGTCCCCTTCTCGTGGGCGGCGTAGCCCTGCACCGTCGACACCAGGTTGGGGATCAGGTCGTGGCGGCGCTTGAGCTCGACATCGATCTCAGACCACGCCTCCTGGGTCCGGTTGCGCTTCTTGACAAGCCCGTTGTACCCGGCCCACAGGCCGAGGGCGAGAAGCACGACGATGACGATGACGACGATCAGGACAGCCATTGTGGAGCGGACCCCCTCCGAGCTTTGATGCCGCGAACTCTATCGGCTTGTGCCCGCAAGGCGCGATTGTCGGGCAGGTGGCCGCACCGCTCACGCAGCCGGCTTGATCTTGGTGAGCGTCCGGGGTGCTGCCCTGCGGTCGTCGCAACAGAACTGATACGGCGCACGGCAGCACTTCGCATCGCTCAGCAGCGTCCAGACGTTCGTGACGCGCGCGCGGGGACGCAAGCGCCCTGCGCCGGCTTGTTCGCGCGCACGAAGGCACTCATGACCTTGCCGGCAACCAGCGGTGCGATCCGGTCGGCGAGATCCTCAAGGCCCTCGCTGAGGAGGAACTCGTGTGCCTCGTCGCCGGTGAAGACGCGGGTGGGCTGCACGTCGACGTCGGTGAACCCGGCGGCGGCGAGCTTGGCGCGGTATTCGCTCTCCTGCATCGCTCCTGACGCGCATCCGGCCCACAGCGCCGCGACGTCACGCAGCTCGGCGGGGATCGATCCGCGCACGACGATGTCCGAGACAGCGAACCTACCACCGGGCCGCAGAACCCGGAACGCCTCGCTCAGGACGCGGTCCTTATCCGCGGAGAGGTTGATCACGCAGTTGGAGATCACAACGTCGACGGACGCGCCGGGGAGTGGGATGCTCTCGATCTCGCCGCGCAGGAACTCGACGTTCTCAAGGCCCGAGCGCTGCTTGTTCTGCTCGGCCAGCGCGAGCATCTCGTCGGTCATGTCCAGACCGAACGCCTTGCCCGTCGGCCCCACCCGGCGCGCGGACAGCAGCACGTCGATGCCGCCGCCGGAGCCGAGGTCGAGCACGACCTCTCCCGGCTCAAGCTCGGCCAGCGCGGTGGGGTTGCCACACCCCAGGGAGGCCTGCAAGGCCGCCATCGGGACGGTGCTCGCCTCGGTGTCGTCGTAGAGGTCGCCGGAGACGACATCGGTGGGCGCCCCGCAGCAGCGCTCCGGCGCCGCCAGGACGCGGCGGGCCTCCTGCCCGTAGCGGTCCTTCACGATCTCCTTCACGTCGTAGTCCGTCATGGCTTTCTCTCCTTTGTCGATGTTTCTGCGACAGATGTCGATGGATCACCGGGACTGCGAGATGAGCTCCCGAGCGTCGATGACCGCGTTGCGCGTGCAGCACTCGGAGTAGAAGAAGGCGAGCAGCTCGCCCAGCACCGGGGCGTTGGCGCGGCAGCGCAGGAACGTGCCCTGGCGCTCGACGGTCACGACCCGCTCGTTCTTGAGCTTGTCCAGGTGGTGCGACAGCGTCGACGGTGAGATCCCCAGCTCCTGCTGGATCTCGCCGACCACCATGCCCTCGGGATGGGCGCTGAGCAGCAGTCGCACGATCCGCAGCCGCGACTCCGTGCCCATCGCGGCGAGGATGTCAGCAAACCTCGCGACCGATTGCTCCTCTGCTCGACTATGCCGATCCCCTACCACAATTCGATCATAGCAGAACTACCGAAGCCAGCAGCCATATGAGGGCTCGAGCAGATCCACCTCGCCACCCCCACAGAAGCATTCCCACCTCAGCGCGGGCACAAGCTCGAGCAGGCAAAACCGATCCAGCTCAACGGCTCGGCGCTGAAAGCCCGCGAGGCGCACCTGACGCTGCCCAAGACGCTCCCGGCCGGGCGCTACACGCTCAAGCTGAGCCTGCTCGAGGCGACCGTGAACGGCCCGGTCCAGGGGTCGGTCGTGGTCACGAAGACATCGACGATACGCGTGCGCTGAGACCAGCCAGCGCAACTGGAGGCCGCGGCACGCCAAGCAGCACAGTCGTCCAGAGCCCGGCTGATTCGCTAACGACCACGTGCCGGGTGGTCCGGCCGCTCCTTTTAGGCGAATCGGAGCTTGGGCACCGATCCGAGCTGATGGTCCGATACGGTCGCCTCTCGTGCGGATGTCCCGGAGCGCTCCATCGGGGTGTCCATCCACTGCTCAAGCTCACCGGGCGGCAGCGGCCTGCTGAAGTAGTAGCCCTGTATGAGCTGGCAGCCGAACGAGCGCAGCAGGTCGAGCTCCGCGATGGTCTCGACACCCTCGGCGACGACGCGCATGCCCAGGCGATCGGCAAGCGCGATCGTGGCACTGACGATCGTGGCCGCGGTGGGGTCGTCGACCATGGTCGCCACAAACGAGCGGTCGATCTTGATCTCGTCCACCGAGAACTGCCTCAGATACGCCAGTGGCGAGTAGCCGGTGCCGAAGTCGTCAAGCGAAACTCCCACGCCCAGGGCGGTGATCGCGCCCAGCACGGCCATCGTGTGCTGTGCGTCTGCCATCAGCACGCTCTCGGTGATCTCGAGCTGAAACAGGTGTGGCGGCGTACGCCAGCGCTCCAGGATCCGGCGCAGGTCCACGACGAACGTGGCGTCGAGCAGATTGGTCGCTGAGACGTTGACGGCCATCGTCAGCTCACGGCCGTCGGCGAGCCACGCGGACTGCTGTTCCAGCGCCTGATCGAGCACCGCGGTGGTCAGCTCGCGCATGAAGCCCGTCTGCTCGGCGAGCGGGATGAAGTCTTCCGGGGCGATCCGCCCGCGCTTTGGGTGCTGCCAGCGCACGAGCGCCTCGACGCCATGGACTTTGCCCGTGAGCAGCTCGACCTGGGGCTGGTACTCGAGCACGAGCTGGCCCTGCTCGATCGCGCTCGGAAGCTCCGCGATCAGGGCCAGTCGCTCAGGGGTGTGAATGTCACGCTCGGCGACGTAGAACTCGTAGAGCGTGCGAGCCTCCTTAGCCTGATACATGGCGACATCGGCGCGTTGCAGCAGACCGTCGGCGTCATCCGCGTCGCCAGGGAAGACGGCGATGCCGATGCTCGCGCGGACAGCGATGCTCGTTCCTTCGAGTTGGAACGGCTGGTGCAACGCGCCGTCGATGCGCTTCGCGAGTGCCTCGCTTGCGTCGGCGTCGCGCAGGATCAGAGCAAACTCGTCGCCGCCGAGACGCGCAAGCGTTTCCCCGCCCCGCAGGACGCTCTGCAGACGCGGCCCGAACTGCTGCAGGAGCAGGTCTCCGGCATAGTGCCCGAGCGTGTCGTTGATCTCCTTGAAGCGGTCGAGGTCGATCAGCAGCAGCGCGAAGCTCCCGCCATGCGCGCGGGCCCCCTCGATCACCTCCTGCATCTGGAGGAAAAGATGGCGGCGGTTGGGCAGGCCGGTGAGGTCGTCGGTGCGCGCCTGACGGCGGCTGTCAGCGAGTTGCTGCACCTCCCTGAAGGTGAGCGCCACTCGCACCAGCGCCAGCAGCAACGCTCCCGTGGCCAGCACCTCGGCGATCACACCGAGATGGACGTAGTTGGAACGAATCAACAGAAACAGCGCCGTCAGGGTAAATCCAGCCGGCGCGGCAATCACCGCCCAACCCTCCAAGCGCAGCTCGGTCTGCTCGCGCGGCCTCTGCCACGCTGAGTATGCAAGCAGCGTCATTCCGGCCGGCCAGAGAACATCCAGCAGCGTGCCTACCTGGTAGGTGTTGTCCGCCACGCGGATGAGATAGACGCTGTCGGCGATCGCGAGCGTGAGGAAGCCCACGCCGATCAGCACCCACGTGCGCCCCGGACGCCAACCGGTGAGCGCGAACGTCCCGACCACAAAGGCCACCATCAACAGGTCGCCGAGCGGATAGGCGAGGTTGGTCGCCACGACGGCGAAGCTTCCATGTGTGCTGCGAATCACCGGCTCGAGCACGAGCGTCGCGCCGAGCGCCGCGGCCGCGAGCCCACCGATCGCTCCGTCCAGCCAGAGGCTCGCGTGAAAGCGCCGCACGTGCGCACGCACCAGCAGCACCAGCGAGGCATAAGCAGCCATGTAGAACAGCAAATACCCCGCGTCGCTCAGCGACGGTGACGGTGGGTTCTTTGCGTACTCGATCGCCAGCGTGTAATACAGTTCGCCCGCCGTCCAAAACGCGAGCGCGAGCGCCATCGCAATCCATACCCCCCGCTCGGCGCGCAGCATCATCGCGCGGGCGAAAGTCAGACCGGCAAGAGCCATCAGCAGGGCGTTGGTGAGCCAGTCGTTGACGAGGCTGTTGAGTCTCGGACCCCCGAGCGCGCCTCCGTCGTGGGCCGCCAGCACCATGAGCCCGACGAGCACGAACAGCCACGTCGTTCTCAGCACGGCCCGCGTGAGGGCCGGGAGATCGGACGCGAGCGGCAGGAACGAGCGCCTCAAATTCAGACTGACCATTGGAACAATATCGGCGCAGAGGCACCGCAGCATTACTCCTAAATCCGTCCGTAAGCTCGAGTGGTAAGACAGCGAGGATCACGAGGATCTGGCCGACACGGTCGCCCCGCGGACAGCACCCCCTATACCGCGCTGGCGAGCGTCTACGCATACGCCGCCCCAGCCCGAGCCGCAAAACCGCCCTGAGCAGGCTGTTCTCGAGTGGGCCCGCCTGGACTCGAACCAGGGACCGACGGATTATGAGTCCGCTGCTCTAACCAGCTGAGCTACAGGCCCTCCTCGCGCCCGGACTCTTGGGGCCGGCCGCGACCGATCAGAGATCGGCCAGCAGACGCTAGCAGCGAGATATGGAATGCTCACTGCCGCCGTCCCGGGTCCGGGACGGGCGTGGCCGGGTTTGGCGGCGAGACGACTAACGAACAGGAGCGAGCAGATGGCAGACCGTGCGGCGATCGTGACCGGGGCTTCGAGTGGGATCGGACTGGCGATCGCGCGCGTGCTAGGGCAGGAGGGGTATGCGATGACGCTCGCCGCCCGCCGGCCGGAGAAGCTGGACGGAGCGGCCGACGAGCTCACCCGGGAGGGGTATGACGTGCAGGCGATCGCCGCGAACGTCTCTGAGGAGGCCGACATCCAGCAGCGTCGTCGTCGGCCATCGTGAGCGCTACGGTCGGCTCGACGTCCTCGTCAACAACGCCGGCGTCGGCATCGGCGCGTCGGCCGGCGAGATCCAGACGAAGTACCTCGACATGCAACTCGATGTCAACCTGCGCTCGATCGTCCTGTTCTACCGCGAATGCCTCGAGATGCTCAAGGCCGCCGGCGCCGAGCACTCAAGCGCGCTCGTCGTCAATACAGCCTCGATCGGGGGCAAGCGGGGTATCGGCGGGAACGCCGTGTACTCGGCCAGCAAGTATGGCGTGGTCGGCTGGACCGATTCCATGAACAAGGAGCTGGGCTCCCAGGGCATCAAGTCGACGGCGCTGTGTCCTGCGTTGGTGGACACGGCGATGACCGACTGGGCCAAGGAGCACGTCCCCGCAGAGGAGATGATCCGGCCCGAGGACATCGCCGAGGCCGTGCGCTTTCTGCTGAAGGTCTCCCCCGCCTGTGTGGTCCCCGAGATGATGTTCGTCCGTCCCGGCGACTCGCTGTAGGGTGACGGCGATGAAGCTCGGCGTGCATATCGGCTACTGGGGTCTCGGGCTCAGCTCCGAGGACCAGCTGAACATCGTCGGAGAGGCCGAGCGGCTGGGCTATGACTCCGTCTGGGCCGCCGAGGCCTACGGATCGGACACGGCCACCGTCCTCGGCTGGCTGGCCGGTCAGACCTCGACGATCCGCCTCGGCTCCGGGATCTTTCAGATGCCCGGCCGGTCCGCGGCGATGACCGCGATGACCGCCGCCACGATCGACCAATTGTCAAACGGGCGCATGATCCTCGGCATCGGCTCCTCCGGGCCGCAGGTCGCCGAGGGCTGGCACGGACAGCGCTTCGCCAAGCAGCTGCAACGCACGCGCGAGTACGTCGCCGTCGTGCACATGGCCCTCGCCCGCGAGCGCGTCGAGTTCCACGGCGAGACGCTCGATCTGCCACTTCCCGACGGGCCCGGCAAGGCGCTCAAGCTGACGATCTCACCCGTGCAGGAGCGCATCCCGATCTATCTCGCCGCGATCGGCCCCAAGAACACCGCGCTCGCCGGCGAGATCGCCGACGGCTGGATCCCGACGCTGTTCTCCCCCGAGCACGTCTCCGAGCTGCGCCCGCTGCTGGCGGAAGGCGCCGAGCGCTCCGGCAAATCGCTCGAGCACTTCGACATCGCCCCCACCGTCAACGTCTTCATCACCGACGACCTGGAGGCCGCGCGCAACGCGATGCGCCCGTTCATCGCCCTCTACGTCGGTGGCATGGGCTCGCGCAAGCAGAACTTCTACAACCAGCTCGTGCAGCGTTACGGCTACGAGACCGAGGCCCAGAAGATCCAGGATCTCTACCTCGAAGGCAAGCGCGACGAGGCGATGGCCGCAATCCCTGACGCCCTGATCGACACCGTCTCGCTCTGCGGCCCTCCCGATGTGGTGCGCGAGCGCCTGG
This sequence comes from uncultured Solirubrobacterales bacterium, assembly GCA_963813805.1. Lineage (GTDB taxonomy): Bacteria > Actinomycetota > Thermoleophilia > Solirubrobacterales > Solirubrobacteraceae > Palsa-744. The sequence goes on from CAWEZZ010000005.1 coordinate 576,333, forward strand.
CCGTCTACCGCGACGCGGGCGTCGGCACGCTCGGCGTTACTCCGATCGCCTTCACCGCCCCAGAGCGCCTCGACCAGCTGCGACTCGTGGCCGAGCTCGCCGCCGCCTGACCCAGCCCGCGATGGCCCCGCGCCGGATCCTGCTGGGCGCCTTCGGCGACCCCGGCCACGCGTTTCCGATGATCGCCCTGGGGCGAGCGCTCGCCGCGCGCGGGCACGACGTCACGCTGCAGACGTGGGAGCGCTGGCGCGACCCGGTCGAGGCAGAGGGTCTGACGTTCGCGGCGGCTCCGGAGTACGCCGTGTTCCCCAACGGCCCCGAGCCGCTGGATTTCTACGAGGCCGTTGTGTACGCCACGCGCGACACTCTCCCGCTCCTCGAGTCGCTCGCCCCCGATGTGGTCGTCGCGGACATCCTCACGCTCGCCCCCGCCCTCGCCGCAGAGCTGCAGGACATCCCCTGCGCAACGCTCATTCCCCACGTCTACCCCCAGGGAGAGCCTGGCATGCCGATCTACTCGCTCGGCGCCCGCCTTCCGCGCACGGCGCTTGGGCATGCTTTCTGGCGCCCAGCGCACCGGCTCCTCGACAACGGCCTGCAGCTGGGCCGCACGCAGCTCAACCGGACCCGCGAACAGGTGGGCCTGCAGCCGGTCACGCACGTCCACGGCGGTACAAGCCGCGAGCTCGCGCTCGTGGCCACGTTCCCCCAGCTCGAGTACCCGCGTGCGTGGCCTGACAATGTCCACATCGTCGGCCCGCTCATGTGGGAGCCACCGGCCTCGGATGTGGAACTTCCGCCGGGCGATGCGCCGCTCGTGCTCGTGGCTCCCTCCACCGCACAGGATCCGGAGCACCGGATGCTCGCAGCTGCACTGCGCGGGTTAGCTAACGCGCCCGTGCGCGTGCTCGCCACCTGGAACCGCCGTCTTCCCCCCCGCTCCCTCCCTGTGCCTGCCAACGCTCGCGTCGTGGAGTGGGTCTCCTACTCGCGCACGATGCCCCTCTGCGACGTCGTCGTCTGCCACGCTGGCCACGGCACGCTCGTGCGCGCTCTCTCTTCAGGCTGCGCCGTGGTCGCCTGCCCCGCGATCGGCGACATGAACGAGAACGCCGCCCGTCTGGATTGGGCCGGCGCGGGAGTGCGCGTTCCGCAGCGGTTCATCTCCCCCAGGCCGATTCGCCTTGCGGTGGAACGAGCATTGGACGAGCCATCGATCCGAGCGCGCGCCCGCGAGCTTGCCGGTTGGGCTAAGACGCACGATTCGGGGACAGCGGCGGCGGTGCTGGTGGAGGAGCTGGTGGAGGAGCTGGCTGCCTAAAAAAGAGCTCCGGGGGTGGGATTCGAACCCACAACCTCGATCTTAACAGGATCTTGCGCTGCCGTTGCGCCACCCCGGACCGTGCTACCTCGGAAAAGCCGCTGCAGCCAGGTCATTCTACGACACGGCGAGGTCGTTGTCATCACTCTTGGGCAAAACCGCCCGAAAGCTCGACAAACCCCGCCTCCACCTCGGCATGGCAGTTTGAGCACAGCAGCACGCACTTGCGAATCTCGGCGCGAAGCTTCTCAATGCTGTGCGCCCCGCGCTGCGACAAGCCGAACTCCTTGGCACTTGGGTCGAGGTGGTGAAACTCCAGTGCCGCGAGGCAGCGATCATAGCCGCAGAGCTTGCAACGTCCACCGGCCTCTTCAACCAGAATCTGAAAACACGGTCTTTTCTGCGCCAACTTCGTGCCAATTTTGTGTCTCTTTGACCACCAGCGAGCATGTTGGCATCAGCCCTCTCGATCCCCCGTCTCCTCGAGCACCAGCTCGTACGCCCGATCGAACTGGCGCTTTACCTCCGCGCGATGCTGCGCCAGCTCGCTCACGTCGCCGCTCTCCTGGCCGCGCGCGCGCTGAATCTGACGGTCGACCCTCGCCAGCTCCAGCTGCAGGCGTTGCACATCGAGCATGGCCGGATGGGCCGACTCACGACCAGCTTCTACGACCAGCTCGGCGAGCAGCCCCTTCAGCTCCGGATCGTCGTCCAGCTCTCCGTGCTGGCCGGGGGAATCCGCCAAGGGCTCGCGCAGGTCCCCCTCGCGCAGGCGCCTGGCCGCGCGGCGCAGCAGCTCGCTGGCAAAGTGCTCGTCCACCTCCAGGCCCTCCAGCGCCTTCGCCCCCTCCTCTGGAGAGGCGATGCACAGCACTAAGAACGCCCGCTCGGTCTCCTCTCGCCGCGATAGACCACCGGCCCGCGCGCCAGACGGGGCGTCGTTCTCTACTTGCCTGCCCCGCCCTTCACTGGACGCCAGCAGCGTCTCGGCAAGGCTTTCGGGCAGCGACAGCCGGCCGGAGACGATCCTCGTCAGCTCCATCCGCATTGCACTTGGCGGAAGCGTCGCGAACACCGGGCGCAGCTCCTCAATCATGCGGTCGCGGCCCTCCGGGTTGCCGTGGTCGCCGCCCGCCAGCACGCGCTCGACGCGGAAACGCACGAACGGCACCGACTCCTTCACCGCGGCGGTCATTGCCTCCACCCCATCCTGCTGCACGAGCTCGGCCGGGTCCTTGCCGGCCGGCAGTTCCACCACGCGCAGCTCCAGCTTGCGCTTGGCCGCCAGGCTCGACGCGCGCAGCATTGCCTCCTGCCCAGCGCTGTCGGCGTCCAGCGCCAGCAGCACCGTCGAGGCCATCCGTGCCAGCTCGCCGACTTGCTCACTCGTCAGAGCCGTGCCCATCAAGCCCACCGCGTTGCGCATCCCCGCTTGGTGCAGCGCGATCACGTCGGTATAGCCCTCGCACAGGATCACCTGCCCGGCACGCGTAGCGTGGGCCCGTGCCAGGTCGGCACCGTAGAGGTGAAGTCCCTTGTGGTAGACGTCGTTGTCCGAGGTGTTCAGGTACTTCGGTCGCTGCTCCTCGCGCATCGCGCGCGCGCCGAAGCCGAGCACCCGTCCGCGGACATCGGCCAGCGGGAACATGATCCGCGAGCGAAAGCGATCGTACGGGCGCCCCTTCTCCTTGGAGCGCTGTGCCAGTCCCGTCGCGTACAGCTCCTGCTCGGAGAACCCGCCCGTGCGCGAGGCGCTCAGCACCCGGTCCCACGCGCTCGGGGCGTATCCCACGCGGAACTCCCTCAAAATCTCCTCTCCGAGGCCCCTGCCCAGCAGATAGGCGCGCGCGCGCTCGGCCTCACTGGACTCCCACAGGTAGCGCTCGTAGTAAGCGGTGGTACGCGCGAGCAGCTCCAGCAGTCGTTCCCGCCGCTTGCGGCGCTCGACCTCGCGCGGATCCTCCTCCTCGCGCTGCAGCTCGACCCCATAGCGTTCGGCAAGTAGCTCCAGGGCGCCTTTGAAGTCCACTCCTTCGGTCTCCTGCACGAACGTGAACACATCGCCGGAGGCCTGACAGCCAAAGCAGTGGTAGACCTTCTGCGTCGGGTCGATCCCGAACGACGGGGTGCGCTCGTCGTGGAACGGGCACAGCCCCTCGTACCGCGCAGGACCGGCGCGTCGCAGCTCCGTGCGCGCGGAGACCAGCTCGACGAAATCGACCGCGTCGCGCACACGATCCTTGGACTCGTCGGTGTATAGGGCCATCGCCGGCTACGCTAGCGGGCGAAGGCTTGCGGCACCTCGAGCTCCGTATACGCCCTGATGCAGTACCGATCGGTCATGCCCGCGAGGTAGTCGGTTACGCGCCGCGCCAGCTCCGCGTCCTGTCCGGTCTGCTCGCCCAAGACGGGCTCGCCTCCGCCGCCCGGCAGGAGCTCGGGGTGCTCGACGTAGTGCTCGAACAGCCGCTTGACGACGCCCGCGATCTTCGCGTGCTCGGCACGCACCGCGGGACCGAGATAAACGTGCTCGAACATGAACTCCCGCAGCGCCTTCATCGCCGACCCCGCCTGCGGCCCCTGGACGATGTCGCCCGCGCACTCGGAGTGCTCGACCATGTCGTGCACGAGCGCGTCGATCCGCTCCGATCCGCTCGTGCCCAGCACCGCGATCGGCTCGCCCGGTAGCTCGTCCTCGCGCAGCAGACCCGCGCGCACGGCGTCGTCGATGTCGTGGTTGATGTATGCCACCCGGTCGATCACCCGCACGATGCGCCCCTCAAGCGTGTCCGGCAGCGGCGCACGGCTGGAGTGGCGCGCGATCCCATCGCGTACCTGCCGTGTCAGATTGAGCCCCGCCCCCACCAACGAGCTGGCGCCCGTCCGTGCCGGTTCCAGGCTCTCGACCACGCGCAAGGAATGCTCGTAGTGGTGGAAGTCCTGCCCGAAGCGCTCTTTCAGACAGCTGTCGAGAACCTCCTCGCCGATGTGACCGAACGGCGGGTGCCCGAGGTCGTGACCCAGGCCGATCGCCTCGACTAGGTCCTCGTTCAGACACAGCGCGCGGGCAACCGTGCGCGAGATCGTCGTGACCTCGAGCGTGTGCGTGAGCCGTGTGCGGTAGTGGTCACCGCGAGGGGCGACGAACACCTGCGTCTTGTGCGTCAGCCGGCGGAACGCCTTGCAGTGCACGATCCGGTCACGGTCGCGCTGGAAGGGGGTACGCAGCGCACAGTCCTCCTCCTCGCGTGCTCTGTCCGCCGGGTAGGAGCGCGCAGCCAGCGGGGAAAGGGTTTCCTCCTCAAGCTCCCGCGTGCGCGCGGCAAAGCCGGCCGCGACCGTGTCCTGCCCGCTGGCGATGCTCATCATCGTTCGATTGTGCCACCGGCCGCGGTCGGCCGAGCTTGCTTCAGGGCTCGCGATGCCAATCGCCGCGCATACCCAAGAGATGCGTCCAGTGCTGCCACCCCTTCATCGCGCCCGGATCCTCGTCGTACACCGGCGCTCCGCCCCCCGGCTCGGGCAGGCTCTGGGTCGCGGCCGAGTCGATGCGCAGGTCCACTCCGTGCTCGTGCAGACTCGCGACATCGGCAGCTTCGACAAACCGCCGGCCGTGGTGGGGCATGACGATCACAAGCCCGTGGAAGATGTCCTTCTCGGGCGCCGCCACCACGTGGTGGACCGTGCCTACCTGCTCCCCGTCAGACGCCAACACAGGGACGCCCTTGTCGAGCACCTCATAGGCAATTGGCAGACCCTCGTCCACGGCATCGCACGATACCGTCCGGTCAACCAGAGCGCCCCATGGCCGGCATCAGCCGCAGGTGCGCATGGTGCTCAAGCGTCGCAGAGATGGCCCGCTCGACCTGTCCCAGCGCCTCCTCCGCCGCCTTCAGGACCTCCGTCAGAGGCCGGCCGAGAGCCTCTGTCATGAAGCGGTACGCCTCCTCGCCCAGCGGAAACGACGCGGCCTCACACGCTCCGCACACCACTCCCCCAGCCGCCCCGGAGAACCCGACCAGATGCTCGCGCTCCCCGCAACAGGCGCATGCACCGAGCTGGGGCGCGAGACCCGCAGCGAGCAGCAGCTTTAGGCGAAACGCCAGTGCGGCTGCGCGGCCACCGATCGGGCCGGCACCGCCGGCAAAGCCGGCGGTGGGCCAGCAGATCGACCAGCACTCGAGGACCGCTCGTCGAGCAGCGACAGATAGCGGCACAGCAGGTTGAACACGCCCGGGTGCGGCTCGCCCGTCTCGAACAGGCGCCCAACCGCGTCGCACGCGCGCGCGGCGGCGTCCAACGCACGGGCGTCACCACGCAGGCGGGCATAGGCATCGACGGTCTGCGCGCCAGTCACCGTCAGCAGCTCTCCTTTGCCTTCGTGCAGATCCATCTGCAGGCGGAAGAACGGCTCCAGGCGCCCACCGAAGCGACTGCGCGCACGGCGCACGCCCTTGGCAATCGCGCTTACCCGTCCGCGGTAAGGCGTGTACAGGTGCATGATGCGATCGGCCTCCCCGTAGCGCATCGAGCGCAGCACCACCGCCTCGGTCTTGACAGGTCCCGCCATCGCTTGGTCGAGTCTAAGTCCGTCGGCGGCGGTAGACCTCCTTGCTATACTTTATGAAGTAATGAGCAAGATCATCGTGTATACGACCGAGCCGTGCTCGTTCTGCGCCGCGTCAAGGGCCTGCTGAGCGCGCGCGGCGTGGAGTTCGCCGAGGTCAACCTCTCCAAGGATCCCGCGGGCCGCATGGAGCTGGCGCAGAGGACGGGGATGATGAGCTTCCCCCAGGTGCTCGTCGGACGGTGAGCTGCTCGGCGGCTTCGCCGAGCTGCAGGCGGCCGCCGACATGGCCGGCTGGACGATCTCGCTCGCGGCCTGAGCGGGACTGCCGGCGCTGCGCGCTATACGACGCCTCCGCCGCCGCCGAGGACGCGACTGGCAGGTCTCGCACACGTAGGTTCCCCTTCCGGCGACGACCATCTTGACGATCGTCGTCCCACATTCGCCGCACGGCTCCCCGGCGCGCCGGTGGACCAGGAACTGGTCCTGAAAGGACCCGCGCACGCCGTCGATGTGGCGAAAGTCGTCGATGCTCGCCCCGCGCGCGTCGATGCCCGCGCGCAGCGCCTCGATCGTGGTTTCGCGCAGGCGGGCGTGCTGCTTGGCGGACAGACGCCCGGCGGGGCGCAGCGGATGGATGCCCGCGCGGTACAACGCCTCGTCGGCGTAGATGTTCCCCACGCCGGCGATCTTCCGCTGGTCGAGCAGGAGCGCCTTGATCGGCGCTGTGCGCCCCCGTGCCAGCTCGCGCAGGTGCTCGACGGTGAAACGCTCGTCCAGCGGCTCCAGCCCAAGACGCGCGGCGAAGAACGCCTCCAGCGCCGCGGAGCCCAGCAGCAGCTCGCCGGTGCCGAACCGGCGCGGGTCGACGATCACCAACCGCCGCCGCCGCCGCCCGCGGTTGGCCCCGCTCCGATCTCCGCGCGGACCCCTGCCGGCGCCTGCCGGACCCAGCTCCAAGCGGACGTGCGTGTGCGGTGGCTCTGGGTTGGGTTCGCACAGCACGGCCCCGGTCATGCGCAGATGCTGGGCGAGGTGGACGTCCTCGGAGAAGCTCCACACCAGGTACTTGCCGCGCCTGCTCAGGCATTCGATCCGCCGCCCCACGAGAGCGTCCTCCAATTCGCGCGGCTCCAGCGGACGCGACCAGCGGAGGTCCAGGACCTCCATTCCCAGTAGGCGCCGGCCTTCCACCAGCGGGGCGAGCTGGCGCCTGATCGTCTCGACCTCGGGAAGCTCGGGCACGCTGGCCAAGCGTATCCACTGAGCGCCCGCCCGCCTGTCTTCAGCCCAACGCCCGGGGGTGCGCGCTGAAATAGGCGTCCTTCAGCCGCTCGGCCGACAGGTGGGTATAGACCTGAGTGGTCGCGAGATCGGCGTGGCCGAGCATCTCCTGCAGCGAGCGCAGGTCGCAGCCGCCGGCAAGCAGGTGGGTGGCGAAGGTGTGGCGCAGGGTGTGCGGGCTCATCCTGTCCTCTAGGCCGGCGCCGCGGGCATGACCTTGGACGATCTCATAGAGACCCTGGCGTGTGAGGCCCGAGCCGCGGCGATTGACAAACAGCCGGGTCTCCACCCCGGCGCCAACCAGCTCTGGGCGCCCACGCAGACAGTAGACGCGCAGCGCCGCCACCGCCTGGCGTCCGATCGGCACGAGCCGTTCCTTGGAACCCTTGCCGCGCGCACGCAGAACCCCTTCCTCCAGATCGATGTCCCCCAGCTGGAGTGAGATCGTCTCCGAGGCGCGCAGCCCGCATGCGTACATGACCTCCAGCAGGGCGCGGTCGCGCAGCGGGCGGGGCTCGGTGCCCTTCGGCTCGCGCAGCAGCCGGGCGACCTCATCGCGCGAGAGCACACGTGGCAGGCGCTGTGTCTTGCGCGGGCCGCGCAGCTCAGCGGTGGGGTCGTACTCGATCGCCCCCTCACGCCGCAGGTAGCGGTAGAACGAACGCAGGCACGCCGTCTTGCGCCTGAGCGTAGCCGCCGCCACGGGTTGCCGTTCACCCACGCCTGCCGCCAGCTCAGACAAGAATGCCCCCAGGTCGCTGTGTCGGGCCTCCACTACGCTCAGCCCCCGGCGATCCAGAAACTCGCCGAACTGGAGTAAATCGGAGCGATAGGCCTCGAGCGTGTTGCGCGACAGTCCCCGCTCGAGCTCCAGGTAGGCGAGGAAGTCGAGGATCAGGCGCTCGATGTCTGTGACCTCGGGAGAGAGAATCTCAGGGGAGCTCACACGCTGAGCTTCGTCTCTCTTTCGGCAGCTCCTTCTTTATGCTCGTCGCGCTCGCCGGCCTTCGACCGGTCGCTCTGTACCGCCAGCTCTGCCAGTGCCGTGCCCCCGGCAAGCGCCGCCCCGAAGAACAGCGGATCCTCGGTCAGCCCACGGCCCATCGTCTCGGCGGACAGGCCAGCGGCGGCGTAAGCCGGGAGGTCCACCACGGCCCGACGCCAGTCGTGGCGGGTGATGCGCGCTGGACGATCTTCGATTGGTCGCTCGAGATCCTGCTCAAGCACCGGCCCACCACCGGCTCCGACCCAGTCCTGCAGACTGTGTGCCCTGGTGCCGCTGCTCGGTTGGCTGGGCATCGCCTCGCCGAAGACCGCGGCCAGACCGGCGCGTAGGTCGGTGCCGACAGGCGAGCGCATCCCGGCGGGCAGCGCCACCGTGACCGGCTCCAGCAGCAGGTCGAGCACCGTGAGCGTGTGGTGGGAGATGCCACGATGGCGAGCCCGCGAGTCGCCTGAGGACATCCGCGCCACTAGCAGCGTCCGAGCGCCCAGCGCGAGGGCGGCGTGCGCGGAGTCGAGCGCTGACATACCGCCGTGCCCCAGCGGCGAGCTGGAGCCGACGATCCCCGGGCCGGGCCCACACACCGCCGCGTCCCAGCCCAGGGCGCGCAGCCCGTGGTGCAGGGCTCCGGCTGTGGTCACCGCCTCTCCCTCTCCTCCGAAGGCCGCGCCCGCCGTCAGGTGACCGGCTAGCAGCCCGCGATCACGCAGAGTGCGAACCGTGCGCGAGTGCCCACCGGACAGCGCGCCGCCCTCGGTCTGCACGTATCCCAGCCGTCCACCCGGGGCGGCTCGCGCGAAGGCCCAGGCGACCGCGGCGAGCTGTCCATGCAGCGCGAGCACCGCGACTGGCCGCTCCACGGGCAAACGCAGCCGCTCATCCTCGACCGGCTCCACGGCGTGCTGGAGGCTCGTGTAGTTGAGCTTCATCACGTTCGCCTCCGTCGCGCCCTTGCCGTCCAAGCCGCGCGTGAGGTTGACGTGGACGATGTCAAAACCGCCAGAGCCAAGGCCGAGGTCGAGCGCCTGCACGTTGACGACGAGCTCGTCGCCGACCTCGGCGCGACCGACGAGCGCAACATCGGCGATCGCCAAGCGGCGGGCCCCGTCACCACTGCCGCCGGCGGGGGCACTACCGCCGACCCGGCCCTCTGAGCTGTGTGCCCCCGTGGTCAGCTCGATCACGAGATCCTGCTCGGAGCCCTCTCCAGGCGGACCGGCGTCGACCACGATGGCACGGCGAAGCTTTAGCATCGGCGCTGAAAACTACCGTGTGACGGGACGCGCACGAGCTGGCTGCGCGGCGGGATCGACGTGGCTGTCCGCCGATGTCTCCTCGACGCTCACGTCCACGTCGCACTGGCAATCTGGCAGGTTGGCGAGCTCGTGCGCGCGATCAATCAGCTCGGTCGCAATCGTGTGCGCATGCCGCTCGTCGACGCCCTGGAAGACAGCCTCCACGCGCAGCTGGCCCTCCATGGTGGGAGCGCTCTCGTCGGTCACGGCCGGCCAGCGAGCGTCGAGGCGGCGTCCGCGCACTCCGCGGACCGCTCCAGGGCAGCGGCGACGAAGTCGCGGAACAGGGGAGCGGGACGCTCCGGGCGGGACTTGAACTCCGGATGGAACTGAGAGGCAACGAAGAACGGATGGTTCTCGAGCTCGATCACCTCCACTAGGCGCTCGTCAGGCGAGGTGCCGGAGATGCGCAGGCCAGCGCCGACACCGACCCCGGAGGGGTTGGTGATGCGCTTGCGCAGCAGGTTGTTGACCTCATACCGGTGTCGGTGGCGCTCGTAGATGACCGCTTCGCCATAGATCTCCCGGACCCGCGTGCCGTCGTGAAGCTTGATCGGGTCGGCGCCTAGGCGCATCGTTCCCCCGAGGTTCGCCACTTCCTTCTGCTCGGGCAACAGATCGATCACGGGATAGGGCGTCTCCGGGTCCATCTCGGTCGAGTTGGCGCCCTCCATGCCGGCGACGTGGCGAGCGAACTCGCTGACGGCGACGTGCATGCCCAGGCAGATGCCCAGATAGGGGATCTGTCGTTCGCGAGCGACCCGCGCGGCGCAGATCTTTCCCTCCCAGCCGCGACCGCCGAAGCCGCCGGGGATCAGGATTCCGTCGAGGCCGACCAGGCGCTCGAGTGCCTGCGCCGGATCCTCCAGTCCCTCGGAGTCGACCCACTCGATCTCCACCCTTGAGTCCTGCAGCGAGGCGGCGTGTCGGAGGGCTTCCGAGACGGAGAGGTAGGCGTCCTCCAGCTTGATGTACTTGCCCACGAGCGCTATCCGCACGGTACGAGTCGCCCGTGCTGAGCGTTCGATCGGCTCCTTCCAGCGCGAGAGCTCCGGTGGCGGGGCCTCCATGGCGAAGTGCTCGAGGATGAAGTCGTCCACGCCCTGGTCGTGAAAGGTGAGGGGCACCTTGTAGATGTTGTCCACGTCGCACGCCGAGACGATCGCCTCCGGCGGAAGGCTCGCGAACAGGGCGATCTTCTTGCGGATCTCCGACGAGAGCTGGCCCTCCGAGCGGCACATGAGCATGTCGGGTGCGATCCCGATCCGACGCAGCTCATTGACCGAGTGCTGTGTCGGCTTGGTCTTCAGCTCGCCTGCGTGCCCGATGTAGGGCACGAGCGTCAGATGTATGAACATGCACCGCCGCCGTCCCACGTCCACCGGGAACTGGCGGATCGCCTCCAGGAACGGGAGCGACTCTATGTCCCCAACGGTCCCGCCTATCTCAGTGATGACGAAGTCCACGTCGCTCGACTCGGCGATCAGGGTGATTCTCTGCTTGATCTCATCGGTGATGTGTGGCACCACCTGCACGGTCCCCCCGAGGTAGTCCCCGCGGCGCTCGCGGCGGATGACGGTGTCGTAGATCCCGCCGGCCGTCACGTTCGACGCGCGACTGGTATTCGCGTCGGTGAAGCGCTCGTAGTGACCCAGATCCAGGTCGGTCTCGGCGCCGTCCTCGGTCACGAAGACCTCGCCGTGCTGGTAGGGCGACATCGTCCCCGGGTCGACGTTGATGTAGGGGTCGAACTTCTGAAGACCCACCGTCAGCCCTCGCGATACGAGCAGACGCCCGAGCGAGGCCGCGGCTATCCCCTTCCCGAGTGAGGAGACCACGCCGCCGGTCACAAATATGAACCGGGTCTTGCTCGGGGCCTGTGCGTAACGGTCGGGGTGGTGCGAGGTCATGAGGGCCTGCCCCAAGAGTCTAGTTCCCTGAGCACGGGAATCCGCTCGATCAGCGCCGAGATCGAGCGCAGCTCGCCGAGCACTGTCACGGCGGCGAGCAGCCCGAGTGCGATGAGCTGGCCGGTGTCGGAGAGGGTGAGCACCAGCCAAAGGCCTGCCAGCGCCCCGAGCAGGTTCGCGCCTGTGTCGCCCAGCATCGCGCGCTCGCGCAGGTCGTATGTTCCGGCGAGGAGCGCCGGCGCCGCGAACAGACCCAGCGCCCACAGTGGCCGCAGATCGGCCGAGCCGATCGCCAGGCCAGCACCGAGCAGCACGAACGCCTTGGTCGAGCGCCCCGGGCGCAGATCAAGGAGGTTAAACACGTTGGTGGCGAGCACCAGTACTCCCGTCGCCAGCAGCCAGCGCACGTTGGAGAGGCCGAGATAGCTCATCGCGAACAGCGCGAGACCGAGCGAGCCGGCGGCCTTCAGCACGCCGGTGGAGAGCTCGCCGCGCAGTGCCGCGGCGCCGTGGCCGCGCCATCCGCGTTGGATCAGCCCAGTGGACTCCTCACGCCGATCGCCGGCGAGCGTGTCGTCGATGAGGCCGAGCGTGAGCACGCCGAGCACATACAGGGCAATAGGGAGAACCTCGGGGTGAAAAACCTCGGCGGAAGCGAGCTGCTGCAACAGCACGAGCGGGATCAGCGCGAGCATTGCTGCGGCCGGCGTGAGCACGCCGAACGGGACCGGCAGGAGGCGATCACGATAGTTGGGCCGCACGTGCCCTGCCTGCTCCAACGCGCGCAGGAGAGCCGGGGCGAGGACCACCGCGGCGGCCAGCGCGAACAGGAACGGCAGGGCGTGCATGCGTGGAAGCTAGCGACGGATGCGGACGCACTCAGGACCGGGGTGACGTCGCCGAGACCGACGGGAGCAGCGCATCGGCGGTCGGCTTGACACCGAAGGCGCCGCGGTTCCCCGTCAGCGCATACACGAGGGCGGTCTGGCCGGCAAGGTCGTTGAGATCGTCGACGCTCGAGATGCCCTTCCCCTCATACCAGGGTATCTGCGAGGGTTCTGTGCTCGTCAGCTCAACGCCGACCGTGGACACCCCAGCGGCGACCACGCCACGCAGCAGACCGGACTCGAGGGCGGCGCTCGCTTCGCTCTGTACCGCGCTCATGCCTTTCGGATCGGCGCGCATAACGACGAGGCCTTCCAGACGGGTCAGCTGGCCGTCGAAGGCGCTCAGCAGGCTGCCGCGCACGCGGCTGAGCAGCTCCCGGTTGACGAGCGCCCCCCCGCTGACGAGCTGGCGCCCGGCGAGGTCACCGAAGCGTTCGACCAGCTGGGTCGAGGCTGCGAGCTGCGCATAGTGCGTCCCTGAGGCATCGTGGGCGATAGCCGTCAGGTCGAGCGGCTCACGCACCGCCACCACCGTCGCGAGATCGCCCCCAGCCTGGGCGACCGCGGCGCGCACCAGTGCGTTGACCTGGTCTGAGGATCCACCTAGGAAAACCAGGCCGACGCTGCGTCCGCCCAGCAGTTCGTGCATCGCGAGCGGGTACAGACCGTTCGAGAATGCTTCCTCTTCGGTCAGCCGGACCTGCAGCTTCCCGACCTGCATACGAGCTTCGCTGACTTCGGAGTTGAGGTTGTGGACGATTCCGCTCTTGGCCGAGGAGACGAGGTTCGAGTCGCCGATCGCAACCCCGATGAGCACGCCGAGCGCCAGCGCGAACAGCACCGCCGCAAGAGAGAGAGCGTGGTAGCGGTAGTCGAACATGGGGCAACGCGCCCGGCGCCGGTTCAGCCGCCGGAGCCGAACAACAGCTGGAGCCTCAGCCAGAGCAGTTCTGCCACATCGCGCAGCGCGGGCGTCATCCAGACGATGGCGATCATCGCGATCAAGCCCGCGGCGATCACGACGAACAGCGGGGTCAGTCCCGGTCGGGGTTGGTAGAGACGACTGACGCCCTTGGCATCGACGAGGATCTCGCCGATGCGCAGACGCGTGAGGAACGTCGAGGACATACCTTTGCGGTTGCGGTCGAGAAACTCGACGAGGTTGAACTGAGAGCCCACCGAGACAATCAGCCGGGCGCCCTTCTCGGCGGCGATCAGCATTGCCACGTCCTGGCTGGTGCCCGGCGCGGGAACGAGCTTAAACGGCACGCCCAGCTCCTCCAGGCGGTGGCGCCCGGGCGCGCGGCCGTCGGGGTAGGAGTGCACGACAAGCTCAGCGCCGCAGCGCAGCGCCGCCTCCCCGGCCGAGTCCATGTCCCCAACGATCATGTTTGGAGTCAGCCCCTCCTCTAGCAGCGTCTCGGCGGCGCCGTCAACGGCGACGACCACCGGGCGCATGTCGCGGATGAACGGCCGCAGGGCGCGCAGATCGCGCTGGTGGCCGACGCCGCGGACAACGACGAGCGTGGAGCGATCGCGAAAGTCGGTGGCGAAGCGGGGCAGCTCGATCCGCCCCGCCAGCAGTTCGCGCTCCTCGCGCATGTGCTCGATCGTGTTGTGGGCGAAGCGCTCGAGCGCCTCTCCGATCTCACGACGCCTGGCCTCGGTCTCCGCGCACACGCGCTCGGAGTCGAGCACCTCCCCGCGCGCGAGCACCTTTCCTTTGTGGAGCACCTGGCCGCCGGCCGGCCCTTGAGCCACCACGGCGATCGGATCCCCATCCGAGAGCCTCTCGAACAGAGAGTCATCCGGGAGATCGACGAGCAGGATGTCCGCTTCGACGAGCAGCTGCGGTCCGAGGTTCGGGTAGGACCCACTGGAAGACGCGCTGCAGTTGAGCACCGCCACGGCGCCCGCGGTGATCAGCTCCTCGGCCGAAACCCTGTCGATGTCGAGGTGATCGATGAGCGCGATGTCCCCGCGCGCAAGATGTTTGACGAGCAGCTTCGTCCGCCTGCCGGGGCGCACCGGGCCACTCAGGGTACGCATCGACGGACGCACGTCCACGGGATGCAGCGTGCTCGGTGGGGGTGCATAGCCCGGAGGGCTAGAGCGTGTTGCGGCCATCGGTTGTGACAGCGAGAGTAACGATCACGGGCGCAAAGCGCACTGCCTGCGGAGTGTCAGGAGGCGCAACGCAGGCTGCGGTCGCGGTCGCGCAGTGAAGAGATCGGGCTCGGATGACGATAAGCAGGCATAATCTTTGGGAACGGTCCAGGGATGGACCCCTACCGAACTCCACCTCCGCGTACACTTCGTCCGCCACACGGCATGGCTGCCAACAACCCTCATCCGAGCTCTCACCAGCTCCCGACTGGGCAGATCGCGTGTCTGTCCGCAACGGCGCTTCAGGAGCGGCTGGAGGAGGAGATCAACCGCGCCGGGCGTCACGGCACCCCGCTGAGCTGCCTGCTGGTCGTGATCGACGACGAGCTTTCACGGGAGCACGGGAGCGAGCTGCCCGAGCAGACGCTCGCCTACGTGGGCCAGGCCCTGCGGCGCGAGCTGCGGTGTTTTGATCGGATCGGCAGGCCGAGCGACAGCGAGCTGCTGGTCGTGCTGCCCGGCGCCGACGGTCCGCGTGGAGAGATCGTGGCCAGACGCGTGCTCGACAGGCTACGCGCGATCAAGATCGAAGCCGGTGGGGAACGCCGACCGTTGCGCGTCTCGGTGGGACTCGCGGCCTGGCGAGGAGACGTCAGCGGCAAGGATCTGTTGACCCAGACGCGGATCGCCGCGCAGCGGGGATCCGGCGCTGACGCTTCCTCGGGGATCGAGACCGTTACGCCACCCGCGCTGGGACGCCCCGGACCTTCATAATCCGGCCCGGTGCTCTCTGGATCAGAGTTGTGGCTGTTGCGCCTGATGGCCGATCGCGGCCTGGCGCTGCTCGACGCCGGCACGCTGCTGGTGGTGATCGAGGAGCGCGGTGAGCTGCGCGTTGCGGCATCCAGCGGTGAGGGAACGGTGCGCCTGCGGATCATGCCCGTGGAGGGCAGCGCGTTGGGCGCGCTCTACCGCACGGGCAAGCCGGTTGCGCTGGATCGCCCGCGGGGTCAGGATGCCGCATGGCTGCATGAACTGGGGCTGGAGGCACGCGCTGTCTTGGTCGAGCCGCTCACAATGGAGGGGCACGGGAGCGGGCTCGTTATCGCCTTGCGCACGTCCGGCGGCTTCCGCAGCCCTGACCGTGATGCTCTGGCCGCATTCGCGACGAGCGTTTCGCAGAGACTCGTCGCCGAGCGCTCGGTGGAGATCGAGCGGCTGCGCTACGGAATGGAGGCGCGCGAGCACGAGCGCACGCGCTGGGCACGGGAGATCCACGACGAAGCCATCCAGGGCATCGCCGCGCTGCGTCTGATGCTCGCCAACGCCCGCGACCACGACGACCGTGAGACGCTGGGCGGGACCGTGAGCGCCGTGCTGGAAGGGCTAGACAAAGAGATCGACGGCCTGCGCCACCTGATCACCGAGCTCCGTCCCGCGGTACTCGACGACCACGGCCTGGTACCAGCCCTGGAAGCGCTCGCCCGGCGCGCCCAGGCGATCGACGACCTAGATGTGCAGATCGAGGTCGACCTGGGCGCCGAGCCAGAGCAGCGACGTTTGGATCCGGAGCTCGAGAGCACGATCTACCGGATCATGCAGGAGGCGCTCACCAACGTGAGCCGCCACGCGCAGGCGACGAAGGCGGTGATGAGCGTGTCCGAGCGCGACGGCGTGGTCCGCGCGTCGGTCACCGACGACGGTCAGGGACTCCCGCACAGCGGGCGTCTTGGCCCGCGGGGAGATGGGTTGGAGGGGGGATTCGGGATGTCAGGCATGCGCGAGCGCGCCGAGCTGGTCGGAGGCGAGCTCGAGCTCGCCCCGGCACCGGACCACGGGACCACCGTGCGCCTGTCGGTACCCCTCGCGGGCCGCCCTACTGCGAACGGGACAGGTGCAGATGTCTAACCTGTGTCCATGGCGCGGCGTGGCGGCAGGACCGTCTTTGAGTTTGCGCCGAAGACGCGGCTGAAGGCATAGGGAAGCTCGTTCACGCCGCTGCACGTGGGCCGAGCGACCGTGGGGCTGCCTTCACAGGGACCATCGCGTGCGAGCGACCAGATCGAGGTCAAGCCGAGGCCTCGGCGGCTGGCGAAGCGCACGACCTGGCGAGCATCCTGGACGGTGAAGACCTCACCCGCCGAGTCGTTCACGCCGACCATCGCCGTAACCCCCAACGCGCTCCATTGTGCAAGGCCTCGGCCCAGCCTTGCGAGCTGCCGATGCGCCTTCAGTATCGTCGCGATTCGCCACCGCGCCCATGCGCCCACGGGCGACGTTGGCGCCGTAGTCCATAGCCAGAAGGTTGACGGCGCCTAGATGCACGCCGGCCGCGCTCATCGTCCGTACCGCTTCCAGAGCGGCCGCAGGCAAACCCGTCGGCGTGACCGGAAGCGTGAGCGAGATCGCAAGCGGGTGCCCCACCTTCGACGGTGACGCCACCGCAGTGGCCGCCTGCAGCCGCGCGAGCGCCTGTGCCCGGCGCGCCATCGCCGCCCGGTCGGCGAGCGCGGCGCCCTCTAAGTCGAAGTCCGCGCCGACCGCGTGGTAGCGGTCGAGCACTGAGGCGTAGGCCACCTGGAGGCGACCGACGCTCGTGCAGGTCACGGCAAGCTCGGAGCCCGCCGCACCGCCGAAGGAGACACGCAGTGCAACACCCGCCGCCCGCAGCCGGTTCGCGGGATCCGCCACCGCGGGGGCGCCGATCGCCATCTGTCCTGCCCACGACGGCTCACAAGCGCTGGCGGCGGTCACGAAGGCCAACGTCAGCGAGCGCGCTCCGGCGTCCGGAGCCACCCCGGCGAGATCGAACGGAGACGTGAGCGTCACATCGATGTAGGGCGAGAACACCGCGCTGCCGCCGGGAGGCTGTACACCCGCCCCGCCCGAGGCGGGCCCCCCAGAGCCAGCCCCTGCCCCACATCCGGCTAGCGCAGCGGCTGCCCCCAGCAGGAGCGCGCATCCGAGGAGTGTGCGGCGCGCGGTCACGGGGCCTTTACCTGCGTGGTCACGGGCTCGGCGGCTGGGCGACTTCGATCTCACCGGTCCGGGCGAGCCTGTGCCAACGCAGGCGCGTGCCCATCAGCGCCACGATCACCGAGTCGATCACTACCAGGTACATCAGCTGGCGATAGACCAGCTGTTGAAGCGGCATCGACCACAGCGGCCGGCGCGACTCCCCGTCCCAGCCGAATGCGACCCACGCCAGCACCAGCTGGCAGACGTTGAACGCAAGCCAGAAGAGCAGGATCGGCACGGGGTCCAGGAACAGAATCGAGTAGACCGCGAACAGGTCGATCAGCGGGGCGCAGAGCGGCAGCAGAACTTGGAAGACGACCATGTAGGGCAGCGCGCGGTGCCTGATCCGGCCTTCGCTGCGGTGCCACAGCGCGTCGCGGTGCTTCCACAGCGACTGCAACGTGCCGTAGGCCCAGCGGCTGCGCTGCCGCCACAGCCCGCGCAGCGTCGAGGGCGCCTCCGTCCAGGCACACGCGTCCTCGGCGTACAGGACACGCCAGTTGTTTCGCCCGATCGCGAGGGTCAGGTCGGTGTCCTCAGCGAGCGTCGCTCCCGAGACTCCTCCCACGTCAACGAGCGCGGCACGGCGAAAGGCCCCGATCGCCCCAGGCACGGTGGGCATGCAGTCGAGCATCTTGTACATGCGGCGGTCGAGGTTGAAGCCCATCACGTACTCGATGTGCTGCCAGCGACCGAGCAGGCCGGAGCGGTTGCCGACCTTCGTGTTGCCCGACACCGCCCCCACCTCCGGATCGCGAAACGGCTGCACCAGATGAAGCAGCGAGTCGGGCTCGAACACGGTGTCGCCGTCCACGGTCACGACGATGTCGTGCTCCGCGGCGATCAGGCCGGTGTTGAGCGCCATCGGCTTGCCGGCATTGACCTGGCGGATCACGCGCACACCCTCGAGCCCGAGCGCGGTGACCCGCTCACCGGTGCCGTCGGTCGAACCGTCGTCCACGACGATCACCTCGAACGGGCTGGGGTAGCGGCTGTCCGCCAGCGAGCGCACGCAGCGCTCGATCCCGACGGCCTCGTTGTAGGCGGGCACGACGATCGAGACGGGCGGCGTGAACGACGTGTCGCGCTCGCGCCGGCGGGCGCGGCGAACCTGCACCGATGCCAGCGGGAGCACCAGCAGCATGCGTAGGGCGACCAGGATGGCGATCGCGAAGACGATCGCGATGAGGATGCCGGTCACCGCCCTGGAGACCGCCAGCATCGCCACGAAGAGCCGCCCGCGCAGGCGCTGCGAGGCGCCGACCCGGGTCATGTACGCCCCCGCCCGCAGACCCTGAAGCTGGGCGACCGTCACGAAGCGGAAGCCGCGCTGGCGAAGGACCGAGATTATCCTGGGCAGCGCCGCCACGGTCTGGGCTCGCTTGCCGCCTCCGTCGTGCATCATCACGATCCCGCCCTGATTGCCGGAGGGTGTCGCCGAGGCGACGATCGAGGCGACTCCCGGCTGGTCCCAGTCGCGCGTGTCGTAGTTAGTCACGGCGATTGTGTATCCCTTGGCCGCGATCTGCCCCCAGGCGGCGATCTGCTTGGGTGTGATCGCGTCGGGAGTGGAGGCGTAGGGCGGCCGGAGCAGCTGCGTCCTGTAGCCGACGATCCCGCTGAACGCGCTCTCGGTCATGCCCAGCTGGAGTTCCCTCTGCCAGGCGGGGATGGTCGCCAGATCGGGGTGCGTGAACGTGTGGTTTCCCAGTTCGAAGCCATCCCTGACGATGCGGCGGGTGAGGCCCGGCGCACGCACGGCGTTGCCACCGATCTCGAAGAACGTGGCAGTGACATGTGCTCGCTCGAGGATCGTGAGGATCCGCGGCGTCCAGCGCGGACTCGGCCCGTCGTCGAAAGTCAGCGCGATCTGCTTCCCCGGCGCCGGGGCGCGCGAGACCAGCCCGCCGTGACCGTTGGAGACCAATATCGGACCGGAGCCTGTGAGAGGCGCGTCGGCACTCGGGCTATCGGTGCCGGCGGCTCCGAGTGTTTTCGTCGTGATCCCGTCCACGAGCAGCAGGACCACCACCATGGCCATGCAGAACGCCACTATCACGTGGTGTGCGCGGGTGGCCGTCGGGGGACCGCTCGCGCGACGAGCGGGGCCGCCGCGAATCCCGGTGCTCGCGGGGCCCGTCGAGCCGGTCGGTGACCGGTCGCGGGCGACGCCGCTCATGTCAGGCGCGAGTTGGATCCGCGGCGCAGTGCGGCCGCCACGGGGTTAAGACATTCGGAGCGGCCGGTCACCCTGAGAGCCTGCGTCGTGCTCGACGGCACCGGACGCTGGATCCCCGACCCGCGCTGGGTCGCCTGCAGGCGAAGAGCCGGGAGCGCCGTCCGTGCGGCAGGGGGGCACGACGGGACGCGCACCGAGCTCTCGGCATCGGCGACCCGTCCCTGAGAGCCCGCAGGCGCAGACCGCCTCAAAGCGACCGCCGATCGGTCGACTCCCGCGTCAGCCCGCAGGGCCAGCTGTCGCGCGACGGCTGCGTGGGAAAGGACGCGCAGACCGATGGTCGGAAAGCCAGAGAAGCCCGCCATACCTACAGCCAGGCCGGCCAGCCAGAAGGCGCACACGCCCGCCGCGGCGACGCCGGCGACGCGCACTCCATGGGCCCTGCGCCCGTTGTTGGCGACGAACACCTGGGCGTCCTGGCCGCTCGTCCACCAGGCGGCCGGGGGCTCCGGGCGCACAGCCTGGGAAGCGTTCCTCATTGGTTGCAATCTTATTTGATCCTTCATAAGTGCCCGCTAACGGCGGGATGAGTCTCTTCCTATGTGCCGCACCGGCCAGATGTGCCGCACCGGCCTGCCTGAGCTGCTTCCCTTGAGCTGATGCTCAACCCCTCTGCGCGCCATTCTCGCCACTCGCCGGGCTCCCTGCGCCAGTCGCCAAGCTCCCTGCGCAGAAGCGTCGCGATCTGCGCGGGTCTCGGGGCGATGTTCGGCCTGTTCGCCTGCAACAGCGCCCAGCCGACCGCCACCACGAGCGGAGCTGTGGACGCGGCCGCGACGGCACGCGGGATCCTCGTGCGCGTCAACCAGGTCGGCTTCCCGGTCGCCGTGCCGAAGACCGCGACCGTCCTCGCGCAACAAACCTTGAGGTCGCGCGCCTTTCGCGTGGTGAGCTTGAGCGCCACGACGGTACTGACCGGGACCGCTGGGCCTGACCGCGGCGCCTGGAACCGCCGCTGGCGCCACGCCTATCCGCTCGACTTCAGCGCCCTGCGCACTCCCGGCAGCTACCGGATCGTGCTCGGAGAACCCGGCGAAGTCAGCTCACCCGCCTTCCAGGTGGGCGGCACGAGCTACTCACAGCTAGCCGTCAACGAGGTGAGCTTCCTGCGCGAGCAGCGCGACGGACCGGAAGTCGACCCCTCGCTGCTCGGTCGCCAACCCTCGCACCTGGCCGACTCGCGCGCGCTGGTCTATCGCACGCCCACCTACCGCAACGACGTCCTGACCACCCCCTCCCGCAGCGGGCGCACCGCCCACGCCCTGACCCCACTTGGCGGTACTCCGATTGACGTCTCAGGGGGCTGGTCGGATGCCGGCGACTACCTGAAGTTCGTCGAGACGGCGAGCTTCGCTGAGGATCTGCTGCTGTACACCATCCGTGAGCACCCCACCGCACTGGGGTCCGCCGAGCCGCAGCTCGTCGCCGAGGCGCGCTACGGGTTGAGCTGGCTTGGGCGTATGTGGGACCAGCGGACGGGAGTCCTGCGCTACCAGGTCGGGATTGGCAACGGCAACGCCCACATCGAAGGAGACCACGATGTCCGCTGGCGCCTGCCCCAGCACGACGACACGCTGCGCGTGACACCCGGCAGAGGCGCCTATTACGTGCGCTACCGGCCGGTCTTCCAGGACGGGGTCGGCGGGGCGCCGATCAGCCCCAACCTCGCCGGTCGAATGGCCGCGGCCTTCGGCCTCTGCGCCCAGGTCTTCGCCGCCACCGAACCCGCCTACGCTCACCAGTGCCTGCTGTGGGGCCAGACGATCTTCGACCGCGCGGCTACGCATCCACGGTCGCTCGTGACGACGACGCCCTTCGACTACTACCCCGAGCAGGAGTGGCAGGATGACATGGAGCTCGGCGCCGACGAGCTGCTCCGCGCCACGGCCATGAGCGCGGATCGTTCTGGCCTGCCGCATCCCAATCCGCTCCACTGGTTCAACCAGGCCGATCATTGGGGCCAGGCATACATGGAAGGCCCGCTCGACGGCACCGACACGTTCAACCTCTACGACGTCGCCGCGCTCGCGCATCTCGAGCTGATGGAAGGCCGCGCATTTGCACCAGCGCGGGCGGTCAAGCGGATGCGGAGCGACCAGAAAGCCGTGCTCAGCGATCTCCACGACCAGCTCGCCACGGCCGAACGGGTGGCGGTGCGCGACCCGTTCGGAATCGGCTACACCTACGCCAACGACGACACCGTCTCGCACCTGTTGGGTCTGTCGTTACAGGCGCGCTTCTACGACCGGATCGCGAGAACACACACCTATGAAGGCTTTGCCCAGCGTCAGCTCGACGCGGTGCTCGGACGCAACGCATGGGGTCTCTCGTTCGTCGTCGGGGCTGGCAGTCGCTTCCCTGTCTGCCTGCATCACCAGGTGGCAAACCTCAGCGGCTCGCTGAACGGCAGCCCGCCGCTGTTGCTGGGAGCGGTGGTGCCCGGCCCGGTAAACGCCAAAGAGCTGCGCGGCCTGAGCGCCGCCGAAGGCTACCGACGCTGCCCCGTCGGGGGCGGGAACCCCTATGCCCAGTTCTCCGGACGGGGTGCGGCGTATAAGGACAGCGTCGTGGACGACGCGACGAACGAGCCAAGCGATGACATCGCGGCGCTCGCGCTGTTGGCGTTCGCAAGCGAGGCGGGCGGTTGAGGCGTCGTTGCAGCGCAGCGTTGGCCTGTGCGCTCGCCATACTCGGCGTCGCACTGACGCTCCCCGTGTCCGCCGCCGGGCCCACCGGGCCCGCCCTCCCCGCGCAGAACATCGTCGTCGACCTCGCCCATCCGCTCGCCTCCTTCTCGCCTGAGCATGCGCTGGGCGCCGCGCTCGACGGCCACGAACGGGGTGAGACGGCCCAGATCTACACGCCCGCCAACGAGCGCGCGATGGCGAGCGCCGGCCTCGGCCCGATCGCCTACCGGCTGCGCACCGAGCTCGGTGTCGCGGCTTGGCACTGGAATCCGATCGGCACGTGGAGCGATCCAGCCCATCACGACGGCTACTGGACCTCCTCCCCCACACCTGAACGTCCCTTCCTCTTCTCCAACGGCTATGACCTGCCCCGCCGCGGCGACACCAAGGACCAGGCCAACGACGCGGGCTATTCGAGGCTCGACGACGGATCGCTCGGCACGTTCTGGAAGAGCAACCCCTATCTCGACCCCTTCTATACGCACGAGCCCCACCCGCAGTGGGTGCTCGTCGACTTCGCCTACCACCGGCCCCTAGACGCGGTGCGGATCGCCTGGGGCACGCCATACGCGACGCGCCTGCGCGTGCAATGGTGGCAGGGGCCCGAGGCGCTCTTCCAGGCCGGACACGCCCCAGGTCGCTGGCACGACTTCCCCCGCTCATCCTTCGCCGGGCGCCCAGGGGTGCAGACGCTTCGACTCGCGCGGCGCCCGATTTCAGCGCGCTTTATCCGTGTTCTCTTAATCGAGGGCTCCCACACCGCGCCACCCGGCTCACGCGACGTGCGCGACCGGCTTGGCTACGCGATCCGCGAGCTGTACACCGGGCGCCTGGAAGGCGGACGGTTCGTGGACCTGATCCATCACGGCATCGCCACCCAGACGGTCACCTACGCCTCCTCCACCGACCCCTGGCACGCGGCGGGCAACCTCGATCGCAACTACGAGCAGCCGAGCCTCACGACGGTCCTGCGCAGCGGGCTGACCCGCGGGCGGCCCGTACTCGTGCCCGTCCCGGTCCTCTACGGGACACCGGAGAACGCGGTCGGAGAGCTGCGCTACCTGCGTGCCGTGGGAGTGCCGATCGGGGGCGTCGAGCTGGGTGAGGAGCCCAACGGTCAGTACGCCTCCCCGGAGGACTACGGCGCCCTCTATCTCCAGTTCGCGCGCGCGATCCACCGCTACGACCCCACCCTACGCCTGGGTGGCCCCGGCTATGAAACCTCGATCCCCGACTTTCTCGCCTGGCCCGACGCGCACGGCGATCGCTCCTGGACGAGACGCTTTGTGAACTATCTGCGCGCTCACGGCGCGCTTGACCAGCTCGGCTTCTTCTCGTTCGAGTGGTACCCGTTCGACCACGGCTGCCAGCCGGTCGGTCCACAGCTTGCTCAGGCGGCGGAAATGCTCGCCGCCGTCATGCACCGCCAGAGCGCCGAGGGGATACCGCCCGGCATCCCGCGGATCATCACCGAGTACGGCTACTCGGCCTTCGCCACCCGCGACGAGGTCGACCTCTCGGGCGCCGTGCTCGACGCCGACATCGCCGCCAACTTCATCGCCCTGGGAGGAGACAGCGCCTACCTCTACGGCTACGAGCCGAGCGAACTGATGCGCGAGCTGCCCCAATGCGACACATGGGGCAACCTGACCCTGCTGCAGTCGGACTCGAGGCACCGCGCGAAAGCTCCGGTCGCTGCCTACTGGGGGACCCGCCTGCTCACGCAGAGCTGGGTGCAGCCCGGCGCGCAGCCCAACGTGATGCTGGCCACCACCGCCACTGGTGCAGCACCCGTGGCCGCATACGCGCTGCGCCGCCCCGACGGCACGCTCTCGATCCTCCTACTCAACAAGGTCACGGGCCGCGCGCAGCCCGTGACCCTCGGCCTCGCCGGCGATGGCCCCTCTCGCCCGCTGATCGGTCCGCTGACGGTCGAGCAGCTCTCGAGCGCGCAGTACGTCTGGCACCCCGCACGCGAACACGGCTACGCGCATCCCGATCTCCCGCCGATACAGGGCACGATCGACGCCGGTCCGGGGACCGTCCTGACGCTGCCGCCGCTGTCCATCACCGTGGTCCGTACGGAAAGACCACTGCCATAGCCCGGACGTCCGTTCACCTCGGGCCAGCAGGTACTTCTTGACGGCCCTTACTCGACTAACCCCAGCTTACGTGCGTAGGCGGTTATCTCCGCACGGGAGGAGAAGCCGAGCTTCTCGATCGCGCGGGCGCGGTAGGTCTTGACCGTGCGCTCGGCGACGTGCAGCTGCTCGGCGATCTGGGGGTTGGTGTAGCCATTAGCGATCAGCTTCACGACCTCGCGCTCGCGCTCTGACAACGCTACGCCGCCGGCGTCGTCGTCCTCGCCAGTCGCCATCAACGCGCCGAGGCGCGGGTGCAGATAGTTGCGGCCGGCCACCGCCAGGCGGAAGGCCTGGAGCAGCTCCGCAGGCTCGGCCTCCTTCAGAACGTAGCTGCGCGCCCCGGCCCTGAGCGCCTGGCGGGCGTACTCGGGGTCCTCGCGCATCGTCAGGATCGCCACTGCCAGAGAGGGGTGGGCGACAAAACACTGGGGCAGCGCCGCGAGGCTCGAGCCGCCCGGCATCGTCAGGTCGAGCGTCAGCAGGTCGGGCTTGTACTCGCGGACTGAGCGGATCGTGGCGGGTACGTCGGCGGCTTCGGCCACTATCCGAAACTCTCCCACCTCGCGCTCGAGCACGGTGCGGATGCCGTCGCGCACGACCGCGTGGTCGTCGGCGATGATCACCTCGATCGGTCGATCCACCCCTGGCGTGCCAGCCTCCATTGAAGGAAACCGTAGCGGCTCGACAGGACGATCGCGAGGTCCTTGAGGGACGACACAGATCGGCACCTTTCAGACGACACGATCGGCACCACTCGCTCTACAGACAAACGGCCCGCGAGGACACATCATTTCGTCTATGACGAGCACCGTCTCCTGCACTCCAATACCGCACAGCACTACGCGCAAAGTGCTGCGATGAGCGCTGCCGCATCACCCGGCAGGGCGCGTGAGCGCTCCCGCACGCCCAGGCTGCGACTTCTGCGCAGCGCAGAGGACATGCACGCCGGGCTCCTCCACCACGAGGGAGCCTCCCGGCCGAGTGAAGATCGGCCGGGCCTGCGCCTCGTGGCCAGTCCCCCCCACGTCCTGGTCGCGGGGGCGGATTCGGCGCGGCGCGCGACCCTGCTCGACGAGTTGACCCAGACCATGCCGCAGAGCACCCGGTTCGAGGAGGCAAGCGCGGTCTGGGAGGTGCTGGAGCACGCCCCCACCTGTCGCATTGTGATACTCAGTGGCGACCTCGACGACGCCCCCGCGGAGTCACTGATGCACATGCTCGGACACAGACATCCGGGCCTGCCGATCGTCAGCATCGACGCTCCAGCGCAGGGGTAACGCCTGCGGCGGCGGCCTATCGCCCGATCCCGTCTCAAGCAGGCGGTAGCGTGGCGGCGTGCTCTCGCCACTCAAGTCCCCGCGACTGCGGCGGATCATCGCCGCCTACACGGTCAACCGGCTGGGTACGTGGTTCGGATTCATCGCGCTGTCGCTGGCGGTGTTCGACAGCACGCACAGCGCGCTCGCGGTCGCCGCGCTCCTCGTTACAGGCCAGGTCATCCCCGCCTTCATGACGCCCGTGCTGGTCGCCCGCGTGGAGGCCTCTGTCCGGCGTGGCCTGCTCAGCGGGCTGTACCTGTTCGAGGCCGCCGCCACCGCCACGCTCGCCGCGCTGCTCTTGTGGCGCTTCTCGCTGCCCGGTGTCCTGCTGCTGGTCGCACTCGACGAGACCGCCGCGCTGGCGGCCAGCGCGCTGCTGCGCGCCGAGGCCGCGCGCTGTGCGCGCGAGTGGGCGCACGCCTCCCACGAGCAGTCGGGTTTCGCGCCGGAGAGCATGCCCCCACACACCTACGCGGGCCAGGCCGGCATCGCCCTAACAGCCGGCAAGCACGCGCTTGGGGGCGGCGAGCACGCCGCGAACGACCTCGGGACAGGCGCGAGCAGCGCGCGCGACGCGCGCGCGATCGAGGCCGAGCACAGGGCGAACGCGGCGTTGAACGTCGGCTTCGCCGCCACGTTCGTGCTGGGACCTGCGCTCGCGGGTCTCGTGGTCGCCGCGTTCGGGAGCCCGGCCGCGCTGTTCATCGACACCGCCTCGTTCGCTATCTGCGCCGCGATGCTCATCGACCTGAGCCCGCACGTCGCCGAGGCCGAGGACGCCACCGTGCGCGCGCGGATGCGAGCCGCGTGGGAGCACATCGTCGCGGCGCCCACCCTGCGGGGACTGCTGCTCGTGGAGAGCGTCGCGCTTGTGTTCTTCGCGAGCGACGGCTCGATCGAGGTCCCCTACGCCAAGACGACCCTGCACGCCGGGGACCGCGGCTACGGCCTGATCGTGACGATGTGGGGCGTGGGCGTCGTGGCCGGCAGCATCGTGTTCGCGCGCGCGGTGCGCCGGCCGCCGGGGACGATCCTGAGCGCCGGTGCGCTCGCGATCGGCGTCGCCTACCTGGGCTGGGCCCTCGCGCCGACGCTGGCCCTGGCGTGCGTGGCGGGCGTGGTCGGCGGGCTCGGCAACGGAGTGCAGTGGGCGGCGTTCATCAGCGTCGTGCAGCGGCTCACCCCCCCGGACCTGCACGGCCGCATGATGGGAGCAGTCGAATCACTAGGCGCGATCTTCCCCGCGGTCGGCCTGGCGCTGGGGGGCGCCCTGGTCTCGCTCAGCTCGCCGCGGGGCGCGTTCCTCGTTGTGGGACTCGGAGCGGCCCTGAGCACGGTCGCGTTCGTGCGACTGACGCTGGGTGGGCTGACCAGCGCGACACCCGCACCGGAGGAGGCGACCGACGAGGAGCCCGAGTGGGTGCCGGGCGATTCTGCCTCGTCCAGCGTTCCAACCGCACCTTAAGGACCACGCGGAATCGGCCGTTAAGTACTACAGCAGCGCAAACGATATGACTGACTCAAAGCTGACTATTCGCATCCTCTACGTGACTGAGGCGCTGCTGCTCGTCGGAGCGGTCGGCGTCGCGGCGTGGCTGTCGAGCCCGCAGGAATGGAGTCCGCTGCCGCTCGTGGGGCTGCTGCTGGTTCTCGCGCTGGTGGCGGAGCGGCTCGAGTTCGAAGTGCGCGGCCAGCATCTCTCGGCGTCGCTCGTCGTGCTCGTGCTCGCGATGTGCCTGCTCGGTCCCGCGCCCGCCGTCGTGTTCGGCATTGTCGTAACCGTGCCGAACTCGGCCCAGAGACGCCTCTCGCCGGCGGATTGGATGATCAACCTGTCGGCATTCGCCGCGTTCCCTTTAGTCGGAGCACTGATCATACGCGCGCTTATCGGGGACGTGCATGATCCGCTCGTTCATCACTTGACCCAAAGTTTGACGTTCGCGCTTGTTGTCTTCGCGTGTATTCATGATCACCAACGCACTTGACTTCGCCTTCATCGCCACGGAGTTGCGCGTTACCAGCGGACTTTCGCTGCGCCGACAGATCCGTGAGCTGTTCCTGCCAATGCAGCCAGGTCAGATGGTGCTAGGCGCGCTCACGGCGCTACTCGTCATCGCCTACACAAACCTCGGCTTGCCAGCGCTGTTCGGCCTGATCCTGGTGCTCGCGCTGTTCCAGTACCTGATCGCGGCGCTGCTGCGCTCGGAGGATCGCGCCGACCAGCTGGAAGCGCGATCCGTGCACCTGGCCTCGCTGCAGCTCGGCGTGCTGACGACGCTCGTCGAGACGCTCGCGCTGCGCGACCGCATGACCGCGCGTCACGCCGCCGCGGTCGCGCGCTACGCGCGCGCGCTGGCGCAGGAGGTCGGCTGCTCCGAGACCGACCAGGACCTCGTGCACACAGCCGGGCTGCTGCACGACATCGGCAAGTTCGCGCTGCCCGATCGCATCCTGCACGCCGAGGTCCTTTCCGACGAGGACTGGGCGGTGATCCGCCGCCACCCGCAGGACGGGGCGACGCTCGTCGGCCGGCTCGACGGTTACGGCCCGGTCGCCGAAGCGATCCTCTACCACCATGAGCACGTCGACGGCAGCGGCTACCCGGCCGGGCTGATCGGCAACGAGATCCCGCTCGCGTCGCGCATCTTGGCGATCTGCTCGACGTACGACACGATGACCGCGCGCGAGAGCTACCGCTCGCCGACGACCCCCCGGGATGCGATGGCCGAGCTGCGCCGGGTGGCGGGACGCCAGCTCGACGCCGAGCTAGTGGAGAGCTTCATCGCGATGCTCGAGCGCGAGGGCCCGGTCACGTCCGCCCACGGCGACGACGCCGACTTCGAGGCCGAGCTTGCGTTCGAGCGGCGTGCGCGCAAGATCGCCCAGCCCGCGCCCAGCTGACGGGTCTCAACAACGACGAAGGCGCCGCACCACCGATCCACGATCGGCTGCGCGACGCCCTCAATCTTCAAGTCTGGCCGCTTGGCGACCTCTCCTGCAAACTCTTACTTTTTCCAGAGCATGTTAGGTCTCCTTCGCCTGGGCCCAGAGGTCTTTTGCGAGACGGCCCTGTTTGTCTCCATCCACAGGACGTGCCGCTCTTTGAGTAGCTTTGCGAAGGATAGTAGCGCGATTAGACGAATTGTCCAGTTTGCGGAGCTTTGTGCATGGCCGCGTGCAAATGAGGGTTCTTGAACCACGCGAAGACCCTGTTTTCCCAAGCCCAGAGCGCGATTCCGGCCGCTCAGCGAATGGGTCAACGTAGGCGCACAGGCGCCCTGAGATGCCCCAGCGCGCCTGCGCCGCATCATTTCCGCGGGCTTTCCGCGGCAACTTTGTGGGCTTTCCCCGGCTCACTTTGTGAGCTTTTCGCAGCGATGTCTGCGGATCTACCGCGGCTCAACGCCGGGCGATAGCGGCACAGCGACGATGGGCCAAAGGTCCACAAAGCTGGCCGGCGCTCAACTTCTTGGGCCATTCGGACGAAACATTCGGCATAAGGAGCAACCCCGACCGATAAGGCCAGTCATGCCATTCAGCACCACCCACCCACGCAACGACCGGCGGCTCGTCTTCACGAGCTCCCAAGCGGCCAGCTACCTGGGCGTCTCGCTCGCCACGATCCGCCGCTGGACCGATGCCGGCCACATCAGCTGCTACAGGACGCCCGGCGGTCAGCGGCGCTTCTCCCGTGACCAACTCGACAGCTTCCTCTCCTCGATGCACCGCGACGGCTCCTCCGCCGCGCACCGACCCGCGAAAGTCGCCTGAGACCGGGTCGCGCGAGGATCAGCTCGCCAGACGGCCGAACTTCTCGCGCAGCCTGCGATAGAACGAGGAGCCCGGCAGCTGCGCGATCGTCCCGACCTCGTCGACGAACCGCGCGTCGATCGTCTCCCCGGCAGGGATCTCGCACACCGGGCGCCCGTCGACCGCGACGTCGAGCGGCTCGCGCGAGCGGTTGTGAATCGTCAACCGGTCCCCCGGCGCGACCACCAGCGCACGCGCCGTCATCGAATGAGGCGCGATGAACGACACCACGAACCCCTCGACCCCCCACGCCATCACGGGTCCTCCGTTGGCCAGGTTGTAGCCCGTGGAGCCCGCCGGGGTGGCGACCACCAGCCCGTCGCAGCGTACGCTCCCCACCACCTCGCCCTCGAGCGCGTATGCGAGCTCGGCCACGCGCTCTCCCACCTTGCGGTGGATCGCCACGTCGTTGATCGCCGTCTGCTTTCCTGCAGGCGCGTCCAGCACGATCGCCGGCAGCCGCAGCAGCTCGAAGTCCCCGCTCAGCGCGCGCCGCATCCCGTCATCGATGTCCTGCGGCTCGATCGTCGCCAGGAACCCGATCTCGCCGAAGTTGATCGCGAACACCGGCACCTCCGTGCCCACGTAGCGCTGCAGCGCGCGCAGTATCGTCCCGTCCCCGCCGAGCACCACGCACAGCTCGACCTCGTCCTTCACCTGAGCGTTCACCTCGATCCCCGGCCCCGTCTTCAGGCCGTGCTTGCGCGTCTCCTCCTCGTCCAGCCGCAGCGTCACCCCGGCGAGCGCCGCCTGAGCCGCAAATCGCTCCAAGGTCGCCGTCGTGTCCGCGGGCTGGCGGTGCGTGAAGACGGTGATCTCCCTCACGGCTCGACTCTCCTGGCCATACTCTCGATCTCGTCGATGTCCACCGCACCGCCCGGGCGGCCGGGCTCGGCGAGATGAACGAACGTTTCGCGGTTTCCCTTCGGACCCGGCAGCCCCGAGGAGTAGTAGGAGAGCACGGCCGCCCCCAACGTGAGCGCGGCCTCGCCCACGCTCACGAGCGCCGCACGCCGATCGTCTGGGTCGCGCACCACCCCCCCTTTGCCCACCCGCCCGCGGCCGACCTCGAACTGCGGCTTGACCAGCGCGAGCACGTCATAGCTTGCGGCCATACAGCTCAACACCGCTCCCAGTACCTTCGCCAGCGAGATGAACGACACGTCAACCACTGCCAGGTCGAGAAGGATGGCATCTCCCGAGCGGGAGGCAGGCAGCATCTCCGGCGTCAGCGCGCGCGCGTTCGTGCGCTCCAGCACGCTCACCCGCGGATCGATGCGCAGGCTCCAGGCGAGCGTCCCGTAGCCGACGTCCACCGCGATCACCTCGCGTGCGCCGTTCTGCAGCAGGCAGTCGCTGAACCCGCCCGTCGAGGACCCCACGTCCAGCGCGCGCCGGCCCTGCACCTCAAGCCCCGACGCCGCCAGCGCGTTGGCGAGCTTGATCCCGCCGCGCGACACGAACGGCCTGCGCTCATCGACGTCCCGCTGCTTCATCGTGTCTGGCACTCTGTGATCAACGGCACACATAAACCCCACTTCCGCGGGCATCATCATGGGTGCTCCGAAGTACTGCAGCATCCCTCCTCCCCGAAACGGCCCGCTCCCCGGCGGGCCGTTTCATTTTTCCCTCTTAGGCAACCGGTGCCGACTCACGATCGAGGATCGCCGCCGTGACGCGCTCGGCGATCCGCTTTCCGGTGAAGCCGACCTCCTCGTGCAGCAGCGCCGGCTTGCCGTGCGTCACGTAGCGGTCGGGCAGCCCCACCCGCAGGATTCGGGTCCCACCCGCCCCCGCACCGGTCTCGTTCAGCGTCTCCCACACGGCCGAGCCAAACCCGCCCTGAAGCGCACCCTCCTCGACGGTCACCAGCAGGTCGTGCTCGGCCGCCAGCTGCGCCATCAGCCCTGCGTCGATCGGCTTGGCGAAGCGCGCATCCGCGACCGTCACGGCGATCTCGCGCCCCTTCTTCAGCTCCTCGGCGGCCTCGAGCGCCTTGCCCACGCCGCTTCCATACCCGATCAGCGCCACCCGCTTACCCGCCGCACAACCGGCGCCGCCCTCGCGCAGGATCTCGCCCGTTCCGATCTTGATTGCCTGCGGCTGGCGCGGCAGCGCGACCCCCGTCCCCTCGCCGCGGGGGTAGCGCAACGCGATCGGGCCGTCGTCGTAGGTCAGCGCCGTGCGCAGCATTCCCACCAGCATCGCCTCGTCGCGCGGCGCCATCAGCACGATGTTCGGCAGGCAGCGCAGATAGGAGATGTCGAACGCCCCGTGATGCGTCGGGCCATCGTCGCCCACCAGCCCGGCGCGGTCCATCGCGAACACCACGTTCAGCTTCTGCAGGCACACGTCGTGCACGATCTGGTCGTACGCCCGCTGCAGGAACGTCGAATAGATCGCCGCCACCGGCTTGACTCCCTCGAGCGCCAGCCCAGCGGCGAACAGGATCGCCTGCTGCTCGGCTATCCCGACGTCGAAGTAGCGCTCTGGAAGCGCCTTCTGCAGGATGCTTAGCCCGGTGCCGGAGTTCATCGCGGCGGTGATCCCCACCACGCGCTCGTCGCGTTCGCACTCGCGCACGAGCGCTTCGCCGAACACCTGCGTGTACTGCGGCGGGGCCGGGGCCGGCGCGGACTTCGCCGCCGTGGACTTCGCGGCCAGTCTGCTCGGCGCCGGCGCGGGTCCGGTCGGAGATCCGTTCAAGATCGACTTTGGCTTGGCCGCGTGCCACTTCTCCATGCCCTCCAAGCCGCCCTCCTCGGCGGGCGCGAAGCCCTTGCCCTTGACCGTCGCGATGTGCACCACAACGGGCCGTTCGGCCGCCAGCGCCTCGCGCAGCGCCTCGCGCAGTGCCTTGCAGTCGTGGCCGTCGATCACGCCCATGTAGGCCCAGTCGAGCTCCTCCCACCACAGGCCGGGAGCCCAGAACGCCTTAATCGACTCCTTCAGCTGTGGCCCCAGCCGCTCGAACGCCGAGCCGATCCCGCCCGGCAGGCGCGTCAATCCGCCCTCCACACCAGCGCGCGCGTGCCACAGCTTGGGGTTCAGCCTGACCCTGTTGAAGTACCGCGACAGCGCCCCCACATTGGGGGCAATCGACATCCCGTTGTCGTTCAGCACCACCACGAGCGGCGTGCCCAGACCGCCCGCCTGGCTGATCGCCTCGAACGCCACCCCGCCCGTCATCGCGCCGTCGCCGATCACCGCCACGACCTTGCCGTCCCGGTCGCGCTCGTTCTGCGCCCCCTGCGCTGCGGGCGCGGTCGCTGCGGGCGCGGTCGTCGCGGGCGCGGTCCTCAGATCCGCTGAGCTCGCGCGCACGCGACCCTTGTGGCGCATGCCCTCCTTGATGCCGACCGCGTACCCGATCGACGTCGACGCGTGCCCGGCACCCATGATGTCGTGCTCGGACTCCCCGATCGAGCAGAACGGCGCGAGGCCTTCGTACTGGCGGATCGTGCTCAGCCGCTCGCGCCGGCCCGTGAGGACCTTGTGCGGGTAGGCCTGATGGCCTACATCCCACAGGATCTTGTCCCGCGGCGAGTCAAGCAGCGAGTGCAGCGCCACGGCCAGCTCGCACGTGCCGAGGTTGGCGCCGAAGTGCCCGCCGATCTCCCCGACCGTGTCGATGATGCACTCGCGCACCTCCTGGGCGAGCGCCTGAAGCTCCTGCTCGGAGAGGCCCTTCAGGTCGCTCGGACCGTCGATGTGCTCAAGCAGGCTCATGATGTGCGGGTGTAGATGAAATCAGCTATTTGCTCAAGCTCCGTCGGCCATGCGTCGCCGTCACCGGCCAGAGCAGCTTCGGCAAGCGCTTCGCGCGCCGTCCTGTGCGACTCCGCCGCCAGCTCCTTTGCCCGTTCCATGCCGAACTCGCTCACATACGTTCGCTTGCCGTGCCGCTCGTCGCTGCCTCGTGACTTGCCGAGCGCGTCGTCTGTGCCAGTTACGTCGAGGATATCGTCGACGATCTGGAACAGCACGCCTAGCTCGGTCGCGAAGCGCCGAAAGCCCATTGTCGCAGGTCCGTCGATTCCGCCCAGCAACAGCACGCATAGCACCGACGCGCTGATCAGCCGGCCCGTCTTCAGCTCGTGCAGCCGCCTGAGCGCTGTCGGTCCGCCGGGGGTCTGCGGATTGACGTCGGCGTACTGTCCGCCGACCATGCCGTCCACGCCGGTCGCATCCGCCAGCTCCGTGGCCGCCGCCAGCAGCCGCTCGGGCGCCGAGCGTTGGTGGGTGAGCAGGTGGCGGAACGCCTCCGCGTACAGCCCGTCCCCGGCGAGGATCGCCACGTCCTCGCCGAACTTCACGTGGCAGGTCGGCTGCCCGCGGCGCAGCTCGTCGTCGTCCATTGCCGGCAGGTCGTCGTGGATCAGCGAATAGGTGTGGATCAGCTCGATCGCGCCCGCGAGCGGCAGCACCTCGCGCTCCTCAGAGCCGACCGCACGCGCGGTCGCCAGCGCGAGCACCGGCCTGATGCGCTTGCCGCCCGCCAGCAGCGAGTAGCGCATTGCCTCCTCCAGCCCCGCCGTGAGCGCCTCTCCGGAGAAGCGCATCTCCTTCAGATAGCGCTCGACCTGCTCGCGCAGGTGCTCCGGATAGGCGGCGTTCACGGGCGGCGCGCAACCACTACAGCAGGGTGTCCTGGCCGGGTGGCGGGGCGAAGGCCTCGGCGCGCGCGAGCTGCTCCAGCTCCGCCGCGGCCTGGGTTGCAAGCGCCGCACAGTCCTCGACCATCGTCGCGGCGGCGTCGGGCGAGCACTCGCCCGAGCGCAGCTGCTCGGCGGCGCGCTCCAGGCGCGAGATCAGATCGTCTAAGTGCTCGACGCTACTCATCGGATCGGAGTGGGGCTCAGGGGGGTTGGGGTGGGGCTCATGGGGGTTGGGATGGGGATCATCGGATCGGAGTCGGGTTCACGACGTCTGCGCATTCTCGCGCACCTCGTGCAACACTGCGGCCAGCACCCCGTTCACGAACGCCGGGGCGCCTGCGCCGCAGAACGTCTTTGCGCTCTGGACCGCTTCCTCGATCGCCCCCTCCGCCGGTATCGGCTCATCGGCCGGCGCCACGTCGGGATGCAGCATCTCGATCAGCGCCACCCGCATGATGCTTCGCTCGAGTGGCTGGATCCGCTGCACCGACCACCCGTGGGCGTGACGGTCGATGACCCCGTCGAGCTCCTCCGCGCGATCGGCGGCAGCGTGTGCCAGCGCGCGGGTCAGCAGCGAATCGCTGGCCCTGAGCGTCTCCGCCAGCGGCCGGCCCGTCAGGTCATGCTGGTAGAGCGCCACCACCGCGGCCCTGCGTTGCTCGGAACGTCGCATTTCGTCCTCTACGCGCGCGAGACGTATTCGCCCGAGCGCGTGTCCACGCGGATGCGCTGGCCCTGCTCGACAAACAGCGGCACTCCGATCACCGCGCCGGTCTCAAGCGTCGCCGGCTTGGTGCCACCGCCTGAGACGGAGTCGCCGCGCAGCCCTGGGTCGGTTTGTGAGACCTCCAGGTCAACAGCGCTCGGCAGCTGCACGTCGGCGGGCACCTCGTCGATGAACAGCACGTCGACCTCGCTGCTCGGCTTGATCCAGCGCAACGCTTCTTGAACCGCGCTCTCCGCGACGGCGATCTGCTCGAAGGACTCAGTGTCCATGAAGTGCGCGTCGCTGCCGTCGGCATACAAGAACTGCATCTTCCGCGACTCCGTCCGCACCGGACGGAACTTCTCCCCCGCCCTGAACGTCCGGTCGATCACGTTGCCATCAGAGGCCCTGCGCAGCTTCGTCCGCACGAACGCCCCACCCTTCCCGGGCTTTACGTGCTGGAAGTCAAGGATCTTAAAGACGGTCCCCTCGACCTCTATATGACTTCCGTTCTTGAATTCGTTGGTGCTGATCACAACCTCGCAGGGTAGCGGGCGCCGCCAGCGACGACCTTCCCGCCGCAGAAAGAATATATTCCCCGCCAAAAGTTCTATAATCTCCCCGCTATAACCTAGATAAACTCCCCGCTGAGATGCCAGTGTCCTACCAACCCAGGATCGTCGACAGTGAACTCGCCGCCAGGTTGACGGCGACCGGCGCCGTAGCCATCGAGGGTCCGAAGGCCTGCGGAAAGACCGCCACCGCGAGGCAGACCGCTGCAAGCGAGGCACTGCTCGACACCGACATCAACGCTCGCCAAGCGGCCGCGGTAGATCCAGCGCTCGTGCTCGACGGCGCGACGCCGCGCCTGATCGACGAGTGGCAGCTGGAGCCCGCGATCTGGAACCACGTTCGCCGCGCGATCGACGACCGCCAGAAGCCCGGCCAGTTCATCCTCGCCGGCTCCGCCGTTCCTGCCGACGACATCACACGGCACACGGGGGCCGGGCGGATCACCCGCCTGAAAATGCGACCGATGACCCTATTCGAGTTGGGCGCAAGCAGTGGTGAGATCTCACTCCTGCAGTTGCTCGCAGGTGAATCCGTGCGCAGCGCCGACCCTGGCCTGACGGTCGTGGACCTCGCGCGTGAGATCGCGATCGGTGGCTGGCCCGGCTTCCGCGGCCTGAAGGTCGATCAGGCGCTGCACGCCGTACGCGACTACCTCGAGGAGATCCGCCGCGTCGATGTGAGCCGCCTCGAGGACAGACGCCGTGACCCCGGCAAGGTGGGACAGCTACTGCGCAGCCTCGCCCGCAATATCGGCACCTACGCCGCCGCCGCCACACTTGCCCGCGACACCGGAGGAGCCGACGGACCCCTGAAGGACGACACGGTACGCGCGTATCTCGACGCGCTCGAGCGGCTCATGATCGTCGAGGACCAGCCCGCCTGGGCGCCACATCTGAGGTCCAGGTACACCCTGCGCAGCGCAGCCAAGCGGCATTTCGTCGATCCCTCCCTGGCCATGGCCGCTCTGCGCGCCACGCCCGAGCGCCTGCTCGGCGATATGAAGCTGTTCGGCTTCCTCTTCGAGTCGCTTGTTGTACGCGATCTTCGCGTCTACGCCCAGGCAGCCGACGCCCGCGTGCTCCAGTACCGCGACAGCCACGGCTTGGAGGTCGACGCGATCGTCGAAGTCGCAGACGGGCGCTGGGCGGCGTTCGAGATCAAGCTCGGACCGGGACAGCTTGATCAGGCCGCCGCCAACCTGCAAAGGTTCGCCAGGCAAATCGACACCAAAAGGTGCGGCAGCGCCGCGACACTCGGCGTGATCGTCGGGACAGGCTACGGCTACCTTCGTGAGGACGGGATCATGGTCATCCCAATCGGAGCGCTCGGACCGTGACCAGCGGCGCGGAACATCCTCCCACAATGGTATGATATTCGTCATGACTACGATCGCTTGGCGAGTTGCGGAGCTGGCGGAACGACGTGGCTGGGGAGCACGTCAGCTTGCCAAGGCCGCAGGACTCGATGACAAGACCGTGCGCAACATCCTTGCAGGCCGTGCCACACGGGTAGACCTGGAGACGATCGCGCGGCTGTCGGCGGCGCTAGAGGTCACTCCAGGCGCGCTATGGACTAGCCGGCCCGATCCGGCACAAGCATGGGTGAGCACAGCGGGCTCAGCCGGTCAGGCTCGTCCCGGCGAGCTCGAGGAAATCCTTGCAGGCCGTCGGTTCGAGGATGTCGACTCCGGGCTCGAGCGGGCCGTGCGGGCGCCTTGAGCCGCTGCTATCTAGACACGAACTTTCTCTACGTGCATCTGAGATCAGAGCGCTCGGAGACACCACAGCCGCTTGAGGACTGGCGTAGCAGAGTGCTCGCTCAAGTGGCGGTCGACGGCGGGGTGATCAGCGCCCTGGTCTTCGACGAGCTCGCCTACCGGCTGATCCTCGCCTGGCTGCGCGACGATGGCGTCGAGGATCCGCTCTCGAAGTACCGAGCGGACGCCCAGGCGGTGATGGGGGCTGTGCGGCGTCGCCTTACGAGCACCTGGCGCGCGGTGGACTCGCTTTCCCTGGAGTTGCAACTCACTGATCGTGCCGTAGTCGAGCGGGCGAGGTCGCTGATGGCGCGACCCGGCCTTGGCCCACGTGACTCCTTTCACGCAGCGCACGCACTGGTCGGTGGTTGCGAGGCCATCGCAAGCACGGATGCGGCTTTCGACCATGTCACCGGACTGCGCCGCCTGGCACCCTGAACCCGCGCGACGGCGCGGCGAACACCTCAGCGGCGGACCTGAGCGAGTGCAAGGGCCCGAGCGAGACCGGCGTCGACCTCGGCCATCAGCCAGTCCGGCAGGGAACCGATGAGCTCTTCGACGGCGTCTCGGTCAATCGTGGCGATCTGTGTAACGTTGATCACCGAAGCGGCGTCGAGGTCGGCGAGGACATCGGTCGCCACCAAGACGTTGCCTGGCAGCGCGGCGAGCTGAACGTTGCTGGTGAGCACAGCCACGGTCACGGTGGCCAGCCTGGAACGGTTGTACTGGTCCGCACTGACAACCAGTACCGGGCGCCGCAGCGCGGGAGCGGAACCCCTGGGCAGGCCAAGATCGGCCCACCAGAGTTGGCCCCGCACCATCAGCTCTGATTGCCGGCAGCCAACGCCGCCGCAGCCGCGTCGGTGAACTGGTGATCGTCTGGCAGTCCGGCGATCGCACGGTCGATCGCCTCGGTGACGCCATCGTCCTCCAAGCCGTCAAGCCAGTTCTCCGCTGCGCGCGCGAACAGCTCGCTGCGTGAGAGGCCCAGCCGCTTTGCGGCGCGGTCCACGCGACGAAAGGTTGCATCCGGGAGCGAGATCGCCGTCTTCATACAACATAGTATAACAAGGTTATACCAGGGAGACGAGACCAGGGTCCCTGCCTAGCGGATCAATACGGTATGGGCACGTTTCTGAATTCGTTGGTACTGACCACGACATCGCAGAGTAGCGGGCGCCCAGTACCGTCCGACGCTCGCGCGAGCATCGGCGATCGTGAAGCTCCCATCTCGCTCGTCAGCCGGCACGGTCGGACATCCGCTCACGCGCCTGCGTCCTGTCCCGGTGTCGATCCTGTCGCGGGTCTTCACCGTCAACGCGATTGTCTTCGGATTGGCAGTGTTCATCCTGATTGCGAGCCCGGCGACGGTCTCGAACCCCATCAGTCTCACCGAGCTGATAGTCCTGATCGTCGGACTGCTGATGACTTTGGCCGTCGATCTGTTGTTGCTTGCCGTTGTCCTGGCACCGCTGCGTCGTCTGGCCGCGATCATGGGCGACATCGACCCCATGCATCCCGGCCAGCGTGCCACTGTGAGCGACTGGGCGAGCACCGAGGTGATCGCGCTGGCCAAGGCGTTCAACACGATGCTCGATCGCATCGAGACCGAGCGGCGCGAGAGCGCCCGCCGCGCCCTCGCCGCGCAGGAGGCCGAGCGGCTACGGGTCGCTCGCGAGCTGCACGACGAGGTTGGCCAAACACTGACCGCCGTCGCCCTGCAAGCCGAACGAGCCGCCGGCGATCGGGCTTCTCCCCAATCGCAGGCGCTCGAGGAGATCGCCGACATCGTCCACCGCAGCCTGGACGACGTTCGCCGGATCGCTCGCGAGCTGCGCCCGGAGGCACTGGACGACCTCGGGCTCATCAATGCGCTGATCTCGCTATGCCTGCGGATCGAGCGCCAGGGCGCCATGAAGGTGCTGCGCGAGCTGGAGGGAGAGCTTCCGGCGCTGACCGCGGAGGTCGAGCTGGTCGTCTACCGCGTGGCCCAGGAGGCATTGACCAACGCCCTTCGCCACTCGCTGGCCTCGCAAGTCCGCGTTGCGCTCCGGCGCACTACGGAGGGCGTCGTTCTCAGCGTCGCCGATGACGGCCGTGGCCTTCCCGAAAGCCTGGGACAGGCCAACGGACTGGCCGGCATGCGCGAGCGAGCGATCCTCATCGAGGCCGCCCTTGAGATCGTCTCCTCCCCGGGGGCGGGCGTCGAGGTGCGCCTGATGCTCCCGACTGGGGGTGTGCGGGAGTGACGACCCCCCTGAAGATCCGCGTGCTGCTGGCCGACGACCATACGATCGTCCGCTCCGGGCTGCGGATGGTGCTCGAGGCCGAGCTTGACATTGAGGTCGTGGCCGAGGCGGGAAACGGAGCCGAGGCTTTGGAGAAGGCGCTGGCGGGGGGTGTCGACCTGGCTATCTTCGATGTCTCGATGCCCCGCATGACGGGCCTGCAAGCGGCGGCCAAGCTCCACCGTCAGCGGCCTGAGATGCGGATGCTGATGCTGTCGATGCACGATAATGAGCAGTACTTCTTCGAGGCGTTGAAGGCCGGCGCCTCCGGATACGTGCTGAAGACGGCCGCCAATCGCGACCTTGTCGAGGCGTGTCGCGCGAGCATGCGCGGCGAGCCGTTTCTCTATCCCCCCGCTGTCACAGCGCTCATCCGCGACTACCTGGAGGGGGCCAGCCGCGGCGAGACCCCGCCCGAGGACCTGCTCACCGCGCGCGAGATGGAGGTCGTGAAGCTGATCGCCGAAAGCCATTCCAGCGAGGAGATAGCTGAGATGCTCGTGCTCAGCCCCAAGACCGTCGAGCGCCATCGGGCCAACGTCCTGGGCAAGCTCGGGATGCGCGACCGCGTGGATCTGACCCGTTATGCGATCCGGCGTGGGCTCGTCGAGCCGTAGCGGTTCCTACCATGAGCCGCTTGCAGGACAGCCGCCTTTTGATACGGGCAAGCATGACCTTGTGATCGTGCCTTTCACGTTTTTGAGCGTGAATTTGTCTTTGGAGCCAACCGCTTCTGAGGTGATTTCGTAGCCTTCGGCTTCGCCTTTCGCCACCGTGAGTTTCGCGGTGGAGTGATCTTTCAGCGCCGGCTCGACCGCTTCGAGTTCGGCAGGGGCGGGTCCTTTGATGCTTGCATAGCTGCCGTTGTTTTCGGTCGAAACCGTCTCAAAAGCTGTCTGACCGGTACCAACCTGCGTCTTGGCAGCCGCGTCGTCGGCCTTGCTCTTCTGGCTGATGAACGACGGAATCGCGATCGCCGCAAGGACGCCGATGATCAGGATCACGGTCAGCAGCTCGATGAGCGTGAAACCGTGCTCGTCCTGTGCGCGCTGAGTAAGGGGATTTGACATTGACCACTCCTGGATTGGCGTGCTTGCAGATTCCTTGTCTATGGGTGTAACGGCCAATGCTTGCGGGAAGTGAATGGGTGCTAACACCCATCTTTACGTGGAGCTGAAGTCGTGTGATCCACGCGACCCGAGCTCAAGCCGGCTCCGTCGAACGCCGATGTCAAACCATGCGGCGACTAGTGCGCGAGAACGCCCTGTGCGCGTCCATGGCGGGTGTAGGCTGCGCGACGATGGCGTGGCTGGGCCTGTACGGCTTCGCCTGGAACGACTACGACAGCGAGGCGCGTCCGTCCGTCGAAGCGCTCGTGCACGGCCACGTGCTCGACTTCCTGCGACTCGCCCCCGCCTACGGCGGCTCGCTCGTGGAGCGCGCGCCGTTCGCGCTCGTCCCTGGGCTGTGGGGCGGCGGAGAGCTCGCCGTGTACCGCATGGTGCCCTCCCCTGCCTGCTGGCCGCAGGCCGTGCTCGGGGTGTGGCTCGTAGCGCGGATGCGCTCGCAAGGACACTCCACCCTCTCCCGGGCGGTGGCGCTGGGAGTGTGCGTGGCCAACCCGCTCACCCTGCGCGCGCTCGAACTCGGCCATCCCGAGGAGCTGCTCGGCGCCTGTCTGTGCGTGGCCGCGGTGCTGCTCGCCGGCCGCGATCGCCCGCTGTGGGCCGGGGTGGTGCTGGGGCTGGCGTTCGCCAACAAGGAGTGGGCGCTGCTCGCGGCCGGGCCGGTCCTGCTGGCACTCCCCGCGAAACGGAGGCTGCCGTGCCTGGCGAGCGCCGGCGCGGTCGCCGCCGCCGTGCTCGTCTCCGCTCGTGCTCGTCTCGCTCGGGCGGGTTCGTCACCGGCGCTCGTGTGGCCGCCGCGGCCGCCCGCGGTGATCTTCCAGCCGTGGCAGGTGTGGTGGTTCCTCGGCCACCACGGCCCGCTCGTGCACGGCCTGTTCGGAACGCCCAAGCCCGGCTACCGCACCGGGCCCGCCTGGGTCGAGCACGGTCAGCCACCCGCTTGATCATCGCCGCGGGGCTGGTTTTGACCGTCGCGCTGTGGTTCAGGCGGCGCCAACCACGACTTTCGACGGCTGCGCCTCCAGCCACAGTCCGCGACCGTGGCGCGGCCGACCGGTCGGGAGCAGGGGTGCTGCCCGAGCGCGACGCGCTGCTGCGCTCGCGCTGCTGCTGCTGCTGCGCTGCGTGCTCGACACCTGGGACATCGTCCTACTACCCGCTGCCGTTCGTCTTCGCCCTGCTCGCCTGGGAGATGCAGCCGCCCCTCCCGGCCCCGCCGGTGCTGGCGCTCTCGAGCACGGTGCTCGATGCTGGATCAGCTGCCAGTGGCTGCCCGCAGCACGGAGCCTCCGCCGACGCCCAGGCGGCCTTCTTCCTGGCCTGGTCGCTGCCGTTGGCGGCCGCGCTCGGCCTGTGGCTGTTTGCGCCGAGCAGGCTCTCCGTGCACCCTCGACGTGCCGACGATGCTCCTCGCCGCGCCAAGCCACTCGCATTGGCACGCCTGGGCCGCTGATCGCGCGGGCACGCGATCAGGAGATGACCGTGAGCTCCTTGGACAGGCTGGTGAGGACCTCCTGACCTTCCTCGGTGACGAGCACGAGGTCCTCGATCCGCACGCCGCAGCGGCCGGGCAGATAGACGCCGGGCTCGACCGTCACCACGTTGCCCGCCTGCAGCGGCTCCTCGCCGGCGGTGCGCGACAGGCGGGGGCCCTCGTGGACCTCCATGCCCACGCCGTGGCCGAGGCCATGGCCGAAGTGCTCGCCGTGGCCGGCCCGCTCGATCACCGCGCGCGCTACCGCGTCCAGCTCGCGGCCGCTCGGGCCGGCCCTGACGGCGGCAAGCGCCTGTTCCTGGGCTGATAGCACGAGCTCGTAGATCTCACGCGCCTCTGTGGAGATCCCCTCGCCGGTCGCATACGTGCGCGTGCAGTCCGAGCAGTAGCCCTCGTGCGGCGCGCCCCAGTCGATCGTCAGCAGCACGTCCTTAGGGATCCGCTCTGCGCGCGGCTCGGCGTGCGGCAGGGCGCCGTGGGCGCCCGCGGCGACGATCGAAGGGAAGCTCGGGGCCTCGGCGCCGAGCCGGCGCATGCGCAGCTCAAGCTCGATCGCGACCTCGCGCTCGGTGCGGCCGACGACGCCGTCTTCGAGCACGCCTTGCAACGCCTCGTCGGCGAGCGCAGCGGCAGCGCGAATGCGGGCCACCTCACCGACGTCCTTGACGGCCCGCAGCCGCTCGACCATGCCGGCACACGGGACGAGCTCCCAGTCGGCTCCCAGCAGCTCGCGCAGGTGCGTGTGCTGCTTGACGGTGAGGCTCGCATCGTCGAATCCCAGG
The DNA here is from genome assembly GCA_963813805.1 of uncultured Solirubrobacterales bacterium. GTDB lineage: Bacteria > Actinomycetota > Thermoleophilia > Solirubrobacterales > Solirubrobacteraceae > Palsa-744. The sequence goes on from CAWEZZ010000005.1 coordinate 619,308, forward strand.
CGCCTCATGCCCACCGCCCCGGAGGCGAGGCCCTGTGCAGCGGCCTCGAGCAGCTCGCCGGTGACGATCTCGCGCTGCGAACGCCTCAGGCACCTGCTCGGCCGACTGGGTGGCGTAGCGGAAGTCGGTGAAGAACCGGTGGCTGGATCTTCGCCTCTCCGGCCGCGATCAGCGCCAGCGCGTTGCTGCCGGTGAAGCCGGTCAGGTAGCGCACGTTGACCGGCGTCCCGACGAGCAGCACGTCGACCTCGCGCTCGCGCAGCTCGCCGGCCAGGCGCCCGACGCGATCGACGCCGGGGGCGATGCTCTCGCTGTCGTGGCGATAGGTCTCGGCGCCTCGTCACGAGCCTCGCTCGCCCCCGGCGGCGGTCACGACCCGTTCCCGTCGAGCTCCTCGCGCAGCAGCGCCAGCGCGTCGCGGTAGCCGTCGGGCCCGCGCCCGGAGATCGTCTCAAAGCACAGATCGCGGATGACCGACACGCGCCGCCACGGCTCGCGCGCTCGACGTCGGACAGGTGGATCTCGAGCGCCGGCAGCGCGGCGATCTCCAGCGCGTCGCGGATCGCCCAGGCGTAGTGCGTCCAGGAGCCGGGGTTCAGGAGGATCGCGTCGGCCTGTGCCCTCGCAGACGCGTGCAGGTGCTCGACGAACGCGCCCTCGTGATTGGTCTGGAAGAAGCTGGCCTCTAGACCAAGCTCGCGGGCCTCGTGCTCTATCCGCCGCTCCAGTTCGGCGAGCGTCAACGTGCCGTATAGCAGCGGGTCGCGGCGGCCGAGCTGGTCGAGGTTGACGCCGTGCATGACCTCGACGCGGTAGCTCGCAGCGCTCATCGTGCCGACATCATCCCGGCTGCGCGAGCTCCGCGACGGCCGCCTCGAGCTCGTCCGCCGACACCTCGCAACCGATCCTGCGCGTGCCCCGGCTCGCTCAGCAGCACGAACGGCAGCGTCTCCCCCACGCGCTTCTTGTCGCGCACCGTCGCCTGCGACGATCTGCTCGGCGCTCGTGCCGTCGAAGCTCACCGGCAAGTCCGCGCGCCAGCAGCAGCTCGCGCACCTGCTCGCGCAGGTCCTCGGCGCCGGACAGGCGCAGCGCAGCGAGCAGTCCCAGGCCAACGGCCTCGCCGTGGCGGTAGCGGGCGTAGCCGGTGACGGTCTCGATCGCGTGACCGACGGTGTGGCCGAGGTTCAGAACCTGGCGCCGTCCGGCGTCGCGCTCGTCCTCTGCGACGACCGCGAGCTTGGTGCGCGCGCAGGCGAGGATCATGCGCTCGTCCACCTCCTCGCCGGTCGCCACACGCTCCCACAGCGCACCGCCGGCGATCAGGGCGGTCTTGAGCACCTCCACCCAGCCGGCGGCGAGCTCGGCCGCGGGTAGGGTCGCGAGCGTGTCCGGGTCGACGAGCACGCCCGCGGGCTGGTGGTAGGCGCCAACGTAGTTCTTCGCCTCGGGCAGGTCCACGCCGGTCTTGCCGCCGTAGGCGGAGTCGACCTGCGCGACGAGCGTCGTGGGGACCTGCACGACGGGCACGCCACGCTGGTAGGTGGCGGCGCAGAAGCCCGCGAGGTCGCCGACGACGCCGCCGCCGAGCGCGACCACGTGATCGGCGCGGGTCATCCCGGCGGCCGACCAGCTCGTGCCACACGCGTTCGGCGCTCGCGAGCGTCTTGTGCTGCTCGCCGGGAGGGATCGCGATCGGCCCTCCTACGTCTCCCAGCCGCTCGGCGTAGAGGGCCGCAGACGGTCTCGTCGGTCACGCAGAACGGGCGCGACACGGACCGGTCGAGCGGCCAGATGCTCGGCGAGACGATCCTCGCGCAGCAGTCCGCGGCCGATGAATACGGGGTAGTCGCCCGACGCGGACCTCGCCCACAGCAGTACGGCGTCGGCCAGCTCCTCATACAGCGCCAGGCGCTCGGCGTGAAGCGCGAGGAACGCCTCCCGATCGCGGGCGAGGGGACGTCTCGGCGCTGCCCTCGGCCGCGCGCACGCGCTCCCAGGCGACGACCGGGTCGACGTCGAGCAGCACCGTGAGGTGATCGGCGAGCGCCTTGCGCACTCGCTCCGACAGCACGCTGCCGCCGCCGAGCGCGATCACATCGCGCGTGCCGGCATCGCTCAGCAGCTCGCATACGAGCTCCTCCTCCTTGGCGCGGAACGACGCCTCGCCCTGCAGCTCGAACTCGCGCGCGACCGAGTGCCCGAGGCGCTCTTCCAGCAGCGCGTCGCTGTCGAGCGCAGCCACGCCGAGCGCATCGGCCAGCTCGGCCGCGACGGTCGACTTGCCCGCGCCCATGAAGCCGATCAGACGAGCGCCCGATCTAGCTGCCATCCGATCCGCTCCTCGTAGGCGCGGACGGCCTGCAGGACGTCGTCGATGTGGTCGCCGCCGAACTTCTCCGGTAGGCGTCCGGCGAGCACGAACGCCACCATCGCCTCGCCCACCACGCCGGCGGCGGGCACGGTGCAGGAGTCGGTGCGCTCGCGCAGCGCCTGGGCGGGCTCGTGGGTGTCCGTGTCCACCGAGCGCAGCGGCTTGGTGAGCGTCGGCAGCGGCTTCATCGCGCCGCGCACGATCAGCGGGCTGGCCGTTGGTCATGCCGCCCTCGAGGCCGCCGGCGCGGTTGGTCTCGCGGTAGTAGCCACGCTCGGGCGAGAAGAAGATCTCGTCGTGCGCCTCCGAGCCCGGCAGGCCGGCGACCGCGAAGGCGTCGCCGATCGCCACGCCCTTGATCGCCTGGATCGAGCAGATCGCCATCGCCAGGCGCCCGTCGAGGCGCTCCTCCCAGGAGACGTGCGAGCCGAGGCCCGGCAGCGAGCCCGAACGCCTGCACCTCGAACACGCCCCCGAGCGACTCGTTCGCCTTGCGCAGCTCGTCGATCTCGCGCACCATCGCCTTCGTCGCCTCGGCGTCCAGGCAGCGCACCGGCGAGCCGTCCACCTCGCGCGAAGTCCTCCAGCGCGAGCGGCCGCTCGCGCGCGGGCGCGTGCACGGAGGCGATCTGGACGACGTGCGAGTGCACCTCGACGCCGAGCGCGCGCAGAAACGCCTTGCACAGCCCCCCGCCGGCGACGCGCGCGGCGGTCTCGCGCGCGGAGGCGCGCTCGAGGATGTTGCGCACGTCTGACTGCTTGTACTTCTGGGTGCCCACCAGGTCGGCGTGGCCGGGGCGCGGCAGATGGACCTCGGCGACGTCGTCCGGCGACCGGCCAGGGGCTCATGCGCTCCTCCCAGTTGGCGTAGTCGCGGTTTGCGACCTGCAGGGCGATCGGGCCGCCGAGCGTGCGGCCGTGGCGGATGCCCCCGGTGACCTCGGCGGCGTCGCGCTCGATCTTCATCCGCCCGCCGCGGCCGTGGCCGAGCTGGCGGCGCGCCATGTCCTCGTTCAGATCCTCCGGGCGCACCTCGAGGCCCGCGGGCAGGCCCTCGACGATGCAGGTCAGGCCGGGGCCGTGCGACTCGCCGGCGGTGATCAGACGGAGCGCCACGCGCCCTAGCTTATTTGCTGGAACTCAGCGCTCGTGGCGCCGGCGCTGCGGCGGCCGCGTGGGCGCCGGCGGCGACGCCGGGCGACCGGCGAACACGAGCACGCCCTGTCCGGCTGAGTAGCGCAGCCCGGGCAGCGCCGTGAGTCCGGCGCGGCGCAGCAGTTCACGCCCGGCCTTCGATTCGGCGTGGAAGGCGCTGCGCGGCCTTGGCGGTGGACGCGTTGCTCGAGGAGATGCTGCACGACCTCAGTTCGTAGGTGATCGCCGGGCCGCTCGCCGGCAGGTATTCGAGCTGCCTCGGTCTGCCCGGGCTTCAGGTCGATCGCCTGGCACTGCGACGGCGCTCGGCAGGCAGGCCGCGTTGCCGTGCAGGATCGACTTCGCCCGACGAGCGTGAAGGTCGCGCTCTTGCCGCCGGCAGTACGACGCCCCTGAACACCAGCAGCGGCTGCTTTGACGGGGCAGCGGCGTCGAGGCGCTTGAGGTTCGCGTACGGCGTCAGCTGCGAGCTCTGCGGCGGCGTGCCGGCGGGAGCGACGCCGAACAGCACGGCGACGTGGTAGACGATCGTGGGCTTGGCTTTGCCGGCGTGGTCGGTTTGGGCGTGGCGCGGGGTCGTGCCTCCAGCTGCCCGACGTGGACGAGCCCGAGCCCGGCTGGAGGCTGCTCGTGGACGAGCTGGAGGTCGTGGCGCTGGATGCGGAAGTGGTCGTCGTCTTGCGCCCCGGGCAGCGGGGTGAACGGGTTGCGCGCGGGCCCGCCGCGCTGGTGGGAGGCGCCGCTGGTGGTCTCGGCCACCGGCTGCATGCGGGTTCGCCGGGGCCTGGCTGACGGCGATGCCCGCGACGCCCGGGGCGACGGGCGCCGTCGAGGTCGCCGCGGGGCGGCGCCGTCGAGCCGCCCCCGCCGAGCACGGCGTAGGCCACGGCGGCCACCAGCGCGACCCCGACCAGAGCCAGGATCGGCAGCAGGCGCCGTCCAGCAGGTCGGCCTTCACGGAGTTCAAGAAGTCGCTCATGGGGTCACCCTGGCGATCGCGGGAGCGGTCGGGGAGCTCGCGGCTGCGGAGGTCGAGGACGTCGGGCGTCGCCGGCGCCCGCGGGCGCGCTCGCCGTCGCCCCGCCGGTCAGCCCCTGGCTGGCGGGCAGCACGTAGGCGGTCGCCGTGATCGTGCCCGTCAGCTGTTCTGCGCCGCCCTTGCCGGCGCCGGAGCTCGTCGACCGGGGCCAGCTTGACGCTCTGGATCGTGAGCAGGCGGCCGCTGACCTGCAGGCCACCGGAGGCGGTGCGCACGGTGAAGCGGTCGAGCTGCTGGAACAGGTGGTAGAGGTCGACGAAGCTCCCGTTGAAGACGAACGTGAACGGCATCTGCGGTGAAGCCGGTGAGGGCCGCGGCGGGCGTGGCCGACGCGCTCGCCGACGCGCTCGAGCCGCCGCCGCGAGCTGGAGGTGATCGAGGAGAATTCGACGTGCTTCTGGTTGGACGCCTGGGCGAGCTGGTAGATCAGCGACGGCACTTCCTGGCCGGGCGGCACGGCTTTGCCGAGGCTCACGATCGAGGCGTACGCGGCCGCGTACTGCGACTGCGCGCTGCGGGCGCTCGCCACCTGGCCTTCGGCGGTCGCGAGCTGCGCGCTCGCGGCGCTGACCTGCGCGCTGAGCTTGGCGGCCTTCTTGCGCTCGGGCGAGACGGCCAGCAGCCAGACGGCGGCGAGCACGGCGAGGACCGACGAATCCGATCAGGACGATGCGGTCGCGGCCGGTCATCGCGCAGCCTCCAGTCGATGTCGTGGGCGTCGCGTGTCGAGCCGGTCGCCGTCGTCGAGCCGAGGCTCGAAGAGCCCGTCGTGGAGACGGCCGGAAGCGGGTCGAAGGTGATCTGCACGCTGAAGACCGGGTCGCTGCCGGGGCACCCGCCGCTGCCGCCGGCAGAGCCGCTGGCCGCGCGCCGGCTTGGTGGAGCTCTGCAGCGTCACTTCGCTGACCCCGTCGATCAGGCGCAGGCGGTCGAGCGTCTGCGCGACCTCGGACTGGCTCGTGGCGCAGCCGCTGAGGGTGAAGGTCGGGACGCTGCCCGGCGGGGTGGCCGAGGTCACCGCGGCGCTGCCGCCGCGCGCTGGAGGCGCCGGCGGCTGCGGCAGCGGGACGCGGTGCGGGCGGCGGTCGCGGAGCCGAGCCGATCGTGCCGGTGAGCGAGGAGATCGAGGCGTCGCGGGGGAGCACGCGACCGAGCTCGTGGAAGGCGTGGGCCCAGTCGAAGCGCGAGTTGACGAGCTCCGAGACGGCCTGCACGCGCTGTTCGCGCAGCGCCATGAAGCTGGTGTAGGGCGCGAGCTGCGGCGGCCCTCGCCTGCGCCCGCTGCGTCTGGGCGGCGAGCGAGGCGGCCTGCGCGCGACGGCTCGAGATCTGGTGGTGGGCCATGCCGTAGAGCAGCGCGAGCACCGCCAGCCCGGCCAGCAGGGCGAGCACGGCGTAGGCGCCGCCTTCCGAGCGGCCGGCGCCGATGCGCCGAGCCGCCGCGCTGCTCGGCCGGGATGAGGTTGACGGCCCTCATTGGTGCACCTCGGTCGCGGCCAGGCCGGCGGCGATCGCCAGGCGATGCGTGGAGACCGCGTCGGCCAGGCTCTCGTCGGCGAGGCGCACCGTCTCTGCGTGCACCTCGAGGCCCAGATGGGCCTGCAGGGCCTCGGCGAAGCCGGGAAGATCGAGCGCGGAGCCGCTCAGCACGATCTGCGAGACCTCTCCCCCGCCCTCCTGCGAGCGGTGGAAGTCGAGCGAGTTGCGCACCTCTCCGGCGATCTCGCGGATGCCGTTCTCGAGCACCACGCGCACGTCCGCCTCGGGTGCGCGCCGGCGGTGCCTGATTCGGGGCGCGCCTGCTCGGCCAAGGACAGCTCGGAGTAGCTCATGGCGTCCTCGCGCGCGTCTTGATCCTCAGAGCTCCTGCGGCGCTCCTCTGGACGACCTCGGATGGGCTCGGCCGTCGGTCAGCCTCGAATGTCCGCCTCCACGGGCAGGTCTCCATCGGACCGCCTGCAGCGCTCCCTCCTCGGGGACCGCGGGCGCGGTGAGGTCGACGGCGGCGAGCAGTGCGCGGGCGTCGGTCAGCGCGATGCCGCGGCGCTCGGCGAGCTCGCCCGCCATCCCCTCGAGGCCGCTGCCCACCACGCGGGTGAAGCGGCAGATCGGTTCCCTCGGCGATCGCCAGGTTCGTCAGCCCGTCGACGTTCAGGTAGAGCACGCGCCTGACGTGCTCCTCATCGGAGCGGTAGAGCGAACGGATCAGCGCGAAGGCGGACAGGTCGATGCCCTCCGGGCGCAGGCCGGCGCCGCGGACGGCGGCGAGCAGACGCTCGACCATGTCGCGCTGGGCGGCGACGAGCACGACCCGCTGGCGGGGGCCCGCCGGGCGTGTCGACGATGCCGAGCGGGTGGAAGTCGAGCACGGCGTTGCTCAGCGGCATCGGCACCTGGTCCTGGGCCTGGAAGCGCACGGCGGCGGCGAGCTCCTTGCGGTCGGTCACCGGGGGCAGCTCGAGCGTGCGCATCACCGTGCGCTGGTTGGCGACGCCGACGCGCACACGCTTGCTCAGCCCGCTGTCGCCGAACAGCTCGCGCAGCACCTCGCTCAGCGCGCCCTCGTCCACCACCTCGCCCTCGCGGACGGTGTCGGAGGGCAGCGGCAGGACCGCCGCTCGCTCGGCGAGGATCGAGCCGTTCACGCGCGCCTGCACGGCCGCGACGAGACCGGGCTGGATGTCCAGACCGACGACGTCGGCGCCGGAGCGGCGACCGAGGTTGAGTTTCAGGGAGGGAGCGCATGTGGTGGGAGCGTGGATTCAGAGATGGGGCGGAGCGCCCGCACGGGGGTATCGGCGCGAACGCCGCGACGCTTTAGCGCAGAAAGTGATTGACGTACAGATCGACGATGGGCTGGCCCGCGAACACGGCGACGAGCGCCCCCAGCGCGAGGAAGGGGCCAAAGGGGACCGCGGTCTTGCGTCCCTCGCGCGCGCCCTTGCGGGCGATGACGACGGCGCCGACGAGCACGCCCGCGAGCAGCGCGATCAGGATCGCCGGGGCGACGGCCCGCCCGAGGAAGAGCCCCATCACGGCGGCGAGCTTGACGTCGCCCATGCCCATGCCGACCGGGATAGGCCAGCGCGGCGAGCAGCAGAAAGCCGCCCGCGGCGGCGCCGGCGATCAGCCGTTCGGGCTCGCCGGCGGGGTCGAGCGCGAGGCCGATCGACGAGCGCGAGCACGGCGCCGAGCGCGGTGATCCGGTTGGGGATGATGCGGTGCTCGAGGTCGATCAGCGCGGCGGGCACGACGAGCAGGATCAGCACGACGCTCAGGGCGATCCCGGCGGCGGAGTGGTGGGCGAGCACGGCGCCGACGCAGAGCGCGGCGGTGAGCGCCTCGACGAGCGGGTAGCGAACCGATATGGAGGCTCCGCAGCCGCGGCAGTGGCCGCGCAGCAACAGCCAGGAGAGGATCGGGATGTTGTCGTAGGGCTTGACCGGCGTCCCGCACTTGGGGCAGTGCGAGGCCGGCATGACGAGCGACTCGTGGCGGGGCAGACGGTAGGCGACGACGTTCAGAAACGAGCCGCACGATCGCGCCCAGGACTCCCGCGAATGTGACGGCCTCCATAGGTAGCTGATCGACCGGGACAGAGCAGCACTTGAGCCCCGGCACCGAAGCGATGCGGCCCGTATAGCTGGACCGGGAGCTACGGGTTGGGCGTGAGCACCTCGCGTTTGACGCTCCAGGATGCGGCGATGGGGTTCAGGAAGTAGGGAGGGGACTCGACTTCCAGGCGGTTGTCGTAGACATAGTTCTTCGCGTAGCCGCTGACCACGGTTACCCCGCTGTGCGTGCCGACGGTGCCGCGGAAGATCTGAGCGATCGCGCCGTGGACGTTGAGATTCGCCCATTGGTGTGCCGCAGCGGAAGTTGTCGACGATGAAGGAGTGATTGACGGCGAGGATCGCGGCGTAGATTTCGATGTTTTCCTGCGTGCCCCATTTATTGGGGTCTTCAGCCGCATTCAGATTCGACGCGGCGCAGTTATTCACGCTGTTTTCGGGTCCCTGGCTGACCGGGTGGTAGACCCGCACGAAGTTGTTGGCGACCAGTCCGAGCACCGCGTTGGTGGACGGTTCGCCTTTTTCCAGCGGTGGAGTCAGGCTGCCGTTGATGACGATGTCGTTTTCGGCTGCGATCGTCAGCGAGCCTGTGTATTTGCCGCTCACATAGACGTTGCCGCATTCGGTGTCCGCAGTGTAGCTCGGGTTATACGGCGTATAGGTTTTTGCGCAGGCTTTGTTGGTGACATAGATCACGCCGTTTGTGGGAAACGGCACGCCAGATTCGGTTTCCTTGATCAATTCTTTTTTTGCATTTTCTTTCCATTTTGACACCGTCATCGTTTCGCCCGTCAGGACGATGACCGTCTTGCCTTCGTATTTAGTACCGGCGATCGACTTCAAAGCGGCGTTGGTGGGCGGAGGTTCGAACGATGTCGGTTCGGAGATGATCGTGCCCTTGTAGATCGCTTTATTGCTGCAGCCCCCGCCTCCGGCTTCGCTGCCGCGCAGGAATTCGATCGCATCTTCCGGCCCGCGGCCGAAGGTCGGTTCGCTGCAGATCGAGGCCCTGTCCTCCGTATGCATGGGGCCGTTGATGACGTCGGCGTCGACGAACTGGATCGATGAGCATTCGCCCGGGCGTTCGTTATAGAACTTTTCGCACTGGGGCTTGGGCGGGCTGTAGGTCGCGGGGTCAAGCGTCTCATACTGGGTGTAGTAGAGGAAATTGAGGAAGCTGGTGTGGGCGAAGGTGGCGAGGATCGTGCGCTTCGCGCTGCCGGAGTAGCCGGTGGACTGGATGCGGAACGTCCCGCCGTTGACGGCGTGATTCTCGATCATCGTGCCTACCGGGTTGACGGGGTCGCATTTTTTATCAGCCACCGGCGCGGTGCTCGCCGGCAGCAGCTGGATCGCGTACTTCTCATCGGTAACTCCCGGCACGGCTCTGGTTTTCAGAGGGGTTTCTCCCACCAGGTTGAGCGCTGTGTTGCTCGCGGCGGCGCCCCCCGTGCAATAGGTCCAGTAGTTGAAGTCCGTGTTGAGATGGAAGGCATAGTTGTTGATCCCCGCCTGGGCGGCGTAGTACGCCTTCTTGGCGGAGGTGTCGTTGTGGGTGAGATGGATGTCGCCGTTGGCGGCCGTGAACGCGGCCGCCAACAGCAGCCCGCTGACGAGCAGCACGCCGAGCGTCACGAACATTGTGAAGCCGCTCTCGTCACGAGCGAGGATCGAGTGTCTGGCCTGTGTCTTTATTCGCATGGTTCGGTCCTACCTACGTCGACGGATGGAGTGAGGCGCAGCGTGACGCTGTCGCTGAGTTCGACCGAACGGTCGCTTTTGGAGTTCGACGATTCCGGAGCGACGGTGAAGCTCACGGTCACCGCTGCGGTGGTCACGGCTTCGGTCGCTTTCAGGGGAGTGGTGAGCGGGGTGGGGTAGAGAGTGCCCAGATGTTCGGTGCCTTTGGGATCGGTGCTCTGGTAATATCTGAAGTACTGGAATACGGGCGTGGAGCCGGACTAGAGACACGCCTGTGAGTAGCGTCTTGGTGCCGGTCGCCACTTCCGGAAAGACCCATTTGGAGCCCGTTAGGCTGACTTTGCTCGTCGTGTAGGTATCCTTGAGCGTCCCGCCCGACAGGGAGATTTCGTGCTTGGTAACGGTCGTGAAGGCGGTTTGGGAGCCCGTTTCGCTGACGAAGATGATCTTGTTGGGTTCACTGCCTGCCAGAATAGGATTTTCGTTGATCGAGACACAACTCGAGTGCAGCTCCTGCACGATCTTTTCCATCGCGATTCGCGAGCGCTGATCGGCGCTGACCCGGTCAGCGATGCGAGAGGACTGGCTGAGAGAGACGTTCAGAATCGCGAAGGTGGCGAAGAGCACGATCAGGCCGGTGAGAATCGCCACGAGCATTTCGATCAGCGTGAAGCCTCGCTGATCGCGGACGATCGATGCAGTCCTGCGGAGCGGGCTCATGGGCAACCTTTGTTGTTTTCTTCAGCTCCACCGAGATAGATCGTCGGCACCGTTACGCCGGCTTCTTTGTTATTGCTGACGGCGGTAGTGTACTTGCGGGCTTTACCGATGGTGGCTGTGACACAAAGGGAGTATGTGCCGTACGGCAAGTTGGGATATTGCAGTGCCCCTGTTGCCAGGATCGTGATGCTGCGTTTGACTTCGATCCCTTCGCCTTTGCAGCCCGTGTCCAACAGCGTGCCGGTGGCTGCGATGGTGCTGCCTGGGCTGCCTGCGCTCGTCCCGTTCCTCACCTGGATGGTGACTGGCGGCACTGGCACTTTGAATGGAGTGCTCGCTCCGGGCAGCACGATGACACCGGGTGTCGGTGGCACCGGATCGCTGGCCTGGCCGTTTTTGGTCGGCTCGTCGGCCGGGCAGCTCCCGGCATAAACCGTGTATGCCCCTGTAAAGGGGAACAATTTTTTGGGCGAGGTTATGGTTGCTTCGGGGGTGCCCAATTTCGGAGGATTCGGAAATGTCTTGTATGACGGAAGAGTCATATTTGTGTTGAAGGCCAGGAACGCGTCGCCGCTGACCGCCGTTTTGGTGCTCGGGTCTTCGAAGCTCACGGCCAATGCGCCTGCCCGGTCGAACTGGAATTCCTTCAGCGTGGTGGAGCCATTCGTGACCGTGGCGACCCGTTCGGAGACCGGCGGTTCTTCGTTGCCGTCCTTTTCGACGTAGCCGGTCTGGAAGGTCGTGACTTTGTATTCGCCCGGTTCCACCGAGCCGAAGATGACGCAGCCGTTCGTGTTGGTGGTACCCGTTTCTGTGCCCACGGAGGGCGAGGGCCCGGTCGCTTTGACCGTCATCCCAGGGACACCGTTGCCGTTGGCGTCGATGACTTTCACGAGCAGCGAGCCACCGAGGTGGGGGGCTATCAGTCCCGTCTCCACGACCGGCTTGCGCGCTTTGAGCGCTGGCCAGGTCACTTCGGAGGTGGTCTGGATGTAGTCGGCGGTTGCGGACCCGGCGGTGCAGCTTTCGCTGCCGGTCGCGTCGGAGACGAAGTTAGCCTTGGAGGTGATCGTGTAGACGGTCCCGGTCCCAGTTCCTTCTTTGTAGGTCACCGTGCGCGTTTCGTGAAGGGCCGAGAGTTCGGAGATCTGGAAGCCGCGCAGACGGTCCTCGTCCTGCTGGGCGAGCACGTCGGCCTGGGCGTGCGCGCGCTCGTCGGCCGTCGCGCGATTCGCGACGTCAAAGCCGTTGAACATGGCGATCATGATCAGCCCCACGAGCAGCGCGCTGACCATCACCTCGATCAGCAGGAACCCGTCCTGGGACCCCGCCCGCAGGCGCGCGGGGCGGGGCCTCTCACCGGCTCGGGCTGTAGGGATCCGACCGATCACAGATCGGCGAGCAGACCGGCGCCTGGAAAAGAAAGTGTGCATTGTCACAATGAAATGCTGGGCTACCCAAGTAATCGGCATCTCAGAGCCACAGCTTTAGAGCCAGCTGCAAAAGATCGGGCCGCGCCAAGCCTCTTGAGCCTCAGCTCAAGCGGCGCCTACCACGAGCCGCTTGCGGGACAGCCGCCTTTTGATACGGGCGTGCATGTCCTTGTGATCGTGCCTTTCACGTTTTTGAGCGTGAACGTGTCTTTGGAGCCAACCGCTTCAGAGGTGAGTTCGAAGCCTTCGGCTTCGCCTTTCACCGCCGTGAGTTTAGCGGTGGCGTGATCCTTCAGCGCCGGCTCGACCGCTTCGAGCCCCGCAACGGTCGTGACGCTCGCGTAGCTCCCGTCATTTTCGGTCGAGACTATGCCGAACGCCGTCTGACCGGTACCAACCTGCGTCTTGGCAGCCGCATCGTCGGCCTTGGTCTTCTGGCTGATGAACGATGGAATTGCGATCGCGGCCAGGATGCCGATGATCAGGATGACGACCAGAAGCTCGATCAGGGTGAAGCCCTGCTCGTCTCGCGCGCGTAGGTGCAATCGGCGTGACATCAAGAGCTGCATCGACCCAACGTCGCCCCTCGTTCAACTTGCAGCGCTTCTTGCGGACGTATTGGCGTTGGCGTGAGAGGACGACAAAGGAGACGGCCCGAAGACCGCCTCCTTGAACTGCGTTACGTCCTTTTGAGCCTGAGCTCAAGCGGTTCCTACCACGAGCCGCTTGCAGGACAGCCGCCTTTTGATACGGGCGTGCATGACCTTGTGATCGTGCCTTTCACGTTTTTGAGCGTGAATTTGTCTGTGGAGCCAACCGCTTCAGAGGTGATTTCGTAGCCTTCGGCTTCGCCCACCGCCAGGGTGAGTTTCGCGGTGGAGTGGTCTTTGAGCGCCGGCTCTATCGTTTCGAGTTCCGCAAATGCTTTGATGCTTGCATAGCTGCCGTTGTTTTCGGTGGAAACCGTCTCAACGCCGTCTGAGCGGTACCAACGTCCTTCGCCGCCGCGTCGTTGGCCTTGCTCTTCTGGCTCAGGAACGACGGAATGGCGATCGCGGCAAGAATGCCGATGATCAGGATGACGACCAGAAGCTCGATCAGGGTAAAACCACCCTCATCCTTCGAGCGCTGGCGCAGTCGATACAACATTTGAATCCTCCTAGGATCCGATTTGGGCGCCAGCCCTCGGTCCATCGCCTCAAAACGACGATACGTCCCCCCTGGGTCGACCCGTGAAGGTCGGCTTGCGAGGGTCGCCGGCTTTGCTACACACCCGTTACAGGCGCTTGCCTTACACCTCGGCACTGGCTTTTACAGCCCCTGCATCGGCCAGTGCGCGCGCCACCTTAATAGCTGCATAGGAGCCTGGACAGATGGCTATGCCGGCCAACGGCTACGCTGCACCGGCAGGCCCACGCGCGGCGCCCGCAGCGGCGTCCCCGTCCAGCCACTTGGCCTGGGCGTCGACGTTCGCAAGGCGAACGCCGCCGCCGCCGCACCAGGGGCAGGAAACCGTGCTCGGTGTACCGCCGAGGTTGGAGATCACCTTGCCCGAGCCGCGGCAGGGCATACACTCCCGCGGCCCGTGGGATGCCTCTGCTCGATCAGTGTCGCTGTCGCTCTCGTCGCTGGCCATCAGGCGATGAGACTAGCGTTTTGCGCATGAGCAAACGGGCGCGACATTATGAGTGGGCGGCGGTGGCGCTGATCACCGCCGGGGCGGCGGCGCTGCGGCTGCTCTACATCGGCAGGGTGTCACCCGATCCGTTCTACGACGCGGCAGTGCGGAGCATGGGGCTGTCGTGGCACAACTTCTTCTTCGGCGCGTTCGAGCCGGGCGGAAGCGTGTCGATCGACAAGCCGCCAGTAGATCTGTGGCTGGGGGTGGCGAGCGTAAAGCTGTTCGGGTTCTCCTCGACGACGCTGAAGCTGCCTGAGGCGTTCGCGGGCACCGCGGCCGTGCCGCTGCTGTTCGCGGCCGTGCGCCGCATGTGGAGCGCCCCCGCGGCGCTCGCCGCCGCGCTCGCGCTGGCGGTGCTGCCGGTCGAGGTGATCACCTCGCGCAGCGACACGATGGACGCGGTGATGATGGCGCTAATTGTGCTCGCGCTGCTGCTGTTGGTGCGCGCGGCCGAGACGGGTAGCAGCGCCTGGCTGCTCGCCGGCGCCGCCGCGCTCGGGGTGGCGTTCAACGTGAAGCTGCTCGAGTCGCTCGTGGCCCTGCCCGGCCTTGCGGTGTTCGCCTACCTCGGGCTGCCCGGCCCGCGCCGCCGGCGCCTGCTCCAGCTCCTGGCAGCCGCGGTGGTCTACGTGGCGGTAGCGCTGTCGTGGCTGGGAGCGACGCTGCTGGCTCCCGCTCACGACCGGCCGTTCGCAATCGGCTCGACGAACGGCAGCGCATGGAACGCAGCGTTCGTGTTCAACGGGACCGAACGGCTGAGCGGGAAATCCTCCGAACCGCTGACCCTCTATCAGCCTGGTCATCACTACCCCGAAGCGACCCAGTCCGAGCGCGACCACATCCCGATCGTCCCGCCCTCCCCGACACGCCTGCTGGCGCGCATCGGGCCGCTGTCGGGCGAGCGGCTGGGCCTCGAGCTCCTCGTCGCGCTGCTGCTCGGCATACCGGCACTGATCTGCGCGCTGCGGGCCAGACCCGTTGCTCGGATGCGCAGGGCAGTCGCGGCGGGCCTGTCGCTGTGGACGCTGACTGGAATTGTGCTGTTCAGCGACATGGCCCGGCTGCACCCGCGCTACGTCGAGGGTTTCACGCCGGCGGTGGCGGCGCTGCTCGGCATCGGCGTGGCGTGGGCCGGTCAGACCGATCGAAGATCGGGGGTACCGCCGCCGACGGCGGTGGTCAGCCGGACGCGCCTGGGCGCACTCGTCGTGGCGCTCGCGGCGACCGTGTACTACGCCGAGCGGCTGCTGTACGGGCGACCGGGCGTGTGGTGGATAACGCTCGCGGGCGCGTTCGGCGCGCTCGCGTTCGCGGCGCTCGCGCGCGTGGGGCCACGCGCGCCGGGAGCACAGACGGACGAGCACGAGCCCGGGCGGCGCACGCCACGCGAAGCGCTCCTCGCCGGCGCGACGATTGCGCTGACGCTGGCGGCGGTGCTGGCGGTGCCGGTCAGCGCCGATGTGACGGCGATCGACAACGGCGTGACCGACGCGGGCTACGTCGGCGCCCTGCCCAGCGAAGAGCAGCGGCTCGTGAGCGCCTACCTGCGCGCGCATCAGGGCGGCGCGCGCTACGAGCTGGCGGCGGAGTCCGCCACGCAGATCGGCTCGCTGATCGTGAAGGACGCGCGACCGGTCGTGATCCTGACGACGTACGACGCGCGCGTGTTCACGAACATCTCAAAGCTCGAACGGTTGATCGCGCGCGGGGAAGTGCGCTACGCCTTTCTGAACTCGTTCTGCGGCAGGCACATCTCCGCGGTGAACGCCGCCTGCTCGGCGCCCGCGAGGTGGGTGCGCGCGCACGGCACGGACGTCTCTCGAGCAGCCGGCCTGAGCCGCGGAGGGATCCTGTGGCGACTCCCGGGCGCGACGCCGTGAGCGAGATGGATGAGGATGCCGCGCTGCGCGAGCTAGCAAGCGCAGCGAAGGCGAGTGGGCGGATCGCGCTCGACACCGAGTTCATGGGCGAGGGCCGATATCGGACGTTGCTGTGCCTTATCCAGCTCGCGGTCTCAGACGGCGCGAACGCGGCCCAACGGATCGAGGTCATCGACCCGTTCGCGGAGGACCTTGATGGCGCTCCGCTGGCGGACGTGCTCGCCGACCCGCACGTCCAGGTTGTCGTGCACGCCGGCCGCCAAGACGTCGCGCTCGTGCGCAGGCGCTTTCAGACCGAGGTGACCAACGTGTTCGACACGCAGGTCGCGGCCGGCTTTGTGGGGCTGGGCGCGCAGTCCTCATACGACTCCCTGCTCGCGGAGATCCTCGGCCTGCGGGTAGCGAAGAGCGCAAGCTTCACGCGCTGGGACGCCCGTCCGCTCTCACCCGAGCAGCTGACCTACGCCCGCGAGGATGTCGTGCATCTGCTCGAGCTGGCAGCGGAGCTGGAGCGGAGCCTGGCCGCTCTCGGACGCCTGGAGTGGGCGCGCGAGGAGTGCGAGCCACTGGAACGCTCAAGCGACGAGCGCGACCCGGAGGTGATCTTTTCGCGCCTGCCCCGCATCCGCGGCCTCAGCGCCGCCGCGCGACCGGTCGCGCGTGAGCTCGTTGAGTGGCGTGAGCGGACGGCCGCCAGCCAGAACCGGCCGGTCCAGACCGTGCTGAGCGACGCCGCGCTGATGGAGATAGCCAAGCGCACGCCATCCTCGCGCGGTGAGCTGGAGAGGATCCGCGGAGTCCGCAACATGGGCCGGCTCGCGGACGACTTGCTGGTGGCGGTCCGCCGCGGTCAAGGGCGCCCGCTGGACCCGGCGCCGGAGTGGCCGCGGCCGCCTATGCCGAAGTCTGAGGACGCTCCGCTCGTCGCGCTGGCGGAGGCACTTCTGCGCGCACGCGCACGGGAGGCCGGGCTGGCCTATGAGCTACTGGCGGCGCGTGCCGACCTGCAGGCGATCGTCGCCGCCCGGCGCGTGAGCGGGGACACCGCCGGCACAGCCGACGGCCAGGCCGACGTGCGCACCTTGCGCGGCTGGCGCCGCGAGCTGGTCGGAAAGGAGCTGCTGGAGCTGCTCGACGGAGGAGTGTCGCTGTCGGTGCTCGACCGGCAGCTGCAAATCCTCGCCCGATTCGAGGGATGACCAGTCTGGTTAAGCGGTCATTTGATGCTGTTGTAGACCGTAGAACAGCGGCATGTACATCGAGATCACGATGAAGCCGACGATGCCGCCGATCACGATGATCATGACCGGCTCGAGGATCGAGGTGAGCGCTTTGACCGACGCCTCGACCTGGTCCTCGTAGAACTCGGCGACCTTGTCGAGCATCGCGTCCAGGGCGCCGGTCTCCTCGCCGACGCCGACCATGTGCGTGACCATCGTGGGGAATATCGGCGCCTGGCCCAGCGGCGCGGCGATCGTGCCGCCGCGCTTGACCGAGGCGATCACGCCGTCCATCGCCTCCTCCACGGCGACGTTGCCGCCCGTCTTGCCGGTGATCTCCAGAGCCTGTAGCAGCGGCACGCCGGCGCTCGTGAGCGAGGCGAGCGTGCGCGACCAGCGCGCGACCGCGACCTGCTGGACGATCGTGCCGATCTTCATCGGCACGCGCAGGCGGAAGTGGTCCCACTGCTTGCGTCCCCATGAGGACTTCTTCCACTTCATGAAGGCCGCCACGATGACCCCGGTCAGCCCGAACATAAGCCACCAGTAGCCGATGACCGCGTGGGACATGAACACCGAGACCTGGGTGATCTTGGGCAGTTCGCCCCCGAACTGCTTGAAGACGCCCACGAACACCGGCACGAGGAAGGCGACCAGCGCCATCATCACCCCGACCGCGAAGGTGATCACCAGCGATCGGATAGACCATCGCCGAACGGATCTGACGGCGCAGCGAGTCGTCCTTCTGCAGCTGGTCGGCGACGCGCTCGAGGGCGCCCTCGAGCACGCCTCCCATCTCCCCCGCCTGCGTCATCGCGACGAACAGCGGGCTGAACACCTTCGGGTGGCGCGCCATCGCGGCGCTCAGCGACAGGCCCGCCTCGACGTCCTTGCGCACCGCCACGATCGTTTCCTTCAGGAACTTGCTCTCGGTCTGCTCCTCCAGCACGTAGAGGGAGCGCAGGATGCTCATCCCCGAGGAGATCATCGTCGCGAGCTGGCGTGAGAACACCGCCAGCTCCGCGGCCTTGACCCGCTTCAGGAAGCCGAGCTCGATCTCGCGCGAGGCGTGCTTGTCGGCGATGTCAAGGACGATCAGCCCGCGCTGCTTGAGCTGGTCGGAGACCGCCTGCTTGGAGTCGGCCTCCACCTCACCGCGCGCCTTGCCCCCGGCGAGGTCCATGGCCTTGAAGACGTAAGTGCTCATCTTTTCACGCTCCTATGCGGCCGCCAGCGAACTGGCTCCCAAGAGGCGCCTGAGCTCTTCGGGGGTGCCGGAGCGGGCTTCGGCGAGCGTCTGGGTGATCTTGCCCTGGCGCACGAGCATCGCCAGCGAGGCGTCCATCGTCTGCATGCCCGCCGCCGAGCTGGTCTGCAGGACCGAGTAGATCTGGTGCGTCTTGCCCTCGCGGATCAGGTTACGCACCGCCGGGCTGGGCACCAGCACCTCGGTTGCCACGACGCGGCCGGAGCCGTCGGCGTTCGGCAGCAGCTGCTGGGTCATGATCCCCTGCAGCGCGACCGACAGCTGCACCCGCACCTGCCCCTGCTGCTCGGAGGGGAACACGTCGATGACGCGGTCGATTGTCTGGGCGGTGTCCTGGGTGTGCAGCGTGGCGAACACCAGGTGACCGGTCTCCGCGGCGGTCAGCGCCGTTGAGATCGTCTCCAGGTCACGCATCTCCCCCACCAGGATCACGTCGGGATCCTGGCGCAGGGCCGCCTTCAGGGCGTCGGCGAAGCTGTGCGCGTCGGAGCCCAGCTCGCGCTGGTTGACGAGGCACTTCTTGTGCCCGTGCAGAAACTCGATCGGGTCCTCGATCGTCATGATGTGCTCCTCGCGCGTGCGGTTGATCTCGTCGATCATCGCCGCCAGAGACGTCGACTTGCCCGAGCCGGTCGGGCCGGTCACGAGCACGAAGCCGCGCGGACGGCGCGTGAACTCGTGCACGGCAGCCGGCAGCCCCAGCTCGTCGATCGAGGACAGGCCGTAGGGGATCAGACGGAAGGCCGCGCCGATCGCGCCGCGCTGGTAGTAGGCGTTGACGCGGAAGCGCGCGTGGCCGGGAATCGAGTAGGCGAAGTCCAGCTGCCAGTTGGTCTCCAGGCGCTGGCGCTGATCGCCGGTGAGGATCGAGTAAATGATCTCGCGGGTGTCCGTGGAGGACAGCTTCGGGTAGTCCTCCAGCGGCGCCAGGCGCCCGCGGACGCGCACGGTGGGGTGGGCCCCGGAGCTCATGTGCAGATCGGAGGCGCGGCGCGAGACGACCTCCATCAGGAGCTCTGCGAAATCGATGTCCATAGTCCCGCCCATCGACAGATCGGCACGCGGGCATTAGCCCCGGCATCCGCGCGTCGCTGGAGTTGGACGAAGATATGAGTGTCCTCGCCCTGGATTAACTACTGCCGATGACGCGGGCGATCTCCGCGATCGACGTGCGGCCCTGCTTGACCTTCTCCAGGCCGTCGTCGCGCAGGCGATTCATCCCCTCGCGGACCGCCACCTCGCGGATCGCCTCGGCGGGGCGGCGTTCCAGTGCCATCGTCTGGATCTCCGGGGAGACGCTCATCACCTCGTACAGCCCCACCCGTCCGCGGTAGCCGCTGCCACCGCAGCGCCGGCAGCCCACCGGCTCATAGGCCTCGAGCTCGATCCGCGCCTTGTAGCCGCTGTCGCTCAGCGTCTTGGCGGGGATGATCGTGCGCCGCTTGCAGTTCGCGCACAGCATCCGCGCGAGGCGCTGAGCGACCACACAGTCAAGCGCCGAGGCCACCAGGAACGGCTCAATCCCCATCTCGATCAGCCGCGTGATGGCCGACGGCGCGTCGTTGGTGTGCAGCGTCGAAAGCACGAGATGCCCGGTGAGCGCCGACTCGATCGCGATCTGCGCCGTCTCGCGGTCGCGGATCTCGCCCACCATGATCACGTCGGGGTCGGCGCGCACCATCGTGCGCAGCCCCGTGGCGAACGTCAGGCCGACCTTGGCGGAGACCTGCACCTGCGTTAGCCCAGTGATTTCGTACTCGACGGGGTCCTCGACGGTGATGATGTTCTTCTCCGGGGTGTTCAGCGTCTGCAGCGCCGCGTACAGCGTCGTGGACTTGCCCGAGCCCGTCGGGCCCGTGACGAGCACCGCGCCGTGGGTCTCGTTAAAGGCACGTTCGAAGCGCTCTCGCTCTGGGTCGGCCATGCCGAGCTTGTCGAGCTGCACAACGACCGAGGCCTTGTCCAGGACGCGCATCACGATCGACTCTCCGTGGACGCTCGGCAGCGTCACCACGCGCAGGTCGACGTGATGCCCGTCGACGGCCAGCCCTACGCGGCCGTCCTGCGGCAGGCGCCGCTCGGAGATGTCCAGCTCGGCCATGATCTTCACGCGCGAGATCACCCCCGAGGCCATCCGCCGCGGGACGGTAGTGACGTCCTGCAGCACCCCGTCCACCCGGAAGCGCACGCGCAGCTCGCGCCCGTCGGGCGCCAGGTGCACGTCGGAGGCTCCCTGCTCGACCGCCTGCGCCACGATCTGGTTGACCAGCTTGATGACCGGCGCGTCCTCGGCGGTCTCGTGCAGGTCGACGACCTCCAAGCCTTCCTCCCCACCCTCTTCGAGATGGCTGTCCGAGGCATCGACCACGTCCTCGAGGCGGTCCAGGCGCGAGATCAAGGTGGCGATGTCCTCCGGGGGAGCCACCGCGACACGCACCTCGTAGCCGGTCATGATCGCGATGTCGTCGACCGCCAGCACGTTCGACGGGTCCGCCATCGCCACCAGCAGCGTGCGCTTGTCGGCGAACGCCACCGGCACCGCCTGATAGCGCTTGGCAGTGGTGGTGGTCACGAGGTTGGCGGCGCCCATGTCCACCGAGAAGACCCCGAGGTCAAGGTGGTCGAGCCCGTAGCGCTCAGCCAGCGCGCGCGCCAGCCCGTCGTGCGTGAGCGCCCCGCCGTCGATCAGCGCGCGCTCCGGCGTCGTCCCCGAGTTGCGCGAGGCCTCCAGGGCGTCCTCCACCTGCCCGCGCGAGACGAGGCCCATGTCGACGATCACATCCGTGAGAAAGCGCTGGGAGGAGCCCCGGCGCGATGGTCTGGTGATGCCAGTCCACTCCCCGTCCTCTTTAGCGGACGCCGATGGGGCCTCGTCGAGAGCAGCCTCTACGTCCGCCTCGACATCCGCGTCAGCCGCGTCCGTCCGCTCGATCTCGATAGCCGGTTCGGACTCGACCGCGCGGTCGAGTCCGACGTCCGCGTGCGGGTCGATGGCCCGCTCGCCCTCGACGTCTTCGTCCGCGTCGATGGCCGGCTCGATCTCGACGACCGGATCCACATCCGCGTGCGGGTCGGCGTCCATGCCGAAGATCGCGTGCAGGTCGGGGCCCGTCTGCTGGGGAATCTCGCTCATCGCCCGCGCCCATCGGCCCTGGGGCTCATGCCGGCACGAGCTCCGAGGTCCCTACACCGAACCATCCTCGCCGCCGCCCGCGGGGCGGCCGGCGGCCGCACGCATGACCTCCAGCGGCGCCTTGAAGCCGGTCCACAGCTCGAAGCTGAGCGCCCCCTGCGCGACGAGAATCTCAAGGCCGTCAAGCGTGCGCACGCCGTGCTCTCGCGCAGCGGCGAGCAGCTGGGTTGACCCTGCGCGGTAGACCATGTCGACGACATACGAGTACTCACCGACTTGATCGAACGTCAGCCCGAGTTGGTTGAGCGTCGCACGCTCACTGGCCGACCGTTCTACCGCGCCGACTGGCCGCTCAAGGTCCCCGATCGAGCCTTCCAGCCCGACCGAGGTGCAGTTGACGAGCAGATCGGCGGGCCCCGCCGCTCGCACCGCCCGCGCACCGAGCTCCCTCGCCAGGATCTCGGCGCGCTCGGGCGTGCGGTTCCACACCGACACCTCGCGCGCCCCCGCTTCGCGCAACGCCCACACGGCCGCGCGGGCACTGCCCCCCGCGCCCAGCACGAGCACGCTCATCCCGCGCGGCGAGGATCCGAGCGCCGCGATCAGGCCTGGGGCGTCGGTGTTCTCCGCGGCGATCGTCCCGTCGGGGACAAACGTGAGCGTGTTCGCCGCGCCGATCGCGCTCGCCGCCTCGCTCGCCTCCTGCGCCAGCGCGAGCGCCGCCCGCTTATGCGGGATCGTTACGTTCGCCCCGACGAAGCCGGACTGCCCAAGAGCACGGGCCGTCTCGACGAGCAGCCCAGGCGGGACTGGCAGCCGCTGGTAGCGCCAGTCGTTCATTCCGAGCGCGGCAAACGCGGCGTTGTGGATCGCCGGCGAGCGGCTGTGGGCCACCGGCCAGCCAAGGACCCCCAGCCGCGGCATCACTTCTTCTTGCAGGTCGGGGGATGCCCGCCGTTCTTCTTGACCGCCGCCTGGTAGGCGGCGACGTTGCGTTCGAACTGGGCATACGTCGTCGAGAACGTCTGCTCGCCGCAGCCGTCGGCGGCGGCCACGTAGTAGAGGTAGGGGACGTGCGCGGGATGGGCGGCGGCTTGAATCGAGGCCAGGCCGGGGTTGGAGATCGGCGTCGGGGGCAGGCCCGTGTGGGTGCGTGTGTTGTAGGGCGAGTCGATGTGCAGCTGCGCTTCTGTCAGTTCGTGGGTGTAGGTGGCGATCCCCTCCCGCAGCTCGACCGCGTAGTAAATCGTGGCGTCGATCCCCAACGGTATCCCCTGGCGTAGGCGGTTGTATATGACGGCGGCGATCTTCGCCCTGTCGCCCGGCACCTGCGCCTCGCGCTCGATCATCGAGGCGACCGTCAGCAGCTGATATGGAGTCACGTGCAGAGCGCGAGCGCGCACTATCTCCTCCGCGCCGAAGTTTTCTCGGAAGGCGACGAGCTGCTCGGCCACCAGCCGGGCCACCGGCGCGCCGGGTCTCTCCTCGTAGGTCGCCGGGAACAGGAAGCCTTCGAGATCAGGTGTGCCGCGAGGGGCTCCATAGTGGACGGGGTTCAACAGCGCCGAGCGTTTCGCGGCCGCTCGGTAGCTGCCCGTGAGGCCGTCGGCGGCGGCGATCTGCACGATCTGCACGCGGGTCTTGCCCTCTGGGATCACCACCCTGATCACCTTCGGTGCCGCAACCGGCTTGGAGCTCGAATGGTGGACGAGCGTGCGCACAACGAGCACGACCGCCGCCATGACCGCGACGAGCGCGAGCAGCGCCAGGACCCTGGCGGGACCGCGGCGCGGAGCGTGTGGGCGGTGCGGAAAATGCGGGCGGCGCGGCCGCAGGCTTGGCAGAGCAGATGGGAATGGGGGCAGCTCGGGTGCGGGTGGTTCGGGTTCGGGCAGAGGCGGCTCGGGCGCAGGCAGATCGGATGCGACCGGCTCCACCATGGCGGGCCCGGCGCGACGGCGTTCGCGCTCTTCGCGGTCGCGCTCGCGTTCCTCCTCGGTGCGTGCGAGGGTGGCTTTGATCGGTTGTCGCGAGGCAAGGGCGAGACTAGGGATCTTACGGACCTAACGCGATGGGCGCATCAGCCAGCTCTCCAGCAGGTGGGCCGCGGCCCGCGAGTCCTCGCTAGCGGCGGGTGGATGGGCAACCCGACTCCTCCATGCGTTGGGCGATGCGCGTGGTGAAAGCGCTCGTCGTGCATCTCCACCGGGAGCCATCGCCGAGACGCTGCGACAGCGCTCGGCGAACGCGCGCGTCTCGCGCGTCTGGTCGGTGTCTGCGCCTCGCAGCGACAGCGGCAGCCCGACGACCACGCGCTCCACCTCGCGCTTGCGCACGAGCGCCGCTCGAGCGCTCGAGCCCGCGCCTGGTGCCGGGACGCGGGACCGACTTCGATCGGCGTGACGATCGTGCCCGTGGGGTCGCTCAGCGCACAGCCGCAGCGCGCGCTCCCGTAGTCCAGCGCCAGCACGCGCATCAGCCCGCAAGCGCTGATGCGATCGCCGCGCGCGCCGCGTCGATCGCCTCCTGAGCTTCTCCGGGTCGCGTCCGCCCGCCTGCGCCAGCGTGTCGCGTCCCCCTCCCCCTCCGCCGACGATCTCGGCCGCCGTCTTCACCACGGCCCCAGCCTTGAGCCCTCGCTGCACCAGCGCGGGGGCGACGCTCGCCACCAGGTGCACCCGGCCATCGACGGCGGCACCCAGCACGATCGCCGCCTCTCCCAGCTTTCCCTTCACCCGGTCGACCACGTTCAGCAGCGCCTTGGCGTCCGGAACCTCGACGGTCGCTGCAAGCACGCGCACGCCCGCTACTTCATCCGCCTGGCCAGCCAGCGCCTCCAGGTCGACCTGACGCCGCCATCGGCCGCGCCACCCTCCTTCAGCGCCTTCTCGAGCCCTTACGCTCCTGCGCGAGCGCACGGACCGCGTCGGGCACACCCTCAGGGCGCGTGCGCAACGTCGCGGAGCATCTCCTGCAGCAGGCGGTCGTGCTCGCGCAGCAGCTCCACCGCCGCCGGTCCGGTGACGGCCTCGATTCGCCGCACGTTCGCCGCGCTCGAGGTCTCGCCGAGGACATGGAATACGCCGATCTCGGCGGTGGAGCGCACATGCGTGCCTCCGCACAGCTCGCGCGAGTATGGATTTCCCCCCCGCCTCCCCCTCGCCGATCTCCACCATCCGCACCACCTCGCCGTACTTCTCCCCGAACAGCGCCATCGCGCCGAGGCGCTTAGCCTCGGGGAGCGTGGTCGTGATCGGACGCACGGGATCGTTGCGCGCGATCCACTCGTTGACGCGGTCCTCCACGTCGCGCAGCTCCTCGGCGCTCAGCGCGTGACCGTGGCTGAAGTCGAAGCGCAGCTTGTCGGGGCCCACGTAGGAGCCCGCCTGACGCACATGGCCGCCGACCCGCTCGCGCAGAGCCGCCTGCAGCAGGTGGGTGGCAGTGTGATTGGCCTCGGTCGCGTGCCTGGTGAGGTGATCGACGCGCGCGACCACGTTCTCACCCTCGGCGATGACGCCCTCCTCGACGACGACGTCAAGAACCTGGCCCTCGCCCACCCGCAGGACATCGCGCACGCGCGCGCGACAGTCGCCGTGGGCGCATTCGATCGTCCCCACATCCGAGATTTGACCTCCCCCTGCAAGGTAGAAGGGCGACTCGGCGAGCTTGACGAGCACCCGCGAGCCATTCACGCCGCTCCCGCCATCGCCGTTGGCCGGCCCGTCGTCCGAGGCAGGCTGCGCAGCGAGCACGGTCGTGCGCTGCTCCTCAGTCTCATACCCCGTGAACTGCGTACGCACGCCGTCGTCCGGCGCCCACTTGGGCGTGAGGTCAACACCGAAGCCCACCGATGCTGTGGTTGCCCGGCTGCGGGCCCGCTGCTCCTCCATCAGCTCGTCGAAATCGCCCTCGATCGAGAGTCCCTCTTCGCTGAGCAGCTCGCTCGTCATCTCGTACGGGAAGCCGTAGGTGTCGTGCAGGCGGAAGACCTCGGCGGCCGGGATGGTCGCGATCCCCGCCGAGCGCGCGTGGTCGATGTGCAGGCGCAGCGTGCTCAGACCCTGGGCGAGGGTGCGCCCGAAGCCGTCCTCCTCGGCCGCGAGCCACAGGTCGATCGCATCGGTCTGCTCGTGCAGCTCGGGATAGGCGCCGCCCATCACCTCGCGCACGCGCTCGGCGTAGCGCGTCAAGAAGCCGGGCTCGAGCTCGAGCGCGAGGCCCTGTTGGATCGCGCGGCGCATCACCCGCCGCAGCACATACCCGCGATCCTCGTTGGAGGGGACGACCCCGTCGGCCACGAGGAAGGTCATCGCGCGCGCATGGTCGGCGAGGATCCGCAGCGACCGGTCGGTGGCGAACTCCTCGCCGTAGCGCCTGTGCGAGAGCTCCTCGCCCAGCTCGATCAGCGGGCTGAACTGGTCCGTCTCGAACACCGAGCGCTTGTCCTGCAGGATCGCGGCCAGCCTGTTCAGGCCGAGGCCGGTGTCGATGTTCTTGGCCGGGAGCGGCTCGAGCACGGTGCTCCCGTCCGGGCGCGGCTCCTGGTCGTACTGCATGAACACCAGGTTCCAGTACTCCAGGAAGCGCTCGTTCTCGCCGCCCGGGCGATCGTCGTGTGAGCCGTAGCCGAGGCCGCGGTCGATGTACAGCTCCGAGCAGGGCCCGCACGGGCCCGTCGGGCCGGCCTGCCAGAAGTTCTCCGAGCGCGGGCATTCGACGATCCGCTCCCGCGGCACCCCGAGGGCCCGCCAGCGCTCGATCGCCTCCTCGTCCGGGCCGATGCCGAGCGCGTCGTCGCCTTCGAAGACCGTCACCCAGAGGTCCTCGGCGGCGAAGCCGAAGACGTCCAGGGAGAGCTCCCACGCGAACTCGATCGCCTCGCGCTTGAAGTAGTCGCCGAACGAGAAGTTGCCGAGCATCTCAAAGAACGTGAGGTGCCGCGCGGTGTTGCCGACGTTGTCGATGTCGACGGTCCTGAATACCTTCTGGCAGCTCGTCAGCCGCGGAGCGGGCGGGGTCTCCTGGCCGAGGAAGTAGGGCTTCAGCGGGTGCATCCCCGCCACCGTCAGCAGCGCGGAAGGGTCGTGCGTCGAGGGCACCAGCGACGCGGACGGAATGCGCGTGTGCCCGCGCTCCTCGAAGAAGCTCAGGTACCGCTCACGGATCTCATCAGAGGTCATCCCGCGGATGATCTTAGGCTGCTATGCCGCCACGATGCCGTAGCCGACGACCACATCGCCTGCATACAGGCACGCGAGCTGGCCCGGCGCCGTGCGCTCCGCTGACTCGTCCAGCTGCACGCTCACGTGCGCGTGGCGCCCCGCACCGAGGTCCTTTGCCAGCCGGCAGGCGAACCTGCGCCCGTGCGCGCGCACCCGCACGCCGTCCACGCACGCTCCATCGCGGTGCAGCGTCACTTCGCGCACCGCCACCCCGCGCGCGAGCAGCTCGCTACGCGGACCGACGGTGACGGTGTTGGCCTGCGCGTCGGTCGCAAGCACGTACAACGGGTCCGTGCCCCCGATCCCGAGGCCGTGACGCTGGCCGACGGTGTAGACGTGCGCGCCGCCGTGTTCGCCGAGCACGCTTCCCTCCCGGTCGACGATCGGCCCGGGCCGCGCGCCCAAGCCCCCGTGGCGCTCCAGGAAGGCCTTCTGGCGGGTACCAGCCAGGAAGCAGAGGTCCTGTGAGTCGCGCCGGCTCGCCACCGCAAGCCCTGCCTCCCGCGCCAGCTCGCGCACCTGCGGCTTATGCATCTCCCCCAGCGGAAAGCGCAGGCGCGCCAACGACTCGGGCGCAAGCGCCGAGAGCACGTAGCTCTGGTCCTTGCCCTCGTCCGCCGCCGTCCTCAGCAACGGTCCGTCGTGCACGCGCGCGTAGTGGCCAGTCGCGAGCGTCTGTGACCCGAGTCGCTCGGCCAGCTCGAGCATCGCGTCGAGGCGCACGTTGCCGTTGCAGCGCACGCACGGGTTCGGCGTCAGGCCGCTTGCGTGGTCGGCGAGCCAATGGTCAACCACGCCGGCACGGAACTCCGCACGCAGGTCGATCGAGAAGTGGGGCATCCCCAAGTCGTGTGCCAACTCGCGCGCGGCGCGTACCGCCTGCGCCGAGCAGCAGCTCTGCTCGCCGTCGTTCTCCGGATCCGACCACAGCTCGAGCGTGACCCCGACGGCCTGCGCTCTGTCCTCCTGCGCCACCAGCAGCGCCGCCACCGCGCTGTCGACCCCACCGCTCATCGCGACCAGCGTGCGCCCCTCCACCGGGGCCAGCTTGGCGCGCGTACGCGCCGCGCCACCAAGCGCACGGTGCAGCGCATCTGCCGCCAGCTCCGCCGCGTGGCGCTTGGTGAGGCTCAAGCCACCCAGCTCTTCCGCTATCTCCTCTGTGCCGATCTCCGCCGCCCGCAGCAGGGAAACGCCACGCAGCAGGCTTACCGCGGCGCTGCCCGCCGCGACCGTCGCGCCACAGCCGCTCGCGTCGAAGCCCGCATCCTCGATCTGCCCGTCGGGGCTGTCCGGGTCGATCGCGACCGAGATCCGAATCAGATCGCCGCACGCCGCGCCGCCCGCGGCGCCCGTGCAGGCGTCCGCGGGAGCATGCCCGCGCCTGCGCGGTGCTTCCAGATGATTGACCAGGCCCTCGGCGCTCGTTCTCACCCGAGCGAGTGTAGAGCTAGGCGTGGCGCGCTTCGTCGATCGCCTGCTCGATCGAGAAGACGTCCGTCAGGCCAGTCAGCGTCGTCGTCTGCCCGCGCTTGTTGACGATCAGGATCGTCGGCGTCTGGTAGACCTGCACGGTCTGGGTGATCGTGCCGAACGATCCGACCTGGTTCGCGCGCGCGTCGTGCACCGCGATCTTCCCGCCGAGCGCGTGGCCGACCGCGTGCAGTTCCCGGTGTACCGCCACGTCGACCAAGGCCTTCTGGTTCCAGAACAGAATCGCCACGATCTTGCCCTGCTTCAGCTCCTTTTCCACGGCCACCTGCATGCTTGGCGCAACGTGGTGTGATCTCGCGCTCGGCGCGACCGCGCCGTTGGAGGTGCCCTTGTGAGTAACGGCCGCCTTCGTCGTGGTAGAGCCCTTCGACGCGGCCGAGGATGTGGCCGACGACGTGGTCTGCGAGCCCGCCGTCGGGGCGCCCGCGGCGGTCCCCGTCGAGGTGGGACTGGACGCCTGCGCGGACTTTTCTTGGAGCTGCTTAGCGTTCTGCTGGGACGTCGCGACCGCCCCGTGGGCTTTGGCGATCGCGCGCGTCAGACCTTCCACTCCGGGCGCGGCGCCGTGATAGACCGAGCTGGGCGCCGCGGCTTTTGCTGCCTGAGAAGAGGGCGAAGGCGCGGACGCGGACGCGGGCGAGCTCGAGCTGTTCGTGCTCGCCGAATGACCACGCAGCGCGACGAACCAAACGGCCACGAACAGGCCCATCGCCAGCAGAGCAATCTGAAAGGGGCGGGAGATCTGTGCCATTGCCCCCTCCTTCGGCAGATTCCGCGTATGAGTTGAACCGCGCAAAACGCGTTGGACGCTTCGCACCCCGTGCCCAGCGCCCAGCGCCGTTCTCAAGGCGAAGCGCTGACGGCCCTCAGAGGGTGCGCAGGCCGCGCAGCACCGCGTGCACGACGGCGTCCGTCGCGACCGTTTCCTGTCCGCCGCCCTGCATGTCCTTCAGTACGGTCTCCTGCGCCCCGACGATCGCGACGTAGCGCGCGCCGAGCGCGTCTGCGTACCCGAGCTGGCCCTTCAGCGAGCGTCCCCCCAGCTCCATCTGGGCCGTCAGCCCCGCCGAGCGCGCCTCGCCCAGGAGCGCGAACACGGCCGTCCGCGACAGAGGGTCAGACAGCGCGAGGAACAGCTCAACCGGGCTCGCCGCGACTAGCCGCTGACCGATCTCCGATCGGTCACCCGCGAGCAGGATCCGCTCAACCCCAGCCGCCCAGCCCATGCCCGGCGTCGGCGCTCCAGGCGGCGGGCCATGTCTCGACGAGGCCGTCGTAGCGTCCCCCACCGCCCACGCCGCTCTGCGCCCCGAGCGCCTCGGAGGTGAACTCGAACACCGTGCGCGTGTAGTAGTCCAGGCCGCGCACGAGCGTCGAATCGACCTCGTAGGCGACCTTCGCCACATCCAGCAGCTCGCGCACTTGTGCGAAGTGATCGGCGTCGTCGTCGCTCAGCTGATCGAGCAGGCGCGGTGCGCTCTCCATCACCGGCGCGTGCCTGTCGTGATCGGAGTCGAACGCCCGCAGCGGGTTCATCTCGATCCGCCCGCGCACCTCCTCCGACAGGCTCTGCTCGTGGGCGCGCAGGTACGCCTGCAGATGCTCTCGGTACTCGGCCCGGCTATCCGCGCTACCAAGACTCGAGAGGCGCAACCGCACGTCCTTGACGCCCATCTCCGACAACAACGCCGACAGGAGCACGATCGACTCGGCGTCCACCGCTGGGTCCTCGGAGCCGAGCGCCTCCGCCCCCACCTGCCAGAACTGCCGGTAGCGCCCCGCCTGCGCGCGCTCGTGGCGGAAGAAGCTCGACAGGTACCACAGCTTCACCGGCTGTTTGCGCTTGTGCATGCCGTGCTCGGCGTACGCCCGGCAGACCGGCGCGGTTCCCTCCGGGCGCAGCGTCAGCGAACGCCCACCGCCGTCGTCAAGCGTAAACATCTCCTTCGTACGATGTCCGTCGAGGCGCCCACCCCGCGCGCGAACAGCTCGGTCGCCTCCAGCACCGGCGTCTCGATCCGCTCATACCCGGCCCCCTCCAGGATCGCCTTCGCGCGCTCTTCCAGCGTCGCGCGCGCCGCCGCCTGCTCCCCGAGCACGTCGGACATGCCCCGTGGCGCTTTGATCTTCTCCCCGCTGCTCAACTTTCGGCTGCCGTCGCGTCCTGCGCCACGGTTTCGCGGGCCACCGGAACGCGCAACTCCGTGAGGAACGGGTTGGTGTCGCGCTCGCGCCCCAGCGTCGTCACCCCCATGTGTCCGGGATAGACCGTCGTCTCTGCCGGGAAACGTCCTCAGCAGCGTCCCGATCGAGCGCTCGAGCGTCGCCCAGTCCCCGCCGGGCAGGTCCACCCTGCCGACCGATCCCTGAAACAGCACGTCCCCAGACAGCAGCGCCTTTTCCCGCCCATGCCCGTCCATCGGTCCCGCCTCGCCGTTCGGCCTGGCAAGCGGCGATCGCGTAGGTGACGTGGCCCGGACTGTGACCAGGGGTGAACAGCACCTCGATGTCCAGCCCCGCCAGGCTCAGCCGCTCACCGCCGGCGACCGTGTGGTCGGCCTCGTAGCGCTCGAACGGCCCGAACCCCGGGGGCGTCCAGCTCTTGATGTCCGCCAGCACTCCCCGCTCGATCTGTGGGCAGTACACCGGGGCGCCCGTCGCCCTCGCCACCGGGGCGACCGCGCCGATGTGGTCGAAGTGACAGTGGGTAATGAGGATCGCCTCGATCTCCACCCCCAATGCCTTCGCCGCGTCCAGCAGCCGCTCGGCCTCCTCGCCGGGATCGACGATCACCGCGCGCGTCGCCTCGTGGGTCGCCCGCACGATGTAGGCGTTCTCCTGGATTGGTCCAACAGTGAACATCCTGACGTCCAGCCCGCTCATCGCGCGGACGCCTTCCCACCGCCGCCCGCCCTGGACTTCTTGCGCTGGCGGCGGTCATAGATCCACTTGTCGGTGAAGTAGCTGATGAGCGTGTACATGACGAGTACGACCGGGAAGAGCACAATTGCCTGGTTCGACTGCTTCAGGAAGACGATCGCGAACAGCAACAGCACCACCGCAGCGAACATCGCCTTGAGGAACGCCCCGCGCCACGTCGGCGGGCGGTCGCGCTTATCGAGCTGCCGTTCGCGCTGCTTGGCGACGTCGCTCGCCTTGCCGCTCTTCTCCGCAGCCGTTGGCTTACGCCCCGTGCGACCCCGCGACTCGACCACGCCGGCCGCGTTCCCGCGGTGCTTGGTCTGGCGCCTGCGCTTGGTCTGAGCCATGAGCTAGGAGCCTAGTGCGTTCTCGATCACGTGGCGTGCGGGGTCAAATCCGGGCAGCGGGACATCCTCCGGAAAGCCCTCCATCGCCGCGCGCGGCGCCAGCCCGACCAGCTCGGCACGCGTCACCTCGGCGTGCTTGCGCACCGCCTCGACCACCGTCGCCAGGGGCATCTCCGCCGGGCGCTCGACGTTCATCGACACCTGCGCCACCATCCCCTTCTCCGTCTGCACCTCCGGCACTTCCGCTCTCGCCGCCGAGCCCGGCGCTCGCGAAGCCCCAGACGCCTCCACCACGGCCCCGCTCAGCGCCACACCGATCGCGCGCACCCCTGGCAGACCCTTCGCACCGCCCTCGCGTATCAGGCCCGCGATCGTGCGCGCGTCCCTCACCGTCGCCGGCGGCGCCAGCTCCAGGTTGAACGCCACCAGCGGTGGTCGCGCCGCGATCAGCGTCGCCCCGGCGGTCGGGTGCATCCTCGCCGGGCCGAAGTCCGGCTTTGACTCGCCTGCGCGCATCCGCTCCGCCAGGCCGGCCACCCCGCCGCGGCGCAGCTCCGCGCGCAGACGCTCCCCGGACAGCTCGCCGTACAGGAACACGGGCACCCCCAGCTCCTCGCCGATGCGATCCGCCACCACCAGCGCCTCGGCACACGCCGCGCCCCGTGCTCCCTCGTCGAGATAGACCACCGGCGCCACATCTACCGCCCCGACGTACGGGTGCTGGCCGCCGTGGGATCGGTCGCTCCTGGGCGGGTCAGTCATCACGTCGATGCGTTCCACCGCCTCTCTGGCGCCTCGCAGTAGTGCCTGCGCCAGATCGCCGGGCTGCCCGGCGAGCGTGAACACCGTTCGGTGGTGGTCTCGGTCGGAGTGAACGTCCAACAGGCGCACACCATCGGCGAACGCGTGGCCGATAGCGGCGATCGCGTGCTCGTCGCGGCCCTCCGAGATGTTTGGCACGGCCAGCAGGATTGGTGACGTCATCTCATCGAGGCTAAACTGCGCCACCCCGCCGGAGTAGCTCAGTTGGTTAGAGCAGCGGAATCATAATCCGCGTGTCGGGGGTTCGAGTCCCTCCTCCGGCACCTCCTCCGGCACCTCCTCCGGCACCTCCTCCGGCATCGCAAGAGGCCTGCAAATGCGGGTCTTTCGGTCTTTCGAGACTATCATGGGACGGTGGATTTCCCCAGGGATTTCCCTGTGAGGCGTTGGAAGGGCACCGGCAAAGGCGTCCTAACGCACGGGCACACTTGATCGAGTGAAGATCGACGCGCAGATAACGGCCGTCCGGGCGAGTCAGGGTGCCCACCCGATCGAGCAGCGGATGCTCGACGAGGCGTTCGTCGGGCCGCCAGCACCCACGAGCTCTCCTGGCGTGAACGCGACGAAGCAGCTGGAGCTCGCCGGTGGAGCGATCGTTTTCCACAAGCCCTTCTCCGGCGTGCATGTCGCCAACGCGATCGCCTACGGGCAGACCGATGAGACGCCGCCACTGCACGAGGCGGCCAGCTGGCGGCTCGCCGCGGTGCTCGGGCCACCGTGGGAGGAGATCGTCGTGCCGTGCGTGGTCCGCGAGTATGCCGGCGAGGATGGCTCGCTCTCGCTACGGGCGATTGGATGGCCACGTGACACGGCGCCGACCTTGAATCCGACCTGGTGCTTGCCCGCGGCGTTCTTCGACTCGCTGATCGCCCAGCAGGACCGTCACGACGGGAATTGGCGCTGGGACGGCAATCGGCTGACGCTGATCGATCACGGCTACACCTTTGCGCTGCCACGAGCCATCCTCAACTATTCCGACTTCGTGGCTGCTCGCCACGGGCACGGTGCCGCAAGTCTGCTCACGGAGGAGCGCAACGCGCTCACTCGCCTGCTCAGCGACTCCGACCTGCTCGGAGCGGCGAGGTTCCTCCTGCCAGACCGTGCGCAGGCACTGGCGGACAGGGCGCGACTCATGCTGCAAAGAGGCGAGATCCTGCGTCCCGGCGAGTTCTGAGATGCCCGCCATACGTTCCGTACGCCGTGGTAGCATCATAACTCAAGAGGTCAACTAGCGCACCCGATATCGAAGGGGAGACTCCTGATGATCCAAGTCAACTTCACGACGTTCGAGCGCGACCCAGACACCAAAGAGTGGGTCGAGTTCCCTGCCGCGCAGCTGCTCGCCGATGGCGACGACGTGAGCATCAGTGGGCCGCACGCCGACTGGATCAACCCTGACCTCGCGATCGTCGACCCCGAGACCGCGGAGCGCATCACGCGGACTGATGGCGCCGAGCGCTGGGCACGACTGCAGCCCTTCGCCTACCGCAGCGGAGACCTCCGCGTCAAGGTCACCGAGGTCGCCGCCGCCGAGCCGGTCGCCGCGAGCTTCCGCTACTCCACCGCCGCCTGAGCCCCATGCCGCGAACCGCGGTATCCGAGATCCACGCGAAGGTCGTCGGCCGCGAACTCAAAGACACACGTCAAGCGCTCCGGCTAACCCAAGCCGAGGTCGCTGAACGCCTCGGAGTCTCCCCCTCCTACATCTCCGCCGTCGAAGCGGGCCGTCGCAACCTCACGCTCGGCCAGTTGGCGAACATCGCCAATGCCATGCGACTCGGGATCGACATCTCATTCATTCGGCCAGACGGAACGCCTGTCCGTGACGGACGAACTCAGGGGGTCAGGCCAGGGAAGCGATCATAATCCGCGTGTCGGGGGTTTGAGTCCCTCCTCCGGCACCTTGTGATGTGTCAGGACATCCCGACACATGTGTCGGGATGTCCTGACACATCACAATCAACTTCCCGCTCGTGATCGAACCCCCGCCAGCAGCGCAGACGATCACGATTCGGGAACTGCGGAAGCTGGAACGACAGGCTCGTAAGCACAGCCGTCCTGCGCGGCGTTGAGGCGAGCTTCTGGACACGCTGTAGAGCGCTATACCACAGGTTGCAATCTATGGTATAGTGCTTTCGTGCAAGAATTGGTCGACCGTGAGCGCGAGCAGCGCCAGATGTTGGAGGCCGCTGCTTCGCCGCCCGCGCTGATCGTGATGATCGGCCGTCGCCGGGTGGGCAAGAGCTTCTTGCTGGCGCGGACGTTCACCGATGCGCGGACCGTGTCCTTGCAGGGGGATGAGCAGAGCGAGCGCCGGCATCTCGAGCTGCTGGCCGGCGAGGCGGGGCGCACGCTGCTCGGGACCGATGCGCTGTCCTTCGCCACCTGGGAGGATGCGCTGCGGTTCTTCGGCGAGCAGGCGCGGCGCGAGCCGCTGACGCTGATCCTCGACGAGTTCCAGTGGCTGAAGGCCGCGCAGAGCGCGCTTGACTCGATCATCCAGCGCCATTGGGATCAGTGGGACCGGGATGGCGTTCCGATCACGCTCGTGCTGTCGGGGAGCGCATTGACGTTGATGGAGCGGCTGCTCGATCGCGCCGCGCCGCTATTCGGCCGCGCGACGGCGCGACCCCGATTGCAGCCCCTGGACTACCGGGAGTCTGCGGCGTTCGCCGGCACGAGCGACCCTGTGGAGCTCCTGCGCCGGTGGGCCGTCCTCGGCGGCACCCCGCAGTATCAGCTCTGGGCAGGCGAAGGCGCTCTCGAGGAGATCATCGCCGAGCGGATCCTCGCCAAGGACTCCTCGCTATATGACGACCCCCGGCATCTGCTGCGCGAGGGGGAGGGGATTCGTGATCCGGGCACGTATCTGGCGATCCTGGGCGCCGTTGCGAAAGGCGCCACGCACCACAATGAGATCGCCCAGCAGGCCGGGGTGCCCACGGGCAACCTCGCCCGCAAGCTGGAGCGTCTGGAGGACCTCGGGTATGTCGCCCCGCGCTATCCGCTCGCGGCCGACGGCATTGAGGATCGCTCCAGCTATCAGATCGCCGACCCGTACTTCCGCTTCTGGTTCCGTTACGTCGCCAACAACCGCAGCCGTCTGGAGTCCGGGCGCATCGAGGAGGTCCGCGATGGATTTTGGCTGACCTCGACAACATCATGGGCTGGTCCTTCGAGCAGTGCTGCCGACGCTGGCTGGGAACCTACGCGGAGGAGGAGCGCATCGGCGTCCCCCAACAGATCGGGTCGTGGTGGTCACGCAACGGTCAGGTCGAGGTGGACGTCGTCGGCGTGCGCAAGCACCGCTACGTGCTGGTGGGATCGTGCAAGTGGCGGCGTATCGCCGGCATCGAGCACCTCGAAGACCTTTACGCCAAGCAGGAGGAGCTCGGTCCCCGGGCAGCCGGCGCCAGACGTGTGCTGTTCGCTCGCGAGGGCTTCACCGCAGAGGTCCGAGAGCAGGCAGCCGCGGACAACGCGCTGCTCCTCACCGCGGCCGACCTGTATGGCGCAGGGCACGAATGAGTCTTCGGATTTACCTACTCATGCTACAGTATGAGCATGTCACTGGAGCATCGCCTACAGATTTTGATTGACGACGAGCGCCACCAGCGGATCTCGACTGTCGCGCGGGAACGTGGTGTCTCAGTGGCGGCCGTGGTCCGTGAGGCGATCGACCGAGGGTTGATGAACCCCGACGCGCAACGTCGTGCCGCCAGCTTACGGCTCTTGGAGGCACCGGACATGCCTGTCCCCGAGCCCCGGGAGCTGCGCGCCGAGCTCGATGGGTTGCACAGCCGCCACGCATGATCATTCTCGATACGACGGTCCTCGTCTACGCCAAGGGCGAAGCGCATCCACTGCGAAATCCATGCCGCGAGCTGATCGCCGCGATCGCTGACCGCAGGCTCGACGCGACCACCACCGTGGAGGCTATCCAGGAGTTCGTCCATGTTCGCGCCCGGCGCCGCGACCGCGCCGATGCCGTCGCGCTCGGCCGCGACTACGTTGAGCTGCTTTCACCTCTCCTGAGCCCCACCGACATACACCTTCACGAGGGGCTCTCGCTGTTCGAACGCATAGAGGGCCTTGGAGCCTTCGACGCTGTGTTGGCGGCAACCGCACTGGACGCGGGCGCCAGCGCACTCCTCTCAGCCGACACCGCGTTCGCCGCCGTCCCCGGTCTTCCCCATGTCGTGCCCGACAGCGTCGGTGTGACAGACCTTTTGAGCGAATGAGCACGGAAGCGATCCGGCCGGGAGTGGTGCTCCCGGCCGGATCGTGAGGTCGCTTCTCTGCGTCAGCCGCCGGGCCCAGCCTCCGCGTAAGCTCCGCAGAGAGGGAAGCCGAACGGGGCCGTCGCGGCTGCGGCCTTCGGCTGTCATCCTTCCTGACACCCGGCCTGCGAGACATTACAGTCCTTCTGTTAGGATGAGCGGTCATTACAAAGATGCTGTAATGACTGAAGATTCGGGCAAGAATCCATATCGACCGGGAGTGGGCGTGCCTCCACCGGAAGATGGCAGCCCTCCCCCGGACGATAGGTGGGGTCAACCGGAGCGAGCGTCGAGTGGGTTCTGCGGATCTCGCGCAGGGGTTTCTACTGATGGCTCCGGCACTGGGCTGCTTTACCGTCGCGTCGAGCAGAAAAACGGACGCTGGCGAGCCGACTGCATCCAAGCCGAGTGACGCAGCAGTGTACCGATTGGCTTCCGCTCGAATCTCGATAGATGAGACACCTCCTGAAGGGAGCGATGGCAATGCCCGAGACCAAAACTCAGCGCAGCGCAGCGAGGACTGCCGCGTCGGCGACGCCGAGACGCGCCGCGACCAAGAGCGCCGCACACAAACCCAGAGCCAAGCCCAGAGCTGCCACACACAAGCCCAGAGCCGCAGTCGACAGGACCACGGGCCTCTCCAAGGAAGTGCTCGAGTCGCTCGAGTCCGGTCAGCGGGCCGCGATCGAGGCGGTGCGCAAGTTCATGGCCTCCGTCGATGAGTCGCTGCCACCACACGGCGAGGGATCCTCTAAGCGGCAGGAGATCGTCGACTCCGCGATGGAGCTGGCCGATCGACTGGTCCACACGCAGTACGACTTCCTGCGCAAAATCGTGCACAGCGCCGGGAAGTCGTTGAACAGGTCCGACAGCGAGAAATAGGAGGCCGAGCGGCGCAGACCGCTCTCAACCAGTCGGTCTCCCAGGGCGAGCCTCCTAGATCGCCGCAGCTATGCCCGCAGCGATGCGTCGTCCAGCTCTGGCGCGGCTTTCGTTTCTGCCGTCGCTTGACTAATCTTTTGGCATGCCTTATTCTAATGCCATGGCGGCCAAGGATTTGCTGCGTACGCCCGCTGTCGAGGACTACTCGAAGGCCATCTTCTCCCTGCAGTCCCGCAGCGGTGAGCCGGTCTCGACCAACGCGCTGGCCAAGCGGTTGGGCATCACACCGGGCTCTGTCTCGGCGATGCTCAAGAAGCTCGACGAGCTTGGTCTCATCACCCATGTGCCCTACCGGGGAGTGCGCCTCACCGCCGATGGGCGGCGGCTCGCCCTGGAGGTGATCCGTCACCACCGGCTGCTGGAGAGCTTCCTAGCCGATTCGCTGGGGATGCCTTGGGATCGGGTTCACGCCGAGGCCGAGGTGCTCGAGCATGTGCTCTCGGAGGATCTCGAGGAGTTGATAGCGACC
Organism: uncultured Solirubrobacterales bacterium; assembly: GCA_963813805.1. Classification (GTDB taxonomy): domain Bacteria; phylum Actinomycetota; class Thermoleophilia; order Solirubrobacterales; family Solirubrobacteraceae; genus Palsa-744. The sequence continues at coordinate 656,984 of CAWEZZ010000005.1, forward strand.
AAGCTCGGTCACCCCACGGTGGACCCCCACGGCGATCCGATCCCCAATGCCGACCTGGAGCTCGAAGAGCGCTCGACGCGCAGATTAGAGAGCCTCCAGGCCGGTGAGGAGGGGATCTTCGTGCGCGTCTCAGACGCCGACCCGGAGATGCTGCGCTACCTAGCCGGGTGCGGGATCTCGCCGGGCGACCACTTCGTGGTACGCGAGCGCCAGCCCTTCGGCGGCCCGCTGTTCGTGGTCTTTGGAGAGCACGAACACGCCATCGGCGGCCAGCTCGCCGGCGCCATGCGCGTCGAAGTAGACCAGACGTCCCCGGAGCTCGCCCACGGACCTTCAGGGCATCGAGTCCGTACCCACGAAGAGCCGGTCGATGGCCGCGACTGAAGCCACCGCCTCCCCCGGCGTCGCCCTGCCGCCTTTGACCGAGGAGGACACCGCACGCTCCTCTGACCGCGCGCGCGTGCATCACGCTCGCAGGCACAGCAAACGCTGGCATCTGCTGTGGCTGCTTGTGGGACCCGGGATCCTCGCCATGCTCGGGGAGAACGACGGGCCGAGCATGATCGCCTATGCGTCCGACGGCGCCCAGTACGGGCTCGGCTTCTTCGTGCCGTTCATCCCGGTGCTGTTCGCGATGGCGTTCGTCTGCCAGGAGATGTGCATGCGCGTCGGCGCGGTCACCCACCGCGGCTATGGCGAGCTCGTCCTGCAGCGCTACGGACGCGGCCTGGGGCTGGTTCGGCGCCGGCGATCTCACGCTCACCAACCTGGTCACGCTCGTCGCCGAGTTCGTCTCGATCCGCGTCGGGCTGGCCTACTTCCACCTCGGCTCCGGCGTGGCCGTCGCGCTCGGACTGGCGCTGGTTGCTGTTCACGCTCAGCGGCGGGCGCTACTGGCGCTGGGAGCGCATCGTGCTCGGCATGGCGCTCTTCAACGGCCTGTTCCTGCTGGCCGCGATCACTGGTCAAGCCCGACGTCGGAGCGCTCGTCGGCTCGCTTGGCCTTCACGCCCGTTCCCCGGCGGGAGCTTCAACACACTGCTGCTGCTGCTGGCCTCCACGATCGGTGCGACGGTGACGCCATGGATGATCTTCTTCCAGCAGAGCGCGTCAGCGCCGACAAGGGCATGACTCCCCGAGACATCAAGCACGGCCGCTACGACACCGCGGTCGGCGCGGTTCTGGCCGCGATATTCGGGGTCGGGGCGCTGATCGCCGGCGCGGCGCTGCTCACGCACAACGGATCTGGCATCCAGGGGTTCGCCGGCGCCGGGTTCCCCGAGGCGCTCAAGCACGTCGCCGGCGGCGGCGCCGGTAGCGGTGTTCGCGCTGGGACTGATCGAGGCCGGGGCGGTGGCCATCCTCACCATCTCCGCCAGCACGGCCTACGCCGCCGGGGAATGCGTTGGCGTCTCCCACAGCTTCAACAGCTCGCCCCGCAATGCCGCCGTCTTCTACGCGGCGAACGTCGGCATCGCGCTGCTCGCCGCGGCGGTCATCCTCATCCCCGGGCGTACCGCTGCTGTCGATCGCGCTCAACGCCAACGTACTCGCCACCGTGCTGCTCCCCGTCAGCCTGGTCCTGATGGTCATGCTCGCCAACGACAGAGGGCTTATGGGTCAGTGGGCGAACAGGCGCTCAACCAACGTAATCGGAATCACCGTGATCGTGTTCGTCGGGCTCTGCGGAGCTGCCTACGGCATCGACTCCTTCCTGCAAGTAACCCATCTCATCGGCTCATGAAGACGCAAGCGCCGACCTTGAACGGCCCAGAGGACAGCGCAGCCATCGAGGAGCGGGACCTGCAACCCCAGGAGCGCTTCGAGGACGAGCTGATCATGCACCTCGAGCGCGACCAGTTCGTGGCCGAAACCTCCCGGCCCGTCCCACGAGCCGCACTCAGCGCACGCGCGAGGATCGGACTGTGGGCGCTGCGGGTATTCGTCGTCCTCGTCGGCCTGATGGTGATCTACACCTTCATCTACCAGCTGCGCTGACGCGGTTCGTCTCCCGCGCCGCCGATAATCCCACGTGTGAGCAACGTCACGACACCGCCCCCGCTACCTATGCCGGGAGCGCTGCCACCGGACTTGATACCCGCCGAGCCGCCGCGTCGCGGCTGGTGGATGACCAAGCGCTTCCTGCTCGCCGCGATCGGGATCGTCCTGCTCTCAGGCGGGGCGAGCGCCACCCTGGCCCTGAACGAGGTCGGCAAACTCGTTGAAGCGCTCGGGGAGAGCAAGGCCGTCAAGATCGCCCCGAAGCTGCTGGCGCCCACCAGCAAAGGGGCGCCCGAGACGCTGCTGCTGGTAGGCAACGACCAGCGGCCGGCACCGAAGGGCAACCCCAACGGGTTCGTGATCCCACACTCCAACGAGATGCTGCTCGTGCGGATCGACCCGAGCGCGCCGACGATCTCGATGCTCTCGATCCCCCGCGAGCTGCAGGTGACGATCTACCCGCCGGGCGCCGCGCCGGTCGTGAACCGCATCAACGCCGCCTACGGCATCGGCGGGGCCCAATTGATGACCGAAACGATCAAGCGAGTGCTGGGCGTCTCGGTCAACCACGTATTCGTTCTTACGTTTCCGAAGTTCAGGCGCGCGGTCAACGAACTCGGCTGCGTGTACATGGGCGTCGACCGTCGCTACTACCACGTCAACGAACCAGGCGGCGAACAGTACTTTGAAATCAATCTGCAACCCGGCTACCAGCGACTGTGCGGCTCCGAAGCCCTCGAATTCGTCGCCAACCGTCACGAAGACACCTCGCTTATCCGCGATGCTCGTGACCAGCGCTTCCTGCTCGAAGCCAAGACCCAGTATGGCCCCACGCTGTTTGAAAACCGCGAAAAGTTCGAGCGCATCCTCGGCAGGACCGTGGAAACGGACCTGCACGGCACAAGCCCGGTGCTCGACCTGCTCGAGCTGCTCGTGGAATCCGCGGGCAAGCCGGTGCGCCAGGTTCCCTTCCAGGTCAACCTGTTGAGGACCTACGACACCGCCTCAGAACAGCAGATCCACGAATCGGTGCGGGCGTTCCTAGGCGGCACCGCGCCTATCCGCAAGCAGAAGCTGCACGCCGCCCACGCCGCGCCTCACGGCCACCACGCTGTCCAGCACAACAGTAGTGCGGGTCTCACCCTCACACCCACGACCACCTCAGAGCTCGACCATGCCCGCTCACAAGCGCCGAGCCTACCGTTCGCGCTCGAGTACCCCAGGGCGCGCGACAGCTACGCCGGCGCCGAACCGGACACGCTGCGTCTGTATGACATCCGCGATCAACAGGGCCACATCCGTCCGATCTACGCGATCGTCATCGACCGTGGACAGCTGGGACAGTTCTACGACGTCCAGGGGACCACCTGGGCTGATCCACCGCTCCTGAGTGGCCCGAGCCAGACCGTCCACATCGGCCGACGCACCTATGAAGTGTTCTACGCCGGTGAACAGATCAAGGCGATCGCTTGGCGAGAAGCGGGCGCGGTCTACTGGATCGAGAACACGCTGACCAACAACGTCTCGCCCCGGACGATGCTGGCGATGGCCGAGCAGACCCTGCCCGTCGTGCACGCCGGCAACGCCGGCGTGCCCCTCCTCGCCGCTAGTCCCCGTGGTTTCAATCTGCCCCCGCGCACGACCGCCGCCACAAGCCTGACATCCCAAATAGGAGCCGCGCTCGGGTTTGCAGGCCTGGCCGTGGTCGCTCTGCTGGCGTTGCTCGTGTTCAACCGTCAGCGCGAGCTGAGCATGCTGCGTGAGCAGGTCGCCCACGCGTTGACACTGGAGGCACGCCAGCGTCCGCTGCTCGCCACCGCCGTCATCCTCGGCCCCGAACAGACGCCCACCAGCACCCCGCTCGCTCAACAACCGTCCACCAGGGCCCCACCTGCTGAAGGAGCGTCCACCGAGATCGGAGACGCCGAACGCGTGCCCACCATCTACCGCGCTCCCAGGCGCAGGCGCATAGGCGTTCTGGCCGCCGCGGGCGTGGCCATCGTGGGGATCCTGATTGCCCTTGGCGTTCACCTGCTGCACGCGCGCTCCTCGTCATCCACACCGGCTGACTCCCCAGTCCCGGTGGTTGTCTTCAACGCCACCAGCAGCCCGGGCGCGGCACGCCGGATCGCCGACACGCTGCGGGCCGGTCACATCCATGTCGGTGCGATCGGCAACATCAACGCCAGTCTCGGCCACGGCGCCTACGTGCTCTATCCGCCCGGCGCCCAAGCACAGGCCCAGCAGGTGGCGCACCTGCTGAGTGGCCTGTCTCCCACCGTGACGCCAATCCAGCCGCAGGTCGAGAATGTCGTGGGGCGGCATAACGAGATCGTCGTCGTCCTCGACTGACCGAGCGAGCTCGGGCTGATCTATCGGGGTGGGGCCATTAGCCCGCTCGGATCCCATCGGCACGGAGGACCCATGACGGCGCGTCGCCTATAGGGTCGGCCAGCTCCGGCCGTTGGCCAGCCAAAGCTCAAGCAGCGGGTCGACGACGCGCCATTTGGTCGTCATGAACGGGCTACTCATAGGTGTCGCTGTATAGCACCGAATAGTGCAAAGATACAGCACCGCTGGGTGCCTCTATATGGCACTCGGCTGTTTAATATGGGCGTTCGTCCGCCTCGGCGAGACCTGCAGTGGGCCGCGGCATCCTTGACCGTCTCGGCGCATGGGTAATGCACCTGATGTATCGCCTCACACGCTCACCATGCCGGTGAGCGTTCGGCGTAGTGCTCGTAGGGGCCATCCAGCGCAAGCTAGCGCACCACTCGGAGTGAGCACCGCGCGTTGGTCGGCCGGGCTCTGATAGACCCCGGCGCGATGGGCACACCGCAGAACCGGCCGACTCGGCGCCGGCTAGGAACCTTCAGACGTGCGGGCCTCCTCGGCGCGGCGATCATCCTCGCCGGGCTGCTCGTGTTCGCGTTATCGCGCCTGGGCCTGCGCCGCATCGGCCATACTCTGATCACCGCGACGCCGGGCTGGGTGGCGCTGGCGTTTGTGCTTATGGCGCTCTCGCTGCTGCTTCGCTCGATCTCCTGGCACGAGACGCTCCGCGCCGCGCTGCCAGAGACGTCGATCGGCTGGGCGTCTGTCGCGCGGGCGACGATGATCGGGGTGATGACCTCGGCGCTGTTCCCCGGGCGCCTCGGCGAGCCTTCGCGCGTGCTGGTGCTGACGCGCAGGCTCGACGGTCCCGCCCGGCGGCTGCTGCCGGTCATCGCCGGGACGGTGTTCTCGCAAACGCTGATCAACCTGCTCGCCCTCGCGATCCTCGCGGGTGTGACCTTCACGGGCGTGCCGCTGCTCCATGGCCATCTGGCGGGGATCGCGACCGCGCTCGCCGTTCCGCTCGCCGTCTGCGCACTTGTGCTCGCCGGCCCGCGCCTGCTGGCGCTTACAGAACGCTCGCGCTCGATGCGCCTACGGGTGGCCGCGATCACGATCGCCAGGCTGCTGCGCCAGGCCCGCCGTGGACTGATCGTGTTCGCGCGCCCGCGTCATGGACTGGCCGCCGTCACCTTCCAGCTGCTTGCATGGGCGCTGCAGTGGCTGGCCTGCTACATGGTCGTGCTCGCGCTTGGGCTCCAGTCCCAGGCAAGCCCGGTGGCGGCCGCCGCGATCCTGCTCGCCGTCAATGTCAGCGCCGTGCTGCCCGCCACGCCGTCCAACGTGGGTGTCTTCCAGGCCGCCTGCCTGGTCGTGCTCGCGGCCTACGGCGTCGGCGCGGGGCCGGCCCTGGCCTACGGCATCATTCTCCAGGCAGTCGAGGTCCTGACCGCGCTCGTGCTGGGCGTCCCGGCCCTGCTTGGCGAGGGCCTGACCTGGCGGGACATCCGTTCCGAGCAGAAAACAGCGCTGCGAGGATAGCGCTGCCAATAACCGAACACGTATAGCAATGGTAATACAGTCCGAGAGTAATGTTGTTGCCACAGCTGGCCTGATTTGTGCTCAGAGCCACATTGCCTATCCTTGATCTTAGCGCTTATTGCAGATATTGCGTCTGTTGCGGTTGACTGCTACAGTGTCACGACACGACGGCCCCGAGCCGGACAGGAGGACCAGCGATGCCTACTACCACCCACCAGACCCCTGACAACGTGGTCCAAGCAGCGCCTGAGGAGAAGCAGGCGCTGGAGCAGCTGCGCCACCAGATCGACGAGATCTTTCGCCGGCACCGCACTGCCCGGCTCATCGACCCGGACGGCGAGACGACGGAGATCCCGGAGTCGGTGTTCCACGCGCTCAAGTTCGTAGTGAAAAGCATGGCCCGCGGACAGACCATCACGCTCATGCCGCATGACAAAGAGCTCACGACCCAGGAAGCGGCCGACCTGCTGCACGTCTCGCGCCCACACCTGACCAAGCTGCTCGACGAAGGCACTATCCCCCATCACAAGGTCGGTACGCACAGACGCGTGCGAATCGAGGACCTCCAGGCATATCGCGACCAGCGCAGCACCACGCGCCGCGAGAAGCTCGATGAGCTCACGCGACTCTCCGAGGAGCTACCTGGCGGCTACCGGTAGGCGCACGCACAGGTATCGACTCCATCCCGACTCGCCCATATTCTCCGGCGATGTCCTTCACCGCCGTTCTCGACGCAAGCGTCCTCTACCCGCTTCCGCTTCGCGACACGCTGCTGCGCGTGGCCGAGGCTGAACTGTACGACCCGTGCTGGAGCGAGCAGATCCTCGACGAGGTTGCCCGGAACCTCACCGCCGACCATCGCGTCACCGAAGCCCAAGCCGCACGACTGCTCGATGCGATGCGCGGCACCTTCGACGCCGCCAGCGTCCCACACGAGGTGATCGCTCGCTTGGAGCCAGCCATGACCAACGAGGCCAAGGACCGTCACGTGCTCGCCACCGCCGTAGCCGGAGACGCCCAGACCATAGTCACGCTCAACCTCAAGCACTTCCCGAGCGATGCCTGCAAACCGTTCGCAGTCGAGCCGCTGCATCCCGACATCTTCCTACTCGACCTCTACGACCTTGACCCGCGGGCAACCTACAACGCCGTCGAGCGCCAAGCCGCGGCGCTCACCCGACCGCCCATGACCATCGACGAGCTCCTCGACCGGCTCGCCGCGACCGTCCCCACCTTCGCCCAAAAGCTGCGGACCTTCCGGTCCTGATCGGCGATCCATCCATCCGACCGGTTGAGCCCAAGTAATGTGGTTAGCCAACGTACCTGAACACGTACGGCAATGGCTGGCCTGCCCATAACACCTCCACAATCAAGGTGTTGCGACGACCAGTTGAGCCCACCCTATACACGACCGGAGAATAAAGCTGCTGCTCCCTCAGTGCGTGTAACCATGGTTATACGGTACGCAGCAAGGAACGGTAAACAGGGCTACTAATCGACCAGCGCGCGCAGCGACTGGCGCAGCGAGTGCGTGGTCTGCAGCACCGCGGTCGGCTCGTATCCGCAGTGGGCCATGCAGTTCTCGCAGCGCGGGTCCTTCCCGCGGCCGTATCTGCTCCAGTCGGTCGTCTCGATCAGCTCTTTGTACGTCTTTGTATAACCGTCGGACATCAGGTAGCACGGGCGCTGCCAACCGAACAGCGAGTAGCTGGGAATGCCCCAGGCGGTGCAGTCAAATTCGGCCTTGCCCTCCAGGAAGTCGAGGAACAGCGGGCTGTGGTTCAGCCGCCACTTCTTGCGCCGCCCGTCGGCGAACGCCTCGCCGAATAGCCTGCGCGTTTGCGCCACCCCGAGGAAGTGCTCCTGATCGGGGGCTTTCTCGTAGGCGTACGCGGGCGAGATCATCATTTCGTCGACTTGCAGATCGTCGTTCAGAAAGTCGAGCACCTCGCGCACCGTCTTCGGCGAGTCGTGCGTGAAGAACGTCGTGTTCGTCGTCACACGGAAGCCGGCGGCCTTCGCGGCCTTGATCGCGGCGACCGCCTTATCGAAGGTTCCCTCGCGCTCGACCGAGGCGTCGTGGCGCTCGCGCAAGCCGTCCATATGCACCGCCCAGGCAAAGTACGGGCTCGGCTTGAAGTTCTCGAGCTTGCGCTCCAGCAGCAGCGCGTTCGTGCAGAGGTAAACAAACTTCTTGCGTTTGATCAGTTCCGCGGCGATCACGTGGATCTCGGGGTGGATCAGCGGCTCGCCGCCCGCGATCGAGACCATTGGCGCGCCTGACTCCTCGATCGCGCCGATCGCCTGCGCGACCGGCATCCGCCGGCGCAGCTCGTGCTCGGGGTGCTGGATCTTGCCGCAGCCCGAGCACGCTAGGTTGCACTGAAACAGGGGCTCCAGCTCGACGATCAGCGGGAACTTCTCGCGTTTCGCCAGTCGCTGGCACATCAGGTACCAGCCCATGCGCGCACCCTGCCTCGTCGGAACCGCCATCGCAACCACCTTAGCCTCCGGGCGCCCACTCGTGAAGCGCCACGGCCACTCGGCGCAACGCTAGCGCGGCACGCACGGCCCCGACTGCGGCTCGTGGGCGCAGCAGCTCATGGTTGGGGCTGTCCAGCACGATGCGCACGACCGCGAACGGCCGTCCTGCCGCGCCCGCCGCGAGCCACACCGACTCCATGTCCACCGCGATCGCCCCGCCTTCATGCAGCTTCCTGCGGCGTTCACCGAGCGCCAGCCGCGATACGCAGGCGATGCGTCCGGGGCGCACCTTCATGCCACGCCCCGCGAGCAGCGGGATAAGCTCATGTGTATGTGCGGCCGCGCAGCGGATCGGCTCCTCAGCGTGTCCCTCGTCGACCGCTGCGTACACCTCCTCGGCCACGATCACTTCGCCTGGCACCGAGGTGTCGTCGAGTCCGCCGCAGAAGCCGAGCACGAGCAGCCCCTGCGCCCGCTCATGCGCCAGCGCGGCCGCAGCCGCCTTGGAGTGCACGGGACCCATGCCCGTCTTGCGCACTCGCGCTCCGCGTGTGGCGGAGGAGATCAAGGCGGCCTCGATCCTCATCGGCGCGGCGATCAGCAGGTCGCTCATGTCACCGCCAGTGCCCTCTCCGCTGCCGCGTGTCCGCTCAACACCGCGCCCTCCAGCGTCGCCGGCCAGCCCGTGTCCGTCCACGCGCCCGCGAGCACGAGCCCCGGCACCGGGGTTTCCGGGCCGGGGCGCAGCGCCGCCACCCCGGGCGCGGCGCGGAAGGTCGCGGCGTGCTCGCGCGTCACCAGGAAGCGCTCGACCTTCGCCTCGCGGGCACGCGGGAACAGCTCCTCGAGCGCCGGGAGATAACGCGCGCGTAGGGCATCCACGCTCATCCCCATCTCCCGCTCGGCGCCAGACAGCGACACCGCCAGGTACTGGCTCCCGGCTGGCGCGCCGGCCGCCGCGGTGCGGTCGAACACGTACTGCACCGGCGTCCCCACCCCGGCCGCGAACAACTCCTCGCAGACCCTTCTGTCATAGACCACGTGGAGGTTCACGATCGGCGAGCTTCCGAGCGCGCTCGCTTTTCGCGCCACCTCGCCGATCAGCGGCGCAAGCAGCGCGGCGGCGCGGGTGTGCCCCACCGCCACGATCGCCAGCTCGGCGCTTAAGCCTTCCTCGCCTCGGCTCACCGCTCCATCGTTGCCCTCTTCATCCCCCTCCTCTCCGCCTTCACCCTCGGTCCCTCGTCCCCCGCGACCGTGGATCTCAAGGCCCGTCGCGGTCTTCTGAAGCCTTTCCGCGCGCCAGCCGAGCCTGACCTCGACGCCTGCCTCCTTGAGCGTCCGCGCAGCGGGCTCACCGATCGTCTCACTCAGCGTCCCGGCATGGAAGCCGATGTCGCCCGCGTCCGCGCTTCTCAGCAGGGCGGTTTCGAACACAAACGCAGCGAGCGCCAACGACGCCTGGGCGGCGGGCAGGTTCAGCGTCGGCAGCGCGATCAGATCCCACAGCGCGCTCACCGCCTTCGGGCCCTGGCCGTGTTCGGCCAGCCAGTCGCCGAACGTCAGCCGGTCGAGCGCCTCCTCGCGAGGGTCCAGGCGCCTCAGGGCGAGCGCCGCGCGCGCCGCGCCTAGGCGTTGTGCGGGAGTCAAGTAGGGGTAGCGCGCGAGCGCGCGAGCCAGATGCAGCGGCGCGGGAAGCGTACCCCGGCGCAACACCACCCGCTCTGAGCCGGGCTTCAGCACGGGGATCGCCAGCCGGGGCTGAACGGACACTCGATGCTCGCTACCCAGTCGTGCAAGCAGCGCGCGGTAGGCGACACAGCAGCGCAGGAAGACGTGCTGGCCGTTGTCGATCCGCAAACCGTCGCGCTCGAACGAGTAGGCCGCCCCGCCGAGCCTGCGCCTGACCTCGACGAGCGTCACCCGCGCGCCCGCCGCGGCGCAGTCGAGCGCCGCCGCGATCCCGGCGAGCCCCCCGCCGATCACGACGACGCGGCGCTCGGCGCTCAACTGCTCCCACCGATCGCTTTGCTTGCCGACCACCACCTGCGGCGGCGGTGTCCTCGATCGGCGGCCAGCATGCTGCGCGTCGCCACCCACGCCTTCTCCCATACCGGCAGCGACATGCGCTCGCGCAGTGCCTGCTCGGGGTGAGCCTCGATGCGATCGAGCAGCCTGCGATAGATGCCTGCCATCGCCAGCACGCACGCGGCGCTGCGCCTGTCCAGCAGCGGCGCGAGCGCCAGCCCACGGTCAAACCACTCGCGCGCCCGCTGCGCCTCGAAGCGGACGAGCGCGTGCAGCCGCCCCACCTCATCCCCATCCTCGCGCGCCGCAACCGCATCTCGGCGCGCGAGCGACGCCAGCACTGCGGGCACTCCGTTCGTGTCGCCCGTGGCGCTCAGACCGAACCGCGCCAGATCCTCGGCCGGCAGATACACGCGACCGTTCTCTGAGTCCTCGCGCAGATCGCGCAGGATGTTCGTGAGCTGCATCGCCACACCGAGGTCATCAGCAAGCTCCTCGGCGTTGGGCCCGGCGGCGGAGTCCTGGTCGCGGACGCTGAAAATCGCCAGGCACAGCCGCCCGATCGAGCCGGCCACCCGCCGACAGTAGAGCAGCAACTCATCAAAGCTCTCATACGTTGTGCCCAGAACGTCCATGCGTACCCCCTCGATCAGCTCGCCCAGCGCTCCGAGCGGCAGCGAGAAGCGTTCGTGCACGTCGGCCAGCGCCACCATCACCGGATCGGAGTCGCTGTCCGCTTGAGGATCGGCGACCTGAAGATCAGCGAGCGCCCGCGCCTCAGCGTCGAGCCGGCGCAGCTTCTCCTCCCGCTCGGACCCACCGTCGCCGATGTCGTCCACGCGGCGCGCGAACGCGTACACAGCACACATCGCTCTTCGCTGCTTACCGCGCAGCAGGCGGATGCCGTAGTAAAAGTTGGCGGCCTGCCTTCGCGTCACCGACTCGCAGTGCCTGTAGGCCTCGGCCTCCTCGACGCCGGCGCTCATACGCAGACGCCCCCCTCCCACAACGTCGGGGACCGGTCACAGCCAGTTCGCCCGCCGCGCTCATCGGCGCCCGTTATGCCTCTCCACGAGCACTCCTCCAAGAGCCAGCAGGCGCCGCCCGCGGCCGGCGCGTGGCGGACCCGCGAGCACGTCGTAGCCGGCGCGCTCGATCGCGTCCAGCGCCGCCCGTCCTCCCGCCACAAACGCTGCCACCGCCAGCCTCGCGCGCCCGCGCAGCTCGTCGATCAGCGGCGTCCCCTCGGCGAGCAGTCCCCGTGCGCGCGTGACCTCGAACGCGAGCACTCTCCGCAGCGGCTCGCCGGCGTGCTCGGCTGCCAGGTCCGCGGTCGCGCAGCCGAAACGGGCGAGGTCCTCGGCCGGCAGGTACACGCGCCCGCGAGCCATATCTTCGGCGACGTCCTGACAGTGCTCGGCGAGCTGCAACGCGGTGCAGATCGAGTCTGAGAACGCCACCCGCGTGGGCGTCACCAGCCCGAGCACGCCAAGCACGAGCTCGCCCACGGGGTTGGCGGACAGCGCGCAGTATCCGCGCAGCTGCACCCAGGTCTCATACCGGCTGACACGCTGGTCAACGCGGTTGGCCTCGATCAGACGCGCGAACGGCTCACGCGGAAGCGCGCATTCGCGCAGCGTAGGTTGCAAGCGTGCCAGCAGCGGGTGCTCGGCGCGGCCTTCATACGCCCGGTCGAGATCCCGCTCCAGCCAATCCAGGGCGGCCAGACGGTCGCCCTGGATGGAGTCGCCGAGCTCGTCCACCAGGCGAGCGAAGCCGTATACGGCCAGCAGATGCCGGCGAGCCTGTCGCGGGAGCACCCGGCTTGAGACCGGGAAGTTCTCGCCGCCCACCCGCTCCATCACGGCCTCCACGTCCGGGGTCTGCGATGAGGAGTCCCGGAGCGCCAGCGTCGTCGTGTTCATCACTCCATCTTGGCCGATCGAAGATCGCGGGCACCGCCGATCCAGCCGTCCTGGCTGTGTGCCCCCCCAATGCTCAGGCAACGCCCGAGGGCCATGATCGGAAACGTCAGCCGGTAGAGGTGATAGTTGATGTAGTAGTCCGACGGAAAGCCCGTGCCGGTGTACTGAGGCTCGTCCCACGTGCCGTCCGCACGCTGCGTCGCCACCAGCCAGTCGACGCCGCGCTCGAGCGCCCGCGCACGTGGGACAATCCGGCTCTCGGTGTCGTGGTGTGCCCCCGATTGGTCGGCCGCGTGCAGCGCAAGCAGCGCCCAGGCGGTCTGCGACGCCGTGCTCGGGCCACGCCCGATCCACTCCAGATCGTCGTATGAGCGCGGATCCTCGCCCCAACCGCCGTCCTCATTCTGGTGCTCCTGTAGCCACCGCACCGCGCGCTGGATGCACTCCGCCGACGGCGCCACCCCAGCGGCGATCAACGCCGGGACCGCCGCCCCGGTACCGTACACGTGGTTCACCCCCCAGCGGCCGAACCACGAACCGCCGGGCTCCTGCCGGTCGATCAGCCATCGCACGCCCCGGCGGGCGGCGGGAGCGTCAGCGAGCCCCAGCGCGGCGAGCATCTCCACGGCGTGCGCGGTGACGTCAGCGCTCGGCTCGTCGATCACCTCGCCGAAGTCGAGAAACGGCAGCTCGCGCACCAGCGCATGCGTGTTCTCGGCGTCGAACGCCCCCCAGCCGCCGTCGGAGCTCTGCATGCCCTCGACCCATTTCACGGCCCGCTCGATCGCACCATCGATCCGCGGCCCGATTCCAGCCGCAGCCACCGTGCCGTTCTGAGCCCTCGACCTGGCGTCTGCCGCCACATCGCTCCTCGCCCCGCCCCCCGTCGGACCGGCGACGCGACGCAGCGCGAGCACGACCTCGGCGGTGTCGTCCACGTCGGGGTAGTTGACGTTCGCGAACTCAAACGCCCAACCGCCGGGCGCAAGGCCCGGCCTGACGACCGACCAGTCGCCGCACGCCGTGACCTCCTCACCCAGCAGCCACTCCGCGGCACGCGCCATCGCCGGGTGGTCCCCCGCGACGCCCGCGTCTGAAAGCGCGATCATCGCCAGTGCCGTATCCCATATGGGCGACTGGCAGGCTTCCAGGCGCCGGCTGGCCCCCGCTGGCGCGCCGACTCCATGGGAGTCGTCGCGATCCTCGATCATGAAGTGGTCCAGGCCCTCCAGGCCGCGGCGCATCACCGGGTGCTCCAGCGGATACCCGCAGAGGTGTAGCGCAATCAGCGAGTAAACCCACGGTGGCTGGATGCCGCCCCACGAGCCGTCGGCCTCCTGGCGGCGCACGATCCATCGCTCCGCGCGAGCGACCGCGAGCCGTCGTAGCGGACGTACAGGCCAACGCTCGTATGCGCGTAGCGCACGATCCAGGTGCACCAGCCAGGCGCCCCGCCGTGAGACCGAGCTATCAGGGATCGGCTTGCGCGGCGTCCATGGCTCGGGGCCGTGCAGCTCCTCCAGGTCAAACGGCAGCTCCCGCACCGGACGGTGGGCTTTGACGATCGACAGCGCCACGATCGTCTGGCGCGCCCAGCAGGCGAAGGCATAGACGTTCAGCGGCATCCACGAGGGCAAAAGGATGATCTCCGGCGGTAGCGCCGGCACCTGCTCCCACGGCCACAATCCGAACAGCGCGAGCCACACATGCGTGAAGACGCGAGCCTGCTCAAGGCCGCCTGCTTCACGGATGAAGTCCGCGGCCGCGCGCATGTGCTCCGCGTCGGCCGGATCGCCCGCCAGGCGCAGCGCCCAGTAGGCCTCGATCGTGCTCGACAGCTCTCCGGGGCCGTTGTGGAAGTTGGCCCACGTCCCGTCCTCACGCTGCTGGGAGCGGATCCATGCCGCCGAGAGCGCGGTCTCATCGGGCCGGCGGATCCCGAGGAACTCGCGCAGGAGCATGTCCTCGGCGTCCATCGTCACGTTCGTCTGTAGCTCGCCCTGCCACCATCCTGCCTCATCGCGCAGGGACAACAGATGCTCGCAGGCGCGCTCCAGCGCCACCTTCGCCTCGCTGCGAGCCTCCACGATCAGCGATGCCATGGTGTGAAAGCTAGATCTTTTTGCCCAGCGGCGACGTTTGACCTATCCCGCCTGTAGCGCGCGGACGTGCAGGCCGAGCGGGATGGGCACTCACGGCACGAGCACCTCGGGGTGCGCCTCGGTGATCACGTGCTCGCGCAGCGTCGCCTCGGTGACCGTTTGCGGGATCGTGGAGAGGAAGCGATAGACGATCAGTCCGTCGATGTCGCGGTGTTCCAGCAGGCGAAAGCCGGGCGCCGGCGGGCGGCCTGCGGATGCGCGCAGCGGGGCGTAGCCCGTCTCGTCAATCTCGTTCACGGTCACCGATGCGTTGCGCGGGAGGTTGCGCAGCGGGGGTAGGTAGTACGCAAGCGGCGCCGCGCCGAGCTCGACGGTCGTGATCACGCGGTCGTGAGCCCCGCCACGCAGCACCCGGGCGACGCCGCGCCAGTTGCCGCGCTGCAGGCGTGGGCTGAGGTCGACGTCAATCGATACCGCCAGGAAGGCGAGCGCCGCCATGAGGGCAAGCGCTGGGCCGGCCTGTCCTGCGCGTCGTGCCGTCAGGACGACCGCGACCACAACGGTGACGGGGATCATCGCCGCGACGAGATTGCGCGGCGCGAGGTAGTCGGCGCCGATCGCGACGAGCAGGATCGGGAGCAGCACCCCGCACGCCGCTAGCGCAAGCGCGATCAGCGCGCCCCGCTCCTCCCGTGGCTCCAGCACGCGCCATAACCCCAGTCCGAGGCCGACGAAGATCGGCAGCGCGACGAGCAGCTCGATCCCATGTCCGAGCGGGGCGCCAGAGTTGCCGGTGAGGTAGTACTGCGGGATCGCTTCCAATCGACTGGAGAGCGCCCAGCGTTCGATCCACTGGGAGCCGTGGCCACCCTGGGCGATGGCGAGCGGAAGCAGCGCGACGCCGACCACCCCGATCGCGCCGGCCGCGAGCAGTGTCGTCATCCGCCGGGGTGCCCGTCCGGTGGCGCCCGCATGCTCCTGATCGGTCCCACGCCTGGGCGCGATGTCTCCAAGCAGCAGCAGGACCATCCCGATCAGCAGGAAGACCGCGAAGTAGTGGCTCAGCAGCGCGAGCGATCCGGTCACGGCGAACGCGATCAGCCGGCGCGGGGTGGGCTCGCTCCGCGCCCGCAGGAAACAGAGCATCGCGAGCGCGGAGAAGAGCACAAACAGCGCGTACGCGCGCGCCTCCTGCGAGTACCAGACGAACAGCGGGTTGACAGCCACAAGCGCGGCGGCCGCGATCGCAGTGGCGCGGCGGCCAGAGAGCTCACGCCCGATCGCCCATGCCACCGGCACCGTCGCCACCCCAGCGAACGCGGAGAGCAGGCGCAGTGCGACCGCGCCAGTGCCGAGAACACGGGAGACTCCCCACTCAAGCACGTACCACAGCGGCGGCGTGTTCTCGGTGTGGACCACCGCGTGCAGCGTCGCCGTCAGGCTCGGGTGGAGCACGTGGACGGGCGTGAACGCCTCGTCGTACCAGAGACTCTGCAACCCAAGCGTCGAGAACCGCAGCGCCGCGGCCAGCAGCGTCAGCGCGGCGAGTGGCCACCACGCGGGCAGGGCGTTCGCGCGGACGGGCGGGCGTGGGCGTGCTCGGGGCCGCGGCGGATGACGCGGGCAGGGAGCTCACGGCGGGCACATGCCCTGGGCGGCGGGCCCGAAGCAGGCGTAGCGGTCGGCGCGCACGTCTTCGACTTTCGCGGGCAAATACCAGCCGCCGTGCACGGCGCGCCGACCGTCAACCACAGGCCCCCAAATCGCCAAGCACAACTGCGTCCTTGCTTTCGGCGCCCCGGGACCGGTGTTGCCGCAGATCACCTCGCGCTCGCTGTTCTCGCCGTACAGTTCCTGCTCGATCGACAGGTTGTGGTAATCGTGGCCGGTGTACGTCCGCCAGCTGCGCAGGTCGGCGATCAGGCGCTGATTGACGTGGGTCTGGCGCACGACGTCGTTCACCGTTGCGCCGGCCAGTAGCAGGCCCAAGAGCACAAGCAAGGTCGTCTCTATGAGGCGGACGCGACTCATCGGCGGACGCGGCTCATCATGAGACAGGCGCGAAAAAGGGCGAAGTTTGGTGGGCGATGAACAGCGCCTGCACCGCCAGCGTGGCGGCGAGCAGGCGGCGGTCGCGCGTGATGACCGCGAGCGGCAGCGGCCAGAGGATGTACCAGGCGAGCAGCCATGTGCTCGTGACCGCGATCGCCAGCAGCGTCCAGCCGGACGCCGCGACCCAGTCGTACCCTCGCCATGTGCGCCACAGCAGGTGCAGCACGATCAGCACGAGTGCGCCCTTCAGCAGATCGTGGTCAACGGGGAACACCCCCGGCTTGCCGAACAAATGGGCGATCTCGGTCGCGAAGCTGTCGGTCGAGACGAACGCCGCGTCGCGGTTCAGCGCCGAGACGACGTCGATCCCGTGGATCCCGAACGCGGCATAGCCGATCAGCGCGCCAAGCACGAGCGCGGCCAAGGCACCGAGGATCGGGGCGAGGCGACGCCGGGCGATAATCATGAACGGCAGCAACGCAGCGACGGTGGCCTTCACAAGCGCCCCTGCCACCACCGTGGCGGCGGCCGGCGCATCCCGCCCCGCCAGCGTCAGGCTCACCGCCGCCATCATCGCCATCAGCATGATCAGGTCGTTGTGGGCACCGCCCAGCCCGTAGATGATGTACAGCGGGTTGGCGCCGACCGCGAGTAGCGTCGGCACAGGGTCAAGATCGCGCGCGCGCGCGCAACGCCACGTGAGCGCAAGCGTCCCGACGCTCGCGAGCAGTGCCTCGAGCTTCATCCCCCACAGCGCGCCCTTCAGCCCGAGCGGCGCAAGCGGGTAGGAGAACAGCGTGTAGAGCGGGCCATACGCGGTGGCCACGTGCTTCCAATCCTGGCCCACGTAGCGATAGACCGGGTCGCCGACGATCGAGACCGGGCCGTGCGTATAGGGGTTGATCCCGTGTTCGACCCCCATGCGCGCGTAGGCGATGTAGCTGAACACATCGGTCGACAGCAGGATCGGACCGACGAACACGATCGCGTGCAGCGCGCCCACGAGCACGATCGCCCAGCGTTTGGAGATGCCGCGCGCCAGCGCGAGCACCCCCGCATAGGCGCCCATAAAGACGAGGATCGCGATCAGGAACACGCGGTAGCCCAACCGCTCGCCGATTCCCTGCAACCAGCCCGCTATTTCGGGAGATTTGGGGATCAGCGCCGAATGATCCAGTGCGCCGTCTAAAACGATCTCGGCGGTGGCAGCCACGATCAGCAGCGCGAACAGGCCGGCGAGCGCCGACGACCACCGCGCAGAACGTATGCGGGTAAGGCTAAGTTCGCTCGCCGCGGCGACACTCACGACATCGCGAGGCTCATCACAACGCAGTCCAGACGGTCTTGGTCTCCAGATAGGCGTCCAGCCCGTCGTGGCCGTGCTCGCGGCCGATGCCCGAGGCCTTGAAGCCGCCGAACGGCGCGGAGGGATCCACGACGCCCCATGTGTTTATGTAAACCGAGCCCGCACGCAGCAGCGCGGCCAGGCGGTGAGCGCTACCCACGTCCCGTGTCCACACGCCCGCGGCCAGGCCGTACTCGTTGTCGTTGGCGCGCGCTGCGACCTCCTCCAGGGTGTCGTAGGGCGAAGCCACCAACACCGGGCCGAAGATCTCCTCGCGCGTGATCCGCAGTCCGTCGTCGGTCGCGCTGAACAGCGTCGGCGCCACAAAGTACCCGCCGCTGTCGCTGAGCGCGGTCTCACCGCCAGCGAGCAGCTCGGCGCCCTCGGCACGACCGGAGTCGATGTAGCCCATCACGCGATCACGCTGCTCGGCGGAGACCAGCGGCCCGAGCTGTGTCTGCGGATCGAGACCCGGCCCCAAACGTGCCGCGTTGGCCTGCTCGACCAGGGCGCCCACGACCTCGTCGAAGCGCTCCGCCGGCACAAACAGGCGCGAGCCCGCGTTGCAGGCCTGGCCGGAGTTGAAGTAGATCGCCTGATAGGCGCCCTTCACCGCGGCGTCGATATCGGCATCCGGCAAGATGATATTTGGCGACTTGCCCCCCAGCTCGAGCGTCGCGCGCTTGAGTGTGCGGCCTGCCTTCGCGCCGATCTCGCGCCCGACGATGGTGGAACCGGTGAACGCGATCTTGTCCACGTCGGCGTGATCCACGAGCGCCGCGCCGGTCTCACCGTCGCCGGTGAGCACGTTCAGTACGCCCGGCGGGAACCCAACCTCCAGCGCCAGCTCGCCGAGGCGCAGCGCGCTCAGCGGGGTCTGCTCTGCCGGCTTCAGCACGATCGTGCACCCGGCCGCCAGCGCCGGGCCGAGCTTCCAGGCGGCCATCAGCAGGGGAAAGTTCCAGGGCACGATCTGGGCGCACACGCCGACGGGCTCGCGGCGGGTGTAGCAGAGCATGTTCGGGGCGGCCACGGGCAGCACACCCCCCTCGATCTTCGTCGGCCAACCGGCGAAGTAGCGCAGGTGCCCGACGGTGCCGGCCACGTCGACGTACTGGGCCAGCCCCACGGGCTTGCCGTTGTCGAGCGACTCAATCTGCGCGAATTCCTCGGCGTGCACTTCGATCGCCGTGGCCAGCGCATGCATCAGGCGCTCGCGACCCGACGGGGGCATGGAGGCCCAGGGCCCCTCGGCGAAGGCCGCACGGGCCGCCGCGACAGCGCGATCGATGTCCTCGGAGCCGCCGTGGGCGACCTCAGCGATCTCACGCCCGGTGGCGGGGTCGAGCGTCGTGAACGTGCGCCCGTCGGACGCCTCGAGGCGCTCGGAGCCGATCAGCAGACGATGAGACTTGGTGACGAACTCGCGTGCGGCGGGGCCGAGCTCTTTGGGGAGAGCCGCGGCGGCGGTCTCAGCGGTCTCAGTAATGGTGTCTGTGGCGGCGGTCATGGCGGCTCCTTAGAACGTGTATTCAATTTTTACGCAGTGTGCGCTTTTGTATGTACACCGTAGATACGATGGAGCACAGTGAGCACAAATTGAAAGTCCTACCCGCACATGCGTGCGCTTTTGTATCTACCCGATACATACGATGGCACACAGTGCATGAAATTCAAACACATACTTAGGGATCCGCAGAAGAATATCTTGGGGCCCGAGGCGACCGTTCCCCGGCATCAGACGCTACCCGCGATGCTCGCCGTGCCCTAAGCACGTCTGCGCTCGCGTGCGACGCCTGGCACTCGCGGCCCGACCCCCTCAAACCCCAATCTATTCTCCTAGGAACCCTACGGTCGCAGGACGATCTTCAAGGCCTCGCGCCGGTCGTACAGCGCGTACGCCTCAGGCGCCTCGTCGAGGCTCATGTGGTGGGTGACAAGCGGGCTCGGGTCGAGCAGCCCGGCGGACATCATCGCCAGCACATTATCGACGTGGCCGATCACGTTGGCGTGGCCAGCGCACAGGTGCAGCGCCTTGATCCACACAAGCCCCATGTGCACCTCGGCACGCTCGGCATACACACCGATCGCCTGCACGACGCCCAGCTTGCGTGTCAACCGCAGCGCGAGGTCCAGCGCCTCGTGGTGCCCGACCGCATCGATGCACACATCCACCCCACGCCCGTCCGTCGCCTGGCGCACGGCGGCGCGCGGGTCATCGTCGGTCAGGTGCACAGGTTGCGCGCCGAACGACTCCGCCATGCGCAGACGATCGTCCACAGAGTCGATCGCGATCACATGCGCCGCCCCCGCTGCCCGCGCGACCTGCACGGCACACAGCCCCACCGGTCCGAGGCCCAGCACCGCGGCCACGTCGCCCGCTCGCATGCCACTCTCTACCACCGCGTGGTAACCGGTGCCCATCACGTCCCCAGCGAACAACGCCACGTCGTCGCTCATGCCCTCCGGCACTCTGCGCAACACGAGGTCCGCGTTTGGCACGAGCGCCTGCTCGGCCTGCGTGCCCTGTAGCGAACCCAACGCCTCGCCGTGACCGAACGTGCGCGAGCCGTCGCACTTGTGAAACCACCCGCGCCGGCAGAACCAGCAGCGCCCGCACGCGGTCTGAAAACAACCGAGCACGCGCTCGCCCGTCTTTACGCTCTGCACACCGTCGCCGGCGGCGATCACCGTGCCGACGTACTCGTGGCCGATCGTGAAACCCTGCTCGATCCGCACGCGACCGTGATAGATGTGCAGATCCGAGCCGCACACGCCCGTCGCCTCGATCCGCACGATCGCGTCTGCAGAGTGCAGGATCTCCGGCTCGGGGACATCCTCCACGAGCACCTCACCGGGAGCCTTGAACGTGACGGCGCGCATCGAGCGCGCACCCTATCCGATGCCGGCGAACGCCTCCACCGAACAGACGGGCCGGCCCACCTCGAAACCCTGCGCGTAGTCCACGCCGTAGTCGCGCAATAACTCAAGCGTGGCCTCGTCGCCGACGAACTCGGCGACCGTCCTTCTGCCCATACCCCTGGTGACCCCAACGAGTGCCTTGACCACGAGCTGATCCTCCGGCGAGCCGGTCAAACCGCGGATGAAGTCGCCGTCGATCTTCAGGTAGCTGAACGGCAGGTGCTTGAGGTACTGGAAGGAGCCGAAGCCCGCCCCGAAGTCATCGAGCGCGACCTCGCAGCCGAGCGCCTGCACCCCCGCGCAGAACGCCTTCGCCCGCTCCATGTCGGAGATCGCCGCGGTCTCGGTCACCTCGATCACGAGCCGTCCCGGGTCAACGTCGTAAAGCGCCAGCTGGCGCTTGATGTGGGCGAGCATAGAGCGGTCGGTGACCGACAACGCGGATAGGTTGATGGCGACGCTTACGCCGTCCTCACCGTCCTCGCCGTGCTCGTCGGCTGATCTTCGATCGGCGAGCAGCGCCGCGACCCTCTCCAGCACCATTCGGTCGATGTCCCGCACCAACCCGTATCTCTCCGCGGCCGGCAGAAACCTGCCGGGCGCCACCAGCCGCCCGCCGGGCTCATCAGCGAGACGCAGCAGCGCCTCGAAGTGAGTCACCCGCCCATCGGCCAGCGAGACGATGGGCTGGTAGTGCAGCACGAACGACTCCTCGCGCAGGGCGCGCCGCAGGCGCTCAAGCCACGGCCGCCGGTGCAACCCCGCCGGCGAGCAGACTCCGTGTGCGGCCGAATGAGGGTCGTGGGAGTCGGCGATACCCCGGTAGCGGTGGTGCACGGGCAGCGGCGGCTGCCGCAGAAAGAAGCGCGGCGTCGCGTAGGCGGTCGTGGATGTCGGCATCTCGGCGACGGTCTTCGACGGGCGATGCCTCTTACCTGCGCTCGTACGGCCGCCGCGCGCGATCGGACACGACCAGCAGCAGCGCCAGCAGTACGAAGTTCATCACCACCGAAGACCCCCCGTACGCCACGAACGGCAGGGTCACGCCGGTCAACGGGATCACGCGTGTGACGCCGCCGACGATCACAAACACCTGCATCGCCACGACGAACGACAGCCCCGTCGCGAGCAGCTTGGAGAACGAGTCGCGCGCGAGTACCGCCGTCTTCAGCCCGCGCGCCACTAACAGCAGGTACACCAGCAGCAGCCCCGCGGCGCCCACGAGGCCCAACTCGTTCACGATCACCGCGTAGATCGTGTCGCTTTCCGGGACCGGCAGGATCGGGACGCCGTGATGCGGCAAACGCAGCAGCGACTGGTCGAAGCCGGTGCCGAGCAGACCCCCGTCGGCCTGCGCGAAAAGTGACTGCGCCAGCTGATAGCTGCCGCCCACCGGTCGGTTGTAGAGGACGGGGTCGAAGGGGTGCTCCCATGCGAGCACGCGCGCGTGAACGTGGCTGACGTGGCTGGCCACGAACCAGGCGCCCAGCGCGAACAGCGCGAGCCCGATCAGCGGGAACGAGAAGCGCCCCGTGGCCACGTACAGCAGCGCGAGGAAAGCGCCGTAAAACATCAGCGACGTCCCCAGCTCGCGGGTGATAAGTAGCGTCGCCATCGCCGCCCCCCACACGACCAGCATCGGGCCGAACTGCTTCATCGGCGGGATCGTCAGCCCCAGCACGCGCCGCCCGGCCGTCACGAGGATCTGGCGATTGTCGCGCAGGTAGCTCGAGAGGAAGATCACGATCGCGATCTTTCCCAGCTCGGACGGCTGGAAGGAGATGCTGCCCACGCGGATGTCCAGATAGGCGCCGTTCACCTGCTCGCCGATCCCCGGCAGCCGCGGCAGCACGGTCATGCCTATCCCGACCACGGCGATCGTGTAGCGGTAGCGCTCGAGTACGCCCACCCCCTGGCGGCGCAGCACGAGGATCGTCGTCGCGAACAGCACTAGCCCGAGCACCATCCACTGCGCCTGCTGGCGAGCCAGCAGCGGGTCGATGCGGTACACCATCACGATCCCCACACTCGCGAGCACCGCGGCGAGCGGAAACAGATATGGATCCGCATGCGGCAGCGCGAAGCGGATAACCAGGTGCGCCGCCAGACACAGCGCCAGAAAGAGAGCTCCGTAGGTGAGCGACACATTGGAGGCATGGTTGAGCGTGAGGTTGGTCGAGGCCCCCGGCGAGCTGCCCTCGTCCTGAATGAAGATCGCAGTGAAGCCCGCGGTGACAAGCAGCGCCGCGGGGATCAGGCCCAACAGCTCGCGGTTTCTCGGGCTGAGCACTGATCGAGGGTAACCGTCAGCCCGGCGCGGGCGCCCCGATGCGCTCGCTAGTGTCCCGATTCAAAATTCGGTGAGGGTTTGCCGAGTGGATGGTCGTGATCTGACGTTCGATGGTGGTGGCCTGCGTGCCGGTAGCACGTGGGCCACCGGCGGCGGGCGTCAGGCGCGGGCAGGCGCCGGGAAACGCCAGCGAATTTTGAATCGGGACACTAGACATGCATTCTGGCGTGTGCACGCCGTACCGCTCGCTAGCCTTGGCGTGCGCCTAACGACCAAGGACCCCCGCAAAGCTCCGGCATACTGTCTCTAACGCCCGCTAGCCTTGGCGTGCGCCAAACGACCAAGGACCCCGCAAAGTTCCCGCATACTGTCTTTTACGCTCGCTAGCCTTGGCGTGCGAGCGTGCAGTCGGGGGCGGCGCCCGCCTTGCCCAGCCATATGAGCGGCTATCCCGTGACATCCGAGGACGAACGCCCGCCCGCGCTGGGGCGGAGCATGTGGAAGCGCTTTGCGCTCGCGGCGGTCCTGATCGTCGCGCTCAGCGGCGGCGCAACCGCGACGGTCGCGTTGAACAAGATCACGTCGATCGCCGAAGAGGTCTTTCCGAAGCTGAACGAGATCATCGCGCCGAAGGGCGTGGTCACGCCCGAATACAGCGGCGGACCGGAGACGTTCCTGATCCTCGGCTCAGACAGGCGCGTGGGCGCCAAGGATTCCTATGACCGCGAAAATCCGCCCCACTCGGACACGCTCCTGCTCGTGCGCTTCGACCCCGAACAGGGCCAAACTTCGGTGATGTCGATCCCACGTGACCTGATGGTCGACATCAGGACGACCGGCGGCCAGGTGTACGCCAAGGAAAAGATCAACGCCGCCTACACGATCGGCAACAAGCTCGCCGGCACGCGGGGCGGGATGGTGCTCGCGGCCGAAACGATCGAGCGCGAAGTGTTCCCCAGCCTGAAGCTGAACGGCATCATCGATGTGAGCTTTCAAGGCTTCATCAAAGTCGTCGACACGCTCGGCTGCGCGTACGTGAACGTCGATCACCACTACTACAACCCGCTCGGCACCGGCTACACGGCCATCAACCTGCAACCCGGCTACCAGAAGCTCTGCTACGAAAGCGCGCTCGACTACGTCCGCTACCGCCATACCGACTCGGACTTCGTGCGCGTCGCCCGCCAGCAGGACTTCATACGCGATCTGCGCCAGCAGATCTCGCCGGGCAACGAGCTCGGGCAGATCGACACGGTCGCCAAGGCCGTCGGACACGCGATCTCGAGCACGATCCACGGCTCCGCCAGCGCGCTGATCGAACTCGCGAAGCTGATCGCCTTCTCGCAGACCAAGCCCCTGCGCCAGGTCAAATTTCAGAGCGCGAACGTTGACTACCAGCTCGGCGGCGTCTCCTACGTCACCACCACTGCCGCGCTCGAGCAGGCGACCCTCGCGGACTTCCTGCGCGGTCACGAACAGCCGAGCCTGCCGACGCCCAAGCTCGCCGCGCACGCCGCGCGCCACGGTCATCGCCGCTCCAGCGGCGCCTCGCCGCGCGCGCTGAACCTGTTCCCGACATCCTCGGCCGGAGACGACGAAGCGGTGAAGGCCGCCGTCAACGTTCCCTTCGGAGTCCTCTACCCGACCCTACAGACCGGCCAGAGCGAACAGCAGACGGTGCGCGCCTACGCTCTGTCTGACCAGCATGGCCATCTCCATCACGCCTATGTAGTCGTCTGGCGCCAGAACGTGCTCGGCGGCTACTACGACTTCGAGGGCTCCGACTGGCTGAACCCGCCGCTGTTCGCCCACGCGCGCACGCAGCTCCTCGACGGGCGCACCTACCGGCTCGTCGAGGACGGCTCGCACATCCACATCGTCGGCTGGCGCTCCGGCCACGTCCTCTATTGGCTGACCAACACGCTGCTGGAGGAACTCTCAAACGCGCAGATGCTCACAATCGCCGCCTCGGCCCAGCCGCTGCGCTGATCGCCGCACCGCCGCGGCCCGGTCCTGAAAACGCTCACTTCGTCAGCTGGCTGACGACTCAGGCGTGCGGCGAGGAACGTCTATCTCAAGGCCGGTCTCGCGCTCAGAGACCTCCCACAGACAGGCAATCGCCTTGTCCATGCCGATTCGCCGCAGGATCGGCCGGCGAACCGGAGCACCGTTGCTTACGAACCGCGGCACGTAGAGCTCGCCGCCCTTGGCCGCAGGATCGGTCGCCGCACGCAGCTGGGGTCGCGCGCCCTGCTCGGGCGACATGCCCATGCTGCCGGCGAGACCGTGGAAGAACCTCTGGCTGAGGCCACCGTCGGTCTCCTTGACGCTCACCGCCTGCAGATCCGTGTTGGACAGGCCGGGATGGGCGATCAGGCTCGCCGCCGGCGCGCCCGCGGCTTGCAGAAGCCGCTGCAGCCCGATGGCGAAGTGGAAGTTCGCCAGCTTCGCCTGGCCGTACGCTCGCCACGGCCCGTACCGGCCCTCCAGGTGCGGGTTGGCCGGATCGACGGCTCGGCCCATGTGACGGGCAGTGCTCGTCACGGTGACGATCCTCGCGGCGTCCGCCCGCAGCAGCGCCGCCATCAGCAGCGCAGTGAGAGCGTAGTGGCCGAGATGGTCCACACCGAACTGCATCTCGAATCCGTCGACGGTGCGGCGCTCGGGGATGCCCATCACGCCGGCGTTGTTGACGAGAATGTCGATCTTCTCGTGCGCGGCCAGGATGCGCTCGGCCGCTTCACGCACCGACGCCTGCGAGCCCAGGTCAAGCGCGACCACCTCCAGCGATGCGTCCGGCGCGCCCGCGCGGATGTCAGCGACCGCCTGCGCGGCCTTGTCCTGGTTGCGAGCCGCCATCACCACGTGGGCGCCCGCGCCGGCCAGCGCGCGTGCCGTCTCGAGACCGAGCCCTCCGTTCGCGCCGGTCACGACCGCGGTTCGGCCTGTCTGTTCAGGAATGTCAGCGGCGGTCCAGTTCACGAGCTCCCTCATTTGATAGCTCTAAGTATGTGTGTTGAAAATAAAACGCACCGTGCGCCATTGTATATATATTGAGTAGATACAATAGCGCACGATGCCCGGATAGGACTTTCAATTTGCGCTCACTGAGCTCCATAGTATCTACGGTGTACATACAAAAGCACACACTGTGGAAAAAATTGAAACACTCCCTCAGCTAAACGATGTGGCCCCTAGCCCGACGCCCCACCGCGCGTGCCTGGTCCTAGCCCGACGCCACCGCGCGTGCCTGGTCCTAGCCCGACGCCACAGCGCGTGCCTGATCCTAGCCCGACGCCACCGCGCGTGCCTGGTCTAACGCCGCGTTGACGAGCGCGTCGGCGTGCTCGTTCTGCGCGCGCGGCACAGTCCGCACAGCCCAGTGCTCGAACCCCCGCAGCGCGGCCATCGCCTCCAAGTACAGCGGCCTCATCGCGGCGTGTTTGACCTTGTAGACACCGTTTATCTGCTTGGCGATCAGCTCCGAGTCATTGACGACCTCAACTTCCTCGGCGCCCAGCTCGCGTGCGTGCTCCAATCCCAACAGCAGCGCGCGGTACTCGGCCACGTTGTTCGTCACCGCCCCAAGCAGCTGCGTGTGCTCTCCAAGCACCTTGCCCTCGGGCGAGGAGATCACGCACGCGGCCGCGGCCGGGCCGGGGTTGCCGCGGGCGCCGCCGTCGACGTGCACAATGACCTTCGTGGCCTTCACCGTCGCGCAGTATGCAGGGCGGCTAGGACGCGCGGGCAAGCGGGGGCAGATCGCCAGGCACACGCGCCCTGCGGCGGTCGCGCACCATGCGCTGCTGCCTCGCGTCCGCGGCGGGCTTCGTCGCGACCGAACGCCCCTGGCGGGCACGCCGGTCGAACGCGCGCCGGTCGACGATCACCGTCACGTTCTCCTCCCGCTCGTAGTGCTCCACCAGCTTCGGATACAGCTCATCGGCAAGGGGCTTTGGCACCACGCAGTAGATCATCGCGCCCTTGATCCTACTCCCCATTCGCGCATTTGCAAGGGGGCCTTGCCCTCAGACGCCGGACGATGACAGCGCACCGAGCTCGTCGGCTGCTCCGTTCGCGAGCCGGTCCTCTTCTGCGAGTTCTCCCAGCTCCGTGCCCTGGGCCACCACTCTGGCGCCGGCCGCCTCATCGCCGAGGTCGACCTCATACCGGTACCAGCACAGCTCCCACGCGACCACGATCGCTACCACGCTCCCCGCCTCATCTACAGGGCGCACGCTCACGCCGGGCGCGCCCAGCGAACGCGCGACACCAGCCACGCGGCGCGGGTGCTCGCCGGCGTTGAACACCTCGAGCGCCCGCTCGACCTTCAGATCGCCGCCGGTCAGCACAGGCTCACCGACCCAGCCATCCGGGCTGCGTGCCCCTGATCCGTTCTCCGCCGGCCCTGGTACCAGCCCCTCTGCGACTCCCGGCAAGCCGTCGAGGAAATCATAGGGCTCCTCCGAGAGTGCATCTGTCCGGAGCGCGTAGACCCCGATCGCGGGAGCCGCCCCCGCGGAGGAGCCCGCCGTCGGCTCGGGCGCCGGTCGATCCTCAATCGGCTCGCGCAGTTGGCGCAGCCGGTCGAACAGGTTGCGTCCGCGCCGGGCACGCGATGGAGGCAGGCTCACCGAATGGGGGTCGGCCTCGCGCAACCACCCCTCGTGAGTCGCACGCGGCGCGCACAGCTCGCACACCGTGCGTCGCTGCCCGCCGGCGAGGAAAACGTCCGGTTGCTCGCCACGCAGCAGTCGTCGCTCGCACACGTCGCACGCGACATCTGGCTGGGAGGTGACGATCGAGCGGGTGGCCATTGTGCTACCAGGGTAGTGGGACGTGGCCGAAAACGCTTGGCGGTTGGGGTTCGCGTGGGGCCTTTAGGTCAGGCGTGCGTCGCGGCGTGCTCGCCTGTGGTCTGCTCGACGACCTTCTTCGCGAGGTGTGCGGGAACCTCCTCGTAGCGCAGGAACTCCAGCGTGTAGTCGCCCTGACCCCCCGTGATCGCGCGCAGGTCGGGCGCATAGCTGAGCATCTCCGCCATCGGCGCCTCCGCCTTGATCTCCGTCATCGCGCCCACCGGCTCCATGCCCTGGGGATGTCCGCGGCGGCTGTTCAGATCGCCGATCACGTCCCCCACATAGGCCTCCGGCACCGACAGGGTGACAAGCATGACCGGCTCCAGCAGCACCGGGTCGGCCAGCTCGAGCGCTTGGCGCATCGCCTGGATGCCCGCCAGCTTGAACGCAATCTCCGAGGAGTCCACAGTGTGGTAGGCGCCGTCGCACAGCGTCACACGCACGTCCTTGACTGGATAGCCCGCCAGCACGCCGGTGTCCATCGCTTCGCGCACCCCCTTCTCCACCGCGGGGATGAACGAGCTCGGGATCACCCCGCCCTTGATCCTGTTCACGAACTCAAAACCCCCGCCGGGCTCCAGCGGCTCGATCTCGATGTGGCAGTCGCCGAACTGACCCCGCCCGCCAGACTGCTTCTTGTGGCGACCGTGTGCCTTTGCCACGCCACGGATAGTCTCCTGGTAGGGCACACGCGGGGGCTTCAGCGTCACCTCCACGCCGAAACGCTCGCGCAGGCGGTCGACGATCACCTCCACGTGCACCTGCGAGAGCCCCGCGACGATCTGCTCTCCGGTCTGCTGGTCGCGGTGCAGGTCGATCGTCGGGTCCTCCTCCCGCAGACGGCGCAGGGAGGCCAGCACCTTCTCCTCATCTCCCCTGCTCTTCGGCTCCACCGCGAACGCCATCACCGGCGCCGGCAGCTTCAGCCGCGGCATCTCAATCGGCTCATCCCGGGCGGCGAGCCAGTCTCCAGCACGGGTCTCCTTGAGCTTGGCCACCGCCCCGATGTCCCCCGGGCCGAACTCCTGCACGTGGACGACCTCTTTGCCGGCGAACTCAAGCAGCTGGCCGATGCGCTCCTTCACGTGGACGCGGGTGTTCAGTACCTGGCTGTCGGCCCGCATCACACCCTGGTAGACGCGCAACAGGTTGATGCGTCCCGCGAACGGATCGGCGCGGGTCTTGAACACGTACGCGAACAGCTCCGCCTCCTCAGATGCCTCCAGCTCGACCTCGCCGACGGTGAGCGGACCGTGCTTGACGGGCGAAGGCAGGTCCTCGACGATCGCGTCCAACAAGCGCGAGGTGCCGAGGTTGCGCGTGGCCACGCCGCAGACGACCGGGAATATCTTGCCGTGGTTGGTGCCCTCCTTCAGCGCCCCCACGATCTCCTCGTGGGCGATCGCCTCACCCTCCAGGTAGCGCTCCATCAGCGCGTCGGAGACCTCGCTCACCTCGTCCATCAGCTTCTCGCGATACTCCTCCGCGAGCTCGGCGTGCTCAGCGGGGATCGGCACCTCCGTCCAGCCACCGCGCTCTGAGGAGTCCTGGCGAAACGCGGTCATGTCGACCAGGTCGATCACGCCAGAAACCTCGTGCTCGGATCCGATCGGGATCTCGGTTGCCACGACGTGCGGCCCGAACGCCCCCTTGAGTGCCTCCAGCGTGCGGAAGAAGTCCGCGCGCTCGCGGTCGAGCATGTTCACGAACAGCGACCTTGCGATGTCCAACTCGGCCGCGCGCGCCCACAGGCGGCTCGTCGAGACCTCGACGCCCATCACGGCATTCACTACGAACACCGCGGACTCGCACACGCGCAGGGCGCCCAGCGCGTCAGCCACGAAGCTCGGCTCGCCGGGCGTGTCGAGCAGGTTGATCTTGCGCTCGCGCCAGTGAAACGAGCTGAGCGTCGCCGAGATCGACATCTGCCGCGCCCGCTCGTCCTGGTCGGAGTCCGACACCGTGCTGCCGTCGGTAACCGTGCCCAGCCTACTCGTCACCCCCGCCTCGAACAGCAGCGCCTCGTGCAAAGCGGTCTTCCCGGCCCCTCGATGGCCAACCAGGGCGACGTTGCGAATACGGTCGGCTGCTGGGCGCACCATGCGTATCTCCTTCCTCGGGGTGCGAGCACCATAGCGCCCTTTGAGTCAGTCGTCGAACGACTCCTCCTGCATCCGGGAGCGCAAACGCAGGACGGCCTTCGTGTGCAGCTGAGAGACCCGCGACTCGGTCACACCGAGCACCTCGCCGATCTCGCGCAATGTCAGGTTCTCGTAGTAGTAGAGCGCGATCACGAGCTTCTCGCGCTCGGGCAGCTTTGCGATCGAGTCGGCGATCCGGTCCTTCAGGTCGCCCACGTCGAGTGCCTTCGCTGGGTCGGGCGCACCGGGATCCTCGATCGTGTCCATCAAGGACACCTGGTCGCCGCTGGAGTCAGAGACGCTCCACAGCTCATCCAGCGCGACCATCGAAGAGTGTGAGATCGCGAGCAGCGACTCGTTCAGTTCGTCGATCGTGATCCCCAGCTCGGCTGCGATCTCGGTGTCGGTCGGGGCCCTTTGCAGCGAGTTCTCGAGCTTTGCGTTCGCACGCTCGACTTCGCGTGCGCGCGCACGCACGCTGCGCGGCACCCAGTCCATCGAGCGCAGCTCGTCGATGATCGCGCCCTTGATGCGCATGATCGCGTAGGTCTCGAACTTGATCTCCCGTGACAGGTCGAAGCGCTCGATCGCCGAGATCAGCCCCACCAGCCCGTAGGAGATCAGGTCGGCCTCCTCGACGTGTGGGGGCAGCCCCGCGGCGGTGCGGCCGGCTACGTACTTGACCAGGGGCGAGTACGCGACGACCAGCCGCTCGCGCACGCGGGCATCCCCGTCGGACTTATATCGCCGCCAGAGTTCACGCAGCTCAATCGGTTTGACGTTCGTCTCCAGGGTCTTCTCCCCCCTGTATCAGGCCCGAGGGTGGCTGCGCGCGTACGCGCTTCTAAGCCTCGCAGACTCTACCCGAGTGTAAACCTGGGTTGTCGAGACGCTCGCATGCCCGAGCAGCTCCTGAATGCTGCGCAGGTCCGCGCCACCGTCGAGCAGGTGCGTTGCGAAGCTGTGTCGCAGCGCGTGCGGCGAGCATCCGCTGTCGATCCCCGCGCGTGCTGTCCACGTTCTGAGCCTCCTTCTCACGTCGCTCGTTCCCAGAGGTCTTCCTGTCTTTGAGAGGAACAGCGCGTCCCGCCCGTCACCGTTGCCGAGTGCCTCCCGGCCGCGGTCCAGATAGCGCCTTACGGCCGCCATCGCCGGCTCGCCGACGGGCAGAAACCGCGTCTTTGATCCCTTCCCCTCGACGCGCAGCTGCTCGCCGTCATGGTCCACATCGGCGGTCCTCAACGACACTAGCTCCTCGGCGCGCAGCCCGCACGAGTAGGCCAGCTCGAACAGAGCGCGGTCGCGCAGCTCCAGCGGGCTTCCCGCGGGGATGCCGTCCAGCAGGCGAGCCGCCTCCCGTGCGCTCAGCACGCGCGGCAGATGCGATGCGCGCCGGGGCGTGGACACCAGGTCGGCCGGGTTCTGGGCGATCCGTCCGTGCTCGCGCTGGCTAGAAAACAGCGCGCGCAGGGCTGCCAGCTTGCGCGCGGTCGTCGTGGCGGCGGCGCCCTCTTCGGAGAGATGGGCGATGTATCGGCGCACATCCTTCGGGCCGATGTCCCGCGGCGCAAGGCCCTGGGCGGTCGTCCACCGTGCGAACTGTCCGAGGTCGACGCCGTACGCCCGGCGCGTCCGCTCGGCCGCGTCTCCTCGACGCAGATCTTCTTCTAGCAGCTCCAGCGCCTCGAGCCACACGCCCTCAAGCCGCGCCTGCAGCTCGTTCGCCCCTGTCTTGGCAGCCATAACAACGCCTACTTCGCCGCCCCGATCCCCATGCCCTGCCTGAGGAGCACCGTGAGCGTCCACACAGGACCGACCTCGACTTTTAAGGGCCCGCAAATCAATAGATGGCGGGGTCGGGGTGCTCGGATGGTGGATGCCAGACGCCGCACGCGAGCGCAGGCGTACCGGTAGTACGTCGAGCATCGCGGGTGGTGGCTGGCGCCGCCAGACGAGTGCATCCGGACCGTCAGATATTGATTCGCGGGCCCTAAAGGGAGGCTGCATCACGCATTACCGTACAGCGCTTGTAGGGACCGGCAACCGAGGACCGCGCGAGGAGTCCGGAGAACCTCAGCGCGCGACCGCGCCTTCCGCGGCGCTGCCCACGAGCTTCGCGTACTTCTGGATCGCCACGTCCACGTGCGCGTCTGCGCGCGGCGGCGGCTCGTAGGCGCTCAGACGCTCGACTATCTCCTCCTCGGACAGCTTCACGTCGATGCGGCGCTCATCCGCGTCGATCTCGATCTCATCGCCGTCCGTCAACGCGCCGATCGGGCCGCCCCTGACCGCCTCCGGAGCGATGTGCGCCACCATGAACCCGTGCGTCGCGCCGGAGAAACGCCCGTCAGTGATCAGCGCAACGGTTTCCCCCAGGCCCTCGCCGACGAGGGCCGCGGTGACCGCGAGCATCTCCCGCATCCCCGGCCCTCCCGCCGGCCCCTCGCGCGGATGACCACCACGTCACCTGCCTCGATCTCTTTCGCGAGCACGGCCGCCATCGCCGCCTCCTCGCCGTCGAACACCTTCGCCGGGCCGACATGGCGCCTGCGCTCGTGTCCGGCCAGCTTCACGACACAGCCGTCCGGGGCGATGTTGCCGCGCAGGATCGCGAACCCACCCGTCCGCTTCAGCGGATCGTCCAGCGGCCTGACGACGCGCTGGCCATCCGTCTCGGAGGCCTCTTCTGCGTGCTGTCCGATCGTCTTGCCCGTGACCGTCATCGCGTTGCCGTGCAGAGCTCCCGCGTCCAGCATCCGCTTGAGCACGAGCGGCACCCCGCCCGCCTCGTATAGGTCGGTCGCCACGTACCGCCCGCCGGGCTGCAAGTCACAGAGCAGGGGCGTGCGCTCGGAGATCGCGTCGAACTCGTCGATCTTCAGCGGCACCCCCATTTCGCGCGCGACGGCCAGCAGGTGCAGCACGCCGTTGGTCGAGCCCCCGCTTGTCGCGACCGCCGCGATCGCGTTCTGAAGCCCCTCCTTCGTGATGATGTCGCTCGGGCGCTGTCCACGGCGCAGGACATCCATCACAAGCTCGCCCATCTGCCTGGCCACCTCAAGCTTGCGGCCGTCCTCGGCCGGCACCATCGAAGAGCCCGCGGGCGAGATCCCGAGCGCCTCGAACGCCATCGCCATCGTGTTGGCGGTGAACTGGCCTCCGCACGCGCCCGCGCCGGGCGAGGCGACCTCCTCCAGTGCGTGCAGCTCCTGCTCAGTGATCTTTCCAGCGGCGTACTCGCCGACCGCCTCGAACACCTGCTGGATCGTCACGTCCTTACCCTTGTACCGGCCTGGCCTGATCGAGCCGCCGTAGAGCATCAGCCCCGGGATGTCGAGGCGCGCGAGCGCCATTACCGTCCCCGGGATCGTCTTGTCGCAGCCAGAGATCGCGACCAGCGCGTCGAAGCAGTGGGCGCTCGCGACCAGCTCGATCGAGTCGGCGATCAGCTCGCGTGACACCAGCGAGGCGCGCATCCCTGCCGTGCCCATCGTGATCCCGTCGGAGATCGCGATCGTGTTCAGCTCCATCGGCGTGCCCCCCGCGGCGCGAATCCCCTCCTTGACCTTCGCGGCCAGCACGCGGTTGTTGAAGTTGCACGGCATCGTCTCGATCCACGAGTGCGCAACCCCGACGATCGGCTTCGCCAGATCCTCGGCGGAGTAGCCGATGCCGTGCAGGTAGGAGCGCGCAGCGGCGCGCTCGGGGCCCTCGGTGAGGGCGCGGCTGCGGTGCTTCACATCGAAGGCGGCTTGAGCGCTCACGCGACGCGCACACTACCGGCGCTGTGCGACCACTGGGGCACACAGCCAGGAGGGCTGGTCGACACACAGCCAGGAGGGCTGGTAGACACGCAGTCAGGAGGGCTGGTCGACACACAGCCAGGAGGGCTGGTGGACACGCAGCCAGGACTGCTAAGTCGGCGGTGCTCCTGATCTTCGATCGGTCGTCGCTCACGTACCGTGAGGCACTGGCGCTCCCAGGACGCCAGCGCAAGCAGGTCGCGGCGAACCCTGTCCCGGTCGATCTGCCGGCCTGGCAGGTGCATGTTCGCGTCGGCGATCAACCGGCGCTCGTCGGCAGTCAACGTCATCCACTTGGCAAGCACATCATCGGAGTCCGGCAGCCTGGCGCTGCCATAAGGCTTCGAATGATCAGGAAAGGCGACGCAGTACTCGTTGAGCAGCTCACCGGTCTCAGGTACGTAGGCGACGATCGGCTTATGCGGATAGATCAGGTAGGCGTATGACGCGCCGTCACCGCGCGTGCGGTCACCGAGGCCGCCCCAGACGCGCAGGAAGCCGAGGTCGCGGTACATCGCCCAGTCATCCCCGTTTACGCACGAGCGCAGCAGTGCACGGGCGCGCTGCTCGGCGCGGCGCTCGCGACCTGGGTCATAGCCTATCGCCGTCCCTCTCCTGCGCGAACGTTCTGCCCAGCGCAGGCGACCACGGGTGACTGTCGCTGTGAAACGGGGCCGGGTGAGCTCCCAGAGCAGCGCGACGAACACGATCGCGGCGGTGCCCAACGCAAGCGGCACGGCGGCCTAGTGGTCCCTTTTGAAAATTCGTTGGTGTTTCCCGGCGCCTGCTCGCGTCTGAGTCTCGCCGTCCACGGCCCTCGTACTACCGGTACGAAGACCGTGTCCGTCGAACCTCAGACACAGACCATCCACTCGGCAAACCCTCACCGAATTTTCAAAAGGGACCACTAGTGTCCTGTCCGCGGCGCGCCGCCGGCGGCGCGCGGAAAGAAGATCACGCGTTCGGCGTCGCGAGGCACCTCAGCGAAGCTCTTCACGAGCTCAGCCTCGCGACGACCGCCACCGGTCTCGGTCGGCACCGCCGCCCACATACCGGCGCCCAGCTCGCGGCGAAACGCCTCGATCAGCTCCCGCTCCTGCTCCGGAACCTCCACGTCTCCCTCCGCGAGCACTGTCTCGCCATGACCGGGCTTCAGACGCAAGAACTTCATCGATGACCGGGCTTCATCCACAACAGCTTCATCGCTCCCCGATTATGACATGCGCACGCTGACGTGACTAGGACTCATGTTGCGCCGCGCGCATCCGTTCGATCCCGAGCACGTCCACCGGACCCACGCCTGCCCCGACATCGCGCAGCCCTTGCGCCACCGCTTCGCCCGCCAACGCCCGGGCGATGCGGGCCGCCTCCAGGGGCGTACGGCCGAGCGCGAGCTGCGCGGCGAGCACGGCGGAGTGGGTACACCCTGAGCCGTGCGCGGCGCCGTCGGGGTGGCGCTCGCCCGGGATCTCGATCGCCCTCCGACACCCATCAGGAGCCGCGGAGTCAGGAGCCGCGGAGTCGAGCAAGAGGTCGACCGCGCGCGCGCGATGGCCGCCGGTGAGCACGACGATGCGAGGACCGAGCGCCAGCACCGCTCTGGCCAGGGTTTCGGCTTCGGCGTCCTCGTCCCCTTCGGCGTCCTCGTCCCCTTCGGCAGGCGGCGGCGCGGCTGCGAGCACGCGCGCCTCGGGCAGGTTAGGAGTGAGCACGGTCGCGCGCGGCAGGATCTCTCGCACGAGCGCCTGCTGGGCGTCGTCCTGGAGTAGCTGCGCACCCGACTCGGCAACCATCACCGGGTCCACGACCACGGGGGTGCCCGCGGGAAGCTCGTCTAGCGCGTGCGCGACCGCGAGCGTGACCTCGACGGTGCCGAGCATTCCCACCTTGACCGCGTCGACGCCGATGTCCCGCACAACCGCGCGCACCTGGGCGAGGATGATGTCCGGCGGCACCGGATGGATCGCGGTGACGCCAACAGTGCTCTGCGCGGTGACCGCCGTGATCGCGGTCATGCCGTGCACACCGCAGCGCGCGAACGCCTTCAGGTCAGCCTGGATGCCCGCGCCCCCGCCGGAGTCAGAGCCGGCAATCGTCAGCGCCGTCGGCGTGCCTACCGATCTGTGATCGGTCGACCTCTGCGCGGCCGGCCTGCGCTCGCCTGCCACCGGTCCTCAGTCTGGGCGCGCGCCAGTGCGCCGGCGGCGCGGGAAGATCGTGTAGCTGCCGATCGCCGTGACCAGCAGGCGGCCGTCCTCGTGGCGCACCTCGCTACGCATCACCGCGGCCGTGCGGTTGCGCCGATCGAGGGTGGTATGACACACGATCTCGCCCTCGGTCGCTGTTTGGACGTAGTTGATCGAGATGCTGATCGTCGCGATCCGCTCCTCCGCGGTCCTCTGCGCCCACAGGGTTGAGCCCATGCAGTAGTCGACGAGCGCGTAGGTGACGACGCCCGAGAGCAGCCCGCCGGCGTTGATCAGCTCGGGCCTGATGTCCAGGCGGACGGTCTGCGGATCGTCCCAGCGCATGCCCATGAAACCGCTCACGCCGTCGAATGACCCCGGCCCACTGGCGGAAGGATGGGCATCGGTAGAAGAGGCGACCGGCGCAGACACGGACGACTGCGAGCGGGCCGAGGAGTCCGCGGTGATGTCGTTCATGCGACGGGAGGCTACCGGGCGGGGCCGCACGCGCGTGGGAGCGCCCGTTGCCGAGTCGGCTTTTCATGCTGCGGGACGGACACCCTGTGGATGAAATGCGCAATCTGCGGGAATCACGGGCAATCTTCCCAGCAGGCAGGCATACAGGCGCCCCTTGCCACGATCGTGCGGCGCCCCTTGCCACGATCGTGCCGGCCATCATCGCGATAGAGCACCCAGGGACATGACTTCTGACGATCGGGACAGTGAATTGGCACACATGCGCGTCTCGCGTCACGTCTGCCGATCTAGCGTGATCGACATGCACACCAACACTCCCGCGCCCCGGCCGGCCGCCAAACGCGTCGACCCGCGCCATGCGCTCGGCTGCCGAGGCGAGGAGCTGGCCGCGGTCCACTTCCAGCGGCTCGGCTTCTCCCTGCTGGGACACAACGAGCGCACCCGCCACGGCGAGATAGACCTGATCGCCTTCGACGGCCGTACGCTCGTGTTCGCGGAGGTCAAGACGCGTCGTGTGAGCGCCCAGCGACAGCGCATCCGTCCAGATCAGGAGCCCTTGACGTGGCTGCGCCCCCGTCAGCGTGCCCGTCTGCGCCGTCTCGCCACCGCCTGGCTGCGCGACGAGAAGCACATCCGACCCACCGCTCACACCATCCGCTTCGACGCGGTCGGCGTGATCGTCGACACCAAAGACAGGCTGCTTCGTCTCGACCATATCGAGGGGGCTTGGTAGGGATCTGTAGGGCCACTACAGCGCCAGCTGCTGGTAGGCGAGCGACTGGAAGGACATCCTGTGCAGGGGGGAGACGCCCCGACGGAGGATCGCTTCGCGGTGTACGGGCGTGGAGTAGCCCATGTGCTCGGCGAAGCTCCAACCCGGGTGCTGGACATCGGCGTGGCGCATGTAGCGGTCGCGCGTGACCTTGGCGACGATCGACGCCGCGGCGATCGCCGCGCTGGTGGCGTCGCCGTCGATAATCGCGCGTTGGGGGCGCTCGAACTCCGGCACCGAGAAGCCGTCCACGAGACACAGCACCTCGCCCGAGACGCCGCGAGTGACGCCGCGCATCGCGTCGCGCAGGGCCGCGAGGTTCGTCTTGTGCAGGCCGCGGGCGTCGATTCCGCGTACGCAGCGGGAGACCACCACGACGCGGGCAGCACTGCGCAGCACAAGCGGGTACAGCTCCTCGCGCGCCTGCGCGGTGTGCTGCTTGGAGTCGTTCAGCGCGTTCAGCGCCCGCAGATCGCGCACCGTCAACGCCTCGTAGTCGAACAGCACCCCCGCCGCGACCAGCGGACCGGCGAGACAGCCCCGCCCCGCCTCATCGGCGCCCGCGACGAAGCGGACCCCGAGGCGGCGGTCGAAGGCAAACAGCCGCCGCCCGCTGGTGTTCCGACGCGCGCGACGTCTGGTCCGGGCGGATGAACCGGCGGATGCCTGTCGAGAGGTTCCGGACGCGGCGGTGACGGCGAGAGGCCTAGAAGAACCCGATTCGGTCAGGAGGCCAGTAGGTGGCGAAGGCTCCCCCGATGATCCAGCTTGTGGGTACTGGTCCCCAGAACCTGCTGTCGTCCGAATCCCCACGGTTGTCGCCCATCATGAACCAGTGACCGGTCGGAACCCTGATCGGCGTGGGAAAGTTGCATTTCGATTCCCTTTCGGGGCACAGCCTGGTGTAGGAATCCTTCTCGGGTGTGAAGTTCCTCTGACCGGCGGGGCGACGAAAGACATGCCCTTCCCGGATGTAGATTTCGTCGCCCGGGCCGGCGACGATGCGCTTGATGAAGTTCACACTGGCCTCTTCCGGAACCGGCTGTGAGCAGGCAGCAGTGCCGTCGACGACCACGTGGGGCGTTGGCCCGCATTTTGGTTCGCCCGAGCTTTCCTGCGCACCCATCGGAGGGTGGAACACCGCGATCTCGCCAACGTGCGGCTTGCCGAAGTCCATCCCGAGGCGGTTGACGAGCACGCGTTGGCCAATCGACAGCGTGGGTTCCATCGAGCCGCTGGGAATTCGGTAAGGCTTGACGATGAACGCCTGGATTCCCAACGCCAGGCCGAGCGCCACCGCGATGATCACGACCAGCTCGACGATCGAGTTCGTCGTCGATTTGGAGCGCTTGGCGCGGGCGCTCACGCCGGCGCGTCGCCGGCGACCTCACCTCCCTGAGCCTCGCCGGCATCGGAGGGCGGGGAATCGGCGTTTGACGCCTCGGAGTCGGACTCGCCCTCCGCCGGCTGACTGGTGCCCTTGGTCGCGTCAGCGTCAGCCTCTGGCGTGTTCCCCAAGCCCTGTGCCTCGGCGCCCTCGACGACCGTCTCCTCCGCGGTCAGGCCCTCGGCGTCGGTCGCTTCTTCAGGCTCGTGCAACAAGCCCGGCTGGATCGTCTCCTCGGGACCGGTGTAGCGGCGCTCGCGTACACGTGCGCGCTTGCCGACACGATCGCGCAGGTAGTACAGCTTCGCGCGGCGCACATCGCCGCGCGCGGCCAGCTCGATGCGCTCGATCTTCGGCGAGTGCAACGGGAAGGAGCGCTCGACGCCGACACCGAAAGACTGCTTGCGCACCGTGAACGTCTCCCGCGAGCCGTGCCCCTGCCGCTTGATGACCACGCCCTCGAACACCTGCACGCGGCGGCGGGTGCCCTCGATCACCTGGAAGTGCACCTTCACGCGGTCGCCCGGTGCGAAGTCGGGAACGCGGCGCAGCTGCGCGCGCTCGATGGTTTCGATGACGCTGCTCATGACGGTGAAGGAGGGAGAGGGTGCGGAGGGAGGGTGCGGAGGGAGAGGGTGCGCCCTGATGACCGGAGAAAGCCCGAACGGGTATCCGGCCAGCGCGGAGAGCAATGGTAGCGGACCCTCAGCCCGCGCCGCCTCGCTGGGCGAGTCGCCCTCACGCAGCCGATGGGGGTCCATCCCGGCGGATACCCCGCTCCCGGCTGCGCTCGCGCCGCCAGTCGCTTATCCGCTGGTGGTGTCCGGAGAGCAGTACCTCAGGCACGCGCCAGCCGCGGTACTCGGCCGGGCGGGTGTAGTGCGGGTACTCCGGATCCCCGCCGAGCGCGGCGCTGAAAGACTCCTCGACCGCCGAGGCCTCGTGCCCGAGCGCACCGGGGAGCTTGCGCAGCACGGCGTCGCACACGACCATCGCCGCCAGCTCACCTCCGGAGAGGACGTAGCGCCCGACTGACAGCGTGTCGCTGGCGAAGTGCTCGACGATGCGCTCGTCAAACCCCTCATAGCGCCCGCATAGCAGCGTCAGGGCGGGCTCGGCCGTCAGCTCGTCGACGAGACCGTCGTCAAGTATCCGCCCACCCGGCGCCAGCGCAATCACCCGGCGGCGCCCGCGCAGCTCCACCGGGTCGATCCCATAGCGGGCGCGCAGGGCGCTGTCGACGACGTCCACGCGCAGCACCATCCCCGCCCCCCCGCCGAACGGCGTGTCGTCCACCTGCCCGCCGCTGAGCGGAGTGTGGTCGCGGAAGTTCAGGCAGTCGATGCGTGACCCAGCCGCGAGAGCGTTGCTCACGTGACGCTGGGAGGAGAACCACTCAAACCACTCGGGGAACAGGGTGAACACATCTATCTCCATGGCTCTCCCAGAAACTCCATGAACACATCTATCTCCATGGCTCTCCCAGAAACTCCATGTCCACTTCGATGCGCCCCGCGGAGACCTCCACGCGGCGGATGGCGTCTTTCACCATCGGCACCAGCAGCGGCTCTCCTCCCCGCTCGCGCCGCACCTCAAGCGCCTCGCACGACGGCAGCTCGACCAGTCGGCTGACGGTTCCGAGGAGTCGGTCGCCGTCCATCACCTCACAGCCCTCCAGTTCGTGCGCCCACCATTCGCCCTCAGCGAGCGCGGGCGCCTGCAGGCTGCCGACCATCAGCGCCATGCCCCGCAACGCCTCCGCGGCGAGACGGTCCTCGATGCCCTCCAAGCGGATGATCGGGCGCTGCTCGGTCCCCGCGCGGCGTACGATCGCGGCGGTCCGTCCTGACACTGTCACGCTCGTCCCGACTGTCAGCAGGCGTGGCCGGGCGCGCGTCACGTAGAAGCTTCCATCCAAGCCGTGCGCGCGACCGACGCGACCCGCCTGGAGCTCCGGCGCCGTGTTGTCCACCGTCGCCTTCCCCTCCAACACGTCAACGTGGCCGGTCAATCGACGATGTCGAGTAGCACGTGGCATCTCTCAGCCGTCGCGGCGGCTTTCACGACCGTTCGCAGCGCATGCGCGGTGCGCCCGCCCCGGCCGATCACCCTGCCGTAGTCGTCCGCGGCCACACACAGCTCCAGCAGGATCGTGCCATCGTCTTGCTCGGACTGCTCGACCGACACCCCGTCGGGATCATCGACTAGTCCCTCGGCGAGATACTCCAACAGCTGTCTTGGGATCTCGGTGGGCATGTCCGCGCTGTTCAAGCTCGTGGCCGAAGGCTCACGTTATCGCGCCCGAGGGCTAGTTCCGAGTGTCGATGCCCTGGATACGTAGCAACTTGCGCACCGTGTCCGAAGGCTGCGCGCCACGAGCCAGCCAGCTGCGCGCCCGATCTTCGTCGATCACGATCGTCGAAGGGTCCGTCTGCGCGTTGTAGTGGCCGATCGTCTCGATCACACGACCGTCGCGCGGGGAGCGCTGGTCGGCGACGACCACACGCCACATCGGGTCCTTCTTACCGCCCACTCGCGTGAGCCTGAGCCTGACTGCCACGTTTTCCTCTCTGGTGCTGAAAGAGACTGGATGACTGGACCTTCGCGGCAGAGCTTAGACGGTACGCCCCGCCGAGGCCGGGCCCCCGGGCGCGAACTCACCGTGCGTTGCGCATGAGCGCGCCGATGTCCGGCATCTTGCCGCGCCCCATCTGACGCATGACCTTGCGCATCTCGCCGAACTGCTTGACCAGCCGGTTGACGTGCTGGACGTTCGTGCCCGAGCCGCGCGCGATCCGCAGACGGCGCGACCCCTTGATCAGCTCCGGACGGCGTCGCTCTTCGGGGGTCATCGACAGGATGATCGCCTGAATCCGGTCGAGCTCGCGCTCGTCGACCTTCATGTTCTGCAGCTGCTGGCCACCAAACCCGGGGATCATCCCGAGCAGGCTCGTCAGCGGACCCATCTTCCGGATCGCCCTCAGCTGGTTCAGAAAGTCGTCCAGCCCGAACTCGTTGCGCCGCAGCTTGCGCTCCAGCTCGACTGCTTCGGTCTCGTCGAACTGGCGCTCTGCCTTCTCGATCAGACTCATCACGTCGCCCATCCCGAGGATGCGCTGGGCCATGCGATCGGGATGAAAACGCTCGAACTGCTCGAGCTTCTCGCCCGTGGAGGCGAACAGGATCGGCTTGCCCGTGACTGCCTTGACCGATAAGGCCGCCCCACCGCGGGCGTCGCCGTCGAGCTTGCTCATCACCACGCCATCGAACTGCACCGCCTCTGCGAACCGCTCGGCTACGTTGACTGCGTCCTGGCCGGTCATCGCGTCCACGACCAGCAGCACGTTGTGGGGTTTCACCGCCCCGCGGATCCGCACGAGCTCCGCCATCAGCTCCTCGTCCACGTGTAGACGCCCGCTGGTGTCCACGATCAACACGTCCTTGCCCTCCCGCTTGGCGCGCTCCAGCGCCCACGCGGCAATGTCCACTGGGTCGTGGTCGGGGGTGGGCGGGCCTCGGTGATAGACCTCCGCCCCCGCCTGCTCGCCTACCTTCACGAGCTGCTCGACCGCCGCCGGGCGGTAGGTGTCGCAGGCCGCCAGCGCCACGCGCGAGGAGTGCTCCTCGAGCAGGTACCGCGCGAGCTTCGCCGTCGCGGTCGTCTTGCCCGAGCCTTGCAACCCCGCCATCAGGATCACCGTCGGCGGTCGCGGGGAGAAGCTCAGGGCGGCCGAGGCGCCGCCCATCAGCGCCGTCAGCTCCTCACTGACGATCTTTACGACCTGCTGGGCGGGATTCAGCTTGCCGATCACCTCCGCCCCCAAACAGCGTTCCTTCAGCTCGGCGGTGAACTGTCTGACGACCTTGAAGTTGACGTCCGCCTCCAGCAGCGCCAGACGGATCTCGCGCATCGCCCCGTCGATGTCCCCTTCGGTCAGCGTCCCACGCCGGCCCACATCGGCGAGCGTGCCCTGCAGCTTCTCGGCAAGCGAGTCGAACATCGAGTGGCGGATTCCTATACCGGCTTGTCCTGCTCGGCGCGGCGCGCCAACGCCTCGCCGATGCCACCAAATGCCTGCGCGAACTCGGAGGGCACCACGAATACCTTGTTCGCG
Source organism: uncultured Solirubrobacterales bacterium (assembly GCA_963813805.1). Taxonomy (GTDB): domain Bacteria; phylum Actinomycetota; class Thermoleophilia; order Solirubrobacterales; family Solirubrobacteraceae; genus Palsa-744. The sequence goes on from CAWEZZ010000005.1 coordinate 699,749, forward strand.
TCTCCTTCAGCCAGCTGCGGGAGCATCTGCAGGTATTCGTAGCTGAGCAGCGCCCGATCTGGCTTGCCCTCGTGGATGGCCGTGAAGACCGTGTCGATCGCCTTCGCTTCGCCCTCGGATCTCAGGATCGCCGCCTGGCGCTCGCCCTCTGCCGTGAGGACGGCGGCCTGCTTGGCACCCTCGGCGGTGAGGATCTGCGCCTGCTTTTCGCCTTCCGCGGTGAGGATCGCCGCGCGCCGGTCGCGCTCGGCGCGCATCTGCTTCTCCATCGCGGTCCTGATGTCCGGCGGCGGGTCGACCGACTTGATCTCGACGCGGTTGATCCTGATGCCCCACTTGCCTGTCGCCTCGTCCAGCACCACGCGCAGCTCGGTGTTGACGTTCTCGCGAGCGGTCAGCGTCGCCTCGAGCGAGAGACCGCCGATCACGTTGCGCAACGTCGTTACGGTCAGCTGCTCGATCGCCTGCAGCGGATTGGCGATTTCATATGTCGCCGAGCGCGGGTCGGTGATCGTGAAGTAGAGAACGGTCTCAATGCCCACGACCACGTTGTCTTCGGTAATAACCGACTGGGGCGCGAAGTTGACGACCTGCTCGCGCAGATCGACGAGCGGCTTGACGCGGTCGATGAACGGCGTCACGATCGTCAGACCGGGCTCGAGCGTGCGGCTGTAGCGGCCCAGCCGCTCCACAACCCCCGCCCGGGCCTGAGGAATGACGCGGATGGTTCGTGCGGCCACGACGAGCACGAACACGACAACCACGGCAATAACGATGAGAGCGACCATAGGGCGGTTTCCTTTCTCGTTGCTTTCTCTGTCTACAGATCAGAGCATGAGCAGAGCACGGCAGAGCATGAGGAGAGCACGGGCAATCAGTGCATCACGAGGGCGGTGGCGCCGCGAATCTCGACCACCTCAACGCGCTCGCCGGCGTCGATCACCTCGTCTTCGTCGTAGCTGCGCGCGGTCCACACCTCGCCGCCATCGATCTTCACGCAGCCCACTCCCTCCTCGTTGGCGATTCGCTCCAGCACGACCGCGGGCCGGCCGACCAGCGCGGCCGCGCCGGTACGGATCGACGGGGGCAGCCGTCGGTGGCGTTGGGCCACCGGGCGGAGCGCTCCGAACACGATTCCCGAAGCGGCCACGAACACGATCGCGCTGAGCAGCACTCCCACGCCGGCGAAGCTCACGGCCGCCGCCAGCGCCGCCCCCACCGCGAACGGGGCCAGGTAGAAGCCGCCCTGATGCATCTCTCCCACACCCAGCACGCAGGCCGCCACCAACCAGATGATCCACGCGTCCATCCCTCCAGGTTACCCCTCTGCGATCAATGCGCGCGCGAAGTCCTCCGGGTCGAACGGGCGCAGATCCTCGACCGACTCGCCCACCCCGATCAGCTTCACCGGCAAGCCCAGCTCGCGCGCGACCGCCAGCGCGATTCCCCCGCGCGCGGTGCCGTCGAGCTTCGTCAGCACGACCCCCGTGACCTGCGCAGCCTCGGCGAACAGCTTCGCCTGGCGTAACCCGTTCTGACCGGTCGTCGCGTCGAGCGTCAGCAGCGTCTCGTGTGGGGCGCCCTCCAGCTGCCGCGCGATCACCCGCCGCACCTTCCCCAGCTCGCCCATCAGATCGTCCTGTGTGTGCAGCCGCCCCGCGGTGTCCACGAGCACGATGTCCACGCCCCCGCTGCGCGCTTTAGCGATCGCCTCGAACGCCACCGCGCCGGGGTCTGCTCCCTCCGCTCCCGTCACGATCTCGCAGCCCGCCCTCTCCGCCCAGCCCTGCAACTGCTCGCTCGCCGCGGCCCTGAACGTGTCCGCTGCGCCCAGCAGGACTGTGCGTCCCAACTCGTGTTGCAGGTGCCAGGCAAGCTTGCCGATTGTCGTCGTCTTGCCCGTCCCGTTCACGCCGACCGCCATGATCACCGTCGGCTGCGGGCGAATGTCAATCCGCGCCTGCCCGACGCGGGTGGTCTCGGCCAACAGCGCGATCAACCGCTCGCTGAGCGCCTCGCCCCCCTCGATCTTCCCTTCGCCCGCCTCCGCCTCCAGCGTGCCCACCACCGATGCGGTCGTGCTCGCGCCGACATCGGCCATGATCAGTGCCTCCTCCAGCCGTTCCCACGTGTGCTCGTCGAGCGTGCCGAACAGCGTGGCCTGGATCTCTGAACCCAGCGCCTGGCGAGTCTTTGACAGGTTCTCGCGCAGGCGGCGAAAGAACCCGTTGCGTCGCTCGGAGCGCTCGACGGACTCGGCCTCCACGCTCTGGCCGCTTGGGTCGCCGGCCTCGCCGGCGATGAACAAATCGCTCCAGTCGCGCGCCACGGGCCGCGCGACGATAGCAGCAGTAGAGAGACGGTTTGTTTTACTATTTTGTGTGTATAACCATAGTTATACACACTCGATCAGAACAACGGTTTTCTATGCGACCTCGGCGACAGGCGCCGGCTCTGCGTCTGCTGCCGCCGGAGGCAGCCTGCGCGAAAGCACCTTCGACACCCCATCTCCGCCCATCGATACGCCGTACAGCCAGTCCGCCGCCTCCATCGTGCGCTTCTGATGCGTGATCACGATGAACTGAGCCCTGTTCGCGTATCGGCGCAGCAACTCAAGGAAGCGATCGAGGTTCAGATCGTCCAGCGCGGCCTCGACCTCATCCAGGATGTAGAACGGACACGGACGCGCGAGAAACACCGCGAACAGGAACGCCAGCGCCGTCATCGACTTCTCTCCCCCCGACAGCAGCGACAGGCGCTTCATCGACTTCCCCGCCGGCGTGATCTCGATCTCCACTCCCTGACTGTCTTCCTCGCGCTCCTGTAGCTCGGCCTCCGCCTCCGCGGCCGCCTCGGGTGCGTCTCCGTCGCCGCCATCGCCCCCGTCCTCGGGTAGCTGCTGCCCGCCGAGCACCAGGCGGGGCGCCTGCTCCTCAGCCACCAGCCGCAGCCGCCCGGAGCCGCCCGGGAACACATCGCCCACCAGTTCTTCGAAGTTGCGTGCCGTTGCTGCGAACGTCTCCTGAAACGTCTCCTGTATCTGGCGGTCGGTTTCGCGGATCACCGCGCGCAGCTCGCGCAGCGCCGTCTCCAGGTCCGCCCGCCGGCCCTCCATCTCCTCCACGTGCGCAACCGCCTCCGCGTACTGCACCTGGGCAAGCGGATTGACGGGGCCGAGCTGCTCGCGCCGTCGTCTCAGCCGCTCGACACGGGCTTCCAGCGCCTGGGCCTGCTCCTCATCCAGACCACCGGCCGTGACCCCAACCTCCGATCGGCCCTCCGCGGTGATGTTCTCCCCTTGAGCCCCGCCTCCGCCGCGGTTCTCCCCTTGAGCCCCGCCTCCGCCGCCGCGCTCGCCTTCGGCCGTGCCCGGTAGGGGCAGGTCAAGCCGCTCGGCGATTGTCTTGACCTCGGCCTCGGCCTCGCCCGCCTGATCGCGCAACCGCTGCGCGGCCACCTCGGCGCCCGTCACAACCTCCCCCGCGGCGCGCAGCTGCGCCTGGATCTCCGCCTCCTCCCCGGCGCATGCACGCAGCTCGGTTGCCGTCTCCTCGCCATCATCGCGGTAACGGGCCAGCTCGCCTTCGAACTGCTCTTCGCGCTCCGCGATCGCCTCACCGGCACTCTGCAGCGCCGTGCTGAGACGCTCTGCGAGCGAGGCCACCACGAGGTCGTCGGCGCGCTGGGTCCGCAAGTGCTCGATACGCCGCGATCGCTTAGCCCCATCTTCGGCCACCCGCTCTGCCTGAAGGCGCTCGCCGTCCATCTCGCCCTTCACCGATCGGAGATCGGTCAGCGTCTGCGCCACCGTCCGCTCGACCGCGGCCTTCGCGAGACGCTCGGCCTCCGCGACGACCTCACCCACCGCGCGGGCTCGTGCACGGGCATCCGTCTGTGCGCTTGCGCGCTCCACGCCGTCGGCGATCACCCTGCGGACCTTCTCCCATGCCTGCTTGAAAGAGCGCTCGCCGTCCGTGGCGCCTTTGACCCCGGACCGATCGGCGGACCCGCCGTCCGCGGGTGCCTCGACAGATGACAGCTCGCTCAGCGCGTTCAACTCCAGCTCGACACGCTCCATCCGTCGACCCAGTGCCTCTACGTTCACAGCGAGGAGCTCGGCGCGCAGCCCCAGCCGCTCACGCGCGGAACGCGCGTCGTACACACGCCGCGCCAGCGCATCGTGGCGCTCGGCCCGCTCGGCCAGCGCCCGCTCGGCCTTGCCTCGCCGGTCGATCGTCGCTTGTAAGCGCGACTCGACTTTGCTCCGCGCCCCCCGGGCCTCCGTCACGCGCGCCTGCACCTCCTCCAGCTCCACTCCTCGTGCGCGCAACGCCTCGCGCGCCAGCTCCAAGCGCGCTTCAAGCATCTGGCGCTCCAGCCGCTCGTGCAGCTCCGCGGCCTCGGCCTGGCGCTTTAGTGGGCGCAGTCGGGTGCGCGCCTCGCGCTCCACGTCCAGCGCGCGGTCGAGGTTCTCCTGCGTGCGCTCCAGCTTCAGCTGCGCACGCCGCCGGCGCTTGCGGTGCTTGCCTAGCCCTGCCGCCTCCTCGATCAGCAATCGCCGGTCGCGTGGCTTTGACGTCACGATCGCCTCGACTCGCCCCTGGGAGATGACCGAATGTGTCTCCTTGCCCAAGCCCGTATCTGAGAGCACCTCGATCACGTCTGTCAACCGGCAGTGGGCGCCGTTCAGCCGGTAGGAGCCCTCGCCTGTGCGGTCCAAACGCCGCACGATCGATATCTCGCTCAGCGGTACCTCCACCGTGCCGTCGGAGTTGTCGAGCACGATCTCCACCTCGGCGGCGCTGCGCGCCTGTACCCCCCGGCCCCCGCCGAAGATCACGTCCTGCATCGACTGACCCCTGACTGCAAGTGGCGACTGCTCGCCCATCGCCCACAGCACCGCATCGGTCACGTTCGACTTGCCCGACCCATTCGGGCCCACAACGACGCTCACGCCCGGACCGAAGTCAAGGCGGGTGCTATCGGGAAAAGACTTGAAGCCCTTCAACGTAAGCGACTTCAGGTGCATTGCGGAACACCTCGCGCGTTCATTCGTTCGCCAGCCTGTCGATCGCCTCGCGCGCGGCCTGCTGCTCGGCGTGCTTCTTGCTGCGGCCGCTCCCGCTTCCCAGCTCCCGTCCGTCGACCCGTGCCACCACCTCGTAGGTGCGCTCGTGTGGCGGCCCGATCTCGCTCGCCACCTCGTAGCTCACCTCCGTGCCGCGCCGCGCTAGCAGCTCCTGCAGCGCGGACTTGAAGTCCAGCGGGTGCTCCAGCGCCTCCTCGATCTCCGGCCCAAACGCCTCCACCACCGCCTCGGCGGTGCGGTCGTAGCCCGCATGCAGATAGCAGGCCCCGATCACCGCCTCGATCACCGACGCCAGCACCCGCTCGGTCTCCACCAGCGCCGCCGCGTTCTCCTGCACCCCTGCGGGCGCCGCCGCGTGCAGCCGCTCGGGCACCCCCAACCGCTCGGCCACCGTCCGGCAGCTTGGCCCACTCACCGCCTGCGCGCGAATCTTCGTCAGTCTCCCCGCCCCGAACCGCTCCGCCTCCAGTCGCGGATACAGATGAGTGGTCACCGCCAGCGCCAGCACACTGTCCCCCAGGAACGCCAACCGCGTGTACGAATCGCTGCGCCGCTCGCTCCACGACGCGTGCGTGAACACCTGGCGCTCGAGATCGTCGGGCAGCTCGTTCAGCAGATCGGCCAGCAGCATCATCGCTCCACATCGGTCGTCCCGTCGTGGTGGGCGGTGCGCACGGTCCCGTCGTGGGGGATCTCAGACGCCCCGTCACGGCTGTGCGCGAGCACGAAGTCCACCGCCTGTCCTACCGTGAGGATCTCGGCCGCCTGCTCATCGGACATGCGCACCCCGTAGGTGTCCTCGAGCTCCTGCACCAGCGTGTACAGGTCCAGCGAATCGGCCTCCAGATCCTCCCTGAAACGGGTCTCCTCACCGATCGCGCTCGGTTCGACGTCCAGCTCGTCCGCCAGATGGGCCTGGATCAGCGTAAACACCTGCTCGCGCATGGTCATCGTGCCTGCGGCAGGCTAGCGGCCGAGGCGGACACCGGCGCCTGCCTGAGCGCGCCGGCCTCCTGGAGCGCGCGTTGAGTCTGCCCCACGATGTCCTCGCGTGCGCCGTGCTCGGCGCGCTCTATTGCCTGCGCGAAGCCCCTTCGCGTGAAGCGCCCGTGGGGCACCACCCCCAAACTGCGCAGCCCCAGCAGGTAGGCGCCCCCGTGCCCCTCCGGGTCGATCTCCTCGCGGAACCCCCTCAGCGCTCCCCGCAGCAGCGCTCCTCCCAGCTTCGCCCGCAGCGAGGACATCGCCGCGTCCCGTATGGCGCCCAGCATCGTCTGCGACACCCCCTCCATCAGCTTTAACGCGATGTTCCCTGTAAACCCGTCGGTCACGATCACGTCCGCGGCCCCTCCCACCACGCCGTCCCCCTCGACGTTGCCAGCAAACTCGAACGCGCCGCCTGCCATCCGCGCCCGCTCAGCCAGCTCCGCGTGCACCTCCACCACCAACGGACTCCCGCGCGTCGCCTCCTCGCCGTTGGACAGCAGCCCCACCCGAGGATGCTCGACCCCGAACACCGTCTTTGCGAGCGCCGCGCCCATAAACGCAAACTGCACCAGGTGCTCGCGCCGTGCCTCCGCGTTTGCCCCCACGTCCAGCAGTATCACCGGATGGCCGGGAACCGGCACCAAGATCGCCAGCGCCGGGCGATAGACGCCGCGCGCCCGCTTGATGTTGAACTGTCCCGCGGCTAGCGCCGCGCCAGTGCCGCCCGCGCACACCAGCGCCTGCGCCCTGCCCTCCGCAACCGCCTTGCAGGCCTTGACGATCGAGGCTTCGGGCGTCGCCCGAGCAGCGCCCGCGGGATCGGAGCTCTTGGCGATCGACACCGGCGCGTCCACCACCTCCACGCCCGCCGGCAGCTCACCCAGCTCGGCCGCCGGGCCGAACAGGAGCACGCGCGTGCCCCTCTCCGCCGCGATCGCCGCTCCCGCCGCGACCTCGGCCGGACCCAAATCGGCGCCGTTGCAGTCAACCGCGACTACCGCCTTCGATGCCTCGGCCTGTGCGGGCGACGACGAGGACAACGGCCCCTCTAACGCCACTTCCCTACTGGTCGTGGCCGTGGTCGTGGTCGTGCTCGTGCTCGTGTGGCCCAAGCGTCATGACCTCGCGGCCCGCATACGTGCCGCACACCGGGCACACCCGATGCGGCCTGCGCGGGCTGTGACAGCGAGGACACGCGTTCAACGCGGGCGTGCCGATCTTGTGCTGCGCACGCCGCTTCGCGGTACGGCTGTGGGACTGCTTTTTCTTGGGAACCGCCATCGCCGGAGAAGGCTAGCGTAACCGGCATTCGGGTCCCAGCCTCCCTGAGGAGGATCGTTGCAGCGCAGCGCAACCCGGCCCTGCTCAAAGCCCACAGGAGAGCCCTACTCCACCTACAGGAGAGCGAAAGTCGACGTCGCGGGCGACACCCGCATCATCACCGTTTTCATCAGCCCGCGACCGTCCCGCACCGCGGGCAGCCCAACTAATCCAGTTTCAACTCCCGCAGCTTCGCCCACCTCGAATCGGGCGCGGTCTCATGGTGGTGTTCCGGCCCGGCCTCGTTCAGATCGACTGCGCACACCGGGCACAGCCCCGCGCAGTCCTCGCGACACAACACCTTCACCGGTGCCGCCAGCGCGAAAGCGTCGCGCGCCCAGACCGCCAGGTCGAGCGTCTCATCTTTCACGTAGGGGCTTTCGAGCTCCTCTCCATCGCCCGGCCTATCCACCTCGCGCGCATCCACCTCGATCTCTGGAGCCGCTCCCTTCAAACAGCGCATGCACGGACCCTCAAGCGCCGCGGTGAAGCGCAGCCGCAGTGCATATCCGCCGCCGGTCATCCGTGACACGTCCAGCTCCACCGGGATACGCGTGGGCGTGGCCGTGTACTGCTCGCTGCCCAGCATCAGCGGCTCGATCGGAACGTCGAGCTCCAGCCGCCGCCCCTCCCCTGCGCTCAGCCGCAGCCCGGCAAGGTCGAAATCATGGGTCTCAGCGGGCATGCTCCCAGGCTACAGAGCTCCTGGCACCCAGCTCTACCCTTGGGCCTGCAGCTCGCGCTTGAGCACCTTGCCGGTCGCGTTGCGTGGCAGCTCTTTCACGAACACCACCTCGCGCGGAACCTTGTACCTGGCGAGGTTCTCCTTCACGTATCCCTTCACCATCTCCTCGCTCAGCTCCGCGCCGTTGCGCTTGACCACGTACGCCTTCAGCCGCTGGCCGAACTGCTCATCCGGCACGCCCACGACCGCGGCCTCCTCGACCTGGTCGTGGTCAGCAAGCAGGTCCTCGACCTCACGCGGGAATACGTTCTCCCCACCGCTCACGATCATCTCATCGTCGCGCCCGTCCACGAACAGACGCCCGTCCGCGTCTAAGCGGCCCACGTCGCCGGTGCTCATAAGTCCCCTCACGACCTCCTTCCCACCGCCGCCCGTATAGCCCTCGAACACCATCTCGTTGGCGACGAATATCCGCCCGCCCTCTCCGGGCTCCACCTCGCGACCATCCACGTCCAGCAGCTTGACGACCGTCCCCAGCGGCGGCCTCCCAGCGGTTCCCGGCGCCGCACGCAGATCCTCCGGCGTGGCGACTGTCGCCCACGCCACCTCGGTGGAACCGTACAGGTTGTACAACACGTCCCCGAACGCATCCATCGCGCGCGTCGCCAACTCGCCCGGCAGCGCCGACCCGCTCACGGCGATTACCCTCAACGTGCGCGTGTCGTAGCGCGCCAGCGTCTGCGCCCCCAGATCCAGTATCCGCTGCAGCATCACCGGCACCACCACCAGCGCGGCTGCCCGCTGCTGCGCGACCGCTCGCAGCGTCTCCTCCGGGTCGAACTTCCGACGCAGCACCAGCGTGCTAGTGAGTGGCAGGGCGAGCGTGAAGTGGGCGAACCCCCACGAGTGGAACATCGGTGCCGCAATCACCGTCGTCTCCCGTGCTTTTAGCGGGATCTTCGAGAACAACGCTGCCGCGGGCTCCATCGAATCCGGCTGCTTGCGCGCGGCGCCCTTCGGCGTCCCCGTCGTGCCCGAGGTCAGGATCACCACGCGCCCCTTCTCTTTCGGCGGCTGGAGGGCAGAGTCGTCCCCGTGCGCGATCAGCTCCTCCAGCAGGGGATCGCTTGGGCGCGCCGTTCCAGGGTCGTGCCACGCGATGAACCGCTTCCTGTGTTCGGCCCCCTCGCGCACCAGCTCGGCGAACTCCTCGTCGTAGATCAGCGCCGCTGGGTCCTCGCGCTCGATCACATCTGAGATCTGCGGGCCCGCGAACGCGGTATTCAAATACAGCGCGCTCGCCCCCAGCTTCGAGCACGCGACCGTCGCGTCGATGAACCCCCGGTGGTTGCGACACATGATCGCCACCCCGTCCTGTTCAGATATACCCGCCTCCCTCAGCCCGCGGGCCAGGGCGTTCGTGCGGCTGTCCACCTCCGCGAACGTCAACGTCCCCCGCTCGTCGACGATCGCCGCCCTGTCCGGGTAGCGCACCGCCGATGAGGTGTACGCGGCTGCCGGCGTCGGCCCCCAGCGACGCAGAGCCGCCAGCGAGCGCACCACCTTGTCGGGGCGCATCGGCTGGATCATGCCCGTGCCCAGCAGCGTCCTTGCAACCTGCAGCTTGTGCTTCGCCTCATGCGCGTTCACACGCGGACCCTACCCCAACCCGGCACGCCGCAAGCTACCCCAACCCGGCACGTCGCAAGAGGAAGGAAGGGCGCTCCAGCCGACCCGAGGGCTCAACTGACTTCGGCGGGTTCGTCCTTGCCCTGCAATCGCTCGCGTCCTCTTTGCACGGCGGCGATGAACTTCGACAGGTTGACCTCGAGCGTGTTCAGGATCTCATCCGCATAATCCTCGGCGCCGAGCCTGATCTCGCGCTCTCTTGCGCGGGCGTCCTCGACGATGTCCTCCGCGGCGCGCTCAGCCTGTTTGGTGACCTCCTCCTCGCCCACCAGGTGCTCCTGACGCTCGCGCGCGTCTTTGATGATGCGCTCGGCCTCTTTCTTGGCCTCGGCGAGCATCTCCTGGCGCTCCTTCACGATCCAGCGCGCCTGCTTGATCTCCTCAGGGATCGTCGCGCGCATCTGGTCGAGGATGTCGTAGATCTCCTCCTTGTCGACCCTCACCTGATCGGTCAGGGGCACGGGCTTGGCGTTGTGCACCAAGTCGTCGAGCTTGTCTATGAGTACAAGAACATCCATCTCTACGGGCCTCAGCATCCCATTTTCGTCAGCGCCTCAGCTCTTCCTGCAAGCGCCGGGCGACGTCGTCGGGGACCAGATCGTCGATCCTGCCGCCGAATGTGGCCAGTTCCTTGACGCCGCTGGATGACAGGAAACTGTACTGCGAGCCGGCCATCAGGTACACGGACTCTATCTCGGGGTCCTGGCGGCTGTTGAGCTGGTGCATCTCCAACTCATACTCGAAGTCCGAGATCGCCCGCAGTCCCTTGACGATCGTCTTAGCCCCCACGTGCCGGGCGAACTCGACCACGAGCGTTTTGAACGGCTCCACGCGCACCCCCGGCAGATCGGCCGTGGCGCGCTCGATGAAGCCCAGACGCTCCTCGATCGAGAACAGCGTCTTCTCCTTGCGCACCGAGCGGTTGACGACCCCAACCACGACCTCGTCGTACAGCTCCGCGGCGCGGCGGATCACGTCCAGGTGGCCGTTGGTGACCGGGTCATACGAGCCCGGGCACACCGCTATCGACTTATCGAGGGTCATCGGTGCCTGTGGATTCTGATCTCAGTGTCGCCATAGCGCCGCTCCTGCTCGACCTCCAACGCCAGCTCGAGCGGCGCCCTCCGATCGCTCTCGACGACGACGCGCGCTTCTGGCTTCAGCAGCGACGCAACGACAGTCGACAGCTCGCGTCCGAAGTCGTGCGCCTGCCTGTAGGGAGGATCGATCAGCACCAGATCGTATGTCTCTTCGCGCTCTCGTGCTGTTCGCAGCGCGTCGTTCGCGTCCGCGCGTCGCACTTCCGCCTCGCTCGGCTCGATTCCGAGCGCCGCCAGATTCTTCTCCAGCGCCTTCAACGCGCCCGCGTCGCGCTCGACGAACACCGCCCTCCTTGCGCCCCGCGAGATCGCCTCAATCCCCAGCGCGCCCGTGCCGGCGAACAGGTCCAACACCTCCGCGCCGTCGAGGTCTCCCAGCATCGAGAACAACGCCTCCCTCACCCGGTCGGACGTCGGTCTCGTCACCCTGCCCTTCGGGGCCTTCAACCGCCTACCGCCCAGTCGCCCGGCGATTACCCTCATGCCGGGATCGGCTCGAACGCCTCGGCGCCGAACCTTCGCTCCAGGGCGTCGCCGAGCAGCGTGTGCTCGGGCATCTGCAGAGCGGGGTCCACCGCGACGATCGCCTCCGCCCGTGCCCGCGCGCGCTCCAGCAGTGGCGCGTCCTGCGGCAGGCACGCCACCCGGAACTGGCCGAGCCCCGACTGCCTGGTTCCGATCAGCTCGCCCTCCTTGCGCAATGCCAGGTCGATCTCCGCGAGCTCGAACCCGTCGGAGCACTCCGCCAGCGCGCGCAGCCTGGCCGCGCCGGGCGGACCGACCAGGAAGCAGCGCCCGCCGTGCGCGCCGCGCCCGACCCTCCCGCGCAGCTGGTGCAGCTGGGAAATACCGAAGCGCTCGGCGTTCTCCACCAGCATCACCGTCGCGTTCGGCACGTCGATCCCGACCTCGATCACCGTCGTCGCGACCAACACATCCGCCTCGCCTGAGGCGAACTGGGCCATCGCCCGCGCCTTCTCCTTAGGTCGCATGCCGCCGTGCAGCAGCACGAGGCGATGGTCCTTCAGCTCGTCCGCCCGCAGGCGCTCCAGCTCCGCGGTCGCCGCGCGCATGTCTACTACGACAGCCCCCTCGGCATCCTCGGCCTGCTCAATCAGCGGACACACGACATACGCCTGCCGGCCTTCGCCCAGCTGCTCGCGCAGCTGCTCGTACGCGCGCATGCGCGCCGCCTCGCCCGCGACGATGCGCGTCTCGATCGCCTGCCTACCCTGCGGCAGCTCGCGCAGCACGCTCACGTCCAGGTCGCCGTAGTTCGCCAGCGCGAGTGTGCGCGGGATCGGGGTCGCGGTCATATGCAGCGTGTGCGGAGCGCTGCCCTTGCCGTCCAGCGCCGCTCGTTGGCGCACGCCGAAGCGATGCTGCTCGTCGACCACCGCGACCGCCAGCGCCCGGAAGCGGACGTCCGGCTCGATCAGCGCGTGTGTGCCGACGATCAGCGACAGCTCGCCGCTTTGAAGCTTGCCTACGATGTCCTCGCGCCGGCGCGCCGGCGTCGAGCCTGTGAGCAGCCCCCCCGCCACCGGCTCTGCGCCGATCAGCCACTGCAGCGTGGCGAAGTGCTGCTCGGCGAGCGTCTCCGTCGGCGCCATCAGCACGGCCTGGTGGCCGTGCTCCACCGCGCGCAGCATCGCGTACAGCGCCACCACGGTCTTGCCGCTGCCCACCTCTCCCATTAGCAGCCTCTGCATCGCGCGCGGCTCTTCCAAGTCCCTCCTGATCGCCTCCATCGCTCTGCGCTGGTCACCTGTCAGCGTAAACGGAAGCCCACTTTCAAGCCAGCGTTCGCTCAGCGACGGCTCCTCACCGAGCACGCGTGCGCCTGTCTGTGCCCTGCGCCTCGCGCGGCGGCGCAGGAACACCAGCTGCGTCAGCAGCAGCTCCTCGAACGCGAGCCTTTCTCTTCCCATCTCGCGATCCGGGGATGTGCGCGGGAAGTGCATCGCGGCGAGCGCGCCCGCCCTGTCCGGCAGTCGCTCACACACCCTCATCGCCGCCGCCAGCGCCTCCGGCACGTCCGCCAGCGAGCCCTTTGCGCCCCGCACGAGCGTCAGGATTTGCGTCGAGCTCAAGCCCTCACTCGCCGGGTAGTGCGCGACCTCGTCCGGCTCGTCTGACTCATCGACTCCCAGGTCCGAGCCGACCGCGTGATGGGCGACATTAAAAGTGCCTCGTGCGGTTGTCTTACCATGCAAGAGGAGCCGCGTCCCGGGCTTGTAGCGCTCAACCAGCCACGGCTGGTTAAAGAACGTCACGCGCAGATTCCCGGTCTCGTCGAACACGGTCGCTTCGACCAGCGGCTTCATCCCCTGCCGCCTGACCGGCCTTGCGCCGATCGCGCGCACCTGCACCGCGACCGTCGCCTGCTCGCCCTCTCGCAGCGCCGCCACGGTACGCGCGTCGCGGCTGTCTCGTGGCAGATGCTCCAGCAGATCGCCGACCGTGCTCAGCCCGAGCGCCTGCATCCCCTCTGCCATCTTCCTGCTTGTCCCTTCCAGTGGGGCCTCTAGGCGCGACGGTCGTGGCCAGTGCACCGGCGCCTCGATCATCTCCCGCCTGCTCAGGTCTCTCTTCGACGCGAACGCGTGCGTAGGTGCGCGTGCGCGTTCCTGCTCCGGGGCCTGCTCCGGGGCCACGGGAACCATGGGACGCGCCAAGTCCGGCGTCGAGGTCTTGCTCGCTGGAACGACATGGGACATCTCCGGCGTCCCATGATGCACGGCGCCGCGGTCGTTACCCGCCAACACGGCCCGCCGCCAACACGGCCCGCGGCCGACACGGCCCGCCGCCGACACGGTCCGGCCAGCAACCCGGCTTCACTCCGCGGCGAGCAGCCACCAGTACGCGGGCTGGCCGCCGTGGCTCAGCTCGAACTCGACCTGACCGTTCACCATCCCCTTAACGTCCCCCGCTCCGAGCGGCGCGTCCTCGCCCGCGAGGCAGCTAATCAGCTCGGCGCCGTCCGCCAACGCCGCGATCACCGCCCGCAGAGTCTCGCCGGGGTCGCCCCAGGCGAGCACCTCCTCGTCGACGAACCCCACCGCCTCTCCCCGCTTGAAGCGTCCCTGCGCATCGTCGCGAGCGGCCTCTGCCACGGCACCCGTACGCACGCGCGCCAGCGCCTCCGTCAGCGCTTGCGCGTTCTCCTCCACCGTGCGATCCGGCGCCAGCGCAACCGCAGCGGCAAGACCGGCCTGCTGACTGATCGTGGGCGCCACGAGTACCTGCTTGTCCGACAGCTCCGCCGCGTGCTCGGCCGCCATGATCACGTTCGCGCTGTTCGCCAGCACCACCACCTCCTCGGCCGGCACCTCGTGGATGCCAGCCAGCAGGTCATACGTGGAGGGATTCAGCGTCGGCCCGCCATCGATCGTGCGCACGCCGAGCTCTTCGAACATCGCCGCCAGCCCATCGCCACTCACGACAGCCACGGCTCCGCAACGCGCTCGGGGCACACTCGTTCCCGGCCCATCGCCAGCGTCGGCAGCGGCGTCCGCCAAGCGCTCGTCCCGCTCGGCTACCTGCAGGCGCATGTCGGCCACATCCAGGCGCGAGACCTCTCCCGCGTCCGCGAACACCGCGGTGGCACGCTCGGGCTCATCGGTGTGCACGTGTACCTTCAGCGTCGTCTCATCGCCCACGACTAGCACCGAGTCGCCGAGCTCCTCCAACGGCGCGATAAAGCTCCTCCGACTCAGCCCGGCGCCGGTGACGGCGAAGTTGGTGCAGAAGCGATACGTGCTCGATCTGTGCTCAGGATGGCTGATGCGTGCCGGCGCATAATGGTCGAGCTCCGGCGGATTGTCGCCGCGCAACGCCGCCACCACGCCGGCGAAGATGATCGTCAGCCCGTACCCACCCGCGTCGACCACCCCGGCCTCGCGCAGCACCGCCAGCAGCTCGGGACCGCGCTTGACCGAGTCCTGGCCCGCCGTCACCGCGCGCTCCAGCGTCTCGGCGATCACCTCGTCCTGCTTGCCTCGCTCGGTCGCGGGACCCAGACGCGGGTTCTCGGGACTGTGGGCGACGTCGGTCATGATCTTGTGTGCCATCTCCCGCGCCACGGTCAGGATCGTGCCCTCAGCCGGCTCGCGCACCGAGGAGTACGCGCGGTCCGCCGCGTTCGCCAGCGCCGCGCCGATCAGCGTCGCGTCGATCAGCTGACCCGGCCGGCTAATCAGCTCCTCCGCCGCCCCGCGAATCAGCTGGGAGAGGATCACGCCCGAGTTGCCCCTTGCCCCCAGCAGCGCCGCGCGTGCCACCGACTGCACGATCTCCTCGCGCCCGATCTCGTCGATCGTGCGCCGCTCATCGCTCCCCTGCAGCCGGTCGAGCTCTTTCAGCACGGCGCGCAATGTCAGCGCCATGTTATCCCCCGTGTCCCCATCGGCGACCGGGAACACGTTGAGGTCGTTGACCTCCTCACGGCGTGATTCCAGGTGCGCGAGCGCGCCCGCCACCGCCGCGCGAAAACGAACCAGATTGGTGTCGCTCACTCCGACACGTCTATCAGGTTCGCTCAGACGGCCTTCGTGACCTTGCCGGCTTTCAGGCAACGCGTACACACATACACGCGCCTGGGCGCCTTGCCCACCAGGATCCTGACCTTCTGCAGGTTGGGATCAAAGCGCCGCTTGGTGGCGACCATCGAGTGGCTGCGGCTCTGACCGAACGCCGGACCCTTCCCGCAGCTGTGACACACCTTTGCCATGCGGCCCAGCAGTCTAGCCGCTTGAAAGCTCGCGGCGTAGGGCTGCCATCCGCAGCACCGCCTCGGCGGCGTGGCGGCCCTGATCGCGCTTACCACCCCCTGCGCGCGCTAGAGCCTGCTCCATCGTCTCGCACGTGAGCACCCCGAACGCGCACGGCACACCCGTGTCGAGCTGCACCCGCATCACCCCCCGCGCCGCCTCGGCGCAGACGAACTCGTAGTGGTCGGTCTCACCCCTTATCACCGCGCCCAGGCATGCCACGCCCGCGAACCTGCCCGTTTTGGCCGCGTAACTCGCGGCCAAAGGCAACTCGAAGGCGCCCGGCACGTCGAACACCTGCACGTCCACATGACCCGCCTCGGCGAACGCCGTCTGTGCCCCGGCCACGAGTCGCTCGGCCAAGTCCTCGTAGAAACGCCCGACCGCTATTGCATACCGCTCGCTCACCGCCCGTCCTGCTCCCGCTCCTGCCTGGCGCCGTCACGCTCCTCGACGAGCGCCTGGTCGTGCCCGGCGCGGTCGTGCCCGGCTTCTCGCTGGTCGTGCCCGGCGCGGTCGTGCTCGCGCTCTGCGTGCAGCAGCTCCTCGTCGAGGTTCAGCCCCTGGTGGTGCAGGATGTGGCCCATCCGCTGAGCCTTCGTGCGCAGATAGCCCTCGTTGTGCTCGTTCGGGGCGTGCTCAATCGGGATCTGCGCGCTCACCGATAGCCCGTACCCCTCCAAACCTCTGATCTTCTTTGGATTATTCGTCAGGATGCGGATCGAGCTCAGACCCAAATCGCCCAGGATCTGGGCGCCGATCCCGTAGTCGCGCAGGTCCGCCGGCAGCCCCAGCCGCTCGTTCGCCTCCACCGTGTCCAGCCCGTCCTCCTCCTGCAGGCGGTACGCACGCAACTTGTTCAGCAGCCCGATCCCGCGCCCCTCCTGAGAGAGATACAGCAGCACCCCCTCCCCCTCGCGCTCGATCATCGCCAGCGCCGATTCCAGCTGTTCACCGCAGTCGCATCTCAGCGAATGAAACACGTCGCCCGTCAGACACTCCGAATGCACCCTCACCAGCACGTCTTGGCGTCCCACTACCTCTCCCTTGACGAGCGCCACGTGGTGCTTGTCGTCCACCAGCGACCTGTATCCGACCGCTTCGAACTCTCCGAACGCGGTCGGCAGGCGCGTCGAGACGACCCGCTCGATCAGCCTGTCATTGCGCCGCCGATAGGCGATCAGGTCGGCGATCGTGATCATCTTCAGCCCGTGACGGCGACAGTACTCGGCGAGGTCCGGGATGCGGGCCATCGTGCCGTCGTCGTTCATCACCTCGCAGATCACGGCGGCCGGTATCAGGCCGGCGAGGCGCGCCAGGTCGACGCCGGCCTCCGTCTGACCCGTGCGCTCGAGCACGCCTCCGGCCTTGGCCTTAAGCGGGAACACGTGCCCCGGCTGCACCAGGTCACGAGGCTTGCTCTGCGGGTCGATGGCGACCTGGACGGTCTGGGCCCGGTCGGCCGCCGAGATGCCGGTGGTGACGCCCTCGCGCGCCTCGACTGAAACTGTGAACGGCGTCTCGAACGGCGACTCGTTCTTCGCCGCCATCAGCTCGAGTCCGAGCTCATCGCAGCGCCCAGGAGTGAGCGCCAGGCAGATCAGCCCACGCCCCTCCTTGGCCATGAAGTTGATCGCCTCGGGTGTCACGAACTGGGCAGCGATCGTCAGATCGCCCTCGTTCTCGCGGTCCTCGTCGTCGCAAACGACGATCATCTTGCCCTGCCTAATCTCCTCGAGCGCCTCCTCGATCGTGGCGAACGGCGTGGTCGTCTTGGACTCGCTCATGCTGTCCGCGCCTCTGTCTGCGCCTCTGTCTGCGCCTGCATCAGTCGCTCCACGTGCTTGGCGAGCACATCGACCTCGATGTTGACCCGCGTGCCGGGGGTCGCCTGCCCCAGGGTGGTGCGTTCCAGGGTCTCGGGGATCAACGACACCGCGAAACCACGCTCGTACACCGCGCTCACGGTCAAGCTCACGCCGTCGAGCGCCACCGAGCCCTTCTCCACCAAATAGCGGTCCAGATCTTGGTCGACCTCGATCCTAAGCACGCGAGCGAAGCCCTCCTTGAGCACCTCGCTCACCGTCCCGGTCCCATCCACATGCCCCTGCACAACGTGCCCGCCGAGGCGCTCGCCCGCCCGCAGCGGCAACTCGATGTTCACCTTCGTCCCTACCTGCAGCCCCCCAAGCGTCGAGCGCTCGAGCGTCTCGACCATCGCCTGCGCGGCAATGCCCCCGTCGCGCACCTCGGTCGCGGTGAGGCACACGCCGTTGACGGCGATCGAGTCGCCCTCCGCCAGCTCGTCCGCCAGCCGCGTGCCGATCTCAAGCGTGGCGCCCGCGCCGTTTCGCTCGAGTGCCGTCACGCTGCCCAGATCGGCGATCAGTCCGGTGAACATGTCTTCGTCTAAGTCTCGGGTCGCTGATGGGCACGCAGGGCAAGCTGGGCCAGGACGCAGGGAGCGAAGTGTGCTCGGCACACGAGCGACTGAGGACACCGCCCAGCGCCGTCATGCGTGCTCATCAGCTCACCACTCGCGCAGGCGTGCGGAGATCAACAGGTCCTCGCCGATGCTCTTGCAGTCGAAGGTGAGTGCGCGCAACGCCTCGGAGATGCGCTCAACCCCCTTCCCCTCCAGGGGATCGCGGGCCGCGCTCCCGCCCAGCAAGAGCGGCGCCAGGAACAGCCGGATCTCGTCGATCTCGCCGGCGTCCAGGAACGCGCCCGCCAGATGCGGGCCGCCCTCCAGCAGCACGGAGGCGGTGCCCAGCGCTCCCAGCTGATCGAGCGCCGAGCGCACCCGCGCGGGCTCGTTCTCGCCGGTGGCCACCAACACCTGCACCCCGGCCGCCTCCAGCGCGTCAGTGTCGGCGCGCGCGGCCGCACGCGAGACCACCACCGTGAGCGGTATCTCCGCGGCCGCGGCCACGAGCTGGGATGTGGGCGGCAGGCGAGCGAGTGTGTCGAACACCACGCGTTGCGGTTGATGCGGCAGCTCGGCGAGCAGGCCATCCGGGCGCGCCGTCAGCTGTGGGTCGTCCGTCAGCGCCGTGCCGATGCCCACGACCACCGCATCGACCGACGCTCGCCAGCGATGGGCCAGCTCACGGCTGTCCTCGCCGCTGATCCACTTGGAGTCCCCCGTGCGGGTCGCCACCTTGCCGTCCAGCGTCATCGCGGACTTGAACAGCACCCACGGCCGGCCGACGCGAGCGTGCTTGCGAAATGCCTGGTTGAGCAGCCGGGCGCGCGTGGCGAGCTCGCCCTCGGCGATCACCACCTCCACGCCCTCGTCGCGCAAGATGCCCAGCCCGCGACCCGAGGCCTTCTCGGTCGGATCGTCAGAGGCGACGACCACACGCCTGAGCCCCGCTTGCAGGATCGCCTCGGTGCACGGCGGCGTCTTGCCCTCGTGGCAGCACGGTTCCAGCGATACGTACAGCGTTGCCCCGCTCAGATCCTCAAGGCCGCACGCCTCGATCGCGTTGACCTCCGCATGCGCCGCGCCGAACTCTTCATGCCAGCCCTCGCCCAGCACCTCTTCATCGCGAGCCACCACCGCGCCCACCACCGGATTGGGCCTGACCGCCCCGGCACCGTTGTGCGCGAGCTCGATCGCCCGTGCCAGGTGCGCCTTGTCGGTATCGGTGCAGGTTGTGCTCATGTCTTGCTTTCAGGATAACCCTGCTCAGCTCCCGCACCGGCCCCCGCGTAGCCGGTAGACCGTAATCTCCGGCCCCGGCCGGTCATAGGCGAGCGGGTAGTAGTCGAAGCTCCAATCGAAGTTGAACGGGACCGGGGTGTGCCCGGGGGCATACGGCGAGGCACTGAAGACGACCTGTCCCTGCCGGGCCAGCGCGCGGTAGTAGGCCACGGCGTTCGGCACCGCGCCGGGGTCGGCTTCGGCGCGACCGGACTGGGTGGAGCCGGTGAGGACCCAGCAGTAGCCATTGGCCTCGTAATAACCGATCAGCGCGGGCGCGAGCGTTCGCTCGTAGTTCTCGACGCTCACCAGACTCGTGCGCGCCTGCAGGGCGCCGGATGGGGAGATCCGCGACAGCAGCGACGGGTACTTCCGCCATTGCGGCGGGTTTTCCGCGGTGGATGTCCCGGCGATGACCCGGTGCGCCCATTCGTCGGGTGACACGGGCTCGGCCACGATCCGCGCGCCGGCGGGGATGTGATCGAGCATCCACGCACGCGTGAGGTTGCGGGTGTCGGCGCGCGAGAGCACGAGGCCCGCGTGCACGCTGTAGATGAGCCCCTGGGCGAGCAGGGCCACGACGAGCACGCCCGTCGCGAGCACGGCCGCGGCGTGTTGCGCCAGGCGCGCACGAGCGCCGTGCGCGCCCCTGCCTGCCGGGCGCGGGCGCAGGACGAGGGCCTGCAGCGCGCGCGTGGCCGCCGTGGCGACCGTCACCGTGAAGAACGCCGCGAGCAGGCAGAGGATCGGGAAGATCGGCAGCAGCCAGCGCCCGAAGTAGCGTCCCTGCAGGCCCATGAAG
Organism: uncultured Solirubrobacterales bacterium; assembly: GCA_963813805.1. GTDB lineage: Bacteria > Actinomycetota > Thermoleophilia > Solirubrobacterales > Solirubrobacteraceae > Palsa-744. Next base: position 719,899 of record CAWEZZ010000005.1, read on the forward strand.
GCCATGAACAGCACCGGCGGCGGGACGAGCAGCCAGCCCACTCGGGCCTCGGCGCGCCAGATCGCGATGGCGCCGCCGAGCGCGGCGAGCGCGGGTACCCAGCCGAGCCCCCACGTGAGCGACCACAAGTAGTAGGCAAAGCCGCCGTCCTTAGGCGCACCCAGCTTGCCCTGGGCTTCGGCAGAGAGCGTCGACTGATGCACCAGTCCCGAATGGAAGCTCTTGAAGTCGAGCAGCGCATAGGGGTTCGCGATCAGAAACGCCGCGAGCGCTGCGCCACCGGCGAGCGCGATCCCGCGCAGCGCGCTGCGGCCGGCTTGCGGCTCAGCCTGCAGATAGCGCGCGGCGACCGCTGCGGCGAACGGCACGAGCACGATCCCGGCCGTGTACTTGCTCGCGCAGGCAACACCGAGACCGATGCCCGCAAGCAGGTAGTCCCGCAAGCGGCCTTGGCGCAGCACGCCCGCCGTCCCCAGCAGCGACAGCGTCAGCGGCGCGAGCATCGGCACGTCGTTGAGCGCCAGGTGCGCATAGAACACAGGCAGAAACGCCACCGCCTCGATCGCCGCCGCGAGCAGGCCAACGCCGCGGCCGAACAGGCGCGCACCCGCCGCATACAGCAGCCACAGCGCCGCCGTGCCGAGCAGGGCAGCGGCGACGCGTGCGAGCGTGTAGACATCGCCGGGGTGCGCTGCGAACGCGTGCTCCACCCCCGTCTTGCCGCCGTACCAAGCGGCGAACAGGAAGTGCAGCACGTACGTGAACGCCGGTGGGTTGGCGAAGTAGTGCGGGTTCAGACCGTGCTCGAACATCTTGACCGCGCGCGGCACGAAGTGATCGGCCTCGTCAACGTTGTACGAGTAGGGCAACCCCTGGGCGATGCCCCACAGGCGCAGCCCAAGGCCACCCACGAGCACGACAGCGAGTCCGGACCACGTCCAGCGTCTCGTGGGCCGACAGAAACCCTCGACGGCGTCCCCGATACGCAGTGCTCCCCTCTAGGTGTTGTGTCCTCTTCGGTATCACCATGGTTATACGCCTGTGGTTTTGCGAGAACACTCGCTTCAGCAGTTGGCGTACACCGCGTAGTAGCGGCTGGTATAGACGCGCCTGAAGCCGGCGAACGGGACCTGGTCTCGCGGGTCGTCGCCGACATCGACGATCGCCTCGAAGAACACTGCACTGCCGAGCGGGTAGACCGCGACGCTGCCGCGTTCGATGCGACGCTCCAGCGCGTGTGCCCCCTTGGCCACGTCTGCACGCGCCTGGCTACGAGCGACGATGTTGTGCTGGCCAACGCTGTCGAGGATCCAGCGGGCGTCGGGGATCAGCTTGTTGTTCGGCAGCGACAGCAGCGGACAGCGCTTCAATTGGGCCTTGACCGCCGGGTTCGCCAGCGCGACCGCGAGGCCCTTGTGGAAGTCCTCGTGGTAGGCAAGTGTCGTGCGCAGGCTCGTCAAGCTCAGCGTCGAAGCCACCGATGCGGCGCCGTAGAGCACCAGCGCGGCGGCGACGACCATCCACACGCGGCGCAGCTTCGATCCGGTTCGAGCATCGCCCAGCCCCCGATCGACACCGCGCAGAACACCAGCAACACCGCCGCCGAGCCCATCAGATAGCGGTCGACACCGATGCGCCGACCGCGCCCTCGGCCACGAACACGAGCACCAGGAGGACCAGCACGGCGAGCGGGATCAGCACACGCCGCGGCGCGAGCCACACCGCGAGCGGCACGCCGGCGAGGCCGCCGAGGACGACTGGCAGCTTGTCGATCCGCACCCAATACGTCCCCACGGACGCGAGCACGCTGGAGATCCCCTGCGTGCGCCCGAGTTCCTGCGCCAGGCCGGCGGTCGAGTGCAGCGAGTACAGCGGGTTGCCCGTCACCACCGTGTCCACGCCGACCCACACGAGCGGCGCGATCGCGGCCATCGCGAGGTACTGCAACCGCCCGCGGTTCGTCAAGCGCGTGCGATTCCCGCCGCACGTCTCCCGCACGGTTCTCCCCCGCACGGTTCTCCCCCTCACCGCCCTCCGCCGCACGGCTCTCCACACGTCTCGGCCACGAGCACCATAGCCAGTAGACGCCGCTCAGCACCCACGCGTCGGGGCGCAGGAGCCCAGCGGCCGCCAGCGTCAGGAAGACCGGCGCGCCGCGCCGAGGCCGTTGCACCTCAAGCGCCGTGGCCCACACGATCAGCGCAACGTAGGAGATGTCGAGGTAGCCCTGTGCGGCGAGGTTCTCGTCGAAGAAGCGGCTCAGCACCAACAGCCCGGCGAGCAGCCCCACCACCGGTCCGAAGCACAGCCGCCCGAGGCGGTAGATACCCGCGACCACGGCCACGAACGACACGATCGACCCGAACACCATCAGCCGCGCGCCGCCCTGACCGAAGATCGAGCAGACCATCCCGAAGGCGATCGCTAGCGGGTGCTCGGTCGGACCGCGGTACACCCTGAAGTCGGGTAGGTGCAGGTGCAGCAGGTCACGACCCCACAGCAGGGCGTAGAAGGAGTCGTACGTCGGATATGTAGGAAACGCGAAGTACCCCACCAGTGCGCCGACGCACAGCACGGCGAAGCCGATCTTCGCCCACGTCGCGACTCCCACCGAACGCAGCCGCGCCCACGGGATCCTGCCCGGCCCGATCCGGGTGAGCGCCGCGCTGGCCATGAGCGGTAGAGCCTATCCGTGCGAGGACCCACGGCCCACGGGTGCGAGGACCCACGGCCCACGGGTGCGAGGACCCACGGCCCACGGGTGCGAGGACCCACGGCCCACGGGTGCGAGGACCTACGGCCCACGCGTGCGAGGACCCACGGCCCACGGGGTAGGCTTTCACTGAAGTGAAGCTCATCATCCAGATCCCCTGCTTCAACGAGGCCGACCAGCTCCCGCAGACGCTCGCGGACCTGCCCCGCGAGGTGGAGGGCTTCGAGGTCGTCGAGTGGCTGATCGTCGACGACGGCTCGACCGACGAGACGGTCGCGGTAGCGCGCGCACACGGCGTCGACCATCTCGTGCGCCTGACGAACAACAAGGGCCTGGCCGCCGGCTTTCAGGCGGGCATCGACACGGCGCTGAAGCTCGGCGCCGACGTGATCGTCAACACCGACGCCGACAACCAGTACCACGGCCCCGACGTCGCCCGGCTCGTGCGTCCGATCCTCGAGGGGCGCGCGGACATGGTCGTCGGCGACCGCGAGGTCTCAGAGATCGAGCACTTCTCGCCGTTGAAGAAGATGCTCCAGCGCCTGGGCTCGTGGGTCGTGCGCCAGGCCTCCTCGACCTCGGTGCCCGACACCACATCAGGCTTTCGCGCGTACAACCGCGAGGCCGCTCTGCAGATGCTGGTCGTCTCGAAGTTCACCTACACCCTGGAGACGATCATCCAGGCCGGCAAGCAGCTCGTCGCGATCGATCACGTCCCGATCCGCACCAACCCCTCCACGCGCGAGTCGCGCCTGTTCCCCTCGATGGGCTCCTATGTGCGCCGCAACGCCCTGTCAATCTTTCGCATCTACGCCCAGTACGAGCCGCTGCGCGTGTTCTGGAGCCTCGCCGCGATAATCGGCGTCGTCGCGCTCGGTGTGTGGATCCGCTTCGCCGTCGCCTACATAGAGGGCAGCGGCAAGGGTCACGTACAGTCGCTGATCCTTGGCGCCGTGCTGTTCATCGCCGCGGTGGTGCTGTGGGCGCTGGGCGTGATCGGCGACCTGCTAGGCGCGCAGCGGGTGATGATCCAGAAGACCTTCGAGCGGGTGCGCCGCATCGAGCTGCAGCTGGGCGTCGCGCCATCACACTACGAACCGGGTTCGCCCACTGGCGCGGGCGCGCAAGAGCGCCCGGAGGCGAAGGACGACGCAGCAGCGGCGGGCACGGCAGACACGGCGGCGGCGGGCACGGCCGACGCAGCGGCGGCGGGCACGGCCGGCACGGCGGGAGAACCGGATCCGGGCGGCGCGACGCAGGCGCGCGAGGCGGTCGAAGTATGAGTGGGAGTGTCACCGTCTCTCGGGACGGGATCGTCACCGGCAACACCTACGACAAGTACGGCTCGACCAACCCGCTCGTACGGCGCATGATGACGGGCTTCGAGGGAGCGTTGGACGAGCTGTTCGCGCTCGCCGACCCACGCTCGCTGCTGGACGTCGGCTGCGGTGAGGGCGTCCTCGTGCATAAGTGGGCCGAGCGCCTCGGCGAGAAGCGCGTCGTCGGCATCGACCTGGAGGAGGAGTCGATCCAGGCCGGCTGGGCCGAGCATGAGGCGCCGAACCTGGAGTACCGCGTGATAGGAGCCGAGAACCTGCCGTTCGCCGACGGCGAGTTCGACCTGGCCACCGCGATCGAGGTGCTCGAGCACGTGCCCGACCCCGAGCACACGCTGGCCGAGATGGCGCGCTGCGCGGAGCGCCACCTGCTCGTCTCGGTTCCCCGCGAGCCACTGTGGCGGATGCTCAACATGGCGCGCGGAGCCTACTGGTCGGATCTGGGCAACACCCCCGGGCATCTAAACCACTGGTCTAAGCGGACTTTCGTCGAGGCGCTTTCACGCCACGGGAAAGTGGTCAAGGTCTGCTCGCCGTTCCCGTGGACGATGCTGCTTGTCCGCCTCTAGGCCCCGCGCGCCCATGGCCTGGGACCACCCCAGCACCGGCAAGCCGGGCGGTCGCAGAGATAAGAGCAGCCGCTCCTACGGCCGGGGTGCCCGCATCCTGTCGGTGGGAATCGCCTGCACCGGCCTTTTGACATTCGCGTACTTCTCGATCGCAAGTCACGTGCTGAACGCGGTTCAGGCGAAGCGCGTCGACCTCTTGTGGTCGGTCATGTTCGTGATCATCTCGGTGATCTACCGGCCGATCGAACAGCTACTCTCACGCACGATCGCCGACCGTCGGGCACGCGGACACGCAGAGCACCCGCTGCGCGTGCCGATCACGATTCAGCTCGGCTTCGCGCTGGTCTTCCTGGCGGTCGCGTTGGCCCTGCACGGCGAGGTCCTAGCCCACGTCTTCGACCACTACGGCGCGCTGTACGACGTGCTGGTGGTGGGCACGCTCGCCTATGCAGCCAGCTACTTCGCCCGCGGCTGGCTGGCGGGGCACGAGTACTTCGCGCTCTTTGCGGGACTGGTGCTGATGGAGGCGCTAGCGCGCATCTGCTTTCCGCTGGCCGTCGCCATCAGCATCGCCGGTGGGCAGACCGCTGTGGTGCTGGGGATCGCCGCCGCGCCGCTGGTGTCACTTATCGTCGTGCCCGCCGCCTTCGTGCGCCAGAGGGAAGAGCGGCGTGAAGCCCTCACCGCCTCGCCAAGCGCCACTCATGAGGCCGACGCGGCGCTGGCGGGGCCGATCACCGTGGACGAGGCCGACGCCGCGCTGGCGGGGCCGGGGACGGAGGGCGTCCAGGAGATCACCGCGCACGGAGAGCTCTCGTTTCGGCGGGGCACGAGCTTCGCGCTGTCGGTATCGGGGATCATGCTCTCCGAGCAGACACTCCTGAACGCCGCGGTGCTGACCGTCGCGGCCACCTCAGCCGACGCGGCACTGGCAGGGATCGTGTTCAACGTGCTGCTCATCGCGCGCGCCCCGTTGCAGCTCTTCCAGGCGATCCAGACCTCGCTGCTGCCGCATCTGGCCGGCTTGGAGGCGACGCAGGGACACGAGGCTTTTGGCCGCGCGATTCGGGTGACGGTGCTCGCCATCACAGCCTTTGCCGCTGCGGTGGCGTTTGGCCTGCTCGTGATCGGCCCCTTCGCAATGGAGCACATCTTCGGCCAGCACTACTCCTACGACCGCTTCGGACTCGCCCTGATCGGGCTGGGAATGGGCTTCCACCTCTCCTCAGGCGCGCTCAACCAGGCCGCGCTGGCGCGCAACCACACGCGCCTGGCCGCCGCCTGCTGGGGGCTCGCGGCGGCGGTGTTCCTCGCCTGGATGCTCACCCCCGTGGTGGGCGATCAGCTTCTGCGCACAGAGATCGGCTATGCCGGCGCCACCGCGATGCTGGCGCTCGCGCTGGCGACGCTGTACCGGCATGGCGCCTCGGCGCGCGTCGTGCCAGGGGGATAGCTCAGGGCCACGTCCCGATATCTGGCGGGATTGATCCCTCAGAACGTGTTTTCAATTTTTACGCAGTGTGTGCTTATGTATCTACATCGTAGATACCATGGAGCACAGTGAGCGCAAATTGAAAGTCCTACCCCCGCATACGTGCGCTTTTGTATCTACATCGTAGATACCATGGAGCACAGTGAGCGCAAATTGAAAGTCCTACCCCCGCGTGCGTGCGCTTTTGTAGCTACTCTATATATACAATGGCACACGGTGCGTTTATTTCAAACACATACTCAGTCCGCGCCCGCCGAGCGCGCGATCGCCCGGTAGGCCTCGCCCGGGTCCTTCGAGTCGAAGATCGCCGAGCCCGCCACGAACAGGCTCGCGCCGGCCGCTCGACACGCCGGTGCCGTGTCGGAGTCGATGCCTCCGTCCACCTCGACCGTCACATCCTCGCCGAGGATCGCGCGGACCCGTGGCAGCTTCTCGAGCGAGTGCCCGATGAACGGCTGCCCGCCCCAGCCGGGGTTCACGGTCATGCACAGCGCCACGTCAATGACCTCGGCGACCTCGGCGAGCGCCCCAACCGGCGTGCCGGGGTTGATCGCCACGCCGACACACGCGCCGCTCTCGCGGACGAGGTTCGCGGCGTAGGTGACGTGCGGCGTGGCCTCGACGTGAAACGTGACCGAGTGGGCGCCTGCCTTCACGAACTCGACGACGTGCCGCTCGGGGCGCTCGATCATCAGGTGGACGTCGAGCATCGCACCGGCGTTCTGCACCTGCTCGGCCAGCGCAGAGACGACCAGCGGACCAACCGTGATCGGCGGGACGAAGTGCCCATCCATCACGTCGACATGGATCACGCGCGCGCCGGCCTCCAGAACCTCGTCCACCTGCTCTCGCAGCCGGCCAAAGTCGGCGGACAGAATCGAGGGCGCCACGCGCACCCCCCGCAGCAGCTCATGCGTGCTCATATGGGCACTAGCATGCTATCGCCGCAGTTGTTGCACTTGACGATCGCCGTCGAGGACATGCGCACTATTGTGGAGTGCTCGCCGCAGTTGGGGCACACCGACGCGAGCTCGAAGCGGTGTAGGCAGTAGACGCAGCGGTAGCGCCCAGGCAGGTTGGTGGGGCGCAGCCACGGCTCACCGCAGTGCGGGCACTGCGGCCCGAGATCGATCGCGGCCTTGGCCGGCGTCTGCGGCTCGCCCTCCATCGCTCAGCTCCTGCGCAGGCGGGCGATGAAGAAACCGGCCGTACGGTCGCGGTGGGGTTGCGTCAGCCGTAGATCGTCGAGGCGGAATTCGGGGTGGGAGTCAAGGAAGGCAGCGATCAATCGCTCATTCTCGGTTGGGGAGATCGTGCACGTAGAGTAGACAAGCACGCCCCCCGGACGAAGGGCGGCGGCTCCGGCGACGAGGATCGCCGCCTGTGTGTGCGCCATCTCCCGCACCTGCTCTGGTGTGACTCGCCAGCGCAGGTCCGCGCGCGCCTGCAGCGTCCCCAGCCCCGAGCACGGCGGATCGACCAGCACGCGATCGAACACCGGCCCGTGCGGGCGCACGAGTGCGGCGTCTGTGACCTCGACGCGGACGTTGCGCGCATGGAGCCTGTCTGCCGTGCGAACCAGTGCGCCGGCTCGCCGCGGGTTGCGCTCGACCGCCACCACCTCCCCGCTGCCCTCCATCAGGGCCGCAAGATGGGTGCTCTTGCCACCGGGCGCCGCGCACAGGTCGAGCACCCGCTCGCCCGGCATCGGACCGAGGGCGCGAGCCACGAGCATCGCCGCGCGCGACTGCGCGAGGAAGGCACCCGTGCGCCACAGCGGCGAGCCGTGGACGTCGAACGGCTCATCCAGCACCACCGCCTCGGGGATCTCGGGGTCGAGGTGCGTGCGCACGGACAGCTCTGCGGCCAGCGTGGGAGCGTCGGTGAGCAGCGTGTTCGCGCGCAGCGCCACCTCGCCCGGCTCGTTGTTAAAGGCCATCAGCGCACGCGCTTCATCTGCGCCGAGCTCCCGCCACCACAGGCGGGCGATCCACTCCGGGTGGGAGTGCTTGACGGCGGCCTGCTCCGGCGTCTCGTCCGTCAGGGCGTCCAGCAATGTGGGGCCCTCACGGGTGCCACGGCGCAACACCGCGTTGACTAGGCCGTGGCCGGCACGCCCACGTACCTTGGCCAGCTCGACCACGTCCGCGACGACGGCGCGATCAGGCGCGCCGTCCAGGTACAGCAGCTCGTACAGCCCCATCCGCAGCGCGGCCAGCACCGGCGCGTCCAACCGGTCCGGGGGTCGCTCGGCGAGGCGCTCGATCAGGTGGTCGAGCGTGCCCTTGCGCTGCACCGCGCCGTAGGACAGGTGCATCGCCAGCGCCCGGTCGCGCGCGTCCAGCCCCTTCCCCTCGGCGTGCAGGGCGCGGTCGGTATAGGCACCGCGCTCGAACACCCGCCGCAGCACCGCATAGGCGCAGACGCGCGCGGGAGCGATCTTCGCCGACGCCGAACGCGGGCGCTCAGCCTCCGGTGCCGCGCCGCCATCGCGTCCGGGGGCGGCCATCAGGCGCTCGGCAGGCCGTGGCCGCGCAGATAGGAGGAGGCGTCCATTGGCCGCCCGCCGGGGGGCTGTACCTCGAGCAGCTCCAGCACGCCGGTCCGGCAGCCGAGCAGCAGGTGGCCGTCGTGTGCGCTGAGACCCTCACCAGTCGCCGGCGCTCCCGCGAGGCCGTCCCCGAGCCGTGCGCGGTGCACGCCGAGCAGCGTCCTGTCCGCGAGCGCCACGCGCGCGCCGATGTGCGGGTGCAGCGCCCGGACTACGCGCTCCAGCTCGACTGCGGGCCTGACCGGGTCAAGCAGGCGGTCCTCGGGTCCGATCTTCTCCGCATAGGTGACGCCCTCCTGTGCCTGCTCGATGAACGGCGGCGCCTCCTCCAGCGCGCGCACGAGCAGCTCGCCACTAATCTCCCACAGACGCGGCGCGAGCGACCCGTAGGTGTCCTCGGGCAGGATCGGCTCGCTCGCGGCCAGGCATACCGGCCCGCTGTCCAGACCCGCGGTGAGGCGCATGATCGACACGCCTGTGCGCGCGTCACCGGCCATGATCGCGCGCTCGACCGGCGCGGCCCCCCGCCAGCGCGGGAGCAGCGAGGGATGGACGTTCAGCAGCTCGTGCTCTGAGAGCAACGGCTCGGAGATCAGCGCACCGAACGCACACACCACGACCACGTCTGGAGCCGCCTGCGCGATGCACTCTCTGGCCCGCGGCCCGTTCACGCTCTCGGGCTGCTCCAGCGGGATCCCCAGCGCGCGCGCCTTCTCGGCGACGGGCGGCGAGGCCAACCGCCGTCCACGACCGCGCGGGCGATCGGGGCGCGTCACCACCAACGCCGGACGATGGGCGTGATCCTCGCCGGTGCCGGCCAGGCGCTCCAGAACGGCGGCGGCGAATGCGGACGTGCCGAGGAAGACCGTGCGCAATATCTCGGAGCCTCGCTTACGCGGGGCTCGCGTCGGGATCGGCCACCCGCGCCCGCCCTGCGTCGGCCATCCCACCTTCGCGCACTTCGCGCATCGCGCGCATCGCTTCTTTGCGCGCCTCGCGCGAGATGCGATCGAGGATGAGGACGCCTTCAAGGTGGTCGATCTCGTGCTGGATCACGCGCGCCTCCAGCCCCTCGGCCTCGATGTGGAGCTCCTGCCCGGTCTCGTCCTGCGCGCGCGCCTTCACCCGCGCCGAGCGCTCCACCTCGACGTGCACGCCGGGCAGGCTGAGGCACCCCTCCTCAGCGGTCTCCAGCTCCTCGCTTGCCCATTCCAGCACCGGGTTGACGAGCGCCATGACGGGATCGTCAGCGTACGCGCGGTAGACGAGCACGCAGTGCAGAATTCCGAGCTGAGTGGCGGCCAGCCCGACGCCGAGCGCGTCGTGCATCAGCTCGCCCATGCGTTCGATCTCCGCCTTCAGCTCCTCGTCGAAGCGCTCCACTGGCAGCGCACTCGCGCGCAGGACCGGGTCGCCGAACTTGCGCACGTGGCGCAACGCCGCGTCGCGGCGAGCACGGGTCTCGGGGTCGAGCTCAATGGCCGCCGGCGCGTCCTGCTCGCGCTCAACCTCGACGTCGGCGTCCCCAGAGAGCGGGGTTGGGAGCTCCTCGATCGTGTCCCCTTCATCGGCCATTGTCTGCTGAGTTTATGAAGAGTGACCGGTGTCCGGCCCGCGAGTCGCGCTCGCTCCTTCACGGTCGACGCCGAGGATGAGTCGCAAGCTGCCGAGCACGACGATTCCGAGTACGCCGCTGGTCGGGTTGCCCATCCGCTGATGGGACGCGCAGACACGCGTCTACTGCGAGGGAGTCACCCTCTCAGTATGTGTTTGAATTTCATGCACTGTGTGCCATCGTATGTATCGGGTAGATACAAAAGCGCACGCATGTGCGGGTAGGACTTTCAATTTGTGCTCACTGTGCTCCATCGTATCTACGGTGTAGATACAAAAGCGCACACTGCGTAAAATTGAAAACACGTTCTCAAGAAATAAGTGCTGGTCGCCGATGAACTCGGATCATGGCGGCTCGGCGTGCTAACTCGCGGATCAAACAAGCGCATGCGGCGCAGGCGCCTGAGCAGCCACCGACGGCCTCGCCTGAGCAGGCACCGACGGCTCCGATGGAGCCGGCTGAGGATCTTCGTCGTCTTGGCGAGGCGCTGAAAGCACGTGGCGAGGACGTGCTGAGCGGGACGGTCGCTCGAACCCAGGCAGCGAACCGCACTCTCGACCCGAGCGTCGACGAGAGCTTTCGCCGCATCTGTGTGGCTTCGACCGCCGCTGTGGCGAGCTGGATGGCAGGGGAGGGCCTCGAGGCTGCTCGCGAGGTCGGTATGGAGACGTGGCACATCTTTGGCGAGCTCGCCGCTGAGCGGGTCGCGCCGCTGAACGAGGTGATCAAGCGGTGCCTGCGCTGGCGCGACGCCGCGGGCGATGTGCTGCGCGACAGCGCGAGCGAGCTGGACGTCTCGCCGGATGCGCTCGCTCTGGCACTGGTCGCGTTGCAGCGCACGCTTGACATCACGCTTGCCCGGGTGGGCGAGTTCTTTGAGTCAGAGCGCCAGCGCACAGACGAGCAACTCGCGTTCCTGGCGACCCATGACCCGTTGACCGGGCTTCCGAACCGGACGCTGATTGTGGACCGCGTCGAGCAGATGCTCGCGCGCTCCGCTCGCAACCAAACACCGGTGGCGGCGCTGTTCATCGATCTCGATAACTTCAAGAGCATCAACGACACGCTCGGTCACGGCGTCGGCGACGAACTGCTGCGAGCGGTCGCCGCGAGGCTCGACGGCGTCATACGCGGAGCCGACGCGCTAGGCCGTTTGGGTGGGGACGAGTTCGTCGTCATCTCTGAAGAGCTCTCGCTGTCAGCGGGACCCGAGCTGATCGCCGAGCGCCTGCTCGACGCGCTCAAGCAACCATTCAAGCTGGGAGCAGGCAAGGAGACGCGTGTGACCGTGACCGCGAGCATCGGGATCGCGGCGACCGACCGGATCTCCGCCGAAGAGCTGTTGCGCAACGCGGACATTGCGATGTACCGGGCCAAGTGGGATGGCAAGAATCGCTACGTCGTGTTCGAGACCGGTATGCAGGACAGCATGCAGAGCCGCATGGAGCTCGAGATGGACCTGCGCGAAGCGCTCAAGAACGACGAGTTCTTCCTCGCCTTTCAGCCCACGATCAACTTGAACGACATGAGCCCCACCGGAGTGGAGGCCCTGATCCGCTGGAAGCACACCGAGCGCGGCGTCGTTCAACCTGATGATTTCATCCCACTGCTCGAGGAGACTGGGCTGATCACGGAGGTCGGCAGGTGGGTTCTCAAGGAGGCCTGCTCTCAGGGCGCCAAGTGGCGCGCGGCCGGGTACCCGATCGCTATGGCCGTCAACGTCTCCGGACGCCAGCTCGACACCGACCAGCTCATCGCCGACATCGAAGACGCGCTCTCCCACAGCGGTCTTGACCCTGAAGCGCTGACGATCGAGATCACCGAGACCACGCTCATGCGCAACGCCGAGGAGACCGCTCGCCGGCTCACTCAGATCAAGCAGCTCGGCGTGCGGATCGCGATCGACGACTTCGGAACCGGCTACTCATCACTCGCTCACCTGCAACGGTTTCCCGTCGATGCGCTGAAGATAGACCGTTCGTTCATCTCAGGGCTGAAGCACAACCAGGAGGGCGAGACGCTGATCCACACCCTCGTGCAGCTCGGCAAGGCCCTGTCTCTTGAGACCTTCGCCGAGGGGATCGAGCAACAACAAGAGCTGTCCCTCCTGCAAGACGAGCACTGCGACAGCGGACAAGGCTTCCTCTTCGCCCGCCCCCTGGATGTAGCCGCCACTGAAACGTTCCTTCAAGACTGGGCCAAAAATGCCGCCCCACCTGTGGCGCCTATGCCACAGCGCATATAAAGACACTTCTGGTGGCGATATTGAGGATCTGAGCGAAGCCCGACGCCAGAGTCCCAGCACATGTGCCTATCGCGAAAGAGACGGGCTTATGGAACCCGTGTTGGCCGCCGATTTGTCAGGTTGAGATGAGGTTGAGATGAGTACTCAGCGCACAAGCATGGGAGTTAATCGAGATACGGGGCCCAACGCCACCGGCCTTTCCATTGGAGGAGACCGGGGAGGAACTTCGTCGTCTCGGCGAGGCGCTGAAGGCGCGAACCGAGGATGTGCTCGCCGGAACGGTCTCGCGAACCAGAGCATCCGGGAAGCTTCTCGACGCAGTTATAGATGACAGTTTCGAACGAATCTGCACGGTCTCTACAGCCGCCGTGGCCTGCTGGATGTCCGGGGAGAGCCTCGAGGCAGCTCGTGAGGTCGGCATGGAGACCTGGCACATCTTTGGCCAGCTCGCCGCCCAGCGTGCCGCGCCGCTGAACGAGGTGACAAAGCGCTGCCTGCGCTGGCGCGACGCGGCAGCCGATGTGCTGCGCGACAGCGCCACACAGCTCAGCGTCTCTAAAGACGTGCTCTCCCTAGCCCTGGCCGCGTTGCAACGTACCCTCGATATCACTTTGATCTGGGTATGTGAGTTCTATGAGACTGAGCGCCAACGCACGGACGAGGAGCTGGCCCGTCGTCAGGAGGAGCTGGCTTTCCTGGCGACCCACGATGCGTTGACCGGGCTACCGAACCGGACGTTGATTCTGGATCGCGTCGAGCAGATGCTCGTGCGCTCGCGTCGCAACCAGACACCGGTAGCCGCCCTCTTTGTCGATCTCGATAACTTCAAGGGCATCAACGACACGCTCGGCCACGATGTCGGCGATGAGCTTCTAAAGGCGGTGACGTCACGTCTGCAGGGCGTCGTGCGAGAGACCGATGCGCTGGGGCGCCTCGGCGGGGATGAGTTCGTCGTCATCGCCGAGGAACTCTCCCTCGCCGCCGGGCCCGAGCTGATCGCCGAGCGTCTGCTGGAAGCGCTGAAGGAGCCATTCAAGCTCGCCTTCGAGCAGGAGACTCACCTGACCGTGACCGCCAGTATCGGAATCGCGATGGGCGAGCGAGCATCAGCTGAGGAGCTGTTGCGTGATGCGGACATCGCGATGTACCGCGCCAAGTGGGACGGCAGAAACCGCTACATAGTGTTCGAGTCTGCAATGCAGGACGCCGTCCAGAGCCGCATGGAGCTCGAGATGGACCTGCGCGAAGCCGTCGAAAAGGAGGAGTTCTTCCTCGTCTACCAGCCCACGTTCGACCTGCGCGACATGAGCCCCACCGGCGTAGAGGCCCTGATCCGCTGGAAACACCCAACACGAGGCGTCGTCCAACCCAACGACTTCATTCCTCTCCTGGAGGAGACGGGACTGATCACACAGGTCGGCAAGTGGGTACTGCAAGAGGCCTGCCATCAGGGTGCAACATGGCGCGAGGCCGGGTATGAGATCGGCATGGCCGTCAACGTCTCCGCCCGCCAGCTCGACACCGACGAGCTCGTGACCGATGTCAAAGACGCCCTTTCAGAAAGCGGCCTCGACGCGGACGCTCTGACGCTTGAGATCACCGAGACGACGCTCATGCGCAACGCCGAAGAGACCGCCCGGAGGTTGACCGCAATCAAGGGTCTCGGCGTACGCCTCGCGATCGACGACTTCGGCACCGGCTACTCCTCTCTCGCCCATCTGCAGCGGTTCCCCGTCGACGCGCTGAAGATCGACCGCTCGTTCATCTCCCAGCTGACGGACAACCCCGAGGGCGAGACCCTCATCCACACGCTTGTACAACTCGGCAAGGCGCTATCGATCGAGACCCTCGCCGAGGGCATCGAGCAACAACAAGAGCTGGCTCTACTACAGGGCGAGCACTGCGACTCAGGCCAGGGTTTCCTCTTCGCCCGGCCCCTGGACGTGGACGCCGCCGAGGCCTTCCTGCAGAAGGACCACGCCAAAAGCCACACCTCAGCCTCCATGCACGCCCCGCAGGCTTGATGGAAGCCTCTTGAACTTCAGTTGCGCCGCGCCGGCTACTGCGGATCGACGTCCACGCTGAAATTGACGCCGGCGTGCTCGCGCGCCGCCGCTACGCGCCGGACAGCCTCGCCCACCGCACGGACCGTCGGACGGCGCTCGGCGGTCTTTACGACGAGCACCTGACGCTCGCGGCCACGCAGGCGAAACAAGGCGGCCGGGCCGAGCACGCTCGTATTCGAGCCGGGTGGTGAGGCTTCCAGGCCGACACGGATCGCGCTCGCCGCCGCCTGCGCGCGCGCAGCCTCCGAGGCGGAGCACACGATCCTGATCAGGTGGGAGAAGGGCGGGTAGCAGAGCGCCTGGCGGCGCTCCAGCTCGTCGGTAAGGAAGCCATTGCTGTCGTGGCGGGCAGCATGCACGATCGAGCGTGCCTCGGGGGCGATCGTCTGCACCAGCACACGACCCTCGCCGCCCCGCCCGACGCGTCCGGCGAGCTGCGTGATCAGCGCGAACGTACGCTCCTCGGCACGAAAGTCCGGGAAACGCAGGGTGGCGTCGGCGTCGAGCACGACCCCGAGCGTCACGTCGGGGAAGTCATGACCCTTGGCGACCATCTGAGTACCAATCAACACACCGGACTCGGCCGCCTCGAAGCGGCGCAGCAGGACGGCGGCGTCCGCCGCGACGACCACGTCGGCGTCCAGGCGAAAGACGGGGAAGCCGCCGTCGTCCAGAACCCCAGCCAGCTCGTGCGCCAGACGCTCGGTGCCGGCGCCGTGACGAGCCACCGACGTCGAGGAACACTCGCCGCAACGCGCCGGCACGGGCTCGCGGTGGCCGCAGTGGTGGCAGGCCACGTACCCGCCGGCGCGATGCAGGACGAGCGCCACGTCGCAGTGTGGACAGCTCCACACGCGACCGCAGGAGCGGCAAGAGAGGAAGTTCGACCAGCCGCGGCGGTTGAGCAGCACGATCGCCTTTCCACGCTCGCCCCGCACCTCCGCTAGCGCCTGCGCCGTGAGCGGGTGAAGTCCCTGGGTCTCGCCACGCATGTCCAGCACCTGCACGTCGGGCAGCGGCCGGCCATCCACCCGGTGAGGAAGGAGCGACGAGGGCAGGCGGTGGATGCTCTCCGGCCGCGGGGTGGCGCTGCCCAGGAGCAGCAGCGCGTCAGCACTCCGCGCGCGCGCCACCGCCACGTCACGGGCGTCATAGCGTGGGTCGCCTTCGTGCTTGTAGGAGGCGTCGTGCTCCTCGTCGACCACGATCAACCCGAGATCCTCGATTGGCGCGAACACGGCCGAGCGCGGGCCGACACACACGCGCGCCTCGCCCGCACGCAGCCGTCGCCACTCCGCGTAGCGCTCGCTGGGACGCAGCCGTGAGTGCAGCACCGCCACGGTGTCGCCGAAGCGTTCTGAGAAGCGTCCCACTATCTGCGGGGTCAGTGCGATCTCTGGGACGAGCACGATCACGCCACGCCCCTGCCCAAGCGCGATCTCCGCCGCGCGCAGGTAGATCTCTGTCTTGCCGGACCCCGTGACGCCATGCAGCAGCCGCTGCTTGGGCCCATCCCCGATCGGTCGCCGCTCGATGAGCGCTCCAGTGAGCGACTGTAAAACCTCACGCTGGTCGGCGGTCAGCGTGGGCGGCTCGGGGCGGCGCGTACCGACGGGCAGGTGGGGCGAGCGGGTCACCGCGCGGCGCTTGCGTCCGCTCAGACGGCGCGTGGCCCCCGGGGGCAGCACGAGCGTGAGCGCGCGGGCGATCGTCGAGCAGTACTCCGCGGCGATCCACTCGGCGAGGATCACCAGATCGACGGGCACGCCGAGCTCCAGGGCACGCAGCGGGGCGAGCAGTTTCTCCTCGGAGACCTCGCTTGAGTCGGTGAGTCCGACGACTACGCCCAGCACCTCGCGGCGGCCGAAGGGCACGACCAGCATCGAGCCGACCTCCACCACGCCGCCGCGCAGCTCCTCGGGCAGTCGGTAATCGAACGGCCCGCGCAGCGCGCGGGCCGTCGTCATGGGCTCTACCTGGGCGATTGTGGACATCGCCCTGACGTTAGGTCAGAGACCGGCGGCAGAGCGCAGCGCGGCAGCCTTGTCGGTCTTCTCCCAGGTGAAGTCGTGGTCGTCGCGGCCGAAGTGGCCGTAGGCGGCGGTCTTCTGGTAGATCGGCCGGTGCAGTTTCAGCTCCTCACGGAAGGCCCCAGGACGCAGGTCGAAGTGCTCGTCGACGAGCCTGGCAATCTGGGCGCGGCCGAGCTTCTCGGTTCCGAACGTCTCGACCATCACCGACACCGGGTGCGCGACGCCGATCGCGTAGGCGACCTGCACCTCGGCCCGGTCTGCCAGGCCGGCGGCGACGATGTTCTTGGCCACCCAGCGCGCCGCGTAGGCGGCCGAGCGATCGACCTTCGAAGGATCCTTGCCCGAGAACGCCCCGCCGCCGTGACGGGCCATGCCGCCGTAGGTGTCGACGATGATCTTCCGCCCGGTCAGCCCGCAGTCGCCCATCGGCCCCCCGATCACGAAGCGCCCGGTGGGGTTGACGAGGAAGTTCTTTACCAGCTTCTTTTCGTCGTACAGCTCAGCGGGCAGCACCGGCCGCAGCACGTGCTCCAGTAGGTCCGGCTTGATCAGCGTCTCGGTGTCGATGCCGTCGGCGTGCTGGGTGGAGATCAGAATCTTCTCGATCTCGACCGGCCGACCGTCCACGTAGCGGACCGTCACCTGGGTCTTGCCGTCGGGACGCAGGTAGGGGATGACCTCGCCTTTGCGGACCTCCGAGAGACGCTTGGCGAGCTTGTGCGCGAGCGAGATCGGCAGCGGCATCAGCTCCTCGGTCTCGTTCGAGGCGTAGCCGAACATCATTCCCTGATCGCCCGCTCCGGCGACGTCCAGCTCGTCTTCGTCGGCCGGGTCATGGCGCGTCTCGTACGCCGCGTCGACGCCCTGGGCGATGTCCGGGGACTGTTTGTCGATCGCGTTTATCACCGCGCACGTGTCGCAGTCGAAGCCGTACGCCGCGTTGTCGTAGCCGATCCTGCGCACCGTCTCGCGCGCGACGTGCTGGATGTCCACGTAGGTGTCGGTCGATATCTCGCCGGACACCACGATCAGACCAGTGTTCACCAGCGTCTCGCACGCCACGCGGCCGTATGGATCATCCTTCAGGACGGCGTCGAGCACGCCGTCGGAGATCTGATCGGCGATCTTGTCCGGGTGTCCCTCCGTCACGGACTCGGACGTGAACAGGTACTCGTTGTCTGCATGCTGGCTCATGGGTTGGGGAATCGCTCCAGTGGGTAGACGGCGAAAGTCGAGGAAGAATAAGGGAATGAAGCCGCCGTGCCGATTGGATCAATCGTTACATGAAGATGAAGGCATGAAACGGCGCATGTAAAATAAAAGTCAGTGTAACTATGGTTATACGCGGTTTGTTTTGTATGTAACTCACCGTCACCGCCCGGCGCTTCACCGCCCGGCGCTTCAACGTGCGGCGCTTCAGCGTGCGCTCGCACGCGGCGCCCGTCTGACGGCGCCTTCGCCCGCCGGAACCTCGCGCCCGCGCTGGCCGCGCTGCACGAAATCGATTATGAGCGGCACGCCGTCCATCCCGTAGCGGGCGCGCAGGCGGTTCTCCAGGAAGTAGGCGTAGTCGCGAGTCACGCGCGTGCGAGAATTGACCTGGATCGCAAACCGCGGGGGCCGCTCGCCGATCTGGGCCATGTAGATCAGCTTCAGGCGGTGCTGGCCTGAGCCCCGGCGCGTGCCGACCGGCGGCTGGCGCGCCTGCACGGCCTCCGCCAGGAAGCGGTTCAGCTCGGGCGTCGGTACGCGCCCTGCCATGCGGTCGCCGAGCGCAATCGCCTCGGTCAAGAGGCGCGAGACGTGACGACCGGTCTTCGCGCTGGCGGTCAGCACGCGCGGGCGCAAGCGCAGCTTCTCCGCCACACGCGCACGCTCATGCTCGAGATCGTCTTCAGAGCCCTCGTGCACGTCCCACTTGTTCAGCACGATTGCCGTGGCGCAACTAGCCTTCATCGCCAGCTCGGCGATGCGCAGGTCTTGAGAGGTGACGCCGTCGGCCGCATCACAGACGACGAGCGCAACGTCGGCGCGCTCGGCGGCGCGCTGAGAGCGCAGCGCGGTGTAGTACTCGACCGAGTCTGAGACCTTCGACTGACGGCGCATGCCGGCGGTGTCGACGAGGATCAGCTTGCGATCGCCCACCAGCAGCGGCATGTCGATCGCGTCGCGCGTGGTGTGCGCCTCCTCTGAGACGATCACCCGCTCCTCGCCCAGGAAGCGATTGACGAGCGAGGACTTGCCGACGTTCGGCCGGCCGATCACCGCGAGGCGAACTGTGTCCCGATCAGACTCGTCATCTCCTGCCACCAATCGGAGATCGTTCAGCAGCTCGACGATCCGGTCGAGCAGGTCGCCCGAGCCGAGACCCTGCGCCGCGGATACGGCCAGCGGCTCGCCCAGGCCGAGGCGGTGAAACTCCGCCGCCTGCGGTATGTCCGCGACGCCGTCGCACTTGTTCGCCGCCAAGACCACCGGTAGCGACGAGCGGCGCAACAGGTCGGCCATCTCCTCGTCGCCCGGCCGTACCCCGGCGCGCGCATCGACGACCAGCACCGCCACCTCTGCATCCGCCAGACCCGCTTTCGCCTGGTCGCGGATCGACCCCGCGAGCGGGTTCTCGTCCTCGAAGTCCACGCCACCCGTGTCGATCAGCTTGAACTTCCGCCCGTTCCACTCGCAGTCGAGCTCCTTGCGGTCGCGCGTCACCCCGGCACGCTCGTGCACGACTGCCTCGCGCGTGCCCGTCAGGCGATTGATCAGCGAGGACTTGCCCACGTTTGGATATCCGACAACGGCTACCTTCGGCATGATGGAGCCAGTATGACGTCGGCACGGGCCCACTCCCGTCCGAATGGGTGTGGAGGCTCCGTTCCTCTTTTCAACCTGTGTATAACGATAGTTATACAGAGTCTTTTTTTTGAACAACAAAGTTCGAGACGGTCCGTGCGAGCGCGACGATGCGCTCGACCACCTCCTCAACACTCAGCCCACTCGTGTCGAGACGGCCCGTGCGAGCGCGACGATGCGCTCGACCACCTCCTCGACACTCAGCCCACTCGTGTCGAGCGTCACAGCGCCCGGGGCGGGCTTCAGCGGGCTGTGCTCGCGCGTTGAGTCGCGCTCGTCGCGGATCGTCTGCTCCGCTTGCACGGTGGCCCGATCGGCGCCCAGCTCCGCGGCACGCCTGCGCGCGCGCTCCTCGGGGGTCGCGGTGAGAAAGATCTTCAGCTCGGCGTCCGGCGCGACGACCGTGCCGATGTCGCGGCCCTCGGCGACCCAGTCGCCGCCGGCGATCAGCTCGCGCTGCTTTGCCACCATCGCCTCGCGCACGCCCGGGTCGGCCGCCACACGCGAGGCCGCCTCGGAGACCTCGGGCGTGCGGATCTCCTCGGTCACCTCACGGTCTTCGAGCATGATCCTGACCTCGAGCATGATCCGTCCGTCTGTTCGCATCGCGCCATCTCCCACCTCAGGGCGCCCGGAGGAAGCTGGCAGGCCGGACCCCAGCTCGATCCGTGCCGCACGGGCCAACACCGCCGGCTCCTCCCGCGGCGAGGTGAGCGACAGCAGCGCCACGCAGCGGTACATCGCGCCGCTGTCCAGGTAGGTGAAACCCAGCTCGCGCGCCACCGCACGGGCGACAGTGGACTTGCCGGCGCCCGCTGGGCCGTCGATCGCTACGAGCACAGCCCCGCCAGATCCTCCACGAACCCTGGATAGGACACCGCCGCGGCCTGCATCCCGATGACCTCGACGCCTTCGCGCGAGGCGAGGCCCGCGACCGCGCCCATCATCGCGAGGCGATGGTCGCCGCGGGCCTCGATCGTTCCGCCCCGCAACCCGCCAGCGCCGCGCACCGCGAAGCCGTCCTCGGTCGCCTCGATGTCAGCGCCCAGGCCACGCAGGCCCTCGACCACGCCGGCGATGCGGTCGGACTCCTTCACGCGCAGCTCCTGTGCGCCGCGCACGACCGTCTCGCCCTCGGCGAAGCAGCCGAGCAAGGCCACGAGCGGCAGCTCGTCGATCGCCAGGGGTACTTCCTCGGGCTCGACCGTCGTGCCCTCGAGCGCTCCGTGGGCGACATCCAGGTCACTGACCGGCTCATACGCCGACAGCTCCCCCGACTCATCCTCAAGGTCGCCGAGCACGATGCCCCGCATGCGGCGCACGATGCGCATGAAGCCGGTGCGCGTCCAGTTCGCTCCCACATCCCCGATCAAAAGACGCGAGTTCGGCACGAGCACTCCGGCCGCGAGGAGGAACGCCGCGGAGCTCGCGTCGCCGGGGATCCGCAGGCTGTCGAGCACGAGCTCATCGGCGTTGACGACCGTGACGTGGCGGCCGTTTCTGTGGACGTTCACCCCGGCGCCTAGGAGCATCCGCTCGGTGTGGTCGCGGCTGCGCGCCGGCTCGCCCACGGTTGTGGCGCCGTCCGCGGCGAGCGCCGCCAACAGCACGCACGACTTGACCTGGGCGCTCGCCACCTCCAGCTCGTAGGAGATTGCACGCAGCCGCGCGCCGCGCACCGCAAGCGGCGGGAAACGTCCGTTCGTGGCCTCCAGCTCGGCGCCCATAAGCCGCAGCGGCTCGACGACCCTGTCGACCGGGCGACGGCGGATCGAATCGTCGCCGTCGAGCGTGAACGAGCGCCCCTCCTGGGCCGCCAGCCAGCCCGGCAGCAGACGCAGCAGCGTACCGGCGTTGCCCACGTCGATCGGGCCGTCCGGCTCCCGCGCCTCGCGTAAGCCGGTGCCACGCACCACCACCTCATCGCTGCGCACCTCGACCAGCGCGCCGAGCGCGCGCACGGCTTGGAGCGTTGCGGTGGTGTCCGCTGCGTGCAGATAGTTCTCGATCCGCACCGGCTCTGATGCCATCGCTCCGAGTAGCGCGGCGCGGTGAGAGATCGACTTGTCAGCCGGCGCCCGCAGTTCGCCGGAGAGCCCGCGGGCCGGCTCGAAGCGCATGTTCATTCCCGGTCCCTCACGCCTGCGCCACCGGGAAGCCGAGCTCGGCGATCAGCTCCATGGCGCGCGCGGCGTGGTCCTCGCCGCCGATCCACAGCGCGACGACCCCCTGGCGGTTGTCCTCGGAGGGAGACAGGGCCATGTCGGCGATGTTCACGCCGGCGCGCCCGAGCGCAAGCGCGATCTCGGCGATCACCCCCGGCCGGTTCGGGACCGACGCGCGCAGCTCATGGATCGATTGCCCGCCCACCCCGCCGACGAGCCCCGCGCCCAGCAACGCGTCGCGGTCCAAGCGCGCGCGATCGTTCCAGGCAGTCACGGAGCTCGCCTCGCCGGCCGCGAGCCACGCGCGCACCTCCCCCAGGCGCACAGCGAACTCGTCGATGCCGGCGATCAGCGCGTCACTGTTGGACATGTAAATGTCGGTCCAGATCGCGCTGTTGGCGCCCGCCACCCGCGTTGCGTCGCGGAAGCTCGGCCCGACCGCCGGCAGGCGCTGGGATCCCTCGCTCCCGAGCAGGCTGCCCGCCTGGGCGACGAGCAGGTTGGCGAGCACGTGCGGCAGGTGCGAGACGCATGCCATCAGCCGGTCGTGGGTCTCTGAGTCGATCGCCGTAGGCTGGGCCCCGAAGCTGAACAGCAGCCTGTGCAGGCGCTCATACAGGACCCCCGCCGTGCTCCCCTGGGCGGGCGTGAGGTACCAGGTGGCTCCGTCGAAGAGGTCCTCGCGCGCATGCTCCACGCCGGCGGTCTCCGCCCCGGCGAGAGGGTGGCCGCCGACGAAGCGCTCGTCCGCGCCCGCGTCCGCGACCACACGCTTGGTCGAGCCCACGTCGCTGACGACACAGTCCGGGCCAGCGCTGTCGAGGGCCGCGCGCACGCTCGCCGCAAGCACCCCCACCGGCGCAGCCACAAACACGACCTCAGCGCCCGCCACCGCGCTGGGAATATCCAGCGCCTGCACGTCGATCGCGCCCAGCTCGAGAGCGAGGGCGCGAACGCGCTCGTCGGGGTCATACCCGCACACCTCGGCGTCCGCCCGCCCGCGTGCCGCCAGGCCGATCGAGCCGCCGATCAAGCCCACACCGAGAATTGCGACCCTCAAAGAGTCGGCCCCAGGACGGACGATCGGCGCCCCATCAGACTGCAGCGCTGAGCGCCTTACCCGCGAGCGCCGCGACGCGCTCCACCGCGGCCACGTACTCCGCGAACCCGTCCGCGCGCAGCGCCTGCGGCCCGTCGCAGATGGCCTCCTCGGGGTTGGGGTGCGTCTCGACGATGATCCCGTCCGCGCCCGCCGCGGCGGCGGCAAGCGACAGTGGCAGCACCAGCTCGCGCCGACCGGCGGCGTGGCTGGGGTCGACGATGACCGGCAGGTGCGAGAGCTCCTTGAGGATCGGCACCGCCATCAGGTCGAGTGTCACGCGGCGATGGTCGGTCTCGAACGTGCGGATCCCCCGCTCGCACAGCATCACGCTCGGATTGCCTTCCTTGAGGATGTACTCAGCCGCCATCAGCAACTCGTCCAGCGGCGCGGACAGGCCGCGCTTGAGCAGCGCGGGACGGCCCGAACGGCCGATCTCGGCGAGCAGCGGGTAGTTCTGCATGTTGCGCGCGCCGATCTGGATCACGTCGGCAACCTCCAGCACGGCATCGAGATCGCGGATATCCATCAGCTCGGTGACGATCGGCAGACCCGTCTCGGCCTTCGCCTCGGCCAGCAACCTCAGACCCTCCTGGCCGAGGCCCTGGAACGCGTAGGGGGACGTGCGCGGCTTGTAGGCTCCGCCGCGGAACAGCGTCGCGCCGGCGTCGCGCACGATGCGGGCGGTCTGCAGCGTCTGCTCGCGCGATTCCACCGTACACGGCCCGGCGATCAGCGCGAAGTTCTCGCCCCCGACCTTGCGCCCGTCGATGTCGAGCACGGTTCGCTCGCCGTGGGTGATCTGCGCCGAGGCGAGCTTGTACGGCTTGAGGATCGGCACGACCCGGTCCACCCCCGGCTGGCCCTCCAGTCCGAGGCTCTCGACGCTCGCGTCCTGCTCGACGTCGCCGATCGCCCCGATCACGGTCACGCGTGCGCCCCGGCTGCGATGGGCGAGCGCGCCGGCGCGCTCGATCTTGGCTATTACCGCGTCGACCTCCTCGTCGGTCGCGGTTTCCTTCATCACGATCATCATCGACTCATCCTTTCACTACTGCGCCTGGAAATGTTAGTTGGGTGCTGCGGCCATGAGACGAGCGTTATGCACGCCGGAAGATGGCGCTCGGTCTGAGAGACCCGGTGCGGCCGCTAAGACCCGCTCACGGACGGATCTAGGCCGAAGCGCCTAGATAAATCGCCAGGCGTAGGCGTAGGACGACCAGGTGGTCCAGGCGGATGTGTGAGCCAGGGTGATCATGGTCGTCTGAAGAGGGTTGTAGCAGACAATCGAGGAGTGGTCGAGGAGTGGGAGACAATTTGGCGTCGTGATCCGAATTGGAGCTCGTGGAACCGGTCACATTCGCGGTTACGCCACACTGGGTCAAGCCGGCGAGAGCACCTCGGCGAGTGCCTGGAGGAAATGTTCGTTCTCCTCGGGAGTCCCGTAGGTGACGCGCAGCGCGGGGGTGTCGCTGCCGAGGGCGCTGCCGCCGCGCACGAGCACGCCACGCTGAAGGAGGCCGCGCATGACTTCGGACTCGTCGCGGGAAGCGCCGAGTCCGAACCAGCAGAAGTTGGCCTGCGAGTCCGCGGGCTGAAGGCCCAGCGCGCGCAGCCGCTCGTCGACTGAGATGCGCTCGGCGATCGTGCGCGTCACGCGATCGATGACGGCGTCCTGGTGGGCGAGCGCCTCGATGGCGGCTGCCTGGGCGAGCGCGTTACAGAAGAACGGCTGGCGGACCTGGTCCAGCGCCCGCGGGAGGGCGTCCGAGCCGCACAGCGCGAAGCCGACGCGCAGTCCGCAGAGACCATGGACCTTGGAGAAGGTGCGCAACAGCACGAGGTTCGGGTGGCGCTCGAGCAGCTCGATCGAGGCGTCGGGATCATCGAGCAGGTTGAACTCGCAGTAGGCCTCATCGACGATCACGCACACGTGAGGCGGTACTTCATCGAGGAAGCGTTCGATGTCCGCCAGCGGCAACGCTGTGCTCGTGGGGTTGTTCGGGTTGCACACGATGACCAGGCGGGTAGCGACGGTGATCTCGCGCAGCATCGCCTCCAGGTCGTGGCGCTCAGAACCGTCGAGCGGCACGGTCACGGCGCGCGCGCCGGAGTCGGCGGCGAGGTGCGGATAGACCGAGAAGGACGGCCACGCGTACACGAGCTCCGCCCCCGGCTCCAGCAGCGCATTGCCCGCCGCGAGCAGGATGTCGCACGAGCCGTTCCCGATCGCGATCCGCGATGAAGGCACTTCATAGCGCTCAGAGATACGTTCGCGCAGGAGTGTGTTGGACGGGTCGGGATAGCGGTTGAGCGTCTCGGAGGCGCGCTGGATCGCCTCGCGCACCGCGGGCAGCGGCGGGTAGGGCGACTCGTTGCTCGCCAGCCGACCATTGGTGCGTCCTGCGCATAGCCGCCCGCCGCTGGGTAGACGGGGATGCGGCGGATGCGCGCTGAGAACTCGATAGCCACCCGCCTATTGTGCCGACTCGAGCTAGGTCGTCACGCAGCGCGGCGGCGTCGCCGAGATAGACGTGCGGCGAGGAGTGCTCCTCCTCGGCGTAGTAGTGAATCAGCACTCTGATTACGTGCGGCATCGACCGTGGCACAGGGATCTCCCGGGCGCACAGCAGTGGCACCCGGTCGAAGCCCAGCGCACGCGCCGCCACCGCAGGGAACTCGGCGTTGAGGTCGTTCGTCGCGGTGAATATGCAGCTCACGACGTTCTCGGGCGCAAGCGCGTTGCGCTTCACGATCGCCTTCATCAGCTCGGTCGTAGCGTCCAGGATGTCCTGGGCGTCGTTGCGCTGGACGCTGATCGCGCCGCGCAGGGCGAAGAGGCGTTGCTGTGGCATGGCGGGCTGCGTCATGGCGGGCTGCGTCATGGCGGCGATTGTGCCAGAGCGCGCGCAGACGTACATATACTTTTCAGACTGCGTATAACCATAGCTATACGCAGTCTATTTTGGACGTACTACATCAGGCCGGCTTTATCTTCCCGCTACCTACTTGTCACAATTACGTCACAGCGCGCGCAGACCTTCGATCTCCCGCTCGCTCAGGCGGCGGTGCGCACCGGCCGCGAGGCCATCCAGGCGCAACGGGCCGAACGCGACGCGCTCGAGCGCAAGCACGGGATGGCCGACCGCCTCGCACATGCGCCGCACCTGACGATTGCGACCCTCGTAAATCATGATCTCGATCACGTCCTTCTTCACGCGGCGCACGCGCGCGGGTGCGGTCGGCCCGTCGTCCAGCTCCACCCCGCCTCGCAGCGCGTCCAAGATGCCCTCCCCCACCGGCCCGCCGCCGACCCGTGCCAGGTATGTCTTAGACACCCCGAAGCGCGGGTGGGTCAGCCGGTTGGCGAGCTCGCCGTCGTTCGTCAGCAGGATCAGCCCGCTCGAATCGGCGTCCAAGCGCCCCACCGGATACAGGCGCAGGCCCCCAGCGTCCACCAGCTCCACCACCGTCCGGCGGCCGTGGGTGTCGCTCGCGGTGGACACCACGCCCACCGGCTTATTCACCGCATAGACCACTCTCGGCTCGGGCCCTTCCAACACGCGACCATCCACCGCCACACGGCTGTCCTCGCCCACGTCGCGGGCCGGATCGGTCACGACCTCCTCCGCAACGCTCACGCGCCCTTCCGCGATCAGCGTCTCGGCCGAGCGCCTGGAGGCGACACCAGCGTGGGCGAGGTACTTGGCTAGGCGCATCTGCTGCAACCATAGGCAGCATGGACCTCCAGCTCCTGCACCAGACCCTCGCCGCCCGGGGCGAGCCGCGCTTTCGCGCCCGCCAGATATGGGCATGGGCTGCCAAGGGCGCAAACGGCTACGAGGAGATGACCAACCTCCCCGCTCCCCTGCGCGACGCACTGTCACGGGAGCTGCCCTTCTCAAGCCTCGCCCTGCAGAGCGAGGCCCACGCGAACGACGGCACCGTCAAGGCGCTGTTTGCGACCGTCGATGGACGCCCGCTCGAGGCGGTGCTGATGCGCTACCGCGACGGGCGGCGCTCGATCTGCGTCTCCTCCCAGTCCGGCTGCCCGCTGACATGCACGTTCTGCGCGACCGGCAGCATGAAGTTCGGACGCAATCTCACCGCCTCGGAGATCGTCGATCAGGCTTTGCACTTCAGGAAAATCGAAAGTTCAGCTCGGCGGGACATCCCGTCCCGCTCGTCGACCTCAAACGGCGCCCCCCGGGCGCCGATAACTCACTGCGTGTTCATGGGCATGGGCGAGCCGATGCTCAACCTCGATGCGGTGCTCGCCGCCTGCGAACGCCTGCCCGACATCGGAATCACTCACCGGCGCACGACGATCTCTACCGTCGGCTGGATCCCCGGGATCGAACGACTCTCAGAGCAAGATATGCCGCTGCGCCTCGCCCTCTCACTGCACGCAGCCGACGACGCGTTGCGCTCGGAGCTGATGCCGGTTAACGAGCGTTACCCACTTGCTGAGGTGGTTGAGGCTTGTCGTGCGTTCTACGCGCGCAAGCGCCGGCGGGTGTTCGTCGAGTACGTGATGCTCGCCGGCGTCAACGACCGCTACGAGCAGGCGCTGGCACTGGCCCGTGCGCTGGCACCCACACGCGAGGGCGAGCCAAAGATGTTCAAAGTCAACCTGATCCCCTACAACCCGACCGACTCCTCCTACCGCGGGTCCTCCCGCGAGTCGATCGCGGCGTTCCGCACCGCTCTTGAAGCGCACGGGATCCCCGCCACCGTCCGCCTCACCCGCGGACGCGACATCGACGCAGCCTGCGGCCAGCTCGCGGCGCGTCGCACTGTGCAGAAGTCCGACGCCACCTCGCGCCGCTCAGCGGCGTCCTAGGGACCGTCCCCTGCCCGGGCCTCGCCTGCGCGCAGCAACCGTTCGCGCAGCTCGGCCTGCTCCTCCGGGGTCGGGTCCCAGCGGGCGACATCGGGTAGCTCATCAAGCGTGCGCAGCCCGAATAGCTTCAGAAACTGCGTGCTCGTGCGGTACAGCACCGCGCCGAACTGCGAGTGGCCCTCCTCCTCGATCAGGCCGCGGTCGAGCAGCGTGGCTGTCGCCGAGTCGGCGTTGACCCCGCGGATGCGCGTGATCTCTGGGCGCGAGATCGGCTGCAGGTAGGCCACGATCGCCAGCGTCTCGGCCTGCGCAGGGGTGAGCGTGGCCACGCGCGCACGGCTGAACAACCGCCGGGCGGCGTCCTCGGTCGCGGGGTCGCTCGCTAGTGTCCACCCGCCCCCCAGCTCGCGCAGTCTGATCCCGCGGCGCCCCGAAGCGTACTGCTCGCCGAGAGCCCGCAACGCCTGCGCCGTCTCCTCCTCGCCGGCCTGCGCCGCTTCGGCCAGCTCGGCAACGCTCAGCGGGTCTGTGGACAGGAACAGGAGCGCCTCGACCGTGCGCGCCAACTCCGCGGCGTCGCTGCTCACCCGGCCATCCTCTCGGCGGGCACCGGCTCCGAGCGGGCGTGCACCGCGATCTCGCCGAAGCTTTCTCCCTGCTCCCAGTCGGCCTCGCCGCACTTGTACAGCTCCAGCAGCGCGAACAGCGTGATCGCGACCGTTACCCGGTCCGCGTCGCGCACCGCCTCGTCGAAGCTGAACCCCCCGCTGCGTCGCAACAGTCCGCGCAGGTGCGCCAACCGCTCGGCGACCGTCACCCGGGGCGTCGCGATGTGGCGCAGGCTTATCGTCGGCGGCATCCTCAACAGCCGACCGATCGCCTCGCCGAGCACCTCGGGGTCCTGTGAGCCATCCGCCGGCTGGATGATCGTGCGGCGCAGGCTCGCCGGCAGCGGGGCGGCACGAAAGCGCACTCCCTCCTCGCCCTCCAGCAGCTCGCCCAGATAGGCCGCGGCGGCACGGTAGCGGTGGGCATCCAGCATCCGTGCCAGCAGCTCCTCGGCGGCCTGCTCGGGCTCGATGTCTCCCAGCTCATCCTCCCCGCCAGTCAGCATCAACCTCGACTTCAGCTCCAGCAGCGCCGCGATCAGCACGATGAACTCGGTCGCCGTCTCCAAATCCAGCTCGCCGCGTGCCTCCAGATGGTCCAGGTAGGCGAGCACGACTTCCGCCAGCTGCAGCTCGAGCAGGTCGACCTCTTCGCGTAGCACCAGCGTCAGCAGCAGGTCGAACGGGCCGCTGAAGACCTCCAAGTCCAGCTCCAGTGAAGCAAGGCTCATGTCTTCTTCACCGAGACGAGCTCGTCGGGATGGACTCACGGACTGGGCTCACGGGAGCGGGGCTCATCCGCTCACCGTACCGGCCGGCCCCGACGGGGCCCGCCGACACCCATCCGCTCGCGCACATCGGCAAGCGTGTCGGCCGCAATCGCCCGCGCGCGCGCCGCTCCTTCGGCGAGGATCTCCTCCAGCGCGGGCTCCTCAGCGCGCAGTCCCTCGTAGCGCTCGCGCACGGGCGCGAGGTAGGAGACCACGGCCGCCGCAACCGCGGCCTTCAGGTCACCATACCCCCGGGCGCTCGCCATCTCCTCTTCGACCGTCTCGGGCGTGCGTGCGCTTGCCACTGCCAAGATCTCGATCAGGTTCGACACGCCCGGCTTCTCTGCCGCGCGCTTGATCTCCGTGCCCGAGTCGGTGACCGCGCTCTTGATCTTCTTCTCGATCGCCTGCGCCTCATCCAGCACGTACACAGTCCCCTGCTCGCTGCCTCCGGTCGTTGACATCTTCTTGGTTGGGTCCTGCAAGTCCATGATCCGCGCGCCGAGCACCGGGATGCGGTGCTCGGGTACGACCAGCACCTCCTCGCCGTCGCCAAAGCGCGCATTGAATCGTTGAGCGACGTCGCGCATCAGCTCGATGTGCTGGCGCTGGTCCTCACCCACCGGCACCTCGTTCGCGCGGTAGGCCAGCACGTCCGCGGCCTGCAGTACCGGGTAGAAGAACAGGCCCGCGGACACCAGCTCACGCTGCGTCGCGGCCTTGTCCTTGAACTGGTGCATCCTTGTCAAATCGCCATATGCGGTGACGCTTGACAAAAGCCACGTCAGCTCTGCGTGCTCGCCCACGTCGCTCTGCCTGAATAGCGTGCAGCGCGCGGGGTCCAGGCCGGCAGCCAGCAGGATCGCCACCGTGTCGTACACGCACGCGCGCAGCTCCTTCGGCTCATACGCGACCGTGATCGCGTGCAGATCGACGATGCAGTAGATCCCCTCGCCCCGCTCCTGGCCGGCCACATACTGGGTGATCGCGCCGATGTAGTTGCCCAGGTGCTTGCGCCCCGTGGGCTGTATCCCGGAGAAGATTCTCATTGGCGACTGGGCCTCGAGGCGCTCATAGAGCTTGTCGGATGATTGGCTTCTTAGCCGCTGCGACCTCGTCCAGGCGGCGCACCGGGGTCGTGTAGGGCGCGTTCTTTGCGATCTCCGGGTCCTCTGCGGCCTCTCGCAGGATCTCGGCGATGGCCTCAGCGAACGCGTCGAGCGTCTCCTTAGTCTCTGTCTCGGTCGGCTCGACCATCAGCGCCTCGTCCACCAGCAGCGGGAAGTACACCGTCGGGGGATGGAAGCCGAAGTCGAGCAGCCGCTTGGCGAGGTCGAGCGTCTTAATCTTCAAGTCCCGCTTCATCGGGCCGCCAGACAGCACGAACTCGTGCATGCACAGCGAACCGCCTGCCCCCCGCGATGGGGAGTACGCGAGCGACAGGTACTCGGCGATGCCTCGCTCTCTGAGCCGCGCGAGCAGGTAGTTGGCGTTTAGCACGGCAGTCTCTGAAGCGTCCTTCAGCCCGTCCCCGCCGAGCGAGCAGATGTACGCGTACGCGCGCACGAAGCAGCCGTAGTTGCCCTGAAACCCGCGCAGCCGCCCGATCGACTTCGATCCCGCCGGCCCCTCGCCATAGTCGAGGTCGAACACGACCGCCGGCGCCGCGCCGTTCGCGTCCCCGCCCTTCGTGCCATCGTGCCTGACGACAACGGGCAGCGGCAGGAATGGGGCGATGCGCTCGCTCACCGCGATCGGGCCCGACCCCGGGCCGCCACCACCGTGGGGCTGAGTGAAGGACTTGTGCAGGTTGAAATGCACGATGTCAAAGCCCATGTCGCCCGGCCGCGAGACCCCCATCACCGCGTTGAGGTTCGCACCGTCGTAGTAGAGCGTCGCGCCAACGCCGTGCACGATCTCGGCGATCTCCGAGATGTTGGGGTCGAACAGGCCGAGCGTGTTCGGGTTCGTCAGCATCAGACAGGCCACGTCTGCGTCGGCCTTCGCGCGCAGGTCCTCGACATCCACGCCGCCGTCCGCGTTGGTCTGCACCTTCACGACCTCCAGCCCCGCCATCGTGACCGTCGCCGGGTTCGTCCCGTGCGCGGTGTCGGGGGTCAGCACCTTGCGCCGCGTCTCGCCTCGGTCCTCGTGGTAGGCGCGCGTCAACAACACGCCCGCCAGCTCACCGTGAGACCCGGCCGAGGGCTGCAACGAAACATGCGGCAGACCGGAGATCTCCGCAAGCGCGCCCTGCAGGTTCCACATAAGCTCGAGCGCGCCCTGCGCGCGCTCGGGGTCCTGCAACGGGTGTAGCCGCGCGTGGCCCGCCAGCGCCGCTACTCGCTCGTGTAGCCGCGGGTTGTGCTTCATCGTGCACGACCCCAGCGGGTAGAAGCCGGAGTCGAGGTCGAAGTTGCGCTTGGAGATGGCGACGTAATGACGCACGATCTCCGGCTCTGACACCTCGGGCAGTCGCGGCGGCTCGGTCCGGCGAAAACGCGCGGGCAACAGTTGGTCGGGCTCGACCGCTGGAACGTCCACAGTGGGACACTGGAACGCGCGCCGTCCAGGCGCGCCCTTCTGGAAGACCGTGAGCACCGATTCGCGCTGCAGCGGAGTCTCGGTCATACGCTCATCGCCTGACCCTCGCGCTCACGCTCGGCGAGGACCGCAGCGCCCAGCACGTCGGCGAGGCGGTCGATGTCGGCGCGCGTGCGCCGCTCAGTGATAGCCACCAGCAGCCCACCGCGATCCTCCTCGCGCCCGCTGAGCGCGTGCAGGTCCACACCCGGGTTGACGCCCTGCTCAGCGCAGCGGCGCCTGATCCTGGCCACGTCGCCGTCGAGGCGCAGCGCGAACTCGCGGATCACCGGCTGGGAGTGCAGCTTCTCGACGCCCTGAAGCCCCGCGAGGGTCTCGCGCGCGTAGTGCGTGCGAGCAAGCAGCAGCTCTCCCAGCTCGACGATCCCTCCGCGACCCAGCCACGCCAGGTAGACGACGCCGGCGAGCGCGTTCAACGCCTGCGCTGTGCAGATGTTCGAAGTCGCCTTCTCGCGGCGGATGTGCTGCTCGCGGGTCTGCAAGGTGAGCACAAAGCCTCTGCGCCCATCCACGTCGCGGGTCTCCCCGGCGATGCGCCCGGGCATGCGCCGCAGGTACTCCTCGCGGGCGGCGAACAACCCGAACGACGGGCCGCCGAAGTCCAGACGGTTGCCGAGCGTCTGGCCCTCGCCGACGGCCACGTCCACCCCGCACTCGCCCGGCGGCTTAAGAATCCCAAGCGTGATGGGATCAACCTGGGCGATCACGACGGGAGGGGCACCTCCGGTGGACCCAGCCCGGGCACCTCCGGTGGACCCAGCCCGGGCACCTCCGGTGGACCCAGCCCGGGCACCTCCGGTGGACCCAGCGGGCACCTCCGGTGGACCCAGCCCGGGCCCCTCCGGTGGACCCAGCCCGGGCACCTCCGGTGGACCCAGCCCGGGCCCCTTCGGTGGACCCGGCCCGGGTCCTTGCGCCTGCCCCGGTGGCCTCGGTCACGGCGGATGCCTTGGCGGCGGCACTGAGCGCCTCGGCGTCCTCGACCGCCCCGTAGAAGTTCGGCTGGGCAAAGATCGCGGCGCTCGTATCGTCATCGATCGCCTGAGCCCACGCGTCAGGGTCGGTGACGCCGCCGGCTGCGCCGGCCAGCAACGGAACTTCGACCACCTCCATCCCATAGCCATGCGCATTGGTGCGCAGCGTCTCGATCGCGTGCGGGTGCAGCCCGGCGCTCACCACGAACCGACGCCTGCCGTTGTGCAGCTTGGCCAGGTACCCAGCGGCGGCCACCGCGCTCGGCCCCTCGTAGACGGAGGCGTTGGAGACGGGCAGCGCGGTCAGCTCACAGATCGCGGTCTGGTACTCGAACATCACCTGCAGCCCACCCTGGGAGATCTCCGGCTGATACGGGGTGTAGGGAGTCAGGAACTCCGAACGCTCCATCAGCATGTCGATCAGCGCGGGCACGTAATGGTCGTACATCCCGGCGCCCAGGAAGCTCAGCTCGTCCTCGGCGCTCGTGTTGCGGGCGGCCAGCGCGCGCAGGTGCTCGTAGACGTCCTGCTCGGGCATGCCGGCGGGCAGATCCAGCGCGCGGCGCAGCCGTACCGCCTCAGGGATCTGGCGGTCGAACAGCTCCTCTACGGAGCCGACGCCGATCGCCGCGAGCATCTGCTCGAGATCCCGCGGGGTGATTGACGTGTAGCGGCTCAAGTGCTTGCCGTCAGGATCGCAGCAGGCGTCGCGTGGAGATCCTGCAGGGTGGTCGAGGTGTAGCCAGTCAAGCCTTGAGCCTAGCCGCCCAAGGTAGCGATATAAGCGCCGGCGTCCATCAGCGCGTCGCGCTCAGAGGGGTCGGCCAGTCGGATCTTTACCAGCCAGCCCTCGCCGTAAGGGTCGTCGTTGATCGCCTTGGGATCCTCCGCCAAGGCCTCGTTGACCTCGACGATCTCCCCCGACAGCGGAGCTACGACGTCGGAGACCGCCTTCACCGACTCGACCTCAGCGTAGGGTTCGTCCTGGGTCAGGGCGGTGCCCAGCGGGGGCGGGTCGAAGAACACGACCTCCCCGAGCGCGTCCTGCGCGTACCAGGTGATGCCGAGCGTGGCGCTGTCCGGGTTGGCGGGATCGACGCGGGCCCAGTCGTGCTCGGCGTGGTAGAGCAGATCCTCGGGGTAGGAGGCCTCAGCCATTCACGAGGCCTTTCGGTAGAGCGGCTTTTGCTTGACCACGGCGGGGCGGATCTTGCCACGAACGTCGAGGAGGAGGCGCGTGCCGACGGCCGCGCGCTCGGCGGGGACGTAGGCCATGCCGATGCCGATTCCCAGGCAGGGGGAGAGCGTCCCACTCGTCACCTCTCCCCCGCCCACGATCGGGTTGCCCCTACGGGCGATCCCCGGGCCGTCGATGACGAACGCCACGAGCTTCTCCTTGGGTCCGGTCTCGCGTACCGTGCGCACGGCGTCTGAGCCGATGAAGCCGGTGTCCTCCTTACAGCACCAGCCAAGCCCGGCTTCGATCGGCCCGCGTCCCACCGAGAGATCGTTGCCGTAGAGGTGAAAACAGGCCTCCAGTCGCAGCGTGTCGCGCGCGGCGAGGCCCGCGGGCACGGCACCGCGGCGCACGATCTCATCCCACAGCGCAGGGGCGTCCGTGGGTGTGATGAGCAGCTCCACTCCGTCCTCACCGGTGTAGCCGGTGCCGCACACAAGCACCTCGGCGCCGGCTAGCCGCTGGGCCGCAGCCGTCATCCGTGCCGGCAGCGGAGCGTCTGAGATCGCCTGGACGATCTCCCGTGCACGTGGACCCTGCACGGCGAGCATCGCGTAGTCGTCGATCCGGTCCGTCACCAGCGCGTCGGGGAAGTCGCCGGCGTGCGCACGCCACCACTCCAGGTCCTGCGCATGGTTGGCGGCGTTCGTGACCGTCAGGTAGCGCTCGGCGGCCAGGCGATAGGTGAAGAGATCGTCGAGCACACCCCCATCCTTCAGGCACAGCACGCTGTACTGGGCCCCACCGAGCTGAACCGCCGCCAGGTCGTTGGAGAGCAGGTGCTGCAACAGCTCAAGCGCCTGGGGTCCACTGGTCTCGATCTCGCCCATGTGCGAGACGTCGAAGATCCCGCACGCCTCGCGCACCGCCATGTGCTCGGCGCGCACCCCGGTCTGGTACTGGACCGGCATCTCCCAGCCGGCGAACTCCACGAGCTTCGCCCCGGCGGCCTCGTGGCGGTCGAATAGGGCGGTGCGGTTGAGCGTTTGCGGGATCGGGGTCGCCACCCGCGCCAGGCTAACGCAGGAACGGCGGGACGTCGATGTCGTCGTCTGAGATCTCCAACGACGAGCGCTGGCGGTCGTCTATGCGGGGGCCTCGGTCGCGGCCGCGGGCGCGGCTGTCGCGGCGGGCCGAGCGGCCTGGCCGATGGTCAAAGCCGGTGCCGATCACGGTGACGCGGACATCCTCGCCCATGCTCTCGTCGATGACCGCACCGAAGATGATGTTGGCGTTCGGGTCGGCTGCGTTCTGGATGATCTCCGCGGCGTCGTTGACCTCGAACAGACCGAGATCCTTGCCGCCGGTGATGTTCAGCAGGATGCCCGTGGCGCCATCGACGGACTCTTCGAGCAGTGGCGAGGAGATCGCGGCTTTGGCGGCATCAGCGGAGCGGCTCTCACCACCGGCGGTGCCGATTCCCATGAGAGCCGAGCCGGCGTCTTGCATGATCGTGCGCACGTCGGCGAAGTCGAGGTTGATGAGCCCGGGGATGGTGATCAGGTCGGTGATGCCCTGCACGCCCTGACGCAGCACGTTGTCGGCCTCCTTGAACGCGTCGAGCATGGACGTGCGGCGCTCGACGACCGCCAGCAGCTTCTCGTTGGGGATGACGATGAGCGTGTCGACGACCTCGCGCAGTCGCTCGATGCCTTCGGTCGCTTGCCGCGCCCGCTGGGAGCCCTCGAAGTCGAACGGGCGCGTCACCACGCCGACGGTCAGCGCGTTGATCTCGTTCTTGGCGATCTCGGCGATCACGGGCGCGGCGCCGGTGCCGGTGCCGCCGCCCTCGCCGGCTGTGACGAACACCATGTCGGCGCCCTTCAGCGCCTCCTTGATGTCGTCGCGCGACTCCGAGGCAGCGGCCAGGCCGACGTCGGGGTCGGCGCCCGCGCCGAGGCCCTTGGTGGACTCGTGGCCGATGTTCAGCTTTGTGTCGGCGTCGCACATCGCGAGCGCCTGGGCGTCGGTGTTGGCGGCGATGAACTCCACGCCGCGCAGACCCGCGTCGATCATGCGGCTGACGGCGTTGGTGCCGCCACCGCCTACCCCTACAACCTTGATAACCGCCAGATAGCTGCCGCTACTCTCCATGATGGTTCCGTCCGAAGCCTTCAGTAAGGATTTAGGGTTCGCAGCATACAGGTTGCCGAACCACCGAGATGGGCACGTTATGCAGGGAACTTCGCCCTGTCAACGACAACACCCAATCTTGCAACAATCGTTGCAGATCGCCGAACTCTCGACCACCGCCTGAGGATTGCCGTTTCGATACCCTCAACCTCAGGTCAAGAATAAGTATCAGTCAGCCGCCGGGCGCGGAGGTCGCGGCGGGCGCTTCCGCAGGCGCGGTCGACGTCGTTTCCACCGGGGCGGTCGACGTTTCTCCCGTCGTGACGGTCGGTGTCGTTCCCGTCTGAGTGGCGCTGGTCGAGACTTCTTCGTGGCCGATGGAGGACCCTGTGGAAGACCCTGTGGAAGACCCTGTTGA
This sequence comes from uncultured Solirubrobacterales bacterium, assembly GCA_963813805.1. GTDB lineage: Bacteria > Actinomycetota > Thermoleophilia > Solirubrobacterales > Solirubrobacteraceae > Palsa-744. The sequence continues at coordinate 756,161 of CAWEZZ010000005.1, forward strand.
GGACCCTGTTGAGGACCCGCCGCCGAGGGTGGCCGTGAGGCCGGCCGCGAGCTCAGCCGCAGTGGTGGGATCGGACACGCTCCCCGGTTCGGCGCCGGTGGCGCCCGCTTCCGGTGCGCCCGCGCCGGCGAAGCCTGCGGCTGGGCGTTCGGGTAGGCGCACGTCCACGTAGGCGGCGCCCGCGGAGCTCGGGTCGGCGAGCACTCGTGCGAGCGAGAGCCACTTCGCGTGGGGCAGCGTCGCGTCGCCGAAGTAGGCGAGCAGGCCGTTGCGCATCGCCACCGTGAGTCCCTCCGGCCCGGTGTATACGTGCGCGACCACCCTCGCCAGCGGCGCGGGAGCGGCGCCCAGTACGGTCAGATCCGCGAGCAGAGACGCACCACGCACGCGCTGCCCTACTGGAGATGCGAACGCACTGTCGCTCACCACCGCCAGCGAGCTGGAGAGCAGCGCGGGGCCGAGCACCACTCCGTCAGCCGCCACCGCGGTCCGCTCCCCTCCGACCGTGAGGGCGGCGACCGGCAGCTGCTCGATCACGCGGATTCGCAGGCTGTGGGGAAAGCTTGGACTCATCAGCACTTCGCGCACGACACGGAACGGCGCCACCGCGGCGCGCAGCGCGCCCGGTCGCACATCAAGCGTGCTCATGTGCCGGGCCGCCCCGAGGAGGGCCGCTTCGATCGCCCGGGCATCGGGGCCATGTACGCCACTGACCTGCACGTGCTGCACCGACACCAACGAGGAGTCCCGCAGCCACAGCCAGCCGCCCGCGAGCAGTGGCAGCGCCGCCAGGACGCTCAGCAGCGTAATCCGCAGGCGCCTGCGCCGCCAGGCGAACGCGATGCAGGCGCGCGCCAGCCCGCCGGCGACAGAGAACGGCCACCATCGTCGCGGATGTCTATCCGCCGGCCAGGCTCGCCCACGACCGGTCGAGAATCTGCCAGCACGGCGTGGCGCGGACGAGGCAGGTGGGCGACCAAGACGACCAATCGGGGGTCGGGCGACGAAGGAGCGATCCATGCACAGGGTTTTCGACTTCGCCAGGCGAACCCCTACAACCACGGAAACCGGACCGGACCCAGCGTCTGCACCTCCGGCTCCAGCTCCACGCCGAAGCGCTCCTGCACGCGGCGGCGGCCCTCAGCCATCACCGCGATCACGTCCGCAGTGCTCGCCGAACCGGTGTTCTCGATGAAGTTCGCGTGCTTCTCAGCGAAGCGTGCACCGCCTACCTGGAGACCGTTACAGCCGGCATCGGCCAGCAGCAGGCCGGCGCTGCGACCTTCCGCGCGGGAATCCTCGGGGTTCTTGAAGGTCGAGCCGAACGTCTTGATCCCCTGCGGCTGAGCCTCATGGCGACGGGTGCGCATCTCCGCGAGCGTGGCCTTGACCGCCTCCGTCCTAGCTGGCTCGAGCACGAACGAGGCGCGCGCCACGATCTCTCCCGCGGCCAGGTTGGAGCGGCGATACTCGAATCCGAGCTCCTCCGGCGTTCGGCGCTCCACTGCGTCGGCCGTCACGACCTCCACCCACTCCAGCGCCCGCGCGAGCTCACCGCCGTAGGCGTTTGCGTTCATCCTCACCGCGCCGCCGACCGTGCCGGGAATGTTCACGCCGAACTCGATCCCAGACAACCCAGCCTGGGCCGCACGCGCGGCGACCGAAGGTAGCCGCGCGCCGCCGCCGCACACGATGCGCTCCCCCTCGTGCTTGATCAGCGCTAGCTTGCGAGCGAGCTTCACCACCAAGCCCCTCACCCCCTCGTCGGCGATCAGCAGGTTCGAGCCAGACCCCACAACCGCGACCTCCGCATCGATCATCTTTGCCCACCGGAGCAGCTCCCGCAGCTGGGCGTTGCTCCCGGCCCTCGCGAAGTACTCCGCCTCACCGCCGGTCCGTACCGTCGCAATGCGATCGAGCGGGAAGTCCCGCTGCACGATCGACGGCACGGTCTCAGGCGTTGTCCTAGACACGATCGGTCTCCACCAGCCAGCGCGCTAGCTCGTCGACGTTTCCGGCGCCCATCACGAGACATATATCGCCCTCGTCGAGCAGGCCGCGCAGGACCGGTTCGGCATCGGCGAAGCTCGGTAGCCAGTACACGGGCTTGCCATCGGCCGCATCCGCCGCGGCCTCGGCGATCTCAAGGCCGCTCACCCCGGGATGATCCTCGGCGCGCTCGCGCGCCGGGTACACATCGAGCACGACCACCACGTCAGCGAGCGCAAGCGCCCGCCCGAACTCCCCGGCGAGCAGCGCCGTGCGCGAGTAGAGATGGGGTTGAAAGACCGCCACCAGGCGCCTGTGCTGCAGCGTGCGCGCCGCCGTCAGGGTGGCCGCGACCTCGGTCGGGTGATGGGCGTAGTCGTCATACACGAGCGCCCCTCGCGCGGTCTCCCCCAGCAGCTGAAAACGCCGGCCGGCGCCGTGAAAGCCGGCGAGACCCTCGATCGCGCCTGCCGCGTCGGCGCCGGCGAGCCGCGTGACCTCCAGCGCAGCGGCGGCGTTCAATGCATTGTGGGCGCCGGGCACCGACAGGCGCACCTCACGGCCACGCCAGTCAAAGCGGGATCCCCCCGCCTGCAGCATCGGCTCGGGCACGTCGTATGGGACAACCTCGATCTCTCTCGGGGATTCGGTGGCTCCTGGGTACGGTTGGGGCGGCGGCATCTGCTTGCCAGAATCGAATAGTCGCGGGTCGGGAGAGATCATTACCTGCCGGCGCGTCAGCGCGAGCAACTCGGGACGATCCCACACGACGATCCCCGCGCGCGCGTGCGCAAGGAATGAGCGGAACGCCTCACGCAGCTCACGCAGCGACCCGAAGATCGCGTGGTGATCCAGCTCGACATTCGTGAGCACCGCGATCTCCACATCGAGGCTCAACATCGAACGGTCGGACTCGTCGGCCTCCACAACGAGCCACTCACCCTCTCCCCACTCCGCGTTGGGCAGTTCACCCCCAACCAAACCGCCGATCAGCCATCCCGGCTGCAAGCCCGCGGCGCGCAGGGCATGCACGATCATCGAGGCGGTCGTCGTCTTGCCGTGCGTGCCCGCCACCGCGATAGTGCGCTTCTGCTCGGAGAACTCCGCCAGCAGCTCCGCCCGCGGGCGCTCGGGCAGGCCGCGCTCGCGCGCCGCGCGCCGCTCGGGGTTGTCCTTTGGGATCGCCGAGGAGTAGACGAGCTCCACCCCCTCTCCCGCCGGGAGGTTCTCGGCGCTGTGTCCCACGCGGGCCGTGATGATCCCGTCCACGACCAGCCGCTCCAGGTATGACGTGCTGACGGCGTCGGAGCCGCTCACCTGCGCCCCCAGCGCGTGCGCGGCGCGCGCGTAGCCGCTCATCCCAGCGCCGCCCACCCCGACGAAGTGCAGTCGCCGCCCGCTCCACGGTCCGCTCATCGTGCGGCCTCCAGCAACTCACGGGCTACCTCGCGAGCCGCATCGGGACGAGCCAGGCGACGGGAGGCCGAAGCCATCTCGATCAGACGCGCTCGATCGGCCAATAGCCCGGCGACCTCCTCGGCCAGCCGCGCGCCGCTCAGCTCAGCGTCCGGGATCGTGATCGCGGCGCCCGCGTCAGACATCCAGCGGGCGTTGGCGCTCTGGTGATCGGCGGCGGCGTGGGGGTAGGGCACGAGGATCGCCGGCTTTCCGTGGGCGGCGATCTCGAAAACGGACCCTCCCGAGCGGGCCACGACGAGGTCGGTGGCGGCGAGCGCAGCGGCGAAGTCATCCAGCTCGAGATACTCGCGCAGGTCGTACTCTCCGGAAAGGCCGCGTGCGGCCAGCTCAGCATGATCGCGCCGGCCGCTGATGTGAAGCACGTGAAAGGGCGCGTCCGCGAAGGCCTCGACCGCCGCCAGGTTGATCGTGCGCGCCCCCAGCGAGCCACCGAAGACCAGGACACAGGTGGCATCGGGAGCGACACCCATTCGCGCTCGCGCCGCCTCACGATCGCTCGCTGCAGGCGGGATCGGCCGTCCAGTAACCCGGTAGCGCGCCCCCCGATGACGAGTCCCGGAGGGGGGAAAGGCCAGGCACACCCTGCGCGCAAAAGGCGCGAGCAGGCGATTGGTCAACCCCAGGTGGCTGTCGGCCTCGGTCAGCACCAGCGGAATGCGGCGTGTGAGCGCAGCCAGGCCCACCGGCCCGGCGACATAGCCGCCGCCGCCCAGCACCGCATCCGGAGCCAACTCCCTCAGCAGGGAACGCGCTCTAAGGAATGCGATCCCGGCGCGTCCCAGCGCACGGACGGCGCGCAACGGATTTGTCCGACTCATGCCTTCCACCGAGATCTTCCGCAGCGGATAGCCCGCGGCGGGCACGAGCTCGGACTCGGCGCGCTCGCCGCCGATGAACGTAACCTCGGCGCCTTCAGCCCGCAGCGCGGCGGCCACCGCGAGTGCCGGCACCACGTGCCCCGCGGTCCCGCCGGCGGCGATCACGATCAACCTTTGAGTCACGGTCCCATCGTGCCGGTTCGCGCGCCTTCGCGTCGTCTGCGCCTCTGGACGGCACGGCGCGCACGTGCGCGACGCCGCCGCCGGCGACGTTCAGCAAGAGGCCCATCGCCGCGAGCATCACGATCAGGCTGCTCGATCCGTAAGACACGAACGGCAGCGGCACGCCCGTCAGCGGCGCAAGGCCAAGCACGGCGAACACGTTGAGGATCGCCTGAGAGAGGATCAGCGAGGTCGTGCCGACGGCGATCAGTGCGCCGTAGAGACTGCGCGCCGCCTTGGCCGCGCGCAGGCCCGCGTAGGCGATTAGCCCGTACAGGAACAGCAGCGCACACACTCCGACCACGCCCAGCTCCTCCGCGATCACGGCGAGGATGAAGTCGGTCGGCGCCTCGGGCAGGTAGAAGATCTTCTGCACCGACTCGCCCGGGCCGACCCCGAACAACCCGCCCGAGCCGATCGCGATCTGCCCCTGCACCGCCTGGAAGCCGCTGCTCGAGGCGTGCGCCCAGGGATCGAGGAACGAGGTCAGCCGTACGCGCGCGTACGGCCGGGCGAGGGCATACAGCGCGATCAGCCCGAGCGCCGAGCCGGCGATGATCATCAGGTTGCGTAGCGGGATGCCCGCCGCGACGAGCAGTGCAGCGGTCGTGAACGCAATCACCATCGCCGTGCCCAGGTCCGGCTCGGTGACGACCAGCAGGCACGCGCCGCCGACGACAACCAAAAGCGGCCTGGACAGCTCGCGCAGGTCGTGCACGCGCTGCGGGCGCCTGGCCAGGAGCGTCGCGGCATAGAGCACAAGCGCGAGCTTCATCAGCTCCGAGGGCTGGAACTGGAAAGGACCCGGGCCGATCCAGCGACGAGCGCCGTTGACGCTCACCCCAACGTGCGGAATATGCACGGCCAGCACGAGCACGAACGACGCCACCAGCAGCGGCGCGACGAAGCTCTGCACTTTGGCGACCCCGTCGCGCGCGAGCACGCGCATGATCACCAGGCCGATCGCCCCATAGGTGATGTACTTGACCAAGTAGCCGCTGCCGTTGCCCCGGCCCTGCAGCAGCGTGCTGGCCGAGGAGGCGCTGTAAACCATCACCGCGCCGAACGCCAACAAGCACAGCGTCGCGGTCAGCAGGATACGCTGCTCCAGCGGCTGCTGCCCCGTGCTCGCCCGGCCCGACGGACGCGAGCGCGTCGCCCCCCGCGGGTGGGCTTTCCCCACAGGGCGGGCGCGCCGTGCTGGGGCTGCTGGCATCCATGCTCACTTCGACGCGCGCGCGCCGAAGCCTCTATCGCTGGACGAGCTCCCGAAAACGCTCTCCCCGGACTTCGAAGTCGGTGAATTGGTCCAAGCTCGCGCAGGCTGGCGACAGCAGGATCACGTCCCCGGGAACGGCCGCCTCCCTCGCAGCGGCGACCGCGTGCTCGAGATCGCCGCACTCGCGCACGGGCACGCTCGCATCCCGCAGGACGCTCGCGATCGCCGGGGCATCTTCTCCGATCAGGTACACCGCCCGGCAGCTCTCCCGCACCGCTGAGCGCAGGTCGGAGAAGTCCTGCCCCTTACCCTGCCCGCCGAGGATCAGATGAACGCCTGTCGCATCCGCGAACGCGTCCAGCGCGACCAGTGTGCTCCTGACGTTCGTCGCCTTGGAGTCGTTCACGTACAGCACGCCGTCGTCGCGGCGAGCCACATCCTCCAGGCGGTGCGCCACGCTCGCAAAGCTCCGCAGACCCGCCCGCACCGCGTCCGGGTCAACCCCACGCGCCAGGCACACCGCGGCGGCGGCCATTGCGTTCTCAACGTTATGTCGCCCACGCAGTCGCAGCTCCTCCACCGCCAACAGAGGTTGTCCCTGCCACCACAGCCGCCCGTCGTGCTCGGACAGCTCGGCGCCAGGGTCGCTCCCGAAGCGCACGCGGCGGGCGACACCAAAACGGGGGTCCAACGCGGAGTCGGACACGGGATCGGACGCAAGATGCAGCTCGGCAGGCACGACCGCGATGGCGGCGGGCGACTGCCGCGCGAAGATCTGGAGCTTCGCGGCGATGTACGCGTCGAGGGTGGCGTGCCGATCGAGGTGGTCGGGAGCGATGTTCAGCAGGACGGCCGCCTCAGGTGCGAACGCAACCGTGTCCTCCAGCTGAAATGACGACACCTCACACACGACCGTCGCGTCGGGGTTCACAGAGCCGACGAGCGAACTGACCGCCGTCCCGACGTTGCCCGCGACTACGACTGGTAGGCCCGCCTCGCGGTGGATATGCCCGATCAGCTCCACCGTCGTCGTCTTGCCGTTCGTGCCCGTCACCGCGACAAACTCGTTTCCCAGCAGCCGCCACCCCAGCTCCAACTCACCCAGCACCGGTATGCCTTGCTCGCGCGCGGCGGCGATCACCGGCGCCTGGGCGGGAACGCCTGGGCTCTTGATGACCGCGCACACTCCCTCTGACAGCAGCGCCACGCCATCCTCGCCCAGGTGCAGATCCACCCCGGCATCCGCCACCGCCCCCGTCCCGGCGGGCACGGCGGCATCCACGCCCAGGACTTTCTCCCCTCTCTCACACAGCACGAGCGCGGCCGCCACCCCGGAGCGGGCCAGGCCAACCACGAGGTAAGGGCCTGCGGGAATCTCCGGCCGCGGCTTCACCGCCAATGTCCCGAGCCCCGCCTCAACCGATGCTCTGCCGGTAGATCGTGAAGCCGATCGCGCAACAGATCGCGGCGACGATCCAGAACCGCAGGATGATCTTCGTCTCAGACCATCCCTTCAGCTCGAAGTGGTGGTGGATCGGCGCCATCAAAAACACGCGTTTGCGGGTCGTCTGAAACGAGATCACCTGGATCGCCACCGACAGCGCCTCGATCACGAAGATCCCGCCGAGCAGGATCAGCAGCACCTCGGTCTTCGTCATCACCGCCAGCCCCGCGATCGCGCCGCCCAACCCAAGCGAGCCGGTGTCGCCCATGAAGATCGTCGCCGGAAACGCGTTGAACCACAGAAAGCCGATGCACCCCCCCACCAGGCAGCCGGCGAGCATCGCGAGGTCGTACTGCCCGGTGATGAACGTGATGCCGATGTACGCCAGCAGCACGATCGCCGCGCAGCCCGCAGCCAGGCCGTCGAGGCCGTCGGTGAGGTTGACGGCGCTGGTCGTGCCAGCGACGACGAAGTAGATCAGCAGCGGATAGAACGGCCCGAGGTCTATTTGGTAGTCGACGAACCGCAGTCGCAGCGTGGGCGCAAGGTCAGCCTCGTGCCTGGCGATGTACCACAGCCCGAGCGAGATCGCGATCGTCACGATCAGCTTCGTCCGTGCGCGCAGGCCGAGCGAGCGGCGCTTGACCAGCTTGGCGTAGTCGTCAGCGAACCCCAGCAGCGCGCACGCGATCGCCACGCCGAACACCCCCACCGAGCGCCATTCGTAGCTGGTGAGGATCAGGAACGGCACGGCGACCGCCAGGAAGATGATCACGCCGCCCATCGTCGGCGTCCCCGCCTTCTGATGGTGCCCTTCCGGTCCCTCCTCGCGGATGTGCTGGCCGAACTCGCGCACGCGCAGGAACTCGATGAACTTGGGGCTCAGAAATATGCAGATGAGCAGCGCCGCGGTGCCGCCGAACAGAATCCTTCCCATCAGCGTCTTCCCGCTCGGGCCCGGGCCGGAGCCGCGGGGGTGTCGGGGGGCGCATGTGTCGGATCGCGCGCGCGCAGCGCCTGGCCGACGTGCTCCAACCCGACGCCACGCGAGCCCTTCACGAGCACCGTATCCCCCTCACGCAGCAGCGTTCCCACCAGCTGGGCGGCGGCTCTCGCGTCGGGTACGGAGTGGGCCTCGCACAGCGTCGAGTGGACACCGCTCCCATCGGCGCCCGGCGTACCGGCGAACGCCGCGCGCATCTCGACGGCCAATGGACCCACGGTCACGAGCACGTCGACTCCTCGTGCGGCCGCGTGCTGCCCGATCTCGCGATGAAAGCTCCGCTCTTCCGGGCCCAGCTCGAGCATGTCTCCGAGCACGGCCACGCGGCGCGCCGTTGCGGTCTCAGCCAGGTCGTCGATCGCGGCGCGCATGGACATCGGGTTCGCGTTGTAGCAGTCGTCGATCAACACCACCCCGCCGGGAAGCGCGAGCCGCTCGCCGCGCAGCGCCGAAAAACGCACGTCCACCCTACCTTCGGGCGTGACCCCGAGCGCCCGCGCGGCGGCCACAGCCGCGAGCAGGTTGCGCAGGTTGTGCGCCTGTCCAAACGACGGCCGCAGGCTGATCCGCTGGGCGATCTCCGATCGGTCGCCGGCACGGATCACGACCTCCCCGTCGGCCTCTCCTCCCCCCATACCCTCTTCCCCGAAACTCCCTCCGTCAGCGATCCCCTGACCCGGCCTGTAGTTCTCCAGCGCCACATCTCCGCCCTCGCCGAACGTGATCGTGCGCACGTCCGTGCGCAGGTGCTTCGCGAGCAACGGCTCATCGACCGGAACCACCACGGCCGCGCCGGGGCCTAGCCCCGCGATCAGCTCCGCCTTGGCGGCGGCGATCGCCTCGAGCGAGCCGAGCAGCTCGAGGTGCACCGGGCCGACGTTGACGATCACGCCCACATCGGGCTCGGCGATGGCCACGAGTTCGGCGATCTGGCCCGCTCCCCGCATCGCCATCTCCAGCACGAGCACCTCAGTGTCGCCTGGCGCGGCGAGCACCGCCAGCGGCAACCCGATCTCGGTGTTGAAGTTCTCCGGGCTCGCCACCGTGCGCAGCCCCGAGGCGCGCTCGCCCGGGCGCCGGTCGACACCGCGCCCCTCGACGCCTCGCCCCTCGACACCTCGATCAGCAGAGAGCAGCGCCGCGAGGATGTCCTTGGTGGAGGTCTTGCCCGTCGAGCCGGTGATCGCGACCACCTTCGCCCCGCCCTCGCCCAACTCCCGCCGCCAGGCGCGCGCGAGCGACTGCAGGCCCTTCAGCGGATCGGGGTGCGCGAGGATCACGGCGGCGGGCACGGCGGCGGCTTTCACCCCGGCGACGGTCTCCACCCCGGCGACGGTCTCCACCCCGGCGACGGTCTCCACCCCGGCGGCGGCTTTCACCGCGGCGGCGGTCTCCGCGTGCTCCGGCGCCACCAGCACGCCCCAGGCGCCGGCGGCCAGCGCCTGCGCCGCGTACTCGCCCCCGTCCGCGTGCTCGCCGCGCAGGCCGACGAACAACTCGCCCGGCTGCACCCGGCGCGAGTCGATCGTCGCGCGCCGGGGACCCGACTTCGCCCCGGCCCGCACCGGCTCGCCAACGAGGCGCGCGCCAGCAGCGCTCGCGACTCCTACCGCGTCCCAATCCCTCATGCGTCCGCCCCGGCAGTCGCGCCCACGCGGGCACGCAGCGCCTCGGAGGCGACGGTCACGTCATCGAAAGGGATCTTGCGACCATCGGCGAGCTCCTGTCCCTGCTCATGGCCCTTGCCCGCGATCACCACCACGTCTCCCCGCCGACCGCACGCGACGGCCTCGGCGATGGCCGCTCTACGATCCGCCAGCAACCGCACCGGCGGCGCTCCCTCCGGGCGGGAGACCCGCGCGACACCCGCCATGATCTCGGCGATGATCTGCTCGGGGTCCTCCGAACGCGGGTTATCCGAGGTGACGATCACCACGTCGGCCAACCGTGCGGTGATCTCGCCCATCAAAGGCCGCTTGCCATGGTCGCGGTCGCCCCCGGCACCGAACACGCACACGACACGTCCTTCCGTACTCGCGCCAGCAGCCCCATCGCGTTCGCTGGACTCCTCGCCGGACCCCGTCGTGTGGAGGTCGTCCCCAATCAGCTCGCGCGCCGCGCGCAGCACGTTCTCTAGCGAGTCCGGCGTGTGCGCGTAGTCGACGAGCACCGCGAACTCCTGGCCTTCGTCCACGGGCTCGAACCGGCCCGGCACGTGCACGCCGCGCTCGAGCGCTGCCACCAGCACGTCGAGCTCGCCCCCGAGCGTGTGCACCGCAGCGAGCGCGCCCAGTGCGTTGGCGACGTTGAAGCGACCCGGCAGTGGCAGCGCGACCTCGCGCTCGCCCGTTGGAGTGTGCAGCGTGAAGCGACAGCCCTCAAAGTCGCACCGCAACCCCGTAGCGCTGTAGTCGGCCGGCTCGTCAACAGCAAACGTGCGCGTTGTTCCCTCGATCTCCGCGACGAGCCGCCGTCCGTAGAGGTCGCCGACGTTCACCACGCTCACTCCGGGGTGGGCGCTGAACAGGCGGCGCTTGGCTTGGAAGTAATCCTCCATCGTGTCGTGGAAGTCGAGGTGATCGCGGGTCAGGTTCGTGAAGATCGCCGCGGCGAAGTGGATCGCCTCGGCGCGGCCGAGCTCAAGCGAGTGCGAGGAAACCTCCATCGCGCAGGCGCGATCGCCGCCATCGAGCATTTCGCGAAAATCGGCCTGCAGGTCGATCGCCTCCGGCGTGGTGCGAATCATCGGTCGCTCGATCCCCCCGACGACCGACTTGACCGTCCCCAACAGCCCGCACTGCTCGCCGGTCGCCTCCAGCAGGGCGCGCACCAGGAAGGTTGTCGTGGTCTTGCCGTTTGTCCCCGTCACCCCTACTACCCGCAGCTCGGACGTCGAGTCGCCGTAGAAGCGCGCCGCGAGGAGACCCATCGCGGCGCGGGCGGACTCCACGACCACCTCGGGCACGCCCAGGCCGAGGGGTCGCTCGACGACGAGCGCCGCGGCGCCGTTCTGGACGGCCTGTGCGGCGAAGTCGTGCCCGTCGCTCTGAAAGCCCCGCACGCAGAAAAACAGTGTCCCCGGCCGGACCGTGCGGCTGTCGTAGGCGAGTCCGGTTATCTCGACCTCACCGTCCGCGTCATGAGGGCCGCCGGCCGCACGAGCGCGATCGGGGGCGCCGGCGGTTAAGCCGGTGGTAAGCTCGCCCAGCCTCATCGATCGATCCCCCGTTCTGGCACGTTGTTGAGTCTAGTTTGGCCTTCAGCCGGAGCTGTCTCGACGGAGCGATTCGGGCCTATGGGCCGCCCGGCGTTCTCTCTCATCTGACGCACAGCGCCCTTCGCGCTCGTAGTCTGTCCCCTAGATGATCGTCCTGCTCGGCTTCGCCGTCCTCGCGGGCGCGGGCACCGCGCTGTCCCCGTGCGTGCTGCCGGTGCTGCCCGCGCTGCTGTCCGCCGGCGGCGTCGGCGGCCGACGCCGGCCGCTAGGCATCGTGCTCGGGCTGTCGATCACGTTCACCGTCACGATCGTCGGCGTGGCCAAGGTCGTTGACGGGGTCGGCCTGGGCTCAGATCCGCTGCGCGATGTGGCGATCGTCGTCCTCTTGGCGTTCGGCGTCGCGCTGCTCTTGCCAGGCCTGGCCGCGCGCATCGAGGCGCCGCTGTCGCGGCTCGCGCGCCTGGGCCCGCGCTCGAGCGGCGACGGCTTCCGCTCTGGGCTGCTCGTCGGCGGGGCGCTCGGCTTCGTCTACACGCCGTGCGCGGGACCGATCCTCGCGGCGGTGATCTCCGTCAGCGCTGCGTCCGGACGCAGCATCGCGGTCGCCATCGCCTTCTCGCTCGGGTCTGCAGCGATGCTCCTGGCGCTGGCACTCGGGGGACGCACGCTGTTCGAGCGCGTTCGCCGCGCGGGCCGCGGCCCTGCCCTGCAACGCGCGCTCGGCTGCATCATGCTGATCACAGCGATCGCGATCGCCACCAAACTGGATGTCAACTTCGACCAGTACGTCGCCCAGCACATCCCCGAAGTCAACCTGACAGCATCGCTCGAGAAATCGCACGCCGTCGAGAGCCGCCTGCCGCAACTCACCGGCCGCGCCGCGAAGTTCCAGGCCAGCACGACCACGCCCTCCGAGTCCGCATCTGCCAGCCAGGCGAAGCTACTGGCGGATGCCCATGGTCTGCAAGACGCAGGCGAAGCCCCCGAATTCAGCGAAACCGAGCGCTGGTTCAACACGCCGGCCGACCGCCCCCTGACGCTCGCCGGGCTGCGCGGCCGCGTGGTCCTGATCGACTTCTGGACGTACACCTGCATCAACTGCCTACGCACGCTCCCCTACCTGAAGGCGTGGGACAACGCATACCGCAAGGAGGGCCTGACGATCGTCGGCGTGCACACGCCCGAGTTCGCGTTCGAGCGTGACGCCTCCAACGTGGCCAACGCGATCAACCAGTTCGGCCTGCACTACCCGGTCGTACAGGACAACAACATGGGCACCTGGAACGCTTACGGCAACCAGTACTGGCCCGCGGACTATCTGATCGACGCCCACGGCCAGGTTCGCTACGCGGCCTTTGGCGAGGGCGACTACGCCAAGACCGAAACGGCGATCCGCGCGCTGCTCGCCGAAGCTGGACACACAGTCGGCGGCCGCGGACACCCGACCGGCGTGGTCGTGCCCTCACAAGAAGCCACGCCCGAGACCTATCTCGGCACGGCGCGTGCCCAGGGGTGGGTCAACGGCCCCAAGTCCGGCCTGCATGACTACGGGTCGGCGCCGCACGCCAACCTGGCCGTCAACGACTTCGCCTACAGCGGCACCTGGAACATCGCCGCCCAGCCCGCCACCGCGCTCGCAAACGCGGGGATCGAAGTGGAGTTCCAGGCCAAGAACATCTACCTCGTGCTGAGCTCACCCGGCGAACGACCGCTGCCCGTTCGGGTGCTGCTCGACGGCCGTCCGATCCCCGCCGCCGTCGCCGGCGGCGATGTGCACGGGGGCGTCGTGACCGTGACCGGGCAACGCCTCTACACGCTCGTTTCCCTCCCCCGCGACGAACGGCACCGCCTGAGCCTGCGCTTCGCGCCGGGCGTCACGGGGTACGCGTTCACATTCGGATAGCGGCGCATGCCGACCGCCGTGCCGGATGGCGAAGGTTCGCTCGGCCCTGAGTCCGCTGGGCGTCCGAGCACTGAGGGTGAGGGTGCCGGTGCCGACTTGCGCGAGCCGGCACCCTCACCCTCGAACTATTTTTTCCGTTTGTGTTTGATTTTCGCCACGCAGGTGTGGAACGTGCGCGTATCCTCGTAGGTCTTGCCGCTCGCGGTGGAGGCCACGAACTCAACCTTGAAGGTGCCCTTCGGCAGCCCGACCAGGCTGAGCGTCGTTCCACCGTTGTGGAGTCTGCCTTCCTTGACGAGTTTGCCGTTGATGAACACCTGGACCTTGACGAGGTTGCTCGGGCCTTTCGGGTGCACGACGAAGCGGCGTTTGCTCGCGCATTTCTTGCTCGACGGCAGGCCTTTGAAGTTGGCTTTGGTCGAGACGATCAGGATCTCGCTGCCGCAGGCGCTCGAGGACGCTGCGTTCAGGCCACCGCCGCTGTAGGTGGCAACCCAGTAGTAGGTCCCTGCTTTCGGCTTGACGGCGGCCGATGGAAGGGCCGTACCGGCGACGACGGCCCCCGCGCTCGGCGGCGCTGCGGGAACGGTGCATTTCTTGTCCCTGTAGAGCGTGTAGGTGACCGTGCCCGTGGCGGTGGCCGCAAGCGCTCCGGCGATGTGGGCCTGGTCGGTGACCGACGAGCCCACCAGGACGGGGATCGAGGCACCGATCACGCCGCCGCCGGTCTGGATCGTCGAGGTCGACGTGGCCGCCTGCACGGTGAGCACCTCGCTGCCGCAGGCGCTCGATACGGCTTTGTTGTTGGCGTCCCCGCCGTAGCTTGCCTGCCAGTAGTAGATCCCCGGCGCCAGGTTCACAGCGCTCGAGGCGCCTGCGACCCCTCCCGCCAGAGCGCCCGCTCCCGCCGCGGTCACGAGTTTTGTGCATGCGGCATCGCTGTAGACGTTGTAGGAGACGGAGCCGGTCGCGATCGATGAGTTGGCGCCACTGAGAGCCGCCGAGTCGGTCACGACCGTACCCTGCGGGACGGTGATCGAGGCGCCAGTGTGGCCGCCTCCGGACAGGGTCGTTGAGAGCGTCGAGGTGCTCCCGAATCCGCCGGCTGGCGGAGACTCGAGCGAGAAGTACGCCGAGCCGCCGGGTGCGATCGCCGGGGAGAAATTGATCGTGCCCGAGCCGGTCCCGAAGCTTCCCAGCGCGCCGATGTTCGTGAACCAGGACGTCGGCCCCTCGTAGCCGCTGACTGCATCGCCGTTGGCGGCGAAACCGTCGACGAAGATGCCAGCGGGGAATGTCAGACTTGCCGGCTCGCCGCCGGGCGGATTGAAGCCGCAGAATTCCTCGATCTGTTCGGTGACCGGTTTGCCACCTCGTTCTTCGCCAAGGTATTGACACTGCGTCCCTGCGGGATTGACCGGTTTTTCTCCTAAGTGCCCAGGGCCTTCCGGCTGCACCACGCATCCTGTCGGGATCGGTCCGCCACCGGGGCTGCAGATGCCGTCGTTCTCGAAGCCGAAGAGTTCGGTTTCGGCGGACAGGTGGATCGAGGAGACCGGGCTCGACGAGCTATTCTGGACGCCAACGAGGGCGTCGTCGGATCCCTCGTACGCCGCCTGGCTGGAGTCTTCGCTGACCGCCTCGCCGCCGTTCGTGACCGTGACCAGGAACTGGCAGCTCGTGTCTTTGTAGATGGCCGGACACTGCGAGAAGGCGGCGCTGGCGCCGGCCGGTGCAATACAGAGTATGGCGAGCGCCGCGCAGACACTCGCAAGGACCGCTATCCGCCGCATGGTTTCCCCCAGGGAATCTCGTCGCCCGGCCGCAACCCGCTCGCGGCCCCGATACCGCGGCAATCTACACGCTGCGCAGGCGCGACGTCGGCGCAGTGGACACTTAGGCCGCCATCGAGCCGGTCGGCCGCGCCGGAGCACCACGAGCGGGGCCCTCGCCCGCGAGCGGCGGCCTACAATGACCCCATGGAGGGCTCAATGGCCGAGACCAGTGCGCGCAGCTGGCTGCGTTGCTACCGCTGCTGGTCCCAAGACCTGGAGGTTCAGGTCCACTACGAGGGGATCCACAAGATCGACCCCGACACGGGCGAGCGAGCGGAAGTCGTCGACGAGCTGCAGGAGGCCGTCGTGCAGTGCCTTGACTGCATGCACGACCAGCCGCACCTGGGCTTCTCGAACGGCCGCGTGGAGCCGATCGAGGATCGCTGGGAGCGGATGATCGCCGGCACGCCCTGGGTCGCCTCGTGCACTGTGGCCGTTGACGCCGAAAGCGTCGAGAGCTGCTCTGGGCCAGAGGCCAATGACGCGCTCTCCTACGCCGCGTTCGGGGATCACGGCGTGCGCGAGTTCTTCACGCACGTGCGCTTCCACAAGCACGAAGACGACGCGCACATCATCGTCCACCTGCTTGTCGAGCTCTACGCGCGCTCGCTGGAGGAGGCAACCGATGTGCTCGAGTCTTCCGCGCGAGGAGCGCTGACGATCACCTCGCTGGCGGAGGAGTCACGCCCGCCTGCGGCGGCGGGCGAGTCCCACTCTCACGAATAGGCCTCTCAGCCGAGACGCGCTTGGAGTGCGTCCAGCTGCGCGGTCAACTCGGCGGGCAGGTTGCTGAATTTGCCGAGGTACTCGCGGAACTGGGGCAACTGGGCCCGCCACTCCTCGACGTCCACGCGCAGCAGCCGCGACATCGCCTCTTCGGTGACGTCCACGCCGCGCGTGTCGATTCCGTCGGGACCAACGGGTGGGAGCCAGCCGATCGGGGTCTCGGTCGCTGCGCCGTGCCCGGCGCAGCGCGCGAACACCCACGACAGGACCCGAGAGTTCTCGCCGTAGCCGGGCCACAGGAAGCGGCCGTTCTCGTCCTTGCGGAACCAGTTGACGTAGAAGATCTTCGGCAGCTTCGCCCCGTCCCGGCGCCCGATCTGGAGCCAATGGGCAAAGTAGTCAGCCATGTCGTAGCCGCAGAACGGCAGCATCGCGAACGGGTCGAAGCGCAGCTCGCCCACCGTTCCGGCCGCCGCCGCTGTCTTCTCCGAGCTCATCACCGAGCCGAGGAAGACCCCGTGCTCCCAGTCGAGCGCCTCGGTCACCAGGGGCACGACCGTCGAGCGGCGCCCGCCGAACAGCATCGCGTCGATCGGCACGCCTGCCGGGTCCTCCCACTCCGGCGCGATCGCCGGATCCTGCGCAGCCGGGGTGGTGAAGCGCGCGTTCGGATGCGCGGCCGGTGTATCCGCTGCCGGTGTCCAGTCGTTGCCGTGCCAGTCGATCAGGTGTGCGGGTGGCTCCTTCGTCATGCCCTCCCACCAGATGTCGCCATCGTCGGTCCTCGCGCAGTTAGTGAAGATCGTGTTGCGCTCGATCGTGCGGATCGCGTTCAGGTTGGTTTCCTCGCCCGTCCCAGGAGCGACGCCGAAGAAGCCCGCCTCGGGATTGATCGCGTACAGCCGGCCGTCCTGCCCGAACTTCATCCAGGCGATATCGTCGCCGATCGTCTGCACCGTCCAGCCCTCGAGCGTGGGGATCAGCATCGCGAGGTTCGTCTTGCCGCACGCGCTCGGGAAGGCGCCGGTGACGTACTTGACCTCGCCCTCTGGCGAGGTCAGCTTGAGGATCAGCATGTGCTCGGCCATCCAGCCCTCGTCGCGGGCCATCACCGAGGCTATGCGCAGTGCGAAGCACTTCTTGCCGAGCAGCGCGTTGCCCCCGTAGCCCGACCCATAGGACCAGATCTCCCGCGTATCGGGAAAGTGCACGATGTACTTGTTCTCCGCGTTGCACGGCCACGGCACGTCGTCGGCGCCCTCACCGAGCGGCATCCCCACGGAGTGCAGGCACGGGACGAACCCGCCTTCTGAGCCGAGCGCATCCAGCGCGCCCTGACCCATGCGCGTCATGATCCGCATGCTCACCGCCACGTACGTCGAGTCGGTCAGCTGCACGCCGACGTAGCTGTGATCGGAGCCAAGCGGCCCCATCGAGAACGGGACCACGTACATCGTGCGGCCCTTCATCGCCCCCGCGAACAGCTCGGTCAGCGTCTCGCGCATCTCCTCCGGGTCGCGCCAGTTGTTCGTCGGCCCCGCCTCCTCCTCGGTGGCCGAGCAGATGAACGTCCTGTCCTCGACCCTTGCCACGTCCCCGGGATCCGACAGCGCTAGGTAGGAGCTCGGCCGCTTCGCCTCGGACAGCTTCTCAAAGGTGCCAGCCTCTACGAGCGCCTGACAGAAGCTGTCGTACTCCTCGGCGGACCCATCGCACCAGTAGATCTCCTCGGGTTCGGTCAGCGCCGCCACCTCCTCGACCCAGGCCAGCAGACGCTTGTTCTTGGTATTGGGGATGGCTGCAGCAGTGGTTTCCATGACGAGGAGGCTACCTGACCTACTGCTCTGCAGGATCTCGGCGCGGCACAAGCACGAGTCGCTTGAACTCGGCCACCAACACGCCATCCTGGTTGAGCACGCGCGTGTGTACCTTCACGGTGCCGCGGTCGGGCTTTGATTGCGACTCCTTCTTCTCGAGCACCTCGGACTCGCAGTAGAGCGTGTCGCCGTGGAACACCGGCGCGGGGTGCTTGAGCTCTTCGGTGGCGAGATTGGCGATCGCCTTGCCGCTGACATCGCTCACCGACATGCCCAGCGCCAGCGAGTACACAAGCGGGCCCACCACGACGTTGCGCCCCTGTTGGGATTTGCTCGCGTAGACGTCGTTGATGTGCAGGGGGTGATGATTCATGGTGAGCAGGCAGAACAGGTGGTCGTCTGACTCGGTCACCGTCTTGGCGGGCCAGTGCTTGTAGACGGCGCCGACCTCGAACTCCTCCAGGTAGCGGCCGTACGGATGGGCGCCGCTCATCTCGCGCGCGGCCTGCTCGGTCTCGACGGACTGGGTCTCGCTCATGGGTCTCTCAGGGTCTCCTTGCCGGTGTGGGACGGTGAACTCTACCTTCGGGCTGTACCGTTCAGCCTCCAGACGACACCAGGAGACCCGATTTGCGCAACCCCCGCGACTTCTTCAAGCCTCTCGCCATCGACGCGCCCGAGCCGGCGCGCGAGATCCCTTTCAAGCCGTCCCGGATGATCCATTTCATGGACTTCTCCAACGAGAAAATGGTCGCCAAGGCGCCTGATCTCGCGCCCAAGGTCGACATCCTGCTCGGCAACCTCGAGGACGCCGTGCCGCTGGAAAAGAAGGAGGCGGCGCGCGCGGGCCTGATCAGGGTGGGCCGGGAGATGGACCTCGGCGACACCGCACTGTGGACGCGCGTCAACGAGCTCGCCTCGCCCTACTTCCTGGACGACATCACACAGCTCGTCGGCGAGATCGGGCACAAGCTCGAGGTGGTGATGATCCCGAAGGTCGAGGGGCCGTGGGACATCCACTACGCCGATCGCCTGCTCGCCCAGCTCGAGGCGAAGGCCGGCCTGGAACGCCCGATCCTGCTGCATTGCGTGCTCGAGACCGCCCAGGGCGTGGCCAACCTCGAGGAGATCGCCTGCGCGAGCCCGCGCATCCAGGGCATGAGCTTCGGCCCTGCCGATCTGGCCGCCTCGCGGCGCATGAAGACCACGCGCGTGGGTGGCGGGCACCCCGGCTACCGCACGATCACTGACCCCGATCCTGAGGATCCGGACGCCCCACGGCCCAGCTACCAGCAGGACCCATGGCACTACTCGATCGCGCGGATGGTGGATGCCTGCACGTCGGTGGGCGCACTGCCCTTCTACGGCCCGTACGGCGACATCTCAGACGAGGAGGGCTGTGAGACGCAGTTCCGCGCCTCTTTCCTGCTGGGCTGCGTCGGCGCTTGGTCGCTGCACCCCGCCCAGATCGCGATCGCCAAGAAGGTCTACTCCCCCGATCCGGAGGAGGTCGCCTTCGCCAAAAAGGTGATCGAAGCGATCCCCGACGGGCGCGGCGTACACATGATCGACGGCAAGATGCAGGACGACGCCACCTGGAAGCAATGCAAGGTGATGGTCAACCTCGCCGAGATGCTCGCCAAGAAGGACCCGGAGCTGGCCGAGGCCTACGGGCTGGTCAGCGCACGCGCCGACCAGCCAGCACCGGCGGGAGCGTGAAGACGCGGTCGCAGAGAGAGAGATCGCGGTAGGGACTGCCATTGCTAACAGCCCCCCGCGCAGATCCCAGCGTGCGCGTCTAACGCACTGGGCTCCTGCCTTGGGTATCTGACGTCGAAGCGCTGGTCGGGCAGGGGGTGGGTCAGGCGTACGGGTGGGAGCCATCGTTCGACGTGGCGGCTCATCCGCGTCCAGTTCAGCCGGTGGCGCTGGCTGCGGCGCCGTAGCGCTCGATGCCAGTGCCTGGCCGCCTGCGCGCGGAAGCTATGCACCGCGTCGATGTTGCCGGGCACCGCGTAGTAGCCGAGGTGTCCTCGCACCACGCTTCCCAGCCATCGGCCCTGCTCGGGGACAGGCAGGTGACGGCGTCGCATCAGCTCGGCCTTGACCTCGCGTAGCTTCGCTGCCATCCGCTTCTTGATCGTGATGCGCTTGACCATGAACCGCCCATCCCTGGTCCTCGCGCAGCAATGCGTGAAGCCCAGGAAATCGAACGTCTCAGGCCGTCCGAGGCCACGCGCCCTACGATCCAGGGCGGCGAACCGCCCGAACTCGATCAGGCGCGTCTTCTCAGCGCTCAGCCCCAAGCAGAACTCCGCCAGTCGTGCACGGAGGTCCTCCTGGAACCGCTCGGCGTCATCACGATGCTCGAAGCCCACAATGAAGTCATCCGCCCACCGCACGATCACCACATCACCGTGCGCGTGCTGACTCCTCCACTGCTCGGCCCACAGGTCAAGGACGTAGTGCAGGTAGACGTTCGCCAGGAGCGGTGACACCGATGCCCCTTGCGCAGTCCCCTTATCGCTCTGCGTCCAAGTCCCGTCCTCGATCACTCCCGCCCTGAGCCATTTCTGGATCAGACGCAGGACCCTCCTGTCCGCTATGCGATGCTCGATGAACCTCAAAAGCCACGACTGCTCAAGGCTCGTGAAGTGATCGCGGATATCCGCGTCGAGTATCCAGTTCACCCGCTTACGCTTGATCGCGACCGTCAGCGCATCCAACGCTTGATGCTGGCTGCGCCCCGGCCGAAACCCGTAAGAGAACCCGAGAAAGTCCTCCTCATAGACAGCGTTCAAGACCTCAACGACGGCACGCTGGAGGATCTTGTCCTCCAACGCCGCGATACCGAGCGGCCGCAGCCGCCCGTCCGCCTTGGGGATATGAACCCTACGAGTCGGCCTTGCCCGGTAAGAGCCCCTGTGCAGCCGTGCGTGCAGGTCGTGGAGATTCTCCTCCAACTGCTGCCCATAGGACCGCCACGTCACACCGTCCACCCCCGCAGCAGCGTCCCGGCTGAGCGCCAGATACGCCACCCGCAAGCGGTCGATGTCCACGTGATGCAGGAGCGCCGTGAACCGCGCTTTCCTGTCCTTCCTAGCGAGACGACGTACACGACCCAGCGCACTGGACACACTCAAGCCGGCTCTGAGTCCGGGGCGTGTTTTGCCGGTCGTGTTTCCCTTGGCCAGCCCCCTTCCCTCCACCACCTCCGCAGCCACCAAAGCGGCATTGTTCGACGGCTTCTCAGGTACTACAGGGCTGTCTGACTTCCGATCAGCGTACACCGAGGGATTACGGCCATGGCCTTCCCCTCGCGGCCCGCTAGCAACACGGGCGCTCATCGGATCTCCCGGTTCTCGAGCATGGGAACTCCGCGCATGCCCAGGATCTTCGACCGCGCAGGGTCCGACAAGGACTCGCGATAGCGCCCCCGCCGATGTTGCCTTCCGCCTCTCTCTACGGCGTCGGCACCCCAAAACTCTCGATTTCGCGGCTCAATAACCCGGCCTACACGTACCCCTGTCAACGCTTCACCGACGCCCTCACGGACGCCAGCGCATGACTCGGGGCCACCGCGGGCAGCTAGCCCTTCAGTGTCGGGCGTTCTCATCCCTTTTCCCATGCCGGCTTATCCCGGCGCACAGAGAGAGAGAGAGAGACGAGACGAGACGAGATGACCGAGGTGGTGCAGAGGACAGTCGAGGACGGTGTGGCGCTGCTCACCCTCAACCGTCCCGAGCGGTTGAACGCGTGGACAGCGGAGCTGGGGCACATCTATTTCGACCTGCTCGAAGAGTGTGTCGCCTCACCCGACGTGCGTGTGATCGTCGTGACGGGCGCCGGCAGAGGGTTTTGCGCGGGCGCGGACATGCAGGAGCTCAAGGCACTCGGCGAGGGCAATCTCGAGGGTGTGTCAGTCGTGGCTGACGACCGGCCGCAGAGCTTTCCGCTGTCGATCGAAAAGCCGATCATCGCCGCGATCAACGGCGCCTGTGCTGGGCTGGGGCTCGTTCAGGCGCTGATGTGCGACATCCGTTTCGCCGCCGCCGACGCCAAGCTGACGACCGCCTTCTCACGTCGCGGACTGGTGGCCGAGCACGGCATCTCCTGGATCCTGCCCCGCCTGGTGGGACCGGCCCGTGCATTGGATCTGCTGCTGTCAGGGCGCGTGGTGCTCGGAGAGGAGGCGGCGATGCTCGGCCTCGTCAACCGCGCGTTGGCGCCCGAGAAGCTGCTCGAGCAGACGCTGGCCTACGCCCGCGACATCGCGGTCAACTGCTCGCCGGCGAGCCTGGCGTCGATGAAGCGCCAGGTGTATGCGGACCTCATGGTTGGCCTCCCCGACGCGCTCGCGGAGGCCAACCGGCTGATGGTCGAGTCGTTCAGCGCTCCCGACTTTGTGGAGGGCGTCGCGAGCTTCCTCGAGCGCCGCGACCCCCGGTTCGGGCCCGTCGTCCGCTAAGGGCCCGCGAATCAATATCTGACGGTCCGGATGCACTCGTCTGGCGGCGCCAGCCACCACCCGCGATGCTCGACGTACTACCGGTACGCCTGCGCTCGCGTGCGGCGTCTGGCATCCACCATCCGAGCACCCCGATCCCGCCATCTATTGATTCGCGGGCCCTAACCGGCGTCGAGCAGGCGGAAGCGCACCCCGCCCAGCTCGATCGCTTCGCGCTCGCGGAGCAGCGCCGGCGGGAGCTCGACGGCGATCTCGACCAACCCCTCAACGCGTTCGCCCCCCGTCGCGGCGAAGAACACCTGCCCGCCGTCGAGGCGCAGCGCGGGCTGCCCCTCGCCCGAGACCGAGACGTCCAGCACCTCTGCCCAGCGTGACGCGACAGCGCTCGGATCGCTGACCGCAACGGTCACTCCGGCTAATCGTCCCGCAGCTCCGGCGGCTGTCCTACCGGTCCAGTCCGGTCCGCCCCAACGCCACGTCCCATATGGCCGGGATTGGTCCAGAGAGACGATGGCGCCGCGCATGTCGGCCGGGTGCAGGTGGGTGCCGGAGATGTCGGGCAGGTCGATTCGCCACACGACGCGGATGCCCAGCCGCTCGACGCGCGCTCTGGCGCCATCGAGATCCTCGAGATCGAAGATCACCATATAGCCGCCGTCGCCATGGCGGTCGAGATAGCGACCGGCCGCGGTGCCCGGCTGCGCGGGACAGACCACCTCCAGGAAGCAGTCGCCCAGCGCGAAGACCGCATTGAGGAGCCCGAACTCGGCGACCCCGGGGTCGCGAAATGGCTCCCCAAGGCCCAGTTCGGCTCGCAGCGCGGACACGACAGGCTCGAGCTCGCTCGCCACGAGCACCGCTTGGCGCAGCCGGACGCCCACTCGACCCGTGCTCACAGTGAGCCAAGCCTACCCGTCCGTCATGCGTGGTCTGCTCTGGGAAGGCACGGGCACGTCAGACCTTCACCCGCAGCGCGCCTCGAACACATATGTTCAGCGGTGTCGATCGCCTCCTTCACCCGTGCATGCGTCATACTGCCGCCCGTCGTGTCGACCGTGACGCCGTTCACGCTCCAAGCCGAGCACCTGCTGCGCGCTCCCGGCTTGTTCAACTGGTCGACGGTCACGCTGCTCGCGCTCGTGGTGTACGTGTACGCCGTCGAGATCGAGCGGGCCAACTGGAATGCGGTGCTCGCCGGCCTCGCGTTCTGGCTGATGGACTGGCTCAACGAGATCGTCAACGCGCTGGTCCTCCACTTCGACGGGCATGCCGCGCTGTGGACGGTGACCGGGAGCAGCAGCTTCGTGATCCTGATCGGCCTGACGATCGAGATCTCGCTGTTCTTCGCGATCAACGGCGTCGTCTTCGCCAAGTTGTTGCCGGCGAACCGGAGCGTTCGCATCCTCGGGCTGCCGAATCGCTGGGCGCTGGCGATCGCCCTCTCGCTCGTGTCTGTCGGTGTGGAGCTCCTGCTGCACGCCGATGGCGTCTTCCACTGGTACTACTGGTGGTGGAACGTCGCGAGCTTCCCCGTGATCGTCGTGTTCGGCTACCTGACCTTCTATGTCGTGGCGTTCTGGGTTCACGACATGCGCAGGCGCACGCGTCAGCTACAGGTCGTCGGGTCACTCGCGACGCTCGACCTGGTAGCCGGACTGGTGTTCGGCCCGCTCTTGGGCTGGATCTGAGCCGACGGCGCGCCACCCCCTGGGCGGCTCATGGTAAATCGAGCACGAGTAGGAGCGCATCCTCGACAGCACGCTGCTCTTCAAGGGTTAGATGACCGACGTGCTCGCCCAAGCCGCGGGCGTCGACAGCGCCGACCATCTCGCAGAGAACCTGGGTCGGTTGATCGCGCAACGTTATCTCCGGGTGGAAGCTGGCTGGGAACGCCGACCCGGAGGTCGGGCAAACGACGACGGTGGACAGGGCGAGAAGGTCGTCGGCCTGGACGATCACCGCATAACGGCGACCGTGCTGCACATGACCGCGCTTGCGTGGCACCGTGATCGACGGCCGCCATGAGCACGCGCTGGCGGCCGTCCCGATAGGGTTCCGACGCCCGACCCCGGCAACGACCCACAGGACGCAATGAGATTCTTCGAGTACGAGGCGCGCGAGATCGTCAAGCGCGCCGGCATCCCCGTCACCGACTTTGGCTTCACCACCGACCCGGCCGAGGCCGGCGAGATCGCACGACGGATCGGCGGACCGACCGTGATCAAGTCGCAGGTGCTCACCGGCGGGCGGATGAAGGCGGGCGGCGTCAAGTTCGCCGACACGCCCGAGGAGACCGAAGCCCACGCAGCCGACATCCTCGAGCTGGAGATCAACGGGCACATGCCCCGCGGCGTGCTCGTCGACCCCAAGGCGGAGGTCAAGCAGGAGTATTACGCGGGCGTCGTCTGGGACGGCACCGCCAAGAAGCCCCTGATGCTCTTCAGCGACATGGGCGGCATCGACATCGAGCAGGTCGCCGAAGAGCACCCTGACCACGTCGGCCGCGGCCACTTCTCCACGCTTGAACCCTTCTCCGACTTCCAGGCCAAGCAGGTGATCGCGGCCGCTGGCGTCACCGGCAAGGCGCTGCAGCGCGCCACCCCGGTGCTCGCCCGCCTGGCCCGGCTATTCCTCGAGGACGACATGACGCTCGCGGAGATCAACCCGCTGGCGGAGCTAAAGGACGGCTCGTTCGTCGCGCTCGACGCGCACATGGAGATGGAGAACGAGGGCATGCCGCGTCAGAAGGGCCTGATCAAGGCGCTCGGCATCGGCGAAGACGAGGGCACTCGCGAGGGCCACACCCCAACCCCGTTCGAAGAGGCCGTCAAAGCCATCGACGCCGCCGATCACCGCGGTGTCATCCAGGGCAAGGACACCGGCTTTCACGGCAACATCGGCCTGGTGATCGGCGCGGGCGGCGGCTCGCTGACGCTCACCGACGCCGTGCGCCAGCAGGGCGGTAAGCCCGCCAACTACTCCGAGATCGGCGGCAACCCGTCGGTCGCCAAGGCCTGCGGCCTGGCCAAGCAGGTCCTCCAGAAAGACGGCGTCGAGAAGATCGCCGTGATGATGTCGATCGTCTCCAACACGCGCGTGGACATCGTTGCGCGCGGCGTGATCAAGGCCTGTCTGGAGCTCGGCAAGGACCCTTCAGAGACGATCGCGATCTTCCGCATCCCGGGCGCCTGGGAGGAGGAGGGCTTCAAGATCCTCGACAAATACGGGATCGAGTACTGCGACCGGTCGGTGTCGTTGTGGGAGGCCGCCGGTCGGGCGGTCGCCAAGATTGAAGGGGTCACTGCATGAGTCCCCACCATTGCGCCCGTATGCGGGGCCGGACGCCCCGCTCCCACTCGCTCGGTATCCATATGACCTGCGCGGATGCGGCCCCAC
Source organism: uncultured Solirubrobacterales bacterium (assembly GCA_963813805.1). Classification (GTDB taxonomy): domain Bacteria; phylum Actinomycetota; class Thermoleophilia; order Solirubrobacterales; family Solirubrobacteraceae; genus Palsa-744. The sequence goes on from CAWEZZ010000005.1 coordinate 781,697, forward strand.
CAAACCAGACCCGAAACATCTCATGAGCATCCTGATCAACCAAGACACGACTTTCATCATCCAGGGCATCACCGGGCGCGAGGCCGTCAACCTCACGCGCGAGTGCCTGGACTACGGCTCGAAGATCGTCGGCGGCGTCACCCCCGGTCGCAAGGGCCGTGAGGTCCACGGCGTTCCGGTCTTCGACACCGTCGAGCAAGTCATCGAGCACAACGGCGGCGTCGTGCCAGACGGCTCGGTCGTCACCGTCCCGCCCGCGGGCACGCGCGACGCCGTCTTCGAGGCGCTGCACGCCGGCATCAAGACGATCGTGATCGTCACCGAGCGCATCCCGCGCCGCGACGTCGCGATGATGGTCGAGCTGGCCGATGCCAAGGGCGCGCGGATCATCGGCCCCAACTGCCTGGGCCTGATCGTTCCGGGCGTCGCCAAGATGGGCGGCATCGGCGGCCCGGCGCGCAACGCCGCCGTGGCCTACCAGCCCGGAGCGATCGGCGTGATGAGCCGCTCCGGCGGCATGACCACGGAGATCTCCTCCACACTGACGGCTGCGGGACTCGGTGTCTCAACAGCGGTCTCGATTGGCGGCGACGCGATCATCGGCTCCACCTACGCCGAGCTGATGCCGTACTTCGAGGCCGATGAGCAGACGCAGGCGATCGTGATCTACACCGAGCCCGGTGGGCGTATGGAGGCCCAGCTGGCGCAGTGGGTCTCCGAGCACAACTCGCGCCTGCCGATCATCGCCTTCATGGCCGGCAAGTTCATGGATGACGAGGAGATGCAGGGCATGTCCTTCGGGCACGCCGGCACGATCGTCGAGGGCAAGGAGGACAGCGCAACGGAGAAGATCGCCCGCCTACAGGCGGCTGGCATCCCCGTCGTGCAGCGGATCGACGAGATCCCCGACCTGGTCAAGGCCACTATCGCCGAGCGAACGGGCGCGCCCAGCCGCACCGAGGTCACCGAAGCGAGCCCGGCATGAGAGCGGATGGCACGTTCATCGCGGTCGAGGTAGACGACGCGGCCGCCGCGGATGCGGAGCTCGCGCGCAGGCTCACGGAGGCCTGCCCGGTCGACATCTTCGCCCAGGACGCCGTCGGCGCTCTGGAGCTCGCCGAGAAGAACCTCGACGAGTGCGTGCTCTGCCGCCTGTGCCTCGACGCATCGGGCGGGTGGGGTCCGGATACAGTGAAGATCGTCAAGCTCTACGACGACGGCGCGGTTCTTGCCTGAGCATCTGAAGTACTAGCCCGCGATCGCGACGTGCACTACGATCGCGACGTGCACTATCGTGTAAGCAGAAGCGGGACGATAGCCATGAACGAAAACTTCTCCCTGATCGTGATGTGCCTGTTCCTGCTGGGCTCACTCGCCTTCTTGGCCCAGCAGATCACGTCTTACCACTAGAGCGTGTTGCGTGCCGAACCCCGTGCGGCCTACGATCCCGGTTTGCGCGCGTGTCGCGTGCGCTCGCGTTCCTGCTGTTTCTCGACGACGTTGACGATCAGCCTCAGGAACTGCTCGGGCCCAGTGGCCTTGGCCTGTCCGTAAGAGAACGCCTCGATCCAGTCGGGCACCGTGGCCTCCTTGGCCATCACGTTGAAGAACTCCCGCCGCATGTCGATACGCAAGCGGGCATCCGCGGCCGGGCCCTTGATCACCTTCAAGCCCGGCATCTCCAGACGGAAGTGCTGCACGTCCCCACGTCCCCGCAATTCGACGCCGACGACCAGCTTGATCGGCTCGAGCGCGGGCACTTCGTCGATGAACCTGCGGGTCGCGAGCTCGATCAGGGCCTTGGCGTCCTCGGCCATCAGCAAGCCACCCGCAGCACCGGGCTCGACCGTACGAGGCGTGGCTGGCAGATCATCGGAATGCGAGCCATCAGATCTTGTGACGTTGTAGAAGCTTGCGCCCGATCACCATACGCTGGATCTCCGAGGTGCCCTCGCCGATCAACAGCAGCGGAGCGTCGCGGTAGAGACGCTCGATCTCATACTCCTTGGAGTAGCCGTAGCCGCCGTGGATCCGCAGGCACTCCTCGACGCAGAAGCGCCCCGCCTCCGAGGCGAACAGCTTGGCCATGCCGGCCTCCAGGTCCGAGCGCTCCCCGGCGTCCTTCAGGCGGGCAGCACGCAGCGTCAGCAGGCGCGCGGCATCGACCTGGGTGGCCATGTCGGCGAGCTTGAACTGGATCGCCTGGTGCTCTGAGATCGGCTTGCCGAAGGTCTTGCGCTCCTGGGAGTAGCGCAGCGCGAGCTCCAGCGCGCGCTGGGCGATGCCCACGCCGCGCGCGGCGACGTTGACGCGGCCGACCTCGAGCGCATCCATCATCTGCGAGAAGCCCTTGCTCAGGCCGGCGGACTCCCCGCCGAGGATGTTCTCCGCCGGGCAGCGGTAGCCGTCGAATACGAGCTCGGTCGACTCGACGCCCTTGTAGCCCATCTTTTTGAGCTTCGGCGGCACGTTCAAGCCGGCGAAGTCGCCCGTGTTCTCACCCACACCGGGCTCTTTTTCGGCGATGAAGCAGGTGAAGCCCTTGTGGCGCGGCTCGGCGTCGGGGTCGGTCTTGACGAGCACGAAGACGAGCGTCGAGAGCAGGCCGTTGGTGACCCACATCTTCTGGCCGTTGATCTCATACGTGCCATCATCGCCCTTGCGCGCGGAGGTTTTGATCGCCTGCACGTCGGAGCCGAGCTCGGGCTCCGACAGCGAGAACGCGGCCCGGATCTCGCCGGTGACCATCTGCGGGAGGTACTTCTGGCGCTGCTCCTCGGAACCGAACTTCATCAGCAGGTAGGAGCCGATGAAGTGGGTGTTGATCACGCCCGAGATCGAGATCCACCCGCGCGAGAGCTCCTCGACGATCATCGCGTAGGTCGTCAGGTCGAGGCCCATGCCGCCGTACTCCTCAGGGATCGTCACCCCGAACAGCCCGAGCTCCTTCATCTGCTCGACGATCGGCTCGGGGAACAGATCCTCGTGGTCGAAGTGCCCGGCGTTGGGCAGGATCTGCTCGTCGGCGAACTGGCGCACCATCTCGGTGATCGCCCGCTGCTCGTCGGTCTTCTCGGTGTACGACTCGGCGGCTACGGCCATTCGCTCAGCGCTCCAGGTTCGTTTTCGGCTTATGCGTCTTCTGCGGCTGCTCCAGGGAGAATACCGGCGTGAACTTCGCGCGCGACATCCTCGATCGGCTGCCCTCGTGGGAGCCCGCGCTCGTCGAGCTGGCGCGCGACGGGTCGCGGCGCGAGTGGAGCTTCGGCGAGGTGCAGGAGCGCGGAGCACGCCTGGCGGGCATGCTCGAAACGCGCGGGGTGCGCAAAGGCGATGTGGTGATGACGCTGATCGGCAACCGACCGGAGTGGGTATTGACGATGGTGGCCTGCTTTCGCATCGGCGCGGTCGTGCTGCCGTGCACCGAGCAGCTGCGGGCAAAGGACCTGCGGCTGCGCATCGAGGTGGCCCGCCCGGCGCTCCTGATCGCCGACGAGCGCAATCGAGCCGAGCTGGAGGCGGCCGGGGTGAGCGGGGAGGACCTCCCCGTACTGCTCGTACCCGACGAGGCGTTATTCGCCGCCGAGCCGGCGGCAGCGGCCGAGCTCGCGTCGCAGGACCCGTGCCTGATCACGTTCACGAGCGGCACCGCGGGCGAGCCGAAGGCGGTGGTGCACGGCCAGCGCTACCTGCTGGGCCAGCGGCTGCAGGCCTCACACTGGCTGGCCGCGCGGCCAGGTGAGCTGGTGTGGTGCACGGCCGCGAGCGGCTGGAGTAAGTCGGCGCGCAACGTGTTCATCGCGCCGTGGCTGTCGGGGTCGGCCGGACTGCTCCACGACGCGCGCTTTGACCCGCAGGAGCGGTTGGAGCTACTGGAGAGAGAGCGGGTGAACGTGCTGTGCATGGCACCGACCGAGTACCGGGTGATCGCCAAGCGCGCGACGCTGAAGCCGCTGGCAGATCTGCGCGGGATGGTCGCCGCCGGCGAGGCCCTGAACCCTGAGGTGTTGCGCGCCTGGCGCGAGGCTACCGGCCTTCAGATCCGCGACGGCTACGGACAGACCGAGACCGGGCAACTGACTGGGACGCCACTCGGCCAGGAGGCGAGGCCCGGCTCGATGGGGCGAGCGCTGCCGGGCGTGGGGCTGCTCGTCAAAAACGGCGAGCTGACGGCGAACCCGGCGACCGTGCCGACCTTCTTCCTGGGCTACCTGGACGAGGGGGTGAGCCGCGGGCAGGACGGGAGCTGGACCGTCGAGGACCGCCGATCCGATCCCACCCACCCGTGGCACACGGGCGACCTAGTGAGCGAGGACGAGGACGGCTGGTTCCACTTCGAGGGGCGCAACGACGACGTGATCGTCTCCGCCGGCTACCGGATCGGGCCGTTCGAGGTCGAGTCCGCGCTCGTCGCCCACCCCTCGGTCGCCGAGGCGGCCGCCGTCGCCGCGCCCGACGAGGAGCGCGGGGCGGTCGTGCGCGCGGTCGTCGTCCTGCGCGAGGGCCGCCATCCCTCGCCCGAGCTCACGCGCGAACTGCAGGAGCATGTCAAGCGCGAGACCGCGCCGTACAAGTACCCGCGCATCGTCGACTTCGCGCAGGAGCTGCCAAAGACCGCGAGCGGGAAGATCAGACGAGCTGCTCTGCGGTCTGAGCGGTAGCGGTCGCCCGCCCGAAGTCGCGCTCGAGCTCCTCGACCTCCTGCGCCACCGTCGCCGCGCTGCGCGGCGCTGAGGCCGACGAGGAGGAGCCCTACGGCAGCGCCACGACCGCGTCGATCTCAACGTAGGCGCCCTTTGGCAGCTGCGCGACGCCGACCGTCACCCGAGCGGGAGGATCGGCTCCGAAGAACGTGGCGTATACCTCGTTGACCTCGGCGAAGGCATCGAGGTCCGTCATGTAGATCGTCAAGCGCACGGCGTCGGCGAGCGAGACATCGGCCGCCGTACACACCGCTTGCAGGTTTTCCAGACAGCGTCGTGCTTGCTCCGCCGCGGTCGATCCGACCAGCTGGTTCGTGTCGGGATCGAGCGGGATCTGACCCGAGCAGAACAGCAGCCCGCCCGCACGGACCGCGTGGCTGTAGGGGCCGATCGCCGCGGGAGCGCCGCGGGCCTTGACGATCTCGCGGTCGGTTCTCATCCTTGTGATCACCTTACCGGCGCGGCAATCGCAAGGCAGATAGCGGCCAAGATGGTTAGAGGTCCACGAACCCTAAGTATGTGTTTGAAATAAACGCACCGTGTGCCATTGTATATATAGAGTAGATACAAAAGCGCACGCATGCTGGGGTAGGACTTTCAATTTGCGCTCACTGTGCTCCATGGTATCTACGATGTAGATACAAAAGCGCACGCTGCGGAAAATTTGAAACACGTTCTAAGATTCGGATCAGTGCAACGATCCGTCGGGCAGATCGCCGCCGCGCTCCTGACGGTATGCGTCTATGCGGGGATACCGGCCGCGTCCGCCCGGGCACAGATCACGTTCGCGCCGTGCGGCGACAGCAACAACTATGCCTGCGGCCACGTGACCGTCCGGCTGGACTCCAGCGGCGCCACGCCGGGCACGATCACGCTCGCCCTGCGCCGTCACCGCGCGCCGGTCGAGGGCCCCAGCTCAGCCGTCATCGCGCTCGCGGGCGGACCCGGGCAGGCAGCCGTCCCGTTCACTGAACAGTTCACCGAACTGCTCGGCCCGATCGTCTCCACGCGCGATCTGATCGTCTTCGATCAGCGCGGCACTGGCCTTTCGCATCCCCTGTCCTGCCCCGCGCCCAAGCACTCCCGCCCCGCGGCCAAGCACTCCCGCACGACTCCCCACGTGCCGGGACAGGCGATCGTGAGGTGCGCCGATGAGGTGGGTCCGAGCCGCGCCTTCTACACGACGCCGAATAGCGTCGCCGACATCGAGGCGATCCGCCGAGCGGGGGGCTACGAAAAGCTCGTGCTGTACGGCACCTCCTACGGCACGAAGGTGGCTGAGCAGTACGCCGAGGACTATCCGAGCCACGTCGAAGCACTGGTGCTCGACTCGGTGGTGCCGCCCAACGGACCGGATCCGCTGAACCGCTCCACCTTCGCCGCCGTGCCCCGCATCCTGCGCCAGCTGTGCGGCCACCGCGAATGTGCCCACATCACGCCCGACCCCGTCTCCGACCTCGCGCGGCTGGTAGGACGGATGCGCCGCGGTGCGCTCGCGGGGCGCGTGATCGACGGCCACGGCCACTCACACCCTGAGCCGATCGACTCCAACGACCTGGTTGGGATCCTGCTGGAGGGTGACTTCGACCCCCTGCTGCGCGCCGAATTCATCCCGGCGGTACGCGCCGCGGCGAACGGTGACACGGCCGCCCTGGCGCGCCTGCTGGCGCGCGCCGAAAGCAGCGCAGAAAATGAAGAAGGCGGGGGCAGAGGCGAAGGTATCAACATACCGCTCTATCTGGACACCACCTGCGAAGAGGAGGCGTTCCCGTGGAGTCGCGCGGCCAGCCCGCAGGCGCGCCTGGCGCAGGCGACCGCCCAGATCGATGCGCTTCGAGCAAGCGTCTTTACCCCCTTCACCCCGGCGAACGCGCTCGACTTCAGCGACATCCACGAATGTGCGTACTGGCCGTTTGCCACCCCCGCCCCGCCGGTCGATGCCGCCCCCCTGCCGAACGTCCCGACGTTGATCCTCAGCGGCGCCGCCGACCTGCGCACCCCGACCGCGAACGCTCAGGAAGTGGCGACCCAGATCCCTGACTCGCACCTGCTGGTGGTGCCCTACGGCGGCCACTCGGTGCTCACCGACGAGCCGACGCCCTGCGCCAGGGACGCGCTGCAGGCGATGTTCGCCGGCACCCCGATCAAGCCCTGCCGCGCGACGCCGTCGCCAGCTGTCCTGCGGCTCCCCCCGCTGCCACCAGCGCGGATCGCCGACGTGTCGCCAACGCACGGCTACAGTGGACTTCCGGGACGCACGCTGCACGCGGTGACCCTCACCCTGGGCGACTTCGCCCGCCAGTTCGCGCTGGCGCTGCTGGAAGGGCTGGGCTCGGGCAGCTTCTTGCGGTCGCCTTCGCTGCACGGCGGAGGTCTGCGCGCGGGCTGGTACCAGTTCACCGGAAAAGCGCTCATCTTCCACGGTTACTCCTACGTACCCGGCATGACGATCTCCGGCACGGTCGCCTCCAAACAGCTGACCCTGCACATCGGCGGATCGGCCGCGGCGCACGGCACCCTGCGGCTGGGGGCCCGCGAAGCGTTGGTCGGGAGGCTGGGCGGGCAGCGCATCCATCTCGCCGGCCACTCGCAGAAGATACCGGCCACGCTCGCGCGAGCCAGACCCGGCCTCGGCGGCGCCCGCGACGCTCGCACGGCGCGGCTTGAGGCCCTCATCGGCAAGGCGTTCGACTGGCTGGGAACCTCTCTCCTATCCACGCCGATCCAGACGGACGAGCTTCAAGTTCTCCTGTCCAGCTGCCGCTATTGTCGAGACCCATGCGCAGAGTCCTCATCTCCGCTCTGGCGACTCTGCTGCCGGCAGGCCTGCTCGCCGTAACGCACGCGCCGCCGGCGGGCGCGCAGAGCTACGTCCCCTGCGCGAACAGCCCCCGCTTCTCCTGCACGACCGTGACCGTCCCGCTCGACCGCAGCGGCCGAGTTCCCGGCACGATCTCGCTGAGCGTCGAGCGCAGGACGGCGGGTACCACCCAGAGTCCAGACGCCGTGATAGCGCTGGCAGGCGGGCCGGGCCAGGCGGCGCTGGCGCTCGGCGCATTCATCGCTGAAGCGATCTCCCCTGCGCTTCAGGCGCGCGACCTGCTCGTCTTCGATCAGCGCGGCACGGGCGCATCGGACCCGCTGAGCTGTCCCGCACTGGGCAGTGCCAAGGAAATCGAAAAGGCGCACACCGCCGGAGAACTCATCGAACGCTGCGCGCTGGAGATCGGACCCGCGCGCGGCGCCTTCACCACGCAGGAATCGGTTGAAGACATCGAGGCGATCCGCCAAGCGGGCGGCTACGAAAAGCTCGTGCTGTACGGCACCTCCTACGGGACGAAGGTCGCGCTCGAGTACGCCGAGCGCTATCCCGAACACGTTGAAGCGCTGGTGCTCGACTCGGCCGAGACGCCGGAAGGACCAGAACCCTTTCATGTGGACACCTACAAGGCGATGACGCCGGTCTTGCAAGAACTGTGCTCACGTGGCGCCTGTGCCGGTGTGACGAGGAACCCAGTAGCGGACTTGGCACATCTGGCCGCCCGCCTGCGCGCACATTCCTTGACAGGCGAAGCATATGACGAACGCGGGAAGCGGTTCAAGCTGTCTGTCACGAACAGAGACTTGTTTGAGCTGCTCCTGGACGGTGATCTGAACCCCGTCATCCGCGCTGAAATGCCCGCTGCTGTCCACTCTGCCCTGAGCCACGATTCAGCTCCGCTGTCGCGCTTGGTCGTGCTGGCCGGCATCCATCAATCGAGCGCAAGCAGCGAAGTTGACAACACGCTGTTCGTAGACACCTCCTGCGAGGAGACGCAGTTCCCGTGGCTGCGCGCCGCCCCAGAAGCGACCCGGGCGGTCGAAGCCGAAGCGGCGTTGAACGCCCTGCCGGGCTCGGCCTTCTACCCGTTCGACCCGGAATCCGGACTGTTGGACCAGACAATCCCCCTGTGCGTCTCATGGCCGGACGCCTCGCCCGCTCCCCCGGCTCAGAGCGCGCTCCCCGATGTGCCTACCCTGATCCTCTCCGGCGGGCAGGATCTGCGGACGCCAACGGAAAACGCCCGGCACGTTGCGAGCCTCATCCCGGACGCCAAGGTCGAGGTCGTGCCATACACGGGCCACTCCGTGCTCGGAAGCGACTTCAGCGGATGCGCGAAGTCGGCAGTCACCGCCTTTTTCGACGGTGCGCCCATCAAAGCGTGCGGATCGACTGCCACTCACTTCCCACCTGCGCCGCTGGCGCCCACACAGTTATCAAGGGTGACCTCCACGCCCGGGGTCAGCGGCGCTCCGGGTCGCACGCTGGCGGCGACACTCGAGGAGGTTCTCGATTTGAGGCGGACAATCATAGAGATAGGTCTCAACTTCGGGGGACTCCCGCTCGGTGTGCACCTTGGTGGCCTGCGGGGCGGCAGCGTGAAGATGACCAAGGCGGGCGCCGAACTCGATCGTCTCTCCTACATCTCCGGGGTGCAAATCAGCGGGCTCATCCCGACCGGCATCCTGCTCAAAAACAAGGGCTCGGCCGCGAATCTGAGCATCGGCGGATCGGCCGCCGCCAACGGCCACTTGCGAATCAGCTCAGGCGGACATCTCAGCGGTGTGCTGGGCGGCCAGTCGTTCCATGTGAGCGTCTTCGTCAAGGTCAAAGTCGCGCGCGTGGGCGCGAGCCCAGACGAATGGCCGTCGCGCCCGGTCGCCTTCCCGCTGCCAGGCCTCGCCCGCGTGCCCTGACACAACATCGAAGCGCCCGCGCCCACCCACGCGCCCCAGCTAGCGGGGCATAGCGTCCCGTCCGAGGTTTACCACTACGCTGGCCTTGAGATGCCCAACGCTCTCGCCGCGGAGACCTCTCCCTACCTGCGTCAGCACGCGGAGAACCCCGTCGACTGGCTGCCGTGGGGACCGGTCGCGCTCGCGCGAGCACGCGCACAGGACAAGCCGCTGCTCGTGTCGATCGGCTACTCCTCTTGCCACTGGTGTCATGTGATGGAGCGCGAGTCGTTCGAAGATTCGCGCACGGCCGAGCTGATGAACGAGAGCTTTGTGTGCGTGAAGGTCGACCGCGAGGAGCGCCCGGACGTCGATGCGCTCTACATGGAGGCCGTGCAGGGCATGACCGGTCATGGCGGCTGGCCGCTGAACGTGTTCCTCACCCCTGAGCAGCTGCCGTTCTACGGTGGGACCTACTTCCCGCCAGAGCCACGCCACGGGATGCCCGCGTGGACGCAGGTGCTGCACGCGATCGCCGAGTCCTGGAGCGAGAACGGCGCGGAGATCCGCGCCGGCGGCGAGCGCCTGCGCGAGCGGCTGTCCGGCGGGGCGCTGCTGACACCCTCAACCGAGCCGTTGGACGAGAGCGCGCTCGACGTGGCAGTGGCGAAGCTCAAGGAGTCCTTCGACGCATCTCACGGCGGGTTCGGCGGCGCGCCCAAGTTCCCGCAGGCATCAGTCATCGAGCTCCTGCTGGCTCGGGCCACCGCGCGTCCAGGGGGCGGGACACCGCGGGGCACCGCGGCCGCAGGCCGTGGTCAGGAGGGGGTCGAGGAGGAGGAGGAGGAGGAGGAGAAGAAGAAGAAGAAGAAGAAGAAGGAGAAGAAGAAGAAGGTCGAGGAGGAGGCGCGCATGGCCCTGGACACCCTGCACGCGATGGCCTCCGGTGGTATCCACGACCAGATCGGCGGCGGATTCGCGCGCTACAGCGTCGATGCGACCTGGACGGTGCCGCATTTCGAGAAGATGCTCTACGACAACGCCCTGCTGGCCCGCGCCTACCTACACGGTTGGCAGCTCTCCGGTGAGCCCCGTCTGCTGGAGGTCTGCCGCGACACGCTCGACTGGGCACTACGCGAGATGCGCGGCCCCGAGGGCGGCTTCTACTCGGCGCTCGACGCCGACTCCGAGGGCGTCGAGGGCAAGTTCTATGTGTGGAGCATCGCCGAGCTGCGGGATGTCCTCGGCGAGGACGCGGACGCGGCGGTCGTCTGGTTCGGAGCCACCGAGGAGGGCAACTTCGCTGACCCGCACCACCCGCAGCCGGGCCTGAACGTGCTCCAGGACCGTAGCTGGCCGACTGGCGAGCGGCCCGAGGAGGCCACCCGCGAGCATATTCGCACCCACCTGCTGGAGGCTCGCGAACGCCGCGTGCGCCCAGGCCTGGACGACAAGCGGCTGACGAGCTGGAACGCGTTGATGATCAGCGCCCTGGCGGACGCCGGCGCAGTGCTGGAAGAGCCCCGCTACCTCGACGCTGCGCGTTCGTGCGCCGAGTTCGTCTTGCGCGATCTGCACGACGAGCACGGACGACTGCTGCGCTCCTATAACGACGGCCACGCCAAGATCGACGCCTACCTGGAGGACTACGCGTTCCTGCTGGAGGCGCTGATCGGGCTGTTCGAAGCCACCTGTGAGGAGCGCTGGCTTCTACAGGCCACGGCGCTAGCCAACACGATCATCGCCCGCTTCACCGACCCAGAGAACGGGGGCTTTTACTCGACCGCCTCAGGCGGCGAAGCACTGATCGCGCGGCGTAAGGACCTGGAGGACTCGCCGATCCCCGCCGGTGGCTCCAGCGCGGCGATGGGGTTGCTGCGCTTGGCGGAACTCACGGGCGAGGGCGAATACGAGCGCCAGGGGCTCGGCGTGCTGGCGTTGCTACGCGATATCGCCCCGCGCCATCCAACCGCGTTTGGACACCTGCTGCAGGCGCTTCACTGGCACCTCTCTCCGGCGCGGCCGATCGCTTGTGTGGTGGTCCCCGTCAGCTAGGTTCCCATCGGGGCTCGCGGATGATAAAGAGGCAGACAGGAGGTATGAACTTTTTAGAGTGCGTATAACTATGGTTAGACGCAGTTAAAAAGTACAACATCATCTCCGCCCTCTTTATCTTCCTGTCACACCACAGTCCAGATTTGGGCTACTCCCAGGCACAAGTACAAGCGCCTACAAGCGCCTACAAGATCGACAGGTACCGATCCAGCTCCCACTGGGTGACCTGCACGCGGTAGTCGTCCCACTCCTGGCGCTTGATCTCGACGTAGCGGTTGAACATGTGCTCACCCAGCGTCCTCAGCACGAGCTCGGACTCGGCCGTGATCTCGATCGCCTCGCCCAAGCTCTCCGGCAGCTGCTCGACGCCCAGGCGCTTGCGCTCCTCGTTTGAGACGTGGTAGAGGTTCTTCTCCATCGGCTCCGGCAGCTCGTACCCCTTCTCGATTCCTTCCAACCCTGCCTGTAAGAGCACCGCGAACGTCAGGTAGGGGTTGCACGCCGGGTCCGGGCAGCGCAGCTCCATGCGCGTTGCGCGCTCGTTGCCCGGGTGATACAGCGGCACGCGCACGAGCGCTGAGCGGTTGCGGCGCGACCAGGCGACGTACACCGGCGCCTCGAAGCCCGGGATCAGGCGCTTGTAGCTGTTCACCCACTGGGCGAATATGGAGCAGATCTCCCGTGCGTGCTTGAGCTGGCCGGCGATGAACGCCTTGCCGACGTCAGAGAGGAAATACTGATCCTCAGCATCGTAGAAGGCGTTGTCGCCTGCGCTGAACAGCGACTGGTGGGTGTGCATCCCCGAGCCGTTCTCGCCGAACAGCGGCTTCGGCATGAAGGTGGCGTGCCAGCCGTACTTCATCGCGTACTCCTTGACCGTGATGCGGTAGGTCATGCAGTCGTCGGCCATCTTCAGCGCGTCTGCGTAGCGCATGTCGATCTCGTGCTGCGAAGGCCCGACCTCGTGGTGGGTGTACTCGACGTGGATGCCAAGCTGCTCCAGCGCGAGCACCGTCTCGCGGCGCACATCCGAGCCGGCGTCGAGGGTGGTCAGGTCGAAGTAGCCGCCCTCATCGAGCACCTCGGTGCTCTTGCTGTCGCGGAACAGGAAGTACTCGAGCTCGGGGCCTACGTTGAATGTGTCGAAGCCCAGCTCGTGTGCGCGCGCGAGCGCGCGGCGCAGCACGTGGCGCGGGTCGCCCTCGTAGGGAGTGCGCTCGGGGGTGATGATGTCGCAGAACATCCTCCCAACCCCTTGCTCCTCCGGGCGCCACGGGAGCACCGCGAAGGTCGTAGGGTCGGGCATCGCGATCATGTCCGACTCCTCGATCGCGTTGAACCCAGTGATCGAGGACCCGTCGAACCCCATCCCCGCCTCGAACGCGTCGTCCAGCTCGGCCGCGTTGATCGAAAACGACTTCAGCTGCCCGAGGATGTCGGTGAACCAGAAGCGGATGAAGCGGATATCGCGCTCGGCCACAAGCGCCTTGACGTCCTGCGCTGTCCGGGGCGTGTCGGGAGTGTCGACCATCCCGGCGGACCTTAGACGATGGCCCCTGTTCGCCGCTATCTACGGATGGCCAAACCGAGGTGGCTCAGTGGCCGGCCACGGTGGCGACGAAGTCCGCGACCTCTTCGGCTTCCTTGCCTTGGTAGAGCAGCGCTGGCATCTGTCCCAGGCCGCGGGCGCGGCCTTCGGCGATCGCGTTCAGCACGAGCGCCTTGCGCCCGGCCGCGGTAGCGATGTCGCTGCCAACCCGGACGTCGAGGTTCGGGCCGATCCGGCCGACCGACTTGACCGCGGCGAGCGTGTGGCAGACCGCGCAGGAGCGGGCGAACAGTTCGCGACCCTTCTGCTGTTCGCCGTTCAGGTGCAGTCCGCCGACCGCCACGCTGGCCTTGTGCTCGCCGTTGAACGCCAGCACGAGGGCCGGCACGACCAGGCCGAAGACGAACAGCAGCACGATCCCCACCGTGACCACGCGCTGGCCGAGCTTCGAATCGGTGTGCAGCGTCTCGCGCGCGCCGCGCGGCCCGCCGTGCATCGCGACGAAGAACACCCCGAGACCGAGAAGAACCCAGAAGAGGACGAAGGCAATGACCATGCCGGCGGGAAGATACATCAGGCCAGCCCGACCCAGCCCCTCGGGCTGTGTGCCCGCCGGCCATGTATCGCCTGCGCGCGGCTCCAATCGCCCTCGATGAGAGCTTTCCTAGATTTAGGAACCCTCAAGGTACAGCGCTAACCTGTTGGGTAGTTCGGCAACCCCCGAGGACAATCGACATACCGTCATGGACATACCGTCATGAACATCCTCCGCCGCCTTCCCATCTCGCGCCTGCTGCTCCTCTGCGGGCTCGTCGTCGCCATGGGCGTGTCAGCGACCGCGCTCGCCTTCGCGCTCGGCTCGGGCGCCAAGCCGCCGGCCAAGCCGCTGGCCGATGCCGTCCACGACGCCCTCGCCGCGCCCGCGGTGGGAGGTGTGAGCGCACAGATCCAGCTGACCAACCACCTGCTCGAAGGGGCAAACCTGGCAAGCGGCAGCAATGGCGAAGCCGGCCAGCTCGCTTCCAACCCGCTGCTGTCCGGCGCCTCCGGGCGACTGTGGATCGCCAAGGACGGCCACGTGCGCCTAGAGCTGCAGGCGGAAAAGGGCGACACCGAGATCTTCTATGACGGGCACACAGTTTCGCTGTACGACGCCGCCTCGAACACTCTCTACCGCTACACCCTTCCGGCCGGGAAGGAAGCCAAGGAACCGACCCACCCCCACGAAGTCCCGACGGTCGCAAAGATCGAAGAAGCGATCACGCATGTGAAGGACCACGCAACGGTCTCGCAAGCTGCACCTACCAATGTCGCCGGTCAGCAGGCCTACACAGTACGTGTCTCGCCCAACGAAGGCGGCAGCCTGATCGGCGGGGCCGAGCTCTCCTGGGATGCCGTCCACGGCGTACCGCTGCGCACAGCGATCTACTCCACGACCAGCTCCTCTCCGGTAATCGAACTGGCCGCCAGCGAAGTCTCCTACGGTCCGGTGGCCGACTCGGTGTTCGAATTCACCCCACCCGCGGGCACCAAGATCGAAGAAATCGCCCCTCACGAAGGTGGGTCTTCGGGCGCCGGCGCAAGCGCCACGAAGCCCGACGGGAGCAAGCCGAAGGTCACCAGCCACGGCCGCGGCATCACCGGAATCGCCGTGATCGAAGCCCAAAGCAAGAACACGGGCCAGAAGTCCTCTTTGTCGCTGCCGGAAGGACTCTCGAAAGTCAAGGTCAACGGCGCCACCGCAACCGAGCTACCTACCGCGCTCGGCACGCTGCTCAGCTTCGAGCGCTCCGGCGTGCGCTACCTGGTCCTCGGCGCGGTGTCCCCGGCGGCTGTCGAGGCAGTCGCGCGAGGCCTCTAGCATGGCTTACACCAAGCGGCGATCGGCAGATGGATCGTCGTTCCTGGCAAGAGATGAGTAGCCCACCCACCCAGCGTGGCGTGCTGGCCGATCGTAGATCCCGTCGATCTACGATCGGTACGCGAGCGACTGAGGACACAGCCAGGGGCGACGAGACCCAGCCCGTCAAGGCTCGGGGCCTGGTCAAGCGCTACAACGAGGTAGTCGCCGTCGACCACATCGACCTGAACGTCCAGGCCGGCGATGTGTACGGGTTCCTCGGCCCCAACGGCGCCGGCAAGACGACGACTTTGCGCATGGCGCTCGGCCTGATCACACCCACCGAGGGCGTGGTTGAGCTGTTCGGGCGCGACCCGATGCGCCAGGGCGCCGCTGCGCTGGAGGGCGTGGCCGGGTTCGTGGAGTCTCCCCGCTTCTACCCCTACCTCCCCGCTCGCAAGAACCTCGAACTGCTCGCCGCGCTGGATGGCGCTGGCGCCACCGAGCGCATCGACGAGGTCCTCGCGATCGTGGAGCTGGCCCCGCGAGCCAAGCACAAGGTGGGGGGCTACTCGCACGGGATGCGTCAGCGCCTGGGGATCGCCGCCGCGCTTCTGCGCCGCCCGCGATTGCTGATCCTCGACGAGCCCGCGACGGGCCTGGATCCTGCGGGGATGCGCGACATGCGCCTGTTGATCCGCCGCCTGGCGGACGAGGGCATCACTGTGCTGCTCTCAAGCCACCAGCTGCCCGAGGTGCAGGAGCTGTGTGACCGCGTGGCGATCGTGGACTCCGGGCGCGTGGTCTACGAGGGCGCCCTGGCCGACCTGCGCCGCCAGGGCGGGGCGGGCTACCGGCTGCGCACCACCGACGACACGCGGGCACTTCAGATAGTGCGCACTCATCATGGCATCGAGCACGCGGCCAGCGGCGAGCACGGCGTGAGCTTCCAGGCGCAGGAACAGGACGTCGGCGCGCTCTCGCTCGCGCTGGCGCAGGCCGGCGTTGGAATCCTCGCGCTCACCCCGGAGCTGGCGACGCTCGAGGACCTGTTCTTCAGGCTCACCGAGGAAAACGGCGCCGTCTCGAGCGGCGACGGCACGCGCGCCGACATGCCTCCCGCTACGCGCGCGACAGGTGGTGGCCAGGCGGGAGATATGCCGATCCGCAACACGGTAGGGATGCCGTGAGCAGCACCGCCGCGTCCGCCGCCGTGCCGGCCCCTGGCGCCGTCCATACGCGGCGGCCCTCGACGCTGACGGCCTATCGCTGGGAGCTGCGCAAGCTGGTCTCGCAGAAGCGCACATACCTGGGGCTTGGGCTGGCGGTGATCCTGCCGGTGATCTTCGTCGTCTTCCAGAATCTGCACCAGCGCCACGACCATGGAGCGGACAACCCCTTCGCCCGTCAGATCACCCAGTCCGGGCTGGCCACGCCGGTCTTGATGCTGCTGTTCCTGTCCGTCTTCATGCTGCCCGTAGTCGCCGCCCTGGTCGCCGGGGACATCGTCGCCGCCGAGGACGGCAACGGCACGTTGAAGACGATCCTCACGCGCTCTGTCGACCGCGGCCAGGTGTTTGCCGCGAAGACGCTCGCCGCGATGACCTACGCCGTGATCGCGGTTTTCCTGGCGGCCGCCGTGGCAACCATCGGCGGCGTCATCTCGTGGGGTTTCAATCAGATCACCACCTACTCCGGAACCGTCGTCTCGGCCTCAGAAGGCCTGCTGCTGGTGTTCGCCGCCAACGCCTGCTACCTGATCCCGCTGCTGACCGTGACCAGTATTGGCGTGCTGCTGTCAACCACCACGCGTAACAGCGCCGCTGCCGCGATCGGCACGGTAGGCGTTGTCATCCTGCTGTTCATCGTCGCGCAGATCCCAGGGTTGGAAGGCATTAAGCCCTACCTGCTGACCGAACAGTTCGAGAACTGGCACGGCCTGCTGCGCACTCCCACCGACTGGGCGCCGATCTGGCACTCGTTATGGGTGTGCGGGCTGTACGCGGTGCCCGCTCTTTTCGCTGCGTATCTCGTGTTCCTGCGCAGGGACGTCGCGGGGGGCTGAGGCGGTAACTGATCGTAAGGACCCCGCCAGATATTCTGGCGCGAACCCTTACGCCGGTGTCCATGATCGTTACGCCGGTGTCCAGCAGGGACCGTCGGCGGCGTGTGCGACGCCTATCTATGCAGCTTCAGCTCTGCACCAAGGAAGGCAAGCGCTCACCGTCACCCTGCGGTGAGATGTCGGTGACGCGGGCAGAGTACGTCGGGATGAAGGGCAACCGCTTCGCACTCCTCGCTGTCGCAGAGCGCCGCTATTTGCTGATCCAATGCCGATTCGCGGCGATGATCCTCGCAGTAGACGATGAGGTATCCATCATCCCGGTGGCGTAGATACCTAAGTTGGCAATCCTTATCACATGGCATAACTCGATCCCTTTCGAGCCGTCGCTACCTAAGCAAGGGTTCGCGAGAGCGCACATTCCGCATCATGACGGGATTGTGCGATGCCGTCCGAAGACGCAGCCCCAGATCGTCGCGCAGTCTCAGCTCACCTCAGAAGCGACCGGCTCAACCTCGGTGAGCTCGACATCGCCCATCAACCGCCGCGCCTCGCGCGGATCGATCAGTCCGGCTCCCAGGCGTCCTGTGGACTCCGCGCCGCAGGCCACGCCAAAGCGCAGGCACTGGTCGGGCGCGCGGCCCTCATAGCGCGCTGCCACGTAGCCGGCTAGGAACGCGTCGCCCGAGCCGCGCTTGGCGATCGGCTCGCGCGGGTCGATGCGCGCGCGCTTCAAACGCGGCTGGCCGTCGACCAGCACTTGGGCGAAGCAGCCGTCGGGCAGCGTCATGATCGCCTCACGGGGACCGAAGGCGGCGATCTCGCGCACAGCGAGCGAGCGCTCCTCCTCACCGGCGAACTCGTGGCCCACCAGCTCCTCGGCCTCGAGCACGTTAGGCGAGACCACATCGGGCTCGGCACGTACGGCCTGGCGCAGTGGCTCGCCGTCGGTGTCGATCACCGTCGTGACCTCCATCCGCTCCAGCTCGCGGATCAGGGTGGCGTAGAGATCCGGCTCCACCCCACGCGGGAGCGAGCCGGCGAACACCACGATCGCGGCGCCGCGCGCGAGGTAGAGGAGCTTGTCGCGGAACAGCTCGATCTCCTGCTCGGACACCTCGGGGCCGCGTTCGTTGACCTCGGTCTGCTGTCCAGTCGTCGGGTCAAGCACGGAGGTGTTCGTGCGCGACTCCTCGCGGATGCGCACGAAATCATTGAGGATCGACCCCTCTGTCAGCCGCTCAACGATGTGCGTCCCAGTGGCGCCGCCGGCGAAGCCAGTGGCGATCACCGGCTGGCCGAGCGCCTTCAGCGTACGCGCGATGTTGACCCCCTTGCCGCCGGCCATCGTGCGCTGCTCGACTGTACGATGGCGCCGCCCGAGCCGGAAGTTCGGCACCGAGAGCGACTTGTCGATCGCCGCATTGAGCGTGACCGTGATGATCATCTCTGGCTCTGCACCAACCTTCCAGCGCCGCTGATGACGGACAATGCCGCGAGGCGCACCACAAGGCTACCGGAACGGACATAAGTGGCCGCTAAGGGTTCGTCCATGTCGGCCCTGACGTCTACGCCAGTGCCCACGCCGCCGCGCGCAGACGCTCGGCCTCTGCACGTGCCGCCGCTGCGGGATCTTCGCCCGTCGCCAGGTGAGCGTTTGCGATACTGCGCGACGCGGCGATGAGCCCGCCCGCGCGTCCCGGCGCGAACGCGGGGGCAAGATCCTCCACGCGGCCTCCCTGCGCGCCAACGCCGGGAAGCAGGAACGTCGCATTTCCCATCAGCTCTCTCGCGCGCGCCAGATGCCTCGGCTCGGTGGCTCCGACGACCGCACCCACATCGCTGATGCCTGCCTCGCCCACACCGTGCTCGCCCAGCTCGCCCACGAGGCCAGCAAGGCGCTCCCATACCGTCCCTCCGCCGGCCAGCTCCAGGTCCTCGACGTCGGCCGCGCCCGGGTTCGACGTGCGCACGAGCACCAGCACCCCCGCGCCGCTCTCGCGCGCGGTCGTCACGAATGGCTCGATTGCATCTCTTCCCATCAGCGGGTTGACCGTCACCATCTCCGCCCCGAGACCATCGACGTTCCCGAACGGCGTATCGACACCCCCGATGAGCGCACTTGCATACGCCCGCGCGGTCACGTCGATGTCGCCGCGCTTGCCGTCGGCGATCACGAGCAGGCCGCATGTCTTAGCGTGCGCAGCGACCGCCTCCAGCGCGCTCCACCCCGGCGCCCCCAACCGCTCGAAGCACGCAAGTTGGAGCTTGACCGCCACGCACGCCTGCGCCGTCGCGTCGATCAGCGCCCGGCAGTGGCCGATGACCGCGCTCCCGGCCCGCTCCGCCGGTGCAGTCCCCGTAGCCTCGCCGCCGCTCCCCGGCCACAGCGCACCCAGATCCGGGTCGAGGCCGAGCACGATCTGCGACTCGCGCTCGGCCACTCGCGCAGCCAGGGTGTCTCCGAACGACAGCGCCGGCCTCAGCGGCCCTTCACCGCGCTCTTTAACTTGCTGCCTGCGGTGAACCGGGGGACGCGCGAGGCGGCGATCTGGATGCGCTCGCCCGTGCGCGGGTTCACGCCCTGGCGCGCACCGCGCTCGCTAACGTGGAACTTGCCGAACCCCGACACCGTCACCTCGCTGCCGCGCCGCAGCGCGTCCTCCACCGTGGCCAGCACCGCGTCCACCGCGCGCGCGGCATCCTGCTTGGTCAGATCGGTGCGATCCGCCACCTGGTCGACCAGCTCGGACTTCGTCACTTCATCCTCCTCGTTCGTGAAACCGTTGCCTCGACGCTAACACCGTCTGCGGACGGCCGTATCGGCAAGAATGATGAGATGACCGTCACCCGCATCGCTTGGATCGCGACCGTGCTCGTCGCGCTCCTCACCGCCCTGCTGCTGCTACTCGCCGGCTACACCGGCTATGCGGGCCTCGGCGTCGCCGTCGCCGCCGCGGCCGCGATCAATTTGTCCTAGTAGTGCTTTGTTAAGTCTGGGGTAGGTTTCGCTGGCTGGGCGGCGAACCCTCCTTGCGTCTGTCAATTCTCGACGCGAGGAGGCATGATGGCGGCTGTGGCGGTGGCTGATGCGGATGAGTTGGTCGGGGTTGATCCCCCGGTGGTGGTGCGTGAGCGCTTGGAGGCATTCGCGGAGGAGGTACTGGCCGGCGCGGTGAATCGCCCGGTGCAGATGGTCAACGGTGGGTTGTACCTGCGAGGGTTGATTGAGCAGGGAGAGCGCAAGTCGCTTGAGCCGATCGTCGAGCGCTTGGGCGAGGAGGCTGACTATCACTCGATGCAGCAGTTCCTCGCGGATAGTCCGTGGGATCCGGTGCTGGTGGTGAAAGCGGTCGCGGAGCGGGTGGCGCCGCAGATCGATGTGCAGGCGTGGGTGCTGGATGACACTGGGTTCCCGAAGGACGGCAAGCGCTCACCAGGCGTCAAGCGCCAGTACTCCGGGACGCTGGGCAAGACCGGTAACTGTCAGATCGGGGTGTCGGTGCATGCTGTCGGTGCTCGGGGTACGGTGCCGTTGGGGTGGGCTTTGTATCTGCCCGAGGAGTGGTGTGCGGACCCAGAGCGCCGGCGTAAGGCGAAGATCCCTGAGGAGGTTGAGTTCAAGACCAAGCCCGAGCTTGCTCTTGAGCTCACTAAACGCGCCGCTGGCTGGGAGATCGAAAGGGCGCCGATCCTCGGCGACTGCGCGTACGGGAACAACACCGAGCTGCGCGAGAAGCTCGACGGCGCGGGCCTCGAGTATGCGCTGTCGGTCTCGCCGGAGACGACCGTGTTCGCATCCGAGACGAAGTTCACGGTGCCTGAGCGGGCCGGGGGCCCAGGCAGGCCCAACAGTTGCCCACGGCCGGATCGTGACCCCGAGTCGATCGGTGCTCTGATCGCCCGTCAGCCGCCTGACGCATTCAGAGACGGTGACGTTCCGCGACGGGCCTGACGGCAAGCGGCGGAGATCGCGTTTCCTATTCCTGCGGGTACGCGCTGCGCACCATTGGCGCCCCCACGACAACAGGTGGGCCAAGAGCGGCCAGACCCCACCCAGGGAGGAGTGGCTGATCTGCGAGTGGCCCAAGGGCCACAAGGAGCCGACCGACTACTGGCTCTCCAACCTGCCGGCCGACACCAAGCCCGAGCAGCTCGCCCGCCTGGCCAGGATGCGCTGGAAGATCGAGCTCGACTACAAACAACTCAAGGGACAGCTCGGCCTGGACCACTACGAGGGACGCTCATACCTCGGCTGGTATCACCACACCGCACTCGTCACCGCCGCCCACGGCTTCCTCACCCTGGAGCGGCAGAACCCAAATCGCCAGCGGCCGGCCTGACCCTACCCCAGGCAGCCCAACTATTCCAGCCAATCTTCAAATGCTGGACCGGCCGCTGCCAAACCTGCCAACAACCCATCGAACTCGACCAACTCCCCCTCCAGCCAATCCGACAAGACGAGTGACACTTAACAAAGCACTACTAGCTCGGGCCGGCGTCCAGCCAACCCCGTGAGAGGGACGGTCGCCCTCCGGGCGCCCTTGACCGGGCCTTCGGCCCTCCAACCACTCCAACAGCGCACGGGCGGCGTGACCCCGGTGGCTGATCGCGTCCTTCTGCTCGTCCGAGCACTCCGCCATCGTCAGCCCCACCGGCCCATCCTCGGGCAGGAATGCCGGGTCATAGCCGAACCCGCGCGCTCCACGCGGCTCGGCCGCCAGGCGCCCCGCACAGCGGCCTTCGAACACGCGCTCCACGCCGGTCGCCGGATCGACGTACGCGAGCGCACATACGTACTGAAGCGCGCTGCCCGCCGGTGCCTCGCGCAGGAGCTTCTCCAAATTCTGCTCCTCAGAGGCTCCCTCCCCGGCGTAGCGCGCCGAGCGCACCCCCGGAGCCCCACCGAGGGCAGCCGCCTCGATGCCCGAGTCGTCCGCGATCGCCACCTCGCCCGTCCCCGCCACCATCGCCGCCGCACGCGCCTTGCTCAGCGCGTTCTCCACGAACGTCTCCCCGTCCTCCGGGGGGAGCCTGACGTCGTCGGGCATCGCCCCCACGTCGTGGTCGGGCAACAGCCGCGCGAACTCGCGCCGCTTGTGCTCGTTGTGCGTGGCCAGCAGGAGCTTCACCGGTCCGGACCCGTCACGCCGCCGCGGCGATCGCCTGCTCCTGCGCGGCCCGCAACCGCTCGATGCCTCCAGCCGCCAACGCCAGCAGCTCATCCAGATGCGCGCGCGACAACGGCGTGCGCTCGGCCGTCGCCTGCACCTCTAACAGAGCCCCCTCCCCGGTCATCACCACGTTCGCGTCCACCTCCGCGGTCGAGTCCTCCACGTAATCGAGATCTAACAGCGCCGCGCCGCCCACCATCCCGCACGACACAGCCGCCACCGCCCCCGTCAGCGGCGAGTGCTCCAGTCGGTCCTCTGCCCGCAGTCGCGCACACGCCAGCGATAGCGCGACATACGCGCCCGTGATCGACGCGCAGCGTGTGCCCCCGTCGGCCTGCAGCACGTCGCAGTCCAGGTAGATCGTCCGTTCACCCAGCGCCGCGAGGTCGACCACGCCGCGCAGCGCCCGCCCGATTAGGCGCTGGATCTCCACCGAGCGACCATCCAGGCGGCCCTTAGAGATGTCACGCTGCTTGCGATCGCCAGTTGACGCGGGGAGCATGCCGTACTCGGCAGTCAGCCAGCCCCTGCCCTTGCCCTTCATCCAGCGGGGCACGCTCTCCTGCGCCAAGGCCGTGCAGATCACACGCGTCTCGCCCATCGAGATCAGCGCCGAGCCGGTCGCGGTGCGCATGAACCCCGGCTCGATCGCCGTCGGCCGCAGTCCGTCCGGAGCGCGCCCGTAGCTACGTCCACCGGCACTCGCCTCGCCGGTGATCCTATGACCGATACTCGCCTCGCCGGTGATCCTATGACCGATACTCGCCTCGCCAGCGCTCACGCCATTGCCTCCATCGCGGTGAGCTCGACCCGCTCGATCTCACCGAGAGGCATCTGCAAGAAGCGCGTGCCCAGCTCGCGGAACGCCTCGACATCTCCCGTGCACAGAAATCGATACTCGCCCTCGTCCTCGCGTGGATTTCGCAGGTCACGCGTGCTCAGCGCGTGCCCCACCTGGCGTGCCAGCGCCGCTCCCGAGCTGACGAGCCTCACTGACGGGCCGAGCATCCGCTGCAGCATCGGGCTGATCAACGGGTAGTGGGTGCATCCCAAGATCACCGTGTCCACGTCCGCCTCCCGCAGCGGGGCGCACGCCTCGCGCACGCTTGCCACCGTGCGCTCGTCGAACTGTTCTCCGTCCTCGATGATCCGCGCGAGCGTCGGACAGGCGACCGGATGCAGCGTCACATACGGATCGACCATGTTCACGGCCTGCTCGTAGGCGCGGCTTGAGACCGTCGTCGGCGTGGCCAGCAGCCCGATTCGCCCGGTGCGCGTTGCGGCCACCGCCTGAAACGCCTCGGGCCGGACCACACCGAGCACGTCCACGCCGAGCGTCGTCTCCATCATTTGCTCTTGCAGACTCGGAAGCGCAGCGGCCGTCGCGGAGTTACATGCCACCACCAAAAGCTTCGCCCGGCGCCTGAGCAACTCCTGCGCGATCTCCATCGCAAAGCACTCGAGCTCCCCCGGCGAGCGTTTGCCGTAGGGGAAGCGGGCGGTGTCGCCCAGATAGATGAAGTCCTCGTGCGGTAGCTGTACCAGCAGCTCGTGCAGCACCGTCAGCCCGCCCACGCCCGAGTCGAATACACCGATCGGCCGCTCACGGGGATCGGCGCTCGTTGGGGGTGTCTGTAGGTGCATGTACTTTAGAGGTAGTGTATAGCTATAGTTATACACTGCTCGAATTTTTATATACAGTACTCAGCCTCCTTGAACTGCGGCATTCACCCTCCGCGGCCGCAGCGTCGCGTCGGAGCGCTACCGTCGGCGGATCGTGCGGGCGCTGGTGGTATCCAACATGCTCCCTGACGCCCGCCACCCCGAGCGGGGGCGCTTCGTGCGCGACCAGGTCGCTGCGCTGCGCCGCTTGGACGAGCTGGACGTCGAGCTCTACGAGCTCCCTCCGGGCGGACGGGCCCTGGCGCGCGCGGCCCTCGACCTGCGCCGCCGCTTCGCCTCTGCACGCTCCAGCGATCGCCGCTTCGACGTCGTCCATGCTCACTTCGGCCTCACCGCTTGGCCCGCCCTCGCGGTCCCAGCCCGCGTGCGAGCGCTGACCGTACACGGCACCGACCTCCACCATCCCCGCACGCGCCTGGCCACCCGTGCGGTGCTGCCCCTAATGGACCTCGTGGCCGCCGCCTCGGCTTCGCTGGCCGCCGAGCTGCCCGGCCGCCGCGCGCGCGCTCGCGCGCAGGTGCTGCCCTGTGGCGTGGACCTTGACCGCTTCCACCCACTCCCCCGCGCGCAGGCCCGCGCCGAGCTGGGCCTTGACCCCGAGCGGCCCTATCTGCTGTTTCCCTCAGACCCCTCCCGTCCTGACAAGCGCCACGACCGCGCGCTCGCGCTCGCGCACGTGGTCGAGGTCGAGCTGCTGACCCTCGGCGGCGTCGCACCCGAGCGAGTCCCGCTGTGGGTCAACGCCGCCAACGCCGTGCTCGTGCCCTCCGAGCGCGAGGGCTTCGGGCTGGCAGTGCTCGAGGCGCTCGCCTGTGACGTACCCGTGCTCGCCACCCCCGTCGGCATCCACCCTGACGCCCTTGCAGACGTGGATGGCACGCTGTGCACGCCGTTCGACCTCACCCGCTGGTGCGCCGCCCTGGAACCCCACCTGCATCCGCCGGACCCGCGCGTGGAAGGCCGCTCGAGCGCGATGCGCTTCTCCGCGCAGACCATGGCCGAACGCGTGGCCGCCGCATGGCGCGCGGCGCTGGAGCAGCCGAACGACCCCACGTAGGTGCGCAACTGCATAGAGAGCGAGCAAGCCGTACAACCCATCTCCCGGGTAGCATGGATCGGCTGTGGAGCAGAGCACAACTGCCACGGCTCCCGTAGCCGCCCCCTCTCAGGCGCCGGACGATGGCCGGCTCCTCGACGCAGGCCGCGCCGGCCGATCTCCGATCGGCAGCCCACCTGGCTTCAGTGCGCGCGGGCGTGTTCGCCGCCGCGCGCGCTTCCTGCGCAAGGCTCGTGAGCTTGCCTATCGCGACCTCGGCGGGCTGGTCTTCAACCTGCACCGCTTCGGCCAGCGCAACGACGCGCTGGTGATCGCCAAGCTCTCCACGCTCGGTCGCATCGACACCGAGCTGCGCACGCTCGAAACCGCCCTGCAAGAGCATCAGACAGTGACGATCATGCGCGAGGCCGGCATCGCCGCCTGCCCGCGCTGCGCGGCGATCCACTCAAGCGACGACCGCTTCTGCCCCAACTGCGGCCTCGCCATGGACCGTCACGCCGAGCGGCCTGTCGCCGCCCCAGCGCCCACTCCCGCCCCCGCGTCGGCCGCAGCGCCAGCACCAGTGTCTACCCCGGCCGCTGCCGCTGCACCTGCGCCAGTGTCGACCCCAGCCACCCCTGCACCTGCCTCAGCACCTGCTCCTGCCCCTGCTGCGGCTCCACCAGCCCCAGCCGATCCATCCGCTCCGCTCGAAGCCACTCCCCCGCACACGCCTGCGCAGGCGCCACCCAGTGAAGACCAGCCCACCGAGATTCTCCGTCCACCCGCCTCAGACGCGTGAGCGTCGCCACCCCCCCTCCCCCGCCGCCACCGTTCCCGCGTCCGTGGGCGAAACCTGTCCGTTGTGCGGTGCGCCGCTTCACCCCGAACAGGAGTGGTGCCTGAACTGCGGCGGCGCCGCGCGCACGCGTCTTGCCGCCTCACCTAACTGGAAGGCTCCGATCCTCACGCTCGTGGTCGTAGCGGCGCTGTCGCTCGGGGTGCTCACCGCCGCCCTCGTCAAGCTCGCCGGCGGCTCCGGCGGCTCCGGCAGCTCCACGGCGACCCCCGCCACGACGACCGTCACGGCGCCCGCCGCGGCCACTCCCACGACGACCGCAACGCCGGGTGCAGCGACCCCAGGCGCCACGCTTCCGGGCACCACCACCTCCGGGACAGCCGCCAGGCCAGGCACCGACACGACCATCGCCCCTGGTACTGCCACCGCCACCACACCCGGCACTAGGACCCCGGGCACGAGCCTCACCCGCACGACCACCGCGCCCAGCGCGCCCAGCGCGCCCAGCGCCACACTCCCTGGCACGACCGCTCCCCGCAAGACCGTGCCAGGGACAAGCACTCCGAGCCTCACCACACCACGCATCACCACGCAGACTCCGAAACGGTGAACCCCGGTCCAGCCGTCGAGGCCGACATCGCGGTGGTGGGCGCCGGCGCGGCTGGGCTTTACGCCGCACTGTGCGCCGCACGCAGACACGCTCGGGTCGTCCTGATCTCGGCGACACCTTTGGCGCAGACCGCGAGCTACTGGGCGCAGGGCGGCCTCGCGGCGGCGCTCGCCCCCGACGACAGCTTCGATCTGCATCTTCGCGACACCGAGCTGGCCGGGCGCGTGCTCGTGAGACGCTCGGCCGCGGAGATCCTCGTCCGCGAGGCTCCCGACTGCGTCCACGATCTCCAGACGCTTGGCGTCCGCTTCGACGCCGATCGCTTCGGGCAGCTGGCGCTCAGTCTGGAGGGCGGGCACTCGGTGCGACGCGTCGTCCACGCCGGTGGGAGCGCCACGGGCCGACGGGTGGTGCGCCAGCTCTCCGCACTGGCGGTCGAGGAGCCGCACATCACTGTGCTCGAGGGCGCCCGAGCTCAGGCGCTGTGGCGAGACGAGAATCGCTGCCGCGGCCTGGTCTGCGACGACGGGCGCATGATCGCGGCACGCGCGGTGATCATCGCCACCGGCGGCGCGGCCGCGCTATGGGCCCGCACCACCAACCCACCAGGCTCTCAGGGCATCGGGCTGCTGCTGGCCCACGCGGCGGGCGCCGCCCTGGCGGATCTGGAGCTGCTGCAATTCCACCCCACCGCGGTGATCGGCATTCCGGGGCGGGAAGGCTTTCTTGTGACGGAGGCGATCCGGGGCGAGGGTGCGACCCTGCATGATGCCTCCGGCGAGCGATTCGTCGATGAGCTGGCCCCCCGCGACGAGGTCTCGCGCGCGATCCAGGCCCTGCTCGAGACCACTGGGCAGCGATCGGTGGGCCTCGACATGCGCGCGGTCGACCCCGCACACTTTCCCAACGTGGTCGCAGCGCTGCGTGATGCCGGACTGGACCCCACGCGCGAGCTGATCCCCGTCGCCCCGGCGGCGCACTACATGATGGGCGGCATCGTCACCGACCTCGATGCGCGCTCGACACTCGCCGGGCTCTACGCCGTCGGCGAGTCTTCCTGCACGGGCCTGCATGGCGCTAACCGGCTGGCCTCCAACTCGCTCAGCGAGTGCTTCGTATTCGCCCGACGGGCGATCGAGGACGCGCTCGCGATACGCTCGGATGAGCCTCTACCGGCCGGCGCGGACGATCTGCAGGAGCTGCGCGGGTTGCCCGCGCCGCCGCTCACCCAGGCAGCCACGCGCGACGCGCTGTGGCGAGATGCGGGCGTCGTGCGCAGCGAGGAGGGCCTGCACAGACTCCTCGCGGACCCGCACCCGCTGGCGCGTCTGATCGCCCGCTGCGCGCTCACCCGCGCGGAGAGTCGCGGGGCCCACCTCCGCGCCGAATACCCCGAGCGCGATCCCGCGCTGGATCATCGCCATGTCGTGGTCTCCGGCGAGGACTCGCTCTCCTGGCAGACATGGAACTGACGGCGCCTGCCTCTCCCGTGACTCCGAGCCCCTGGAAAGCGGCGGTTCGCTGCGACTAGCCAGGAGGAAAGAACCTCCCTCGAGCGGTCCTTTCATAAGAAATTCATTCCGATTCTTATCAATCTCCGATCTTTATCTCGATCCTTTCGGATCGCAGACGTGTTCTCTGTCCTAGAAGGTCTTTCTGCAATCGGAGTCTCCGAGAACGGCGGGTGTGCTCCCAAACCCAGACGACCTGAGAGAGGGTGAGGAGCAGTCGCCATGTACCAGTTCAGTCGGGCCATTTACCGGGAGCTCGCGCCGCGAATCGTGGCTCCCCCACCGGGAGCACCAGCCACCAGCAACCACATCGCCGTCCTGCATGCCTGCGAGGACGTGATCACCCGTCTGGCCACCGAACGCCACTACTTCGCCCGTCCCGAGCGCACGCTGTTCTGCGACATCCGCAACTACTTCCCGATGTCCGCGCTGGGCCTCGTCCACCTTGTGGTCACGCGCTACGTGGCCTACGCCCAGCAGTTTCTCACCGAGCATCCTCACGAGGCCTACACCGCGGTGAGTGGAGCGCCGCCGCAGTGTCGCGCGACCACCCGCAAGGGCGCGGCCTGCCAGCGCGTCCCTCTGCCTCACAACGGCTACTGCCCGTCCCATCAACATCTGGCCGACACCGAGAACCGCGAGCTCGCAGCGGCGTGAGTCTCCCGTAGGCTCCCAGAATGTTCCTGGGAGTGGATGTCGGCGGCACTTTCACCGACGCGGTTCTCGTCGACGAAGGCTCGGCGATCCACACCGCCAAGGTTCCCTCCACGCCCAGCGAGCAGTCGGTCGCCGTTCTTGACGCGGTGCGCCTGGTCCTCGAGCGCGCGGGGGCGCAGCCGCAGGAAGTGGAGCGCTTCGCGCACGGAATGACGGTGGCCACCAACGCGCT
Organism: uncultured Solirubrobacterales bacterium; assembly: GCA_963813805.1. Classification (GTDB taxonomy): domain Bacteria; phylum Actinomycetota; class Thermoleophilia; order Solirubrobacterales; family Solirubrobacteraceae; genus Palsa-744. The sequence goes on from CAWEZZ010000005.1 coordinate 810,324, forward strand.
GCTCGAGGGCCACACGGCGCGCACCGCCCTGCTCGCCACGAAGGGCTTCACCGACGTTATCGAGCTCGGCCGCCAGGCTCGCGCACACCTGTACAAGCTGTGCCTCGCCGCGCCCGAGCCGCTCGTGCCCCCCAAGCTGCGCTTCGCGGTGCCCGAGCGGATGGGGCCGGACGGGCCCCTACGCACGCTCGAGTCCGACTCGGCGCGCAGGACCGTCGAGAAGGTCGCTCGTGCCCGCCCCGAGGCTGTGGCGATCTCGCTGCTGCACTCCTATGCCGACCCCCTGCACGAGCGCATGCTGGGAGCGCTCGTCGCCGAGCTGCTGCCCGACGCGCACCTGTCGCTCTCCTGCGATCTCGTGGGGACGTTCCGCGAGTACGAACGCACGGCCACGACTGTTCTTGACGCGGCTCTGTCTCCGCTGCTCGAGGTCTACCTGAGCCGACTGTCCACCGACGCCCGCGCCCTCGGGCTGTGCGAGCCGCAGATCATGCAGTCCTCCGGCGGCCTGACCGACTTAGAGCGCGCCGGCGCCCATGCGGCACTGACGGTTCTATCGGGCCCCGCTGGCGGGGTCGGCGGGGCGCTGCTGCTGGCCGAGCTGGCGGGCGAGCCTGAGGTGCTCTGCTTCGACATGGGAGGCACCTCTTGCGACGTGTGCCTGATCGACGGCGCACAGGTCCTGGAGACCGCCGAACGCACGATCGCGGGACGGCCGCTGTCGCTGCCCGCGCTCGACATCCACACCGTCGGCGCCGGCGGCGGCTCGATCGCCTGGTGCGACCCAGGCGGTGCGCTGCGCGTGGGGCCGGCCTCGGCGGGCGCCGTCCCCGGGCCCGCCTGCTATGGCCGCGGAGGGCTTCAACCAACGGTCACCGATGCCAACCTACTCCTCGGTCGTCTGCTCGAGGACTCGCCCCTGGCGGGCGATCTGGCTCTCGACCGGCGTGCAGCCGAGCGCGCGGTGTCGGGCCTCGCGCGGGAGCTCGACCTCGACGTGCTCGCCTGCGCCGAAGGGATCATCCGTGTCGCCGAGGCCGAGATGCTGGGCGCCCTGCGGCTGATGACCGTCGAGCGAGGAATCGATCCGCGCGACTTTGCGCTGATGCCCTTCGGCGGTGCCGGCCCCCTGCACGCCGCCACGCTGGCTCGCGAACTCGGCATCTCCCGCGTGCTGTGCCCGCGCGCCTCGGGCGTGCTCTGCGCGCTCGGCCTGGCCGCCGCGACTCCTCGGCGCGACGTCTCCCGCACGGTCATGCTCCGCGGTGGCTCCCTGTCCCCGCAGCGCCTCTCCGCCGAGCGCGACGGCCTCCTCACCGAGGCCCACGCTGCGCTCTCAGCCACCCCGTCGCGCGTGCGCGTTCGCCACGAGCTTCGCTACCGCGGCCAGTCCTTCGAGCTACCCGTCGAGGAGGAGATCGAGTGGCATGCAGGCCCGTGGACCGGGCTCGATCCCGAGGACCTACGCGCAGCGTTCGCCCGCGCGCACGAGCTGCGCTATGGATACCGCGACGACTCGGCCGAAGTCGAGCTAGTCAACATCAGGGCGTCCGTCTGGGGTTCCTCGCCGTCCCTGCGGCCGCGGGCCGCGTCCGGTGCTGCCACGCCCGCCGGCGAGGTCCGCGCGATCATTTTCGACGGAGAGCCTATCGAGGCGACCGTCCTTCGCGGCGAGCTTCCGCATGGAACCATCCTGTCGGGGCCAACCCTCTGCGTGCTGGGAGAGGCCACCCTGCTGGTGCCGCCCGGCTGGTCCGGCGAGGTGGACGCTTACGGGACCGTTCACCTGCACCTTCTGAAGGCCGGGCGTAGCCCGGCCGGTCAAGTCCACCGGGAAGACAGCTTTCCACTCAAGGACGCGGGGCCGGATGCCCCACGGGGGTAACCAAAACGATGCTCGACCCGATCGAACTGCAGGTCGTGACCGGTGCGCTGCGCGCCGCCTGTGAAGAGATGGGCGTCGTGCTGATCCGCTCGGCGCACTCGTCGAACATCAAGGAGCGCCGCGACGCCTCCACCGCATTGTTCGACGCCGACGGTGAGATGGTCATGCAGGCAGAGCACATCCCGGTGCACCTCGGGGCCATGCCCGCCGCCGTTGCCGCCGTCCTGCGGAAGAATCATTCCCCGGGGGTCTCATGGGTTCTCAACGACCCCTTTGCCGGCGGCACCCACCTGCCCGACATCACCGTCATCACCCCGGTGTTCGCGAGCGAGGACGCACGCGCCGGGGCCCGGGGAGGTATTCGCTCGTTTGAGAGTGCGTATTGCAGTTGCGATACATCGACTTCAGGGAATGACAACAACTCCCTCCTGCTCGGCTTTGCCGCCAGCCGCGCCCACCACGCCGATGTGGGGGCGCGCGTGCCCGGGTCGATGCCGGCCGACAGCCGCCGCCTGCAAGAGGAGGGCGTCGTGATCTCACCCCAGCCGCTGGACGAGCAGACGATCGAGGAGCTCGTTACGCGCATGCGCCAGCCGCAGGAGCGTCGTGCCGACCTGCGCGCCCAGCTCGCGGCCAATCGCACCGGTGCGCTGCGCTTGGCTGAGCTTGCCGATCGCGTCGGCCTCGATCATCTGCGCGAGGCCACCAACGCCGTGCTCGACTACTCCGAGCGTCGCACGCGGGCCTGCCTGGCCGCCCTGCCCGACACAACCCTGCACGCCGAGGACGTGCTCGAGGCGCCGGAGGGCGATCTTGAGCTGCGCCTGCGCGCGGTGCTCGACGGCGAGCGGCTGCTGCTCGACTTCACCGGCAGCGCACCACAGCACGAGGGCAACCTCAACTGTCCGCTCGCCGTCACGCGCTCGGCCTGCCTATTCGCGGTGCGCGTACTGACCGACCCGGACATCCCTTCCACGGCGGGCGCCTACCGCCCCATCGAGGTGCGCGCGCCGGAAGGCACGGTGCTAAACGCCCGTCCCGGGGCGGCCGTGGCGGCGGGCAACGTCGAGACCTCCTCTCGTGTCGCGGACCTCGTGCTGAGCGCATTCGGCCGCGCCCAGGGCCAGGGAACAATGAACAACCTCACGCTCGGCAACTCGGAGTTCACCTACTATGAGACTCTCGGTGGCGGCCAGGGTGCCTGCCCCGACGCGGACGGCCCGAGCGGCGTTCACGTGGCGATGAGCAACACCCTCAACACGCCGATCGAGGCACTCGAGCGGGAATTCCCTCTGCGCGTCATCGAATACGCCCTGCGTGGCGGATCCGGCGGCGCAGGGCTCCACCGTGGCGGCGATGGCGTCGTGCGCGAGCTCGAGGCTCTCCGCGAGATGACCTTCTCGCTGATCGCCGAGCGCCGCCGCCACGCCCCGCGCGGCGCCCACGGTGGAGAGGCGGGGGAGCGCGGGCGCGACCTGCTCGACGGCCGTCCCCTCCCGGGCAAGAGCACCGGCACGCTGTGCCCCGGCCAACGGCTGCGCATCGAAACGCCAGGCGGGGGAGGATTTGGAGACGCCCGACAAAGACACAGCTGAGCTGGCCGATCTGGGATCGGTCGGCTTCCTCGGCCTGGGCATCATGGGCTCGCGCGGCTGCGGCTGTGAAGGCGCTTTACGTCCCCGGGTCGGCCCAACTCCCAAATAAAGTGATGATTTGCAGGGGATTTGGGATTTCCGCCTGGATTTCGTATCTTTAATGGACTGGCTGCCCGTTTTGTTCGGGCGGCACGCAGTACTCACACCCAGCTGTTCCCTTCATCTCCTTCGTTTTTTCATGCCAATTGCTTTCAAAGAATGGGCCGTCACCGTCCGCGCTTTGGCGGAAGGCGAGCAGCTGATCACCCTCCGCAAGGGAGTACTCCGCGAGGCTGAGAAGCCCTTCCGGCTCGCCCATGAGCGATTCTTCCTGTATCCCACCTTCGACCACCAGCCGGGCGACCTCGTGCGCGAGTCCCACCAGCCCGAGCTGCGCCGTGCGCTCGAGGAGGGTGTGTGGAGCGATGGAGAGCCGCCGCTGCACGCCTTCATCTCCGGCGCCCCCGTCCAGCAACCCGATCGCGTGCGCATCCGCGCTTGGGCCGAAGTGGCCGGCCATTTCACGATCTCCGACCCGCGCTGCGTCGACGCCCTCTCCCCCTTCTATGTGTGGACGCCCGACTACGCCGAAAAGCGCTTGGGTTGGCGGCGACCTCAGCCGCTGCACGTGCTGCTCCTGCGCACCTATCGTATCCCGCGCCCGGTCACGGTGAAGGTCAAGGACGAGTACACCACGTCCCCTGCCTGGATCGAGCTGCAGCGCGAGCTTCCGTTCGAGGGCACCCCCGTCCTTTCCGACGTCGAGTTCGAGCGCGCCTCCGAGGAGATCGAGGCAATCACGCGCGAGGCCGGCCAACCGGTGCTGGTCTAGGACTTCCTGTAAGCGAGTATTTCGCGAGCCGCTTGGGCTCCCGAGGCAGGGACCAGCACATCGCGACGGCCGGCGGCGAGGAAGTCGGGCACATCGGAGCCGAGCGAGCGGCGTACGAGGCTGGGGATTCCCTCCTCGAGCAGCAGTCCCTGGATCATTTCGGCCTCGGCGATGTTCTGCGCGGAGGCGACTTTTAGGAGCTTCAAGTCGCGTCCACCTCCAGCGCCACCTCCCGGACCTGCCCCTCCTCGATGAGGTAAGAGCGCACCTCTGGCTCCTGGCCTCCGGCGAGCCCGACGATGATCCACTCGACGCCCGGCCAGCCTTTGGCGTAGTTGATGTCGGTCTGCGAAGGGTAGGGGTCGCTGCGCACGTGCGAGTGGTAGATGGCGCCGATCTGCTGGCCGCGTTCCTCGATCGCGCCGTTGAGCCGGAACAGCTCCATCGGCTCGATCTCGAACCGCAGCGGGCTCGCGTGAAGATTGGCCGCTCGATGGACGCCCACAGCCACGGTCGCCCCCAGCGAGCCTCCGGCCTCCACGGCCACGATGCCGCAGATCTCGTTCCTAGGGTCCTCGATCACGTGCCCGACCAGCTCGTCGAGGAGGGTCTGCGAGATCTTCACGCGCTTAAGCTGCCCGAGGGCGGGGGATGGCGCTCACCACCAGACGGTCGAATCGAGGTTCTCGATCTCGTCGACCGGGCGCGTGTAGATGCCGCTGGATAAGTACTTCCAGCCATCGTCGGCGACCACGAACACGACGTTCCCCTCCTCCAGCTCGCTCGCAATCCGCACGGCGATGCTCGCAATCGCGCCGCTGGATACGCCCGCGAACACGCTCTCCTCGTCCAAGAGCTTGCGCGTCCAGATGATCGCGTCGCGATTGGTGACGAAGATCTTGCGATCCAGCAGGGACAAATCGATTATCGGCGGGATGAAGCCGTCGTCCAGTGACCGCAGCCCCTGCACCGGCTCGCCCTGCATCGGCTCTGCCGCCACGATCTTCACGGCGTCCCCGAACGTCTCCTTCAGCCGCCGGCCGTTGCCCATCAGCGTGCCCCCGGTGCCCAGCCCCGCCACGAACGCCGAGATCTCGTCGAGCTCTTCCAGGATCTCCAGGGCCGTGCCGTTGTAGTGCGCGTTCGGGTTGGCCTGGTTGCCGTACTGGTAGGGCATGTAGTAGGAGGGGTCTTCCTCGGCCATCGCCAAAGCCTTCCTCACCGCGCCGTTCGAGCCCTCCGAGCCTGCCGAGTAGACGATCTCTGCGCCGTACATCTCGAGCAGCTGCGCGCGCTCGGGCGTCACGTTCTCCGGCATCACTACCTTCAGGCGATACCCCTTGCGCGAGCAGATCATCGCCAGCGAGATGCCCGTATTGCCCGACGTCGGTTCCAGGATCATCTGGCCCGGGACGATTGCGCCCTTCTCCTCAGCGTCCTCGATCAGGGCGCGCGCCACCCTGTCCTTGACCGAGCCGGTCGGGTTGCGCGACTCGAGCTTCGCCCAGATGCGCACCCCGGGCTTGGGGGAGAGACGAGGCAGCTCGATCAGCGGCGTGTTGCCGATCGACTGCACGATGTCCCCATACCGGCCTCCACACGGCCTGTTCCTCAGCGGCTGGGCGGCCATTACTTCACGGAATATAGCGGGGTCTGCCGGTCACCCTGCCCGCTACCTCGCAACCGCTCCGCACCCACGGCGGCCCCGACATCCCCTTATGGATGGCGGTAGGATGATTTGGGATCCATGGGGAGCGACTTCGACTTCGACTGGCTGGTCATCGGCTCCGGTTTCGGCGGCAGCGTCTCGGCGCTGCGCCTGTCCGAGAAGGGCCACTCCGTCGGCGTGTTGGAGTGCGGACGGCGCTTTGCCGACCACGAGCTGCCGAGCTCAACCGCTGATCTAAAGCGCTACTCCTGGAGCCCCCGGCTGGGGATGAAGGGGATCTTCCGGCTGACCATCTTCAAAGACGTCTCCGTCGTCTCCGGCTGCGGCGTCGGCGGCGGCAGCCTCGGCTATGCGAACACGCTTTACGTCCCGCCGAAGGCATTCTTCGAGGACCCCCAGTGGGCGGATATGGAGGGCTGGGAGACCGCGCTCGCGCCGCACTACGCTGAGGCCCAGCGCATGCTCGGCGTTGTCCAGAACCCGCATGATGACCCCGCCGACCAACTGCTGCGCGAGCTTGGCGAGGAGCTCGGCGTCGGCGATACCTACAAAAAGACGCCCGTCGGCGTCTTCTTTGGCGAGCCCGGCAAGACCGTCCCGGACCCGTTCTTCGGCGGCGAGGGACCGGACAGGACCGGCTGTCAGCTCTGCGGGCGCTGCATGGTCGGCTGCCCGCACGGGGCAAAGAACACGCTTGTCAAGAACTACCTGTACTTCGCCGAGAAGAACGGCGCGCAAGTGATGCCCGAACGTACGGTCATCGATATTCGCCCGCGTGGCGACGGCTCCGGCGAAGAGGGCTACGAGGTCGAAAGCGTGCGCTCGGGCGCTTGGCTGCGCAAGGACCGCCAGGTCCAGCGCGCGCGGGGGGTCGTCGTCGCCGCCGGTCCCCTTGGCACGAACAAGCTGTTGCAGCGCTGCCGGCTGAATGGGTCGCTGAGCAGGATCTCCGCGCGCCTGGGCGAGCTCGTGCGCACCAATTCAGAGTCGATCCTGACGGTCACCGTGCCCGAGGACTACCCCGAGGACCTGATCAAACGCGTTGCGATCACCTCCTCGATCTACCCCGATCCACACACCCACATCGAGACAGTCACCTACGGCGATCACGGGAACTCGATGCACCGCTTCTACACGCTGCTGGTCGGCGACGGCACACGCGTGACGCGCCCGTTGAAGCTGATCGGGCAGACCCTGCTGCACCCGAGGCGGGCGGTGAAGGTGCTGTTCCCGAAGCACTGGTCGCGGCGTACGATCATCGTGCTGGTGATGCAGACGCTCGACAACGCGATCGCGTTGCGCCCCCGCAAAGGCCCGTTCGGCTCGTTCTGGCTGAAGACCGAACAGGACCCCGAGCGCCCCAACCCGACGTTCATCCCAATCGCCAACCAGGCCGCCGAATGGTTCGCCGAGCGCACCGGCGGCATCGCCCAGAGCTCCGTCACCGAGGCGCTGTTCAACATCCCCACGACCGCCCACATCCTCGGCGGCGCGGTGATTGCGCCCGACCCTGGTCAAGGTGTCGTGGACGCGCGCCAGCGCGTGTTCGGCTACGAGAACCTGCTCGTCTGCGATGGCTCTGCGATCCCGGCGAACGTGGGCGTCAACCCATCGCTGACGATCACCGCTTTGGCCGAGCACGCGATGAGCCACGTACCGGCGGCGGGCGAGGCGAGCGCCGGAGATGAGACCAACGCCGCCGAGCCCGCGTCCACGATCACCGCATAGGTTGTTCACAAGGAGCTTCGACCCCGGGGCACGAGCGACGGCGCGCTGCTGAGCACTCCGCTCTGAAGGCGCAATCGCGCAGCGCCGGTGAGCGAGACAAGGACGTTGAGCACCCCGTTGCGGTCGGCGTGCAGATGGGCGATTGTCCGCCACGTACGTCTCGGTGTCCTGCGTTGCAGGAGCACCGGCTGTCCGGGGTGCATCAGCAGCGACCACACGCGAACGCGCCTTCGGTCCACGCGCAAGGGATCAAACGGGAAGGTAAATCCGCGCAGGAACGGCTTGGGCCTCGTGCCCTGGAGATCGCCACCGCTACCGGCGCTGTAGAGGCCCGCGGGACGCGAGACCTCGACAACCCCACCGGTGGGAGTTCCCAAGCCCAGCAGGGGATACGGGTCGACCAGGAAATCCCAGTTGACGTACTGAACGCCCGCGATCCACAGCCGGTGCAACGCGCGTGATATCCACTGGGCTTGCAGGCGTTCGGGCACACCATAGGATGACGGTGGGTTGCTCTCCCAGCTGATCTCGGTGACCCACGCCGGCTTGGAGTCGGCTGGCAGTACGGTATGCAAACGCTCCGCTCGATCGAGCAATGTCGTGAGCTTGGCGAAATCCGAGATCGAGACTTCAAGCGAAGAGGCAGCGGGAACGTTGGGATCCCGGACCGACAACGGATGAAACGCGAACACGTCAAAGTGCGCGGGATCCGAGCAGCCAACGCGCAGCAGATGCGAGGATCCCCGCAAACACCACAGCGCCTTCAGAAATCGTAGCGGTGTCATGCGACCAACCCCGTCCGGTTCGCCATTCGGCGCGATACCAGCGGCGAGCACCACATCAGAAGGCTCCACCGACTTGACCGCTGCGTAAAACGCGTTGAGCAGCTGGCGGTAGAGCAGCGGCGAGAACGCACTCCAATGATCCCTAAGCACAATCCACTGCGGCTCCAGGTAGCGGGCGAGGTTGGGCTCGTTCCACGCCTGCAAGAGCCTGACGCGCGGGAGCACGTGCCCGGGATTCTCAGGGTCGGGGAAAGAACCGTTGTAGCGACGAGCCAGGGCCGTAGCGAACTGCCCGAGCGCCTGAGGACTCGGCGCCCAGCTGCCGGGATATGCATATGGCCATCGGTGCGGCGCTTCGGCAAAAGCGGGAGCGTGAGAAACGACGAGCAGCGGGGCCAAACCGGCGGCGACCGTGCTCCGTACCGCTCTGTCGACGGGGCCGAAGTCATACCATGCACTGGCGGGATCGCTGGGATCAAACCCGGCGGGCGGATCGCCTACCACGCGATTACGCCAGTTGACTGGAATGCGAATCACGCTTGCTCCCGCGGCTTGGGCGCGACTCACCGCGAAAGCCCGAGCTGAGGCGTCTTCGCTCAATAACAACGTTCCATCGGAAACCCCGCGAGCCAACCCATTTGCAGGGAACGGACCCGACAGTAGGGCACGATCCTGCATCCGAACCCAGCGCCCGCTGGTGTGCGCCGGAGCAACGCCCACGGGCGGTTCGACACCGAACGGCCGAGGAGGTCCTTCCGGACCCTTGGCGGAGGGTAGCGGCAGAACGGGCGGGGGTCCCAGCCACGTGACAGCCGCGAGTGCGACGGTAACTACCGTGCTAACGATGGAGGGAGACCGACCGCTGTTCAAGATTCAGCTTGCCGGACTTGCTGTACAGCGTTGTGACCAGCACCGCCCGTACGCTGTGGGCGTGGGCAAGCACACGACGCCCACGCGAGGTCACCCGCAGCACAACATGAGTCTTGCCCGCCGCCGCTACGGTCGTCGATCCGCGCGCAAGCAGCAGTGCCGGCGGCTTGCGCCGGTGGCGCTTACTGGCGGCGTACGCCGGCAGCTTGCCCCCCCGCAGGTAAAGGTCCTCGACGATCGTTCCGGGCTGGTTGATCGCGACTTCGGTCAGCCAGCCCGACCGCAGCAGCTGGTGGATCGACGTCCGCGCGAGCTTGAAGATCGAGCCCTGGAGAGCAGGCACCGGTGGAGGTGGAGGTGGCGCAGGCGGCACGGGACACGCGCCCACCGGACGGTCATTCTCGCTTGAGTAGTTGAAGACCGCCCCGCCGGCGAGCGGTGTCTGCAGATGCTCGACCGCCTTGACCGTCTCACCAAGCGCCAGCGGCGTCAGGAAGCTGCCGGCGAAGGATGAGCCGGACAATACGGTGACCTGCGCGACGCCGCCCCGACGATACGCCGTGTAGGAGGGATGCGGCACGAGCGTCTCGTAGATGCCTTCGACTTCCTCACCCGCAGAGCGCAGTCCGGAGAAGTTCGCGGAGCCGGCGCAGACCGTCGGATCCATCAAGGGCAGACCGTCGTAAACCACCGAGCCCACCAGTTTTCCCGACGGGGATTCAAGGTTGCACGACATCGCCCGCCTGCGGTACCTGCGACAGCCACGCATCCCCTTCGGACTCCGTGTCCTTTGCGACGACTGTGCCGTTGTGGACGATCGACAGGACGACTTCAGCCCGCGGCCGGACGGAGCCCCTGGTGGAGAGGATCGATTCTTCGGGCAACGTGGTTACACCCTCGGCGATCGAGAGTGAGTATTCGGGACTTTTGGGTCCTCCCCACGCTGCAGCGGACGCTGGCAGAACGAGGGCGCCAGCACCGAGCATCAACAGCGCAAGACACGATGCGCGCCCGAGAGCCTGCTTGCGGGCTCTCGGTCTAGGGGTGGGAACGGGAACGCCGTTTTCTCTCATGGGCATAGGAGAAGTCGTTCGACAAGCCGAAACGGTTTAGCTTCAGCCCAGAACTTGGACGTGAAGGCTAGGAGGCGCGCGGAGGAACCAGAGGAACGCAGACGGAACCAGAGGAACGCAGACGGAACCAGAGGCGCGCGGACGGAACCAAGGAGCGGGACGAACCAGAGGAGCGCGGACGGAACCACGCGGCGAAGCGAGAGTTCGCTATCGCCCCCCGGCCATCGCCGGCAGGATCACCAGCATGTCGCCGTCGCCGACGGCCGTGTCTAACCCATCGAGCACGCGCACGTCCTCGTCGTTCAGGTAGACGTTCACGTAGCGGTTGAGCTCGCCCTCGGCGGAGAACAACTGGCTCTGCGTGGCGGGGTGGCTGGAGGCGAGGTCGCGCAGCACCTCGCCAACGTTCTCGCCGGAGGCGCTCACCTGCTTCTCGCCGCCCACCGAAGCGCGCAGAACAGGAGGTATCTTGATCGTCGCCATCGCCGGCAGCCTATCCAGCGGCTGCGCAGAACGCCTCGTAGTCGGGGAAGATGCCCATCTCCTCGTCAGAAATCTCCTCAGGATCGCGCGAGCAGATCGGGCACTCGGGGTCGCGATGGATCTTGACCTCGGTCAGCGTCGCTCCCAGCGCGTCGTATAGCAAGAGGCGCCCGATCGCAGGCTCGCCGATGCCGAGAATCAGCTTGACGACCTCGGTCGCCTGCAGCAGGCCCATCGTGCCGGGGAGCACGCCGAGGACGCCGTTTGCGCCACAGGAGGGCGCGAGCTCCGCGGGTGGTGGCTCGCGGAAGAGGCAGCGGTAGCAGGGGCCCTCGTATGGCTTGAACACCGACAGCTGGCCGTCGAAGCCGAGGATCGATGCCGAGACCACGGGGATCTTCAGACGCACGCTCGCGTCGTTGAGCAGGTAACGGGTCGGGAAGTTGTCGACGCCGTCGACGATCACGTCGTAACCCTCGATGATCTCCATGATGTTCGAGGCGTCTATGCGCGTCTTGTACTTGACGACGTTCACGTCGGGATTGAGCGCATGGATCGACTCCTCGGCCGAGTCGACCTTGGGGATGCCAATGCGCTGCGTGGAGTGGATCACCTGGCGCTGCAGGTTGGATAGGTCCACGTCATCGTCATCCACGATCCCCAGGGTGCCCACGCCGGCAGCAGCCAGGTAGAGCGCCGTCGGCGAGCCGAGCCCGCCGGCCCCGAGCAAGAGCACCTTGGCGTCGAGCAGCTTCTGCTGGCCCTCGGCGCCGATCTCGGGGATCAGCAGGTGGCGCGAGTAGCGGTCGCGCTGCTCGGCGCTGAGCGTCTTGGGCACCTCGACCTCGTAGCCGCGGTCCTTCCACAGCGTGATGCCGCCCTTCATCGACTGCACGTGCTCGTAGCCGAGGTCGTCGCGCAGCGTGCGCGCTCCGTAGGCCGAGCGGTTGCCCGAGGCGCAGTAGAGGATCACGTGCGCGGAGCGGTCGGGGACGATGCCCTCGATGCGCGTCTCCAGGTAGGAGCGCGGCACGTGCTTGGCGCCCGGGAGAAGACCGGAGGCAAGCTCCTCGGTCTCGCGCACATCCACGATCACCGCCCCCTCCTGCAGGAGCTCCTTGACCTCGGAGGGGTCGACCTCTTCGATTTCGCTCTTCACCTGGCGCAACAGCTCCGCGCTTGACGGGCTCATCTCGAAACTCCTAAATGGCGGTCGGGATTCATCACTTCATGAAGTGTAGCGCCATACGGATACCCTCCCCAAGTGCTCAGAATCGGACTCGCGGCGGCTGCGGCGTTGACCCTCACGATGGCGGGGTGCGGCAGAGCCGGGTCGGTTTCAACGAGCGCTACCGGCGGCCAGTTCGACGGGGCGACGTTTCCGTCGGGGCTCCTCGCTCCGGACTTCACGCTCCGAGATCAACAGGGGCGAACGGTCTCTTTGAGCACGTTCCGAGGACGGATGGTCGTCGTGATCGCATTTCTCTCGACCCACTGCCGCGCTTGCGTGCTCATGGCCCAACAGGTGCGAGGAGCCCTCGATGAACTCACCGGCAGACCAACCTACGGCCGCGGCACAGCAGAACCCGCGATGCTGGTGCTGTTCGTCAGCACGAATCCGCGCACCGACACCAGGGCGAGCGTCAGACGGTTCCTCACAGACACGTCGCTGCGCGGTCGCGTGCTGTATCTGACCGGAAGCGAGGCGCAGCTGCAACCGATCTGGCACGCCTACCGTATACAGCCCCCGAACGTCGGCAAGAGCACCTCGGAAGCGGCCACGACCGTCCTGCTGATCGGTCCCAGCGGCGATGAGCGCGTGGGCTTCGGGCTCGAACAGGTGACGCCGGAAAGCCTCTCCCACGACATCCGGCTGCTGCGCGATGGACGCACGACGCCCGCGGGGTAGGCACGCGAAGCGACGCAAAGCGCCGTCGGCGCCTGGTGGCGGCTGATAACCTAGCTCCCAGGTAGGTATTCAGAGCGATGATGTTCTCAACCAAGGCCGAGTACGGCGTGCGCGTGATGGTCGAGCTGGCTCGGCGCGCCGGCGAGGACCCCATTCCGCTGGCGGAGATCGCCGCGCACGACGCCCTCCCACTCGCCTACCTGGAGCACCTCGTCGCGCGCCTGCGCAAGGCTGGGCTGGTCGACTCGCGGCGCGGTTCGCGCGGCGGCTACCTGCTCGCGCGCTCGCCGACCGAGATCACGATGGCCGAGGTCGTCGAGGCACTGGAGGGGTCGATCGCGCCGATCGAGTGCATCTCGCAGGCGCCCGACGGCTCCATCGTCTGCTCGCGCGAGTCGACTAATTCAGGACCCCACCCGCCCCACGTCTGCCCCACGAAGCTGCTGTGGACGCGCGTGCGCTTCTCGATCGTGCGCACCCTGCAGGAGACGACACTCGCCGACCTCGTCCTCGGCCCAGCTCTCGCAGCCACTTCGGCGCTAGGAACCGGGACCGCCCTGCCATCGCTCGACATACAACCACACCCCCTCACCACTGGAGCCTGAACAGCGAACATGGCCGACCTAGAGATCAGAGACCTGCACGTGCGCACCGAGGACCGTGAGATCCTCCGCGGCGTTGACCTTGACATCTCGCGCGGAGAGATCCATGCCCTGATGGGCCCCAACGGCTCGGGCAAGTCGACGCTCGCCAACACACTGCTCGGCCACCCCTCTTACGAGATCACCGAGGGTTCTGTCACCTTCAAGGGGCAGGACATCACCGCGGCCGAGCCGCACGAGCGCGCCAAGGCCGGCCTGTTCCTTGCCTTCCAGTACCCCGTCTCGATCCCGGGTGTGTCGGTGGCCAACTTCCTGCGCATGGCGATCAACGCAAAGCAAGAGGAGCCGATCGGAGTCAAGGAGTTCCGCACCCAGCTCCAACACGCGATCGAGCTGCTCGACGTCGACCGCTCGTTCACCTCCCGTCACCTCAACGACGGCTTCTCCGGCGGCGAGAAGAAGCGCGCGGAGATCCTGCAGATGGCGATGCTTACCCCCGACGTGGCGATCCTCGACGAGACCGACTCGGGCCTGGACATCGACGCGTTGCGCACCGTCGCCGAGGGCGTTCAGCGGTTGCACGACGAGCAGGGGTTGGGCGCGCTGATCATCACCCACTACCAGCGCATCCTCCACTATGTGAAGCCCGAGTTTGTGCACATCCTGATGGACGGACGCATCGTGCTGGAGGGCGGGGTGGAGTTAGTCGAGCGCCTGGAGCGCGAGGGCTACGACCAGATCCGCCAGGAGGTTGGCGCGAGTGCCTGAGGTGGCGGTCAAGCCGGGCCGCCATCGCGAGGCTACGCTCTACCACGCGCTGGCAGGGGCTGGCGCTGGCAACGGGCGCACGCTTGCGCAATTGCGCGAGGCTGCCCTGAAGACGTATGAAATCTCTGAGCTGCCCGTGTGGCGACGCTCGGGCTTCTGGACTACGAGCCTGCAGAACCTCGACCTAGACGCCCTACTCCTCCACGCCTCCGCCGCGGATGCCGGCGAGCAACAGCCAGGCGCAGTGCCCGATGTCGTTCAGCGTACGCTCCCCGACCGCGCCCGAGCCGGCAGGCTCGTGCAGAGCGGCGGTGAGGTCGTCCACGTCGAACTCAACCCCGAGCTGAAGGCGCGCGGCGTGATCCTGTGCTCGCTGCAGGACGCCTTCCGCGACCACCGAGAGCTGGCCGAACGCTGGTATTCCAAGCGCTTGACGATCGACCGTCACAAGCTGGAGGCCGCCAACGCGGCATTCTGGAGTGGCGGGGCGTTTCTACATGTGCCCGCGGGCGTCGTCGTGGAGGATCCGTTTGAGATCGTCTACGCGATCGAGGGGCCCGGCGTGGCGCAGTACGCCCGCACGCTCGTGATCGGCGGGCAGAGCAGCGAGTTCCGCGTGCACGAGTACGACCTCGCCGAGGACTTCTCCGCGGGCCAGGCGCTGCACGCGGGAGCGTTTGAGATGTACTTGGAAGACGGTGCGCGTTGCCGGCTGGCACAGCTTCAGGACTGGGGTGCAGGCGAGGTGTACGACTCCTCGACGCGCTTCGTCGGCGTCGGACGCGACGCCTACTGCCACTGGCTGCCGGCGCTGCTCGGGGGACATCTGGTGCGTCAGCACCTGGAGCTCGCCGTCTCCGAGCCCGGTGGCGATATGGCGTTTCGCGGCCTGTTCTTCACCGAGGAGCACGAGCACCTCGACGTGTTCGCGGTTGACCTGCACGAGACCGGCCCCTCCGGCGGGGACGTGCACTGGCGCGGGGCCGCCAGCGGGGAGAGCCGCGCGAGCTTCGAGGGGCTGATCCAGATCGACCCCGGCGCCCAGCAGACGCACACCTATCTGCAGATCCACTCGATGATGCTCTCGCCCAAAGCGCGCTTGGATGCGATCCCGTCGGTGCTCGTGTCGGCCGACGATGTCTCCGCCTCGCACGGAGGCACGGTGGGCGAGCTGGACGAGGCGGCGATCTTCTACATGCAAACCCGCGGCCTTGACCGCCCGGCCGCGGTGCGCGTGATCGTCGAGGGCTTTTTCGAGCCACTGATCGCCGAGCTTTCAGACGAGCCCTTGGAACAGCTCGTGCGCGGCAAGGTAGCGGACAAGCTCGCGGCGGCACGCGAGGATATCGAGGCATATGCAACCAGTCGTTAGGGACTCAACCCCCGCAACTAGTGCAACTGCGGGCGAGGCGGCCTCACTGGACGTAAAGGCCGACTTCCCGATCTTCGCGCGACGGTTCGACGGGCGTGAGCTCATCTATCTGGACTCGGGCGCTACTTCGCAGAAGCCCCGGGTCGTAATCGAGGCGGTCGCCGACCACTTGCGCAACCACAACGCGAACGTCCACCGCGGCGTCTACGCGCTCGCGCAGGAGGCCGACGCGGCGTTTGAGGGCGCGCGCGCGCGGATCGCCGCCTTCACGGGGGCGCAGCCGGAGACGACGATCTTCTGCAAGAACGTCACCGAGGCGCTCAACCTCGTCGCCTACGCATGGGGCCGCGCGAACGTCGGCCCCGGCGATGCGGTGCTGATCACCCAGGCCGAGCACCACGCGAACATCGTCCCCTGGCAGGTCCTCTGCCGCGAGCGCGGGGCGACACTGCGCTACCTGGAGGTGGACGAGCGCGGCGAGCTGTCGCTCCAGGCGCTCGACTCAGAGCTCGCGCGTGGCGACGTGCGGCTCGTGGCGTTCACGCACGTCTCGAACGTGCTGGGGACGATCAACCCGGTCGCGGAGATGACCGCGCGGGTGCGCGCCGCGGGTGCGGTCTCGCTCGTGGACGGTGCCCAGGCGGTTCCACACATGCCCGTTGACGTCGAGGCGATCGACGCGGACTTCTATGCGTGGACCGGCCACAAGGCGCTCGGACCGACCGGCATCGGCGTGCTGCACGGCCGCCGCGAGATCTTGGAGGAGATGGAGCCGTTCCTCACGGGGGGCGACATGATCGCCTCGGTCGATTTCGACTCCGCGACCTGGAACGAGCTGCCATACAAGTTCGAGGCAGGCACGCCGATGGTCGCCGAGGCCGTCGGGTTGGGCGCGGCGGTGGACTACCTCTCCGATCTCGGGATGGACCGCGTGCGCGCGCACGAGCGCGCGCTCACCGCCTACATGCTGGAGCGACTGGCACAGGTGCCCGGGCTGCGCGTCGTCGGACCCCCCGAGGCGGAACGGCGTGGCGGGCTGGCGTCGTTCACGATCGAGGGTATCCACCCCCACGACGTCGCCGAGCTGGCCGACCGCGGAGGAGTGTGCATCCGCGCCGGCCACCACTGCGCGCAGCCGCTCATGCGCTGCCTGGGCGTTAGCGCGACCGCGCGGGCGAGCGTCGGCGTCTACAACGAGCCTGCGGACATCGACGCGCTCGTCGACGCGCTGCTGGCCGGGCGCGAGGTGTTCGGCCTCAGCCGAGCGTTGAACCGCCCCGGGAATCTTGGAGGCCTTGATCTGACCACCTGATCGCTTGAGAGGATTGGGCGATTTATGTGCGGGTTTTGGCACACCTCGCAGCACACGATTACTCCAAAAAAAACTGCGTATATCCATGGTTATACGCAACAGAAAAAGTAGATAACAAGATGGACGACCTCTACCGCGACTACATCCTCGACCACTACAAGCGTCCCCGGAACTTCGGCGAGCTCGACCCCCACGACCTGGAGGCGCTCGAGCACAACCCCCTGTGCGGCGACGAGCTGGGGGTGCACATCCGCGTGAAGGACGACCGCATCGAGGACCTGCGCTTCCACGGACACGGCTGCGCGATCTCCCAGGCCTCGGCGTCGATTGCCTCCGAGGAGCTGATCGGAATGGAGCTGAGCGAGGTCGGCACGCTGGACGCTGACTGGATGATCGAGCTGCTCGGCATCCCCGTATCGGCCACCCGGCGCAAGTGCGCGCTGCTGAACCTCAAGGTCGTCCGCGGCGCCGTCACGGGCGATCACAGCTGGCCCACAGATAGGGTCGAGCCGGACAGCACGCGAGGCTCGGTTACGGTCAACGTCTCCGACGAGCAGCTCGTCGAGCCAGTCGACATCGAGTGGGACGCCACCGCCGGCCGCGATACAATTCCTACCTCAGAGCACAGGATTCGTAAGTCACCCCGCAGCGAGGAGCCGCATGGCCACGATTGACCGCACAACAGTCACGAAGCCCAGCCCCATCGTCGAGAACGAGCAGGGGCAACTGCGCGCCCGCCAGGGCATCTCGCGCGAGGTCGTCTCAGAGCTCTCAAAGATCAAGGGCGAGCCCGACTGGATGGCTGAGAAAAGACTGAAGTCACTGGAGATCTTCGAACGCAAGCCCGTCCCCACCTGGGGCCCGGACCTGAGCGGCCTTAACCTCGACGACCTCGTCCTCTACTCTCCCCCAACCGCCGGGCGCTTCAATTCCTGGGACGACGTCCCCGCGGAGATGAAGCAGACCTACGAGGACCTCGGCATCCCCCAAGCCGAGCGCGAGCACCTCGCCGGCGTCGTCGGTGTGTGGCGCCAGGAGCCCGTGTACGAGGGGCTGAAGGAGGTGTACGCAAAGCAGGGCATCCTCTTCTGCTCGATGGACACGGCGATCACCGAGTACCCCGAGCTGGTGCAGAAATACTTCATGACCAAGTGCGTCCCGGCGCAGGACAACAAGTTCTCGGCGCTCCACGGCGCGGTCTGGTCGGGCGGGGCCTTCTGCTACATACCCAAGGGCGTCAAGTGCGACCTGCCGCTGCAGTCCTACTTCCGCATGGAGGGCGCCGGCGAGGGCACCTTCGAGCACACGCTGATCATCGCCGACGAGGGCGCCGAGGTGAACTACATCGAGGGCTGCACCGCGCAGACCTACAGCGTCAACTCGATGCACTCCGCCGTCGTTGAGATCTTCGTGCACGAGGGCGCCAAGGCCCGCTACACGACCGTCCAGAACTGGTCGAAGGATGTCTACAACCTCAACACCAAGCGCGCCATCGTGGACGCGAACGGCACGGTCGAGTGGGTCGGCGGGTCGATGGGCGCCAAGTACGTGATGCTCTACCCGGGCTCGTTCCTGATGGGCGAGGGCGCGCGCGCCGACCACCTCAACGTGGGCGTGGCCGGCAAGGGCGTGCACAAGGACACGGGCGCCAAGGTCGTGCATCTCGCGCCGAACACGACCTCGAACATCCTCGCCAAGTCGATCTCCAAGGACGGCGGCATCATGGGCTACCGCGGCCTCGTCAAGATGGGCCCACACTCGCAGGGCTCCAAGGCGCGCGTGCAGTGCGACGGGCTGATGATGGACGGCGAATCACGCTCGGACACCTGGCCGGACATCCAGATCCAGAATCCCCACGTCACCGTCGCCCACGAGGCCACCGTCGGGCGCATCTCTGATGACCAGCTCTTCTACATGGGCTCCCGCGGCTTCACCGAGGATGAGGCCGCGGCGATGATCGTCAACGGTTTCATCGAGCCGGTCACGAAGGAGCTGCCGATGGAGTACGCGGTCGAGCTCAACCGCCTCATCCAGCTGGAGATGGTCGGCAGCATCGGCTGAGGGGCGTAATTCGCGACGTCTGACGGTGTCCTCGGTCGCTCGCGTGCACAGCACGCCACGCTCCCTGCGTCTGTCAGACTTGCGACTAACGCCCCTCAGGGGCTTAATGATTCCCATGAGGGCCCCTGTTGACACGATCGTTGCGCCGCTGTTTTCCACGCGCTTGCCGCGGGTGAACGCCGCCGGTCCGCAGGCCAGCATCCAGCGCGGGCGGCCGATGCTCGTGGAGTTCTGGGACTTCTGCCGGCCGAACTCGCTGCGCACGCTCCCCTATCTGAAGGCGTGGCATGAGCGCTATGAGTCAGCGGGCCTGCGCGTCATCGGCGTGCACTGTCCCGGCTTCGACCCGTCGCGGGATGAGCAGGCGGTGCGAGAGGCCGTCGCGCGCCTGGGCATTCAGTACCCCGTGCTGATCGACAGCGAGCTGGAGGTATGGGAGGACTACGGCAACCAGGGCTGGCCCGCGCGATACCTGTTCGACGGACGCGCGCGCCTGTTCGACTACCACCACGGCGAGGGCGCCTATGCCGAAACCGAGCTGGCGATTCAGGAGTTGGTGGGAGTCGAGCGTGAGCCCGTCGCGCCGGTGCGCCCGGAGGACGCCCCCGGCGCCGAGCTGATCGTCCAGACCGAGGATCAGCCCGGCGCCTACTCAGGGCCGTACGAGGCCGGTGGGGTGTGGGCTGTGTTTGATGGCACCGGAGCCGTGAGGGTCAACGGCGGGACCGCCGGCGGCGGCACTGAGCTGGCAGTCACGCACTCGGGCGCCTACCCCTTGATAGAGCATGACCGCCACACCACAGGCGTGCTCGATCTGGTGCTCGGCGCGGGCGTGGAATGCCTGGCGACGTGCTTTACGCCCGGGTTAGCGTAGACCCAGCTTCTCCGTTCCAGACGACCTGGGGGGGCCTGAGCTCCGCGTGCGTGCGATCGAGGAGCAAACGCTTCAACACCGGCGGGCCTGAGTCCTCGACGAGCACGCAGGTTCCCGGCCAGTAGGGACTCTCGCCGGGCGTTGAGGTGAGGAAGACGGAGTCATACGTCCAGCAGCCCGAGTTCACCAGGCGCGCTCCGGACCCAGCCGCTCCGGACCCAGCCGCTCCGGACCGGCCGCTCCGGACCCAGTCCTCCGGACTGTGTGCCCGTGCCCCCCGCGCCACTCTTTGTCGCGATCCTCCGGCAGGGGCCCGGCGCGGTGGGTGTGGCCGAAGACCACATAGGCGTCGCCGAGTCCGAGTCGAGCCGCTACCTCTCCCATCGCCCGCAGCCCCGCGCGACGCAGCTCGCCGGGGGAGATGTCCGCCCGTAGAGGGCCAAGCCCGGCACGATTAAGCGCCGCCACCGCGAGCGGAAAGGCGCCCACGAGCGCACGCCTGCGCAGCCGGCGGACCGTCGAGGAACCGGAGCCGACGATCCCCCTGCCGCTGCGACTACCTCTGCCCCTATCCCAGCCACCATCGCCACGGCCACCGCCTCCATCGCCACCTCGACCACCACCCGCGCCTGCGAGCGCGCGCCACGCGCTGGCGGTGGCCACTCCGTTCAAAGCATCGCCCGTACGGACGTCCCTAGCCACGGCGTCCCTCCACGCAAACACGGGTCCTGCCACCGCCTCATAGTCCTCGACCCTGCCGAACGCTTCAGCCGGCCGTCCCAGCACACGGCTCATCGCGGCCAGGCTCAAGCGCTCCAGCGTGGGCACCGTCAGATGGCAGTCCAGATAATGGCCGTGGGTGGCGTACACGTCCGGGCGCACCCACAGCCCTGGGTAGGCGACGGTCACGCGTGCCGGGGACGCCCACTCGGCGATCCGCTCGAGCATCGGCGAGGCCTCGGTGGGATCGAGGAGCTGCTCAACACCAAGCGGCGTTGGCGCGTCCTGCACGCCGCGGCGCTCAAGCCACGGCTCGATCAGCGCGTGGTCGTGGTTGCCGGCATTCACCACCAGCTCGCGACCGGCGAGCGCCCGGCCGAGATCCTCGAAGAACGGCCGCGCGGCGGCCATCGCAGCACGCGGCGGGCCGTGACGCAGCTCAATCACGTCGCCGAGCAGCACCAGGCGGTCGACATCCTTAACGGCCTGGAGCAGCGGAGCGCGCAGCTCGGCGCGACGCAGCACATCCGTGCCGGAGGCGCTGCCCAGGTGCAGGTCAGAGACGATCAGTGTGCGCAAGCGCTACACGGCTCCGACCACGCCCTGCGGGCGCGGTGCCCCGTCCGCCACGGCCTCGCGGATCGGCTTGGGGAGCATGAAGCGAACGTCCTCCTGGATCACGTGGAACTCGGAGATGTCCTCGTCCCGCACACCGCGCGCGCGGAAGAAGTTGAGCAGGTCCTGCACGAGATCCTCAGGCGCGCTGGCGCCGGAAGAGATGCCCACTACGCGCCTGCCCTCCAGCCACTCCTCGTGCACCTCGCTCGCATTCTCGATCAGATGGGCTTCGGTACCGCAGTCGCGCGCGACCTCCACGAGCCGCACCGAGTTGGATGAGTTGCGCGAACCGATCACCAGCATCAGGTCGCAGTCGTCCGCCATCTGCTTGACAGCCGCCTGGCGGTTGGTGGTGGCGTAGCAGATGTCGTCGGTGCGGGGGCCGACGATGCTCGGGAAGCGCTCGTGCAGGCGGGCAAGGATCGAGCTGGTTTCATCCACCGACAGCGTCGTCTGCGTGATGTAGGCGACCCGCTCGGGGTCCTCCACCTCAAGGGCGTCCACGTCCTGCTTGCTCTGCACAAGCACGATTCGCTCGGGAGCCTCGCCCATCGTGCCTTCCACCTCCTCATGGCCCTCGTGACCGACGAGCACGATCGTGTAGCCCTCCTGCGCGAAGCGCGTCGCCTCGCGATGGACCTTCGTCACGAGCGGGCAGGTGGCGTCGATCGTGCGCAGACCGCGCTCGGCTGCGCCCGCGCGCACGCTGGGAGCGACGCCGTGCGCGGAGAACACGCACACCGCGCCCTCCGGCACCTCGGTTTGCTCTTCGACGAAAATCGCCCCGCGCTCGCGCAGCTGGGAGACGACGTGCTTGTTGTGCACGATCTCCTTGCGCACATACACCGGCGGGCCGTGGATCTCGAGCGCCCGTTCGACCGTCTGCACAGCGCGATCCACGCCCGCGCAGTAACCCCGCGGCGCCGCCAGCACGAGCTTCTCCACAGTATTGGACACCACGGCCATTGTAGGGGGGACCCAGGTACGCTAACCCACATGGCTCAACGCCACCTCGACAGGCTCACCCCGATCGACGCGTCCTTCCTGCACCAGGAGGGACCCCACTCGCACATGCACGTCGGCGGGCTGACGATCATCGAAGGTCCGCCGCCCGCGATGGAGGAGTTCCTCGAACAGATCCGCCGGCGGTTGCACCTCGTGCCGCGCTACCGCCACAAGCTCGCCTCCACCGCGCTTGACAGCGGGCGCCCGGTTTGGATCGACGACCCCAGCTTCAACTTGGAGTACCACGTCCGTCACACCGCGCTGCCCACGCCGGGGGGCTGGGAGCAGCTGCGCGGCCTGACCGCGCGTATCTTCTCCCAGCAGCTCGACCGTTCTAAGCCGCTGTGGGAGATGTGGCTGATCGAGGGTCTGAAGGATGACCGCTTCGCGCTGATCTCAAAGACCCATCACGCGCTGATCGACGGCATCGCCGGGGTCGACCTGGCGACCGTGCTGTTCGACCTCTCCCCGACACCACCGCCGCTCAGGAGCTCGGGGCGCGCGTGGCAGCCGCACTCCGAACCGAGGACCGCGGAACTCCTCGCCACCGGCCTGCGGGGGGCGCTGCGCGCCGGGATCGAGCTGGCGGAGGGCGCGCTCGACGCGCTCGCCCACCCCGATCGCGCGCTCGCCCGCGTGCGCGAGGCCACCGAGGGAATCGGTGAGATCGTGTGGGCCGGCCTGAACCCGGCCCCGGAGACACCGCTGAACGTTGACATCGGCCCGCACAGGCGCTTCGTCGGCGTCGCCAGCCGGCTGGAGGACTTCAAGCTCGTCAAGAATGCCTTCGGCGGCACCGTCAACGACGTCGTGCTCGCCGTGGTCGCGGGCGCGCTGCGCACCTTCTTGATCTCCCGTGGGGTGCATACCGAGGGCATGGAGCTGCGCGCGCTCGTGCCCGTGTCGGTCCGAGCCGAGGACGAGCACCATCAGGGGGGCAACCGCATCGTCGTGATGCGCGGCCCCCTGCCGGTCTACATCGCCGATCCGGTCCAGCGCCTGCGCTTCGTCTCGCACGCGATGGACGGCCTGAAGGAGTCCAAGCAAGCTCTCGGCGCCGAGGTGATCGCGGGCGTACAGAACTTCGCGCCGCCGACGATCCTCGCGCAGGCGTCGCGGTTGAACTTCTCCACGCGCCTGTTCAACCTGATCGTGACGAACGTGCCCGGCCCGCAGTTCCCGCTGTACGTGCTCGGGCGCGAGATGCTCCAAGCCTATCCGGTGGCGTTCCTGCCCGAAAGCCATGCGCTGGCGATCGCGATCATGTCCTACAACGGCCAGATGAACTTCGGCCTGCTCGGCGACTACGACGCCCTGCCCGACATCGAGCTGATCGGCGAGACCATCGCCGGGGAACTGGCCACGCTCGTCTCGCTCGCGCGCGAATCCGCCGCGGCGCCGGCCTAGTAACCCAGCGCGAACTTCGCGTCCTCGGACATCTTCTCCGGCGACCACGGCGGCGTGAAGACCATCTCGGACTCGACCATCTTCACACCCTCCAGTTCGCCCACGAACTCTTCGATCTGCTCGGTCACCTGCGGCCCGATCGGACAGCCTGGCGTGGTCAGCGTGAAGGTGACGTGCACGTTGCCGTCGTCGACCTCCACGCCGTAGATCAGCCCTAGCTCGACGAAGTCCAAGCCGAGCTCCGGGTCGATCACGTTCGACAGGGCGTCCATCACGTCATCCACACTGGGCACACCCCGAGTCTATCTGGCTAGTTATCGCAACCCAGGCGGTCCCACATATATAGCTCGATGCACTCGGTTGCCAGCTCGAACGCCCGCTCGCGCGAGAGGCAGGGAAGCACCGTGTCCAGAGCCTGCTCTTCGGAGACGCCCGCCTGGAAGGCTTCCTCGCCGCGGAAGCCCGCCGCGATCTTCAGCGCCTCGCGCCTGTTCTCGCCCAGGCTGGGGAATACCCCCACGAGGAAGTCCATGTTGGGAATCGGCTGGCCCACCTCCAGGGAGGCGTGCCAGGCGGCGAGCAGGTGTAGGTCGTCCTCGTCGAGGTCGGCGATTGCCTTGGCGTAGTGGACCGACAGCTCCTGGTCGGGGATGTCATCCACCCACGCGCGCACGACCTCCCCGACGAGCTGCCGGCGCGCCTCGCGCCCGACGGACTCGGCGATGACTCGAATGGCATCCTGAGGCTCGATGAAGCAGAGTGGCATCGTGACTCCTGCAGGGGTGGGGAAACAGCTGACAGCTGGGACTGTAGGCGGCGGTGTGGACGGCACTTTCAGCGCGGCGTGCGGGGCACCGGCTGTGCGGGGCACGGGCTGTGCGGGGCACCGGCTGTGCGGGGCACCGGCTGTGCGGGGCACCGGCTGTGCGGGGCACCGGCTGTGCGGGGCACCGGCTGTGCGGGGTGCGGGCTGTGCGGGGCGTGCGGGGCGCGTTGCGCGGCTCAGAGGCCGAGCGCGTCGCGGGCGCGCTGCAGCGCGTCGCGATCGCGCGTGTCGGCGGGCACCCCGAGCGTCGCCCGCCTGCCTACACCCCAGTCGGCGAGCGCCGGCTCGAGCGTTCCCACAGGGATCGAGATCGCCTCGGCCAGCGCCGCGGCGCGGCGCTCGAGGAGCAGCGGATCGCCGATCGCGAACACCCGCTTGGCGGCGAGCGTCGCAGGATCGCCCTGGGACTGCCCGCGCGCGACCGAGAGATGCAGCGAGTCGGCCTGCAGCTCGTACATACCTAGAGCCCCGAGCATCGAAAGCAGCTCATAGCGTCCCGAGCGCGAGAAGCCGGGCAGCGCCAGGCGCTCGAACAGGCGCTCGAAGCGCCGCTGCGGGGTCCAGCTTGCCTCGCCCGCGAACGCCAGCCGCTGGGGTGAGGACTGCGCGCCCCAGTTGCGGTAGGCGTTCAGCGTCTCGGCGCCGCGTGCGGGGTCGTGGGAGCTGCGAGGCCCCAAGGGGATCTCCGAGAGGTCCTGCAACTCCTGTCGATCGCCGCGCAGCGCCTCGCGGATGCCGGCGAACGGATCGTCCCCGTCGAGCGGGCACAGGTATGCGATGAGGAAGCACGCCCAGCTCGCCTGCTCGAGATCGTGCGCGGCGAGCGCGCGGACCTCGCCGTAGAGGTCCGGCGGCTCGGCGCTGAGCGCCAGCAGCCGCCCGCTCGAGAAGGCGACCTCCTCGATCAGGCGTTCGGCGTCCGCCGTGGAGCGCAGGCCGGGGAGCAGCTCCGAGCGATAGCCGTCGTCGGTGGCGCGCTCCTGGCGAACGACGCGCACGCCCTCTCCGCGGGCGCCCCGCCGACGGGTCGAGCCGGCGCCCGCGGAGGCGGCCCGCCCTTTGGCGCTCCCTCGCGCAGGCCGTGCTCCGGAGCGCCCGGGCAGCGTCTTGCTACAGATCGGGCAGCGCTCTAGGAAGCGGTTGTGACGGCAGAAGGTCGGCATTGCACCAACGGGAGAAAGCCGCGCGCTTGCGCTCGCGCGGCGCCCTCACGGCGCTCCTTGGCCAGGGCGTGGAGGTAGTCGTCGAAGTCAACCTGGATGGTGTGGCGCTTGGAGGCTACATAGCGCTTACGCATCGCCGCCTGGTCGGCGGCGATGTCCGCGCGCAGCGCGGCGGCGGAGGGCAGCGCGTAACGCCCGAGCAGATAGTCGCCGACCCACGCGCCCTGCGCCTCGGCGAGCGGCATGACTGCCCCGATCGGCTGCAGCAGGCCGATGAAGAACAGGTTGGGGATGTCCGGGTGAAAGACGCGGCGAAACAGCTCAATGTGATTATCCGGCGCGGAGACGAAGCCAGAGTCGAAGAACGGGAAGGTGATCTTGTAGCCGGTGCAGTAGACGACGACGTCGGCCTGCACCGCGCTGCCGTCGAGAAAGCGCACCTGTGAGCCCTCCAGCGCCGCGATGTTGGGCTTCGGCGCGATCGTGCCGTGCTGAATGCGGTCGAGGATGCGCCCGGAGATCGTGGGATGGGCCTCGCCGAAGCGGTGGTCGGGCTTGGGCAGGCCGTAGCGCTCGGGGGAGCCGGCGTAGGCTCGCAGGAGCTGCTGGACGAGCCGCTGGCGGATCTTGAAAGGGACGCGCGGGTCGTTGCGCAGCTGATCCGTCGGCCGGCCGAACATATACTTCGGCACGATCCAGGCTCCGCGGCGGGCGGCGAGGTAGGTGTGTGCGGCGACGTATGAAGACTCGACGGCGATGTCCACGGCGGAGTTGCCGATGCCGAGCACGACCACGTTCCGGCCGGTGAAGATCGAGTTGTCCTTGTAGAAGTGCGCGTGCAGCTGCTCGCCCGCGAAGGTGTCGGCGCCGGGGAAGGCAGGTTCGGGCCAGCGCGGATCCCAGTGGTGGCCGTTGGCGACGAGCAGCGCGTCGTAAGTGCGCGTCTGGCCCGAGTCGAGCACGATCTCCCAGGTCCCGTCCTCGCGCCTTGCCGCGTGCTGCACGCCGGTCTCGAAGGCGATCAGCTCGCGCAGGCCAAAGCGGTCGACGTAGGCGTCGAAGTACGCCTTGATCTGGGAGTGGTGGGGGAAGTCCGGATAGGACTTCGGCATCGGGAAGTCCGAGTACTCCATCCGCTCGCGCGAGGTGTCGATGAACAGGTCGCGGTAGGCCGAGGATAGGCCGTTGCGATTGCCGAATACCCAGTTGCCGCCGACCTGGTCTGACTTCTCGAAGCAATCGAAGGGGATTCCGCGCTCCTTGAGCGCCTTCGCTGCGGCGATGCCCGATGAGCCGGCGCCGATGATGCATGCGTGGGGCAACGCGCGGGAGGTCTCGGACCGTTCGCCGGGGAGGATGCGCCCGTTTTCAGCCGTTTGGCTCATCGCAAGCCCAGCGTAGAAGAAAACGGCCCTCCAGAGGATCGGCGACGAGTCCCGTCCGCAGCGCGTGGCATCTTTGATGGTTCCCTTCTGAGAAGGGTCGTGCCTATGAGTGTCCTCTTGCTGATCATCGGGGTTCTGCTTGGCGCCGCGTGCGCTGTCGCGTTCGTGCGGCCCAACCGCGCGCGGATGCGCGACGAGCTGAAGGCGATTTCGGTCGACGTGCTCGCCCAGACCGGCGACTCGCTGGCGCAGCGGCTCGCTGACCAGCGCCTGGCCGAGCAGGAGCGCGCCTCTGGGGAGATGGCCCTGCGGGCAGAGGAGATCAAGCGATTGGTGGGGCCGGTGCACGAGAAGCTGAGCAAGGTGGAGAGTGAGCTGGGACGCCTGGAGCGCGAGCGCCGCGACTCGCAGGTCAAGCTCTCGGAGATGGTCCGCACGCTGATGGTCGGCACGGACACGCTGCGCAGGGAGACCGGCGAGCTCGTGTCCGCGCTGAAGCGCCCGGAGACGCGCGGCTCGTGGGGCGAGATCCAGCTGCGCCGGGTGGTCGAGCTGGCGGGCATGGTCGCGCATTGCGACTTCGTCGAGCAGTCCACGATCCACACAGAAGACGGCCGCCTGCGGCCGGACATGCTGGTGCGCTTGCCGGGCGGAAAGCTGATCGTGGTCGACTCCAAGGTGCCGCTCGACGCCTATCTGGCCTCGCTAGAGGCATCCACCGAGGATGCAGGCGAGCTGCAGGCACGCCACGCGAAACAGACGCGCGAGCACATCACCAAGCTGGCGTCCAAGGGCTACCAGCAGCAGTTCGACTCTACGCCGGAACTGGTCGTGATGTTCGTGCCCTCCGACGGCATCTACCACGCGGCGCTCGCGGCCGACCCGGCACTGATCGAGTATGGCGTCGCCCAGCAGGTACTGATGGCCACCCCGACGACGCTGATAGGCCTCCTGCGGGCCGTGCACTACGGCTGGGGCCAAGAGCAGATCGCGGAGTCCGCCCGAGAGATCGCGGGATCGGCGCGCGAGCTGCACCGCCGGCTGGGAACTTTCGCGGATCACCTGGCCAAGGTCGGTCGCCAGCTCGGCTCGGCCGTGAACGCCTACAACGATGCGGTCGGCTCCTTCGACCGCCGCGTGGTCCCCCAGCTGCGGAGCATCGAACAGGCGGGCGTCTCCACCGAGCGCGAGATCGCGGTGCCCGGAGCGATCGAGCCGACGGCGCGCCCGGTTACCGCACAACTGGAGCCCTATCCAGACGAGCCGGCGCTCGCGCCTGAGGCACACCATGCGCTGCCACTTCCCCCTGCCACAGACCCCGAGACGATCCCCGCCGGCGCACAGCCAGAAAGATCAGCAGCGTGAGCGCGACGGGCACCGTCGCCGGCAGCTCGTTCACGAACAGGAACAGCAGGTCGAAGCCCAGCGCCAAGAGTGCCGTGAGTCTTGCCGCGCGCACCTGTTGCGAGCGTCCCATCGTGACCGCGAGCAGCGCCCCGAGGACGCCTGCGACGAACAGGTCCCCGTAGCCCATCACAGCCGAGCCGAACACCGCGCTCTGCAGCCTCGGCAGACCCGCCGCCGGATGCGCGGCGTTCAGCATGTCATTCGGTCGCTGCAAGAGGTCGGACACCACGAGCGCCGTGTCCGCGACCGCCATCGCCACGATGCCCGCCGCCAGCCAGCGCGGGGGCGTCACGGCGGCGAGCAGCACACCGAGCGCCACGCAGCTGAGCGCCGAGAGCACGAGCGCCGCCGCCTCACCCGCCAACCCCCCGCGATCGACCCACGCGAGCGCGAACAGTGGCAGTACCAGCAGCGCCCGCGCCGGGCGTGGCGGGCGGGCATCCCACACCAACCACCCCAGGGCGAGCGCAGCGAGCACGGGCACAGCGCATAGAGCCAGGTATGTAAGGGTCTGGGCGCTGGCCCGTTCTGCGGCGCGAGCAACGAGCACGAACGCGACCACCGACAGCGGCGGGATCAGCGCCCAGCGGCGACCGCGCAGCCGTGCGAGCCGTGGAACAGCCATCGCCCGCGGAACCGCCACCAGGGCGCCCTGGGCGAGGGAGAGCAGGCCGATTGACGTCCAGAACGGGAGCATCGCCAGGTCAGTCAACATAGATGTGTAGGCCACCCCGTGGGTGCGACGCCACACCCGGCGGGCGCGATGGTGCGATAGAAGACAGGCATGTCCGCAGGCATGTCCGCCACCCCAGCCCAGGACTCGCGCACGCGACGCTCCTACCAGCTGGGGGCGCTGCTCGTCACGACCGTGGCGATCGCGGCGGTGCTGGTCGCGGTGCTCACGGACACCAGCGCCCCCCAACTCGCGCCCGGCAAGCCGGTCCCCGGCGCCACACAAACGCTCGCGTTGTTCACCGGCATCCCCCAGCGAGGCATCGCGCTCGGCGACCCGCGCGCGCCCGTCACGCTGGTCGAGCTCGGCGACCTTCAATGCCCCTACTGCGCGCAGTTCGCCCGCGACACCCTGCCGACGATCGTCAACCGATACGTGCGCCCTGGACGTGTGCGGCTCCTCTTTCGTAATCTTGACGGTCTCGGGCACGATTCGAGGCGCGCGGCGCAGATGGCCGCTGCCGTAGGTGAGCAGAATCGCTTGTGGGAGTTCGTGGACCTCGCCTACCGAAATCAGGGCGAAGAGAACAGTGGATACGTCACCGACAACTTCCTGCGCGCCATCGCCGGCGCTATCCCCAGCGTGAACGTGAGTCGCGCGATGACCGACCGCGGCTCCACGGCGGTGACTGCTCAGATCACTCAGGCCATGGCCCTGGCCCGCCGGTTCGATCTGAAGGTCACTCCCTCCTTCCTTCTGTTTCCTACCGGCCAGCCGCCGCGCCAGTTCTCTCCGGCAGGTCTCGACAGCAGCGCCTTCACCGGCCCGCTCGAGAAGCTCCTCAACACCACCGCAAGCGGCCGAACGAGCGGATGAAACGCTGGGACTGGACATGGGAGGAGCCTCCTTCCACAAAGCGCTTGAGGCCGAAGCGCGGGGCGGATCCCCTCCGTGGCGTCACCAGGCCCTCCGACCCCGGTGACAGCACTGGGCTCAACGATGCTCTGCCTCGACACTTTCGTCGTCGCCGCGCCGGCGTCGCCATCGTGCTCGTGGCAGGACTCGCGCTGACGATCACTGCGTTCGGCTCCCGCGGTGCTGGCCATCACACCGACCGATCCTCAGCGAACGGTCGGCAGCCCGCTGCCCGCCATGCGGCCACGGCACCGCTGACCAAGGCCGAGCAGAATGCACTCACCCACCAAGCCGAGGAAAAGGCGATCAGCCGAGTCCGCTCCTACGCGCCCGCGGTTGTGCAAGGCGGCACGCAGGGCAACGAGGTCGCGCTCACCTTCGACGACGGCCCCGGCCCCTACACCCAGCGTCTGGTGAACGTCCTGAACGCGCTGCACGTGCAGGCGACCTTCTTTGCGATTGGCGAGGAGGAGCGGTACTTCTCTGCGGGCACTCTCCTGGAGCTGCGCTCCGGGGACATCGTCGGCGACCACACCGAGACGCACCCGATGATGGCGACCCTCTCCGTGCACGACCAGCGCGAACAGCTGCTCGAACAGATCTACCGGATCCAGCTGCTCGACGGTCCCACCCCCCGTCTGTTCCGCCCGCCCTACGGCTCGTTCAACGCGACCACCTTCCGCGAGCTGCACTCCCTGCACCTGCTGATGGTCCTGTGGTCCACCGACACCCGCGACTACACCCTGCCGGGAGTCCAGACGATCGTGCAGCGCGCGCTCGCGGGCGCGCACCCCGGCGCGATCATCCTCATGCACGATGCAGGCGGCGACCGTTCGCAGACGATCGCCGCACTACCCGCCATCGTCAGCGGCCTGCGCAAGCGGGGCCTGCGCCCTGTGAGCATCCCCCGCCTACTGCTCGACGACCCACCGCCCCCCGGCCAGCCACTGCCCAAGAGCCTCGCGGGAGACTGACGGCGCGCGACGCCCGGCGCTGCCCACGGCCGGGCGCGTCCCGCCCCTGGCGCGGGATTCAATGCCCTACTGCACAGTCTTAATGGCCCAGCTGCACCGTCTTGACGATCAGCAGCAGCACGGCCACCACGAGATAGCCGCGCAGCACGAGCATGCCCGCCTTGCGCCCGGGAGACCACACGGGACGCTCGAGCAGCGCGAGCGGCGGCATCGTCCAGGTGCTGCGCCGCTCCTTGGAGACCTTCGTAACCTCGACCGCCGCTCCCGGCCGGTTGCGCACGGCATAGACCGCCATTACGGCAAGGCCCGCCAGCAGGACCAGCGAGAGGTAGACGAACAGGTGCGCGACGTTCACGCTCGGGAACATCGTGCTCGCCATCAGGATCAGCGATAGCTCGACGAGCACGCCGATGATCACGCTCGCGACCGCGTTCAGCCACGGCGCGTTCGCCCAGGGGCCGAGCACCTCATGGTCGTTACAGAGCAGCAGCAGGAAGACCGTTGCGCTGGGCAGCAGCACGCCCGCCAGCGCCTGCACGGAGGTCGTGATCAGACCGAGCGGGGCCCCGGGGATGAGCACGATTCCCGCCGCCGCCAGCACCATCAGCGCGAAGCTCCCGTAGAAGATCTTCGCGTCGAGCGGCCCGCGGTTGAGCGAATGCTTGGCCCCGAACACGTCGCCGAAGGCATAGGAGGTGGCGAGCGTGACCGCCGCGGCGCCGATCAGCGAAGCGTTGAGCAGCACGATCGCGAAAAACGTCCCCGCGGTGGACCCCAAGTGACGCCCGAGCTGCGTGGCCACGGTGCCCGCGTCTGCGAACTGGCCGAAGTCCGAGGTGCCAGCGAAGGCGAACGTGGTCACTGCGATCAGCGCGCCCGCGCCAATCACGACGACGAACGCGCCGATCACCGTGTCCGCGCGCTCGTAGTTGATCCACCGCGGCGTGATCCGCTTGTCGATTATGTTCGACTGTTGAAAGAACAACTGCCAGGGAGCTACCGTCGTGCCCACGATCGCGATGATCAGCAGCACCGCGGTCGAGTTGGCGCCACCATGGATGCCTGGGAGAAGAGAGTGATGGACGATGTCGCCTATGTGTGGGTGAGCAAGGATCAGCAGCGGGATGACCAGGAAGTTGGCCACGATGAACACGTACATGAATCGCTCCCAGCTGCGGAAGCTGCCCGTCGAGGTAATCGCGATGAGCGCTGCTGCCGCGATCGGCACAGCCACGTACTGGCTGACCCCGAAGTAACCGAGCGCCAGGCTCACGCCGATGAACTCGGTGACGATCGTCAGGAAGTTCAGCAGGAACAGGTCGCCAACGGAGAACGCACCCCAGAACTTGCCGAAGCGCTCGAAGATCAGGCGTGCGTGGCCGACGCCGGTGACGGCGCCCAGGCGGATGACCATCTCCTGGTTGACGATCAGCACCGGAATCAGCAAGAACAGCACCCACAACAGGCTCGTTCCGTAGTTCTGCCCCGCCTGGGCGTACGTGGAGACGCCGCCCGCATCGTTGTCGCCGACCATCACGA
This sequence comes from uncultured Solirubrobacterales bacterium, assembly GCA_963813805.1. GTDB lineage: Bacteria > Actinomycetota > Thermoleophilia > Solirubrobacterales > Solirubrobacteraceae > Palsa-744. Next base: position 842,813 of record CAWEZZ010000005.1, read on the forward strand.
TCAGGCCCGGCCCCATGATCGCCAGCAGCGCCAGCAGCCGCGAGCGCCAGCCGTGCCGGGCACCGGTGTCGTGCAGCCCGATCGTGCCCAACGCGCCGCGAATGTCACCGATGTGCGCCTCGTCCAGGACGGGAGGTACGCCCTCGGGCCGCTCGGCGACGGGCTCAAGCGTCGTCTGATCCTCCGTCATCTCGCCTTACCTCCTTTCCTGGTCTCGGAACCGCACGTCACGTCTCGGCGCACGCCGACGCGGACGGGGTCCCGGGAGAGCTACTAAGCCAGGAGGGACGAGCCCGACGGGCGTGCGGCCGGCTGGGTACTTCGTGGCTGTTCTCGGTCCATTCCGGCCCCCTTCCTACGCGTCGTGTGCGGTCTCGTCGAGGGCTCAGCCTAGCAACGGAATGGTCAATCGCGCACGACCCCGAAGCGCCGCCGCCAGCCGGCGGGCAACGTCAGCTCGAGCACGTCGTCGACGGTTACCACCCCCACTACCCGCTGCTCGTCATCGACCACGGGGAGCATCACGAGGTTGTAGTCGGTCATCGTCCGCGCTACCTCTGGCAGGTCCGCGCCGGTCTCCACCGACACCGGCTCGTGCTCGGCGAGTTCCTCCAGGGGCGTCTTTGGATCGGCGCGCAGCAGCGTCACCACCAACACCGAGCCCGACAGCCGGCCGTCTGAGTCGAGCAGGTAGACGGTGGTGAGCGTGCCCGGAGCGAGCTCGCTGCTGCGCACCTTCTCGATCGCCCGCGCCACCGAGTCCCCCGCCGCCAGGCCGATGAAGTCGGGGCTCATCAGCCCGCCGGCGGTGGATGGGTTGTACTCCATCAGCGTCTCGATCCGGTGCCTGCCGGCAAGTGGCAGCAGGGCGAGGATGCGCCCGCGGCGCTCCTGGTCGAGCTCCCCGATCAGGTCGACCGCGTCGTCGGGGGCCATACGGGCGATCACGGCCGCTACCTGCGCGTCAGGGCGCTCGCGGATGAACTCCAGCTGGTGATGCTCGTCGAGCTCCTCGAAGACATCGGCCTCCAGCTCGCGGTCCTGCCCGACGGCCTCGATCAGCTCCTCGCCCTCGTCGTGAGAGGCCGCCTCGACCAGGTCGGCTATCTCCGCGGGGTGCAGGTTGGCGAGCTTGCGGTGCGAGAAGCGCAGACGTGCGCTGGGGACATGACCGACAAACGGCTCTAGGCCGGTCCAGTCCAGGAAGGGCCGATCGGCGATCAGGCGCTTCAGCGGCCGCGGCAGCGCCCGGCGCAGCTGCGCGCGCACGCTGGGATCGACCCCGACCACCCGCCACCAGCCATCGATGCAGGCCAGCTCGATCTCGTGCGCGGTCACCAGGCTTGGAGGCTCGGCCTCGACGTCGACCAGCTTGCGAGAAAGCACGTCCTGGCGCAGCAGCACCTCGCCCACGCGACGCTCGAAACGGGCGAGGCTCAATTTCTGACCCGACAGGCGCGCCTCCCCGGGCGCCAACGCGGCGATCTTGTCGACCGGCACGAACAGCTCGCGCCCCCCGATGCGGGCCTTCAGCCCGGTCACCGGCGGATAGCCGCCGTCCGCTAGGCGCACGATCAGGTCCTCGACCCTGCCGAGCCTGTCCCCCGCTCGGTCCAGCAGCGGGCTGCGCAGAACCATTGACAGATGCACCACTGGCTGAGACAAATCACTCATAACGTTACGTTACGTCACCGTCCGGATCGCGTGGCAAGCGACACGTCAGACCTACGGGAGGCCACGCGAGCCCCGTCCCGCTGCAAGAGCAGCGCCGCCCCGATCGCCCCGCCGAGGTCGCCGAGCGCCGCCACGTGGACGTGCGGGGGACGCGAATCAGCGAACAGATGCGGCTGCATCGCCTCGGCGATCCGCTTGGCGTAGGGATGACCGAGCCGGACGCCCAGGCCGCCGCCGACGATCACGCCTTCGACGTCGAGCAGGTTGACGGCCGAGGCGATCCCGGCGCCGAGCGCCTTCACCGCGCGGTCGATGATCTCCGTCGCCAGCTTGTCGCCGTGGTCGAGTGCCCGCGACCAGATGCCGCTTGTCAGGCGGGTGCGATCGTGCTCCTTCATCAACTTGTACAGGTCCGTCTTACGGCCCTTCTCTTCGTGGAGCTTGCGCGCGTGTTCTTCCATCGCCGCGCGCCCCGCGTAGGCCTCCATGCAGCCGCGCCGCCCGCAGGTGCAGCGCGCGCCGTCGATCTCCACGACCATGTGCCCGATCTCACCGGCACCGCCACGCCCGATCCAGGGCTTGCCGTCGAGGATCAGCCCACCGCCGACGCCGGTGCCCCAGAAGACGCCGAGCAGCGAGTTATACAGCCGGCCGGCCCCCAACTTGAACTCGGCGTCGGTCGCGACCTGAACGTCATTGCCGACCCTCACCTCGGGTCCGAGCGCGCCTTGAAGCGTCGCCGCCAGCGCGAACGTGCCCTCCCAGCCGGGCAGGTTGCGCGCGCTTGTGACGTTCCCGTCTGCGATCGTCCCCGGCGAGCCGACCCCGATCCCGGCCAGCCCCGCCGGCTGGATCTCCGCCGCCTTGGCGGCGTCGCGCAGCGTCGCCTCCATCTCCGCCGCCACGTCCGCCGGACCACCGCTCGTGGGCGTCTCACGGCGCGCCGAGCCGAGCACGTTGTGCTCGCCGTCGATGACCACCGCCTGGATCTTCGTCCCGCCGAGGTCGATCCCGCCGTACATGCTGGACATCCAGGGCGGATCATGGCAGACGGCGCCCGGCCCGGCCAACGCCAGATGGCGACCGGTAGCTGGCGGCGGCTGCATGCGTGTCCCGGCGACCTACTACATAGGGTTCGTTCTACACGAACATAAAGGAATTCAGCCGCAGAATTTTAGGCAAATTTAGGCTCCCTTGCAGCCTTTCTTCATAGCCTCTTACGGGCTTGGCGGAACATCAAGTGAGCTAGATATGACCGACCGCACCAGAGCATCCTGGCTCGTCTACGTACTGGGGGCTCTCTGCACCGGCGCGATCGTCGCCGCCTTCCTCCTCGTCGGCCCCGCCTCACAGTCGGCGACCGCGCGGGAGCGCGTGATCACCGTCCAGCAGGGGGTCGTCCAGTCAACCGTCTCGGGCAGCGGCAACATCCAGGCCGCAAGCCAGCTCGACCTCGGCTTCAAGACCAGCGGAGAGGTGACGCACATCTACGTAACACAGGGAGCGCAGGTGGCCCCAGGCCAACTGCTGGCCACGCTCAACCCCGAGAGCGCCGAAGTGACGCTTGAACAGACCAAGGCCAGCCTTCAGGCTGCCGAAGCGACGCTCGCCCAGGAGGAAGAAAACGGCGGTGAAACGTCGGCCGGGCAAAGCGGCGGCGGCTCAAGCGCGACCGGGAGGACGACCGCCTCGACCGCCTCGGCCGGCACGACCACGCCGGCCCCGACGCCAACCCCGATCAAGACCACGCCGAGTAGAACTATCCCGACCAAGACCACGCCGAGCAAAACCGCCCCGAGCAGGACCACATCGACCACGACCACGCCGAGCACGTCGGAAAAAACGAAACAGAGCTCGGCTACCCGTGAAGCGAACCTCGCCTCCGCGAGAGCGGCCGTGAAGAGTGACAAGCTGGCGGTGCAAAGCGACGAACAGGCCGTGGCGGACACCAAGCTCTATGCACCCACGAGCGGCACGATCGTCTCGCTGTCGGGTGAAGTCGGCGAAAGCGTCTCCGGCACAGGCACGACCAAGGCCACGAGCAGCAGCGGCGGCTCGTCGAACGGCTCGGGATCGGGATCATCGGGCGCGTCGGCGGGGGCGAGATCGGGCGCCGCCGCCTCGTCCAGCGGCGGTTCCTCAGGTTCGTCTGGCTCATCGAGCTCCGGCTCGGCCAGCTCGTCGTTCGCGGTGCTCAGCGACCTCAACTCGATGCAGCTGGTCGTGCCGCTGAGCGAGTCCGAAATAATCCACGTGCACGTCGGGCAGCCGGCCACCGTGACCGTCGAAGCCCTCGAAGGGCTCAAGCTCGCGGCGCACGTCGTGAGCGTCGCGACGCTTTCTACGAGCAACAGTGGCGTGGTGAGCTACAACGTCACCTTCCAGCTCGACCAGATGGCATCCGGCCTGAAGCCCGGCATGAGCGCTTCTGGCGAAGTCGTCGTCAAGCAGGCCGAAGGCGTCAACGTCCCCACCACCGCGATCTCCGGGGGCACCGTAACCGTGGTACGGGGTGGCAAGCAGGTGCGCCAGGCCGTGGTGACGGGACTGGCGGGCAACAGCTCGACGATCATCCTCAGCGGCCTTAAGGCGGGAGAAGAGATCGCGCTGCCGGTGGCGAGTACCAGCAGCGCCACCAGCATCACCTCGAGACTCGGCGGCCGTGCCGGCGGCACGCTCGGCGGCGGTCTCGGCGGCGGCGGGTTCGCTGGCGGGGGCGGGGGCGGGGGCGGCGTGTTCTTCAGAGGCGGCGGATGATGAGATCGCGACGACGGCCCGGCTCGTTGGCCCGGGTGCGCGCTCCACGAGAGCGACCCGTGGTCGCCCGCCCCCTGACCGACGCACGCCCCTCGAGGCGCGCTCGCCGCCGGCAGGCACCGGTCATCCAGACCAACGACGTCGCGAAGACCTATGACCTGGGTCAGATCAAGGTGCGCGCGTTGCGCAACATCTCGCTGCGCATCGATCGTGGTGATTTCGTTGCGATCATGGGCAGCTCGGGCAGCGGCAAGAGCACGCTGATGAACATCCTCGGCTGCCTGGACATCCCCACGAGCGGCCGCTATCTGATCGATGACACGGACGTTGGTGAGATGGACGAGGACGATCTCTCCGACCTGCGCAATCGCAAGATCGGCTTCATCTTCCAGAGCTTCAACCTCGTACCGCGCACGAGCGCGATCGCCAATGTGGAGCTGCCGCTCGCCTATGCGGGCATCAACCGCGTCGAGCGTCGGCGTCGCGCCGCGGATGCGCTCAGCGCCGTGGGCATGGCCGACCGACTGCACCACCAGCCATCCGAGCTCTCCGGTGGTCAGCAGCAGCGGGTCGCGGTCGCCCGGGCGATCGTCACCAACCCCTCGCTGATCCTCGCCGACGAGCCGACCGGCAACCTGGACTCGCACTCCACCGAAGACGTTCTGCGGGTCTTCGCGCACCTCAACGAGGAAGGTCGGACCGTCGTGTTGATCACCCACGAGCCCGATGTCGCCGCGCAGACCAAGCGGGTGATCAGGTTGAGCGACGGCGAGATCGTGGATGACCACCGCACCCGGGGTGTGCACGATCCCCCTCCCCCGCCTCACACCCAGAAGTCGCCGCATTCCAGCGTCGCCACGAGCGTGGTCGAGACGCAGCCATGATCGGCTTCGAGACACTGCGCATCGCGTGGGGCGGGATCACCACGAACAAGCTCCGCTCCGGTTTGACGATCCTCGGGATGACGATCGGCGTGGCGTCGGTGATCGTCCTGATCGCCGTCGGAAACGGCTCCTCAAAGGCGGTGCAGTCGCGCATCCAGAGCCTCGGGACAAACGTGCTGGTGGTCCTGACGGGCGGCTTTCGCGGCGGCGCGCGCGCGAACAGCTCGACCAGCATCTCGCTGACCAAACAGGACGCCGAAGCTCTTCAGAGCCCCAGCCAGGCCCCGGACGTCAAGAGCGCCTCACCCGTTGTGAACGCCTCGAGCGCCAAACTCGTCTACGGCAGCTCGAGCTATGAACCGTCCTCGTTCGTGGGCACCACGCCCTCCTATCTGAGTGCCCACAGCTACAAGGTCGCCGAAGGCGCCTCCTTCACCGCGGAAGATGTCAGCAAGCACCAGCGCGTGGTAGTGATCGGGCAGACAATCGTGCAGGAACTGTTCGCCGGGCAAAGCGCGGTCGGCCAGAACATCAAGGTCAACGGCGGCAACTTCCAGGTGGTCGGCGTTCTGGCCTCGAAGGGGTCGAACGGCGCCACCAACGAGGACGACGTCGTGATGGCCCCCATCACCACCGTGCAGGACTCGCTCACCGGCTATGGACCGATCAGCTCCATCACCGTCGAGGGGACCTCCCAGTCCACGCTCAACGCCGCCGAATCAGAGGTCTCCCAGATCCTCGAGGAACGCCACAAAGTCAAGAACACCTCAGAACCGGGCTTCCAGGTCCTCAACCAGGGATCGCTGCTGGAAACCTCGAGCTCGACCAGCAGCGTCTTTACTACCCTCCTCGGCGAGGTCGCCGCGATCTCCCTGCTCGTCGGCGGGATCGGCGTCATGAACATCATGCTCGTGTCCGTCACCGAGCGCACCCGCGAGATCGGCATCCGCAAGGCGATCGGCGCCAGACGCAGCGACATCCTCACCCAGTTCCTCACCGAGGCTCTGCTCGTCTCCTTCTTCGGCGGCCTGACAGGTGTGCTGGTGGGCGTCGTCGGCAGCCAGTTCAAGATCGCCGGGGTGCAGCCGGAAATCGCGACATACTCCATCCCCCTCGCCTTCGGTGCGGCAGCCCTCTCGGGCCTGTTCTTTGGCACCTACCCCGCCGCCCGCGCCGCCACCCTCAGACCGATCGAAGCGCTGCGCTTTGAGTAGCGAGACACCCAACGAGGAGCCCGCCATGCCCCACGAGGAGCCCGCCATCGAGCAGACCGCCATCAAGGAGCCCGTCATCGAGCAGACCGCCATCGAGGAGGAGGGCGAGTGGCTCGAGGAGGACCCCGCAGAGCTGCCACGCCGCCCGCGTCGCCGCTTCCTTGCACCGGTCCCGCTCGCGCTGCTGGGCGTGCTGCTGACCGCCTGCGGGTTCATCGGGGGAGTGCTCGTGGAGAAGGGTCAGACCTCCTCGAGCTCCTCCGGCGCAGGCGGTGTGGGCCTGGCCGCCAGGCTCGCGGCTCTGCGGGGCAGCTCATCCGCCGGCGGCGCGACCGGTGGTGCTGGGGCCGGCGGCAGCACCGGCACCGGCACGACGGGCAGCTCGGCCGCGGGCAGCGGCTTCTTCGGACGCCCCGGCAGCGCAGCCGGGGCTGGGGCGACCGCCGGCCAGGTGGCCTACGTCGCCGGGAGCACGCTGTACGTGACCACTGCCGAAGGCAACACCGTCAAGGTCACGACATCCCCGGCCTCGACCGTCACGAAGACCGTGAAAGCCGACGTCAAGGGCATCCACCCTGGCGAAACCGTCGTCGTCACGGGCGCCGCGGGCGCCAACGGCGCGATCAGCGCCGAATCGATCCGCGTCGGCGGAAGCAGCGGCGGCCTCGGCGGCCTGTTCGGAGGCTCGGGTCGCAGCGCTGGCGCTCCGCCCAGCAGCCCAGGCGGCGGCGAACCGGCCCTGTTCGGCCGGGGCGGCTGACAACACTACGATCATCGACAAAGGAGCTTCATGCCTCACATCGACAGCAACAGACGCAAGCCCGCGGCGGCAGCCGTGCTGGCTCTCCTGCTCGCCTGCCTCGGGCTGGCGGCCTGCGGCGGCTCCTCGAAGAGCTCCTCCACGAGCACGAACGCGGCCGCTGCCGCGTCGAGGAGCGGCGAAACGGCCGCCGAAACGGCCACAAGTCAAGCTGGTCGGGCCAAAGGAGAACTCGCGAAACGCTTCAGCGCGCTGCGCGAATGCCTGCAGAAGAACGGGATCACGCTGCCACAACGGACCCCCGGCCAGCGGCGTCCAGGCGGCCCGGGCGGCTTCCTCGGCGGAGGTGGGGCCGGTCCGCAGCTGCCGAAGGGCGTGACGCGCGCGCAGTACGAAGCCGTCTTGAAGAAATGCGGCGGCGGCACCGGTGGCAAATTCTTCCGTGCCGGCCCTGGCGCTCGCTTCAGCAGCCCCGCCTTCAAACAGGCACTCACGAAGTTCTCGGCGTGCATGCGCGAAAACGGCGTGAACGTGCCGGTGCCGAACACCTCGGGCAACGGCCCTATCTTCGACACCAAAGGGATCAACACGAGCAGCCCTCAGTTCAGGGTCGCCGAGACGAAATGCCGAAGCGTCTTGATCGGAGCATTCCGGCGTGGACCCGGCGCTGGTTGAGTCTGACAGTGCCTTGCGAAGCGCCTTCCGGGGTGGTGCCTAAAAGGAGCCGAGGTCCCCGGGGTCCCGGCGTGAGCCTAGCCAGCTAGGAGCCCTTGGGGTCACGGATCGCCGCGGAGCTCGGCTTGGCCACCACGGTCGGCGCCGGCAGCGCGGCGATGCGCGCGATCAGCTGGTTCCACTGCGCCGCGCTCAGATCACGGCTCACCACAAACGGTGAGGGGGCTGTCTGGCCAGCGCCCGCCGAGTGGGCGACCACGGCCGTCCTCGTGGAGGACTTCACAGCGGGCGCGTGCTTCGGCGCTGGCGGGAAGTCGATCTCGATGTAGTCGCCGTGGTCGGGGCGCGCGTGCGTGCTCGGAGCGCCCGGGTACCGCATCAGGCTGACGATCTGGTGGGGAGCGAATTCGCCCGGCAGGGTGAGTAGCGTGCGGATCGTCGTGTCGGTGATCGACGCCAAGCCCTGGTGATCGGCGATCGAGACGCCGTTGACAGCGGAGATGTCGACGGCATCTCCCGTGTAGTGCTCGGAGACATTGCCGGAGGTGGTGTACTCGTTATGACCGCAGCGCAGCGCGCTCACGGTCGGCTTCAACCCGCTGCGCGAGAGGAAAGCAAGCGCCGCCAGCACGCGCTTGTCGATCGCTCCCGAGGCGATGTCCTGACGCCCGCACGCGTAGATGTCGATGCCAGGATCGGAGAGCACCGTGCGCTCGAGCTGACTCTTGGAGAGCAAGAAGACGCCGCTCGCGGTGGCGCCAAGCAGCTCTGTTTCCCCCTTCGCGCCCTGTGGGTGCAGCGCGGCGTTGAGCTGCTTCCAGTTCTCGAGGATCGCCCGGGGATCGATCGTGTTCGGATCGCCTGCGGGGCCGATCGCGAAGCGCAGGTGACCGTCCTTCGCCCCGGGCGGCACGCGCACGTGACCAAGCACGGTGCCCTTCGCGACAACCGATCCGCGCCGCAACGGCAGCGGGCGACCGGCGATTGTCCTCGAGGCGCTGCGCGCGGCACGGGCCGCGGCCGCGAGCGCGTCGGGGTTGCCGGGGTGGGCGAACAGGCGCACCTTGCCCATGCCGGCGGGCGTCGCGTGAACCGAGCCTGCCGGGACGGAGTCCTGACCACCGACCACCGGGGCACCCAGCCGAGAGGGCTGGGTCGGCGGTGCCCCGGCGGCGGCGCTCGCGGCGGCGCTCGCGGCGGTCTGCCGGGCCGGCGTCTTTACCTTCAAGGTGAGCGGGAGCTGCCCTTGAGCGCTCGTGGGCGGGGAGAGCGCGGCATCGCGGGTGCTCGCGGCGGTGGCCGCCAAGGTCTTCGCGGAGGCGCCCGCCGAGCGCGGCAGCTTGGGCAGACGATAAGTAGGCGCGATGCTGCCAAGCCCTGCGTAGGTGAACACGTCGCCGTAGACGTCGCGCAGGATCACGTAGAAGCCAAGCTTGCGAGAGTCACCGAGCCGGACGATGCGACCGTCCTGCACCGCCACCACCGTGGCGTTTGGAGCGCTCAACAGACCCACGAACTGCGGGGCCTCGACGTTAGTGCCGGCCTTGCCCGTCGCAGCAGCCGCGGCGGCCGCCGGCGAGGGAGGCGCGGAGGAGCCCGGCGTCGCCGGCGAACCGTTGGCCGACGCGCCGCTCAGAGCGCCAGGCGCCGCGCTCGGAACGGCCGTCGCGTGCGCGGTCGCGCTCGGGGATGAGATGGCCGACAGGATCTGGCCCCACGCCACCTGCTTACCGGTCACGGGCAGGCGCCCGTCGGTGAGGCCGGTCAGCGTCGCGATCACGGATGCCGGATAGGTTGAGATGAGCTTGGCGCGCAGCAGTACCGAGTCGGCGTATTCGGCGGAGTGGTTGTAGGCGAGGATCGCCGCGCGCAGGTCACTCTGAGCGCCGGCGGCGTGCAGATAGCGGGCCGCGGCGAAGATCGCGTCCACCGGGTTGTAAGGGTCAGCGTAGCCAGCGTCCAGCGCGTCCACTCCGTATTGCAGCCATGTCGCGGGCATGAACTGCATCCACCCCACGGCGCCGGCCGTGGACACCGACTGGTCGCTGCCGTAGTTGGTCTCGATTTCGTTGATCGCCGCGAGGATCTGCCAGGGCACGCCGTACTGGACGGCGGCCGCCTGGTAGACGGGAAGCAGGAACAGCGGGATGCGGTAGAAGGCGAGCGCCTGCGCCGATGCCGCCGAGGAGCCGAGCTCCGCCGCGAGCGCCCCGGCCTGGCCGGCCACAAGCTGCGGCGGCAGCGCGACGTTGTTGGGGCCGGACGCCACAGCACCCTTCGGCGCGTGCGCACCACCCGTGATCCGCTGAGAGCCCTGCGGTTGGGCGCGCGTGGTTGACAGGGTGCGGCTCGCGTTCTTCTTGCTCACGGTCGTCTTCTGCCTGCGCTGCAGCACCACCGTGGGCGCTTCCGGGGCAGCGGGCGTCGAAGCGCCGGCCGGCGCCGGGGTGCTCCCCTGCGAACCGGTCGAAGTGGGCGTGGTCGAAGTGGGCGAGGGCGTGGTCGAAGTGGTCGTCGAAGGCTGGCCAGTTCCCGTTTCCTGGGAGCCCACGCCCGACGCACCCGAGCTAGACACGGTGACCGATGGCGAGGAGCCGTCCGCGGGAGACGAGGAGCCCGCGGGAACTTCGGCGGCGAGCGCCCCGCTGGAGAGAGATCCGCCCAGGCCAGCCGCGGTCAGCCCACCCCCCGCGAGAGCAGACAGCATCACCCTCCACGCCCGGCGGCGCGGGTTGGTTAGAGGCGGCATACGCCGAAGTCGATCATCTTGCGGTCGTCCCATGGTCGTGGCTGGCGCAGCTAACCCACGATCGCGGGGTACGCCCACCAGGATTCATATCGGCAGACAAGCAAGAATCCGTAAAGGATTCGTAATTGAATCCCCAAATCGGCGAAAACCCTTGCATCCGGCTAACTCTTCGCGTGGGTCGTGTGTCCTCCTGCGTGTCCTCCTGCGTGTCCTCCTGCGTGTCCTCCTGCGTCAGACCGCTCTATTCTCCTGTTCCGGGGGTTATAGGGTAAGAGAGCCGGCGGATACCTCCGGCGGTTACGAGAGTGGAGGAGGAGTGATGACATCCAGAGTTCGGATCCTGACAGCGTTGCTCGGATGTGCAATCCTACTAACCGCCACAGCCGCGCAGGCGGAAGAGACCGTAAAGATCACCTCAGCGGGCTTCTCGCCCGACCGGCTCGGCGTGCCGACGAACGTGTTCGGCAGCGCGACGATCGGCTCGACGAACCTGCCAGTGCCCTCGCCGATCACCCACATCAACGTGATGGGCCCGGCCGGGCTGACGCTGAACCTCCAGGGCACCGGCACGTGCACCGTGGCGACGCTCGAAAACATCGGCCCACGAGGCTGCCCAGCCGACTCCAAGGCCGGGTTCGGCGGCGGTATGGGCGCATACGAAATCGCCAAAGAAATCGTCCACGAGGCATACACGGTCGACTTCTTCCTCGGCAACAACAAGCCGGGTCACGTCGAACTGCTGATCTACCTGGAAGGCTCGACCCCGGTCTCAATCCAGCTCGTGTTCACGGCGCCGGTGATGCAGTTCCCCAAGCCCTATGGGCTCGGCTTCAGCCTCAACGTGCCGCTGATCAAAGTCCTCCCCGAAGCCTCCGATGCCTCGGCGATCACCGCCTTCTTCACGGCCGGCGCGAAAAACGTCGCCTACTTCAAGAAGATCCACGGCAAGCGCAAGCTGTTCCACGTGAAGGGCATCATCACCCCCAAGAGCTGTCCGCGCGGAGGTTGGCTGGCCGCCTCGCAGTTCAGCTTCTTCGACGGCTCGACGGTCACGAGCAAGACCAAGATCTCCTGCCCGAAGAAGAAGTGATCCCGGGATCGGAGATGTCGGCTCCGAGACGGAGGCGATCGTGAGCGTGGGGCGCCCGGCGGCTGCCGCCGCGCTGGTGGCCTGCTGCTTCAGCGCCACGCCGGCGGCGGCACAGCCGGAAACGAGCGCGAGCATCCACCCCTCATTCCTGCCCGACCGGCTCGGCACGAGCACTGCCTTCACGCTCGCGATCCGGTTCTCCGGTGGCGAAGAAGGCGTCCCGGCGCCCTTGAACCGAGCGGTCGTGCATCTGCCCGCAGGGCTAGTGATCGACCTGCGCGGCGTGAAGACGTGCACAAAGGCACGGCTGCAGAGCAGAGGCGCCGCGGGCTGCCTGTCGGGATCGCTCGTGGGGCGCGGCCACGCGCTGCTCGAGGCGCACACCGGCTCGCTGACAACCCCCGAGGAAGCGACGATCTGGGCCTTCCGTGGCCCCAATCAGGGTGGTCGTCCGGCGCTGGAGATCTTCGGTCAGGGCGAAACGCCGCTCTACGAGAGCACGATCAGCACCGCCGTGCTGCAGTCGGACAGCCCTCCTTACGGCGCGAAGCTGGCGATATCAGTCCCCCCGATCCCGACGCTCATGTTCGAGCCGGACGCGTCGTTCGCCTCGCTCTCGCTGACGATCGGCGGGGTCGGGCGCAGCCCCCGGGCGCACGCGGCCGGAGCGATCATCGTGCCGCGTAGGTGCCCGGCCAGCGGGTTCCCGTTCGCCGCCAACTTCACATTCGCCGACCACTCCACGGCGAGCACCACCGCCACGGTCGCCTGCCCGTAGGCAGGGTCGATCGCGCCCGGCGCGTCCCGCGCCCGCGCGCGGGTGCAGCCGGTCTCGCCGCATCCACGGATCTCGCCGCATCCGCAGGTCTAGCCGCATCCGCGGGTCTCGCCAGGCGGGTCTCGTCAGATCAGATGCGAAGCGATAACCTGAGCGCGTGGAAACCGTCCTCTCGGTCCTGCAGGTCGCGATCTCGGTGATCGTCGTCTTCCTGGTGCTGATGCACTCCGGCAAGGACTCCGGTCTCTCCGGCGCCTTTGGGGTCGGCAGCGGCACGGGCCCGCTGGGGGGAGGATCGATGGTCGAGCGCAACCTCAACCGCTGGACCATCTTCTTCGCAATCCTGTTCCTCGTGAACGCTATCGTGCTCCTCAAGCACCCGTGGTCCTAGGGCGTCGCTGAGCGGCGCGAGGCTTTGTCCTCGAGTCGCTCGCGTGCACAGCATCGCCACGGCTCCCTGCGTCCGGCCTCGCTTGCCCAGCGGCGCCCTAGGAGCGCAGTTTGCTCAAGCACCCGTGGTCGTAAGCTCGCGCTCCGGCGAGTCGCGCTCCTGCGACTCCTCCTCGCCCGTCGACCGGCGCCAGCCGGTCGAGGATCGCGATCGCCTCCGCGCGCAGCGTCGCGTCGAGCGCTTCGTAGTCCTCGCGCGAGAGCTTGCCGGTGCGGTAGTCGAGCTCGGCGTCGCGGATCTCGTGGTACTTGGCCTCGCGCGCCGCCTCCAGCGCCGCGTCCGTCCACACGCTCACGCGACGGCGCGCGGCACTGGACGCCGGCCAGATCGCGATCAGACCACCGCCGCCCACGATCAGGCCGCCAATCCAGATCCACATCACCAGCGGTGAGACGTGGAAGTTGAACTGCGCCTGCGGCGGGTGCTTGAGGTATTCGCGTGCAAGCGCAGCGATTCCCACGAGCCCATCTTCAGGCGGCAGTGTGCGGTTGCCGATCTTGACTATGCGCGAGAGGTTCGGGGCTTCGATGTTGGGTTTGATCGCGCTCCACACATCGCGGGTGACGCCCGGATCGATCGCAACGTGGCTCACGGGCTGGCCACCGATCAGGCTGCCGACCGATCCCTGGCTGGCTTCCTGGGAGGCGTAGAAGCCCTCACTCGGTTCCAGCGTCGTCACATGGGAGCCGCCCACACCGCCCTTGGTCACGTCGATCACCGCACCGAGGCTGAGCGTGGAGCCCGTGTGCGCCTCGTCGTACTTAGGCGTGATCGTGGCGGTAGGCCGCACGTAGCGGACCGTGTATGTGCCCACGCGCGTTGACTGGCCGGGCGAGAGGCCGAGCTCGGATACATGCTGGAAAGACGAGGACGCGGCTACGCCGACGAACAGCACCGCCATGCCGATGTGCACGATGTAGCCGCCGTAGCGCCTGCGGTTGCGTTTGACGAGCGCCACTAGCGCACGCGGCGCGGGCTCACCGGCCATCGCCCTGCGCGCGCGGGCACCGCGGAAGAACTCCTGCCCCACGCTGCCCAGCACGAATCCAGCGCAGCAGAACATCGCGGTCGCGAACGGCTTCAGCGTCACGCCCCCGGCGAGCAACGCCACGAGCGTGAGCAGCGCCGCGGTCAGCGGCACCAGGAAGTTGCGTCGTGCATTGACCAGAGTCGCCCGACGCCAGGCGATCACCGGCCCGATGCCGCTCAACAACACCAGGATCAACGCCAGCGGCACCGTGTAGCGGTCGAACCACGGCGGCCCGACAGACGCTTCCTGGCCAGTCAGCGCCTGTGAGATGAGGGGGAAGTAGGTGCCCCAGAAGATCACGAAGCACAGCCCCACCAGCACGAGGTTGTTGGCCAGGAAGATCGACTCACGGGAGAGCAACGAATCGAGGCGATGCTCGGATCGCAGCATGTCGCGCCGGGTGACCACCAGGTAGATCGAGAAGGCGATCAACGCCCCGATCAGTACGACGAACGGCACACCCAGGGTCTGCCCGCCGAAGGCGTGGATCGAGTTGAGCACTCCGCTGCGCACCAGGAACGTGCCCATGATCGCCAGCGTGCCCGTGGCCAGCACGAGGGACACATTCCACACCTTCAACATCCCGCGCTTCTCCTGGATCATCAGCGAATGCAGGAATGCCGTGCCGGTCAGCCACGGCATCAGCGACGCGTTCTCGACCGCGTCCCAGCCCCAATAGCCGCCCCAGTTGAGCTCCGCATAAGACCAGCGCGCGCCGAGCAGAATGCCCACGCCGAGGAACAGCCAGGCGGCGAAGGCGAAGCGACGGATCACTTTGATCCAGTCGGCGTCGACCCTTCGCGCCAGCAGAGCCCCCATGCCGAAGGCGAGCGGGATCGTGCACAGCGTGTAGCCCGAATACAGCATCGGGGGGTGGATCATCATCGTCGGAAAACGCAGCAGCGGGTCGAGCCCCGCGCCTTCGGCTGGAGCCGGGCTGGTGGTGGCGAACGGCTGCGCGTAGAACACCATCAGCGAGATGAAGAACCCCCCGAAGCCGAGCAGGATCGCCTGCGCGTAGGCGGCTACGTCGCGCAGGCGCCGGCGCGTGAGGAACAGCGCCAGGCTCGACCACAGCGACAGGAGCCACGCCCACAGCAGCAGCGAGCCTTCTTGGGAGGACCACACCGCGGCTGCCCGGTAGAACATCGGTGTCGTCCTGCTCGAAGTGTCGGCCACCGTGTTGAAGGCGAAGTCGTTGCGCAAAAACGCGATCTCCAGCACCGCGAACGCGACCGTCAGGATCCCAGCCAGGGCGTACACCGAGCGACGAGCGGATTCTGAGAGCTCCACGCGCCCGCTGCGCACGCCGTACAGCGACGTGCCGATGCCGTACACGCACACCGCGAGCGCCAGCAGCAGGCACGCGCGCCCGAGATCAGCCATCTCAGTCAAGGTTCGTGGGCCTAATAATTCTGCTTCTCGCCGGCCGGAGCGGTCTTGTACTTGGACGGGCACTTGGTGATCAGCGAGTTGCGTTCGCCGGCATATGTGCCGCCCTGCTTCTGGACCGTGACGATCACCTCGCGCCCTTCGCGAAACGGGTCGGGCACGGTGCCGGTGTAGGCCACGGGAATCGTCGTCCCGCCCACGCGATCCTCCACGCTGAAGTCCAGCACCGCGCCCGCGCGGTGGACCGATCCCTCAACGACCGTGCCGGTCAACTGATAGCTGCGGCCCGGCTGGGCCTGGCGGACCAGCTGGCTGGGTGTGAGAGCCGGGCTGGCGGCGCTGAAGCTGGTGTAGATCAGCGCGCTGGCCAAAACCACAGCCGCGCTCAATGCCACCGTCAGCCGCACCGTTCGCTTACGAGCGGGGTTCATCGCCGCAAGTATCGCAAACCCTCATCGTCACCGTGCCAAGAGCGTCTGATGACCTTCGCGAGGTCTATTCGGCCATTCGGCCAGGAAATTGTCCCTGTAAAGCGAAACCTTCTGGCGTGCGCCGAGTCTATAGAGGTAGAGCATCATGAGAGCGATCCTCCTTCATCCCCTTGCCGAGCGGCGACACGTGCGCCGGCGCCCGCACAAACGCCCGGCGACTAAGGCGCACGCACCCGATCTCCCAGCCCAGCCCAGCCTCACCGCTGAGCCCAGTCTCGCCGTCCAGCACGACCTCACCACCCAGCCCAGCCTCACCGCCGAGCCCAGTCTCGCCGTCCAGCACGACCTCACCGCCCAGCCTGACCCAGCCGTTCAGCGCGTGCGCGAGGCCGGGGGTCCCGTGGACCAGGCCTCCTACACCTGCGCATGCGGCTACCTGTTTCTCGCAGCAGTCTCCACGACCGTCACGTGCCCGCACTGCGGCAGCGGACAGGCGTGGTAGCGACTCTTTTATCTATCTGATCTGCATGCCCGAGATCGCCCGCGAGATCACGAGCTGCTGAATCTCGGCGGTGCCCTCGAAGATGTCGTAGATCAGTCGGTGATGGCTCTACAGAGCCGTTCTGGTTTACCTACTCGGAATCGATCCCGACGGAATCCGGTGGAATCCGGCCGAATCGGGACACGACTGGCGCGAGACTGGCGCGCACTCAAGGCGCAGTCGCAGCGAGGACATAGGCGCCCATGCCGGGGATCGTGAAGCGCAGCTGGCCGTTCTCGACGGTCAGGGTCCCCTGCTTGAGCAGGTCGTCACGTACGCTGGAGACCTGCTTGGTCGTGCGCCCCAGCTCGTCGGCGACCATACGGCCGCTCACTTGCTCCCCGGCGGCCGCGACCGTCGCGACGGCGGCGAGGTAGCGCTTCTGCGTCGGGCTCGCGGCGCTCCAGCGAGCGGCGTAAAGGCCGCGTTCAAGCTCCCGCTGTGCGCGTGGCAGAGCCGCCTGGGCTGCAGCGCGGTCGATCCGCCGCTTGCCCGCGGAGGTCCGCCAGGCGTGGTGCCCATAGAGCTGCACCGCGTAGGGGTAACCGCCCGACGCACCGGCCAGCAGCTCGGCTGCGGCCTCGTCCATCGGGCGCCCCGCCGCCTGTGCGGGCGCCCGCAGCGCCCGCACCGTGTCCTCCCGGCCCAGCAGGCCGAGCTCATGCCAAGCGCCGCGCTCCAAGTAGGTCACGGAATGCTCCGGGGATCGCATCAGCGGCAGCCCGGCGAGGACGACGACCAGCGGCCAGCGCTCACCTGTGCCCTCCTGCAGCAGGGCCGCGAGTGCGGCAAGCTCGGCACGGGCTGCCAGATGCGCCTCATCCAGCGTCAGCACAATGCCGCTGTCGCGAGTGCTCGCGAGCTCCACGAGCGCCGTGAGCACTCCCCGGAGGGAGGAGGCGGCTTGCTCCTGCGCGTCAGAGGCACGCGCGAACTGAACCTCGCCGCCAACACCCGGCAGCCCAGCATGCACCGTCACCGACTCCGCCTGCAACGCCCGCTTGCGGCGGGGCTGCTCGATCAGCTCATACGCGCGGCCTATGGCCTCGATGAGGTCGGGCGTGAACACCGTCCGCGGGCGCAACTCTACGTGCACTCGCGGCCACCCGAACCGCGAGCCCGCGATCGCGGCCGCTTCTGAGAGCAAGACGGTCTTCCCGACTCCCCGCGCGCCAGCGAGAAGCACCGGCCTCGGCATGCGTCCGTCGACCGCGGCGACCTCGATCGCGTCGATGAGATCCTCGAGTACCTCCTCGCGACCCGCCAGCTCGGCGGGCACCTCGTTGAAGCCAGGGCGATATGGGTTCTCGACTCGGGTCAAAAGCAGCAGACTAGCAGCGTCTAGGCTGACTAGCGGTGTCTAGCCAGACTATCCACGTATAGCGAGCTCACGTGATGAGCCATAACGACCCGGTCTTGGTAAGGGACCATGTCGCGAACCCCCCTGGTCTTGGTAAGCAGCTGACACCTCGTCCCAGCGCGAACGCGAGCGCCTTGTCATTGGCGGTCGCGCGGTCGAAGCATGATTGAGCTGGGAGTCGAGCAGCCGGCCACGCGCAACACTCTGGGCCTCAGCGACGCCACAGCACGACCCGCACCACCCCGAAAACCCAGTCCCAGAGCTACTTGATATACATCCCGCTGATCGCCCGCGCGACCACGAGCTGCTGAATCTCGGCGGTGCCCTCGAAGATGTCGTAGATCTTCGCGTCTCGGTGCCAGCGCTCGACGGGGAACTCGCGTGTGTAGCCGTTGCCGCCGAGGATTTGGATCGCGCGCTCGGTGACCCACACCGCGACCTCGCCGGCCTTCCACTTGCTCATCGAGCCCTCGGCGTTCTCGAACGTCACCCCGTTGCGCCCCATCCAGGAGGCGCGCCACACGAGCAGACGGGAGGCGTCGATCTCGAGCTTCATACGGGCCAGAGTGAAGGCGATCGCCTGATTCTCGATGATCTTCCTGCCGAACTGCTCACGCTCCTTGGCGTACTGGAGCGCGTACTCATAAGCGGCGCGGGCGACCCCGAGCGCCTGCGCGCCGACCGTCGGGCGCGAAGCCTCGAACGTCTGCATCGCGGCCTGGGACTTGCTCTTCTTGCCTTCGCGTACGCGTGCGATGCGCTCGTCCAACTTGTCCTTGCCCCCGAGCACGTATCCGGCGGGGACACGGCAATCATCGAGAAACACATCAGCGGTGTGCGATGCGCGCAGGCCGTGCTTTTTGACCTTCGTGCCCTGCGAGATACCCTTCACTTCGCTCATCGGCACGACAAACGCAGCGTGCCCTTTCGAGCCGAGCTCGGGATCGACCGTGGCGATGATCACGTGCACGTCGGCGATGCCGCCGTTGGTGGCCCACGCCTTCTGGCCGTTGAGCACCCACTCGTTCGTAGCCTCGTCGAACTTGGCTCGCGTGCGCACCCCGGAGACATCCGAGCCCGCGTTCGGCTCCGAGGCGCAGAAGGCCGCCACCTTGAGGTCATCGGGCGTGCCGAAGCAGCGTGGGATCCACTCGCCGATCTGCTCGTTTGAGCCCTGTCCGAAGATCGCGGCCACGCCGAGCGCCGTGCCCATGATCGCCATGCCGATACCCGCGTCACCCCAGAACAGCTCCTCGTTGACGATTGGTAGCGAAAGACCGGTGGGATCGGCGAAGAACTGCGCCAATCCCTCAAACCCGTACAGGCCGATCTTGGCGGCCTCTTCGATGATCGGCCACGGCGTCTCCTCGCGCTCGTCCCACTCGTGCGCGGCCGGGCGGACGACGTCGGCGGCGAAGCCGTGGACCCAGTCGCGGATGTCCTTCTGATCCTGGGACAACTCAAGCGAGAAGGTCACGTCCTGGTTGGCCGCGCCGGCGATCGCCTGCACGGCGGCCTCGGCGGCCTCGGTGGTCTCGGTGGCCTCGGTGGTGGCGGAAGCGGCGGACATCAGGGGTACATCTCCTTTTCAGGTTTCGCGGGGGCAGAGACTCTGGTCTCTTTATCCGAATCTAGACTAGATGTAAACAATTGTCAAACTATAGTTTGAACGACGTTTACATCTGCGCTAGAGTTTGCCGCGATGCCCAGCTCGACCGTCCACCTGCATGCCGTCTCCAACCGCGTGCGCGTCCGTCGCCAGCGCGAGCAGAAGATCGTCGCGGCCACCCGCCTGCTGTTCGACGAGCGCGGCCTGCAGGACGCCCCGATCGAGGACATCGCCCGCGCGGTCGGCATCAACAAGGCGCAGATCTACCGGTTCTTCACCTCCAAGGAGGAGCTGTTCGTGATGACGCTGACGAGCTACCTCACCGAGCTGGCCCAGCTTCTGGAGGAGATCCCGAAAGGGTCCGATCCCGTGGCTCGCCTGGAGGACGGCTGGTGCCGGTATACCGACTACTGCCTCGAGCACCCGGCGTTCGTGGACTGCGGCATGTCGCTGATGCGCAGGCCCGCCTCTGCGCTGCGCGAAACGGTCTCCGACGCCGTCTGGATCCGGCTCGGCCAGGGCATGGCGGCCTGTCTGGGCAGGCTCTCGGAGATCCTCTCCGTCGGCGCCCAGCAGGGCGTCTTCACGGTCACGGACCCAGATTTCACCGCCAACCACCTCTACACCCAGACGCTCGGCACCATGCACCTCGCCCGGCTCGGAGTGGGTATCCGTGTCGGCGCCGGCGGGCCCGAGCCGTTCTCGATCGAGGCCCGGCAGGTGCAGCAGGCGTGCATCGCCGATGTCCTCGCCTCGGTCGGCGCCGCCCGTCCCGCCTGAGCGCCTTCACAAGAAAACCCCTATTAGAACAATCCCTAGCAGGATTGTGCTAATTTGCGTTCGACGCAATCCTCATGGTCTTGGTGTTTCCTATGCAGAAAGTGATTATGCCCCATCACACACGCACTCATCTCGGACTCAGGTCCACCGTCGCCTTCAGGTCCACCGTCGCCTTCTTCCTGACCGTCGCCGCGCTCGGCCTCGCCGCATGCGGGTCCTCCGGCGGAAGCGCCAGCAAGCACCTGGCGCTGGTCGCCTACTCGACGCCGCAGGGGGCGTTCGAAAAGCTGATCCCCGCCTTCCAGGCAAGCGCCGAAGGCAAGGGCGTGAGCTTCAGCCAGTCCTACGGCCCGTCCGGCGAACAGAGCAGAGCGGTGGCCAACGGGCTGCACGCTGACGTGGTCAACTTCTCGCTGGAACCGGACGTGACCAAGCTCGTCAAGGCCGGTCTAGTGTCGTCGAGCTGGAATCAGAACGCGACGCACGGCTTCGTGACCGACTCGGTCGCGGTGATCATCGTGCGTAAGGGCAACCCCAAGCACATAACCGGCTGGTCGGACCTGATCAAGCCGGGCGTGGGAGTGCTGACGCCGAACCCGTTCACGTCAGGGAGCGCGCGCTGGAACGTGATGGCCGCCTACGGGGCGCAGCTGAAGGAAGGCAAGACCCCGGCACAGGCGCAGGCGTACCTGAAGCAGCTCTTCAGAAACGTTGTCAGCCAGGACAGCTCGGCGCGCAACGCCCTGCAGACGTTCCTCGCCGGCCGCGGCGACGCGCTCATCGACTACGAGAACGAGGCGATCTCCGATCAGAAGAAGGGCGCGGCGATCGAATACGTGATCCCGCACGACACGATCCTGATCCAGAACCCGATCGCCGTGGTGGGCACGGGCACGAGCGCCGCGCAGGCGCAGAAGTTCGTGAGCTACCTGCTCTCACCCGCGGGGCAGGCGATCTGGGCATCGGAGGGCTATCGCCCGGTGATCGGAGGAGTCGCTGCCGCCGCCAAGTTCCCGACACCATCCGGACTGTTCACGATCGACTCGCTAGGCGGGTGGACGACGGTGACCAAGCAGTTCTTCGAACCGGAAACGGGAATCGTCACGAAGATCGAGCAGTCGCTGGGAGTGTCCACTGCCAAGTAACCCCGCCATCCTGGCGCTCAGGCGTCCACGCGTACCAGCAACAGGTGCGCGTGGCGCGAGCGGGCTCGGCAAGGGCCTGCTCGGCATATACCTGTCCGCGCTCGTGCTGCTGCCGGTGGCGGCGCTGCTGGCCAAGGCGAGCAGCGGCGGGACGAGCGCGTTCTGGCGGGAGGTCTCCAACCCGGAGGCGCTCGCCGCGATCAAGCTGACGCTGGCGGTGTCGGCGATCGTGGTGGTCGTGAACGCGATCTTCGGCACGCTGATCGCTTGGGTGCTGGTACGTGACGAGTTCCCCGGCAAGCCGGTCGTGAACGCACTGATCGACCTGCCGTTCGCGCTGCCGACGATCGTCGCCGGGGTCGTGCTGCTGGCCTTGTACGGGAAAGGCAGTCCGGTGGGCGTCGACGTGGCGTTCACGCGCGCGTCGATCGCGCTGGCGCTGCTGTTCGTGACGCTGCCGTTCGTCGTGCGCTCGGTGCAGCCGGTGCTGCTCGAGCTCGACCGCTCGATGGAGGAGGCGGCCGCGTCGTTGGGCGCGGGGCCGCTGACCGTGCTGCGCCGCATCGTCCTGCCGAGCCTGACCCCCGCGATCGTCTCGGGGGTCGCGCTCAGCTTTGCGCGGGCGGTCGGCGAGTACGGCTCGCTCGTGCTGATCACCGGAGAGCTGCCGTTCAAGACGGAGGTCGGGTCGGTGTACGTGTTCGGGCAGATCTCAAACGAAAACCTGCCGGCCGCAGCGGCCGTGTCGGTCGTTCTGCTGCTCGCCGCGCTGGCCGTCCTGGGCGCGCTGACGCTCGTGTCGCGCTGGAGGTCCAAGCATGTCCTATAGCAGCCAGGGCGCGGTCGGCCTCTCCCCCACACGGGCCATGAAGTTGAGCGTCAGAACGCTCGCGCTCTCCTATCTGGCGCTGCTGCTGGTGGCACCGGTGGGGATGATCTTCTACCGCACGTTCGAAGGAGGCCTCGGGCCGGTGTGGAGCGCCGTGAGCGCACCGAACGCCGTCCACGCGTTCTGGCTGTCGCTTGAGATCGTCGCGATCGCGGTGCCGCTGAACACCGTGTTTGGGATCGGCATCGCCCTGCTGCTGGAGCGCGGCCGGTTCAGGGGCAAGGCGCTGCTGGGGATGCTGATCGATCTGCCGTTCGCGATCTCGCCGGTGGTCGTCGGGCTGGCACTGGTGCTCGTGTACGGGAAAACCGGCTGGCTCGGAAACTGGCTGGCAGGGCACGGCATTCAGGTGATCTTCTCGGTGCCGGGTATTGTGATCGCCACCGCAGTCGTGTCGCTGCCGTTCGTCGCGCGCGAGACGATCCCGGTGCTGCGCGAGCTGGGCACCGACTCAGAGCAGGCCGCAGCGACGCTCGGCGCGAGCTGGAGGCAGACCTTCTGGCGGGTGACCTTGCCGGGGATCAGGTGGGGAGTTGTGTACGGGGTCGTGCTGACGACAGCACGCGCGCTCGGAGAGTTTGGCGCGGTGAGCATCGTGTCCGGGCGGATCGAGGGTCAGACGCAGACGCTGCCGCTGTACGTGCAGGATCGCTTCGAGAACTTCGACTCCACCGGGGCCTATACGGCAGCGGTCGTGCTGGCGCTGCTCGCGCTGGGAACGCTGCTGGCGATGAACCTGCTGACGCGCAGGACGCGCGCAAGGAAGGCGCTCTGACCGATGGCGATCGGCTCCGAGACATTTGTCGTTCAAAAAAAGTTGCGTATAGCTATGGCTATCGGGCAGTGCAACCTTTTATTCAAAAAAGACTCGGTATAACCATGGCTATCACCATGGCTATCGCGACCACCCCACCGACGCGCTCGACCGACCTACCAAGCCACCCCTCCGGAAGGACCGCCGTATAGCTATGGCTATCGGGCAGTGCGACTTGTCATTCAAAAAGGACTCCGTATAACTATGGCTATCGAGGTACGCAGCGTCAGTAAGCACTTCGGCGAGTTCGTCGCCCTCGAGGACGTGTACATCCGGGTGAACGACGGAGCGCTGACGGCGCTGTTGGGGCCGAGCGGAAGCGGCAAGTCGACCCTGCTGCGGATCATCGCAGGCCTCGAGACGCCGGACAGCGGCGAGGTGGTGATCGGGGAGCGCGAGGTGACAGACACGCCCGCGCGCACGCGCGATGTGGGCTTCGTCTTCCAACATTACGCGCCGTTCAAGCACATGACGGTCAAGGACAACGTCGCGTTCGGACTGACCGTGCGGAAACGGCCGAAGGCGGAGATACGCGAGCGCGTGAAGGAGCTGCTGGGGCTCGTGCGCCTGGACGGCCTAGCCGAGCGCTACCCGTCACAGCTCTCGGGTGGGCAGCTGCAGCGGATGGCGCTCGCGCGTGCGCTGGCGGTACAGCCGAAAGTGCTGCTGCTGGACGAGCCGTTCGGCGCGCTGGACGCGCAGGTGCGGGGTGAGCTGCGCGAATGGCTGCGCAGGCTGCACGAGGAGATCCATGTGACCACGGTGTTCGTCACCCACGACCAGGAGGAGGCGATGGAGGTCGCCGAGCAGATCGTGGTGATGAACGCCGGGCGGATCGAGCAGGCAGGCACGCCACGCGAGCTGTACGAGAGCCCGAGGAACGAGTTCGTGATGTCGTTCATCGGCCCGGTCAACCGTCTCGGCGACGCGTTCGTGCGCCCGCATGACATTCAGATCCTGCCCGAGGCCGACGGCAGCGGGACGGAGGCGCTCGTCGAGCGGGTCGTGCACCTCGGCTTCGAGGTCCGGGTCGAGCTGAAGCTGCCGGACGGCCGCGACATCTGGGCACAGGTCACGCGCGAGAGCGCCCAGCAGTTAGAGCTCCAGGAGGGGCAGATCCTCGCCGTGCGGTTACCGGCGCCGCGCGTGTTCACTGCCTAGCTTTTCCGTTGGCGCATGCGCCAACGGCGGGGCCGTGCATGCACGGCCCCGTAGCAGGGCCGCATGCGGCCCTGCAGGCCATGCCGCATGCGGCATGGCCCTAGCGGGTATGCCAGGCTTCCTCTTCCTTCGTTAGCGCGAGGACCTCCTTGGGCAGCTTGCCGGCGGCGACGTCTGCGATGGTCACATGCTCGAGCACCTTGCGCAGGTTGGCGCGCAGCGCGACCCACACCTGCTGCAGCGATTCGGCCGAGCCAACGTATTTGATCTCCTCTGGACGCTGCCCGCGCACGCCCACCAGCGGGCCCTCGACCGCGCGGATGACCTGCGCGAGGTTGAGGAGATCGGGCGACTGGGCGAGCCAGTAGCCGCCCTCTGGTCCGCGCTGGCTGCGGACGATCCCAGAGGAGCGCAGCTGCGTGAGAATGTTCTCCAGGAAGGACACCGGTATGCCCTGAGCTTGCGCGACCTCGTCCACCTTACGGGGCGAGTCCTGGCTGCCGGAGGCGAGCTCGACGACGGCGCGCACGGCGTAGTCGGCCTTCGCGGTGACGTGCATGCGGGGATTCTCACGTATTTGACAGCGGAGGGCGTCTGTGAGGCCACGCGCACAAGACCACGCGCACTGCACAAGAGCGTGTCTGGACGATCGACCGCTTGGCCACAGACGACGCCCACTCGCGCAATCCCGACCTGCCACAGACGGCGCCCACTCGCGCAATCCCGACCTGTGTGGTAGAAATTAGGGATGCCTAATAAGAGCGACTATCAAAAAGATCGGCACGCCCGGAATGCGTCCCTGGACACGGCGCTGGATCGCCACGTGACGTCTCGCACGTGCCACCAGCATGCGCTTCGCCGTCCCGCGTCGCCCAGCTTGGTCCATGAACGCCCCGACCGCACCGATCTTTTTGATAGGCGCTCTAAGGATCATCGAACGCAGCGGCACCGATGAGCTTCGCCGAGACAGTCGCGCTGGGCGCGATCGCCGGCTTCACGATCTATCTCGGCCTGCCGCTGGGCCGCATGCGATTCCTCGACGATCGCCTGCGCGTGAGCCTGGCGATGTTCTCGGTGGGAATTCTGGCGTTCATTTTCATGGACGTGACCAAGCACGGCGAGCAGATCCTCGAAACTGCGCTCGGGCGGTTCAAAGACCACACGGTGAGCTTCGGGCACATGCTCGGCCTGTTCGCGCTGCTCACGGTCGGCTTCACGATCGGGACCGCGGGCATCTCGGCGGTCGAGCGCAGACTGCGCACGCGCCGCGACAGGCCGGCGCCGGTGGCTGGAGGAGAGGCGAGTGTAGTGCTCGATCCCTCGCAGGTGGCACGAGCGCGGGAGGGCGCGCACGACGCCCGGCAGAGAGCCCTGCAGACAGGCATGGTGATCGCGGTGGCGATCGGGTTGCACAACTTCGCCGAGGGTCTGGCGATCGGCGTGTCCGCCAAGGCTGGCGCGATCGGCCTGGCAACTGTGCTCGTGATCGGCTTCGGCCTGCACAACGCGACCGAGGGCTTCGGCATCGTCGGTCCACTCGGCGGGGTGCGTCCGTCGTGGCGCTGGCTCGGGCTGGCGGGTCTGATCGGCGGCGGGCCCACGTTCCTTGGCACGATCGTCGGCTACCAGGTCAACTCCGATCCACTGGAGCTGATGTTCTACGCGCTCGCGGGCGGCGCGATCCTGTATGTGATCGGCGAGATCTGGACAGGAATGCGCCGCTACGGGCACCACACTCTCGGCCTATACATGATCGCCGCGGGCTTCCTCGTGGGCGTGGCAACCGACCTGGTCGTTGCCTACGGGGGGGGATAAAGCCGCGAACGGTAAAGCCGCGAACGGTGTGTGGTTGCAGCACATAGTGGACTGATGTCTCAGGACATCACAGTAAAGCGGCGAACGGTGAAGCGGCGAACGGGGGTCGAACCCGCGACCTTTGGCTTGGGAAGCCAACGCTCTACCAACTGAGCTATCGCCGCGCGGGCTCAGATATTACGGCCGCGCAGGCTCAGATATTACGCGGCCGCCCATCTAGCGTCCCCGAGTCGAAGTGTCCCGAGTCGAATTTTCGACCCGGGACACTAGGCTTTGAGTAGTGAGACGCCGTGCCGTTCCAATCCTCGCCTCTCTGGCCGGCGCATGCGTGGTCGGTCTGCTGATCTACGGGGTCTCCGCGCAGTCGGCCAGCCGCACGCTCGACGAATCCGTCGCGCACCAGGAGCGTCCACAGGCGCCTGAGGCGGGCCGTACGCTGCCCGTCCTCGGCGTCGCAGGCGTTAGCTCGCTGGCCTCGCTCAGGGGCAAGGTCGTGGTACTGAACTTCTGGGCGTCCTGGTGCGTACCCTGTCAGGTCGAGGCCCCCCTACTGGAGCACGCTCAGAGCCTTCTGTCGCGCCACAATGGCATGGTGCTCGGCGTGACCTACGAGGATGCCTCGCCGGACTCGCTGACCTTCGTGCGGCGCTACCACCTCACGTACCCAAACCTGCGCGACGCCGACGGGTCCTTCGCGCATGCCTACGGTACCGACCAGCTGCCGGAGAGCTTCGTTGTCGACCGCCAGGGCCAGGTCGTCGCCGTCTCCCGAGGGGAGATCGACCAGGCTTTCCTGAACCGCGCGATCACGCTCGCGGAGAGCTCGTGAGGCGGTCGCTCGCGCTCCTGATAGCCATCGGCGCCCTCGTGGCTCCCGCGGGCTCGGCGGCCTCCAAACCCGTTCCCCGCACGTCGCTGCCCGCGATCGAGCGCCAGGTTATGTGCGTCACCTGCAAGATCCCCCTGAACGTGGCCCAGTCGCCGCAGGCGGATCGTGAGCGCGCCTTCATCCAGAGCCTGATCGACCAGGGCGACAGCGAAGCGCAGGTCAAGCGTGCGCTCATCGGTCAGTACGGCTCCACCGTTCTTGGCCTTCCCGCTGCCCACGGATTCGACCTCGCCGCGTATCTCGTCCCGCTGGCCGTAGTGCTCGCGCTGCTCGTCACGCTGGCGCTGGCGCTGCCCCGCTGGCGGCGCCGTGCACGCGCCAGCTCCGGTCCCGTGGCGCCGGCCGCGACGCTCAGCGCCTCTGAGGCGGCGCGCCTGGAGTCCGACCTGGCGCGCTTCGACTGACGGCAGCCGACGCGACCAAGCCGCTCCTACAGACCGAGTCGCTCCTACATCTCCTGCGGGGCGCTCACCCCAAGCAGATCCAGGCAGCGCGCGATCGTGCGCTGGGTTGCCACGCACAACGCGATCCGCAGCGACTCGACCGCCTCGGGCTCGGCGCCCACCACGTGGCAGTCGCGGTAGAACGCCGTGAACTCCTGGGCCAGCTCCAGCGCGTAGGCGGCGATGCGATGCGGAGCACGCCGCTGGGCGGCCTCCTCGACCACACCCGGGAAAGCGAGCAGCTGCTTGACTAGCGCGCGCTCGGCCGCGTGCAGCGGCACGCGCGTGGAGTCTCGCCGCGACGCCAGCGTGGTGTCGATGACGGCGTCCGGCGGCCCCTGTGTGGAGTCCGTCACGCCAGGCTGGTTCGCCCTGCACTCCTCTGCGACAGCGGCCAACGCGGCGCGGACCCGCTCCTCCCCCGCCTTGGCGAGCATCGAAGCGATGCGCGCGTGCGCGTACTGCACGTAGTACACGGGGTTCTCGCTTGACTGCTCGCGCGCCAGGTCCAGGTCGAGGTCGACCGTCGTGTCGTGGGAGCGCGCCAGCAGATACCAGCGCGCCGCGTCCACGCCGATCTCCGCCAGCAGGTCATCAAGCGTGACAAACCCGCCGGATCGCTTTGACATCTGCGCGCGCTTGGAGCCACGCAGCAGGTGGACGAGCTGCATGATCAGCAGCTCCAGGTGCTCGGGGTCGCCACCAAGGGCCTCATACGCGGCCTTCATCCGCGCCACGTAGCCGTGGTGATCGGCGCCCCACACGTCGATCTGGCGGTGAAAGCCGCGCTCGCGCTTGTCCTGGTGGTAGGCGATGTCCGAGGCGAAGTAGGTGTGCTCGCCGCTGGAGCGCACGAGCACGCGATCCTTGTCGTCGCCGTAGTCGGTCGTGCGCAGCCACAGCGCCCCCTCGCTGCGATACGTGTGCCCCTGCTCTTCGAGGATCTCAAGCGCGTGCGCCACCGGGCTCGGGTCGCCCTCATGCAGCGCGCTCTCATAAGCCCACCGATCGAAGCCCTTCACTGCGAAGGCGGCGAGCGAAGCCTGCATCTCCCCCACCATCACGGCCACGGCGGCGCGGCCCAGCTCGGCGGGATCCATCGAGTCCGCCTTCACCAGGTGGACGAGCTGCTCCACGTAGGAGCCGTGGTAGCCGTCCTCGGGCACCTCCTCACCCCGCGCCAGCGCCCGAATCGACTCGCCCAGCTTGCGCACCTGTGAGCCCGCGTCGTTGACGTAGAACTCGCGCTCCACGTCGTGACCGTGCAATGCGAGCACACGGGCGAGCGCGTCGCCGTAGGCGGCATTGCGGGCATGGCCGACGTGCATCGGCCCAGTGGGATTGGCCGAGACGAACTCGACCAGGATGCGCTCGGGCGCCTTGGCCCCGCTCGCGCCGAACGCGTCCCCGCTGACGAGCGCCTCGGCGAGCGCGCCGGCCAACCAGGAGTCGGCGAGAAACAGGTTGAGAAAGCCCGGTCCCGCCACCTCGAAGCGCTCGAGGCTCGCGCCGAGTCGCAGCTCGAGCTCGCTCCCCAGACGCTGTGCGACCTCACGGGGAGGCGTGCCAAGACCCGGGGCCAGCAGCAGCGCGGCGTTGGTCGAGTAGTCGCCGAAATCTGCGCGCGGCGGACGCTCCAGCGCGATCGCGTCCCGCCTCCCGTCATCGGCAGCTCCACCATCGATCGCAGATCGGCCAGCAAGCTCTCCTACGACCGCGAGCACAGCCTCGCGCAGACCGTCCAGAGGTGCCGAAGCTCCGGTCACGAGACCTTCGAAGCTCCGGTCACGAGACCTTGGGAAGGGGCTCGGTCATCAATCCTTGCTCACCGCTTGCGATACTAGCTGCGTGAACGACCAAGACTCAGGCGCCGAGCGCCACATAAACATCCATCTCTCCCCCGAGATCATGGGGGGCGTATACGCGAACTTCGCGAACGTCAGCCACTCCGACTACGAGTTCACCGTCACCTTCGCGCGCGTCGACCACGAGGTCGAGGACGAGGAGGTTCCCGGCGTCGTCGTCTCTCGTGTCAACCTCTCCCCGCGCTTCATGCGCGAGCTGATCGACGCGATGGAGGACAACTACTCCAAGTGGCGCACCCGCGAGGGCATCAAGAACCTGCCCGAGTACGGCGGGACGGAGGCGGGGGAAGCCGAGGAGTAGGGAGCCTGGCTTCAAGGACCTTCGCGCGATGAAGGTCGCGGTCATATCCGACATCCACACCAACAGGCAGGCCTTCGAGGCGGTGCTCGACGCGGTCGCGGCCAGCGACGCCTCTGAGCTGTGGTGTCTCGGCGACCTCGTCGGCTACGGCGCCGAGCCCGACGCCTGCGTGGAGCTCGCTCGCGAGCACGCCGCCGTGTGTCTGGCGGGCAACCACGACCTCGCCGTCACCGGCGAGATACCGCTGGACGAGTTCTCCCGCGGTGCGAGCCTCGCGGCGCAGTGGACCCGGGAGGTGATCGCACCTGAGAACCTCGCCTTCCTCGCGGGTCTTCACCCGCAGGGGCAGGAGGGCTCGGTGGGCCTCTACCACGCCAGCCCGCGCGATCCCATCTGGGAGTACGTGCTCTCAGCGCTGCTCGCCGAGCTGTGCCTGGACGCCCAGCCACACCGCATCTGCCTGATCGGCCATTCGCACGTCGCGCTCTCGTTCGTGCGCTGCGAGGGCGAGCTCGCCACGGGGGAGCCGCGGCGCGACGGCGCGCAGCTCGACATCGCCGCCGGCGAGTGGCTACTCAACCCCGGCAGCGTCGGCCAGCCGCGCGATGGGGACCCGCGCGCCTCCTGGCTGCTGCTGGACCTCGAAGGTCTGACCGCGTCCTTCCAGCGCACCGACTACGACGTGGCCGGCGCCGCCGCCGCTATCCGTGCCGCGCGTCTGCCAGACTCGCTAGCCGAGCGCCTGGAGTACGGTCAATGACCATGCGCAACCGCCCACAATCGAACGAACCGTCGAATCGCAGCTCGCTCCGGACCGTGGCCGGGGCCGCGATTCGGACCGTGGCCGGGGCCGCGATTCGGACCCCGCTCCTCCGTCTCGTCTTGGCCGGCCTGCTCGGCGTCGCGGCCGCCCTGCTCGTCTCCTGCGGGAGCTCCAGCAACGGCCTGATCCCCGCCGGCAACGCCGGACCTCTGCAGAGCGACTTCGAAGAAGTCGCTCTGGCGGCCCAGAACGGCAACGGGAGCTGCGCCGCCACCGCCGCCGCGATCCGCAAGACCGAGCAGGACTCAAGCGCGCTTCCCTCCACGATCGACCCTGGCCTGCGCAGCAGGCTCAACCAGGGCATCGCGAACCTGCGCACGCGCGCGCTCGTACTGTGCGCGCAGCCGCATCCCCAGGCCACCTCGACGAGCACGTCACCGCGCACCACCAGGAGCACCCAACCACCTCCACCACGCCCACCGTCACCCAGACGACAAACACCCAGACCACTCCGGCGACCACCACCCCCACGACCTCCAGCCCGGGGGGCGGAACGCCCGCGCCCGGGGCGCCGGCGGCGAAGCCTCGCCCGGCGCCGGACAGGGGCGGCACGGGCGCCGGCGAAGGCGCCCCGGGCGCAAGCGGCGGAGCCGGCGCGGGTGACGGCAGGAAACGGGAATCGGGAATGGCGGAAATAACGGCGGCAAGCGGGGGCCACGTGAGCAGCGCCGAGATCGCCGGGCGCTATCGCCTGGAGGGCCGGCTGGGCTTCGGCGGGATGTCCACCGTCCACCTCGCCCTCGATGAGCGCCTGGAGCGTCAGGTGGCGGTGAAGCTGCTGGCCGAGCATCTCGCGGAGGACCCCACGTTCGTGTCGCGCTTCCAGCGCGAGGCGCAGGCCGCCGCACGCCTGGTCCACCCCAACATCGTGCAGGTCTTCGACTCCGGCCAGGATGAACGCACGGGCCAGTACTTCATCGTGATGGAGTACATCGAAGGCTCATCCTGCGCAGAGATCCTGCGCGACGATGGCTGGGTGGAGGTGGACGAAGCCGTCTCGATCATCGAGCAGGCATGCGCGGGACTGCACTACGCGCACCGCCACGGCGTGGTCCACCGCGACGTCAAGCCCGGCAACCTGCTGCGCGCGCGCGAAGGCGAGGTCAAGCTCGCGGACTTCGGCATCGCCAAGGCCACCGAGCAGTCGAGCATCACTCAGGTCGGCTCGGTCCTCGGTACCGCCGCCTATCTTTCCCCCGAGCAGGCCCGTGGCGAGGAAGCCGGACCGCGCACCGACCTCTACGCGCTCGGGGTAGTCACCTATCAGCTGCTCTCCGGGCGCCTGCCCTATGAGGCAACCTCGCTCACCGAGCTGGCGCTCAAGCAGCAACAGGAGGAACCGCCCACACTCGACACGCTGGTCGCCGCCGTCGGCCCCGAGCTGGCCGACGCGGTCGCCATCGCGCTCGCGCTCGATCCCCGCGACCGCTATGCGACTGCCCGCGAGATGGGACGCGCACTGACCGACGGCGCGCACGGCATTCCCCCCGGCGAGCGTCCGGCCGGCGCCGCGCGTGGAGCCCCCGCCACCCAGGCGACGAGCCTGCTGAGCACGGGCACGCGTGGCCCCGAGCGCCCCAGATCGGTCAGTGCCCCCGCAGGCGCCGTGACCCCTCGCCGGCCTCGTCCCGGGCCACCCAGGCTCAAGGCTCCGCTCGTCGCGCCGGGCGCGGGCGCGACCGCGGTCCGTCGGCGCCGATCTCCGATCGGTCGTCTGCTCGTTGCTCTGCTCGCACTGCTCGCGCTCGCAGTGGTGATCATCGCCGTGATCCTCATCACTGCCCCGGCGCCGACCAAAGTGGTGCTGCGCAACGTCGTCTACTCCGACGTCCGCGAAGCCTCATCCGCGCTCAAACAGCTCGTCTCTGAAAACACCAAATAGGGGCAGCCGCGCAGCGCGGCATCCTATGCTCGCCTCCATCGTCAGCGTCAGCCATATCGGCTACCCCCTCCTGTTCTTGGTCGTGATGGCCGAGTCCAGCGGCGTCCCCGTTCCCGGGGAGACCGGCCTTATCACCGCCGCGGTCTTGGCCAGCCAGGGCAAGCTCCAGATCGAGCTCGTGATCGCCCTCGCCGCCGCCGCCGCGATCGTGGGCGACAACATCGGCTACCTGATCGGTCGCAAGGGCGGACGCTGGCTGCTGAAGCGACCGGGCCGCTTTCACCGCCAGCGCCTGCAGGTGCTGGAGATCGGAGAACCGTTCTTCGAACGCCACGGCCCCAAGGCCGTGTTCTTTGGCCGCTTCTTGCTCGGCCTGCGCATCTGGGCCTCGTGGCTGGCCGGCGCCACGCTCATGCCTTGGCGCTCGTTCGTTTTCTGGAACGCCTGCGGCGGCATCAGCTGGGCGACGACCATCGGCCTGCTCGCCTACTTCATAGGCCACACGGCCGGAAACGCGATCCAAACCTTCGGCCTGTATGGCCTCGCCGCAGTCCTCCTAGCGGTGGGCAGCGGGTTCTTCATGCACCGCCGCCACCGGCGTCGGCAACGGTAGGGATTCTTCATGCACCGCCGCCACCGGCGTCGGCAACGGTAGGGATTCAGCGTGGGGCCTATAGGCGCCGGTCAGCAGCCGTTGCAGGGCGCGACGCGATCCCACATATCCGCCAGCGCGCTCAGCTCACTCTCGGAGAAGCGCGAGAAGAAGTGCTCCCTCACCACCGCCAGATGCGTCCCGTGCGCTTGCGCCAACCGCTCGCGCCCGGTCTCCGTCAGGCAGGCGTAGGATCCGCGGGCGTCGTGTTCGCAGGAGCAGCGCTCAAGCAGCCCCTCCCGCTCCAGGCGATCGACCAGCCGCGTCAGCCCGCTACGCGACAGCTGCGCCTGCTCGGCCAGGTCACACATGCGCATTCGCCCACCGCTTGAGTCCTCCAGATGGTGCAGCACCTCGTAGGAGATCATCGGCAGCCCGTGCGCCTGCTCGAGTTCGGCATCCAAGCGCTTTGCCAGGCACGCATGTGCTCGTAGAAGCCCGCGCCAGGCGCGCATCTCCCCCTCGCTGAGAGTCTCCTCCCGGGAGGGGATCTTGACGGCGGTCGCGGTCGACATGATGGCAATCGTTACGAAGAACCCTGCTCAGTCGAACATAGCAGCGTCGAAACCCACTTCGCTGGACATTTTGCTCATCGCCGCGTCGCCCGCCACGCCCACCACATCATCAGCGGTTGCAACGGCAGGCGTGCCTCCGCGATCGCTTTCCTGAACCGCCTCCCTCTCTTGGCTGATGCACTGCGCCTCCTCTCACCGCGCGCGAACGCCACCGCGCGCGAACGCCACCGCGGCCGAGAGGCCGCCCATCAAAAAATCTACCACGTCCTCGATCAACGAATGCCCGGTCATCTCCGGCGGCTGCTCCATCCCCAGCAGATCCAGCACCGTCGGCGCCACGTCAGCCAGGATGCCACCCTGCGCTCTCAGGGTCACACTCGGAGTCGTGACGATCAGGGGCACCGGGTTGAGTGAGTGCGCGGTGTTGGGGCTACCGTCCGGCTCGAGCATGTGGTCGGCGTTGCCATGGTCGGCGGTCACCACGCAGACACCGCCCGTCTCGTGCACGGCCGCGACTACCTCGCCGAGGCACTCATCGACCGTCTCGATCGCCTTCACCGCCGCCTCGATCACGCCCGTGTGCCCGACCATGTCGGCATTCGCGAAATTGATGATTGCGAACCGCGGACGGTCCTCCCGCCAGGCGCCCACGAACGCAGCGGCGGCCTCCCGCGCGCTCATCTGCGGCTTGTGATCATATGTCGGCACGTCCCGCGGCGAGGAGACCATCTCGCGCCGCTCTCCGCTCAACGGCGCCTCCTCGCCGCCGTTGAAGAAGTACGTCACGTGCGGGTACTTCTCCGTCTCCGCCACATGCAGCTGGGAGGCCCCGGCCCGCGCGAGTACCACCGAAAGCGTCGTCGCGGGACGCTCGGGCGAGAAGGCCACCGAGTAAGGCCAGCCCTCCTCGTACTCGGTGAATGTCGCGTAGCGCGCGATCGGCGTGCCTCCCCTACGCCCCGCCCAGCCCGGTAGCTCCTCCTCGCCTTCTCCAAACCCGGGCTCGGCCAGGGCGCGGGTCAGCTGACGCATCCGGTCGGGCCTGAAGTTGAACGCGATCACGCTGTCGCCGGGCCGAATCGTGCCCTCCTCGCCCACAAGCGTCGGCTCGATGAACTCGTCGGTCTCCCCCCGCTCGTATGCCTCCCTCACGGCCTCCTCACCGTTCCTTGAGTGGTGTGGCGCCTGACCGTGTATGAGCATGTCGTAGGCCCGTTGCGTCCGATCCCAGCGTCGATCGCGATCCATCGCCCAGTAGCGCCCGATCACCGACCCGACGCGCGCCTCAGGTATGCAGTCGAGCTCGGAGAGGTATTCGACTCCGGCATGCGGCAGGGTGTCGCGGCCGTCGGTGAACGCGTGCACCACGAGATCTGCGACCCCA
Organism: uncultured Solirubrobacterales bacterium; assembly: GCA_963813805.1. GTDB lineage: Bacteria > Actinomycetota > Thermoleophilia > Solirubrobacterales > Solirubrobacteraceae > Palsa-744. The sequence continues at coordinate 877,566 of CAWEZZ010000005.1, forward strand.
AGCGTCCGCCCCACGCCGATCAGGGCCCGCAGATGGTCAAGCGAGGAGTGCACCCCGCCATCGGAGACCAGCCCAAGCAGGTGCACGCGCTCAGCGCCGGTGAACGCCGCCCGCAGAACGTCGTTATCGGCCAGCCGGCCGGCGGCGATCTCCTCGTCGATGCGCACCAGGTCCTGGCGGACGACCGCGCCGGCCCCCAGGTTGAGATGCCCGACCTCGCTGTTGCCCATCTGGCCATCCGGCAGTCCGACCGCGCGACCGCACGCCGTCAGCGCCGTATGGGGATATGACGCCCACAGCTCGTCGAACACCGGCGTGCGCGCCAGCGACACCGCGTTCCCGGGTCCCGGCTCGGCCAGCCCCCAGCCGTCGAGCACGACCAGGCAGGCGCTTGCCACAGGCAACTCGCTCAGACCAGCGGGCAGGCTCATCAATTCAGATACTGCATGGACACGCAGACGAATTAAGTCCCACCCACCCGGGACGCAGGGAGCGTGGCGTGCTGGCCGAAACGGGGATGCGAGCGGAGCGAGTGTCTCCCGGCTTCGGTACGCGAGCGACCGAGGACGCCGATCCAGCGCCGCCATGCGTGTTCATGCGGCGGCCACGATCTGCGCGAATGACTCCGCCTGCAGCGACGCCCCGCCGACGAGCGCCCCGTCGACGTCGGTCAAGGCGAGCAGCTCGGCCGCGTTCTCCGGCTTCACCGACCCCCCGTAGAGGATCCTCACGCTCTCCGCCACCTGCTTGTCGCGATCGCCCACGAGCGCCCTGATGAAGGCGATCGCCTCCTGCGCTTGCTCCGGAGCCGCCACCCGCCCAGTGCCGATCGCCCAGATCGGCTCGTAGGCGATCACTACGTCCTTGAGCTGCTCGTCCGGCACCCCGGCCAGGTCGTCCCGTATCTGCTGGCGCAGCTTGCGGTCGGTGTCGTCGTTGTCGCGCTCGCCCTCCGTCTCCCCCACGCACAGGATCGGGGTCAATCCCGCCCCAAGCGCGGCCGGCACCTTCAGCGCGAGCGCCCTGTCGGTCTCGCCGAAGTGCTCCCGCCGCTCGGAGTGGCCGAGCACCACCCCCTGCACGCCCACCTCGCTCAGCATCGCCGCGGACACCTCGCCCGTAAATGCGCCCTCCAGCTCCTGGTGTGAGTTCTGCGCGTACACCTCCACACGCGACCCCCTTGCGCTGTCGACCATCGCCGCAAGGTCGGTGAACGGCACGCAGATCGCCACGTCCACACCGTCCGCCCCCGACAGGCGTGGCAGCAGCGCCTGGATGTACTCCTCGGCCTGCGCCACCGTCTTGTACATCTTCCAGTTGCCGGCGATCAACGGCGTCCGGGCCATCACTCCACCTCCATCCGGCGGATGCGTCCCGGGAGCAGCCTGCTGGTCTTCGGCTGGGTGCGAGCCGGGAGAAGCCTGCTGGTCTTCGGTTGGGTGCGAGCCATCACGACGCCACGCCCGCGCCGTTGAGAGCGTTCACGCCCGGGAGCGTGCGGCCCTCCATCAGCTCCAGCGTCGCCCCGCCACCGGTTGATAGATGGTCGACCGCGCCCTCCAGCCCAAACCGCGCGAGCGCGGCCGCGGAGTCGCCCCCGCCGACGACCGTCACGCCCTGCGCTTTCGCCACCGCCTCGGCCACCGCGCGCGTACCGGATGCGAACGGCTCTAGCTCAAACGCACCCATCGGGCCGTTCCAAAACACGGTGCCCGCCCCCGCGATCTCCCGTCCGTAACGCTCAGCCGTGGCCGGGCCGATATCCAGCCCCATCCAGCCCTTCGGCACCTCCACCCCGTCCAGCACCCGATGCTCTGCGTCCTGCGCCAGCCGATCGCCGATCACAAGGTCGCTCGGCAGCTCCACGCGCGCCTGCTCGGGGAGTGCCGCCTGGGAGAGGGCATGACGGGCGTGCTCGGTGTCCTCTTCGCAGCACAGCGAGTCCCCCACGGTGTGACCTTGTGCGCAGAGGAAGGGGAAGCACATCGCCCCGCCGATGACCAGCACGTCGGCAATCTCCAGGAAGCGGTCGATCACGGCGATCTTGTCCGCCACCTTGGCCCCGCCGATGACCGCGACGAGGGGATGGGCCGGACTCTCGAGAACCCCCGTCAGCGTCCGCACCTCGCGCTCCAACAGCCGTCCGGCCGCGCTCGGCAGCAGGTGCGCCACGCCCTCGGTGCTCGCATGGGCACGGTGCGCGACGCCGAACGCGTCGTTTACGTAGACGTCCGCCAGTTCCGCCAGCGCGCGGGCGAACTCCGGGTCGTTGCTCGTCTCGCCCTCCTTGAAGCGCACGTTCTCGAGCACCAGCACCTCGCCGTCGCTCAGCTGCTCGGTGAGCGCCTTCACCTCCTCGCCCACCACGCCGGGAGCGAGCGTCACCTTTGCGTCTGTCAGTTCCCGCAACCGCTCCACTACCGGGGCGAGGGACAGGTCCGCCTCGGGCCGGCCCTCGGGTCGGCCGAGATGAGAGACCAGCACCAGCCTTGAGCCCTTCGCGCGCAGCTCCTCGATCGTTCGGAGCGCCGCACGGATCCGAGTGTCGTCAGCCACGATCGGCCTGCCGTCCGAGTCCGTGCCCATGGGCACGTTGAAGTCCACTCGCACAAGCACCCGCCTGCCCCGCACGTCCAGGTCGTCCAGGCTCCTCATGGGCTTACCACCGCTCCAGTCTGCCGCCCCGTGCGGCTCTTAACGATATCCGGCTCTCCGTGCCGGCTCTCCGTGCCCCTGCTGGCGCCTGCCGTGAGCGCATCCCCTCCGGGTGCGCTCACAGGACCCTCTGCACGAGGTCCACCAGGCGGTTGGAGTAGCCCCACTCGTTGTCGTACCAAGCAACCACCTTGAGCATCGTGCCGTCCAGCACCGCCGTCAGTTTGGAGTCGACGATCGATGAGTACGGCGAGGACACGATGTCCGTCGAGACGATCGGATCCTCGGTGTACTGCATGATCCCCTGAAGCGGGCCGCTCTCGGCGGCAGCCTTCAGCGCCGCGTTGACCTCCTGCACGCTTGTCTCGCGGTCACACTCGACCGTGAGATCGACGACCGACCCCGTCGGCACGGGCGCACGGACGGCGAAGCCATGGAGCTTGCCCTGAAGCTCCGGAATCACGAGGCCGATCGCCTTCGCCGCGCCGGTCGAGGCGGGGATCAGGTTGATCGCGGCGGCGCGCGCGCGGCGCAGGTCCTTGTGCGGCAGATCCTGCAGCCGCTGATCGGCAGTGTAGGCGTGGATCGTCGTCATCAGGCCGTGCCTGATCCCGACGGTGTCGTTGACCACCTTCGCCACCGGCGCCAGGCAGTTGGTCGTGCACGAAGCGTTTGAGATCACATCGTGCTTGTCGCGGTCGTAGACCTCGTCGAAGTTGACCCCCAGGACGACTGTCGCGTCCGGGTCGCTCGCCGGCGCCGAGATGATCACCTTCTTGGCGCCCTGTGCCAGGTGCTTGGCGGCGCTCTCGCGGTCGGTGAACAGTCCGGTCGACTCGATCACCACGTCGACCCCCAGTTCACCCCACGGCAGCGCGGCCGGATCGCGCTCGGCGAGTACCTTCAGCTCCTGCCCGTCCACCTCCAGCGCACCCTCGCCAGCCTGCACCGTGCCGTCGTAGGGGCCGAGGATCGAGTCGTAGGAGAGCAGATGCGCGAGCGTTCCCGAGTCGGTTAGGTCATTGACCGCGACCCACTCGATGTCCTGTCCTTCAGACGCGTCCTGTCGATTAGACGTGTTCTCCCGAGCCTTGGCGGCGCGGAACACGTTCCGGCCGATCCGGCCGAATCCGTTGATCCCCACGCGTACGGGCATTCATTGCCTCCTGGAGCGAAAATGAACGATGCCGGATCTCGGGAGTGCTGGCCGATCGGAGATTCCATCCGATCGCCGATCAGTCCATCGCCCGGCGTGCTCGGGGAAGGCTATCAGCGAGCCGCTTCTGGCCGGCTTCAGGGGCTTCCGGGACGCTTGTCGATGTCCCGGTGGGCGACCGCCACGTCGAGGTCGTCGCGGTCACGGTAGCGTTCGGCCAAGTGCTCGGTGATCGCGACCGAGCGGTGACGCCCGCCGGTGCAGCCGATCGCGATCACCAGGTGGGCCTTACCCTCGGCTACGTACTGCGGCAGCAGGAAGTCAAGCAGAGCATGCAGCCTGACGTACAGCTCCTGCAACCGCCCGTCGTGCCCGATGTACTCGATCACGCGCTCGTCGCGGCCGGTCAGCTCGCGCAGCTCGGGCTCGTAGTGGGGGTTGGGCAGGAAGCGCACGTCGAACGCGAGGTCCTCCTCGCGCGGGGGACCGTGCTTGAAGCCGAAGCTCATGAACGTCAGCGCCAGCCGACCGGCGGTCTTGCGGGGAAGAAACTCGGCGGCAATCCTCTCGCGCAGCATCGCCGCGGATATGTCGGTCGTGTCGATCACGAAGTCCGCGCGGCTACGCAGCGGCTCCAGCAGCGCCCGCTCGGAGGCGACCCCTGCGGCCACACTCCCCTCAGGTGCGAGCGGATGGCGCCTGCGGGTCTCCTTGTAGCGGGTCACCAATGCCTGCTCCGCTGCTTCGAGGAACAACACGTGGTGGGTGATCCCGAGCGCATCCAGGTCGTCCACCACCGCCCGCAGCGCCTCGAAGTAGACGCCTCCGCGAACGTCTGAGACCACCGCGGCGCGCTCGACCTTGGAGCCCTTGTGCACGAACAGCTCGACCAGCGAGCGGATCATCTCCGGAGGGAGGTTGTCGACGCAGAAGTAGCCGGCGTCCTCGAATACGTTCATCGCGGTCGACTTGCCAGCGCCGGAGAAACCCGTGATCACCACGAGATCCTGCAGGCGCGACTCCACGACCGGCTTGCCGGGTTTGCCGACCGATCTCCGATCGGTCGTCGCGCGGAGAGGACGCAGGGGCCTGATCACGGCCATCTTCCTCATTGTGCCCCGCCGGCCGGACATCCGTGTCACTACCCGGAAAACACGCGGCGATGTTCTCCAGTATGTGTTTGAATTTCATGCACTGTGTGCCATCGTATGTATCGGGTAGATACAAAAGCGCACGCATGTGCGGGTAGGACTTTCAATTTGTGCTCACTGTGCTCCATGGTATCTACGGTGTACATACAAAAGCGCACACTGCGTAAAAATTGAAAACACGTTCTCAGCCGGCGCGGTGCAAGTGACCATAGATCTCGCGCGCGACCTTCGCGGGCAGGCCGGGCACCGCCTGCAGCTCCTCACGTGAGGCCGCCACGATCGCCTCGGGCGAGCCGAAGTGTGTCAGCAGCGCGTGCTTGCGCGCCGGGCCGACGCCGGGCAGCTCGTCGAGCAGCGAAGTCGTCATCGCCTTGTCGCGGCGAACGCGGTGGTGGGTGATCGCGAAGCGGTGCGCCTCATCGCGCACGCGCTGGAGCAGCTGCAGCTCGGGCGTTGAGTGCTCGAGCACCAGCGGCGAACGGCGGCCAGGCAGGAACACCTCCTCGATGCGCTTCGCCAGCGAGATCACCGCAACCCCGCGCTCACGAAAGCCACGCAACGACCGTAGCCCGGCCGCGAGTTGGCCCTTGCCGCCGTCGATCACGACCACGTTCGGCAGCGAGGCGAAACTCGCGTCGTAGGAAGGGTCGTGCGGGGAGATGTCTGCCTGATGCGCTTCCCACCGCGCGAAGCGCCTGCTCAAGACCTCCGCCATCGCCGCGTAATCGTCGGAGGTACCCTCTTGCACAGTGCGGATCGTGAAACGACGGTAGTCAGCCTTCTTCGGCGCCCCGCCCTCGAACACGACCATCGAGGCCACGGTGTGGGTGCCACCGAGGTTGGAGATGTCGAAGCACTCGATCCTCACCGGCGGCACGTCGAGGCCGAGCGCCCGCTGCAACCCTTCCAGCGCCTCCACGCGGCCCTGGCGACGGCGCTCGGAGCGCAACCTCTCCTGGTCGAGCGCCAATCGCGCGTTGCGCTCGGCCAGCTCGAGAATCCGGCGCTTGGAGCCGCGCTCGGCCGCGCGTAGCTCGACCGGCCCGCCGCGGCGGCTCGCGAGCGCGTCGCTCAACGCTGGACGTCCGCTCAGCTCGCGCTGGACGACGAGCAGCGCCGGGATGGACATGTGGCCGCCGTAGTACTGCAGCATGAACTCCTCCGCCACCTCCGCCACGCCCCGCTCGGTCTCGTTCGACAGGTAGAAGGACTGGCGATCTGAGAGCACCCCGTCGCGCACTTGGAAGACCTGCGCGTTGGCCTCGCGCCCGTCCACCGCCACGGCGACGGCGTCGAGCGTCCCGATCGACTCGTTCGCCACCCGCCGACGCTCCAGCAGCGAATGCACCGCGCGCAGCCGGTTGCGCTCCAGCGTGGCCTGCTCGAACTCCTCCGCCGCCGCCGCCACGCGCATGCGCTTCTCCAGGTCGCGCTCGATCGCGGCGAAGCGCCCGGAGAGGAAGTCGATCACCCCGTCGATGCTCTTGCGGTAATCGTCCTTCGACACGTACCCCACACATGGCGCCTCACAGCGCTTGATGTAGTAGTCCAGGCACGGTGAGCCGCTGCGTCGCCCCGGCTCGGGGCCGGTGCAGGAGCGGAACATGAACACCTTCGCGAGCACCTCCAACGTGCCCCGCACGCGCTTGGCGTTCGAGTACGGGCCAAAGTAGGCCCGGCCCGGGCGGTGGCGCTCGCGCGTGAAATACACCCGCGGAAAGTCCTCGTCGAGAGAAATCGCGATGAACGGATAGGACTTGTCGTCGCGCAGACGGATGTTGAAGCGGGGGCGGTACTGCTTGATGAAGCTCTGCTCCGCCAGCAGCGCCTCGGCCTCGGAGGCCACGACGACGCACTCGATGTGCTCTACGCTCGCCACCATCTCCGCGTGACCAGGGCTGGCCGAAACGGGGACCGATTGGGAAGACACTCGCTTCGCTCGCATCCCCAAATCGGCCAGCGCCGAAGGCGCGTGTCCCCCGGCTTCGGTCGGCACCTGTGCCTTGGCGAAGTGCGACGCCACGCGCTTGCGCACGGACTTCGCCTTGCCGACGTACACCACGTGGCCTTTCCCGTCGCGGAACAGATACACACCAGGCTGGTCCGGCAGGCTCTTGCGAAGCTCTGAGAGACTTGCTTTCGCGTCGTTTCTGTCGGCCGCTGTCTCGGTCGTTGCCACCTACCCGAGGATACGAGGCGCCTGCAGCGTCAGTACGTGCGCCAGTGGCGGTACACCGCGACCAGGGTGTAGAGGACAAAGCCGATCAGTGCAAACCAGATGAGCCCACCGAGGCCCGACTGCCACATCCGCGGCCGGGCGATCACTGCGAATACACCAAGCGCGAGCGCCCCGTACAGCAGCCCGCGGTAGCGGTCGCCGAGGCTGTGCAGGGCGACGCGGTGTTCGCGGTAGAAGCGCAGCCCGAGATAGGCGATCGCGATCGCGAACGCAACGTACAGCAGCGCTTCGAACGTGTGCGCCGCAGGTCCGCCCCCGGGCAGGAAGTAGACCGCGGCGGCGATCACCGCGATGATCGCCACATTGCGCACGCTCTTCAGACGGTCCATATGAGCAGTTTAGGAACCCTTAGGGCTCACGACAGAATTAGTGGCAGGATCTGACGAGTGGCTGGGCGTGTCTGACGCCGCTGGCTCGCCGCGATAATACCGGTAGTATTTGAGGGCGAGCCGGTGGCGTCAGGCGCGTTCAGACGCCGTCAGAGACGTCAATAATTCTGTCGTGAGCCCTTAGGTCAGTCGACGAGCGCCTCCAAACGTGTATATGCCTCCTCCACAGCCCTCCGGGCGGCGGTGTGACGCGCCTCTGACTTGGCCGACTCGTATTGGGTGGCCCATGCCGCCGGATCGGTGAGCTCGTCCTCCAGCGCGCGCATCGCGGCCTCTGCATCCTCGATGTCTCGCTCGGCCTGCTCCTGCGCGGAGAGGCGGTTCTTCGACGGCCCCTTCGGCTTGGACTTGACCTGCTTGGCCTTCGCCGATCCGTTCTCGCTCGGCTCTGCCGTGTCTAGGGCCGGCCGCCTCACGACCGGCGCCGGCGGCCCCTCGCCGCCGGCTCGGCGCTCGTCGCGGATCCGCACGTACTCAGGCCAGCCCCCGGTGTAGCTGTGTAGCGAGCGATTCTCGATGGCGACGGTTCGCGTGCCCACCGCGTCGAGCAGCGCACGGTCGTGGGAGACGAGCAGGATCGCGCCCGCGAAGGCGCGCAGCGCGTCCTCGAGCGCCTCGCGGCTCTCGATGTCGAGATGGTTGGTGGGCTCGTCGAGGATCAGCACGTTGGGTGGGTTGGAATCCGATCCCACGAGGATCGCCAGCGACAGGCGCCGACGCTCGCCACCGGAGAGGCCTTCTAGCGGCTTCTCGGCGTCCTCGCCGGAGAACAGAAAGCGCCCGAGCAGCGCCCGGGCCTTGTTCGGCGTCAGGCTGGTGGCGCGCTGTGTCGCCTCGACCACGCTCTGACTCCTAGCGCCACCCGCGCCCAGCTCATCGGCGTGCTGGGAGAGATAGCCGATCTTCACGTTGTGGCCGGTGCTGAGCCTGCCCGCGGCAAGGGCGCGGCGCCCGGCGAGCGTCTCGATCAGCGTCGTCTTGCCCGTCCCGTTGGGCCCCACGAGTGAGACATGCTCGCCGCGCTCAAGCCACAGCTCGGCGTGTTCGAGCAGCGTGATTGGATTCCCGCCCATCCCGCCCCCGCCTACCGTCTCGCCGACCTCGATGCGCCCGCCGAGCAGCTCGAAGATCACCCTTCCTGAGCGCTCGGGCGCGGAGAACGCGAACTCGAGGCCCTTGCCCTCCTTCGGATCGCGCTCGATCCGCTCGATCTTGGCGAGCGCCTTCACGCGCGACTGCGCTTGGCGCGCCTTGGTGGCCTTGGCGCGGAAGCGCTCGATGAACCGCTCCATGCGCTCGATCTCGGCCTGCTGCTTGTCGATCGCCCGGCCCAACGCCAGCTCGCGGGCCGCCTGCTCGCGACGCCACTGGTGCCAGGTTCCGGCGAAGAAGCGCGAACGTCCGGCCTCGAGCTCGAGCACCGCGGTGCCGACCGCCTCCAGAAACCAGCGGTCGTGCGCGACCAGCACCACCGCCGCGTCCAGCCCGACGAGCGTCTGCTCGAGCCACTCCAGCGACTCGATGTCGAGGTGGTTGGTGGGCTCGTCCAGCAGCAGCACGTCCGCCCCGGTGGCGAGCGCGCGGGCGAGCGAGGCGCGCGTGAGCTGGCCACCGGAGAAGGTGTGCAGGGCGCGATCGAGATCCTCCTCGACGAATCCCAACCCCCGCGCCATGGCCGTGGCGCGGTCGCGCCACAGATAGCCGCCGCGCGCCTCTAGCCGCGCCTGCGCACGGGCGTAGCGGGCGAGCAGCGCTTCGTCCGCCGTCCCCGCAGCCATCTCGCCCTCGAGGGCAGCCAGCTCGGCCTCTATCTGCAGCTCCTCAGCGCAGCCGGACAGCAGGTACTCGCGCAGCGGCATCCCGCGCTCGCTGGCCGATCGGCGATTCCATTGATCGCCGATCGGTGGGCGCTGGTCGTGCAGCGCGATCCGCACGCCCTTGGCCACGCTGAGCTCGCCCCGGTCGATCGACGTCTCGCCGGAGAGCATCCGCAGCAGAGTCGTCTTGCCCGCGCCGTTGCGCCCCGCGATCGTCATCCGTTCACGGCGCTCCAGCTTGAACGACACCCCGCGCAGCAGCGGCTGCCCGGCCATGTCCTTGTGCAGATCTGAGGCGATCAGTACGGCCATCGGTTTGGTGATAGTAGGCGTCCGGCGGGCCCCGGTCGGCCTTCGTGGCCAAGCGCCGTCGGCCTTCGGTAGGATCCACGCCACGATGCGCCGCCTGCCGATCAGCCTCGTTTCGCTCGCGCTGCTCGCCTCGCTCGTGTTCGCCCCGACGGCCGCGGCATACAACGACGGGCGCGGGTTCTACGGCGCCACGAACGACAAGGTCGTGACCGACGCCGGCTTCATCCTGATCGTGTTCTTCCCGACGTTCGTGTTCGCGATGAGCATGCTCCAACGGCATCTGGAGAAGCGCAAGGAGGCGCGCAAGACCGCACACAAGGCGCTTATGGGCAACGCCCCATGGCGCGGCGGCTGGTAGACCCTGCTCCTCACAGATGCGATGCGTCGCGGATGAGTGAGCCCGGCACAACGTCCAAGCCGATGCCGCCCGGATCGGGGTCTTCCGTTCGCTACGAGCGCCGCGGCGCCGCGGCGCTCGTCACGATCGACCGCCAGGAGCGGCGCAACGCCGTGGACGGTCCCACCGCAGCCGCCCTGCATGACGCCTACACCCGCTTCGAGGCCGACGAGCAGGCACGCGTGCTCGTGCTCACCGGCGCGGGCGGGGTGTCGTTCTGCGCTGGCGCCGACCTGAAGGCGACCGAGACCTTCTTCGATCGGCTGATGGCCCCCGAGGGGCCGATGGGCTTCACCCGCCTGACGCCGTCCAAGCCGACGATCGCCGCGATCTCGGGCTTCTGCCTGGCGGGCGGCCTGGAGCTCGCGCTGTGGTGCGACCTGCGCATCGCGACCGAGGGTTCCAAGCTCGGCTATCCGGAGCGCCGCTGGGGCGTGCCGCTGATCGACGGCGGCACCCAGCGCCTGCCCCGCGTCGTCGGCCTCGGCCGCGCGCTGGACCTGATCCTCACCGGGCGCATGATCGGTGCCGAGGAGGCCCTATCGATGGGCCTGCTCACCGAGGTCGTCCCGCCCGGCGCCCATCTCGAACGCGCGCTGGGACTCGCCGAGGGACTCGCAAGCTTCCCGCAGCGGACGATGCTCGCCGACCGGCGCGCGGCGATCGAGGGACTGGGGCTGGGGCTCGCGGACGGGCTCGCCCTGGAGGCCCAAGCCGGGCCGGAGGTGTTCGAAGACGGAGCGCGCGGCGCCGCCCGGTTCGCCGCTGGCGAGGGTCGCGGGGGAGCCGGAGCCGGGGCATAGATTGTATTTTCTCGCCACTGCGCGCAATAGTATCTACATCGTATATACGATTGTGATACCCGGTAGAAAAAGTACATATGTGTGCTGTCCCCGATACCCGCCCATCGCCGGTACCGTCCCCGAAATTACCCCGGCACCCGAAATGACCCCGGCAGGGGACACAAAGAGGCGACTCGCCGGTCTCGTCGCAATATGCTCGTCCCACCGTGGCGTATTCGAAATAACCCCGGCACCCGAAATGACCCCGGCAGGGGACCCAAAGAGGCAACTCGCCGGTCTCGTCGCTACATGCTAGTCCCACCGTGGCGTACTCGAAATGACCCCGGCAGGGGACCCAAAGAGGCGACTCGCCGGTCTCGTCGCTATATGCTCGTCCCACCGTGGCGTATTTCGTAACAGGAGCAACCGGCTTCATCGGACGTCGTCTCGTCGAGCGGCTGCTCGACAAGCGCCAGGGCAAGGTGTACGTGCTCGTGCGCGAGAGCTCGCTCGGGCGGCTGGAGGATCTGATCGAGCGTTGGAGCGCCGTGACGGGCGCCTCGGCGGCGAAGCGCGTCCAGCCGGTGATCGGGGACCTGCGCAGGCCGCTGCTGGGAGTCGAGCAGGAGCGGGTGGCCGAGCTGCGCGGAAAGATCACCCACTTCTTCCACCTCGCCGCCGTCTACGACATGACCGCGCCGGCCGAGCGCAACACGGCGGTAAACGTCGGTGGAACCACGCACGCGGTGGAGCTGGCCAGGATGCTGGAGGCAGAGCGGCTGCACCACGTGTCCTCGATCGCGATCGCCGGCGAGTACAGGGGCGTGTTCGAGGAGAGCATGTTCGACGAGGGTCAGAAGCTGCCCTCGCCGTATCACCGCACGAAGTTCGAGTCCGAGCGGATCGTGCGCGAGCAGCCTTATGTGCCCTGGCGCGTGTACCGGCCGGCGGTCGTGGTGGGCGACTCGCGGACAGGCGAGATGGACAAGATCGACGGGCCTTACTACTTCTTCAAGGCGATCCAGCGAGCGCGCGGGCTGATTCCCGAGTGGATGCCACTCATCGGCCTGGATCTGGGCAAGACCAACGTCGTGCCGGTCGACTGGGTGTCCGAGGCGCTCGACCACATAGCCCATGAGCCCGACCTCGACGGCCGTGCCTTCCATCTGGTCGACCCGCGCGGCCAGCGTGTGGACGAGCTGTTCAACGAGTTCGCCGCGGCCGCGCACGCGCCGCGATTCGCGGTCAGCATCGACAGACGGCTGACCGACGCGCTGCCGAAGTGGCCGCTGGCGCTGGCCATGCAACTGCCGCCATGGCGCCAGGCGCGGAACCTCACGCTGCGCGAGCTGGGGATACCCGAGGAGGTGCTCGCGCACATCGATCTGAAGCCCTCTTTCGACACGCGCGAAGCCGAGCGGGCACTGGCCGGCTCGGCGCTCGAGCGCCCGCCGGCGCTGGGAGAGTACGCGGCACGGCTGTGGGACTACTGGGAGCGAGAGATGGACCTCGGTCCGGCTCGGGGACACACCCTAAAAGAGGCGCTCGATGGCAAGCACATCCTGATCACGGGTGCCTCCTCGGGCATCGGCTGGGCGACGGCACTCAAAGTCGCCGCCGCGGGCGGGGTCCCGCTACTCGTGGCCCGTAACGTCGAGAAGCTCGAGGAGTTGCGCGCCGAGATCGTCGCCGCAGGCGGCATCGCCTACGTGTACGCGGCCGATCTAGCCGACATGGAGTCGGTCGACCGGTTGATCGAGCGGGTGCTGGCCGACCACCGCAACGTCGAGGCGCTCGTCAACAACGCCGGGCGCTCGATCCGCCGCTCGATCGCGCTCAGCTACGACCGCTTCCACGATTTTGAACGCACGATGCAGCTCAACTACTTCGGGGCGGTCAAGCTGATCATCGGGCTGCTCCCGCACATGCGCGAGCGCGGGACTGGGCACATCGTCAACATCTCCTCGATCGGCGTGCAGACCAACCCGCCGCGCTTCTCCGCCTACGTCGCCTCGAAGGCGGCACTCGACGCGTTCACGCGCGTGGTCGCTTCAGAGGTGGTGGGAGACGGGGTGACGTTCACGACGATCCATATGCCGCTCGTGCGCACGCCGATGATCGCCCCGACGAAGATGTACGACGCCTTCCCGGCGATCACGCCGGACGAGGCGGCGGACATGATCTGCGAAGCGCTGCGCACCCGCCCCAAGCACATGGGCACCCGTTTGGGAACGTTCGGCGAGGTCGCCTACGCGCTGTCGCCGAAGGCGATCGACAGGATCCTGCACCTCGCCTACCGCGTGTTCCCCGACTCGGCCGCGTCGAAGGGCCAGCGCGACGTCGAGGAGAAAGCCTCCTTCGAGCAGATCGCGATGGCGACATTGACTCGCGGCGTGCACTGGTGAATCAGCGCTGAGAACGAAGACCTCGCCACATGTGGCGAGGTCCCGGTCGGTACATGTACCGACCGGTCGAGTCGTGCATGCACGACTCGGTTCGGGACCGTGCATGCACGGTCCCGCAGGCCGGCGCATGCGCCGGCCTGACCATGATCTTGTAATGATCGACCCGTGAACGACGGCCCGGCGATCGAGGTGCGCGGGTTGCGCAAGCGCTACGGCGAGCACGAGGCTGTGCGCGGCATCGACATCACCGTGCGTCGGGGCGAGGTGTTCGGCCTGCTCGGCCCGAATGGTGCCGGCAAGACGACGACGGTGGAGATCCTCGAGGGCTACCGCGAGCGCAGCGCAGGTCAAGTGTCGGTGCTGGGGCACGATCCGGCCAGCAGATCGATCGAGCTGCGCCGGCGGATTGGGATCGTGCTGCAGTCAGGCGGCATCTACAGCCACATCACCCCCCGCGAGGCGCTGCGCCACTGGGCGAGCTTCTACCTGCATCCACGCGATGTCGAGGAAGTGCTGACGCTCTCAGGCCTTGAGGATAAGGCGGATGTGCGCAGCCGCAAGCTGTCGGGGGGCCAACTGCGGCGGCTGGACTTCGCGCTCGCGCTCGTTGGCGACCCGGAGCTGATCTTCCTGGACGAGCCCACGACCGGCTTCGATCCCGCGGCGCGTCACGCCGCCTGGGAGACGGTGCGCAGCCTGCGCGCCCTGGGCAAGACGATCCTGCTCACAACCCACTATCTAGACGAGGCCCAGGAGCTGGCCGACCGCGTGGCGATCATCAAGGATGGGCGCATCCTGGCGATCGGCCCACCACGGGAACTGGGCGTTGGGGGCACCCACTACCGAGTCGCCTACCGTAACGCCGCCGGCGAGCTGGTCGAGTGCCAGACCGAGGATCCGACCGCGCTGCTGCACGAGCTCGCTGGCGAGGCGCTCGCGCGGGGGGAGCGGTTGGAGGAGTTGAGCGTGGGACGTCCGACGCTCGAGGACGTCTATCTGGAGCTGACCGCCGATGCTTGATGCGCTCACGACGGCGAGGACGCTCCCTCCTCAGCATGACCGGACGCCACTGGACGCCACTCTTGAAGGAGGCCGCAGGTGCCTGACGCGCTCGTCCTGACCTGGCGCCAGTATCGCCTGGAGCGGCGCATGTTCTGGCGCAACCCGAGTGCGGCGTTCTTTAACTTCCTGCTGCCGCTGCTGTTCCTCGCCTTCTTCGGCGCGATCTTCCATGGCAACCAGCACGACCTCGACGTGATCGTCCCGGGGATCGCGGGGATGAGCGTGATGTCGACGACGTTCACCGCACTGGCCTACAACACGGTGTTCTTGCGCGAGCGTGGGGTGCTGAAGCGCATTCGGGGCACGCCGCTGCCCACCGTCTCCTACTTCGGGGGAATCGCTGGCAACGCCGTCACGAACACGATGCTGCAGATCGCGATCATCGTGCTCTCGGGCAAGCTGTTCTTCGGGATCGACTGGCCGCGCGACTGGGGTGAGCTGGTCGTGTTCGTGGTAGCCGGCGTGGTCTGCTTTGCCGCGCTCGGCGTGGCGTTCGCGCACGTCATCCCCAACTTCGAGTCGACGGCGGCCTATGTCAACGCAGTGTTCCTGCCGGTGATCTTCATCTCGGGTGTCTTCTACGACGTCAAGAAAGTGCCGACGTTCCTGCGCGACATCGCCGAAGCGCTGCCGCTCAAGCACCTGATCGACGGCCTGTCCGGGGCGATGGTGAGCGGGAGCGGCCTTCCCAGCCATCTCGACGCGCTCGCGGTGATCGGGCTGTGGGGCGCGTTCGGGTTGTACTTCGCCGTGCGCGGCTTCTCGTGGGAGCAGCGTCGCGGATGATCTTTGGGTCCGTAGAACCCCCGTGTGTGGAGATCCGTGGGATCATTCCGACCTTCGCACGAAGAGACGCAAGCTGCACGACGGCTCTGAAGGAGAGGATCACATGAGGCAGCTGGCTGAGGACGTGTATATGCTGCGCGGCTTCCCGCCGAACTGCATCAACGTCTACCTCGTCGGGGACGTGCTGATCGACGCGGCGACCCGCCAAGGCAAGAAGCGCATCATGCGCCAGATCGCCGATCAGACCGTGACCGCGCACGCGCTCACACACGCCCACCCCGACCACCAGGGATCAAGCCACGCGATCTGCGAGCGGCTCGGGCTCCCCCTGTGGTGCGGGCAGGGGGACGTCCCCGCGATGGAGACCCCCGGCGCTCTCGCGTTGCCCAAGGCGGTTCCCTGGCCGGTTCGCTTCTTCGAGGAGCGGTTTTGGATCGGGCCTCCCCATCCGGTGACCCGAGCGCTGCGAGAGGGCGACGAAGTCGCGGGTTTCACCGTGCTTGAGACCCCCGGGCATTCTCGGGGTCATGTGTCCTTCTGGCGCGAGCGCGACCGCGTGTTGATCGTTGGAGACGTGCTGTTCAACATCAACCTCCTGACCGGCCTGCCGGGTCTGCACGAGCCGCCGACGGCCTTCTCGCCCGACCCCGCTCGCAATCGAGTATCCGCCCGCAGGCTGGCCGCGCTGAGGCCAGCCCTAGCGTGCTTCGGCCACGGGCCGCCGCTGCGCGACCCGGACAAGCTGGCGGCCTTCGTCGCACGGCTGCCTGACTGAGAGCCCACGCCAGATGAGACCGTATGGGTTGTGTCGACCAATGTGCGCGGTAGTGATGCTCGGCACCCCGCGCATGAGTGTGCGGGGACTGGGCTGGAGGGGGAGCGTGGCGTGCTCGGCACACGAGCGATCAAGGACGCAGCCCGGCGCCGTGCCAGCGGACCGCTAGCGCACGACGACGTCGCCAAGTGCCTCGTCCACCGCGGCGAGCGTGTCCGCGCCGAGCACGATGCCGGAGGCCGAGGCGTTGGCGTGCACCTGCTCGGGCCGGCTGGCGCCGACGATCGCGGAAGCCACGTTGGGCTGGCGCAGCACCCAGGCAAGCGCCAGCTGGGGCATCGTCAGCCCCGCGTGCTCGGCGACCGGCTCTAGGCGCTGCACCGCTTCGAGCACGCGCGGCGCGACGAGCTGGTCGATGAAGCCGCTCATGCTCTCGCTCGCCGCGCGGGAGTCCGGCGGCGGCGGCTCGCCCGGACGGTACTTGCCCGTGAGCACACCCTGTCCGAGCGGAGACCACACGATCTGCGAGATGTTCTCGCGTTCGCACAACGGGATCACCTCCGCCTCGGGGGCGCGCCATAGCATCGAGTACTGCGGTTGGCTTGAGATGAACCGCTCAACGTCTCCCAGCGCCAGCGACTCGGCGATCTTCTCGACCGGCCACTCACTGAAGCCTATGTGGCGCGCCTTGCCCGCCCGCACGACTTCTGAGAGCGCGCCCATCGTCTCCTGGAGCGGGACCTCCTCGTCGTAGCGATGACACTGGTAGAGGTCGACGTAGTCAGTTCGCAAGCGCTCAAGCGAGGCGTCGATCTGCTTGTGGATCTGCCCCGCCGACAGACCCCTGTCAGTGTCGGACATCTGAAAGTAGACCTTCGTGGCGAGCACGTAGGAGGAGCGGTCACGCCCTGCGAGGACTTCGCCGAGCAGCGTCTCCGCGGCGCCGCGGCCATAGACGTTGGCGGTATCGATGAAGTTGATCCCAGCCTCGAACGCCGCGTCCACGCACGCCCGCGCCTGCTCGCGCTCCACTCCCCCGGAGTAGGTGAGCCACGAGCCGAGGCTGATCTCGGAGACCTCGATGTCGCTGGAGCCAAGCTTGCGGAAGTTCACGGGCCGAGCTTACCCGCTAACCGATCGGTAACCGGCGTGGCAGCAGGCCGGGGCTACCAATGCACTACTACTACTAGATGCGCCTGCTTGCCTGGCGTACAGCACTCGTATTGAGCGGCACCCTGGAACGATCTCGGAAACCGATGGCGTCGTCGGAGAATCCTTTTCGCGACGGCAGGCCTCTTATGTACGTGTCGACGCTAGATCGACCTGAACGGGAGGACTCATCGTCATGACCATCGCCATCCATCTGCGCAGAATGTCCACTGCACTGGCCGTGCTCGGCCTTGGGGTCCTTAGCCTGCCGGTCATGGCGCCGGCGGCGCCGACGTTCACGTTCAAAATAACGGCTGTGCCGATCCCAGGCTTCCCTCACACGGGCGACATCCTCGGCGCGGGCGCCGTGATCCAGGTCGAAGGCAAGATCTCGGGGACCGAATACGGCGGCTCTGCGCCGCCGCTCACCGAGATCAAGTTCTACGCGCCGGCGGGCACGAAGGTGCACCCGCAGGGGTTCGCCACGTGTGCGCCGAGCGTGATCGAAAAGAGCGGGCCTGGACCGTGCCCGAAGCAATCGATCGCGGGCCCGAAGGGCTTCGCGACCGGTGTCGTGAGCTTCGGCTCAGAACGCGTGCAGGAGACGGCGTCGGTGCAGTTCTTCTTCGCCCCCGGCGGGGGCCTGGAGGGCTTTGTGGACGGCACGACGCCGGTCTCGCTCGAAATCCTCGCGAAGGGGGGCCACGTTGTGGGCGCCTCCCCACCGTTCGGTCTGGAGTTCTACGGCGAAGTGCCGCTGATCGAAACGGTGCCCGGAGCGCTCGACGCGTCGTTCGAGGAAGGCACCATCAGGGTTGGCGCTGTGTACAAGCAGGGCAAGAAGACGATCTCCTACATCACGGTGCCGAAGAAGTGCCCGAAGGGCGGCTTCCCGGTGAAGGTGGAACTGAGCTTCCTCGGCGGCGCGACCGCGGAAGCCTCGTACAAGATGCCGTGCCCCAGGAAGTAGCCAGAACAGGACGCTCATCTCGATCGGAAGGGGACGCTAATCGTGACCATCATCTATCTCATCGCAGCCGCGGTCATTATCTGTGGCTGTGTCTTCTTCATGAGAGCCCACTCTCGTGACTAGCCGCACCGGTTCGTCCTGGCCGACCGAACAGGTCGTCAGCGCCGCCCAACAGGGCGATCCTCGCGCGATCGCGACGCTTGTCTCCGGCTCCCATGCACACGTGCAGCGCTTCGCCCGCACGCTCTGCTCGACACCCGAGGATGCGGAAGACGCGACGCAGGAGGCTCTGATCATCCTGTACCGAAAGATCGGGACGCTCAGGGCCACCGCGGCGCTCGGATCCTGGATGTTCCAGATCGTTCGCAACGAGTGCATCCGCAGATCGCGGCTAGCACTCCATCGGCCCGTCTCCGCCGCGATGGCTGAGCCCTCCGCCGAAGACGCCGCCCTCGCCCGCCTAGAGATGCAGCGGATCGTCGACTGCATCGTGGAACTCCCCGCAGAGCAGCGCGCCGTCCTCGTGCTACGCGACATCCAGGGCCAATCGGGAGCAGCCACCGCCCAGGCGCTCGGCCTCAGCCGCGCCGCGATGAAGTCACGCCTGCATCGCGGGCGCGAAACGCTCCACTCACGACTCAGCACACCAAGCAACACCACCAGCCGCCGAAGCGCCGAAGACGCAGATGCCGAGGATGCCTGACCCTGACCGAAGCACTCTCGCCGGCACCTCCGTCGCCGTCCACCTCACGCGCGGGGCGATCGGCTTCGGGCTGATCGGGACGGCGGTCGCACTCACCCCGAGCCACGGCCCGGCCGCACTCCTGCTCGCACCCCCCGCCATCATCGCACTCCGCGGCTGCCCGACGTGCTGGATCGCCGGGCTGATCGAGACCATCTCCGCCGGGCGACTGAAGCGCACCTGCAGCGGCACCTGCAGCGACACCAGATGCACGCTGCAAACACCCTCCACCCTCGCAATGGAGAGAGCACCGCATACAAAGGATTGAATGTGAGGAGTTGCGCAAGGCGCATGGGGAGGCCCAAGCCCCACTCGACCCTCGAGCGCGCCAGCCGCACGCCCCATCGAAAGAGGCCCTCAGTCCATCGTCAGCGGGCCCTCGGCCGACCCGCTGAGGAACTGGCGGACGAACGCGTTCTCCGAGGAAAACATCCGCTCGGCGTCGCCCGCCTCCACGATCCGCCCCCGCCACAGCAGCGCGATGTACTCGCCGATCTGCCGCGCCGAGGCGATGTTGTGGGTTACGACCATGTAGGTGCCCCCGTGAATCTTGTGCATCTCCTGGATCAGGTCACACAGCAACGCCGTGCGCACCGGGTCAAGGCCTGAGTCGGGCTCGTCGAAGATCACAATCTCTGGCTCCATCACCAGCGCACGGGCGAACCCGGCGCGCTTGCGCATGCCCCCGGAGAGCTGGTTGGGCAGATCGTTCATCGCGTCCGCCAGCCCCACGTCAGCCAGACGCTCGGAGACGAGCTTTGCGATCTTCGTCTCGGAGAAGTCCGTGTGCTGGCGCAGCGGGAAGGCGACGTTGTCGAATACCGACATCGACCCGAACAGGGCGCCGTCCTGGAAGAGCACGCCGATCTTGCGGCGCAGGGCCAGCAGCTGGGGCATCGTCAGGCTCGGAACCGACTGCTCTTTCACGACGACGTCGCCCGAGTCCGGGAACATCAGCCCGATTATGTGCTTGATCAGCACGCTCTTGCCGGTGCCCGAAGGACCGAGCACGACGGTGATCGTCTCGTCTGGGATCGCGACGTTCAGCCCGTTCAGAACCGGTACGCCGCCCAGGCGCTTGTGCACGTCCCGGCAGTGGATCGACCAATTGCCATCGGCCGGATCCCCGGAGAGGTCAAGATCGCTTGCGTGGTGTTGGAACTCGTCGTCGGCCATCAGGGTTCGCGCCAGAATAGATGGTTAGGGTTCGCGCCGGTCATCATTTCCCCCCGTAGATAACGTGCGGGAACTGGCTCGTCTGGCCGTTGAAGCTGAACGGACCCTGCTTGTTGCACGCGGGCGCTGGGACGGCGTTGGGGCTTTCTGGCGTATTGGCGATGTGGAACTGGATCAGCTGTTCGATCAGGGTCTGCGAGATCGTTTCGTTCGCCGGCCCGCTCACCGACGGCGCCGAGCTCGCGCACGAGCCACTTTCGAAGACCTGCAACCCGCCGTTGCCGAGAGCGCGGAACGCGCCGGGCTGGAAGTACGGGTTAGCGCGGTTGGTGCCGATCCGCTTGGAGTAGATCGCCAGGCTTTCCGGGCCGATGATCTGCATCGAACGCAGGTAGTGCAGCGGCGGGCCTTCGTTTTTAGTGTTGGAGTTGCCGAGGTGGGCCTGCGTGGCGGCCGCGAAGTTGGCAAAGAACGCCTGTACCTCGGGTACATACTGCCCCGTGAGCTGCAGGAACGGGTCGAAGTTATGCAGCACCGGCCGGATGTTTTCCAGCAGCGGAGTCGTGAGGTTGAGCTCCGTCCTGAGGTCGGGCAGGCCTTGCTTGGCGGCCTTCGTCAGCGGCCCGAGCCCGGTCAGGAAGCTGTCGAACCTTGGCGCGAACGGCTTCACCGCGCCGAGCAGGCCGCTGAGCTGCAGCTCGATGGGACGGAACTGGTCGAGCAGCGGGCTGGCGTCGACGGCGAAGCTGTCGAGTTCTTTGAGCGCTACCCGCGAGTTGTGCTCGAATGTCGGCAGCGCCTTGAACGCGCTGGCGAACGCCTGACTGCTTTCGGCGGCGGCGTGGAAGGTACGCTCGCCGTTGACGATCAGGCCTTCAAGCTGGTGATCGCGCCCGGCGAGCGCGTCGAACACTTCGCCCGTGTTCCTCACCACCGCCGTCACCGCGCCTTCCTGGGAGGCGAGGATGCCCACCAGCTTGTTGGCGTGTTCGACGAACGGGTCGAGCTCAGCAAAGTCGGCGTTGATGGCTTCCCCGTGCCCATTGATCCCTTCGTTGACGGACTGCATCCACAGCTGGAAGTCGCGGCGCGTCTTGGGGGTCAGGGCGGAGAGGATGTCGTCGAGCGTCACCGACGGTTCGACCTGGCTGTCCGCCAGTTTGCCCTCGTCGGGCAGGAACGGTGCGGTTCGGCTCTCGGGGATCAGCTGCACGTAGGTCTCCCCCAGCAGTGTCTTCTGGCGCAGGATCGCATGCATGTCGGCGCGTATCGGCGCGTACTTGCCAGCGATTTCAAGCGTCGCGTGGGTGCGGCCGTCCTTGCCCAGCTTGAACGTGATCACGTGCCCCACTTCAACCCCGCTGATGCGCACGTCCGACTGTTCGGCGAGCGCGAGCGTGCGCGGGAACGAGACGGTGAAGCGGTAGCCCTTCGGCTTCAGCGGCAGGGAGCCGCCGAAGGACTCCCACAGGAACAGCAGCAGCCCGAAGCAGCTCAGCACGAACAGAACGATCACGAGGAGATTACCCAGCGTGGGCGCGCGCTTCTGCATGACCTAGCGGCCCCCCCCGTGCGCGCTGGACGGCGACGCCTGCGCGAGCGCTGCGGGCGTCTGGCCGAGTGCATGCGAGTCCAGACCACTGAACAAGCCGCCCGCCGGCTTCTTTGCACGGCTGTGCGCGCTCGCGGTGCTAGCGGCCCCTCCGAGAATGCCGGCGCTCTGGCACGCTGCCTTGGACGGCGGGTTGAGCAGGCCGACAAGGATGTTGACCGTCGGGTTGATCGTCGCGACGGGCGCGAGCAGCGGCAGCACTCCGCAGTTCAGGTACACCAAGCTGCGCCCGAGCACGCCGTTGGCGTCCGCCGAGCTGACGACGCTGTTGAGGTTGTGCGCGTCCCAGTCGGCAAAGAACACGAAGCCGCCCTGATTGCGCCCCGGATTGTAGGCGAACTCATTGAAGAGTTCGTTTAGCACCGAGAAGCTCGTCGCGAGCTTCGGGAAGGATTCGGCCAGTTCCTTCGTATCGGGCTGGAGCGCGTTGATCGTTGGCAGGATCTGACGCGCGAACGGGCGGATCTGGTTCTTGAAGATCGGCGTCGTCTTCTCAAAGAACGGCTTCGAAGCTGCTTGCGCGGGAGCGAGCGCGCTGGCGAACGGATGCAGCTCTTTGAGTGTCGGCCCGACCACGTCGAAGGCTGCGGTGATCTTGCCGAGACCCTTTTCGGTCTTGCCGAGCGCGCCGGGCAGCAGCCGCAACGTGGTCTGGACGCTCTGGTTCTGTTCGGCGAAGGTCTTGAACACCGCATTCGAGGCCTGAATCGAATCGGCCAGCTGCTTGTCCTTGCCGCCCAGCGCTTCCATCAGCAGCCTGAAGTTGTGGATCGAGCGCGCGATGTTCGCGTGGCGGATTTCGAGCTGTGAGGCGATCAGCTGCAGGTCGCGCGCGGTCGGGTCGAAGCGCTTGAGCGTTGCCGACAGCGCCTTCCCATTGTTCTTCAAGCCTTCGCCCGCACCCGCCAAAAGCTCTTGCAGGTAGGCCCGCGTGTCGGCGTCCAACGCCGCGAGGAATTGGTCGAAGTCGATGTTCGGAGCGGTCTGCTCCATCGGGATTATTTCGCCGCTGCGCAGGCGTCCGCTCGCCGGCGTGCCCGGATTGACCTCGACCGTTATGTCCTGCAGCTGGGTCTTCGGGCGCAGGAGCAGCGTCGCGTTGTGGTAGATCAGCGCGTACTTCGGGGTCACGTTCATCGTCACCGTCGCCACCCCGTTCTGCAACTCGACGCTCGCGATTTCCCCGATCTTGGCGCCGGCGATCGTCACCGCCTGGCCCTGCCCCGGGGCTACCGCTTGGGCTGTCTGGAACTCGGCCTTCAACTTGAAGTAGCTGCGGCCCAGGACAGGCACCCAGCCCGGCAGCTTGAGGTTCTCGTGCGCCAGGATGTAACCGCCGACCAGCGCCGCGAGCACGATCATCGTGACGACCGCCGTGAACGCCGTGCGATAGCGCTCGATCTGGTCGCGGACGCCCAACCCGCCCTCGTGGCCCTCAGAAGGCGCCATCATCCGCTCCCGTCCGCCGGACCCGATGCCAACGGGCCGTTGAATTCGGGTAGCGCCTGGGTGTTGCAGGGCACGAGCGGCTCATACGGCGGCTCTTCGGCGGGGTAGGCCGGACGCGTGCCCAGTGGCGGCAGCGGCGCATGGGCAAGCAGTGGGTTGCCCTTCAGTTTCGTGCCAAGAATCGACGTGGGCGCCGAGCGCACGGTCTGGCCGCTGTTACCGATCAGAAAGTGGCCCATCGCGCCGTTGCCGTCGAAGCTCTGGCCAGTACCAGCCAGGCCCACCAGCCCATACCAGAACTCCTTGTACGCCTCGACGCCCGAAGTGCTCGTCCCGTCCTGCAGCTTGGTGGTAGCCGCCGGGTAGAACACTTTGGTCAGGCACTGGCTGAACAGGTCGGCCTGTTTGAAGAACGCGTGTTCCAGTCAGTTTGGCGAACGTGGGGGAGAATTCATCGAGGCCCCGAGCGACCCCGCCGAGCTCGCTGGGCGCCAGCGAAGCCTGCACCTGTTCGATCCACGGCAGCGCCGCACTGATCGTCGCCGGCGTCAACTTCACGCCTGGAACAATCGCCGTGGCAAAGGATTTGATCGATGGGAACGCTGCGTCGAGCGAGGCGAACGCGCGATCGGCATTGTGCAGCGACCCCGGCAGCCGCGCGACCGTAGCGCTGAGACTCGGAGCTTGGGCCGCAAAAATATGGAAGAAGGCGTTGAAGTTGGGGACCCATTCGCTCAGCTGCTGCTCGTGCACGTTCAGTGCCCCCGTCACTTTGCCGATGCTCGCGATGAGTTTGGAGAGGTCGTGTACTTCGGTGCCGCCTAGTGCCTGGTTGATGACCGCGTTGCCGCGCAGCGCCGCGGGTCCGCGGTGATAGGACTTGTTGAGCGCCTGCGCGGCGTTCAACCCGCGCACGTCGGGGTCCTGTTCTGAGTTTTCGGCGGCAGTCGGTTTGCGCGTCAACCCGTCGCCGTAACCCTGCAGGAAGTTCTGCAGGTTGGCGCGGGTGTCGGTGTTCAACGCGTCCAGCACCTGGTCGAGCTGGACTGGGTCGGAGGTCTGGGTGACCGGGATCGTCGCACCCGAGGAAAGCGTCTTCGTCGAGGGGCTGCCGGGCTGCAGTTCGATGAACCAGTTGCCTTCCAGGAAGGTCCGCGGCCTGACCTTCAGCGTCGCGTCTGAGTGGATCGGCAGGCCGACGGATTCGATTTCCATGCTCACCACGCCGACGTTCCCTTCGCGTGCGATCGAGCTGACCTTGCCCACATCGACCCCGGCGATGCGCACCGGCGACTTGGGGCGGATATTGACGGCCGTGGCGAACGCCGCCTTCAGGCGAAAGCCGTGTTTGAACGGGATGTGTTTGGTGAAGCCGAAGTACACGGCGATCACGATGATCACGAGCAGCACGATCCCGAAGCGCACGGGGTTGGACCGCTGCAGCTCGATCACCGGGATCTCGTCGTGGCGGCGCCACCAGCGCAAGCGGCTCATTTCTTCTTCCCCTTCGCCGCCTTGGGCTTTCTCTTCGTGGCCGCCACACGATGCGCCGGGGCGCTTTTTTCAAGCCCGAGCGCTTTGAGCGTCGCGCTCGGGTACTTGTTTCCGAACACGTCATCTTCACGGCTCGTCAGTTCGCGGTTGCTCGTAGTGTTGGCGGCCGGCACGTTGCCGATCACGGCTTTGCCAGGCACGTAGATTTCGTTGCCTGCTTCGCACACCTTCGGCTGGCCCGGGCCGGCGACATTCGGGTAGGGGTTCACGTGCACGTGATCGTTGTCGATGGGCTTGCCTGACGAGTCTTTTTCGATCGACGGTCCGTTCGCGGGGACCGCCGAGGGGAAGCCCTCGGCGTTGGGCCCGTTCGGCGAGAGCACAACTGCGGCGCGCGCGAGCGTGCCGACGCCGATGTTCTCCGACTGTAGGCCCGCGACGTTCCTGAGCGTCAGCGTCAGGTAGTTGCAGTACGCCTGCTCAGGCGCGATCCCGGCTAGCAGTGGACCACCGAGTTCGGCCGTCTGCGTGAGGTCTTCCAAGCCGAGGTTCACGATGGGGTTCTGAGCGAACGCCTGGAACGCCTGGGCCGCGTCCGCCACGCGCGTGTTCAGCGCGGTTGCCGCGCGCAGGTTCACCGCGCCTGCAGCGAAGGCTTTGCCGAGCGGCGCAGCCGCGGTGCGCAGCACGGCCGCGCTCGGACGCAGCAGGCGCATGAACTCGGCGCTCTTGTTCACGAAGGACGCCTCGAACCGGAGCGAGTGCGTCGCCTGTTCGAGCGCCGGTGGCCCGCCCTCGATCGTCCGTTCCAGCGACGGCGCCACGCCCGCCCAGGCCGTGAAGAAGGTGTCCAGCTCACTGAAGAACGCGGCCTGCGTGTCGGCCACCGGCGCGGCCTGTGACGCGACCCGGTCGAGCGCGTACCACAGATTGCGAAATCCGGTCTTCGGCGCGGCGAGGTTGCGCAGCACCGGGATCGCGTCCGTCACGAGCGGCCGCAGTTCCGCGATGGTGTTGTTGAGCCCCAGGCCACGCCCCGCGAGACCATCGCCGAATTCGATCGTATTGTGTTGGATGGCCGTCCTCGTCTTCTCGTCGAACATGTTGAACAGCTGGACGATGTCCACCGGTTCGCGCGTATGGGTGACCGGGATCGTTGCCCCCGCCTTCAGCGTCTGCTGTGAGGAGCCCTTTTCCAGTTCCAGGTACTTCAGCCCAATCGCTGAGACCGACTGCACGATCGCCTTCGTATCGGCCGGCAGCGGCTCGACGCCCTTTTCGAGCTTGAGATCGACGATCGCCGTGAGGCGTCCAGTGGCCGGGTCCTGGTGGGGACTGAGCGAGTTGACGATCCCCACCCGTGTGCCCGCGATGCGTACCTGGTTCGAGCGCTGCAGCCCCGAGGCCTCGGGCAGCACCACTTTCAGGTCGTACGTGGGGACGAACGGCAGCCCGTTGTTCGCGTTGTAGGACAGGAACACGGCGACGACCACGATCAGCGTCGTGACCGCGCCGATCAGCAGCGGGTTGGAGGCCAGAGATCCGCGGCGGCGTGGATTCATCGGGGCACCTGCGTGGGGTCGCAGCTCAGCAGTTCGTTGTCGGTGAACGGCGAGGATCCGTCCGCGGCGGGCTGGGTCGCCGCGCCCGGACAGCGGCGCAACTGCCCGGTCTGCAGACCTTCCAGGCCCTGCTGCGGGCTCGCCGGAGTGAGGTTGTTGTTCGCGCCGAGCTTGAAGGCGGGCGCGACCGGGCTGATACGCGCGTAGTGGCCGTTGGCGTCGTAGTAGGCGGTCGTCTGTCCGAAGGTGCGCAGGGTGCCCACCAGGTCGGGGGCGTACGGACCGAAGAAGGCGGTGATCGGCACCGATTCGCGCAACGACTGCACCCCGTTCGGCGAGGCTGTCTTCAGCGCCTGCGCGAGCGCGGGCAGCGCGGCGAACGCTTCTGTCAGGTCGTTGTTCGTGCCCGGCCTTGAGATCGCCTGGCTGAAGTTGCCCACCACAGGCGTGGCTTCGCTTATCAGCGGGTGCAGCTTCGCGAAGAAGCCGGCGAGCGTCTTGGTGTTCGGCTTTGACACGTCCACGAGTTCTTTGAACGCGTGGAACGTTGCCGGGAGGTCGGCGAACGTGCGGTTGCCCTGGTTCAGCGTCACGGGCAGTTCCCGCAGCCCCCGGGCGAGGCTTGACTGCTGCGAGCCGATCGCCTGGAAGGTCTGATCGGCGTGTTCGATCAGACCCGTCAGATCTTCCTTGCGCGCGGCGATCGTCGTCAGCGCCTTCGCCGATTCCACCAGGAAGCTGGTGAACGTCGACTGGTCGCGCACGAGCTCAGAGAAGAAGTGGTCGGTGGCGGCCAGCGACGGGCCGAAAAGTTCGACGTCTTTGGTGAAGTCATGGCCGGTGCCGGCGTACTGTTCGCCCGTGCCCTGGATGAACTCCTGCAACCCCTTGCGCGTCTTCGGGTTGAGGGTGTTGAACAGCTGGTCGAGGTCCACGGCCCCCTGCGTGGCGGTTGTCCCCAGCGTCGCGCCGTCGGCCAGCGCGGGGTTGGGCTTGTTGGGCGCCGGCGTCAGCGCGATGTAGCGGTTGGCCACGCTCGTCAGCGACGGCACCCTGATCTGGGCCGTGGTCCCTTCGTGCAGCGGCGTCAGCGACGAGTCGACGTGGATCGTGACGCGGGCCTTGAAGTCGGGGGTCAGGGCGATGTCCTTGACGGTCCCGACAGGCACGCCGCCGACCTGTACCTGATCGCCCCGCACAAGCTGGTCGGCTTCGGCGAAGACGAGCTGGTAGTCGGCTCCGCCGCCGCCGGCGAACACGATGTAGGCGACGAGCAGCACCACGATGCCCAGCGCCCCAGCGGCAAGCACACGCGCGGGGCTAACCATGGCTCGTATGGTCGGGGATTGCGGCCGCCGAGGGCCCGCTGGCCACCGTCGGGTCAGGGATCTCACCCAGGCGCGCGATCAGCTTGATCCACTCGTTCGGCGTAAGCGCCGAGTCGAACACGCCGGCGGCGTGCGCGGCCCGGGTGCTCGGCGCGCTGAAGGCAACGCGGATCGCGGTGCGAGCGCTCGGGCTGGCAACCGCGAATGACACCCCCGGGTAGTTCAACAGGCTCACGACCCGGCGCGGCCTGGTGAGACCCTGCAGCGTCAGGAGCTTGCGCACGGTGATATCGGCGATCGAACCCTGACCCTGGTGTCCAGCAATCGGAATGCCGTTGACGGCCGTTATGTTCACGGCATCGCTGCTCGCACTCGTCAGCGTGTTGGCGGCCAGCGCGGCGGCGGTCGCGCCAGCGCACTCAAGCCCCGACACTGTCGGCTTCAGCCCTGACACAGACAGGAACTCGAGCATCGCCAGCACACGCTTGTCGACCCTGCCGGCCTGGACATCTTGGCGTCCGCATCGAGCGAGATGGATGCCGCCGTCGTGCAGCACCTGCGGCTCGAGCTGCTGCTTGGACTCGAGCAGCACCTGGCCGATCGTCGGGGCGCTCTGAAGGAAGGGATTCTCGCCTTTGGCCCTGAAGATCGAAGTGTTCTCCAGCGCCACCCAGCCGTCGAGGATGGGCTTCGGGTCGATCAGCGGCGCGCCCACGCCAGATGGACGGATCTGGAAGAGGATGTGCGGCTGCGCTTCACCGCCGAGGGCTCCGGCGCGCACGGCAGCTCCGATGTGGCCGAGAACGGTCCCGGCTATCACCTGAACCCCGGTGCGCAGCGGGTGCAGGTAGACGTCATTGGGGCCTTCGCGGAAGACTTTCACCTTCGACTGGGTGGAAGGGGCGATCGCAGGCGGCGCCGCCGGGGTCGGTGCGGGCGCGCTCGGAACCGATTCCAGACCGGCTGCCGACCCCAGCGCAAGCCCCGAGACGGTCGCGCCTTCGGAGACCGGCGAGCGCGGCTGCGTACCCGCCGTCGCAGGACCACTCGGTGCAGGTTCGGCTGTGCTGAGCTGCGAGATCCGTCCGCTGACTGTCGTGTGGAGGTGCGGCTCGATCACCGGATACACCGAGGCGATGTTGCCGAGATCGGCGTAGGTGTAGGTATTGCCGAACGCGTCCCTGAGCCTGATGAACCGTCCGAGCGTGGGCGAACGCCCGATCTGCACGATCTCCCCATCCTGGACGGCGATCACGGATGCCCCGACCTGCGAGTCGATGGTCGTGCCAACCAGCGTCTTCGACGTGCTGGATCCGCTCGCCGGGACGACTGGGAAGCCGTCGCTGAAGTGCGCAGCGGCGTGCACCGGGAAGTGCGCCTCGGTGAGCCCGGTGATCGCCCCGAGCAGTTCTGAGGGTGTGCCGCCGAGCAGCTGGGCGCGCAGCATGACCGAGTCGACGTACGCTTGGGAGTGGTTATACGAGTAGACCGCTTGGCGGATATTCTGCTGGCCGCCGGCAGCCCTCAGGTAGCGGGCGGCGGCGAAGATCGCATCAGAGGGGTTGTACGGATCCTTGAAACCGTCCCCGTTGGCGTCCACCCCGTACTGCACCCACTCCGCGGGCAGGAACTGCATCCAGCCCTCCGCGCCGGCGCTTGAGACGCTCAGGTCCCGGCCGTAGTCGGTCTCCACCTCGTTGATCGCCGCGAGCACCTGCCACGGAATCCCGTATGCAGTGCCGGCCGCCTGGTAGATCGGCAGCAGGAACGGCGGGATGCGAAAGCTTTCGATGAAGAAGCTCGGCACGCCCGCGATCGATGAGGAGAGCGCGAGCGGCAGTACTGGGGTGAGGGCTGAGGGAGTCGGCGCGCGATGCTTGGCCCGCACGCCTTCAGAGGAGGAGCCCCCGGTCGATTCGGCCTGTTCGTTGCCGGCGGCGCCGCCGTTTGCTCTCCCATGCGCATGACCCGTGCCGGCCGGGCCACCGGATGTGGTCCCCTGCGCGTGCTGGGCCTGCACCTGCGGCGTCGCTTCGCCCGGCGCACCCGCGGTGGAGGGCGCCGGTGCCGGAGTGGATTCGGTCCTCGAGCTTAGCGGTGCCGGTGTCGTGGTGGCAGGGACTTCGGGTGTGGCAGCGGTGGAGGATGTCGTTTCGGTCGGCGGACTCGCTGACGTCGTGGTGCTCTGTTCGGCCGCGAAACTCCTCGCGGGCACGGCCACCACGAGCACGGCTAGCGCGAGCACGGCCAGCGCGAGCACGGCTAGCCTGAGCACGGCTAGCCTGAGCACGGTCAGGCTTCCGAGGAGCAGGCGGATGAGTCGTGGTCGTGGGGTCATCGCATCGGTCGTTGTTGCTGGCTCATCGCGTCGCTCACTTCAGTTACCGAGGAGGTAGTTGAGCAGCATGCCGCCCGCGCCGGAGCCTTCCGCCGAGGGCTTGTAGTAGGTCGTGCCCGCGCTCGAGCCGCCTACCGGCTGGGCACTTGCTGCGCCTTCGCCTGTACCGCTCAAGCCTGCGAGCGCACTCGCGGTCGAGGTCGAGCCCGGGTATTTCGCTATCGCCTGCGCCGGCGTCGCACCTTTGAGGACCGCGAGCGTCCGCTCCATCACCAGGCTGGTGGTGCTGGGGTGCCCGACGGCTGCTACCTTCGCCGTTGAGCCCGGCGTGCTGAAGAGCCTAGCGCTGCACCCGGAGCTCGGAGCGATCGCGTAGGTCAGGCAGAGGTTGGCGACCACTTCGGCGCGCAGGAAGTGACCGAGCGCGTCGTAGCCGTTGGTCGAGCCCGCGCCGAGGAAGATGAAATCGAGCAGGCGCTCCAGCCCACCGGTGTCGCGCAGGCTCGTGAACAGTTCGGAGAGGTTGCCCGTGAATGGCTTGGCCGCACTGCCCAGCGACCGCACGCGGGCGAGCAGCGGCTGCAGCGACGCGAGCGCCGGTCCAGAGGTCTGCGCGGTCTTGCCGAGGCTTGTAAAGAACGCGGTCGAGCTGTTCGCAAATGGCGCCAGGTGTGTGAACGTCTGATTGATCCCCGGCGCCGCGACTTTGAGGTCTGTGAACGTCGGCGTCGTCTGATCGGCGAAGCGGCCGAGACGTTCCATCGCCGGTCCCAGCTGTTCCAGGAACGGTGGGAAGTCGGCGAAGTTACGCGCGAGCGCGCCGCGGTGATTGGCCGTCGCCCTAGCGACCGTGTCGCTCTGCACAATGAAGTCGGCGAACCGACCGCGGACGGCGGCGATCGGGGCAAGCGCGCGATCGGAATCGACTGCCAGTTTGGCCAGCTCACGGTTCTCGCCGGCGAGGATGGCGAGCACCCTGTCGAGTTCCCGCAGTGCCGGGTCCGCGCGACGGATGACCGCGTTCAGGTCGCTCCCGCGCCCGGCGAGACCGGCGCCGAGCTCGTTGATGATGATCGTAAACCGCTGGCGCACGGGCAGCCGATTGATGTCATTGAGCAGATCGGGGTCGACCGGGCTCGATGTGTTCGTCACCGGCAGCAGCCACTGCCCCGCCCCTTCCTGCCCGCTGGGCACCTGCTTCAGCGGCGGCGGCAGGGGCGTGCCTTCGGCACGTTGCTGGGTGGGGAGGCAGTCGACGAACTTCTCGCCGATCAGCGCCTGGGGGCGGATCGTGCAGCTGGCGTCGTCGCGAAAGTCCTGGAAACCGGGGTTGTCGATGTTCAGCACGACCGCGGCCTTCTGCTGGGGCGTAGGGGTAACCGACCCAACGGTCCCGACCTTTACGCCGTCGATCATCACGTTCTCGCCGGTGATGATGTTGGCTGCGTCGTCGAAGATCGCGCGGACCGTATAGCCACCGCTCGAGCCGCCGGCTGAGGTGGCCAGCAGCACGACCGCCACCAGCGCGGCCACGCAGACGGCGCCGACTATCCCGGCCGCGCCTCTCCTCCACCCGACGGTCTGCTGCGTCCTCAACCCGATCCTTCCTTGCGGTTCAACAGCGCGGCGGGCGACCCCATTGTGATGGGGCCGCCCGTCTCGCTTGTGCTCCGGCTGGGCTTACACGCTCCGAGAACGCGTCAGCCCACCGCTCTGTCGTCTGCCACTACTTCTTGGGGCACGGCGCCTTGTAGGAGGCCATGGATGTGACCCATTCAGCAGGCGATTCCCCGGCGCCGAATTTCAGTTCTGCCCTGACTGGGAAGCCGCCCTTCGGGCACTTCTTCGGCACGGTGGCGTAGGAGATGAGCTTTTTGCCCTTCTTGTACGCGGCGCCGACCTTGACCTTGATCTGGGTCGCCGACGCGTCGAGTGCTCCGGGCACCGATGGGATCAGCGGCACTTCGGCCGTGAACACCGGGGCGCCGCCGGAGTAGGTGACGCTCCCTTTCGACACGATTTCGATCGAGACCGGGCTATTGCCGTTGGCATAGAAGGCGAGCCCGCCTGAGACGAAGAAGCCCTGCACCGTCACCTTCTCGTGGACTCGTTCGGTGCCAAAGCTCACGTAGCCGTTCGCTTCGCCAAGGGGGCTAGCGTACGACTTCTTCGAGCACGCTCCCGGTCCGGAGTGTTCGAGCGTGGTGGCCGAGCATGTGGTAAAGCCCTGCGTGTGCAGCTTCGAGCCGGCAGGCGCGAAGAACTTGACCTCGCGCAGCGGCGGTGGGCCGCCGCCGTATTCGGTCCCGCTGATCAGGAATTCGGTTTCCAAGGCGGTCCCCGCGCCGAGTATGTTGCCGGTCCCCGGGTAGGTCCGGCCGCCGGGATTGGCCAGATTGATGGGAATGGGGACGGCCGCTGCCTTCAATGTGACCGTCGGCGCCGCCAACGCCGTGGCCGACAGGCCAAGGACGGCAAGGCCAATCAAGGCCAGACAGGTGGATGCTCTGCGCATCAGTTCTCTCCTCTGTTGATGGACAAGCTCCGCTTCGACCCGGGTAGCTCCGGATCCATACCGGTCCGGCGACATCGAGATCCCCGACGGCCCACGCTGGGGAACTAGCGGCTATTTCTAGGACAACCATATCCCTCCCGGCAGACGGGTTCAAGCTCAAGCGCGCGGTCGGTCGGCGGCTTGCAGCGCATCGCCACTCCGCCAGCTGGCCAGACAGCCAGGCATTGTCTCCCGTCAGCTGGCCAGACAGCCAGGCATCGTCTCCCGTCAGCTGGCCGTGCGGCCAGGGCGCCTTCTTGGCTCATCAGCGATGATCCTAATCCCACTGCCACCAGGGGAGGAGACCCGATGGACTTCCAGCCAAGCGAGCGCTGCCAAGACTTCAAGGAGCGTCTCACCGCGTTCATGGACGAACACGTCTACCCGGCGGAGGCGGTCTACGAGCGCCAGCTGCACGACTCCGGGGACCCCCACCACCAACCGCAGATCATGGAGGAGCTCAAGACACGCGCGCGCGAGGCCGGGCTGTGGAACATGTTTCTCCCCGACCACTCCCTCGGGGCGGGGCTGTCGAACAGCGATTACGCGCCGCTCGCGGAGATCCTCGGGCGCTCTTACATCGCCTCGGAGGCGTGCAACTGCTCGGCGCCGGACACCGGCAACATGGAGGTGCTGTTCCACTTCGCCACCGACGAGCAGAAGGAGCGCTGGCTTCTGCCCCTGCTCGACGGCGAGATCCGTTCGGCGTTCGCGATGACCGAGCCCGATGTCGCCTCCTCGGACGCGACCAACATCCAGATGCGTATCGAGCGCGACGGCGACGAGTACGTGCTGAACGGGCGCAAGTGGTGGACCTCCAACGCCATGCACCCCCACTGCCGGATCATGATCGTGATGGGCAAGACGCAGACCGACGGGCCGATCCACAAGCAGCAGAGCCAGATCCTCGTGCCGATCGACACTCCGGGCGTGACGATCGTGCGCGACCTGATGGTGTTCGGCTACAACGACCAGGAGGGTCACGCGGAAGTGGACTTCTCCGACGTGCGCGTGCCCGCGTCCAACCTGATCGCGGGCGAGGGCGATGGCTTCATGATCGCCCAGGCGCGCTTGGGCCCGGGCCGCATCCACCACTGCATGCGCGCCATCGGCGCGGCCGAGCGAGCGCTGGAGGCGATGTGCAAGCGCGCCGTCTCGCGCGTCACGTTCGGAGCGCCGGTCGCCACGCGCGGCAACGTGCTGGACTGGATCGCCGAGTCGCGCATCGAAATCGAGATGGCCCGCCTGCTGACGCTGAAGGCCGCGTGGCTGATGGACACCGTCGGCAACCGCCACGCCCGCACCGAGATCTCCGCGATCAAGGTCGCCGCACCGAACGTCGCGCTGAAGGTCCTCGACCGTGCGATCCAGGTGCACGGCGGCGGCGGGGTCTCCGAGGACTTCACGCTCGCCTCGGCTTACGCCCACCTGCGCACCCTGCGCCTCGCCGACGGCCCCGACGAGGTCCACAAGCTCAGCATCGCCCGCCGCGAGCTCGCGCCGTACACACCCCGCGAGGAGTAGGCCCTCCGCCGACCCTCACCCTGAACGGTCAACGATGTCTCACATAGACGCGGCCTGGCCATGCCAGACCGTTGGAGCCGGGATCGCCTCAGCGACGTGAGCGGCAGGGACACTGCTTGACCGACCAACCAGTCGCACGAGAACTTCGACGACACGCGGGTCGAACTGGCCGCCGGCGTTGCCGGTCAGCTCAGCGACGGCGGCCCGGAAAGGCATCGCCTGGCGGTAAGAGCGGGTCGTGGTCATCGCGTTGAACGCGTCGCAGGCCGAGACGATGCGAGCCTCCAGCGGGATGTCCTCACCGCTGAGACCGTCGGGGTAGCCGCTGCCGTCCCAGCGCTCATGCGAGGAGCGGACGATCTCGCCGACCTCGCGCATGAAGCCACCGACCCGCTCGAGCATCTTCTGGCCTTCGAGCGTGTGCGTCTTGATGATCGCCCACTCGCGGTCGTCGAGCTTGCCGGGCTTGTTGATGATCTCCTTCGGCACCGCGATCTTGCCGACGTCATGGAGCAGGGCAGCGAACTCGACGTTACGCCGTTCATCGGCGTTCAGCCCCAGCTCCGCGGCGACATCGAGCGCTAGGCGCACGACGCCCTTGCAGTGCTCGCCGGTATATGTGTCGTCGGCCTCGATCACGTCGCCGAGCAGCAGCGCGGTGCCCTTGTATGCGTCGTAGAGCTCGATCAGCTGCTCCATGCGGGCGCGCCGGTCTTTCGAGAACAGTCTCAGGACCCCGAACAGCGGCGCGATCAACAGCACCGACCACTGGCTCTGCACCGAAGACGCGGCGAAGGCAACGGCGAGGCCGAGTGGGGAAAGCGCCAGGTCGATGGCGTAAACCTGCCGGACCTCTTTGACTAGCTCCCACAGCGTGATGTCGTGGAGCAGACCCTCCCGCACGGCGTTTGCGGCGAAGTCGCAGACGAACTGCGCACCCAGCGCAAGCAGCAGGATGCCCCAGTGCCCGTCCGAATAGCGGTCGTGCGCGAGCAGCAGCACGACCGCGGGTCCCAATGCAAACCAGCTGTTGCCGGGCACCGTCAAGATCCGGCTGGGCGAGACGCGTCCGCGCAGGATCATCGGCGCCATTCCGAGTGCCAATGCCAGCGCCACCAGGAGCGGCACGATCGCAACCGGCACAGCGAACAGCATTGGCACGAACACGGCCTGCGTCGGCACCGCAAAGCCCGTGCCGACACTAAACCGCACATGACGGGCCACCGCGATGCCCAGCACATACAGCGCGGCGATCGGCAGCGAAAAACTCTCATCCACGCCACCGATCACAGCAAGCGCGACAGCCACGACGATGAAGCCGGCACCGACGATCAGCTCCCCCCGGCGCTCAGTGAAGGGCATTTGCTGCTCTTCACGCGCGAACGACATCCGCGTACGTTCGGCCTCTGTGATGGCGTGGGAGGACATAGACGTACTCACCCTCCTATCGCCACCGGGGCGCTGAGACTTAAGACATGCGCAGCGTCAGCGAGCGGATGCCCCACGGCTGATCAAGAAACTCGAACATATGTCCACTCGCTCCCACAAAGGGCGATCTGTGCTTCATGCTGTCGGCCTGATCGATGTAGACCAAGACTGAAAGGGCAAACTCGTCGCGAGGCGGGGACGCAAAGCCAGAGGTCTCGAACACGAGATGGCTCGGCCGCCAGTGGGACACCACGCATGGAGGCTCTTGTGTTCTCATACCCGTCTCAACTCACGTTCAAGAGAACGCCACGCCGTCTGCTGCTGGGTGTGGGAAGCATCATCATCGCCGCCATTGCCCTTGCCATCCTGCCCGGCGCTCCCGCACAAGCAGCATCCGCAGGCACATGCCCAAGCTCTGCGCTGAGTCAGCCGTTTCTGAAATGGGGGGACTCGAACTTCTACGAGCTTGTGGCGGGGGGTGACTTCGAGGGCACGCTGTCCGGATGGGTCCTGATCCACGGCGCCCAGAAGGCGTCCGAAAGCGAGCCGTACGGCGCCACGGGGAAGGTCGGCGCATCGTCGCTCGCGCTCCCCTACGGCGCATCGGCACGCTCGCCGTTCACATGCGTGACCCCGAGCGATTCGTCCTTCAGGTTCTTTGCACGCAACGAAGGACCAACCGCGAGCGTGCTTGCCGAAGTGGTCTACTGGACTCCGCTTGGGAACGTATCTGTGCCCGTGGGAATCGTGAAATTGAGCTCCGGCTGGCAGCCCACGGCGAGCATGCCCACAGGCGCGGCCGTGGCTGGCGCGCTGTCATCCAACGGCACCGCGCAGCTGGCGCTTCGTTTCACTGCGACGACCGGGTCTGCGCGGGTCGACGACGTCTTCATCGACCCGCGTATGCGGTAGCGACAGCAAAGACTTGGGGGGTGATCGCGGGCGTTGGGGGACGCCCGCGATCTGCAATCTGTGTCGGTGGAGAATCCCTGCAGGGGGGCAAATGCGCGCTACTTCGCCCTTTCGTGTCAGTGGAGACGGTGGTGGAGAGGACCGTACGTTGCGCAAACCCCGTGACCGTGCGGGCACAGCCGTTGAGCTTGGCGTAGGCACGCAGAGATGTAAGGCGAGCACAGCCGCGATCAGGAGACCGCGCGGATGCCGACCAGTAGAGAGAATCCTAGGATGGACTTCGAACTGATCCGCTGCGTTGAGGGCGACCGTTGGTTCCCGTGGAACTATGGGCGGAGATCCCGCCGGGAACGAGTGGGCATGAAGCGGTTCGTTCACGAGCCTGGGCTAGTCGTGCTCAACGCGGTCGCACCGCCCGGGCACGTACTGGGCTCTTGCGCATTGCGGATTGGATACCGACATTCGGAATACGCCCTTGGCGATGAGGGGTACCGCTATGGGGCCGCCGCCGCAGGCCCCGCCTACTTCTGGCCCGATGACGAATCTTGCCCCTGGATACTCGTGCTCAAGTCCTTCTGGATTCGACCAGATGCACGCCGTAAAGGCATCGCGCGCCGCTTTGCGGCATATGCACGAGATCTTGGACTTCCGACGTATTTGTCGTTTGCCAACAAGCACGTCAAAGCATGGTTCGACCGAGAGTTCTGCTCGACCGACCGCCTATCGGCGCTCCAAGCAAAGATCGCGGAGGCGATGCGCACAGGAGGAACTGACTACACGTCCGATCGTGAGCCCGACTTCACCGTCTTCGTGCAGGCCGAGGCTCCCGCGCTGCTGCTGTGGCGGGCCTGGCATGGAGGCTTGGAAGAGGCGGTCAGCCTCGATAGGGCACTGATGTCTCCGGATCGCGCAGACGTATGGGCAGTCGACAGTGGGGAAGTGTTCGAGGCGGGGTTCTCAGACAGCGCCTTTGCCGAAGATCGCTGTTTCGGCTATACGCTCGGTTCATGGTGCGACGCATGGGGACCCGAATCCGGCCCGTTCGACGAGTTGTCCGCTGACACCTCAGATGAGGTCTACGAGACAACAGAAGCGGCATACGCACAGCAGTCGTGCTTCGTCGCTGGCTCGGTCGACGGTTGGATCATCGATGCTGAAGCAATGTGCGCCTACGCCTCGGTCCGCCACTTTCTGCGGACCTTGACGTTGCGGGATTACGATGACGTCAACGACGCCGCTCGCGAGCTGTTTGTCCGAGATCTGCGCGATGAGCCGCGCGGCCTACGCCGTTTCAGTGCGCTCATCTCCCCGATCGACCGACCATCCGATTGACAGTCTCAGGTTCCCTGACAGGGTTTCGCGCTGATCTGCGGCTATGGCCGCGGCGGGGATGATGTCGAGGTCCTCATCGCTGTAGCGGGACCCCGGACTCAGACATCAATTCGGAGTTCAGCTGTAGATCGAGCCCGTTCGCGGCGGCGGACACACGCGCAATAGGCCCGCCGTCCGCTGGTCGATCATGTAATTGTTCCCGGCGGGCTTTATAAAGTCCCTGCAAATGTGCAAATGATCACTTTATGGAGACGGTGGGAATTGAACCCACGTCCGTGGTCGCGCGAGGATGGCTTCTACGAGCGTAGCCGGCGCTCTGATCTCATCCTCCGCTCGCCTCGCCGGCGGGGTTGCGGGGGACCAGCCTCCTTGAGCTTCCCCGGCTTGGCAGAGGCGGACCGCACCGGGTGAGCCTGCTTTCTGATCCCGGCCTTCCCCGCCACAGGCGAGCGGGGCCCGAGACCTCACGGCTTAGCTATTGACTAAGCGGCGAGGGCGTACTCGTGAGAGTCCGCACTTATTGTTTTCCCGGGTGTTTTACGAGGCCGCCCGGGACCTCGACTCGCCACCACCCCCACGAGCCGACCACGTCGAAGCCTGTCGTCCCCGGGGATGTTCGTTGCCCCTCCAGTGTAGCTTGATTGGGGAGGGGAGAGATTAAAAAAACGACGCGGTTCCAAGCCGCTTGAGGAACCCGCTCCTTCCGGCCCGAAAGCCTTTCAGTTTGGGCGGCGCGGCCTCACACCTCGATGGCCTCGCTCTTTGCGGCTCGGTCCCGCGTCTGGATTCAAAGTAGCTCCCTCCCCAGGCGATTGCAACCCCCCTGCCAGCAACTTGCCGCACTTTCCGAAAAAAAGACCTGGCCAGATTCTGCGCACGGCTGCCGTCACCGTCGCAGGTCGCCTCGAAGGTCCCTACGCGCATGTTCGCTGCACCAGACTCCTCCAGATGCAGCCGCTAGGCAACCCTTATCGATGCTGCCACAATGGAGCTATGGACGGCAGCGAGATCTCCCTGCCCACGTCGGCGACCTCTGGGCCGCCCGCGTCGCCGGCCGCGCCCACCGGCGAGAACCCGTTCGGCGAGTCGCCCCGCGGGGCGGCCCCCGCCGTTCGAAGATCGGCCAGCAACCTGCGCAAGCGGATCGGCAGCGCACTCGCGGCGATCGTGGCCCTGGGCGCGAAGTTCTGGGCCGCCGATCAAAGGCGTGCTGCTGCTGCTGCCCAAGGCCAAGCTGCTCACCACGGCCGGGACCGCGCTCGTGTCCGTGGCCGCGTACTCGCTGTTCTGGGGCTGGACGTTCGCGTTGGGGTTCGTGGTGCTGCTGTTCGTCCACGAGATGGGCCACGTGATCCAGCTGCGCCGCGAGGGCGATCAAGGCGAGCGCACCGATGTTCGTGCCATTCCTGGGAGCGGTGGTCATGGCGAAGTCGCTCGGCGAGAACGCGCTCGCCGAGGCGCGCGTCGGCCTGGCCGGCCCGGTCCTCGGCAGCCTCGGGGCGGCGGTCGTCGCCGGTGATCGCCGAGCTCACCGGCAGCGACATGCTGCTCGCGCTCGGCCTACATCGGCTTCTTCCTCAATCTCTTCAACCTGCTCCCCGTCGTCCCGCTCGACGGCGGCCGCGCGATGGCGGCGATGGCTCCGTGGATGTGGTTCGTCGGCTTCGGCGCCGTCGTCGCGATGCTGTTCGTCTTCCCCAACTTCATCCTCCTGATCATCGTCTTCTTCGGCGGGATGGAGGTCTAGCGCCGCTGGCAGGCGCGCAAGACGCGCTCACTCGAGCAGGCGGCCTACTACCGCGTCTCGCCGCGCAACCGGCTGCTCGTCGGCGGCGGTCTACATCGGCCTGATCGTCGCGCTCGCGTTCGGGATGTACGAGACGCACATCCTCTCCTCCGCCGGCCACAGCTTCCGCCACCTCTAGGGCCAACCGCGCACTCAGAGGCGGACGAGCCCTAGCGCCTGGCTTCGCGTATCCCGCGTTCCATGTCCCGCTTGGTGTCCTTCTCGCGCAGCGACTGGCGCTTGTCGTAGAGATCCTTGCCGCGGGCGAGCGCGATCTCGACCTTGGCGTGCGCGCCGGAGAAGTAGATACGCGTCGGCACGAGCGTCAGCCCGCGCTCGGACGCGCGCCCCGCGATGCGGTCCAGCTCGCGCCGGTGCAGAAGCAGCTTGCGCGCGCGCTCGGGTTCATGGTTCTCGCGCGCCGCGGGAGCGTAGGGGGGGATGTGGATGGAGTGCAGCCACAGCTCGTCGTTGCTCACGCCGCGTAGCCGTCCTTCAGCTGGGCGCCTGACTCGCGCAGCGCCTTGACCTCGGTGCCCTCCAGCACGATCCCGCACTCCAGCCGCTCGATCAGCTCGTAGCGGTGGGCGGCGTAGCGGTTGGACGCCACGTCGCCCGCGCCGATCTTGCGCTTGCCCTTGCCCTTCGCCATCTCTATGCGAGCCTAGCCGGCCGGCGTCTCCTGCACGGCCGGAATCAGGTCCACGCGCCCGCGGACGGCATCGATGCGCGCCACGCGCACCTCGATCGCATCACCGAGACGTAACGTCGCGCCGGTGCGCTCGCCGTGGAGGATCGTGCCCTGCTCGTTGATCTCCCACCACTCGCTCTCTCCTGATACGACGCGCATGCGCCGAACCGGCAGCATCCCTTCGTAGGTCGGCATCCCCTCCTGCACCTCCGGCGGTTCTGTGCGCGCCTCTTGAGTGTCCACCTCTCGTGCCCCCGCGTTCGGTGCCCCCGCGTCCGGTGCCCCCGCGTTCGGTCCCTCCGCGTGCGGGCCGCCGAACGCGACGAACGCGCCCGCTGAGATCAGCCCGACCACCTCTCCGTGGAACGTCTGCTCGGAGCCGCCGTCATACAGCGCCCGCTCCAGGGCGAAGCATCGCGCCACGTCGTCGGCGTCGCGCTCGATGCTCATCGCGAAACGCTCGCGCTCGGAGGCCCACTCCCCGAGCTCGCCCAGTTCTCCCGCACGGGGAGCGCTCTCCCCACCGCCAACCGCCGAGAGCAGCGCGCGGTGACAGACGAGGTCAGGGTAGCGGCGGATCGGCGAGGTGAAGTGGCAGTAGTGCGTCGAGGAGAGCCCGGCGTGGCCAATGTTCTTGGGCGAGTAGAACGCCTGCTTGAGCGTGCGCAGCACGAGCGAGGTCAGCGCCGCCCTCCCGCCTGAGGGCCCAACCGAGGCGTCTCCCGCCCGTGCCTTCGCGGCGGCCGCTCTTACGTGCCGCTCGACGCGCCTTGAGATCTCCCCCATCAGCTCGGCCGCCTGCGTCGGGGACATGCTCTCGGGCAGCGGCGGGGTGGGCACAGCCAGGGAGGCGAGCTGGTCGACCAGACGCCGAACGCGCTCTGGCTCCGGGCGCTCGTGCACGCGGTAGAGACACGGCACGCTGCGCTCTGACAACAGCCGCGCGACGGCTTCGTTGGCGGCGATCATCAAGTGCTCGATCAACCGGTGGGATTCGGTCTGCACGCGTATGAGGACCTCGTCGACGTTTCCCCTGGCGTCGAACACAAACTCCGGCTCGGGCGAGTCAAGCGTGAGCGCGCCGCCATGTCCCAACCGAGCCTCCCCAAGCGCAATCGCGGCCTCGCGCGCAGCCTGCAGCGGCGTCCCCCATGGCTCGGCCGCCCGCTCGCGGCCCGCGAAGATGTCATCCACGCGCTCGTAGCTCAGACGCTCGTCAGAGCGGATCAGCGAACGGTGGAACGCGGTCTTTCCGACGCGCGCGCCGTGCAGCTCCAGCTCCACCGTGACCGCCGGCCGGTCAGCGCCGGGAACGAGCGAGCAGGCGTCGTTAGAGAGCGCCTCGGGCAGCATCGGCTCGACCGCGCCAGGCACGTACACGCTCGTGCCGCGCTCGCGCGCCTCGACGTCCACGAGCGAACCGTAGGGCACGTGGGCGGCGACATCGGCGATGTGCACCCACACGCGCACGCCCCCACCCTCCATGCGCTCGGTGGAGATCGCGTCGTCGAAGTCCTTTGCGGTGATCGGGTCGATCGTGAACGTCGGCAGCTCGCGCAGGTCGCGCCTGCGCCCGGCGGCCACTTCCTCCGCTGCGACATCAAGCCCCCGATCGCGGGCCAGACGCGCCTCGCGCTCAACGGCCGGGTCGAACTTACGTTCAAGCCCGCGATCGAGCATCAGCTGCTCGATCACCTCGCGCGCCACGTCCTGCCGACGCTCAGGCGGCCACACCACACGCGCGGCACGGCCCCCGCCGCCCGCCTTACCGCCGGCCGCCGCGCCTTACCCCGGCCGCGCGCTCGATCCGCGCGGCCAAGATGGTCCCGAGGGTGACTCACTTGACTTTCGCAGCCAGCGTGTTCAGTGCCACATCCAGGCCGTGCTGGGTGTCAACGCCGTGGGGCACAGACACTTCGGGCGTGACGCCCGCGCCCTGCTTGATGCCGCCACCGCCGAGGTTGCGCCCGTCGGGGGTGAAGTACTCGCCGACCGTGATGTCCAACGCGCCGCCGTTTGAGAGCTGCTCCTCCTCCTGGAAGACGCCCTTGCCGAACGTGTGGGTGCCCACCACCATAGCCCGGTGATGGTCCTGCAGCGCCGCCGTGACGATCTCCGCGGAGGAAGCTGTGTTGGAGTCGACGAGCACCACTATGGGAATCGAGGAGGGGATGGCCCCGCCGAGGGCGATGAGCGTCTGCGAAGGCTGCGTGCGCCCACGCGTGGTGACGATCGTGCCCTTGGCGATGAAGATGCTCGCGACTAGCTGCGCCTCCTCCACCAGGCCGCCGCCATTGGCGCGCAGGTCGAGCACGATCCCGTGCGCGCCCGTGCGATGCAGCTCGTGTTCGACAGCTTCGCGCACTTCGTCGTGCGCGCCGGGGCTGAACGTGGCGAGCGCTATCACGCCGAGCTTGACGCCGTGAACGGTCCGCGTGACGGAGGCGACGACGGGCTCGGAGATCGTCGCGCGCGTGATCTTTACCGTACGCGTGACCCTGTGCTTCGCATGCGGCCGGCCCTGTTCTTCGACCCCCAGCTCGACGTCAGTGCCGGGCAGCCCCTTGATTAGCGCAACCGCCGCTTCCGCGGACAGACCGGCGAGCTTACGTCCGTTGACGGCCACGATCAGATCGCCCTCTTTCAGCCCTGCGCGCGCCGCCGGGGAGGAGTCGAACACGCGCGCGATCTCAAGCCCCCGGCGTTCGGGACCGACGGCGACGCCGATGCCGGTGAAGCTCGGCGGCGCGTTGAATTCGCGGAATTCCTTCGCGGTCAAATAGTGGGAGAAGCGGTCGCCGAGGCTCGCCACCACGCCGGCGATCGACGCGTTCGTCAGCCGGCTCTTGGGAATCGACCGGTAGTAGTCGCTCGCGATCCTGTCGATCGCTTCGTCGACGACCCGCGTCTGGTGGTCGACCACGAACGCGTTGCGCACGAACCCGGGCAGGTCTTCCGGATGGCCACCCAGCCAGACGCCCACCACGAGCAGGATCGGGAGCAGCGCCGCGAGCACGGCCGTCAATGGCTGTCGTCGAGAGGGAGACATGGGCTCAAGGCAAGCCTAGTCGAGGCACGACGCCCTCAGGGTTCGCGCCGGCGGAGGCCCTCAGCCCGCATCTGTGGCTATCGTGGGCGCCGATGGCGACTATTCAGACATCCACCGTCCAGGCTAATGGCCTGCCCGTGCACCGGATCTCGCTGCCGGGCACACGCGCGCTGACGGTGCTGGTGGCGTTTGACGCGGGCGCGCGGAACGAGCTGCCACAGGAGAACGGGATGGCCCACTTTCTCGAGCATCTTGTGTTCAAGGGTGGGGAGAAGTACCCGACATACAAGGACGTCAACGAG
Source organism: uncultured Solirubrobacterales bacterium (assembly GCA_963813805.1). Lineage (GTDB taxonomy): Bacteria > Actinomycetota > Thermoleophilia > Solirubrobacterales > Solirubrobacteraceae > Palsa-744. Next base: position 920,890 of record CAWEZZ010000005.1, read on the forward strand.
ACGGCCGAGGGTCTGGGGGGCTTGCTCAATGCGTATACCAGCCACGACCTGGTGGCCTTCCACATAACGGTTCGCGCGGAGAGCGCAGCGCAGGCGATCGATCTGCTCACAGACTTCGTCGGACGGCCGCAGCTGGACGCTGAGGCGCTCGACCGCGAGCGGGGGGTCGTGATCCAGGAGATCAACCGCGCTTATGACCAGCCATCGATGGTCGCCGAGTACCTCATCGACCGGGCGGCCTTCGGCGAGCACCCGCTCGGTCGCACGGTGCTCGGCCCGGAGGAGAACCTCAGGAGCTTCACCCGCGAGGGGATCGTCGCCTTCCGCGAGCGCCGCTGGGCCGGAGCGAGCGGCGGCGCCTTCCTCGCCGGCAACCTCGATCACCTGCCGGCCGAGGAGGAGCTGATCGAGCGCTTCTCGCGGTTCCCCGCCCTGTCCGAGCCTGAGCCCTACGCCCCCGCACCGGACATCAGCCCGCAGAAGCTGGTCGAGGCACGCGACACCAACCAGTCACACCTGCGGATGATCTACCGCCCGGACATCTCCACCACCAGCGTACGCGAACGCGCGGCGCTCGCTATCTACTCGACGCTGCTCGGCGGGTCGATGGGCTCGCGGCTGTTCGAGGAGATCCGCGAGAAGCGAGGGCTCGCCTACTCGGTCTACGCGCTCGCCCACTCCTTCGCCGACATCCCCATTCTGCAGCTGGGCGCCGGCCTGGAGTCGGCCAAGTGCATCGAGGCCTACACCCGCATGCGCGGGATCGTCGACGAACTGCGAGAGGACGGACCCAAGGAGGAGGAGGTGGAGCGGGCACGCGCCTACGCCGCCGGCCGTCTGGTGCTGGCGTTCGAGAACACCAACGCCGTCGCCCGCCATGGCGCCCAGCAGAAGATCGTCTACCGCGAGGAGATCGACCCCGACGCGGCGATCACGGCGCTCGATGCCGTCACCTACGACGAGGTGCGCGAGGTCGCAAACGGAATCGCCGACAGGCTCGCCGTGGCCTGCGTTGGCCCGCACAGCGCCGACGAGTTCTAGTGTCCTGAGTCAGAAATTCGGTCGGTGTTTGCCGGATGGATGGACGTGGTCTGGCGTTCGACGGTGTCGGTGAGTGTGCCGGTGGCACATGGCCGATGCCGGCGGGCGTCAGGCGCGTTCAGGCGCCGGGAACGCCAGCGAATTTCTGACTCATGACACTAGGCGAGCGCCCCGCCGCGGCCTGCCGGGGTTCGCAAGCAGGCGCCTCAGCCGATCGCGACCATCCGGTCGATCGGGATTTTTGCTCTCAGGGCGATGTCCTCGGGCACCCGCACCTCGTACTTCTCCTCGCGCAGCGCGTCGCGTAGCTTGGGGAGGGTGATCATCTTCATGTACTTGCAGCTCGCCTCTGGGTTGGCGGGGATGAAGTCGATGTCGGGGGCGGCCATCTGCAGCGGGTAGAGCATGCCGATCTCGGTCGCTACCACGGCCTCGCGAGGTTTGGTCTTTGGCGCGTCAGCGGACTCGTGCGCGGCGTCTGCGCCAGGCTCGCGCTCTGCCTGTGCACCCCACTCGCGCTCTGCCTCCTGCGCGTACCTCAGCATCCCGCCGGTTGAGAGCATGTGCACGCCCTCGGCCGAGATGTCGCCCGCGGCCACGTACTCCATCACGCTGGTCGAGCACCCGCACTCGGGGTGGATCAGAAAGTCGGCGCCAGGATGTTCGGCGCGGGTCCGTTCGATGTCCTCCGGGCGGATGCCGGCGTGTACGTGGCACTCGCCGTCCCACACGTGCATCTTGCGGCCCAGCTCCTGCTCGACGTACGCGCCCAGCCACATGTCCGGGCCGAACAGGATCTCGGTGTCCTGCCCGTGTGTCTCGTAGATGTGGCGGACGACGTCGACCGCGTTGGCTGATGTGCAGCAATAGTCGGTGAGCGCCTTGACCTCGGCGGTCGTGTTCACGTACATCACGACGACGCCGTTGGGATACTCGGCGCGCCAGTCCGCGAGCTGGTCGGCGTCGATCGATGCGGCGAGCGAGCAGCCAGCGTCGAGGTCGGGGATTAGCACCGTCTTCTGCGGGCACAGGATCGAGGCGGTCTCGGCCATGAAGTGCACGCCGCAGAACACGATCGTCTCGCCCTCGGCGGCCGCCGCCTTGCGCGAGAGGCCGAGCGAGTCGCCGACGTAGTCGGCGACGTCCTGCACCTCCGGCACCTGGTAGTTGTGGGCGAGGATCACCGCGCCGCGCTCGGCGGCAAGCGCCCGCACCTCCTCCTGCATTCCCGCGATCTCCGCGGGTGAGAGCGCGGCGGCCGGCGCTCGGGTGGGAGCCATCGGCAGCGTCGTGGGGCCAATGGGCGGGTTCATCGCGCCGTTCCTACGCGATCTGAGGACCGTTCGAGGTGTGGGCCGGGGAGAGCGTCATGGCAGGGCCTCCAGGATGAGGGAGAGGTCGAGGGCGGGCGCCGAATGTGTCAGCGCGCCCATCGACACCCATTCTACCCCCGTCTCCGCACGCGCCCGGAGCGTGTCGAGCGTCACGCCGCCGCTGGCCTCCAACTGCGCTCGCCCCGCCACCTGGGCCACCGCCGCGCGCAGTTGGGCATCATCCATGTTGTCGAGCAGCAACCGCCGAGCACCGGCGGCGAGCGCCTGCTCGATCTCCTGCGGGTCGCGCACCTCGACCTCAAGCGTTCCCGCCAGCTCGGGAGCCGCCTCGCGTGTGCGGGCGACCGCCTGGGCGATCCCGCCCGCCGCGGCGATGTGGTTCTCCTTGATGAGGATGGCGTCGTACAGCCCCGCGCGGTGGTTGCCCGCGCCGCCGGCCGCCACCGCCGCCTTCTCCAGCGCGCGCAGCCCAGGAGTCGTCTTGCGCGTGTCGAGCACCTGCGCGCCGGTGCCCTGCACCGCACGGGCGGCGCGCGCAGCCATCGTGGCCACGCCGGAGAGGTGGGCCAGGAAGTTCAGAGCGGTGCGCTCGGCCGTGAGCAGCGCGCGGGCCTTCCCTTCCACCGACATGACCGGGCCACCTTCCTCACGCCACATCCCCTCTCCCACCAGGCGCTCGGTGCGCGCGTCGGGGTCCAGCAGCGCAAACGCCGCCTCGGCCGCGTCCAGCCCGTAGATCGCCCCGGGGGCCTTCTGCGTAATCAGCGCTCGCGCGTGTACGTCCTCGGCGACCGTGGCCTCGGTAGTGACGTCACCGGCGCCCACGTCCTCCTGCAGCGCCCGCCCAACCAGGTCGGTGAGGCCGTCCACCCGCTACCCGCCGGCGGAAGCCGCGTTGAGCAGGAAGGGGCGAACGAAGCCGTCGAGATCCCCGTCGAGCACACGCTGGATGTCGCCCATCTCGACGTTGGTGCGGTGGTCCTTGACCAGCGTGTACGGGTGCTGCACATACGAGCGGATCTGCGAGCCGAAGTTGACGTCCTGCGCTTCGCCCTTCTCGCGCGCGATCTCTTCCTGGCGTTCGCGCTCGACTTTCTCCAGCATCTTGGCGCGCAGCATCGCCATCGCGGTCGCGCGGTTCGACGACTGCGAGCGCTCGTTCTGGCACTGCACGACGATGCCCGTCGGGCGGTGCGTGATACGAACGGCGGAGTCGGTCTTGTTGACGTGCTGCCCACCGGCGCCCGAGGCGCGATAGGTGTCGACTTGCAGGTCGTCCTCGTTGATCTCGATCTCGCCGGTGTCTTTCACGACCGGTGCGACCTCCACGCCAGCGAAGCTCGTCTGGCGGCGGTGGGCCGAGTCGAACGGGGAGAGACGAACCAGCCGGTGCACCCCGCGCTCGGCGCCGAACAGGCCGTAGGCGTTCTCGCCGGAGGCGCGGAAGGTGGCCGACTTTACCCCCGCTTCCTCGCCGGCGCTCGCCTCCAGCAGCTCGACTTGAAAGCCACGACGCTCCGCCCAGCGCATCTCCATGCGCAGCACCATCTCCGCCCAATCCTGCGCGTCGGTCCCTCCCGCCCCCGCGTTCACACTCACGAGCGCGTCACCGGAGTCATAGCGCCCGGAGAACAGCCGCTGCTCCTCAAGCTCGGCCAAGCGCTCTCCTACCGAGTCGATCTGCTCGTCGACCTCCGCCTGCAGCGATTCCTCCTCGGCCGCCATTTCGACCAGCCCGTCGAGATCCTCGACGTCGCTCTGTAGCGCCGTGAACGTCTCCAGTTGCCGCGACGCGCGCGAGTGCTCGGCCGACACCGCAGCCGCGCGCTCGGAGTCCTCCCAGAAGCCCTCTTTGCCCATCTCTCCCTCGAGCGCCGACACGCGCCCCGCCAGCCCAGCCGGGTCAAAGATAATCCGCGAGCAGCTTCAACTGCTCACGGATGGCGGCGAGGCGCTGGGGAGTCGACTCGCTGGGGACGCTTATGGCCATGCCCCCACGCTATCAGCGTCCACGGCGCTCCTACGCGCCGCTTGCGAAGACCAAACCTGTAGGAGTGTCGTGGACCAAGCAGAGCAAGGACGCAAGGAGCGAAGTGTGCTCGGCACACGAGCGACTGAGGACGCCGCTATGCGCAGCGTCCACGGCGCTCCTACGCGCCGTGGCACTTCTTGAACTTCTTACCGCTCCCACACCAGCAGGGATCGTTGCGGCCGAGCTGGTGCTCGTCGTCGAGCACCCGCTGCTCGACCACGGGGAGCGCTTCGGGTTCCCCTTCGCCGGCATAGGCCTGCGCTCCGGCCGGCCCGGCGGCCGCAGCGGCTGCAGCGAGGGCGCCGGCCCCCGCCGCGCTCTGGCCCGAATAGGACACGCGGCCGGCGCGGGTGGAGCTGCCCGCCGGCGTGAAGGACGGTGGCGCCGCGCCACCGCCGTTCTGGCCCTCGACGTTGACCTGAACATTGAAGATCATGCGCGCGTAGTCGGTCCAGATGCTGTTCATCAGGTCTCCGAACAGGTTGAACGCTTCGTTCTTGTAGGCAACCAGCGGGTCGATCTGCGCGAAGCCGCGCAGGTGGATGCCCTCGCGCAGATAGTCCATGTCGAAGAGATGCTCGCGCCAGCGTTCGTCGATGGTCTGCAACAGCAGGAAGCGCTCGAGCGCCCCCATCAGCTCCTCGCCGAGCGAAGTCTCGCGGGCGTCGTAGAGCTCCATCGCCGTCGCCACGATGCGTTCGCTGAGCGCGTCCTTGTCGACCCTGTCGGGATCGAGCTCCTCGGGACCGAGGTCCAAGGGGAAGAACTGGCCGAGGGCGGTGAACAGCCCGTCCATGTCCCAGTCCTCGATGAAGTCGCCGGCCGTGTACTGGTCGATCGTGCGCTCGATGACCTTCGAGACCTCCTCGCGGGCCTCCGCGCCGATGCTCTTGCCCTCGAGGATCTCGTCGCGGTAGGCGTAGATAACGCGACGCTGCTCGTTCATCACGTCGTCGTACTCGAGCACACGTTTGCGGATCAGGAAGTTCTGCTCCTCGACCTTCTTCTGCGCTTTCTCGATCTGTTTGGAGAGCATGCCCGCCTCGATCGGTTCCTCGTTGCCGTCGGCGTCGACGCCGCCGAGACGATCGAGGATCTTGTAAATGCGGTCGCCGGCGAACAGGCGCACTAGGTCATCCTCGGCCGACAGGAAGAAGCGCGACTCGCCCGGGTCGCCCTGGCGTCCGGAGCGGCCGCGCAGCTGGTTGTCGATGCGCCTGGACTCGTGGCGCTCGGTGCCGCAGATGAACAGCCCGCCGGCGGCCATCACGACGTCGCGATTATCCTGCACCTTGCGCTCGAGCTCCGGCAGGATCACCTGCAGACGGCGCTCGTGCTCTTGCGCGTCCTCGCTGGAGACGCCTTCGCGGGCGAGCCGCTGGCGCGCGAGGTGCTCCGGATTGCCGCCGAGCTTGATGTCGACGCCTCGGCCCGCCATGTTGGTCGCGATCGTCACGCCCCCCGGCTGCCCGGCCTCGGCCACGATGTCCGCCTCGCGGGCGGCGTGCTCGGGCTTGGCGTTCAGGACCGTATGCTTGATGCCGTGCTCGGTCAGCATCCTCGACAGCAGCTCTGAGACCTCGACCGAGATCGTGCCGACGAGGATCGGCTGGCCGCTCTCGTGGCGGGCAGCGATTTCACGCACGACGGCGCTCCACTTGCCCTCCTTGGTCTTGTAGATCTGATCGTTGCGGTCCTGGCGGATCATGTCCATGTTCGTTGGGATCTGCACGACGGGGAGCTTGTAGATCTTCAGGAACTCGGTCGCCTCGGTGAGCGCCGTGCCGGTCATGCCCGCGAGCTTGTCGTACAGGCGGAAGTAGTTCTGGTAGGTGATCGTCGCCAGGGTCTGGTTCTCCTCCTGGATCGGAACGCGCTCCTTGGCCTCGATCGCCTGGTGCAGACCCTCCGACCAGCGCCGGCCCTCAAGGATGCGCCCGGTGAACTCGTCGATGATCGCCACCTGACCCTCGATGACCGCGTAGTCGACGTCGCGCTTGAACAGCGCCTCGGCTCGCAGACACTGGATCAGGTGGTTGACCAGGTGTCCATTCTCAGCGCGGTAGAGATGGTCGATCCCGAGGAAGCGCTCCGCCTTGGCCACGCCCTGCTCGGTGATCGAGACGGTCTTGTTCTTCTCATCGATCTCGAAGTCGAAGTCCGCCATGAACTGCTTCTTGGAGCGCGGGTCCATCCCTTCCGGCGTCTTGCCCGCCACCATCTGCGGCGCCAGTCGCGCGAACTTCACGTACAGGTCGGCCGCCTGTTCGGGCGCGCCGGAGATGATCAGCGGCGTGCGCGCCTCGTCGATGAGGATGTTGTCGACCTCGTCGACGATCCCGAAGTAGTGGCCGCGCTGGACCTTTTCGCCGAGGTCCTTGGCCATGTTGTCGCGCAGGTAGTCGAAGCCGAACTCCGAGTTCGTGCCGTAGACGACGTCGCAGGCGTACGCGCGCTGCTTCTCGTCGTAGGGCTGCATGTTCTCCAGCACCCCTACGGTCACGCCGAGCGCGTCGTAGATCGGGCTCATCCATTCGGCGTCGCGCCGGGCGAGGTAGTCGTTGACAGTCACCACGTGCACGCCCTTGTGCTCGCGCGGCTCCTCGGGGCGCTCGGGATCGGCGTCGCGAACCGCGAGCGAGTTGAGTGCGACCGCGAGAGTCGCCGTCAGCGTCTTGCCCTCGCCCGTCTTCATCTCCGCGATCTGGCCGTCGTGCAGAGCCATCCCGCCAATCAGCTGCACGTCGAAGTGGCGCATCCCCATCGTGCGCTTGCCCGTCTCTCGCACGATCGCAAAGCACTCCGGCAAGAGGGCGTCGAGCGCCTCGCCGTTGCGAGCGCGCTCGCGCAGCGCATCCATCCGCTCGCGCAGCTCCGCATCTGAGTCATGCTCCAGCTCTGCCTCAAACGCGCCGATCAGCGCGACGCGCTTCTGGTAGGTCTTGAACTTCTTCGCCTCGCCGACGTTCAGCGCGCGATCGAGCAGGGATGGGGACACGCCCTCAGGTTAGCTGGCCGATCCGAGATCCGCGATCTCTGATTGGTGGCGCATGGCCCTAGACGCAACGGCGTGTTGGCCGAGTCCTAATCGGTCACGGCGGTGGCGGAGTTTGTCGCGGTGGCGCTTAACCTGGCGCGCCAGGTCATCGACCATGAGGTTCAGCGAGTGCAGCATCTTCGGCGAGGAGTCGTGCGCGCGCAGCGTCACGCCCTTGAGGTAGAGCGTCGCCTCTGCCACCTGGCGGTCGGCGATCGAGGGGTTGCGCTCCTCGAAGATCTCGATCTCCAGCCGGGCGAGGTCTGAGACCTGTTGCGCGACCTTTCTCAAGCGACGCTCCGCGTGGCTGCGGATCTCGTCGGTGACCGGAACGTTGCGACCCTTGATGTCGATTTGCATCACGGTTCCCTTCGTCGGCTGGTGTGAGGAGATGCCATCGATCCTACGCCTGTGAGCGGTCGATGTCCATCGGGTTTCCCGCAGGATGGTGGGACAATCCCGCCGGCATGAGCCCCGGCCCCGGCATGAGCCCCGGCACCCCATGAGCCCCAGCACCCCATGAGCCCCAGCCTCCCCATGAGCCCCAGCCTCCCCATGAGCCCTGGCACCCTCAACCCACCATCTATCCTCCCATGAGCCCCAACCTTGCCTGGACGCTCGATCCAGGCGTGCTGATCGGCCTCGCTTTGGTTGGCGGCGCCTATGTGACCCGCTGGCGGCGGGTGCGCCTGGGGCCCTCCCCGCGGCGGGTGGCCGAGGCGCCGGTGTGGCGGCTGTGCTGCTTTATCGGCTCTCTGCTGCTCGCGCTGATCGCGTTGATCTCGCCCATCGACGCGCTCGCCGACCAGCTGTTCTTCATGCACATGGTCCAGCACATGATGCTTCTGGATCTCGTGCCGATCCTCGCGATCCTCGGCTTCACGAAGGTGATCCTGCGGCCCGTCACGCGCGTCGTGCGTGACCTTGAGCGCCGCGCACGCGGGCTCGCGCACCCCGCCTTCGCGGTCATCCTCTATGTCGCGGTGATATGGACCTGGCACATCCCCGCCGCCTATGACCTCGCGCTGCGTCATGCCACCGTGCACGTACTCGAGCACGTCACCTTCGTGGTGGCCGGCGGGCTGTACTGGTGGCACCTGCTCTCCCCGATCCGTGCGCGCCTGCGCCTGCACGGCATGGGCCCCGTCGTCTACATGGCCTCCACCAAGCTGTTCGTTGGCGCGCTCGGCATGGGCCTCGCGTTCGCCCCCTCCGCGCTCTACCCCTACTACGTCCATCACGCGCGCGTGTGGGGGATCTCCGCCCACGACGACCAGTCGATCGCCGGGCTGATCATGGCCGTCGAGCAGTCGTTGGTGATGGGCGTCGCGCTGGTCGTGCTGTTCATGCGGATGCTGTCGGAGTCAGAGCGCGAGCAGCTGCAGCGCGAACGCTATGAGGTGGCCTGAGAGGTCACTACCATGACGAGGGTCAGAGGGTCGCTCGGAGAGCCCGCTTCAGCGGGCTCTCCCTTATTTCTGGCGCGGGCGCGGGCGCAGGCTCTTCAAGATGCCCGCGTGGCCTGAGATTGCGCCGATCAGGATCGCCTCGGCCGCGATCTCGGTGCCGGGGAACACGATGCTCCCGCGCAGCTGCGCGCGGTCGCCGATCCGCGCCCCGTCGCCCAGCACAAGCGGCCCCATCAGGCGCACGTTCGCGCCGATCTGAACGTTGCGTCCGATCCACACCGCACCCTCGATCTCGGTGTCCTCGCGTATGGGCTGGGGCTGGCCGATCTTTGCTCGGTCGCCCGCGACGATCACGCCGGGCTTGACCTCCTCGCCCTCCATCTTCAAGCGCAGCTCGCCGCGCAGCGCGTCGAACGTGCCCCGGCGCAGCTCCGCGAGCGAGCCGATGTCGTTCCAGTACTCGCGCACCTCGTGGATGTGAAACGGCACATCGTTTGCAAGCAGCACGGGGAACACGTCCTGCGCCCAATCCACGAACGGGCGTTCGGGGAAGTAGTCGAAGATCCGCGGGTCGAACACGTAGATCCCGCAGTTGCCGAGATCTGAGAGCGCCTCCTCAGGCTCGGGCTTCTCCTGGAAGCCGGTGATGCGTCCTTCGCGGTCGTGCAGCACGACGCCGAACTCGCGCGTGTCGGGCACCTGCTTGACCGCCAGCGTGGCGATCCCGCCGGCCTCACGGTGTCTTTTCGCGAGCGCCCCCAGGTCGATGTCCGTGAGCGCGTCGCCGGAGATCACGAGAAACGCCTCGTCGCCGAAGAAGTCCGCGCACGCCCGCACTCCGCCCGCGGTGCCGAGCAGCTCCGGCTCGTAGCGGTAGGAGATCCGCTCGCCGAAGTGCTCGCGGATCGTCTCCGGGAAGTAGTGCAGGTTGGCGATCACCTGCTCGAAGTCGTGTCTTTCGAGCAGGTCGAGAATGTGCCCCATCACCGGCCGGTCGAGCACCGGCACCATCGGCTTGGTGATCTCGTACGTCAGCGGGCGCAACCGGGTGCCAAGGCCCGCGGCAAGGACCATCGCTCTCATTTGTCGGTTAGTAGCGGTAGTGGTCGGCCTTGTACGGCCCCTCGACCGAGACGCCGAGGTAGGCGGCCTGCTCGTCGGTGAGCTTTGTCAGCTTCACTCCCAGCGCGTCGAGGTGCAGGCGGGCGACCTTCTCGTCGAGGTGCTTAGGCAGGACATACACCTTCTTCTCGTACTCGTCGTTCTTGGTGAAGAGCTCGATCTGGGCGATCGTCTGATTGGAGAAGGAGTTGCTCATCACGAAGCTGGGGTGGCCCGTGGCGTTGCCCAGGTTCAGCAGGCGTCCCTCCGAGAGCAGGATTATCGCGTGGCCATCCGGGAAGACCCACTTGTCGACCTGCGGCTTGATGTTGACCCGCTCGATCCCCGGCACCTTGGAGAGGCCGGCGATGTCGATCTCGTTGTCGAAGTGCCCGATGTTGCCGACGATCGCCTGGTGCTTCATCCGCTGCATGTGATCGGCGGTGATGATGTCCCGGTTGCCGGTGCTAGTGATGAAGATGTCCCCGCTGTCAAGCACTTCCTCGAGCGTCCTCACCGCATAGCCCTGCATCGCGGCCTGCAGCGCACAGATCGGGTCGATCTCGGTGATCACCACGCGGGCACCCTGGCCACGCAGGGACTCCGCGCAGCCCTTACCGACATCGCCAAAGCCGCAGACGACGGCAACCTTGCCGCCGATCATCACGTCGGTTGCACGATTGATGCCGTCGATCAGCGAGTGGCGGCAGCCGTAGAGGTTGTCGAACTTGGACTTCGTCACCGAGTCGTTCACGTTGATGGCCGGAAACAGCAGCGCGCCGGTCTCCGTCATCTCATACAGACGGTGCACGCCGGTCGTGGTCTCCTCGGTGACACCTTTGATGCCCTCACCGATCCGCGTCCAGCGCTGCGGGTCCTCGCCGAGCGAACGCTGGAGCAGCGAGAGAATGACTCCGAGCTCCTCGGAGTCGGCGCTCGCCGGATCCGGCACGGCGCCGGCCCGCTCATACTCCGTGCCCTTGTGGACGAGCAGCGTCGCGTCGCCGCCATCGTCGAGGATCATGTTCGGGCCACCGCTCGCCCCTGCGCCAGAGCCAGAGCCGTTGGCGGCGCTTGCGCCAGAGCCGTTGGCGGCGTCCTGGCCCGCGCGCGCAGGCCAGCGCAGGGCCCGTTCGGTGCACCACCAGTACTCCTCCAACGTCTCGCCCTTCCACGCATACACCGGCACGCCGCGCGGGTTCTCGGCCGTGCCATCAGGACCCACCGCGACCGCGGCCGCCGCGTGGTCCTGCGTGGAGAAGATGTTGCAGCTGCACCAGCGAACCTCCGCTCCGAGCGCAGTCAGCGTCTCGATCAGCACGGCTGTCTGGATCGTCATGTGCAGCGAGCCCGTGATCCGCGCGCCCTGCAGCGGCTGGGCGCCTGAGTACTCGCGGCGGAGCGCCATCAGGCCGGGCATCTCGTGCTCGGCGAGCGTGATCTCCTTGCGGCCGAACTCGGCGAGGGACAGGTCGGCGACCTTGAAGTCTCTCGCGACAGGCGTAGTTGCCGCATCGGGGGCGTCAGGCATGGTTGCGTCAGCGGGCGTGTCTGTGGTGGTGGCGGTTGCGGTCGTCATAGGCCCCAGCCTACCAGGGGTCTTCCTTCGCCAAGCGCGCGGGCACGCGCCCGCCAAGCGCGCGGGCACGCGCCGGCTCAACCCTGGGCGAGAGCCGCCTTGAGCTCGTCGATGACCCGCACCGGCCCGGGGTCTACGCCGCGCAGCGCCGCGAGGTAGATCGAGACGAGATCGCCGAGCAGCACGAGCGAGATCACCCGCTCGATCGTTGTCTGCCCGCGCGTCTGCGGCCGGAAGGTCGCCGCGGCGTGTGGCGCGATCAGCCGCTCGGTCAGCTCCATCCGCTCCTTGACGCGCGGGTGGATATCCGAATCGTCGAGGAACACCGCCGAAAAGCGGCCCACCGTGGGGGCACCCTCCCAGCCGGCGAGCTCGTTGTGATCGAGCTCGGGGAGCTCGTGCGTGAAGCACGGCAGCTTCGCGTTCTCATTGATCTGCGTCTTCCAGCGATAGGCGATCGGCACGGTCAGTCCGGCGCCGACGATAACCGGGGTGGTGCCGAGCAGGCCACAGGCGATCTCCTTCGCCAACGAGTCCTCCGGCGCGTCCGGACCCCACTCGGCCACCAGCTGCTCGGTGTGAGAGGCAGCCACGTCGATCTCTGAAGTCAACCGTGGCCCGGCGCCGCACAGGGCGGCCACCTCCAAGGCGGCCACCGTCATGTAGGCGACCGCGGCGCGTGGCTGAAAGCCGCCGGGCAGCGGGATCACCGGCACGCCGTCCGCGCGAGCCATCTCGGCCAGGCGCCCCCCGGTGGTTACCACCATGCGCCGCGCGCCCAGCGCGCCCGCCGACTCGTAGCAGGCGAGCGTCTCCTCGGTGTCGCCCGAGTAGCTCGCGCACAGCACCATCGTGTCCGGCGTCGTCCACGGCGGTAGCCCGTAGGCGCGGGTCACGAAGATCGGCCGCGAGGCGTGGTCTCCCAGCGCAGCGCGCGCCAGAGCGCCGCCGATCGCTGAGCCGCCCATCCCCGCCACGACCAGCCCGGCCGAGGTGTCCCAGTCCGGCATGATCGCCGACTCCACCCGCCACAGCGCGTCGCGCAAGTGATCGGGCAGGGCGAGGACGTCGTCCAGCTGACCGGAGGAGTCCACCCGCGCGATCGCCTCGCGCGTGAGCGCGGTGGCATCCGCAGTGCTGGCATCCGCAGTGCTGGCGTCTGCAGTGCCCTGCATGTCCTGGGCGGCCGGGGGGGTGCTCATTAGAACTTGATCGCTCCGTCGGGCAGAGTCACGCCCGGGAAGATACGCGCACCCCGGGCTATCGTGTTGTCCGCCCCCACCGTCACACCCTCACCGAGCACTGCCCCGCCGGTGATCTGGGTGCGCGCGCCGACGCGACAGCCGGCGGCGATGATGCAATCGCGCAGCGTGCACCCCTCGCCGATCTCAGCGCCGTTCAAGATCACCGCGCGCTCCACGGTGCTGCCCGCTCCGATCGAGACGTCTTCCGCGAGCACCACCAGGCTGCCCACGTGCGCGCCCTCTGCGACGCGAACGCCGCGCTCAAGCACCGCCGGGGGAATCACCCGTCCCCGCACCTCCGCGCCCTCATCGACTGCCAGCCAGTCGCCCCCCAGCCGCTCCCGTACCGCCGTGTCGACGTTGCCCTCGATGATGTCGAACGTGCCCTGCAGGTAGCGCTCGGGCGTGCCGATGTCCAGCCAGTAGCTCTCCGAGGGAAACCCGTAGAGGCCCTTGCCGATCAGCAGCGGCCACACCTCGCGCTCGATCGAGACGTTGCGCTCCGGTGCTACCAGGTCGAGGATCTCGCGCTCGAGCACGTACGCGCCCGCGCTGATCAGGTTCGTCTCGATGCTGTCGGCGCTCGGCTTCTCGATGAAGTCGGTCACCGAGCGCTCGTCATCCAGGCACACGAGCCCATAGGCGCTGGGGTCCTCGACCGGCACGAGCGCGAGCGTGGCGGTGGCTTTGGTGCGCTCGTGCTGGGCGATCTGCTCTGAGACGTCTATGTCGGTGAGCACGTCGCCGTTGAGCATCACGAAGCGCTCGTCGAGCATCGGCTCGGCGAACTTCAAGGCGCCGGCGGTCCCGCGGGGATCGGGCTCCTCCACGTAACGGAGCTTGATCCCATACGTCGATCCGTCGCCGAGCACGTTGCGCACGCTCGTGGCGAGGAACCCGCACGACATGATCACGTCGTCGATTCCGTGCTCTCGCAGCCACTCGAGCATGAACGAGATGAACGGCCTGTCCACGAGCGGCACGACCGGCTTGGGAACGGTCGAGGTCAGCGGCCGCAGGCGGGTGCCCTCGCCGCCGACAAGGATCAGGGCTTGCATGACTGCTCGCCGCCGACAAGGATCAGGGCTTGCATGACTGCTCTCCGCCGACCAGGATCACGGCTTGCATGACTGGGCTCCTATCGTCGGCATCACGCATCGTCGGCATCACGCCGACTCCTCTGACATAAACGCTCGCCCTCCCGGCTCGCTTGACCGGGCCTCCGGCCCTCTTCCTCGCCCTATCCCCTCATAGACCAGGCCCGCCGCGCGCACGGCGTCCGCGTCCAGGGCGTTGCGTCCGTCGATCACCAGCGTTCCGCGCATCGCCTCGGCAACCTGCCTCCAGTCCAACTCTATGAACTCTGGCCACTCGGTGACCAAGACTACGGCGTCGGCGTCAGCGACCGCGTCCAGGGCGCCGGACGCGTAGTCCAGCTGCTCCATCAGCTTGCGAGCCTGCACCTCAGCGATCGGGTCGAACGCACGCACATGCGCGCCCTCTGCTTCCAGACGCGCGGCCAGCACGAGCGAGGACGCCCCCCGCATGTCGTCGGTGTGCGGCTTGAATGCAAGCCCAAGCAGCGCCACGCGCTTGCCGGCGAGCTCTCCGAGATGCTTCTGCAGCTTGGAGACCACGCGCCGCTTCTGCAGCTCGTTGACCTCGATGACGGCATTGAGCAGCTGAAAGTGGTAGCCGGAGTTGCCGGCGAGCAGCTTCAGCGCACTCACGTCCTTGGTGAAGCAGCTCCCCCCATAGCCCAAGCCGGCCTGCAGGAACTTCGGCCCGATACGTGCGTCTGACCCCATCCCCTGCGCAACCTCCACGACATCCGCCCCAACCTCCTCGCAGACGTTGGCGATCTCGTTGATGAACGAGATCTTGGTCGCCAGAAAAGCGTTGGCGGCCAGCTTGATCATCTCGGCGCTGGCGATGTCCGTGCGTAGAAGGGGAGCTTGCAGGGGGGCGTAGAGCTCGATCACGGCGTCGCCCGCCCAATCGCCGTTGTCCCCCACCACGACGCGATCCGGGTGCAGAAAGTCCTTGACCGCGGAGCCCTCCTTGAGAAACTCCGGGCAGGAGACGTACCGCAGCCCGACCTTGCCCTGCTCACCGAAGACCCGCTGGATGGAGGCTCCGGTGCCGCACGGCACGGTCGACTTCATCACCAGCGCGTGACGATCGGAGGCCGGGATCGCGTCCACCACGGCATGCACGGCCGAGAGGTCGGCGTCCCCGGAGTGCGTCGGTGGCGTGCCCACGGCGACGAACAGCAGCCGCGCGTGCTCAAGTGCCCCGACCAGATCGGTGGAGAAGTGCAGCCGTCCAGCGCTGCGCGCCAGCAGCTCCTCGAGGCCGGGCTCGTAGATCGGAACCTCGCCGCGCTGCAGACGCTCGACCTTCTCCGCGTCGATGTCCACGCACCACACCTCGCTGCCCAGCTCCGCGAAGCCCGCGGCCGTCACCAGCCCGACGTAGCCGGTGCCGATCACTCCGATCGGTTCGCGCTCAGTGCTCATCAGGCGGGGAAGGCTAGCCGGTGAGAGCGCTCGCCGGGTGACCAGCGCGCTAGCGCTCGACTGCGAGGAAGGCCTCGTAGCGCTTGATGTCGCGCAGGGCGCGGGCCTGCTGCTCGCTGCCCTCCTCGGCGCCCTCCGCGGCCTTGCGCGCATCTGCGAGCCTGGCCTCGTAAGTCTGATGGTCGAGCTTCTCCGGCGAGATCGCATCCTCGACGAGCACGAGCGCGTGGTTCTCGGCAAACTGCAGGTAGCCCTCTGCCTGGGCGAAACGCACGACCTCCGACTCCGATCGATACAGCCTCAGCTCGGTCGGTTCGAGCATTGCCAGCACAGGCTCATGGTTGGCGAGCACGCCGATCGAGCCCACGGAGGTTCGCGTGGAGAGCATCTCCACCTCCCCGGAGAACACCTCCCCCTCGGGCGTCAGGACTTCGACCGGGAACATCGTGCGCGCCACTACCCGACCTCTCCATCCATCTTCTGTTGACAACGGTGCATGCACCGTTGTCCCGACCGGCACATGTGCCGGTCGGCGGAGCCGCACATGTGCGGCTCCGTTCCCTTATTTGCTGGCATCGGCCACCACCTCGTCGATCGTGCCCTTCAAGAAGAACGCGCTCTCGGGAACCTCGTCGTGCTTGCCTTCGATGATCTCTTGGAAGCCCCGGATCGTCTCGGCGATCGGCACGTAGGCGCCGGGAGTGCCGGTGAACTCTTCGGCCACGAAGAACGGCTGGGAGAGGAAGCGCTCGATCTTGCGGGCACGCTGGACCGTCAGCTTGTCCTCGTCGGAGAGCTCGTCGATGCCGAGGATCGCGATGATGTCCTGCAGCTCCTTGTAGCGCTGCAGGATCTCCTTGACTTCATTGGCCACGCGGAAGTGGTCCTCCCCGAGGATGTCGGCCTTGAGGATCGTCGAGGTGGAGTCGAGTGGATCGACGGCCGGGTAGATGCCTTTTTCGGAGATTGCCCGCGACAGCGCGGTGGTTGCATTGAGGTGGGCGAACACGGACGCCGGGGCCGGGTCGGTGTAGTCGTCGGCGGGCACGTAGATCGCCTGGATCGAGGTGACCGAGCCGCGCTTGGTGGAGGTGATGCGCTCCTGCAGCTGGCCCATCTCGGTCTCCAGCGTCGGCTGGTAGCCGACCTGGGAGGGCATTCGCCCGAGCAGCGCCGAGACCTCGGAGCCGGCCTGCACGAAGCGGAAGATGTTGTCGATGAACAGCAGCACGTCCTGACCCTCATCGCGGAAGTATTCGGCCATCGTCAAGCCCGAAAGCGCCACGCGCATACGCGCTCCGGGAGGCTCGTTCATCTGGCCGAAGACGAGCATCGTCTTCTCGAGCACGCCCGACTCCTTCATCTCCAGCCACAGGTCGTTGCCCTCACGGGAGCGCTCGCCGACGCCGCAGAACGCGGACAGGCCGCCGTGCTCCTTGGCGAGGTTGTGGATCAGCTCCTGGATCAGCACCGTCTTGCCGACGCCCGCGCCACCGAACAGCCCGACCTTGCCGCCCTTGGCGTACGGGGCGAGTAGGTCGACGACCTTGATGCCCGTCTCGAACATCTCCGTCGTCGGCGTCAGGTCCTCGACGCGCGGCGCGTCCTGGTGGATGCCGCGGCGCGGCGTGTCGGCCGGCAGTGGCTCGCCGAGGTCGATCGGCTCGCCGAGCAGGTTGAAGATCCGTCCGAGCGTCGCCTCGCCGACCGGAACGGTGATCGGAGAGCCGGTGTCGATGACCTCCAGGCCACGGGCCAGCCCGTCGGTGATGTCCATCGCGACCGCGCGCACGCGGTCGTCGCCGAGGTGCTGCTGGACCTCGCACACGAGCAGGCTCTCGCCGGCGCCCGGACTGATCCCCTCCGCCTCCTCCTCTGCCGCTGGCCGATCGGAGATCGCATTGGATCTCCGATCGGTAGGACGGGCGATCGTGATGGCGTGGTTGATCTCCGGCAGCCGCTCGGAAAAGACGGCCTCGATCACGACCCCCTGGATCTCCTCGATACGCCCGACGTTGGGCTTGGCGGCGGCGCCGTTCTCGGTGCTCGGCTCGGTGACGGTGCTGGCTGGCATTAGTTCTCGAATCTCCTGTCTGTCTGTTGAAGCTTCAAAATCAGCTGAGTCCCTCGGCGCCGGCTACGACCTCCATGATCTCCTGCGTGATCTCGGCCTGGCGGGCCCGGTTCATCTGCAGGGTGAGGTCGGTGATGATCTCGCCCGCGTTCTCGGATGCGCTGCGCATCGCCGTCATCTGGGCGCCGAAGAAGCCGGCGGTCGACTCGACGAGCGCTCGGTAGATCGAGATCTCTACATAGTCTGGCACGAGTCGCTTGAGGATCTCCTCGGGATCCGGCTCGTAGTCGACCAGCGCTCGTGGTCCGCTGCGCTCAGCGGCATCTGCGGAGTCGCCGTCGTCGGCCTGCTCGGCGGCGATCGTGGCATGCGAGAGAGGAAGCAGCGTCTCGCGCGTAACGTGCTGGGTGAGCGGCGAGATGTAGGCGTTATAGACGATCTCCACGCGGTCCAGCCGGCCGTCGATGTAGCCGGTGATCAGGTCGTCGGCAATCGAGCGTGCGTCGGAGTAGGCCGGTTTGTCGGTGAAGCCGGTGTACGTGCCGCTGAGCTCACGCCCGCGGAAGATAAGCGAAGAAACGCCGCGGCGCCCGGTCGCGTACCACGCTGCCTGCACGTTCTGCTCGGCGTACTCGTCGCCGATGCGAACCCCAGCGCGGATGATCTGCGAGTTGAAGCCACCCGCCAGGCCGCGATCGCCGGTGATCAGCAGCAGCCCCACGTTGCTCGTGGACTCGTGCTCTGAGAGCAGCGGCAGCCGTGACGCCTCCGCGCCCGCGGCCTGTGCCGCCTGCCGCGTCATCCGCCTGAGCGCATCGGCGTAAGGACGCAGCGCGGCGATTCGCTGCTCGGCTCGGCGCAGCCGTGCGGCGGCGACCATCTCCATGGCACGTGTGATCTTCTGGATGTTCTTCACCGAGGAGATCCGGTTCTTGACGTCGCGCTGAGATGCCATGGCGATCGCGGCTGGGCCTTAGGCCGGCTGCGGCTCCTTCTGGCGCGAGGAGTCCTGCTCGTCGTGCTCGCGTGGCGCCTTTGGTGGCTCGTCGTCATCCAGCGGCAGGCCCTCCTCGTCGAGGTCGTAGCCGAAGTCCTGCGCGAACGCCTGCACCGCGTCGTGTACGGCCTTCTGCGTCTCATCCGACCAGTCGCCACCGGCGATCTTCTCGCGCACGTCGCCGTGCTGAGCATGCATCCTTTCGGTCAGCTCGGCCAGGAACTCGCCCACACGTTCGACGTCCAGACGGTCGAGAAAACCGTTCGTCGCCGCGTAGATCTGGACGGTCTGATCCTCCACGGCGAGCGGCTCGCGCTCGTGCTGGTTGAGCGTCTTGACCAGCCGCCCCCCGCGCGCGAGCGTCTTCTGCGTGTCCGCGTCGAGATCCGAGCCGAACTGCGCGAAGGCCTCCAGGTCGCGGTACTGGGAGAGCTCGAGCTTGATCCGCCCCGCGACCTTCTTCATCGGGCTGATCTGGGCGTTGCCGCCCACGCGTGAGACGGAGATGCCGACGTTGATCGCCGGGCGCACGCCGGAGTTGAACAGCTTGGACTCCAGGAAGATCTGCCCGTCGGTGATCGAGATCACGTTCGTGGGGATGTAGGCGGACACGTCGCCGGCCTGCGTCTCGATGATCGGCAGCGCCGTCAGCGAGCCCCCGCCGAGCTCCTCGTTGAGCTTCACCGCCCGCTCGAGCAGGCGCGAGTGCAGGTAGAAGACGTCGCCCGGGTAGGCCTCGCGGCCGGGCGGGCGGCGCAGCAGCAGCGACATCTGCCGGTAGGCATAGGCGTGCTTGGTTAAATCGTCGTACACGCACAGCGCGTGTTTGCCGTTGTAGAGGAAGTGCTCGCCCATCGCGCATCCGGCGTACGGCGCCATGAACTTGATCGGCGCGGCCTCGTCGGCGGACGCGGCCACGATGATCGTGTTCTCCAACGCCCCGTGTTCGTCGAGCGTCTGGGCGAGCGCGACGACCGTCGACATGCGCTGGCCGATCGCCACGTACACCGAGACGACGCCGGTGTCCTTGTTGTTGATAATCGCGTCGATCGCGATCGCCGTCTTGCCCGTCTGGCGGTCACCGATGATCAGCTCTCGCTGCCCGCGGCCGATCGGGATCATCGCGTCGATCGCCTTCAGGCCGATCTGCATCGGTTCCTTGACCGGCTGACGCTGGACGACGCCGGGCGCCTTGAACTCGGCAGGGCGGCGCTCCTGCACGTCGATCTCACCCTTGCCATCGAGCGGACGTCCGAGCGGGTCGACGATCCGCCCGAGCAGCCCCTCGCCGACCGGGATGTCGAGCAGCCGACCGGTGCGCTTTACGGTGTCGCCCTCAGAGACGTGCTCCCACTCGCCGAACAGCACGGCGCCGACGTTGTCGGACTCGAGGTTGAGCGCCAGGCCCGTGACGCCATGGGGGAGCTCGAGCAACTCGAAGGACATGCAGTTCTCCAGGCCGTGCAGCCGCGCGATGCCGTCGGCGACCGACAGCACGGTGCCGACCTCGGTCAGCTCGGCGCGCCCGCCGTCGAGTCCCTCGATACGGCTCTTCAAAATGCTGGTGATCTCATCGGGGTTGATCTGCATGTCGTTCTCCTAATTGAAAAAGAGGGGCCCGGCTCGTCGGCTTTTAGCCGACTGCTGGCCGGCTTTGCCGGTCCTCTAAGAGGCTCCTTGGGCAACGTGCCTGCGCAGCTGCTCCAGTCGGTTGCGAATAGAGGCGTCGAGGATCGAGTTACCCACCCTCAGCACGATGCCGCCGAGGATGTCCGGGTCGACGTGCGCTGCGAGCTTCACCTTGCGCCCGGCGCGCTCGCCGATCCGCCGGCCGAGACTCTCGGTGGTGGCCCGGTCGAGCTCGATCGCGCTGGTGATCTCGACGGGCAGCATCTGGTTCTCCTGCTCCCACATACGCTCGAACTGCTGGCGAGTGCGGAAGATCACCGGCATGCGGTGGTTCTCGATCAAAAGCTTCAGGAAGTTGAGGAAGGTCTCGTCGGCTCCGTCGAGGATGCGCCCCAGCGCGTCCTGCTTCTCCTTCGTGGAGAAGTAGGGCGAGAAGAAGAACACGGCGAGCTCGCGGTGCTCGTTCAACGCATCGGCAAATTGGCCGAGCTGCTCACGCAGCTCGTCGAGCTTGCCCTGCTCGCGCGCGACCTCGAACAGCGAGCGGGCGTATACCTCGGCGAGCTCCTCCATCAGTTGTTGGCAGCGCCCGAGGACAGGCCCGAGAAGTCGAGCTCGTTCAACGCCTCCTCGACGAGCCGCTTCTGGTCGGCCTCGGTGAGCGTCTTGCGTGTGACCTTCTCGGTCGCCATGATCGTCAGGTCGGCGACCTCCTTGCGGATGTCGTCGAGCGCCCGCTTGGTGGCCGCCTCGATGTCGCGTTCGGCGCGCTTGGCGGCCTCAGCGACGATCTCCTGACCGCGCTCTTTGGACTCGTGCTCGTGCGAGTCCGCCGTTTGGCGCGCGCGCTGGACGATCTCTTCGGCCTGCGCCCTGGCCTCCTTCAGTCGCTCGCGATATTCGGCGAGCAGCGCATCGGCCTCCGTGCGCGTTCGCTCGGCCGTGTCGATCGACTCTTCGATCGCTTTCTGGCGACGACCCAGCGCATCACTGATGCGTGGGAATGCCAGCTTGGAGAGCAGGAACATGGTCGCGCCGAACACGAGCAGCGTCCACACCATCAGGCCAATCCCCGGTTCGATCAGGAAGCCGCCGCTGGAAGCCAGGACGTGCGCCCCCGGGGCGCCGAGCGCGGAGACGTCCGAGGCGGACAGTTGTGCGAGCGAGCCGAGCATGGCGCTAGACGATAAACGCGGCGAGCAGGCCTGCCACGAGCCCGTAGAAGAAGCATGCCTCGGTCAGGGCGAAGCCGAGCCACTGAAGCTGGGTGATCTCGTCGCGCATCTCCGGCTGGCGGGTGATCGCCTCGATCGCCTTGCCGAAGATGATGCCGATGCCCACTCCAGCGCCGACGGCGCCGAGGCCTCCACCGACGCCCAGGCCGATCGACTTGCCTGCCTTGGCGGTTTCTTCGGTCACGGCCGCCAGCAGGGTGATGAGAGCTATGTGCACAGCGATTGGCTCCTTTTAGTGGTTCTCGGCGACCGCGCCGCCGAGGTAGATAGCGGTGAGGGTGGCAAAGATGAACGCCTGCAGGGCAGCGACCAACACGACCTCGAAGGCGAACAGGGCGATCCCGAGTGGAATAGTTGCCCAGGCCAGCGCGGAGAGCCCGAGAATCACGGCGAGCGCGCCCGCCATGAACAGGATGATCATATGGCCCGCGAGGATGTTCGCGAACAGACGAATCGTCAGCGACAGCAGACGCATCAGGTTCGAGATCACCTCGATAAAGAAGAGGTACACGGCCATGCCACCGGTAACACCACCGGGGACGAGCCCTTTCAGGTAACCGATCGGGCCCTTGGCGCGAATCCCTTCGAAGGTGTAGGAGATGAACACGAGCAGGGCGAGCACCAGCGGGATTGACAGGTTGGCCGTGGCCGCGTACAGCGAGAAGGACGGGATGTGCAGCCCGAGCACGTCGATCTTGTGCTCCGTGTTCGTCGGCAAGGGGATGTAGCCGACGAGGTTGGAGAACATGATGAAGAGGAAGAGCGTGCCGATGAACGGGAACCAGCGCTTTGCCATCTTCTCGTCGAGGTTGCCGCCGGAGATGTTGTCGTGCATCAGCTGGTAGAGCACCTCGACGGCGGTCTGCACCTTGTTCGGCCGCTGCTGCATGCGCCGCGCGATGTAGATCATGCTCACGCAGGTGGCGATCGCCGCGAGGAACAGGTACAGCACTGCCTTGTTGATCGAGAAGATCCCAAGATGCACCCAGTTGTCGAGCTTGAACTCGTTCTGCGGCTGGTAGGTGGTGTTGCGCCCGCCGCTGCCGAAGATCACGAACAACACGACGATGCCGCCGAGCCACACGCCGCCCAGCGTCAGCAGGATCTGCTTTTTGCTCATGCCGCCGCTCTTCGTCTGTTCGGGCGTGCTCATGAGGTGCTCGGCCTCCCGGACGCGCGCGGCGCCCCCTGAATCGGACCCTCGCGGGTGACGAAGGACATCGCGAGGTACACGGTGAATGCTGCCAGCAGCAGCGCGGCGGCCATGATCCCGTCGCCCTTGCTGCCCGCGTAGCGCGCCAGGATGATCGCCAGCGCGACGAGCCAGACGCGCCCGAGCAGCGCCGCGACCATCAGCCCGGCACGGACCTTGGCCTCACCAGCGCGGCGGGCATGGGAATGCAGGAAGACTGTGCCTGCACGCGTCAATAACCAGGCGCACGCTCCCACGAGATACCCGAACGTCGGCATGCCCGCGACGAGCACGAACGGGGCTGTCGCGAGCACCAGGCACACGTCGAGGTAGCGCAGGACAGCAGTCATCTTGAGCTGCCCTCGGTGAAGCCTTCGATGGCGTCGAAATCTGGCATGTGCGGGGCCACCTTACAGACGCAGAGCCCGCGCTTGCTCTCGCGCGGGCTCGTTCAGGCCCTTCTCAGGCCGTCTGCGGCAGCCGCTCGCCAGTCTACCCTGTCTTGGACTTCGTAACAGGCTTGTGATAGGCGCTACCCGCCACCGGGAGGGCCCGGACCAGTGCGACCGCCAGCACGGCCGTGGCCAGCCCAGCCACGATGTCGAGCACGAAGTGATTGCCCGTGGCCAGCACCGCTACGACGGTGAGGCACGGGTAGAGGATCGCCAGGCCACGTACCCAGCGGCGCTCTGAGATCCGCCATAGGGCCAGCGTGCACCAGGCTGCCCAGGCCATGTGCAACGAGGGCATCGCCGCCAGCTGGTTGGCGGCCGAGGCCAGTGAACCGGTGTGCCAGGAGCCGAGGGTGTGGCTGGAGGCGACCACGTCGCTGAAGCCGGCAAGCATCCGCGGCGGGGCCACCGGGTACAGCCAGAAGACGGCGAGGCCGAGCACGTTCATCAGCACGAGCGAGTTGCGCAGCGGCCGGTAGAGGTCCGCTCGCCGCCACCATACCCAGGCCAGCAAGCCCAGGGTGACGACGAAGTGGGCGTTGTCGTAGTAGTAGGACAAAGCCATCCCGAGCGTGCGATGGAAGGTCAGCCAGCGGTTGAGCGCGAACTCTGGATCGAGGTGCAGCGCACGCTCCAGGCGCAGCAGCCCCTGGGCATGGTCGATGGCGACGTGGTACCGCAGCGGGGCGAGGTTGGCGATGATGTCGTACACCCAGCCCAGCCAGACGATCGCCAGCGCGTCCAGCCACCAGCGCGGGCGGGTGACGACCGCCGTGCGGGCTTTTGCGCGCGCAGACCCGCGCACAGACCCGATGAGGGCATCCGGGACGGGGAGTGCAACCGCCCATTCGCCACCTGTGTCGGTGTCCGCGCGCATCTGGGTATCCTAGTATTCCGAGTCTCAGATTCCCGAGGCTCAGATTCGACTCGGGACACCTAACTGCCGCCCCGTCTGTGCATAAGGGTTCGCGCCAGAATATCTGCTGGGATTGAGGCGGCCGTTCCGCGGCGTCATACGCCACCCACGATGCTCGACGTGCCACCAGCACGCCTGCGCTCGCGTGCGGCGTCTGCCATCCACGGCCCAACCACCTCAACCCACCATCTATTCTGGCGCGAACCCTAAACCGTGAACGTCAGGGCGCGACCGGCTGCAGACCGCGCTGCGCGAGCGTGTCCAGCACACGCGGCAGCGCGGCGACGGTGCGCCGCCAGGAATCGTGGGCGGAGTAGTCGTCGGCGTCGTGCAGCAGCAGTACCGCGCCCTCCCCGGCGCCGTCGGTCACGCGCGCGGCAATCGACTCGGGCGTGGCGCGCGCCTCCCAGTCGCGGCCCCATTGACTCCACAGCAGCGTCCGCCACCCGCGTCCTCGCGCCAGGCGCAGCGCGGAGGCGTTGAGCACGCCGTACGGCGGGCGATAGAGGCTCGGCGAGCAGCCGGTGGCATCCTCGATGGTCGCCTGGGCACGGTCGATGTCCTCGCGCACCTGCCATGGCGTCAAGCGCAGCAGGTTGCGGTGGCGGTCGCAGTGCAGGCCGATTCCGTGGCCCGCCGCGACGATCTCACGGCCGAGCGTGGGGTTGCGCCGCACCTGCTCTCCCACCAGGAAGAACGTCGCCTGCACGCTCGCGTCGGCGAGGATCTCGAGCACCGCCGGGGTGCCTTGCGCGTGGGGACCGTCGTCGAAGGTCAGTGCATAGCCGACGCCACTGGACGTGTGGTCCTCGACCCCGAGCGAATGGCGCAGCGCGGGCCATATGGGCGCCGGCGAGCGCGGGAAGCCCACAGGCCAGGACCCGGCGAGCGCCGGCAACACGTAGCCGGCCATCGCAACGCTCGCTACAGCGCTGGCAAGGGGAGTGCTGAGACTGCGATGATCGTCACTGGACATGCTTGAACTCTCTCTTGGCATCGTGGCCGCGGTGGCCTCCGCGACCCTATACAGCCTAGGCTTTGCCCTGCAGGCCATGGACGCTCGCGAAGCGCCGGCCGAGGAGCACCTACGCCTCGCGCTCGCCTGGGGCCTCGTTCGCCGTGTGCGCTGGCTGAGCGGTACCGGACTGTCAGTCCTGGGCTGGCCGCTGCAGCTACTGGCGCTTAGCCTGGCGCCGTTGGTGGTCGTGCAGCCCGCCCTCGCAATGGGCCTGCCCGTGCTGATGGTGCTGGGCGAGCGCATGCTGGGCGAGCACGCGGGGCGGCGCGAGCACCTCGCTGTCACCGCGATCGTGCTCGGGGTTATCGGCACCGGGCTGTGCGCACCGACGCGCAGCACCGCCCACGCCGGCTCAGGCACGCTCACGCTGGTGCTCATCGGCGTGGCCCTGGCGAGCCTGCTGCCCTACCTGCTGCTGCGCCTGGGCCGGTCGCTGGCGTCGGTCACGATGATCGGCGCGGGCTTCGGCTTCGCTTGGAGTGGGGTGGCAACCAAGTTGGCCTCCGACGATCTCGCCCTGGGTCTCCTACTGGTTGCGGTCGCCTGGGCTCTCTCCACCGCCGTGGCCTCCGCTATCGCCTCGCTCAGCGAGATGAGCGCCCTGCAGTCGCGTCCCGCCATCCAGGTGGCCCCGGTCGTATTCGTCACACAGACCGTCGTACCGGTGATCCTGGCGCCGTTGCTGTTCCATGAGAGCTTCGCCTCCACCCCACTCGGAGGGGTACCACTGGCGGCCTCGCTTGCCGTGGTGATCGCGGGCGCCGCCGTGCTGGCGCGCTCGCCGCTGCTGCTGGCTTTGATACCTAGCGAGCGTGTGCAGGATCAGCGCTGCAACGAGGCCAGCGACTCAGCGCCCAACCGCTCCGTGCCCAGCCACGACACAAGCCGCTCGACCCCGAGCACAGAGGCGGGCGAGCCGTCCACGCTCACCACCAGCACATCGCCGGCTCGCGTCCGGCGCTGAGGCAAGGCGGCGGTGGCGTTCAGGCGCAGCGCCCCCTTCACGGGAATCGCGCCCGCCGCGCTCGCCAGCACCAGCTGGCCGACGGTCAAGCCGCTGGGCGGTTCCAGGAAGTAGAAGCGATGGCTCAGGCCAAGGGCGCGCGCCTGCGAGCGCAGCGCACCGCGAGTGCGTATCCAGCGAACGAGGTTGGAATGGGGTGCTTCAGGCAGCAGCTCGTCCCCGAGCGCCCGCAACCTCGCGATCGTCGCGGGCCTGGGCACTCCGCCACCATCGTCCGCAAACGTCGCGTGGATGCCCTGAGCGGCGAGCTCGGAGGCGACGAGCGTCACCTCGCCCAGCGGAGCCCGCACGATCATCCCCACATCTGGCTGGTGGGTGCGCACGTGCTTGAGCGAGTGCACGCGCAGGATCGCCGCGGCCAGCGCCGTCACCTCGTCGGTGGACATCATCCACGTACCCATGCCGAGTAACAGCACAATCTGGGTCGCGAACGCCGCCAGGCGCAGTCGCCAGAGGGGAATCGAACGCACACGTCGCGGAGCGTCGAGCACAAGATCTGCCGCGGCGGACTCCTCCGCCGCCGCCCGGCCATACGCCACCGGGACGCCAAGCGCCGTGGCGCCGGCCTCCTGCGTACCACCATCCCCCGCGACGGACGCCACGCCGGCCGTGCGCTGACCACCGTCCCCCACGTCGGACGCCACGCCGGCCGTGCGCTGACCACCGTCCCCCACGTCGGACGCCACGCCGGCCGTGCGCTGACCACCGTTTCCTGCGACAGATGCCTCGGTCTTATGTGCGTTGGGAGCAAAGCTCGCTTGCACGTGCGCGCGCAGCTCGTCGGTGTCGTTGGCCAGCCGCAACAGGTCCAGAGCGGCCATCGCTCGCGTGTTCAAGCGCGCGTGGCCGACCGGTAGCCCGTAGGAGACCACTGGGGTGCCCGCGGCCCTGGCCTCAAGGCAGGTGACGCCGCCCGTTGAGTGCACGAGCACGTCGGCGGCAGCCAGCAGTTCGGGCATCTTGTTGGTGAACCCGTACACGTGCACGCGCGGTTCGTTTGCAAAGGCGTCGCGCAGCTTGTCCGCGAGCTGCTCGTTGCGTCCAGCCAGGCAGACGATGGCGCTCACCTCGGGCGCCCGGGTGAACTCGCGCACGGCGCCCTCGATGTCCCCCACCCCCCAGCCTCCGCCCGAGACGACCACCGTGCGGCCCTCCTCGGGTAGGCCCAGCGCACGGCGAGCTTCCAGCGGGCAGCGAGGCTCGAGAAACTCGGCGGATATCAGCGGGCGCACCAGCCGCACGCTTCCCTGCCCGGCGATCCGCTCGACCGAGGACACCGACTCGCCGTACATCGCCAGATGCATGTCGATGCCCGGCTGTGCCCAGAAGAACAGGCCCGTCAGGTCGGTGATCGTGGCGACCGTCGGGCAGCTCACCGCCCCGGTGCGGCGCAGCCGCGCCAGCACTACCGTCACCGCCGGATATGTCGAGACGATCACGTCGGGGTCGTGCGCGGCGATGCTGCGCGCCAGCGGACGCGCGCCGAGCAGACATAGCAACCGGCGCGCGAGAATGCGGATGGGCGCGACACGCTCGAGCAGCCAGTACACGACCGTGTAGGTCCACGGGAAGAAGCGCAGCTGGACGCGGTAGCCGTCCTCGACCACCGGCCGCAGCAGGCGCCCCATGGCCGCAAGGCCATCGATGATCGTGACCTCGGCCTGCTGGGGGGAGTCCTCTATCTGCCGAGCCAGTGCCCTCGCCGCGGCGGCATGACCCTCGCCCACCTCGGCGGACAGGATCAGGACGCGGCGCGGCCCGGGGTCCCGGTGCGCGGTGGGTTTGCGGTGGCGATGTCGCATACGAATCGAGCCTTGCTCGCGCTGGCTGACGGTTCGGCTCAAGTGCGCGCCCGCAGACGTAAGCCCCCCAGCGGGCGCAACGGCTCTTACAGGGTACCGGGCACGCCATACCCTTGCATGTTGCCTAGACGTAACAATGAGCCCATACACGCCGCGGCCCCCATATCCCGCGCCCGCATCGCCGGAGCAGTGCCTGCGCTCCCAGACGGAGCGGTCGGCATAGCGTGGATACCGCCGCGCGCGCTGCGCGCGCTAGGCGCGCTCGGCCTGCTCGGCGTGGTTACGACCGTCTTTTTGATCACAGCCGGCGCCGCGACGCGGCCCTCCCAGTACGTACCCGGGCGCAGCGGCGGCTGGCCTGGCTGGCTGGCTGGCCCACTGGAGAGTCTCGGCGTGGGCATCACGCCAGCTCGCTTCCAGCTGCTCATGCTGATCATGTGCGCGAGCTACCTGGCGGTGCTGTGCGCCACGCGCGCGCTGTCGTTGCGAATGCTCGTGGTGGGGATCGTCGCGGCGCACGTCGTCCTGCTGCTCGGCCCACCGCTGATCTCCCAGGACGTGTTCGGCTACCTCGCGTTCGCCCGCATGGGGGTCCTGCACGGACTCGACCCCTACACGCGCGTCGCCGCCGAAGCGCCTACCGACGCGATCTACCCGTTCATCGGATGGCCCTTCAAGCACTCTCCCTACGGCCCGCTGTTCACGCTCGGCAGTTACGCGACCACCCCGCTGGGGATCGCTGGCGGGCTGTGGGCGTTCAAGGCGCTCGCGGTCCTCTCGAGCCTCGGCGCGGTGGCGTTCGTCGCACGGGCCGCCAGCAGCCTGGGCCGCTCGCCGCGCTGGGCGGTAGCCTTCGTGGGCCTGAACCCGGTGCTGCTTGAGCTGGCCGTTGGCGGCGCCCACAACGACACGCTGATGCTCTTGCTGCTCGCCGCCGCGCTGGCGCTCACAGCCGGTGCTAACCCGCGCTTTCGCTCCGGCGCGCTGGCTTTGGCCGCCGGCGTGGGAATCAAGGTCACAGCCGGCATCGTGTTGCCCTTCCTCGTGCTGGCGCCCTCGCGTTGGCGTGAGCGCATGCGCGTCGCTGGCGGCGCCGTCCTTGGCCTGGCGGCGCTCGCCGCCATTGGACTGATCGGCTTCGGCACTCACGCGCTGGGCTTCCTCAGCGCGGTGGGTGAGCAGCAGCAGCTGGTGGCGACCCACAGCGTGCCCGCCGAGACAGCGCGCCTGGTGGGGCTGAGCGGGACGCCGAGCTGGTGGCGCCATCTCTTCATCGCCGCCTTCCTGGCTGTGCTTGCCACCGCCTTGTGGCGCAGCGCGCGTGGGGCGGACTGGCGCATCGCCGCCGGGTGGACGACGCTGGCGCTGCTGCTGTCGACCGCCTGGCTTTTGCCCTGGTATGCGATCTGGGCGCTGCCTCTAGCGGCGGTCAGCGGCGATCGGCGCCTGCGCGCCGCCACGCTCCTGTTCTGCGCCTACGCGGTCCTCATCCATCTGCCGCTCGCCAATGGGTGGCTCAGCCCGCTGCGAGTCACCTGCCACACGCGGAAAGATTGCATTCCCAGAAGCCCCGGAAGAGGCCACCTGGGTGGCGGACACCACGTTCATCTCACCGGTCTGGAAGTCTCTGTCCACACCGCGCTCGATCTCCGCCGCTGAGGCATCCGGGCGCAGCCGCCGCAAGCGCATGGCGTCCAGGCGCCTGAACTTGAGGATCTCGAGCACGTATACGAGATAGACGCTGGCCGCCACCACGATCAGGCCGACGGCAGCGATCACGAGAGTCCAGACGGTGTCGTAGTGGCCTTTGTGGTCTGAGTAGGGAACGAACCGCAGCGCCAGCGCGAGTCCGGCCAGCATCAGCGTCCAGGCGTAGAGGTAGGCGATCGTGCGCCTGCTCGAGAAGCCGATGCGGGCCATGCGATGGTGGAAGTGCTCGCTGTCGGGTCGATAGATCGGCTGCTTGTACTTCAACCGCTTGAGCACCACGAACGTCGTGTCCAGGAACGGCACGGCCAGCAGGATCAGCGGCAGCACGAAAGAGACGACCGCAGCGGTCTTGACGGCGGCCTCGACCGTAATCACGCCCATCAGCAGACCGAGCAGGTTGGCGCCGCAGTCGCCCATGAAACTCGATGCGGGCGGGAAGTTGAAGAGCAGGAAGCCGAGTGCGGCGCCCGCGGTCAACGCCGCCAGGACCCCCGGCTGCTGGCGGCCGGGGAAGTCGAACGCGATGATCGCCATCGTAGCCGCGATGATCGCGCAGACCCCCGCCGGCGAGGCCGTCCGACTCCGTCGGAGAAGTTGACGACGTTCATCATCGCCACCAGCCCGATCACCGTCAAGATCGGCCCAGCGTTGGCGGCGCCAGCGTTGGGGAAGTTGAGGGTGCCGACGAACGGCAGCGTGATCGCCTTGACGGCCACCCCGAAGTGCACCACGATCACCGCAGCGAGGATCTGCCCCAGGAGCTTGAGCGCCGGGTGCAGGTCAAAGCGGTCGTCGAGCGCGCCCACCAGAGTGATGACCCCGGCGGCGAGCAGCACGCCGTGCCACAGCTGGGGTTGGTTTTCGCGGGCGTAGCCGGCAGGTAGCCAGATCAGCCCGGCCACGAGCGCCCCGGCGAAGATTGCCAGCCCCCCCAGCAGCGGCGTCGGGTGATCGGACAGACCCCGTTCGCGCGGCTCGTCGATCGCGCCGAGCGCCCTTGCCAGACGCATCGTGAGCGGCGTCAGCAGCGCGGTCACCGCCGCGGCAGCCAGGAACGCGTAAAGCGCGTCGAGCTCGTTCGGATGCGCCATCTACTCGCGCACAGCATCGCAGGCGCGCAGGTCGCAAGCGCCGCGAGTGCTATGCAGGCGCAGCGGTGGCGAGGCCCTCGTACAGCGGATAGCGCTCGACGATCGCAGCCACGCGCCCGGCCAGCTCGCTCGTACGCTGACCGATCTCCGATCGGTCAGCTTCGGGGGTCAGCGCCGTTGCGAGGATCCTCCCCACCTCGACGAAGTCCTCACGCTGCAGCCCGCGGGTGGCCAGAGCGGGCGTGCCGATGCGCAGGCCCGAGGCCTCCATCGGCGGGCGCGGGTCGAACGGCACGGCGTTGCGGTTGACCGTGATGCCGATCTCGTGCAGCCGGTCCTCGGCCTGCCTGCCGCTCAGCGCCGGCTGCGCCTCGCGCAGGTCGACCAGGACGAGGTGCACATCCGTTCCGCCGGTGAGCACGTTGATGCCGTGACCCGTCCTCAGCAGCTCCTGTGCCAGCACACGGGCCCCCTCGACGGTGCGGCGCTGACGCTCAGCGAATAACTCACTTTTGGCGATCTGGAGCGCCACCGCCTTGGCTGCGATCACGTGCTCCAGCGGCCCGCCCTGCTGGCCGGGGAAGACCGCCGAGTCGATCTTCTTCGCGTACTCCTCCTTGCACAAGATGATCCCGGCACGCGGGCCGCCGAGGGTCTTGTGGGTCGTCGTCGTCACCACGTCGGCGCCGTGCTCGATCGGGTTGGGGTGAAGGCCGGCGGCGACGAGGCCGGCGAAGTGGGCCATGTCCACCATCAGCAGCGCGCCGACCTCGTCGGCGATCTCGCGAAAGCGCGCGAGATCGAGCTGGCGCGGATACGCCGACCAGCCGGCCAGCAGCAGCTTCGGCCGGCGCTCCCGCGCGATGCGCGCGACCTCGTCCATGTCGATCAGGCTGCTCTCGCGGTCGACCTCATACGCGGCGATGTCGTACAGCCGGCCCGACACGTTGATCTTCATGCCGTGCGTCAGATGGCCGCCGTGGGCCAGCGAGAGCCCCATGATCGTGTCCCCGGGCGCCAGCAGCGCGTGGTAGACCGCCGTATTGGCCTGCGCCCCGGAGTGCGGCTGGACGTTCGCGTGCTCGGCCCCGAACAGCGCCTTGGCACGGTCGATCGCCAGCTGCTCGGAGATATCAACCCACTCGCAGCCACCGTAATAGCGGCGGCCCGGATAGCCCTCGGCGTACTTGTTCGTGAGCACCGAGCCCTGGCACTCGAGCACGGCCCGCGGCACGAAGTTCTCCGAGGCGATCATCTCAAGCGTCTGCTGCTGACGCTCCAGCTCTCCGCGCAGCGCCTCGGCGATCTCGGGGTCCACCTCGGCAAGGGGACGGTTGAAGTAGTCGGGACTGAGCTCAGACACGGCGCTCTCCTTGGCAGACGACGGCGACTTGGTGCCCAGGCGCGCGGCGGGGTCGCTTGCCGCTTCCCGGTGGTCGATTCCACCTCAGGCGCCAGTCGCGGCAGCTGTCACGAGGCTAGCAGGAGTGGACGACCTGGTGATCCACAAGTCGGCTTGTCGGCTCGCAGGCTTTTCTCGGTAAGTCGTAGTGCTAAATTTAGTGCTATCATTGATTTAATGTATATGCTATGATTTATGAAATATCTAAATTAAGGAAGAAGTCTAAATGACAGTTGATACCGCAGGCGCCTTCGAGAACCCGTTCCGCCCCGGCGCCGGCCACATGCCCCCCTATCTTGCAGGAAGAGCTGCCGAGCGACAGGAGTTCGAGCGCCTCCTGGACCAGACGACCATCCTCGAGAATCTCGTGCTGACGGGCCTGAGGGGGGTCGGGAAGACGGTGCTGCTCGACACGTTCAAGCCTATCGCCATCCAGCATGGCTGGCAGTGGGTCGGAGCCGACCTGTCGGAGTCTGTGAGCGTCAGCGAGGAGGCCCTCGCACTGCGCCTCTGCGCCGATCTCTCGGTGATCGGAGCGACTATGACCCTCCAGGAAGGTCTGACGGCAGGGTTCGCCGGAGCGAGTACCGAGACCAACCTGGACTTCGCCACGCTCAGAGGGATTTATGTGGGAACTCCCGGGCTCGTCTCCGACAAGTTAAAGGCCATTCTGGAGATCGTGGCCACCTTGGTGGCCCGCGCAGGCAAGCGGGGTGTGATCTTCGCCTACGACGAGGCCCAAAACCTCGCCGACAGGAAGGCGGAGGATCAGTTCCCGCTCTCGCTGCTGCTGGACGTGTTCCAGTCGATCCAGCGCAAGGGCATCCCGTTCATGCTCGTGCTGACGGGGCTGCCGACCCTGTTTCCGAAGCTGGTCGAAGCCAGAACCTTCGCCGAGCGGATGTTTCATGTCCTGACGCTGGACCGCTTGGAGCCGGCTGACAGCCGCGAAGCAGTCATCAAGCCGATCGACCATGCGGAATGCCCCGTGCGCTTTCGCGATGAGTCCGTGCAGCTGATCTGCGACCAATCGGGTGGCTACCCGTACTTCATCCAGTTCATCTGCCGCGAGGTCTACGACGCATTCATCCAGTCACAGCAAGCAACCGGAGCGCCATCGCCGGTGCCTATGGATGGCATCACGCGGAAGCTGGACACCGACTTCTTCGCAGGCCGGTGGGCGCGGGCGACGGACCGGCAGCGGCAGCTACTGTGGTGCATCGCCAACCTCGACAATGCCGAGGGAGAGTTCACGGTCGGAGAGGTGGTCGCAAAGACGGAGGCGCTCTTGGACAAGAGCTTCAGCGGCTCCCATGCCAACCAGATGTTGGCCGCGCTAGGAAAGGCTGGCCTGATCTACAAGAACCGCTGGGGCAAGTACTCGCTTGCCGTTCCGCTGTTTGACCGTTTCATTCTTCGTCAGGCTTCGACCACCGAGCCCGCGCAGACCGCCTAGCAGCTTCGATGCGTTGCTCAGCCATTATCTCCCGCCGCCCGGGCTTTGCATCGGGGTGCACACGCTGTCGGCTGGAGCACATTGACATGTGCTCACGCCAACGAAGCGAATGTACATTCCAGGACTGTCGTGGACAGCGCCCCCTCGCGCACTACGCGCCATTCCTGACGCCGCTCGTAGTCGCGCAGGTCGATCACTGTGGAGGGGACGCCGGGAAGCTCGCCCCCGTCGAGCACGAGGTCGGCTTCGCGGCGCAGCCGCGGGAGCACCTCTGCGAGGCTTCGCGCCTCGCGCTCGCCGGAGATGTTCGCGCTGGACTGCATCACCGGTCCGCGCACGGCGCCTAGCGCGGCGAGGCGATCGGGCAAGCGCGGCACGCGCAGACCGAGCGTCGCTGGATCGACCGCGCAGGCCAGCGGAAAGCGACGACGACGATTGGGCAGGAGCACAGTCACGGGACCGGGCAGAAGCGCCTCGAGCGCCGCGCGCTCACCGCTCGCGAGCTCGGGCAGCGCCCCCAGTGCGCGCTCCAGAGAGAAGAACATCACTGCAGCTGGACGCTCGGTGGCTCTGCCCTTCAACGTGTAAAGGCGACTCACCGCCTGCTCGTTCTGCGGATCGCAGCACAGCCCGTACACCGTGTCCGCTGGGAACACAGCCACGCCGCCGTTGGCGAGGCACTCCTCAAGGCGTCTCGCATCGTCCGCATCGAGCACTAGAGGTGCCCGCTCGCCCTCGGCGCCAGTCACCCTCGCCGCTCTCCCACCACCACCCGCTCGATCCCCGCGAGGTCGCGCTCGGCGTGCACGGCAGGGAAGTCCGCCGTGCGCATCAGCTCGCGCACCGCCCCCACCTGGCCGGCGCCGACCTCGATCGCAGCCAGGCGCACCCGCCCGCGCTCGGCGAGCTGGGCGAGCAGCGCGCGGATCGCCGCCAATCCGTCCGCGCCTGCGAACAGGGCCTGCGAGGGCTCGTGGCGGAGGATCTCAGGGGCCAGCGCCGCGCGCTCGGCCTCGGCCACGTAGGGCAAGTTGCAGAGAACCGCGTCAAACTCGTCCGCGAGCCCCTCCAGCAGGTCCGTCCGCAGCCACCGCACCGCCAACCCGAGCCGCTCGCCGTTGGCGCGCGCCACCTGGAGCGCAGACTCGCTGACATCGCTGCCCGTGACGTCCAGGTCGGGACGCTCGTCCTTCAGCGCCAACGCCACCGCGCCGCTGCCCGCGCCCACGTCGAGCACGCATGCGTCCCTTGGCAGCTCCAGTCCGACCTCGACCAGGAGCTCCGTCTCGGGCCGCGGTATCAGCACGCGTGGATCGACCATCAGGTCCAGGTGGCGAAAGCCGCGGCGGCCGGTGATGTAGGCGACCGGCTCGCGCTCCACCGCGCGACGGCGCACGGCATCCTGAAACGCGCGCACCGCCTGCCCTTGCACCGTCAGATCCCGATCGACGAGCAGTCGCTCGCGCTCCACGCCCAGTACGTGCGCCAGCAGCACTTCGGCGTCCAGCCGGGGCGTTTCGCACCCAGCTGCCCCGATCGCCGTGATCGCACCATCGAGCGCATCGCGAATCAAGGTGGCGGAGTCAAGAGACGACATATGGCGCGGGCGTGGCGCGGGCGACATTCGTTGGTATGTATTTTTTATTAGCTGTATCGCTTTAGTATTTACCGTGCAGATACCATGGTTATACGCTCATTGAAAAGAGAACATGCAACCCAGACCCGAGATACCATGGTTATACGCTCGCTCGCTGAAAAGAGAACATAGCAAACCCTCGACCCGAGATACCATGGTTATACGCTCGTTGAAAAGAGAACGTGGCAACCCCGACCCGAATCGCACAGCCCCGCGATTCACGGACGCGCTCAGGCGGCTGCCTGCGCCTCCAGGCGCCGGGCCTTCTCGTCCGCCTGCAATGCGGCGGTGAGCTCGTCCAGCTCTCCTTCGAGGACCTGGTCGAGGTTGTGTACCGTCAGCTTGATGCGATGGTCGGTGACGCGCCGCTCGCCGTAGTTGTACGTGCGGATCTTCTCCGCCCGGTCACCCGTCCCAACCTGTGAGCGGCGGTCGGCGGCGAGCTCGGCCTGCTGCTCGGCCAGCGCCTGCTCGTACAGCCGCGCCCGCAGCACCCGCAGGGCCCGTTCGCGGTTTTGCAGCTGAGACTTCTCGTCCTGCATCGACACTACGATCCCTGACGGCTTGTGCGTGATGCGCACCGCGGAGTCCGTCGTGTTGACCGACTGCCCTCCTGGGCCCGTCGAGCGATACACGTCGATTTGCAGGTCGTTCGGGTCGATCTGCACCTCCACCTCCTCCGCCTCCGGCAGCACCGCCACGGTCGCGGTCGAGGTGTGCACCCGGCCTTGTGACTCCGTCTGGGGGATCCGCTGCACGCGGTGGGTGCCGCCCTCGAACTTAAACACCGAGTACGCCCCGTCTCCCTTCACCGCGAACGTGTACTTGCCCTCGCCGATGCCCATCGGCTCGGCCTGCCAGCCGCGGCGCTCGGCGTAGCGGGTGAACATCCTGAACAGGTCCCCCGCCCACAGCCCGGCCTCGTCGCCGCCGGCGCCGCCCTGGATTTCGACGATCACGTTCTTCTCGTCGTTGGGGTCACTCTCGACCATCGCCAGGCGGATCTGCTCCTCCAGCTCCTCGATCCGCGCGCGTGCGCCGTTCAGCTCCTCGCGCATCTCTGGATCATCGCCGTCCTCGGACAGGAGTTCTTCGGCCCCCGTGGCATCGTCCTGCGCGCGGCGCCACTCGACGGCTAGCTTGGCCGCGAGCTCGAGCCGGCTGTAGGCACGACCGACCTCGGCGTAGCGCTCTCTGTCGGAGATCACCTCGGGGTCCGTCATCTGCGCGCCCAGCTCGGCAAAGCGCGTCTCGATCTGCTTGACCAGGTCTTCGATCATCGAAGCCCAGTCTATGAGGCCCGTCGTGCAGGGCCCGTGGGCGCCTACGCCAGCGTCTAGGGCTACCTACGCAACTGACTCCCTACGCAACGACCTCCACG
The DNA here is from genome assembly GCA_963813805.1 of uncultured Solirubrobacterales bacterium. GTDB lineage: Bacteria > Actinomycetota > Thermoleophilia > Solirubrobacterales > Solirubrobacteraceae > Palsa-744. Next base: position 957,201 of record CAWEZZ010000005.1, read on the forward strand.
CCCACGAGGTCGGCCGCCGACAGCTCGCCCGGCGTCTCCAGGTCGAGCACGGCCTCCAACGCCGCGATCGCGACCGCGAGCTGGTCGAGGTCCGGCTCGCGCGTCGTGAGCAGCTGCAGCTTCAGCCCCGGCCACATCACCGCCTGCACCCAGCGCCTGCTGCGATTGCGTCCGGCGAACTTGATCAGCTCAAAAGAGATCCCCGCGATCAACGGCACGCCCAGTATCCGCGTCGCCAGGAGCCAGTACCACGCGGGCAGGCCGATCGGCGCGAACACGAAGATCGCGACGATCATCACGACCAGCAGAAAGCTCGTCCCGCAGCGCGGGTGCAGCCGCGAGAAGCGCTGCGCGTTGGCGGGCGTCAGCTCGAGGTCGGCCTCGTAGCACGAGATCGTCTTGTGCTCGGCGCCGTGGTACTCGAACACGCGGCGCAGGTCGCGGATGCGCGAGAGCAGGACCATGTAGCCGAGAAATATCGCCGTTCGGACAATGCCCTCGATGACCCAGAAGAGGACCGAGCTGTGCAGCTGGCCCTTGATCAAGCTGGTGATGCCGACGGGGATGAGGAAGAACAGGACGATCGCGAAGGCGACCGCAACGACGATCGTGCCGGCCCAGACCCCGCGGGGAATCTCCTGCGGCCCTGGCGCCGCCCCCTCCGCCCCCTCCGCCGCCGCGCCGTCCTTCGCTGCGCCGTTCGCTCGCCGCGCCGTCACTCACCGCGCCGCGCTCACGGCTCCCGCCGCGCCGACTCCCGCCGCGCCGTTCCCGCCGCGCCGTTCCCAGCCGCGCCGTTCGCCGCCGCGCCAACTCCCGCCGCGCCGTCCTGGTCAAACGCCGCCTCTTCGGGCAGGAGCTGAGCGTTGGCGGAGACCTCCAGCGCCCGGAACCCGATCGCCAGCGAGCCGCCGAGGGCAACGACGCCGCGGATGATCGGCAGGCGCAGGATGCGATGGCGCCGCATCACGGATGTGAGCGGGAAGGTGCTGACTTCGATCTCCCCGAGCGCAGCCTCCTCGGGTGAGTGATGCGACCGCTCAGAGACCGGCCAGCGCAGCTGCTCAGGCGTGGGCTTGCGCACCGCCACCGCCCAGCTGGAGACTCCGCGCATCATCACCCCCTCGAGCACCGCCTGCCCCCCCACGGGCGCATCGCGCTGCGCCACCAGCTCGCCGTCGGCGGCCACCTCCCGGGTCGCTGCCGCCTCCTCCTGCGCCGCGACCGATGTCACCGTCGGCAGCCCGGCGGCCAGGCGCGAGGACATCGGGCTACTTGGCAGACCGGGTCTGCGCCGAGTGCTGGCGACCCTTGGCCACTCGACGCTGGAAGCGCTCGACGCGCCCGCCGGTGTCCATCAGCTTCTGCCGTCCCGTGTAGAAGGGGTGGCAGTTAGAGCAGACCTCGACGTGCAGCTCCTCCCGAGTCGCGCGGGTGACGAACTCGTTGCCGCACGTGCAGCGCACGTGCGCCTGCACGTAGCTCGGATGGATCTTCGCCTTCATCGTCAATCCATTCTAGCGACCGGCACGCAGCGCCGGCTCCGGGACCCGGCGCGACGGGCCCGCCCAGGTTGGTGCCCCCGTCAGCCGCCGGCGGACAGCGAGGTGGACGGCGTGGAGGAGATGCCCTGGGTCGGCGGCATCGGTGTGGGCACAGGAGCCAGCTGCACGCATCTGGGCGTGAGCCGCTCCATGCGCCTGATCAGACGACTCCTAGCGTTCAGCCAGTGGAAGCGCACCATCGCTCGGTAGAACGCCGGCGATGACAGGTTGGTCACCTGCTTGAGGTACTTGTAGATCTTCACCCCCGGATCCGAGCTGCGCCAAACGCCGAGTCCCGGAGCGCTGATGGTGTGGAACAGCGCTTCCCCGGGCATCCGCTCCTGAACGTCGATCCGCATCGCCATACGCGCGGTGCCCGGGATCGCCGTCATTTCGCCGGAGAACGTGGCCGAGCGTTCGGCCTGGGTCGCGGCCGTGACGCACTGTTCGAGCGTCGCCGAGGCGCCCGACACGCCCCCTCCGGCGCCGGGCTGCCCAGTCTGCCCACCGCCTCCAGAGGCGGGGTCCCCAAGCGCGCTGGGTGCCTGCGCCAGGCACAACAGCACAAGCGCGCACACCAGCGGGGCGAAAAAACGCCCGCAGAACCGGCTCAGGACGGTTGCCCCCGAGGACATCATCTGCATCACATTCCTCTAACACTTCCTAAACGCACATGTTGCGCACTGAAACGCGCATGCTTCGCACGTGCCACCGGCGGCAGCGGCCGTCTCCAGGTCCGCAGGACCTCAGCACTTGTGTTTCAATTTCACGCAGCGTGCGCTTATGTATGTACAGCGTAGATACGATGGCGAACAGTCGGCGCAAATTGCAATACATACCCCACGCGTGTGCGCTTATGTATCTACTCCTAGATATACCTAGATATACCTAGATATACAATGGTGGACGTTGCGTTAATTTCACAACACCTACTCATTTCACAACACCTGCTCTCAGAGGATCTGATACAGGGGGCCGTCGCCCCCCTCGGGCACCGTCAGGCGCCCGCCCTTGGCGGTGATCGCCCCGCACTGCACGCAGTTGGTGTAGTTGACGATCACGTCCACGTCGCCCTCCGCGGGCGCGTCCTCAGGGATCTCATAGACCCCCGCGGGGCACATCCAGCGCCAGGTTTCGGCGATCTCGCGGGGAACGTGCTTCTGTACGCGGATGTGGTTGGGGGCGTCGTCGCGGGTGGCATTGCCGGTGATGAACACCGAGGAGAGCTTGTCAAAGGTGTACTTGCCGTCCGGCTTGGGGTAGGAGTCCTTGGTCTTGCCGATGAACATCGGCTTTGCGTCGTTGCGGTGCAGCGACCAGCGGCCGCCCGGGAAGCGTCCCTTCGTGGCGATCATCAGGTTGACGAGCGGACCGCCCTTGATGAGGCCTTTCTGGAACGGCTGACGCGTGTTGCGCTGTTCCCACAGGTCTTTGCCGATGATCGAATCCTCGACAACCTGCTCGTAGGCTTCGAAGGAGGACTCACCGCGCTTGAGCGCCGCGTAGATCGACTCGGCGGCGAGCATTCCGGACTTGATCGCGTAGTGCACGCCCTTCAGTGACGCGAGGTTCATGATGCCCGCCGCATCACCGACGAGCACGGCACCGGGCATCGACAGCTTGGGCATCGCCCAGTAGCCACCTGCCGGAAGCGCCTTGGCGCCCCACGCGATGCGCTCTCCGCCCTCGAGAATGTCTTTGAAAAGCGGATGCGTCTTTATCTGCTGAAGCAGGTCGTGTGCGGAGGTGGTGGCGTCGGCGTAGTCGAGATCGATGATGAACCCGATCGAGACGAGATCCTCGCCGGTCTTCTCGTCCTTCATGGGGTAGATCCAAGACCCGCCGATCTGCCCGTAGGAGGCTTGAATCTTCAACGGCCAGCCGGCGAGCGTGTGGATAACACGGTCGAGCGGCTTTGTGACCTTCCAGACCTCCTTCACGCCCAGCTCCCACACCTGCGGCTCACGGTCCTTGGCCAGGTCGAACTCCTTGATCGCCGCGCCGGTGATGTGTCCCCAGCAGCCCTCGGCGAGCACGGTGGCCTGCGCCTTGATGTCGGTGCCGGGCTCGAAGTTGCCCAGCGGCTCTGAGTCCCTGCCGCGACCCTTGTCACCGGAGCGCACGCCGACGACGCGGCCGTCTTCGACGATCAGCTGAGTGGCGGCGGTCTCGGTGAGGATGTAGGCGCCGGCCTCCTCGGCCTGGCGCTGTTGAAAGCGCGCCATCGCCGAGACCGAGATGACCTCGTTGCCGTGATTGTGCTGGGGCGGCGGGGGCGGGATGCGGAGCTTGGTCTTGCCGTTGGGCAGGACGTAGACCGACTCTTTGGTGACTTCGCCGAACGCGAAGCCCTCCTCACGCCACTGCTCGCGCGTCATGTCTTTGAACAGTTCTTGCAACGGCCCGGGGCGCATGACCGCGCCTGAAAGGGAGTGCCCGCCGCAGGTCTTGGCCTTCTCGATCACCGCGACCGGGACTTCGCCAAGGCGCTCCATCGTCTCGGGATCCTCAGCTAGCAGTTGCAGTAGGCGGTTGGCGCACGCCAGGCCGGCCGTGCCGCCGCCGACGATCGCGACGCCGACCTCGATCAGCTCGTCCTCGGGGTCCAGACCGCGCTTGACGAACTCCTTCTGCGAGTCCACCGGCGGCGGGAAGGCCGCGGGCACGACCTTGCCGTTGCTGGAGCCGTTGTGGCTAGACATCCTCGGATCTCCATCCAAGCGCGCCTGTGCGTCTCATGACCAAGCTGGGCGGCGCGGGTCGGTGAAGGGCGTATCGGGTAATACGTTCGAGACGACACGTGGCGATCCAGCGCAGCGTCAGGGGGCGCACAGTCAGCCGGCCTTCTTCGCCTTCACTGCCTCGGTCAGCTTGGGCAGGATCTTGTTGAGGTCGCCGACGATGCCGAGATCGGAGAATTCGAAGATCGGCGCGTTGGAGTCCTTGTTGATCGCGACGATGTTCTCTGATGACTGCATCCCCACCTTGTGCTGGATCGCCCCGGAGATCCCCGCCGCGAGGTATAGCTTCGGCGCGACGGTCTTGCCCGTCTGGCCGATCTGCGCCGCGTAGGGGTACCAGCCGGCGTCAACCACCGCGCGGGTAGCGGCGACGGCGGAGTTGCCGCCGAAGGCCTTGGCCAGGTCCTCGGCCAGCTGGAAGCCCTCGGCCTTGCCGAGGCCGCGGCCACCAGCGATGAGTATGTCGGCGCCCTCGATGTCGACGTCGGCGCCGCGCTGCTCGCCGCGCGTGATCATCGTCGCCTGCGAGGCGTGCGAGGAGAGCTCAAAGCTGAGCGTCTCCACGGGGGCGTCGCCGTCGCCGGACTCTTTGATCTCAAACGCGTTCAGACGGCCGATGACGATGCCTACATCCGAGCGGTATTTGATCTCGGAGATCGCCGAATCACCGAGGATCGGGCGCTCTGCGATCAGCTCGCCGTTCTCCGCGCGCACAGCGGTGACCTCCATCACCACGCCGGCCCCGAGTCGTGCGGCCAGGCCCGCGCCGATCTCAAAGCCGAGCAACCCCCCGCCGAACAGCGCGTAGGAGTAGCCACCGTCCGAGATCGCCCTGGCCATCGCGTCGACCAGCGGCTGCGCCAGGCCCTCCGGGCCCTCGGCGACGAGCACCTTCTTGGCGCCATATTTACCCAACGACGCGGCCAGGTCGTGCGGGACGTTCTCCCCGAGCAGGATCGCGTGCGCCTCGCCGCCTAGCTCTGAGGCGAGCTTGGCGCCCTCTGAGACGGCGCCGAGGGAGTTCTTGTTGATCGCGCCGTCGTAGTGCAGCGCGTAGACCAGGATGTTCGCCATTTCAGTTCCTTTCGCTCATCGTCATGCGCGGATCAGATGAGCTTGCGCTCGTCGAGCCAGGCGACGATCTTCTCGACCGTCTCGTTGGTGTCCTCGTCCTCGATGATCTCCCCGGCGGCCTTCGGCGGGGGCGCCTTGGCGGCGACCCACTGGGCGGCCGAGTTATCGCCACCAACCTTCGCGGCGTCGATCTGCACGTCGCCTGCGGTGACGGTGTCAAGGGGCTTCTTCTTGGCGCCCATGATCGCCTTCAGCGACGGATACCGCGGCTCGTTGATCGCGTCGCCCACGGAGATGACCGCCGGCAGCTTGACCTGGACGGTGTCGTAGCCGTACTCGGCCTGACGCTCACAGCGCAGGGCGTCTGAGTCGACGTCCATCTTGATCACCTGCGTCAGCGACGGCATGCCCAGGTGCTCGGCCACGACCGCGCCGATCGTGTAGCACTCGCCGTCATCGGACTGCTGGCCGAGCAGCACGAGGTCCGGGCTCTCGCGCTGCAGCGTCTTGGCCAGCGCATAGCCGGTCGCCGCCACGTCCGAGCCCGCCACGAGGGGGTCGGAGAGATGGACCGAACGGTCGGCGCCGAGCGAGACGGCCTTGTGCAGGGCGCGCACGGCGCTGTCGGGGCCCATCGTCACCGCGACGATCTCCTCGACGGGGACGACACCCCCCTCTTTGATCTGCATCGCCGCCTCGATGGCGTGCGTGTCATACGGGTTGAGGTTCTTCTCCCCGCTACGGTCCACGCGCCCCGTCGAGGGGTCGATCCGCTTCTCGACGGCGGCGTCCGGGACCTCCTTCACCAGGACGCATATCTTCATCTCTTGGGCTGCTCCTTTGAGGTCAGTTGCGTGAAATCTTACCCGATCCGGCGGTTGACTGACGAGTCAGTCAGTTTTTTTCTAAGAGCGCCTATCAAAAAGATCGGTGCGGTCGGGGCGTTCATGGACCAAGCTGGGCGACGCGGCACAGTGCCGCCCCGCCCCCGGCGCATGCGCCGGGGGGAACGACACGTGCGAAAGACGACGTCACCTAGCGACCACCGCGCCGCGGATGAAATCGACGATCGCCTGGGTGGGCGCTCCCGGCGTGAACACCTCGGCGACGCCCAGGCCCTTAAGCTCGGGAATGTCCTCCGCGGGGATCGTTCCACCGACCGTGACCACCACGTCGTCGATCCCCTGCTCGCGCAGCAGCTCCACCACGCGCGGTACGAGCGTCATGTGAGCGCCGGACAGGATCGACAATCCAACGGCGTCGGCGTCCTCCTGGATGACGGTCTCCACGATCTGCTCCGGGGTTTGGTGAAGGCCCGTGTAGATCACCTCCATGCCCGCGTCGCGCAGCGCCCGCGCGATGATCTTCGCGCCACGATCGTGGCCGTCCAGGCCGGGCTTGGCCACGACGACGCGGATCTTGCTGTGGTTCGGGGAGGAGGCGGCGGCGGGCATTTAAGAAGTCTCGGTAGTGCTTCTCTTTTTTTCTACTCGGTATAATAATGGTATATACATATATAGACGATAGCGATACCGAGCTCAAAAAAATACATAGGCCCAGCCCGACCAGCGCAAGGCACGGCTTTCATCAACGGCGACTCTCACGTGAGCGAGACAAGCCGGTCCGGCGGCCCGGCGGGCGGGATTGTAGAGCGCGGACGGCGCGGACGCCCGCGCGCGTCGCCTGAGAGCCATCGGCACGTACCGCTCCACGCTCGCGCACGACCCTCCCAAGCGAGGCCAGCGCCGTTCCAGCGCCAAGCGCCGCGAGCACCTTCAGGCGGCGGCCCAGACGATCCAGGTGCAGAACCTCCCAACCCTCTTCGGCCGCGATGCGCCTGAGATCCGGGTCGGGGTTGACGACCACCGGATGTCCCACTGCGCGCAGCATCGGCAGGTCGGACTCGGAGTCCGAGTAGGCATGGGAGGCGGCCAGGTCGATGCACTCGCGCTCGGCCACCTCGCGCATCGAGAGCACCTTGCCCTCGCGGTAGTTGAAGGGGCCAGCCGGCCGGCCCGTGTAGCGGCCGTCGACGATCTCAGAGCGCGAGCCGAGACCCCCATCGAAGGCGAGCACGTGCGCGAGCAGATCCGCCATCTCCTGGGAGGCAGCGGTCAGAATGTACACGGGCATGCCGGCATCCTGGTGCTCGTAGGCGCGAGCGAGCATCTGCGGGTACAGCCGCGGCAGCACCCCCGCGAGCACCCGTGGGGAGAGGCGCTGCAGGTCGCGCACGCGTACGCCGGCGATCATCTCCCCCACGCGCCTGCGCACGTCATCGGCGCGATCGTCGGTCGACCCACGCAGGCGGAAACGCAGATTTTCATATACGTCGCGGGCCAGGCGACCGCGCGAGATCATCCCCGTTTCGTAGGCGGCGCGGGCGAAGAAGATGCCTGATGAGCCAGCCATCAGCGTCTTGTCCAGATCGAAGAACGCGGCTGCCCGCGACTCATTGCCGCCCGCAGGCTCAGTCATCTCAGACGCGAAGGATCACCGCGTCGCCCTGACCGCCGCCGGAGCAGATCGCCGCGCAGCCGAGGCCGCCGCCGCGCCGGCGCAGCTCTAGCACGAGGCTGCCCAGGATGCGCGCCCCGGAGGCGCCGATCGGATGGCCGAGGGCGATGGCGCCGCCGTTGACGTTGACCCTGTCCTCGTCGATGCCGAGCATGCGGATCGAGTTGAGCGTGACCGAGGCGAACGCCTCGTTGATCTCCCACACGTCGATGTCTGAGGGCTGCAGGCCGGCTTTCTCCAACGCCTTCTTCGCGGCGCTCGCGGGTGTGGTGGCCAGGTAGGCGAAGTCGTTGGCGCTCTGAGCGTGGGCGACGATCTCGGCCAGAGCCTCCTTGCCGTTGGCGGTCGCCCACTCCTGCGAAGACAACACCAGCGCGCCGGCGGCGTCGTTGACGCCCGGGGAGTTGCCGGCGGTATGCGAGCCCTCCTTACTCACGAGCCCGGGCAGGGCGGCGAGCTTCTCAAGAGAAGTGTCCCGACGGGGAGCCTCGTCGATCTCGATGACGGTGGGGTGGGCGGGGTCCTTTCTGTTCTTGATGGTCACCGGCACGATCTCCTCCGGGAGACGCCCCTCGTCGGTCGCCTTCAACGCCAGCTCATGCGAGCGCAGCGCCCAGCGGTCCAGGTCGGCACGGGTCAGCTCCAACTCGTCGCTGATCTCGGTGGCCTCGATGAACATCTGCTTGCCAGAGAACGGGTTGGTGAGGCCGTCGTGGACCATCGCGTCGAGCATCTTGGCGTCGCCCATGCGGTAGCCGAAGCGCGCCTGCGGAAGCAGATAGGGCGCCTGCGACATCGACTCCATGCCCCCGCCCACGCCCACCTGCACGTCGCCCGCGCGGATTGCCTGGTCGAGGATCACCGCGGCCCGCAGCCCCGAGGCGCAGACCTTGTTGATCGTCTCTGAAGAGACCTCCTTGGGGATGTGAGCCTTGATCTGAGCCTGGCGCGAAGGGATCTGGCCCTGGCCGGCCTGCAGCACCTGGCCCATCACCACATGGTCGACCTGCTCGGGCTCAACCCCGGCGCGCTGCAGGGCGGCCTCGATCGCGACGCCGCCGAGCGCGGTCGCATCCAGCGTGGACAGGCCACCGCCCATCTTGCCGATGGGAGTACGCGCGGCGCCGAGGATCACAGTCTTGGGCATAGAACGGGGCTCTCCTGTAGGTCGCGGCTGAAAAGAGGTGTGAGACCAGAGCGTACAGACAGATCGCCCGCGAGCCGGATATCGTGCCCGGACGATGCAGGTTTCGGCCACCACCCAACCCGGCAAGGCAACCGACGCCGATACCGTCGCGGTCGGTGTATTCGACGGCGAGGAGCCCTCGCGCGAGGCGCCGGCGGAGCTGAGCGAGCTGCTCGCCTCGGGTGAGGCCCGCCGCTCGTTCAAGGCGCTCGCCCTGGCCCACGCCGAGGGCAAGCGCTGGCTGCTCGTGGGGCTGGGCAAGCGCAAGGACTTCACTTCAGAGCGCGCCCGGGTGGCGGCCGCGGTCGTGCGCGAGCGCGCCCGCGAGATCGCGACCCGGGCGCTGTGCTGGGATACGCCCTGCGACGGTGACCCGGCGGTTACCGCGGCGCTCGTGCAGGGCACGATCCTCGCCGACTACCGCTTCGGGCGCCACAAGTCAGCCCCCGCCGACGGGAAGGACTCCTCGGCCGAGGATGCCCCGAAGAGCCTGGAGCGCCTGATCGTCTCCGCCGCGGACGACGTCGGGACGATCGTCGCCGAGGCCGCGCTGGTGGCCGACGCGGTCAACGCGGCCCGAGACCTGCAGAACCGGCCTGGCAACGACCTGACTCCGACCGCGCTCGCCGAGTACGCGCGGGCGCTCGCCGGGGAGATCGAGGCCCTGTCCGTGGAGGTCGAGGGCCGCAAGGGCATCGTCGACCGCGGGATGGGTGCCTTCGCCGCCGTCGCCCAGGGATCTGATCAGGAGCCCGCACTCATCACTCTGCGCTATGACCCGCCCGGCGGGGGGCGCGAGGGCGCGCCGACACTCAGCTTCGTCGGCAAGGCTGTGACGTTCGACAGCGGCGGGATCTCGCTGAAGCCGGGGGCGAAGATGGCGGAGATGAAGTTCGACATGTCCGGCGGCGCCGCCGTGATCGAGGCCATCGCGGCGATCGCGCGCCTGGCGCTGCCGATAAAGCTGATCGCGGTCGTCGGCGCCACTGAGAACCTGCCCAGCGGGGGGTCGGTGAAGCCCGGGGACATCGTCACGGCCGCGAACGGAAAAACGATCGAGGTCAACAACACCGACGCCGAGGGCCGCCTGGTGCTGGCCGACTGCCTCTGCCACGCCGTCTCGGAGGGCGCCGAGCGGATCGTCGACCTGGCCACCCTCACGGGCGCGGTGATCGTCGCGCTCGGCTCGACCTACGCAGGTCTGATGTGCAACGACGAGGAGCTCTCAGAGCACGTCACGGAGGCGGGCGCGCGCACGGGCGAGATCGTGTGGCGGCTGCCGCTGCACGAGGAGTACGACGAGCTGGTCAAGGGGAAATACGGCGACCTCGACAACGCGCCGGAAGCGCGCAAGGCGGGTACGATCGTGGGCGCATCGTTCCTTGCAAACTTCGTCGCAGAGGTGCCATGGGCACACCTCGACATCGCGGGCTCCGCATGGGATCTCGACCGCGCATACGTGGGTAAGGGTGCATCGGGCTACGGCGTGCGGTTGCTCGTCGAGCTGGCGCGCTCCTACGCCTGATGGACTTCGACCTCTCCCCCGACCACGAGCTGATACGACGCACGGTCAGAGAGTTCGCCGAGGGCGAGATCGCGCCGGTCGCCGAGGAGCTCGACCGGTGCAAGTCCTTTCCTTATGAGATCGTCGAGAAGCTCGGCAAACTCAACCTCATGGGGATCCCTTTTCCCGAGGAGTACGGCGGCGGGGGCGGGGACACGCTGGCCTACACGCTGGCCGTCGAGGAGCTCACACGGGTGGACTCCTCGGTCGCGATCACGCTGTGCGCCCACACCTCACTGGGCACCCAGCCCGTCTACCTGTTCGGCAACGAGGAGCAGAAGCGCGAGTGGCTGCCAAGGCTCTGCTCCGGAGAACGGCTCGGGGCGTTCGGGCTGACCGAGCCCGAGGCCGGCTCAGACGCAGGCAACACGCGCACCCGCGCGAAGCTGGCTGATGGCGAGTGGACGATCAACGGCTCCAAGCAGTTCATCACCAACGCCGGCACGGAGATCTCCGGGATGGTGTGCATCACAGCCGTGACCGGGGAGGATCAATCCGGAGACGCTGCACAATCCGGAGACGCTGCAACTGCAGGCAGCGCGGACAGCGGCGGACTCGACCCCGCCCACCCCGGACTCGACCCCGCCCACCCGAAAGAGATCTCGAACATCATCGTCCCCAACGGCGCCCCGGGATATGAGCAGGGCGAGCCGTACCGGAAGATGGGCTGGAACGCCTCGGACACGCGCCCGCTGACGTTCAGCGACTGCCGCGTGCCGGAGGGGAACTTGCTCGGCCCGCGTGGCCAGGGTTTCAAGCAGTTCCTGCACATCCTCGACATCGGCCGCATCGGTGTCGCCGCGATGGGCGTCGGACTCGCGCAGGGGGCGCTCGACGAGGCGCTCTCCTACGCCAAGCAGCGCAAGGCGTTCGGCAAGTCGATCTCCAAGTTCCAGGCGATCCAGGGCAAGCTCGCCGACATGTCAACCGAGATCGAGGCGGGTCGGCTGCTCGTCTACAAGGCGGCGCGCGAGAAGGACGCGAAACGCAACTTCACGCTGACGGCCGCCCAGGCAAAGCTCAAGACCGGCCGCCTGGCCGTGCGCTGCGCCGAGGAGGCCGTGCAGATCCACGGCGGATACGGCTACATCGAGGAGTACCCCGTCTGCCGCTTCTATCGCGACGCGAAGATCCTCACGATCGGCGAGGGCACCGACGAGATCCAGCAGATGGTGATCGCCAGAGCCCTCGGGGCATAGATGCGCCGCCGTGAAAGAGGGTGGTGTCTATGGGAGACAATTGCGCGCGCCGACCGCACGACGGTCGGTGTCACCGGTCATAGAACGTGTCGGACGAGTCCGAGCGGAGCGGAGCGATCAGCGTGGCGAAAGAATCACGAGCGGGATCTCGCGCTCTGTGCGCCGCTGGTAATCGGCGTAGCCGCTGTAGACCTTCAACATCAACGGCCACAGGCGCTTACGCTCCTCCGCGTCGGCTGCGCAGGCGTGCACCGGCTGGCGACGCGAGCCGACCTGCACGGTCGTGTCGGGGTTAGCGACGAGGTTGTGAAACCACGCAGGGTTCTTCGGATAGCCGCCCTTGGAAGCGACGAGGATCAGGTCCTCGCCATCCACGCCGTAGACGAGCGGGCTGGTGCGGTGGGCACCGCTCTTGGCGCCAACGTGATCGAGCAGCAGCACCGGCGGTGCGCCGGGGAAGCGATGGCCGATCAGGCCATGGGTGGCACGATAGACCGCAGCATGGCCGCCCATCAGCCGCCTCAAAAGTGGCCAGCTGCGATCGGCCCAGCTCAGATAGTCGATCGCCATGATTGGCGCCAGCGTACTCGTTAGGGTCCCCGCCATCTGGCGCGAACCCTTAGCATCGGATGCAGGTGTCAGACACGACCGCCGATAGCGACGGGCTCGTCTCGCAAGATGAAGCCGCCGAGCGACTGCGGCAGCTGATCCGCGACATCCCCGACTTCCCTGAGCCGGGGATCCTGTTCAAGGACATCACCCCGCTGATGGCCGACCCGCGCGCGCTCGCGCTCGCGGTGCAAAGTCTGGCCGAGTACGCGCGCCCGCTCCAGGTCGACTGCGTGATCGCCGCCGAGGCGCGTGGCTTCTTGCTGGGACCGGCGCTCGCGCTGGCGCTCGACGCCGGGTTCGTGCTCGCCCGCAAGCCCGGCAAGCTGCCGTTCGAAACGGTGAGGGCCGAGTACTTGCTCGAGTACGGCTCCAACCAGCTCGAGCTGCACACCGATGCGATCGGTCCGGGGGCGCGCGTGCTGGTCCACGACGACCTGCTCGCGACCGGCGGCACCGCGGCGGCGCTGTGCGATCTGGTCGGCCAGCTTGGAGGCGAGATCGTCGGCTGCGGCTTCCTAGTCGAGCTGGCGTTCCTGAACGGGCGCAAGCGACTGGCGCCTCACGAGGCCCACGCACTGCTGACCTACGACGCCTAGTCAAACGCCTAGTCATATGGAGTGCTGATCTTCGGCTGGCGCTGTCTGGTAGGAGGGTCGGCAGGGTTCGCGCCAGATATTCTGGCGGGCCCCATTCTGGCGGGCACCAAAGCCGCTTGAACCGGACTGGAGCCCGAGCGCCGAGCGCGCTCAGCGCCGGTGTTGCTCCAGCAGCGCCGTCGCGGCGCTCGCGGGGTCCAGGCGACGCTCGACGACCTCCTCGAGCAGGCGCTTGAACTCGGCGTCCTCACGCAGATCGTTCTCCAGGCGCCGGCGCATGCGGGCGGTAGCGATCGCGAGCACCTCGTTGCGCAGGTTACGCCGGCGCCGCTCGGCGAGCTGGCCCGCGGCGAGGATGTGCTCGCGGTGCTCGTCCAGGCGCTCCACCAGCTCGGCGATGCCCGTGCCGTGGGTCGCTTCGGTCTTGACGATCGGCACCCGCCAGCTCCCCCTCGTCTCCTCCTCGGAGCGATCGAGGTTGGCCAGCGACAGCACGCCGCGGATCTCGCGCACCATCGTGTCCGTCAGGGGGTGGTCGGCCTTGTTGATGACGATCACGTCGGGGATCTCCATCACCCCCGCCTTCAGCGCCTGGATCGAGTCGCCCGAGCCGGGCATCAGCACGAGCACGATCGTGTCGGCGTGGTCGATGATGTCGATCTCCGCCTGACCGACGCCCACCGTCTCCACGAACACATCCTCGCGCCCGGCCGCGTCGAGCAGCAGCGCGGCCTGCAGCGCGGCCTCTGAGAGACCCCCCAGAGCGCCGCGGTTTGCCATCGAGCGGATGAACACCCCCTGGTCGAGGAAATGCTCACTGAGGCGGATGCGGTCCCCGAGCAGCGCGCCTTGTGTGAACGGTGAGGAGGGGTCGATTGACAATACGCCGACCGTTCGCCCGGCCTCGCGCCGCGCCTTGACGAGAGCGCCAATCAGCGTCGACTTGCCCACGCCCGGTGGACCGGTAAAGCCGACGACGGCCGCCTTGCCGGTATGCGGATAGACCTCCTTCACCAGCTCCCAGCCCTCGGGGCGGTCGTCCTCGACCAGCGTTATCGCGCGCGCCAGCGCGCGTCGGTCGCCTTGCAGCAGACGCTGGGCGAGTGTCGGATCGGTCGACGAGGGCCCGGTCATCGGGCGCAATCATCGCAGGGCAATACGATTCGACGGCGATGGAGTCGATGCTCACCGACCACCCGGCACAAGCGAACACCGCGGAGATCGCCGAGATGGTGCGCCGAGCGCCCGAGCCGCTGCACGGTGGCCCGCTCGCGCTGGTGCGGTTTATGCACGCCAACCACATGCTCAGCCGTTCTTACGCACACTTGCTCGCGCGGTACGTGCTGTTGAAGCTGCGCTTCGGCTCGCGCCTGCAGACCGAAGGTCTGTGCTTCATCTGCCCTGGGGTCAAGCTCGAGATCGGCCGCCGCGCAACCCTGCACGTCGGCCGCTGGGCGTGGATCGGACACGGCTCAAAGATCCGCGTGCACGAGGGCGAGGTGAGCATCGGCGCGAAGACGGTGATGGGCCAGGAGTGCACGATCTCCGCCTACCAGCACGTGTCGATCGGGCGCGAGTGCATCGTCGCCGACCGCGTGATGCTGATCGACTTCGACCACGGCGTCGTCGAGGTCGACCGGCCGATCAGGCTGCAGGGCATCTACAAGCGCGACGTCCGCGTCGGGCATAACGTCTGGCTGGGCTATGGCGCGTGCGTGCTGCGGGGAGTGACAATCGGCGAGAACAGCATCGTCGGGACCAGCGCGGTCGTCACGAAGGACGTGCCGGAGAACGCCATCGTAGGCGGGGTGCCGGCACGGGTAATCCGCATGCGCGAGAACCCCCGCTCGATGCGCTGGGAGTAGCAGCCCACCCGCACGGCAATCCGTGCCGTCTTATTTCAAACACGTCCGTCTTATTTCAAACACATACTTAGGCGAATCACTATCACGGAGCCCTACAGCGGGACAAGCAGCGACGCCAATGACGGGATCCGCCTTACTCGTTTCGTCACGGCATGAGCAGAGCGCCAGGATCAGCGTAGGCCGCCAGATTGCGCAGCCCGGATGTGTCAGTCGCAGGTCCCTCGCTAAGTGCCTGGGCGAGCGCGGCGCGGTGGCCGTCGAAGCGCTCGTGGGCGTAGGGGACCGCGAGGCCACGGGAGATCATGAACGCCCAGTCGCTTGCCTGGAGCGCCAGCAGCTCGCGTACGGCAGCCGGGCCAGCGGTCCCGGCGGTGGCGGCGGCTAGGGTTTCGATCTCGGCCACGCGCGTCGCGAACGTCAGCTCGGCGACCTGTGGGCCCGACCAGGTGGACAGGTCGCCGTGCGCTCCCCAGCTGCTCGCTCCCCACTCCTCCCAGTCCAGCGATCGGTCCGAGGGTCCGTGGTCGGCGACGGGAGCAGACAGATCGGCGACGGGCGTCGTCGCGAAGCACTGGAGGGCGTCGTCGAGGCGCACCAGCTCGAGCCCCTGCCGCGAGCATTCCTCGACCACCGCATTCAGCCAGGCGATGCCCTCATACCACCAGTGGCCGAGCAGCTCAGTGTCCAGGGCGCAGACCGCCAGCCCCCCTCCCGGCATGCCTGCGCCCCCGTCGCGCAGGCGGGCGATCGTCCGCGCGACGAAGTCGGCGGCATGCTCACGGGCGCGCGCCATCGCAAGCTCGTGGTCATAGGCGTTGCCGCTGTTGGCCCACGGGTTGTGGTGGTGGACGGTGTGGCGGTGGTAGTCGCGGTAGACGCCGTCCGCCGGATAGCCGCCGTCGCTCCATACGAGCGAAATCGTGGCGCGGTCGATCGGCATGAGCACAATGCCCGACTCGCTCACCAGTGGCCGCAGGTGCTCGCGAGCCCCCAACCCGAGGCGCCCGGTCAGCTCAACGCAGGTGGCGCCCGCGCCTGCGTCCGCGAGCGCTCCCTCCAGCCACAGCGCGTGCGCGCACTCCGGCAGCCAGAAGCCGCCGCGCCAGCCAGCCGCGTCGAAGCGCGCCCGGTGGGAGTCCACGCCCGTCTGAATCTGCAGCCGCACGCCCGCGTCGGTGGCCAGCAGCGGCAGGACGGCGTGCGTCGCCGAGGAGGTCCACTGGGCGTGGCGGGCAAGCGACCCCAACAGGTCCCTCCCGCGCCAGTCGAAACGCTCCAGCGCCCCCGCATAGTCGCCCCAGGCACGCTCGAGCTCGCGCGCGAGCTGATCGTGTCCGCCGGCGCGCAGCCCGGCCGCGTCCTCCGCGTGGGTGTAGCGACGCACCTCCGCAACGAAGGTCTGAAAGCGCTCTGGCACGCCGGGCGCTTCGAGCTGGTCGCACAGGACCGGCGTGAGCGACAGGGTGAGCGGGGCGCCGCCGTCGAGCAGATCGAGCAGCGGTAGGTAGCAGGTGACCATCGCCTCCCACAGCCACTCCTCCCCGAACGGCCACGTGCCGAAGCCCTCCACGTAGGGCATGTGCGTGTGCAGCACGATCGCCAGGGCGCCGCCCTCGCGCGAACCGGTCACGGCGAGCAGACCGCGACGAAGTCCAGAGCCTTGTCCAGGTCCGCCTCGCCGGAGGCCCGCAAAGCGAAGTCCGACGCGGAGATCGCGGGGGTGAAACGGTCGTAGAAGGGCCTAGTCAGGCGCAGGCGGGGATGGATGGCGTCCCATCCCGCGCGCAGGGCGAGCTCGTGGACGCGCAGTTTGCGCGCGTGGAACAGCCCGTGCATCTCCACCGTCGCGAAGCTCGAGCGGCACAGCGCCGCGAACTCGTCCGCCCGGTACTCGTGGACGTGCCAGGGGTTATCCGAGCGCGGCGCCCCCTTAGGCGCGAGCGTGAGCACGTTGGGCGTCGACACATACGCGGTCCCTCGCTCCCCCACGAGCGAACGAAAGTGTTCCAGCACCGTGCCGGGGTCTTTGAGGTGCTCGATCGTCTGCAGGAACACGACCGCGTCGGCCTGCTCGGAGAAGGTCTCGACGAGGTCGCGCTCGAAGCGCAGGTTCGCGCGGCGGTAGCGCAGCCGCGCGTGCTCGTGGGCCTCGGGGTTGGCGTCGACGCCGACCACGCTCGCGGCGGCGCGGGCGAGCACGTCCGCGCCGTAGCCCTCGCCGCAGGCCATGTCGATCACGCGCATGCCCGCCACGCGCGCGGCGATCCACTCGTACACCGCGAGATGGCGGCGGAACCAGTAGTTCTCCGCGGGCACGTCCGGGAGCGTGCGCTCCCCCGTCAGCTCAAGCGGCGGCACGCCCGCGGGCTGATCGCGCTGCTCGTAGAGAGACATGGACACGGCGCGCGAGTATATGGGTGCTCTAAGGTGCCGCTCCGTGCCGCCCGCCCTGACAGCCGAGGAGATACGCGACGTGAACACGCGCTACCACGACGTGGCGGCTGATCGGTACGACTCCAAGTGGGGCATCGACTTCGGCGGGCTGGGCCACGATCAGGTGACCGCCAAGGTGGAAAAGGCGCT
The DNA here is from genome assembly GCA_963813805.1 of uncultured Solirubrobacterales bacterium. Classification (GTDB taxonomy): domain Bacteria; phylum Actinomycetota; class Thermoleophilia; order Solirubrobacterales; family Solirubrobacteraceae; genus Palsa-744. The sequence goes on from CAWEZZ010000005.1 coordinate 974,682, forward strand.
CGGCCGCACACCCGGCCGCTACGCGCGCGCGCTGGAGATCGGCGCCGGAACGGGCTACTTCAGCTTGAACATGCTCCGCGCGGGCCTGATCGGAGAGGCCACGTGCAGCGACATCTCGCCGGGCATGCTTGAGACCTTGAAGGACAACGCCAAGCGCCTGGGGCTCGATGTTCGCACAGAATCAGCGGACGCCGAGCGCCTGCCGTTCGCCGATGAGAGTTTCGACCTCGTGTTCGGCCACGCGGTGCTTCACCACATCCCCGACTTGCCACGCGCGTTCGCCGAGTTCGAGCGCGTGCTCGCTCCCGGTGGCACGGTGCTGTTCGCCGGGGAGCCCTCTCGCTACGGCGACCGCTTGGCGAGCGTGCCCAAGCGGGCCGCGGGCGCAGTGGCGCCGCTGTGGCGCCGCGCGCTCGGCGCGCGCCCCGCTCCGAGCGCCGAGGGTGGTGAGCCCGACGCGGCCTTGGAGGGCGTCGTGGACGTCCACGCCTTCGCCCCCGCCGAGCTCTCCCGCCTGGCCCGCGAAGCTGGCCTAAAGGACGTGCGTGTCACCGGGGAGGAGCTGCTGGCGAACTGGTTCGGCTGGGCCAACCGCACGCTGGAGGCCACCGCCGAGCCCGACGACGTGCCATGGGCCTGGCGCCAGTACGCCTACCGCGGCTACCTGCTCCTGCAGGGGCTCGACCGCCGTCTGCTGGAGCCGCGGCTGCCAGCGGCGATCTTCTACAACCTGATGATCGCCGCGCGCAAGCCGTAGGTGCGAGCGCACGTGTCCTACTCGCCCAGCCGACAGACCTGCTGGGCGATCTGCAAGACGAACAGCGCGAGCTGGCGAAAGGCCGGAGGCTGTCCAGCCGAGTTGTCGCTGAAGCGGACCGTCCCACTTTCGTCGCGCAGGTAGTAGCTGAGCACCGATCCCGCTTGGGGCGCTAGCGACAGATGCCTGGAGGCCGGGTCGTGCAGGTCTTCCTGGATCGCTCGCGCCTGCACGAGCTGCGGGTCGCTCAATTTCAGCGCCTTACCGCCGTCGCAGCGCACGCCGCCTTCTTCGTTCACCAGCAGCGTCAACTGCGCCCCCGGCCCTGAGCCCGTGCGCTGGACGATGAACAGATCGGGAGCCTTGATGCCTCCGCAACCGGCGATGAGCGTGGCGGCGGCCAGCACGCCGATCGCCGCCCCGCGCCTCACGCACTCACCGCCACACCGCCGCGGCGGGGGTCGCCCGCGCCCGTCAACCGCCCGCCGGCGCTGTGCACCGCTTGGACCCCTCCGAAGAACAGGTTGGGCGAGTGGAAGCGCACAACGTTGCGCTCGGGCTCGCGCTCGCGCAGCACGTGCAGGTCGATCCCAGGCTCGTGGTAGATGACGCCGTCCTCGACGTGCACGCGCGGCGCGTCGACCGCTTCGCGCGCGCTCAGCCCGTGGTCGACGACGCCGACGATCGTCTGCAGCAGCGCCGAGCGGATGCGGTTAGAGCCGGCGCTGCCGAGCACCAGCTCGACCTCGCCGTCGCGCAGCACGATCGACGGGGCCATCATGCTCGGCATGCGCCGCCCCGCGGGGTGGCGGTGAAAGCCAAGCGGGTTCAAGTCCTCCTCGCCCATCACGTTGTTGACGTGCATGCCGGTGCCGGGCACGACCACGCCAGAGCCCTCCCCGTTCGTGCAGGTTACGCTGCACGCGCGCCCGTCGCAGTCGAGCACCGAGATGTGCGTCGTTGACCCGAGCTTCGCCGTCAGGAACCGCTCGAGGAAGCCATCCTGCACGAGCCCCTCTACGAACTCGGGCGTGCGCTCGGCCTGGGCGGCTTCCATCGCGACTATGACCTCCTGAAGCGGCGCCGGCGTCGGCCCGCGGTCCAGCAGCGCCAGCGAATACGCCAGCAGCGTGCCCCCAGCGGAGGGCGGCGGGTTGGTGAGCACCTCGCGGTCGCGGTAGCCCACGCTCACGGGAACGCGCGCGATCGCGCGGTAGGTCGCCAGCGCCTCTCGATCCAGCGAGCCCCCACGGACGGCCAGCCAGTCGCATACGGCAGCGGCGATGTCACCGCGATAGAACGGCTCGGCGCCGTCGCTCGCCAGGCGTTCAAGCGCATTGCCCAGCTCGGGGTTGACCAGCAGCTCGCCCTCGCGCAGCACGTGTCCGCTAGGCGCCCACAGCGCCGCGCACTCCGGCGTCGAGCGCAGCAGGTCAGCCAGGATCTCGGCGACGTACGCCTGTCCGGCGTTCAGCCGCACACCTTCACGCGCGAGCTTCGCCGCGGGTGTCGCCAGCTGCGCCAGCGGCACCGTCCCCCAGCGCGCGACCGCCTCGCACACCCCGGCCGGCGTCCCGTACACCCCGCACGAGGCTGGCCCGATATAGAAGACCTGCACGGCGTCCCCGAACGAAACGTCCACCGCCTCAAGCTCCGCCGCGCTCCCGTCGCTGGGTCGGGCTGGTGCCTGTACGAAGAAGTCAAGCAGCGCTGGCTCCTCCCCGCCGCCGGCCACCAGCATGTACCCGCCTGCACCCAACCCGGTGAGCAGTGGCTCGGCCGCAAACGAAGTCAGCATCGCCCCGACGGCGGCATCGACCGCGTTGCCACCCTCGCGCAGCACCCTCGCGCCAGCCTGTGCTGTCAGCGGGTGACCAGCCGCGACCACTCCCTTCTCGCTTGCACTCATTACAGAGCGATACCACAGGCGCCCCACACGACGCGGAGCGCCATTGCAAGCGCAGCCCGCTGAAGTTCCTCAGCGCGGAATGAACTCGGGCACTTCTAGCTCGTCCGCCGCGAAACCGCCCTGGCGCGTGGACGATCGCGATGCGCCACCGGCACGCTGGACGCGCACCTCACCTGCGGCGGGTTCCATCAGACGACTCACGCTCTTGCGCCTGCCCTCATCGCCATAGCCGGTCGCCACGACCGTCACCCATACCTGGTCGTCGAGCTTCTCGTCGACCATCGCGCCAAAGATGATGTTCGCGTCGGGATGAGCGGCCTCCGAGACGGCCTGCGCGGCCTCGTTGACCTCCCACAGCGACAAGTTGCTGCCGCCCGTGATCGACAGCAAGATCGACCGCGCGCCGTTCATCGAGGTCTCCAACAGCGGCGAGGAGGCGGCCTGGATCGCGGCCTCTGTGGCGCGGTTCTCGCCCACGCCCATGCCGATCCCGAGCAGCGCGCTCCCAGCCTCCGACATGATCGTGCGCACGTCGGCGAAGTCGAGGTTGATCAGGCCTGGCAGGGTGACCAGGTCAGAGATGCCCTGTACCCCCTGACGCAGCACGTCGTCGGCCACGCGGAACGCCTCGACCATCGCGGTCTGCTTGTCCAGCACCGCCAGCAGCCGGTTGTTGGGCACCACGATCAGGGTGTCCACCTCCGCGGCGAGCGCGCTCACGCCGTGCTCGGCCTGCTCGGAGCGGCGTGAGCCCTCGAAGCCGAACGGCTTGGTCACGATCGCCACGGTCAGCGCGCCGAGTTCGCGCGAGATGCGCGCCACGATCGGCGCGGCGCCGGTCCCCGTCCCACCGCCCGTGCCGGCCGTGATAAAGATCATGTCCGACCCCTTCAAGAGCGCCTTCACGCGGTCGTAGTCCTCCATCGCCGCCTGGCGGCCGACGTTCGCGTCCGAGCCCGAGCCCAAGCCCTTGGTCAGCTCCGCGCCGATGTGCAGTGTGATGTCGGCCGTGGATTGCTGCAGCGATTGCAGGTCGGTGTTCACGGCGAGGAACTCGACGCCCTCGACCTCCGCCTCGACCATGCGGTTGACCGCGTTCACGCCCGCGCCGCCGACGCCCACCACGCGGATCACCGGCTGCCCGACCTCTCCGACTGTGCCCGCGCTTCCAGGCGCCGGATGCTCGCGAACGTATCCGTCCATCACGGGATGACCTGCCTGGCGGTCCATCACGTTCTCGGGAATCTCAGAAGAGAAGGCGTGCCGCAACCGCTGGCGCGGCGTGGCCACGTGCGCCTGGCCCTCGGGCTCCTGGGCAGTCTTGGGCGGGGCCTCCAACGCGGGGTGCGGCAGATCCGGCTCGTACTCACCCTCTTCGGTCTTGCGGAACAGCGCCGCGAGCGGCCCTTCGCGCATGCTGGCGCGCTGCTTGGGTCCTTTAGGGCTTGCCATGAGTCAGAACCTCCTGCGCGAGCTGCCGATATGACTGAGCCGCTACCCCGTCCGGCTCGTACTTGAGCACCGACATGCCCTTCACCGGCGCCTCGGCGAAGCGCACCGTCTTGCGGATGCGCGAGGCGAACACGCGGTCACCAAAGTTCTCCTCCAGGATCTCGATCGCCTCCTTGGCGTGGATCGTGCGCGAGTCGACCAACGTCGGCAGGATACCCTCGATGTCGACACCCGGGTTGAGATTCTCGCGGATCATCGCGAGCGTGTTCTGCAGCTGGATGAGCCCACGCATCGACAGATACTCGCACTGCACGGGGACGATCACCTTGTCGGCGGCCGTCAGCGCGTTGATCGTCAAGAGGCCAAGGCTCGGCGGGGTGTCGATGCAGATGAAGTCGTAGTCCTCGAGGATCGGTTCAAAAGCCTTCTGCAGCGAGCGCTCGCGGCCGATCATCGTCGACATCGCGATCTCCGCCCCGGCCAGGTCGATCGAGGCGCAGGCGATGTCGATCTCGCGCTTGCGGATCACTTCGCGGATCGAGACTTTGTGGACGAGCACGTCGTACATCGACTTCTCCAGGGTGTCCGGGTCGATGCCCTGGGACATCGTCAGGTTGCCCTGCGGGTCCATGTCGACGCACAGCACCCTGTGACCCTCCTCCGCGAAGGCGGCGGCCAGGTTGAGTGTCGTCGTTGTCTTGGCCACGCCGCCCTTCTGGTTGGCGAACGCTATGACCTTGGCCTTTCCTTGCACGGGAGCTCCGATACTCGTTTGGTGGGAAAGCCGTTCCGGTGGGTATTCGCATGCAGATGGTGGATTCCTGCATGGGAACTACGATCCCGGGATGTCCAGCCGGGACGGCAAGCCCAGTCCTCCAGCACGACCGAGCGCCAGACGGGCGCCAGGTCCGCACGCGCGCGGCGGCGGAGGGCTTCAGGCGCACCTGACGGGCAAGCGCGTGGTGATCTGCCTCGGCGCGGGGGGCGTCGGCAAGACCACCACCGCGGCCGCGCTCGCCTTCGAGCTCGCCGCCCGCGGGCAGAAGGTCGCCGTGGTCACGATCGACCCAGCCGAACGACTGGCCGCCGCACTCGGCTTGCGCGAGCTCTCGGGCGAGCCCCGGCTGATCGACCCGGCGCTCTTCGCCGCCCAGGGCGTTGAGATCAAGGGCGAGCTGTGGGCGATGATGCTCGACGCCAAGCGCACGTTCGATCAGATCGTCACCCGCCTGGAGTCCGACCCCGAGCGCCTGCAGGCGATACTCGAGAATCCCGTCTACCGCGAGCTGTCCTCGGCGGTCGCGGGCTCGCAGGAGATGAGCGCGATCTCGAAGCTGTACGAGCTGCATCACGAACGTGACTTCGACGTGATCGTGCTCGACACGCCCCCGTCGCGCAACGCGCTGGACTTCCTCGAGGCGCCCGGCCGGCTGCTGGGGTTTATCGAAGGGCGGGCGTTGCAGGTGTTCATCGCCCCGGGCGGGTTGACCGCACGCCTGTTCGGACGCACCACGGGACTAGTGTTCGCGATCTTCGCGCGCGTCACCGGCGTGGACATGCTCGGCGAGCTGTCACGTTTCTTCAGGTCGCTGACAGGTGTGATCGACGGCTTCAGCGAGCGCACGCGCGGCGTCGCCGCGCTCCTGCGCGATCCCGCGACGACCTTCCTGATCGTCACCTCGCCCGAGCCCGAGCCGGCGCGGGAGGCGGTCTTCCTAGCCGGTCAGCTTGCCACGGCCGGGATGTCCCGCAGCGGGCTGATCGTCAACCGCGTCCACCGCGACGGCCTCGGCGGGCACACGGTAGAAGAGGTCCAGGCGCTGCTCGCGCCCGAGCTGGGCGAGAGCCTGGCGATGCGCGTGGCCGGGAACCTGGCGGACTTCGACGTGCTCGTGCAACGCGACCGCGAGACGATCGCGCGGCTGTCACGGGAGCTGGACGAGCCCGACCCGGTTCTCGTCCCGCACCTAGACCAGGACGTCCAGGACATCGCGGGTCTCGCTGTCGTCGCAGAGCACCTCTTCGCCTGACTCCTCATCGGGCGCCATCAAGAGCTCGTCGGCGAGGGGCGCGAGATCGGGAGCGAGATGCCCGCAGATCACGTCTCGCAAGAGCGCGCGCAGGTGATCGGCCACGTCGTTTGCGAGCGCTTCGCCGCCGGCGCGCTTCGCCGACGTCCCCGCGATCGCTGCGCGCTCCAGCGCCAGCGCCTGCACGATCCGCTCGGTCAGCTCCAGCCGGTGCTCGGGTATCGCGCAGAGCGCAGCTAACCGCCCCGCGAGCAGCCCGCTGGAGGGACCCTCGGGCTCGAGCAGTGCGCGCAGCGCGAGCAGATGGTCGCTCAGGGCCTCGTATGCGTTCTCGCGCTCGCACCCCAGCTCGAAGCGCCGCAGCGCCCAGGCCAGCTCGTTGTCGTGGGGAGCGCGACGGGAGACGAGGTTGCAGAACGCGCGCAGCTCGTCCTCCTGCTCGGCCGTCACCACCAGCATCCCGTGCGGCCTTCCGCCCGTCCCCAGCGCCAGCGGATTCCACGCGCCGGCGCCGACCCGCGCCCACGCGAGCGTGCCGAGCGTCACGCGGCCATCGCCGAACAGCCGCAGCGCGCGCAGCAGATCCTTCAACACTTCGCGCCCCCGGGCGACCGCGTCTCGTGGGTCATCGTCCTCGACGGAGAGCACGACGATCAGGTGATTGTCCGCCCACTCGCCCTCGCCCTCTGATACTGCGCCCGCGGGCGCGCCCCGCAGGGCATCGGGCTGGGCGATCATCAGGCCCTTCGTTAACGGCAGCTCCGCCGAGGCGATCGTCAGCCCGTGTAGCGTCGCCACGAGCGTCACCTCGCTCGTGCTCTGAAATGCTGAGCTCTCGAGCCGCTCAAGCGCCGCGCGCAGGCGCTCGGGTCTTAGCTCGAAGTCAGACTGCTCTTCGAACACGTCTTCCAGCAGCACTTTGATCGCGGTGCGCGCGCGTGCTCCATGAGCGCCCTTGACCCGTCCGACGTCAATGCCCATGCTCGCTAGGTAGCGGTCGAGCCCGTCGAAGTCCGCCAGCAGCCGTGCCGCCTCGGCGTGCGCGGGCAGGCTTGCGAGCTCACCCTCGCGCTCGGCGATGAACGCGCCCGTCAGAGCCGTATAGCAGTAGAGCGGCGTCGCGGCTGCCTGCCCCCTGCGCCTCGTCTGCGAGGAGAGCTCGAACGGCACCTCCGCGCCGGCAGCCACCTCGGCGTGCAGGTGGCTCGCCGCCGCCTGCACGAACTCCGTGAGCGCTGTCTCGAGCTGGAGTGAACGCATATGACGCCCTCACTTCTTCCTCGCCGCCGACCCTCCTGCTCAGCGCAGCCCTTATTGCAGAGCCCTATACGACGACGAGCGCCTCTGGGGCCATGCGCTCGGCGCACTCCGCCTCGAGCCAGTGTTCGCCGTAGGCGCGCATGTCGTCGATGATCGGCAGCAGCGCCAGTCCCTTCTCGGTCAGCGCGTACTCCACCCGCGGCGGCACCTCGGAGAACGTCTGGCGCTCGACGATGCCCTCCTCCTCAAGCGCCCGCAACCGCAGCGACAGCGTGCGCGGGCTGATCCCCGCCAGCGAGCGTTCCAGCTCGCAGAAGCGCGATCTGCCCTCGGCCAGATCCCGCACGAGCAGCAAAGTCCACTTCCCGCACACGATCTCCGCCGTACGGCACACCGGACATGTCTCATCGACTAGGGCCATCTCACCCATCACTTTACCAACTGAAGTGCCACGGCCGCAGCTCTCACCACGACTCGGCCGTGGACTCTTTACCCGAGCGACGCTACGCTTTACCCGACCGACGCTACGCCGACCGACGCTACGCGACGGTGAGAGGCGGCCTGGCCTTAAGCCCTGGCTCGTCTACGGGGTCGTCTGCTGGGTCGGCGCTCTCCTCGCGGCGCTTCTCCGCGGCGGCCACGTCCTCCATCGTCGTTCCCCGTTTCCCGTCCGCTTGCATCAGCAGCTTGAAGTCCGCGGGGCTCGACGCCACGCGCATCGCGTCCTCGAAGGTCACCCGCCCGGCCTTCACATGCCCGAACAGCGCCTGGTCGAAGGTCTGCATGCCGTAGTAGCCGCCTGAGGCGATCACCTCGACCAGCTTCCCCGTCTGCGTCGGGTCGATGATCATGTCGCGCACGCGTCCGGTCATGCGCAGGATCTCGCACACCGCCACGCGCCCGCCGTCTGCGCCCGGCACCAGGCGCTGGGAGATCACGCCCTTGACCGTGCCCGCGATCATGCTGCGCGCCTGAGCGTGCTGGTGAGGGGGGAAGAAGTCGAGCATCCGGTTGATCGACTCGGTCGCATCGACGGTGTGGATCGTCGACAGCACCAGGTGTCCGGTCTCGGCCGCCGACAGCGCCGTCTGGACCGTCTCCTCGTCGCGCATCTCCCCGACGAGGATCACGTCCGGGTCCTGCCGCAGCACGCGCCGCAGCGCGCGCTTGAAGGAAGCTGTGTCCATGCCCACCTCGCGCTGGTTGATCACCGAGCGTTTGTCAATATGCACGAACTCGATCGGGTCCTCGATCGTGACGATGTGCTTGTTCATCGTGTAGTTCATGTGATCGATCATCGCCGCCAGCGTCGTCGACTTGCCCGAACCGGTAGTCCCGGTCAGGAGCACGATCCCGCGCTCCTCCTCGGCCAGTTCCCTGACCACGGCCGGCAGCGACAGCTCTTCGATCGTCGAGATCTTGTGGGGGATCGCGCGACACGCAATCGAGATCACTCCGCGCTGCTGGAAGGCGTTCATCCTGTAGCGCGCGACTTCGGGGATTTCGAACGAGAAGTCGACCTCGTGCTCCTGCGCGAACTCGCTCAGCTTGCTCTGCTGGGTGAGCAGCTGCTCTAGCGCGTCTTTGGTGTCCTGTGCGGTCAACGGCTCGGCGCTCTCGTCAGCCGCCAGATGCCCGTGCACGCGGTACAGCGGCTTGGACCCCACCTTCAGGTGCAGATCCGAGCCTTCTCGCTCCACGAGCTCGCGCATCGCCACCTTGACATCGAACATGCTCAGCTGATCGGCAATCCTCCGTCAGGGCTTTAGTGCCCGACAGAGCGGTGGACGGACTACGCTACGTCGCGGAGCTTCTGGGCCTCTGCAAGGGACTGCAGCTTCTTCAAAGACTGGTTCTCGATCTGGCGGATCCGCTCGCGGGTGACGTTGAACGTGCGTCCGACTTCGTCGAGCGTGCGCGGGTGCTCGCCGCCGAGGCCGTAGCGCAGCTCAAGCACGCGCCGTTCGCGGTATGACAGGTTCTCGAGCGCCTCTCTGAGCGCCTCCTTGGTGAGGATCTCCGCCGCGCGCTCGTATGGGGACTCGGCGCGCTCGTCGGCGATGAACTGGCCGAACTCCGACTCCTCCTCGTCGCCGACGGGCTTCTCCAGCGAGACAGGCGCCTGGGCGGAGCGCTTGATCGAGTCGACCTCCTCGGGATCGATTCCGGTCACCTCGGCGATCTCCCCGGCGGTGGGCTCGCGCCCGAGCTCGGTTACGAGCTTGCGCTCGGCGCGACCGATCTTGTTGAGCTTCTCCACGACGTGCACGGGGATGCGGATGGTGCGCGCCTTGTCGGCCAGCGCCCGGGCGATCGCCTGGCGGATCCACCAGGTCGCGTAGGTGGAGAACTTGAAGCCCTTGCGGTAGTCGAACTTCTCGGCGGCCCGCACCAGGCCGAGCGTGCCCTCCTGGATCAGGTCGAGGAAGGGGAGGCCCTGGTTGCGGTAGTTCTTGGCGATCGAGACGACTAGGCGCAGGTTCGACTCGACCATCTTCTGCTTGGCGTCGAGGTCGCCGCGCTCGATGCGCTTGGCCAGGTCGACCTCCTCCTGGGCGGTCAGCAGCCGCACCTTGCCGATGTCCTTGAGGAACAGCTGCAGCGAGTCCGTGGTCATGTCGGGCTTCAGGTCCAGCGCAGCTTTCGCTTTGCGCCGACCGCGCTTGTCCGGCGCGCGCTCGACCTGGGAGGACGCGGCGGTCGCCGGGTCGATGTCCTCGACGAGCTCGATCTCCGATTTCTCGAAGAACCCGTGCAGCTCTTCGACGTCTGACTCGTCCAGGTCGAGCTCGGACATCGCCTTGGAGATCTCCGCGTAGGAGAGCACGCCCACCTGCTGCCCTTTGGCCAGCAGACCCTTGACCTCATCCAACTCCTGAAGCTCGACTACTGACATCTGTTTCCGTTTCTTCCGTCGATCGACAACCCGGGGGCGACCGCTAGGGCCCTGCCGGATTCTGGCTGGGGACAACCACTCCGCCGGACATACGGCCGAAGCCTGCCCAACGTTACAACTCAGAACGTAGCCTTCCCAGATTTCCATGCTAACGCCTCGCCCTCCCAGATCAAGCCGGTTTGGCGAGATTCGTTCATGTAGGCGATGATGTGGGGATATGACCGAAGCGGACGAGGAGAAGGGAAAGGTGCGTGACACCCACGGCGACACCAGCGTCCTGGGCAACCTCCCCCGCACCCGTCCCCAACGGGCCAGCCCGCGCCGGGCCGCCGCGCGTCGAGCGATGACGATGGGCGCTGTAGAGGCCGCGGGGGCTGCTCCCGCGCGCCCCGACACCTCGCGGAAGAAGCCGGCGAAGGCACGGGCCGCCCAGGGGAAGACCCCTCCCGGGCGAGCGAACGCTCAACGGCCGGGAGTCGAACCAGTGCCGAAGCAAGGCTTCGAAGCCGAGTCCGAGTTCGACTCGCTCAGCGGGCCCGTCAAGCCGCCGGGCGGCACCGAGCTCGTCGTCTCCGTGGCGGAGATCGCCGGCGAGTTGGCGAAGGCCGGGCTGTCCACCGGCGAGCGTCTGCTCAAAGACGCCCTCTCGCGGTTGACACGCTCTGACTGACACGCCTCTCAACCCTCGGCTGACACGCCTCTGAGAACGTGTTTTCAATTTTCCGCAGCGCGCGCTTTTGTATATACACCGTAGATACAATGGAGCACAGTGAGCGCAAATTGAAAGTCCTACCACCGCATGCGTGCGCTTTTGTATCTACCCGATATATACAATGGCACACGGTGCGTTGATTTCAAACACATGCTGAGCCTCCGCGGGGCAGGTCCGCGGGGTTGGTCGGCGGGGGAGGTCCGCGGGGCTGGTCCGCGAGGTCCGCGGGGACGATGCGGGGTCCACGGGGTGGGTTCGCAGGGACGATGCGGGGTCCGCGGGGACGATCTGTATACTCGCCCGGACGCCGAGCTTCCGTGACCCCAGGTCGCGGGAGACGGGGGACCCAATGCGGATCGAGTCGATCCGCTGGGGCGAATCGGCCCGTCAGGGCCGTAGCGCCGCATTCAATGTGCCGCGCGAGCCCGTCAGCTCACCCCGTAGGCGCTGAGAAGCCGATGCGAGCCAGAACCAACTTCAAGAAAACGACGACTCTCCTCGCCCTGATCGCCGGGGCGGCCTACGCCACGGCGCCCGCCGTAACCGCGCTCGCCGACACGGGCGGCTCGACGGGCGGCTCGAGCGCGCCCGCGCATGCGCCCTCGGGTTCGCGCGGTGCGCCCGCGAAGGCGAAGGTCCATAAGAGCGGGATCGCCACCTGGTTCGGCCCCGGCTTCTACGGCCAGAAGACCGCCTGCGGGCAGACGTTGACGCCCGGCGTCGTCGGGGTCGCCAACCGCACGCTTCCCTGCGGCACGCTGGTGAAGGTCAGCTACAAGGGCCACACCCTGACGGTGCCAGTGCTTGACCGTGGACCGTACAGCGATATCGGCGCCGACTGGGACCTGACCGCTGGAGCCGCCGCAGCGCTCAACATCACCGAGACCGTCCGCATCGCCACGCGCGTCATTGGCGACGCTCCCAACACCCCCACGCTCGGCGCTCCGCCGCAGTCGCTCACGGAAACCACGACGGGCGGCGCCGCAGCGGACGGCAGCGGCAGGCTGAAACGCCCGCTCGGAGTCCCGTTCTTCGGCGGGCTCGTCGATCGGCGCTACCGGCCTTCTCGTTACGCGCATCACCCGATCGTCGCCTTCGTCGGCGGATAGCGGCGTATCCCACGGCAGCGCACGCGCCTGCCGCACCTGCGAGGTCCGCTGCGCCTCCGAGGTCCACGGTGCCTGCGAGGCCACGGTGCCTCCGAGGTCCGGGCGCCTCCGAGGTCCGCTGCGCCTCCGAGGTCCGTGGCGCCTCGGGCGGAGGAGCGATCGGAGACCAGCCGGCAGCGCGGGGCGGAGCGGGGATGTCCTGCCGTTCGTCGACGATCACGATCCCGGACGAGGGATCAGACGCCACGGACGCGACGGACGTCTCAGGCGCCACGGACGTCTCAGGCGGCTCAGGCGGGGTAAGTGGCTCAGGCGCTGTAGGGAACTCGGGCGCGACAGGAGACTCGCGAGCGGGGAGATCCCGTACGGCACCGGCGGCGAGCGTTGCAACGGTCGAGGCGACATCGACCACCCGCCCCGAGAGCTCCACGACCAGCTGTGCGCGCGGGCCGGTCTCCGAGCGCTCGGACAGCTCCTCGTGCACCGATTCCCATAGCACCTCGGACAGATCCTGCGCCGCGCGCGCGGCGCGCGCCAAGCGCTTCACCACAGCGGCGTCAAGGGATTCGGTCACTGATGATGCATATCAACAATCAAGGACGGAAACGACTCTCCCGGCGCGGATAACCTGGCCTGAGCCGATGAGAGCCGCCACGATCACCAATCTCGAGGATCACACCTCGGTGGACGGCGCCACCGGCGCGGTGCGCTCCGTGCAGACCGCCGATCTGCTGCTCTCGGAGACGGCGCTCAGCGAGATCTGGTCGCCCACGCACCTGGAGCGGCTGGCGCGCACGTACTGGCGCTTCCTGACCCGGGCGACGCTCGGACTGATCCGCGTGCGCTACAGCGATACAGAGCGCTCGATCGTGCTGCTCGTCCGCCCGTTGAAGCTGCTCACGTTCCACGCGCCCGAATACGAGATGGACCCCTCGCGCGGGCTCGTGCGGTGGCGCATCGCGCGGGGCCTGCTCGTGTCCAGGCGCGGCCGCGACGGCGGCGGCTACCTGCAGATCGAGGTCCACCGCGACCGGGCCGCGACCGGGCCGGCGGCGACCGATCTTCGATCGGTCGCCGACCATCCCAACGACGAGCTCGCCCGCGCCCGTCTGCACGTCGAGGTCGAGGTGGCCAACTTCTACCCCTCGATCGCCTCCGGCCTCAGCCGCGGGATCTACAACGCGACCCAGTCGCGCATCCACGTGGTCATCAGCCGCCGCTTCCTGCGCTCGCTCGCGCGCCTGGACCTGGCCGAGTCTCGGGTCGGGCGGTTCAAGGAGTCTTAGAACGTGTTTTCAATACTCAGAACCGCTCGCCGCCGACCGCGCGCAGCTTCGCCCGGTCGTGCGTGGCCCGGATGCGCCTGATCGTCCCCGACCGCGAGCGCGTCACGAGCGACTCCGTCGTCGCGCCACCGGCGCTCGGGTAGCGCACACCTTGGAGCACGTCTCCGTCGGTGATGCCGGTGGCGGAGAAGAACACGTCGTTGCCGGCCACGAGATCATCGCGGGTGAGCACCTGTTCCAGGTCATATCCCGCCTGCAAGGCAGCTGTGCGCTCGACCTCGTCGCGCGGCCACAGCCGTCCGAGCAGCTGCCCGCCGAGGCACTTGACGGCGGCCGCGGAGATGACGCCCTCGGGCGTGCCGCCGATCCCCCAGAGTAGATCGACCGTGGAGCGCTCGGTGACCGCCAGCAGCGCAGCGGAGACGTCGCCGTGGGCAATCAGCCGCACGCGCGCGCCGGCCTCGCGGATCGCCGCGATACCAGCCTCGTGGCGAGGACGGTCGAGCACCACGACCATCACGTCGCTGACCGGGGAGCCCTTGCGCTCGGCCACCAGCTTCACCGTCTCCCCGAGCGGGCGATCGAGGTCGAGCAGGTCGGAGATCTCTGGGGCGCCGGCCATCTTCTCCATGTAGACGCACGGCCCAGGGTCGAACATCGTGCCGCGTGCCGACAGCGCGATCACCGCGAGCGCGCTCGGCATTCCGTGCGCGGCGAGCGTCGTGCCCTCGAGGGGATCGACCGCGATGTCGACCTGCGGCGGCGAACCGTCGCCGATCTGCTCGCCGTTGTAGAGCATCGGCGCCTCGTCCTTCTCGCCCTCGCCGATAATCACGATGCCGTCCATCTGGATCGAGTGGAGCATGTAGCGCATGCCGTCGACCGCAGCCTGGTCGGCGGCCTCCTTGTCGCCCATCCCGACGAGGGGCGCTGCCGCGAGCGCCGCGGCCTCGGTCACGCGGACGAGCTCCAGGGCGAGATTGCGGTCGGGACGCTGATTCGGTGTGTCTGGATTCAAGGTGTTTTTTTCTGGGAGACAACTACGCCTGTGGCCCGTACCACGGTCCGTGTCGCTGGTCCCCACGGGAACTGGACGAGACCGAGGAGTTAGGACCCGACGCTGGAAACCTATATCAGTGTCGCGGCGACTACGATCGTGGCGTGAGCGACCCTACCCTCACCGTCGAGGCTCGTATACCCGCCTCGCTGGGAGCAGTGGTGGCGGACAAGCTCGCGCTGGCGAGGCGGGAGCGGGTGGCCGAGCGGCTGCGCGATGGGGACGCGACGCTGTGGGGTCCTGAGGGCACCCCAGAGATCTCCGACCGCCTGGGCTGGCTGACGATCGCCGAGCGGATGCTGGGGGAGGTCGATGACCTGGAGGCGTTCGCCGAGGGCGTGCGGGAGGACGGTCTGCACGACGTGGTGCTGCTCGGGATGGGCGGCTCCTCGCTCGCGCCGGAGGTGCTGCGCCGTTCCTTCGGCCACCAGCCCAGCCGCCCGCGGCTGCACGTGCTGGACTCGACCGACGCCGCGACGGTTCGCGCGGTCGAGGGCGCGATCGAGCCGGAGCGCACGCTGTTCGTCGTCTCATCGAAGTCGGGGGGCACGATCGAGCCGCTGTCGTTGTTCGCCTACTTCTGGTGCATCGTCAGCGAGGGGGAGAAGTTCGTCGCGATCACCGACCCCGGCTCGGGCCTGGCCGACCTGGCGAAGGAGCACGGCTTCAGGCGGATATTCCACGGCGACCCGAACATCGGCGGGCGCTACTCGGCGCTGTCCCCGTTCGGGATCGTGCCGGCCGCCCTGATGGGCGTGGACGTCCGCGCGCTGCTGGAGGGCGCAGAGAGCGCTTGGAGAACGGGCATCGTCGTCGAGGACGACGCCGAGCCAGCGGGCAGCGTGACCTCCGGCCCCACTGGCGGGATGACCGGCGCGCTCCCGGCTGGCGTGTGGCTGGGCGCCGCGTTGAGCGCGCTCGCGCAGGCCGGCCGCGACAAGCTCACCTTCCTGATCTCCGAGTCGCTGCCGGGGTTGGGGCTGTGGCTGGAGCAGCTGGTGGCAGAGTCGACCGGCAAGCACGCAACCGGCATCCTGCCCGTCGCCGAGGAGCCGCTGGGCGAGCCGGGGGTCTACGGCGAGGACCGGGTGTTCGCCTACTTGCCCGACGTGGACGAGCCCGACCCTGCGCTCACGCCAGCGTGCGGGCGCTTGCGGACGCGGGGCATCCGCTGATCACGATCCCCACGCGTGGGCCCGGCGACCTCGGCCGCGTGTTTCTGCTGTCCGAGCTGGCCGTCGCGGTCGCGGGCTGGGGGTTGCAGATCAACCCGTTCGACCAGCCCAACGTGCAGCAGGCCAAGGACGCGACCAAGCGCGTGCTGGCCGCCTATGAGTCCACGCACGAGCTGCCTGCGACGCCCGATGCGACGGCCGTCGCCGAGCGACGACGCGGCCCTGCGCGCGCTGTTCGGCGACGCCGCGCCGCCGGACTACGTGGCGATCATGGGCTACGTGGAGCCCTCGGGCGGGTTCGACGCCGCGGTCGCCGAGCTGCGCGTGGCAATTCGACGAGGGCGGCGGCCGGGGCGGAAGGCGACGACCACGTTCGGCTACGGCCCGCGCTTCCTGCACTCCACCGGCCAGTTCCACAAGGGCGGGCCGAAGATCGGGCGCTTCCTGCAGCTGCTCCACGACGGGCCCGTCGACGTGGACATCCCGGGAGCCCCCTACACCTTCACCACGCTCAAGAACGCCGAGGCGATCGGCGATCTGGAGACGCTGCGCGAGCTCGGTCTCCCCGCCGAGCGCGTGCGCCTGCAAGGCGATGACCCCGCGAGCGCGCTGCGCGCGCTGACCGCGAGGATCGAGAAGATCCTGTGACCGCAAGACGTCCGTGCAATCAACCGAGCCGGCCGGACGGCGGATCGAGGAGACGAGACATGACTCAGATCGGGTTTGTCGGGCTGGGCAAGATGGGCGGGAACATGGTGCACCGCATCCGCCGCGACTCCGAGCACGAGGTGGTCGCGTTCGACTTCGACAAGAAGGCCGTCAAGCAGGCGGTGAAGAACGGCGCGGCGGGCGCGGGCTCGCTGAAGGAGCTCGTCAAGCAGCTGCAGGCGCCGCGGATCGTGTGGATCATGGTGCCCGCGGGCGAGCCGACCCAGCAGACGGTGGACAAGCTCGCCAAGCTGCTCGACCGCGGCGACACGATCGTCGACGGCGGCAACTCGAGGTGGACCGACGACAAGCGCCGGGCGAAGGCGCTGAAGAGCAAGGGCATCGACTACGTCGACGTCGGCGTGTCCGGTGGCGTGTGGGGGTTGGAAGTCGGCTACTGCATGATGGTCGGCGGGCCGCCGAAAGCGGTCAAGCGCCTGGCGCCGATCCTCGACGTGCTCGCCCCGGAGACCAACGAGCAGAGCCTCGCAGGCGATCGGGCCGCGCGGCTGGCTGCGCTTCGGTCCGTCGGGCGCCGGGCACTACGTGAAGATGGTCCACAACGGCGTCGAGTACGGCCTGATGCAGGCCTACGCCGAGGGCTTCGACCTGTTCGACAAGTGCGAGTACGAGCTGGACAACGCGAAGATCGCGCACCTGTGGGGCCAGGGCTCGGTCGTGCGCTCGTGGCTGTGCGAACTGGCCGCGCGCGCGTTCGAAGCGGACGGCAACGACCTGGAAGCGATCGAGGGCTACACCGAGGACTCCGGCGAGGGCCGCTGGACGATCGCCGACGCGACCGCGCACGACGTGCCGACGCCGGTGATCACCGCCTCGCTGTACGCGCGGCTGCGCTCGCGCGGCAACGGCGACTTCGCCGATCGCGTGCTGGCGGCGCTGCGCAACCAGTTCGGCGGCCACGCGGTCAAGAGCGCCCCCGGCGCCGGCGCGAAGCCGGCGAGGAAGGCCGCCGCAGGCCGGCGTCGGCGCGGAGGCCGATGACGTGGCGGTGACGGCCGGTCATCCAACCGCTCAGGCCGAGCCCGAGAACCCGCTCACCGCGGGCCTCGAGCGCCTGCCGGTCGCGCCGACGACGCTCGTCATCTTCGGCGCGACCGGCGACCTGGCCAGGCGCAAACTGCTGCCCGCGCTGTACAACCTCGCCCACGACGGCGCGCTGCCCGAGCGCTTCCACCTCGTGGGCGTCTCGCGCCGGGAAAAGCAGCACGAGGACTACCGCGCCGAGTGCGAGCAGGCGATCCGCCAGTTCTCCCGGCGCACGCCCGACGAGGACGTGCTGAAGGGGCTGCTCGAGGACGTCAAGTACGTGCCCGGGGTGTTCGACGACGACTCCGTCTACGCCGAGCTGGGCAAGGTGCTGGACGGCTTCGAGGAGCAGGCCGGCGAACCGCTGAACCGCGCCTTCTACCTGTCGACCGCGCCCAGCGTTCTTCCCCGTGATCGTGGAGGAGCTGGGCAAGTCCGAGCTCGCCCACCACGAGGACGCCGAGGTGCGGGTGATCATCGAGAAGCCGTTCGGCACGACGCTCGAGGAGGCGCGCGAGCTCAACCGCCGCGTGCTCGCGATCTTCGAGGAGTCCCAGGTCTTCCGCATCGACCACTACCTCGGCAAGGAGACGGTGCAGAACATGCTGGCGTTCCGCTTCGCCAACGGCATGTTCGAGCCGCTGTGGAACCGCAACTACATCGACAACGTCCAGATCACGGCCGCCGAGGATCTCGGCATCGGCACGCGCGCCGGCTACTACGACCACGCCGGCGCGCTGCGCGACCTGATCCAGAACCACATGCTGCAGCTGCTCTGCCACGTGGCGATGGAGCCGCCGGTGAGCTTCACCGCCGAAGAGGTGCGCAACGAGAAGGTCAAGGTCCTGCAGGCGATCCCCGCAGCCCACGGCCGAGGAGATCCCCGAGATGGCGGTGCGCGCGCAGTACGCGCGCCGGACACGCGGGCGGCGAGGACGTGCCGGGCTACCTGGAAGAGGAGGGCGTGCCGGCGGACTCGACCACCGAGACCTACGCGGCGCTGCGCCTGGAAGTCGACAACTGGCGCTGGGCCGGCGTGCCCTTCTACCTGCGCACCGGCAAGCGCCTGGCGCGCAAGGTCACCGAGATCGCCGTCACGCTGAAGCCGGTCCCCCACCTCGCCTTCAGCCAGGACGGCTCGCTGGGCGTGCAGCCCAACCAGCTCGTGCTGACGCTCCAGCCCAACGAGGGCGTCTCGCTGCGGCTCGGGGCGAAGATCCCCGGCACGCGCATGATCATCCGCCCGGTGAACATGGAGTTCCTGTACGGCACCTCCTTCCTGTCGCAGTCGCCCGAGGCCTACGAGCGGCTGATCACCGACGCGATGCGCGGCGACGCCACGCTGTTCACGCGCAACGACGAGGTCGAGGCGCAGTGGCGGATCTGCGACCCGATCGTCAAATGGCGCGCCTGGGCGCAGCAGCCCGGGCCGCTGCCGCAGTACGAAGCCGGCTCGCAGGGGCCGGAGGAGGCCGAGCGGCCTGCTGCGCGAGGGCCACCGCTGGCGCGCGATCTGATGGCCGCGCAGCGACGCCGTCTGGAGCGAGCAGGGCACGACGCCCGACGCGATCGAAGCGGCGCTGCGCGAGCTGCTCGCCGAGCGCCACGCCGAAAACGGCAGCTTCGTGCCGGCGCGGGTGCTGAACATGATCGCGTTCGTCGACCGCGAGTGGAGCGGGGAGATCGCCAACCGCCTGCGCGGCGTCGGGCGCTACCACGCCTCGCGCCTGCTCGTCCTCTCCTACGAGCCGCGGCGCGAGCGCATGGACGCGCGCGTGACGATCGCCTCCGAGGACGAGCCCGCGCCCGGGAGAGCTCGCGCTGCTGCGCGAGACGGTCGATCGTGGAGATCGGCGATCGCCACCTCGACGACCTGCTCACGATCGCCGACCCGCTGGTCGTCACCGACCTGCCCACGCTGCTGTGGTCTCCGCACGGCCACCACGAGGTCGTCGAGGAGCTGCTGGCGCTGGCCCAGGCGGTGCTGGTGGACTCGGTCGACGAGCCCGTCGCGCGCGAGGCGATCGACCGCGCCTGCGCGCTGAGCGGGCAGGCCTACGTCGTGGACCTCGCGTGGCTGCGCTCGACGCCATGGCGCGAGCGCGTCGCGGCCGCCTTCGACCCGCCGCCGCTGCGCCGCGAGCTGCGCGCGATCGAGAGCCGTCACGGTCCGCCACCATCCCGACTCGACGGTCGCCGCGATGCTGCTCGTCGGCTGGCTGGCCTCGCGCCTGGGCTGGCAGACCAGCCCGCTGACGGCCGAGCGCGGACGCGCTCGTCGGCAAGGCCGCACGCCGCCGCCAGGACGTCGCGCTGCGCCTGGAGGCGGCTCCCGAGCTGCAGGTCCGCGGCCTGGCGGGCCTCACGCTGCGAGACCGCCTCGGGCCACGCGCTGCGCCTGGACCGCGGGCCGGGCGGCCTGCACGCCCGCGACCGCAACGCGCCGGGCGCGAGCGCGAGTGGACGATCCTCGGCGCCTCGCGCGGCGAGACCGGCATCCTCGGCGAGGGCATCCGCCAGGCGCTGCTGCGCGACCCCACCTACGTGCCGGCGCTGCGCGGCCGCGCAGGCGATGCTGCGCGTGACCCGCCTGACCACCTGCGCCGACGCCGAGGCGGTCGCGGCGCGGGCCGCCGCGCGACATCGCGCGCGCAGCTGCGAGCGGGCCGCGCAGCGAGCGCGGCGTCGCCCACCTCGCGCTCAGCGGCGGCACGACCCCGGCGCGCACCTACGAGCTGCTCGCCGCCGAGCCGAGGACTGGACCGGCGTCGAGGTGTGGTTCGCCGACGAGCGCTGCGTCGGGCCCGAGGACGAGGAGAGCAACTACAGGCTCGCCGCCGAGACCCTGCTGAGGCCCGCCGGCGATCCCGCCCGAGCGGGTCCACCGCATGGAGGGCGAGCTCGGCCCCGAGGAGGGCGCGCGGCGCTACGCGCGCGGAGCTGCTCGGAGCGCGCACTGCCGCCGCGGGCGCTCGAGCGACCTGGCCGCCGGTGCTCGACCTGATCGTGCTCGGCATCGGCCCGGACGGGCACGTCGCCTCGCTGTTCCCCGGCGCCGCCACGCTGGACGCCGGCGAGCACGCGCTGTGCCTGGGCGTGCACGACTCGCCCAAGCCGCCGCCCGAGCGGATCACGCTGAGCCTCGCGGTGCTGCGCGCCGCGCGGGCTGCCTGCTGCTGGCGACCGGCGCGGGCAAGGCCGACGCGGTCAGCGCGATGCTCGCCGAGCCGAGCCGCCACGTCCCCGCGAGCCTGCTCAGGCGCGAGCGGCTGACCGTGATCGTCGACGACGCCGCCTCCCCGGCACCCGTCCAGACATGAGAGCGGTCCATCCAGACCCGAGAACGGTCCGTCGCAGATCACGAGAACGGCCCGTCCAGACATGAGGACAGTACGACAGGGAATCGCGGCGGAGCTCGTACAGTAGGGGTCGGCAAAGCCATGGCGACCGACGCTCTGCAGCCCATCCCGCTCTCCACCGACGCCGAGCAGGTCCTGATCGCGCTGGAGGAGGCCCGCGCGGGAACGCTCGCGCTGGTGGCCCAGCTCGACGACGAGCATCTCGAGCGCGTGCACTCGCCGATCATGAGCCCGCTGGTCTGGGATCTCGGCCACATCGCCGCCTACGAGGACCTGTGGCTGGCGCACCGCCACGGCGGGATGCCGCTGCTGCGCCCGGAGCTGGCCGACTCTACGACGCGTTCGAGACCCCGCGCGCGGTGCGCGGCGAGATCGAGGCGCTCGGGCCGCGAGACGCGCGCGCCTACCTGGAGGCGGTGCGCGCGCGCACCGCCGAGGCGATCGCCGCGCGCGGGCGTCGGCGACGGGGTCGTCTGCGAGATGGTCCTGCGCCACGAGCTCCAGCACTCCGAGACGATGCGCCAGACGCTGGCGATCGCCGGCCTGCTGCCGCGACCGGGCGAGCGAGAGCGACAGATCGACGCACCGCTCGACCGGCCGCCGGCACGACCGCGGACGGGAGTGGGTGGAGATCCCCGCCGGGCCGTTCGCGATGGGCGCCGGGCCGGAGGGCTTCGCCTACGACAACGAGCGCCCGCGCCACACGCGTCGAGACGCGCCGCCTTCCGCATCGCCCGCCGCCCGGTGAGCAACGCGAGCTGGATGCGCTTCGCGAGGGCGGCGGCTATGAGCGGCGCGAGTGGTGGTCGGACGAGGGCTGGGCGTGGAGGCAGGAGCACGACAGCACCCACCATCCCGCCGTGGCAGCCGGCCACCCGCGAGGCGCCCGCCTGCCACGTCTGCTGGTTCGAGGCCGACGCCTTCGCCAGAGCGCACGGCGCGCGCCTGCCCACCGAGGCCGAGTGGGAGAAGGCGGCGACCTGGAGCAGGTCGCAGCCGACGCCGAGCGGCTCGACGCGGTCGGCCAGGTGTGGGAGTGGACGAGAGCGCTTCCGCGGCTACCCCGGCTTCGTCGCCTACCCCTACCGCGAGTACTCGGAGGTGTTCTTCGGCGACGCCTACCGCGTGCTGCGCGGCGGCTCGTGGGCGACCGAGCCCGCGCGTCGCGAGCGCGACTTCCGCAACTGGGACCTGCCCCAGCGCCGGCAGATCTTCGCCGGCGTGCGCCTGGCAAGGGACGCCCGTGATGGACGCAGCGAATCTCGCCGGTGCGTGCCGAGCAGGACGCCTCGTGACGAGACGCCAGCATCTCGCCGTGGGTGCCTGCGATGGACGCCCTCACGGAGCCCATCACGTCGAGGCGGCGATCCGCATCGACTCGCATCTGGACGGCGCCCACGAACGCTCGCTCGCCGAGGACGTGCTCGACGGCCTCACGCGCCCGTTCAAGGAGCTGCCGCCGAAGCACTTCTACGACGCGCGCGGCGCCGAGCTGTTCGACCAGATCTGCGAGCTGCCCGAGTACTACCCCACGCGCGCCGAGCGCGCGATCCTCGAGGAGGCCGCGGGCGAGCTCGCCGAGCTGACGGGCGCCGCCGAGCTGGTCGAGCTCGGCTCGGGCACGGCGGCCAAGACGCGCGTGCTGCTCGACGCGCTGCACGCCGCCGGCACGCTGCGGCGCTACGTCCCGGTGGACGTCACCGAGAGCATGGTGCGCGACTGCGCCGAGGAGCTGACCGAGCGAGTACCCGGGCCTGCAGGTGCACGGCGTGATCGGCGACTTCGAGCGTCATCTCGACCGCGTGCCGGCCGCCGTCGGACCGCGCATCGTGGCGTTCCTCGGCGGCACGATCGGCAACTTCCCGCCCGGCAGCCGCCGGCGCGTGCTGCGCGAGATCGCCCGCCTGCTCGGCCCCGAGGACCACCTGCTGATGGGCACCGACCTGGTCAAGGACCCGCAGGTGCTCGAGGCCGCCTACGACGACGCGCAGGGCGTCACCGCCGAGTTCAACCGCAACGTGCTGCGCGTGCTCAACCGCGAGCTGGACGCCGACTTCGACCCCGAGGACTTCGACCACGTCGCCCTGTTCGACCGCGAGCACGAGTGGATCGAGATGCGCCTGCGCGCGCGCCGCGAGCACACCACGCTCGTGCGCGCGCTGGACCTGCCCGTGCACTTCGACGCCGGCGAGGAGATGCGCACCGAGATCAGCGCGAAGTTCACGCCCGAGCGCCTGGAGGGCGACCTCGTCGGCCGCGGGGCTCGAGCTCGTGCGCTGGTTCACCGACCCGGAGGAGCTGTTCGCGCTGACGCTGTCGCGACGCCGCCGCCGGCGCCGGTAGGCTCCCGCGCCATGCAGATCGAGGGCAGCTCGGCAATCGTCGTCGGCGGGGCCTCTGGGCTCGGCGAGGCCACCGTTCGCGGCCTGCACGCGCAGGGCGCGGTCGTGACGGTCGCCGACGTCAACGCCGAGAAGGGCCGGCGCTGGCCGGTCCGAGCTCGGGCCGAGTTCGTCGCGCTGCGACGTGCGCGAGGAGGCCAGGTGCAGGCGGCCGTCGCAGCGGCCGCCGAGGCGACGGCGGGCTGCGCATCGCGCGTCTGCTGCGCCGGCACCGGCTGGGCGCAGAAGGTCGCCGGCTCAAAGGGGCCCGCACCCGCTGATGCCGTTCGAGACGATCATCGCGATCAACCTGATCGGCACGTTCAACGTGCTGCGCTTCGCCGCCAGCGCGATGATCGCCAACGAGCCGCTCGAGGACGGCGAACGCGGCGTGTGCGTCAACACCGCCTCGATCGCCGCCTTCGACGGGCAGGTCGGCCAGATCGCCTACTCGGCCTCCAAGGGCGGCGTCGTCGGCATGACGCTGCCCGCCGCGCGCGACCTCGCGCAGTACGGGATCAGGGTCAACACGATCGCCCCGGGCCTGTTCGACACGCCGCTGCTCGCCGCCCTGCCCGAGGAGGCCCGCCAGAAGCTCGGCGCCGGCGTCCCCTATCCCCCAGCGCCTGGGCCAGCCCGCCGAGTACGCGCAGCTCGCCTGCCAGATCGTCGAGAACCGGATGCTCAACGGCGAGACGATCCGGCTCGACGGCGCGCTGCGGATGCCCCGCGCTGATCAGCCGAGGCGTTCGACCAGCATCGCCATGCCCATGCCGCCGGCGACGCACATCGACTCGATCCCGTAGGTCCCATCGAGCGTCTCCAGGTCGTTGAGCAGCGTCGTCATGATGCGCGCGCCGGTCATCCCGAACGGGTGCCCGAGCGCGATCGCGCCGCCGAACGGGTTGAGCTTCTCGTCGTCGATCCCGAGCTCTTCGTTGCACGGCACGATCTGCGCGGCGAACGCCTCGTTGATCTCGACCACGTCGATGTCGCTCGATCGACATGCCCGTGTTCTTCAGCAGTTTCTGGATCGCCGGGATCGGGCCGAGGCCCATGATCTCCGGGCGGATCGCCGCGACCGTCGAGGCGACGATCCGCGCGCGGGGCTTCAGGCCCAGCTCCGTGGCCTTCTCCTCGCTCATCACCAGCAGCGCCGCGGCGCCGTCGTTGAGCGGGCAGGCGTTGCCGGCGGTAACCGTGCCGCCCTCCTTGAACACGGGCTTCAGCGCCGCGAGCTTCTCCATCGTCGTCCCCGGCCGCGGGCCGTCGTCCTTGGTCACGACCGTCTCGGGCACGTCGATCTCGTTGCCCTCCTTGTCGGTCTCGGTGTGCGCCGGCACCGTCACCGGGACGATCTCCTTGTCGAAGTGCCCCGACTCGACCGCCGCGACCGCGCGGGTCTGCGAGATCAGCGCCCATTCGTCCTGCGCCTCGCGGCTGACGTTGCAGCGCTCGGCCACGTTCTCGGCGGTCATGCCCATCGGGATGTACACGTTGTAGAGCGAGCCCTCCGAGCCGTCGACAGCGTGGTTGAACTCGAACTGGCTGCCCCGCCCGACGCGGCTCACGGCCTCGACGCCGGCGGCGATGTAGGTGTCGCCCTCGCCCGCCTTGATCGCGTGGAAGGCCATCCGCGTCGTCTGCAGCGAGGAGGCGCAGAAGCGGTTGACCGTGCAGCCCGGCACGTGGTGGTCGATGCCCGCCAGCAGCAAGGCGATGCGACCGACGTTGTAGCCCGACTCGCCCTCCCCGTAGCCGCAGCCCATCATCACGTCGCCGATCGAGTTCTGATCGAGCTGCGGGTTGCGCTCGAGCAGCGCCTTGCAGCGGGATCGCCGCGAGGTCGTCGGCGCGAACGGACTTGAGCGACCCCTTGACCGCCCGTCCGATGGGCGTGCGAATGGCGTCGACGATCACTGCTTCTGGCATGTGGGGCTCTCCTTGGTCGGGTGTTGGTGCCGGACGCGCATCCTACGGAACGCAAAGGGAAGCGAGTGTTTAGGTATATACATGTTTTGGATTGCGTATAACCATCGCTATACCGAGTTTAAGAATACAACAACACCCTACACCCCTCCAAACAAGACATCCAGCCCGAGCCCTGCCCGCCACGATCGTTCCCAGCCCGCTCACCACGATCCGGGGTCGAATCAGAGATCGAGGCGGGAGACGCCCAGCTCGTCGAAGCCCACGTGGTGGGCGAGCTCGTGGCGCACCGTGCGCGTGACCTGGTCGCGCAGCAGCTCCGGGTCGTGGCCGAAGTCGCGGCGGAGGGTGTCGCGGAAGATCACGATGCGGTCGTGCGTGTTGTCGCGCGTGGCGCCGTCGCCCTGGTAGAGCCCGTAGGCGCCCCGGCGGCGCCCGCCGTCGGAGATGACGACCGCGACGTGCGCCAGCGCGTTGCGCAGCAGGTCCGGCAGGTCGTCGAGCGCGTCGCGCACGAGCTCCTCGAAATCGCTGTCGTCGAGCGGGTCGAGCTCCATGAACTCGTTTTCCTCGGGGTCGACCGCGAGCCCTTCGCGCGCGAGCACCTCGGAGTGGCGCACGATCTCTTCGAACTCCGTCTCTGACTCGGGGTCGCGCCAGCCCGCCAGGCGCACGGCCACGAACGCCACGCTGCCCATCAGGACCGCCGCCACGATCACGCCCAGCGCCGATGTCCTCGAGCGCGCGCACGACGCCGATCGAGCTGAAGCCCTGGCCCACCACGAGCACGACCAACCCCAGCGACATCGCCACCAGCGCGGCCACGCCCACGCGCCGCCAATGATTAGAGGCACCTGGAGGCTTGGAAGCGCGCATCGCGGGTGGGGTGGACGGTGTCGGGGTTGGTAGGTGGGGATGGGTGGTCCTATCTGAGCGTACGGGCGATCACGAGGCGCTGGATCTCGTTCGTGCCCTCGTAGATCTGGGTGATCTTCGCGTCTCGCATCATGCGCTCCACCGGATACTCCTTGACATAACCGTAGCCGCCCAGCACCTGCACCGCCTCGACGGTAACGGCCATCGCGGTATCCGAGCAGAAGACCTTCGCCATCGAGGAGTACTTCCCCCGCTGTGGGTGGCCCTGATCGGCCATCGCACACGCCTTGTACAGCAGCTCGCGGGCGGCGGCGGTGCGGATTTCCATGTCGGCCAGCTTGAACTGGATCGCCTGGAACTCGTTGATCGCCTGCCCGAACTGCCGGCGCTCGCGGGCGTAGGCGACCGCGTAGTCGGTCGCGCCCTGGGCGATCCCCACGGCCTGCGCGGCGGCCCCCAGGCGCGTGCGCTCGAGCGTTGCCAAGCGCCACCCGCAGGCCCCGGCCGACCTCGCCGATCACGTTCTCGAGCGGCACGCGCACGTCCTCGAAGATCGGCTGGCCGGTGGGCGAGGCGCGGATGCCGAGCTTGTGCTCGAGCTTGCCCACGCTGAACCCGGGACGGTCGGCCTCGACCACGAACGCCGTGATTCGTTTGCTCTCGCGGTCGGTCACCGCGAAGCTGATGTAGAAGTCAGCCACGCCGAGGTTCGAGATCCAGTTCTTCGTGCCGTTGATCACCCACTCCTCGCCGTCTTTCACAGCGGTCGTCTTCATCCCGGCCGGGTCCGA
This sequence comes from uncultured Solirubrobacterales bacterium, assembly GCA_963813805.1. Lineage (GTDB taxonomy): Bacteria > Actinomycetota > Thermoleophilia > Solirubrobacterales > Solirubrobacteraceae > Palsa-744. The sequence continues at coordinate 1,001,416 of CAWEZZ010000005.1, forward strand.
GCCGGCCTCGGGCTCTGACAGAGCAAACGCGGGCGACCACTCGCCGGTGGCGCACCTCGGCAGGAAGCGCTCCTTCAGCTCATCGCTGCCGAACAGCTGGATCGGCAGCGTGCCCAGCTCCTGAACCATCAGGATCAGCGCGCAGGCGGCGTCGACCTTGGCGATCTCCTCGACCGCCATGTTCAGCATCAGCGTGCCCGTACCCGTACCTCCGTACTCGATCGGAAACGGCAGCCCGAGGATGTCCTGCTCGGCGAGAACCTTGCGAATGTCCCACGGATACTCAGCCTGCTCGTCGATCTCCGCCGAGCGCGGCGCGATCTTCTCGCGTGCGATCTGGCCGATCGTCGCGCAGAAGTCGAGGTTCTCCTGGGGGATCGTGTAGACGTCGTCGAGGGTCTGCATAGATACTGATCCTAATGAAGACCGGAGGACCGGGCCGCATGCGGGCTTCATAGAGCTGAGAAGTGTGGACCGCGCCGCATGCGGCGCGGTCGGCGCATGCGCCGACCGAACGACGAGGACCATGACGAGCAGCTGGGCGTCACAGGCGGGCTGCAACGACCCCGCTACGCTCATGGCGGTGGGCACAGCCATCGACACGTCCCAGATCGACATCGATCCCGACCAGGTCGCCAACTGGCGTGCGCGCGAGCCCGATCTGCAGCTGATCGACGTGCGCGAGCCCTACGAGCGCGAGGCCGGCCACATCGCGGACACGCGCCACATCCCCCTGGTCGAGCTCACCGCACAGGCAGCCACGGTCGAGCGCGAGCGCCCAGTCGTGTTCTACTGCCGTGTCGGCTCGCGCTCGGACATGGCTGCCCAGGCGTTCCGCGCCGCCGGCTTCCAGGCATACTCGATGCGCGGCGGCCTGCAACGATGGGCGCAGGAGGACAGGCCGCTCTCACCCGAGGGCGGATACGTCGCGGACCACTGACACGCACCCCACCGACAAGGAGACGCACATGGAGGCTTCTACCGAGTACCCCACGGTGACCAAGGGCGAGGGCTATGCCGTCGGCCATCTCGACGACCTCGGCGACGGCCCCGGCTTTCGCAAGGTCCGCAAGGGCCTCGACGTGACCGCGTTCGGCGTCAACGCGATCGTCATGCCGGCGGGCCTCGAAAGCGGGTTTCACTACCACGACACCCAGGAGGAGCTCTACTTCGTCCACCGCGGCGCGATCGAGATGGAGTTCGGCGACGGCTCGGTCCAGCGCCTGGGCGAGGGAGGCCTCGCGCGCGTGGACGCCGCCACCCTGCGCAAGGTTCGCAACCCCGGCGACGTCGATGCCGTCTACCTGATCGTCGGCGGCAAGGACGGCTACATCGGCCGCGACGGCCGCGTGCCCGAGGGCGAGGAGATGATGCGGGTCAAAGCGATTCACGACCTCTCCGCAGAGCAGCCGAAGTGAGACGCCCTGTGTCAACCCTTTGCGGTGAGAGTTTTGTTGAGCGCGTGGTGCTGACTCATGGCGCCTGCAGCGGACGAGGCTGAGGACCGATCGGAGATCGGCCCGCAGCGGCTGTTGCGGGTCAATCGCGAGCTGGCCATCCCTCTGGCGGAGATCACCCTGCGCGCGAGCCGCTCCTCGGGCCCGGGCGGCCAGCACGCCAACGTCACCGCCTCCCGCGTGGAAGCGAGCTTCGACGTGCTCGCCTCGCCCTCGCTCAGCGAGTCACAGCGCGCGCGCGTACTCGCGCGCGCCGGCCCGCGGCTTACGGCGGTCGCCCAGGACGAGCGCTCCCAGATACGCAACCGCGAGCTGGCTCTCCGCCGACTGGCAGAGCGCTTGGCGCGTGCGCTGGCGGTGCCCCGCAAGCGGCGTCCCACCCGTCCCACCGCCGCCTCGCGCGAGCGGCGGCTTGCCGCCAAGCGCCGTGGAACCGAGCGTAAGCGCGAGCGCCGCCCACCTGAGGACTCCTAAGCGGTAAACGGGCACCTATACGCTGCACCCACATCAGCCAAGCAGGTCGGCATGTTTTCAGACTGGCCGTCCCGCGAAGCGGGTTTTTCGGCCAGTCTGAAAACATTCGATCCTGCGCTAGTTCAAAAGCTCCTTCACGTAGCGCTGGTGCAGCCGGCCGAGGGGCGTTTTCTCGGGATGGAAGCCGATCGCCTTCCACAGCAGGCCCGAGGCGGGCGCCCACGCCACGATCAGGTAGGCGCCCAGCACGAGCGTTGTCGTGCGCAGCCTGCGCGAGCTCGACAGGGCCGCGAGCGGCAGCAGCCACAGCACGTACCACGGCAGCACCCAACCGAGCGTGACCAGCAGCGCGACGGTCACCCAGCCCGACGCCGTCACCAAGTCTCGCCGGCGCCAGGCCATCACGCAGCAGCTGAGCAGCGCCACTGCCAGCACCGCGACCAGCACGTTGTGCAGCGTTTCAGTCTCGCCGCCGCTGCCGAGCGCGAGGCCGATCAGGTTGGGAATGCTGACGTTCGTCACCAGCCGGCTCTGGGTGCTGAGGTCGGGAATGTGCAGTCCGAACGCGATCAAGCTCGCCGCGCCCACGACCACGCCCGCCGCGACCATGCCGAGCAGGACGTCGACGAGACGTCTCGGCGTCCGGAGCATCCCCACCAGGACGATCGGGATCAGGATCCCTGCTGAGGCCTTCATCGCTGTCGCCGCCACGAACGCCACGCCCGCTCCGATCTCGGCGGCCCCGGAGCGCTCATGCTCGCGCGCGCGCAGCAGCAGGTAGAAGCCGAGCACGATCGCGAACACCGTCAGGAAGTCGTTGTGGTCCCCGCCCAACCCCCACACGATCACGATCGGGTTCAGTCCGACGAGCACGATCGCCTTGACCGGGTCGAGGTTCAGCAGCTTGGCGCACTTCCACACGAGCAGGAGTGTTCCCAGACTCGTGACCATGAGCACCACCTTGATCACCCAGAACGACGCGGCCACGCCGAGCGGCACCAGCGCGAACGTCAGCAGCGTGAACAGCGGGCCATACGGGCTCGGCAGCTGGTGCCAGTTCGAGAGCGTATAGCTGGGGTCGCTGTGCGGCTCGAGGATCGGATAGCTCGTGTACGGGTTGAGATGGTGCACCACCTCCATGCGCCCGTAGTTGATGTAGTTGAATATGTCCGTCAGCGCCATCGGCGGGGCCAGGAAGAAGATCGCGTGCGCCGCCACCACCGCGGCGATCGCCCAACGCGCGCCGCCGCGCATGCTCGGCACGTAGGCGAGCGCGAGCAGGTAGCACCCGTACAGCGTCGCCATCCCGGCGGTGAACACCCACCTCAGCGTCGTCCCGTCGCGCGTCATTCCCGGCCACAGCCCGCCCAGCGGGCCGGCCATCCAGCCCGGGAAGAAGCCCGTGCGAGTGGTCGCCGCGAACAGACTCGGACGGTTGGCGGCGATGATCACTAACAGCAGGCTGCACACCACCAGCACGACCAGCGCGCCCGCGCCGATGTAAGCGTGCTTGCGCGCCAGCGCGTCCGTACGTTCCCGCGTGTCCCGCCGGCTGGAAGTGTCCGGCGAGCCGGCCAGCGGCGTGTCCCTGAGGGGAAGTGTTGTCGCGTCGCCCGGCATGCTAAGTATGTGTTTGAATTTCATGCACTGTGTGCCATCGTATGTATCGGGTAGATACAAAAGCGCACGCATGTGCGGGTAGGACTTTCAATTTGTGCTCACTGTGTGCCATCGTATGTATCCGGTAGATACAAAAGCGCACACGCGTGGGGTATGTATTGCAATTTGCGCTGACTGTTCGCCATCGTATCTACGCTGTACATACAAAAGCGCACACACGTGGGGTATGTATTGCAATTTGCGCTGACTGTTCGCCATCGTATCTACGCTGTACATACATAAGCGCACACTGCGTAAAAATTGAAAACACGTTCTCAGCGTCCCCGTCACAATATCTGGCACGACGTCTGGGGCACGAACGCAGAGGGCCCGCCGAGCCACAATATCTGGCAGACGTCTGGGGACAAACGCAGAGGGCCCGCCGAAGCGAGCCCTCAAAGAGTGGATCTATGTCCTTGCGATCAGATCGACTGGACGTTGACGGCCTTGGGGCCCTTGTCGCCCTGCTCGGGGTCGTAGGACACCTTCGAGCCCTCCTGCAGCGAGCGATAGCCCTCGCCGTTGATGCCGGTGTGATGGACGAACAGGTCCTTGTCGCCGTCATCGGGGGTGATGAAACCAAACCCCTTGTCGTCGCTGAACCACTTTACTGTGCCAGTAGGCATGTGGGAAACTCCTCCACGGTATGTGCGTGCTGCTACGCGGAGGATGCTGCTAGAGCTTCGACCTGCGAGCGCTTGCACTGCTTTTCGCCGGTCTTTTGTGCCGGCCAGACGTCACGACCGTAGCAGGTCCCCATGGGCGCGTGTTCTCCAAATGTTGCAATCTGGACGATCGGACATCTGCTGTCCCTGCACCGCAGGCACGACTAGGGTGGTGCGATGGGCGTCGCAGCCCACCCGGATCCCCGGCCCGCGGAGGAGGAGCCGCTCACGCTCAGACGCCTGCTGCCGCCCGGCGATCCGGCCACCGTGCAGGAGATTGTCGAGAGCCTCGACCTGCATGTCGCCGGCGCGGACATACCTGAAGCCACGCGCGAGGGCACGCCGACCACACCCGCCAAGCGTCCCTACAAGGAGTCCCTCAGTCTCGCCCTACAGAGCACGTGCCCCAGCGTCCCTATGTGGTGCTGAACATGGTGAGCACGGCCGACGGTCGCGCGACAGTCGGCGGGCGCTCAGGGCCGATCGGCAACCGTGCCGACCGGGAGCTGTTCCACGGGCTGCGCTCCGTCGTGGACGCCGTGATGGTCGGGGCGGGCACCGTGCGCGTGGAGCGCTACGGCAGGATCGTCCGGGAAGAGTCGCGCAGGCGCCGGCGGCGCGAACGGGGCCTGAGTGAGGAGCCGCTCGCCTGCATCGTCTCCGGGCGCCTTTCGCTGCCGACGCGACATCCCGCTGCTCGCCGACCCCGCGGCGCGGGTGGTGATCGTGACCTCCTCCGCGGCGAGCCTCCCCGAGTGTGCCGCCCACGTCGACTACGTCCGCGCCGAGCGCGACGGGCTGCTGGACCTGCCGCGGCGCTGGCCGAGCTGCGCGAGCGCTTCGGGGTGCAGCACGCTGCTGTGCGAGGGCGGGCCGCACCTGAACGCACAGCTGCTCGCCGCCGGGCTGGTGGACGAGCTGTTCCTCTCGCCTCTCACCCAAGCTGGCGGGCGGCGACCTCGCAGGTGGCGAGCCGCGGCGGCGAGGCGCTGCGGATTCTCGCCGGCGCCGAGCTCGTCCCCCCGGCTCGAGCTCGAGCTGCTCGGCGCGTTCGAGAGCGAGTCCCACTTGTTCCTGCGCTATCGCGTCAGGACCCGCCCCGAGGGGGAGGAGTGACTGAAGCGCTTTGGTCGTGCGCTGAATCTTCAGCCCTCTCGATCGAGCTCATCGCCGGATGCCTCCGCGCGCGAGCGTGTCTCGCGGGAGACAATGCTCAGCAGCTCGCTCGCCAGATGACGCCCCTGCGCAGCCACGCGCGGCGTGGCAGCGATGCGCACCACCACCTCCTCCCCGTCGAGCTCCTCGAGCGTGATGCGCGGAGACGTCACGCAGCGGCGTCTGCAACGACTTCTCGAGGATCTCCTGCAGATCGCCGGGAGTCATCCCTGCGCGCAGGCGAGCACGCAGGTTGACCGCCTCGGGCTCGCGCAGCGGGAGCACCGCCACGTTCAGCACGACGCTGTTGGGCACCATGATCGAGTCGTCGCCGGTGGCGAACGTCGTGTAGAGCAGTCCCAGCGAGCTGACAGTTCCCTCGATCTGCCCGGCGAGCGGACCACCCTGCAGCCGCACGCGCTCGCCCACGCGGAAAGGGCGAGCGCTGAGCAGGACCGTGCCGGCGATCAGGTTGCCGAGCGTCTGCTGGGCCGCGAGGCCGAAGATCACGGCGGTGAACGCGCCTCCCAGGGCGAGCGTGCGCGCTTCGATGCCCGCCACGCGCAGCGCCACGAGCAGCGCGAGCACGACGGTCATCAGGCGGATCAGGAAGCCAACCGTTCCCGCCGTCGCCGGGTCCAGGCGCCGGAACAGCGGCGGCCCCAGCCCGCGACCGATGTCCCGCGCGATCGCCCAACCAAGGATCATCAGCGCGATGACCGTTACGACGCGGACCGGCGTTTCAAGCGCCGGTTCCAGGGACTTGTCGCCGGGTGGCCGTGGGGCCCGGCTTCGCGGGACCTGCGGCCCAGCAGGCTCACGCGGTTGTCGTAGAGGATCACCACGCCCACGAACAGCGGCACGAGCAACAGCGCCTCCAGGCGCGCGCGCTTGACCACCCGCGGGCTGATCTGGCGCAGCAGGCCGACCTCCTGCCAGGCGTGGCTGCGGGTCTCGAACATCTTCGACGGGGTTTTCGGAACGGGCATTGCTCCCCATGATGGCGTGCACAGAACGCCCGTGCATGCGGGCGCTCGTGAGCGCGCATTCGTCTGCTCTACCCTTCTGCGGCGATGAACAGCAACCTGCGCAAACTGATCGTCCCGGCTGTGCTCCTCGGTGTGCTGCTGATCGTCGTGGCCGTCATCTACTTCATCTCAGCCCGAGCACTCGCTGCCCTCGTTCTTCCCCGGCCACACCTCCGCCGGGAGCGCCGAAGCCAACCACCACCACACCAAGCACGGCATCGCCGCGCTCGTCGTCGCTCTGGCCTGCTTCGCGTTCGCCTGGTTTCAGACCGGACCGAAAGCTGGCTCGGCCGGGCCGCAGGCGTAGGCTACCGGGTCGCAGGGCTGCTAGGCAGCGCGATACGGAAGCGGCTCGCCGGGTCAGCGGGGGCTCGCACGGCGTAGGGGCTAGCTAGCCGAGCGCGAACACGAGCGTGCAGATAACGCCGAGCCCGATGCAGTAGAGGCCGAACGGGGTGAGGCGGTTGGTCTGGAAGTAGCGCAGCAGGAACTTGACCGCGAAGAACGTGGTGACCGCCGCACAGAGGCCCGCGACGAGCGCCGGGCCGCGCACGCCGTTGCCCTCCGGGCCGAGCAGTTCGGGCAGCTTGAGCGCCGCGGCGGCGAAGATCACCGGGGTGGCGAGCAGGAAGCCGTAGCGCGCGGCGTCCTCGTTGGATAGCCCGACGAGCAGACCGCCTCCCATCGAAAAGCCCGAGCGGGAGATGCCCGGGATCAGCGCGGCCACCTGCGAGGTGCCGACGGCGATCGCTTGGCGCCAGCTGAGCTTGGCGATGCGCACGTCGGCGTCGCCCAGGTAGTCGCCCGGGCGAGGCGGACGTCGACGCCAGCGCTCGAACACGAGCAGCGCGGTTCCGTTGACGATCAGGAAGGCCGCGGCCGTCTGGGGAGAGGCGAACAATGTGCGCAGCGGTTTCTCCAGCACTAGGCCGATGACCCCAACCGGGATCGTGCCCGCCACCAGCAGCCACCCCAGCCTTGCGTCGACGTCGTCGTCGCGGATCTCGCGCAGCGCAAGCGAGCGCCACAGCCCCTTGGCGATTCTCACCCAGTCCTTCATGAAGAGCGCCAGCAGCACGAGCGCGGTGGCCAGGTGCGTGGCGACCAGGAAGGTCAGGAAGAACTTGTCGTTCTGGTGGATATTCCAGCCCGCCAGCCGTGGCAGCACGACGCCGTGGCCGAGGCTTGAGATCGGAAACGGCTCGGCGACGCCCTGCACGAGGCCGAGGATCACCGCCTGGAAGTAGGAGATCGGGTGATGCATCGGCGCGACAGCTTACGGATCGGGACGGATCGCCGGTTGCGGCAGGTCCGCGGCGCGCGAGCGCGTACCCTCCCGGCGATGCGAACGGATGACCTTCAGGCGGAGCCGTCGCTCGCGGAGATCGTGCGGGAGTGGGGCCGGATCGGCTGCGTGGGGTTCGGCGGACCGCCCGCGCACATCGCGCTGCTGCGCGAGCTGTGCGTCGAGCGGCGGGAGTGGCTGACCGATGCGCAGTTCGAGCGGGCGATCGCCGCCACCAACCTGCTCCCGGGCCCTGCGTCGACACAGCTTGCGATCTACTGCGCCTGGCGGCTGCGCGGCCCCTCCGGAGCGCTGCTGGGCGGGCTTTGCTTCGTCCTGCCCGGCCTGATCATGATCCTCGCGCTGTCCGCGCTGTTCCTCTCGGGTTCTCCACCTCCGTGGCTGCGCGGCGCGGGTATGGGAGCGGGGGCGGCAGTCGCCGCCGTCGCTGTGCGCGCCGGGCTGGGTGTCGCCGCTCCGATCTGGAGGCGGGCGGCGTACCGTCAACGCCCGCGAGCGCTCGCCTACGGGTTCGCCGGCGTGATCGCGGCGGCCCTCGCGGGACCGTGGCTCGTGCTCGTCCTGCTTGCGTGCGGCGCGATCGAGCTGGGTCGCCAACGGCTGGCTCGCGGGAGCGCGGGGCTGCACATTTGGACACTGTCCGCGTGGTGGGGACTGGCTCGCGGAGGCGGTGGCTTGTTCAACCGCCCCCTGCTCCACCTCCCCGCTGTTCGCGGCGGCTGCCGACCCCGGCGGCGCCGGCGCGCTGGTGTGGACGGCGTTGAAGGTCGGCGCACTGGCCTTCGGCGGCGGGTTCGTGATCGTCCCGCTGATGCAATCAGACGCGGTCAGCACCTACCACTGGATGAGCCACGGGCAGTTCCTGAACGCCGTCGCCCTCGGGCAGGTCACCCCCGGGCCGGTCACCCAGACCGTGGCGGCCGTCGGCTACTCCGCCGGCGGGCTCCCCGGCGGGCTGCTGGCCGCGCTGGTCGCGTTCGCGCCCTCGTTCTCTTTCATCCTGCTCGGCGCTGCCCGCTTCGAGCGCCTGCTGGTCAACGAGCGCGTGCTGGCATTCCTCGCCGGCGCCGCTCCCGCGGCGGCCGGAGCGATCATCGGAGCGGCCATCCCGCTCACCGCGGCGCTCTCAGAGAGCTGGCAGTACGCCGTGCTCGCGGCGGCGGCCCTCGCCCTGCTGGTGCTGCGCCGCGGCATCGTACCAACCCTGCTCTCGCCGGTTGCGCGGGCGTAGCGGCCGCGCTGCTCGGCGCGCCGATCCCACACTGAGCGCTCCTCGGAGCGCCAGATCTTCACGAACCCTTCACACGATCGTTCCCGGCTGGTCACAAAAACAGCCGCTTTGCAGCGGAATCTCTCTGCTATGGATGAGACGAGCAATGACATCAAGGAAGATGGATGACGTCGACTCACACGGGTCGACATGCACTGTCACTCCACCGCCTCGCAGGATTCGAGGCTCGGCGTGCAGCGGGCCGTCGGGTTGCCGGAGTGCGCCACGCCGCCGCAGGAGGTCTACGAGCTTGCCAAGCGGCGCGGCATGGACTTCGTGACGATCACCGATCACGACACGATCGCGGGCGTCCTTCAGATCTCAGACCGCCCCGACGTGTTCGTCTCGGAGGAGCTGACCGCGCACTTCCGCGGCGAGCCCCAGGCGGTGCACGTGCTCTGCTACGGGATCTCCCCCGAGGACCACGAGTGGCTGCAGGCCCACCGCGGCGACGTGGAGATCTGCGCCGCATACATGTACGAGCGCGAGATCGTCTGCGCGCTCGCGCACCCCTACTACACGGTCGGCGCGCCGCTGACGGCGCGCCACCGCCGGCGCCTGGCACAGCTGTTCGCCATCTGGGAGATCCGCAACGGGGCGCGCGCCCGCGAGCTGAACCGGCCCGCGGCCACGTACATCGCCACGCTCGACGGCACCGGGATCGGCGGCTCAGACGATCACGCGGGGGTCGACATCGGGCGCACCTACACCGAAGCACCCCACGCCACCACGCCTGAGGAGTTTCTCGACCACATGCGCGCCGGCAACGTCACCGCGCGCGGCAAGCAGGGCAGCGCCGCGAAGTGGGCCCACGCCGCGATCGCGCTGGCCGCGCGATCGCTCGGACGGGGCGAGGCCGATGGGCAGGACGTACGGCCCGACCCGCAGCGCGTGATGACGATGATGCAGCGACTGCTGCGCGAGGGCGACGCGCGCCACGGAGCGACCGGCGGCGAAAGGGGGGTCTGTCCCCCGAGGATGCCCGCTGCCTGCTGCGCGCGTGGCTGGCCGCGGTGGAGCTCGACCACCTCGACGTCGACGGCCTGATCGCCTACATGCAGGACGATTCGCTTCAGCCACTCCGACCTCTACCGGCGCGCCTGTCGCCTGCACGAGCGCAAGCTGCGCGTCGCCGTCGAGCAGGCGGTGCGAGCGGCGCGTGGGGAGGCGGATGTCATGCAAGCGGCGGCAGGGCTGTTCGACAGCTGCATAGCCGCGATCCCCTACGCTCCGGCCACGGCGTTCCTGGCGAACGAGAAGGCCAAGCTCGACACGCGCCGCGAGGATGGCGAGACGCCGCGGGTGGCGATTCTGGCCGACGGGATCGGCTGCACCCACGGGGTCACGCGCGTGATCGAGGAGATCCGCCGGCGCGGGGTGCCGGGGTTCGAGATCGAGGTGGTCGGTACCGACCCGGAGGTCGACCGGCGCCTGTCGGCGGTGGCGGAGTTCGACGTTCCCTACTACCCGGGTCTTCAGATCGGAGTCCCGAGCCTGTCGGCCGCGGTGCAGACGCTCGCGGACGGGACGTTCGACGCGATCCACGTCTGCTCGCCCGGCCCGGTAGGGGTGGCGGGCGCGCTCGTCAGCCGCGGGCTGGGGGTGCCGCTGGTGGGTAGCTACCACACCGAGCTCACCGCCTACGCCGGGCTGCGCTCCGGCGAGCGGCGTGTGACCGACGCGATGGCGCTCGGCGTGAGCGCGTTCTACGGGGCATGCGATCTGGTGCTCTCGCCCAGCCCCGCCTCCGATGAGGCCCTGGTCGCGATTGGGGTGACCGCGGAGAAGGTGGCGCGCTGGGACCGGGGCGTGGACAGCAGCCCGCTTCGATCCCGCGCTGCGCGGGCTGAGGCCTTTGCCCGACGCCGTCAACGTCCTGTACTCCGGGCGCATCACTCGCGAGAAGGGCGCCGACCTGCTCGCCGACACGTTCATGAAGGCTCGCGAGCGCAACCCCCGGTTGCACCTCGTGCTCGCGGGCGGCGGCCCCGAGCAGGAGCGCCTGCGCGAGCGGGTCGGCGATGCCGCCACGTTCCTCGGCTGGCTGGAGGGTGCCGAGCTGGCCTGCGTCTACGCGAGCGCCGACATCTTTCTGTTCCCCAGCCACACCGACACGTTCGGGCAGGTGATCCTGGAGGCGCAGGCCAGCGGGCTACCCGTGGTGGCCGTCGCCGCGGGAGGCCCGCTGTCGCTGATCGAGGACCGCGTGAGCGGACTGCTGCGTGCGCCGGACCCCGACGCGCTGGCACAGGCCGTGCTCGAGCTTGCAGACTCGCCGCTGCTGCGCGAGCGCCTGGCCCGAGCCGGTCTCGCCTCGGTCAGGGCACGCACGTGGGAGCGGGCGCTCGAGCGTCTGGCCGAGGGCTATCGGCGGGTCCTGCGCGCCGCCGAATCCGCCGAGGTGGCACGTGCGGCCTAGCTGCATCCTCACCCCCCGCGCCGCCGACGCCCGCGACGCTCACCCACGCGTCGACGCCCCCACCGTCGACGCTCCGCACCGTCGACGCCCCGCGACCGTCGACGATCCCACCGTCGACGCTCCCACCGATATCGGTGGACTCCTCCTCGTCGCTTGGCGCCGGTTCCAGGAGCGGCCTCGCCCACCGTAGGATCGCCGTCGCCCTGCACGACATCGAGCCGGCCACGTTCGAGCGCTGCGCGCTGATCCGCGACTGGCTGGACGACCACGGCGTCGACCGGGTCACGCTGCTCGTGATCCCGGCTCGCGACCTGCACCCGCTGGGCGAGCGCTCGCCGGAGATGGCCAGCTGGCTGGCCGAGCGCCGCCGGGCGGGCGACTCGATCGCCCAGCACGGCTTCCAGCACGAGCAGCTGCGCCGCGGCGCCTTCTCCCGCCAGACGCTGGCGCACGCCCGCAGCCGGCGCTCAGCGGAGTTCGTGGGGCTCGACGGCGAGGAGACCCGCCGGGCGGTCAACGCGGGCTGGCGCGTGCTCAAGCTCGCCGGGATCGAGCCCGACGGCTTCGTGGCGCCCGCCTACGCCTACACCCCGGCGCTGCGAGCGGTGCTCCCGGAGAAGTTCCGCTGGTGGGCGGGCTTGCTGCGGCTGCACCGGACGCTCGCCGCCCCGGACGGCGACCCAGACGACGACCCAGACGACGACCCGCGTCGGCTGCTCGCCCCCGCCTGGGGCATGGGCACGGACAGCCTGCTGCGACGCGCCCTCTCCCCCTCGCTGATCCGCGCCGGAAGCCTGCTCTGCGGTCGACACCATGCGCCTGGATCTGCATCCCGCCGACCTGCAGCACCCCCGTCACATGCTGGCGCTGGAGTGGGTTCTTCACCGCGCCGGGCGCGCGCGAGGCGATCACCTACGACGAGCTGATCGCTCAGCGCGGGGTGTAAGCCGAGAAGACCGATGCTTCAAACGAGTTCACGCCCGAGGACCCGGCATAGCCGAGGTGCTTCAGAGCGAACAGATCCTCGATCGTGCGCAGCAGCGAGAAGTGGTTGTACTGTTCCTGACTGGTCAGTGTGCGCGGCTTGACGATAGGGCGAGAGCAGCAGCGCGCCGACCTCGCCGCCGCCCTTCGAGTCCAGGCCCGACCCGACGGTCCGGCGGGCGCCGGCAGGTTCGGGAACCGCGGCTGACCGCAGCAGGAGCTCGAGTCGGCGAATTCGCCGGTCGACGGCGCCTCGTCGACGGTGATCACGAGCAGCCCGCCTTCCTTGTAGGCCTTCGAGCCGAGGATCTCGGGAACCACCTTCTGCAGGAACCCATCCGCGGGCCGGCAGCCCGGCGGGCGCTCCGGGCGCGCACGGCATCGGGCTCCCGTCGTGGCAGCGGTCGGGCACGATGTAGGAGAAGCTCGGCGTGCTCTTCGCGCTCTTCTCAAATCGGTCTGCAGCTGCGCTCAGGCCGACGTCGTCCTTCGCGCACGCCGGCGAGTCGATCACCGCGTGGAAGTACACAAACGGATTCCTGAACGTCGCGTAGGACTGACCCGCCGGCGGCGTCTGCGCCGATGTCGGGTCGGCCGCGCCCAGCACCGGGTGGGCGCACGCGCCGCTCGCGCCCTGCGCCGCGCCCGCTTCGTCCATCCCTTCGACATACGCCTTCCACGTCAGGTGCTTGGCGGTCAGCTGCCCCGCGAGCGTCTGCGTCGACGAGGGATACACGCAGCCATGCCCGCTGACCTGTTCTTGGGCGCCTGCGGTCCCCGGCGTCAGCTCTTCGTAGGTCGGGCAGTTCTGCGCCGTCTGCGGCGTCGGCCCCTGGCCGCTGAGGAGCGCGATCCCGTTCGCCAAGCTCCTCGTGCGCGACCGCGTAGTAGCGGACCAGCAGCTCGCCGCGCTTCTGCTCGAGGTCTGCGACAGGTAGGGCGCCGTGGAGGACGGTCCGAAGACCGCCGCGTAGGGCTGATCGGAGAGCATGATCACGAACACGTGCTTGACCGGCGGAAGCTTCGAGGTCGAGCGCGCCGGAGCGGACCGGGCGATCCGCTCTTCGCCGCCCGCCCGAGCTCGGGGCGGATGACTTCTGCTTTTCTTGCCGGTGGAGCTTGGCTTCGATTCTTCTTCTTCTGCGACCCCGAGGAGGTGTTGTTGGAGCTCGATGTCGTCGAGGAGCCTTCCACTGCCGCTGCCGCGGCCGGTGTCGGCGTGCGGTTCCGATGGCGGCGGTTCGCTCGCGGGCGATCGCAGGAAGACGGCGATGAAGCCGAGTGTCGAGGTCGGGCCGAGGCGCCGTCCGCGGAAGGATCAGCTTGATAGGCGGACGCGCGGAGGCCGCCAGCGTATCATCCACGCGCGAGCCGGCGGCGCCTCCGAGGATCACGCCGAAGCCGAGGAACACGAGCACGAGCAGCGCCGACACCCTGGGCGGGGGCAGCGTCAGGCCGATGAGCTCACCGTCGTAGTCCCGCCTGCACGGCGTCTGAGGCTCGAGCGGCCTCGGCGGGAGCGGCGGGGAAAGGCACTCAGCGCGCGAGCAGAGCAGTCCATGACCGCCGTGGAGCCGCAGTCCTCGTCGCCGGTTCGTCACTCGTCCCATCCGGCCTCGCCCGGCCCGGCGGTAGGGCTGTGGCGTCGGCGCCTCTCGACGCGTGCTGGCAAGCGCTCCATCAGGGTCGCGCCGCACTGCCAGCAGAACAGCGCCCCGCGACTGTGCGGGGCGGCGCAGTGTGGACAGTTGCCCACGCTGGCGCTCTCCTCCATGCGCAGCAGGCGCTCGACCTCGGCCAGCTCGGCGTCGCGCTCCTGGAGCACCGCGGCGCGGCGGACGAGCACGTCGAGGCGAAAGTGGTCGCGGATCGCCATCTCATAGGCAAGCCCCCCAGATCCCAGTGCAGCTCTGTGACCTGCTCGGCCAGCGCGTCGCGCCGGCGGCGCAGCTCGGAGCGCCCCTCCCCCTCTTGCGGCGCGGACAATGTGCTCGCCGGCGGTTGCGACGCGGGCGGTTGCGACGCGGGCAGTTGCGACGCGGGCAGTTGCGACGCGAGCGGTTGCGACGCGGGCGATGGGTTCGCGGGCGGAGCGGGCGGAGCGGGCGCGGCGTCTGGTCGCCGCCCGCCTCTACCGATGGAGTCGCCGAGGATGCTCATCTAGCGGGTTTCGACCACATTGGGGAGATTCTTGGATTTTTCCTCGAAGCTCTTCCCGCTATTGGGCGAGCTGGATTTGGGAGTGCCACCGCCAGCATTTTTCCCGCCGCCGCCTTTCGAGGAGCCGGCACCGGCGGCGCCTTGTCTTTGCGCCATTGCCTTGGACGAGGGAGAGCCGCTTTTGGTGGACGCTTCGGGCGTGGTGGTTGTCGGGAGTCGTCGTCGGCGGCCGGTCGTCGTCGCTCCAGGCTGGGCCACAGCTGATCACCTGCGCCGGGCGCGGCGACGGGCTTGGTAGTTGCCGGCAGCGCCCGATCAGCACGCCGACGCCCATCGCCAGCAGCAGCACGCCGACGCCGGCGATCACGGTGACCGTGTTGCCGCGCTGCGCGGCGCCCGTCCGCAGCCGGGGCGCCCTGGCCAGGGAGAGGCGCCGGCGGCGCCGTTGCAGAGACTGGGAGTCCCCGCTCGTCGTCGGCGGTCCACCCGAGCAGCACGCTGCTCATCGGGGTGCGGCGCTCGCCGCACTCCAGGCAGTAGCGCTGATCGGCGGCCAAAGAGCGCCCCGCAGCGCGCGCACGGCTCGGCGACACCGGCGGAAGGCGATGAGCTGGCGATCGATTCAGTGGACAGGGTGACTACCTTCGTGTAGTGCTCCCAGATCACAGCCCAGCTTGGTAGGGGCTACGCGGCGCTGGTGCTACGGCGGTCAATCCCATCGAACGGCTGCTGGCGACGGCTGCGACGGTCGGGGCGCAACACTGGGCCAACGGAGCGCCCGAGGCCGCGCAGCACGTAGGCGTCTCGTGTAGCGCTGTAGCGAAACAGCGGCCGCAGGAGGAAGAGCCAATGCCGAGCCGTGTAGCGGCGCAACCGTTCTGCTGAGCGCAACCGTTCTGCTGAGCGCAATGCCTGCCGTTCCTTTCCTCGTATGGAGCTCCGGGAGAGGTCTTCGCGTCGCGTGGGCCACTACGCGACTGAGCAGCCTCACTAACTATACGATTGGGAACAGCGATTTCCGACAGCTCATGCCAAATCTTTACCTGTCAGGCCCGGGGGGATCTTTACCTGTCAGGCCCGGGGGGATGCAGCAGACGGGCGGCGAGCGCTTGCATTACCCGTTCGACAGCACCCTGCACCGTCTCCTCGCCCGAGCGCAGTACCAGGTCGGGCTGGCAGGGCACCTCGTACGGCGCGCCGACCCCCGTCAGGCCGGGCAGCTCGCCCGCGCGCGCGCGGGCGTACAGGCCCTTGGGATCACGCTGCTCGCATAGCTGGAGCGGAGCGTCCACGAACACCTCGATGAAGTGCAGGTCATAGGCTGCGTGCAGCGCGGACGCCGCCTCGCGGTCACGCGCGTAGGGACTGACGAGGCTGACGAGCGCGATCGTTCCGGACTCTGCGAGCAGCCTTGCGACATGTGCGGTGCGACGTACGTTCTCGCAACGCGCTGCCTCGTCGAACCCGAGGTCGCCGTTGAGGCCGTGGCGCAGGTTGTCGCCGTCGAGCAGGAACGCCGGGCGACCGGCGGCTACGAGGCGTTCCTCTACCGCGGTCGCGATCGTCGACTTGCCCGCGCCGGGCAGGCCCGTGAACCAGACTGTCGCCCCGGCGTGCCCCAGGGACTCCCAGCGGGAGCGGCGGGTCAGCCGCGACCCCTGCCACTTGACGTTGGGGCTTGACTCGCTCTTCGTCTGCGGGCTGGCGACGTCCTGCACCTCGGCGTCGGTGTCGAGGATCACTCCCGCGGCGACCGTCTCGTTGGTCTGCTCATCGATCACGATCAGGCTGCCCGTCACGCGGTTGCGCCGGTATGAGTCGAATACCAGTGGCGAGCTGAGCTCCAGGCGCACGCGCCCAAGATCGTTCAGCTGGAGCGTGGCGGCGCTCTCGTCGCGGTGCAGGTCCTCGACGTCGATCCTGTAGCGCACGTCCACCGCGCTGATCATTGCCGTGCGAGTGGTGTGCTTGACCACGTAGCGTCGCTGCGGAGTGAGGGGCTGCTCGGACATCCAGCACAGCAGACACTCGAAGCTGTTGGACACGGCCGGCTGGTTCTGAGCGCGCGCGATCGTGCTCCCGCGGCCCACGTCGACCTCGTCGGCGAGCCGCAGCGCGACCGACATCGGCGGGAAGGCCTCGTCCACCGGCCCATCGAACGTGTCGATCCCAGCGATCGTTGAGCGCTGCCCGCTGGGCAGCACGACCACCTCGTCGCCCGGGCGGATGACGCCGCCCGCCACCTGCCCCGCATAGGCGCGGTAGTCGCCTCCGCTGCTCGAGCGCGGGCGGATCACCCACTGCACAGGGAAGCGCACGTCGATCAGGTTGCGGTCCGAGGCGATGTGGACGTGCTCGAGGTGGTAGAGCAGCGGCGGGCCTTGATACCAGGGCATCGCCTGCGAGCGCTCCACGACGTTGTCGCCGCGCAGCGCGGAGATCGGAATGAAGGTCACATCAGACATTTCCAGACGCGCCGCAAACCGATCGAAGTCATCGACGATCTGATCGAACACACCCTCGTCGAAGTCGACCAGGTCCATCTTGTTGACACACACGACAAGGTGCGGGATGTGCAGCAGCGAGCTGATGAACGCGTGACGCTTGGACTGCGCGACCACGCCCTTGCGGGCGTCGATCAGCACGATCGCCAAATCCGCGGTCGAGGCGCCGGTGACCATGTTGCGCGTGTACTGCACGTGACCCGGGGTATCGGCGATGATGAACCGGCGCTGCGCGGTGGCGAAGTAGCGGTAGGCCACATCGATCGTGATGCCCTGCTCGCGCTCGGCCCGCAGACCGTCGGTCAAGAGCGACAGGTCGAGGAAGTCTGAGCCCATCCGCCGGCTGGCCTGCTCGACGTGCTCGAGCTGATCGGCGAGCACCTGCTTGGAGTCGTACAGCAGTCGCCCGATCAACGTGCTCTTGCCGTCGTCGACCGAGCCGGCGGTGGCGAAGCGTAGAAGCTCGACCGGGCGCTCGGTGAGCCGCCGAAAGACATCCGGAGCGCTCTCGGAGGCGCTGGCGGGGACGTGCATCAGAAGTACGGCACCTCCAGGGCCTCCTCGGCAATGTACTGCCACACGTCGAGCTCCGTCCAGTTGGAGATCGGAAAGACCCGCACATGCTCTCCCCTGCGAACACGTCCATTGTAGAGACTCCATACCTCCAACGCGCAGTGATAGCTATCGCTATACACCACTCAAAAAGTTATATACAACACCACGCCTATCGACCGTTACAGCACCACGCCCATTGACCGCTGGCCGATACAGCACCACGCCCATCGACCGCCGCCCCATTGTCAACCCGGGGCCGCGACCGCCCGTGCCGTTAGCCAATCAAGTTCTCAGCATTTCACTCGGGCTTGCGGGCAGACGCAATGCCGCCCTCGTGCTCGAGTGCTTGCACGGCGACTTCGACGAACCCGGCTGCAAGCAGGGCATCGTGCCACCACTCGACGCTGGCCGGATGCTCCCAGCGACCGGCGAGGATGCGCGTCGCGTTCTTCGCCAGCCGCAGCAGCCCGGCCGGCCCATGCTGGATCATCCGCTTCACGAGTAGCGCGATCACGGTCCTGTCGCGCCGATTGGCGATGCTGACGCGGAACATCATGTCGCCGAAGACCAAGCGCCCGCCAGGGCGCAGCACGCGCCTGATCTCCGCCAACGCACGAGTCTTCTCGGGGTCGCTGAGGTGGTGAAAGCAGTAGTTGGAAAGAACGACATCGACCGCGGCGTCGGCGAGCGGGAGATCGGTCGCCGTGTTGAGAAGGATCTCGGCGTTTGCGATTCCGAGTCGGTTGAGCTTGTACTCGAGGTGACGGCACATCGCCGGTGAGACATCAAGCGCGCTTACCTGAGCGACGTGTGGGGCGGCGGCCAGCGCGAGCAGGCCGGTGCCGGCGCCGATGTCCAGCAAGCGGTCGCTCGCGCCCAACCGGGCGAGCTCGAGAATGCGGTCGCGAAGCGCCCTGAACCCAGGACTGTCAGCCATCCGCTCGAGATCGTCTACGTGCTCCTCCCAGTTCTTCGCGCGCAGCCAGCGCAGCCGCCGCGGGCGGGCGGGCGGCCCATGCACGGGTGCGGGCGCGATCCCCGCGGATGCACTGGTATACGAACGTGGCGTCCGGGGCACCGAACGCGATCTGGATCCGTTTGACGGTCGGATACTGTGTAACTATCAGTCCGTCACGCTGTCTCCCCTTAATGGGCGGTGAGAGTTTTCTAACGGATGCCGCGAGATTTCGTGCCACCCACACCCCAACGCCCGCCCGATGTGACAAGCGAACGAGCCGCCGCTCGACGAGCCGGCGAGCGCAACCTAGCTGGGCGTAAGCGCGACCTAGCTGGGCGTGAGCGCGAGCAAGCCAGGCGCAAGCGGGCCATCCGGCGTCAGCGTCTGTTGGCGTTTGGGCTGCTCGCGCTCGTGGGTGGCGCCATCGCACTGACCGTCGCGCTGGCGGGCAGTGGGCCAGCTCGCACGCACGGCGCAAACGTGACTGACAGCTCTGGTGCGAGTCAGAAGCCGCCACCGAGCACCGCGCGGCCGTCGTCCTACGCGGTCGGACTGCGCATAGTGGGACTCCTCGACACCAGCCGCACGATCAACCTCCCCGATGGCACGAGCGAGCCGCGGACCCTGACCGCCGAGGTGCGCTACCCCGCGCTCGGAGCGCCCAGCGCAATCGACGTGCCGAATGCACCGGCCGCTCGTGCCGACGGTCCGTTCCCGCTCGTGATCTTCGGGCATGGCTTCGCCAGGACACCCGGGCTCTACGCACGCCTGCTGCAGACCTGGGCGCAGGCCGGGTATGTCGTCGCCGCGCCCGTGTTCCCGCTCGAGAACGCCCATGCCCCCGGTGGGCCTGATGAGTCAGACCTGATCAATCAGCCCGCGGACATGCGGTTTGTGATCTCCCGCATGCTCGCGGCTAGCAACGCCAGCTCCGGCCCGCTGGCCGGGCTCATCGATCCGAAGCAAATCGCCGTCACTGGACAGTCAGACGGCGGTGACACGGCGCTCGCGGTGGCCTACGACGGCCCCTACCGCGACCCGCGCGTCGGTGCGGCCATCATTCTCTCGGGCGCCGAGATACCAGCCCTCAGCAGCTTCACCTTCCCTCGTGGGGGCCCGCCGCTGCTGGCCACACAGGGGACCGCTGACACGATCAACCCGCCGAGCGCCACCAGCGCGTTCTTCGACATCGCACAACGGCCGAAGTATCTGCTCAAGCTGCTCGGGGCCGAACACCTGCCACCGTACTCCAATCAGCAGCCACAGCTCACGATCGTCGAGCGCGTGACGATCGCGTTCCTCGACGGCTACCTCAAGCACGCGCCGGGCGCGCTGCAACGACTCGACTCGCTCGGCAACGTCACGGGGACAGCCACAATGCTCGCCGAGCCGTAGTCTGCGACGAGCCGTAGTTTGCGACCTCGGCTCGACTAGCAGGTCCCTGAGTAGACGGATGTGCCGCGGCCAAAGGACGGTTCATCGACCGTGCCAGCATCGGTCGAGCGCAAGACCGCGCCGAGGTGAACGACGTACCAGACGCCACGCCAGGAGATCATCGAGGCGATCCCAAACGAGCGGGTCGCGCCGTGCGCGCGATAGACGACGCGGGCGTTGGGCATCTCGTAGTAGCCGATGCGGTTGTAGCAAACCCCAGGCTGGACCCAGTGTCCGTAGCTCGACGGGACGTCCACGGCGATCAGCGTCGCGCTCCTCGCGTCGCGGCCGAGCAGCGCGTGAGCGGCGGCGATGTCCAGGCGGTAGCCGTGAACGAGGCGTTCTCTCCAATCCGAGCCGGCCGCGTGGATCGCCTTCACCTGGACGTAGGCGCCCCTGGGAAAGAACGCGGGGAGCGCCGTGTTGAGCGAGTCGTGCACGATCCCCGACCACAGCGAGGCCATCAACGACCTGAACTGCAGACTCGTTCCCGACGGATAGGCGTGCGTTTGCGGCAGCGACCCCGGCGACGTGTTCGACCCCGGCGACGTGTTACTGGACGACGGAAAGAGCGATGACGGCGTGGCCACACGGGCTGTGTGTCCTCGGCGTCGAATGCTCTCGCGCGCGGTCACGGCTCGATCCGTGGCCGCGACGAAGCGCGGCCGGAGCACGGGCGATCTGCTGTTGGTGGCGCCGACCGCCAGCAGCGCGGCCACGACCACCACTGCCAGCACGAGGCACGCAAAACAAAATCGTCGCCGTGAGGTCATAGTCCGTCTTTGCACCTTACCCGAGCGACCTGCACAGGCCGGTACTGCGTGCCGACTGGCTAAGATGATTCTCACCAGCTCTTTCGGAGGTCGTTAAGCGCACGCGCGAATCTGCACACTGAGTGATCGTGAGCTCTTCGCACACTTATCGGCGCTTGCTTGTGGGCCCTCTAACGATCGCACTTGCCGGAGCGGCGATTGGTCTGGCAGCTTGGAAGCTCACTTCCTCGACCCCCGCGCTGTCGCGCTCGCTGGCCGGTGCGAGTGCGCGTGCCTGCCCAACCCCCGTGGCGAGGTCTCGCGCCAGCTCTGCGTTCAGCGCCGCTGAACGGCGCTACCGCAACGAGTCCAGGGGCGCGGTGATACACGCTGATCTGCGACAGATAGCGCACGACAGCGCCCTGCTGGGAGCCCTGAGCGCCGGCAATCTGCATCTAGCGCTGGCAGCAGCGAACCGCCAACTCGTCAGGCACGTCGTGCGGATCAGGGTGCTGCGAGGTTCGCGGGTGCTCGTGGATGCCAACCCGACGTCGTTTGACGTAGGGGGCTCCGGTGTCGAACTGCACGCCCGGAACGGCAGGAACCTCGGTCGGCTCCAGATCACGGTCCAGGACATCATCGGGTTCATCAAGCTGATGCACAAACTGAACGCCGCCGACGTAGTCGTGCGCAGCGCCGCCGGGCATATGCGCACCTCCCTCCCGGCCGCCGCGAAGCTATCGCTGCCGAGCTCCGGCTGCACGCACATCGGGTCGCACACCTACGTGGTGCGCTCGTTCAACGAGACGAGCTTCACGGGCGAACCCCTGACCATCTGGCTGCTGACGGCCGCATAGGCTGACTGACGGCCGCATAGGCTGACGGCCGCATAGGGCGGTCCGATCACGCCCTTGTTCACGTGGAGAAGATTGCCGTACGGAGGCCCGGGAAGAGGCCCGGGAAGAATTGATGCCCGTCAGTTGGCCGTCAGTTGGCGAGGACTGTGAAGAAGTCGCGGCTGTCGGGTTCCAGCAGCTCGCCTGCGATCCCGTGCTGTCCGGGCACGACGGGCACGGCCGAGGGGCCGCTCGAGTGATGCGCGTAGAGGTAGCCGGCAACCCAGAAGGGGTTGATGTCGAGCTCGACCGCGCGCTGGACGCCGGCGGCGCTCAGCGCACGCGCGAGCGCCGCCGGCGAGAGGCTCATCCCAGCTGCCCACACGAGCTGGCCTTCGGAGGTGATCCCGAGCGCGGAGCGGGCGACATCCGTGCCGCCCCCGAGCGTGCTACCCCAACAGGTCTGCACGCAGCTTTCGACCGACGCTGCGGGCAGGCCGTGATCGACGAGCAGGTGAAGGTTCTGTCGAACAGAGGCGATCGGCTTCCCTGCGGCTGGAACCCCGCCGTGCCACGCGCCGATCTGTGTCGTGCCGTCGCGATATGTGACGATCGAGCCCAACCCGGCCGAGAGCGGCACGGCCACGCGGCCATAGGAGAGGAATCCCACCGAGCCGTAGTTGAGCTTGAAGCCGCCGTTGAAGCCCGCAAGCACGCGGTGGATCTCGCTCGGGCCGATCCGGTCGCCGTAGCGCCAGCCACCGCCTCCCGGTTCGGCTGACCCGGCGTGGAGGGCGAGGCGCACCACGTGCTGGTCGAAGCGCAGGAGCGTCACGCCGGATCGCTGGGCGATCCAGGCGGCGAGCTGACCTCTCACCGTCGCCACCGGCTTCCAAGATGACCCGATCCGAGCGGAGACCGTGACGAGCGGGGCGCTCGACACGCGCCTGACCAGCGCAACCGTCGCCACGCGGCTCGTGTGGGCCTGGTTGGTGTGCTGCGAGTCAGAGCGCCCTGAGCCTGCGGGCCCTGAGGCGGCGGGCCCTGAGGCGGCGTTCGACAGGCTCCCGCAGCCGCCTCCCAGGCAGGCGATGAGCACAGCGGCCAGGGCCATCGGCGCGAGCTTTAGCATGCGATAACTCTCACTCGGTGCCGTAAGCCTGGCATAAGGGACGAGTGAGAAGGCTCCCATCACGCTTAGACGCACGAATAGACCGTAGGGGCCACGCGGGGTCGAGCCGGAATGAGAGCCGCGGATGGGTCTTGAGATTTGGTTGCGCTAGTTTGGGGTCGGGTCCAAACACCTGCATAGCGAAACACCTGCAAAGGGAGGCATCAGATGCACGCAGTCCTGATCGAGGTCGATACAAGCGAACAGCCGGATCGAGAGCTCGGGCTGAAGACATTGCGAGAGCAGATCGTGCCCGCTGTCAGCCAGGCGCCTGGGTTCCAGGCCGGATACTGGCTGAGACCACTCGAGGACGCCAAGGGAACATCGCTGGTGCTGTTCGACACCGCGGAGAACGCCGAGGCGGCTTCACAAGCGCTCGGCGTCGGGAGCGAGGCAGCGCCCGGGGTGACGGTGGTGCGCAGGGAGGTGCGCGAGGTCGCCGCCTCGGCCTGACCGAGGCCATAGATCCTGTCCCGGTCGGCGCATGCGCCGACCGGCGGGGCCGCGCATGCGCGGCCCCGGGCAGCGCCGCATGCGGCGCTGCCTTCCTCAGAAGAGGATCACTTCTGCTGGTCGATCCAGGAAAAGATGGCGCGGGAGTGGGTGATGAGCGTCCCGTCGGACAGCTTGAGCGCCGGCAGCTTCTTCGCGCCGGTCGCCTCGCGGAGCTCTTCGCGCGAGCCTTTGCGCAGGAACGGGAACGGGCTGCCGTGACCGGAGAGCACCTTGTCGTACTCGATGCCCGCCTCGCGCAGCGCCTCCTGCACACGGCGACACGGATGTATCCGCGGACCACCGTCATCGCCGTGGCAAACGAACAGCGTCGGCGGATTCTCGGCCATCTTCGTCCTCCGGTTTCTCAATCGTTAGTAGGTCTTTGCCAGGGGCGTGTGGTGAGCAGCCATGCGCTGGCGCCGGCGAGCAGCATCGCGCACAGCACCCATCCCAGGGCGGTGGTGTCCAGGCCCACGTACTTCAGCCCGGAAGCGAAGATCACAAAGGCTATGGCAGGGCGAACGTAGCGATCCGGGACGCTTGAAGAGAACAGCGAGCCGACCAGGACGGCGGGGACGCTGCCGATGATCAAAGATGTCGTGACGCCGAACTCGACGTGGCCGAACACGAGCGCCCCGAGCGCCGCGGCGCCCGTCAACGGCACGGCCTGGGTGAGATCGGTGCCGACCAGCTGATTGGCGCCGAGCGTGGGATACAGAAAGAGCAGCAGGATGATCATCAACGAACCCGACCCGACCGAGGTCATCCCGACAACGACCCCACCGAGCATCCCGACCAGGACGGTGGGTAGCGGGCGAGCGACAACCTCGTGCACCACCCCGGCGCGGGCCGCCCCCGAGCGGCGGTCAAGGAGATAGCGAAGAGCCATCGCGAAGGCTCCGAGGAGCAGCGCGGCGCCAAGCGCCATCTCGATGTTTGCCTGGGCCTGCTTGGCGTGGCCCAACACGTGCAGCAGATATGCGCCGAGGAACGCCATCGGCACCGAACCCGCCACCATCCAGCCGACCAGGCGCAGGTTGGGCGTGCCACGTCGCAAGTGCACGCCGGCGCCGATCGGGCGCATCACCACCGCCGCCACCAGGTCGCTGGAGATCGCCGCTGATGGCGTGACTCCGAACAGCAGGATCAGCATCGGGGTCATCAACGCGCCCCCGCCCGCCCCCGTCATCCCGACGAGGAAACCGACCACGGCGCTACCGAGAACGATGAAAGGATCGACGTGCATTACATCCGAACGCCACGGAGCCGCAGAGCCATGGCTCCGTGCGCCCAGGCGCGCATGCGCATCCTATTCGAGCCCTCGCCGTGAGCGCCGTCGCCCCTGTGGCCGCTAGGCACCAGAAGCAGGCCGCACTCGAAACCGATCAGCAGCGGCTCCGAACGGGATCCGCAACGGCAACTACTGGCTTCAGGGTCCGTTGAGCCGCGTCGATAACCGTGCTGGGCGGATACATCGCCCATGCCGATGAGACTCCTCGTAAACAAACCCACCACTCCCACTTCCCCCATGCCGGTCAGTGATCTAGCCCCGCGGCTCGCGCCTGGCATCGAGCGCCGGCGTCACCCATCCCCTGGAGGCGTAGAGCGACGCCAGCGCTTCTACATCCCGCTGAAGCTGCGGGTCGCGCTCACCTTCCTCGCGGGCCTGCTGTGGGTCTGCTTCTCGCTGTGGCTGTCGCGCAGCTGGATCAGAACGCTCGGCGGAGACATCACGATGCCGCTTGCGATCCTCGTGATCACCGGGATCGCGATTATCCCCGGCTACTTGAACATCCAACTGCTCAGCTCGATCATGCTCGACAGCCCGCCACCCTTGAACTTCGACGTCGAGTTTCCGAACGTCGCGCTCCTGATCGCCGCCTACAACGAGGAGGATTCAATCGCCGAGACGCTCGACTACGCGCTGCGCGCCAACTACCCCGCGCGCTTTGAGATCGTGGTGTGCGACGACGGTTCGACCGACTTCACGCGCGAGGTCGTCGCCGCATACGCGGAGCGCGAGCCGCGCGTGCGACTGTTTGCGGCCGAGCACGGCGGGAAGGCCAACACGCTCAATGCCGCGCTCGAGACCGTTCACACGCCGTTGACGGCGACGATCGATGCCGACACGCTGCTGATGCCCTACTCGCTCAGACGGGCCGTAACGCGACTGCTCGTCTCGCCGCCCGACACGGTTGCCGTCGCGGGGGCAGTGCTCGTGCGCAACTCGCGCGAGAACCTGCTCACGCGCGCGCAGGAGTGGGACTACTTCCTCGGCATCGCCACCGTCAAGCGCGGTCAGGCGCTGCTCCAGGGAACGCTCGTCGCGCAGGGCGCCTTCAGCGTGTACGACACGACCGCTCTGAAGCTCGTCGGCGGCTGGCCGAACCGGATCGGCGAGGACATCGTGCTCACCTGGCGCCTGCTGCTGGCGGGCGGACGCACCGGGTTCGAGCCGACCGCGGTCGCGTTCACGGAGGCGCCCGCGGACTGGCGCGCGTTCGCCCGTCAGCGCCGGCGCTGGGCGCGGGGGATGATCGAGGGACTGCGCGACCACGGCGTCGGCATGCTCAAGCAGCTGAACTTCTACTCCCACTCGGTCGCCGGCAACTTCCTGTTCCCGCTCCTGGACGCGACCTTCACGCTCGCGTTCATCCCCGGCGTCGTGCTGGCTGCGACGGGCAACTTCGCGATCGTCGGGCCGATGACCGTGATGGTGCTGCCGCTCAACGCCGTGCTCGGCGGCGTCATGTACTTCCACCAGCGCCGCGTCTTTGCGACCGTGAATCTGCGCGTGCGCAAGAACCGCCGCGGCCTCTTGTTCTACTTCTTCTGCTACCAGTACGTGATGTCGCCGATCTCGCTAGCCGGCTACCTGCTCGAGGCCGTTCGCGCCCGCCGCGCCTGGTAGACCGACCCCGAGCGAGACCGAGCGGAGATCGGCAAACTCGCCGGGCGAAGATCGGCAGATTCGCGATCTGCAGGCCACCTTGCATTTTGCGGGCTTATGTGTATTACTACTCGCCTTCAGGCGTTGGTAACGAAATCGCAGCAACGCTGGAGTCCGGGGAGTTAGTGTGGGGTTCCGGCCCACCTGATCCATATGAGCAGGTGGGGTGGCGAGCAAGGAGGCTGAGAGAACTCTAATGAGCGGCGAGGCGGGCAGCAAGAGTGAGGCGAGTGCTCTGTGGAAGAGCGTGCCGGCCGGTTCTCGTGGCTTCATGGAATCGGTGGTGCGACGTCGCACCACGGCGCCGCAGATCACCGAGGCTCGCGGGCCGGCGGCGAGCATGCGGCGAGATGCTCTGTTTCGCCGTATGTTGCTGATCGCGGACGTCGTCGCGATCGTCGGGGCGTTCTTGCTGACGGCGGAGCTGTCGTCGCGGTCGCTGCAGCTCACCTGGGCGAGCATCGTCGGCGTGCCGATCCTGCTGGTGGGGGCGAAGCTCTTCGGCCTGTACGACCGGGACGAGACGCTGCTGCGCAAGACGACGCTCGACGAGGCGCCCAAGCTGCTCCACGTCGCCACGCTTTGCGCCCTGGTCGCCTGGCTGGCGGGCGGGCTGTTCGTCGCCGGCGAACTGAACCGTCATGAGGCACTGTTCCTGTGGCTGGCGCTGGCGGTGCTTTTGATGCTGGCGCGCACCACCGCACGGGCGGTGGCGCTTGCAATCGCGCCGGCCGAGCGATGTCTGTTTATCGGCGATGTGGCCTCAGCCAAAGCGATCCGCTCCAAGCTGACCGGTCACGGCGGAGTCAAGGCGGAGGTGGTCGCTCATCTCGACCTCGACGAGTTCGCCCCGTGGTCGACGGATGCCTGCTCGGCGCTGAGGTTGTCTGAGATCCGCGACCTGGCCCAGACCTACGACGTCCACCGCGCGATCGTCGCACCGTGCAGCGCGGACGCCGGCGAGATGCTCAACCTCGTGCGCACACTAAAGACGGTCGGCGTGCGGGTGAGCGTGCTGCCGCGCCTGTTGGAGGTGGTGGGGTCTTCAGTCGAGTTCGACGACCTGCACGGGATGACCGTGATGGGCATCAGGCGCTTCGATCTCACCCGCTCCTCGACGGCGATCAAGCGCGCCTTCGATCTGCTCGGCGCCTCGCTTGGGCTGCTTATGCTCTCGCCGCTGATGCTCGCGTTCGCGGTGGCGATCAAGCTCGACAGTCGCGGCCCGGTGTTCTTCCGCCAGTTGCGTGTGGGCCGGCACGGGAAGCGCTTCTACATGCTCAAGTTCCGCACGATGATCCCGGACGCGGACGCCCTGAAGGACTCTCTGCGCCACCGCAACGAGGCACAGGAGGGGCTGTTCAAGATCGCTGATGATCCGCGCGTGACCCGCGTGGGCAGGTTCCTACGCAAAAGTGCCCTGGACGAGCTGCCCCAGCTGTTGAACATCGTGCGGGGCGAGATGAGTCTGGTCGGGCCGCGCCCGCTGGTGATCGAGGAGGACGAGCGTATCGAGGGCTGGCACCGCCGCCGGTTGGAGCTGATGCCCGGCATGACGGGCCCCTGGCAGATCCTCGGTCCCGCGCGCGTCCCGCTGCGGGAGATGATGGGGATCGACTGTCTCTACGTGGCCAACTGGTCGCTGTGGACCGACGTCAAGATCCTGTTGCGGACCGTCCCGCACGTCCTCGGACGCCGTGGGCTGTAGGGCGCCCGCGAGCCACCCGCCTGCGCTGCGCCGTGGGCCGCCTGCTTTCAAGCGCCAGTTCGCGCGGGTCCTCCCAGATGACCAGCCCGTCGCCGACCACGCGTGGACGCCGATCGGTGACTCCCAGCTGTATGGCATCCCCGCGTGCGGCCATGCGACAGATGGCCACGACGAGCGTCACGATGGCCAGCCAGACGATGGGTATCAGGATGAAGAGCATGTGATTAGGGTATTGGCGAGGAACTAGGTCTATTCCTTCCCTCGGACGCGATTATGCAGACCCCCCTCTGCCCACAGCCTAGATCGAACAAACGTCCACGTCCGTGATCGACCTGCACTGCCATGTGCTCCCAGGCATCGACGACGGCCCCGACTCAATCGAGGGCTCGCTTGCGCTCGCGCGCGCAGCGGCGGCGGCCGGCACGCGCACGCTCGTGGCCACGCCCCACGTCAGCTACAACTACCCCAACGACGCCGCGACGATCGCCCGACTGGTAGACGAGCTGAACGGGCGCCTGGCCGCGGATGCAGTGACGCTCGAGGTCCGTCCCGGCGCCGAGATCGCGATGACGCGCCTGGCCGACATCGAGCCCGAAGAGCTCTCTAGGCTCGGCCTCGGCACGGGGCGATGGCTGCTGGTGGAGCCTCCCTTCACGCCTGTGGCCACCGGCCTTGACTCGGTCCTGCTGGACCTCCAGCGCCGCGGACACCGCATCCTGCTCGCCCACCCAGAGCGCTGCCACGCCTTCCACCGCGATCCGGGGATGCTCGCCGCGCTCGTGCGCTCCGGGGTCCTCACGTCGATCACCGCCGGCTCGCTCGTGGGCCGTTTCGGGGGCGAGGTGCGCCGCTTCGCCCTGGAGCTCATGCGCGACGGGTTGGTCCACAACGTGGCCTCCGACGCCCACGACCACGCTCAACGCCCGCCCGGCATGGCGGCGGAGCTCCAGCAGGCGGGGCTCGCCCCGCTCACCGACTGGCTCACGCGCGAGGTGCCCGCCGCGATCCTCAACGACAGGGAGATCCCGCCGCGACCGGCGGGGGCGATGGCGGACATCGAGACCCGACGGCGGCCATGGTGGCGCCGCCGTCAATAGGCTTGCGTCAGTGTCTAGCGAAGCGGTGCATCTCAGTGCAGCGTCGCGGGAGGAGCCCAGCACGGACGTACAGGTGAGGCGCGAGGGGTTGGAATCGATCGGCCTCGCCGCGCTCGTGCTGCTCGCGCCCGCCGCCCTTTTGTACCTCTCGTTCAACGCGGGCGGCTACTTTCCGAGCACGCCCGGATTCGTGGCGATCATCCTCACCCAGGCGCTCGTGCTGCGCACCACCCTGGCCGCGCGACCGTTCGAGGGGTTCAGCTGGGCGCTGGCCGTACCGCTCACGGGCCTCGTCCTCTACGCCGCCTTCCAGCTGGTCTCGGTCCTCTGGTCGCACGCCACGGCGCGCACGCTGGACAGCTACGACCGCACGCTGCTCTATGTGCTCGCGTTCGTGCTGTTCGGATCGGTCCGCTACACCCGACAGCGCGCCAGCTGGCTGCTGCGCGCTGTGGTCGCCGGCCTCGCCGCGGTCTGCCTGATCGGCCTGATCTCGCGCGTCCTTCCGCACGCGTGGCCGACCGCGTCGAGCTTCTACGCCAACCGGCTGAACTATCCGCTCACCTACTGGAACGCGGAGGGCATGGTCGCTGCCATGGTGCTGATCCTCGGCCTCCATATTTGTGCCGATCGCAGCGAACACTGGAGCGTCCGCGTGCTGGCCGCCGCGGTGCTGCCCGGGGTCGCCGCGACCCTGCTGCTCACCTTCTCGCGCGGCGCGATCGGCGTCGCCGTCATCGGCCTGCTCGCGTACTGCCTGCTGACACGCCTGCACACGCTCCCCACCGCGCTGCTCGCCCTCGCCCCGCCAACCGCGATCGCGCTGCGCTCGGCGTGGGACGCCACGCTGCTGGCCACCACCAAACCGACCAGCGCCGCGGCCGTCGCCCAGGGGCGCCACGTGGCGGTCGTGGTGGGGGCGTGCATGCTTGGCGCCGGACTGCTGCGCGGGGCGCTGCTGCTCCTCGACCGCCCGATCGCGGACCTCCCCCTCGTGCGCACCCCCCCGCGCCGCGCCGTGCGGGTCGGGATCGGCGCGGCAACCACCGTGATCGTCGTGGCCTGCGCCCTCGCGCTCGGCGCCGGGGGCCTCGCCCAGCGCGAGTACGACAAATTCGTCCACAGCAAAGGCGAAGCGCACGGGGCGCAAACCCGCGAACGACTGTCGGACCCTGCCAACAATGGCCGCCTGTCGCTGTGGAAGGCCGCCGTGCGCATCTACGACTCCCAGAAGCTGCGCGGCACCGGCGCGGGCACCTATCAGCAGTACTACTTCCGCTACCGCACCGAAGCGCAGTACGTCACCGACGCGCACTCGCTGTACCTGCAGAGCCTGGCCGAGCTCGGCCTCGTCGGCTTCGTGCTGATCCTCGTCGTCGTGCTCGGCGTCCTCGGCGGGCTGGCGGCGCGGATCCGCGGCCCCGACCGGGCGCTCTATGCGGCCCTGTTCGCGATGGCCCTGGCGTGGGCGGTGCACCAGGCTTTCGACTGGGACTGGCAGATGCCGGCAGTCACGCTCGGCCTGTTCATCCTCGCCGGGCTGGCCCTCGCCCGCCCCAAAGACGGCAGGGTGGGCCGCTCGGGCCTGCCCGCAAACCGCACGCTCGTTGCGCTCGGATGGCTCATCCTCGCCGTGGCGCCCCTGCTCGTGAGCACCTCTTATGCGCGCGTGCAGCGCAGCGGGCAGGCGATGAAGCGGGGAGACTGCGTGAGCGCCAAGCGCGAGGCGCTCTCATCGCTTGCGCTGTCGGCCAAGCGCCCGCAGGCATACGCGATCATCGGCGTCTGCGACCTGCAGCAGGGCTTCGCCCAGGCGGCCGTGCCGGCGATGGCCGAGGCGGTCTCCTTGGAACCGGAGAGCTGGGAAGAGCAGTACTGGCTCGCCGTCGCCCGCGCCGCCGCGGGCATCGACCCCCGTTCGGCGATCCGTCGAGCCCTCGAGCTCGACCCGCGCGAGGCCGGCCTGAAGAACGCCGCCCGCAAGCTGAGCTCAAGCAACCCGCGCGCGTGGGAACTCGCCGCCCCGCGCCTGCGCCGCGAAGCGCTGAGCTCCGGGAAGTTCTCGATCACCAACCTTTAACCAATCTTTATGTATGCGGCTGTCGGAAACTGGGCCGCTCGTTCGTATAAGGGTCAAAGGCTTTTTTCCGCCGACCATCAAACCATGCCAGGAGACCAGGAGATCAAAATGCGGCGCAAGAACGACGCACACATGGACGAATTCGAGGGCGTCGCTGAGCGCCTGCGCAAAGAACGTCCCGAGCTTGATCCGCTCGTGCTCGACCGGATCAAGATGACGGTGATGTCGCGCGCCAAGGCCGCGACCGGCCACGGCCGTGTCGGCGCCCGCCGCCTCGCCGTTGCAGGCCTGACGGTCGGCCTGATGGCCGCCGGCACGGGCGGCGTCATTGCCGCTACCGGCGGGGGCGCCGGCACGAACGGCAACGCCGCCACGGCGCAGTACGGCAACTGCGATGTCGGCAACAACACCAACAACAACGTCGGTAACGGCGAAGGCAGCGAAAACAACAACAACAACAACAACTTCAACTGCAATAACAACAGCTTCAACACCACCAACAACGGTGGCTCGCAGACCACCGTCAACAACTACTTCTCGACGGTTACGGTCAGCGCCGCGGCGGTCCCGGTGACTCCCACCAGCGGCGTCCTGGGCTCCAAAACCAGCGCCCGCCACATCAAAATCCACATCCACATTCCGCGCAAGGCGCACCTCCGCAGGGTGACCCTCAAGGTCAACGGCAAGGTCGTCTCCGTGCTGAAGGGCCACAAGGCCTCGGCGAACATCAACCTCGTCAACCTGCCCTGCGGCAAAGGCGCGACGACGGTCACGATCATCGCGGTCACGGACAACGGCAAGACCCTCAAAGAAAGCCGCCAGTTCCACCTGTGCCAGGCCTAGGCGACAGCCGGAAGGGATACGACGTCCCGACCGTCTGATCTGGTCACGGGACTCCGGGGAGCAGCTCCCCGGAGTCCCGTTCGTCATAGTTAGTCATCGTTCCGCATCGTTCCGCCACATCGCTTCGCTCGGCCAATAGACACGGAAAGGCTCCATGGCCCACGAACTGACACACTCCTCCACCCGCGCCGCCTCCTCGCAAGCCGCCAGAATGTCGCTGCGCATGCGAGATGACACCTTCGAGCGGCTGTACGAGGAAAACGTCAGGCAGGTGTTCTACTTCCTGGAGTACCGCACCGGGAACTGGGCGCTGGCCGAGGACCTGATGTCAGAGACATTCGAGCGCGCGTACCACTCGCGCCAGCGCTTCGATCCGCGGCGGGGCTCAGAGCGCCGCTGGCTGTACACGATCGCCCTGAACCTGCTCCGCGACCACGCCCGGCGCCAGAGCCATGAGGAACTGGCCCTCGAGCACGTGAGCGCCGGGGCCCCGGACTCCTTCGAGTCCGATTTTGACGCCGTGGGACACCGCGAGGAGCTCTACCGCGCGCTCGCGACGCTCCGCGACGACGAGCGTGAGGCGCTGGCGCTGCGCTTCGGCGCCGATCTGAAGCTGCGCGACGTAGCACGCATCCTCGGCGAGGGCGAGAGCGCTGTGGAGGGCCGCATCTACCGCGCTATGCGCAAGCTCCACGGCAAGCTGGACTGAGGCGGGCGATTGGGAGTCCCCCCTACGCCTACGGCCCCCCTACGCCTACGGCCCCCCTACGCCTACGGCGCGCCCACGCAGCAGCCGCTGACGGTCAGCGCTTTGGCGGTCAGCTCAGCCCGCAGGCTGCCCCCTTCGGGCAGGCCGGACCCGGAGATCGAGCGGTCGGCGTGGACGATCACCCGGTAGCGCACTTGCGGCAGGCGCGGATAGCGCACCACGCAGGTCCAGGGGTTGCGCAGCGCTCCGCTTGCCGTTGAGGTGCAGCGCACGTAGCGCGCGCGGCCGCTGGATCCGGGACGGGGATCGCTGGTCGTGGCGATCAGCCTGTCGAGGGCGGCCGCTCCCACCGGGAGCAGACCCTGCTGCTGGGAGGCGAACTGGGGGTTGCCTTCGCGGCTATTGAGCGCCACCGCGGTCCCGGCGATCCCCACCGCCAGGGTCAGGGCCACGAGCACACCGGGCCATCTCATGCGTAGCTCTTCCCCAAGAACATGTTTCAATTTTTACGCAGTGCGCGCTTTTGTATATACACTGTAGATACGATGGAGCACATTCGGCGCAAATTGAAGGTCCTACCCGCGCATGCGTGCGCTTTTGTATCTACATTGTAGATACGATGGAGCACATTCGGCGCAAATTGAAGGTCCTACCCGCGCATGCGTGCGCATTTGTATCTACTCGATATATACAATGGCACACAGTGCGTTGATTTCAAAGACACATACTAAGGCCTTCAGCATGAAGTCTTCCCCACGGCCCTCAGCATAAAGCCGCCGCCTCGCCCGGTGGGTGCTCCCGCCCGGTAGAGCCGGCTCTCCTTCATCGTCCATCCCGCACACTGTCGCTCAAATAGGCGCGCCTCGCGGCCGATAGCGGGGGCGTGACCCGTCTTCGCACGCTTCTCCCCGCAACGGCCCTGGTGCTCGCATGCTTCTGCTCGGTCGCTGTCGCCGGCGCCGCAACCGGCCGTTCGGTGGCCGCCGGTCGACCCGCGGGGTCCACGGCGGCCCTCGCCGCACACGCAGGCCGGATAGGCCGCCGGCACAGGCACAGCAGCGCCGCCACCCGCCGCCGGGCCTGCCATGCCGCGCGCCATCGCCACGCGCAGCACAGACGGCGCTGCGGCAGCACACACGCGCGCGCAGCCCACCGTCGCCGCTCGCGCGTGCACTCAAGGCGCGGGCCCGGCGCGATCGTCACGGTGAGCCTGCAGCCAGCGTCGGCGGCAGCGTCATCGTCGGAGTCGATCGCGAGCGTGCTCGCCACGCCCTGCCAGAACACCGCGCTTACGCCCGAACCCGGCGATCTCGAACAGATCCGCGCGGCCATCCTGTGCCTCGTCAACCAGGAGCGCGCGCGCCACAACGAGCTCCCGCTAGTGCTCAACGCGCAGCTGGAGCAGGCAGCCCAGAGCCACAGCGACGACATGGTCGGCGAGAACTACTTCGCCCATGTCGCCCCGAATGGCGAAACCCCGGCGAACCGCGTCAAGGCCACCGGCTACATCCCCAGCCCGAAGGACGGCTACACGATCGGCGAGAACATCGCCTGGGGCACCCTCTACCTTGCCACGCCGAGTGCGATCGTCGCCGCCTGGATAGCCTCGCCGGAGCATCTGGCGAACATCCTCTACAGCGAATATCGCGATACCGCGATCGGCGTCGTCCCCGCCGCTCCGCCCGCGCTCGCCAACGGCCAGGCGGGAGCGATCTACACGCAGGAGTTCGGCGTCATCGTCGGCTGAACGTAGGCATTTTGGGGCGCATCCGCGCAGGCCATCGTGACCTCAACGGTAGTGGGCGCAGGGCATCCTGCCCCGCGTCACGCCACCACAGACCTACACGTGTTTGGTGATCAGCCGCCGCATCGATACAGTCGTCCCGGGCACTAGCTCGCAAGCGATCGCGCGAACCGCGCGGAAATGGAAAGGATCGGGATCCAATGGCACTCGGCTTCTACTTCAGGCCCAACGGCTTCACTCAGGACACCTACGATGAGGCGATCAAGCAGCTCGAGGCAGCTGGTGCAGGAGCACCCGAGGGACGTTCCTTCCACGTCGCCCTTGAGACGAACGGGGAGATCCAGGTGTTCGACATCTGGGAGTCCCAGGCAGCATTCGACGCGTTCGGGGCGACCCTCGTGCCGATCATGGCCGGGCTGGGCGCCGATCCGGGCGAGCCGATGGTGGCCCAGGTGCACAACGTGATCGAGGGCTGACAACGCGGTTCAAATAAAGCCTCGCGTCCGTAGAGCGCGGGGCGGGTTGCGCGGGGCGGGTTGCGCGGGGCGGGTTTTCGCACGCCTCCTCGGTGCCCGGAGCTCCAATAGGCTGCTTCGATGCGATGGTTCGTGGACGGGATGAACGTGATCGGCACACGTCCGGATGCCTGGTGGAAGGACCGGCACGCGGCGATGGTCCGCCTCGTCGGTCTACTGGAGCGCTGGGCTGCCACCGGCGGCGAGGATGTCACCGTCGTGTTCGAGCAGCCGCTCTCTCCACCCATCTCCTCCACGGTCATCGAGGTCACCCATGCCCCGCGGCCGCGTCGCAACTCTGCCGATGATGAGATCGTTCGCCGCCTCAGCGCCGACCCAGAGCCCGGCACGATCCGCGTGGTGACCTCCGACCATTGGCTCGCAGACCGGGTATACGCCGCAGGCGCCACCGTGGAGCCAGCCGCGCCTTTCCGCAAGCAGCTGGAAATGTGTGAGCGCTGACAGGAGGCGTCGAACCTACGGGCAGACCTGGGCGACGACGGTGCCCGTGCCGGCGTAACTAGGATCAGGCCCATAGCCGGAGTTGGTCTTTACGACGAGCACTTTCGGTGCGTCGCCGAAGATCGTTGAACCCGACTTCGCGATTGAGCTCGATGCGATCACAGCAATGTACTGGGGCACCGTGGCCGGTGGATTGGAGCTGTTGCCCGGCTCGCTGGTCCACTCCTCTCCGCATTGGGGCGGGTTGTGGGGAGCGTGACTGGCAAAGCCCTTAAAGCTCGCCGGCGCCGGGCCGCCGCTGAGCGAGTTGAGCTTCGACCACTGTTCGCCCCAGAAGGTGACTGAGTTGCCCACGGTCGCGTTCTGGTCGCCGATCACGAATGATCCCTGGGCCAGCAGTGTGATCGACAGCGCCTTCACGGTCGTCGATCCGCTGCTCGCGGCGTGCGTGGAGTTGCCGCTGTAGGTGGTGGTGATCGTGTCCGAGCGCACGGGTGTCGAGGAGGTAGCGCTCGGCGTGTAGATCACCGAGCAGCTCGCCACGCCGATGGCGGTTTCGCTGAGCGAGCAGCTGGCGGAGCTCGAGAAGCTCCCCGAGCCTGAGCTTTGAAAGCTGACCGTGCCAGTTGGGGTGCTCTGGCCGGCTTCGGCGGTGTCGGTGACGGTCGCGGTGCACGTGGTCGGCGTCCCGGCCACGACCACGCTCGGCTGGCAGCTCACGCTAGTGGCCGTGGGGTGCGGGGAGGATTCGGTCCCCACGAACGCGGAGCCTGTGGCGAGAACTGCCACGCACAGCGTCGCAGAGCTGCAGGAAACACCGGTGAACACGTTCCCCACTCCCGACAACCGTTCGACCGTGGAGCTGCCCGGCACGCTCGGGTTGAACGTCACCTCCTGTCCGTTGCTGTCGACCGCAGTGCACTGCGTGCCCGAGGGGCACGCGACGGCGTTGAGGTGGTTGCCAGTGTCGATCGTCGTTGGGGTCGGTGAGCCGGGTGAGCTCGGGTTGAACGTCACCTCCTGTCCATTGCTGTCAACCGCGGTGCACTGCGCGCTCGATGGACACGCGACCGCATACAGGGTGTTACCAACGTCGATCGTCGCCGGCGTCGGCGAGCCCGGCGAACTCGGGTTGAACGTCACCTCTTGGCCATGACCATCGACCGCGGTGCACTGCGTGCCCGACGGACACGCGACCGCATACAGGGTGTTACCAGCATCGATCGTCGCCGGCGTCGGAGAGCCCAGCGAACTCGGGTTGAACGTCACCTCCTGGCCATGACCATCGACCGCGGTGCACTGCGTGCCCGACGGACACGCGACCGCATACAGGGTGTTACCAGCATCGATCGTCGCCGGCGTCGGAGAGCCCAGCGAACTCGGGTTGAACGTCACCTCCTGGCCATGACCATCGACCGCGGTGCACTGCGTGCCCGACGGACACGCGACCGCATACAGGGTGTTACCAGCATCGATCGTCGCCGGCGTCGGAGAGCCCGGCGAACTCGGGTTGAACGTCACCTCCTGCCCCCTGAAATCGACCACCGTGCACTGAGCGCTTAGCGGACATGTGGCGCCTGAGAGGTAGTTGGCGCCGTCGATCGCGGAGGGGGTCGGAGTGCCCGGTGAGCTCGGGTTGAAGGTCGCCTCCTGCCCGTTGAAATCGACCGCGGTGCACTGCGTGCTCGACGGGCACGCGACGCTCGAGAGATACTGAGTGTCGATCGCCGTCGGGGTCGGGGTGCCCGGCGAGCTCGGGTTGAACGTCACCTCATGCCCTTCTTCATCGACCGTGGTGCACTGCGTGCTCGACGGACACGCGACGCTTGTGAGGTGGGTGCTGTCGATCGGGGTCGGGATCGGGGTGCCGGGCGCGCTCGGGTCGAACGTGATCTCCTGCCCGATGAAGTCGACCGCGGTGCACTGCGTGCTCGAGGGGCACGCGACGCCATAGAGAAAGTGGTTGGCGATGTCGATCGTCGTCGGGGTCGGGGTGCCCGGCGAGCTCGGGTTGAACGTCACCTCCTGCCCTTCGTGATCGACTGCCGTGCATTGCGTGCTCGACGGACACGCGACAGCGGCGAGGACGTCGCCAAAGGAGCCGCTGTCGATTTTGCTGGGGGTCGGAGTGCCCGGCGAGCTGGGGTTGAACGTCACCTCCTGCCCTTCGTCATCGACCGCGGTGCACTGCGTGCTCGACGGGCACGCGACGCTCGAGAGGGCGTTGCCGCTGCCGATCGTGATGGGGGTCGGGGTGCCCGGTGAGCTCGGATTGAACGTCACCTCCTGCCCTTGGCCATCGACCGCGGTGCACTGCGTGCTCGACGGGCACGCGACGCTCATGAGGGCGTTGCCGCTGCCGATCGTGATCGGGGTGGGGTGCCCTGGCGAGTTCGGGTTGAACGTCACCTCATACCCTTGGCCATCGACCGCGGTGCACTGCGTGCTCGACGGGCACGCGACGCTGTTGAGTACGGAGGAGCCGTTGGGGTCGACTTCGATCGGCCCAGACCACGACAGTGTCGCTTGCGCAGCTCCGGGGAAGGCGAGGAGCGCGAGCGCGGCCGCCAGACACACCGGTCGGGCAACGGACCGGATCCGTCCACGTCTGGCCGTGCCGTCCATTACGCGGTTGCAGGCCGATGTGCGCTCACGGTCGAGCGAGAGCCTATACACCGGGACAGGGCTGTGTCAACGGCCGTGCCCAGGTGAGCCAGTCCGGTTTTGACGGGGGGTAGATCCGGGTCCCCGTCGATCCCGGTCCGGCTCAAGGATCGTCACGTCTTGCACGCGCCGGTAGCGAAGGTAAACGTCGGCGAGATGAATCTGCGTAGATCAGAGCGCCCTATCGCGGACTGTTGTTCGCGGCGGCGCGGTGTTCGGCCGGCTGGTTTGTGTTTAGCCAGTCCGGAATTTGCTCTGGGGGGATGGGACGACCAAGGTAGAAGCCCTGGGCGATGTCGCATCCGTATTGCTCGAGGGTGCGTAGGTGCGCAGGGTTCTCCACGCCCTCGGCGACAACGGCCAGGTTGAGGCTGTGGCCGAGTTGGATGGTGGAGCGCACGATGTTCGCGTCCTCTTCGCTTTCGGTCATGTTCATGATGAAGGATCGGTCGATCTTCAGCGTGTGCACGGGCAGACGCCTCAGCTGCGCGAGCGAGGAATAGCCGGTGCCGAAGTCATCGAGCGAGAACCCGACACCGAGCTCTGAGATGCGCGCGATCACGTCGAGCGCGCGCTTGGGGTCGCGCATGAGGGTTTCCTCGGTGATCTCGAGCTCCAGTTGGTGCGGCGGAGTGTCGTAGCGCTCAAGCAGCGCCTCGATTTCGCCGGGGAGTCGTGTATCGAGCAGGCTTGCCGGGGAGAGGTTGACGGCCATCGGGACGATGTGCGCCGCTTGGCGCCATTCGCGCTGCTGTGCCAGTGCGCGATCGAGCACCTCGAGCGTCAGGGGTCGCATGAGACCCTCTCGCTCGGCAAGCGCCACGAACTCTCCGGGCGGGAGCAGGCCAAGGCGCGGGTGCTGCCAGCGCACGAGCGCCTCAACGCCGACGAAGCAATTGTTGCCGATGGACACCTTGGGCTGGTAGTGCAGCACCAGCTGGTCGTGTCCGAACGCCTGGCGCAGCTCGCTGACGAGCTGCAGGTGGTCGCGGGTATGGTTGTCGCCCTCGACCATGTAGCTCTCGATGCCGGTCTGCTTGGACTTGGCACGGTACATCGCGACGTCGGCGCAGCGCAGCAGCTCGGGACGGGTCTGGGCGTGAGCGGGCGCCAGAGCGATCCCGATGCTCGCCTGAACCGGGATCAGCAGGCCATCGAGGGAAACCGGCTCTTCCAGGGCCTCGTGCAGACCCCCGGCTGCGTTCAGCGCCGTCGCCTCCTCGGGTACGTCGCGCAGCAGCACAACGAACTCATCACCCCCGATCCTGGCGAGCAGGCCATCCGCCGGAAGTGCCGCCTTCAGGCGCACCGCGACCTGGCGGAGGAGTTCATCGCCGGTGTTGTGGCCGAGCGTGTCGTTGAGCTCCTTGAAGCGGTCGAGGTCGAGCAGCAGCAACGCGAGCGAGCGGTCCTCTGCAAGCGCCCGGCCGGTGGCCTCGTACAGGCTGCGGCGGTTCGGCAGGCCCGTCAGATCGTCCGTGCGGGCTTCGAGCACGCTCCGCGCGAGCAGGCCGCGCTCACGGCCGGCCAACGCCAGCCGCGCGAACAGCGCGACGATCGCGAGTATCACGAGCACATGGGCGACCATTGGAATCCCACGGGTAGCGTCGACCACGAGCACGCCGAGGAC
Source organism: uncultured Solirubrobacterales bacterium (assembly GCA_963813805.1). Lineage (GTDB taxonomy): Bacteria > Actinomycetota > Thermoleophilia > Solirubrobacterales > Solirubrobacteraceae > Palsa-744. The sequence goes on from CAWEZZ010000005.1 coordinate 1,041,100, forward strand.
CATCAGTGCGAAGAAGCCTGTGAACAGGTGCTCGGCCCATACACCGTAATTCTTGTCGAGTGACTCCTTGACACCGCGACTACGCGTCCAGGCGGCCAGTGCGACAACCGTCGTGGCAACCGGCCATGTCGAGTCGATCCAACTATTTTCCACATATGTTTCCGTGGCGACCTGGTAGAGATAGATCGAGTCTCCTACTCCGTTGATCAACAGTCCGAGTCCGAGCAGCAGCCATGTCCGGCCCGCATCGCGGCCCATCAACACGAAGCCGCCGGCCACCAGGGCCAGCAGCACCACATCGAAGGTGGGGTACGCAAGGTTGACGGCCACCTTGGCGAAGCTGCCGTGAGTGGAGAGCACCAACGGGTCAAACAGCTCGCTCGCGGCGACACTGGCCACTGCGAGCGCCCCCACCAGTCCCTCGAGCCATGTCGATGCTGGAAAGTTCTGCACTCGACCACGGATGATCAGCATCACACCGAGGTACAGCGGCGGATAGGCGCACAGGCTCCCGGCGTCCGCCCAGGAAGGGGAGGGCGGGTTGGCGAGGTTCTGCAAGAAGATGGCGTAGTAGGTTTCGCCCAGGAACATCATGCCGAGCCCCAGGCCGATCCACGCCCAGGCCCGTCGATCTCCGCCCACGCGTGAACGCCAGAAGCACAGCAGGCTCGACACTCCCATGACAGCGAGATACAGCCAGTTGTTCCAGAGGTCTTCGTGATAGTGACCCCCGAGGCCCAACGTGACGTGCACCATGTAGGCCACCACACCCGCCAAGAGAAGAACGAGCACCGCGTTCACCAGCCGCGGCCTGGACGACAGCCCCTGTGAACTGTCAGCTATCGATAGCCAACGTCCAGGCACACGGGCAACCGCGCCGGCCGGCGCAGCATCCACCGAGGCGGCAGAAACAAGGGCATGTGGCCTTCGGAGCATTCTCATATCGCGCGCGGTCGGGGACTGAATGCGTATCGACAGCAGGCTGCCCCGGGTTGAGTCCCGACTTGGTCGTTCCAGCGTTTGTCTCCAGGGCGCGCGCCGCCCCACGACGCAGGTCTCGCCGAGCGCTCAGATCAGGGGACGGCGCCCACCCCCACGGCCGGGGCGGCGCCGGCCGTGGGGGCGCCGGCGGCGGGGACGCGCGCGCCTGACCGCAGCACACCGGTGTCGCGCGTCAGGCGCTGCGCGAGCGCCACCGGGATCAGGCTGACGAGGATCACGAACAGGACCACGACGTTGACCTGGGGGAGCTGTTGGCCATTGCGAATATGGGCAAAGATCCAGATCGGCAGCGTGTTCTGCGCGCCGGCCGTGAACGTCGTGACAACGATCTCGTCGAACGACAGCGCGAACGCGAGCAGCCCCCCTGCCACGAGCGCAGTGGCAATCATCGGCAGGGTGACGAAGCGAAACGTCTGCCAGCCGTCGGCCCCGAGATCCATCGAGGCCTCGATAAGCGATGACTGCGTGCGCCGCAGGCGGGCGAGCACGTTGTTGTAGACCGTGACGATGCAGAACGTGGCGTGGCCGATGACGATCGTGAGCAGCGAGAACGTCAGGCTGTTGAAGCTGATGAACGAGTTCAGCGCCATGCCGGTGATGATCCCCGGCAGCGCGATCGGCAGCACGAGGACGAGCGACACCGCTTCCCGGCCGAAGAAGCGAAAGCGGTCCACGGCGAATGCCGCCATCGACCCGAGGAGCATCGCGATCGTGGTGGCGAGTAGTCCGGCGCGCAACGACAGCGACAGCGCCTGGCGCACTTCGGTGTTGTTCCAGGTCGAGGAGAACCAGCGCGTGGAGAGGCCCGGCAGCGGCCAGCTCTGCACGTTGGAGGGATTGAACGCGTACAGCATGATGATCACGATCGGAAAGAACAGGAACAGCATGATCAGCGCCGCCCAAACCGCGAACGCGACCCGGCTCCATCGGCCCGCTCCGATCACAGCGCCTCGAACGCTCCCAGCCTGCGCGCCACCAGCAGATAGATGCCCATAATCACGAGCGGCACCGTCGCGAACGCCGCGGCGAACGGCACGTTGTTGGAGATGCCGACTTCCTGATAAACGACATTACCTATGAACGTGGAGCCTGCGCCGCCGACGAGCGTGGGCGTGATGAAGTCGCCGAGGGTCAGCGAGAAGGTGAAGATCGATCCGGCGACGATCCCGGGGAGGATCAACGGCAGCAGCACCGAGCGGAAGCTTCGCCAACCCCGCGCTCCAAGGTCCGCCGAGGCCTCGATGAGCGAATCGGGCACACGCTCGATGGCCGCCCACACCGGGAGGATCATGAACGGCAGCCAGATGTAGCTGAACACGATCCACATCGCCCAGTTGGAGTAGCCGATGTTCAGCGACAGGCCGATGTTGCCCAGGAACCAGTTGAGGATCCCGTCCTTGGCGAGGATCAGCCGCCAGGCGAACACGCGGACGAGGTAGCTGGACCAGAGCGGGATCAGCACGGCCACGAATAGGGCGGCCTGCAGCCGCTTGGGAGCGATCCGCGCGGCGAAGAAGGCGAATGGCACCGCCAGCAGGATGTCGGTGACCGTCACCGCCGCCGCGATGCCGATCGTGCGCAGGGCGATCGTCCGGTAGGCGGAGACTTTGAAGAGCGTTTCGAAGTTGGCGAGCGTCCAGCTATGAACGATCTTGCCGCTGAACGAGTCGACGCTCCACAGCGCCGAGAGGAACAACAGGAACAGCGCCCCAAGGTAGATGAGGACGAACCACGCCGCCGGCCCGGACAGGAGCAGGCCGGCCCGCAGCCCTGGCCGGCGGAAGAGAGCCGCCGACGCCCGAATGCGAGCCGTCCTGTTCACAGCGATGCCAGCCGCCGAGTCCGTCCCTGGAGGACTAGGCGGTTATTTCGGTCCACTTCCTCTGCCAGACGCTGTAGTCGGTGCAGTCGTTTTTTCCGTTCCCGCAGTTTTTGACCGGCGTCTTCCAGAATTTGATGCTGTTGAAGTATGCGCTAGGCGCGTTCGCGTGGTACTTCACGCATGAGCCCTTCTTGATCTGTTCCATGTACGGGCAGGCCTTCGTATTGGCAGGCGTCTCGCCGAAGGAGATCGCCTGTTCGGCCTGGACTTTGGGGGTGGACACCCAGTTCACCCATTTGTAGGCGCAGTTCGGATGCTTGGCGTGCGCCGCGAGCATCCACGTGTCTGCCCAGCCGGTGGCCCCCTCGACGGGGATCAGTTCGCTGACGGGGACTTTGTCGGCCTGCAGATTGTTGGTCTGCAGCGGCCACGCTGCGCCGATCACCGCATCGCCGCTCTTGAAAAGTTCAACCTCGTCCGCGGCTGCGGTCCAGTACTTCTTGATCAGCGGTCGCTGCTGTTTGAGCAGGTTGACCGCCGCGCCCAGCTGCGCTTCGGTCAGCTCATACGGGTCTGAGATCCCAAGGTTCGGCTGTGCCCTTGAGAGATACAGCGCTGCATCAGCGATCTGGATCGGGTTGGCCGGAACGGTGACAGATCCTTTGTACTTGGGACTGTAGATCGCTTCCCAGCTCGTGGGGGCGGGAGTCACTGCCTTCGAGTTGTAGAGCAGCGTGTTCGGTCCCCACTGCAGCGAAATGCCGTAATGCACGCCGCCCACGGTGTTGTGCAAGGGCGACTGCAGCTGGGGGATGAAGTTCTTCCATTCCGAGACCAGGTTCACGTTCATCGCCTGCACGTTGCCGCCACTGATCAGCCGCAGGCTCGCATCGCCGGAGGCCGACACCATGTCGTACTGGCTACCGCCCCCCTGCCGCATCAGCGTGACCATTTCATCAGATGAGCCTGCGTACTTTGCATGCACCTGGCAGCCCGTGGCAGTTTCGAATGGCTTCACCCATTCGGGTTGGGCATACCCTTCCCAGGCGACGAGGTTCAGCTGACCCTCGCCGTTTCCAATTTTGGTCGGCAGGCTGCTCGAGGACGTGCTGCTCGAGCCGCAGGCGGCCGCACCGATCGTCATCGCACCCAGGATTGCGGCCAACGCCCAGTCGATCTTCGCAAACCTCATCTCCCCTTCGCCTCCTCTTGTTTGATATCAAGCTCCGACTCGTACTCTTGCCGCCAGGCAAGCCGTACACGGCGACCCCGTTGCTGCAGGGCGTCCGCCGCGGACATGTCGAGGTTCTGCCTCACGACCACAAGCGTCTCGCCACTGTCCAGCTCGACCACGTAGCGCGTGATCGAGCCTAGATACGCCACCTCGCGCACGATGCCCGCGGCGTCCGCGGAGGCGGCCTCGCCCTCGTCCAGCAGGCGGATCTTCTCCGGGCGCACCGTATAGGAGCGCCCGTCGCGCTGGATCAAGTTGGAGGTGCCGACGAACCCCGCCACGAACTCGTTTGACGGGCTCTCATAGATCTCGCCGGGCGTCCCGATCTGCTCGATCCGTCCGTCCGAGAAGACGGCGATGCGGTCGCTCATCGTCAGCGCCTCGTCCTGGTCGTGCGTGACGTAGACGAAGGTGATGCGCTCTGAGAGCTCGCGCTGGATTGACTTGAGCTCGAGCTGCATCGCCTGGCGCAGCTTCAGGTCGAGCGCGCCGAGCGGCTCGTCGAGGAGCAGCACCCGGGGCCGGTTGACGAGCGCGCGTGCAAGCGCCACACGTTGACGTTGGCCACCGGAGAGCTGGATCGGGCGGCGGGCCTCGACGCCCGGCAGGCGCACCATCTGCAACGCCTCGGCTGCGCGATGCTGACGCTCACGCTTGGCCATGCCCTTGACCCGTAGACCGTAGGCGACGTTGTCCAGCACGTTCATGTGAGGGAACAGCGCGTAGTCTTGGAAGACCGTGTTGACCGGGCGCTCGTAGGGCGGGCTGCGCGTGACATCCACGCCGTGGAGCTCCACCGTGCCCGAGTCGGGGAGCTCGAACCCCGCTATGACACGAAGCGTGGTGGTCTTGCCCGAGCCCGATGGTCCGAGCAGCGTGAAGAACTCCCCCGCAACGACCTCCAGCGAGAGCCCCCCCACCGCCACCACTTCGCCGTAGGTCTTCCGCACTGCACTCAGGCGGACCGCCGGGTGCTCCGGGGCCCTCTCGGCAGACGAAGGATGCGAATTCGTCACATCGATGATCGTACCTATGTATGCCGGAAACCATCCAAAGACGAGTCTAGTCGCACCGTCAGCCACGGACAACTGTTCGGATTGGACAATTCGGGACACCGGCCTACTCCGTCAGGGCGCTGCCAGGTTCGGTGGTGGTTGGGCTTACTATAGTTTGACTGCCGCGGGGTGCGCGGTCGCGGGCCGATGGAAATGCGTGGTGGCGCCCGTCTTTGCCTGCGGGCCTGTGGTGAGGTATTTGTTCTTTCGAGACTTGGTATAACCATAGCTATACGCACTCCGGTGGGCAACAATATATTCTCAGCCGGTATGACCATGGCTATACGCGCTCGGCTGCGGCAACGTTCTTTCCCTGTCAGCACAGCACGGAGATCGGCTCGTGCGGATGCCGCGTGGATCGAGGAGGTCAGAGCACTGCTGCGCTCCCCGTTGCGCCAGTCGTTCCTGATGCTAATGCTGACGGCCCTAGCGACAACTATCGGGTGTGGCTCAGCCCAAACAACTCCGGCGCCGACTCCGGCGCCGACGCCAACAGCCAACACCGCCGGTCCATCCGCGCCGAGGACCAGCCAGGCAGCAACGCAGAGGACGAAGACCGCAACCACCAAAGTGGTCGGGCTCGCCACCAAAGCAGTCAGGCTCGCCATCTCGACGCCGACCGCGACGCCACCGCCACCGGTGCCCGAACCGCATATCGTCTGGGATCCGATTCCATTCGGTCTGACGCGGAAGGCCGAGATGGTCGCCTACGCTCGTCGTCACTACAGCAGCTTCATGAAGCCGACGTACAGACTGATCAGTCCGCATGTGATCGTTATCCACTACACCGAGACGCCCGACTTTCAGTCCACCTACAACACCTTCGCGCCCGATCTTCCCGACCCCGAGTTGCACGAGTTACCGAATACTTGCGCCCACTTCGTAATTGACAGAAGCGGCGTGATTCATCAGCTGGTGTCTCTCAGCATCATGTGTCGCCACACGGTTGGGTTAAACTGGACCGCGATCGGGATCGAGCACGTCGGCTACGGCGACCGAGAAGTACTGGGTAATCCGCAGCAGATGGCGTCGAGCCTCCGCCTGGTGCGTTGGTTGCGCTGTCGATTTAAAATCGCGATACGAAACGTCATTGGACACAATGAGAGCCTGTCCAGCCCGTACCATCGCGAGGACGTACCGGCGCTGCGCACGCAGACACACTCCGACTTCAACCACGCTGACATGCAGATCTACCGCACACGCCTGCGATCCGCCGGGTCGTGTCCCGCCAACCCCTAGAGCGAGGCGCTGGCCGAGAAAGCCGTCGGTGACCCCCCTGAACTCCGTCCGTAGCCATTCGAGATCAACGAGGCAGAAGCGCGCTGATCGGCCTCGCGCTGGTCGAGCCATGCCGTGTATGGGTCGGCGGGTATGGTACGCACGGGGAGCATCTGCGAATCATGGCGGCTTGCCAGCTGGTCCGGTCCGTGTTGTGCAAATAGTTCGCTGTTCCACGAGTTGGGGTCGTCGTGGGATGATGAAATGCGTCGCGGTGAGCGTTTGGGGGCCTGAAGCAGTTGCATGTAACAGTCTCCTGACTCGATCGTCCTTGTTGGTGAATGTGCGGCGGTCGATTCACATTTCGCGACGGCGCGCTTTCAGGCACTCCCGCCGTTGTGAATCGCTCACCCATGCACGACTGTCGAACAAGGCAAGGATGCACTGTGGCAAGACAATGTCCAGGGTTTTCGACGAACAATCTAGTCATATCCCGAAAGGTGATATGAGCATGTATGTCTTAAGGTGCAATCGACCAGCTCGAATCGGGTAAGTTTGTGTCGTACATTCCATCCTGCCACCACGAAGGGGCCACCACGAAGGGACCATCGCACCGACGACGAGTGGGCCGCGGAGATCTCAAACAGCACGGTGCACGCCGTGCTACACCTGGCGTGGGTGCAGGAGGGTGAGGGCGAGGAGGGCGAGGGCGTGTACCACGGACAGATGGGCGTCTACGTCCTTTGGAAAGACGTGCGCATCGCGGCCATCTATGGCAATGATGAACACGAGGTGCTACATTGTATTCGTAATGGCTGGGACAGCCCGTGGACAGCTCTCGATGCGTCCGCCGCAGGCGATACTCGAGCGACTGCGTCAGCGCGCGCGGCTATCGGGCGAGCCGCATACGACGCTCGCGGAGCGCTACCTATGCGAGGGGCTCTTGATGGACGAAATCCCGGGGATCCACTTCGTCGACGGTCCGATGGGTCGCCGACCCGCGTTGCTGGGGACAGGCCTCGATGTTTGGGAGGTCGTCAAGGTAGTCAAGGACAACGGCTCCGCGACGGAGGCGGCGGCATACCTGGAGATCGAGCCGCGGCTGGTTGAGCTCGCCATTCGCTACTACGGGTCCAACCGCGAGGAGATCGATGCCTGGATCGCGCGCGTGCACGAGCTCAGCGAGCTCGAGGAGACCAGGTGGCACGCTGCCCGGGAAGCGATCGGCGCGTGAGGCTGCTGCTGGACGAGCATTTTTCTCCAGAGATCGCCCGCCAACTACGCGCTCGAGGCCATGACGTCCTCGCCGTCAAGGAGAGCCCTCAGCTGATCGGCCGTTCAGATCGTGTGCACTTCGCCTCGATGCCCGAGCAGCGCAGAGCGATCGTCACGCAGGATCTCGGCGACTTCCGCCCGCTGCTCGCCGAGGCGATGCGCGCCGAAACCAAGACCTACGGGCTGATCTGCGTGCCGTCACGCGTCTCACTCAGTCGCAAGGCAGTCGGTCCACTCGTGAGCTCGCTGGAGCTGCTGTTAGCGCAACACCCGAAAGACGACGCCGCGATCGACCACGGCGGTGAGATCTGGCTCACGGTCAAGCGGCCCGACGCCTGACTGAGCCGAGCCGGGCTACCGGTGACAGTCGAGCCATCACTGCGAGGGCTACGCGTTGGGCTTGGCGAGCACGAGCTGGATGTCGTTGATGCGTCCCTCGGCGAAGCCGGCCTCGCAGTAGCAGAGGTAGAGCGTCCAGAGGCGACGGAAGCGCTCGTCGTAGCCGAGCGCCGTGAGCCGTCTGCTGTTTTGCAGGAAGTTCGCGCGCCAGCGCCGCAGGGTCTCGACGTAGTGCGCCGTTATGTCCTCCAGGTGGACCTGGCGGAAGTCCGTCGCGCGGGCCACCGAGCGCGAGATGACTTCCATTGAGGGCAGGCACCCTCCTGGGAAGATGTAGGTGTTGATGAAGCTTTTTCCCGCCTTCTCCACGTGGTAGGCGCGGTCGTCGATCACGATCGCCTGCAACAGCATTGCGCCGTCGTCGGCGAGCAACTCCGAGCAGCGACGAAAGTAGGTAGGGAAGTTCTGCCAGCCGACGGCCTCGATCATCTCGATCGAGACGAGCTTGTCGTAGCGTCCCTTGAGGGTGCGGTAGTCCTCGAGTAGCACGTCGATGTGGTCCTCAAGGCCTGCTGCACGCACTCGCTCGCAGGCATAAGCGTGCTGTTCACGGGAGATCGTGGTGGTCGTCACCCGGCACCCGTAGCGCTCGGCCGCGTACACGGCGAACCCGCCCCAGCCGGTCCCGATCTCGAGTACGTGGTCAGTGGGGTGCAGGTCGAGCTTCGCGCAGACCCGCTCGAGCTTGGCAAGCGATGCCTCTTCGAGCGTGACAGCGGGCGAGTCGAACATCGCGCATGAGTACATCATCGTGGGGTCCAGAAACAGCGCGAACAGCTCGTTGCCGAGGTCGTAGTGGGCGGCGATCTGCTTGCGCGAGCGTTCGATCGTGTTGCGCCTGAGCCACCGCATCCAGCGCTGTAGCGGAATCAACACGGGAGCGAGGGCGCGCCGCAGGTCATCCAGGGCGCAGACGTTCCGCGCGGCGAGACGGGTCAGCGCAACGAGATCGGCGCACTCCCACAGACCGTCCATGTAGGACTCGCACAGCCCGACGCTGCCACGCAGCAGCGCCCGGTAGAAGCGGGGCGAGCGCACCTCGAGCGTGACCTTTAGCGGCCGCTCGGCCGTCGCGTCACCGAACGTCAGGCGCTCCCCGTTCTCCACGATTTCGAGCTCCCCACCGTGCACTCTGCGCAGCATGCGCAGCACCAGTCTCCTGGCCACCCGATCGCGCCAGGATGTCTTCGCCGTGACCTCGCGCTCGCCAGCATCCAAGGTCCGAGCTCGCCGCAGCGGTCCGATCGCGCTGCTCATGTCTTAAGTGCTCCCCCCTGCGGGTGGGGAAAGTACTTCGCTCCGCGCAGCTTCAGCCGTAGGGCATGAGTGTAGATGCGTAGGAGGATGCGCATCGTCAGGAACGGGTAACGGGCAAGCGCGCGGTTCATCTCACCGCGGGTCATCTCCCGGCGGCGCAGGGACAGGGTGGCGTCAAAGACGCTCTCTGTTCTGCTCGGACCCACGCGGTGGGACTCGATGTGGACGGACAGGCGCTCGCAGGGCTCGGTGAGGCGCCAATCGTAGATATGGTCCATGCCCATCAGGGGCGAGACGTGCAGCCGCTTCTGTAGCCGCGCGCGCATCAGCGTCACGGTGCCGTGGTTCGCCGCGTCATTGACTGCAACCACGTAGGAGTGGCGCTCGCCCCATGGCGTGTTAGTCACCTGCGCCACGACCGCGCGCACGTGCTCTCCGGTGGGGTCAAAGCAGTAGTAGAAGCTCACGGGGTTAAAGCAGTGGCCGAAGCAGCGCAGATGGGTGAGCAGGCGGATCGGCCCATCGACTGCGACACCCGTGCGCTCGAGCACCAGCGCGCGCACGGCGTCGGCCAATGGCACGTTGGGGTCGCCGAGGTAGTCGGCGCGGCGAAACCAGGCGAGCGCCGGCCGGCGCGCCGACCACAGCCAGCGTCCGTCAAAGCACGCGGGTAGCTCGTCCAGGTCCAGGTAGGCCATGAACAGGGGGTAGCGGAGCTCGTCTTTCAACGCTCCCATCCTTCGATGGCGGACGGAGCCCGCATACAGGCAGCTCTTCATAGTGCCATCCCGAACGGCTCACACGCCCGCAGGGCGCTGCACACGCCGTCCTCGTGAAAGCCCCAGCCCCAATACGCGCCGCAGTAGTGGGTGCGGGAGTGAAGGCCGGAGATGGTCTCGTGCCGCGCCTGGGCGGCCACGCCGGCGGGGGTGTAGACGGGATGGGCGTAGTCGATTGTGCAGATGATCTTGGCTGGGTCGATCGCCTCGGTGCGGTTGAGTGTGACGCAGAAGTCGCGGTCGGTCCTCAGCCGCTGCAGGTGGTTCATGTAGTAGGTGACGGTGCTCTGCGGCTTGGGCTCACGCAGCAGGTGAAAGTTCCACGCCGCGCGTGCGCCGCGCCGGCGCGGCAGCAGCGAGCTGTCGGTGTGCAGCACCGCCTCGTTGCGCTGGTATGGGATCGCGCCGAGGATCTCGCGCTCGTGACCGGATGGGTCGCGGAGCATCGCGAGCGCCTGGTCTGAGTGGGTGGCGATCACCACCTGGTCGTAGCGCTCCGCCTCGGCGCCGCGGCCTGAGATCTCAACATGCTCGTCGGTCCGGCTGATCGAGTGGACGGGGGCATTTAGGCGGATGTGCTCGCGAAAGGGCGCCGTCAGTGCGTCCACGTAGCGGGCCGAGCCTCCCACCACGGTGGCCCACTGCGGCCTGTCGCGGAAGCCGAGCATGCCGTGGTTGGCGAAGAACTCGGCTAGGAAACGCACAGGGAAGGAGGACACCTCTCGGGGGTCGGCCGACCACACGGCTGAGACCTGAGGCACGATCAGCCGCTCCACGAAGGCGCGCGAGAAGCGCCCGCTCGAGAGAAACTCCCCGAGCGATTCTTCACTCACCTCTTCCCGCGCGAGTAGTCCGCGCAGTGCGCGGTTGAAGCGCAGCAGGTCCGCGATCATCCGCTGGAAGCGCACGCTCGCGAGGTTGCGTGGCTGGCAGAAGAGCCCGCGGGGCGTGCCGCAGTACTCGAAGTCCTCGTCCTCACCCTTGACCGAGAAGCTCATGTTCGTCGGCTGCGTGGCGACCCTGAGATGCTTCAGCAGGCGCGTGAAGTTTGGGTAGTTGCGATCGTTCATCACGATGAACCCCGTGTCCACGTGGTGGGTCTCGCACTCCGTGTCGACCCTGATCGTGTTCGCGTGCCCGCCCGCATAGGCGCCTGCCTCATACACCACGATCTTGTGCTCGCTGTGGAGCAGGTGCGCGACGGTCAGACCAGAGATCCCGGCCCCGACGATTGCGATCCTCATCCGAGCTTGGCTCGCAGTCCGGCAAGGGCGCAGTCGCCGACGCGGCGTCTCGAGAGGATCTCTTCGGTCTGCGGACTGTTCGGGCCGGTCGCGCACATGCAGGCCTGCCAGAGCGCCCGGCGGTCGGCCTCGGTCTCCCGCGTCCAGGGCACCCGGTGCGTGGAGCGCATCCGGCGGTCATGCCAGAAACCACCCGAGCTGCGCCCCGGCTCCTCGGCGCTCGCGAGCCACACGATCGTGTCGGCGCCTTCGGCAGGCGTGCGAAGCAGCGGGCGCATGGCGCGATGAAAGCGCGGCAGGGAGCGTTCGATGCCGGGCGTGTCTGCCCAGCCGGGGTGCATCGCGTGCACGACGATCCCCGTGTTCACGAGTCGCTGCGCCCAGAGCTCGGTGAGGATCACCTGCGCGCGCTTGGTGCGCGCGTAGACCCTCGGGCCGTCGTAGTCGCCGTGCTCGGACTCCAGGTCAGACACGTCGATCCGTCTTGTGTACATGCCGCCGGAGGACACGTTGACGATCCGCGACGGCGCGCCAGCGCAGAGGAGTGGGAGCAGTTCGTTGCTCAGCAGAAACGTACCGAGGACATTCGTCGCGAACGTCAGCTCGTGACCGTCGGCGGAGAGCTCGCGCTCGCCGCTCAGCACGCCGGCGTTGTTCACGAGCACGTGCAGACAGTCCTGCTCGGCGGAGAAACGCCGGGTGAACAATCTGATCGAGCCCATGTCGCTGAGGTCCGCGAGCTCGAGCTGCACCTCGCCGCCGCTCGCGTGTGCGATGCGAGCCGACGCGCGCTCACCTCGCGCGCGATCGCGCGCGAGGATGTGGACACTCGCGCCGAGCCCGACGAGCGCCTGCGCACTCGCGAGCCCCAGGCCTGAGGTGGCGCCCGTGACGAGCACCCTGCGCCCCACCATCGAGCCTGGCCGCATCTCCTCCCAGCACAGAGCACGACGGGCGTGATAGCCGATCTTCGTATAGCCGGGCACGACAGCCAGATCTAGGGCGGTATCGACCAACGACGCGAGTTGCATTTCTCGACCAATAATCAGAATAGGACCGTTATCTGACGCTGACTTTACAGCTGGCCCGCGCCGAGCCCTTCGGGGTCGCCCCCACGTCATTCGACAACGCGCTGGGCAAGGCGCTTGGCGAAGAAGAGACGCCGAGCCGCTGAACGAGGGATTCGAGCCCTTCGAACGACATCGGTCTATTCCTAGCGGTGCGCTACACGCTCGGACTCCTCTGGCCGATTAAGAAGGGTGGCCGCGCATCCTTCAGTGATTCCAGTGCGTCGTTTGGGTAACTGGCCGAGGCTGGGTGTTCCAGCGACGCTCGCCCTGGCCCTTGTGCTGTTCGCCGGTACCTTCGTGCTGCGCGTGAGCGACCCGAACATCGACAACGCCGAGGCGACGTTGTTCTTGGCACCCATCGCGGTGCTCGCGCTGCGGTTCGGCCTGCGCGGTGGATTGGCGGGCGCGCTAGTGGCGTTCGTCCTCATCCTGGCATGGGGTCACTACGACCACCCAGACGTGACCGTGGTCGGCTATCTGGGTCGTGGCATCGCGTTCTTGATCTTTGGTGCGCTCTTTGGCGTCTTCGTTGACCAGGTCGCCAACAACGCGACGCGGCTCGAAACGATGGTCGCTGAGCGAACACGTGAGCTGGATGACGCTCGCGCTGAGACGCTGCACCGACTGGCGATCGCGGCCGAGTATCGCGATGATGAGACCTTCGAGCACACCGGGCGCGTCGGGGTCGCCGCCGCAGAAATTGCCGAATGCCTCGGGCTCGGCGCGGGGCAGATCGAGCTTCTACGAGAGGCGGCGCCTCTGCACGACGTTGGCAAGCTCGCGATCCCAGATTCCATCCTGCTGAACCCCGGGAAGCTGAGCGCGCAGGAGTGGGAGGTCATGCGGACCCACGCCGCGCTTGGCGCAGACCTGCTGTCTGGCAGCAGCTCGCCGGTGCTTCAGATGGCCGCGGTCATTGCCGGGAGCCATCACGAGCGGTGGGACGGCACGGGATATCCGCGGGGACTCACCGGCGAAGCGATCCCGCTCGTCGGCCGGGTGGTAGCCGTAGCTGACACCTTCGATGCGCTCATCCACGATCGACCCTACAAACGCGCGTGGCCTGTCGCTGAGGCGCTCGCGGAGATTCGGCGCGTAGCCGGAAGCCAGTTGGACCCAGGTGTCGTCGCCGTGTTCCTAACGATGCACAAAGACGCCCTCATCACCGCCGAGAGCTCGAGCCCACAACAACGAGAGCGCTCGACCGGCACTCCGCGGAAGCCCCACAGGAGCCCTACGGCCCAGCCAGCACCGTCTTCCGCACAGTACGTCTGACTGTCACCCCAAGGCCTAATCTCCCAACGCGCGGTGGCTTTCGCTTGGACGTGGGGCGTGTTCGACCGCTGCAGGAGCTTCCTCGATGTTTGCTGGGGTGTGTGGTCGTAGTCCTTCCAGGAGGCTGGTATTACGCCGTGAGATGCCCTCGGTGCAGACCCGCGTTGATACACGCTTCGCCGACGGGATGTCTGGTTGTGAAGGCGCCACCGTTGGCTTCGACTGCACTGGCACGGCCTGGAGAGGAGACGCTTGCGGGGCCTGATCTGCCGCTACAGCAGCTCGGCGAGTCGCCGTGCCGCTCTGGCGGCGCCATCTGTCTCGACGTCGCGGTAATCAACTTGGCGGCCGATTTCCTGCGCGATCGCTTGGGCGATCTGCTCGGGTGGGGAGTCGTCGTAGTCCATACGGCGACCGGCGCCGTATTGGTCGAGGCGGTGGCGGACGTGGAAGTTCTGCTCGAAGTGGTGCTTGAGGGGGAAGTACAGGAACGGCCGCTTCTGTGCTGTGAGCTCCATGGCGGTGGTCAGGCCGCCCTGTACCACGGCCAGGTCACACGCGGCCAGGTGCCGGTAGAGGTTGTGCACGTAGGGGACGACCTCGAGCCCTGAATGGGAAGGAAGCGATTCGGGGTCGATACGGGGGCCGGCGACGACGATCATGCGCAGCTCCGGGATGCGCTCCTTGGCTTGCGGGAAGGCGGCGATGACCCGCCGCAACAGGTCAGCGCCCACGCCTGAGCCGCCGACCGTGACGATGCAGATCTGCTCGTCGTCTCCATAGCCCAGCTCGGCGCGCAGCTTTGTGCGCTCGCCGAGGTCGGCGGGGTCGAAACCGGTGACGTAGCCGGTGAAGTCGAAGTGCCGCTCGGTCCAGTCGCGGATCATCGGCAGCTGCGGCCCGAGTCGCTCCGGAACGATGTCCTCAGGGTTGCCGACGAACAGGGCCAGGTCGCGGACCTCGGGGTGGTGGGCGATGTGGTCGACCATGTCGGCGTTGTAGTCGGCGGTCAGGTAGCTCTCTCGCGCGTCCCCGTCGTCCATCGGCAGGAAGCCGACGAAGTCGGTCAGCCACGCGAACGGGACGCGCTTCTCGCGCGGGTTCTCGTGCAGGTAGTAGTCGAGCTCCCACGCCTCATCCCCGATCCAGAGGTCGTAGCGCTCCTCGCGCACGATGTCGTGGAAGAGCATGAAGTTGGCGGCGAGGATCTCGTCCATGCGCCGCAGCGCGTGGAAGCAGTGCAGGTCGTGCTCGGCGGACTCCGACTCGATGTGCTTGGACTCATTGGCCAGATGAGCGCTGGCGGGGTGGACGCGCTCGCCCTCCACCTGAAGCACCCGTGTGACCGGATCCTGGGCGAGCCAGTCGACCTGCAGGTCTGGGTGAAGGCGGCGCAGCTCACGGGCGATCGCCACGTCGCGCTGTGCGTGGCCGAGCCCGATCGGCGAGGAGATGAAGAGAGCACGGGGACGACCGTCTGGGCGGTAGACCGTGGGGTCGCGTGGCGTCCGCGGCCGTCCGAAGGCGTCCTCGGAGTGCTCCCGCAGCGCCAGGTTGAACCCGACGGGCTTGCGGGCGTGCAAGAAATGGCCGGCGCCCTTGACCGTCTCGAGCTTGCCACCGCTGAGGCGGGCCAGCGCCCGGGCGTCCCGGGGCGGTGTGACCTTGTCACGGTCGCCCGAGACCACAAGGACCGGGCAGTCCAGATTCTGAGCCAGCGTGCGCAGCTTGCGCCGGCCATTGAGGAACTCGCCGTGCGTCTGGGTGGCGATGAGCGTCTCGGCGTCGGTTTCCAGCGCCCATCCCACCGTGTCCTCGATGACCTTGGTCGAGTGTCGCTCGGGGAAGCAGCGGGAGAAGAACCACTCCGGGAACACCCCGTAATCCTTGCGCCAAAGACCTGCGTTCATGTGTGCCCACCATGGTTGAAAGGGTGTGGGCAACTCAAGGAGTGAAGGAAACAGCGAGCCGGTCAGGATCGATATCTGCGACGGGGTGTATGGGAACACCGGGCCGATAAACACAGCACCGGCCACCCGCTCGGGAGCGAGCCTTGCCAACTCGAGCTGGTACTGCGCGCCGGTGGAGAGGCTCACCACCACCGCCCGCTCGGTCCCGGTCGCGTCCATCACGGCCAGGCAGTCACGGGCGAACTCCGCGGGCGCGTAGCGCCGCGGGTCGCGGCAGCGGTCGGAGCGCCCATTACCGAGCCCGTCCATGGTCAACACCCGGAAGTGACGCGCGAGATATGGGATCTGCATCTTCCAGTGACGCGAGTGGACCAGCGACCATGTGGGGAGCAGGAAGATGGTCTCCTCCCCCTCGCCGTAGACCTCGTAGAAGAGGCGCTGTCCGTCGCGCTCGACGAAGCCCTCAGCGTCGGGATAGCGGGCACGGCTCTGCTCACCGTCACGACCCGACCGCTCCCCGGCCGGCACGGGTGCGACTGCGGTTTCCGTGATCGTGTTCATGCCCGTCTCTCCTCCAGTGAAGTGAGCCAGTCGTCGATCGCGCCGAGCAGCTCTAAGTGACCGCGGTCGAAGCCGGCCAGGCGCTCCAAGAGCAGGCCCTTGTTGAACTGCATCACCAGCGTCGCCCACGCCTCCGCCGAGAAGCGGGCGCTGTCCAGGCCGTACTCCTCGATCGCCTCCGCCAGCGCGTCGCGCAGTAGCGAGCGCCACTTGTCATTGACACCGCGCAGCCGATCGCGCATCTCGGGCTTGTTCCAAGCGAGCGCTTCGAGCTCCGCCCAGACCTTGGGGTAGCCCGCCGCGAGGTCCTCCTCGATATAGCCCACCGCGGTGCGCCACTTCTCGATGAACGGTGCGTCCGTTTCGTACATCGCCCGCTGGCGATCGAGGACCTGGCCCGTGAACCGCTCCAGGGTCTGTAGCAGCAGCTCGTCGACCGAGCCGAAGTAGTAGTGGACGAGGCCATGGTTCTGCCCGGCCTCCTTGGCAAGTTGCCGGGTCGAGATCCCCGCTGCACCCTCTCTGACCAGCAGCCGCTCGGCGGCGTCGAGGAAGGCCTCGACGTTGACCTCCCGGATCGAGCGGCCATCCCCGATCTCCACAGCTGTGGTTGCAAATATCTTAGTCATATGACTTAGGCGAGTATCTAAGCACAGGGCCAGGCACCTGTCAACCTCACTTGCGACTTCCTCTGGATCCTCGCTGCCCGTGAACGCCTCCACACGCCGACGCTGGGCTTCACAGCCAGCGGCGCTATCTGGATCGGCCCTGGTCTGGTTGCGTCCGTCTTATGGCTTGAAGACCATCAGCGCGAGGATCGCCAGCACGACGGCGGCCGAGGTGTAGTTGACGGCGAGCGAGAGGGGATCGTCGAGTAGCGCGCGCAGCTCGGTGCTCGCGGGCTCCTCTTCGTCCGCGAGCCGGGTTGCGAGTCGGCGCGCCCGCTTCGGCCGGCGGCCACCGAGGCCGCCGAGCACAAGCGCGAGGAGATACAGCCCGCTCGACCAGTCGACCCAGCCGGCGCCGGAGCCGATGTGCTCGAGGTGCATGAGCCATAGGCCAAAGCCGAGCAGCAGCAGGGCGCCAACGCCGACGAGGAGCACGCCGATCCGCGTGAGGGCGAGCAGCAGCGCGATCTCTGCCGGGCGCTCGCGCCGGCGCGCTGCCTCGAACGCGACGCCGGCGAGAATGATGCCGGCGACGAACAGCAGCGCGCCGAGCAGGTGAAAGAAGAGGGCCAGTTCATCCACGTCTCAGAAGCTTGACGAAAATCGCGCTCGGCGTGTGCGCTGCTTGAGCACTTGGCAGTCCCAACCCCCACGAGCTCATAGCCCTTTGCGGGAGCGAACGGTTCGGTGGTGTATCAGTTTGGATCTGGCTCGTCGACGTAATCCAAACAGGGGCTACTCCTCCTTCTGCGCGATACTGCGCGGAGGGGGAAAGATTGTCCACGCGCATCCTGTATATCGATGATTCAGGCAAGCCCGAACGGCAGCACGCCTCAAAAGCTGTGGCGCTGGCCGGCTTCGCAATCAACGCCGAGGACTACCCGACCCTCTCAAGGCGGATTCTCGGCGCCAAGGGGGCCTTCTACCCCGGACGAGGCGTGCCGCAGAAGTGGGAGATCAAGTCGGTCGAGATCATCAAGCCGAACCCGTGGAAGCGAGCCAAGAACCGCAACTTCTGCGCCGAGGTCGCCCGGCTTCTGAAAGCCACGAGCGCGACGACCTATGCGGCGACGATCGACAAGGTGCGCATGAAGCATGCCATGACCATTGCGACGAGCATGCCCCTACAGCTCCAAATACTTGCCGAGCACTTCGCCGCGGAGTGCGAGACCCTCGGGCGGACCGGGATTCTCGTGTCCGACTGGTCGGGCCACCAGCACGATCAACACGCAAGCCAATGCGTCGCGAGTTTTGTAGCGTCCTGCGGCCTACCGCTACACCCAGCGGTCTACTACGGCAGCTCACATTCGATTGAGGGCATGCTCCCTTGCATGGTTCGCCGCGTCGCTTGTATAGTGATGGGCGTCGCAGGTTCGATTAGTAGGCGAAAGCCGAATGCAATCGAAACACCTGCGGCAATGGGGCCCCGGACCGCACGGGGTCCCTTTGTTTAAGGCGTCCCATCGAGGAGGGCTGCGATCTCGGTCATCGCTCCTCAGGCGTCATGCCGGCAGCGCGCGCCTTGCCGCCCTTCAGCCCGCCTTTGCGCCCGAGCGCGACTGCGGCCGGGTCCTTCCCGGAGTCCGGCGTGGCGTCCTCGACGTCGCCTGCGTACTGCGCCGCAGGCTACGTTAGGCTGAAGGAACGGCCTCTGCGATGAACACCTGGGATCTCAAACGCCTCGACTTTAGACCTCATCACCCCGAGATCCTCTCCTCGACCGCAGAGGGACGCGCGATCGTTCTCGACCTTCCCGCAGGTGAGCGACTCCAAGACCACCAGGTCCACGAGGGAGCCTGGATCACCGTTGTTCACGGTGAGGTAAGGATCGCCACCCACACCGGGCAAACGATTGATGCCCAGCCCGGGACTCTGGTGCAGTTTGCGCCCCAAGAGCGCCACGAAGTCAATGCCCTCACAGACGCCCGGCTGCTGCTCCTCCTCACGCCCTGGCCCGGGGCCGGCCATCCGGGAACGATGACCATCGAGCAAAAGACCGACGTGCGAACCCGCGCAGCCCAGCGGACCGGCTGATCAAGTCGAGCCGCAGCTGAGCGGAGGCGTGGCGCCGATCAGGCGTGTTCTGCACCGGTTCTCCCGGTCGACCCTTTGCCAGCCCTCGCAGCCCGGAGCGTACCGGCTCGTGTACGGTCGAATCGTGCACGACCCGCCACTTACCCAGCGTTCGGCAACGGCTCTCGCCCGCGCGATCCGCGAAGGCGAGGTCTCCTCGCGCGAGGTGATCGAGGCGCACATCGAGATGTGCAAGCACTACCAGCCGCGCACCGGCGCGATCGCCGTCGAGCGTTTCGACGCTGCGCGAGGAGAGGCTGACGCCGCCGACGCCCGCATCGCGAGCGTCGGCGAAGGCGAGCTGCCGCCGCTGCTCGGGGTGCCCTGCACGATCAAGGAGTCGATTGCAGTCAAGGGCATGCCGAACTGCGCGGGGCTTCTCGCGCGGCGTGATTACCGGGCCCAGACGACGGCGCCGGCCGTGCAGCGGTTGATCGACGCCGGCGCGATCCCACTGGGCCTCACCAACATCTCCGAGCTGACGCTGTGGTGCGAGTCTGAGAACCGCGTGTACGGGCGCTCAAGCACCCCTTATGACTCCTCGCGAGCGGCTGGTGGCTCGTCCGGCGGGGAGGGTGCGGCGGTCGGCAGCGGGGCGTCTGCGTTCGGGCTCGGGTCCGACGTCGCCGGCTCGATCCGTGTTCCGGCCTTCTTCTGCGGCGTGTTCGGGCACAAGCCCTCGAATGGGCTCGTGCCGCACACGGGCTCCTATCCGGTCCCGCACGGCGAGTCCAAGCGGATATTCAGCATCGGCCCGCTGGCGCGCCGCGGCGAGGACCTGATGCCGGTGCTGCGGATCCTCTCAGGGTCGGACGGCGCCGACCCGCTCGTCACCGGCGAGCCCCAGCTCGGCGACCCTGCGAGCGTCTCGCTGCAGGGGCTTCGGGTGTTGATCAGCGAGTCGGCGTTCGTGCAGCCGATCAACCGCGAGCTGCTCGCCGCGCGCGAGCGCGCCGCGGGTGCGCTGGCGGCGGCAGGGGCACGGCTCGAGCGCATCCGCCTGCCGAAGATGCGCCTCACCACCGAGGCCTACCTAGCGGCGCTCAGCGACGCCGGCAACGCATCGCTGGCGGAGCACTTACAGGAGGCGGGAGCGGAGCCACTGACGGTCCGCAGCTCGCTGCGCCGCGGCGGTCCCCACACCGTGCCGCTGAAGGTGCTTGCTCTGCTCGAGCAGGCGAACCGCCTCGCCTCGCCAAGACGTGTAAGCAAGGCGATCGCGTGGGGTCGTGCGTTCGCGCGCGAGATCGCAGAGACGATCGGCGACGGCGTTCTGCTGCACCCGCCGCTCGCGAACGTCGCGCCGCGCCACGGGCATACCTATGGTCGCCTCTATGTACTCCAGCCGATGGCCGTCTTCAACCTCGCCGCCGTCCCCGTCACGCAGGTGCCCCTAGGTCTCGGCTCCCGCGGGCTCCCGCTCGGCGTGCAGGTCGCGGCGGCGCCGGGGCGCGACCACGTCTCGATCGCCGTCGCGATGGAGCTCGAGCGCGTCTTCGGCGGCTGGGTCCCGCCGAACGCGTAATGCTCATCACCGACAATGCTTTCCCGGCGGTGCTCACCGCGGGAGCGGCGCCTATCGCACGCTTGCTCGGCGCCCCTTCGAGTCGGGCAGGGCGGCGGTAGCGATACCCTCGCTCGCGGCGACAGTCAGCAAGACGCCATCAGAGCTGGCGATGCGCCCATCCGCTGAAGTGCTCGCCACGAGCACAGCATCGGCGAGCGAGATCGGGCAGCGGTGATAGTAGGCAGCACGAATTTCACCTGCGCGCCAGGCTTGAGCGGGTCCGAGCGGGAGCAGCATCAGACTCTTTGCCAGAAGACCTTCGATCACCGGCCGTGTTCGCTCGATCTCAAGGTCATAACGCCGCTTGAGTCGGTCTATCGCCTCAGCAAGGTTGAGGGTGGTCATCGCTGCGCCGCGGTTCAGCATCTCCTGTACCTCACCCGCCGCGGGCTCAGCTCCAAGAAGCGCAATGAGCGCCGAGGCGTCAATCAGAGTGATCACCGAGGACTCAGGCGCGTCAGTGGCGGTCGCGCCCTTGGACATCCAGTTCCTCTTCGCGATCCAAGCGCTTGGCCTCCTCGGAGCCGAGCACGCCGATCTGCGTCGCGAATGCTCCTACAGCGGCGGCCACTGGGTCATCTGGAACCGGGCGCAGCACAACGTGGTCGCCGCGATCTTCGGCAAGGATGGTCCGGGTACGCCATCGCTTACGCACCGCCGCAGGGACGGACACCTGGCCCCCGCTGGATATCACAAGTCGCTTTGCCATGACCATTACAGTATACCATGAGGACATATGGTCCGCATGGGCCTGTTCTCCGCTCGCGCGTAATTTACGCCGTCGCGGGCTGGTTCTTTACGCCGTCGCGGGCTGGTTCTCGCCGGCACGTGCTTCGAGCTCCCGCAGGTGGGCCTGCGCCGCCTCGTCGCGCTCGAGCTGTGCGTCGCTGAGCGGCCCCAGGATGCCGCGGAGTACCGACATCGCCACCCAGCGGCGTGGCTGGATTATGCGCGGCTGGCGGCGTTCGATCCCGCGGACGATCGCCTCGCCGGCGACCGCTGGAGCGAGGCGCTTGTGCAACGGCTTGGGCAGTGACGTCATCATCTTGTTCGCGAGCGGGTCGCGGTCGAGGCCCTGGTGGACCATCTCGGTGTCGATGAAGCCGAAGTACGCCACGCTCGCGCTGGCGCCGTGCTGCGCGAGCTCCACCCGCAGGGCGCGGCCGAACTGCTCGACCGCGGCCTTGCTCATCGCGTACGGAACCTCGCCGACGCCGTTCATGAACGCGTAGATCGAGGAGATCACGACGAGGTGCCCCTGACGGCGGATGATCTCTCCCAGCGCCGCGTCGACCGTCCGACAGACACCCATCAGGTTCACGTCGAGCACGCGCTCGAAGGTCTCCGAGGACGACGCGCGGAACGTGGCCATGCGCGAGGCGATGCCCGCGTTGGCCACCACGACGTCGAGCCCGCCGAAGCGCTCGACAGCGGTGGCGACCACCCGCTGCATCGCACCGCGATCGGTGACGTCCCCGGCGAGGCCGAGCGCCCTGCCGTCGTGCACCCGCGCGGCAGCGCCAGCCGCAGCCTCGGCCTCCAGATCGACGATCACCACAGACGCTCCGCGCGCGACCAGCGCCTGCGCCGTCGCGAAACCGATCCCCCGGGCGCCGCCGGTCACGAGCGCCACCTTGTTGGCCAGCTCAAAACGCGCCATACAGAAACCAAGGTCACGGTGGCGAACACAGACCTGAACACAGACCGGCACGATAGCGGAGTGTCCGGTGTGACCGTCACCCGATACAGGCGCTTAGCCTGACGCAAGGGACAGCTGCGGTGCGCATGCCGCGAACTCGAGGATGTCGCGGGTTCCAATCGCCAACCGCTATACACGAACACTCCGACCACGCAGCAGACGAGCATTGGTTTGGGCTCATCGTCGTACGCGCGTACGCCTCCAGTTTCGCTTAAATTGGGGCCCGCTCCGAAGGCGGGCGCCCCCGACCGCGATCAAGCGCGATCGAGGGATCCGTCGAACACCCGCTTGCGGCGCGGACCGGACGCGGAGGGCGATGCCGACAAGGACGCCTTGTGGCCGGGAGTGAGATAGTCACTCCGTGTCCGAGTCGCTGGTGATACCAAGCCGCTTCAACGGACCGCTGGAGAGCGGCAACGGTGGATACTGCTCGGGCGTCGTTGCCAGCTTCCTCGAGGGAGCAGCGGAGGTCAGCCTGAGGCGTCCGGTGCCACTCGAGAGGCCGCTCGATGTCGTGCGCGAGACTGACGGCTCGGTTCGGGTGCTGGACGGTGAGGCGCTTGTCGCCGAGGCGCGGGCGGCGCCTGAGTTCGACGTCGAAGTGCCCGCGCCGGTGAGCCCGAACGAGGCACGACTTGCGACCACGGGCTACAGGGGACTGTCCGACGGCCTATTCAGTCGCTGCTTCGTCTGCGGGCGAGCACGCGCGGACGCGCTCGGAGTGTTCGCCGGCGCGGTGGAGGGTCGCCAGCTCGTCGCATCGCCGTGGACGCCGCCGTCGTGGACAGCGGACGCGGCTGGACGTGTGCTCGGGGAGTTCGTGTGGGCCGTGCTCGATTGCCCTACCTACTTTGCGCTGTACATGAACGGCGACTTGCCCATGAGCGTGCTCGCGCGGTTCACCGTGCGAGTCAACGCGCCGATCGCCGCAGGCGAGGAGCACGTCGTGATGGCCTGGCCGATCGAGACCGACGGCCGCAAGCGTCACGCCGGGTCGGCGGTGCTGTCGCCCGACGGTGAGACGCTCGCGGTCGCACGTGCGTTACTGATCGAACCGCGAGCGAGATAAGAGGGCGGCTCCTCTCCAGGAAGTGTCGATACTGTCGATACATGGCGGGCCTCAACGAAGTCATAGTGGTTCGGGATGTCGCCAGGCAACGCGAAGGAGTCACAGACGATCATCGTGCTGGTGAGGCGTCGGGGAGCTTTTCGATCGCGTCGAGGATCGTCTTCAGGCCGCCCTCGGTCTTTAGGCTCAGGGCATCCACGATCGCCTCGGTGTCAGCGAACTGCTTTGCGGCGCGGACGTCTGAAGCTGCCGACTGCACCCGCTGTCCGACCATGATGATCGATAGCAGGACGAGCTGGATGAAGGTCTGCGCGATCCACGCGATGATCAAGATCAGCCCAGGCTTTGTAAAGAACGTCGGGACGTCGCTGTTCGTGAGCACCCCTGCCTGAATGAGGATGGCCGGCAGGCTGAGCAGCGCGATCAGGCAGAACACGTAGGCGCAGGCCATGGTTCCTACGCCCGAGGTGATGAGCACCGCGAGCTTGGCATTGAAGCCCTCGACTTCCGCCATCGCCTTGCTGATCTCGGCAGGGCTGAAGCGGACGACTTGGGTGAGATGGTGGCGTGTCTTCGTCGGCTGGGACATGGCGGGTCTCCTCCTGTGTGAGCTCAGGGAATGATTAGACAATATGGATTGTTGGTCTATCCGGTCTGGGGTGTAGAAGAGGCCGGTTCCCCCACGCTGTTTGTGGGGTGATGTTCATGCCGTGCGGCTCTAACCCGCGCGGCGACCACAATCGCATAGGAGGAACCAGCCATGGCTAAGGCTAGAACCCTGGTCGGCTTGGACGTGCACGCGGCGAAGATCGTCGCGGCGGTCCTGGACGCTGAGACGGGGCAGTTGCAGACGTTCGCGATGGGCGGTGAGAGCGCGCAGGCGGCTGGGTTCTGTGCGGGGCTCGCCGGTCCGGTCCGTGTTGCGTATGAGGCGGGCCCGACGGGGTACGGCCTAGCGCGGGAGCTGGTCAAGCGTCGTGTTGAGTGTGTGGTCGCGGCGCCGAGCAAGATCCCCAGGGCGGCGGGTGACCGTGTGAAGACCGACCGGCGTGACGCGGAGTTGCTCGTCCGGCTGCTGATGGCCGGCAAGCTGCATCCGGTCAGGGTCCCGGGCGATGAGGAGGAGGCGTTGCGTGATCTTGTTCGTGCTCGCGAGGCCGTGCGGGTCGATCTGATGCGCTGCCGGCACCGGCTATCGAAGCTGCTGTTACGTCACGGGATACGGTTTGATGACGGGCAGGCGTGGACCGAGCGTCATCACCAGTGGCTGGCGACGATCACGCTGGAGTGGCCGGCCGCGCAGGCCACCCTGCTGGACTGCCGCGGTGCGATCGACGCGCTCTGCCATCGCCGTGACGCGCTGGAGCGCGAGATCGTGGGGATGCTCCCCACCTCGCCGTGGCAGGTGCAGGTCGGCCGGCTGCGCTGCCTGCGCGGTATCGACACACTCACCGCTGTCGGATTGTGCGCCGAGATCGGCGACTTCGAGCGGTTCGCCCGGCCAGGGCAGCTCATGAGCTACGTCGGGCTGGTCCCGTGCGAGAACACAACCGGGCAACAGCGCCGGCTCGGGTCGATCACGAAGACCGGGTCCGCTCACGCGCGCAGGCTGCTGGTCGAGGCAGCATGGCACTACCGTGCCCGTCCGAACATCGGCCGGGGGCTAACCGACCGTCAGGACGGCCAACCCCCGGAGGCGATCGCGGTCGCCTGGTCAGCTCAGCGGCGCCTTCACCGCACCTGGACACGACTAGAAGCACGCGCCAAGCGCCGCACGATCATCGCGGTCGCTGCCGCCCGCGAACTCGCCGGGTTCTGCTGGGCGATCACCCAAATCGAGTGAAATCACTCGCAGCCCACAACTTCATCCCGTCGACTGGGCCGGTGGCGGCCCGGCAACGCGCGGGGAACCCGCGACTGACCTATGAGCAACCCGCCCTCCAAGGCTGGCCACGCCCGATCTTAGACAGCGGCTCCCCACGACGAACCATGGTCCTGCGGCAACCAACCCGCGAATATCAGTCTGACCGCGCGTCGCGCACAACCGCCGGACCGCCACCAGCCCAGCCGACCACACCACACACCCAGAGCACAAAATGCGACAAATCAACAACCCGCCCTTGACAACCACCTCTCCATATCAGGTCAGCCACACAATGCCAGCCGTCGGCGATGCGCGCACAGCATGTGAACCTGGAGATCATTTACGAGCTGGGAGGTGACGAGACAAGGCGCACTTACTGCAAAGGGGCAGCGCTCCTCGCGTGTGATCGAGCGCGAGCGCGTGGAGGATGTCGCCATATGATATCGTCAGTAGTAGTACCGAAGTACCGAGTAATCCCTAATGCGCGCACAATCCCCGATCAAGGTTCACGAGGCCACCAAGGAGAAGGTCCGCTACGCCGCGTTGATGGCGGGCCTCAAGCAGGCCGAGCTCGTGGAGCGGGCGGTCGACGAGTACGTCGAGCATCACCGCGATGACTTTGCACGGCGGATGGACCGCGCGCGTGAGGCGCTGCTTGGCGGCAAGACCTCCACGCTCGCCTACTCGCTGGGTATCAATGAGACCGATGTCGCGCGCGTCGGCGGTGTCGCCTCCGATCAGCTTGGTACCTCGCGCAGACCAAGGCGCGCGACCTCGAACCATGCGAGCTCGCCGGAGGGCCAATCCGCGCGAGGCTCCCACAGCGTGGCCTCTGCGGCTTCCAAGACCAAGCCGAAGAGCACGTCGCGCAGGCGCTCCTCGACGAAGCGCCCATCGGTCGCCTGAGTCGCGATCGCGACCCAAACCTCCTCGCCGGGCGCGGTGACGTGTAGGCGTGCTTCGACGAGCTCGCCGAAGCACGTCGTGATGTCGTGATCCATCTGGTCGAAGACAGCGCAGCGTCACTCGGGTTCGTCGTGCAGGCGCGGTCGACATCGAGTGGGGACCATACCCAGCAGTCCCGACCCTTCTCACCGAACAAGCTCCGGCCCGCTGTAGCTCGACACGTGCGCGCCGTCATTGATCTTGACCAGCGCGCGGTAGAGACCACGGTGGCGCAGACGCACCACACGGCTCAAACGCCCAACGCCCACTGTGCCGGTCTTGACGACCGTGCCGCCCTCGTTGATCGACTTCCCCGGTGTAAGCAGCTGGAAGCCAACCAGCGCCCCCACCTCCGCCGGGGCAACCGCGCCATACGAGCGCTGCCGGGCGTTTTAGCCGGCAGGAGGCATGCGATATCGGTGCCGCCGACAACGCATGGTTTGCGCGCGGTGACAGTTACTCACTGATGCGCACGATGTCTTCACCGACGAGAATGTTCAGACAGTTATTGCCGGGGAGTAGTTCAAGCACTTGCTGTTCTTCGTTCGGTCTGCGCCCCGGCAAGTGCGTCGCGAAACGCTCGCCTTTGTTGCCGCCGAGCGCTGGGTCGGGCGCGCCGTTCGCCAGTGTACCCGCCACCGTGAGCTTGCCGCGGTTGTCAATCGAGAAGGTCTCGCCGTCCGGGGCGACGGCGAGGACCGAGGCCGCGGGGCCCCCACGCGTATGCCCAGACATGCCGAAGGCCGGATCCAGTGCGCCGGTGGGCGTGAAGCGGAACAGCTGGCCTCCCCCGCCGAAGCTAACCTCGACGGACCCGCCCGGCAGAGCGAACAACCCGCTGAAGATAACCGAGCTCCCACCTTCGAACGTCGGCACGAATGGCAGGAATGCCACTCCTTTATCCCCGAAGCCGGAGGTGTCTGCGCCTGCGGGGCTGAACTCTTGGACAGCCGGGACTTCCGTGAGATTGCTGTTCGGAATGATTGCCTGTTCGTAGGCGATCAGGATCGAGCCTGCGGGGGCGATCGTCACGCCGGCGGCGAATTCTTGCCTGCTCGCGGGTGGTTGGCCGGATACCTGCAGGAAGCCCCCGTGACCGAAGGACCGCTCCAGCGCGCCTGAGGGCAGTAGCCGCACGAGCTCGATCGGGCCCCGCCCGAGGCCGGGGGCGATCCTCGGTTCGTTTATCGGCTGTGGGGCTTCTTCCTTGTAGTAGGCAGCGAGGATGTCCCCGTCAGACTCGACCGCGCCCGCCGCGATTATCGCGTGACCGTGGGCGCCGGGCAGCTTGTACTGGGCTACGCCGTCGTGGCCGAAGGATCGATCCGCCTGCCCGCGAGCCGTCAGGCGAGCGACCGTGAGATGGTTCGCCCGATCCAGGCCGACGATCAACAACTCACCGCCCGCGAGCGCGAACATCCGGGGAGGCTCCTGCGGGGTTGAGTAGATCGCTGGGACGATGCTCACCCCGCCGCTCCCGAAGCTCTTTGAGAGCTTGCCCTGAGCGGACAGGCGCGTGATGAGGAACGATCCCTTTTTGCGATTCGCATAGCCGCCCACGAACACCGAACCCTGAGGGGCAGGCGCGAGCAGCGACCCCTTATCCCCTGGTCCCGGGGGGTACAGGGAATCGATACCTTCCTCCCTCACCGGCAGCCCAGCGACACCCTGCTTGCCGAACGAGGCGTCCAGATGCCAGGACGCAGCGCGCGCGACCGTCCCCCCCACGCCCGCCGCCAATCCGGCGACGGCCCAGGCCACAGCGAACCTTCCGCTCAGCCTACCTACCCGCATTACGGACCCCCGTTTGATCGATGTCTGGCGGCTGCATGAGCCGAGCCTACGGCGTGCGAGTGAGTCGCGCAATCCTCGGTACCGCACGTACTCTGCTCCCTGTGCGATCATCGGCGGATGCGGAGCCAAGGACATGCCAGCCAGCACAGCTGGGCTGCGCTGGCTGCAGTGGGTGCGGCGCTGCTGTGGGGATGCTCGGTGAGCTCAGCGTGGGGCAGCGATCAGTTCACGGTGGACCCGCAGCCGGATTCCTACGGCGCGATCGTCACCGACACCGCCGGCAACGGCTACATCGCCTGGAACCACGAAGCAGGCATCAGCACCGATGTGCCAACGTTCTGCAAGCTTGCGCCGGGTGCGAGGAAGTGTGCGCATCCGATCAGCCTCGCGCTGCCCGGAGGCCCCACATATGCCTCTGATGACCAGCCTTTCCCGATACTCGGCCCCCCCGGAGTGGTTTGGGTCGTGGCCTCTCGCTACATCGCCGACGACACCGTTATCTGGACCTCCACCAATGGCGGGCAGAGCTTCGGAGCACCGTACGACATTCCCTACATCCCCACTTGCCCTCTCGTGGGCGCGTGCCAGTTGTCCTTCAGCTTCGCGGGCCTGACCAACGTCGATGACATGCTGCCCGTGACCCCCAGCTACGCCGCCTACGACGGGCAGTTGTACAAGACCACCGCGGGGCAGCCCTCCGTCTACTGGTTGGAGAGCTCGAACAACCCGGGTCTGGGGTTCAACCTCGACAACACCAACGAGATCTTGGCGGGTGCGGCGGGCACGACTGAGTTCACCTTCGAAAACACCGGCGGTGGCGGTGTCGCGGGGTCGGCCCTCGGCCTGACTGCGAGCGGCGAGGTGGTCGAGGCCTACTGGCTCGAGAGCAGCACGCCGACTCTCGCCTACTACTACTTCCACGCCGCCAACCCCAATCCGATCTCCCCCCAGGCTGGCTGGAGTGCTCCCACCGTGGTGGGCCACGGCCAGCTGCCGCGCATGGCAGACGGCGCGGCTGGGCTGTTCATGCTCTCCGAGGACTCGGTCAACACCTCTCAGCCGACGGCGGTCCACATCCGCAAGTACAACCCCGCGAGCCACAGCTTCGGCGCGCCGCTCACGCTCGCTAACAACCCCGCCAACACGCCCGACCAGTTCGGCGGCGGCGGCCTGGCCGAGAACTATGACACGGGCGAGCTCGCCGCCGTGTGGCCCCAGTTCAGCGCAGGCGGCACCTCGCTGATGCGTCTGTACCTCTCGACCAACGGTGGCGCGCGCTTCTCCCCGGCCGAGTACGTCGCCACAGTCGGCAGCGGCTACCCAGGCATGGACAACGCGCGCGTCGCGATCGCCGACAGCGGCACCGGGTTCGTCACCTTCCGCGACGCCGGCGGCATTGAGGTCTCCGATCTGAACCCAATCGCCGCGCAGTACACGAAGCTGAAGACTAACGGCAAGGTCGCGGACGTGCCGGTCACCTGCCCTGACCCCAAGGGTACGTGCAAGGTCGAGCTGAAGCTCACGCGAGGGAAGGGGAAGGCCCTCACGGTCCTGGCCAGTGGCAAGTTCGTGATCCCGGCCGGCGCCACGAAGACCCTCGGGGTACCCCTGAAGGCCGCGGGCATCAAGCTGCTGGCCTCCGACCACGGACACTTCACGGCCACCCTCACCGTCGTCCTGCACAGCTCCGCGGGAACCCAAACCACCACCGCCAACGTCACGGTCCGGCGGTAAGACCCGTCCGGCGGTAAGACCCGACTCTCCCGGCCGGAAGACCGTCGGGGAGACCTTTACCGCCCGGTTCCGCGTCCCCATTCGACGTAGTCCCAGTGCATGCTGTTGTTCGACTGCACCGTTTGGGCGGTCATCACGAACGACTTCGAGGTTCGCCCCGGGCGCAGGCTGTAGTAGTCGCCGGTCAGCTGGGGCAACCCCTCCGGCTCTGCGGAGAGAAACGGGTTACCGCTGCCGGGCGTCAGGAACGCCACGACCGGTTGCGGGTTCTGGCCTTCGGCCGAGGCGCGCATCACGATCCCCACATCGCCCGCGCCGTCGGGCTGCAGCGCCGGCCAGGTGAGCGCCTGCGTGGAGCTGTAGAGCCACCGTTCGCCCACCGTTGTCCAGGTGGAGACGTCATACTTGGAGATGAGCACGGCTGGCTCTTTGAACACCGTCGGCCCGAGGGTTGGTTTTTCAGAGGTGCATTTCGCGATGCAGTACGCGCGCCCGGTCCCCTGCGCCGCGTACAGCGTGTTCCCGACGAGCGCGGCACTCTCGACCGAGCCGGGGAAGGTGCCCCAGCGGCTGTACCAGTTCTTCCCGTTCGTCCCGTTGACGGCGGCGTTGTATTTCGGCAGGGAGGAGTGGGTGATGACGTGCAGCGTGGCCCCCGGGGCGGCCAGCGGCCAGGACCAGATCCGCTCGGTGGTCGTGCCTTCGCTGCCGAGGAAGTAGGCCGTCGTGGTGCTCAGGCCCTGGGCCACGGCCATCTTCTGGTGGGTGTCGGTGATGTAGCCGAAGCGGATCGATTTACGCCGGGCGAGGGCCGCCAGGGAGAACCGCATCAGCACCGAGGAGACTTTTGCCCGGAGCGTGTCCACGCTCCAGATCACGTCCTGCTTGTTGACCGCCATCTTGCTCTGGTCGAACCACATTTCCGGTCCCCCCAGGCGCCCGCCGAATGCCTTCGGCGTGAGGTTCCAGTAGTGCCACGCAGCGCCCGGGTTGCTGGCGTGGGCGCGTAGCGCCGCGGGGCTTGCCACCGCGATGCGCAGCCGGTTGGAGGTCGTGCCCGCTTCGAAGCAGACGGCGCTCGGCGGTGAGCTCGTGCCCTTCCCGCACCAGTACTGCATGATCCACACGAACAGTTTCGCCTTCGGCGCGTAGGAGACGATCTGATCGCAGCAGAACGGCAGGCCGCCTTCGGGGAAGAACGTGGCGGGGTTGAAGTACTTGAATTTTTTACCCGAGTCGATGGACAGGGCGACCGAGGAGTTGCCGGTGTACCAGACGACTTTGTCCCCGACGGCCGCCGTGGGCTCCTGCGGAGATCCCTGCGCCGGAGGTTCACCGAGGTCGGTGCTGAGGAACGACTTCGGCACGAGGGAGGCTGAGAACGCGCTCGCGCCGGTCGCCGCTCCGACGGGAAGTGCGCCCGCGAAGAGGCTTTCCGGGCCGAGCGTGCTCGGCGGCTGGATCGTTTCCTGCGACGGCGGGGGCGGGCTTTCGTCCTGCTCCACCACCGGCAGCGGGCCGGGCAGCGCCGTAAAGGTGCCGCCGGACCCCCCGACGATCGGCCGGGAGAGCCTGCCCAGCTCTTCACACGCGACGCCAGCCGGGCACTGGCCGCTCACGGCCGCGATGCCATGCGTCCGTGTGGGCGTAGCGACGGCCGCCCGCGGCACGTTCGCAGCCACAGCGCCGGCCATCGTGAGCGCGAGGACCGATGACGTGAGGGCTGCGAGGGCGACGGCCAGGAGGATCCGCCGCGAGCCCAAACAGCTCCCGTTGGCTGCGGTTGTCTGGGAGCGCACCTTGGCCATCAGCGGACACGCTACACCACCAATAGGCAGGTCGAGCAGGACCCTCATGACGGTGCGAAGCACCGCGTGCTCCCTCGCGCCGGGTGCCAGGCCACGAAATGTCTCGAGAAGCTCGGGCAGGTCTATTCCAGCGTCGTCACGCAGATGGGCCCAGCTCGCCATGGCCTCCAGCAGCATCGTCAACGGAGTCGTGCGCCAATGTACGTCGGAGCGGGCGAAGACCGGCACCTCGGCCTCCCGCAGCAGCGCGCTCCCGATCCATCAGCTCGTCCGCGGCGACCCAGTTCGGCTCGGGGAACAGCTGGCAGTACTTGGCGTCGCGCATCAGCTTCTCGATCCCCGTCTCGACCATATAGCCGGTGCCGCCGAACACCTGCACGGCGTCGGCGGTGCTCGCCACGGCGGCGTCGGTCGCGGCTATCTTCGCGGCGAGCGCCTGCGCCTGGTCGATCTCCGAGCCGTGGTCGGCGGCGATTCCAGGCCAGCATGCCAGTCTCACCGCCATCGCGGAGAGCATGTCGCTGACGGCGTCGTGCTCGATGATCGCCACCCCTCCCTGCCGGCGGGCGTGGGCGTACTCGAGCGCCATCTCATAAGCGCGCCGGGCGATCCCATGTGCGATCGCCGCAGTGCCAGCTCGTAGCAGCGCCAGCGCGCTTGCGGCGCTCATTGCCGTGCTGGAGCCGTCTGACTCATCAGCGGTAGGCGCGCAGGCGTCGCCTGTCAGCTCGACCGACGCGGCGGGCGCTGCGCGCAAACCCATCTGCGCGAGATCGCGCTCGAGCCTCGAACCGGCCGCGCCGGTGTCGACCGCCCAAGTCGTGGGCGCAGGTCCGTCGAGGAGAACGACAAGTCCGTAGGCGCCGTGCGCACCGAGAGCGCACGCGAGACGACCGTTGAGCGCTCCGCCCAACACAGTCACCTCCACCTCGGGCGCGGCCGGCACGAGCGCCCAGCGGGCACCCCAGGGGACTTCCGCGAGCTGCTCATCGGCGAGCGTCGCCAGAGCGGCGTTGCAGAGCAGCACGCACATGGCGATGCCGCCGTCGCCGACGGCCAGCTCCTCGATGCTCGCCAGCAGGTCTGAAACGCCCAACCCCGCGCCTCCGTGCTGCTCGTCGAGCAGCGCACGGTCGAGTCCGAGCTCGACCAGCAGGCGCCAGCACTCGGCGAGGACGTCCTGGCCGCCGGCGTCGAGCGCCGCGGCCCGCGGCGCCAGCTCGCGCCGCGCCAGCTCGCGCGCCATCGCCCGCATCTCGGCGCGCTCGGCCACAGTGGTCTCGGTCATGATCGGCCTCCATCTCCGTCGACGCTCGCGTGTTGGAGAGCGTCTGAATCAAGATGAGCACGCGTGTCTGCGTTTGTGTGAGCCATCTCGTCCGTGTCGAGGTGGCCGCGCAGCGGCGGCAGGCAGCCGATCGCCTCTCCCCGGCACAGCCCGCGATAGACCTCGAGGCGGTTGAGCTGGTTGGTGCCCTCGTAGATCTGCGTCAGCTTGGCGTCGCGCCACAGCTTCTCGAGCTCCGCCCTGACCGGACCTGAGCGCAGGCCGACGAGCTCGAGCGCCGCGCCGGTGACCCGCATCGCCACGTCGCCGCCGCGTGCCTTCGCCATCGAGGAGAGAGCGAGCGAGCGCGTCACGGCGCGGTCGCTCGTAGTGCGGTGCAGCAACGCGACGGTCGCGTCGCGAGCGCGGTCTGAGTGAAGCCAACCGCGGACGGGCGCCCGCCTGCGGACGCTTGCGGGCACGTGTCCGAGGGCGCGAACGCCACGATGGGACGTGGCAGCACCGAGCGTCCTGTAGTCGAGCTCGGTGGCGGCGTCCATGTAGATCTGGCGCGCGAGATGGATCTCCTCCTCCATGTCCGCCAGCGCGAGCTGCACGTGCTGGCGCTCGAGCAGCCCGGCGGCGGCGCGGTCTTCTTCGAGCCATGCGAGCAGGCGCTCGTAGGCTCCCCGTGCGATGCCGGTCGCGATCGCGCCGACCGGCGGACGCGAGCACGCGAGCACGATCATCGTGGCGGGCGCTCCATCGCCCTCCCTGCTCACGACCCGCTCGTCGGGGACGAACACCTCGTCGAATGTCAGTTCGGCGGCGGGACAGGCGCGCTGGCCCATCTTGTGCTCGACGCGGGCGACCGCGAAACCCTCGCTGCGGGTGTCCACCAGGAAGCAGGTCCAACTCTCCGCCGGGCGTCTGGGATCGATCGGCATCAGAACTGTGATCCAGCGCGCGACGCTGCCGTTGGAGATGAACCGCTTGGTGCCGCTCAGGCGAAAGCCACCCGGCACACGGCGGGCGTGACTGGTGATCCGCGCGCGGCGCAAGAGGTCTGGATCCTCTACGTCGGTTCCGGCTTCGGGCTCGGTGATCGCGCATGCCATCAGCAGCGGCCGATCGGTGCGCTCGGATCTGATGAGCTCCGCCAGCACCCCGTCCCAGTGCGAGGGGCCGCCCAGCAGCAGCGGCATGAACCCGAGCGCGTGAGCGCCGAAGATCAGCGCGATCCCGGGGCAGGCGGCGCACAGCTCCTCCATCACGACCGCGCACTGCGTGATCAGGCAGCCGCCGCCGCCCGCGGGCTTGGGGATCAGGAAGCTCAACATCCCCTGCTCGGCGCCCGCGCGCACCAGATCCCAGTCGAACCAGCTCGGATCCTCGCCGGTGCGATGGTCGATCTCCAGCGCCCGCGGGCGCACATGCTCCTCGGCGAAGTGCCGGGCGCGTGTGCGAAGCCGCTCGAGCTCGGACACGTCCAGGCGGCCGCCGTTCATACTGAGGCGGGGAAACTGCTCGCGCAGAGAACGCTCCAGAGTGATCGATGTCATCGCCCGGCCCGCCTATGCCGGCTGCGCCGCGGTGGCGCCGGCGGTGGCCTGAGCGGCGGTGTCGGCGGTGGCTTGGGCGGCCTTGGCGATCAGCGGCAGCGAGAGGTGCTCCGGTCCGTAGAGGATCCCCTCGAAGCGGGCCGTGTACTGGTACTGGATCGGACGCCTCCACGCGATCAGGTCCGCCAGCTCGCGGGCGATCGGGTGACGCCCGCCCAGCTGCAGCGTCGCGGCTGCGGGACTCAGGCTGACGCCCATCTCGATCGCGTTGATCTTGAACTCGGCGCTCTGCGGTTGACGGTCCATCCAGGTATGGCAGAAGAGCTGGAACTGCTCGCTGCGCGGCGTCGCGATCCGCTTGCCGGAGAGCGTGAGGATGTGCTCCTCTCCCTCGCTCAGGTGGCAGACGCGGTCGGTGGCGGTCTGCTCGAAGTCGATGCCGGCGACGAACTTGGGGTAGTTCATCTCGGCGCCGTACGCCCGCGCGATCTCGGTCGTGACCGGCAGATGCTGAATCCAGGCGTGCAGCTGACGTCTGCGGAGGCTCGAGACCAGAGCCCTGCCCGGCAGGTTCGGCAGGAACCACGGCTCGTTCAGCACCACCGAGATCGCCAGCTCGTTGTAGGGGCCGATGTCGGTGTCGCGGTACTCAAAGCAGGTGATCACGACGGCGCCGAGTCCCGGCGCCAGCCGAGCGGGAGCGAAGCGCGGATCGGGCATCAGCCGGCGCAGCGCCCCCAAGCGAGCCGCGAACACGGCTTGGATGGCGGTCCCGTCGTAGTAGAAGACCGGAAGCCGCAGAACCTCATCGCCCAGCACCCCTCCATCTGGGAGATGCCATCGAAGAACGGGGAGCCTCTCATCGCGACCTCTTTTCGCTGAGTGAGAACAGTGGATGTGGTTTGGCCTCGAGATGTATTACTCGGAGTAACCTACCACAAGTAATCTACTAATGGTAGGATTATTCCATGGCCTCCGCCGGCGACACGCTCGTAAAGGGCTACCGACCCGGCCGCGTGCCCCGCGCCGTGCGCTCAGAGCAACTGCTCGAGCTGGCCGACCGGCTCTTCGCCGAGCGCGGTTTCCACGGCGCCTCGATGGACGAGCTCGCCCGGCGCGCCGGCGTGTCAAAGCCCGTGATCTACGACCACTTCGGCTCAAAGGAGCAGCTCTTCGCGACCTGCGTTCGCCGCACCGGAGAGATCCTCGCCGACCGGGTAGCCACGGCGGTGCGCGAGGAGTCCGACCCGCGAGCACGCCTGCGGGCGGGATCGATCGCGTACTTCCGGTTCCTGGGAGACCGACTCCAGGCCTGGGTCGTGCTGTTCGACGACGAGAAGGCCAGAGACGCCCGCTTCGCCGCCGAGGCCGCGCGGATCAGGCACCGCCAATCAGACCTCATGATCAACCTCATCGCCGAGACCTCCGGGACGGCGCCCGACCACGAAAGCCGGACAAGGCTCGAGGCGATGACCCTCGCCATCGCCGGCGCGTATGAGTCGCTGTCCCTGTGGTGGCACAGGCACCCCGACATCCCCCCCGAGGAACTGGCCGATTGGCTCATCGACCTGATCTGGCCCGGGCTGGAGCAGCTCATCGCACAGCTCGCCACCACAGACGCCGCCCGCGTCGGACCGTCGTCCCCGACGCGTCGCTCCGCCAGCTCTCAAGGGGTCGCGAATGGATGAGGTGAGGGGGTCGGATGTCTGAGAGCGGTGCACGAGTTCCCCGCGTCCTGGCGATCGATGCGGGCGGCACGATGACCGACACGTTCATCGTGGACGAGCGCGGGCTCGTTCGTCGTCGGCAAGGCGCAGACGACTCCCGAGGAC
The DNA here is from genome assembly GCA_963813805.1 of uncultured Solirubrobacterales bacterium. Classification (GTDB taxonomy): domain Bacteria; phylum Actinomycetota; class Thermoleophilia; order Solirubrobacterales; family Solirubrobacteraceae; genus Palsa-744. The sequence goes on from CAWEZZ010000005.1 coordinate 1,077,083, forward strand.
GAGTCGATCGGCTTCATGGCCTCGGCGCGCGACGCGCTGGGCCAGTGGGACTCGACGCCCGAGGCCGGCTTCCCGGCGATCGTCTCGGGCATCTACTCCGGAACGGCGATGCTCAACCGGCTGCTCCAGCGCCAGGGGCTGAGGATCGGCTGCATCGTCAACGCCGGCCACGAGGACTACCTGCGGCTGGAGCGCGGCATCCAGACGCACCTCGGCTTCTCCTACTCCGACCGCCTCCACCTCGCGACCCACTTCCACAACGAGCCGCTCGTCCCGCGCGCGCGGATGAAGGGCGTGCGCGGCCGCATCGACGTGTTCGGGGACGAGGTCCTCCCGCTGCGCGAGCAGGACGCGATCGAGGCGGCGATCGAGCTGCTCGACGCGGACGTGGAAGGCATCGTCGTCTCGCTGCTGTTCTCCTACCGCAACCCCGCCCACGAGCTCCGCGTGCGGGAGATCGTCGAGGAAGAGAAGGCCGCGCGCGGCATCGACGGCGAGGTCCCGGTCTTCCTCTCCTCGCGAGCTCTACCCGATGCGCCGCGACCTGCCGCGACTGAACTCGACCGTGATCGAGGCCTACGCCGCGGAGCCGTCGCGCACCACCCTGAAGGCGGTGCGCGAGGTGACCAAGGCGCACGGCGCCCCCTTCGAGCTGCGGGTCATGGCCGCGCACGGCGGCACGATCTCGATCGAGGCCAAGGAGCTCGGGCGAACGCTCGTCTCCGGCCCGGTCGGCGGCGTCGTCGGCGGGCAGGCGCTCGCGCAGCGGATGGGGTTGCGCAACGTCCTGTGCACCGACATCGGCGGCACCTCGTTCGACATCGCGCTGATCACCGACGGGCGCTTCGAGATCACCCAGACGCCCGACATCGCGAGATTCGTGCTGAACATGCCGCTCGTGCGGATCGATTCGATCGGCGCCGGCACCGGGTCGTTCGTGCGCGTGAACCCGAACTCCAACCGGCCCGAGCTCGGGCCCGACTCGGCCGGGTCGCGGATCGGCGTGTGCTGGCCGGAGGGGGGCCTGGACACGGTGTCGGTCACCGACCTCGAACCTCGTGCTCGGCCGTCTCAACCCCGACTACTTCCTCGGCGGCGAAGTCGAGCTCGACGTCGAGCGCGCGCGCGCCGCGATCGAGCGCCAGATCGCGCGGCCGCTCGGCCTGACGGTCGACGCGGCCGCGGCCGGGGTGATCGAGCTGTTCGAGCAGACGCTCAAGAACGAGGCGGTCGGGCGGATCCTCGGCAAGGGCTACTCGCCCGCCGACTACACGCTGCTCTGCTACGGCGGCGGCGGCCCGCTGCACGTCGCCGGCTACACCGAGGGCGTCACCTACTGCGAGGTGCTCGTGCCCGCGTGGGCGGCGGGCTTCTCGGCCTTCGGCTGCGCCTGCGCCGACTTCGACTACCGCTACGACCAGACGGTCGACATGCCGCTGCTGCCGGCGTTCGGCGAGGCGGAAAGGGCGGGGATCGGCGCGATGATCACCGGCGCCTGGCTCGGCCTCCAGGAGCGGGTCGCGCAGGAGTTCGCGAAGTCGGGGATCGCCCGCGAGAGCATCCGCTTCACCCACGCCGTGCGCATGCAGTACTACGGCCAGCTCAACGACATCGAGCTCGTCTCCCCGCACGCCGCGCTTGCAGGACGCCTCGCACGTGGACGACCTCATCGACACGTTCGAGGACGCCTACGCGAAGATGTACGCCTCCTCGGCCCGCTCGCCGGAGTTCGGCTACCTGGTCACCCACGCGATCGTCCACGGGACGGTGGACGTCGAGAAGCCCGCGCTGCCGCAGCTGCCCGAAGAGCCGGGCAAGCCGCCGCTGAAGGCGAGCAGGCCGGTCCACTGGGGCCGCGCGAGCCGGGACGAGTTCGTCGAGACCGAGATCTTCCAGCTCGAGTCGGTCGCGGCCGGCAACTCGATCGACGGGCCCGGCGATCGTCGAGCACTCGGCGACCACCTTCGCGATCCCGCCCGGACGGCGGGCGACGCTCGACGCGCACCACATCTTCCACCTCACGAGCACGGAGGAGATCTGACGATGGCGATCGTTGACGCGACACGCGAGCTCGAGCCGACAGGCTCGGCGATCGGCTGGGAGGGCAGGCGCCTGGACGAGATGCTCGCCGAGTCCGAGCGCCTCTTCGCCGAGACCGGCCACTACGGCGGTCTGGATGAGCTGGAGCTGATGGCCTCCGACCCGATCGGCTACGAGAAGCTCTTCTCGCGCATCCGCGGCGGGCTCGTCTCCGCGCGCGAGACCGCGCTCAACATCTCCGCCTCGCCGATCGTGCGCGAGCTGGGCGAGCTCTGCTTCGCCCTCTACACGCCCGAGGGCGACTCGATCGCGCTCTCGACGGGGATCATCGTCCACGTCCACACGATGTCCGACGCGATCAAGTGGATGGTCCGCAACGGCTACGAGGACAACCCCGGCATCAGGCCCGGCGACATCTTCGCCAACAACGACCCGACGATCGGCGACGTCCACAACGCCGACGTGCAGACGTTCGTGCCGATCTTCTGGGAGGGCGAGCTGCTCGCCTGGGCGGGCGGCGTCACCCACGTCCTCGACATCGGCGCGAGCACGCCCGGCGGCGTCCCGGTCGGGCCGACCATGCGCTACGAGGACGGCATCGACCTGCCGTGCATGAAGATCGGCGAGCGCGACGAGCTCGCGCGCTGGCACCTCGAGCGCTGCAAGCAGGCGCACCCGCGCCTCGATGTACTACCTGCTCGACGAGCGCACCCGCCTGGCCGGCTGCCACATGATCCGCGAGGCGGTCGAGCGCATCCTGCTCGAGGAGGGCGATCGACCGCTTCAAGCGCTTCAGCCGCGAGGTGATCGAGGAGGGGCGGCGCTCGTTCAAGTCGCGCATCCGCGAGATGACGGTCCCCGGCCGCTACCGCTCGCCGGCGGGATTCGACGTGGAGTTCGCCGACAAGGCGCAGCTTCCCGCGCGGGCGCGCCGAGACATCATCATGCACTCCCCCTTCGAGGTGCGGATCGGCGGGGACGGCACCTACGAGCTCGACTACGACGGCTGCTCGGCCTGGGGCTGGCACTCGATGAACTGCACGCCCTCGGGGATGCAGGGGGCGATCTGGGTGATGTTCACCCAGACGCTGATCTGCAACGACAAGGTCAACGACGGCGCGTACTTCGCGATCGAGACCAACTTCCCGGAGGGCACGATCGCCAACATCGGCGACGCCGAGGGCTCGACCGCGATCGCCTGGGCCTTCCTGCAGCCCTCGTTCACCGGCTTCCCGCGCACGATCTCCCGCGCGCTGCAGGCGCGCGGGTTCATCGAGGAGGTGCTGGCCGCGTACTCGGTGTCGGGCAACGTCCAGCAGGGCGGCGGCATCGACCAGTACGGCAACTCCTCGGCGATCATGAACTTCGAGATCTCCGCGCAGGGGATGGGCGCGAAGTACGTCCTCGACGGGACCGACTACTGCGCCGCCATGTTCAATCCCGAGGGCGACATGGGAGACGTCGAGATGTGGGAGCTGATCTCCCCGTTCGTCTACCTCTCGCGGCGGGTCAAGGCATCCTCCGGCGGGCCCGGGCGCCACCGCGGCGGGTCGAGCTTCGAGTCGCTGTTCATGGTCAACAAGACGCCGTTCTGGGAGCTCCAGAACATCGGCACCGGACGCGTGCTCTCCTCCCCGGGGCTGTTCGGCGGCTACCCCGGGGCGACCGCCTACATACACAACATCCACGGCGCCGACCTGATCGAGCGCGCCCGGCGCGGCGAGGCCTACCCGGTCGCCGACGGCGACTTCGAGAGCCCCGCGCTGATGGAGATCCAGGGCAGCTCCCGCGACTACAAGCGCGACGGGCTCACGCTGCTCGAGCCGTTCGCCAACGGCGATCTCTATCTCAGGGTGATGAAGGGCGGCGCGGGCCTCGGCGACCCGCTGCTGCGGCCGGTCGAGGCGGTCCGGCGGGACGTCGAGGAGGGCCACCTGCTCCCCCGCTTCGCCGAGTCGATCTACGGCGTCTCCGACCGCGACGCGTTCCGCCGCCGCCGGCTGGAGCGGGCGATCCCGGTGCGCGAGTGGGTGGCGGCCGAGCGCGAGCGGGTCCTGGCCCAGGACTTCGTCGAGCCGGTCAAGGCGATGTACGCGGAGTCGATGCGGCTGTCGCCGCGATGGGCGGCGGAGTACCGCGGGTTCTGGGACCTGCCGGAGGACTTCGAGTACGACGTCGCCACGCCGACCGTCGCGGCGGAGCGCTCGCAGCCGGGCAAGCTGCACCCCGACGACGCCGCCGACGCCTTCCTCGCCGCCTCGGATCCGCGGCCCGGCGAGGACGGCGTCCTCGCCGCCGCCGGGGGCAAGCTGGACGTCGAGACGCTCGCGGCGCTGCTCGACGAGAAGCTCTCCCGGCGCGAGGTCAAGGACATCCAGTCCGGCTACAAGGACGCGGACCGGTTCGAGAAGTGGGTCGCGGTGCTCCAGGAGCGCGTCCCCTACGAGGACCCGATCGTGCTGCCCGCGGGCGAGGGGCTGAACATCGTCCGCCGGCGCTCCGACGGGCAGCTCATCTACCGCTGCGACTGCGGGCACGACTTCTGCGCGCACAACCGCAACTGGAAGATGGACGCCGTGGTCCACGTGCGCGAGACCGAGGAGGCGCTGCTCGAGGTCTACCCGAAGATGGCCGGGCCGGACCCGAAGCTCCAGCAGATCCGCGAGTACTACTGCCCCGCGTTGCGCCCGCCAGCTCGAGGTGGAGGCGCTGCAGCCCGGCTATCCCGTGGTCCACGAGTTCCTCCCCGACGTCGAGGGCTTCTACCGCGGCTGGCTGGGGCGCGAGCTGCCGGCGTAGCGGAGTGCAGCCGCCCGCGCGCGCAGGCACCCGACCAGGCCAAGTGCGCGGGGAATCGCCTTGTCCGGCCCGCCTATTAGTGCTTTGTTAGGTTCACTCATGTTGTCGTGGTGGGTCGGGAGTGGCAGCCGGGCGAGATCGATTAGCTGTTGGCAGGTTTGGCAGCGGCCGGTCCAGCACTTGAAGATCGGCTGCAACAGCAGCACGGCCTTCGGGAGTGTCAGGCCGGCCGCGGGTGAAAAGGGTGAAGCCGCTCGAGCGTGAGGAACCCGTGCGCGGCGGTCACCAGCGCGGTGTGGTGGTACCAGCCGAGCCATGAGCGGCCCTCGTAGTGGTCGAGTCCGAGCTCGCCCTTGAGCTGCTTGTAGTCGAGCTCCATCTTCCAGCGCATGCGTGCGAGCCGAGCGAGCCGCTCGGGCTCGGTGTCGGCGGGCAGGTTTGAGATCCAGTAGTCGGTCGGCTCGTCGTGCCCCTCGGGCCACTCGGCGATCAGCCACTCCTCGCGCGGAGGCACCTCGGAGCCCTCGCGCCAGCCGCTCCGGCGCTGATCATCGCGCCAGCCGTGTGCGGCGTGAACGCGCGCGAAGACGAACCTGGAGGTGACCGGCTCGCCGTCGGGGCCGTCGCGGAAGGTGACCGTCTAGCGCGCTATCTGCTCCGAGCCGGCCGATCAGCTCACCGATCGGCTCGGGCTTGCGGTCTGGCCGCGGCCGGACCGGCGCGCGAGTCGCCGTGGGCTTCTTCGGGAGGCACCGCGAACACGGTCCCTTGCGCGAACACCTTGGTGGTCTGGCCCGACCGACAGCACGTACTCACACCCGGCCTGCTCGAGGCGATCACGCAGCCAGGTGTTCTCCCCGTAGGCGTGATCGCCGAGCACCGGCGCCTTCGGAACATCCCAGCCGGCCGCGCGCTCGACCAGTTCGACGCCGAGCTCCGGCTTGGTCTTGAAGGCGACCTCATCCGGGATCTTCGCCTTGCGCCGCCGCTGCTCATCCGCGCACCAGTCCTCCGGCAGATACAGCGCCCACCCCAGCGGCACCGTCCCGCGCCCGCCGACCGCGTGCACCGAAACACCGATCTGACAGTTCCCCGTCTTCCCCAGCGTCCCCGAGTACTGACGCTTGACACCGGGCGAGTCCTTGCCGTCCTTCGGAAACCCGGTGTCATCCAGCACCCACGCCTCCACATCGATCTCGCGGCGCCACCCGCTCGGCCACCGCCTTGACCACCAGCGCCGGATCCCACGGACTGTCAGCCACAAACTGCTGCAACGACTGATAGTCAGCGTCCCCACCCAGCCGCTCGACCATCGGCTCAAGCGACTTGCGAGGCCCCTGCTCCAAGAGCCCCCGCAAATACAGCCCGCCGTTGACCCGCTGCACCGGCCGGTTCATCGCGGCCGCCAGCACCTCGCCCGCGAACGCCTCCAGCCGCTCCTTCACCGCCATCGGAGCATCCACATCCACCGTCATCACAGCCATGATGCCTCCTCGCGTCGATAACCACAGACGCAAGAGGGTTCGCCGCGACCAAGCCGAACTCCTACCCCAAAACTAACAAAGCACTACTATGCCGGCTGCGCCGCGGCGTTGGCGGTGGCCTGGCCGGCGTACTGCGCGAGCAGCGGCAGCGAGAGGTGCTCGGGCCCGTAGAGAATCCCTTCAAAGCGAGCCATGTACTGGTACTGCAGCGGACGGTGCCAAGCGATCAGGTCTGCCAGCTCGCGCGCAATCGGGTGACGATCCCCCAGCTCAAGCGAGGCGACTCCTCCCCGCAGGCTGACACCCATCTCGATCGCGTTGATCTTGAACTCGGAGTTCTGCGGCTGATGGTCCATCCAGAGATGGCTGAACAGCTGTAGCTGCTCGGAGCGCGGCGTGGCGATCCGCTCGCCGGAGAGCGTGAGGATATGCTCGGCGCCCTCGCTCAGGCGGCAGATGCGGCGCTGCTCGCTCTCGTGGAAGTCGATTCCGGCTATGAACTTGGGGTAGTTGTAGAGGTCCACGCCGGCGGCGCGCGCGATCTCGGTCGTGACCGGCAGGTGCTGCACCCAGGCGTGCAGCTGACGTCTGCGCAGACTCGAGATCAGCGCCCTGCCTGGCAGGTTTCCCAAGAACCACGGCTCGTTCAGGACAACCGAGATCGCCAGCTCGTTGTACGGTCCGATGTCGGTGTCACGGTACTCAAAGCAGGTGACCGCGATCGCGCCCAGGCCCGGCGCCAGCCGGGCGGGACAGAAGCGCGGGTCGGGCATCAGCCGGCGCAGCGCCCCCAGGCGAGCCGCGAACACGGCTTGCGTGGCGGTGCCGTCGTAATAGAAGATCGGCACTTTCACCGGCTGGCCTGCGATTACCACCTCCGACTGGGCGACACCGTCAAAGAACGGGGAGCGTCTCATCGCGACCTCTTTCGGGATGCGGTTGGGGTGCCTGTTAGGGTACCCTAATATCGCTAGGTTACTTCGTGCGGAAAAAGTGACCTTCTGGGGGCGGTGTTCTGTCCGGTCTGAGGGCCAGAATGTCCTGCATATGGGCGGGTTTCTGGTCGATTGGAGGGTTCATGTTGACGCTTGTGGCGGAGCAGCCGGAGTCTTTGTGGGATGTCGTGTTGCCGGTGGAGGTTCGCGAGCTGCCGGAGGATCTGGAGCGCCTAGACAGGTTTTTGGCTCAAGAGGAGTTGTTGTGGCCGATCGTGGAGCAGTGGCGCCTGGAGTTCGAGCGGACGGGACGGTCTGTGCTGAGCGACGGGCGCCCGACGATCGCGATGGAGACATTCGTGCGGTTGATGGTGCTGAAGGCGCGCTATGGCTGGGGGTATCGGACGCTGGTGAGCGAGGTGTCCGATTCGCTTCACTTGCGGCGGTTCTGCCGGATCGGCCTGTCAGGCCGGGTACCGGACGAGTCGACGATCCGCAAGCTGACGCGCCGAGTCGGGGCCGAGATGGTGAACGAGATCACGCGGGCGTTGATCGCCAAGGAGTGCCGGGAGAAGCGCTTCCGGGCCAGGGCGGTGAGGATCGACTCGACGGTGATCGAGGGCGACGTGCGCTATCCGAGCGACGCGGGACTGGCAGCGCACGGAGTGCGTGCGCTGGCCAGGGAGGCTCGCAAGATGATGGTTCTGGTCAAGGAGAAGAACACGCGGGTGCGGGACCGCTCACGGGTGATGGGTCGCACGCTGCGCGCGATCTCGCGCACGATCCGCAGACGCACAGGGCAGGCCAAGGGAGAGGTGCTCGAGCTGACCGCCAAGACCGGCAAGCTGCTGGAAGAGTCGATCAGGGAGACAAGGAAGCTGGCAGCTCGCGCGCGCGCGCGTTCACGCGGGCGCGGCGCGAAGACGAAGCTGGCAGCGGTCAGGAGGCTCGAGGAGTTGGCCGACCGTTGCGAGAAGGTCGCAAAGCAGGTCAAGCAGCGTGTCGCGGGCGAGCCGATCACAGACCGACTCATCTCCCTCTCAGATCCCGACGCCAGGCCGATCCGCAAGGGCAAGATCGGCAAACCCAACGAGTTTGGGTATGTCGCCCAGATTTGCGAGGTGACCGAGAACACCAAGCCAGGCGCGCGCGGGTTCATCCTGCCGGCAGCGAGCGCTCCCGGAAATCCTGGGGAGAACACATTGCTGCCCACGACCGTTGCAGAGCTGCACCAGGTTGGGGATCTCTCCGCGCGAGATAGCCCTCGACGGCGGCTTCCAGTCGGGCGCCACCCGCAATGCCTTGGCTCAGATCTGCACCCGAACGGGTGTTCATCTCCGGTCGCCAACAGCCCGGCTCGAAACGCACCCGAAGCGCCGCCTACAGCGCTACCGCACCGGCGCCGAGGGCCGGATCAGTCACCTCAAGCGTGGCTACGGGCTACGCCGATCCCGCCTGAGAGGGCCAAGACAGGACAGCAGCACCTGGACAGGCTGGGGGATCCTCGCCTACAACCTTGACACGCTCGCCATCCGAACCAGCTGAAACACTCCAGCGGCTCTCTCGACCAGAGCAACCACTCGATGACAAAACGACCGCGCCGAATCCATGACGGCGCGGTCGTTTGCTATCGCCTACCAAGACTTTTTCCGCACGAATAGGTTATAGGTTAGACTCTGGGTTTGCGGACTTCGTCCGTGCTTGCTACGTCAGCTACGGAGGGCGTGAGCGTGACCAGACCGTGGATCACGCCACTTAGCTCTTCACCGCCGAGATCTCGAGTGCGATCTTCACCTTGTTGCCGAGCAGCGCTCCGCCTGTCTCGAGCGCCTGATTCCAGGCGAGGCCGAAATCTCTGCGGTCCAGCTCTCCGCGCAGATAGAGCTCGATCCGCTCATCGCCTGCCTCGCATCTCGTCCCGTTGAGTGCGATCTCGCGGGTGACGCCGCGCATTGTCAGATCACCCAAGATACGCAGCCGCCCGCCGTCGAGGTAGTCGATCCGGGTCGAGTTGAAAGTGATCTCCGGAAAGCGTTCGACGTCGAAGAAGTCCTGCGAGCGCCGCAGATGATCGTCGCGCGTGGGCTCGTTCGTGTTGATCGAGGCCGCCTTCACCACTCCCGTCGCCCGCAGGGCACCCGATCCTCTCTCCAGCATCCCATCGAACTTGCGGAAGCGCCCATTCACCTTCGCGAGCATCATGTGCTTCACGCTGAAGGCGACGCTCGAGCGCGGGGCATCGACTGACCATTTGTCTGCGGGGACGACGCTCGCGCCGCTGGCGTTGGGGAGATTCATAGCCGGATGACGGCACGCAGATCGTTCGCCGTGGCCGACAGTGTTCCACGGACCAGCTCCAAGCGCGCACGCAGGATCGCCAGCCGCTCGCGGGCGATCGGACGCGCGCCGCCGTCAAGGACGATCACCAGCTCGCGGTCGGCCGGCTCGGCATTGACTATGACCGAGCGTGATCCTCCGAGCGCATCGAGCGCTTCCTCGATGACTCGGTAGACGATCGTCTGGGTTTCTGCGCTGAGGTCGCTGGCGCCTTCGAGGGCGACGGTCATCTCTGTGGAGCCACCACCATCGCGCGCTTTCACCGCGAGCGCCTGTAGTGCGGTCTGGAGGCCGAGCTGGAGCACTGGGGGTCTGAGTCCGACGGCGAGCGAGCGCAGCGTGCGCAGTGTGCTGTCGACGTTCGACCGCAGTGTGCCCAGCTTCGGTGCAGCCAGGTCGGGGTCGAGCTCCCGCTCGAGTGCCCCCAGGCCGAGGAGCACGCCGGCCAGTGTCTGGGCCGCCTGCTCGTGCAGCGCATCCGCGACGTGATGACGCTCGGCCTCTTGGCGGGTGATCAGTGCGCGCAGCTGGTGCCCCCGTTCGGCAAGGTGGCTGCGGGCGTCGTGCAGCTCCATCCGCAGCGTGGCTCGCTCTCGCGCGTCCTGGAACAGACGTTGGTTCTCAGCTGCCACCGCCGCTTGGAGAGCCAGGATCCCGAGCGTCACGCGATCCTCCGGGCTGATCGTGCGGGCAGAGCCCACGGCAAGCGTCCCGTATCGAACGCCCCGTGTCTCGATCGGGAGACGCTCCGGGGACTCCCCGATGACACCCGACTGGACAGGCGTGCGATCGATCAGCTCCACGCGTGCCCCCGGGGACCCAAGGAGGGCGCGCGCACCCTGTGCAAGCGTTGCGGGAAGGTCCTCAGCACGTGTCAGATTGGCCAGTGCCAACCCGGACTGAAGCAGCAGAGACTGGCGCTGCTGGATGTTGTGCATCCGATCGCTGAAGCGGCCGGTCACGGCGCCAACGGCGAGGTAGGCCGCGCCGCGCGTGAACACTCCGACCGCTTCAAGACCGGCGTGCGTGGTGAGCGCCCACACACCCACCAGCCCCAGCGCAAGCGCGGCGCAAGCCACGCCCGCCGTCAATCCCAGCTCGAGCGCTACGAGCGATATCGGGATCACGTACAGCACCGCGATGGCGTCGGTGACGTTGCCGCTGCTCTGGCACAACACGAAGATCGTGGCAAACAGACCCGCAGCCGCCCCCAGCACCACGATCCGACTCTCGATCCAGGCGCGCACCGGAAGCGGGGAGTCTGCATTCGCCGCTCGAGCACGCGGTGCTTGGCGGGCGGCGAAGCGCAGCGCCGCTCGCGGGCTCGGGACGTCCATGCCCAGAAGTCTCATGCCGGCGAACGCTCACGGGCCGCCGAATGATCTGCGTGACTGATCGCGCGCGACCACGTCGAAACCGATAGATATGGCGACGGACATCCGACTAGGCAAGCACCGTGGCCGTCACGTCACATCCGCAGGGATTCCGCCGTCGGACTCCGTAGTTAGCCGCGCCCTCGGCCTCGCGTCATCCTGATTTGAGGTCGGTGCCGAGGACCTCGTCTACCAGCTCTGCATAGTTGGTGTCGGCCTCCGGGTCGTAACCGGAGACGAGGTGGCGGCGGACGTGCAGCGCCGCCGCGGCCGCCTCCCCGGCGGCGAGCAGGCACCCTGCCTGCAGCGCGCGCACGAGCAGGTCCAGCTGCCGGCGGAAATGGAGCGGCCCCTCCGCGAGCGACCGCCGCAGCCGCGGCGCGAGCTCGTCGAGCGCCTCGGCGACCGCGGCCGCCTCACCGTCTCCCGGAGGAAGGCAGCGGCGGACGCGCTCGAGCACGAGGTCCAGCGCGTCGAGCCGCACGAGGTCCCGCAGGACCTGGTCGCAGAGGATGTTGTGCGTCCCCTCCCAGCTCTCGAACACGATCGCGTCGCGGTAGAGACGCGGCAGCGGCGAGAAGTCCTCGATCGTGCCGTTCCCGCCGAGCGCCTCGATCCCCCGGCGCACGCAGCTGGTCGCGGCCAGCGACGTGACGAACTTGTTCGCGTTCACGAGAATCCGGTGCCAGGCCCGGTCCTCGCTGTCGGCCGTGCCGGTGTCGATCGCGTCGACCAGTGCCGTCAGCTCGAGGGTCGAAACCAGAGCTGCCTGCTCCTCCACCTTCATCACGGCTAGGTTCTCGCGCACGAGTGGGTAGTCGGCGATCCGGCGGCCGAACGCGGTGCGGTAGCGGGAGAAGCTCGCCGCCTCCAGGTAGGCGCGGCGCATCAGCCCCGTCGAGCCGAGCGCGTTCAGCCAGCGCGAGGTATTCAGGACGACGCCAGCAGCGATGCGGAAGCCATCCTGCGGCGCGCCGATCATGTACCCGAGCGCGCCCGTGAACTCGAGCTCGCCCGTGGCGAGCGCCCGCGTGCCGAGCTTGTCCTTCAGGCGGCGGATCCGGAACCCGTTCGCCGTCCCGTCAGGGAGGCGGCGTGGAACGAGAAAGCAGCCGATCCCGCGCGTACCCGGGGGCGCGCCACGCGCCCGCGCGGTGAGCAGGAACTGGTCCGCGTCGGCGACCGAGCAGAACCACTTCTCGCCGGAGATCCGCCAGTTCTCGCCTTCGGGCACCGCCTCGACGCGGTTGGCGCCGACGTCGGACCCGCCCTGCACCTCCGTCAGGAACTGTGCTCCGCGGTGGCAGCGGTCGTAGTCGGGCTCGAGCAGCGGCGCCAGGAACCGCTCCTTTAGCTCTGGCGAGCCGTGCCGCCGCAGGGCCCGGATCAGACCCGCCGTACAGACGACGGGACAGGCGTGGCCGCCCTCGCCGGCGTGCGCGAGGAGGTAGAGCAGCGCCGCCTGCTCGAACGCCGGCGCGGCGGCGATGCCGGAGGCACAGACGGCCCGGCCGGCCCGCGCGTACTCGGGGTCGAACGTGACGCGCTGGGACTCGCGTCCGAGCGAATCCGCCGGCTCAAGCGACGGCGGATGGAGCTCGAGCGCCTGGACGGCCGGCTCGACCACCGTCGCAACGGCCTCGCCGAAGGAGCGCAACCCCGGCTCGAGCGCGCGCAGGCCGTCATCGCCGAGCCGAGCGCGCAGCGACCGCGCGAGGTTCGGTGTAGCGTCGTAGAAGTTCGTCGTCCGAGCCGCGTGCCAGCGCTCGAGCTCGGCACGTGGGTCGGCATCCATCGACCCACTCTAATGAATGGCAAGCGCACCTCGCTCATGTGAGATAGTTCGCTGGTGAGCACCTCCGAGCAGTCCGCCTCCCGCCTCATAACCGTCGAGGACCTCGGCAGCTCGCAGGTCGCCGTCGTGGAGGAGACACCGCACGGCGCACTCGCCGTTGGCATCAGCGCGGGCAAGCCATTCGCGGTGTCCAACCGCTGCCGCCACCTCTTCGCCTCGCTGGGCAATGGGCACGTGACCGAGGATGGATGCCTGCAGTGCCCATGGCACGCGGCGCTCTACGACGTCGCCACCGGCAAGATGGTGCGTGGTCCCCAGGGCGCGTTCAAGCCACTCGCCGGCGCCATCAAGGCTACGGCCGGTGCCCGCTCACTGAAGACGTTCCCGGTCGAGGTGCGCGACGGCGCAATCTGGCTCGTCGGCTGATCCGCAGACCCAATTCGCGGTGAACACCGCCCCGGCCGCCTTCGCTCAATAGAGACCGTTGCAGGGTCGGATCGTGGTGGCCGTCCAGCACCACGCTTTCCCTACCCGCCGGATCGACGATCGAGGCATGCGGTACCCGCATCTCCACGTCGTCGATTTGGATCGGGACGTCGGATCGAAAGTGGAGATCATCGATGGCGATCCGGCCGAGCGACGGGGTTAGCACGCGGCACAGGGCTGTGGTCGTTGTGGGCTGTTTGACAGGGTGTCTTGATGCGTTTGCGTCGAGACGGCTCGCGCCGAGATACATCGCGGCGTCATTTGGCGCCAGGCTTGGGTGTTCGTGACATCGCGATCGACCTCGGTACCGCGAACACGGTTGTGTACGTCGGCGGCAGGGGCATCGTTGCCTCAGAGCCCTCCGTCGTTGCCGTCGACTCGCTGACCGGCGAGGTCCACGCGGTCGGCGTCGAGGCCCAGCGGATGATCGGCCGCACGCCGGCGACGATCTCCGCGACGCGTCCGTTGCGCCACGGGGTGATCGCAGACTTTGCCGTAACCGAACAGATGCTGCGCTACTTCATTCATCGCGCGTTGGACCGCCGGTGGGCGCATCCGCGTGTGATCGTGTGTGCGCCCTCGGGCGTCACCGCGGTCGAGCAGCGTGCTGTCGAGGAGGCCGCACTCGGCGCGGGCGCGCGGCGCGTGCATCTGATCGAAGAGCCGATCGCCGCCGCGATCGGCGCCGGTGTGGCGATCGAGGAGCCCGTCGGGCGCATCGTGCTCGACATCGGCGGCGGAACGAGCGAGGTCGCCGTGATCTCGCTCGGCGCAATCGTGGTGTCGCGGTCGGTGCGCGTCGGCGGCTATGAGCTGGATGAGGCGATCAGCCATTACCTCCGCGACTCCCACCAGCTCGCGATCGGCTCGCAGACCGCCGAGGCGATCAAGCTACAGATCGGCTCCGCGGCGCCACTGGCGCGAGAGCTCACGATGGGCGTGCGCGGCCGCCACCTACTCAGCGGTCTACCGACGGAGATCCAGATGCACAGCGCGGAGGTCCGTGAGGCGATCCACCTGCCGATGGAGGAGATTCTGCGCGCGATCACCGCCACGCTCGAAAACACCCCACCGGAGCTCGCGGGCGACATCGCCCGCCAAGGCATCCTGCTCGCCGGCGGCGGCGCCCTACTGCGAGGCCTGCCGAATCTCGTCACAGATCGCACGGGCATGGCGGTCTCGCTCGCGGAGTCACCGCTGACCTGCGTCGCGATTGGCTCCGGCCTTGCACTCGAGCACTTCGACGAGCTCAGCACGAGCGGCACCGCCCGCCACGCCAAGAACGTGCCCAACTCGCGGACCGCCTGAGACTTCTAGTAAGGGCGACGCGCCGGACGATGAGCAGCGGTCTGGGGTGACACCACTAGCGCTGTCGCAATGCGCGATTTCCGAGCGCACCGATTGAGCTGAGCAGACAAGCGCTCTGGGGGGAACCCGGCAGTGTGGTCAGCTACGCGTCGGCGGTGAGTTCGTCGATGTGCTTCTTGTAGGCATGCCGGTGCAGCCAGGCGGCGCCCATGCCAGCGAGCATCTCTGGGGGCATGACGTCGGGTGGGGATGACGTTCTCGCGAAGCGCCGAAATCGGCTCCTTTTGGAGCGTCTCGAGCTCGGTCTCGAGCTCCGGCACATCCTTGCTGGGCAGGTTCTCGCAGCGGAGCTCTGTCTCATGATCCAGGCGCCAGAAGATTGCCAGATACAGCGCAGCCACCGCGCCGACTGAACATTCGTCCACTTTTGGGGTTCGGCGACCGAGGCTCCCCATGCCAGGCGCCAATCTGTCCAGTGTGGGTGTCACTGGCCGGACCGGAGCAAAGAGTGATGTCGCAGTCTGCGAAGGGGTGCCGGCAGCGGTCGCCGTGCTGAGTGAGGCCGGGTCGGTCGAGCGTGCGACGAGAGCCTTCGTGGACCGGTTCGACGTGCGCGGCGGTTCATTGGCCTCGTGTCCAGAGGAGGTCGAGCTGATCACCGCGGGCCAGGCTGACCGCCTGACGGTGCTGCTCGACGGTCTCGAGGCGGACCTTGTCGCGGTAGTCGACAGAGACGGCCGGCGCACGGCCGTGCTGACGATCCCCACCGCGCGCGATGCGGCGGACTCCGAGCCGGTAAGTCCGGTGCTGGAGGAGCCGCTGGACGAGAGCGCGGCGATCGTCTGGCTGAAGGACCTGGATGGCCGCTACCTGCGCGTGAACCGCCGTTACGTCGAGCAGCTCGGGACCGATGCCGAGCGCGTGTGCGGCCGGACTGATGCCGAACTCACCGCGGCATGGTCGATAGAGGGACTGCGACTGGAGGAAGCGGACACCGTTGGGCGGGAGCCGCTGGAGCTCGAGTACCGGATCGGCGCGTTTGAAGAGCGCCCCGCGTTTGCTGCTCTGCGCTTTGCGCTGCGCGACGGCGACGGACAGCCGACGGCCACTTGCAGTGTGGCGGCACCGGTCGCAGAGGCGTCGCTGGCCCGTTCAGAGTTCGACCGGTTGATGAGGATCGATCGCTGGGGACGGCTCGACGCGTTCGCGATCCGTCAGGAGCTGCTCGACGAGTGGGGGCTCACGCTGGCCGACGGGAGCTCCGGTCCACCTCTCGACCGTGACGACCGCGTCGCGGCGGCCCTCGTTGAGCGAGACGAGACGCTCGCGACAGCCGCGCGGCTGGAGGAGGAGCTGTTGAAGGAGCGCGAGCAGCGGGGCAGCCTCCGCGCCGAGTCAGAACGCGCTGCCCGGCGCGCTGACGAGCTCGCTGGTGCCGTTGCGGCCGAGCAGGCGCGATCCGACGAGCTCGAGCAGTCGCTCGCTCGCGCCGAGGCCCGTGTGTGTGAGCTGGAAGCCGAGCTGACGGCCGTCCGAGCGGAGCTCGAGGAGCACCTGCTGCGTGCGGAGGCGCTCGAGGCTGCCCCGTCCGCGCCCGAGAGCAATGACCTCAAGTGGGACGCAGGCTCGCAGCGCGCCCTCTCGGCCGCGCTCGTGGGCCTCACGGAGTGGCGATCGGTGCTCAAGCACGCGGTTGGCACGCTCGGCTCGGAGGGAGGATGGGATGCGACCATCGCGTGGTGCTCCGACCAGCCGCGCGGGTCGATGAGCTGCGGTGCGATCTGGACGCGCGACTCCGCAGGCCTGGGTACGTTCGAGACCCGGACCTGGCAGCACCGAGAGGATGCGTCGACCGCAGAGTTCGGTCGTGCTCGCAACCGGATGGCGGCGACCTGCCTGCTCGAGTTGCAGTCGGCCGAGGACCCGCTGCTCAGGGCCGCCGCGGCGGAGGGCATGGGCTCAGCGCTACTGGTGCCAATCAGCGACGGCGGCGAGACGATCGCGATACTCGAGTTGTTGTCTCGGACGGCCACCGCTTCGAACGCGGAGCTGATGCTCTCGCTCGAAGCGATCGCTCTGCAACTCGGCGCAATCGCACAGCTCCTCAAGATCGCGGACGTGCCCCGGTGGCGGATGGGACGTCTGTGAGCGTCCGCGCCTGCGGCGCGTTCATGTAAAGGCAAACCCGGCCTTGTGTAGACGGCTTTGCGCTTTGCGTCGCGCTTCTTCTCGCGGTTCTGGCGGCGAGGGCCTGGCGAGGGGCCGCTGGTCTCACCGCTCACGCCCAGCACTCGCGCGGCGTCCTCGCGGCGCAGAGCGAGCGACCTTTGCGGCGACGCCCGCGCACTGGCCTCCGCAAACGCACAGGTCACACCACCGGGCACGCTGGCGTTCGTGGCGACGGCCAAACGTGACGCCGCCGCCGCGAATGCGGGAAACGCAGCGTTCGTGAAAATCCTCAACCGGTTTCACACGCGGACCGAGCATACGACGGCCGCCGCGACCCAACCGCCTCGTCCGCAAGCTCAAGTCGGCATACACCACGCTCAGCACGACCGAGTTACACGAACTCCTGCCCGCTCTGGGGCTCGGCGAAAAGACGGGGTGAGCGTCGGTCCGAGCCGGATCGCGCTCGGGCTATCTACTTTATAGATCTGCACGACCATCATTGCAGATCCGCGCGCCTGACTTTACGGATTTGCGCATAGAATGACGGCGTGGCATACACCTTCGAGCGCCATGCGCTTCCGCTAGTCGATGAGGCTCTGGGATACGCCCGGGTGGTCCTCCTGCTCGGGCCGAGGCAGGCCGGCAAGAGCACGCTTCTGCACGAGCTGGAGAGACGGGGGACGATCGGGCGCACGCTGACGCTGGACGACAACCTCACCCGCCAGGCCGCGCTTGCCGACCCGACGGGGTTCGCCGCCGGGCTCGACCGGCCCGTCGCGATCGACGAGGTGCAGCGAGCTCCGGATCTGCTGCTCGCGATCAAGCAGATCGTCGACCGCGACGACTCCCCGGGACAGTTCCTGCTCACCGGCTCGGCAAACGTCTTGACAGCCCCGCGCATACTCGACGCTCTCACAGGACGCACGGACATGGTCGTGCTGTGGCCGCTGGCGCAGACCGAGATCGAGGGATCGACCAGCAACCTCGTCGACCATCTCTTCGACATGCGCCCCCCGGCGATCCGCGACGCTCCCGTTGGCCCCGCCGCGTGGGTGCAGCGAGCGGTCCTCGGCGGCTTCCCCGAGGTGCGCACCCGTCCACCCGGAAGGCTGCGCAGCCGTTGGTTCGAGGCGTACCTTGCGAGCCTCGTGCAACGCGATCTGCGCGAGCTGAGCGACGTGCAGAAGCTCGAGGAGATGCCGCGCCTCATCCGTGTGCTCGCCGCCCAGGCCGCGGGCATCCTGGTCCCCGATCGCCTCTCACAGCGCGTTGGCCTGAACGCAAGGACCATCCGAAGCTACGTGGGACTGCTGGAGACCGTGTTTGCCGTCCGTGTCATCCCGGCGTGGCGACCGGGCATCACAGCACGCGAGCGGCTCGCCCCGAAGCTGCTGTTCGCGGACACCGGCATGCTCGCGCACCTGCTCGGTGCGCGAGACGACCGCGCGGCCAGCGACCCGCAGGTGGTGGGCAAGCTGTACGAGAGCTTCGTGGCGAGCGAGATCTCAAAGCTGCTCACCTGGGCCGAGCATCAGGCCAACCCCTACCATTACCGTCGCGAGCGAAACGAGGTCGACCTCGTGCTCGAGGGCCCTGATGGCGCAATCGTCGCGATCGAGGCGAAGGCGAGCGCCTCATTCGGCGCGAGCGACCGCAGATCGCTCCTGCAGCTGCGCGATGCGCTCGGAGAGAGGTTCCGCGCCGGTGTGATTCTGCACACCGGCGCCGAGACAGTGCCCATCGGCGAGCGGCTGTGGGCACTGCCGGTCAGCGCGCTGTGGCAATCAGGCGTCTGAGCAAGCGTAGTCCGCCTCGACGAGACCGCGGCACGCGATGCGGCGTACCGCGATCCAGGCGGCTGTCGGGGCGGCACGCGGTCGACTCGCGCCCGTCAGACCTCCGCCGACCGGCGCACTGAAGCCCAAAAGACGTTTACTCCTCGCCCGGGTGAGTAGGCGTCGAGGGCCCACCGTGGCGGGAGAGGTTGCGCAGGATCTCGGGTTGGCGCCAGCGCCAGTAAGCCGCGATCTCGGCCTTGCTCTCTGGAAGCATGTCGTCCTCGTCGACGTCGTCTAGATACCCGAGGCTCTGGACGATGTGCGGGATGCTCGCGTCCTCGGGTAGCACCGCGTAGCGCGCCATGTAGAGGCCGATGCCTTCCTCGATCCCGCGTCATCAGATCCTCCGTGTGTTCGCGCCCTGCCAGCCGGTTACGCCGGGCCAAGACTACCGGATCGGCGGGGAAGCCAACAAGCGCACCGGCCCCCGCGAAGACGAGCGGTGTGAAAAAATCAGCCATTGACGCCGCCATAGACGCAGCGCCCCACATGTTGCGGCCTATCGAGAGGACGGCACCTGCCAAAACGGGAAAGCATTGACCCGCAACACAATCTCATGGCAGCCGTCGCCAGCGCGCACCCCGTCCTGTGCCGATCGGTTCGATCAGACCTTCGTCGCGGAGCTTGGCGAGGGTCTTATCGATGTAAGAGTCGCTGGCCATGGGCACCGCCCGGCGCACGTCGGCGACGGTCAGCTCCTCAGCGGTGGAGCTACGGATGAACTGTGCGATCGCTTCGCGCTTGGCGCCGCGGCCAGAGGGAGTGGTGGAACTTGCACCTGCGAGCTCTTTGTAGGCAGCCGTCAGGATGCCCACGAAGTAGCGCAGCCACGGCTCGATGTCGTGTTCGTCCTCGTGCCAGCCGTGACCGGCTGCCTGCAGGGCGTCGTAGTAGGTCTCCCGGGTTTGGTCGATCAGCCGCTCGAGGCTGACGAAGCGCCCGATCTCATAGCCGGCCTGGTAGAGCAAGAGAAGTGTGAGCAGCCTTGAGATCCTGCCGTTGCCGTCCCTGAAGGGGTGAATAGCCAGGAAGTCGAACACATAGCAGCCGACCAACAGAAGCGGGTGATGCGCCGGATTCGCTGGCCGCGACGAAACGCTCGTGTAGCTCTTCCATGGCCGCGGGGGTCTCGACCGCGGGGACGGTCTGAAAGCGCACGACCCTCACGCCGTCGGGCCTTATCTCCTGGATCGAGTTCTCCACACTCTTCCAGCGTCCGGCCGGCGTGTTCGTGAACTGGTACAGGTCCCGGTGCAGCTGCTCTACCACGCTCGGGGTGAACGGGATACTTGCGGCGTTCTCGTTGATCGTGTCGAGCACGGCCCGGTAGCCGGCGATTTCCTCCTCGGGGCGGTTCTTGGGCCGTGCCCCTTTCACGACCAGCTCACGAATGCGCTCACTGGGCGCCGTGATGTCCTCGATCGCATTGGAGGACTCCACGCTCTGGACCCGCGCGATCTCCCGCAGCGTGCTCAGCGTCTGGAGGCCGCGCTCGCGCAGCGCCCCCTGGCGGCCCTGCACTCTATCGATACCGCCCAACGCCACCGCAACAGGGGCGGGCACCATGC
Source organism: uncultured Solirubrobacterales bacterium (assembly GCA_963813805.1). Taxonomy (GTDB): domain Bacteria; phylum Actinomycetota; class Thermoleophilia; order Solirubrobacterales; family Solirubrobacteraceae; genus Palsa-744. The sequence continues at coordinate 1,097,215 of CAWEZZ010000005.1, forward strand.
CGATCTGACGATCAAGGGTTCGGAAGGTATGCATACGAACAGAGCCAGGTGGGACGGGAACGTAGCACTATCCAAAGCAACGTAGCACTCTAGCGCAGATAATGCTACGTTGGTTGGCAATGCCTCGCCGACAACCGCGGGGTTGCAGGCAACGCCCGCGCCGCTGTCGTTCCAACCCACCCAGCAGCGAAGTCCCACAGGGTTGAGGCTGGGCGCTGTGGGGGTGTCCCGTTTCGGGGGCGCCGTCGGAGTAGGGAAGGAGATGGCGACACCTATGCTCGAGGAGCTGGTCTACTCCGCGGCGCAGCGCGCGCTCGATCTGATCCCCGGAACCCAACGCCAACCACCGGACGGTCCCCCCAACCCTACATCGAGGCGGTTCAGTATGTGACCGCAGGTTGAGTGGGGCACCTGCGCTCAGGTCGTCCGGATGATCAACACCGAGCAGGGCGCGTGGTGAGAGACCTTGTCGGGCACCGAGCCCAAGAGGAAGCGCTTGGCGC